>NZ_CM177779.1:0-2400000 GCF_058248365.1 Cellulomonas sp. McL0606 | reverse complement strand
CGGGGTTCCCGCCACGAACCCGGCCGCCACCAGGGGCGCGCTGACGGCGGCGAGCAGGCCGGCGGTGTCCTGGTCGGAACGCAGGTTCAGGCTCACCTCGGTGAGGTCGGTGCCGTCGACGGCTTCTGCTGACGAGACGAGCACCTCGGCGCCCGCCGGGACCGGGATCAGGTCGACCGGGAACCCCTGGACCAGCTGGCCGACGGCGGAGTGGGTGCTGTCGGTCCCGGGCAGCAACGTCTCGGTCGGGCTCGGTGCCGCGGTGACCGCCGTCGTCGCCGACGCGGGACCCGACCCGGGCGCGCTCGTCGAGCATCCGCTCACGCACAGCAGCGTCACGACGGCAGCGGCGGCTGCGGCGCGCGCGAGAGTCGTCGACCTGCTGGGCATCGGGTCAGGTTAGCGGCCCGGGTTGTGTCTCCGGGATACGGATCGAGCCAGACACCGGTCGAGGCGACCACACCCCCCGGCCCGACCCGGTCCGCGCACAGATCGTCCGGGCGGCCCCCGCCGCACCCCACCGGCCGATGGGGTGGGGGCATGGAGATCACCACAGTTCGGATGAGCGAGCCCCGGCAGCTGCTCGCACTCATCCCGCACCGGCTCGGGTTCCACCCCAGGGACAGCGTCGTGGCGGTCAGCCTGCGGGCGCCGAGGGGTCGCGTCGGCCTGGTGGTCCGGGTGGACCTCGCGCACCTCGCGGACGTCCGGCAAGGTCCGAGCTGCGCCGGCTCGTGGCCTACCTCGGCCGGGACGACGCCGAGAGCAGCGTGCTCGTCCTCTACACGGACGACGATCCGCGCGGCAGCGGCGTCGGGGCCGCGCAGCGGGCTGCGGCGCACTTCCGCGATGCTGCCGAACCGGCGTTGGGCGACATCCCGGTCTGGGTCGTCACCGGCACCGGATACCTCTCGCTCGACTGCGTCGACGACTGCTGCCCGCCCGGCGGCCGGCCGCTGCGCGACCTCGACTCGACCCAGATCGGTGCGCACCTCGTCCTGGCGGGCTCCGCTGTCGCCGACGCGCGGGAGGACATCGCCCGCATCCGCGCGGCCCGTGCGGAGCGTCGACGGACGGTGGCGCGGGCGCGCCGGCGATGGGAGTACCGGCTCGCGGGAGCGGTGGCGGCCGGGCCCGAGGCGGTCGCGTCGTGGCGCCTCGACTCCGTCGTCGCGTGGCGGGAGGTCGTGCGACGGATGTCGGTGGCTGACGGTCGAGGTGCGCGGGTGCCGTGGGGCCGGCTCGAGGCCGGTCTGTCGGACCGCCGGGTCCGCGATGCGGTCCTCGTCTCGCTGGTGCCGGGCACAGGGGATCTCGCGGAGTGCTCCGTCGCGCCGGCAGCCCCCGACGACATCGACCGTGCGTTGGGAGCCGCGATGGCGAAGATCATCGACCCGGCCCGTGCGGTTCCCCCGCCGGAGCCCGCCACGACCGCGCACGAAGCCGCGCTCGAGGGGGTGGTCGCGCACGGCCGGACCGGTGGGCAGGCGCCCGCGCTGACGTTGCTCGCACTGCTCGCGTGGTGGCGAGGGGACGGCGCGCGGGCCCGCGTGCTGCTCGACGGCGCGCTCGAGGCGGAACCCGACTACCGGCTGGCCGTGCTCCTCGGCGACGCCCTGGGTGCCGCGGTGCCGCCGGGTTGGGTCCGGCAACGGGACTGACCTGCGACGGCGCCGTCCCGACCGACCGGTGATGCGGTCGTGGTGCGGGCTCGCCTCGGGTACGGTCACGAATGGGCCGTGTCGCCGTCGACAGGAGAGACCGATGGGAATCGTGGTGGGCTACCTGGCCACCCCCGAAGGTCGGGCCGCTCTCGATGCGGCGATCGACGAGGCCTCTCGCCGGCAGACGCCGGTCGTGGTGGTCGTCAGCGCCCGTCCCGGCGAGCCCGACGCCGACCGGGCGTTGGTCCAGGCCGACCTCGACTCGGTCCGGGCGCGGCTCGTCGAGACCGGGCTCGAGCACGAGGTCCGGCTGCTCGAGAGCGGCGACGTCGCGGACGACCTGATCGCGACCGCCGAGCAGGTCGACGCCCAGCTCATCGTCCTCGGGCTTCGTCGGCGCAGCCCCGTCGGCAAGCCCATCCTCGGCGCCAATGCGCAGCGCGTCCTGTTCGACGCAGGCTGCCCGGTACTCACCGTGAAGCCGGGCTGACCGCCCGCCGGGCTCCCCGTGGGAATCTCTGGCCGTTCTCGTTCGTTGTGAGCGTGCAACCCCGTGAAATCCGTCCTTGACGGACGTCTGGTCGTGCCCGAGGGGACGGCGAGAGGCTCGCGAGGTCGGTACAATATCTATCTAGACTCCCGGCCCCTCCCGGTGTCGCGTTGCCGAAAGGTCGTTCGTGTCGTCTCAGACCCCGCACCCCGCACTTCCGCGCGAGTTCGAGCACCCTGCACTGCAGGAGCTCGTGATGCGCGGCCGCACGCACGGCACGGTCGGTGCCGAGGAGCTGCGCACCGCGTGCGAGCAGGCTGACGTTCAGGACGCCAAGCGCCTGCGCGCCGTCGTCCGCGGCCTTGCGACCGCCGGCATCGGCGTCACGGAGCCCGCTGCAGCGCCCGTCGCGAAGCCGGCCCGCGTCGCCGCAGCGACCAGTGCCAAGGCCCGTCCTGCCGCCAAGGCCGTCGTCGCGACGGAGGACGACGCACCCGTCGCAGCGAAGCCGCGGACCACACGAGCCAAGGCTGCCCCGGCTGCCAAGGCCGCCCCGGCCGCCAAGGCGACCGAGGCGACCGCCGCCGAGTCCTCCGACGACGAGCCGATCGAGGGCGAGGAGATCGACCTCGAGGAGATCGAGGTCGTCGACGTCGTCGCCGAGGTGACGGAGGTCGTGGAGGCCGTCGACGCGACGGACGAGGACGACGAGTCCGAGGACGGCGAGAAGAAGCCCGCCGCCAAGGAGGAGGAGTCCGAGGACAGCGGGTTCGTCTACTCCGACGCCGACGACGACGACGCCCCGGCGCAGCAGGTCGTCACGGCCGGCGCCACAGCCGACCCGGTCAAGGACTACCTGAAGCAGATCGGCAAGGTCGCACTGCTGAACGCCGAGCAGGAGGTGGACCTGGCCAAGCGCATCGAGGCGGGCCTGTTCGCCGACGAGCGGCTGAACTCGGGCGTCACCATGGAGCCCAAGATCAAGCGCGAGCTGGAGTGGATCGCCAACGACGGCCGCCGCGCCAAGAACCACCTGCTCGAGGCCAACCTGCGCCTCGTCGTCTCCCTGGCCAAGCGGTACACCGGCCGCGGCATGCTGTTCCTGGACCTGATCCAGGAGGGCAACCTCGGTCTGATCCGTGCGGTGGAGAAGTTCGACTACACCAAGGGCTACAAGTTCTCGACGTACGCCACCTGGTGGATCCGTCAGGCGATCACCCGCGCCATGGCCGACCAGGCCCGCACCATCCGCATCCCGGTGCACATGGTCGAGGTCATCGACAAGCTCGCGCGCGTCCAGCGCCAGATGCTCCAGGACCTGGGCCGCGAGCCCACGCCGGAGGAGCTGGCCAAGGACTTCGACATGACCCCCGAGAAGGTCGTCGAGGTCCAGAAGTACGGCCGCGAGCCGATCTCGCTGCACACGCCCCTCGGCGAGGACGGCGACAGCGAGTTCGGCGACCTGATCGAGGACTCCGAGGCCGTCGTCCCCGCGGACGCCGTGAGCTTCACGCTCCTGCAGGAGCAGCTGCACCAGGTGCTCGACACGCTCTCGGAGCGCGAGGCCGGCGTGGTGTCGATGCGGTTCGGCCTGACCGACGGCCAGCCGAAGACGCTCGACGAGATCGGCAAGGTCTACGGGGTCACGCGTGAGCGGATCCGGCAGATCGAGTCGAAGACCATGTCGAAGCTGCGCCACCCGTCGCGCTCGCAGGTGCTGCGCGACTACCTGGACTGACCGGCGCACGCGCAACCTCAGCGCGGACCGACGACGCACGAGGCCCGGACCACCTGGTTCGGGCCTCGTCGCGTTCCCAGTGGGGCACGTCGTCCGGTCCCCGGACACGTGACGGTATCCCGAGCGGTATCCAGCCGAAACATCGTGTCCGTAATGTCCAGCTCAGGAGGTGGGGCGGTCCACCTCTCGGCCGCAGGCTGGTCGCCCGCACATCTCTCGAGCAAGGGTCGGACATGCTGCTGCTGCACATCATTGCGTCTCCGCGACATGGGGAGTCCAACACCCTCAAGGCGTCGGAGGCGTTCATCGCCGGGCTCCGCGAGCACCAGCCGGACGTCACGGTCGAGACCATCGACCTCTACGACCACGACCTGCCCGCCATGGAAGGGGAGAACATCGAGGCGAAGTACGACCTGCTCGTCGGGCGTCCGATCGACCCGGAGCACGCGGAGGCGTGGGCGCACGTCGAGTCGTTGATCGCCCACTTCCGGTCCGCGGACGCCTACCTGCTCACCGTGCCGATGTGGAACCTGAGCATCCCCTACGCCCTGAAGTACTACATCGACTGCATCGTCCAGCCGGGCTACACCTTCCGGTACAACGCGTTGGGCTTCCCGGAGCCCATGGTCCTGGGCAAGAAGATGGTGATCGTCTCCACGCGCGGCAGCGACTACTCGGCCGGCGGCCCGATGCATGCCTACGACTTCATGGAGCCGTACCTGCGAGCGATCTTCGGCTTCATCGGGATCACCGACATCGAGCCCGTCTGCGGACAACCGATGCACGGCACTCCCGCGCAACGCGAGCTGGCGCTCGTCGGGGCGATCGAGCGGGCGCGCGAGCTCGCGGCCGGCCCCGAGTGGGCTGCCGTCACCGCCGACCGGGTCGAGACGATGGCGGCGTCCTCCTAGCAACGGTAAGTATTGACTAACGGTTAGTCGAGGCTGACGATAGGAGGATCGGCTCGGTCGACCGGAGGTGGATCATGGGCAGTCCCGTCATGTGGTTCGACATCGTCAGCACGGACCCGGGCCGTGCTCGCGAGTTCTACACGCAGCTCTTCGGCTGGACGGCCGCGGCGCCGCCCGAGCTGGGCGGCTACACGCTCCTGGACACCGGCGCGCCCGCGGCGGAGGTCGGCGGCGGCATCGCTGCGGCGCAGGAGGGTGGGATGCCCGCCGGCATCCTGCTCTACGTGCGGGTCGACGACCTGGCGGCCACGCTGGCGAAGGCCGAGTCGCTGGGTGGGTCCACGGTGCGAGATCCCCTGCGGCTCCCGGGCGACAACGGCACCATCGCGGTGCTCGCGGACCCCGAGGGGCATGCGGTAGGACTGTGGGCGTGAGCCAGACGGACGCCGTGCTGCGAGCGCTCGCCGAGCCGCGCCGCCGCGAGATGCTCACGCTCCTCGCGCGCGACGAGGTCCCGGTCGGCCGACTGGCCGAGGAGTTCGACGTCACCCGCAGCGCGGTGAGCCAGCACCTGCGGGTGCTGGAGGACGCGGGCCTGGTGACGCGTCGGACGCAAGGCACGCGCAACTTCTACCGGTCGCGTCCGGAGGGCCTGGCCGACCTGCGGGCCTATCTCGACGAGACCTGGGCGGCCTCGCTGGACGTCGCTCGTCGGCTGGTGGAGGCGGAGGTCGGGGCGCTCGCCGACGACGGCGCGGAGGGCGACGACCGTGCCAGCGCGTGAACCGACGACGCTCGCGGCCCCGCCCGTCCGCCAGGCCACGACCGTGCGCGCGGACGTCGCGACGACGTTCGACGTCTTCGTGCGCGAGATCGGGGTCTGGTGGCCGGTCGAGCCGTTCTCGGCCGGCGGCGACCGCGTCCGCGACGTGACGCTGGAGCGCCGGCTCGGCGGGACCGTCGTCGAGACGTGGCACGACGGCACCACCCGCGTCTGGGGCGAGCGTGGCCTGGGACCCGCCGCACGGCTTCACGATGTCGTGGCTGCTCACGCCGGAGCCGACCGAGGTCGAGCTGCGGTTCCGCTCGCTGGCGGCCGGCCTGACCCGCGTCTCGGTCGAGCACCGCGGGTGGGAGCGCATGACCGAGGCGCAGCTCGGTGGCGCCTGCGCGCTGCCTGAGGGCTACCGGGGCGGGTCGTACGTGCGCGGCTGGGCCGTGATCTTCGGCCGCCTGGTCGACCACGTGGAGTCGGGGCTCTCATGAGCCAGGTCCGGTACGTGCTGCTGTACGAGTCGGGTCCGGACGTCCTGACGCTCGCACCGCTGCACGCGGCGGGGCACACCGCGCACTACGAGGAGTTCGCGTCGCGTGGGCTGCTCGTGGGCATAGGAACCTTCGAGCACCCCGAGGTGAACGGCGCGATGTGCGTGCTGGTGAGCCGGGAGGCGGCGGAGGAGTTCGCGGCCACGGATCCGTTCGTCGTGCACGGGGTCGTGCGGCGCTACCAGGTGCTCGCGTGGACCGACATGCTCGCCTGACCCGGCGCGCAGGCCGCCACGCGGGAGACGGAACGAGCCCCGGACCAGTGCGGTCCGGGGCTCGTCGCCGGTAGGTCTGCGTGCGCTCGCGATCAGGTCGCGGCGCCGGCGCCCGCTCCGTGCTCGGCCAGCAGGCGGTCGGTCTCGTCCTGCACGTGGGTGGCCAGCTCCGCGAACTTCGGCGCGTGCTCGCGTGCGTGGTGCGCGCAGAACAACAGCTCTCCGACCGGGAGGATGACCCGGACATAGGCCTGCGCGCCGCAGCGGTCGCAGCGGTCGGCTGCGGTCAGTGGTTGCGTCATGGTCCCCGTCACAGATCCATACAACCATCCCTGTCCCCGTTTGATGGCACCAGGAGCGGGTGGTTCGCTCACCGCGTAGCGGACTGTGACCCTCCCGAAACAAATCGAGATCTGCCGTAACGCGGGGGTGATTCGGACATTCGGTGAGGAAGCGGATCGGGGCGCTGGTGGCGGCATGGCAGCCGGGTCGTGTCGGGGTCGGCGGATACGATCGGCGGGTGACCACCACCTCCTCGCAGTCCGGCTACACGGCCCGGCACCTGTCGGTGCTGGAGGGCCTCGAGGCGGTGCGCAAGCGCCCCGGCATGTACATCGGGACCACCGACAGCCGGGGTCTGATGCACTGCCTGTGGGAGATCATCGACAACTCCGTCGACGAGGCCCTGGCGGGCTACGGGGACCGGATCGACATCGTGCTGCACGCCGACGGGTCGGTCGAGGTGCGCGACAACGGGCGCGGCGTGCCGGTCGACGTCGAGCCCAAGACCGGGCTGACGGGCGTCGAGGTCGTCTACACCAAGCTGCACGCGGGCGGGAAGTTCGGCGGCGGGTCGTACGGAGCGTCGGGTGGCCTGCACGGCGTCGGCGCCTCCGTGGTCAACGCCCTGTCCTCCCGGCTCGACGTCGAGGTGGACCGGAACGGCCGCACGCACCGCATGACGTTCCGCCGGGGTGAGCCGGGGACGTTCCACGACCGCGCCGGCATCGGCCCGGACTCGACGTTCGAACCGTTCGTCTCCGGGTCGTCGCTGGAGCTGGGCGCCAAGGTCGCGCGGGCCAAGACCGGGACGCGCGTGCGGTACTGGGCCGATCCGCAGATCTTTCCCAAGACCGCGGTGTTCGCCTACGACGAGCTGGTCACCCGCGCGCGCCAGACGAGCTTCCTGGTGCCGGGCCTGACGTTGATGGTGCGGGACGAGCGCGGCGTCGCCGGGACGCCCGGCGCCGACGGGCCGCACGAGGAGACGTTCCTGCACAGCGGTGGCGTCGTGGACTTCGTCGACCACCTGGCCCCGGACCCGGCCGTCACCGACACGTGGCGCCTCACCGGGTCGGGCACGTTCCACGAGACCGTCCCGGTGCTGGACGACCGCGGCCACATGACCGCGCAGGAGGTCTCGCGGCTGTGCGAGGTCGACGTCGCGCTGCGCTGGGGGACCGGATACGACACCGAGGTCCGCACCTTCGTCAACATCATCTCGACGCCCAAGGGCGGCACCCACCTGGCCGGGTTCGAGGCGGGGCTGCTGCGCACGCTGCGCAAGCAGGTGGAGGCGAACGCGCGCCGGCTGAAGATCTCGGCCCGGGACACCTCGGAGCGGATCGACAAGGAGGACGTGCTGGCCGGCATGACCGCGGTGGTCACCGTTCGTCTGGCCGAGCCGCAGTTCGAGGGTCAGACCAAAGAGGTGCTGGGCACCGGTGCCGTGCGCGCCATCGTCGCCCGCGTCATGGACACCGAGCTGGCCGCGATCTTCTCCTCGCCGAAGCGGGACCACAAGGCACAGTCGTCGCTCCTGCTGGACAAGATCGTCGGCGAGATGCGCGCCCGCCTGTCCGCGCGCAAGCAGAAGGAGATCTCGCGCCGCAAGAACGCGCTGGAGACGAGGCGCTGCCCGCCAAGCTCGCCGACTGCCGGTCCGACGACGTCGAGCGCAGCGAGCTGTTCATCGTCGAGGGCGACAGTGCGCTCGGCACGGCCAAGCTGGCCGGCAGCTGGACTTCCAGGCGCTGCTGCCCATCCGCGGCAAGATCCTCAACGTCCAGAAGGCCTCCGTCTCGGACATGCTCAAGAACGCCGAGTGCGCCGCGATCATCCAGGTGGTCGGGGCGGGGTCGGGGCGCACGTTCGACCTCGAGGCGGCGCGCTACGGGAAGATCGTGCTGATGACGGACGCCGACGTCGACGGCGCCCACATCCGCACCCTGCTGCTCACGCTGCTGTTCCGGTACATGCGGCCGCTCGTCGAGGACGGACGCGTCTACGCCGCCGTGCCACCGCTGCACCGGATCGAGGTGATCGGTGGCGGCGGGCGCAAGAACGAGTACGTCTACACGTACTCGGAGGCCGAGCTGGCGGCGACCCTGAAGAAGCTCGAGCGGTCCGGCCGGCGGTACAAGGACGACATCCAGCGCTACAAGGGTCTGGGCGAGATGGATGCCGACCAGCTGGCCGAGACGACCATGGACCCGCGGCACCGGACGTTGCGCCGCGTGACGGTGGCCGGCGCCGAGAAGGCGGAGCAGACGTTCGAGCTGCTCATGGGGACGGACGTCGCACCGCGCAAGGACTTCATCGTCGCGGCCGAGGGCCTGGACCGCAGCCGCATCGACGCCTGATTTCGGTTGCCCGAGCGGCCGAGGCCGGTCATCGTGGACGGCGTGACCGAGACCGACCGAGCGCCCATCATCGAGCGCGCGGCCGCGCCCGAGCACCTGCCGAGTCTCGACGGGCTGGGCGGCCTGACCTGGCGCCCGCTGAGCCGTACCGACGTGCCGGAGCTCTGGCGACTCGTGCTGGCGATCGAAGAGGCCGAGCAGCCGCCGTACCGCACCGCCGAGGAAGAGGTGGACGAGAAGTTCGACGGCGCCTGGAAGGACCACGCCCTCGACACGGTCGCGGGGATCGACGGCGAGGGTCGGATCCGGGCGTACGCGCAGGTGAGCCAGCCGCCGGGTGACACACGCGTGGTGCGTGCGTTCCTCGACGGTGGCGTGGACCCCCAGTGGCGCGGTCGGGGGATCGGACGACAGGTGCTCGCCTGGTCGCAGGGCCGGGGCCGACAGAAGATCGCGCAGTCCCGCAAGGAGCTTCCGGGTCGGCTGACCGTCTTCGTCGACGACGGCGCTGCCGAGACCCTCGGGCTGCTGCGCGCCGCCGGGTTCACGGCGGTCCGCTACTACGCGGAGATGAAGCGGCCCCTCGACGTCCCGCTGCCCGACATCCCCGCGCCCGACGGCATCTCGATCGTGCCCTGGTCGAGCGAGCTGGACGACCAGGTGCGCCTGGCGCACAACGAGGCGTTCGCCGACCACTGGGGCAGCGAGCCCCGGACCCCTCAGGAGTGGACGCAGGGTCGCAGCATGTTCGCGCCCGGATGGAGCCTGGTCGCCGTCGACGACGCCACCGGCGAGGTGGTGGGGTACCTCTTGTCGTCCAGGTTCGAGCAGGACTGGGCGCTCAACGGGTACAGCGCCGGCTACACGGACCTGCTGGGCGTGCGGCGCGCGTGGCGGGGCCGTCGGCTGGCAGGTGCGCTGCTCAGCGCCGCGATGACGATCTACCGGGCGGACGGGATCGAGTACGCCGAGCTCGGCGTCGACACCGCGAACCCGTCCGGCGCGCACCAGCTTCTACGCGAACCTCGGGTACGCGGTGTTCCACAGCAACGCCATGTACGCGATCGAGCTTGAAGGTCACCCGGAGGGCCGTCGGGGGACGGGTCCGCGTCGGGTTATCCTCGGGCGCGGCGGGACGACGATGTCCCGTCGCACTGCAGCCGGTCGACGTCGCCCGGCGTCGAGGAGGTCGTGGTGGGGCGGACGTTGTCCTGGGCCGCACGGATCTGCGTCGTGGCCTTCGGGGCCGTCGCGCTCATCCAGGTGTCGGCCGAGTGGATCGGCGCGCAGCGGGTGGCGCAGGTCGGCCAGTGGGCCCTGATGCCCTTGCTCGCCGGAGCACTCGTCGCCGCGACGCGGTGGCCCCGGGGGCACCTGGTCAGGTGGGTGCTGGTCGCTCTGGGGTTCTCCTGGCTCGGCGACCTGGTTCCGTCCTTCGTCGGCGACGACACAGCGTTCCTGGTGATGGTCGGCTTCTTCCTGCTCGCCCAGGTGGCCTACGTCGTGGCGTTCGCGCCGGACGCACGCCGGTCCGTGCTGCACCGCCGGCCCGTGCTGCTCGTGCCCTATGCAGCGGTCCTGGTCGCCATGGTCGGGGCCTGCGGGGGAGGCGCGGGATCTCTGCTGATCCCCGTCGCCGTCTACGGCGGATGCCTGACCGCGATGGCGGTCCTGTCCACCGGGGTCGGGCGACCGGCCGGTGTCGGGGGTGCGGTGTTCCTGGTGTCCGACGGGCTGATCGCGCTGAACGAGTTCGTCCCGTCGTTCCACCTGCCCCACCACGACTTCTGGGTCATGCTCACGTACGTCGTCGCCCAGGCGTTGATCGCCACCGCGGTGGTCGGGCGCAACGCGCGGCAGCGTCAGGCGCCCGAGCCGAGACCGCGGCCCGTCGTCGGTCGGCCGGGCATGCCCGACAACGTCGTCTCGATGGTCGGCGCCGCGCGGGCGCTCAGCCGACTGCGTGTACCGGCGCGCTGAGCGCCGTCCCGGACATGTCACGCCGTGGGTCGAGCGCGGGCAGCTCGACCGGCTGACCCGCGGACCCGGTCGCCCACGCGGGAGCGACGCCCACCCACGCGAGGATCAGGGCGTCCTCGTTGCGCAGGAACCGGTGGGCGCGCACGCCCCCCGTCGCCCGACCCTTGGCCGGGTAGGCCTCGAACGGGCTGACCTTGGCCGAGCCGGCCTGGGTACCCGGCAGGGCGTCGGAGGCGCCGGCGACGGTCACCACCACGGCCTGGGCGGCCTGGGACGCGAGCACCGCGGCGAACGCGACCACGCGCTGGCCGGCCGCGAGCTTGATCCCGGCCATGCCGCCGGCGGCGCGGCCCTGCGGTCGGACGGCGGACGCGGGGAAGTGCAGCAGCGACGCGTCGGAGGCCACGAGAACGAGCTCGTCGGAGTCGGCGACCGCCACCGCACCGACCACCTCGTCGCCGTCCTTGAGCCCGATCGCCTCCCACGCGTCCCGGTTGCCCGGCACGTCGCCGGACGTGACGCGCTTGACGGTGCCCTGGACGGTGGCCAGCGCCAGCGTCGGTGCGTCCCCGGCCAGCGACGTCAGACCGACCACTCGCTCGCGGGGGAGCAGCGTGACCACCTCGCCCAGGGGCACGCCGCCCGACAGGCTCGGGGTGCCGTCCGTGGGCGGGAGGGCCGGGAGGTCGAGGACCGAGACGCGCACGACCCGGCCCTGTGACGTGACGACGCCGATCTCGGCGCGAGCGGTGGTCAGGACGGTCGCCGAGACGACGTCGTGCTTCGCGCGGCGCGCACCCTCGAGGCGCGCGGGCAGCTCGTCGGCCGCCGTCCGGGCGAGGAGTCCCGTGCCCGAGAGCAGGACCCAGCACGGCGTGTCGGCGATCTCGAGGGGCGCCGCGGCACCCCGGGCGGCCGGCGCGCCCGTGATCGAGGTGCCGCCCGCGGACTCCAGCAGGATCGTGCGCCGGGGCGTGCCGTAGGTGGCGGCGACCTCGGCCATCTCCTCGGAGACGAGCGCCCGCAGCCGGGCGTCGTCGGCCAGGATCTCGCGCAGCTCGGCGATCTCGGCGGCCAGCTGCTCCTGCTCCTTCTCCAGCTCGATCCGGGAGAACCGGGTCAGGCGTCGGAGCCGCAAGCTCGAGGATGTACTCGGCCTGCGGCTCGGACAGGTCGAACACGGTGCGCAGTCGGGCGCGAGCGGTGTCCGCGTCGTCGGACGTGCGGATGACCTGGATGACCTCGTCGATGTCGAGGATCGCGACGAGCAGGCCCTCGACGAGGTGCAGGCGCTCGAGACGCTTGGCCAGCCGGAACTCGCTGCGGCGCCGCACGACGACCAGGCGGTGCTCCACCCAGACCACGAGCAGCTCACGCAGCCCGAGCGTGCGCGGCTGTCCGGCGACGAGCGCGACGTTGTTGATGGAGAACGAGTCCTCCAGGGGCGTGAACCGGTACAGCTGCTCCAGCACCGCCTCCGGGACGAATCCCGTCTTGATCTCGATGACAAGACGCAGGCCGTGCGTGCGGTCGGTGAGGTCGATCGCATCCGAGATGCCGGTGAGCTTCTTGGTCTGCACGCCCTCCTTGACCTTCTCGATCACCTTCTCGGGCCCGACACCGTAGGGGAACGGTGATGACGATGCCCTTGCGCTTGGGCGTGACGTTCTCGATGCGGGCCGTCGCGCGCGTGCGGAACGCGCCGCGACCGGTGCGATAGGCGTCGCGCACGCCGTCGAGCCCGACGATCTTGCCGCCCGAGGGCAGGTCCGGGCCGGGCACGAACCGCAGCAGGTCCTCGAGCGTCGCGTCCGGGTGCAGGACGAGGTGCCGCGCGGCCGCGATCACCTCGACCAGGTTGTGCGGCGCCATGTTGGTGGCCATGCCGACCGCGATGCCGGCCGCGCCGTTGACCAGCAGGTTCGGGATCGCGGCGGGGAGGACCTCCGGCTGCGTCAGCTTGTTGTCGTAGTTGGGCACGAAGTCGACGACGTCCTCGTCCAGACCCGTGGTCATGGCCAGCGCGGCCGGCGCCATCCGCGCCTCGGTGTACCGGGGTGCGGCCGGTCCGTCGTCGAGCGAGCCGAAGTTGCCGTGGCCGTCGATCAGCGGCAGCCGCAGCGAGAACGGCTGGGCCAGGCGGACCATGGCGTCGTAGATCGCCGTGTCGCCGTGCGGGTGCAGCCGGCCCATGACGTCGCCGACGACACGCGCCGACTTCACGTACGGGCGGTCCGGGCGCAGGCCCATCTCGGACATCTGGAAGAGGATGCGGCGTTGCACGGGCTTGAGGCCGTCGCGGGCGTCAGGCAGGGCTCGGGAGTAGATGACCGAGTAGGCGTACTCGAGGAACGAGCCCTCCATCTCGGTGGCGACGTCGATGTCGACGATGTGTTCGACGACGTCGTCGGGCGGGACGTCAGGGGTCGCGGGGCGACGCGCCATCGTTGGTGCTCCTCGGGGCAGGACTTCGGTGCGGCGACCATTGTGGACCGTGGACCCGCGCGGCGGGCCGCGACAGGCCGCGGCGCGCAGGGGGCCGCACTAACCTGCAGGACATGGAAGACGTCGCCGACGAAGCCGACGAGCATCCCGCGTACCCGGCCGGGTGGGAGGCGGACGTCGTGCTGCACGACGGGTCCACGACGCACGTCCGACCGATCCGGCCGACGGATGCGGATGCTCTGCAGGCCTTCCACGTCAGCCAGTCCGAGCGATCGATCTACCTGCGGTTCTTCGCTGCGATGGAGCGGCTGTCCGAGCGGGACCTGCAGCGGTTGGTGACGGTCGACCACGCCGACCGGGTGGCGCTCGTGGCGGTCGCGGACGTCGACGGGGCCGAGCACATCATCGGCGTCGCGCGGTACGACCGGATCGACGACGACGACGCGGAGGTCGCGTTCAACGTCGCCGACGCGCACCAGGGCCGCGGCGTCGGGTCGGTGCTGCTCGAGCACCTCGCCGCGGCCGCCCGCGAGCGCGGGGTCGGCCGGTTCGTGGCGGAGGTCCTGCCCCAGAACGGCCGCATGATCTCGGTCTTCCGGGAGGCGGGCTACGTGGTCGAGCAGCGCACCGAGGACGGGATCGTCGCGCTGAGCTTCGACATCGACCCGACGGACCGGTCGCTCGCCGTGATGGCCGACCGCGAGCACCGGGCCGAGGCCCGCTCGGTGCGGCAGCTGCTCGAAGCGCTGTCGGTGGTGGTGGTCGGGCCCGGCGTCGCCGACCAGACACTGGTCGGTCGGCTCGCCGCCGCGGTGCTCCGTGACCTGCGCGCGGGCGATGCCGAGCTCGTGGTCCACGCCGTGGGTGTCCCGGGCGCGCCGTCGGTCGCCCTGGTCGACGTTCTCGGGCCGGTCGAGCTGGCGGTCGTCGCCGTGCCGTCGGACGCCGCGGTCGGCACGGTCCGGCACCTTGCCCGGCTCGGGGTCCGGGGCGTGGTGCTGCTGTCCGCCGGCTTCGCCGAGGACGGACCCGACGGCGTCGAGCGGCAGCGGAGCTGCTCCGCGTCGCCCACGGCGCCGGGATGCGCATCGTCGGTCCGGGGTCGTTCGGGCTGCTGGCGCACCGCCGCGGTGCGCTGCTGAACGCCTCGCTGGCCCAGGTGCCGCCGGCGGAGGGGCGGATCGGGCTGTTCTGCCAGTCCGCCCCCATGGCCGTGGCGCTGCTCGCGGCGGTGCGCCGGCGGGGGATCGGGCTGTCCGAGTTCGTCTCGGCGGGGCATCGCGCCGACGTGTCGGGCAACGACCTCATGCAGTTCTGGGCGGATGACGAGGGCACGGACGTCGTCGGCCTGTACCTGGAGTCGATCGGCAACCCCCGCAAGTTCTCCCGCGTGGCTCGCCGGCTCTCGCAGCTCAAACCGGTCGTCGTCGTGACGGCTGGGCGGTCCGGCCAGGTGGTCCCGCCCGGACACGCCGTCCGGGCTACACACGCACCGCCTCGGACGCTCGCCGAGATGCTGCGGCAGGCGGGTGTCGTCCGCGTCGACAACACGCACCAGCTCCTGGACGTCGCGCAGGTGCTCGCGCTCCAGCCCCTGCCGGCGGGTCGGCGCACGGCGATCCTGGCCAGCTCCGCCTCGATCGCGACGTTGGTCGCGGAGGCGGCGACCGCGGCAGGGCTGGTCGTGTCGGGGCAGGTGGTCCTGCTGGCGGAGGACGCGTCGGCGCCGCGCGTCCGCGACGCGGTGGCCGCGCTGTATGCCGACCCCGACAGCGACGTCGTCGTCGCCGTGCGCATCCCGACCGTGGGCGGACCCGACCCGGTCCTGCAGGCGGGCTCGCCGGCGCGGCCGCACGGACCGGCCGCACGACGGTGGCGTGCATGGACCAGCTGCACGGCCTGACGCCGGAGCTGACGGCGACCGACGACGCCGACCGGCCGTGGACCGTACCCGCGTACAGCACGCCCGAGGACGCGGCACTGGCGCTCGGCCGGGCCGCGCGGTACGCGCAGTGGCGGTCCGGGGACCGGGGGCTCCCGCTGCACCCCAGCGGTGTCGACACCCGTTCCGCACGGCGGCTGGTCGCGGGCTGGGTAGCACCGGACGGCGGCGCCCGCGCGCTCGACGCCGAGCAGGTCGCGGCCCTGCTCGCCACGATCGGGGTCCGGGTGGTGCCGTCCTTCCCGGTGCGGGACGCCGACGAGGCGGTCGCCGTCGCCGAGCGGATCGGCTGGCCCGTCGCGCTCAAGACGACCGTCCCGGCGATGCGGCACCGGGCGGATCTGGGTGGCGTCCGGCTGGACGTCGCCGACGAGGCCGAGCTGCGCGGCGACGTGAGCGAGGTGCTGGCGCTCGCGGACGCGTTCGGGGCGGCCGGCGACGGACCCCCGCTCGAGGTCCAGGCGATGGCGCCGCACGGGTCGGCGTGCGTGGTGCGGTCCGCGGAGGACCCGCTCTTCGGCCCGATCATCAGCTCGGGCTGGCCGGGGACGCGTCAGACCTGCTCGGCGACGTCACCTACGGCGTGCCGCCGCTCACCGACGTCGATGTCGCCGAGCTCGTGCGGTCCGCCCGGGCGGCCCCGCGCCTGTTCGGGTACCGCGGGCTGCCGGCGCTGGACGTCGGCGCGCTCGAGGAGCTCATCGCGCGCGTCGCGGTCCTGGCCGACGACCTGCCCGAGCTGCGCTCGCTCGAGCTCAACCCGGTCGTCGTCTCCGAGCACGGGGCGGTCGTGCTGGGCGCGCGCGCCTCCGTGGCCCACGCCGACCGCGCCGACGCGACCCGGAGGCTGTCATCCACATGAGCAGCCCGCGCGGTCGTCACGAGTGGGAGGATGTCCTGGTGTCTGCTCCCTCCACCGACCTGCGCGTCGACCTCCACCGTGCCGGCTACTACCCGGAGCTCGTCAGCGACGTCCTCGACGTGGCGCTCGCGGACGAGGACGTCGTCGCACACCTGGTCCACCCCGAGACCACGTTCGACGCCGCCGAGGTGCGCCGCCACGTCACCGTCCTCGTCCTGACCCCGACGCGGCTCGTGGTCGCTCATGTGGACGACCACCCCGCCGACTCGGAGCACCCCTCGGCCAGCGCATCGGCCACCACGGAGGCGGTCCCGCTCGCCGAGCTGAAGTCGGTCGCGCTCACCCACGTGGTCGGGCAGCCCGACAAGCACAAGGCCGGCACGGGCGCGTCCGAGCTCACGCTCGTGATCGGTTGGGGAGCCGTCTCGCGCGTCGACCTCGAACCCGCCACCTGCGGCGACCCGAGCTGCGACGCCGACCACGGGCTGACGGGCACGCTCGCCCCGGACGACGTCGTGGTCCGGGTCAGCGCGCTCGCGGAGGGCGCCGACTCGGTCCGCGCCGCGACGACATTCGCCCGGCAGCTCTCGGCGGCCAGCGCCCGCGCCCGATGACCGACCTCGAGTCGGTCCTCACGACCGCGTCGTCGGAGGCGCTCGCCGCGTTCGCGACGGCGGACCTGGTCGCGCCGAGCTCCGCGTACCCGTGCCTGGGCAACGTCCTGCCGGCCGTGGGTGGCTCGCTGGGCGTCGACCTGCCCGGTGCCGTGCAGTCGCAGGAGCTCCTGGGCCTGCCGGCAGCGTCGCGCGTGTGCGTCGTTCTCGTCGACGGCCTCGGCTACGCCAACCTGTCCGAGCGCGCGGGTCACGCGCCGTTCCTGCGCCGGCAGCTGGGTGCGTCGACGCCGCTGACCAGCACGTTCCCGTCCACGACCGCCACCGCGATGGGCACGTTCGGGGTCGGCGTCCCGCCCGGTCGCACGGGGATGCTGGGCTACACGGTGCGTGACCCCGCCACCGGCCTGCTGGGCAACCTCGTGAGCTGGACCGGTCTACCTCCCGCCCGCGAGTGGCAGCGCGAGCCCACGGTCTTCGAGCGCCTCACGGACGCCGGCGTCAGCGTGACGAGCATCGGTCCCGCGCGGTTCGCGGGGTCCGGCCTGACCGAGGCGGCGCTGCGGGGGCCGGTGTACGTGCGGGCGGAGTCGCTCGCGGACCGCGTCGACGCCACCGTCGCCGTCCTGCGCTCGCCCGGTGTCGCGTACCTGTACTGGGGTGACGTCGACAAGGCCGGCCACCGCCACGGCTGGGGCTCGCTGCAGTGGGGCGACGCGCTGGCCGAGCTGGACGCCGAGCTCGGGCGCCTCGCCCGTAGCCTGCCGCGGGACGCGCTGCTCCTGGTGACAGCGGACCACGGCATGGTCGATGTCGACCTGAGCCAGCGCTGGGACCTGGCCACCCACCCCGCGCTCGGAGCCGGGGTGGAGCTCGCCGCGGGGGAGCCGCGGGCGCTGCACCTGCACCTCGCGGCCGGCACGGACCCGCAGGACGTCGCAGGACGATGGCGCGACGTGCTCGGGTCCGCGGCTGTCGTCGCCACGCGCGACGAGGCGTCCGACCAGGGCTGGTTCGGCGAGGTGGCCGACCACGTGGCGCCCGTCATCGGAGACGTCGTCGTCGCCATGACCGGGCGCGCGACCGTCGTGGACTCGGCGACGCAGACACCTGCCTCGCTGGAGCTGATCGGCGTGCACGGCTCGCTGACGCGTCACGAGATGCTCGTGCCGTGCGTCGTCGTCGCATGAGCGGCCCGAAGGGCGGTGCCTGACCGGTGGCCGAGCTGGTCTTCTTCTCCGGCACGATGGACTGCGGCAAGTCCACGCTCGCGCTCCAGATGCACCACAACCACGCTGCCCGCGGCCGCGACGGCGTCCTGTTCACGCGGCAGGACCGCGCGGGGAAGGCGGTCATCTCGTCGCGGCTCGGCCTGACGCAGGGCGCCCACGAGGTCGAGGACGCGACCGACTTCTGGGCCGACGTCATCGCGCGGCGCACGCACGGGCACCCGGTCGACTACCTGATCGGCGACGAGGCGCAGTTCTACACGGCGCTGCAGGTCGAGCAGCTGGCGCGGGTGGTCGACGAGCTCGGCGTGGACGTGTTCGCGTTCGGCATCTCGACCGACTTCCGTGCCCGCCTGTTCCCGGGCGCGGCCCGGCTGGTCGAGCTGGCGGACCGGGTCGAGGTGCTGCAGGTCATGGCGCTGTGCTGGTGCGGCGCCCGCGCCACCCACAACGCGCGGACGGTCGGCGGCGCGATGGTGGTCGAGGGTGCGCAGGTGGTCGTCGGCGACGTCGACTCGGGTGCCGACGAGGTCGGGTACGAGGTGCTCTGCCGGCGCCACCACATGCGACGGATGACCGCCGCGGCGGCTCGTGCCTCGTCGCCCTCGATGCAGACCCTCGACTTCGAGACCGGCTGACCGGCACCTACTCCGGCTTGGCCCCGAAGACGATCTCGTCCCAGCTGGGGACCTTGGCACGCCCGCGCCGCGCGGCCCGAGGACGGTCGCCGTGGGTGTCGTGGCCCTCGTGGCCCTCGTGGTCGTCCTGGTCGGACGTGTTTGCGGCGGCCAGTGCGATCGCGGTGGGCACCCTGACGGGCACCGGATAGACGACCGCCTCCTGGGCGGGGTCGGCGTCCTGCGGGTGTGCACCGGGAGCCTCGACGTCGGGACGGCCGAAGTCGAACGCGTGCTGCGGCCCGAAGCCCTCGAACTCCTCGGTGTCGTCGTCGTCGAGCTCGAGGGCCTGCCGCACCCCGCGACGGTCGCGCAGGTCGTCCAGCAGGGCGGCGGTCTGGTCCAGCGGGTCGCTCGGCGCGGGCTCGGGCTGCGGCTCGACGACGGTGGCGCTGGTGGTGCGCACCGTCGTGCCGTCGGGCTGGAAGTCGAACACGACGTCCCGGACGGCCGCGAGGTGCCGGCGCGACACCGGCTCGTCCGGGAAGCTCCGTCTCGGACAGCCAGCGTGCCTCGTCCTCGTCGGCGACGACGGTCCGCTTCGACGCGTCGAAGGTCCACCGGGCCTCCCGTTCGGAGTCGTCGACCGTGAACCGCGCCAGGACCACCCAGGGACCGTTGGCGTCGCGGGCGGAGTCCCAGGCGAGCGAAGCGAGGTCGACGCCGCGGGCCGCCAGCCGGTCGGTGACGAGGTCGCCGAGAAGGGGTGCTCCGGTCTCTCGACCGACACGGGTACCGCGAGCCTGTTCGGCGACGTGCTCGCGCTCCGCCAGGACGGGCCCCTCGTAGCGGCGGACCCGTTCGACGGGCAGGCCCGCCGAGTCGGCGACCTCCTGTGTCGTCGCGCCGGCGCGGATGCGGGCCTGGATCTCCCGGGGGCTCAGGGTGCCGGCGTTCTCGGCGCGCAGCTGCTCGAGCTGCGGCCGGTCGCGGCGCACGGCCGCGCGCAGCGGCTCGTCGATCCGCAACCGGAATCGTGCACCGTCCGGACCCACCAGGACGAGATGTTCCCCGTCCTCGTGCAGACCCACCAGCTGCTCAGCCATTCGACCTCCCAGTACCTCGGGACGAGAGTGCCACCGATCCGGTCCGGAGCCGTGGACCCTGGGCGGTGTGCCGCGCGGACGCTGCCAGGATGTGCGGGTGACCGACGAGATCCGCACGCTCATGCACGTCGCCCAGACCGTCGCCCGCGAGGCCGGCGAGCTGGTCCGCGCGGGACGTGAGGGGGAGGTGTCGGTCGCGGGGACCAAGTCCAGCGCGCAGGACGTGGTCACGGCGATGGACCTGGCCTCCGAGGCGTTGCTGCGACGGCGGCTCGCCGAGCCGGCCCGACGACGGCCTGCTCGGCGAGGAGGGCTCGTTGACGCCGGGCTCGTCGGGCGTCTGGTGGGTGGTCGACCCGATCGACGGCACCGTGAACTACCTCTACGGGCTGCCCGCGTACGCCGTGTCCGTCGCGGCGGTGCGGTCGCCGGTCGGCACGCCCCCGGACCCCGCGACGTGGACCGTGCTGGCCGGCTGCGTGCTCGCCCCGAAGGACGGCCGGGTCTTCCTGGCCGGCCTCGGGCAGGGCGCCACGCTCGACGGCCGGACGTTGCGGGTCAACGAACCGCAGCCGCTGATCGGTTGCCTCGTCGGCACCGGCTTCGGCTACGTCGCGGCCCGGAGGCGCAACCAGGCACGGGTGGTGGCGGGTCTGCTGCCGCAGGTACGTGACATCCGTCGCATCGGGTCGGCGGCGCTCGACCTGTGCACGTTGGCCTCCGGGGGCCTCGACCTCTACTACGAGCGCGGTCTGCAGCCGTGGGACCTGGCGGCCGGTTCGCTCGTCGCACAGGAGGCCGGTGCCGTGGTCACGGGCCTGCGCGGGCACCGGGCGGGCGAGGCCATGACCGTCGCCGGTCCCCCCGGGCGCGTCGAGGAGCTGGTGGCCTACCTCGAGGCATCCGACGCTGACCAGGACAGTTGACCAACGGGCCTGATCAGGCAGATGTCCTGTCACTGTTCGCGCATCCGGCGGATCTGGTGCAGAATCCCACCCGCGACCGGGAACAAAACGCATTCGCTGCGCATTGATCCCGCGTACGAAGAGATATCCCGAGCACCACAAGACCCGGAGTGTGACGCCAGACATGGCTACCGACTACGACGCCCCGCGCAAGACCGAGGAGGACCTGAGCGAGGACTCGCTCCAGGAATCCTCCAGGCCCGGCGGTCCGACAAGAACTCGGGCGTGGTGGACGAGGACGAGACTGAGGCGGCCGAAGGGTTGCTTCCCCGGAGCGGACCTGTCGGGCGAAGAGCTTCTCCGTGCGCGTGCTGCCCCGTCAGGCTGACGAGTTCACCTGCTCGAGCTGCTTCCTCGTGCACCATCGCAGCCAGCTCGCCTACGAGCGTGACGGGCACCCCGTCTGCTCCGAGTGCGCCGCCTGACGCGTTCACCCACCTGACCTGACGACGGCCGGTCGCCCCCACGGGGCGGCCGGCCGTCCTGGTTCACGATCCCGTCAGGGCAGCCGCCAGCGCGACGGGATGACGCGTCGAGACGATCCAGTACGGCGTCGGGTCCAGCGGGTCCACCAGGTCGACCCGGACGGCGGTGTGGATCCAACCGCGCTGGCACAGGTACGCGCGGGCGTCGAGGCGCGGGCCCAGCTCGGTCCGGGTCGCCGCCGCGTCGAGTGCCACCGCGCCGCCGACGAGGCGGAGGGGGATCTGTGCAGGACCGGCCTGCAGCGAGGTGCCGTCGACGCGCACGGGCGGCGCCGTGGCGACGAGCGCGAGCGCACCGGCGACGACCACGACCACGCCGAGCCCGACCGCCAGCCGGACGTCGACCGGGTAGAACGCGATCACCATCATCAGCGCGAACACGACCAGGAGGACCCAACCGAGCGGACCGAGGGTGAGCCGCTCGGAGTAGACGGTGCTCGTCGGAGGGACGGGTGCGGGCAGCGCGGAGCCGCCAGGAACATCGGGCATGCCCACAGCATCCCACCCGGGCCGGTAGGGTCTGGCCCCGTGACGGCCGACCACAGCCCCGAGGTCCTGCTCCAGCTCCTGGAGCCGGACCTGCCCGAACCCTCGTACGCGCATCCCGGCGACGCAGGCGCGGACCTGGTCACGCGCATCGACGTCGTGATCCCGCCGCAGGGCCGGGTGACGGTGCCGACCGGTGTCGCGATCGCACTGCCCGACGGGTACGCGGCGTTCGTCCACCCCCGGTCCGGGCTTGCCATGCGGCACGGGCTGACCATCGTCAACGCGCCGGGCACGGTCGACGCGGGCTACCGGGGCGAGATCGCGGTGACGCTGCTCAACACGGACGTCGAGCACGCTCTCGAGCTGCATCGCGGCGACCGGATCGCGCAGCTGGTGATCCAGCGCGTCGAGCGCGTGCGGTTCGTGGCGGTCGAGCACCTGCCCGGATCGCACCGCGGCGCGGGCGGCTTCGGGTCCAGCGGAGGGTGGAAGGCGGCTCCGGCGGGCTAGGAGCGGGACTACTGTCGTGGAGTAGGCACAGTCGAAGGGTCTGCGCACCGCAGGCACGAACGCGCGTCTCAGCACGCGCGTCCAGGAGGAGTGAGCGAACGTGGGTCTGTTCCGACGTGGTGGGAAGGATTCCACCACCGATGAGGCGAGCGCCGTCGACGCAGCGGTCGACGAGGCGGTCGACGGCGAGACCGAGGAGATCGACGAGCTTCGACGAGGTGGTCGACGTCGTCGCCGAGCCGTTCGAGCGCACCGGGGGTCCGTGGGACTCCGCCGAGGTGACCGACGACATCGCGCTGGTGGACCTCGGCGCGATCAAGCTTCCCGGCGTCCAGGGCATGGAGCTGCGGATGGAGATCGACAAGGCGACGGACACCGTCTCGGCCGCGTCGGTCATGCTCGACGGTTCCTCCCTGCAGGTGCAGGCGTTCGCGGCGCCGAGGACCGACGGGATCTGGGACGAGATCCGCGGCGAGATCGCCGAGTCGGTGACGCAGCAGGGCGGCTCTGTCGACGACCTGCCCGGCCCGTTCGGCCGCGAGCTGCTCGCGCGGCTCCCCATCCGTACCCCCGAGGGGCGCACAGGCCACCGGCCGGCCCGGTTCATCGGCGCCGACGGTCCCCGCTGGTTCGTCCGCGGTGTCCTCACGGGACGCGCCGCCGTCGACCCGGCCGCGGCCGCGCCGCTGGAGAAGGTGTTCGCGGGCATCGTCGTCGTGCGCGGCACCGACGCCCGCGCCCCCCGCGACCTGCTGACGCTCACGCTGCCCGGACCGGCCAACCCGGAGCTCACGCCGTCGGAGCCCGAGACGCCCAGCTTCGACCCGCTGACCCGCGGACCCGAGATCACGGAGATCCGATGAGCATCAAGGAACGCCTGAAGATGGCGGTCGCGTCGCAGGAGCAGATCGAGGCCGACGAGGAGCGCCAGGACGCGCACCGGTCGGTCGGTTGCACGCCCGTCGACCAGCTGAGCAACCGGTCGCGCGCCAGCGTGTCCGGCGTGATCCGCTCGGTCACGTTGCGCCCGCGCGAGGGCGTGCCGGCCCTCGAGGCCGAGCTGTACGACGGCAGCGGGTCGCTGGACCTCGTCTGGCTCGGCCGGCGGGAGATCGCCGGGATCGCTCCCGGTCGCCGGCTCAAGATCGAGGGTCTCGTCTGTCTCGTCGACGGCCGGCGGACCGTGTTCAACCCGCGCTACGACCCGGCCGCGCCCCGGTGAGTGAGCAGCACGCGGACGCAGACCCGGTCGACGGAGCGCTCGACGCGATCGACGACCTCGTCCAGCCCGAGGAGGGCGGTCTGCGCGGCATGCGCGCGCTCACGGCCGACGAGTTCTCCGCCAAGGACGTGGTCGGCGGGACGCGTGGGGTCGTCGAGTCGGTCGCACCCGGCCTGTTGTTCGTCGTCGTGTACCTCGCCACCGGACAGACCCTCAAGCCGGCCCTGATCGCCGCCGGGGCGGCCGCGGTGATCGCGGTGGTCGTGCGGCTGGTGCAGCGCACGCCAGTCACGCAGGCGTTCTCGGGACTGCTCGGCGTCGGCATCGGCGTGTTCTGGGCGTGGAAGACCGGCGACGCCAACGACTACTTCGCGTACGGGCTGTGGGTCAACGTCGCCTACTTCCTGGCGACGCTGCTCTCGATCGTCATCGGCTGGCCCGTCGTCGGGCTCGTGATGGGGCTGTTCCGGCCGGAGGGCCCGTTGTCGAGCGACGGGAGCTGGAGCGCGGCGGTCGCCTGGCGGCAGGACCGGGCGCTGCGACGCCGCTACGCGCTCGCCACGTGGCCGTTGGTGGCCCTGTTCGGGGTCCGCCTGGCGGTCCAGGTGCCCCTGTACTTCGCGTCCGAGACGGGCTGGCTCGGCACCGCCAAGCTCGTGATGGGGATCCCCGGCACGGCGCTCGCGCTCTGGATCAGCTGGCTGCTGGTCCGCGGGTCAACGAAAGCTTCCCTACAGACTCGTCCGCATCCCGCCCCGTGACGAACAGCAGCTCGTCGCGACCCTCGAGGGTGTCGTCGGCGCTGGGGGCGATCGGCCGGGTGTCGCGCACGATCGCGGCGAGAACGGTGTCGGCCGGCCACTGGATCTGACCGACGCGGACGCCGGCCAGCGGCGACCCCTCGGGAAGAGTCAGCTCGAGGATGTCGGCGCGCGACTGGTGGAACGTGAAGATCCGCACCAGGTCGCCCACGGTCACGGCCTCCTCGACCATCGCCGTCATGATGCGCGGCGTCGAGACGGCGACGTCCACGCCCCACGCCTCGTCGAACATCCACTCGTTCTTCGGGTTGTTCACGCGGGCGACCGTGCGCGGCACCCCGAACTCGGTCTTGGCCAGCAGCGAGATGACCAGGTTGGCCTTGTCGTCGCCGGTGGCGGCGACGACCACGTCGGCCTCGTCGGCCTTGACCTGGCGCAGCGTCGGCAGCTCGCACGCGTCGGCGAGCAGCCAGTCGGCGTCGGCGACCTGCGACACGCGCATGGCCGACGGCTGCCGGTCGATCAGGGTGACCTCGTGCCCGTGGCCGAGCAGCTCACGCGCGATGGACCGGCCGACGGACCCGGCTCCCGCGATGACGACCCTCACTGGGACACCGCCGGGGGACTCGTGAGGATGCGTTCGACCAGGGCGGTCTCCGCGGCGAGGAGCAGCACGTGCACGGTGTCGTTCTCCTGCAGGACGGTGGTCGACGTGGGCAGGATGCCTTCGCCGTAGCGCGTGACGTAGGCGACCCGGGCCCCGCTGGCCTCCTCGAGGGCGCGCAGCGGCTTGCCCACCCAGCCCTCGTGGATGTCGATCTGGGAGAAGCGGATCTTGCCCGAGTAGTCGCGGTACTCGTCGGTGGCACCCATGGGCAGCAGGCGGCGCAGCACCTGGAAGGCGGTCCACCGCACGGTCGCGACCGTGGGGATGCCGAGGCGCTGGTAGATCTCGGCGCGGTGCGGGTCGTAGATGCGGGCGACCACGTTCTCGATGCCGAACGTCTCGCGGACCACGCGCGCGGCCAGGATGTTCGAGTTGTCGCCGTCGGAGACCGCCGCGAAGGCGAACGCGTCCTCGATGCCGGCCTGCGTGAGCGTGTCGCGGTCGAACCCCAGCCCGGTGACCTTGTTGCCCTCGAAGCTCGGGTCGAGGCGTCGGAACGCTTCCGGGTTCTGGTCGATGACGGACACCGAGTGCCCGTGTTCCTCGAGGTTCTGCGCCAGCGAGGCGCCGACCCGGCCGCAGCCCATGATCACGAAGTGCACAGTGCGCACGCTATACGTCCGGGCGGGGTCCGTGAGACCCGGATCCAGATGGGTCGTGCGTCGGTGGTGTCAGTGGCCCCGGAGCCGCCTAGCATGAGCCATCGTGTCGGACCTCTCGGATGCCGCCAAACGCCTGCTGCTCGGACGCCCCGTCCGCAGCGACCGGCTCGGCCACACCCTCATCCCCAAGCGCATCGCGCTGCCCGTGTTCGCCTCGGACGCGCTCTCGTCGGTGGCGTACGCGCCCGACGAGATCCTGCTGACCTTGTCGCTGGCCGGCGCGTCGGCCCTGGTGATCTCGCCGTGGGTCGGGCTCGCCGTCGCGTTCGTGATGCTCGTCGTGGTCGCGTCCTACCGGCAGAACGTGCACGCCTACCCGTCGGGCGGCGGTGACTACGAGGTCGCGACCACCAACCTCGGCCCCACCGCCGGCGTCACCGTGGCCAGCGCGCTGCTCGTCGACTACGTGCTCACCGTCGCGGTGTCGATCTCGTCGGGGGCGCAGTACGCGGCCACAGCCTTTCCGCCACTGCGCGGCCACGAGGCGGCGTTCGCCGTCGGGCTCGTCATCCTCCTGACCGTCGCCAACCTGCGCGGGGTCAAGGAGTCGGGGACGCTGTTCGCCATCCCGGTCTACATGTTCATGTTCGCGATCGGCGCCGTCGCGATCGTGGGCGCGATCCAGTTCCTCACGGGCAACCTCGCGATGGCGGAGAGCGCACAGCGGCCGCTGTTGCCCGGGTCGGGCCTCAACGAGGGTGTCTCCGGGCTCGCCGGGTTCTTCCTCATCCTGCGCGCCTTCGCGTCCGGCTGCGCCGCCCTGACCGGCGTCGAGGCCATCAGCAACGGCGTCCCGGCGTTCAAGAAGCCGAAGTCGAAGAACGCGGCGACGACGCTGGCCCTGCTCGGCGGGATCTCGGTCACCATGATCTTGTCGATCCTGCTGCTCGCGCGGGCCACCCACGTGACGTTCGCCGACGACCCGATGACCCAGCTGACGCGCAACGGGCAGCCGGTCGAGGCCACCTACATCCAGCACCCCGTGATCAGCCAGATCTCGACCGCCGTGTTCCACGACGTCCCGTGGATGGCGGTCATCGTCTCGATCGTCACCGGCCTCATCCTCATCCTGGCCGCCAACACCGCGTTCAACGGCTTCCCCGTGCTCGGCTCGATCCTGGCGCGCGACGGCTTCCTGCCCCGCCAGCTGCACACCCGCGGCGACCGGCTCGCGTTCTCCAACGGCATCGTGACCCTGGCGCTCGCCGCGATCGCGCTCATCATCGCGTTCGACGCCGAGGTCACCCGACTGATCCAGCTGTACATCGTGGGCGTCTTCGTGTCGTTCACGGTCAGCCAGTTCGGCATGATCAAGCACTGGGGTCGGCACCTGCGCACCGAGGCCGACCCGGCCGAGCGCGCCCGGATGATGCGGTCGCGGGTGATCAACACCATCGGCTTCATCATGACGGCGACCGTGCTCGTGGTCGTCCTCATCACCAAGTTCACGCACGGCGCCTGGATCGCGATCCTGGCCATGGCGATCGTGTTCGCGCTCATGCAGTCGATCCACCGGCACTACGCGCAGGTCCGCGCCGAGCTGGCGCTGGGTGCCGACGCCGCCTCCGCCCGCGCGCTCCCCAGCCGCGTGCACGCCATCGTCCTGGTCAGTCACCTGCACCGGCCCACGATGCGCGCCCTCTCCTACGCCCGGGCGTCGCGGCCGCAGATCCTCGAGGCCCTCACGGTCGGCGTCGACCCCGAGGACGTCGAGGCGCTGCGCGCGCAGTGGGAGGAGCTGGCGATCCCCGTGCCGCTGCGCGTGCTCGACTCGCCGTTCCGCGAGATCACGCGCCCGGTGCTGACGTACGTCCGCTCCATCCGTCGCGACAGCCCCCGCGACCTCGTCGTGGTCTACATCCCGGAGTACGTCGTCGGGCACTGGTGGGAGCAGCTGCTGCACAACCAGAGCGCCCTGCGCCTGAAGGGCCGGCTGCTGTTCACGCCGGGCGTCGTCGTCGCGTCCGTGCCCTGGCAGCTGGCGTCCACCGAGGGGCAGACGGGGCTCGAGGACCCGGTCCGGGGTACCGTTCCGCGTGGCTACTGACCCTGAAGCGTCCCTGCGCGACGACCTGATCGAGTTCGAGATCGGGCCCGTCGCGCACGGCGGCCACTGTGTCGCCCGGCACGAGGGTCGGGTCGTCTTCGTCCGGCACACGTTGCCGGGCGAGCGGGTCCGCGCACGGCTGACGGACCACGGCGACGCGGCGAAGTTCTGGCGGGCCGACGCCGTCGAGGTCCTGGACGCGTCGCCCGACCGCGTCGAGTCGGCCTGGCCGGCCGCCGGTCCCGGTGGCGTCGGCGGAGGTGCAGCTGGCTCATGTGTCGCTGACCGGGCAGCGCTCCTGGAAGAAGGCGGTCCTGGCCGAGCAGCTGCAGCGCCTGGCCAAGCTCGACCTCGACGTCCCCGTGCAGGCGGCACCGGGCGACGACGAGCGCGGCGGCCTCGGCTGGCGCACCCGCATCGACCTCGTGGCCGACGCCGAGGGGCGCGCGGGGATGCACGGCTTCCGCTCGCACACGATCAAGATCCTCGACTCGATGCCGCTCGCCAGTGACGCGATCGCGGCGCTGGACCTGTTCGGGCGGCGCTGGACCGCGGGCGCGCGCGTCGAGGCGATCGCGCCGTCGAGCGGCGACGCCCCGATGGTGCTCGTCGACGACGCGCCCTACGACCTGGGCCGCGGCCGCATGGACGGCAGGACCAACGCCCGCACCGCCGTGCGCGAGCACGTGCAGGTGGGGGAGCGCGGGTACAGCTTCCGCGTGGCCGGCGCCGGGTTCTGGCAGGTCCACCGGGAGGCGCCCGAGCTCTGGTCAAGGCGGTGCTCGCGGGCCTCGGCGACGTCGACGGTGCCGCGGTGCTCGACCTGTACTCGGGGTCCGGCCTGTTCACCGCCCCGCTGTCCGACGCCGTCGGCGAGACCGGCGAGGTCGTCTCGGTCGAAGGCGACGCCCGGGCGGTCAAGGACGCCCGCCGGAACCTGTTCGACCGCGCCAACGTCGAGATGCACGCCGGCGACGTGGCGAAGGTGCTCACGGGTCGCGAGGATGCCGACTCGGACGTCGTGCACGCGGACGCGGTCGTGCTGGACCCGCCGCGCACGGGGGCGGGTCGCGCGGTCGTCGCGGGCATCACCGCCCTGCGTCCGGAGCGCGTGGTCTATGTCGCGTGCGACCCGGCCGCCCTGGCCCGCGACATCGCGCTGTTCGCCGCCGACGGGTACGGGTTGACCGACCTGCAGGCCTACGACCTGTTCCCGATGACGCACCACCTGGAGTCGGTCGCGGTCTTCACCCGCTGAGCCGGGCGCGCACCCGCGCACCGGCGTGCACGCCAGCGCTGCGCTGGTCCGGACGCGGGACTAGCGTGGAACGGAAGCCGGTCCTCTGCGGTCCGGCGGGAGGAGCAGGCCGATGAGTGACAAGGACGCGCACAGCCGGCTGGCCGAGGCGAGGAGGGTGGCCACGCAGGAGCTGTTCAAGCAGGGCACACCCGACTACGACCCGCGGGCGCACCAGAGGGCGGTCGAGGCGCAGCACAAGGCCCAGGTGGCTCTGGATTCGGAAAGGTGCGGAGCATCCCGACGCGGATTGATCCGACATCGACCCTCGTCGTGAGACGAGGGTCGATCTGCGTGCAACCGGCCGCCGGAGCATGTATCTTGATGTCGAGATAAATTGCGACCCGCGCCCCGTAGGGTGACAGGACGCACTCGCCAGCCGTCCGGGTGACCCCCATCCCCGGCACGTTCTCGCCAGCGAAGGAGCCCCCGTGAGCGACGTCAACAGCTTCGGATCCAAAGGAACACTCGAGGTCGGTGACGCCTCCTACGAGATCTACCGTCTTTCCGCCGTCCCGGGAGTCGAGAAGCTCCCGTTCAGCCTGAAGGTCCTCGCGGAGAACCTCCTGCGCACCGAGGACGGCGCGAACATCACCGCCGACCACGTCAACGCCCTGGCGACGTGGGACCCGGACGCGCAGCCCGACACGGAGATCCAGTTCACGCCGGCGCGCGTGATCATGCAGGACTTCACGGGCGTGCCCTGCGTGGTCGACCTGGCCACCATGCGCGAGGCCGTCGTGGACCTGGGCGGCGACGCCACCCGCATCAACCCGCTGGCACCCGCCGAGCTGGTCATCGACCACTCCGTGCAGATCGACGTGGCCGGCCGCGCCGACGCGTTCGAGCGCAACGTCGCCCTGGAGTACGAGCGCAACAAGGAGCGCTACCAGTTCCTGCGCTGGGGCCAGACCGCGTTCGACGACTTCAAGGTCGTCCCGCCGGGCACCGGCATCGTGCACCAGGTCAACATCGAGTACCTGGCGCGCGGCGTCATGGTCCGCGACGGCAAGGCCTACCCCGACACCTGTGTCGGCACCGACTCGCACACCACGATGGTCAACGGCCTGGGCGTGCTGGGCTGGGGCGTCGGCGGCATCGAGGCCGAGGCGGCCATGCTCGGCCAGCCCGTCTCGATGCTCATCCCGCGCGTCGTCGGCTTCAAGCTCACGGGCACGATCCCGTCCGGCGTGACGGCCACCGACATCGTCCTGACGATCACGCAGAAGCTGCGCCAGCACGGCGTCGTCGGCAAGTTCGTGGAGTTCTACGGCGAGGGCGTCGCGTCGGTGCCGCTGGCCAACCGCGCGACCATCGGCAACATGAGCCCGGAGTTCGGCTCCACCGCGGCGATGTTCCCGATCGACGGCGTGACCCTGGACTACCTGCGCCTGACCGGCCGCTCCGAGGAGCAGCTGGCGCTCGTGGAGGCGTACGCCAAGGAGCAGGGCATGTGGCTCGACCCGAGCCTGGACTCCTACGTCGAGCCCGTGTTCTCGGAGTACCTCGAGCTCGACCTGTCGACGGTCGTCCCGTCGATCGCCGGCCCGAAGCGCCCGCAGGACCGCATCGAGCTGTCGCGGGCCAAGGAGCAGTTCCAGCGCGACCTGCCCACCTACGCGCCCGAGGCGGCCAACGGTGTCGACGAGGCCGAGGAGGAGTCGTTCCCCGCCTCCGACTCCCCGGCGATCACCTCCTCGGCCACGCGGACGTTCCCGACGGTCGACTCCCAGGGCCGGTCGTTCGACCTGTTCCACGGCGCGGTCGCGATCGCATCCATCACGAGCTGCACCAACACGTCCAACCCGTCGGTGATGATCGCCGCGGCGCTCGTCGCGAAGAAGGCGGTGGAGAAGGGCCTCACCGCCAAGCCGTGGGTCAAGACGTCGATGGCACCCGGCTCGCAGGTGGTCACGAACTACTACGAGAAGGCCGGCCTGTGGCCGTACCTGGAGAAGCTGGGCTTCCACCTGGTGGGCTACGGCTGCGCCACCTGCATCGGCAACTCGGGCCCGCTCGACGAGAAGATCTCCGAGGTCGTGCAGGAGCACGACCTGGCCGTCGCCGCGGTGCTGTCCGGCAACCGCAACTTCGAGGGGCGCATCAACCCCGACATCAAGATGAACTACCTGGCCTCCCCGCCGCTGGTCATCGCGTACTCGCTGGCCGGGACCATGGACTTCGACTTCGAGTCCGACCCGCTGGGTCGCGACGAGGCCGGTCAGCCCATCTTCCTGCGCGACATCTGGCCGTCCCCGGAGGAGGTCCAGACCACGATCGACGCCTCGATCGACCGCGCGATGTTCACCAAGGACTACGCCGACGTGTTCACGGGCGACGACCGGTGGCGCTCGCTGCCGACGCCCGAGGGCGACACGTTCGAGTGGGACCCGCAGTCGACCTACGTGCGCAAGCCCCCCTACTTCGACGGCATGCAGGCGACGCCGTCGCCGGTGGTCGACTTCCACGGCGCCCGCGTCCTGGCCAAGCTGGGCGACTCGGTGACCACCGACCACATCAGCCCGGCCGGCTCGATCAAGGCCGACAGCCCCGCGGGCCTCTACCTGGCCGAGCACGGCGTCGAGCGTCGCGACTTCAACAGCTACGGCTCGCGCCGCGGCAACCACGAGGTCATGATCCGCGGCACGTTCGCCAACATCCGGCTGCGCAACCAGCTGGTCCCTGGCGTCGAGGGCGGCTTCACGCAGAACCTCCTCACCGGCGAGCAGACCTCGATCTACGACGCCTCGCAGGCCTACCAGGCCGAAGGCATCCCGCTCGTCGTGCTCGGCGGCAAGGAGTACGGGTCGGGCTCGTCGCGCGACTGGGCCGCCAAGGGCACCAGCCTCCTGGGCGTCAAGGCCGTCATCACCGAGAGCTTCGAGCGCATCCACCGCTCCAACCTCATCGGGATGGGCGTGCTGCCGCTGCAGTTCCCGGAGGGCGAGTCGGCCGACTCGCTCGGCCTGGACGGCACGGAGACGTTCGACATCGTCGGCGTCACGGCGCTGAACGACGGCACGACGCCGCGCACGCTCGCGGTCACGGCCACCAAGAACGACGGCTCGACGGTCTCCTTCGACGCGGTCCTGCGCATCGACACCCCCGGCGAGGCGGACTACTACCGCAACGGCGGGATCCTGCAGTACGTGCTCCGTTCGCTCGTCAAGGCCTGACCCAGACGAGGGGCACCCGTGGCCCACGACGAACGACTGGTCGCGCGCGTCCTCGCCGACGCGCGCGACCTCGTGCGCGGCGAGATCGCCCAGCTGGTCGCGCGTCGTCGGGCCACGGGGTACGGCCCGCTGTACGACCTCGTCGCCGACTACCCGCTCCGCGAGGGCAAGGGACTGCGCCCCGCGATCTGCCTGAGCGCCGCGATCGCTGCGGGCGGCGGGCGGGACCAGGCGCTGGGGTCCGCCACGGCGCTCGAGCTGCTGCACAACGGCTTCCTGGTGCACGACGACATCGAGGACGCCTCCACGTTCCGCCGCGGTCGCGCGACCCTGTTCGCCGACCGGGGTGTGCCCGTCGCCATCAACGTCGGTGACGCCACCAACATCTTGTCGGTGGGCGTGCTGCTCGAGAACGTCTCGACGATCGGCGTCCGCAAGGCCCTGCTGGTGCTGCGCGAGTTCGAGCGGATGGCCCGGGAGTCGGTGGAGGGTCAGGCCATCGAGCTCGACTGGATCGCCGCCGGCACGTTCGACCTGGAGGACCGCGACTACGTGCGGATGGTCTACAAGAAGACCTGCTGGTACACCGTGATCGCGCCCTTGCGGATCGGCGTCATCTGCGGGTCGCCACCCGGCGAGGGTCGTCCCACGCCCGAGGAGCTCCTCTCGCTCGTCGCCCTCGGCTTCCACGCCGGGGTCGCGTTCCAGATCACCGACGACGTGCTGAACCTCGTCGCCGACGAGGGCGCCTACGGCAAGGAGACCGCCGGCGACCTGTGGGAGGGCAAACGGACCGTGATGCTCCTGCACTTCCTGCGGAACGCGCCCGCGACGGACCGCGAGCGGGCCCTGCGCCTGCTGAGCGTGCCGCGCGCCGACAAGGACGCCGCCGAGGTGACCTGGCTCGCCGCCGCGATGGAGCGCGCCGGGTCGGTGGACCACGGCCGCGCGCTGGCACAGCGGTACTCGCGCAAGGCGCTCGAGCTGGATGCGAAGGTGCTCGGGCCCTCCCGCGACGACGAGTCGGCGGACTATCGTCATTTTCTGCGCGAGATGCTGCACTACGTCATCGACAGGACGCTGTAGTTCGACGGAGCTGTCTACCGAGCGGAGCAGTCGATGACCGAACCACCGCAGGGCGCCGGCGAGGCACTGAGCGAGATCCTGCGGCTGCAGACCGAGTTCCAGGGGCGGATGGTCGACGAGACGCTCCGCTACCTGCGCCGCGTGCAGGGCATGTTCGAGCCCCACAGCCCCGGCACGGTCCTGCGCCCGGACGCGCCGATCGCGTTGACCGTCTCCGCGCCGGTCGGCGGTCGCACCTCCGTGCAGCTCGACGTCGAGAACCGCCAGCGGGTGCACACTGCGCTGGCCGCGGTCCTCACCCCGCTCGTCGGCGACGACGGCACCACATGGTTCGTCGACGCCGACGCGCGGCCCGCGTTCTCGCTCCTCGCACCCGCCGAGCAGGCCCGGGTCACCGTGCGGCTCCGGGTCCCGGCGGACGTCCCGCCGGGGGTGTACCGCGGCCTGGTGACGTTCCGGGGGCTGCAGCCCGCCGGCGTGCCGCTCGAGGTCACCGTGACGGCAGCGCCGTGAACCGCCGCGCCGACGTCCGGCTGGTCGACGAGCCCGACCGGGCCGGTCGGACGACGGCCGCCCTCCTCGCCTCGCTCACGGGTCGGCTCACCGCCCTCTCGCTCGTGTCGGGGGCCGACGTCGTCGGTGCGCTCGCGGCTGGGGTCGCGGCGCTCGGGCGGCAGGCGGGCCAGACCGCGGAGGGCGTACGGCTGCGTGAGGGGCTGGCGCACGGACGCCCGGCGACCAACGCCGCACTGATCTGGCAGCAGCTCGGCATCGACCGCTGGCTGGCCACCATGCCCGCCAGCCGCGTGCTCGACCAGCTGCGCAACGACGTGGCGCTCCTGCTCGTCGACGACCTCGCGGAGACCTTCGACCTCCCGCCCCTCGTCGCCGAGCCCACCGGCGCCGACCGGCCGGCGGCGCCCGAGCGCATCGACCCCATCGACCTCGTCGTCGGACTGTGGGTCCTGGCCAAAGACACCGTCGACCTGGTGCAGGCGCTCGCGGACAGCTCGGGCTGCCCGACGACGCCGTCACGCCCGGGCGTCCCGCGCCCGTGCGGGTCGACGGCGGCGTGCTGCGCTGACGTGCGGGACCACCTGCGGCGCCCGGTGACGGACGACCCGACCCGCGACCGGTACAAGGAGTGGCTGCACGTCAACGTGTTCGACCACGCCAGCGGGGCGATCGGCCTCGTGAACGTCTCCGTGCACGGCGACCCGCGGGTGCAGGCGTCGCGCGGGGTCGGCGCCGCGCTCGTGCACCTGCCCGGGACCGGCTGGGCCGGGAACGCGGAGGTCGTCGCGGCGCCGGCCGTGCCGGTCGGGGTGCTGAGCATGTCGACGCCGGCGGTCGCGGTGGCCGTGGACCCCGTCGGCCACGTCGCCGCCGTGGGTCGGCTGCCCGCCGACCGGCTCGACCTGTCGCTGCAGGGTGTGGCCGTCGGCGCCGAGCTCGGGGCCGTCTCGGTCATGGAGTTCGGGTCGGGACACCTCGGGTGGTACGTCTACCCGCGGCTCCGCGTCGACGGGCACCTGGTCGTCGGGACCCTGGACGTCCCGCTGTCGGGCGCCGGCGGGTACGCCGACCACAACTGGGGCCGCTGGTGGTGGGGTGACGACGCCGGCTGGGACTGGGCGTGCTGGCACGGTGCGGACGGGCTCCTGGTGGTGCTCTCGCGCATGACGAACCGCGCGCACACCCGCACGGGCCTCGTGCTCCTGACCGTCGAGGTCGCGGGGCGCGTGGTGCGGTTCGTCGGCGACCAGATCCTCGTGGAGGCCCACGGGGTCGCGACGCCGTCGCGCCGGTTCCCCGGCGCGCTCGCCGCCCTGTTCGCCGACCACGCCGCCGAACGGCTGCCCGCCCGGATCGTGGTCCACGCCGCGAACGGGTTCGACGGGCTGGACCTGGAGTTCGACGTGCGGGACGTCGCGCAGCTCGTCATGGCCGAGCCGGCCCAGCCGGGCTTCGCCTTCCTGCACGAGGCTCGTGGGCGCATTCCGGTGCACGGGGCTGGTGGCCGGCTGCCCGGTCGACTCCACCGGTCTGGGGGTGCTCGAGCGTGCCGGCTGACGTCCAGGCTGACCGAGGTCTGCTCGCGTTCGTCGTCGGCCTCGTGGCCGGGCTGGACGCCTCGTCGGCTGCCCGCGTGCGGCGGCTGGCCGGCTCCCGGTCGGCCCGCATCGAGCTCGACGACGAGTCCGTCGACGTGTCGTTCGGGCCCGACGGCTCCTTGCGCGCGTCGTCGTCGTCGCCCGCCGAGGTCGCCTGCCGGGGACGGACCGACCGGCGGACCGTGCTCGATCTGCTGGGCGCCCGGCTCGAGGTGCGCGACGCGGTCCTGTCGGGGCGGATCGAGGTGGTCGGCCCCGTCGAGGACGTCGCGGCGATCTTCGCGATCGTCGAGGTGCTGCTCGCGGCGTCGGTGCGGCTCCCGGCGCTGCAGGTCCTGGCCAGCGAGCTCGCCGGACCGCCCGGTCCTGTGTGGGGCCCGGCCGTCGCCTGGTACCCCGACGAGATCACCGCGGCCGAGGTGGCGTTGCTGAGCGAGCTCGACCTGATGTCCGACGGCCCGGCTGGTTGACGCCCGACTTGTCCGGGGTCGATCCTGGAAAGAGCGGGATCCTGCGCGGCAACCTCTGGGGGAGCCATGGGCTCGGACGTCCATCTCGACGGCCATCTCGACTCGATCGGTCCGGTGAGCATCAACCCCGTCACAGTCGACGGGATCCCGAACGCCTTCACCATCACCGTCGGGTCGCCGATGCCCAAGATCCAGCTGGGCGTCGACCCGGTGACCCTGAACCCGGTGAACGCGACACTGACGCTCAACCCGGTGACGCTCAACCCCGTCAACCTCAACCTGGCCGTCACCGAGCTGCCCGAGACGCGGGCGCACATCCCCGCCGACTTCACGGTCGGGCTGAGCCTGCTCGGCATGGACCTGATGTCGATCCGGCTGTGCGGCGAGGCGCAGATGATCTCCGAGGCGTACAGACCCGGTCCCTGCGAGCAGTGCGGGTACACCGAGCGCGACGCGTTCCTCGACGCCCAGGACGGCTGAGCGTGGCACGGGTGAGCCGGGCGACGGTCGTCAGGCTCGTGCGCCTGGTGGGACCGCCCAGCTCCGTCGTCGGCGTGGTCGACGTGCCGTCGGCGCAGCGCCTGTCGATCGTGCTCGTCGGGCCCAAGGACGGCGCGCTGGCCGACGCGCGGGTGCTGACGGCCCCCGTCGGCGCCGGCCGCACCGAGGTCCGGCTGCTGCTCCCGCAGGACGCGGAGCCCGGAGAGACGGACGCCGAGCTGCTCTGGGACGGCGGCACGGTCGACGTCCGCGTGGTCGTGCTGGGTCGGACCGCCGTGCAGGTCCGGCCCCGCACCGTGCAGGTCGCGGCCGCGGCCGGCGCCGTGGTCCCCGTGGCCGTGCACGTGGTCAACTGCGGGAACGTGGCGGTCGAGGTGGCCAAGGTCGCCGTGCTGGCGTTCGAGGAGAGCGAGACGCTCGAGGCCGCGATCGTCGCCGGCCTGTCGGGCAAGGCCAAGGGTCTGGAGCGTTGGGGCGTCGTCGCGGACACCGTCGCCGCGCGCCAGGCAGGCCCGGCCCGCATCGTCGTGACCGACGGCGCGGGACCCCTGCTCCCCGGCGCCGACGCGTGGGTGGCCGCCGACGTCCACGTCCCCGAGGGACTCGGGGCGGCGGACCATGCCGGGACCTGGGAGCTCGCGGGTGCGCGGGTACGGGTGAAGCTCCAGGTGCAGGCCAGCGACCCGAAGCCGCGGTCGCGGCGTCCGTCGACCAAGGAGGGCCCGTGAGCACGCAGCAGAACCTCGGCGACCAGACCACCGCCGTGCTCGACCAGCTGGTGGGGGCGGGGGTGCGTTTCGGACGGTCGATGATCGACGCGCTGACCTCGTCGACACCGGTGAGCGACGCCGTGGGCGCCGCCACGGACGCCGCCGGCAAGGCGACGTCCGGCCTGAAGCTCGGCTCGATCTCGTTGCCGCAGGTGTCGATGGGCACGCCGTCGTGCGGGTGCGCCATCCCGGACGCGTGCTTCCTGCCCGAGAAGCTGCCGACGGTCACCGCGCACGGCTGCCCGGGCGCGACCATGAAGCTGCGGATCCTGGTGACCAACGAGTGGCCCGCCAGCCGGGTCGTGGCCATCCGCGCGACGGGCTCCGACGCCAAGGCCGTGACGATCGACCCGGTCCAGCAGGCCGTCGGCCCGTACGAGACCGGGACCTTCACCGCGACCGTGCACCTGGCCGACGAGGGGGCGGACGGCGTCTCGGTGCTCCTGTGGGTGCGCGGCTGCCGCGACCACGTCGTCCGCTGGGAGGTGTCGTCGTCCGACGGCGGGTGCGCCTGCGTGCACGAGGTTGCCGTGCTGGACGAGCCCGACACCGTGCACCACTGGTACGACCACTTCTACAAGGAGCCGTGCTGCCGACCCCAGCCGCGCGTCCGGGTGCCGACCGACCATGGCTGACCCGACGCCCGGTGCGCAGGACCTGGTCCGCCGCATCGTCGACGCCAACGTCACGTACATGAAGGCCTGGGGGTCCCTGGTCACGGACTGGCTGAGCGAGGTGAGCGCCGTGGCCACGGCCGCGCCGGGCGTCGTGTCCGTGCAGACGCCCGCGACGACCCCGACGCACACGCACGCACCGTCGCCCGCCGAGCCCGCGGGGGCGGCCGTCCTGGTGCTCGAGGGGCCCGCCGGTGCTCAGGTGGCCGGTGCGTTCGAGGTGGAGAACGTGCTGGACGCGGAGGCGTCGGGCGTGGTCGTGGTCGACCCTTTTCGAGATCCGGCCGGTCAGCCGGTCGACGTCGAGGTCGCCATCACCCCGACAGCCCTCGACCTGGCGGCGGGGGAGTCCGTGATCGTGTCCGTCCGGGCGACCGTGCCCGCGACCGCCGTGTCGGGCGTGGACCATCGCAGCACCGTCCGCGTCGAGGGGATCCCCGCCGGCACCATCGCCGTGGTGCTACGACGCACCGATGACTGAGACCGCCAGCGGGTTCCTCGCCGCGTCGATGTGGTCGTGGGCGGCCCTGGTCGCCGACCCGGCGCGGGCCGCCCGTCAGGCGTCGCGTGCGCGCGGCGACGGGCCCGTGGTCGACGCGCGCCCGCCGTCGCCGGGCGGTGGGCCGTTCCTCAGCCTGACCCAGCGGGCCCCGCGGCTGCTGGACGCCCCGACCGAGCACGACGGCCTGGTCGAGGAGTTCGACCGGCTGGCCGAGGCGTACGACTTCTACGTCAGGCCGTTCTCGGTGCCGCTGTTCTCCGAGGCGCTCGACATGCTGGCGCCCCTGCTGACCCCCGACGCCCGCGTGCTCGACGCGGGGTGCGGGCCGGGGCGGGCTACGCGCCGTGGCGCGGCTGGTGCCCGACGGTGAGGTGGTGGGTGTGGACCTCGCCGCGGGGATGGTCGTCGGGGCGCACCGGGCCGCCTGGGCCGCCGGACTCGACAACACCGCCTTCGTGCAGTCGGACGTCGGCGACCTGCCACGCGACCTCGACGGCGCCTTCGACCTCGTCTACAACTGCCTGGCGCACCACCACTACCCGGACCCGGCCGCCGCCGCCGCGGGCATCCGCCGCTGCCTGCGCCCGGGCGGGCACTACGCGATCATCGACCCCGGCCCGCAGTGGTTCGTGCAGCTGGCCTCCGCCCTCTCCCTGGCCGGCGACCCGGGCTGGATCGGGTTCCACACGCCCGACCAGTTCCGCACGCTCCTGGAGGGCGCCGGGTTCGTCGACGTCACCTGGTACGACCTGCTGCCCGGGTTCGGCATCGCACTGGGTCGGGTGCCGGACTAGTCGCACCGTCAGGCGGGGTCGCCCTCGAGCGTGGCCAACAGCTGGGCGAGACCGGCGGCGACAGTGCTCACGTCGTCGTGCCCCAGGTTCGAGCCGGGGTTGCCCCGGGCTGGCGCGGAAGCGCAGGTGCCGTCGCGGAGCCGCCACCGGTCGTCGCGACCACCAGCGCACCGGCTCCCGACGACCCGACCGCCACCGACCCCGCGCCGCCTCCTGACACGACGAGCACCGATGTCATCAGCGCCATCGCGGTGCTGCACGACGGCACGTCGGAGACGAGCGCCAATGGCACCGACCCGTTCGGCGTCTGGTACGCAGGCACCGCCCTCGACAGCCAGGTCACCGCCTACGCCTGCCAGCTCGGGGACGTCGACTCGTGCGGCGCGCTGGAGGGCATCCTCGTCGCGGACTGCCAAGCCACCTGGGATGCGGCGTGCGACGTCCTCTACCTGGCGGAGCCGGCAGGTTCGAACCTCGAGGACCTGGGTGCCACGTTCGGGTACCTGTTCGCCGACTGGACCTACGCAGGCTCGTGCGCGACATGACCGCGTCACCGACGTTCTGGCTGACCGCGTCCGTCCGTGATCTTCGCGGTCAACGGGCTGCTCTCGTTCGCGTGGGACGAGCGCCTTCCCCCGGGCCCGACGAGTGCGCCGGTCAGGCGAGCAGGTGCGGCCCGATCTCCTCGACCGACCGCACGCCGGACAGCGCCATGCTCAGGTCGAGCTCGCCCACAGGTGCTCCATGACGGCTCGTGCGCCGTCGGCGCCGGCCAGCGCGAGGCCGTAGACCCACGGGCGCCCGACCAGCACCGCCCGCGCTCCGAGCGCGAGTGCCGTCAGCACGTCTGCGCCGCTGCGGATCCCGCTGTCGAACAGCACGGGTACCCGTCCGTCGACCGCCTGCACCACCCCCGGGAGCGCGTCGAGCGACGCGATCGCGCCGTCGAGCTGTCGGCCGCCGTGGTTGGAGACGACGATCCCGTCGATGCCGTGCTCGAGTGCGAGCGTGGCGTCGGCCGGGTGCTGGATCCCCTTGAGGACGATCGGCAGCGACGTCCGCTCGCGCAACCGGGCCAGGTCAGCCCAGGTCAGCGACGGCCTGGAGAAGACATCGAGGAAGGTCTCGACGGCGGCCCGCGGTAGCGGTGAGCGCAGGTTCCGGGTCAGCGGCCCGGGATACTTCCGTGCCATCGACAGCAACGCGCGGACGGCGGCGGGAGTGGGGCGCGGGGTCGGCTCGCGGCGCGGTTCCGCAGCACGCTCCTCGACGAGCCGGCGGAACGCCGGGTCGGTCGTGTACTGCGCGATCCCCGCCCCGTGCGCGAACGGCAGGTACCCGATGTCGAGGTCCCGCGGGCGCCAGCCGAGCACGTGCGTGTCGACCGTGACGACGACGGCCTCGGCTCTCACGGCCTCGGCGCGGGCGACGAAGGAGTCGACGATGTCGTCGTCGTTGCTCCAGGTAGAGCTGGAACCAGCGCGGGCTGTCCTGCAGCTTCCCGAGCGACGTCCTCCATCGGCACCGACGCCTGCGACGAGAGCACCATCGGCAGTCCGAGCGCGCGCGCCGCACGCGCGACGGCGATCTCCGCATCGCGGTGCGCGAGTTCCAGAGCGCCGACCGGGGCGAACAGCAGCGGCGCGGGCAGTGGTCGGCCGAAGACGACGCCGGTGTCGCGTCGGTCGACGTCGACGAGCATGCGCGGCACGATCCGGTGCCGCTCGAACGCCGCGAGGTTCGCCCGGGCGGTGCGCTGCTGACCGGCACCACCCGCGAGGTACCGCCAGGACGGGTCGGGCAACCTCCGGCGCGCCGCGGTCTCGAGCGCCGCAGGGTCGACCGGGACGACGGGCCGACGCCCGAAGACGCCGGCCCGGAAGATGCGCGACTGGACGGTGCGGCCGACGCTGGGGGTCGCGGCGGTTGCGTCCTGACTCACGCGTTCAGTGTGGCACCGGGGCGACGACCGTGGCCCGGCGTCGCCGCGTCCACAGCTCGTCGACCACCACGGCGAGGACGACGAGCGCCATCATGACCCAGAACGAGCGCCGCTGCGTGGTGAACAGGTTGACGACGAACCCGACCAGGACGACTCCGGCGATCGCGACCGAGACCGCGGTGAGCGCGGCAGAGGCCCGGAGCTCGGCTCGCAGGCGAAAGGCTGCGACGGCGACCAGAAGGAACACCGCGAGGGACACCCCGCTGCCGACGGAGGCGAGCGCGCCGACGTCCAGCACCGTGACGAACGCGACCGTGAGGGCGGCGGTGATCAGCAGTCCGCCGTTCCGGCCCAGGCGGGTGCCTGGACCGAAGACCGCCGGGAACATCCCCGTGGTTGCCAGCGTCTCGGTGAGCCCGCGTGCTCCGTACAGCGTCGCGGTCACGCTCGAACCGGTCGCCAGCAGGGCCGCGACGGTCATCATCACGTACCCCGCCTGGCCCAGCGCCGGCTCGGCCGCCACTGCCAGCGCGCGGGGCCCGGCCTCCACCACCTGGTCGACCGAGAGCGTGCCGAAGACGCCCAGCGAGACGGCGACGTACAGCAGCGTCGTGATCGCCAGTGAGGTGTACATCGCGACGGGCAGGTCGCGTCGGGGCCTGGGCAGGTCGCCGCCGGCGAACGAGATGACCGCGAAGCCGAGGAACGCGAAGAAGGTCAGCGCGATGCTGGCCAGGATGTCGGACGCGGGCGGGTACGTGCTGGGCGCCAGGCGCGAGACGTCGATCTGCGAGAGCGTACCGACGACGAACACGGCGAACACGACCAGGAGCAGCCCGACGATCACCGTCTGGAACCGGTCGACCACGCGCGGGCCGGCCACGGTCAGCCAGGCGGCGAAGACGACCAGAGCCGCCGCGCACAGCTTGGACAGCCAGCCGCCGGAGGGCGCGTCGGCGATCACGGCCGCGGCGTAGTCGCCGAACGACGACGCCACCATCGCGCACACCACGACGATCGTCGTCAGGTACCCGAGCCAGGCGGCGACACCGACCAGTCGGCGGCTGCGGTACCCGTGCTGCAGGTAGACGATGATCCCGCCGGACGACGGCCAGCGCATCGCGAACTTCACGAGCGCGTACCCGAGCGCAGCCGTCATGATGCCCGCCAGCAGGAACGAGATCCACACCGCGGAGCCGGCGACGGCACCTGCTTGTCCCAGCAGGGCAAAGATCCCCGCCCCGACCATCGCGCCGACGCCGATCACGATGGCACCCCGCACCGTCAGCTGGGCCCTCGGCGTCGAAGCGGGCTCGGGCATGCGCTACTCCCTGGGTCCGACCACGTCGTATCTCTAGCAGACGGGCGGCCGGGAGTGAAGGTGCCGGGCCAGAGCGCCGCCCCCAGCTTCTAGGGACGGCGCTCTCGTGGCGGGCTCCTGGACGTCGGTCGCCCTCGGTCAGTCCCACAGGTCCATGACGACCCGGCCCTCGATCTCGCCGCGGAGCATCTCGGCGACGATCGCGTTGACGTCGTCGAGGGGACGGACCGTGAACGTAGGCGTGACCAGTCCGCGGGCGTAGAAGTCGAGCGCCTCGGTCATGTCCTTGCGGGTCCCGACGATGGATCCGCGCACGGTGAGCCCGAAGAGGACGGTGGTGAAGATGTCCAGCGGGAACTGGTCGGGCGGGAGACCGACGAGCGCCACCGTGCCCCCTCGGCGCAGCGCTCCGACGGCCTGGGGGAAGGCGTGCGCGTTCACGGCGGTCACGAGGGCGCCGTGCACGCCACCGGTGAGCTCCTGGAGCCGGGCGGCGGGATCAGCCTCGAGCGCCGCGTTGACCACGACCTCGGCGCCGAGCTTCGTGGCCAGGGCGAGCTTGGTGTCGTCGACGTCGATGGCGGCGACCCGTCGACCCATCGCGACGGCGTACTGGACGGCCAGGTGCCCGAGGCCGCCGATGCCCGAGACGAGCACCCACTCGCCGGGCTGCGTGTCGGTCATCTTCAGGCCCTTGTAGACCGTGACGCCGGCGCACAGCACGGGCGCGACGCCCGCCTCGTCGACGCCGTCGGGGATCACCGGGCAGTAGCGCGAGTCCACGACCATGTACTGGCCGAACGACCCGTCGACCGAGTACCCGCTGTTGCGCTGGTTCGGGCACAGGGTCTCCCAGCCGGTCTCGCAGTACTCGCACTCGCCGCAGGCGGACCACAGCCAGGCGTTGCCGACGAGGTCGCCCACCGCCACGCGCGTGACCGCGTCGCCGATCTCCACCACCCGCCCGACACCCTCGTGACCGGGGATGAACGGCAGGGTCGGCCTGACGGGCCAGTCGCCGTGGGCCGCGTGCACGTCGGTGTGGCAGACCCCGGAGTAGTCGACCCGGACGAGCGCCTCGTTCGGCCCGATCGTCGGGACGGGAACCTCGGTGATCTCGAGATCCGTGGTGAACGACCGGACTACGCCGGCCCGCATGGTGTCCATGGCGTGCGCTCCTAGCGATGTACGTCCCCGAAGGGGTCCTCGCGACGTTGCGAGAACTCCACCGTGCAACCCGGGGTGCGGGTCCGGAAGTGCCAAAAGGCCTTGTTCGACAGCTCGCCGGGTGCGGCCCTACTCCTCGAGCGCCTGGGCCAGACCGTGCCGGCCGATCTGCGCCAGCATCGGGTGGTCGACGGGATGCATCATCAGGACGACCGCCATGTGCAGGGCCCACGCCTGCGCCCGTCGCCACGTGGCCTCGTCGGGCCCCAGCCGGTCGCGGAACGCCGCGCGGCCGTCGGCGTCGAACGTGAGCCACGCCGTCGACAGGTCGGACGCGGGATCGCCCGACGTCACGTCGCCGAAGTCGATCACGGCGCGCAGCGCGCGGTCGTGCACCAGCAGGTTGGCCGGGTGCGGGTCACCGTGCAGCCAGAGCGGCGGACCGACCCACGCCGGCGCGTCCGCGAGTCGCGGAAGCGCTGGAGGACGCGATCGGCGTCGGGCAGGTCCAGGGTGCCGAGACGCTCGACGATCGGGTCGCGGGGGACCGGCGAGCCGCGGAACGGGTTGACTGGCGCATCCGCCGGTGCGGGGCGGTGCAGCGCGAGGAACACCTCGGCCAGGTCGGCCGCCCAGGCGGAACGGTCGACGACCGGTGTGTGGTGCGCCGGGACGGCGTCGAACCAGCGGACGACGCTCCAGGGCCACGGGTAGGTCGAGGACGGGACCCCGACCCGGACCGGGACAGGGACGTCGACCGGCAGGAGGGGCGCCAGGACCGGGAGCCACGCCTGCTCGTGCTCGACCAGCGGCGCGGCGACCGCCCGCACCGGGAACCGGGCGGCGAGGTCGCCGCCGAGCCGCCAGATCGCGTTGTCCCAGCCGGTGCCGGCCCAGGTCAGCGGCAGGTCGGCCAGATCGGGGTGCTGCTCGTCGAGGAGCGTGCGCACCAGGGACGCCGTGACGTCGATCTCGGGGACGGGGTGCACGTCAGCGAGCGGGGACCGTGCGGCGCTCGTCGTAGGGGACCGCCCAGCCGAGCGCGTCGAACATCCGCGCCAGCACGATGCCCGTGAAGCCCCAGACGAGCACGTCGCCGACGACGAACGCAGGCGTGCGGATGGTCCGGCCCCAGCGGGTGTGCTCGACGCTCGCCCGGTTCTTCGGGTCGACCAGGTCGGTCACGGACACCCGGAACACGTCGACGGTCTCGGCGTGGTCCACGGCCGCGACCTGCGACGGACGGGTCCACCAGGCCGGGACCGGGGTGACCAGGTGGTTGCTGACCGGCACGGGCAACGGCGGCAGCGTCCCCAGGATGTCGACGCCCGCCGGGTCCAGCCCGGTCTCCTCGACCGCCTCGCGCAGCGCCGCCTCGCGCGGCCCACGGTCGGACGGCTCGAGCCTGCCGCCCGGGAACGCGATCTGACCGGCATGGCTGCCCAGCCCACCGGCGCGGCGCTGGAGCAGGACGTCGAGGTCGTGCGCCGTGGCGAGGCTCCGCGTGCCCTCGAGCTCACCGAACAGGACGAGCACCGCCGCGGGGCGTGCGTCGGAGGGGTCGCTGAGCACGCGTGCAGGGTCGACGCGCCAGTCGACGCCGCGGCGGCAGAGGTCCACCAGCTCGTCGCGGGCACCGCGCACGTTCGGGGTCGTCGCGGTCATCCGCGTGCCCGCACGCGCTCCCCGAAGACGGCGAACGCCTTCTCCGCCGCGGGCACGAGGATCGGCAGCTGGTCGGCCCCGGCTGTGCGGATGGCCTCGATCTCGTCGTCGGCGAGGTCGGCGACCATGTCGGGCCTCGACAGCCAGAGGTCGAGCATCCCGGCGTCGAGCTCGGGGTGGAACTGCAGGCCGAGCGCGCTGCCGGCGCGGAACGCCTGCACCGGGGTCAGCTCGGTCGACGCCAGCAGGGTGGCGCCGGGCGGCAGGTCGACCGAGTCGGCGTGCCAGTGCAGCACGGTCGGCCGCGAGCCCAGGGCGCCCAGGACGGGGTCGTCCGCCACGACGTCGACCGGGGCGAACCCGATCTCCGTGCCGGTGCGCAGCCGCAGCCGACCACCCAGCGCCAGCGCGAGCAGCTGCATGCCCAGGCAGATCCCGAGCACCGGGACGTCCGCCTCGACCGCCGACGCCAGCAGCGCGCGCTCCGCCGCCAGCCCGGGGTGCTCGGTCAGGTCGTCGGCGTCCATGCTGCCGCCCATGACGACGACGCCGGACACCTCGTCGAGCGAGGGCAGTCGCGGCTCGGCCAGGTCGAGCACGGTGCGTACGCGCACCGGGGCGTCCAGACCCTGCGCGATCAGGCCGGGGCCCTCGTGCGGGGCGTGCGTGACGATCAGGACGGGTCGCATCCTGGTCACCAGCCGTCCGGCAGCGGACGTCCTTCCTCGTAGCCCGCGGCCGACTGGATGCCCACCACCGCACGCTCGTGCAGCTCGTCGAGGGAGGTCGCCCCGACGTACGTCGCGGCCGAGCGCACGCCGGCCGTGATGTGGTCGATCAGGTCCTCGACGCCCGGGCGCTTCGGGTCCAGGTACATCCGCGAGGAGGAGATGCCCTCCTCGTACAGCGCCTTGCGCGCGCGGTCGAACGCGGTGCCCCCGAGCGTGCGGGCGGCGACCGCCCGGGCGGAGGCCATGCCGAAGCTTTCCTTGTACAGCCGTCCGCTGCCGTCCGCGTGCAGGTCGCCAGGGCTCTCGTGAGTACCGGCGAACCACGAGCCGACCATCACCTGCGAGGCGCCGGCCGCCAGGGCGAGCGCGACGTCGCGCGGGTGACGGACCCCGCCGTCGGCCCACACGTGTCGGCCGAGCCGGCGCGCCTCGGCGGCACACTCGAGCACGGCGGAGAACTGCGGGCGGCCGACGGCGGTCATCATGCGCGTGGTGCACATCGCGCCGGGTCCGACGCCGACCTTGACGATGTCGGCGCCCGCCTCGATCAGGTCGCGTGTGCCGGCGGCCGTGACGACGTTGCCCGCCACGACCGGGACCTGCGGGTCGAGCGAGCGCACCGCACCGAGCGCGTCGAGCATCTTGCGCTGGTGGCCGTGAGCGGTGTCGACGACGAGCACGTCGACACCGGCCTCGAGCAGCTCGGACGCCTTCTGCTTGACGTCGCCGTTGATCCCGACGGCCGCGGCGACGCGCAGGCGGCCCTGAGCGTCGAGCGCCGGCTGGTAGATGGAGGAGCGCAGCGCACCGATCCGCGTGAGCACGCCGACCAGCTCGCCGTCCCGGACCACGGGGGAGAACCGGCGCCGGGCGGCGTGCAGCTGCTCGAACGCAGTCTCCAGGCCGCGGTGACCGCCCTGCTCGAGGACCGCGAGGTCCAGCGTCGTCGGGTGGGTGCTCATGACGGCGCCGACCTGCGTGAACCGGTCCACCCCGCCGCAGTCGGCCTCGGTCACGACGCCGACCGGACGGCCGTCCTCGACGACGACGGCGGCGCCGTGCGACCGCTTGCCGATGAGCGTGAGGGCCGTGTGCACCGTGTCGTGCGGCCCGACGACGACGGCGGTCTCGACGACGGTGTCCTTCGCCTTGACGGAGGCGACGACCTCGGCTACGACGTCGGTGGGGACGTCCTGGGGGAGCACCGTGATGCCACCGCGACGCGCGACGGTCTCGGCCATCCGGCGGCCGGCGACGGCCGTCATGTTGGCGACGACGATCGGCACGGTGGTGCCGGTGCCGTCGGCGGACGTCAGGTCGACGTCGAAGCGGGAGGTGACCTCGGAACGCGACGGGACGAGGAAGACGTCGCCGTACGTGAGGTCGGAGGTGGCCGCGTGGCCGGGCAGGAAGCGCATGGGAGGGTCCCCTTTCCGGTCAATGGTAGTGCGCCGGGCCGAAAGCCTCCGGACGTGCTCGAAAGCGTGACGTTCTAGAGTGTGACCAACCGCAGACCGTGAAGGAGGTGTTCGACGTGGGTCAGCGACCGCATCAGCCGCCCGTGGACGTGCGTCGCCTCAGCGGCAAGCAGGCCGACGAGCTCGCCGGAGAGATCCGCACGTTCCTGGTCGAGTCGGTCTCGCGGACGGGCGGTCACCTGGGCCCGAACCTCGGGGTCGTCGAGCTGACGATCGCGATGCACCGCGTGTTCGAGTCGCCGCTGGACACCATGGTGTTCGACACCGGCCACCAGGCCTACGTGCACAAGCTCCTGACGGGCCGCACCGACTTCTCCCGGCTGCGCAGCCGGGACGGTCTGTCCGGCTACCCCAGCCGTGCCGAGTCCGAGCACGACGTCGTGGAGAACTCGCACGCCTCGACGGCGCTGAGCTGGGCCGACGGCATCGCGAAGGCGAACGAGCTGCAGGGCCGCGGCGACCGGCACGTGGTCGCGGTGATCGGCGATGGCGCGCTCACGGGCGGCATGGCCTGGGAGGCTCTGAACAACATCGCCGACGGGCAGGACCGTCGGCTGGTCATCGTCGTCAACGACAACGGACGCTCCTACGCCCCGACCATCGGCGGCATGGCGCACCACCTCGACACCCTGCGCACGACCAAGGGCTACGAGAACGTGCTGACCTGGGGCAAGCGGACGCTGCGGCGCGCGGGACCGCCCGGTCGGGCCACGTACGACGCGCTGCACGGCATGAAGAAGGGCATCAAGGACGTCCTGGCGCCCCAGGGCATGTTCGAGGACCTCGGCATCAAGTACATCGGCCCGGTCGACGGGCACGACATCCGTGCGGTCGAGCGGTCGCTGGTGGCCGCCAAGGCCTTCGGCGGACCGGTCATCGTGCACGTCATCACGGAGAAGGGCCGGGGCTACACCCCCGCCGAGGAGGACGTGGCCGACCGGTTCCACGCGGTCGGCCGGATCCACCCGGAGACCGGGCTGCCGCTCGCGCCGTCGCGGTTCGGCTGGACGGGCGTGTTCGCCGACGAGATCGTGCGGATCGGCCGTCAGCGCGCCGACGTCGTCGCGATCACCGCCGCGATGCTCCAGCCGGTCGGTCTGGCGCCGTTCGCGCAGGAGTTCCCCGAGCGCGTGTTCGACGTCGGCATCGCCGAGCAGCACGCCGCGACATCGGCGGCGGGCATGGCGTTCGGCGGCCTGCACCCGGTGGTCGCGGTCTACGCGACGTTCCTCAACCGCGCCTTCGACCAGGTGCTCATGGACGTGGCGCTGCACAAGGCGGGCGTCACGTTCGTGCTCGACCGTGCCGGGCTGACCGGCGACGACGGCGCCAGCCACAACGGCATGTGGGACATGGCCATGCTGGGCGTCGTGCCGGGGCTGCGGCTCGCCGCCCCGCGCGACGAGCTGCACGCTCCGTGCCGCGCTCCGGGCCGCGGTCGAGGTCGACGACGCGCCGACGGTGGTGCGTTACCCCAAGGGCGCGCTGACCGATCCCGTCCCCGCGATCGAGGACCTCGACGGTGTCGACCTGCTCGCGCGGCACGACGGACCCGCCGACGCGCCATCGGTCCTGGTGGTCGGGGTCGGAGCGATGGTCGGCACCGCGCTGAGCGTCGCGGAGATCCTCGCGACGCACGGTCTGCGCGTGGACGTCGTCGACCCCCGCTGGGTCCTGCCGGTCCCCGAGGCGCTGACGAAGCTGGTCGGCGAGCACCACCACGTGGTGACGATCGAGGACGGCGTGGTCGACGGCGGCATCGGGGCGCTGATCGGTCAGCGGGCCGCGGAGGCCGGGCTGACCACGCCCGTGCAGGCCTTCGGTATCCCGCGTGCGTTCCTCGGGCACGCGACCCGTGACCAGCTGGTGGACACGCTCCGGCTGCGCCCGCAGGACATCGCTCGCGACGTCCTGGTGGCCCTCGGTCGCCGGGTGTGACGTACGTCCCGTGCGGCTAGGGCCTTTCGGCCCGGGACGCCCATTCGCCCTGCTCCTAGCGTCGAGGTATCGACCTCACGAGGGAGCACCGCATGTCCACCAGCACCGTCCCCACGACCGACCACGCACAGTCGGGCTGGGCGGGATTCGAGACCGGTCCGTGGACGGACCGCATCGACGTCCGGGACTTCATCCAGCGCAACTACACGCCGTACGAGGGCGACGCGGGATTCCTGGCGGGACCGACCGCTCGTACGAGCGCGCTGTGGGCCCGGCTGAGCGAGATGTTCCCCGCCGAGCGCGAGCGCGGGGTCTACGACATCGACGTGCACACACCGTCGACGATCACGTCGCACGCACCCGGCTACATCGACGAGGAGAACGAGCTCGTCGTCGGCCTGCAGACCGACGCGCCGCTGAAGCGCGCGATCATGCCGAACGGTGGCTACCGGATGGTCGAGAAGTCGCTCGAGACGTACGGCTACGACCCGGACCCGGTGGTCGGCTCGATCTTCGGGACGTACCGCAAGACGCACAACGACGGTGTCTTCGACGTCTACCCGCCCGACGTCCGTGCTGCGCGGTCGTCGCACCTGATCACCGGCCTGCCCGACGCGTACGGCCGCGGGCGCATCATCGGCGACTACCGCCGGGTGGCGCTGTACGGCGTGAACGCGCTCATCGTCGCCAAGCAGGCGGACCGTGCCCTCCTCGACCACGACCGGTCGACCGAGGGCGTCATCCGGGCCCGCGAGGAGAACGCCGAGCAGATCCGCGCGCTGCGCGAGCTGAAGACGATGGCCGCGTCGTACGGCTACGACATCTCCGAGCCGGCGAAGACCGGCCGCGAGGCGGTCCAGTGGCTCTACTTCGCCTACCTCGGTGCGGTGAAGGAGCAGAACGGCGCGGCGATGTCGCTGGGTCGCACCTCGACGTTCCTCGACATCTACCTGCAGCGGGACGTCGCCGCCGGGGTCCTGACGGAGGAGCAGGCCCAGGAGCTCGTCGACGACTTCGTCATCAAGCTGCGGATCGTGCGGTTCCTGCGCACGCCGGAGTACGACGAGCTGTTCTCGGGCGACCCGACGTGGGTGACCGAGACCATCGGCGGTCTGGGCCAGGACGGCCGGCCCCTGGTGACCCGGACCTCGTTCCGGTACCTGCAGACCCTCTACAACCTGGGCCCGGCCCCCGAGCCGAACCTCACCGTGTTCTGGAGCGACCGTCTGCCCGAGGGTTTCAAGCGCTTCTGTGCACAGGTCTCGATCGACACCTCTGCCGTGCAGTACGAGTCGGACGAGCTGATCCGGTCGGCGTGGGGTGACGACGCCGCGATCGCATGCTGCGTCTCACCGATGCGCGTGGGCAAGCAGATGCAGTTCTTCGGCGCCCGGGTGAACCTGGCCAAGGCGCTGCTGTACGCGATCAACGGCGGTCGCGACGAGGTCAGCGGGAAGCAGGTCGCGCCGGTCACCGCGCCGGTGCAGGGCAGCGTCCTGGCCTACGACGACGTGATGGCCAAGTTCGACGTGATGATGGACTGGCTGGCCCAGACGTACATGGACGCCCTCAACTGCGTGCACTACATGCACGACAAGTACGCGTACGAGCGGCTCGAGATGGCTCTGCACGACGCGGAGGTCCTGCGCACGATGGCCTGCGGCATCGCCGGCCTGTCGGTCGTCGCCGACTCGCTCGCGGCGATCAAGTACGCCGCGGTGCACCCGGCCCGTGGCGAGGACGGGCTGATCACCGGCTACGTCGTGGACGGCGAGTTCCCCACCTACGGCAACGACGACGACCGCGCGGACAACATCGCGGTCGCACTGGTCGAGACGTTCATGGGCAAGCTGCGTCGGCTCTCCGCGTACCGCGGCGCCATCCCGACCCAGTCGGTGCTCACCATCACCTCGAACGTCGTCTACGGGAAGGCCACGGGGGCCACGCCCGACGGCCGGCCGGCGGGCGCTCCCTTCGCACCCGGCGCCAACCCGATGAACGGACGCGACTCGCACGGCATGCTGGCCTCGGCGCTCTCCGTGGCCAAGATCCCGTACGAGCAGTCGATGGACGGCATCTCGCTGACCTCGACCGTCCTGCCCTCCGGCCTCGGCCGCACGGCGGACGAGCGGGTGGGCAACCTGGTCGGCCTGCTCGACGCGTACGTGCTATCCGACGGCTTCCACATGAACGTGAACGTCCTCAACCGCGAGACTCTCGAGGACGCGATGGTCCACCCGGAGAACTACCCGCAGCTGACCATCCGCGTCTCGGGCTACGCCGTGAACTTCGTGCGGCTGACCCGCGAGCAGCAGCTGGACGTGCTCTCGCGCACGTTCCACGGCTCGGTATGACCACGTCCCTCCCCCTCAGGGACCCGGTCGTGAGCCTGGGGATCCCGCGCGCCCGCGCCGGGACGGCGGGCCTGTCCGAGATCGACGTCGACCGCAGCACGCGGTTGTCGTCGGTCCGGTCGGGCGCGCTCGGGTCCGTGCACTCCTGGGAACCGTGACCGCCGTGGACGGACCGGGGACCCGGATGACGGTGTTCCTGTCCGGGTGCCCGCTGCGCTGCCTGTACTGCCACAACCCCGACACCATGGAGATGCGCCGGGGGACCGACGTCGCCACCGAGGAGATCCTCGGGCGGCTGGCCCGGTACCGGACCGTGCTGACCGCCACCGGGGGCGGCCTGACCGTCTCCGGCGGCGAGCCCCTCATGCAGCCGGCGTTCACCGCGGCGCTGCTGCGCGGCGCCCACGCGCTCGGGCTGCACACGGCCCTGGACACCTCGGGCTACCTGGGTGCCCACTGCACCGACGAGATGCTCGACGACGTCGACCTCGTCCTGCTCGACGTGAAGTCCGGGCTGCCGGACACCTACCGCCGCACGACCGGTCGCGAGCTCGCCCCGACGCTCGAGTTCGGGCGTCGCCTCAACGCCCGCGGCATCCCGATCTGGGTCCGCTTCGTGCTCGTTCCCGGACTCACCGACGACCCGGCGAACGTGGCCGCGGTGGCGGACCAGGTGGTGGCCTTCGGCGGCGCCGAGCGTGTCGAGGTCCTGCCGTTCCACCAGATGGGCCGCGACAAGTGGGCCGAGCTGGGCCTGGAGTACGAGCTGGAGCACACGGTGCCGCCCACGGCGGAGTCCGTCGAGGAGGTCCGGGCGACGTTCCGTGCGCGGGGGTTGACGGTCTACTGACCTGCGGGCACTAGCGTGGGCCCGGCACACACCCGCAGACGAGATCGACCGGTCACCGTCGGATCGTCGCGACCCCGGCGTCCGAAGATGGGGCACATGACCGGCACCACCCCCGCCCGCCCGCCCGCGATGAGCGACGTCGCCGCGCTCGCCGGGGTCTCGCACCAGACGGTCTCCCGCGTGCTCAACCACCACGCGAGCGTCCGGCCGGCCACGCGCGACCGGGTCAACGACGCGATCGCGCAGCTCGGCTACCGCCGCAACAGCGCGGCCCGCGCGCTGGTCACCCGCCGGTCGGGGGTCCTGGGCGTGGTCACCCCCGCGACCGCCCTGTACGGCCCGACGAGCACGCTGGTCGGGCTCGAGGAGGCCGCGCGCGACGTCGGGTGGTACGTCTCGGTGGCGACCATCCGTACGTTCGACGGCGAGACGATGCACGCCGCGGTCGAGCACTTCCTCGCGCACGGCGTGGACGGCATCGCGATCATCGCGCCCACCACGGAGGTCGCGCACGCCATCGCCGCGATCGACCTGCCGGTGCCGGTGGTGCTGATCTCGTCGGCCTCCGACCTGCCACCCGGGACCGAGCTGCGCGCCGTCGGGGTGGACCAGCGGCACGGTGCGCGCCTCGCCACCCAGCATCTCCTCGACCAGGGTCACACCTCGGTCCTGCACGTGGCCGGGCCGCAGGACTGGTTCGACGCCCAGGACCGGCTCGCGGGCTGGCGGGAGGTCTGCGGGCCCGGTGCCCCGGAGCACATCGAGGCGGACTGGGGCGCCGAAGACGGGTACGCGCTCGGCCGCCGGCTGGTGCGCGAAGGGCTGCCGTCGGCGATCTTCGCCGCGAACGACCAGCTGGCGCTCGGCCTGCTGCACGCGTTCTGGGAGGCCGGTGTGCGAGTGCCGTCGGACGTCGCTCTCGTCGGGTTCGACGACGAGGTGGGCGCCGCGCACTACACGCCGCCGCTGACCACCGTCCGGCAGGACTTCGCAGCGCTCGGGCGGCTGGCGGTCTCCTCGCTCGAGGCGGCGTTCGCGGGGGAGTCGACCCGGCACCAGCGGATCCCGGCCGAGCTCGTCGTCCGCGCCAGCCCGTCCGTACGGCCTGACCGCCTCGCCCCGCCACCAGGCCGGGCGGTGCGGCCGGCGCGATCGGCGACCCGGTCGGACGCCCGGGCGAGCGCGTCCGGACCGAGATCCGGTCGAGGGTGCGTGGCGGACGATGTTAGCGTTAACATCTTTCCAGGCCGCCGGCGTCCGTCGCGGTCCTCGTACAGAGAGGCAGCGGTGTGATGACGGTCGAGCCGGGCGAGGCCATCGCGAGCGGTCGGACGACGCTCGGCATCGAGCTGGGCTCCACGCGCATCAAGGCGATCCTGGTCGGCCCCGACCACGCGCCGCTGGCGAGCGGTGGCCACGACTGGGAGAACCAGTCGTCGACGGAGTCTGGACCTACTCGCTCGACGACGTGCGCACGGGCCTGCAGCAGTGCGTCGCCGCGCTGCTCGCGGACGCGGAGGAGCGTTACGGCGTGCGTCCCACCACGTTCGGCGCGATCGGCGTCTCGGCGATGATGCACGGCTACCTGCCGTTCGACCGGGTCGGCGAGCTGCTCACCCCGTTCCGCACGTGGCGCAACACCAGCACCGGGCAGGCCGCCGCGGAGACCCGCCGAGCTTCTTCGGTCACAACATCCCGCTGCGCTGGTCGGTCGCCCACCTGCGCCAGGCGACGCTGGACGCCGAGCCGCACGTGCCGGACGTGCACTTCCTGACCACGCTCGCCGGCTACGTGCACTGGCGGCTCACGGGCCGCAAGGTGCTCGGCATCGGCGACGCCTCGGGCATGTTCCCCGTCGACCCGGAGACCCGGACCTATGACGCCCGGATGCTCGCCGCCTATCCCGGACCGCTCGAGGAGCTCCTGCCCGAGGTCCTGGTCGCGGGTCAGGACGCCGGACGGCTGACGGGGGCCGGCGCCGCGTTCCTCGACCCGACCGGCACGCTGCAGCCCGGCATCCCGCTGTGCCCGCCCGAGGGCGACGCCGGGACGGGCATGGTCGCCACCGACGCGGTCGCACCGCGCACCGGCAACGTCAGCGTCGGCACGAGCATCTTCGCGATGGTCGTGCTCGAGAAGCCCTTGACGCAGGTCCACCACGAGCTCGACCTGGTCACCACGCCGGCCGGCGACCTGGTGGCGATGGTGCACTGCAACAACGGCGCGAGCGAGCTGGGCGCGTGGGCCGACGTGTTCGGGCAGTTCGCCGGGGCGCTCGGGCACCGGACGTCCGCCGACGACGTGTTCGGTACCCTGCTGCGCGAGGCCCTTGCGGGTGACGCCGACGGCGGGGGGCTGCTGGCCTACAACTACCTGTCGGGCGAGCCGATCACGGGGCTGCCGCAGGGTCGCCCGCTGGTGGTCCGGACCCCCGACAGCAGCTTCACGCTCGCCAACTTCGTGCGCACCCAGCTGTACGGCGCGTTCGCCACCCTGAGCCTCGGCATGCGCGTCCTGACGGCCGAGGGCGTCGAGCTCGACGCGATGTACGCCCACGGCGGCCTGTTCCGAACCGCGGGGGTCGCTCAGCGGCTGCTCGCGGCCGCCGTCGGCGCGCCCGTCACGGTGGGCGAGACCGCGGGCGAGGGCGGTGCCTGGGGGATCGCGGTGCTCGCGGCGTATCTGGACGCGGCACCCGAGCTGGATCTCAGCACGTACCTGGCCACGCGGGTGTTCGGCGATGCCGTCACGGAGACGGTCGCGCCGGATGCGGACGACGTGCGCGGGTTCGACGCGTTCCTGGAGCGCTACGTCGCCGGCCTCGCCATCGAGCGCGCCGCGGTCGAGGCGGTCTAGCCGATGGCACGGGAGATCGACATGACGACGACGTACACGCGGCCCGTTCTCGACGAGGTCGCACGGGCCCGCGAGGTCGTCGCCCGGCTGCACGCGGGCTCCCGCGCTGGGGGCTGGTCGTCTGGACCGCGGGCAACGTCTCCCAGCGCGTGCTGGTCGACCCGGCGTCCGGACCCGGCCTCGACGACCTGTTCGTCATCAAGCCGTCGGGCGTGACGTACGACGAGCTGACCCCGGAGTCGATGGTCGTCTGCGACCTCGACGGGCACCTCGTCGACGGGGATCGTGCGCCTTCCTCGGACACTGCCGCGCACGCCTACGTCTACCGCAACCTGCCCGACGTGGGCGGTGTGGTGCACACCCACTCGACGTACGCGACCGCCTGGGCGGCCCGAGCGGAACCGATTCCGTGCGTGCTCACGATGATGGCCGACGAGTTCGGCGGCGACGTCCCCGTGGGCCCGTTCGCCCTGATCGGCGACGACTCGATCGGCCGCGGCATCGTCGAGACCCTGCGCGACTCCCGCAGCCCGGCCGTCCTCATGCGCAACCACGGACCGTTCACGGTGGGACGCGACGCGCGGGCCGCCGTCAAGGCCGCGGTGATGGTCGAGGAGGTCGCACGGACGGTGCACATCGCCCGCCAGCTCGGCCCGACCGTCCCCATCGACCAGCACGACATCGACTCCCTCTACGCCCGCTACCAGCACGTCTACGGGCAGAGCCCCGCCGCCCACGACCCGGAGGACCGTTCATGACCAAGCCGTACGCCGACCGCGAGATCTGGTTCCTCACCGGGAGCCAGGGCCTCTACGGCGAGGACACGCTCCGGCAGGTGGCCGAGCAGTCCCAGGAGATCGCCCGGGTGCTCGGTGAGCAGCTGCCCGCGAACCTCGTCTGGAAGCCCGTGCTGACGACTCCGACGCGATCCGTCGCGTGGCGCTCGAGGCCAACGCCGACGACGCGGTCATCGGCGTGGTCGTCTGGATGCACACGTTCTCGCCCGCCAAGATGTGGATCGCCGGGCTCGACGCGTTGCGCACCCCGTTGCTGCACCTGCACACGCAGGCGAACGTCGAGCTCCCGTGGGACACCATCGACTTCGACTTCATGAACCTCAACCAGGCCGCGCACGGCGACCGCGAGTTCGGCTACGTCGCCACGCGGCTGGCCGCGCCGCGCAAGACCGTCGCCGGGCACGTGAGCAACCCCGCGGTCACCGCCTCGGTCGCCACCTGGGTGCGAGCGTGCGCCGGCTGGGCCGCGACCCACGAGCTGCGGCTCGCCCGGTTCGGCGACAACATGCGGGACGTCGCCGTGACGGAGGGGGACAAGACCGAGGCGGAGCTGCGGTTCGGCGTCTCGGTCAACACGTGGGGTGTGAACGACCTGGTCGCGGCGGTGGACCGCGTGCCGGACGCCGACGTCGACGCGCTCGTCGCCGAGTACGAGGACCTCTACGACGTCGCACCGGAGCTGCGCCTCGGGGGAGAGCGGCACGAGTCGCTGCGCGACGGCGCGCGGCAGGAGGTCGGGCTGCGCGCTCTGCTCGAGTCGCTCGGTGCCATGGCCTTCACGACGAGCTTCGAGGACCTCGGTGCGCTGCGCCAGCTGCCCGGTCTCGCCGTCCAACGGCTCATGGCCGACGGGTACGGGTTCGGCGCCGAGGGCGACTGGAAGACCGCGATCCTCGTGCGTGCCGCCAAGGTGATGGGCGCTGGGTTGCCCGGCGGCGCGTCGCTCATGGAGGACTACACGTACGACCTGACCCCCGGAGCCGAGCGGATCCTCGGTGCGCACATGCTCGAGGTCTGTCCGTCGCTGACGACGAGCCGGCCCAGCCTCGAGGTGCACCCGCTGGGCATCGGCGGCAAGGACGACCCCGTGCGGCTCGTCTTCTCCACCGACCCGGGTGTCGGCGTCGTCGTCTCGCTGGCCGACATGCGCGAGCGGTTCCGGCTGACCGCCAACGTGGTCGACGTCGTCGCGCCGTCGGCCCCGCTGCCCCACCTGCCCGTCGCCCGGGCGGTGTGGGAGCCGCGGCCCGACTTCCGGACGTCGGCCGAGGCGTGGCTGACCGCCGGCGGGGCGCACCACACGGTCCTGACCACCGCGGTCGGCATCGAGGTGTTCGAGGACTTCGCCGAGATCGCCCGCACCGAGCTCCTGGTGATCGACGAGTCGACGACGCGTCGCGGCTTCCGGGACCAGGTCCGCTGGAACCAGGTGTTCTACCGCGTCGCCCAGGGGCTGTAAGGGTCAGCGGCGGGGGACCGTCGACCCTCGGATGACCAGCCGACCGGCGATGTACTCGGTCCCGGCGCCGATGTCCACGGCGTCCAGCGCGGCGAACACGCGCTGGGCGGCCGTGCGCCCGAGGTGCTGCAGGTTGGCGTCGATGCTGGTCAGCTCCGGGCGGGCGTTCGTGGTCAGCACCTCCCAGTTGTCGAACCCCATGACCGCGAGGTCCTCGGGCACCGTGCGCCGCAGGTCGCGTGCCGTGTCCAGGACACCGCGGGCGATCTGGTCGGAGCCGCACAAGATCGCGTCGACCTCCGGGTGCTGGGCGAGCAGCATGGCCGCGGCGTCCCGACCCCAGCCCTCGGACCACTCGCTGTACATGACGTCCCCGACGAGGTCCAGACCGGCCTCGTGCAGTGCGGTGCGCACCCCCTGGGCACGGTCGCGGGCGGCCGCGTAGGCGTGCTCGCCGGTGATGTGCGCGATGCGGGTGCGACCGGTCGCGACGAGGTGCTCGACGGCCATCCGGCCGGCCTGCACGTTGTCGGGCGTGATCGACAGGTCCGACGGGTCGTCCGACGGTGCGTAGGCGTACACGACCGGGACGGGGATGTCGTGCCCGAGCGACGGGCGCGGGTCGGTCTGCCGGCCGACGACGATCAGACCGTCCACGCGTCGGGTCAGCAACGCCTTGAGGTGGTACTGCTCCCGGATCGTGTCCCCGCGCGCGTCGCACAGGAAGACGTTGACCTGTCCCGCCCCGAACGCGTCCTCGGCGCCCATGAGGATCGGGATGACGAAGCGGCCCTCCAGGTCGCTCGTCAGCAGGCCGACGGTGCCGGTCCGACCCGCCAGCAGGCTCCGCGCCAACGGGTTGGGGCTGAACGCGAGCTGCTCGGCGGCGTCGACGACGCGCTGACGGGTGGTGTCCTTGACCTGGTCGCGGCCGTTCAGGGCCTTCGATGCCGTCGCGACCGAGACGCCGGCCAACCGGGCCACGTCGGAGAGGGTGACCGCGCGCGCGGGCTGTGTGCGTGCCACGGGACCCCCTCGTCTCTGTCGGACGGGTACCTGCCCGTCGCGTCGTGATCGAACTGTAACCGCCCGGAGTGGTTGACGTGCACCCCCGGGCCGAACTATCTTCAGAAAACCTTTTCGGTGAGTTTCGGAACGACGGGCTTGCTCGTCATCCTGACAGGTGTGCACGTCCGGCGCCGCAGGAATGCGCAGCGGCGAGTCGTCCGGTGTCAACCGAGTATCGCCACCGATAAGGTGTTTCGCCCCATGGACCCCGGAGTGCCGCCCTAGACGGCACCCGCTCGACGAAGAGCACGAGGAGACAGCATGAGGATCACCCGCACCCGGTCGACGGGCCGTGGCCTGACCGCGGCGCTCGTCACGACCGGCCTACTGGTCGGACTGGCGGCGTGCACGAGCGCCAAGGACGACACGAGCAGCACAGGCGGTGCGAGCGCGGCGGTGACCGCGGGCACCGACGGGACCGACGACGGGACAAGCCACCCTCTGGACCCGGGCCCCGCTGGAGAAGCAGGCCAAGCTGCTCGTCGCGGCCTACAACTCGTCCCACAAGAACCAGGTCCAGCTGACGGTCGTCCCGAACGACGACTACGTCGCCAAGGTCGGCGCCGCTGCCGGTTCGAACGGCCTGCCCGACCTGTTCGCGGCGGACATCGTGTACGTGCCGAACTGGGTCAAGCAGGGTCTGTTCCAGGACCTGACCAGCCAGATCGACGCGCTGCCGTACAAGGACTCGATCAACAAGGGTCACATCGCCGCCGGTACGCAGGACGGCAAGGAGCACGTGCTCCCGTTCGTGCTCGACCTGTCGATGCTCTTCTGGAACAAGGACCTGTACAAGGCAGCCGGCCTCGACCCCGACAAGGGTCCGACGACCATGGCCGAGTACGTGGCCAACGCCAAGGCAGTCCAGGCCCTGAACAAGCCGGACACCTACGGGACGGCGACCGGCCTGAACTGCGGCGGCTGCCTGGTGTTCACCTGGTTCCCGGGCGTCTGGGCCGACGGTCAGCAGGTCATGAACGACACGGGCACCGAGTCGCTGCTGAACAGCGACACCGCGAAGACCATCTACTCGGACTGGAAGGACATGTGGGACTCGGGCGCCGTGCTCCCGTCGTCCAAGGACGAGGCCGGCCCCACGTGGACCGCCGGCTTCACCGCCGGCAAGGTCGGCGAGATGTTCTATCCGGCCACCCTGCTGTCCTCGACCACCGGATTCGACGTCGGCGTCGCCGGCATCCCCGGGGTGAAGGGTGGCGCGTCGACGTTCGTCGGCGGCGACGGCATCGGCGTCTCGAAGGACTCGAAGAACGCCTCGCAGGCGTGGAACTTCCTGTCCTGGATGATGTCCGAGGACGCCCAGGTCGGCGTCCTGGCCAAGGACAACGACGTCGTCTCGCGCAGCGACCTCGCCAACAACAAGTACGCCTCGGCGGACCCTCGCCTCGTCACCATCAACACGGTGGCCGGCCAGGGTGACACCCCTGTCGCACTGAACTTCCAGCAGGCGTTCAACGCTCCGGACAGCCCGTGGCTGACGATGGTGCGCAACGCCGTTCTCGGTGACGGCGCCACGGTGGACAAGGACAACAGCGAGATCACCTCGGTGCTCGGTCAGTAGTCCTGCCCCGATCGTTCCGCCGGTGGGTGCCGCAGGCACGCGGCCCCACCGGCGGGACGGACCCCCGGCTCGTCGCACGAGAGGTGCCTCATGACACTCCAGACCGCCCGGCTCGCCGAGGCCCCGACCAACAAGCGTCGCACCAGCGGCTCCCGACTGCGGGGCTGGGCCTACGCCTCGCCGACCGCCCTGTTCGTGCTCGTCCTGTTCGTGATCCCGCTGATCCTCGTCTTCCGCATGAGCGCGTCGCAGTGGCCGCTGCTCGCGGGCGACCAGGGGATCAACTTCCCGGACAACTTCACGAAGGCCGTGGACAACCGGTTCTTCACGGCCTCGATCCTCTTCACCCTGAAGTACACGGTGCTGGCCACCGTCCTGCTCATCGCCCTCGGTCTCGGGCTGGCGCTCATGGTGCAGGAGTCCACCCGCTGGAAGGGATTCCTGCGGACCGCGTTCCTGGTGCCCAGCGCACTCGGTCTCGCGTCGGCGTCCCTCCTGTTCTACGTCCTGTACTCGCCGCTGGCCGGCCCGTTCGCTCCGCTGATGAACCACTTCGGCTGGGCGTTCCTGGGATCACCGAACGCCGCGCTCTTCTCGACGCTCTTCCTCATCGTGTGGCGCTTCGCGGGCTTCTACATGCTGCTCATGCTGGTGGGGCTGCAGGCCATTCCGCACGAGATCTACGAGGCCGCTCGCATGGACGGCGCCAGCGCGTGGAACACCTTCCGGCGGATCACCATCCCGCTGCTCAAGCCGACGATCGCGCTCACCACCATCTTGTGCGTGACGGGGTCGCTGCTCGCGTTCGAGCAGTTCTACATCCTGACCAAGGGCGGTCCCGACAACAGCACGATCACCATCGTGCAGGCCATCTACTCGGTCGCGTTCCAGGGCCAGAACGACCTGGGGGTGGCAGCCGCGCTCTCGGTGATGGTGCTCATCGCCCTGGTGGTCATCAACGCCGTGCAGCTGCGTGCGTTCCGCAACTCGGACGAGAGCTGAGGCGGCGACCATGACGACGACGACCCTGCGCCCCACCACCCGCACCGCGCCCCGCAAGGCGCCCCCCACCCGCATCGCCGGCCTCGCCGCGCGCACCCCGTTCTGGGTGTTCTCCGGAGCGATCGCGGTGATCTTCCTCTACCCGCTGATCTGGACGGCGATCTCCTCGGTGTCCCCGCTCCCCGGCACTGGCCAGGTGAACGGCTGGGGACTCGGCAACTACACGACCCTCGCGCACTACCAGGCCGGGATCGGCCGGTACCTGGCCAACTCGGTGATCGTCTCCGGGCTGTGCGTGATCCTCACCCTGCTGATCTCGACGCTCGGCGGCTACGCGTTCGCGAGGTTCAGGTTCCCCGGACGCAACCTGCTCTTCCTGCTGGTGCTGTCGATCCTCATGGTCCCGTACGCGTCGCTGCTGATCCCGCTGTACGTCCTGCTCAACAAGATCGGCCTGTCGAACTCGCTGGTCGGGGTGGCGCTCGTGCTCACCATGTTCCAGCTGCCGTTCTCCACGTTCATGATGCGGATCTCGTTCGAGTCCGTGCCTCGTGAGCTGGACGAGGCCGCCATGGTCGACGGGTGCTCGTCGTTCTCCGCCCTGTGGCGGGTCCTGCTGCCGGCCGTTCGCCCAGGCCTCATCACCGTCGGGCTGTTCGCGTTCCTCGCGGCGTGGAACGACTTCTTCGCCCCGCTGATCCTCATCAACGACACGAACAAGATGACCCTTCCGCTGGCCGTCTCCAACCTGCGCGTGCAGGTGCAGGGCGTCGTCGACTACGGCGCCACCGAGGCCGGCGTCGTCGTGCTCGCCGTGCCGTGCATCGTGCTCTTCCTCCTGCTCCAACGACACTACGTGCGCGGCTTCATGTCGGGTGCGCTCAAGGGATGACGATGACCACCACAACGACGACCGCGGCAACGCCGGTCGCCCCCTCCCGCGGTGCCCTGCGTCCGCTGGGCCTCGGCGACGTCGAGATCACAGGCGGCTTCTGGGCGCAGTGGCAGGCGGTCAACCACACGGCGACGCTCACGCACATCGAGTACTGGCTGGAGCGCGAGGGCTGGATCGGCAACTTCGACGCCGCGGCGGCCGGCACGCTGGGCAGCCGCACGGGCCGCGAGTTCTCGGACTCCGAGGTCTACAAGCTGCTCGAGGCGATGGCCTGGGAGATCGGCCGCACCGACGACGGCGATCTCGACGCGCGCTTCACGTCCCTGGTCGCCCGGGTCGCCGCCGCGCAGGAACCCGACGGGTACCTCAACACGGCGTTCGGCCGTCCGGGCCAGGCCGCGCGGTACACCGACCTCGAGTGGGGGCACGAGCTCTACTGCTACGGACACCTGTTCCAGGCCGCGGTCGCCCGCCTGCGCACGCGTCCGACCGAGGACGACGGCCTCGTCGCCGTCGCGCGCCGAGCGGCCGACCACGTCGTTGCGACATTCGGTCCGGACGGACGGGTCGCGGTCTGCGGTCATGCGGAGATCGAGCCCGCGCTCGTCGAGCTGGGCCGGGCGACGGGCGACGCCCGGTACGTCGAGCAGGCGGCGCTGTTCGTCGAGCGACGCGGCACCGGGACGCTGGGCGACATCGAGTTCGGCCGGGCGTACTACCAGGACGACGTCCCGGTGCGGCAGGCCACGGTCCTGCGCGGGCACGCGGTGCGGGCCAACTACCTGGCCGCGGGCGCAGCCGACGTCGCGGTCGAGACCGACGACGCCGACCTGCTCGCGGCACTGACCACCCAGTGGGAGAACACGGTCGCCCGCCGCACGTACATCACCGGTGGCCAGGGGTCGCACCACATGGACGAGTCGTTCGGCGACGACTTCGTGCTCCCGCCGGACCGCGCCTACTCCGAGACGTGCGCCGGCGTCGGCTCGATCATGTTCTCCTGGCGCCTGCTGCTCGCCCAGGGGCTCCCGCGCTACGCCGACCTCATCGAGCGCACGCTCTTCAACGTCGTCGCGACGTCCCCGTCCCACGACGGGACGTCGTTCTACTACACGAACACGTTGCACCAGCGGCGCCCGGGGACCGTGCCGGCCACCGACGTCGCCGTCCCTCGCGCGTCCTCGTCCCTGCGGGCACCGTGGTTCGCGGTCTCCTGCTGCCCGCCCAACGTCGCCCGCACGCTCGCCAGCCTGGCGGCGTACGTCGCGACGACCGACGACGGCGGTCTCCAGATCCACCAGTACGCGCCCTCGCGCATCCGTACCGCGCTGCCCGACGGGCGGCCGGTCGGGGTGGACGTCGAGACGGGTTACCCGCACGACGGTGCGATCCGCGTGACCGTGGTCGAGTCGCCCGACGAGCCCTGGACGCTGTCGCTCCGGGTCCCGGCCTGGGCCGACGGTGCCACGGTGCGCACGCCGGACGGCGTGCTGCCGGCGGCGGTGGGCACCGTGTCGGTCGGTCGACGGTTCGCGGCCGGCGACGTCGTCGAGCTGACGCTGCCCGTCGGTCCGCGGCTCTCGGTGGCCGACCCGCGCATCGACGCCGTGCGGGGATGCGCCGCCGTCGAGCAGGGGCCGTTGGTGCTCTGCGTCGAGTCGGTCGACCTGGTCGAGTCGGACGTGGCCGCCGACGTCGCCGACCTGCGGCTGGACCCGACCGGTCCGTTGCGGTTCGTCGACGGACGGGTGGTCGCCACGGTCGGGCTCGAGCGGTCGGCCGTCGATGCCTGGCCGTACGCCGCCGACGAGCGGACGGCCGCGGGCAGGACCGCCGAGGTGCCGCTCGTCGAGTATCACGACTGGGCCAACCGGGGCCCGTCCACCATGCGCGTCTGGATCCCCCTGGTCTGAGGACGGGGCGGCGGCCGGGTCCGGCCGCCGCCCCACGATCACCCGACGGGGACGTTCGCGACGCCGTCCGGAAGGAGCCGGTGGCCCAGGACGCGCTCGGCGTAGCCGGTGCGGTCCAGGTACGGCGTCAGGCCGCCGAGGTGGAAGCCCCAGCCGGATCCCAGGATCATGCAGAGGTCGATCTGCTGCGGGGTCGCAACGACGCCCTCGTCGAGCATGTGCCCCACCTCGACGGTCAGCGCGGTGAGGACGCTGTCGAGCACGCCGGCCTCGTCGAGCGGCGCCTCCGTCCGCTCGACCGACGCGTCGAAGACCGTCTGGATCGCCGGGTCCACGGGCTTGGGCAGCCCCTTGGCGGCGGCCGGCAGGACGACCCGGGTGCCGTCCGCGACGAGCTTCTCCAGGCCGGGCGAGCGCGGGAACCGGTCGCCCAGGTCCTCGCGCAGCGACGTCAGCACGTGCAGGCCCACGGCGGGCCCGACGAGGTCGAACAGCTCGAACGGCGGCATCGGCAGCCCGAGCGGTCGCAGGGCCCGGTCCGCCACCTCGACGGGGGTCCCGTGCTCGACCGCGTCGACGATCACGCCGAGCAGCAGGACGAGCAGACGGTTGACGACGAACCCCGGCCGGTCGGCGACGAGCACCGCGGTCTTGCGCAGCTTGGCGGCCACGGCGAATCCCGTGGCGAGCGCCTCGAGCGACGTGTGCTCGGCCTGCACGACCTCGACCAGCGGCATCGCGGCCACGGGGTTGAAGAAGTGCAGCCCGACGACGCGCTCGGGGTGCTGCAGGTCGGCCGCCATCGCGCTGACCGACAGTGCGGACGTGTTGGTCGCCAGGATGGCGGTCGGCGCGATCACCGTCTCCAGCTCGGCGAACACGCGCTTCTTCAGGTCGAGGATCTCGGTGACCGCCTCGATGACCAGGTCGCACGACGCGAACTCGGCCAGGTCGGTGGTGCCGTGGATCGAACCGAGCAACCGGGCGCCGGCCGCCTGCCCGATGCGGCCGGTCGAGGTCAGCCGGTCGACCGTGGCCTTGACCGCGGCGAGGCCCTTCTCCACGCGCTCCTGGTCGAGGTCTCGCATGACCACGGGCACGCCGAGGCGCTGCGCGAAGAGCGTGGCGATCTGTGCGGCCATCAGCCCGGCGCCGACGATGCCGACGCGCGTGACCGGCTGCGCGAGCGACCGGTCGGGGGCGCCGACGGGCTTCTTGCCACCGGAGACGAGCCCGAAGGCGTACACGCTGGCACGCATCTCGTCGCTCATGATCAGGTCCGCGAGCGCCTCGTCCTCGGCCGCGAACGCCTCGGCGCGGTCGAGACCGCGCGAGCCGGCGACGAGGTCGAGCGCGCGACCCGGTGCGGGGCGCGAGCCGGCGACGACGGCGTCGAGCCGCTGCCGGGTGGCCGCGGACGCACCGTCCCAGAGCGGCGCAGGGTCCAGGGGCCGACGCTCGACGACGACCTCGCCGGACAGCACGCGGGCGGCCCAGCGGATCGACTCCTCGAGGAAGTCGGACGGGTCGAGCACGACGTCGACGAGCCCGAACGAGCCCGCCTCGGTCGCCGAGTACGGCTTGTTCGCCGCCGGTCGCGTGAAGATGACATCGATCGCCTTCTCGATGCCGACCAGACGCGGCACGAGGTAGGCGCCGCCCCATCCCGGGACGAGCCCGAGCCCGGTCTCCGGGAGGGCGAGGGCGCGGACGTCGGACGCGGCCGTGCGGTAGTCGCAGTTGAGCGCGAGCTCGAGGCCACCGCCGAGGGCGACGCCGTTGACGAACGCGAACGTCGGGACGCCCATGGTGTGCAGCAGCTCGTAGGCCGCGTGGCCCGCGCGGGCGAACTCCAGCGCCTCGCCGCGGTTCGTGATGGTGCCCGCCTGCATGAGGTCGGCGCCTGCCGCGAGGAAGTACGGCTTGCCGGTGACCGCGACGGCGACGATCTCGCCCGCGGCGGCCCGCGTCTGCTGCGCCCGCAGGGTGGCGGTCAGACTCCGCGATGCCCGCCGGGCCCAGCGTCGTCGGCTTCGTGTGGTCGAGGCCGTTGTCCAGCGTGACCAGGGCCAGCGTGCCGGCGCCTCCAGGCAGACGGATGTCGCGGGCGTGGGCATGGGTGACTCGCTCGTCCCTCACAGGGCAATCTCCTCGTCGAGCTCGCTGGTGGTCTCGTAGTCCGGGTGGTTCGGGTTCTCCCAGATGACCGTGCCGCCCTGCCCGAGGCCGACGCACATCGTCGTCAGGCCGTAGCGCACCTCGGGGTGGTCGGCGAACTGCCGCGCCAGCTGCAGCATCAACCGGACGCCCGAGGAGGCCAGCGGGTGGCCGACCGCGATCGCGCCGCCGTACTGGTTGACGCGGGGGTCGTCGTCGGCGATGCCGAAGGCGTCGAGGAACGAGAGGACCTGGACCGCGAACGCCTCGTTGATCTCGAACAGCCCGATGTCCTCGATGGACAGGCCCGCCCGCGCCAGCGCCTTGGTGGTGGCCGGAACGGGCCCGATGCCCATGATTGACGGCTCGACGCCCGCATACGCGAAGCTCACCATGCGCATGCGGGTGGGCAGGCCGAGCTCGGCGGCGGTGTCCTCCGCTGCGAGCAGGCAGGATGCGGCACCGTCGGTGAGCGGTGCGGCGGTGCCGGCGGTGACGCGACCGCCCGCGCGGAACGGGGTGGGCAGCTTCTGGATCGCCTCGACGGTGGTGCCCGGGCGCGGCGGTTCGTCGGCCGTGGCCAGGCCCCAGCCGTTCTCCGGGTCGCGCAGGGCGACCGGGACGAGGTCGGGGTCGATCTTCCCGGCGGCGAGCGCCGCGGCGTACTTGGCCTGGCTGGCGGCACCGTACGCGTCGGCCCGCTCGCGCGTCAGCGCGGGGAACGTGTCGTGCAGGTTCTCGGCCGTGACGCCCATGTTGAGCGCGTCGTTCTCGACCAGCCGCTCCGACAGGAACCGCGGGTTCGGGTCGGCGTCGAAGCCCATCGGGTGGTGGCCCATGTGCTCGACGCCGCCGGCCAGGGCGATGTCCTGCGCCCCGACGCCGATCGCGGCGGCGGTGTTGGTCACCGCGGTCATGGCGCCCGCGCACATCCGGTCGATGGCATACCCGGGGACCGACCGGGGCAGACCGGCCAGGACGCCGACCGTGCGTCCGAGGGTCAACCCCTGGTCGCCCTGCTGGGTCGTGGCGGCGATGGCGACCTCGTCGACGCGCTCGGGCGGCAGCGACGGGTGGCGACGCAGCAGCTCGCGGATGGTCTTGACCGACAGGTCGTCGGCGCGGGTGTTCGCGTACAGGCCGTCCTTGCGCGCGCGGCCGAACGGGGTGCGTACCCCGTCGACGAACACGACGCGACGGACACGTGGTGCGGGGGTGGGCATCCAGAGCCTCCAAGGCGGGACGACGATGTCCGGCGGGCAGGCAGGTGCGCGCCCGCGACGACTAGACGATACCCCGGGTACCGGGATTCGTGCGAGGCGCAAGTTACCCGTGAGTAACTTGCCTGGCTAGAGGGTGGCGAACGCGTTCGCGAGGCGCGGCCCGACGAGCTCGACCTGCCACGGACGGGCACCGCCCGCACGCAGGAACGCGCCGATCCCGTCGACGTCGAGCGTGGCCGGCGGGGTCCAGCACAGGCGGCGCAGCAGGTCGGGCTGCAACAGGTTCTCGGCCGGCACCGACCACTGCGCGGACAGCTCGGCGACGCCCTCGCGGGCCACTGCCAGCCGAGCGGCGGCCGCGGGGTCCTTGTCGGCCCACGCCCGGGGCGGTGGCGGAGCGTCGCTCTTCGGGCCCCGCACGGAGGGCAGGTCGGCGTCCGGCTCCGCCATCGCGCGGTCGATCGCCTGCTGCCAGAGCGCCGCTCGTCGCCGCGTGCCCTTGCCGGCGAACGCAGGCAGCGTCGTCAGCTCGGCGACCGTCCGCGGCAGGGCCTGGGCGGCCGCCACGATCGCGTGGTCGGGCAGGACGCGGCCGGGGGAGATGTCGCGCTGCCGCGCGTTCTGGTCGCGCGTGAGCCACAGCTCGCGGACCACGCCGAGCCGGCGTGCGTCGCGGATCGCGTGCAGGCCGGACACGCGGCGCCAGGGCTCGATGCGCGGGGGCGGCGGGGGCGCGGTCCGGACGGCCTCGAACTCCTGGGCGGCCCACTCGGCCTTGCCGGCGACCGCCAGCCGCTCGGCCAGGATCTCGCGCAGCTCCACCAGCACCTCGACGTCGAGCGCCGCGTACCGCAGCCACTCCGTGGGCAGCGGGCGTGTCGACCAGTCGACGGCGGAGTGCTCCTTGGCCAGACCGAGCCCGAGCGCGTCGGCGACCACGGCCGCGAGGCCCACGCGTTCCATGCCGAGCAGCCGGGCGCCGAGCTCGGTGTCGAACACGCGACTGGGCAGCAGGCCCTGCTCGGCGAGCCCGGGCAGGTCCTGAGAAGCCGCGTGCAGCACCCACTCGACGCCGACCAGGGCCCGCGACAGGGACGAGAGGTCCGGCACGGCGATCGGGTCGATCAGCGCGGTCCCGGCGCCCTCGCGGCGGAGCTGCACGAGATAGGTGCGCTGGCCGTAGCGGTAGCCGGACGCCCGCTCGGCGTCGACGGCGACCGGACCGGTGCCCGCGCCGAACGCGGCGACGACGACGGCCAGGGCCTCGGGCGTCTCGACTACCGGCGGGATGCCGTCGGCCGGCTCGGTGAGCATGACCACGTCGGGGGTCGCGTCCTGGGTGACGAGGTCCGGCGCGACGGGTTCGGCGACCTCCGCCGGGACGGCGGCAGGCGGCTCGGTCTCCCCGGCGGGGAGGTCGGGGGTCGCCTCAGGTCGCATGAGAGCAACCGTAAGCGAAGGGACGGACGCATCCGCGCAGGCCGCGCGGGAGTGCGTCCAGCCGGCCGGGTCAGGACAGGACGCCGCCGCGGATCGAGATGGCCACGAGGCTCGGCGCGGTCTCCGGTGCCCAGCTTGCGCGAGATCCGCGCCAGGTGGCTCTTCACGGTGAGCGCGGACAGTCCGAGCTCCTCGCCGATGAGCCGGTTGGTGCGGCCGTCCGCGACGAGCTTCAGCACGCTGACCTCGCGTGCGGTCAGCTCGGGCAGCGGTGGCGGGGCCGCGGCGGGTGCGGCCGCGCGGGCCAGGGTGGGTGCGGTGCTGCTCGCGATCGCACCGCGCAGGCCACCGGCCAGCAGGATGCTCAGCCCGGGCGGGCGGCCCGACGCGTCAGTACGACGACGCGCGGTGCGCCGCGGCGCCGTAGGTTGCGCACCAGGGCGCCACCGTCGCCGTCGGCCACCTCCGTCACCACGACGCACATCTGCTGCGTCGACGGCGCGGTCGCCGCGGGCGGTGCTGCCACGGCTCCCGGACGGGAGATGGGCACGGTACGGCGAAGCTGGGCCCACGTGTCTGGGCCAGGTCTCGTCGCAGCGGCTCGATGCTCACGTGGCTGTCATCGGCAGCCCGACGGGGCTACTTGAGGCTCAGCGACGCGGTCCGAGGGCGACGACGCCGTCAGGCAGCGGTTCCAGACCGGCCGCGGTGCACAGGAGCGTCGCCCACGCCGACAGGTGCGGAGCGAGGTTCTCGTCGACAGCCGTCCACGACGCCCTGATCTCGAGCTCGGTCTGCTCGGAGCGCCTGTCGAGGGCCCCGAAAGCTCTGCGACAGCACCCGGGTCACCGTTCCGCCGGCGGCGTGCGGGTCGAGCCCGGAGTCCCGCAGCGAGTCGGTGAACCAGTTCCAGGCGACCTCCGCGAGCAGCGGGTCGGCGCCCACCTCGGCCTCGAGCGTCGCGCGGACCAGCGTGACCAGCCGGAAGTGGCCCTCCCAGGCCTCCTGGCCGGCAGGGTCGAACAGCACGACGAAGCGACCGGACGCCAGCTCGGCAGCGGCGACCGACCGCCGTGCCGTGCGGACCTCGGCCGTGAGCGCGGCGGAGAAGGGAGCGATGCGTGCCGGCCCGGGCACCTCGTCGAGGATGACCTCGGGTCGGACGGTCACCCCGCGCAGCGATCGCAGGGCGCTGACGAACTCGACGGGGACGTCGTCTGGACCAGCGGGTGTCACGGGGTGGAGCGTACGCACGGCGGTGCCGTCTTGCGGTCCGGCACGCCGCTGTGTGGCCCGCCGCTGCGGACTAGGCTTGCGCGCGCACCCAAGCACCCCGGACCCGTCGCCCTCGCGCCCGCCCGCAGGACCGACGCCCCGACGTCTCGAAGGAGGCTCTCCCCGAATGGTTGCCTCAGGAACCGCCACCGGAACCGCGCAGATCGGCGTCACGGGGTTGGCGGTGATGGGCCGCAACCTGGCACGCAACTTCGCCCGCAACGGGTACACCGTCGCCATCCACAACCGGTCCTACGCGAAGACGGAGTCGCTGGTCGCGGACCACGGTGACGACGGCGACTTCGTCCCGTCGGAGTCGGTCGAGGACTTCGTCGCCTCCCTGGCCAAGCCCCGCAAGATCATCATCATGGTCAAGGCGGGCGGTCCCACCGACGCGGTGATCGACGAGCTCGTGCCCTTCCTCGAGGAGGGCGACATCGTCGTCGACGCCGGCAACGCGCACTTCCCCGACACGATCCGTCGCGAGGCCGCGCTGCGGGAGAAGGGTCTGCACTTCGTCGGCTCCGGCGTGTCCGGCGGTGAGGAGGGCGCGCTCCTCGGCCCGTCGATCATGCCCGGCGGCACCAAGGAGTCCTACGAGTCGCTCGGCCCGATCCTGGAGAAGATCTCGGCGAAGGTCGACGGCGTGCCGTGCTGCACGTACATCGGCCCTGACGGTGCCGGCCACTTCGTCAAGATGGTGCACAACGGCATCGAGTACGCCGACATGCAGCTGATCGCGGAGGCGTACGACCTGCTGCGCCAGGGGCTGGGTGCCTCCGCGGCCGAGATCGGCCAGATCTTCGCCGAGTGGAACACCGGCGACCTGGAGTCGTTCCTCATCGAGATCACGGCCGACGTCCTCGCTCACGTGGACGCCGAGACGGGCAGCGCGTTCGTCGACATCGTGCTGGACCAGGCCGAGCAGAAGGGCACGGGCCGCTGGACCGTGCAGAACGCGCTCGACCTCGGGGTGCCGATCACCGGGATCGCCGAGGCGACGTTCGCGCGCGCCCTGTCGGGATCGGTCCCGCAGCGGACTGCCGGCGCGGCCGCCCTGCCCGCGGATGCCACGCCCTGGGAGATCACGGACCGCGACGCGTTCATCGAGGACGTCCGGCTCGCCCTGTACGCGTCGAAGGTGGTCGCCTACTCGCAGGGCTTCGACCAGATCGCCGCCGCGTCCGCCGAGTTCGGCTGGGACGTCGACCGCGGCGCGATGGCCCGCATCTGGCGGGGCGGCTGCATCATCCGCGCCCGCTTCCTCAACCGCATCACCGAGGCGTACGAGCGCGACGCGCACCTGCCGCTGCTGCTCGCCGACGAGTACTTCACCGGCGCGGTCGGCAACGGCCTGTCGGCCTGGCGCCGGGTCGTCTCGGGTGCCGCGCTGCACGGCGTGCCGACGCCCGCGTTCTCGTCGTCGCTCGCCTACTACGACGGGGTGCGGGCGGAGCGTCTGCCCGCCGCGCTGATCCAGGCGCAGCGCGACTTCTTCGGTGCGCACACCTACCGGCGCACGGACAAGGACGGCACCTTCCACACGCAGTGGACCGGCGACCGCAGCGAGCAGCCCGCGTGAGCGAGTCGCTCCCGCTGCAGCCCGTCATCCTCGGCGCCGACATCGGCGTGTACGCCATGGCCCGCTCGTTCCACGAGGCCTACGGCGTCACGTCGGTGGTGGTGGCCGGGGCCGCGCTCGGGCCGGTGGCCCACTCGCGGATCGTCCGGCACGAGATCGTCGCCGACGGGCACGACCCCCGGCAGCTGGTCGACCGGTTGGTGGAGGTCGCGCTCGGGATGCCCGGCAAGCGGCTGCTCCTCATGGCCAACTCGGACTGGCTGGTCCGCGTGGTCGTGCAGCACCGGGTCGAGCTGGAGGAGCACTACGTCGTGCCGTTCCTGTCCGAGGACCTGCTCGACCGGATCTCGGACAAGGCCACGTTCGCGGAGATCTGCACGGACCTCGGCATCTCGGTGCCGCGGACGATCGTGCAGGACTTCGGCGGCCCGGAGTGGACCGCGGAACCGGTCGACATCGACTACCCGCTGATCGCCAAGGCGGCCAGCAGCGCCGACTACCAGGACGTCGAGTTCGAGGGCAAGAAGAAGGTCTTCGAGATCGCGACGCCGGACGAGCTGTCGTGGCTCTGGCAGGCGCTGCGGGCGGCCGGGTTCCGGGGGCGGTTCGTGGTGCAGGAGCTGGTGCCCGGCGACGACACGCAGATGCGGTCGATCACCGCCTACGTGGACACGCGCGGCGAGATCACGCTCCTGTGCTCGGCGCACGTGCTCCTCGAGGAGCACACGCCCTCCGGCCTGGGCAACCCGGCCGCGATGATCACCACGCGCGACGACGCGATGCTCGACCAGGCGCGCACGTTCCTGGCGTCGACCGGCTACCGGGGGTTCGCCAACTTCGACGTCAAGGTGGACCCCCGCACGGGTGCGTTCCGCTTCTTCGAGGTCAACCCGCGCATCGGGCGGAACAACTACTACGTCACCGCGGCCGGGGCGAACCCGATGCGGTTCGTGGTGGAGGACCACGTCGACGGCGTCGCCGTGGAGCCCGTCGTCGTCGACCGGGAGATCCTCTACTCGATCCTGCCGCACCGCCTCCTGCTCCGGTACGTCAAGGACCCGGCGCTGAACGCCCGGCTGCGGCGCCTGGTCCGCGCCAAGGCCGTCGCCCACCCGCTGAGGTACGCGCGCGACCTGTCGCCGCGTCGTCGCCTGTACGTCGCGATGGCGCTGGTCAACCAGGTGCGCAAGTTCCGGCGCTACTACCCCGAGGTCACGTCGACGGGCTTCTGAGCCTCACCACTCGCGGATCCAGCCGAGCGGGGCGCCGGACTGCGGGCGCCAGTCGAGCGGCGGGTCCTCGCCGACGCGCCCGTCGACCACCTCGCGCAACAGGTCCGCGTGTCCCGTGTGCCGGCCGTACTCCTCGACGAGGTCGAACAGCAGCCGGCGCAGGTTGGCATGGTTGCCCGCGTCGTCGCCGTCGCGCACCTCCTGGTCGAGGCCGCCGGCGGCGAGCGCGCGGTCGAGCCGGTCGCGCGACCGGCCGACCGCCTCGTCCCACGCCGTGTACAGCTGCTCCGGGGTGTCGTCGACGGCGGACAGGATCTCCGTGTCGTTCTCGCCCCATGTCTCGGGGTGCCAGATCCCCTCACCCGGGTGCTGCCCGGCGAGCTTCCACGAGAACGTCGTGTCCTCGACGGCGGCCAGGTGCTTGAGCAGCCCGCCCAGCGTGAGCGCGGACACCCCGACGTGCTGGTCGAGGCCGGTGCTGTCGAGGCCGTCGGCCTTCCAGCGGAACGTCGTCCGGAGCCGGTCGAGGGCGCCGACGAGGTGGTCGAGCTCGTTGCTCGCGAGCGGTGGTTCCCAGGGGACGGTTTTCGTCATGCGACGACCCTAGGGACGGTTCCGGACGATTGCCGTCCGGATTGTCAGCCGAGCTCGCTGGTGCCCGAGTAGAGGTGCAGGACCGGGACCTGGAGCTTCCTCGCGCGCGCGGGAGGCCCAGTCGCGGTGGAACGTGTCCTCGACCGCGTGCGGATAGGTGACGACGGCGATCTCGATGACGTCCCCGTCGGCGACGGCGCTCTTCAGGGCGGGCAGCGGGTCGTCGTCGACGACCGCACCCGTGACCGTGCGGCCCGCGGCCTCGAAGGCGGCGATCGAGCGGGCGAGCTGCTCGTCGGCGGTCGCCTTGGCCTCCGGCTGCGACGGTTCCTTGCCCCGGGCGCGGTCCCACGCCTCGCGCAGCTCGCCGAGGCTGAGGTTGTCGATGATCGTCGAGACGAGCGGGCGGTCGGTGTCCGCCGGGACGAGGACGCGGTACGCGTACGTCTCGTCGGCGTGCAGCGCGATGAGCTTGTCGACGTCGGAGCTGGAGAGCGTGTCCTCCGTGAGGACGATGATCGTGTCGGTCACGCGCCGAGCCTAGTCACCCGCCAGCGGCCGAGCAGCACACCGTCCGCGTGGAGCAGGTGCAAGGGCTCGACCGAGCGGGCGGGGGAGAGCCACGACGCCTGGTTGAGGATGCGGCCCGCGGGCCCGCCGACGAGCTGCGGGGTCCACGTGAGACACACCTCGTCGAGGACGTCGGCGTCGACAAGCCGCGCCAGAAGGGACGGCCCACCCTCGGCGAGCACCCGGCGCAGGCCTCGTTCGGCGAGCGCCGCGACCGCGGCCCGGGGGTCGACCCGGTGCGCGTCGCCCGTCACCAGCACGCGGTCCGGGCCGATGCGGTCACGCAGGCCACCGAGCGCGGGATTGTCCGCGACCGTCACCACCAGCGGCGGGCGCGCGCCGTCCAGCAGCGCGTCAGGCAGGTCGCCGGAGGTCGAGACCACCGCCAGCTCGAGGTCGGCGGGAAGGCCGAGGGCGGACCGCGCGTCGCGCAGGTCGGAGGGGACGTCGAGTGCCGTGTAGCCCTCGGCGCGCACCGTGCCGGCGCCGACGAGGACGACCTCCGCGAGCGCACGCAGCACCCGGAACACGCGGAAGTCGGCTGCGTTGTTGATCGATCCCGACACGCCGTTCGCGCCCGTCGCGGAACCGTCGACGGTGCTCACCATGTTGGCCCGCACCACGGGTCCGGCGCCGAAGAGGGCGATCAGCGGGTTCTCCCGGCAGCGGTTCCAGGCGCGCGCGACCGATCGGCAGCAGGACGTCCAGGGCAGGCAGGTCGGACATGCTCAGACCGTAGGGCCGAGCACGTCCGCGAGCGCGGCGACGTCGCCGACGACGACGACCGCCGGGTTGCCGACGCCGCGTTCACGGGCCAGCGCGTCGATGTCCGCGAGCGTGCCGACGGTCGTCCGCTGCGTCGGCAGGGTGCCGCGCTCGATGATCGCCACGGGCGTGCCCGGATCCTTGCCGTGCGCGAGCAGCTCTCGGGTGTGCGAGCCGAGCTGGGCGACGCCCATCAGCAGGACGAGCGTGCCCTCCAGGCGGGCCAGCGTGGCCCAGTCGGGGGCGGTGTCGTGCGCGGACAGGATGGTCAGCTGGCGGGCCAGGCCGCGGTGCGTGACGGGGATGCCCGCAGCGGCCGGAACGGCGAGCGCGCTGGTCACCCCCGGGACCACCTCGACGGGCACGCCGGCCGCGATGCAGGCCAGGACCTCCTCGCCGCCGCGACCCAGGACGAACGGGTCGCCGCCCTTGAGACGCACGACGCGGTGGCCGGCCTGCGCCCGCTCGACGAGCACGGCGTTGATCTCGGCCTGTGTCAGCGTGTGCGCGTGCGGCGACTTGCCGGCCTCGATGACCTCGACCGACGGGTCGAGCTCCGCCAGCAGCGCGCGAGGAGCGAGCCGGTCGACGACCACGACGTCGGCCTCGGCGAGCGCCCGCCTGCCGCGGGTGGTGATGAGGCCCGGGTCACCGGGTCCGCCACCGACCAGGACGACGCTGCCCGTCCCGGGACGGTGCCGACGCAGGGGGAGGCCGCCGGTGTCGAGCAGGAGCGCGATCGCGTCGCGCAGCGCGGTCGCCCGACGGGGGTCGCCGCCCGCACCGATCGCCACGGTGACGTCGCCGGAGCGGGCGACCGCGGGGGTCCATGCGGTCGACGCGGCTGCGTCGTCGGCCCGGACGCACCACAGGTGCGCCGCCTCGGCGTCGGCGGCGACGGCGTCGTCGACCGATCGGTCGCCGGTCGCCGTGTGCACGAGCCACGCCCCGTCGAGATCCGTGGCCAGGTAGTCGCGCTGGCGCCAGGTCACCCGGTCGAGCAGCTCGACCAGGTCCTCGCAGATCGCGGGTGCGACGACCAGGACGTCGGCTCCGTCCTCCACGAGCCGCGAGGTCCGGCGTGCGGCGACCGGGCCGCCGCCGACCACGACGACGCGGCGACCCGCGAGGTCGAGGAGCAGCGGGTGGCGACCGGTCATATCCCTGCGCCCGCCAGCCAGTCCGCGTCCGTGCCGGCGTCGGTGCTCTCGGTCGGTGTCAGCCGGTCGAGCAGGGTCGCGCCGATCATGCCGGCCGCCAGGGTGGTGCCGTCGGCCGGGTCGACGAGCAGGAACCCGCCCGTCCGCCGGTGCGTGGCGTAGTCGTCGAGCACGACCGGGTCGGCGAGCCGGATCTTGACGCGGCCGATCGCGTTGAGCGACAGGGCACGGGGCGGGATGTCGGAGGACGTGTCGGTGGCGTCGACCGCGTGCAGGGTGTCGATGCCGTCCCAGCGGTCGACCGTGAGCGTGTCCACGTCCAGACGGGCGTTGACCTCGCGCAGCAGCCCACGCACGGTGCGGGTCCCGATCCGGACGAGCAGGCGCGCGCCCAGGACGCTGCGCTTCTCCGCCAGCCAGCAGACCGTGCCCTCCAGGTCGGACCCGACGGCGACCGTCGAGCCCGTGGGCACGAGGACGTCACCGCGGGCCACGTCGACGTCGTCAGCGAGCCGAAGCGTCACCGACTGCGGCGCGTGGGCCTCCGGCAGCGGCCCGTCGAAGGTGTCGATGCCGACGACGACGCTCGTCTTGCCCGACGGCAGCACTGTGACCTCGTCGCCGACCGTCACGACCCCGGAGGCGACCCGGCCCGCGTACCCGCGGTAGTCGGGGTGCTCCGGCGTGCGTGGCCGGATGACCACCTGCACGGGGAACCGGAACGCCTCGGACTGCGCGTCCCGGCCGACCTCGACGCCCTCGAGGTGCTCGAGCAGCGTCGGCCCGTCGTACCAGGGCGTGCGGGCGGAGCGGTCCACGACGTTGTCCCCGGCCAGCGCCGACAGCGGAACCGCGACGACGTCGCCGATGCCGAGCCCTGCGGCGTACGCCGTGAACTCGTCGGCGATGGCGCGGAAGGTGGGCTCGTCGAAGTCGACGAGGTCCATCTTGTTCACGGCGAGCACGACGTGCGGGACGCGCAGCAGTGCGGTGATCGTCGCGTGCCGACGCGTCTGCTCGAGCACACCCTTGCGGGCGTCGACGAGCACGATCGCGAGCTCGGCGGTCGAGGCGCCGGTGACCATGTTGCGCGTGTACTGGACGTGCCCGGGGGTGTCGGCCAGCACGAACGCGCGCGTCGCGGTCGAGAAGTAGCGGTACGCCACGTCGATCGTGATGCCCTGCTCGCGCTCGGCCCGCAGACCGTCGGTGAGCAGTGCCAGGTCGACCTGACCGCCACCGCGCGCGGCGGTCGCGGCCTCGACGGCGCTGAGCTGGTCGGCGAGCACCGACTTCGTGTCGTACAGCAGACGGCCGATCAGCGTGCTCTTGCCGTCGTCGACGGATCCGGCCGTGGCCAGGCGCAGGAGGTCCCGCGTCGCGTGCTCGGTCGGTTGCACGTTCACAGACGCCGCTGCCTCCACATCAACCGCCCCCATCAGAAGTACCCCTCGCGCTTGCGGTCTTCCATCGCTGCCTCGGACGCGCGGTCGTCGGCCCGAGTGGCGCCGCGCTCGGTCAGCCGGCTGGCGGCGACCTCGGCGATGACCTCGGGGACCGTCGACGCGTACGACTCGACGGCGCCGGTGCAGCTCATGTCCCCGACCGTGCGGTAGCGCACCGTGCGGACCTCGAGCGTCTCGGACGGCTTGGGGCCGCCCCACTCGCCGGGCGCGATCCACATGCCGTCGCGCAGGAAGACCTCGCGGTCGTGCGTGTAGTAGATGGACGGCAGCTCGATGTTCTCGCGCTCGATGTAGCGCCAGACGTCGAGCTCGGTCCAGTTGGACAGCGGGAAGACGCGCACGTGCTCGCCCAGCTTGTGCCGGCCGTTGTACAGGTCCCACAGCCCGGACGCTGCCGGCGCGGGTCCCACTGGCCGAACTCGTCGCGCAGGGAGAACACGCGCTCCTTGGCGCGGGCCTTCTCCTCGTCGCGACGGCCGCCGCCGAACACCGCGTCGAACTTGTTCGCGATGATGCCGTCGAGCAGCGGGACGGTCTGGAGCGCGTTGCGCGAGCCGTCGGCACGCTCGGCCACGCGGCCGTCGTCGATCGCGTCCTGGACGCTGGCCACCACGAGCCGGAGCCCGTGCTGCTCGACCACGCGGTCGCGGTACTCGATGACCTCGGGGAAGTTGTGCCCGGTGTCGACGTGCATGAGCGTGAACGGCACGGCCGACGGCCAGAACGCCTTGCGCGCCAGGTGCAGCATGACGATCGAGTCCTTGCCGCCGCTGAACAGCAGCACCGGTCGCTCGAACTCGCCCGCCACCTCACGCATGATGTGGATGCCCTCGGACTCCAGGGCGTCCAGCTGGGTCAACGTCTGTGTGCTCATTCGTGCAACCCGCACTCGATCTTGCCCGTGCCGGACCACCGGCCCGCACGTGCGTCCTCACCGGGCGCCACCGCACGCGTGCACGGGGCGCAGCCGATCGACGTGTAGCCGGACTGGCGCAGCGGGTTGAGCACCACGTGGTTCTCCTCCACGTAGGCGTCGACCTGTGCCTGCGTCCAGGCGGCCAGGGGGTTGAGCTTGACCTTGTCGCGCTTGGCGTCCCAGCCGACCACCGTGATGTCGGTCCGGGTCGGGGCGTCCTCGCGGCGCATCCCGGTGACCCACGCGGCGTACGGCGCGAGCCCCCGCTCGAGCGGCTCGACCTTGCGCATCGCGCAGCACTGGTTCGGGTCGCGGTCGTGCAGCTTCTCGCCGTACGCCGCGTCCTGCTCCGCGACCGTGCGCAGCGGCAGGATCGTGAGCAGCTTGATGTCGGTGAAGTCGGCGTAGTAGTCCCGCGTGCCGATCGTCTCCGCGAAGTGGTAGCCGGTGTCGAGGAAGATCACGTTGACGCCCGGCGCGGCCTTGGCGGCCATGTGCACGAGGATCTCGTCGCCCATCGACGACGCGACAACGAGGTCGTCGCCGAACGTCCGGGCGGCCCACGCGATGATCTCCTCGGGGTGCGCGCCCTCGAGGTCACGGCCGGCCTGCTCGGCCAGCTCCTTCAACGATGCAGTGTCCAGAGTGTCGTTCACTGGCTGGTTCATGCGCGGCTCACCAGCCCGACGAACTTGAGCGCGAACGCGCGCGTGCACGAGCGGCACTCCCACTGACCGTGGGTCTCGCCGGCGGGCCAGAGGTCCTCGCTGGCGCAGAAGGGGCAGTAGTACGGCACCGCCCGCTCGCCCGATGTCCCGCTCATCGCAGATCCTCCTCGTCCGCTCGCTGCACCCACTGGGCGAACAGCTCGCCCTCGGTGCGCTGCTCGTCGAACTTCGTCGCGACGCGCTCGACGTAGTCCGGCAGGTCCTCAGCGGGAACGCGCAGGCCGCGCAGGGTCTTCCCGAGACCGCTCGTCAGCCCCAGGCCGCCACCCAGGTGGACCTGGTAGCCGTCCTCGCCGTTCGCCAGCGCGCCCTTGAGGCCGATGTCGGCCGTCTGGATGCGCGCGCACGAGTTGGGGCAGCCGTTGAGGTTGATCGTGATCGGCTGGTCGAACGTGGGCAGCCGGTTCTCCAGCTCGCCGATCAGGTGCGTCGCGCGCGCCTTGGTCTCGACGATCGCGAGCTTGCAGAACTCGATGCCGGTGCACGCCATGGTGCCGCGGCGGAACTGGGAGGCCTTGCGGACCGCGAGGCCGAGCCGTCGAGCGCGTCGACGAGGGCGTCGACCTTGGCGGGTGCGACGTCGAGCACGACGATCTTCTGCTCGACGGTCAGCCGGATGCGGTCGGACCCGGCGGTCTCGACGAGGTCGCCGAGCCGGTGCAGCAGGTCACCGGAGATCCGACCCACGGTCGGTGCGACGCCCACGTAGAAGTTGCCGTCCTTCTGCGGGTGCACACCCACGTGGTCGCGGTTCCCCGTGGGCGGCGGCGGAGGCTCCGGACCGTCCTCGAGCGCGTAGCCGAGGTACTCGCCCTCCAGAACCTGACGGAAGACCTCGGGTCCCCAGTCGGCGACGAGGAACTTCAGGCGGGCGCGCGTGCGCAGCCGCCGGTAGCCGTAGTCGCGGAAGATGCTCACGACGCCGACCCAGACGTCGGGGATCTGCTCGAGCGTGACGAACGCCCCGAGGCGCACGCCGAGCTTCGGGTTGGTGGACAGGCCGCCGCCGACCCAGAGGTCGAAGCCCGGGCCGAGCAGGGTGCACGACGCCGACGAACGCGACGTCGTTGATCTCGTGCGCGACGTCGTGGTGCGGGGAGCCGCTGATGGCCGTCTTGAACTTGCGCGGCAGGTTGGAGAACCGCGGGTCGCCGATGTAGTTGTCGACGATCGCGCGGACCGCGGGCGTGCCGTCGATGATCTCGTCGGCGGCGACTCCGGCCACGGGGGACCCGAGGACGACGCGCGGGCAGTCGCCGCACGCCTCCTGGGTGCTCAGCCCGACGGCCTCGAGCCGGCGCCAGATCTCCGGGACGTCCTCGATGCGGATCCAGTGCAGCTGGATGTTCTGCCGGTCGGTGACGTCCGCCGTGCCGCGGCCGAACTCGACCGAGATGTCGGCGATCGTGCGCAGCTGCTGGAGGCTCAGCGCACCGCCGTCGCAGCGGACGCGGAGCATGAAGAACTCGTCGTCCAGCTCGTGCGGCTCGAGCGTGGCGGTCTTGCCGCCGTCGATGCCGGGCTTGCGCTGCGTGTAGAGGCCCCACCAGCGCATGCGTCCACGCAGATCCTCGGGCGCGATGCTCGCGAAGCCCTCGCGGGAGTAGACGTCCTCGATCCGCGCGCGGACGTTCAGGGCGTCGTCCTGCTGCTTGAACAGCTCGTTGCCGTTCAGGGGCTCTTTCTGGTCGAACGCCCACTGGCCCTCGGGGCGAGCCGCGGGCGGGGCGATCCTGGTCTGCGCCATAGGGCGCTACCTCCGGATGAACATGGACGTGCGTCTGCACCCAGCGCTCGGGGGAGCGGCGATCGGACACAGACCGCGCGCCCGAGGGGGGACGTGGGCGGGGTCAGTTGCTCCGCGGACAGCAGCAGCGCATGCGCAGGGCCGCGGCGGTGCAGCTGCACCGACAGGCGGACGTCCCGGACATGATCACCCCAAGAGGATGACGGACGAGCGGCGTCTCCGGGAGAGCCGTTCCGATATCTGAGATGCTTCTATCGAAATATGGACACCCGCCCGACTTGGCGCTAAATGCAGTCTCGTTTGGTCGGGATTAGTGGACCGGTCGGCGCGACGTAGGCTCGCGTCGTGCCCGTCCCTCAGTCCCGCGCCGTCGACGCACCCCCGGCGGCCCTCGCCGACCGACGGCCGCACGTGCCGACCGACCGGCTGCTGGCCGAGCTGGTCCCGCCGCGACACTTCGCCGACGAGTCCTTCGCCACGTACCGCCCCGACCCTGCGCACCCCTCCCAGCAGGAGGCCGTCGCTCGCCTCACGGAGGTCGCGACGCAGATTCGCGACGGGTCCGGACGGCGCTGGCGCAGGAAGGCGGCCGCGCCGGCCGTCTACCTGGACGGCGGGTTCGGGGTCGGCAAGACGCACCTGCTCACGTCGCTGGCGCGGGCGGTCGGGGACGCGGCCTACGGCACGTTCGTCGAGTACACGAACCTCGTCGGCGCGCTCGGGTTCCTGCCGACGGTCGAGGCGCTCGCTACCCGCCGGCTGGTCTGCATCGACGAGTTCGAGCTGGACGACCCGGGCGACACCGTCCTCATGTCCCGGCTGCTGCGCGAGCTGGCGGACCGCGGCGTCGCCCTCGCCGCCACGTCGAACACGCTTCCCGACGCGCTGGGCGAGGGCCGGTTCGCCGCCGACGACTTCCTGCGCGAGATCCAGGCCCTGGCCGCCCGGTTCGAGGTCCTGCGCGTGGACGGCGACGACTATCGCCACCGCTCGCTGGTCACCGACGCCTCGGGTCTGCGCGACGCGGACGTCCGCGCGGCGGCCGGTCGACCGGGTGCCACCCTCGACGACTTCGACGCCCTGCTCGCGCACCTGGCGACGGTCCATCCGTCCCGGTACGGAGCCCTGCTCGACGGCGTCACGCTCGTGGCGCTGACCGGCGTCGGACCGGTGCCCACCCAGGACGTCGCGCTGCGGCTCGTCGTGCTCGTCGACCGCCTGTACGACCGCGACGTGCCCGTGCTGCTGGGCGGATCGGGGGAGCATGACCTGTTCTCCGCCGACATGCTCGCCGGCGGGTACCGCAAGAAGTACTACCGGGCTCTGTCGCGCCTGGGGTCGTTGGCGGCTGACGGCGCGACGCTCGTCAAGTAGATTGACGACATGACGGATCCGGACGAGGTCGTCCTGCCCGCGCTGCTGCGTGCCGCCCGCGGCGCCTACAGCCACCTGATCCACGACCGGCTCGTCGCCGGCGGGTTCGACGACCTCCCGCGCAACGGCCCTTTCGTGCTCGGCGGGCTGGTCAACCACGGTGGCAGCGTCACCGGGCTCACGCGCGAGCTGGGCGTGACCAAGCAGGCGGCCAGCCAGCTGGTCGACACGCTCGTGGTCCGCGGCTACCTGGAGCGCGTGCCCGACCCGCAGGACGGCCGGCGCATGAGCGTGCAGCCCACGTCACGCGGCCGGTCGGCGGCGTCCGCGGTGCGCGCCGGCGTGGCGGAGGTCGACGGCCGGCTCGCGGACCGGCTGTCCGCCGACGAGCTGCGGGGCCTGCGCGCCGGGCTCGTCGCCCTGTGCGACATCCGCGAGGAGTGGGAGGACCGTGCGCGCGGCGGCTGAGGATTCTCGCTGCGCGACCGCTGCCGGACGCGGGACGATGGGCGCATGAGCACCGACACCCTCGCCCGGCTGACCGCTGACCTCACCACCGCGATGAAGGCGCGCGACACCGACCGCACGAGCATCCTGCGGCAGGTCATCGGCGCGGTGCGGGCCGAGGAGAAGGCCGGGCCCGTGGCTCGGGAAGCCACGGACGACGAGGTGCTCAAGGTGCTCGCCCGCGAGGTCAAGACGCGTCGCGAGAGCGCGCAGATCTACGCCGACGCGGGCGCGCCGGAGCGGGCGTCGGTGGAGACGCGCGAGGCCGACGACATCGAGACGTACCTGCCGACCCAGCTCTCTCTGACGACGAGCTGGCGGCCCTGGTCCGGGACGTGATCGCGTCGGTGGGCGCCACCAGCATCCGCGACATGGGCGGCGTCATGAAGGAGGCGACGGCCCGCGTGGGCACCGCCGCCGACGGCAAGAAGCTCTCCGCCCTGGTCAGGTCCGCGCTGGCGGGCTGACGTCGCTTCTCAGGAGGCTCTGGCGAGCACGACGACCGACCGCGGTGGCACCTGGACGAGCGTGCCGGCGGAGCCGGTCTCGATCGAGGCCGAGCTCCAGGCCGCCACCGGCTCTAGAGGTTCGTCCGCGGGGATCGCGAGCTCCTCGTCGGACAGGTTGATGACCACCCGGGCCGAGCCGCGGTGCAGGACCAACCAACCGTCCAGGGGGCCGCCACCCCAGGTCAGGTCGGTCGCGCGCAGGTCGCCCGAGCCGAGGTCGGGGACCGTCCGGCGCAGCCCGATCAGCGTCCGGTACCACGCGAGCATCCGGGCGTGCCCCGGGTCGGCGAGCTCGGCGCGGTCCAGGGTGCTGGCTCGGAAGGTGGCCAGGGCCTGCGGGTCGGGCACCTCGACGTCGCCGCCGTAGAGCTTCCGCCCATCCGTGGCCGCCGAACTCGCGTCTGCGGCCCTCGCGCACCGCGGCCGCCAACGCCGGGTCGGTGTAGGACGTGAAGAACTGGAAGGGCGTGCGGGTACCCCACTCCTCACCCATGAAGAGCATCGGCGTGAACGGCGACAGGATCAGCAGGGCCGCGGACGCGGCGAGCACCACGGGAGGGTGCTGGGCCGACGGGCGGTCGCCGGTCGCGCGGTTGCCCACCTGGTCGTGCGTCTGCACGCTGACGACGAACCGGTGGCCGTCCGTGTCGGGGGGGACCGGTCGCCCCCAGGTCGCGCCGCGGAACGTTGACCACGAGCCGTCGTGCACGAACACGCCGGTCAGGGCCTTGCGCAGGGTGGCCGGGGTGCCGAAATCGACGTAGTAGCCGTGCCGTTCGCCCGTGAGCAGGGCGTGGATCGCATGGTGCACGTCGTCGGCCCACTGGGCCGTCATGCCCCAGCCGCCGTCGGCGGTCGGCGTGACCGAGACGGTGTCGTTCAGATCGGTCTCGGCCACCAAGGAGAGCGGCCTGCCGACGGTCGAGGAGAGGGCGGCGACGCGGTTGGACAGCTGGGTGAGCAGGTGCACGGGACGGTCGTCGGCGAGGGCGTGCACGGCGTCCAGGCGCAGCGCGTCGACGTGGAAGTCGGCGAACCAGCGCAGCGCGCTCGCGATGATCCAGCGGCGGACCTCGTCGGAACCCGGCTGGTCGAGGTTGATGGCCGCGCCCCACGGCGTCACGTGCGCGTCGGTCCAGTACGGTCCGAACTCGCCGACGTAGGCACCGGCCGGTCCGAGGTGGTTGTAGACGACGTCGAGGCAGACGCCCAGGCCCAAGCCGTGCGCGGTGTCGACGAAGCGTTGCAGGGCGGCCGGGCCGCCGTACGCCTCGTGCACCGCGTAGAGGCCGACGCCGTCGTACCCCCAGCCGCGGTCGCCGTCGAACGGCGCGACCGGCATGAGCTCGACCAGGTCGACGCCCAGGGCGACCAGGGCCGGTAGCTCGGCCGCGGCGGACTCGAGGGTTCCACCCGGGGTGAACGCGCCGACGTGCAGCTCGTACAGGACGGCGCCGCGGACGTCGACGCCCACCCATGAGTCGTCGGACCACTCGTGCTCCGCGGTGTCGAAGACGCGGCTCGGGCCGTGCACGCCGGCCGGCTGCCACGCGCTGCGCGGGTCGGGACGAGGCGGGCCGCCGTCGAGGGATAACGCGTAGTCCGTCCCGCCGGGTAGGTCCCGGTCGGTCTCCCACCAGGCGTCCGCGCGCTGCATCGGCACGCGCTCGGCGCCGAGCACGAGGTCCACCTGGGACGCGTTCGGCGCCCAGACGCGAGGCAGCATCCTCAGCCCTGCGCCCGCACGAGGAGCGCGACGGGGAGGCGGTCCAGGAGGTCGGCGACCTCGACCACGCCGCCCCGGCTCACCGGGCGTTCGGTCAGCACCTCGAACCAGTCGCCGTCGGGCAGGGCGACCGTGTGGTCGGCCCAGCCGCCCAGCCTGTCGACGGCCGCGGCGAGACGGGTCGCGACCACGGCGACCTGCGGAACACCGTCCACCGTCCGGGCATAGGTCAGCGAGTGGCCCGACGAGTGCGCCAACGGCAGGAACCCCGCGGTCGCCCCGACGAACGCCTCGGGCAGGTCGTGTCGCAGGCGCAGGGCGCGCGACGTGACGAGCAGCTTCTCGTCGGCGAGGTCGCGGGGGCCCGCGCCGTCGTCGAGCCGGACCAGGCGCGCCGCCAGGGGAGCGACGTCGACGCTGCGTCGGTTGTCGGGGTCGACCAGCACCGGGTCGGGCACCTCGGTGCCCTGGTAGACGTCGGCGACGCCGGGCAGCGTCAGCTGGACGAGCTTGGTGCCCAGCGTCACCGCGCGGACCGCCGCACGCGTGCGCAGCTCCCAGTCGCCGAAGAGCGCCTGCACGGCCGGGTCGACCAGGGCCTGCCGGGCCGCGTCGAGGACGGCCCGTTCGTACGCCTCGTCGGGCGCGGTCCAGGTGGTGCGCGACTTGGCCTCGCGGATCGCCTTGGTCAGGTACTCGACCAGTCGGTCCTGGGAGATCGGCCCGGCGTCGGTCCAGGTGCCCGCCAGGGTCTGCCAGAGCAGGTACTCGGTCCGGCCGTCGAGCAACGCGCTGCGGTACGGGGCGGAGGCCGCGCGCAGCTCGTCGACGAGGGTCGACCACTCGCGGGGCAGCTCGCTCAGCACGCCGAGGCGGGACCGCGTGTCCTCGCCGCGCTTCGTGTCGTGCGTCGACAGCGTCGTCATGCCGAGCGGCGACGACACCTGCATCTCGGCGGCCCAGGCGGACAGGTCGGTGGGCGTGAGGGCGAACTGCTCGGGGTTCCCGCCCACCTCGCAGAGGGCGACGAGGTGGGTCCAGCGGTAGAAGGCGGTGTCCTCGACCCCCTTGGCCATCACCGCGCCGCAGGTCTGCTGGAACCGGACTATCAGCTCGTCGCGCCGTGCGCCGCGCGTCTGGCCGGCACTGCCCACCTCCCGACCCAGGAGCAGGTCGAGCAGGACGTCCATGGTCTCGGCGCGCTCGGGCGACAGCTGCCGTCGGGCGTGCTCGGCGGCGACCTGCAGGACCTCCAGCGACTCGGGGTGCACGGACTGGCCGGGCACGACATAGGCGCGGTAGCGGTCGAACGCCACGAGCAGCTCGACCAGGCAGTCCTCCAGCGCGCGCCAGGTGTGGTCGCGCAGGCGCAGGTCCTCGTGGCAGATGCCCGCCGCGAGCGACGTCAGCCGGTGCACCTCGGCGTACAACGGCCCGTCGACGATCTCCCGCTTGGCGTTCTCCGCGATAACCGGAAACGCATCGGGCGTGTCGCCGGTCAGCCGGTGCATGACTCCGCCGAGCACGGCCGCACCGCCCGGGTCGACGAACGTCTGCTGGATCCGCCACAGAGCCTCGTAGCCGGTGCTGCCCGCGGTCTCCCAGTCGGGCGGCAGCCTCTCGTCGCCCTCAAGGATCTTCTCGACGACCACCCAGGCGCCGCCGCTCGTCTCGCGCAGCCGCGCGAGGTACCCCGCGGGGTCCGCCAGACCGTCGGGGTGGTCGATCCGCAGGCCGTCGACGACGCCGTCGGCGAGCAGTCCCAGTACCAGGCGGTGGGTGGCGTCGAAGACGTCCGGGTCCTCGACCCGCACGGCGAGCAGCGTGCCCACGTCGAAGAACCGCCGGTAGTTGAGCTCCTCGTCGGCCACCCGCCAGTACGCGAGCCGGTAGTGCTGACGCTCGACCAGCTCCGCGAGCGAGAGGTTCTCGGTGCCCGGCCGGACGGGAAAGACGTGGTCGTGGTAGCGCAGCACGGTGCGCACGCCCTCACCGGGGATCTCCACCTCGTCGAGCCGCAGCTCGTCGCGGCCGAGCACGGCGCCGATGCGGTCGCCCAGCACGGGCATGAGGACGGCCCCGTCGCCCGCGGACCAGTCGACGTCGAACCACTCGGCGTACGGGGAGTCGGGGCCCTCGGCGAGCACCGACCAGAGCGCCCGGTTGTGCCACACGGGCGTCGGCACGGCCATGTGGTTGGGGACGATGTCCAGCACCAGCCCGAGCCCCGCCGCGTGTGCCACCTCGGCCAGGCGCCGCAGCGCCGGCAGCCCGCCCAGCTCGGGGGCGACGGCGTCATGGTCGACCACGTCGTAGCCGTGCGTCGAGCCGGGTGCCGCCTGCAAGATCGGGGACAGATACAGGTGTGTCACGCCGAGCGAGGCGAGGTAGGGCACCCGTTCGGCGACGTCCGCGAACCTGAGGTCGGTGCCCAGCTGCACCCGGTACGTCGAGACGGGCACCGGCCTGCCCGGCGTCGGGAGACGACGGCTGGGGGTCGGCCGCTGATCGGTCATGCGGTGCTGCGCGGCCGCGTCGTGCGCCGTCTCGGCTTGTCGTCGGTGCCGGCCGCAGAGGCACTGCGGCCCTTGACCTGCTTGGCCGCCTCCCGCGCGGCCTCCGCCGCCGCGCCGATCCCGGAGGCCGAGACGGTGGGTCGCAGGGGAGCGCGGGTGAGCACGACCACCGACTTCTGCGCCAGCTTCAGGTCCTTGCCCGACTCGACGGTGGTGCCGGACTCGACCTGGGAGTCGGTGTCGAACACGGCGGTCCACGTCTGGCCGTACGCGGGCTCCGGGATGGTGAAGATCGCGGTGTCCGGCTGGCCGTTGAAGAGCACGAGGAAGCTGTCGTCGACGATGTCCTGACCTCGTTCGTCGGGCTCGGCGATCGCGTCGCCGTTGAGGAACACCATCACGGCACGCGCCTGGTCGGCGCCCCACGCCTCGTCACGCATGTGGTGCCCGTCGGGCGCCAGCCACGCGATGTCGAGCAGGTCCGACTCTCCGCCATGCTCCGCGGAGCCGGCGAAGAACCGTCGACGCCGGAACACCGGGTGGTCCTGGCGCAGCCGGACGACGCGACGAGTGAACTCCAGGAGCTCGTTCTGCGCTTCGTCCAGGTCCCAGTCGATCCACGAGATCGGGCCGTCCTGGCAGTAGACGTTGTTGTTGCCGCGCTGCGTCCGACCGAGCTCGTCACCGTGCGCGAGCATCGGGATGCCCTGCGACAGCAGCAGGGTGGCGATGAAGTTGCGGCGCTGCCGGGCCCGCAGTGCGAGGACACCCTTGTTCTTCGTCGGTCCCTCGACGCCGCAGTTCCACGAGCGGTTGTGGCTCTCGCCGTCGTTGTTGTGCTCGCCGTTGGCCTCGTTGCGCTTCTCGTTGTACGAGACCAGGTCGTTCAGCGTGAACCCGTCGTGCGCGGTGACGAAGTTGACGCTCGCGATGGGTCGACGCCCGGTGTGCTCGTACAGGTCGGACGAGCCCGACAGGCGGCTCGCGAACTCGCCGAGGGTCGACGGCTCGCCGCGCCAGAAGTCGCGGACGGTGTCGCGATACTTGCCGTTCCACTCCGACCACAGCGGCGGGAAGCCGCCCACCTGGTAGCCGCCCTCGCCGATGTCCCACGGCTCCGCGATGAGCTTGACCTGCGAGATCACCGGGTCCTGGTGGACCAGGTCGAAGAACGCCGACAGCCGGTCGACCTCGTGGAACTGGCGCGCGAGGGTGGCCGCCAGGTCGAACCGGAAGCCGTCGACGTGCATCTCGCTGACCCAGTAGCGCAGCGAGTCCATGATGAGCTGGAGCACGTGCGGCGACCGCATGAGGAGCGAGTTGCCGGTGCCCGTCGTGTCGAAGTAGTGCGCCTGGTCGTCGTCGACGAGCCGGTAGTAGTTCGCGTTGTCGATGCCGCGAAAAGCTCAGCGTGGGACCCAGGTGGTTGCCCTCGGCGGTGTGGTTGTAGACCACGTCGAGGATCACCTCGATGTCCGCCTGGTGCAGGGCCTTGACCATGGACTTGAACTCCTGCACCTGCTGCCCGGACGCGGCGAACGCCGAGTAGCCGTTGTGCGGGGCGAAGAACCCGACCGTGTTGTAGCCCCAGTAGTTGGACAGCCCCTTCTCGACGAGCGACGGGTCGTTGACGAACTGGTGCACCGGCATCAGCTCGACCGCCGTCACGCCCAGCGAGGTCAGGTGCTCGATGACGGCAGGGTGCGCCAGGCCCGAGTAGGTGCCGCGCAGCTCCTCGGGGACGGCCGGGTGCTGCATCGTCAGCCCGCGCACGTGCGCCTCGTAGATCACCGACTCGTGGTACTCGTGCTGCGGCGGGCGGTCGTTGCCCCAGTCGAAGTAGGGGCTGATGACGACGGACGCCATCGTGTGCTCCGCGGAGTCGTCGTCGTTTCGCTCGTCGGGTGCGTCGAACCGGTAGGAGTACAGCGACGGGTCGCCGTCGATCTGCCCGTCGATCGCCTTGGCGTACGGGTCGAGCAGGAGCTTGTTCGGGTTGCACCGGTCGCCCTCGTCGGGGTCGTACGGGCCGTGCACCCGGAAGCCGTACCGCTGACCGGGGGAGATGGCCGGCAGGTAGCCGTGCCAGACGAACGCGTCGACCTCGGTCAGGTCCCCACGACGTTCGGTGCCGTCCGCATCGATCAGGCAGAGCTCGACGCGCTCGGCCACCTCGGAGAACAGGGCGAAGTTCGTCCCGGTCCCGTCGTAGGTGGCGCCCAGGGGGTAGGGGCGACCCGGCCACATCTGCATGCGCTCCACAGTGCCAGGCCGTCGGGTTTCTGGCGCGTGATGCACAGCCGAGGCACGGGTGGACTTCACCACATCACCGGCCATTGCGGATATCGCCCCGACCTGGTGCGCTGTGCGTCGGAGGTCCGAGATGAGTGGTCAGGTCGTGGTGGTCGGCGGTGGTCTCGCCGGGGCGAAGACGGTCGAGGCGTTGCGCTCCGACGGGTACGACGGGCGCGTCGTGCTGTTCGGGGCCGAGACGGAACGCCCCTACGAGCGCCCGCCGCTGTCCAAGGGCTATCTCCAGGGCTCCGACGAGCGCGACGGCGCCTTCGTGCACCCGCCCGACTGGTACGCGGCGCACGACGTCGACCTGCGGCTCGGGGTCACGGTGACGGCGCTCGACCTGGCGGCGCGCGATGTCGTCGACGGCTCGGGTACGCGCACCGGCTGGGACCACCTCGTCCTGGCGACGGGGTCGGAGCCGCGGCGCCTCGACGTGCGCGGAGCGGAGCTGTCGGGCGTCGTCGCCCTGCGGACGCTCGACGACTCCGACCGGTTGCGCGCCGAGCTTCGCGCCCGATCGACGCGTCGTGGTCGTCGGCGGCGGCTGGATCGGGTTGGAGGTCGCCGCCGCGGCGCGTGCCGCAGGCTGCGAGGTCACCGTGCTGGTCCGCGACCCGTTGCCGCTGCTGAGCGTCCTCGGTCCCGAGCTGGCCGAGACGTTCGCCGACCTGCACCGGTCGAACGGCGTCGACCTGCGGGTCCGGGCCGAGGTCGGGGCGATCGTGGCGGCCGGCGACGGCACCACCGTCGGGGCGGTCGAGCTCGCCGACGGCACGCTCGTGGACGCCGACCTGGTGGTCGTCGGGATCGGCGCGGCCCCCCGGGTCGGCCTGGCGCGGGGCGCCGGCCTGCACGTCGAGGACGGCGTCGTCGTCGACGCGCACCTGCGCTCGTCGCACCCGCACGTGCTCGCCGTCGGAGACATCGCGCGGGCCCATCACCCGTTCCTGGGCACGCACGTGCGGGTCGAGCACTGGGCCACCGCGCTGAACCAGCCGGACACGGCGGCGGCGACGATCCTCGGCCGGGACGAGCCGTACGACAAGCTGCCGTACTTCTTCTCCGACCAGTTCGACCTCGGCATGGAGTACGTCGGGTGGGTGGGACCGCACGGATACGACCGCGTCGTGGTCCGCGGCGACCTCGTCGGCCGCGAGTGCGTCGCGTTCTGGTTGCGCGAGGGCCGGGTGCTCGCCGGGATGAACGTCAACGTCTGGGACGTCGTCGACGACGTCCAGGCCCTCATCCGGTCGCGGGACGTGGTCGACGTCGCCCGCCTCGCGGACCTGGACGTGCCGCTCGGCGAGGTCGCCGTCACCGGCTCGTGAGGATGACGAGCTGCTGCGTCGCGCGGGTCATCGCGACGTAGCGGTCAACGGCACCCTCGATGCCGTCGCCGAACGCCTCGGGGTCGACCAGGACGACGAGGTCGAACTCGAGGCCCTTCGCGAGCTCGGGGCTCAGGGAGCGGACGCGCGGGGTGGCGACGAACGACGGGTCGCCGATGACGCAGGCGACACCCTCCGGATGGCCCGCGAGCCAGGTCTCCAGGACGCCGCTCAGCTCGGTCGCGGACCCGTGCGCGACGCGGACGCCGGTGCTGCGGACGGACGTCGGCACGTTGGCGTCGGGCAGCTGGTGGCGGATGACGGGCTCGGCCTCGTCCATGACCTCCTGCGGCGTGCGGTAGTTGATGCTCAACGACGCCAGCGCGATCTGGTCGAGGCCGATGCGTTCCAGCCGCTCGTGCCAGGTCTCGGTGAACCCGTGCCGGGCCTGGGCGCGGTCCCCGACGATCGTGAAGCTGCGGGACGGGCACCGGCTGAGCAGCATCTGCCACTGCGCGTCGGTCAGCTCTGCGCCTCGTCCACGACGACGTGCGCGAACGGGCCCGCGAGCTCGTCCGGATCCGGTGCGGGCAGCGCGGACGGGTCGGCCAGGGCGTCGCGCAGGTCCTGCCCGCGCAGCATGGACATGATCTGCAGCTCCGAGTCGTCCGTCGCGATCAGGTCGTCGACGATCTGTGTCATGTACTCGCGCTCGGCGGCGAGAGTCGCCTCCTGCTGCTGCCTGCGTCGCGACGCCTGCTCGTCGCCGAGCCGCCGGCGCGCAGCGTCGAGCAGCGGCAGGTCGTCGACGGTCCACGCCTGCGCATCCGCCCGCTGCAGAGCGCGCACCTCGTCGGGCTCCAGCCACGGGGCGCAGAGCCGCAGGTAGGCGGGGACGGACCACAGGTCGCCGACGAGGTCCGTCGCCTCGAGCATCGGCCACGCGCGGTCCAGCGCCCGGGCGAGCGGCCGGTTGCCCAGGAGCGCCCTGCGCACCGCGTCGGGCGGCAGGTCGTCGTCCACCTTGTCCGTCAGGATCGCGACGAGCGCCTCGTGGATCTGCTCGCGCGCCTCGTTGTGGGGTGTGCCCGGCTCGGGTGCGTCGAAGGCCTCGGTCCAGTCGGCGGCGCTCACCCACAGGTCCGCCCACTCGGTCTCGACCTCGAGGCCCTCGGTGGGCGGCCGTTCGGAGAACCGGACGGCCGGCTCGACGGCCGCCACCATCGCCGCCGACGACTTGAGGCGGCTCACCTCCGGATCGTGCTCGATCCGTGCCGTCGGTCCCTCCGGCACGAGGTCACGCAGGGTGCACGTCCGGACTCCCTCCTCGCCGAGGCTCGGCAGGACGTCGGCGACGTAGGCCAGGTACGGCTCGTGCGGGCCGACGAACAGCACGCCTCCCCGGCGGTGACCCAGGCGTGGGTCGGAGTAGAGCAGGTACGCCGTCCGGTGCAGGGCGACGACCGTCTTGCCAGTTCCGGGTCCGCCGTCGACCACGAGGGCGCCGCGCGACCCGGCGCGGATGATCGCGTCCTGATCGGCGGCGATCGTGCCGAGCACGTCGCGCATCCGGTCCGAGCGGTCGGCGCCGAGACTGGCGACGAAGGCGGACTGGTCGTCGAGCGCGGCGTTGCCCGCCAGCCCCTCGGCCGTGAACACCTCGTCCCAGTAGTCGCCGACGCGGCCGCGAGTCCAGCGGTACCGGCGCCGGCTCACCAGGCCCATCGGGTCCGCGTGCGTGGCACCGAAGAACGGCTCGGCGGCGGGGGAGCGCCAGTCGAGGAGCAGGCGGCGGCCCGTGCTGTCGGTCAGCCCCAGCCGCCCGATGTAGACGGGCCCGTCGGAGCCGACGATCCGGCCGAGGCACAGGTCCAGCCCGAAGCGCCGCAGGGTGCGAAGGCGAGCGGTCAGCCGGTGGATCTCCTGGTCGCGCTCCAGCGCCTGCGTGCCGGTGCGGCCGGGCGCTCGACGTTCCGCGTCGAGACGGTCGGACAGGTCGGCGATCGTGATCTCGAGACATTCCGCGATCTCCGTGAAGTGCAGCTCGTCATGCGCGATCAGCGCGGGGTCCGCCTTGGTGGCGAGTCGGTCGGGCAGGTCGAAGGCGCTGGTCCGCTGTGCGTCGGTCGGTGTCACGGCTGGCGATTCTCCGCGCCCCGGGGGGCCTTGCCGCAAGCCCCCCGGCCCGCTATATCTTGAGAGTGGAAGGAGCCGCGAGCTCCTTCCTTCTTATGTGGGACCGACTACGCGAGCGTCCGGTCGACGGCGCGACGGACCACCTCGTCGTCGTCCGCCCCTTCGGCTCGCCAGCCCAGCTGCTGGATCGCACCGTTGCCCCGGCGCAGGACGGTTGCGATCTGGTGCTCGACCCAGTCGACGTCCCCGTTCGCGACGAGCGCGGGTCGTACACGCTCGACGAGCGTCGCGACCGCCTCCGCCGCCGGCACCGGCGTACCGGTCAGGGGATCGACCAGGTCGCCCGTCAGCCCGGACCGGGCGGCCCGCCAGGCGGCGGCCCTCAGCAGCTCGGTCCGCGGCGGGTCGGTCGTGGCGCCCGGTGTGTCCGCCAGCGCGCGCACCAGCGCCGCCTGCAGCGCGGCGTCCCCGGCGTCCAGGCAGACGTCGGCCACCCGTACCTCGACCGTCGGGTAGCGCGACGAGAGCCGGGCGTCGAAGTAGACCATCCCTTCGTCCAGGATCGCTCCCGAGCGCAGCAGTCCCTCGATGACTGCGCGGTAGCCGGCGGCGTCGCCGAACGGTGCGGTCGGGCCGGCGGTGGGCCATCGACCCCAGACCTGCGACCGGTACTCGCGTAGCCGGTGTGCGTGCCCTGCCACGAGGGACTGTTCCCAGACAACGCCAGCAGGATCGGGGTCCACGGGCGCAGGTGGTCGAGGATCCGCACGCCCTCGTCGTCGTCGGCGACCTCGACGTGCACGTGGCACCCGCACGTCAGCTGGTCGCGGGCCGTCTGTCCGAACTCCGCGCGGATCGCGATGGCCCGCCGGTCGGGCACGACGGTCGACTCGACCACCTGCGGAGCCGTGGCCAGGGCGGCGATGCGGGCACCGGCGCGGCGAGCGAGCTCGTCGGCTCGCTCCCGTCCGGCCCGGATCTGCTCGACGAGATCCGCGAGGTCGGTGCACGGGTGCGTCGAGGTCTCGATCTGCTCCTGCTTGAACTCCTTCTCGAGGTCGCCGCCGGGGACGTCACCGGACGACGGCTCGTCGGCCGCGTGGCGCAGGACCGCCGCCGCCACTGCGTGCGGCCGACCGTCGGGCGTGACGAGCAGGAACTCCTCCTCGACGCCGACGCTCCGCATCGGCTCAGTCTGGGGGAGACGCCTGCGTCGCGCTCGGCAGCGCCGGCGCTGGTAGGCGGCCCGAGCGCACCTGACCGCGACGAGGAACGGCCACCCCCAGACGTCGTGGGAGGTCTCCTGCCCTGTCCGCTGGCCCGTTGACCGAGGAGCCCGCAGACCGTACCGTGCGGTAACGCTCCCGTCCGGATAGTGAGATGCGCATGAGCCTCTTCCCGACCCTGCATGCCACCGCGGACCTGCCGCCCGCGCACCGGGCCCACCTCGAGGGCCATGGGATCGCCCTGGTCGGCGCGACCGACGACCCGGACGTCGTTCTCGTCCTGCCGGGGACGGACCCCGTGCCGACGCGGGCCGGGACGGTCGTCGTCGCCACGGGTGACGACACGTCCGCAACGGTCGCGCTCCTGGCCGCACGCGGCATCGTGGCGCGTCCGACGGGGTCCGTCGGCGTGCTCGCTGCGGCCGAGGTCGGCGTCCCGGACCTCTTGGCATGGACGAGCGACCTCACGCTGCCGGTGCGGGCCGTGTTCGACGCCCCGACCCCGGCCGTCGCCCTGCTGCGGCTCGGCGAACGCGGTCCGGTCGTCGCCGCGGGGATGCGCGACGACCGCGGCACGCTGCTCGCCCTCGGCGTCGATCCGCTCGCCGGCAGCCCGGAGGCCCTGCTGAACGCCGTGTGCTGGGCGGCGCCGACGGCGACGACCGATGCGGTGCGTCGGGACGGGCTCGTCGACCACCCGGCCTGGCAGCGGCTGAAGGCCGACGTCACCGAGCTCCAACGGCTCCAGGTCAAGGACGGGTCGATCGCGGACGCGTCCCTGCACGCCCGCGCCCGAGAAGCTCGTGACGGCCATCGACATCGCGGTCACCGAGCTCGTCCCGGCTCTCCCGCACGACGAGGAGTACCTCACCGCCGTGGGCAAGGACCTGCAGCGCTGGTCCGACGGCGGGTTCGTCGTGCCCGACTTCCTCGACTCCCTGGTCGCGTTCCGGCCGGAGACGCAGCGGACCGACGGGTTGGTACATCTGGTTCTCTTCCCGATGTACACGCAGAACGGGAGCACGGAGCGGCGGGTCGAGGCTGTGCTGCTGCGGGTGCGGTGGCCCGACCTGGTCGCGGACCTGGAGGCGACGCAGTTCAGCAACGCGCTGTTCGTCCCGGTGACCTTCCTCGACTTCACACCGGGCTACGACACCAACTCTGCCGTCCTCTTCCCGGAGACGGTGGCCGTGCGGGAGGTTCCGGCGTTCACGTGGGGTGCCATCTTTGCGGACCGCGAGGCCGCGCGGTTCCGTCGCGTGGTGCGGGCGGCGGCCGAGACGACCCGCCTGGCGTTGCCGCCGGACGCGGCCCGGTTGCTCGACGACCAGCGCCTGGCCGAGGAGACCTTCGTCCTGTGGGACCTCGTGCACGACCGGACGCACATGCGCGGCGACCTGCCGTTCGACCCGTTCATGATCAAGCAGCGGATGCCCTACTTCCTCTACTCGCTCGAGGAGCTGCGCTGCGACCTCACCGCGTTCCGTGCGGCCGTGCGGCTCGAGGCCGACGGGGTGCCGCACGCGCGGTACGTGCAGTACGCGATCCTGTTCGACCGCATCTTCCGCTTCCCGGTGACCGGCAGCCGCGTCCGCAACTACGACGGCCTGGGCGGCCAGCTGCTCTTCGCCTGGCTGCACCAGCAGCACGTCCTGCACTGGACCGACTCCCGGCTCACCATCGACTGGCCGCAGGTGCCGGATGCCGTCATCGCGCTGGCCGAGCGGATCGAGCAGCTGTACTGGCGCTCGATCGACCGGCCCAAGACCGCACACTGGCTGGCCGCGTACGAGCTCGTGTCCGGCACGCTCACCCCGCACCCGGCATCGGTGTGGGCCGTGCGCGACCTGCCGCTGGACGGCCCGCCGAAGGGTCTGACGGATGCGGTGCTCGACGACGAGTTCCCGCTGTCCATGTTCTACGAGGCGTTGTCCCGCAAGATCGCCGAGGTGGTGGCCTCGACCTCGGGGATCACGGCGTAGGCCCCTGCGGCTCGTCCGTGCCTGGGCCGAGCCTCGAGCGACGCGGCGTGACCGTGAACGAGGCGACGAGGCGCGCCACCAAGGTGGCCAGGAACACCTGGCCGACGAGGGCCTCGAAGGTCGCGATGTTCCGCCCCGGGAACGTCGCGGCCGTGAAGTCGCCGTAGCCGAGCGTGGTCAGCGTCGTGTACGAGAAGTACTGCAGGGACTGCTGACTGGTCGCCTGACCACCGGCGAAGAACGGACCGGAGCCCAGCCAGGCGATGACCCCGAAGACCGCTGTGAAGATCATCCCGATCATCAGGTAGGCGCTGAGCGCGCCGAAGATCGACTGCAACGTGATGGCGGCCCGCCGCAGGATGCGGTCGAGGATCACGACGAGGGTCGTGATGAGGATCGCGGCGACGGCCGCGTTCAGGATCCCGTAGGCGTCGTCGCGGGGGAGCAGGGCGAAGGCGAGGGCGCCGACTATCGCTGCGACGATCGGGACGCCGCGCACGACGATCCGCCAGGGACCCTCGACGCGCGACGAGCGGATGGCCACCACCAGGGCGCCGACGTAGAGGAATGCGACCAGGACCTGCACCCACTCCTGGCTGCCCAGCGCGGAGAGCACGTAGGCGGTGACGAGGAGCGTGAGGACCAGCGCGAACCGGTCCGGCTCCGCACGACGTTCGGACCAGGTGCGGCGCGAAGGCAGGACGCTCTCGTCCGGGTCGGGTTCGGCTGCGCTCACGCACCGGAGGTTAGCAGCGGGACCGCCGGCCGCGACGCGGCTCAGCCGACGACGACGAGATCCCGTACGTCGTCGTCGGGCAGCGTGCCCGCGACGGCCGTGACCTGGAGCTCCAGCAGGTCGGCGAACCCGTGGTGGACGTTCAGGAACGCCGTGTCGGAGGCGTCCCGACCCGTGGCGATCCGCACCAGCGTGGACCGAGGCGCGAGCGTCGTCGCGTCGACCACGTACCAGGTGCCGTCCAGGTAGGCCTCGGCGACCGCGTGGAAGTCCATCGGTGACAGGCCCGGCGCGTACACCGAGGCCAGTCGCGCGGGGACGTCGAGGGCGCGCAGCAGGGCGACGACGAGGTGGGCGTAGTCGCGGCAGACGCCCTCGCGAGCGAGCAGGGTCCGGACGGCGCCGTCGGTCGGCAGGCTCGAACCGGGCACGTAGGAGAGCCGGGACCCCACCCACGAGCTCACCGCGGCGAGCAGGTCGTACCCGCGCAGCCCGGCGAACTCGGCGTGGGCCGTGGGGCCGAGGGAGTCGGACTCGCAGTAGCGGCTCGGCCGCAGGTAGCGCAGGGCGTCCGCCTCGTCGGTCGGTTCGGCCTCGGCGCGCCCGTCGATCGTCGCCGTGTAGTCGAGCAGCAGGCGGCCGACGCCGGCCTGGACCACGTGCAGGCGCGTCCCGTGGTGGTCGAGGAGCGCGGTCGGCTGGACGAACCGGCCGTCGACCGAGACCGTGAGCGCCTCGGTGCACGCGTACTGGCTCGACACGGCGAGCTCGAACGCCAGCGTCGCGGGCGCGGTCACGTCGAGGACGAGGTGGGCGCTCATCTCACGATGCATGCGCCGAGCGTGGCGCCTCCGGCTGCCGCGCGCCTCCGGACGCGGCCTAGAGGTCGCCGAGTGTGACCAGCGTCACCATGCGGATCGCACGTAGTCCTTGAGGAAGCAGCCGTACAGGTCCTCGCCGGCCTCCCCGCGCACGATCGGGTCGTACACGCGCGCGGCGCCGTCGACGAGGTCGAGCGGAGCGTGGAAGCCCTCCTCGGCGAGCCGGACCTTGGTGGGGTGCGGCCGCTCGTCGGTGATCCAGCCGGTGTCCACGCTCGTCATGAGGATGCCGTCCAGGGCCAGCTCGTTCGCGCTGGTGCGGGTGAGCATGTTGAGGGCGGCCTTGGCCATGTTGGTGTGCGGGTGCCCGGGGCCCTTGTAGCCGCGGGAGAACACCCCTTCCATCGCCGACACGTTCACCACGTACGACCGGCCGGCCGGCCGCCGCATCACGTGCCGCAGCCGGCTGACCAGGATGAACGGCGCGGTCTGGTTGCACAGCTGGACCTCGAGCAGCTCCATCGGGTCCACCTGGTCCACGGTGTGCACCCAGCTGTTCGACTCGGCCGTGTCGGGCACGAGCCCGCCGGCGTCGATCGCGGTGCCGGCCACGAGCCGTTCGAGCGATGCGTGCTCGGCGGTGAGGGCCAGCCGGTCGACGCCGGCGGCGACGCTCGTCAGCTCGGTGACCGATCCGGCGAGCGCGATCGGGTGGGCGCTGCTGGTCCGGCCGTAGGTGGTGATCGTCGGCAGCGGTCGGTCCGGCAGCGGCTCGAGCTCGGCGTCGGCGAGGTGCGAGTACGCACCCGGGGAGCGGCGGACCGTCTGCGCGGCGTTGTTGATCAAGATGTCGAGCGGTCCCTGCGCGGCGACCTCGTCGGCCAGGGCGACCACCTGGGCCGGGTCGCGCAGGTCGATGCCGACGATGCTCAGCCGGTCGAGCCAGTCTGCGCTGTCCGGCATGGCGGCGAACCGACGCGCGGCGTCGCGCGGGAACCGGGTGGTGATCGTCGTGGTCGCGCCGTCCCGCAGCAGGCGCAGTGCGATGTACATGCCGATCTTGGCGCGGCCGCCGGTGAGGAGCGCGCGCTTGCCGGTCAGGTCGGTGCGGGCGTCGCGCTTGGCGTGGTTCAGCGTCGCGCAGGTCGGGCAGAGCTGGTGGTAGAACGCGTCGACGTCGACGTACGGCTCCTTGCAGATGTAGCAGGGCCGCGCCTTGAGCAGCGTGCCTGCGGTCGCGCCCTGCGCGGCCGAGACCAGAGGGATGCCGTTGGTCTCGTCGTCGATCCGGCCCGGGCTGCCCGTCGCCGTCGCCGCGATGACCGCACGGTCGGCCGAGCCGATGGCCTCGCGCTTCTCGGCCCGTCGCTGCTTCTTGGCGGCCTTGAACAGCGCCGAGGTGGCGCGTCGGGCCAGCGCGAGGTGCGGGTGGTCCGACGGCAGCGCGCTGATCTGCTCGGCGACGCGCAGGAAGGTCTCGAGATCGGCGGCGTCGACCTCGTCGGTCGCGGGCTCCTGGGTGAGAGTGGTCATCATGCGTGTCCTAGCGGGTCGTCGAACGAGAATGCTGCCGACGGGCACGCTTGACAAGGGGAGCGAGCACGAGAGCCGGGCGCGGGGGAGTGCTCAGTCTACCGGCAGGCCGCTCGGCGCCACGCTTCCTCCTGCCCGCGGGGGACCAACGCCGAAGTCCGGACAGACCGGGACAGAAGTGCACCGTCGGCTGCTACGTTCGATCCGCAGGTGCGTGCACATTCTCCGCAGGTCGCCGCCGCCCGGGCGTCCCGCGGCTGGACCCGAGGAGCAGCGGTGAGCAAGAAGCTTGAGAGCATCGACGTGTTCGGCCCGATCCACGGCCGGCCCAGCTTCCGGGAGCACATCGACCGCGGCACGTTCCCGGAGCACGGCATCGACGCCGACGAGGCGTACGAGCTGCTGCACACGGGGCTCATGCTCGACGGTCGCGAGACGTTGAACCTCGCGTCGTTCGTCACCACGTGGATGGAGCCGCAGGCCGAGAAGCTCATCCACGACACGATCCGCAAGAACCACATCGACCACGAGGAGTACCCGGCCGCCTCGCTGGTCGAGGAGGCCGCCGTGCACATGCTCGGCGACCTGTTCCACGCACCCGACAACGCCCAGGTCGTGGGCGTCGCGACGATCGGGTCGTCCGAGGCGATCATGCTCGGGCTGCTCGCGCACAAGCGCACCTGGCGCAACCGTCGGGCCGCCGCCGGGCTGCCCACCGACAGGCCGAACGTCGTCTTCGGCGCCGAGACGCACGTGGTCTGGGACAAGTTCGCCAACTACTTCGACGTCGAGATGCGCAAGATCCCGATGAAGAAGGACCGGTTCGTCATCAGCGCGGCGGACGTCGAGCCGCTGGTCGACGAGAACACGATCGCTGTGGGCGCGGTCCTGGGCACCACCCACATCGGCGAGTCCGACCCGATCGAGGAGATCAACGACCTGCTGGTGCGGATCAAGAAGGAGAAGGGCTGGGACGTCCCGCTGCACGTCGACGGGGCGAGCGGCGCGTTCATCGCCCCCTTCGCCGAGCCGGACTTCCTGTTCGACTTCCGGCTGGAGCAGGTCGCCTCGATCAACGCCTCGGGGCATAAGTACGGGCTCGTGTACCCGGGGGTCGGCTGGCTGGTCTTCCGCGACGCGTCCAAGCTGCCTGAGGACCTCGTCTTCAGCGTCAACTACCTCGGCGGGGCGCAGCCGACGTACACGTTCAACTTCTCGCGCGGGTCGGCCATGATCCAGGCGCAGCTGTACAACTTCGTGCGCCTGGGCCGGAGCGGGTACACGTCGATCGTCCAGACCATGCTCGCCAACGCCAGGTTCCTCAACGAGAGCCTGGTGGCCAGCGGAAAGTTCGAGATCCTCAACCCCGGGCTCGCCGAGCCCGTGGTCACGTTCACGCTCAAGGGCGACCCCGGCTTCGACGTCTACCACCTGTCGGCCAAGCTCCGTGAGGACGGCTGGATCGTCCCGGCGTACAGCCTGCCGCCGGACGGGCAGGAGACGCACCTGATGCGCATCGTCGTCCGGCTGGACCTGAGCCGGCTGATGATCGAGCAGCTGCTCAAGGACCTGCACCTGGCCTACGACGCTCTCCTCGCCGAGCAGCCCACGCACGAGCAGACGCGCAAGCCCGACGTCTGGACGTCGCCCGCCAGCGCCGCCGCCAAGAGCAAGGCGCGCACGGGTTTCACCGAGAGATGAGCGCCGGCGCCACGGTCCCCGACCTTCCGGCCGGGTGGCGCGTCGTCGAGACCTCCGGCCCGGCGTCCTTCGTCACGAACGCCGTGCTGGAGCGTCCCGACGGCTCTCGCGTGCACTGGAGCTCGCGCCGGCACCGCAAGGGACTGGGACTCCTCGAGGACCGCGTGCTCGACCCGGCGCGCACGTGGGCCGAGCGACCGACCCCGATGAGCTGGTGGATCGGCGGCCTGTTCGCCGTCGGGTCGCTCTGCTTCGCGGTCGGCGCGGTGCCCGTCTACTTCGACAGGGTCGCGCCGGCGGTCGTGGCCTGGACGTTCTTCGTCGGGTCGATCTTCTTCACCAGCGCGGGCTACCTGCAGTACCGCGAGACCGTGACGGCGCCCGAGGGGATCTTCGTCGACCGCCAGACACGCGGGCCGGTGCGCCGGCTCATCGGCTGGAAGCCCCGACGGCTCGACTTCTGGGCCGCGTTCATCCAGCTGGTCGGCACCCTGTTCTTCAACGTGACGACGTTCGCAGCCACCCGCGCCGATCTCACGCTCGCGCAGGATCGACACCTCGTCTGGGCGCCCGACGCGGTCGGATCGGTCGCGTTCCTGGTGGCCAGCTGGTTCGCCTACTCGGAGGTGAACCGGGGAGTCCTGCCCCGGTCCGACCGGTCGACGGGCTGGCGGATCAGCGCGCTGAACCTCCTCGGGTCGATCGCCTTCGGGGCGTCCGCGATCGGCGCGCGATACCTGCGCTCGACGGGCGAGCTGGCCAACCTCTCGCTCGCCAACCTGGGCACGTTCGTCGGCGCCGTCTGCTTCCTGCTCGGAGCGGTCCTGCTCCCGGTCGAGTCGGCGCGCGACCGGGCACCCGACCGGGCCAGCGCCGCATGAGCCGCCTTGCGACCGCTCCGCATCCGGACCGGCCGTGTCGGGTTCGACGGGCATTGCAGAGCCACCGGGTGAAGGATTGCTGACGTTTGTCACAGGGTCCGAAGGGCCAGAGCAACAATTCATGTCGTAGCCGTCCGCTAGCCTCGTTCCCGATGGTCGAACGAGACGCCGCAGGCACCAACGCGAGACGCGCCGCTCTGCGCGAGATCGCGCTCTTGGTCGTGCTCTACGCCGCCTACAGCGCGACCCGGTTCGTCGTCGGCGGCGACTGGGGCGCCGCGCGCCACCACGCCCTGGACATCCTCGAGGTCGAGCGGTTCCTGCACATCGACGTCGAGCACGAGATCAACCACGCGATCACCCCGATCACGCCGCTCGCCGTCTTCTCGGCGTACTGGTACGCGACGATGCACTTCATCGTCACGTGGACCGTGCTGGTCGTGCTCTACATCCGGCGGCCGGCCCTGTACCGGCCCGCTCGAACCGCCTTGTTCGCGGCCACGTTCATCGCGCTCCTGGGGTACATGTTCTACCCGACCGCCCCGCCGCGGCTGACCGGCGGGTTCATCGACACCGTCGCGTCGACCTCGCAGTACGGCTGGTGGCCGTCCGCGGCCGAGCAGGCGCAGAACGCCAGCACCGTCACCAACCAGGTCGCGGCCATGCCGTCCATGCACGTCGGGTGGGCGTTGTGGGTCAGCGTGGTGCTCGCCTGCCTGGCCCGCCGGCGGTGGCTGAAGATCCTCTCGTTCGGGTACGTCGCGACGACCACGTCGGTCGTCGTGCTGACGGCGAACCACTGGCTCCTCGACGCAGTCGCCGGCGGCGCGCTCGTCCTCGTCTGCTGGTTCGCCGCGTTCGGCGCGACGTCCGGGGCCGCCCGTCGTGGCGTCGACCGGGTCGCCGTGCCGGAGGACTACGCCCTGACCGCCCCGGAGAACCACGCCGCGAGCGAAGCGCTGGAGCCGCCCGACGTGCGCGAGCTGCCGAAGCACGAACGCGACCCGGGCCGACCCGCCACCGGCTGAGCCACGTCGCACCGCCGGCCAGGGCAGACTCCATCCGTGGACGTCGACCCGATCGCGAGGCTGCTGGCGGATCCGCCCGACCTCCCGGTCGGTTCGGCTCTGGCCTCCGTCGTCGCCGCGGTCGGCGTGCACGGCGTCGCTGTCGTCCAGGCGCCGCCGGGCACCGGCAAGACCACGCTCGTCCCGCCCGCGGTCGCCGCGGCCGTGGGCGGCCGGGTCGTCGTCACCCAACCGCGCCGGATCGCCGCGAGGGCGGCCGCCCGACGCCTGGCAGGGCTGCTCGGTGAGCCCGTCGGACGCACCGTCGGCTATACGGTCCGCGACGAGAGCCGCACGACCGCCGCGACGCGGATCGAGGTGGTGACCACCGGCGTCCTGCTGCGCCGGCTCCAGCGTGATCCGGAAGCTCGCCGGCGTCGGTGCGGTCGTGCTGGACGAGGTGCACGAGCGACAGCTCGACGGGGACCTCGCCTCGGCGCTGCTGGTGGACGTCCGGGCGAACCTCCGGGACGACCTGGTGCTCGTCGCCATGTCCGCGACGGTGGAGGCGGCCAGGACGGCGGCCCTGCTGGGCGGTGCTCCCGTCGTGGCGGTGCGGGGCGCTCTGCACCCGGTGGACGTCGTGTGGTGCCCGCCGCCCGCCCGGACGGCGCGGACCGACGAACGCGGCGTCACGCCGTCCTTCCTGGACCATGTCGCCGCGACCGTCCGCCGAGCGGTGGACGAGCGTCCCGGCGACGTCCTCGTCTTCCTGCCCGGCGCCGGAGAGATCGGCGCGGTGGCGCGCCGGCTCGCCGGCCTGGACGTCGACGTCCGACCGCTGCACGGCCGGCTCGGTCCGGCCGACCAGGACCTCGCGCTCGTCCCCGGGCCCCGCCGGCGGGTGGTGCTCTCCACCGCGGTCGCCGAGTCGTCGTTGACCGTTCCCGGCGTCCGCGTGGTGGTGGACGCCGGGTTCTCGCGGGAGGCTCGCGCCGACCACCGTCGCGGGCTGGCGGGGCTGGTGACGGTGAGCGTGAGCCAGGCGGGGGCGGAGCAGCGCGCGGGCCGGGCCGGCCGCGAGGCGCCCGGCGCGGTCTACCGGTGCTGGTCGCAGGCGGACCACGCGCGCCTGCAGGCGCATCCCGAGCCCGAGATCCGCACGGCCGACCTGACGGCGTTCGCGCTCGAGGCCGCATGCTGGGGGAGCCCGGGCGGGGTCGGGTTGGCCCTCCTGGACCCGCCGCCCGTGGCTGCGCTGGAGACGGCGGTCCGCACGCTCCAGGGGCTGGGTGCGCTCGCACCCGACGGGACGGTGACGGTCCGCGGCCGCGCGGTGGCGGCGGTGCCGGCCGATCCGCGGCTGGCGCGTGCCCTGCTCGACGGGGCGAGAGTGGTCGGTGCCCGGCGCGCGGCCGAGGTCGTGGCGATGCTCTCCGACGACGTCCGGGCTCCGGGTGGCGACCTGGTCGCGGCGCTGCGGTCGCTGCGGCGCGGGGCGCCCGAGACCGTGCGCTGGCGGGCCCAGACCGAGCGGCTGCTGACCGCCGTGCCGGACCGCACGCCGCCCGGGGCGCTGACCGACGACCTAGCCGCGGCGTTCGTCGTCGCCCTCGCGCACCCGGACCGGATCGCGCGCCTACGGCCGGGTGGGAGCGCCTACCTGATGGCATCCGGCACCGGCGCGACGCTGCCGCCGGGCTCGCCTCTGAGTGGGTTCGGCTGGTTGGCGGTGGCCGACGCGGACCGGGGTGGCGCGCGGCGGGACGCGACCATCCGGTCGGCGGCTCCGTTCGACGTCGACCTGGCGATCGACGCCGCACCGGCGCTGCTGGGCGACGAGGAGCGCGTGGACTGGCAGGACGGCCGCGTCGTCGCCCGCCGCGTCCGATCGCTCGGCGCGATCGAGTCTCGGCGACCGGGCTCGCGGACCCGGACCCTGCACGGGTGGTCGCGGCGGTGCGCAGCGGGCTCGAGCGAGAGGGGCTGGGCGTCCTGCGCTGGAGCGACGGGGCGCGAGCGCTGCGGCAGCGGCTCGCGTTCCTGCACCGGGCGCTCGGGGAACCGTGGCCCGACGTCTCGGACGACGCCCTGCTGGGCTCCCTCGACACGTGGCTGGGCCCGGACCTCGGCCGCGGGAGGTCCGACCCCAGGAGCATCGACGTGACGACGGCACTGCGTCGGCTCCTGCCCTGGCCCGACGCCGCGCGGCTGGACGTCCTCGCGCCGGAGCGGCTCGGGGTCCCGAGCGGATCGAGCGTGCGCGTCGACTACGAGCCGGACCAGCCCGTGCTGGCCGTGCGGCTGCAGGAGACGTTCGGCTGGCGTCAGACCCCGCGGCTGGCCGACGGGCGCGTGCCGGTGCTGCTGCACCTGCTGTCGCCGGCCGGGCGACCCGCCGCGGTCACCGCGGACCTCGCGTCGTTCTGGCAGAACGGGTACCCGCAGGTCCGGGCGGAGCTGCGGGGGCGCTATCCGAAGCACGCGTGGCCGCAGGACCCTCTGACGGCCGAGGCGACGCGCCGCGTCACTCGGTGAGGACGCGGCGTCGTCGTCTCGAGGGCCTCAGACGGCCCGTCCGGGCTCAGGCCAGGGCTGCGGCCTTGAGCTGGTCGAACTCGGCCTGCGTGATGGCGCCGCTGTCGAGGAGCGCCTTCGCCTTGGCGATCTGGTCGGCAGGCGACTCGGCCGACGCGGCTGCGGACCGGATCTGCGAGTTGAACTGCTCCTGGGCCGCTGCGGCCTGAGCGACCCCGCGCTCACCCATGCCCCGGCCCCGGAAGATCAGGTAGAAGAGGATGCCGAGGAACGGCAGGAGGATGAGGAAGAAGACCCAGAGGGCCTTCACGCCGCCACCGGTGGTCTTGTCCCGGAACAGGTCGGAGAAGATCGCGATCAGGAGCCAGAACCAGATCACGAAGAGGAAGAACTCGAGCATCCACAGCAGGACGTCGCCGCTGCCGAACGTCGATGTCACCGTGTCGCTGGCGAACAGTGTTGTGAGCATGTCGAAAGTCTCCTGGTGCGGGGTAGAAGTGCAGGACGGACGTCCGGCCGGGAATCCGACAGATCGGGCTCCCGCGCCTCGATACTAGGACCATCGATGCACGTCACAGCGCCGCGACGCGCATGCCGGTCAGGACGGTCGGCCGTCGGCGTCGCAGGGGAGCGAGAGGGTGAGACCGACCGAGGAGAAGCTCCGCGTCCATGACGCGCAGGTTGCGCTGCATCGCTGTCGGCTCCAGCTTGCCCAGCCCCGCGCCGTGCGGGTGGTCGAAGAACGTGAGCAGCAGGAGCAGCAGGGTGATGACCACCGTGACGCTGCCCATGAGCATCACCTGCGTCGTGGCCTTCTCGTCGCGGTCCGCGAAGAAGAGCATGTACGCGAAGATCACGCCGGAGATCACGTAGAGGACCAGCCAGAGCGGGAACGGGATGAGGCCCTCGGCGCCATGGACGCGGTCGACGCGCGCCTGCTCGCGGGCGGCCGTCTGGTCCATCCACCGGTCGTACGCGGACTGCTCGGTGTCACTGCCGGGAGTGAACTGCTCGAGCGTCTGGAACATGCGTACGCCCCACGGGTTCACCGCCTCGCCCAGCGTGCCGTCGCCCATCGCCGGCCACTCGGTACCCACCACGGACCGCCCGTAGCAGACAGCTCGCCGCTGAGCTGCCGGGCGGTGTCCGTCGGGAAGAACTGCGCCGTCTCGAGCTGCTGCGCCACGATCGTCGCCTCCGTCTCGGCCCCCGAGCGTGCCTGGTCGTAGGAGTCGAAGGCGAGAAAGATGATGAAGCCCAGCAGCACAGAGAACCCGGTCGCGAGAACACCGAACACGCCGGACGCCCGGTCGCCGTCGGTGAAGAAGCTGCCCTCGGGTGCACGTCGCCGCACGAAGAGCATCGCCGTGCACGTCAGCGAGGTGACGATGACGACGACGATCGCGCCCACGACGATGTTCATGGCCGGAAATATACGGGTCGGTCACGATGCGGCGGGCGTCGGCCGCCGAGCGCCAGGCGGACGATCGTCACGCCGGGCGACGACTCGCCGGCATGCGTCGGCGCACCGCCCACTCGATCGCCGCGCCGAGCACGACGACCAGCCCGGCGGCGACGGCCGCTCGAGGGAGGGTGCATGCCAGGACCAGGCACCCGAGCAGACCGACCAGGGGCACGACCCGGGGCGGTCGTCCCTCGTCGCGCCGCAGCGTCAGCGCGGACGCGTTGGCGATCGCGTAGTAGACGAGGACCCCGAAGGACGAGAACCCGATCGCGCCGCGCAGGTCGAGGGTCGCGACGAGGACCACGACCACGGCGCCGACGGCCACCTCGGCGGTGCGCGGCGTCCGGGACTGCTCGTGGAGCCTCGCCAGTCCGGAGATCCGTGGCCGGTCGCGCGCCACGGCCACGACGGTCCGGGACACCCCCAGCAGCAGCGCGAGCAACGCGCCGAGAGACGCGGCGGCCGCGCCGACCCGGACGGCGGGCGCCCAGGCGGCCGAGGACCCCGACTCGACGACCGCCTGCAGCGGCGCGGGTGACGCCGCCAGTCCCGGCGCGCCGATGGCAAGCAGGGCGCTGAGCCCGACGACCACGTACACCACGAGCACGACGGTCAGTGCGATCGCGATCGCGCGCGGGATCGTGCGGACCGGGTCGCGCACCTCCTCGCCGAGCGTCGCGACGCGCGCGTAGCCGGCGAAGGCGAAGAAGAGCAGGCCGGCCGACTGCAGGATGCCCCCGACGTCGGCGCCCGGGAACGGCTGGAGGTTCGAGGTGTCTGCCGTCCCGCCACGGAACGCGGACAGGACGACGACGAGGAGCGCCGCGAGCGAGACGACGACGATGACGGTGCTCAGCTGGGTGGAGCGTTGCACGCCGGCCCAGCCGAGCACGGTCAGGGCCGCGACGGCGAGCACCGCGACCAGCCGGACGTGACCCGGTGCGACGTACGACCCCAGGGTGAGGGCCATGGCGGCACAGCTGGCGATCTTGCCGACGATGAAGGCCCAGCCCGCCTGGCCCGCCCACAGGTCGCCCAACCGGTGCCGGGCGTAGACGTAGGTGCCGCCCGACGTCGGGTAGAGCGCCGCCAGCCGGGCCGACGATGTCGCGTTGCAGTAGGCCACCAGCGCGGCGACGCCGAGCCCGATCAGCAGTCCGGAACCCCCGGCGGCGGCAGCAGGCGCGAACGCCGAGAAGATCCCGGCCCCGATCATCGCCGACATGCCGACGACGACGGCGTCTCGCACGCCGAGCCGTCGGACCATCGAGTGCGGGCCGGGCGTCACGTCGGGGACGGGTTGCTGCACCGCCCCATCATGGCGTGGGCCGACCGCCGGTGGTCGGACCGCTCAGGCGGCCCGGCCGTCCTGCGCCGGGACGAGGTCGATGGCATCGGAATCGGCGGCCAGGGCGGCCCATGCCTTGAGGCGGCCCGCGGGCAGTCCGCCCGTGAAGGCGGCCTCGGTGGGGTCGACCGGGTATCCGCGCTGATCCATCTGACCGTCCCGTCTGTTCGGTAGCCCGGCTGACCCAGAAGGCCCCGTGGCTTTGCGTCCCCGCCTCACAGCGGGTTTGCCGTCTCGCTGACGTCCCTACCCTAAGTGATGGCGGGCATGACAACAGTCATGACAGAACGGACAATCGGACAATCGTCCATTTTTCACCCGCCCGCGTGCCGGTGCGTCGCCCGCACGGGTGACGACGGGCGCGATCGCGCGTCCGTTCGGGCTACCCACATCTCCGGTCGTCGCGTCAGGGTGCCCACCGGCACCCACGGCGACACGCTGTCATAGCCACTGTCGTGAGCGGGCCGTCACCCGTTGCGGTACGGCGCGGGGGCGCCGAACGGCTGCTGGTTCGACCAGCCCGGGCCGTTCTCCCACACGCCGCTGTTGTCGAGGTGGTGCGCCGCGAGCACGAAGAGGGCGATCGAGACGATCCAGGCCAGCATGGAGAGCAGGATCACGCACCCGCCGACGATCACGCTGATGATGCCCCAGCGCCGGGCGTTCGCCGACTCGCGCTGCGCCGCCTCGGCGTCGGCCGCACCGAACGCCCGGGCGGCCCGGTGCGACGCGAGCAGCGCGGGGATGCCGGTCGGCCAGAACAGCAGCATCCCGGCGATCACCCACCCGACGGGTGCGGTCAGGAACGTGTGCCGGTATGGCGCGGGCGACGGGGCCGGAGGCAGAGCAGGGTCGGTGGCGTTCGACGGTGATGCCACGGTGGTGTCCTCCCGAGGGCGCGGATTCTCCCGACGAGCCTACGGCCGCAGTCGGTGCGGGGTGACCGCCCGGGCTCGACGCGCCGCGCCGCGCCCGGGACGGTCGTCCTCGAACGAGCCCATCCGCGCACCAGCCGCGGCGTGTCGTCGCGTGTCCAACTGTTCGACCGCTGTTCGGGTTCGCGCCGTTGTGCCGGCCGCGTCCCGGCTCGAGCGTGTCCGTATGGCCATCGAGGACGAGCACCGCGCGATCGACGACGTCGTCGACCGCATCGCCACCAGGTACCCGAGCTTGTCCAGGGCGCTCGTCCGCGACCAGGTCGACGTCGGGCTCGCTGCGTTCGACGGATCCGCGGTGCGCAGCTTCGTCCCCATCCTGGTCGAGCGGGACGCCGTCGAGTTCCTGGCCGAGTTCGCCGAGGGCGGCTGACGGAGAAGGCTCGTGCGCCGGCGGGATCAGCGCCGACGATTTCCCTCGCGCTCCGCGATGTAGGCCGGCCGTCCGTCGGGAAGGGTCGTGGTCTCGGCGGTCACGACGTACGGGACGTCCGTCACGTCGTCGCCCCGGTAGTGCAGATGCTCACCCGTCGGCATCCCGTCCAGCCCGAGGAGACCGACGGCGCCGTCGACCTCGCCACCACGGGCCACGACCCAGAAGTGATGCATGCGTCCAGGATGGCACCGTGTCGTCGACCTGCGGAAGCCCCGACGTCGGCCGTCGTTCACGCGGGCCATTGACCTGGTCGAGCGTCCATAGGACGCTTCTGGCATGCCCATCGAGGACGAGGGTCACGCGATCGACGAGGTGGTGGAACGCCTCTCCGCCCGCTTCCCGGACGTGCCGGAGTCGGACGTCCGTGCGCAGGTCGAGTCCCACCTGACGAAGTTCTCGGGAGCGGCCGTCCGCGCCTTCGTCCCGGTCCTGGTGGAGCACGAAGCGGGCGAGACTCTTGCGAGCCACCAGGTCGGCGGAGGCGGTGACCCGACGTGACCGGTGGGCCGCCCTGGCGCGTCACGGCCGTGTCAGGCACGATCTGCGCATGACCAAGCCGTTGAACGTCGAGTGCCCCCGGTGCGGCGCCGCGCCGGGGAAGTCCTGCCGGACCGCCGACCGGGTCAAGCGGTCGCCGCACGACCGCAGGGTGTCGGCCGCCCGCGGCACGAAGAGCTGAAGCCTCGACGAGGCCCGACCTCGGTCTAGCCGTTCGAGCGCTGGCGACCGGACCCGTCCGGCACGGCGAAGGGCTGCTGGTTTCCGATCCGAGGGCCGAAGTCCCGGCCGCTGTCGCGGTGGTCGTGGACCGCGACCGCAACGACGAAGGCCCACACGATCGTCGTCAGCACCGACAGGGCGACCAGGACCGCGCCGATGATCACGCTGATGATGCCCCACCGGCGTGCGTTCGCAGACTCGCGGACCGCCACCTCGACGTCGGCCGCACCGAATGCACGCGCCGCCCGGTGAGACGCGAGCAGGGCCGGGATCCCGGTCGGCCAGAAGAGGAGCATCGCGGCGATCACCCAACCGACCGGCGCGGAGGTTCGGTGCGCCGACGGCTGGGGCGCCACGTAGGGGGGCGGATCGGCGGGCGGGGGAGCGACGGGCGGATCGGCGGGCAGGGGCGCGACGGGCGGATCGGTCACTGCGGTCGTCTCGCTGGCGTTCGACACTTCGGACACGGCTTCCTCCTGGCGATGTGCTGGTGGCACGAGGCTAGGAGTCGACCCTGGGAGGAGCCTTTGTGCGTGCGCCGAACGGGTGACCGGCACCGACGCACTACGGTGTCGCGGCCCGAGACCGGGACCTGAGCCGGGAGATCACGAACCCGCCGACCAGGGCGACGACGACCGCGACCACGACCCACTGCGCGATCCCGGCGTACCTCTCGACGGCGTCCCAGTTCTCGCCGAGCAGATAGCCGGCGCAGACGAAGATCGTGTTCCAGACGGCGCTGCCCGCGGCGGTCAGGGCGAGGAACGCGAGGACCGGCATGCGCTCGACGCCGGCCGGGATGGAGATGAGGCTGCGGAAGACGGGGACCATGCGCCCGAAGAAGACGGCGGCGTGCCCGTGCCGGGTGAAGAACGCCTCGGCACGGTCGATGTCGGCGATGCTGACCAGCGGGATCCGGGCCATGAGGGCACGGGTACGGGTCCGTCCCACGAGGGCCCCGAGCAGGTACAGGACCATCGCGCCCACCACGGAGCCCGCCGTCGTCCACACGATCGCCTCGACCAGACCGAACGTGCCCTGGCTGGCCGTGAACCCGGCCAGGGGCAGGATGAGCTCGCTCGGCAGCGGCGGGAACACGTTCTCCACGGCGATGGCGATGCCGGCGCCGGCCACGCCGAGCGTCTCCATCAGGTGGACGGCCCACCCCGAGACGCCGGACAGCACGGACGGGTCCGTGCCGGTGGCCAGCGCCAGCACCGTCACGCGACGGTCGCGGGGAGCTCGTCGATGTCGTCGATGTCGTCGATGTCGTCGAAGTCGTCGATCTCGGCGGCCTCGACGTCACGCTTGGTGACGAAGAGATAGAGCACGATGCCCGCGATCGCGGACAGGAAGATCGCGCTGGTCGCCGTCGTTCCCAGGCCGAGCCCGCCATCCGCGGTGGGCTGGGAGAGCAGGTCGCCGATGGACGCGCCGAGCGGACGGGTCAGGATGTACGCGGCCCAGAAGGACACCACGGCGCCGAGGCCGAACCGGTAGTGGGCGAGCGCGACCACGCCGATCGCGGCCGCGAACAGTGCGACCGAGGCGAGGTAGCCAAGGCCGAGACCCTCGGCCAGGAGATCCCCCGCCGCGGTGCCGAGCGCGAACGTGAACAGGATGGCGAGCCAGTAGAACGCCTCGCGGCGGGTCGTGGTGATGGAGTGGATCGAGAGCGTGTGCTCGATCCGGTACCAGATGGCGAACGTGATGGTCAGTGCGATGGCGAACACGAGCGTGGTGACCCAGAGCGGCACACCGTAGTTGTCGACGAGGTTGTCGGTGATCAGGGTTCCGACGACGCTGATGAGCACGACGGCCAGCCAGTACAGGGGTGCGACGTAGCGCGAGGACCGGAACTGCAGGGCGAGCGTCACCACGAGGATCACGCCCACGAGCAGGCTCGCGACGGTGAGCGTCATGCCGAGCGTGTCGGTGAGGTAGTCGGCGAACGTCTCGCCGACCGTCGTGGCGAGCACCTTGATCAGCCAGAAGAAGATCGTGATCTCGGGGACCTTGTTGAGCAGGCGGTTCGAGATCGTCCGGGCGGTCGGGAGGTCTGAAGTCATGGCTGGAAGGTTCGCTGACCGACCCTGAGGATCGCCTGAGTCACGGGCCGACGGTCGACGGCAGCGGCAGGTCGACGGTGAACGCGGCGCCGCCCAGGTCGGAGGCGCCCGCGCGCACGGTGCCGCCGTGGGACTCGGCGATGCCCCGCACGATGGCGAGCCCCAGGCCCGAGCCGCCCGTCGTGCGCGATCGGCCGTCGTCGAGACGCACGAACCGGTCGAAGACGAGCTCCCGGTCGGGCTCACGGATCCCCGTGCCGTCGTCGGCGACCTCGATCCGGGCACACCTGTCGAGCCGGTGCACCGAGAGCCGGACCCGCCGCTGCGCGTGGCGCACGGCGTTGTCCGCGAGGTTCTGGACGGCACGGGCCAGCTCGTCGCCGTTGCCACGCACACGAACCGGCTCGGTGGCCACGTCGACGTCGACCCCGTCGGGCGGGTGCAGCCCGAAGCCGACCCGTTCCACGATCTCGTCCAGGTCGACGTCGTGGTCGCGTCCCGGAGCGCCGCTGTCAGCCGTACGGGTCAGGACGAGCAGGTCGTCCACGAGCTGTTGCATCTGGTCGTTCGACGCGCGCAGGACGTCCGCGGTCGCGGCCCAGTCCGCATGCCCCGGGTCGCGCACGGCCACGTCGAGCTCGGCCCGCGCGGCGGCGAGCGGGCTGCGGGAGTCGTGGCTGGCGTCGGCGACGAACCGGACCTGGGCCTGCTGGGCGTGGTGCAGCCGGTCGAGCATGCTGTTCAGCGTGACGGCCAGCCGGGCGATCTCGTCGCCGGTCGCAGGGACGTCGACCCGGGTGTCGAGGTCGGCGTCGCTGATCTGAGCGGTACGCGCGCGGATCTGCTCGACGGGCTGCAGCGCCCGGGCCGTCAGCAGGTACGTGATGACGCCGACGACGAGGACGAGCAGCGGCACCGCGACGAGCATCGCCTGGGCGGCGTCGAGCACCGTGTCGCTGCCGGAGGCGTAGGACTGGCGCACGATCACCGTGTCCGCCGCGGCCACGCCCTCGATCCCGAGCGCGACCGTCACGAACGGCTCGTCGCCAGGCCCCGGCACCGTGGCGCTGGACACCTGGACGGCCCGTCCGGGTGCGGCGGTGGCCGTGGTCAGCGGCGGGTAGCCGGCGAGACTCCTGGCTCGCGGCCGCCACCGCGCCCTGGTCGAGGATCTGGACGAAGGCGTCGTCGCCCGGCCCGGACTGCAGGTTGAGGCTCGACGTGATCGAACCGTCGGAGGTGGAGCTCGGCCGCGATGTCGTGGGCACGGGTGCTCGCCGCCGCGACGGCGGTGTTCTCGATCGAGCCCTGCAGCACGACGAGCAGCCCGAGGCACGCCAGCACGAGAGCGAGCGCGACGGCCCCCATCGCTGCCAGCGCGGACCGGGCCCGGACCGTGCGGACCAGCGAGATCATGCCGGTCACGCTAGCGTCCGGCGCTCCGCTCGCTGGGTGAAGGTCATCCGGACCACGAGCGCGACGATGACGAGTGCGAGTGCGAGTGCCACGCGGCCGGAACCCAGACCGAGTCCACCGCGTTCCGGGGAGACACCGAGCCAGTCGGCGAAGGATGCGCCCACGGGCCGGGTCATGACGTAGGCGAACCAGAACGCGAGCACCCCGTTCATGCCGAACCAGCGGTACCCGATGGCCGGGACCAGCAGGACCGCGGTGAACAGCAGTCCGGCGGTGAGGAAGCCCAGGTGGAACGTCACGGCGACCATGTCCCCGGCTGCGGTCCCCAGCGCGAACGTGGCCATGACGGCGGCCCAGTAGAACAGCTCGCGGCGCCGCGTGCGGATGCTGTGGATCGACAGCGTCTTCTCGCTCGCCGACCACAGGACGAACACCGCCGCCAGAGACACCGCGAAGAACGCGGTGGAGACCACGTACGGGATGCCGAGCCCGACGTGCAGGACGTCGGCGGCCATGGTGCCGAACACCCCGACCATCGACACCGCGAACCAGTAGCGCCACACGACGTACCGCTGCGCGCGGAGCTGGATGACCATCGCGATCGCGAACGCGACGGCGCCGATCAGGACGGCCAGCACCGGTGGCATCGCGCGGACGAGGAAGTCGGACGCCGACTCGCCCATCGCCGTGGTCAGCGCTTTGGTGACCCAGAAGATCGCGGCCACCTCGGGCACACGGCTCAGGGCCACGACGCGGACGTCGGCGGTTGCAGTGGGTCGACTCGTCGGCACCCTCGGATCGTCCTCGGAGCAACCTTCAGATCTGCTGAGGATCGCGGCGGCCCGTCGGGCAGGCGCTCCCGGGCGGTTCGCGCACACCGGCCATTCCCTCGTCGGGGACCGTCTGGTACTGTCAGTGAATCGACGATCGGAGCTGAATAGATATGTCCAGCCAGACCAGCCAACCACGGTTCGGCGCCGGCCTGTGGCACTTCGCGTCCTACGTGGACCGCTACGCCACCGACGGCTACGCGCCACCCGTCACCACGCTCGAGCAGATCGCCCGCGCCGGGGAGGTCGAGGACCTGTCCGTCGTCGACGTGCCGTACCCCTTCACCCCGGACGTCACGGTCGACCAGGTCAAGGCCGCGCTCGCCGACCACGGCCTGGAGTGCGTCGGCGTCACCCCGGAGATCTACATGCGCCGGTTCAGCAAGGGCGCGTTCACCAACCCCGACGCCGCGGTACGTGCCGACGCACTGGCCGTCCTGAACGAGGCCGCCGACGTCGTGCGGTCGCTCGGGGCCCTACCTGAAGGTGTGGCCGGGCCAGGACGGCTGGGACTACCCGTTCCAGGTCGACCACCACACGCAGTGGGAGCTCGCCGTCTCAGGCATGCGCGAGCTGGCGCTGGCCAACCCGGACATCAAGATCGTCATCGAGTACAAGCCGCGCGAGCCGCGCAACAAGATGTTCTGGGACTCGGCAGCCAAGACCGCCCTGGGCATCAAGGCCATGGGTGTCGACAACGTGGGCGTCCTGCTCGACTTCGGGCACGCCCTGTTCGGCGGGGAGTCCCCGTCGGCGGCGGCCCAGCCTCCTCATCGACCACGGGCTCCTGTGGGCCATGGACGTCAACGACAACCTGCGCGGCTGGGACGACGACATGGTCGTCGGCACGGTCCACCCGGTCGAGGTCTTCGAGTTCTTCTACACCCTGAAGATCAACGGCTGGGAAGGCGTCTGGCAGCTCGACCAGTTCCCGTTCCGCGAGGACACCGTCGAGGCCGCCCGGCTCTCCATCCGGTTCCTCAAGGGCATCCACCGCGCGCTGGACGAGCTCGACATCGACGCGCTGCGGGCCGCACAGGCCCGTCAGGACGCGATGGGCGCCCAGAAGCTCGTCCAGGACGTGCTCTTCTCCTGCCTGCGGGAGGACTCATGAGCGTCGAGGAGGACCTCGTCCCGCACGTCGGGACTCCTGCCGTCGCGGACTCGCTGCCCGTGCTCGGCCGGGTCCCCGAGGGAGCCGACCGAGCCACGGCGCTGGTGCACCTCGCCGAGGCCGCGCGCCAGGTCCGCCGGCGGGACATCCAGATGATCCGGTCCGCCGGGCTGGGCCACATCGGCGGCGAGTTCTCGGTCATCGACATCCTGGTGACGCTCTACCTGTACTCGCTGAACGTCTCGCCCGACGCGGTGGACGACCCGGACCGCGACCGCTTCATCCTGTCCAAGGGCCACGCGGCGGCTGCGCTCTACACGACCCTCGCGGTCGCGGGCTTCCTGCCCCCGGAGCAGCTGAGCACCTTCATGCAGCCGCTCTCCCAGCTGAACGGCCACCCGGCCCGGACCAAGATCGCGGCCGTCGAGGCCAGCACCGGGCCGCTGGGCCACGGGCTGCCGATCGCGGTCGGCACGGCGTTCGCCGGCAAGCTCGACGGGTCGCCCCGGCGCACGGTCGTGGTCGTCGGCGACGGCGAGTTCCAGGAGGGGTCCAACTGGGAGGCGCTGATGACCGCGGGCAACCACCGGTTGTCCGGCCTGTGCGTCGTCGTGGACCGCAACCGGCTGCAGCAGGGCGCGCGGGTGGCCGACACCAACGACCTGGAGCCCCTGGCCGACAAGCTGCGGGCGTTCGGCCTCGAGGTGGTCGAGGTCGACGGGCACGACCACGCCGCCCTCGCCGACGCGTTCGCGGCCGTCCCGGCCGCCTCGGGCAAGCCCACGGCCGTCATCGCCCACACCTTCAAGGGCCACCCGATCTCGTTCATGTCCGACGACGTGGCCTGGCACCACAAGGTCCCGTCGCCCGACCAGGTGGCCACCGCACTCACCGAGCTGGAGACGCCATGAGCACCACGACCGCACCGGCCGACCGCGAGCTGCACGACTGCCGCGACGCGTTCGTCGCGACCCTGATCGAGCTTGCCGCGGACGACCCCCGGATCGTCGCGGTGGTCAACGACTCGGTGGGCTCCAGCAAGCTGGGACCGTTCGGCGCCAGGTTCGGCGACCGCCTGGTCAACGTCGGGATCGCCGAGCAGGACATGGTCGGTGTCGCGGCCGGCCTGGCCAACGGCGGGAAGATCCCGTTCGTCTCGGCGGCGGCGTGCTTCCTGACGGCGCGCGCGATGGAGCAGATCAAGGTCGACGCCGCCTACTCCCAGCACCACATCGTGCTCTGCGGGATGAGTCCCGGCATGGCCTACGGCGAGCTCGGCCCGACGCACCACTCGATCGAGGACCTGGCCTGGCTGCGGACGATCCCGGGCCTGACCGTCCTGGTCCCCAGCGATCCCACCGAGACCGCCCAGGCGATCCGCTGGGCGGCCCAGCACGACGGACCCGTGTTCGTACGCGTGAGCCGCATGGGTGTGCCGGACGTCAACCCGGAGGGCTACCAGTTCGCCCCGGGACGGGCCGTCGTCCTGCGCGAGGGCACCGACGTCACGCTGGTGGCCGCCGGGACGGTCGTCGTGCGTGCGCTCGACGCGGCCGAGCTCCTGGCCGCCGACGGCGTGTCGGCACGGGTCCTGTCGATGCCGAGCGTCAAGCCGCTCGACGAGGACGCGCTGCTCGCGGCCGCACGCGAGACCCGGGGGATCGTCACCGTCGAGGAGGCGCTGACGTCGGGGCTCGGGGGAGCCGTCGCGGAGCTCGTGGTGCGCCACCAGCCGGTGCCGATGCGGTTCGTCGGCGTGCCCGACTCGTTCGCACCCACCGGGTCGGTGGAGTGGCTGCTCGAGCACTTCGGCATCGATGCCTCCGGCATCGCCTCCGCCGCTCGTGAGGTGCTCGACCTCTAGAGTCGTGCCCGTGAATGACCAGTCACCCATGACCGAACAGGCGGAGCCGTGGACGCGGCGGCTCGGACCCAGCGACGAGCAGGTCCGGCTGATGGCGAAGGTCGCCCGGATGTACCACGAGCGTGGGATGCGGCAGGCCGAGATCGCCGCGGAGGCTGCACGTGTCGCAGCCTCGGGTGTCCCGGCTGCTCAAGCGCGCGGTCGAGGTCGGCGTGGTGCGCACGACGGTGAGCGTGCCGGCGGGCGTGCACACCGACCTCGAGGACGAGCTCGAGGCCGCGTACGGCCTGGCCGAGGCCGTCGTCGTCGATGCGGGTGACGACGACCCGCAGCGCGCGCTGGGCAGCGCGGCCGCGGTGTACCTCGAGACGACCCTGATAGGCGGCGACGACCTCGGCATCTCGTCGTGGAGCGCGTCGCTGATCGCGGCCGTCGACGCCATGCGGCCCTCGAGCAGCCCGGTGGTGTCCGACGTCGTCCAGCTCGTCGGCGGCGTCGGCGACCCGAGGGTCCAGCTGGACGCGACCCGGCTGCTGACGACGTTGGCCCGGGCCACGGGAGCCGCACCGATCTTCCTTCCGGCACCAGGTCTGCTGAGCAGCCCGAGCGCCCGAGAGTCCCTGATGGCCGACCCGGCGGTGCTGCAGGTCACCTCGCGGTGGCTCGACCTGACGATCGCGCTCGTCGGGATCGGCGCCCTCGAGCCCTCGCCGCTGCTGCTGCGCAGCGGGAACAGCATCGCGGAGGCCGAGCAGGACAAGCTCCGGGCCGCCGGGGCCGTGGGGGACGTCTGCCTGCGGTTCTTCGACGAGGACGGCCGCCCGGTGGTGACCGACCTCGACGACCGGGTCATCGGCATCTCGCCCGACGCCCTGCGCGCCATCCCGCGGCGCATCGCCGTCGCCGGGGGAGTGCGCAAGGTCGCGGCCATCCGGGGTGCGCTGCGCGGCGGGTGGGTCAGTGTGCTGATCACCGACGTCCGGACGGCGCGGGCTCTCGTGGCGGCCGCCTGACGCCGGGTGTGTCGAGAAGACCGCCCCGAGGCTTGTACGACGACCGTCGGTTAGTTAGTGTGACGATTCACCAAACACACACCGAGAGGTCGCGATGGCCAGGGGAGTCACGGCGAAGGACGTCGCTCGCGAGGCGGGCGTGTCGCAGGCGACCGTCAGCTACGTGATCAACAACCACCCTGGCCAGAAGATCTCGGCGCCCACCCGCGAGCGCGTGAAGGCCGCGATCGAGCGGCTCGGGTACACCCCGTCGGAGTCCGCCCGGGCGCTCCGGACCGGCAGCACGAACGTCGTCCTGCTGGTGCTCCCCGACATCCCGTTCGGTCCCAGCCTCGGGTTCCTCAGCGAGCACATCGCCGACGAGCTCGAGCAGTTCGGCCTGACCACCATCACGCGCCGGGTGCGCGAGTCGAGCCCGCTCGCCTCGTTGTGGCGGGCGCTGAACCCCGTGGCCGTCGTGAGCATCGCCGCGATCTCGCTCGACGACGAGGCGGAGATGCTCGAGTCGGGGATCGCCGTGGTGAGCACGCTGCTGTCCCCGGCGTCGGGGCGGCAGGGCATCAGCGTCCCGCAGACGCTCATCGGCCGGCTGCAGGTGGAGCACCTCGCCTACGCGGGGCACCGCCGGATCGGGTACGCCGCGCCTGACGACGAGCGCGTGGCCGACTTCTACCGGCTGCGCCTCGACGGTGTGCGCACGGCCTGCCTCGAGCTCGGTCTCGACCAGCCGGACCTCGTGCCCGTCGCGCTGGACGCCGACAGCGGCACGGCGGCGGTCGCGCACTGGCGGTCGCTGCCTGACCCGGTGACGGCCGTGGCCGCGTACAACGACGAGACGGCGTTCGCCGTCCTGGCCGGGATGAACCGGCTGGGCCTCGTGGCGCCGCGCGACCTTGCGGTGATCGGCGTCGACAACATCCCGCTGGCCGCTCTGGCGAGCCCGCCGCTGACCACCGTCGACCAGAACCTGGAGATGGTCGCGGCCTTCGTCGCCCGCCAGATCGCGAGCGTCACGCACGGGGTCCCGGCACCACAACCGCTGCGCTCGGACGCCGTCTCGCTGGTGCTGCGCGAGTCTGCCTAGGTCCGCCTGCGCGTGACCCCGGGCCGCTGATCGCAGCCTGACCGCTTCGTCGCGCCCTCGCCCGGCGACGCGCTGACCTGGTCGTTCACCGATTCGGGCGCCGCCTGCGCAGTCACGGCGGACCTGCGCGACGCCCGCCGAAAGCCGGTCATCGGAAGTTTGTCCGGTTCCCTCTTGCGCCCCGTTCGTCGGCGTCGTATCGTACTTAATCGTATTACCTAGACGTATCAGTAACCCGAGATCGCTCGAAGGAGAGTCATGCGTAAACGTCTGCTGGCCGCCGGTTCCGTCGCACTTGCGCTTGCTCTCGCGGCGTGTTCGGGGGGAGGGAGCGGATCGGGGAGCACCTCGGGCTCGGGTGCGTCCGGAGGGACCCTCACCCTCGCGCCCGTCGTCGTCGCCCAGCCCTGGGACCTCAAGGATGCGGGCCTCGGCAACAACACGATCTACTACCAGCCGGTCTACGACCAGCTGTTCCGGCTCGACCCGAAGGCCGACCCGGGACCCAACCTGGCGACGAAGTGGTCGTACGACGACACGCTGACCAAGCTCACGGTGACGCTGCGTAGCGACGTGAAGTTCACGGACGGTGAGACGTTCGACGCCACGGCCGTCCAGGCCAACCTCATGAACACCAAGAGCGGGACGAACGAGGCCGCCAACCAGCTCAAGTCGGTGCAGAGCGTCGACGTGGTCGACCCCACCACGGCCGTGATCAACCTCAGTGCGCCGGACCCCTCCCTGGTCCCGAACCTCGGGTCGACCGCAGGCATGATGGCCTGCCCCAAGGCGATCGGCACGGCCGAGCTGCAGACCACGCCGTGCGGCTCCGGCCCGTACGTGATGGACAAGGCGAACACCACCACGGACGCCAAGTACACGTTCACTCGGAACCCGACCTACTGGAACACCAAGGCGTTCCCGTTCGACAAGGTCGTGCTCACGCCGCTGACCGACTCCTCCGCGGTCCTGAACGCGCTGCAGGCCGGCCAGGTCGACGGAGCGTTGATCACCGACACGAAGAACGTCGCCACCGTCAAGGGCGCCGGCCTCAACACCGTCGAGTACCAGCCCGGCTCCATCATGGGCTTCTACATCTGGGACCGCGCCGGCACCATCCAGCCCGCGCTCAAGGACGTCCGGGTGCGCCAGGCGATCAACTACGCGTTCGACCGCCAGAAGATCATCGACAGCGCGCTCGCGGGCCAGGGCAAGCCGCAGGCACAGCTGTTCAACGCTCAGACCGTCGCGTACGACCCGGCGCTCGACACCAAGTACGCCTACAACCCGACGAAGGCCAAGCAGCTGCTCGCCGACGCCGGCTACGCGAACGGCTTCGAGCTCACGATGCCCGACCTCACGGCGTTCAACGCCGGCGGCCAGGCCGCGATCGTCGAGGAGCTCGGGGCGATCGGCATCAAGGTGAAGCTCGACAACGCGCCGCTCGACACGGTCATCAACGACATGCTCGCCGGCAAGTGGGCCACGGGCTTCTTCCAGCTCGACTCGTTCCGCCCCTGGGACACGATCCAGATCGAGCTCACCAAGGACGCGCTCTGGAACCCGTTCCACTACGAGGACCCGAAGGTCACCGACCTGATCAACCAGGCGCAGGTGGCCACCGGCACGGCACAGGACGACCTGTACAAGCAGATCAACACCTACGTGACCGACCAGGCCTGGGACGCACCGTGGACCGCCGCAGTGAGCACCTACGCCTACGACAAGAAGGTCAAGGTCGTGGCGCAGAACTTCGCCGCCACGCCGTCGTTGTACAACTTCACGCCGGCCGGCTGACGAACCGGCGTCCGTGGGTGGGCCGCACGCCCGGCCCACCCACGGATCGCCCACCACGAACGCATCCCAGCCCTCACGTCAACGCCGTCAAGGGGACGCCATGCTGATGTTCATCCTTCGCCGCCTGCTCGCCGGGATCGTTCTCATCCTGGTCTCCGCGTCGGCCATCTTCGGGCTCATGAGCCTGTCGAACGACACCGTGGCCCGCTCCATCGCCGGCCAGACCGCCAGCCCGGAGCAGGTCGCCCAGAAGGCGACCGAGCTGGGTCTCGACCAGCCGTTCCTCACGCGGTACGTCGACTGGCTCTCCGGGCTCGTGCACGGTGACCTCGGGTCGTCCTGGTACAACGGTCAGCCGGTCACGACGATCATCTCGACCAAGCTGCCGGTGACGCTGTCCATCCTGGTCGTCGGTCTGCTGCTGGCCGCCGTGCTCTCCGTCCTGATCGGCGTTGCCGCCGCCGTCCGGGGTGGCTGGCTCGACCGTGCGGTCCAAGGTCTGGCGATCCTCGGGTTTGCCATCCCGGCGTTCCTCATCGCCCTCCTGCTGTCGGTGGTGTTCGCCGTGCACTGGAAGATCTTCCCGGCTGTCGGGTACACCCCCTTCGCCCAGTCGCCCAGCGGTTGGCTCCTGTCGATCACCCTGCCGGCGATTGCGCTGGCGATCGGTGCGATGGCTGCCACCGCCCAGCAGGTCCGCGGCTCCATGGTCGACGTGCTCGGGGCGGACTTCGTGCGCACCCTGCGCAGCCGCGGCCTGTCGGAGCGCAGCCTGCTGTTCCGCCACGCGCTGCGCAACGCCATCCCGCCGGGGCTGACCGTCCTCGCGCTGCAGTCCATCGGACTCGTCGGCGGTGCGGTGATCGTCGAGAAGGTGTTCGGCCTCTACGGGATCGGCACGGCCATCACCTCGGCATCCACCCAGCGCGACCAGCCCGTCGTCCTCGGCATCACCGTCGTCATGGTGATCATCGTGGTGGTCGTCAACCTCGTCCTCGACCTGGCCTACGGCCTGCTCAACCCGAAGGTGCGTGTGGCATGACCATCCCCGATCTCCTCTCGACCCCGGCCACCGCGCCGGAGCCCCTGCCGAAGCGGGCCGGCCGCGTCAAGCGACTCCTGTCCGACCCCATGGCCGTGGCCGCGATCGTGGTGCTCGTGATCATCGTCGTCGCGAGCTTCGCCGCCCCGCTGCTCACCAGCGCCGACCCGAACGCGCCGTCCCTGGAGAACACCCTCGGCCCGCGCGCTCCCGGCCATCCGCTCGGCTTCGACGGGGTCGGTCGCGACATCTGGGCACGGCTCCTCTACGGCGGGCAGGTGAGCCTGATCGGCGCCGTCATCGCCGTCGTCGTCGCGCTGCTGCTCGGCGTACCGACCGGCCTGATCGGCGGGTACTTCAAGAACTGGTTCGACGGCATCTCGGGCTGGATCGCGAACTTCCTCATGACCCTGCCCGCGATCGTCATCCTCATCGTCGTGGGGCAGTCCATCGGGCAGAGCGTGAACACCGCGATGGTCGTGTTCGGCGTGCTCATGGCGCCGGGGGTGTTCCGGCTCGTGCGCGGCTCGGTCATCGCGGTCCGCGAGGAGCTGTACGTGGACGCGGCCCGGGTCTCGGGTCTGGGGTCGTCGCGGATCATGCGGCGCCACATCCTGCCGGTCGTCATCAGGCCGACGATCATCCTGTCCGCGCAGATGCTCGGCATCGCCATCCTCATCCAGGCCGGTCTGCAGTACCTGGGGATCCTGTCGCCGGCGCAGGCCTCCTGGGGCGGGATGCTCGCCGACGCGCAGGCCAACATCTACATCGCCCCGCGCCTCCTGATCTGGCCCGGTCTGGCGATCGTGCTGACCGTCGGGGCGTTCGCCGTGCTCGGCACCGCGCTGCGTGACGTGCTGGGCGCCCAGGCGGTCAAGCAGTCGCGGTCCGCCCGTCGCGCGGCCCGGGCCGCGTCCAAGCTGGCCGCCGCGAACCGGGTCGCCGGGTCGACGATCGAGGCCACCCACGCGGGTGTCGTCCCCGTCGTCACCGATCCCGACGTCCTGCTCGAGGTGGACGACCTGCGCGTCGCCTACCCGAGGCTCGACGGCGAGTCGGTGGTCGTCAACGGGATCTCGCTCGTGGTCCGCCGGGGCGAGGTCCTCGGACTGGTCGGTGAGTCCGGGTCCGGCAAGTCGCAGACCGCGTTCTCGATCCTGGGCCTGCTCCCTCCCGAGGCGAAGGTCTCCGCGGAGAACATCACCTTCGGCGGCCAGGAGCTCGCCGGGATGAGCCGGTCGGCGATGAACCAGCTTCGCGGTTCGCGGATCGCCTACGTGCCGCAGGAGCCGATGTCCAACCTCGACCCGTCCTTCAAGATCGGGTACCAGCTGACCGAGCCGATCCGCCAGCACCTGGGCCTGAGCAAGAAGGCCGCCAAGGCCAAGGCGATCGCCCTGCTGGCCCGCGTGGGCATCGCCGACCCGGAGCGCACGTTCAAGGCCTACCCGCACGAGATCTCCGGGGGCATGGCGCAGCGCGTCCTGATCGCCGGGGCGGTCTCCTGCGACCCGGAGCTGCTCATCGCCGACGAACCCACGACCGCCCTGGACGTCACGGTCCAGGCCGAGGTGCTCGACCTCATGCGCTCCCTGCAGGAGGAACGGCAGATGGGGATGATCCTCGTGACGCACAACTTCGGCGTCGTCGCCGACATCTGCGACCGGATCGCGGTCATGCAGACCGGCGAGATCGTGGAGACGGCCCCCGCGCGCGAGCTGTTCGCGAACCCGCGGCACCCCTACACGCGGATGCTCCTCGACTCCACGCTCGAGGACTCCGTCCCGCGGCCGCAGCTCGTGACCGCCGGCTCTGGCACATCCACCGCACCGACGACCCGGGGGGAGGGCGCATGAGCGCCACGGCAGCACCCACGAACATCACCCAGCGCACCGCGCCGGTCGACGAGCCGCTGCTCGTCGCGGAGAACGTCGTCGTCGAGTACCCGATGAAGGGGTGGCGCAAGCCCCCGTTCAAGGCGCTCAAGGGCGTGTCCGTCTCGATCCGCGAGGGCGAGACCGTCGGCCTGGTCGGCGAGTCCGGCTCGGGCAAGACGACCCTGGGCCGCGCGATCCTCGGCCTGGCCCCGGTGACCGGCGGTGAGGTCCGGTACCGCGGACGCCGGATCGACCACCTCAGCGCCAAGGAGCGTCGCGGTCTGAGCGAGGAGATCCAGGTCGTCTTCCAGGACCCGTACACCTCGCTCAACCCCGCGATGACGGTCAACGACATCCTCACGGAGCCGCTGCTCGTCGCCGGGACCGACCGCAAGACCGCCACCAAGCGGGTGCGCGACCTGCTCGACAGCGTCCACCTGCCCAAGGACGCCGGCGAGCGGCTGCCGCGGGAGTTCTCCGGCGGGCAGCGGCAGCGGATCGCGATCGCGCGGGCCCTGAGCCGCGGACCCAAGCTGATCGTGTGCGACGAGCCGGTCAGCGCGCTGGACCTGTCCAACCAGGCCCGGGTGCTCGACCTGTTCATCGAGATCCAGGAACGCACCGGCGTCGCCTACCTGTTCATCACGCACGACCTGTCCGTCGTGCGTCACATCAGCCACCGGGTCGCCGTGATGTACCGCGGCGAGATCGTCGAGTCCGGCGACGCCGCCTCGGTCACCTCCGCACCCGAGCACCCGTACAGCCAGCGTCTCCTGCTGGCGGCACCGGTGCCCGACCCGGTGCGCCAGCAGAAGCGCCGCGCCGACCGTCTGCGTCTCGCGGCCCAGCAGGCCGAGCAGGACGAGCAGGCGGGTGCCGGTACGGGGGCGACCGAGGCCCTGCCGAAGTCCGCCTGACCGCCCGACCGACCTACCCAGAGGGGTTCCATCGTGCTGCTCAACCCGGCCGTCTCCGGCTTCCACCCCGACCCGAGCGTCGTCCGGGTGGGCGACGACTACTACCTCGCGTGCTCGAAGCTTCGAGTACTTCCCGGGCATCCCGCTGTTCCACAGCACCGACGCCGAGCACTGGACGCCGATCGGGCACGTCGTGACCCGGCCCGGCCAGCTCGCGCTCGAGGACGTGCCGACGGGCGGTGGCGCGTGGGCGCCGACGATCCGGTTCCACGACGGGCTCTTCTACCTCACGGTCGCCGACGCCATGGGCCGGGGCGGCCTGATCTTCACGGCGCCCGATCCCGCGGGGTCGTGGAGCGACGGCGTGGTCATGGTCGGCGCCGACGGCATCGACCACGACATCGCCTGGGACGACGAGGGGACCTGCTACGTCACGTACTCGGGGCTGCTGCTCACCGGCCCGGAGTTCGGGACGCACCTCGGCATCCAGCAGGTGCGGATGGACCCGAAGACCGGTCAGGCGCTCGAGGATCCCCGCTCCCTGTGGTCCGGGACCGGCCTGAAGTTCCCCGAGGCGCCGCACCTCTACGAGGTCGACGGCACCTGGTACCTGATGATCGCCGAGGGCGGCACCGAGCGCGGGCACGGGGTCTCGATCGCCCGCGGACCGTCGCCCGAGGGTCCGTTCGAGGGTGCGCCCGTCAACCCGGTCTACTCGCACCGGTCCACCAGCCACCCGGTGCAGAACGCGGGCCACGGCGACCTCGTGCGCACCGACGACGGCTGGCAGATGGTCCTGCTGGGCACCCGCCCGGGCGGGATGAGCCAGATGTTCGCCCCGCTCGGTCGTGAGACGTTCACCACCCGCGTGCAGTGGGTGGACGGCTGGCCTGTGGTGGAGCGGCTCGAGCTGACCGCGGACCTGGCGCCCGTCGAGGTGCGGTCGTCCTTCGCCGAGCCCCTCGGTCTCGAGTGGCTGACCATCCGCGACGCCGCCCCGACGTGGGTCGCGCGGGCCGACGGTCGCCTCACGATCTCCGCCGCGAGCGACGCGCCGGCGGTCGCGATGGACGAGCACCGTCCGCACTTCGTCGGCCGCCGGCAGCAGCACCTGGCGAGCCGATGCTCGGTCGTCGTCGACGCGTCCGCCGGGACGGGCGGCCTGTCGGTGCGCTACGACGAGCGGCACCACTACGACATCGAGGTGTCGGCCGGTCTGGTCCGCGCCCGGGTCCGGCTCGACCAGATCGAGCAGACCTGGGAGGCGCCGCTGCCCGACGGTCCGGTCGAGGTGTGGATCGCGACGAGCCCGGTGGTACGGAGCCCGGGCGCGGACATGCCCGACCTGGTCACCTGCGACCTCGTGCGGCTCGGCTACGGCCGCGGCGCCGACGCGGTCGAGCTGGCCGTCGTCGACGGGCGCTACCTGACCTCCGACGTGACGTCGTCGTTCACCGGCCGGGTGACCGGCATGTACGCCGCCTCCGGTGTCGTGTCGTTCGAGGGCTTCAGGTACGAGGGCAGCGATGCCTGAGGGCCCACGCCTGCCCGAACGGATCCGCGTCGGCGCCGCGTACTACGCCGAGTACCAGCCGTACGAGCGGCTGGACGCGGACCTCGACCTCATGGTTGCGGGCGGCTTCTCGGTGATCCGGGTGGGGGAGTCCGTGTGGTCGACGTGGGAGCCCCGTGAGGGCGAGCTCGACCTCGACTGGCTCCAGCCGGTGCTCGACGGCGCGCACGCGCGGGGCATCGACGTGATCGTCGGCACGCCGACGTACGCGGTCCCGCCGTGGCTGCGCCTGGCCTACCCCGAGACCACAGCCCACGTGGCGACGGGTGCGCCCATGCCGTACGGCGCCCGGCAGGATGTCAACTACGCCCACCCGACGTTCCGCCGGCTCGCCGAGCGGGTGGTCCGCGCGGTCGTCGGCCGCTACGCCGACCACCCGGCGGTCGTGGGCTGGCAGGTGGACAACGAGCCCGGCAACAAGTTCTTCTTCAACCCGGACGTGTTCGAGGGGTTCGTCGCGACGCTGCGGGAGCGTTACGGCACCGTCGACGAGCTCAACCGGCGGTGGGGTCTGACGTACTGGTCGCACCGCATCGCCGACTGGTCCGAGCTGTGGACCCCCGACCTGAACACGACCCCCGCGTACGACCTCGCCTGGCGGCGCTACCAGGCGACGCTCGCCGACGACCTCATCGCCTGGCAGGCCGACGTCGTGCGCAGCCTCGCCCGCCCGGACCAGTACGTGATGACCTGCATCGCCCCGCACCACCGGGCGCAGGACCTCACGACGATCGCGCGGCCGCTCGACGTCGCCGGCGTGAACATCTACTACGCGACGCAGGAGTCCCTGACCCACCCGGGTCCGGACGCGCTCGTCGGCGGGATCGCCGACGACTTCGTGCCGTGGGCGGGCCCGGCGTTCCCGGCCCTGCAGGCCGACCTCGCGCGCGGCACCCGCGACGAGCCGTTCCTGGTCACCGAGACCAACGCGACCTCGATCGGCGGAGCCGGGGACAACCTGCCCTGCTACGACGGGCAGTGGCGTCAGGCCGGCTGGCTCATGGTCGCGCGCGGCGCGCGGATGCTGGAGTACTGGCACTGGGCCACGCAGCACTACGGCGCCGAGTCGTACTGGACCGGCATCCTGGGCCACAGCCTGACGCCGGGGCGGACGTACGCCGAGCTGTCCACGCTCGCGCAGGAGCTCACGACGGCGTCGCCCCAGCTGGCGGACCTGCGCGCGCACAGCGACGTCGGGTTGCTCCTGAGCCCGCAGAGCCGCTGGGCACTGGAGTTCCAGGGGCCGCTCGCCGTCACGCCCCACACGTGGTTCGGCGACCCGACGTCCTACGAGCAGATCCTCGCCGCCTACTACCGCGGCCTGTTCGACGCCGGTCTCGCGGTCGACGTGGTGGGGCCGGACCAGCTTCCCGACGACCCCGCCGCGCTCGTCCGGCGGTGGCCCGTCCTCGTGGTGCCCGCGCTGTACATCGCCTCGGACGCGACCCTGGACCTGCTCGTGCGGTACGCCGAGGCGGGCGGTCACCTCGTCCTGACCCCGCGGACCGGATACGCGACGGAGGAGAACGTCATCCGTCCGGTCGTCGCGCCCGGGGTGCTGCGGGGACCTGCGGGCGTGCACTACCTGGAGTTCACCAACCTCCCCGCCGACGTCCCGGTCACGGGGTGGGGCGGGGCCGCGCACGCCTGGGCGGACGGGCTGCTGCCCGACGACGCCGAGGTGCTCGCCGGGTACGACCACCCGCACCTGCGGCAGTTCGCCGCGGTCACCACCCGCGCCCACGGTGCCGGTCGCGTGACGACCGTCGGAACCGTGCCCGACCGCACGCTCGCGGCCACCCTGGCCACCTGGCTGGCACGGACCTCGCTGCCCGCAGATCCCTGGCGGGACGCGCGGCCGGCGAGCGTGACGGTGCACACCCTCGACGGGGCCCGGCTCATCCGGGTCGTGCACAACTGGTCGTGGGACGCCGTCTCCTACGTGCTCCCGGCCGCCGTCGAGGACGTCCTGAGCGGCGCCGGCCTGGCCGCGGGGGACGCCCTGACGCTCGGCCCGTGGGACGTCCGCGTGCTGCACGAGCCCACCACCTGACCGACGACGACGAACCCACCGGAGAACCTCATGACCGAGAAGACCGTCAGCCCCGCCCACGCCCCCGCCTCCGTCCCCGCCGTCGACGAGGGCGACCTGGCCCGTCGGCTCGCCGCGCTCACCCTGGAGCAGAAGGTCACGCTGATGACCGGCGCCGACTTCTGGTCGCTGCACGCCGAGCCGGCCGCGGGACTGCGCCGCCTCGTCGTCTCGGACGGCCCGGCGGGCATCCGCGGCGAGTTCTGGGACGAGCGCGACACGTCCGCCAACGTCCCCTCGCCCACCGCGCTCGCCGCGACGTGGGACCCCGACCGCGTCGAGGCGCTCGGGCTTCTGCTGGCCGCCGAGGCCCGGCGCAAGGGTGTCGACGTGCAGCGGCCCCGACCGTCAACCTGCACCGCACGCCCTACGGCGGCCGACACTTCGAGAACTTCTCCGAGGACCCGTTCCTCACCGCCCGGATCGGCGTCGCCTACGTGCGCGGGGTGCAGGCCGGCGGCGTCGGCGCGACGGTCAAGCACTTCGTCGCCAACGACACCGAGACCGACCGGATGTCGGTCGACGCCCTGGTGGACGAGCGGACCCTGCGCGAGCTGTACCTGGCGCCCTTCGAGGCGATCGTCCGCGAGGGCGGCGTCTGGGCCGTCATGGCCGCGTACAACCAGGTGAACGGGACCACGGCCACCGAGAGCCCGCTGCTGCGTGACGTCCTGCAGGACGAGTGGGGGTTCGACGGCGTGACGATGTCGGACTGGTTCGCCACCCGATCGACCGTGGCCGCGGCCACGGGAGGCCTGGACCTGGCGATGCCCGGGCCGGTCGGGCCGTGGGGCGCCGCACTGGTCGACGCGGTGCGCACCGGCGACGTGGACGAGGCGCGGATCGACGACCACGTGCTGCGCATCCTGCGCCTCGCCGCCCGCGTCGGCGCACTCGACGGGATCGAGGCGGTCGCACAGGCCCCGACGTTCGCGGAGTCCGCGGTCGCAGCGCAGCTCCGGGCCGACGCGGCAGCCGGTTTCGTCCTGGCCCGCAACGACGGCGTGCTGCCGCTCGCGCCTCGCACGCTGGCGCGGGTCGCGGTCCTCGGACCCAACGCCGAGGTCGGCCGCACGCTGGGCGGCGGGAGCGCGACGGTCTACCCGCCGTACACCGTGTCCCCGCTGGACGGCATCCGCGCGGCGCTCGGTGCGGACGTCGACGTCACCTTCGGCGAGGGCGTCCGCGCGCACGCGCGGACCTCGCCGGCCCGGGACGCCTTCACCAGCCGACCCGGCGGCACCCCAGGCGTCGAGATCCGGTACGTCTCGGCCGACGGCACGGCGCTGCTCACCGAACCCCGCACCGGCGGCACGTTCAACTGGCTCGCCGGCGTCCCCGCCGCCGCCTCGGGCGCCGTGGCGGTCGAGGTCGCCACCCGCGTCACGGCGACCACCGCCGGTGCCTGGGAGATCGGCGGTTCCGGCCTGGGTCGGTTCCGGCTGACGCTCGACGGCTCACCCGTGATCGACACCGAGCTGGTGCTCCCGCCGGGTGCGGACCTCGTCGAGGGCATGATGACGCCTCCGCAGGGGCTGCACCGCGTCGTGCTGGCCGCCGGCGAGTCGGTCGACGTCGTGCTCCGGCACGAACTCGCGGGCGCCGCGACCTCGCCGGAGGGTCTGTCGCTCGGCCCGATGATCCAGCTCAACGTCGAACCCCCGCACGCGGACGACGACGCGGCGATCGAGCTGGCCGTCGCGCAGGCTGCCGCCGCCGACGTCGCCGTGGTGGTCGTCGGCACCAACGAGGAGGTCGAGTCCGAGGGCTACGACCGCGACACGTTGGCGCTGCCGGGTCGGCAGGACGAGCTCGTCTCCCGGGTGGCCGCGGCCAACCCCCGCACGGTCGTCGTCGTCAACGCCGGTGCACCGGTGCTCATGCCCTGGGCCGACGAGGTCGCCGCCGTGCTGATCGCGTGGTTCCCCGGGCAGGAGTTCGGGGACGCCCTGGCCGACGTGCTGCTCGGGGTCGTCGAGCCCGGCGGCCGCCTGCCCACCACGTGGCCGCGGGACGAGTCGGAGCTTCCCGTCGGGCACGCCCGTCGACGGCGTGGTCCGGTACGACGAGGGGCTCCTCGTCGGCTACCGCAACCCGGCCCGCACGGCCCGCTACGCGTTCGGGCACGGCCTGGGCTACACGTCCTGGGAGTTCGAGTCCGTCGGGGTGCCCGTGACCCCGACCGGCGACGGAGCGGGCGAGGTCGACGTGACCCTGCGCAACACGGGCTCTCGCACCGGACGCCAGGTGGTGCAGGTGTACGCGTCCCGGCCGGGCAGCGAGGTCGAGCGCCCGGTGCGCTGGCTCGTGGGCTTCGCCGCCGTGGTCGCGGGCCCGGGCGAGTCCGTCACCGTGGGGATCGGTCTGCCCAGCCGGGCGCTCGCCCACTGGGACGTGGACACGCACGGCTGGACGGTCGAGCCCGGAACCTTCACGCTCGAGGTCGGGCCTTCCAGCGCGGACCTGCCGCTCGTGGAGGAGCTCGGTGTGGACGGAGACGAGCTGATGGGCGCGCGACTGCGGGTCATCACGGACAACGACTACTCCGGCGACCCCGACGGCCTGGTCCAGCTTCGCCCACCTGCTGCTCTCGCCGTCGGTGGACGTCCGCGCGGTGATCGGCTCGCACCTGCGCGCCGGCGACCCGTTCGACTCGTCGCCGATCACGGCGACGAAGGCCCGGCAGGCCGCGGACGTCGTCGTCGACCTGCTCGGCCTGACGGGTGCCATCACCACGATCGAGGGCTCCAACACGGCTCTCGTCGACCGGAGCACCCCCATCCGCTCCGCGGCGGCTGAGGCGATCGTCGCCGAGGCGATACGCGAGTCCGACCTCCCGCTCTACGTCACGCTCGGAGCCGGGTTGACCGAGCTGGCCAGCGCGTACCTGCTCGAGCCCCGCATCGCCGAGCGCCTGACGGCCGTCTGGATCGGGGGCCCGGAGCACGACGGACTGGCCGTGGCGCCGCCGCGCCCGGGCGGGCCGGAGGTCTCGGAGTACAACCTGCGGATCGACATCACGGCCGCGCAGGTCGTGTTCGACTCGCCGATCCCGCTGTGGCAGGTGCCCCGCGACGCGTACCGGCAGGCGATGATGAGCTTCGCCGAGCTGGAGACGCGCGTGCGCCCGCACGGTGCGATCGGCGAGCACCTGGTGAGCCGGCTCCAGGACGTCGTCGAGATGGCCGCGGCCCACGGGTTCGACTCCGGCGAGGTCTACATCCTGGGCGACAGCCCGCTGGTGCTGCTCACGGCCCTGCAGTCCTCGTTCGAGCCCGACCCCTCCTCGTCCCGGTACGTCACCGTGCCGGCGCCGGGGATCGACGACGAGGGTCGCTACGTCGTCCGGCAGAGCGGCCGACCGATCCGGGTCTACACGCACCTGGACGTGCGGTTGATGCTCGAGGACCTGGTCGCCAAGCTGGCACGGCACGCCGCATGAGCGTCCGGGTCGTCGGTCTGTGGGTCGGGGACCGCGGACGCCCGGAGTTCCTGGCGACCGGCACCCCGTCGGTGTCGTGGGCGGTCGAGAGCGACGAGCCGGGCTGGGAGCAGACCCGAGCCCGGGTCGAGCTTGCGGCTCGACGGCGTGATCACGGGAGCCGAGGTGGCCGGGCCGGTGGCCCAGAGGGTGGCCTGGCCGTTCGCGCCGCTGGGCCCGTACACGAGCGCCGAGGTTCGGGTGCGGGCGTCGGGCGCGCCGGGGTCGTCGACGGGGTGGAGCGCATGGACCGTCGTGCGCACGGGCCCGCTCGGCCCGCAGGACTGGCGGGCGCCGTTCATCACCCTCGACCCCGCGACCCACTGGCCCGAGCGGGGGACCGTGCGGTTCCGCACCGAGGACGCACGCGCCCGGCGACCGTGGTCAGCGCGGTGCTGTCGGTCACGGCCCACGGCGTCGTCGACGTGACCCTCGCCGGTCGGCGGGTCGGTGACGAGGAGCTTCTCCCGGGCTGGACCGCCTACCGCGACGTCCTGGCCTTCTCGACGTACGACGTCACGCACGAGATCTCCGCCGCGGCGGCCGACCGACCCGTCGTGCTCGGCGCCACGGTGGGCGAGGGCTGGTACGGCGAGCGCTTCGGCTTCGACGGGCACTTCCAGCGCGCCTACCTCGGGCCCGTCGCGCTGGCGGCGCAGCTGCGCCTGGTCGACGCCGACGGCGACGTGACCTGGGTGACGACCGGGACCGACTGGACCGTCTCGACGGTGGGTCCGGTGACCTCCGCGAGCATCTACCAGGGCGAGTCCCACGATGCGCGGCTGGCCGACGACGCCCTGGAGACGCCCGGCACGAGCCTGCCGGGAGGCGGGCCGGCCGCGCTGCTCGCGGACGTCCTGGCCGGCTACCCGCGTGCGGAGGAGGCACGGCTCGACCGGCTCGTCCCGGCCTCGTCGCCTCCCGTGCGGGTCACCGAGACCGTGCCGGTGCGCGACGTCCTGACCACGGCGTCCGGCGCGACCGTGCTCGACTTCGGCCAGAACCTCGTCGGGCGCCTCCGGCTGCGGGTGGACGGCCCGGCGGGCACGACGATCACGCTCCGGCACGCCGAGGTGCTCGAGCACGGTGAGCTCGGAGTCCGTCCGCTACGGTTCGCCAAGGCGACCGACAGCCTGGTCCTGGCCGGCGACGGCCCGCTGGACTGGCACCCCCGGTTCACGTACCACGGCTTCCGGTACGCCGAGGTGACCGGCTGGCCCGGTGACCTGGACCCCGGGGCCGTGGTCGCCGAGGTGCTGCACACGGACCTGGTCCGCACGGGGCACCTGACGACGTCCGACCCGCTGCTCAACCGGTTGCACGAGAACATCGTCTGGGGCCTGCGCGGCAACGCGGTCTCGCTGCCGACGGACTGCCCGCAGCGCGACGAGCGACTGGGCTGGACCGGGGACATCCAGGTCTTCACGCCCACCGCGAGCTTCCTCTACGACGTGTCGGGCTTCCTCGGCTCCTGGCTGCGAGACCTGGCGGTCGAGCAGGATCGCGGGACGTCGGTGCCGGTCGTCGTCCCCGACCCGTTGCCGTACCCGATGCCGCCGGCGGCCGCCTGGGGCGATGCGGCGACGCTCGTGCCCGACGCGCTGTACGACCGGTACGGCGACGCGTCCGTGCTTGCGGCCCAGTACCGGAGCATGGCGGCGTGGGTCGAGGACGTGCGCGCGCTGGCCGGCGACCGCGACCTGTGGACCGGGGGGTTCCAGTTCGGCGACTGGCTGGATCCCGCCGCCCCGCCGGACCGCCCGGCCGCCGCCCGCACCGACGCGGACATCGTGGCGAGCGCCTACTACTTCCGCTCGTGCGTGGCCCTGGCGCGGGCCGCGCGCGTGCTGGACCGCGCCGCGGACGCCGTGAGGTACACGGCCCTGGCCGACCGGATCCGTACCGCGTTCCTCGCGGAGTTCGTCACGCCGGCGGGCCGGATGATGTCCGACGCCCAGACCGCCTACGGGCTCGCGATCGCCTTCGGCCTGGTCGACGCCGAACGCCTCGGCCCGCTCGGCGACCGCCTCGCGGAGCGTCCGCGCGCACGGCTACCGGATCGGGACGGGTTTCGTCGGGACCCCGATCGTCGCCGACGCCCTCACGACCGGCGGGCACGGCGACGTGGCCTTCCGCCTGCTCCTGGAGCGCGAGTGCCCGTCCTGGCTGTACCCGGTGACGATGGGCGCGACCACGATCTGGGAGCGGTGGGACTCGATGCTCCCCGACGGGACGATCAACCCGGGCGAGATGACGTCGTTCAACCACTACGCCCTGGGCGCCGTGGGCGACTTCCTGCACCGTCGGATCGGCGGGATCGCCACCGCGGAGCCGGGGTCGCGGGTGGTCGACGTGGCGCCCGTGCCGGGCGGCGGTCTGACGTCGGCCGAGTGCTCGCTCGACACCGGGTACGGCGTCGTCACGGTCGCCTGGACGCTCGAGGAGGGGACGTTCGCCCTGCACGTGCACGTCCCGGCCGGTATGCGCGCGCGGGTGACCCTGCCGACGGGGGTGTCCACGGACGTCGGGTCGGGGGAGCACGCTCTCACCTGCACCGTGCAGGTCGCGCCGGAACCGGGGCGTCCGGTCTGGGACCTGGACACGCCGATGTCGGCGTTCATGGACGACGACCAGGCGCGCGAGACGCTGCTCGCGGCCTGCGCCGCCGAGTCGTACGGGTTCGCCCACGGCTGGACGTCCGACGGCCGGTGGCGCGCCGACACCACGCTGCGTCAGTCGCTCATGCTCCTGACGCCCGACGCGCTGGCGCGGATCGAGAAGGCGATCGGCTCGTGACCGCGCCGGAGCCGCTCGTGCTGGCCATCGACCTGGGCACGACGAACGCCAAGGCGGTGCTGACCACCCGGACCGGGTCGGTCGTCGCCCGCGGAACGTGCCCGGTCGGCATCTCGTTCCCGGCGCCGCGCTGGGTCGAGCAGGACGCGGCCGAGATCTGGTCGGCCACCCTGACCGCCGTGGCTGCATGCCTGGAGGCGGCCGACGGCCTGGTCCCGGTCGCCCTGGCGGTCTCCAACCAGCGTGAGTCGGTGGTCGCGTGGCACCGACGCACCGGTGTCCCGCTGGGGCCTGTGCTCGGCTGGCAGGACGGCCGGACGGCTGACGCGTGTGCGCGTCTGGTCGCGCAGGGCCACGCCGAGCTGGTGCGCTCGCGGACCGGGCTCACGCTCGATGCCATGTACTCGGCACCCAAGATGCGATGGCTGCTCGACGCGGCGGTCGCCCAGGGCGTACCCGCCGCCGACGTGTGCCTGGGCACCGTCGACTCGTGGCTCGTCTGGAACCTCACCGGGGACTTTGCCACCGACGCGGGGAACGCGTCGAGGACCCTGCTCCTCGACCTCGTGGACCTGGACTGGCACCCCGAGCTGCTGGACGTCTTCGGGGTCCCGCGCGGCGCGCTGGCCGAGGTCAGGGCGTCGGACGGCGGCTTCGGGGTGAGCACCGACCTCGGGGTCCTCCCGGCGGGCCTGCCCGTGGCCGCGGTGCTCGCCGACTCGCACTCCGCGCTCTACGCGCACGGGTCCGGGGCGCCGGGCCGCGCCAAGGTCACCTACGGGACCGGTTCGTCGGTCATGGTCCCGTGCGTCGCGCCGGACGGTGCCCCCGACGGGATCGCGACCACGGTCGCGTGGCTCACCGCCGACGGGCCGACGTACGCGCGCGAGGGAAACATCCTGTCCAGCGGGTCCGCCCTCGACTGGATGGCGACGATCATCGGCACGGACCCCGACCGGCCCGGCGGCGCCGTGGTGTCGGGGCTGGCGGACCAGGTGCCGGACGCGGGCGGCGTCAGCCTGGTGCCGGCCTTCGCGGGCCTCGGTGCGCCGTACTGGGACCGCGCAGCGACGGCCGTGCTGACGGGGATGACGGCGGGAACCACGCGCGCGCACCTGGCCCGCGCCGCGCTCGAGTCCGTCGCGCACCAGGTCGTCGACGTCGTCGACGCGGTCGCCACCGACGCCGAGATCGTCGAGATCGTCGCCGACGGCGGTGCCACGGCCAGCGCCACGCTGATGCAGATCCAGGCGGACCTGCTCGGCCGGCCGGTCCGCACGGCCGACGTCGCCGAGGCGTCGGCGGTCGGCGTCGCGTTGCTGGCCGGCACGACCCTGCAGGGCCTCCCCGAGTCGCGTGCGAGCGCGCCGTCGGCCGGTGGCCGAACGGTCGTCCCTGCGATCGACGACGTCCAGCGGCGGGCACGACGGACGGCCTGGCGGGACGCGGTCGCGCGGTCCCGATCGACACCGCACACCATCTGACACCACTAATGCTTGACGTGACACCACGATGGTGTCACGATGGTGCTATGGACCTCGACACCTACGTGAGCGACTTGCAGCGGCAGCTGGCGGACGCCGCCGAGAACGGCACGGCGGAGACGCGCGCCGTCGCCGAACGGCTGGCCGGCGGACTCGAGGCCGCGACGCGGCTCGTGCTGCTGGACGTGCTGTCGGCGGCGGTCGGCGAGATCACGCGCGACCTCGCCCCCGGCTCGGTGGACCTTCGGCTGCGCGGCCGTGAGGTCGAGTTCGTCGTGACGCAGTCGAGCACCGAGCCCGACCACGACGACGCGCCCGCGGCACCCGTCGACCTCGACGACGTGAGCACCTCGCGCACCACGCTCCGCCTGCCCGATGCCCTCAAGGTGCGGGTGGACGAGGCCGCCGCGGCGGACGGCCTGTCCGTCAACTCCTGGCTCGTGCGGGCGGTCGCGGCCGCCCTGCAGCCCCGACAACGACGATCCGCGCAGCGCACGCTGCGAACCGGCGACAGCTTCGCCGGTTGGGCGCGCTAACCCCGCCCGACCCACCACTCCACCAGCCACGCAGACCCGCGGGGCCGGACCAGCACACCCGAAATCAAGGAGGCGTCAGCATGCCCACGTTCCACACCCCCACCCCGATCGACCTCGTGATCAACCTGCAGGTCGGTGCCCTCGACATCGTCGCCGGCGACCGGGACGACACCGTCGTGACCGTGTCGCCGACCAACCCGGCCAAGGCGGTCGACCGTCGCGGCGCGGAGGAGACGCGGGTCGACTTCGACGGCCGGCGGGTCTCCGTCACAGGCCCCAAGCCGCGCCTCAGCTGGATCGGCCCGAACGAGTCCGTCGACGTCCGGGTCGAGCTGCCCTCCGGGTCCCGCTTCACGGCCGAGGTCTCGGTCGGCGGTGTCCGCGTCACCGGGCGGCTGGGCGCCACCCGGGTCAAGAGCCGATGGGCACCGTCGACCTCGACACCACGGGCGACCTGTGGCTGAAGGCCGGGCACGGCAACGTGACGGTCGGCACGGCGCAGGGATCGGCCGAGATCGTGGCCGACCACGGTCAGATCAGGATCGGAACCGTCACCGGTGACGCAGTCCTGAAGGCGTCGCACGGCTCGATGCAGGTCGAGGAGTCCGGCGGAGACCTCGAGGCCAAGCTCTCCTACGGGGACCTCGAGGTCGCCCGGGCGCTCGGCTCCGTCGCCGCCAAGACCGCCTACGGCGCCATCTCGCTGCGAGAGGTGTCCAGCGGCTCGATCCAGGTCGAGAGCGGCTTCGGCCAGATCTCGATCGACGTCCGAGCAGACGTCCCGGCGTGGCTCGACCTCTCCTCGAAGCTTCGGACACGTGCGCAACCAGCTCGCCGACAACCGCGCTCCCGACGAGTCCGAGCAGACCGTCGCGGTACGGGCACGCACCCAGTCCGGCGACATCACCATCCAGCGCGCTCGCTGACCCGCGGGCTCCACAGAAAGGAAGACCCAGCTCATGAGCACCACAGCACCCGCGATCCGGGTAACCAGCATGGAGAAGTCGTACAAGGACCTGCACGTCCTGCGCGGCGTGGACTTCGAGGTGGCGGCGGGCAGCATCTTCGCCCTGCTCGGCTCCAACGGCGCCGGCAAGACGACGATCGTGCGGATCCTGTCCACGCTGCTGCGCTCGGACGCCGGCACGGCCACGGTCAACGGCTACGACGTCGCCACGGACGCGCTGCGCGTCCGGGAGTCCATCAGCCTGACCGGGCAGTTCGCCGCGGTCGACGAGATCCTCTCGGGCCGCGAGAACCTGGTGCTCGTCGCCAAGCTGCGGCACCAGGACGACCCCGGCCGGGTGGCGGACGACCTCTTGGCGCAGTTCAACCTGTCGGACGCCGCCACCCGCAAGGTGTCGACGTACTCCGGAGGCATGCGTCGTCGCCTCGACATCGCGATGAGCCTGATCGGGCACCCGACCGTGATCTTCCTCGACGAGCCCACCACCGGGCTCGACCCCGAGGCGCGGCTCGACGTGTGGCAGGTGATCCAGGGCCTCGCGAAGAGCGGCACCACCGTGCTGCTCACCACGCAGTACCTCGACGAGGCCGAGCAGCTCGCGGACCGGATCGCCATCCTGCACCAGGGACGCATCATCGCGAACGGGACGCTCGCCGAGCTGAAGCAGCCCATCCCGCCGGCGAAGGTCGAGTACGTCGAGAAGCAGCCGACGCTCGAGGAGATCTTCCTGGCCCTCGTCGGGAACCAGAACGCCACCACCGAGACCAGTGAGGAACTGTCATGACGACCACACACTTCTTCTCCGACACCACCGATCTCACGGGCCGCTCGATGCGGCACATCACCCGCAGCGTGGACACGATCATCACGACGGCGATCACCCCGATCGCGATCATGCTGCTGTTCGTCTACGTGCTCGGCGGCGCGATCGACACGGGCAGCGACAGCTACGTCACCTACCTGCTGCCGGGGATCCTGCTGATCGCGATCGCGTCCGGCATCGCGTACACCGCGGTCCGGCTGTTCACCGACCTGCAGAGCGGCATCTTCGAGCGGTTCCACTCCATGCCGATCGCACGGTCGTCGGTGCTGTGGGCCCACGTCCTGACGTCACTGGTCTCCAACGGGATCACGGTCGTCATCATCGTGGCGGTGGGCTTCCTCATGGGCTTCCGCACCTCCGCGGGCCTGCTGGCCTGGCTCGCCGTGGCGGGGATCCTGGCCCTGTTCACCCTGGCGCTCACCTGGGTCGCCGTCCTGGCCGGGCTGTCGGCGAAGTCGGTGGACGGTGCCGCCGGGTTCTCCTACCCGCTGATCTTCCTGCCGTTCATCAGCTCCGCGTTCGTCCCCACCGCCACCATGCCCGGTCCGGTGCGTGCGTTCGCCGAGAACCAGCCGGTCACGTCGATCGTCAACTCGATCCACGCGTTGTTCGCGGGGGAGCCGGTCGGCAGCGACATCTGGGTCGCCCTCGCCTGGTGCGTCGGCATCCTCGCCCTGGGCTACCTCGGCGCGATGGCCGTCTACCGGCGCCGGATCCGGTAGGGGCTCCCGCCCCGGATGGCCGTCTCGGCGCACCTGCCGAGGCGGCCGTCGACGTGTCGCCGCCGAACCCGGTCCGCGCCTCCTGTCGCACCGGCGACGTGCCGTTCGACGAGCGGGGGAGGAGGGTGGTCGTCGGGACCGCCGCGACAGGCAGGAGTGTCCGATGAGCAAGGTTGTCGCCATCATGTCCATGTCCCTCGACGGCTATGTGGCCGACCCGGACGGCGGCGTGGCCGAGGTGTTCGACTGGTACACCTCCGGGGACGTCGAGATCCGCACCGGTGGCTCGGACCCCATGACGTTCCGGGTCTTCGAGCCCAGCGCCAGGCACCTGAATGGTCTCGTCTCCGAGCTGGGTGCGATGCTCACTGGTCGTCGCACGTTCGAGGCCGCCGGCGGCTGGGGCGGGAACCACGCCTGGGGACCGGCATTCGTCCTGGCGCACGAGATCCCCGACGGATGGCCGCGGCCCGGCTCGAGCGTCCACTTCGTCACCGACGGCATCGAGAGCGCCGTGCACCAGGCGACCGCCGCCGCCGCCGGGAAGGCGGTGGGCGTCCACGGCGCCGACACCATCCAGCAGTGCCTGAACGCCGGTCTTCTCGACGAGATCGCCGTCGACGTCGCGGCGGTCCTCCTCGGCTCGGGAGTCCGGCTGTTCGAGCATCTCGATGCGACGCCGGCCCGGCTCGGCTCGCCGACCGTGATCCCGGGCGTCGGGGTCACGCACCTGCGCTACCCGGTGCGTCCCACGTAGTCGGCCACGTTCGGACCCGCACGCCGAGGTGGGGGCGGCATACTGGACATCCCCGAGCATCCTGCTCCGGATCGGTCCAGATGCCCCACTCGCGAAAAGGGTCTGTCACCAGCATGTTCGCGAACCGAGTCGCACCCCGCGCCGCGTCGGCCGTACGCGAGCCTCGGGCGCGGTCGGGCCGTGAGCGATGAGAGCCCAGCCGCTTGCTGCCACCAGCTCGGGGTGCTCGCCCGTGCCGGACCGGAGAGCGCGATGAGCGGCGTCCGTGAGGACGCGGTCGGTGTCGCGCGGCCGACCGTCCCCCCAGCCACCGCGGCAACGGCGATGGCGGCCCTGTCGTTGCTCGTCGTGTCGTTCGCGCGCTGGGGACCGGACTGGCCCGCGCAGGAGTTCCGCGCCGAGCTGGCGCGGTCGAGCGCGTTCCTGGTGTGGAACGACAACTGGTACGCCGGGCACGCCCTGCCGGGCTACTCCGTGCTGTACCCGTTGCTCGCGCACGAGCTCGGCGCCGCAGGTACCGGGGTCGTCGCCACCGTCCTCGCGGCGGTCGTGGCCCCCCGGCTCCTCCGCGTCGGTGTCGCGCCGGCACGGCGCGGACTGTTCGAGGCGGCGGTCGTCGCCATGCTCACCGTGGCGCTGGTCATCGGCCAGATCCCGTTCCTCCTCGGCGTCGCCTTCGGCGTCTCGGCCGTCGTCGCCGTGCGGAGCGTCCCCGGGCGCCTGGGCTGGGCCTGGCGGCCGCGCTGTCCCTGGCCTGCTCGCTCGCCAGCCCGTTGGCAGGCGCGCTGCTGCTGCTCGTCGCGGCGGGCCTGAGCGCCGACAGGTCGTGGCGTCGGCTGACGGCCCTGATCCCGGCGGTCGGCGGCGTCGCCGTCGCGGTGGCCGTGGGGGGAGCGGGCGGCCCGATGCCGTTCCCCTGGATCTCTCTCGTGTGCGTCCTGGCGTTCTGTGCCGTCGTGTGGGCCGTCGTCCCGGTGCAGATGGTCGCCCTGCGTGCGTTCACGGTGCGCTTCGTGCCGCTCTATGCCGTGGCGGCGGTGGCGTGCTTCGTCATCCCGAACCCGGTGGGCGGCAACATCGCCCGCCTCAGCCAGGTCATGGCGCTGCCGGCTGCCGCGGCCGTGGCGTCGCGACACACGCCCCGCCGGCTCGTCGGATCGCTGGTCGTGCTCGGGCTCGCCGTCGCGTGGACCGCGCAGCCCGCAGAGGGCTCGGTCTTCGGCGAGCGCCCCGCGTCCGGTCTGGCCTCGTACTACTCGGGCCTGATGTCGTACCTCGCCACGCAGCCGAGCACCGGCCGTCTGGAGATCCCGTTCACCCGCGGCCACTGGGAGGTCAGCTATGTCGCGCCGGACTACCCGCTGGCGCGCGGGTGGGAGCGCCAGACCGACCTCGCCGACAACGCGGTCCTGTACGACACGCTGACGTCCACCAGGTACGCGCGGTGGTTGCGGGACAACGCGGTCAGCCTGGTGGCGCTGCCGGACGTCCCGCTCGACACGGGCGGCCTGGCCGAGGCCGCGATCCTCAAGCACCCGCCGGCGTACCTGCACCTCGTCTGGCAGGACGCCCACTGGAAGGTCTGGTCGGTGGAGGGCACACCGCCGCTGGCCACGGGCGCGGGGCACCTGATCCACCTGGGCACGCAGGAGTTCACGCTGGACGTGACCCGACCCGGGTCGACGCTGGTCCGGATCCACGCCAGCAGGCTCTGGAAGGTGGTGAGCGGCGACGCCTGCATCGAGGAGACTCGGTCAGGTTGGCTGACCGTGCGCGTCGACCGTCCGCAGGTCGTGGTCGCCGCCGCCAGCCTCGACGCGCTCCTCCCCGGCACGAACGTGGAGGAGTGCGGGGACTGACCCCCGCCGCAGGGCGAACAACCGGGCGACCGCCCAGCCCATCAGGACCACCAGCAGCGCGTTCCGCAGGGTCAGGGCGACGGCGGGCAGCAGGTCCCCGTCGACGAGGTGCGAGTACATGGTCGGGAAGACGAGCGTCGTCAGCCCCGCGACCACCAGCAGCACCGTGGCCGGGACGCGCCATCCGAACGGACCCTGCCGGATGCCGACGGCGACGATCGGTCCGATCCACAGCACGTACTGCGGCGACCCCACCTTGTTGAACACGAAGAGCGCGGTCACCAGGGCGAGCGCCGCCAGCAGCACCAGCTCCGGCGACGGGCCGACGCCGCGGAGCACCCAGACGATGAGCGCGAGGACGAGCGCGAGCGCGATCGGCATCGCGATGCCCATCAGGGTCACCGCGACACCGTCTCCCGGCCCGTGGACCTCCTCGGTGCTCAGGACGGTGTTGTTCCACACGTAGGTGTTCGAGGCGCCCAGGGCTTCCATCCACACCCACGGCGTCGTCACGGGCGCCTCGAGCTGCAGCCCCCGATCGGCCTGCGTGCCCAGGAAGCCCGTGAGATGGCTCATCCCGCCGAGCGAGGCGACGGCCACGACGACCCCGGTCGAGACAGCCACGGCTGCGCCGAGCACCGGCCACCGCCTTCGGTGCGCCGTGACGACGGCCAGGACGACCGCTGCCGGCCACACCTTGATCCACGCTGCCACGCTCAGCAGCACCCCGGCGACCACCGGACGTCGGGCCACCAGCAGGAGGCCGACGACGACGAGCGGCGCCGTGATCCCTTCGAGCCGCAGCAGATCGACGGGGTACACGAGGAGGAGGAACGCCATCCACCACCAGGCCGCCCGGTAGCCCGTGCTCGAACCGCCGCGCACGAGCACGAAGGTTGCCAGAGCGTTCAGTGCGGTGACCATGGCGAACCAGACCAGCTGGAAGAAGAACGGCCCGGCGACGGCGGCGGCGAGGATGGGCGCGAGCGCGCCGACCGGGTAGACGCCCGGAACGGAGAGACCCGGCCACTGCCCGTGGTGCAGGCCCCCGAGGGCCCACGACCGGTACAACCCCAGGTCGCCGTCGACGCCCCCGCCCAGGATGGCCGGTGCGAGCGTGACCAGGAAGAACGCGTGCAGGGCGACGAACCCGGCCAGCACGCTGCGGCGTCGCGCCCACCACGGAGCGGGGGCCGGCGTCACCTGCCCCACGTCGTCGATCTCGACAGACTCGTCCACAGCACTCACGAATGGAACCCCCACCACGTCAGGTGCAGATCAAGGATGCGCCGGCTATCGAGCCGCAAGCGAACCGTAGCCCAGCACGCTGTGGTCGGCTGGTCGATCGACGACGTCAAGGCGCCAGGCGAGCCTCGATGACGTCCCAAGCGCCACCGGCCACGATCAGTCGGCCCTCAGTGAAGCCCGCGGACGTGAGCAGGGCCCGGTACTCGGCGGCGGTCCGCTCCCTGGCGCCGAACATCACCAGCATGTGCAGGTCGAGCAGATGGAGGTCACGCTGCGCCTCCGGCAGGCGGCCCGGGGCGTCGAGGACGCGCTCCACGACCCAGAGCCGCGCGGCGGGCGTCATGGCGGACCCGATGGTCTGCAGGATCCGGACGGCGTCCCGGTCGGCCCAGTCGTGCAGGACGTTCGCCACGGTGTACACGTCGCCCCCGGTCGGGACCGACTCGAAGAAGTCAGCGGCCGTGCCGACCGCCACGTCCGCGAGTCCGGACCGGGCGAGGAACGCCCCTGCCGCGTGGGCGACCTCCGGTCGGTCGGCCACGACGCCGCGCAGCCCGGGGACCGCGGCCAGCACCTCGGCCAGCATGGCACCCCGCCCACCACCCACGTCGACGACCGTGCCCACGCCCGAGAAGTCGCAGCCGGCGACGAGGACGGCCGCCTGCTCGGACCCGCGCCTCGCCATCGCTGCGTCGAAGATCGCGCCTTGCTCGGGGTGGGCGGCCAGGTACTGCCACGGCCCGATGCCGTTCACCGCTTCATAGACGGACCCACCAGCGCGGACGGCGTCGGCGAGCCGCTGCCAGCTGGCGATGTTGGGCGGCGACGTCTGCATGAGCAGCAGGTCCCGCAGGCCGCTGGGGTGCCCGCGTGCCAACGTCGCCCCGCGGGGCGTGGCGACCACGTGGTCCGCCGTGCGGCTCGACCATCCCCAGGTCGGCAAGCGTCCGCAGCAGACGCCGCAGGTCGGCGGGGTCGCAGGAGGTCTCCGACGCCAGCGCGGCGACGCTGGTCCGGGCAGCCAGGTGATCGAGCACGCCCAGGTCGACGGCGGCCCGGAGCGCGAGCGTGACCCAGTGCCCGCGGATCATCCAGACGACGTCACCGACTGGGTCCTCCGCTGCCGCGGCCATGCTCCATGCTCCCGCACCCGGCGCCGGATGCACTTCCTGGTCGTACTCAGCAGGGAAGTGCATCGACTGCCGGCGTACCGGCTTGGGAAAGTTCGGCCAACGACCTCTTGTCTCTGACGCCGCGTCAGGTCCTAGCGTCTCGTGCATGGACACAGGCGACAGGGTGGGCGAGCTGGCGGCGGCGAGCGGGCTGACGGTCCGCACGCTGCACTACTACGAGCAGATCGGGCTGCTCACACCGTCGGGGCGAAGCGACGCCGGCCACCGGCTGTACGACGCCGCGGACGCCGAGCGGCTCTACCGGATCTGCCTCCTGCGCCGGCTCGGCATGGGGCTGGCAGAGGTTCAGCGGGCGCTCGACGACCCGGCGTGGGACCTGGCGTCGGCGATGCGTACCCACCTGGCCACCCTCGACGAGAGGATCGAGGCGACCGCGCGGCTGCGGTCGCGCGTCGCGGGAGCGCTCGCGTCGGACGGCACCGACCTGCTGGCCGTCGTCGAGGCGATGACCACGATGGAGCCCTCGGCCCAGCACCGGATCATGCTGCTGGTGTACACCGACATCGGCGCCGCACACGCCTGGTTGGTCCGGACGTTCGGTCTCGTACCGGGCGAGCTGACGCGCGACGGTGACGGGCAGGTCGTGCACGGCGAGGTGTACGCGGGCGACGGCGTCATCTGGATGCATCCGGAGCAGGTGTCGTACCGGCTGGCATCGCCCCGATCGCTCGGCGCCTCGACCGCGTCCGTCGCCGTCCTGGTGGACGACGTCGACGCCCACCACGCGCACTCGCTCGCGGCAGGCGCAACCGTGCAGGACGCCCCGGTCGACCGGGCGTACGGGTACCGCGTCTACAGCGCGTACGACCTCGAGGGACACCTGTGGTCGTTCATGAAAGCCCTCGACTGAGGCGTGAGCGCCACGAGTCGATCACGGCGGCCACCAGCTGGGCGCACGGGCCCACGAGCGCGGACGTCGCGACCGTGCTCCGCGCGCAGCGCCGGTCATCGCAGAACCAACGACGCGTGCACCACACGACCGCGGGGCGCGCCGGCGAAGGCGACGCCTCGCGGTCGGTGAGCCGGACCTCCACGCTCTTGTCGTTGCCGACGTGGCCGACAGTGGTCGTCACATCGCCGCGCGAGAGCAGCAGCATCCATGTTGACCGTTCGACGGTTGGTCCGTTCTGACCTCCGTGCGCACGCGGGTCAGCTGGTCACCGTCCCCTCGGGCGTTGCGACCGGGCCCGAGTGCTTCTTGACGTGGCCCCCGCCCTTCTGGGTCGAGCTGAACACCTGGGTGTCGTACGCCATGTGTCCCACCATGTTGGCAAAGGTCTTCGACATCCAGGTCAGCACCACAGGGTCGTTGTTGCTGAGGTTGTCGCACCACCGGAACGGGTTGTCCACGCACCCCCCGTCGGTGCCCGGAACGGTGCCCTCGAAGTTGCCCTCAAAGCCGCCGAAGAGGTCGACGTCCGACGCGAGCTTGCAGCAGTCCTGGCCGGTGAGGACGCCACTCGCCGGGACCCCTGCGAGCTGGAAGCCCAGGGCATCCGTACCGTCTGCCGAGAACAGGATGTTGTTCTTCCCGATCGAGTTGAGGTAGTCGATCCCGTAGTCCCGCGCGATCGCCGACGGCGCCCAGATGCTCGGCGGCGTCGGAGTGCCGGGTTGGCGGTCGAACAGGCCGACCCCGTCCTTCGGATCGATCACGCCGGCCACGTAGTTCGGTGTCGCCAGGACGTCGGCGTCGAGGTCGAACTTGATCTTGGCGAGCTCCTGGGCCGGCAGGGTGTTGACGTAGAAGTCAGAGCCGAGCAAGCCGAGCTCCTCGCCGCCGAACCAGATGAAGCGCAGCTTGTTGCGCGTGTTGGTGTTCTGCAGCTGTTGGGCGATGTCGAGGATCGCCGCCGAGCCCGAAGCGTTGTCGAGCATCCCGGCGCCGTAGATGGCATCGAGGTGGGCGTCGACGACCAGGATGTTGTTCGGGTCGCCGCCCTTGGAGTCGGCGATGACGTTCCAGTCGGAGCGGTTCGGGTCGTCGATGGCCTGGACGTTGATGGTCAGGACAGGGGCCGACTGCGCCAGGAGCTGGGTGCCGACCTCGTAGGACGTGAAGAGGACGGGGACGGTTTCCGTTCCCGCGAGGGTTCCCGAGAAGAGCCCGGTACGGCCTGGGTTTCCCTCGTTGAAGATGACGACGGCGGATGCGCCGGCGGCCTCGGCATTCGCGACCTTCTGGGCGAAGGTGCACGTGCCCCGCTGGATCAGGGCGATGTTCCCCGGCATGAACGTGGCGAAGTCAGCCGCCGTACAGCCGCTCGCCGAGCTGGGGGTGGGGGTGGCTGGCACGAAGATGCCCCCTGCAGCTTGGAGCGGCGCGTTCGCCGAACCGGCGACCGGTCCGGGGTTGAACTCCGTGCCCAGCCCGAAGTCGCGCGCCGTCGGCGACTCCTCCCGCATCACGGGGGTGCCGACGAAGCTGAAGTAGTGGAACTTGTACTCCTGCAGGGTGACGTCATAGCCCGCTGCGCTCATGACGGCGGCCACATAGTCGGCCGAGGCCTTGTAGCCGGGTTCGCCCGAGTTGCGAGACGGGTGGCCGTCGGCGCCGGGATTGGCGTCCGCGATCTGCTGGAACTTGACCATGTGCGCCCAGAGATCGGCCTGGGTGACGCAGTTGACGAGCTTTTGTGGGGTGTTGTTGACCCGGTGGGCGCATGCGGTGGGGTTGGCGTCCTTGGCCGGGCTCGTGGCACCGGCGCTGGACGCGGCCTCCGGCAGGCCCCAGGTCGCCATGACTGCGACGGCTGCGACCAGGGCGAGTCGCCCTGCCCGAAGTCGTCCGTGTACTGGGCTCATCGTTCGCTCCCTCGTGAGGGCGGATCTCGCCGGCGTCGTCGTCGACGAGCCTTCCGATGGTGCTGCGGTGCAGACAACCGCATGCGATCAGAGCCGTTGAAGGCCGTGCCCTCGCGTCATGGTCCGGCGCTCCGCGGTGCGGGCCCTGTGCGGACTCTGTGATGCAACCGACCGTACCGAGCAGCGTGCTGTACGGCTACCGGACATTGGCCCAGAGCTCACACGAGCAGCGTTCGCGATCTGGCCGCTCACCCCGGTTGCGGGTGTGTCCCGGCCAGCCAGGTGACCGCGGTCAGGACTCCGGCTCCTCGGTGGGGTGGCGGCGGCCGAGTGCGTCGACGAGCAGGGTGACGCCGTAGTCGAACGCGCTGGTGACGTCCCCGCCGAGCTGGAACGCCCCGGACAGCTCCATGGCCAGGAACCCGTTCGCCCACGCGGTCACGGTGCGCGCCGCGTCGAGGGCGTGGGCGTCGCCGACCAGGGCCGTCGTCGCCCGCAGCACCGGGGCCACCGACGCGACCAGGACGTCGTGAGCCGGTCGCGAGGCGGGCGGTAGCGGCCCGAAGGCCATGGCGTGACCGGCGGGGTAGGTGTGCGCGAACTCGCGGAAGGCCCTGGCCAGCGCCGGCAGCGCTTGCGCTTCGGGCTGTCCCGCGGTGGCGTCCTGCACCTCCCCGAGCCGCTCGCCGAGCTCGCGCAGAGTGGCCTCGACGACGAGCCCCACCAGCTCGTCGCGCCCCTCGACGCGCTTGTAGAGGGACGGCGCACGTACCCCGACCTGCTCGGCGACCGCCTGCATGGTCAACCCCGCGGCGCCCTTCCGCTCAAGGATCGCGCGGGCTGCCACGACGATCGCCGGCAGGTTGGTCCGATCCGGTGCAGGCATGTCGCGCTCCTCATGGCTATTGACATTAACCATCGTGGCTACATAGCGTAGCCATCACACCACATCGGACGGAGACAACCATGCGGCTCGCTCCCGGCTTGCACCGAGTCGGCAACGACATCGTCGCCTGCTACCTCGTCGTCACCGACGATGGCATGACGCTCGTCGACGCCGGCCTCCCCGGGCACTGGAACGACCTCGAGGCCGAGTTGGCCTCGCTCGGGCGGTCGCTCGACGACATCCGCGGCATCGTCCTCACGCACGGAGACGCCGACCACATCGGGTTCGCCGAACGGTTGCGGGTGCGGAACGGCATCCCTGTCTACGTCGGTCGCGCCGACGCGGCACGCGCTCGCGGTACGGAGAAGACGTCGCCGGCCTGGGGCCGGTTCCGTCTCGGTGCCACGCTCGGTTTCCTCGCCTACGGGATGCGCAAGGGCGCCGCCAAGACACACCACCTGACCGAGGTCGTCGAGGTGGACGACGGCGACGTCCTCGACCTGCCGGGGTCCCCGCGTGTGCTGGCGCTGCCCGGACACTCGCCGGGGAGCATCGCCATCCACGTGCCCGCCGTCGACGCGGTCTTCGTCGGCGACGGCCTGACCACGCGGCACGTCCTCACCGGCGCGACCGGACCCGCCCCCGCACCGTTCACCGACGACACCGCCGAGGCTCTGCACTCGCTCGACAACGTCGCGGAGCTCGAGGCCCGGTGGGTGCTCCCCGGCCACGGGGCGCCGTGGGACGGCGGCGCGGCGGAGGCCGTCCGTCGGGTGCGCGCGGCAGCGACCACGTCCTGACGCCTTGTGGGGCCGGGCCCGAGGCCTCCGGCTCACCCCATCCGCACCCGGTCGACGGGACCCAGGCGAGTGCCGATCCGGGCCGAGTGAACCGTCGAGCTACTCGCGATCGCGCCCGCGTGGCCCGATGTATCGCCCGGCTCCGTACGCGAGCGCGCACAGACCGCCGACGAGGCCAACGATGCGGACGAGACCCGGACCGGCGACAACGCCCACGAGGACGGCCACGACGCCCACCACGATCCACGCGGGCATCGTCCTGCCGCGCTTCCGGGGCGAGGGTGAGTCAGTGGTCACGCGGTGATCGTCGCACCGGCCGCCTCACCAACTGCGCGGACTCGCCGAGCACTGAGGTCTGCCCGACGTGTCGCCGCAGTGCAACACGTGTCGTCCGGACACGACCACGCACCTCCACGACCACGTTGAGCCTCAGCCATGGTTCCGGTGGTGCGACGATCTGAATCTGAGCACCGAGGCGTCCATCACGGCCCGACGAAGGAGCGGCGATGAGCAGTCAGTCGTTGAGCGAGATCCGCATGCGGGACCCGTTCATCCTGGAGGTCGGTTCCGGTGGCTACGTGCTGTACGGGACGACGGACACGAATCTGTGGGGCGGGCCGGCCACGGGCTTCGACTGCTTCACCAGCGACGACCTCGCGACATGGGAGGGTCCGATCCCTGCTTTCCGGCCGCCCGCCGAGTTCTGGGCCGACACGCAGTTCTGGGCCCCCGAGGTCGTCGCTCGCGGTGGCCGGTACTTCATGTTCGCCACATTGGCTAGCACGGCTCCGGAGGCTGGTCCTCGAGGGATCCAGGTCCTTGTCGCCGACGAACCGATCGGGCCGTTCGTCCCGTGGAGCGACGGGCCCGTGACGCCGCGAGACGTCCCCTGTCTCGACGGGACCCTGTTCATCGACGAGGACGCGACACCTTGGCTGGTCTACAGCCGCGGCGCCGAAGGCGTCGCCGGAGGCGAGCCTGGGATCGCCGACGGCGAGATGTACGCTCTCCGGCTCTCCGACGACCTCATGGCCTCCGCCGGCACGCCGATCCTCTTGTTCCGGGCGTCGGACGCACCCTGGAGCAAGCCGCTCTGGTTCCCCGAGGGCGTCGAACCGCCGGAACAGCTCAACCTGGCCAAGGACCCGCTCTTCACTGACGGCCCGTACCTGATCCGCTCGGAGAACGGGTCGCTGCTGATGATCTGGTCGAAGCTTCGGTGAGGAGGGCTACGCCATCGGGGTCGCGCTGTCGACGACCGGGCAGGTCGCCGGGCCGTGGATCCAACGGGACGAACCGCTCTGGGCACGCAACGGCGGCCACGGGATGATCTTCACCGACCCGCAGGGTGCCGAGCGACTGGTCTTCCACTGGCCGAACGAGACTCCCGACGAACGGGTCAAGCTCGTGAACGTCGACGTCGCGGACGACGGGATCCGACTCCTGGACGACACGGGAAGCGGAGTGTCGGACTCCTGGCGAGAGCAACCCTGAGAGGCGGCAGGTGGTGACCGCCGAATGGTATGACCCGTCGCCGCGGGTGCTGGCACCGCCGGTGCTTCCGCGGCGATCACCGCGGCCGAGCGTGGCGCGCGCGTTCGGACCAGGACGTCGCAATCGCGCAAGAACGCGGACTGCCGGTCTACCAGGCGTCGAGGAGATCCCCGGGGCTCGTCAGCGAGCCGGTGCCGAACGGATCGGGTGCGGACACCGTCGCCGTCAGGTGACCGGCGGGCAGCGCCGTCCAGGTTCCGTTCAGGTCCCGGCGAGCTTCCGCCAGCCGGTTGATCGACGCGCGGATCAGTTCGCGTTGGGTCGAGAGCCGGTGCGCCTCGAGCTCGGGGATGTCGACGTGGACGTCGATGTCGGTCTCCTCGTCGTCGGCCCTCAGCTCCCAGCGGAAGACCAGGTCGGACACGAGGCAGGAGATGGTGACCCGGCCCGGTGCCGGGGTGGCGTCGAGGCGCTGGTCCATGGGGAAGTCGGGATAGTTCTCGGGCCACATCGTGTAGACGTCGGAAGGCCCGGTCCGCACGGTCTCCACGCCGCTCCACCACTCCGGGAAGCGGGACGGGTCGTGCAGCAGCTTCCACACCTCCTCGACCGGGGCGGCGGCGTGGGCGGTCAGCGCGAACGACGGCATCTCGGTCACACCGGCTGGGGGCTCGGGGCGGCGATCTTCAGCCGCAGGTCGTCGATCCGGGCGACTCGCGGGCGGGCTCGACGAGGCCGATCACGGGCGGTCGGCCGAGGTCCACCAGGCTCGAGAGGTAGACGTCTCCGTCGGCCGGTCCGCTCGTGTCCAGCACTCGCGACCAGGCGTCGGCCGACTCGTCCAGGCGCCTCGTCGCCAGGGCCTCGTCGCCGCGCGCCAGCGCGATCAGGGCCTGGACGAACGCGATGCGGGGGACCAGCGACCACGGCTGGTCCGCGGGACGCACGGGTTCGACGACCGCGGCGCGGAGCTGCTCGGCCGCCTCGGTCGGACGGCCGTCGAGCGCGAGGGCCTCGGCGCGGCGGAGGGCGGCGCCCGGTCGGCTCACCGGAGCCCGCAGGGCGAGCGCCTGGGCCAGGACTCGGCGGCCTCGGCGTGCCTGCCGGCCGCGAGTGCGACCAGTCCGGCGTCGTGTGCGGCCGTCGCGCTGAGTGCCGGGTCGTCGAGCCGGTCGGCGAGGTCCTGCTGACGTCGGACGGTGGCGAGGGCCTCCTCGTGTCGACCCAGCCTGGCGAGGATCTGCGCCCGAGCGGCCAGGCTGCCCAGGAGGACCGAGGGCACCGTGCGGGTCGCCTCCACGGCCCGGTCGGCCAGCGCGAGAGCTCGTTCGTGATCGCCCATGCAGGTCAGCGCGCAGGCCGCGTTGGTGAGCAGGGCGAACGCGCGGTCCGGCGACCGAGACGACCCCGCATAGGGTGCCGCCGTCAGCGCGACGTCGATCGCGTCCGCGAACCGTCCGGCCCTGATCAGACCCAGCATCCGGATCTCCGCGATGTCCGACGCCCGCAAAGAATCCTGCGGGGTGGGGCTGAGGATCTCGGCGCCCGCCAGCAGCCCCTCGAAGTCAGCGCCGGAGCCCGCGACGGCGTCTCCCCACGCGAGCCCGATGAGGACGTCCGCACGCACCCGCGACTCGCCGTCCTGGGGGAGGAGGCCGAGGGCCGACCGGTACGCGAGCCGGGACCTCTCGGGGTTGCAGACCACCGAGCGGAACTGCCGTCCGCGTCTGCACCACGCCGCAGGCAGCTGGTCCTCGGGCAGGAGCGCCAGCGCCTTCGACCAGGCTGCCTCCGTGTCCGCGTGGCGTCCCGCCCACGCGTCGATCTCCTCGAGCTCGAGCCACAGCGCTCCGTCGTCGGGGGTCAGCGCGGCGGCGGCAACGAGGAACTCCCGTGCCTCGTCGAGGGCTCCCACCGCCCTCGCCGCTGCCGCTGCCGCTGCCCAGGAGCGCGCCGCCTCGACCTCCCGGCCGGCCGACGCCAGGTGACGGGCCACGTCCGCATGGCGCGTCGGATCCAGGGAGCTCGCGATGCGGTCGTGCAGGCGGGTGGTGTTCCGGACCTCGGCGTAGACCGCGTCGCGCAGCAGGTCGTGACGGAATCCGAGGCGCGCCCCGCGCCGGACCAGGAGCCCCTCGGCCGTCGCCGCATCCTCCGCCTCCGCGATCTCGGCGACCTCGAGGCGGTCGAGCTCGGCTGGCGACAGCGGCTGACCGGCGACCGCGAGCAACTGGGCGAGCTGCGTCGCGTTCGGTGGTAGCCGGCCCAGGGACGCGCGGACGCCGATCCGCAGGTTGGCCGGCGGTCCCTCGCCCCCGGCGACGACGGCGCGGGCCGACTCGACGGCCAGCAGCGGGTTGCCCTCCGCGGCGGCGACGACGCGGTCGAGGACGTCGTGTCCGAGCGGGTGCAGCGAGCTCACGAGCGCTGCGACGGCGCGCTCCTCGAGCGGTTCGAGCGCGTACGACTCGACCGGGACTCCTCGGCCGGCCAGGTCCGCGATCATGGCGTCCGCCTCGGCGCTGGGGGCTCCGTCGCGGATCGTCAGGACCAGGAGCAGCGGAAGCCTGGCGATGTGTCGTCCGATGTGGCCGGTCAGCTTCATGCTCGTCCGGTCGACCCGGTGGGCGTCGTCGAGCGCGATCATGGTGGGCCGGTCGGCGCAGGACCACTCCACGAGGCGGAGCACCGACTCGAACACCCGCAGTCGCTCGAGCTCCGGCGCGGTGACCGACGGCGGCAGCCCGGGGTGGCCGAGGCGGGTCCCCAGGCCGTCGGACAGCCGGTTGAGCTCGACGGGCCAGGTCGCCTGCGCGGGGACGGGCTGGGCTGTCGCCACCAGTCCCTGGCAGACCTCGAGCCAGGCGGCGAACGGCGTCTGGACCGGCGCGTCGACGCCGAGGGCGACGCTGGACCGTCCGCCGGAGGCCTCCACGCGATGCGCAAGCTCGGCCAGCAGGCTGGACTTGCCGATGCCGGCCTCTCCGGTGATCACGGCCACGCGCCCGCCGCCGCGCGACGCGGACCGCCACGTCGCCGTGAGCCGCGCCACCTCGTCGGCTCGCCCGTACAACCTCGGTCGTGCGGACTCGTGGACGCCTGCGTCAGCGGCCGCGTGCGCTGCGCGCGTCGCGGGCGAGGGTCGCACGCCCAGCTCCGCGAGCTAGTCGTTCGCTGAACTCCCGGGACGCCAGGAGCGCGGTGGCGCGGTCGCCCGCGAGGAGCAGCCGTCGGATCAGCAGCCGGTGCGCCCCCTCGTCGTACGGAGCCAGGCGGCAGACACGTTCCGAGAGCCGCACGGCGGCCGCGAGGTCGCCCTCGACCTCGGCGGTCTCGGCCTCCTCGACGAGCCGCGACACGATCGATCGCTCCCGCTCCTCGCGCGCGGTCACCACCCAGTCGTCGTCCAGGCCCGGCAGGAGCTCGCCCTCCGCCGCCGGGTCGTCGGTCGCGTCGACCCACGTGCCGTCGACGAGCGCGACCGTCGACCGTGTCGCCTCGACCGCCGGCTCGCCCCACGTCCGATGGGTCGCCCAGATCGCCGTCCGCAGGTTCGCCCGGGCCCGCTCCGGGTCGGTCGTGGGCCACAGCAGGGCCGCGACATCGGTCCGCCGACGGGGTCCCGGGTGCAGTGCCAACCAGCCGATCAGTGCCCGCGCGCGCTCGCTCGTCGGCATCCCGAGCGGGACGTCGTCCCTCGCGGCCGCCATCGGGCCGAGGATCCAGAGCCGCAGCACGAAATTCAGCGTAGCCCCGCGTCCGGAGCCGTTGACGGGCCTTTGACGGAGCCCCGACGGCGCCGCCCGAGTCTGGTCACATCTCCTCCCGAAAGGACACGACCATGGTTCAGACCCTTCCTCTCGTCAGGCGCCGCGAGGTCGACCCGGCGAGGCTGGACGCGTTCCTCGGCCAGATGATCGGCGACCTCGGTGCCACCGTCAGCGCCGCTCTCGTCGTCATCGGCGACCGGCTCGGGCTCTATCGCGCCCTGCGCGGCGGCGAGCCGGTGACCACCGACGAGGCTCGCAGCACGCACGCGCACCGCCGCGGTCTACCTCGCCCCGTGGCTGGCGAACCAGGCCGCCGGTGGCTACGTCGTGTACGACCCGGCCACCCGGACCTGGTCGATGACGCCCGAGCAGGAGGCGGCCCTGGCCGACCCGGACAGCCCGGCCTTCTTCCCGGGCAGCATGGAGCTCGCGCTCGGTGTCTTGCGGGACGTGTCCGCGATCGAGGACCGGTTCCGCACGGGGGCCGGCTTCGGGTGGCACGAGCACGACGACGGCCTGTTCTCCGGGACGGAGCGGTTCTTCCGGCCCGGTTACGTCGCCAACCTGACCGGCACCTGGCTCCCCGCCCTCGACGGAGTCGTCGACAGGCTGCGCGGTGGCGCGGAGGTCGTCGACGTCGGCTGCGGCCACGGCGCCTCCACGACCCTCATGGCCGAAGCGTTCCCCGAGTCGCGGTTCCTGGGGCTGGACTACCACGAGCCCTCGATCCGGACGGCACGAGTGCGGGCCGAGGAGGCCGGCGTCGCCGGCCGGACCCGGTTCGAGGTCGCCGACGCCACGGAGCTGCCGCCCGGGCGCGCTGCCCTGGTGACGATGTTCGACTGCCTGCACGACATGGGCGACCCGCACGCCGCAGCACGCGCCGCGCTGCGCGCCCTCTCCGACGACGGCACCCTCATGGTCGTCGAACCGATGGCCGGGGACCACATCGAGGACAACCTGCACCCGCTGGGCCGGGTGTTCTACGGCGCCTCGACCCTGGTCTGCACGCCCTCGTCCCTCGCCCAGCCCGGTGGGCGAGCCCTCGGTGCGCAGGCCGGTCCTGCGGCGCTCACCGCGGTCCTGCGCGACGCCGGCTTCACGCGCGTCCGCGTCGCGATCACCTCACCCGTCAACCTCATCATCGAAGCCCGACCCTGAAGGAGAAGCATCATGACCACCACCGACACCACCACGACCGTCGAGCTCGCCGCCCTCACCCGGGCGATCGAGGGTCTGGACGCCGACGCCATCGCCGCCCGGTACGCGGAGGGCGCCACCCTCACGCTGCTCGACCGCGACCACCCGCCGTCGAGCCCCCAGCTGATCAGTGGGCGCGACGCGATCCGCACCTACTTCCGCGACGTCTGCGGCCGCAACGTGAACCACGAGGTGCGCGACGCCGTCGCGACCGACGGCGGCATCGCATTCACCCAACACTGCCGCTACCCGGACGGCACCCGCGTGGTGTGCGCCGCCGTCGCCACCCTGGAACGCGGCTTGATCGTCCGGCAGACCATCGTCCAGACCTGGGACTAGGACCAGGACCGGGCCCGGACCGGGCCGCCCCCGCTGAGGGCGGCCTCGTCCGGCGCACGACGATCAGGGCGCGAAGCGGCGCTGGAGGTCGCCGTAGGCGATCGCGCCGTCGAGGAAGTCCAGGGTGCCGGAGTCGAGCAGCTCCCGCGCGGCCCGCTCGAGCGTGCTCAGTGCCGCTCGCGCGAGGCTGCCGCCCAGGCTGACCCGCGTGACGCCGAGCGAGAAGAGCGTGCGAGCGTCGATGGTGTTCGCCAGACCGCCACCACGTTCAGCGGACCTGGGATCGCGGCGGCGAGCCGGCGAATCGCGTCCTGCTCCACCACACCGGGCACGAAGACGCAGTCGGCCCCCGCGTCGAGGAAGCGGGTCGCGCGCTCGACGGTCTCGGCGAACGGGTCGCCCGACGTGCCTACGAAGTAGGTGTCAGTGCGTGCGTTCAGGACGAAGGTGCCCTGGGGTGCGGCAGCGCGTGCGGCCGCGACGCGCTCGACGGCCTCGTCGATGCCGAAGAGCCCGCCGTCGACGGCGTCCTCCAGGTTGCCGCCCACCGCTCCGAGCCCCACGGCACGGGCCACGGTGCGCGCGACATCGTCGGCGGTGTCGCCGTACCCGGCCTCGAGGTCGACGCTCACCGGCACGCGGACCGCTGCCACGATGCGACCGACGTGCTCGAGCATGGTGTCGAGGTCCAGCGCCCCACCGTCGGGCACGCCGCACGACCAGGCGATGCCCGCGCTGGTCGTCGCGATCACCGGGAACCCGAGGCCCTCGAGGATCCGGGCGGACCCCGCGTCCCAGGCGTTGGGGATCACGAAGCCCGGACCGGCGTGCATGGCAAGGAGGGTCGCAGCCTTGGTGGGCATCACCCGATGGTCCGCGATCGCCCGTCCCCGCGCTCCTCGGCCGTGTGATGGAACAGAGAGAGGCCGTCCCGGAGTGATCCGAAACAGCCTCTGACCTGCAGCGATGCTGGTGGGCGATACTGGGATCGAACCAGTGACCTCTTCCGTGTCAGGCATGTCCTTGCTGCTGGTCAGGGCCTCGGAGGTCGGTATCAGTGCAGGTCAGAGCGTTACGGGTGTTGCTGCCGAAACCGGTGTTTCGGCTTCACTATGGAACGACTATGAAATCGCGGCGCGGCTACGGGAGCGTTCGAGAGCGTCGAGGACTCGGTCGGGGCGCCCGGTGCCAGGTGCGCGTACCTGCTCATCATCCGCACCGTCGAGTGGCCGAGCGCAGACGCGACCTCGAACGATCCGACGCCCTCCTCGGTCAGCCACGAGGCGAACGCGTGCCGCAAGTGGTGCAGCCCGATCCGCCGCACCCCCGCCCGGTCGCACGCCGACGCGAGGACGCGACCGCGCACGTTCGCGTCGGACAGCCCGCCGCCATGCGCGCCCGTGAAGACCAGGCAGCCCGGGGGAGTGCTCATGACGACTCGCAGGAGTCGGACGCGCAGGTGCTCAGGCACCGGGACGACCCGCGCCGACTTCGAGGTCTTCGGCACGTCCTTGATCCCAGAGCGGGTCAGCACGGTCGAGATCCTGATCTCGCGACCCTCGCGCAGGACCGCCTCGCGCTTGATCCCGGCCGCCTCGCCGAACCGCATGCCCGTCTCGACGGTCAGCTCGAGGAACAGCCGATAGGGCTCGTCGACCTCGCGCAAGATCGCGTCGACCTCGGCGCGGGACAGGTAGCCGCGGTCCTTCGCCTGGTGCTCGGGCAACTTGATCCGCCGCGCGGGGTTGACCGCGACGAGGTCATCCTCGAGGGCCGCCGTGAAGATCGCCGACAGAAGGTTGACCGACTTCTCGGTTGTCGGCACCCCCGCGCCTTCGGCGAGCATCCGCGTGACCCACTGGTTGATCTCGGCGCGCTTGACGCCCGTCAGAGACCGCCGACCGAACGTCGGCTCGAGGTACCGAGTCCAGTGCGTGAGGTTCGTCGCCACCGTCGTGCGTGCGAGCCGAGACGGCGATGCTGCTGCACCAGGCCGACCAGCTCGTCGCCGCCGGGCAGCGACGGGCCGTGCTCGACCAGACCGACGACGTCGAGCCCACGACCAGCCCGGCACCAGCGCCGGCAGCCGCCCAGACCTGGTAGCAGATGGTCAACGCCGAGGCCAAGCGACTGTGGCAGCTCGGGCTCGAAGACGACCGACGCCGCGAGTACGCCGACATGATCGCGCGACGACAGCACGCCGAGAACTACGCCGCCCGGGCAGCACAGCAGCGCGAGCAGATCATGCGCGGCTACTGATCTGTGAACAGCTGCCAGACGATGAAGACAGCGACGATGGCCTGCCAGACGAGGTCGCCATCCCAGGGGAGCAGCCACTTGTTCGGCACACGTGTTCCGGCCAGAAGGAGTCGGATCGAGCACCAGAGCGCTCCGAGGAGGCCAGTCAGCGCGATTGCCAACCCGACGTCGAACCAGGTCTCTGAGAGGTTGAGGAAGGTGGGTACTCCGAGCAGCAAAAGCCCGGGCAGCATGAGGGCGGCTCGGAAGCCCATGCCGACCGCGTTCAGGAAGGGGACCGCCCTCTGCTCGTCGGGATCGCGCACGGCTGCGCGGTACAGGTCGCCGAAGCGCCCCAGAAATGGCCTCATCAGCCAGTACTCGTGGGACGCCGTCACGCTCATCCTCACGCATCCCAACTCGACGACCTAACCCGACCAACGTCATGGCGACGTCACCCGGTTTTCTTCCGGAGCAGCCCGAACGGCCCTGCGCTCCCGGTCCCGCGCACACTCGGCCCACCGGGGCGGATCGGGTCAGATCGAGCCCGATCCAGCCGAGCGCTCCCGGATCGGTTTGACAGAGTGCGGGCAGGGCACTCGTGTCCGCGAAGCAGGTCCCACAATGCCGCGCCTAGGGAGGCGGAACAGGCAAGGCGGTTCGAATGGCTTCCTCCACGGCTGGCGCTCTTCTGCTGGATACGAGCATTAGTGCCCACGGGGAGGTTTCGTCGAAGAGGACGAGGACCGCCGGACCGGATGCATAGGTGACCACAAGTGCAGGGCGGCCGTCGGTCGCCCGGGCTCGCGGTCCGACGGTTGCGATGCCGCCCAGCGGCGCACCGGTCGCCGCGAATCCTGTGCTGACTAGTCATTGGACGACGGAAAACCGGGTGGAAGGGAGGACCTGCACGTCCGTGATGGCAGACAGAGGTGCTCGTGGACTCCAGCGCCAGGCGGCGAGCCGCTCAACGGCGTTCAGCCGGACTACGAGTCGCGTGCCTTGCACGTCGAACTTCGCCACGTCCTGCCTCTCAGTGCAGCGCCTGGAGCGCGAAGTGCTGCTTCGGCCGCCAATCTATACGTGGCTTGTGCCTTCGAATGTCGGGCCGGTTGTGGACGGCGCCGCGCAGCTCGAGTCGTGCGCCTCGGTCGCGCGAGAGGTGCACCCGCTGTCAGGTGTGTGGGCCGGCCGGAAGTACGGGCTGCCGCCACGACGACGCTGACGATCCGCACGGCTACGCCGGCGCATCCTCCGGAGCGAAGCTCGACGCGCCCGTAGACGATCTCGAGCACTTGCCCGACGTAGTCGATCAGCAAAGTCAGCGTGTCGATCAGCGACTGTGGTCCGGTCGGCGTATCGATAAGCAGGTTCGCCTTGCCGTCGAACGAGCCCTTGACCTTGACGACTGGGTCGACGGTTCGCTGTTCGATCAGGAGCGCACCGTCGGTGAAGTCGGGGGCGTGCAAGATCGTGTCCGGCGGTTCGTTGCGCTTGGCGGCAGCGTCGTCGGCGAACTCCGTGCTGAACTGGTGCTCCAACTGCTCTACCGCGATCTGAGCGACGATCTTCGATCTGTGCTTGTCGTCGTTGTCGAGGCGGGCGAGGAGCACGAGCGGATCCTTGGCGCGATCTGCCGCGGGCCGCTGGAACGGCTGAATCCGCCTAATCCGCTCGACCGCGGCAGCGTCCACCCCGTCGAGCTTGTCTAGGGCCGCCTTCTTCCATTCCGTCCCGGTGCCGGCGACGACAGGAAGCTGATCAGGTTCGGCTTCGACGGCTCCCGCCCGCCGCTCGTGGCGAGATCCCAGACCGCCGCGTCGAGCGCGCTGCGCAGGTTGTGCACGCAGTCGCCCACATACGCGCCCCACTCGTCGAGCGGCGGCGGTGACGACACGCGAAGGCGCAGCGACCAACTCAGCCGATCGTCTGAGATCACGGCATCGGTGTTGACCGGGCTCGCGGCGAGCCAAAGGCCGATCCTCGCCTGGAGCTTCGGAAAAGTGCTGCGCTGCGCGAGCGACCTTGACGTACGGCCAGCTCGACGGCGGTGGCCCCGTCACCACGGGTTCGATCGGCTCGGTCATCTGCCCATGTTCGATGCCAAGCGCCGATGCACGCCGCAGGCTCGCTCTGGGCTCGCCTGGACTCCTCTGGCAGCCTGGAAACCGCCGCGCCCGTGTGAGTGGGTCAGGACGTCGCCAGGGGCGCTCAGAATCGCACCGGGAGCATTCGCCCCCCGTGCTCGGGCGAGTCGGCCAACCGCCCCAGCTCACAACTCCACGGCCGCGCAGTCGATCTCGACGATTCCGTTCTGAGTGTGGTCGAGCGGCGCGCCATTCCAACCGGTCAACACCAGCGATGTGAGCAAGGCGCGCAGCGTGTAGTCAACGGGCCAGAGTTGCCACTCGGTACCTAGCCTCGCGATCTCGGGATCTCCGACGGGGCTCGGCAATGCGAGGTTGGCGAACGCAAGTCCGATCGTGTTGGGGTCGACCTCGACCTCGCCGGTGATCGTGAAGCTGAATCGCGTCATGGGGCGAGTCTGGCAGCGGGCCTGCCGCGCGAGCAGGTCAACGCCGCTCGCGCTCCAGCGACGGCGGCATCGCGTACGCCGAGAGGTTGCGGGGGAGAGCGGTTGGGGGCGACGGGCTCTCCCGAGAAAGCCGACCGGATCGCTCGACTATGGAAGAACTATGGAATCGACAGAACAGGCCCGGAGCGGCGAGCGCTCCGAGCCTGTGACCTGCGGTTATATGGTGGGCGATACTGGGATCGAACCAGTGACCTCTTCCGTGTCAGGGAAGCGCGCTACCGCTGCGCCAATCGCCCGGGGGTAAGTCCGGGGCACAACAACTGCTGATGTCCTACGAGGTGGAGATGGGATTCGAACCCACGTATACGGCTTTGCAGGCCGCTGCCTCGCCTCTCGGCCACTCCACCCTGAGACCGCAGTCCAGAGCGGCCGGCGGGCCGATCAGGATGTCTGCCTCCGAGCGGACGACGGGATTCGAACCCGCGACCCTCACCTTGGCAAGGTGATGCTCTACCACTGAGCCACGTCCGCACAGCACGTCCGCCGATTTTCACCGGTGCTCCGTGTGCGTCCCGAACTCTAACTGACGACGTCGGCGAGAGTCCAACTGGCTCACGGGGGGCCCATGACCGTGCGGATCTGCCGGGGTCTGTAGCGTGTGCGGGTGCCCGAGAGATCCGTCCGAGCCCCCGGGAGCGCCTGGTTCTCGGGGGTCGTGGCGTCGGACCTGGTCGACGTCATCGACCTGCGGGCGCAGCCCGAGCGGCTCGGCCCCGGGTGGTGGGCCGTCGTCGGGGACTTCGAGGGACGGGTCCGGGCCTGGCGGTTCGCGACCGTGCGACCGGCACCGGCCCCCGCAGCGGATCCGTGGCTCGGCCCGGACGCCACCTCGTGGACGTCGTCGCTGGACCGCGACGAGTACGTGGGAGCGGTCGACGCCGTGCGCGACCACATCCGAGAAGGGGGCGTCTACCAGGCGAACCTCTGCCGGGTGCTGTCCGCGCCTCTTCCCGACGAGCCGGACGCGCGTGCCCTGGCGGCGGTGCTGGACGCGGGCAACCCGGCACCGTTCGCCGGCGGGGTGCACGTACCCGTGGGCAGTGCGCACGAGCCCGTGTGGGTGGTCACGGCGAGCCCCGAGCCTTCCTGCGGGTGGCCGACGGGGTGGTCACGTCGGGGCCGATCAAGGGCACGGCCGCGACCGCGGACGGGTTGACCGCCAAGGACCGCGCGGAGAACGTGATGATCACCGACCTGGTCCGCAACGACCTGCAGCGGGTGTGCACGCCGGGAACGGTCGAGGTGACCACGCTGCTGGGTGAGGAACGTCACCCCGGGCTCGTCCACCTCGTCTCGACCGTTCAGGGGGTCCTGGACCCGGCGGTCGTCGGGGCCCCGGACCTGTGGGCGCGCCTGCTCGACGCGACATACCCGCCGGGATCCGTCTCGGGGGCGCCCAAGGCGGCCGCGCTGCGCATCATCGAGTCGCTCGAGCGGGCGACCCGGGGGCCGTACTGCGGTGCAGTGGGGTGGATCTCGGTCGACGAGGCCGGGGGCGTCCGGGCGGAGCTGGCGGTGGGCATCCGGACGTTCTGGTGGTCCGACGGTGTCCTGCGGTTCGGCACCGGCGCCGGGATCACGTGGGGGAGCGACCCGCAGGACGAGTGGGCGGAGACCGAGCTCAAGGCCGCGCGGCTCGTCGGCCTGGCGTCCAACGTCGACGTCGGGCCGGTGACACACTGACGCGATGAGCGTGGTGGTCTGGTCCGACGGTCGTCTGTTCTCTCCCGACGAGCCCCTGGTCACCGGTGTCGACCACGGCCTGACGGTCGGCGACGGGGTCTTCGAGACGTGCGCCGTGTACGGCGGTGCCGCGTTCGCCCTGACCCGGCACCTGCGTCGCCTGCGTCGCTCGGCGCTCGGTCTGGGGCTCCGTGAGCCCGACCTCGACGCCGTGCGCGAAGGCGTCGCGACGGTCCTTGCCGCCGGCGGTCCGGACGTCGGCCGGCTCCGGATCACGCTGACGGGGGGCGTCGGCCCCCTGGGCTCGAACAGGTTCCCCGCCGACGAGCAGCACCAGACGCTGCTCGTCCTGGCGGGCCCGGCCGTGCCGACATCCGTCTCGCGCGTCGTCCGCGTCCCGTGGGTGCGCAACGAGCGCTCAGCCGTCGCCGGCCTCAAGACGACCTCGTACGCGGAGAACGTCGTCGCGGTCGCCGAGGCGTACCGGCAGGGGGCCGACGAGGCGATCCTGGCGAACACGGTGGGTGAGCTGTGCGAGGGCACCGCCTCCAACGCGTTCGTGGAGCGCGACGGCGAGCTGCTGACGCCCCCGCTGTCCAGCGGCTGCCTGGCGGGCATCACGCGTGAGCTCCTGCTCGAGTGGTCGGTGCAGGAGGGGCTGCCCGTCCGGGAGGCCGCAGCCGGGGAGCTCGCTACGACGTGCTGGACCGGGTTGCCGAGGGCACCGCGAACCTCATGATGAGCGGCTCGATCCGCAACGTCTCGCCCGTCGTCAGCCTGGACGGTGCCGCGGTCGAGCCCGGCCCCGTGTCGCTGGAGGCGCAGCGTCTCTTCCAGAAGCGCCTCGGGGACGACCTCGACCCGTGATCCGGAGCGGGCCCGGACATGTGAACGACCGGCCCCGCGGATGCGGAACCGGTCGTCGGACGATGACGTCAGGCGGTGAGGAGCGCGGCGATCAGCGCCGTGATCTCGCCTTCCATGCGGTCGCTCTCGGTCCCCAGAGGCACCAGCGCCTCGGTGCCGGAGAGGAACCGTTCGATCGGCTCGGTGGGCGCGGCGAGCAGCGCGCTGCCCTCGACACCGCTGAGCGATACGAGCGTGTAGTCGGGGTCTTCGTCTCGCCACACCTGGACGTCGCCCGTGCCCGCCGGTGCTTCGGCAGTCGCGTGCATACCCAGGGCGAGCAACTCGCGTCCGACAAGCCACGTCGACATGGTGTGCGGGCCCGTGAAGACCGCGCGCACCGTGTACGGATCCGTGGTTCGGAACGAGAACTCCGCGCTCACCGGGATGACGCTCGCGTCGGATCCGATGAGCTGCATGGCGACGACCTCGACGACGTCGTAGGTCGAGCCGTCATCGGGTCCTCCTATTCGCAAGGGCTGGAGGCACCATCATGGCAGGACGAATGCCGGATTGGACCGGTACCGACCCCTAGTTCACCCGGAGGGACGCGCTCCCGAACGGGCGATGGGTCACAGCACCCCCTGTGTCATTGACTCGGACGTGGCGATGGGAGCGCGAACATGTCCGAATCGCGCCCGGGTGGCCTGCACAGTCGCCCGAACGCGTGCCTGGACCGCAGGCTGGTTCGGATTCTCGGCGAGGGCCGGGTAGCATTCCCTGGACATCACCCGCTGGTGGTGCCGGTCGGACGCGCCACGGCGTGTCGCACCGACTGCGGCGGCGGGAGATGGGCGATTGGCTCAGTTGGTAGAGCGCCTCGTTCACACCGAGGAGGTCATCGGTTCGAGTCCGGTATCGCCCACGTTCATCAGAAGGGGTCGGCCCACGGGCCGGCCCCTTCTGGCGTCCTATAACCCGTCGGGCGGGCGTCGTCCCCGCCGGTAACATCGAGTGGCCCGCCGCCTGGGCGGGCCGCCACGAAGGAGGCAGTACCGGTGCCCAGCGCATCACCCTCACCGTCGACGGGATCGCGACCACGGTGGAGCCGGGGACGACGGGTACCGACCTGTACTCCGCCCGGCGAGACGTCGTGGTCGTCCGCGTGGACGGCGAGCTGCGCGACCTGCACCTGCCGCTGCCCGGCGGAGCGGTGGTCGAGGCCGTGACCATCGACGAGCCCGACGGCCTGGCCGTGCTGCGGCACTCGGCGGCGCACGTGCTCGCGCAGGCCGTCCAAGAAGTGGTTCCCCAGGCCAAGCTCGGCATCGGTCCGCCGATCACCGACGGCTTCTACTACGACTTCGACGTGGACGTCCCGTTCACCCCGGAAGACCTCAAGTCGATCGAGAAGGTCATGGGCCGGATCGTGAAGGAGGGCCAGACCTTCCGTCGCTGGGACGTCACCGAGGACGAGGCGCGCGAGCAGATGCGCGAGGAGCCGTACAAGCTCGAGCTGATCGGGCTCAAGGGCGACCCGGGCGCGGCCGAGGGTGCCTCGGTGGAGGTGGGCCTCGGCGGGCTGAGCATCTACCAGAACGTGCGCGGAGCCGGCCGGGAGACCGAGCAGGTCGTCTGGCAGGACCTGTGCCGCGGCCCGCACGTCCCGAGCACCCGGATGCTGGGCAACGGGTTCCAGCTGACCCGGTCCGCCGCCGCCTACTGGCGCGGCAGCGAGAAGAACCCGCAGCTGCAGCGCGTGTACGGCACGGCCTGGCCGACGAAGGACGAGCTGCGTGCCTACCTCGAGCGCATCGCGGAGGCGGAGCGTCGCGACCACCGTCGGCTGGGCACGGAGCTCGACCTGTTCTCCTTCCCGGAGGAGATCGGCTCGGGCCTGGCCGTGTTCCACCCCAAGGGCGGCGTGATCCGCATGGAGATGGAGCACTACAGCCGGCTGCGGCACGTGCAGGGCGGGTACGAGTTCGTCAACACCCCGCACATCACCAAGAGCAAGCTGTACGAGGTCTCGGGGCACCTCGACTGGTACTCGGAGGGCATGTACCCCCCGATGACCCTGGACGAGGAGCGCGACGCCGAGGGGAACATCCGGAAGGCGGGGCAGCAGTACTACCTCAAGCCGATGAACTGCCCGATGCACAACCTGATCTTCGCGGCACGCGGTCGCTCGTACCGCGAGCTGCCGCTGCGGCTGTTCGAGTTCGGCACCGTGTACCGGTACGAGAAGTCCGGCGTGGTGCACGGCATGACCAGGGCCCGCGGGTTCACCCAGGACGATGCCCACATCTACTGCACCCGAGAGCAGATGGCAGACGAGCTCACGACGACCCTCACGTTCGTCCTCGACCTGCTCAAGGACTACGGGCTCGACGACTACTACCTGGAGCTCTCGACCAAGAACCCCGAGAAGTTCGTGGGTTCCGACGAGGTCTGGGACGAGGCCACCGAGACCCTGCGCGCGGTTGCCGAGGCTTCCGGGCTGGACCTCGTGCCGGACCCGGGCGGTGCCGCGTTCTACGGTCCGAAGATCTCGGTGCAGGTCAAGGACGCCCTCGGGCGGACCTGGCAGATGTCGACCATCCAGCTCGACTTCAACCTGCCGGAGCGGTTCGAGCTCGAGTACACCGCGTCCGACGGCAGCCGCCAGCGCCCGGTCATGATCCACCGCGCCCTCTTCGGCTCGGTCGAGCGGTTCTTCGCCGTGCTGACCGAGCACTACGGCGGCGCCTTCCCGGCGTGGCTCGCACCCGTCCAGGTGCTGGCCGTCCCGGTGGCCGAGCCGTTCGAGCCGTACCTGGACGACGTCGTCGCGCAGCTGCGAGCGCAGGGCATCCGGGCCGAGGTGGACCGTTCCGACGACCGGTTCGGCAAGAAGATCCGCAACGCCAGCACGCAGAAGATCCCGTTCGTGCTCATCGCCGGTGGTGAGGACTCGGAGGCCGGCGCGGTGTCGTTCCGTTACCGCGACGGGCACCAGGACAACGGGGTGCCGGTGACGGAGGCGATCGAGCGGATCGTGGCCGCGGTGCGCGATCGGGTCCAGGTCTGACGCGTGCCCGACATCGAGCCTGCTGACGACTTCGCCGGCGTGCCCGACGGCTTCGAGCGGCTGTGGACGCCGCACCGGATGGCGTACATCGGCGGGCAGGACAAGCCGACCGACCGTGAGGCCGGCCCCGGCTGCCCGTTCTGCCGTGCGCCGACGCGGAGCGACGAGGACGCGCTGATCGTCGCGCGCGGCGAGGTCGCCTTCGTCGTGCTCAACCTCTATCCGTACAACTCCGGCCATCTGATGGTCTGCCCGTACCGGCACGTCGCCGACTACACGGAGCTGACGGAGGCGGAGGTGGCCGAGGTCGCCTCGATGACCCGGACGGCGATGACGGTGCTGCGCACCGTGTCCGGCCCGCACGGGTTCAACCTCGGCATGAACCAGGGCGACGTCGCGGGCGCGGGCATCGCGGCCCACCTGCACCAGCACGTCGTCCCGCGCTGGGGCGGCGACTCCAACTTCCTGCCGATCGTCGGCCGGAGCCGGGCACTGCCCGAGGCTTCCTCGGCGACACGCGGGAGCGCCTCGCAGCGGCGTGGCGGGACGGAGCGAAGGGATGATCGGCACGTGCTGAACGGACTGCGGGGCGCCATGACCCGCCTCTTCACGCCCCTGGCCAGGATCCTGCTGCGGCTGGGGGTCTCCCCGGACGCCGTGACGATCGGCGGCACCCTCGTCGTCGTCGCGACCGCGCTGTGGGCCTACCCGACGGGACACCTCCTGCTGGGCACCCTCGTCATCACGGTGTTCGTGCTCACCGACTCGCTCGACGGCGTGATGGCACGGCAGGCCGGCCGGTCGGGACCATGGGGGGCGTTCCTGGACTCGACGATGGACCGGTTCGGCGACGGCGCGATCTTCGCCGGCCTGGTCCTCTGGTTCACCGCGGGTGGCGACGACCGGCTGACCGCTGTCCTCGCGCTCGCGTGCCTGGTCCTCGGCTCGATCGTGCCCTACGCCCGGGCCCGCGCCGAGGGGCTCGGCATGACCGCGTCCGGCGGGATCGCGGAACGCTCGGACCGCCTGGTGCTCGTCCTGGTGGCCACCGGGCTCGTCGGGTTCGGCCTCCCGCGCGTGGTGCTGACGGTGGTCCTGGGCCTCCTGGTCGTCGCGTCGGCCATCACGATCGTCCAGCGGATGAGCAAGGTGTACCGGCAGGCGGCCGCGGGGGTCGCGCCGTGAAGGTGGACGTCGCCCGGCTCTACTCGCTCGGTTGGAAGGTCTCCGGCAGCTTCCCGGGGTCCGTGCTCCGCGGCGCCTTCGGCGTCGTCGCCGACGTCAGCTGGCTGCGGCACGGCAGCGGTGTGGTCCAGCTCGAGAAGAACCTGGCCCGCGCGCGTCCCGACCTGGACCCGCGCACGCTGCGCAAGCTGAGCCGGGCCGGGATGCGCTCCTACATGCGCTACTTCGGCGAGGCGTTCGCCCTCAGCTCGCTCAGCACCGAGCAGGTGGACGCCCGCGTGCGCATGGTCGGGCTCGAGAACGTGCTCCCGGTCACCGAGAACGACGGTGCGGTGATCCTGGCCCTCGGGCACCTGGGCAACTGGGACCTGGCGGGCGCGTGCTGCACCCGGCAGATCGCCCCGGTCACCACCGTCGCCGAGCGCCTCGAGCCCCCGGAGCTGTTCGAGGAGTTCGTCGCGTTCCGGGAGAGCATCGGCCTGCGGATCTTCCCGCTCACCGGGTCGGGCGACGTGTTCCGTGGCCTCGTCCGCGCGGCCCGTGGTGGTGCCGGGCTCATCCCGCTCCTGGCCGACCGCGACCTGACGTCCACGGGCGTCGAGGCCGAGCTGTTCGGCCTGCGTGCCCGGTTCGCGGCCGGACCGGCGGCCCTGGCCGTGTCCACGGGCGCCCCGCTGGTCACCACGATCATCTACTACGAGCGGCTGACCGGCGCCCGTCGCCGGGCCGCGGGCTCGCCCTGGGGGATCGTCATCCAGTTCAACCCGGCGATCTCGGTGCCGTCCGACGTGCCGCGATCGGAACAGGTGCGGGTCGTGACGCAGGCGTGGGTCGACGAGCTCGGTGAGGGCATCCGTCGGCACCCGCAGGACTGGCACATGCTGCAGAAGGTGTTCGTCGACGACCTCGACCCTGCCCGCTACGCAGCGACGCTGGAGACGGCCGGATGAGCCTGCCGGAGGCCGTCCGACCGCTGCGGGTGGGCATCGTCTGCCCGTACTCCTACGACGTGCCCGGCGGGGTCCAGTTCCACGTGCGCGACCTGGCCGAAGCCCTGATCGCGCGGGGCCACTCGGTGTCGGTCCTGGTCCCGGCCGACGACGACACCGAGATCCCCGACTACATGACGGCCGCCGGGCGGGCGATCCCCGTCCGCTACAACGGCGCCGTGGCACGCATGACGTTCGGCCCGGTCACCGCCGCACGGGTGCGCAAGTGGCTCGCGGCGGGGGAGTTCGACGTCCTGCACCTGCACGAGCCCGTGACCCCGAGCCTGGGCATGCTCGCCCTGTGGATCGCCGACGGACCCATCGTCGCCACGTTCCACACGGCGCTCATCCGCTCGCGTCCGCTGCAGATGGCCTACCCCCTGGTCCGGCAGTCGCTGGAGAAGATCTCGGCGCGCATCGCCGTCTCCGAGGACGCACGTCGCACGCTCGTCGAGCACATGGGCGGCGACGCCGTCGTCATCCCCAACGGCGTGTACACGCAGGGCTTCATCGACGCCGCCCCCGACGAGCGCTGGACCGGTACCCGGGACGCACCGACGATCGCGTTCCTCGGGCGGCTCGACGAGGCCCGCAAGGGTCTGCCGGTGCTCCTGGACGCGGTCCCGCGCGTGCTCGACGCCGTTCCCGGTGCGCGGTTCCTCGTCGCGGGCAGGGGCGAGACGGGTCCGGACGACGTCCGTGAGCTGCTTGGTGAGAAGGCCGCCGGTGCGGTCGAGTTCCTCGGCGGCATCTCCGACGAGGAGAAGGCCCGGCTGCTGTCGTCGGTGGACGTCTACTGCGCGCCGCAGACCGGCGGCGAGAGCTTCGGCATCGTGCTCGTCGAGGCCATGAGCGCCGGTGCTGCGGTCGTCGCCAGCGACCTGGGCGCGTTCTCGCGGGTGCTCGACGACGGCGCAGCCGGCGTCCTGTTCACGGCGGGCGACAGCGAGGATCTGGCACGGACGCTCATCCGGGTGCTGCACGACCCCGCGCTGCGTGCCTCGGTCACCGCGCACGCGCTCGAGGCGGTGCCGCAGTACGACTGGTCGGTGGTGACGGACCAGGTGCTGACCGTGTACGAGATGGTCGTCGCGGACCGCCGCGAACCCGTCGGCGAGGACCCGTTCTCCCAGCGCGGCGCGCGGCTCCGCGGCCGGAGCGACGCCCGATGAGCTGGTCGGAGCTGTTCGTCTACATCACCATCTTCCTGGGGCTGGTCCTGTGGTGGGTGTGGGTCGCGGCCTCCCGGCTCGACCGCCTGCACCGCAAGGTCTCGTCGTCCAAGGCCGTCGTGGATGCTCAGCTGGTCCGTCGCGCGACCGTCGCCGCCGAGCTGGCCACGTCCGGCCTGTTCGACCCCGTAGCTCCGTGCTCGTCGGCGAGGCCGCGTGGGCCGCCCTCTCCGCGGGCGGCCCCGACGTGGCCGAGGACGGCTCTCTGCCCTCCGACCTGCGCCGGCTTCTGGCGTCGGACCGCGGCGCGCTGCCCGGTCCGGAGACGCACCCGGCGCACGGCCGGCCGGCGCCCGTGGATCGCGGACGGATCGAGAGCGAGCTGTCGGCGACGATGCGCGAGGTGCTCGACGACCCGGAGGAGGTGGCCGCGCTGCGTGCCGACCCGACCGGTGACGAGCTCGCGGACGCACTCGCGTCGGCCTGGTACCGCGTGCAGCTCGCTCGGCGGTTCCACAACGAGGCCGTCGCCCAGACGGCGCGCGTCCGCCGCGGCCCGCTCGTGCGGCTGCTGCGGCTGGCGGGTCACGCACCGGTGCCGCAGACCCTCGAGCTCGACGACACGTGGCCCGAGAACCTCGGGCGACCCGGCACCCGGACCAGCAGCACGACGTCCTGAGACACGAGCAGGCCGGTCGGGCGCACGGTCTAGGATTGTCGTTCGTGGCCAGCACGGCCGCCCTCCACCCGCACACGATCTGTGAGGCTCGACGTGACCAGCGAGAACAGCCAGCCCACCACTGCGACGCACGCCGGCGTCATCGGCACCGCCCGCGTGAAGCGCGGGATGGCCGAGATGCTCAAGGGCGGCGTCATCATGGACGTCGTCAACGCGGAGCAGGCCAAGATCGCCGAGGACGCCGGCGCGGTCGCCGTCATGGCGCTCGAGCGCGTCCCGGCCGACATCCGCTCGCAGGGCGGCGTCGCCCGCATGAGCGACCCGGACCTGATCGACGGCATCATCGAGGCCGTCTCCATCCCGGTGATGGCGAAGGCGCGCATCGGCCACTTCGTCGAGGCCCAGGTGCTGCAGTCGCTCGGTGTCGACTACATCGACGAGTCCGAGGTGCTCACCCCGGCCGACTACGCGCACCACATCGACAAGTGGGCCTTCACGGTTCCCTTCGTCTGCGGCGCCACCAACCTGGGCGAGGCCCTGCGGCGCATCACCGAGGGCGCGGCGATGATCCGTTCCAAGGGCGAGGCCGGCACCGGTGACGTCTCGAACGCCACCACGCACATGCGCACCCTGCGCGACCAGATCCGTCGCCTGACCTCGCTGCCGGAGGACGAGCTGTTCGTCGCGGCCAAGGAGCTGCAGGCGCCGTACGACCTGGTCAAGGAGGTCGCCGAGCTGAGGCAAGTTCCCCGTGGTGCTCTTCACTGCGGGCGGCATCGCCACCCCGTCCGACGCCGCGATGATGATGCAGCTCGGCGCCGAGGGTGTGTTCGTCGGCTCCGGCATCTTCAAGTCGGGCAACCCGGCCGACCGTGCCGCCGCGATCGTCAAGGCGACCACGTTCTTCGACGACCCCGACGTCATCGCCAAGGTGTCGCGCGGTCTCGGTGAGGCCATGGTCGGCATCAACGTCGAGGACGTCCCGGAGCCGCACCGCCTGGCCGAGCGCGGCTGGTGACGCAGGACCCCACTCCGGCGGAGGCCGCGGACCACACGTCCGCGGCCTCCGCCGTATCCCCTCGGTCCAGCGCCGACGGCGGGGGACCGGTGCACGGACTCGGTCCGGAGTGGCGACGCGGCGACGACGGCCTGCTGTTCCGGGAGGCCGCCCGCGTGATCCTGCTCGACGAGAGCGACCGCGTGCTCCTGATCCGCGGTCACGACGTCGACCAGCCCGAGCGCAGCTGGTGGTTCACGGTCGGCGGCGGGATCGATGACGGCGAGGACGCGGCGAACGCCGCGCTGCGCGAGGTGCGCGAGGAGACCGGCATCGTCCTGACCCCCGACGACCTCGTGGGCCCGGTGTTCACGCGGTCGGCGATCTTCGACTTCTACGCCGAGCACTGCCGTCAGGACGAGGTGCTCTATCTCGCGCGGGTCCCGGCGGACAGGTTCGCCGCCGAGGACCGCGCCGGCTGGACGGACCTCGAGCTGGACGTCATCGACGAGCTGCGGTGGTGGTCGCTGGACGACCTCGAGCGGGTCGACATCGAGGTCTTCCCGGACACCCTGGTCACCCTCGTGCGCGGCCTGCTGCCGACGTGGGACGGGGTCGTGCAGCACCTGGGGCTCGCGCGCGAGTGAACCGTGGCGTGCGATCAGCGTTCAGCTGAGCGTCACGTCACCGCGTTGCGCGTGGCCCACGCCGGGTCGAGGTGCTCGCCGGCCTCGAGGACGGCTCTCAAGGCCCGCGCCGCGGTGACCATCTCGGCGTGCGTCAGGTACGGCGCGGCGACGCCGAGGCGCACGATGTCGGGCGTCCGGAAGTCGCCGACGACGCCGCGTGCCGCGAGCGCCTGGACGATGCCGTACGCGGCAGGGTGGCGGACCGCGACCTGCGAACCGCGGAGCGCGTCGTCCTGCGACGACGCGAAGTCCGCGCCCGCGACCAGGGTCTCGATGCTCGACCGCAGGAAGCCGGTGAGGCTCAGGGACCGTGCGCGGACCGCCTCGATGTCGACACCGTCGAACGCGGTGAGCGCCGACTCGAGCGCGAGCAGGGAGAGCAGCGGGGGAGTGCCGATGCGGGCGCGCGCGATCCCCGGCGCCCCCGTGTACTCGTCGGCCATCTCGAACGGGTCGGCGTGCCCGTGCCAGCCCGGGACGATGTTGACGAACGCCTGCTGGTGCCGCCGCGCGACATAGCCGAACGCCGGCGCTCCCGGCCCCCCGTTGAGGTACTTGTAGCCGCAGCCGACGGCCAGGTCCACCCCGTGCGCGTCGAGCCCGACCGGGACGGCGCCGGCCGAGTGGCACAGGTCCCAGACCGCCAGGGCGCCGACCTCGTGGGCGGCGGCGGTGAGGCCCGGCAGGTCCAGCAGCGCCCCGGTGCGGTAGTCGACGTGCGAGAGGACGACCGCCGCCACGTCGCTGTTCAGCAGCCCGACGATCTCGTGCGGACGCGCGTGCACGACGGTCCAGCCGACCTGCCGCGCGACGCCGTCGACCACGTAGCGGTCGGTGGGAAAGCCGTCGGGTTCGGTGAGGACGACCCGCGCGTCCGGGCGCAGGGCCGCGGCCGCGTGCAGGCTCTGGAACAGCCGGACGCTCGTGGAGTCCCCGACGACCACCTGACCCGGCGCGGCGCCGACGAGCCGGCCGATCGCGTCGCCGACCCGCGCGGGCGCGTCCCACCAGCCGTGCGTGTTCCACGACGAGATCAGGTCCGTGCCCCACTGCCGGCCGATCACGTCGGCCACGGCCTCCGGGACCGCCTTCGGGAGCGCGCCGAGCGAGTTCCCGTCGAGGTAGACGATCCCGTCGGGAAGGAGGAACCGGTCGCGCAGGTCGGTGCCGGCGTGCGCGCGGTCGAGCTCGGCGGCGCGCTGGTCGAGGTCGTCGCTCACAGTCCGCGAGCCTACGGTGCGTCGCCGCGGACTGGTCGGGGGGCTCGTCGGTGACGAGGGCGAACTAGGATCGCGCGCTGTGACCGTGACCGTCGGAGTCCTCGCCCTGCAGGGAGACGTGCGCGAGCACGTGCGCGCCCTCACCGCCGTCGGGGCCACGGCCGTGCCGGTGCGTCGTCAGCGAGAGCTGGACGCGGTGGACGCGCTCGTGCTGCCCGGCGGCGAGTCCACGACCATGGACAAGCTCCTGCGCGCGTTCGACCTGTTCGAGCCCGTGCGCGACCGGCTGCGCGCCGGGATGCCCGCGTACGGGTCGTGCGCCGGGATGATCCTGCTGGCCGACCGCGTGCTGGGGGGCATCGAGGGCCAGCAGACGCTCGGCGGGGTCGACGTCACGGTCCGGCGCAACGCGTTCGGCCGGCAGGTCGAGTCGTTCGAGACGGACCTGGACATCGACGGCATCGAGGGGCCGGTGCACGGCGTCTTCATCCGGGCGCCCTGGGTCGAGGAGGTCGGCGCGGCGGCCACCGTGCTCTCGCGCGTCGAGTCGGGCCCCGCCGCCGGTAGGATCGTTGCGGTCCGCCAGGGACCGTTGCTGGTGACCTCGTTCCATCCGGAGGTCACCGGAGACACCCGGGTGCACCAGCTGTTCGTAGAGATCGTCCTCGACACCCTGTGAGGTCCGGCGCTGCAGCCGAGACCCGGGGGTACGCGGGCATGCACAGGAGACGAAGGGGTAGCTGAAGCGATGTCGGGTCACTCCAAGTGGGCCACCACCAAGCACAAGAAGGCCGTGGTCGACGCCAAGCGGAGCAAGCTCTTCGCCAAGCTGATCAAGAACATCGAGGTCGCCGCGCGCACTGGCGGCGGTGACCTCGCGGGCAACCCGACGTTGTTCGACGCCGTCCAGAAGGCGAAGCGGAACTCGGTCCCGATCGACAACATCAACCGCGCGGTCAAGCGCGGCTCCGGCCAGGAGGCCGGCGGCGCCGACTACACGACGATCATGTACGAGGGCTACGGCCACGGCGGCATCGCCGTGCTGGTCGAGTGCCTGACGGACAACCGGAACCGCGCGGCGTCTGACGTCCGCGTCGCGTTCACGCGCAACGGCGGCCAGATGGCCGACCCCGGCTCGGTCTCCTACCTCTTCTCCCGCAAGGGCGTCGTCATCGTGCCCAAGGAGGGCACCGACGAGGACTCCGTCATGGAGGCCGTCCTGGACGCCGGCGGCGAAGAGGTCAACGACCTCGGCGAGGCGTTCGAGGTGCTGTCGGAGGCCACGGACCTCGTCCCCGTGCGCACCGCGCTGCAGACCGCCGGCATCGAGTACGACTCCGCGGACGTCGTGTTCTGGCCGGCCATGCAGATCGAGGTCGACGCCGACGGCGCGCGCAAGATCCTGCGGCTCATCGACGCGCTCGAGGACTCCGACGACGTGCAGAACGTCTACGCGAACTTCGACGCCTCCGACGAGGTCATGGCCGAGCTCGAGGACGACTGAGGTTCGACGCAGGGCCGGACCGCGCGACGGTCCGGCCCTTCGTCGCCCCTGGCGTGGCCTCCCCACGGCACCGCCTCCCGGCTGCGACCATGACGGCGTGCGCGTCCTCGGAGTCGACCCCGGCCTGACCCGGTGCGGTCTGGGCGTCGTCGACGGGCTGCCGGGCCGCCGGCTCGCGATGGTCGCCGTCGGTGTGGCCACCTCGGACGCCCTGTGGGACGTGGACCAGCGGCTGCTGCGCATCGAGAAGCAGATCGAGGAGTGGCTCGAGGAGCACGCCCCGGACGCGGTGGCGGTCGAGCGGGTGTTCGCCCAGCAGAACCTGCGCACGGTGATGGGGACGGCGCAGGTGGCGGGTATCGCCATGGTCGCCGCCGCGCGCCGGCGGATCCCGGTCGCCCTGCACACGCCGAGCGAGGTCAAGGCCGCCGTCACGGGAAACGGCCGCGCGGAGAAGGCGCAGGTGCAGACGATGGTGCAGCGACTCCTGCACCTCGAGGAGCTGCCGCGTCCGGCCGACGCCGCCGACGCCCTCGCGCTGGCGGTCTGCCACATCTGGCGCCCCGCCGGCGCCCTCGGCTCGCCGCAGCGTGCACCGGGGTCGATGACCGCCGCGCAACGCGCCTGGGCGTCGGCCGAGCAGGCCGCCCGGCGGCGCGGCTGAGCGTGTCACTCGTACACCTGTTCGCCTGGATGTGCCAGCATGAGCGCATGCGGAACGACGTTGAGGGAGCAGCCCGGTGATCGCCTCGGTCCACGGCACCGTCCAGGCGGTGCGGCTCGACGCCGCCGTGGTCGAGGTCGGTGGGGTTGGTCTCCTCGTGCACGCCACACCGGCGACGCTCGCGGGCCTGCGCGTCGGGTCGTCGGCCCGGCTCGCCACGTCGCTGCTGGTGCGCGAGGACGCGCTGACGCTCTTCGGGTTCGCCGACACCGACGAGCGCGAGGTCTTCGAGATCGTGCAGACCGTGAGCGGTGTCGGGCCACGGCTGGCCCTCGCGATGCTCGCCGTGCACACGCCCGACGGGCTGCGTCGGGCGGTGCTGGACGAGGACGTCAAGGCGTTGCAGCGCGTGCCCGGGATCGGTCTCAAGGGCGCCCAGCGCATCATCCTCGAGCTCAAGGACCGGATCGGGGTGCCCGTCGCCGTGCCGTCGGCCACCGCGGCCCGACCGGTCGCCGGGGACCGGCGCGACATGGTCGTGGAGGCGCTGGTGGGTCTCGGCTGGACCGCGCGCGCCGCCGGGGACGCGGTCTCGACCGTCCTCGAAGGTTCGGAGGGCCCGGTCGGCGAGGACGAGGTCGCCGGCGTCCTGCGCGCCGCGCTCCGCACGCTGGGCGGCGGGCATGTCTGAGGACGAGGAGCTGGTCACCGAGCGGTTCGGCGCGGAGTCGCTGGTCCGGAGCGCGTCCGACGACATCGAGCGGGCCGCCGAGGCGGCGCTGCGTCCGCGGAACCTCGAGGAGTTCGTCGGCCAGCGCGTGGTGCGTGACCAGCTGTCCCTCGTGCTGCAGGCCGCCCGGGCGCGGGGGCGGGCACCGGACCACGTGCTGCTCTCCGGCCCGCCCGGGCTCGGCAAGACGACGCTCGCCATGATCATCGCCGCCGAGCTCGCCACGTCGCTGCGCGTCACCAGCGGGCCCGCCATCCAGCACGCGGGCGACCTCGCCGCGGTCCTGTCCTCCCTGGAGGAGGGCGAGGTGCTGTTCATCGACGAGATCCACCGGCTCGCCCGGCCGGCGGAGGAGCTGCTCTACGTCGCGATGGAGGACTTCCGGGTCGACGTCATCGTCGGCAAGGGCGCGGGCGCGAGCGCGATCCCGCTGGCGCTGCCGCCGTTCACCGTCGTCGGGGCGACCACCCGGGCCGGCCTGCTCCCGGCGCCCCTGCGTGACCGCTTCGGCTTCACGGGTCACCTGGACTTCTACGCGACCGACGAGCTGGAGCGGGTCCTGATGCGGTCTGCCGGTCTCCTCGGCGTCCCCCTGGCGGCCGAGGCCGCCGCCGAGATCGCGTCCCGCTCGCGCGGGACGCCCCGCATCTCGAACCGGCTGCTGCGGCGCGTGCGCGACTGGGCCGAGATCCGGGGCGACGGCACGCTCAGCCTGTCCGCGGCCCGGGCGGCCCTGGAGGTGTACGAGGTCGACGAGCTCGGCCTGGACCGCCTCGACCGGGCCGTGCTCACCGCGCTGTGCACGCGGTTCGGCGGGGGCCCGGTCGGGCTCACCACCCTGGCGGTCGCCGTCGGCGAAGAGCCTGAGACCGTGGAGACCGTCGCCGAACCGTTCCTCGTTCGCGAGGGGCTCGTCGGTCGGACGCCGCGCGGACGGATCGCTTTGCCTGCGGCCTGGACGCACCTGGGCCTGGACGTCCCGCACTCCGCGGCCACCTTGTTCGGGTAGGTTCAGCCTTCTCGGCCGTCACCCTCGGGCTGTTCTCGCCCGGAATTCCGGCGCAACCCGGAACCTCGCACCGTGGTCGTGCGTTGGAGCGGCGAGCCGCTGCGCCTAGACTGCGGCGAACACATCATCCTGAACGGAGCTGGTCGCTGTGCAACTTTATGCCATCGTCGCCCTCGCCCTGGTCGGCCTCTGGTTCATGTCGCGCCGGACGAAGAAGCAGCAGCGCGCCCAGATGGAGTTCCGCAACAACCTCGCGGCTGGCGACGAGGTGATGACCCACTCCGGCCTCCTCGGCACGGTCGTGGACGTCGAGGACGACGTCATCACGCTCGAGTCTGCCCCCGGCAGCCGCAGCCGGTGGATCCGGGCCGCGATCTCCAAGAAGATCGAGCCGCCCGTCGACGAGGTCGAGGACGAGGCCGACGTGGACGACGAGACCGACCGCACTGACGATGAGCTGCTCGACAACCCCGACGACGCCGTCATCGACGTGCCCGACGACCTGTCCTCGCTCCCGCCCGCCCGCAAGGACGGGGACGCAGACACCAAGTAAGCCTCCGGTCCGGGCGACGATGCCCGGACCTTGACCCCACCCGCTGCTCCCGGCGGGTGCGCGCACGAGAGAAGAACTCCGTTGGCTCCTCCAACCCGCCGCCGCAGGCCCGTCCGCACGCTCGTCGCGCTCGGCGTCCTGATCGCCGCGCTCTTCGGCACCATCGCCGCCGGCGTCAAGTGGTCCGATGCGTCGTGGACCCCGAACCTGGCCCTCGACCTCGAGGGTGGCACCCAGATCATCCTCAAGCCGGTCACGGCCGACGGCAGCAAGCCGCCGTCGGGGACCATCGACCAGGCGATCGGCGTGATCCGGCAGCGCATCGACTCCTCGGGCGTCTCCGAGGCCGAGATCACCAGCCAGGGCAGCAACATCGTCGTCTCCCTGCCGGGTCACCCGAGCGAGGAGACGCTCAAGCTGGTCCGGACCTCGGCGATCATGGAGTTCCGCCCGGTCCTCGTCCAGGGAGCCCCGACGCCGACGGCGGCCACGCCGACGCCCACCTCGACCATCCCGGCCAACGGCGTCGACGCCGCGGCACCGGATCCCACGCCGACCGCGTCCGCGGGTGCGACGCCGTCCGACGTGCCCACCAAGGCGGCGCCGGACAGCCCGAGCGACGCGGCCTACTACGTGACGCCGAAGGTCCAGGCCGACTACGACAAGCTGGACTGCACCGACCCGGCCAACCGCACGGGCGGCCTCAACGGTGACCCGGACAAGGCCTTCGTCACCTGTGACCAGGACGGCACCGCGAAGTACATCCTCGGCCCGGTCGAGGTCGAGGGCGCCCGCATCAGCGGAGCGAACGCCGGCCTCAAGCAGCTGCCGGGCGGCGGCAACAGCAACGAGTGGGTCGTCAACCTCACGTTCGACTCCAAGGGCACCGACCAGTTCACCAAGGTGACCACGCGCCTGCAGGGCCTCACGTCGCCCCAGAACCAGTTCGCGATGGTGCTCGACGGCCTGGTCATCTCGGCGCCGAGCCTCGCTCCGGGCGTGGTCATCTCCGACGGCCGGGCGCAGATCTCGGGCAACTTCACGCGCGACTCGGCAGTCGGCCTGGCCAACCAGCTCAACTTCGGCTCGCTGCCGATCAGCTTCACGGTCCAGAGCGAGGAGCAGATCTCGGCGACGCTGGGGTCCGAGCAGCTGAAGATGGGCTTGGTCGCCGGTCTGATCGGTCTGCTTCTCGTCGTCTTCTACTCGATGTTCCAGTACCGCGCGCTCGGTCTGGTGACGGTCTCGTCGCTCGTGGTCTCGGCAACGCTGACCTACGCGATCATCACGCTCTTGTCGTGGCTCAACGGGTACCGGCTCTCGCTCCCCGGCGTGGCCGGTCTGATCGTGGCCATCGGTATCACCGCCGACTCGTTCATCGTCTACTTCGAGCGCATCCGCGACGAGCTGCGCGAGGGTCGCAGCCTGCCCGCCGCCGTCGAGCGTGGCTGGGCTCGGGCACGGCGCACGATCCTGGCGTCCGACACCGTCAACCTCCTGGCCGCCGTCGTGCTCTACGTGCTGGCCGTCGGCGGCGTCAAGGGCTTCGCGTTCACCCTCGGACTGACCACGCTCCTCGACATCCTCGTCGTGTTCATGTTCACGCACCCGGTCATGGAGCCCCCGTCGAAGACCCGGTTCTTCGGCGAGGGCCACGTGCTGTCCGGCCTCGACCCGCGCCGTCTGGGCGTGCCGACCGTCCGGTACGCCGGCCGCGGCCGGGTGGTGACGGTCGCCCCGGCCGGTGACGACGTCCAGGACGCACCCGAGCAGCCGACCACGGTCGGCGCGGGATCGCGCGTCCCGGTGTCGGTCGGTGCGCCGAACGACACCGGCACGGGCCTGACGATCGCCGAGCGTCGCGCTGCCGCGAAGAAGGCGTCGACCGAGCCGGTCGACGCCCCCGTCGACAGCACGCCGCAGGAGTCCGAGCCCGAGTCCGGGCGCACCGAGGGGAACGAGCACTGATGGCCGCCGGATTCGCCTCGTGGGGCAACGACCTCTACACGGGTCGTCGCTCGTACAACATCGTCGGACGTCGCAAGATCTGGTTCACGATCTCCACGATCCTCGTGATCCTGTCGGCGATCTTCCTGATCAAGCCCGGCCTGAACCCGGGAATCGACTTCCGCGGCGGCTCGGAGTTCATCGTCAGCGGCGTGGCCGACAAGGACCAGCAGCTGGCCATCGACACCGTGCAGAAGATCGCGCCCGCGGAGGACCCCCGGGTCGCGACCGTCGGCGCGAACAGCCTGCGCATCCAGACCTCCACCCTCGAGAACGCCGAGGTCGAGCAGGTCAAGGCCGCACTGGCGACGGCGTACGGGGTTCCCGTCGGGAACGTCACGAACTCTCATCGGGCCGTCCTGGGGCAAGGACATCTCGCAGAAGGCGATCATCGGCATCATCGTCTTCCTGGTGCTCGTCACCGTCGTGATGTCGGTCTACTTCCGGAACTGGCGAATGGCCCTGGCGGCGCTCCTGGCGCTCTTCCACGACCTCATCATCACGGTGGGCGTCTACGCGGCGGTCGGCTGGGAGGTGACGCCGGCGACGGTGATCGGCTTCCTGACCATCCTCGGCTACTCGATCTATGACACCGTCGTCGTGTTCGACAAGGTGCGCGAGAACACCGCGGACACGCTCGAGCAGTCGCGCTGGACCTACGCCGAGAAGGCCAACCTGGCCGTCAACCAGACGCTGGTCCGGTCGATCAACACCTCGGTCGTCGCGCTCCTGCCGGTCGCCGCGATCCTCTTCGTCGGCGCCGTCGTGCTCGGCGCCGGGACGTTGCGTGACATCGCGCTCGCCCTGTTCGTGGGCATGCTCATCGGCACGTTCTCGTCGGTCTTCCTGGCGACGCCGTTCGAGGTGGTCCTGCGTCAGCAGGAGCCCGCGATCAAGGCGCACACGGACAAGGTCCTCAAGGCTCGCGTGGCTGCGGCCGGCGGCGTGACGGACGAGGGCGAAGCTCGCGGCGACCGGTCCGATGTTCGTCCCGGCCGGCGCGCTCAAGGCGGGCTCGCACCAGGGCGTTGCGGCCCAGCCGAAGCGCCGCCCGACGAAGAAGTGACCCAGCCCGACCCCCAGTCGAGAACGGCAGGGGCGCCCTCGGACGCCCCTGCCGTCTCCACGCTCGTAGGTCCGGCCGACGCCGGTCGGGGCGGCACCGCCGTCGACCGGGCGGACGTCGTGCTGCGCGTGGAGCAGCTGGTCCGCCTCGTGCCGGACTACCCGGAGCCCGGGATCTTGTTCCGCGACATCACGCCTCTGCTCGCCGACGCCGACGCGTTCGCCGACGTGATCGCGGCGATCGCCGCCGCGGTGGACGGGCCCGTCGATCTCGTCGCAGGGATGGAGGCGCGGGGGTTCCTGTTCGCCGCTCCCGTCGCGGTCGCGCTCGGGGCCGGCGTCCTGCCGGTGCGCAAGGCCGGCAAGCTGCCAGGCCCGACCGCGTCCCAGTCGTACGCGCTCGAGTACGGCACGGCCACGATCGAGGTCCACCCGGACACCATCCCGGCCGGTGTGCGGGTACTCGTGCTCGACGACGTGCTCGCCACCGGCGGGACTGCCGCGGCGACCGTCGAGCTGCTCGAACGGTGCGGCGCCGTCGTCGTCGGGCTGACGTTCCTGGTCGAGCTCGAGGCCTTGCGCGGCCGCGACCTGCTCGGCGGCCGCCCGATCGACGTGCTGGTCACGGTCCCCTGAGGCGCCGGCGGTGCCGTCCGGGGGCTCGCACGGTCGTAGACTGACGCCTCGACCGAGGGAGGGGGTGCGATGACAGAGGACGTCCGCACGCCCGAGACCGGCCTCGACGGCGGCCCCGACGCCCAGCCCGGCGCCCCCTCGGGCCGCATGCGATCGCGGCTGGGCCGGTTCGGCGCACGCAGCGGCGCGGCGTTCCCGGCACTCGAGCCGGTGCTGCAGGCCGCGCGCACCAACCACCCGAAGGCCGACCTCGCGGTCGTCGAGCAGGCCTACGTGGTCGCCGAGAAGGCGCACCGCGGGCAGCTGCGCAAGAGCGGCGACCCGTACATCACGCATCCCGTCGCCGTCGCGACGATCCTGGCCGAGCTCGGCATGACACCCTCGACGCTGGCCGCCGCGCTCATGCACGACACGGTCGAGGACACCGACTACTCCCTGGACCAGCTGCGTCGCGAGTTCGGTCCCGAGATCGCGATGCTCGTCGACGGCGTGACCAAGCTGGACAAGGTCACCTACGGCGACGCCGCGCAGGCCGAGACGGTCCGCAAGATGGTCGTGGCGATGTCCCGCGACATCCGCGTCCTGGTGATCAAGCTCGCCGACCGGCTGCACAACGCCCGCACCTGGAAGTTCGTCGCGGCGGCCTCGGCCGAGAAGAAGGCGCGCGAGACGCTCGAGATCTACGCGCCCCTTGCCCACCGCCTCGGCATGAACACGATCAAGTGGGAAGCTCGAGGACCTGTCGTTCGCGACGCTCTACCCCAAGGTCTACGACGAGATCGTGCACCTGGTCGCGGAGCGCGCGCCCGCCCGCGAGGAGTACCTGGCCACCGTCCGTGAGCAGGTCGGTGCCGACCTGAACAAGGCGAAGATCAAGGCCACGGTCACCGGACGGCCGAAGCACTACTACTCGATCTACCAGAAGATGATCGTGCGCGGCCGCGACTTCGCGGACATCTACGACCTCGTGGGCGTCCGGGTGCTCGTCGACACCGTGCGCGACTGCTACGCGGCCCTCGGCTCGCTGCACGCGCGATGGAACCCGGTACCGGGCCGGTTCAAGGACTACATCGCGATGCCCAAGTTCAACCTCTACCAGTCGCTGCACACCACGGTGATCGGGCCCGAGGGCAAGCCGGTCGAGATCCAGATCCGCACGCACGACATGCACCGCCGGGCCGAGTACGGCGTCGCCGCGCACTGGAAGTACAAGGAGAGCGCCAAGGGCGCCGTGCCGGACGCTCAGGGCAACGACATGCAGTGGCTCCGGCAGCTGGTCGACTGGCAGAAGGAGACCGCCGACCCGAGCGAGTTCCTGGACTCCCTGCGGTTCGAGATCGCCGGCTCGGAGGTCTACGTCTTCACGCCGAAGGGTGACGTGATCGGCCTGCCGTCCGGGTCGACGCCGGTCGACTTCGCCTACGCCGTGCACACCGAGGTCGGGCACCGCACGATGGGCGCGCGCGTCAACGGCCGCCTGGTCCCGTTGGACTCCTCGCTCGAGAACGGGGACGTCGTCGACGTCTTCACCTCGAAGTCGGAGACCGCCGGGCCGTCGCGCGACTGGCTCGGCTTCGTCAAGAGTCCTCGCGCGCGGAACAAGATCCGGCAGTGGTTCTCCAAGGAGCGCCGCGAGGAGGCGATCGAGCACGGCAAGGACGCCATCGCCAAGGCGATGCGCAAGCAGAACCTGCCCATCCAGCGGCTGCTCTCGCACGAGTCGCTCGTCGCCGTGGCCAACGAGATGCGCTACGCCGACGTGTCGTCGCTGTACGCCGCGATCGGCGAGGGCCAGGTGTCCGCCGCCACGGTCGTCCAGCGGCTCGTGCAGTCGATGGGCGGCGAGACCGCGAACGAGGAGGACCTCGCCGAGGTCGCGCGCCCCGGCAGCACGCAGCGCCGCGTCCGTACGGGCGACCCGGGCGTCATCGTCAAGGGCGTCGACGACATCTGGGTCAAGCTTGCCAAGTGCTGTACACCGGTGCCCGGAGACGACATCGTCGGGTTCGTGACCCGCGGCGCAGGCGTCTCCGTGCACCGTTCGGACTGCATCAACGTGGCGAGCCTGCGGGCCGAGCCCGAGCGCATGGTCGACGTGCAGTGGAGCCAGACGAGGTCGTCGCTGTTCCTCGTGCAGATCCAGGTCGAGGCGCTCGACCGCAGCAGGCTCCTCTCGGACGTCACACGCGTGCTGTCCGACTCGCACGTGAACATCCTGTCGGCGTCGGTCTCGACCTCGCGGGACCGCGTGGCGCTCTCGCGGTTCGTGTTCGAGATGGCGGAACCGTCGCACCTGGCCTCGGTACTCGCCGCGGTCCGCAAGGTTGAGGGCGTCTTCGACGTCTATCGCGTGACCGGCGCCAAGTCGGCCGACGGGCCCGTGACCCGCGCCTGACGCGTCCCGTCAGGCCAGCCGGCGGAGCGCGTCCCGGGCGCCCAGGATGCCCCGGTGGCCGGCGAGACGGTCGAGCTGCTCGAGAGCCAGCTCGGGGTCGAACCCGACGGTGAGCAGCGGTTCGAGCAGTCGGAGCGCCTCGCCGAGCGGCAGCTGACGACAGACGTCGATCCCGGTCCGCTGCACGGTCGTCGCGCGAACGAGCCCGACCGGTTCCACGTCGTCGGGCCCGAACGTGGCCTCGGCCGTGAGGCGCAGCGGGTGCGGGTCTGGCCGGCGCGAGCGGGACGCGACGAGCACGTCGACGCGACGAGGCGGGAACAGCCCGGTGAGCAGCCAGACCGCGCTCCGACGCCCCACCACACCCCGGGCCGGTACGAGCGGGGCGAGCGCGAGCGAGCGCCTGGCGGGCGTCTCCTCGAGGTCGGCCGCGATCGCGACGTCGCCCCACAACGGCCTCAGGACGCCGTCGTCCAGGTACCTCCACCACGCGGCGGCGCCGACATCGGACCGCCGCAGCGTCTCGGGGAGGATCAGCGGTCGGGAACGGTACGGGGCGAGGACGTCCATCCGACGAGCATCGCCGGAACGCGAGCCCCGACGCCGCCGAGCAGCCGATCTGTGGACGACGACGGGGCCGGGCCGACCGGCCCGGCCCCGTCGAACGATCAGCTGGCCGTCCCCGTCAGCCGCGGGCGTCCTGGGCCGCCCGCTGAACCTGCTCGAGCCACGCGCGACGGGCGTCGAGCGCTGCCTGGGCGTCGGCGATCTTGCGGGCGTCGCCCACGGCCTTGGCCTTCGCGAGGTCGGCCTCGAGCCCGGCGATGGCCTGCTCGAGCTGAGCAGCCGCACCCTCGGCGCGCGCGCGCGTCTCGGGGTTGGTGCGACGCCACTGCGCCTGGTCGGTGTCGCGGACGACCGCCTCGACCGCGCGCAGCCGGCCCTCGATGCGCTGGACGTCGCCGCGCGGAACCTTTCCGGCGGCCTCCCAGCGGTCCTGGATCCGGTTGAGCGTCTGCTTGGCGGCGGCGAGGTTGGTGACCGGGAGCAGCGCCTCGGCCTCGGCGAGGAGGGCCTCCTTGACCTCGAGGTTCGCGCGGAACTCCTCGTCGGTCGCGGCGCTCTGGGCGTCGCGCGCCGCGAAAAACGCGTCCTGGGCGGCCCGGAACCGGGCCCACAGGGCGTCGTCGTCGGCACGGCTGGCGCGGCCCGCTGCCTTCCACTGGACCATCAGGTCGCGGAAGACCCCGGCGGTCGCGCCCCAGTCGGTGCTGGTCTGGAGACGCTCGGCCTCGGCGACCAGGGACTCCTTGACCTGCTTGGCGGAGGCGTTGCGGGTCTCGAGCTCGGCGAAGAAGTGCCGACGCTCGCGGTCGAACGTGGTCCGTGCGTGGCTGAACCGCTTCCAGAGGGTCTCCTCCGTCGGCCGGTCGAGGCGCGGTCCCGTGCGCTGCGCCTCCTTCCACTGGTCGAGCAGCACGCGCAGCTGCTCCCCGGCGGGCCGCCACTGGATGCGCGACGGGTCCGTGCCGGCGATCTTCTCGGCCTGCTCGACGATCTGGGTGCGGGAGACGACGGCTGCCTCGCGGGCGGCCGCCCGCTCCGCCTCGGCGACGGCGCGACGCTCGGCCGCGGTGGCGCGCAGAGCCTCGAGCCGGGCGCGCAGCCCGTCCAGGTCGCCGACGGCGGCCGGCTCGGCCGTCTCCTCGGTCAGCTTGGCGAGCGTCTGGTCGATCTCCTTGACGGAGAGGTCAGCCGCGCCGAGGCGAGCCTCGAAGAGCGCCACCTTGGCCTGGAGGTCGAGGAACCGCCGCACGTAGAGCGCAAGAGCCTCATCCTTGGTCGCGCCCGGGAACTGCCCCACGACGCGCTCGCCGGCGGCCTCGCGCACCGACACCGTGCCCTCGTCGTCGACGCTGCCGAAGGTGGCGGCGATCGCTGCCTCGGCGGCGTCCTGCGGGGGTGCGACCGGTGCCGGCGCGGCCGCGGCGGACGCCGGGGTTGCGGGGTGGGTCGGCGGGTGGGGGACGGGACGCGGCCGCGGGCTCGGGCGCGGCGTGGGCCGGGGGGCCTCGTCGGTCGGGGTGACGGCGTCGAGCACGGTGACGTCGTCCGAGACGACCTCGCCGTCGACCCTGACGATGTCCTCGACCACGACGACCTGCTCGACGACGTCGGGCGCGCCGTCGCCGTCGACGTCGGTCACGACGGTGATCTCCTCGACCACGACGGTCTCCTCGACGACGTCGAGCTCCCCGTCCCCGTCGACGTCCGCGACGACGGTCGTCTCGTGCACCGTGACGACGTCCTCGATGACCTCGTCGTCCGTGATCGTGATCTCGTCGGAGACGACCTCCTCGGACACGGTGACGTCCTCGAGCACGGAGACCTCGTCGGAGACGACCTCGCCGTCGATCGTGACGATCTCCTCGAGGACCACGAGGTCCTCGACGACGTCGATGACGCCGTCGCCGTCGACGTCCGTCGCAGTCGTGACGTGCTCGACGAGCTCGGTCTCCTCCACGACGTCGAGCTTCTCCGTCGCCGTCGACGTCCGCGACGACGGTCGTGTCGTGCACCGTGACGACGTCCTCGACGACCTCGTCGTCGGTGATCGTGATCTCGTCGGAGACGACCTCGTCGGACACGGTCACGTCCTCGACGACCGTGACCGCGTCGGCGACGACATCACCGTCGACGGTGACGACCTCCTCGACCAGCAGGGCGGTCTCGACGACGTCGCCGTCCGAGATCACGGTGACCTCCTCGACGAGGACGACGTCCTCGACGACCGCGCCGTCGACCAGCGCGATCTCGTCGGAGACGACCTCCTCGGTGACGACGACGGCGTCGGCGTCCTCGAGATCGTCGGGGGAGTCGGACGCGGCGAGCGCCTCGTCCGGCGCGTCGACCGCCTCGGTCCCGGGGGCCACCTCCGCGTCGTCGGGCACGGGACCGGGCGTCGGGGTCTGAGTCACTGGATCTTCACTCCCTCGATGATGACGTCGGACACCGGGGCCTGAGTGCCCGTCGTGGTGCCCGCGTCGGCGATGGCCTGCACGACGGGCATACCCGACGTGACGTGACCGAACACGGTGTAGCCGCCCGCGGTGTCCGCGGGGATGGTCGAGTCCTTGTAGACGATGAAGAACTGGCTGCCCATCGACGAGCCGTTGTTCTGCTGTCGGGCCATGGCGATCGTGCCGGCCGGGTAGACCCCGTCGGCGGGCGCGTTCTCGATCGGTCCCCAGGTGTAGCCGGGGCCGCCCGAGCCGGTGCCGGTCGGGTCGCCGCACTGCAGCACGAAGAGGCCGTCGGCCTCACCGGTGAGGCGGTGGCACTTCGTCTTGTCGAAGAAGCCCTTGCCGGCCAGCGTCACGAAGTTGGCGACGGCCTGCGGCGCCGCGGCACCGTCGAGCGAGATGCCCACGTCGCCCTGCGTCAACGAGATGTCGCCGGTCCAGGTGCGGGCCTGCGCGAGGGAGGGGTCCGGCACGTCGGCGGAGTTGGCGGTGGGCGCGGTCGTCGGTTCGGCGGCCGGTGTCGTGGCCGATGCGGACGGCGTGCCGTCGTCGTTGTTCAGCACGACCAGCGCACCGACGCCGAGGGCCAGGACCAGGGCGGCGACGACGCTGCCCGCGATCCAGCGCTGACGCGACTTGCGCGCCCGCGCGTGAGCCTGACGCTCCTGCCACTTCTCGTACCGCCGACGCTCGTACTCCCGTTCGCGCTTGATGGACACGCCCACTCCTCGCATCGTTGTGCGTCGACGACAGGCACCTCACCTGCCGCACTGCACGAAGCAACCCCGGACAGTCTAGGCAAGCCCGGGGTGCGCACCGCCATCGGGGCCACGCGGCGGGACGGCGGGCGGGCTACGGTGCGTGGCATGCAGGTGATCACGGTCGTCGCCCCGGTGTTCGGCGCGCGGTGCAGCATCCTCGTCGACGACGACGGGTCGTGCGTCGTGCTGGACGCGGGGGCGGGGGTGGCGGACGACGTCCTCGACCTCGTCGCGGCCCGCGGGTTGACCCCCCTCGCGGTGCTGGCCACCCATGGTCACGTCGACCACACGTGGGACGCCGCCCGGCTGTCGGCGGCGTTCGAGGTGCCCGTCCTCCTGCACGCCGCGGACGCGTACCGGCTGGCCGACCCGTTCGGCACGCTCGGCGTCCTGGGCCACGCCGTGCACGACCCGCGCGGCCCGCTGGCGCAGGCGCTCGCCGCCGCGGGCGTCGAGCCGTCGTCCTACAAGGCGCCCACCCGGATCGAGACGTTCGGCGCCGCCGCGGACCCGCGCAGCCCGGACGTGACGCTCGAGCTGGGCGGCTTGCGGATCGTCGCGCGGCACGCGCCGGGGCACACCGAGGGCAGCACGCTCTACCTCATCGACACGGGTGACGCAGGCGAGGGCCAGCTCGCGTTCACGGGCGACGTCCTGTTCGCCGGCACGATCGGCCGCACCGACCTGCCGGGTGGTGACTCGGCCACCATGGAACGCACCCTTCGGGAGGTGGTGGCCCTCCTCGCCCCGCCGACGGTCGTCATCCCGGGGCACGGGCCGACCAGCACCATGGCCTCCGAGCTGGTGGACAACCCGTTCTTGAACGGCTGAGACGTCTGGAAGGATCGGGCCCCATGGCACGACCGACCCCCCTGTCCGGATTCCCCGAGTGGCTGCCCGAGGGGCGCCTCGTCGAGCAGCACGTCCTCGACGTCCTGCGCCGCACGTTCGAGCTGCACGGGTTCGCCGGGATCGAGACCCGGGCGGTCGAGCCGCTCGACCAGCTCCTGCGCAAGGGCGAGACCTCCAAGGAGGTCTACGTGCTGAGCCGGTTGCAGGAGGAGGAGCTCGATCGGACCGCCGGGCTGGGCCTGCACTTCGACCTGACCGTGCCCTTCGCGCGGTACGTGCTGGAGAACGCCGGGCACCTGGCCTTCCCGTTCCGGCGCTACCAGATCCAGAAGGTCTGGCGCGGTGAGCGCCCGCAGGACGGGCGCTTCCGCGAGTTCGTCCAGGCAGACATCGACGTGGTGGGCGCCGGAGCGCTCCCGTACCACTACGAGGTCGAGCTGCCCCTGGTCATGGCCGCCGCTCTCGGCGCGCTCCAGGAGATCGGCGTCCCCCCGGTGCGGATCCTCGTGAACAACCGGAAGGTCGCGGAGGGCTTCTACCGCGGTCTCGGCCTGGACGACGTCGAGGCCGTGCTGCGCTCCATCGACAAGCTGGACAAGATCGGTGCGGACAAGGTCGCCGCGTTGCTCGTCGCCGAGGTGGGTGCCGACGAGGCGCAGGCGCGCGCATGCCTCGCGCTCGCCGCGATCAGCGGCTCCGACGAGGGCGTCATCGACGCCGTCCGCGCCCTTGCCTCGAGCCTGGACGTCTCGACGAGCTTCTCGACGAGGGCCTCGCGGAGCTCGGTGCTCTGATCCGCGCGGCCTCCGTGCGGGCACCGGGCGTCGTCGTCGCGGACCTGAAGATCGCGCGCGGGCTCGACTACTACACAGGGTCCGTCTACGAGACGGTCCTGGTCGGCCACGAGCAGCTCGGCTCGATCTGCTCCGGCGGCCGGTACGACACGCTCGCGTCGGACGGGGCGACGACCTACCCGGGCGTCGGTCTGTCGATCGGCGTGTCCCGGCTGGTCTCTCGCCTCCTCGGCGCGGGCCTCGTCCGCGCCAGCCGTTCCGTGCCCAGCGCAGTTCTGGTCGCGGTTGCGTCGGAGGAGGACCGGGACCGTTGCGACGCGGTCGCGGCGACGATCCGGTCGCGTGGCATCCCCGTCGAGGTCGCCCCCTCGGCCGCCAAGTTCGGCAAGCAGATCCGGCACGCGGACCGGCGCGGGATCCCGTTCGTGTGGTTCACAGGCGTCGACGGCGCGCCCGACCAGGTCAAGGACATCCGCTCGGGGGAGCAGGTGGATGCCGACGCGAGCACCTGGGCACCCGACGCGGCCGACCTGTGGCCGCGGGTGGTGCCCGCCGAGGCTTGACAGGCGTTCGAACACATGTTCGCATGAGGTCATGCGATGGGATGGCCAGAAGCTTCGGGACGGACGATGCGACCGTGCTGCCCGGGCTCGCCATGGCGGGACTGCAGCGCAGCGTGCGGACGCCCGAGTTCGCCGGCGTCACGTTCCACGAGGTCACCTGCAAGAGCGCCCTGAACAAGGTGCCGGCGGCGTCGGCGATGCCGTTCCGGTGGACGGTCAACCCCACGAGGGGCTGCCTCCATGCCTGCTCCTACTGCCTCGATCCAACCACCCGGATCCTGATGGCCGATGGGCGCGAGCGGGCGCTCGGTGACATCGCCATCGGCGACGAGATCATGGGGACCCGCCTGATCGGCCGTTACCGTCGCTACGACCGGACCGTGGTCAGCGACGTCTGGCATACGCGGAAGCGCACGTTCCGGGTGACTCTCGAGGACGGCACGGTCCTCGTGGCGAGCGGTGATCACCGCTTCCTGACGACACGCGGATGGAAGCACGTGACCGGCGCGACGTCGGGTCGTGAGTGCCGACCGCATCTGACGACGAACGACAAACTTCTCGGCTTCGGCGTCGGGCTGGTACCCGCCGCCGACGACGTCACCATGCGCTCTACCGACTTTCGACGCGGCTATCTCGCCGGAATGATCCGGGGCGACGGCACGATGCTCCAGCGCACGTACACCAGGCAGTCCGGGCGCCCCGATGACGTGAGCAGGTTCCGGCTCGCTCTCGCGGACTCCGAGGCGCTCGACCGGAGTCAGCAGTACCTCTCCGACGAGGGAGTCGCGACGTATCGGCGACCGTTCGGCCGCCCGCAGATGAACCGGCGTCCCATGTCCGGCATCTTCACCTCTCGAACCGCGCACCATGACGACATCACGGGCCTGATCGCGTGGCCACCCGAACCGAGTGTGGCCTGGCGGCAGGGCTACCTGTCGGGGCTCGTCGACGCCGAAGGTAGCTGCTCGCGCGGAGTCCTGCGCATCTCGAACTCAGATCCGGCGATTCTTGCGCAGGCGCGGCAGGCGTTGTCGTCCCTGGGGATCCCGCACGTTCAGGAGCCGGCGCGGCAGAACGGGGTCGCCAACATCCGCGTCACCGACGGACTCGCCGAACGGAGGCGGTTCTTCGCGCAGACGAGCCCGGCGATCACTCGCAAGCTTCGACTTCGTAGGAATGGAAGTGACGTCCACCGCGCGGCTTCGGGTCGTATCGATCGAGGACCTCAAGGTGGTGTCGGACCTGATCGACATCACGACGGCGACCGGCGACTTCATCGCCAACGGAGTGATCAGCCACAACTGCTTCGCGCGGCCGACGCACGAGTACCTCGAGCTGAACGCCGGGCGGGACTTCGAGACGCAGATCGTCGTGAAGACGAACGTCGTCGACGTGCTGCGGGCCGAGCTGCACCGGCCGTCGTGGCAGCGGGAGCACGTCGCGCTCGGCACCAACACCGACCCGTACCAGCGCGTGGAGGGTCGCTACCGGCTCATGCCGGGCATCATCGACGCGCTGGCCGGTAGCGGAACACCGCTCTCGATCCTCACCAAGGGCACGCTGCTACGGCGTGACCTCCCGCTGCTCGCGGAGGTGCAGCGCACGGTTCCCGTCGGGATCGGGGTCTCGCTGGCGATCGGCGACGAGGCGCTGCAGCAGGCCATGGAGCCCGGAACGCCGACGCCCCGCGCTCGCCTGGAGCTTCATCCGTGCGGTGCGCGAGGCGGGCCTGCCGTGCGGCGTCATGGTGGCGCCGGTGCTGCCGTGGCTGACGGACGACCGTGCCCGACTCGACGCCCTGCTGGCGGAGCTGGCCGCTGCGGGGGCGACGGGCGTCACGGTCCTGCCGCTGCACCTGCGCGGCCCGGTCAAGCCGCTCTTCCTCGCCTGGCTCGGCGAGCACGCCCCCGCGCTGGTGCACCGGTACGAGGCGCTCTACGGGCGCGGCGCCTACGTGCCGCAGGAGTACGCCCGCTGGCTCGAGCGTCGGGTGCGTCCGTTGTTGGTCCGGCACGGCTTCGAGGGCCGGGACCGGCGTGCGTTCCGACGGCAGGGGGAGGGGGCGTACCCGGAAGGGAGCGTCGTCGCCGACGCCGGGTTGCCGGCGCTCGAGCTGCCGGTCGCCGCGGCGCAGCCGGTGCTGTTCTGAGCACGGGCGGTGCGCCGGACACGCACCTGGCGTGTCCGGGTGACCACCAGCCGCATCTCGTTCGACGGGCACATCGCCGGGTTCGGGACCGTCGAGGGCACGCGCGTGGTCGTCGGCCGCTGGCTGGTCTCGCCGCTCGGGTCCTTCGTCGACGTCATGGTCGAACGCGCCGACGGCGCCCGCCTGCTGCTTGCGCCGCGCGACGACGTCGCGGAGCTGGTGGCGGCGACGTACACGTCCGACGCATCCCACGTCGTGCCCGTGACGTTGCAGACCGACGAGGCGCGGCGTCGCTGGAGGCCGCGCGCGGGGCCGCTGACCGCCGGCCTCACGATCGGTCCTCGGACGGTCGTCGGGCTCATGCTGGCGCTGGTGCCGCGCCATCCGGCGGTCGCTCCACTGCTCGCGACGGCGGTCGACCCGCTCGCCCGCGTGGTCCTGACCGGCGTCCGCGCCCACGGGACGGCAGGCCACGATCGTCGGGAGTGGTACGCCGCGACCGACCAGCACGCGGTGACCGGAGTCCGCGCGCTGTGGGGCTCCTCGGACCTCGGGGGACTGGCACCGGTCGGCCCGGCGGTCCCGCTCGGGTTCTCGTCGGTGCCGCTGACGCCGAGCCTCACGCGAGTCCGCAGCGCGATGGAATTGACGGCGGGCCGCCGACCCGGCGGGCACTAAGATCGTGCGGGCGTCCGACGGGCGCTCCCACTCCCGACCCCGAAGGACCTTCCGTGCTCCGCACCCACACGGCCGGCTCTCTGCGAGCCGAGCAGATCGGCACCACCGTCACCCTCACGGGCTGGGTGGACCGGCGGCGCGATCACGGCGGCGTCGCGTTCGTGGACCTGCGGGACGCGTCCGGCATCGCCCAGGTCGTGATCCGCGACGAGAGCGTCGCGCACGGCCTGCGCGCCGAGTACGTGCTGCAGGTGACGGGCGAGGTTGGTCGTCGGCCCGAGGGGAACGAGAACCCGAACCTCGCGACAGGCGAGATCGAGCTCGTCGCCGCGGACGTCGTCGTGCTCAACGAGGCGGCGCCGCTGCCGTTCCAGGTGTCGTCGTCGCTGGACGAGACGGTCGGCGAGGAGGCGCGCCTGAAGTACCGCTACCTCGACCTGCGCCGGCCGGCCCCCGCCAAGGCCATGCGCCTGCGCGCCAAGGCCAACCAGGCCGCGCGTCGCGTGCTCGACGCGCAGGACTTCGTCGAGGTGGAGACGCCCACGCTGACGCGCTCGACGCCCGAAGGTGCCCGCGACTTCCTGGTGCCCGCGCGACTGAGCCCCGGCTCCTGGTACGCGCTGCCGCAGTCGCCGCAGCTGTTCAAGCAGCTGCTGATGGTCGGCGGGCTCGAGCGGTACTACCAGATCGCCCGCTGCTACCGCGACGAGGACTTCCGCGCGGACCGTCAGCCGGAGTTCACGCAGCTGGACGTCGAGATGGCTTCGTCGAGCAGGACGACGTCATCGCGCTCGGCGAGCAGGTGCTGGTCGCGCTCTGGGACCTGATCGGGGTCACCATCCCGACGCCGATCCCGCGCATGACGTTCGCCGACTCGATGGCCCGGTACGGCAACGACAAGCCGGACCTGCGCTTCGGCCTCGAGCTGGTCGAGCTGACCGAGTACTTCGTCGACACCCCGTTCCGCGTGTTCCAGGCGCCCTACGTCGGTGCCGTCGTCCAGCCGGGTGGCGGTTCGACGCCGCGCCGCGGGTTCGACGCCTGGCAGGAGTGGGCCAAGCAGCGCGGCGCCAAGGGCCTCGCGTACGTCACGGTCGGCGAGGACGGCGAGCTCGGGGGACCGGTCGCCAAGAACCTGTCCGAGGCCGAGCGGGCCGGTCTGGTGGCCGCCGTCGGCGCGAGCCCGGGCGACGCGGTGTTCTTCGCGGCGGGCAAGACGAGCGAGGCCAGGGGGCTGCTCGGGGCCGCGCGCCTCGAGATCGGCCGCCGCGGCGACCTCATCGACCCGGACGAGTGGAAGTTCGTCTGGATCGTGGACGCGCCGCTGTTCAAGCCCACCGGCGAGGACGACGACGTCGCGGTGGGCGGCGGCGCCTGGACGGCCGTGCACCACGCGTTCACGTCGCCGACGCCGCAGTGGATCGACACGTTCGAGCAGGACCCGGGCGCAGCGCTGGCCTACGCCTACGACATCGTCTGCAACGGCAACGAGATCGGCGGCGGATCGATCCGTATCCACCGCCGGGACGTCCAGGAGCGCGTGTTCGACCTCATGGGCATCGGCCCGGCCGAGGCGCAGGAGAAGTTCGGCTTCCTGCTCGACGCGTTCCAGTTCGGCGCGCCGCCGCACGGCGGGATCGCGTTCGGCTGGGACCGCATCCTCGCGCTGCTGACCGGCTCGGAGTCGATCCGCGACGTCATCGCGTTCCCGAAGTCGGGCGGTGGCTACGACCCGCTGACGGCCGCACCGGGACCGATCACGCCCGAGCAGCGCCGCGAGGCGGGCGTCGACTTCACGCCGAAGCCGGCGTCCGCAGGTCCGGAAAGCGCGCCCAAGGCCTGATGGCGGATTTCCTCGAGCGCCTCCCGCCCCGGTGGCGGGAGGACCGCATGATCCTCGGCGACCGTGCCCGGTGGCGCGACGTCGAGGTGATCGGGGACGACGACGGGTTGCTGCTCGTCATCGACGGACCGCGTCGACCGACGCTGCTCGGGCGCGGCGACGCCGAGGCGGTTGGCGCGCTGGTCGCCCGCGCGGAGTACGGCCCCGCGCGCTGGATGAGCGTCCCGCGAGGCTGCGCACCCGGTCCTGACGTGCTGAGCGGGCTCGATCTGGCGCCCTTCTCGACGTGGGACTGGCTGACCTCCGACACACTTCCGTCCGCTGTCCCGCGGGAGGGTGAGGTGCGCCGGCTCGACCACGTCGCCGACGCCGACCGGATCCACACGTGCCTGCGAGAGGCGAATCCGGGGACGTCGGCCGATCCCGCGGGCGACCACGAGCTCGGCTGGTGGGGTGTCGAGGTCGACGGACTCCTGGCAGGCGTCGTCGGCGTCAACGAGCGAGGCGGGCCGACCGACGGCGGCTCGTCGTGGCACGTGCACGGTCTGGGCGTCCTGCCGCGCCTGCGCGGGGCGGGTCTCGGTGCGGCGTTGACGGCCGCGGTCACCCGAGCCGGGCTGACCGGCGGGGCTTCCTGGGTCTCGCTCGGCATGTACGCGGAGAATGACGGAGCCCGTCGCCTGTACCACCGCCTCGGCTATCGGACGGAGGCCGAGCCGCCTCGTTCGGGCCGGCCGGGCAGGATCGTCCGCCGGGCTGAGGCTCACCAGCGCAGCGGCGGCGGGCCGTCCTGCGTGAACGCCGGGTTGCGTGGCTCGTCGACCGGCTCGGGCGTCGGGTCGTCCTCGTGGACCCATGCCCAGATGCCGGGCAGGAACTTCAGCCAGAGCAGCAGGTTGTCGGCGTCGAAGACGATCCACCACTTCTCCGCGACCCACACGAAGAGCGCCGTCGTCGCGACGATGACCGCCGTCCATCCGACGCCGAACGCGATGACGAACGAAGCGGTCAGGAGGAGCAGCGGCGCGACGACGCCCGCGGTCGCGGTGACGGCGACGGCCCGGCGCACCCGACGTTCTGGATACCAGCTCCACCGGACGCCGAGGAGGTCCTGCCAGGTCGTGCCGAACACTCTGCGCACCCTTCGCTGTGGACGGCGGGAGAGTCACGACGCTACCGGCGGTCGTCCGCTCGACGCATGGCCGTCACCCGTTCGGTCGGGCGCGGGTCAGTGGATGATGCCCAGTCGTTCGTGCACCCGGCGCAGGAAGGCCGGTGCCCACCAGTTCCTCCGGCCGAGCAGGGTCATGGTCGCCGGGACCAGCAGCAGGCGGACGATCGTCGCGTCGATGAGCACCGCGATCGCGAGCGAGAAGCCGACCTCCTTGATCACGAGCAGCTTTCCGGCGACGAAGCCGGCGAACACCACGATGACGATCAGCGCCGCCGAGGTGATGATCCGGCCGGACCGCTGCATGCCGAGCCGGACGGCCTCGTCGTTGGGCACGCCGGCGTCGACCAGCTCCTTGATGCGCGAGAGCAGGAACACCTCGTAGTCCATCGCCAGGCCGAACCCGAACGCGATGACCAGGGTCACCACGTACGTCTCGATCCCGCCGGTCGGCGTGAAGCCGAGCAGCCCGGACAGGTGCCCGTCCTGGAACACCCAGACCATGACGCCGAGCGACGCGGCCAGGGAGAGCGCGCTGGTGAGCAGCGCCTGGACCGGCACGACGATCGAGCCCGTCATGAGGAAGAGCAGGACGATCGTGGCCAGGGCGACGATCGCGATCGCGATCGGTGCGCGGGCCATGACGGCCGCGGTGAAGTCGATCTGCGACGCGGCCTGCCCGATCACCCAGGTGGGGAAGGGGGCATCCAGGGCCCGGGCCTCCTCGACGACATGCCGGGACGTGGCGTCACCGGGATCGTCGGTGTCGGGCCGGACGCCGATCGTGACGTAGGAGCCGACCGCGGCCGGCGGGTCGACGGACGCGACCCCGTCGATGCCCTCCAGGGTCGCGGCCCAGCTGGTCGCCTCCGCGAGCGTGGTCTCGGCGACGATCGTCACGGCCGGCGTCGACGCGGCGGGGTAGTCGCTGGCCAGGCGTCTCCACGAACTGTCGCTGGGTGCTTCCCTGGGGCAGGAAGCTCGGTGGTCGAGTTGCGCACCTCGAGGTGCGCGAGGGGGACTGCCAGCAGGCCGAGCAGCACGACGGTCGCGCCGAGCACCCACCAGGGACGGCGCTGGACCCGCCCGGTGAGCCGGGAGAACAGGCCCTCCTCGGTCTGGACGTCGGAGGTGTGCGCGAGCACGACGCGCAGCCCGGGCACCCGGTCCAGCACGCTCGGTCGGATCAGCCGCCGGCCGGCGAGGGTCATCAGCGCGGGCACGAGGGTCAGTGCCGAGAGCAGCGCGACGACGATGACGGCGACGCCCGCCGCTCCGAACGCGCGAAGGATCGGTGGTTGGAAGACGAGGAGCCCGGCGATCGCGATGGCGACGATCAGGGCGGAGAACGTCACGGTCCGTCCCGCCGTGGCCATGGTGCGCTCGATCGCCGTGATCACGGCGCCGTCGCCACGCCGTCGTCGGCTCGCCCGGCCCTCGTCCTCGTCGACGAGCCGGTGCAGCTCCTCCCGGAACCTCGAGACCATGAGCAGGCCGTAGTCGATCGAGAGCCCGAGGCCGAGGACGGTGACGATGTTGACCACGGACGAGTCGAGGTCGATCACGTACGAGAAGGCCAGCAGCGCCGCGAGCCCACCGGAGATCGACGCGATCGCGCCCGCCATCGGCATCGCGGCGGCCAAGAACCCGCCGAACACCAGCACCATGACGATGAGGGCGATGGGCAGGGCGATCGCCTCGCCCGTGCGCAGGTCGGTCTGGACCTGCTGGGTGATCGCGTCGACGATCAGTGGCGTGCCGCCGACGATGCCCGTGACACCCGGCGCGGCGGACTGCAGGTGGGCGGGCACCTGGTCGAGCTGGGTGTGCACCTCGTCGACGACGGCGGTCTGCGCGTCGCCGGTCAGCGACGGATCGAGGCTTCCACGACGACGAGGAAGCCGTCGCCACCCGTGGCCACGAGGGGCGCAGCGGCGGGGTTCGCGGCGCCGTCGGGCAGCCCGAGCGGGTCGATCACGGTGGCGACGCCGTCGATCGCGGACAGCTGCGCCCGCACGGAGTCCATCGCGTGGTCGACGGCCGGGTCCGCCGGGTCGATGCCCTGGAGGGCCAGCGTCAGCGACTCGCCGCTCTCGTCCGCCGTCTCGAGGATGGTGCGGCCCTGCTCGCTCTCGGACCCGGGTACCACGGGCGCGCCGGCGGTGAGCCGGTCGAACAGGTTGTCCCCGTGCACGCCGACCACGGCGAACGCGTAGCCGAGCACGACGAGGACGAGCCACACGGCGACGGTGAGGCGTGGGCGGTGGGCGACGATGCGACCGACACGGGCGAACACGCTGGCCATCGTCGCAGGTGGAGCGCGCAGCTCGCACACGCGCCGCCCCGGCGCCGTGCCCGTGGGTGTCCGTGCGTACTCTGCCCGCATGGACCTCTTCGATGCGGTGACGTCGACGACCTCGGGCCTGCCCACGGTCGGCGAGGGCGCGCCGCTCGCGGTGCGGATGCGGCCGCGCTCGCTGGACGAGGTCGCCGGGCAGGAGCACCTGCTCGTGGCGGGATCGCCCCTGCGCCGCCTGGTCGAGCCGGCCAACGCCGCTGCTCGTCGGGCCGCCCCGACGTCCGTGGTCCTGTGGGGTCCGCCCGGCACCGGCAAGACGACCCTGGCGTACCTGATCGCCGCGACGTCAGGCCGCCGGTTCGTGGAAGCTCTCGGCGGTCACGGCCGGAGTCAAGGACGTCCGGGCCGTCATCGAGGACGCGCGCCGACGGCTGGCCACGGGCGGCGCCGAGACCGTCCTGTTCATCGACGAGGTGCACCGGTTCACCAAGGCCCAGCAGGACGCGCTGCTGCCGAGCGTCGAGAACCGCTGGGTGACGCTCGTGGCCGCGACCACGGAGAACCCGTCGTTCTCGGTGAACTCCCCGCTGCTGTCGCGGTCGCTGCTGCTGACGCTGCAGCCGCTCGGCACGGACGACGTCCGACGCCTCGTGCGCCGCGCCGTCCAGGACGAGCGCGGTCTGGCCGGAGCGGTGGCGCTCGACGACGACGCCGAGGAGCACCTCCTGCGCCTGTCCGGGGGCGACGCCCGCAAGGCCCTGACCATCCTCGAGGCGGCCGCCGGCGCTGCGCTGTCGGAGGACGGCGCGGTCGAGCCGGTGCTGATCGACCTCGCGACCATGGAGCGCGCCATCGATGTGGCCGCGGTCCGCTACGACCGGGACGGCGACCAGCACTACGACGTCATCAGCGCGTTCATCAAGTCGATGCGCGGGTCCGACGTCGACGCCTCCCTGCACTACCTGGCGCGGATGATCGCCGCGGGGAGGACCCGCGGTTCATCGCGCGGCGTATCGTCATCGCCGCCGCCGAGGACGTCGGCATGGCGGACCCGAGCGCGCTGCAGACGGCCGTCGCGGCCGCGCAGGCCGTCGCGCTCATCGGGATGCCGGAGGCCCGCATCATCCTGGCGGAGGCGGTGGTCCACCTGGCCACGGCTCCGAAGTCCAACGCCGCGTACCTGGGCATCGACCGGGCCCTCGCGGACGTCCGGGCGGGCCGGATCGGTTCGGTCCCGACGCACCTGCGCGACGCCCACTACCCGGGCGCGCGCGACCTCGGGCACGGCACGGGCTACGTCTACGCGCACGACGAGCCGCACGCCGTCGCTGCGCAGCAGTACCTGCCCGACGAGCTGCTGGGCACGCGGTACTACGAGCCTAGCGACCGAGGCTACGAACGCTCGGTCACGGAACGCCTCGACCGCATCCGCGCGATCCTCGACGCTCCGGAGGGCTGACGCGCCCGCGAGGCCCCGGGGGATTGGGGGAACGAGGCGCGCACAAGGTAGAGTGGTCCGGTCGTCCGCGGGACGGGTGTGCATGCAGGCAGCTGCGCAGACCCGTGCAGACCCTGTCGGACGGCCACCTGGGGCCTTAGCCGCGCTGTGCACGAACAGCAGCGCATCCATGGTCGGTCCCACGCCCGTCGGAACCTTCTCCGCATCCGGGTGTGACGTCTACAACGACAGGAAGTATCTCTGTGAGCAGTGTGACCCGTTCGCGCCGCCAGGTTCGCCTGAGCCGCGCCCTCGGCCTGGCCCTGACGCCCAAGGCCGTCAAGCACTTCGAGAAGCGCCCCTACCCGCCCGGTGAGCACGGCCGTGCGCGTCGTCGCACCGAGTCGGACTACGCCGTCCGCCTGCGCGAGAAGCAGCGTCTGCGCGCCCAGTACGCGCTGCGCGAGAAGCAGATGGCCCGTGCGTACGAGGACGCCCGCAAGGCCCCGGGCCTGACCGGTGAGGCGCTCGTCGAGAACCTCGAGACCCGCCTGGACGCCCTCATCCTGCGCTCCGGCTTCGCCCGCACGATCCTCCAGGCCCGCCAGGTCGTCGTGCACCGCCACATCCTGGTCGACGGCAAGATCGTGGACCGTCCCTCGTTCCGCGTGAAGCCGGGCCAGACGCTCCAGGTCAAGCCGAAGAGCCAGGCCACCGTGCCGTTCCAGGTCGCCGCCGCCGGCGCGCACCGCGACGTGCTCCCGAACCTGCCCGGCTACCTGGACGTGCAGCTCGAGAAGCTGAGCGCCGTGCTGGTCCGCCACCCGAAGCGCGTCGAGATCCCCGTGACGTGCGAGGTCCAGCTGGTCGTGGAGTACTACGCCCGCTGATCCGCGGTTGACACGAACGCCCCGCTGCGCCTCGGCGCACGTGGGGCGTTCGTGCGCGGGTAGGGTTTCCGCGGGGTCGACGGCCCCGGGACCAGGAGGCTGGACATGTCGGTGGGTGACGTCGCGGGGCTGATCGCCGCGATCGCGTTCGTGCTGCTCGTGGGCGTGCTGGCCATACCGCTGGTGAAGCTGGGCCGGGTGTTCGACGAGACGACGGCGTCGGTCAAGGAGATCACCGCGCACACGGTCCCGGTCCTGGACGAGACCGCCACGCTGGTGGCGTCGTCCAACACCCAGCTGGAGAACATCGACACGGTGACCACGGCCGCAGCGCAGGTCTCCGAGAACGTCTCCGCACTGACCGCCCTGTTCGCCGCGACCGTCGGGTCGCCGATGATCAAGGTCGCAGCCTTCTCCTACGGCGTGCGACGGGCCCTGTCGGGTCTGGGCGCGAGCGCGCGCAAGGGCCGCTGATGCGCCGCCTGGTCTGGATCGGCGTCGGCGTCGTCGTCACGATCGTCGTGATCCGCAAGGGTCGCGCGGTGATCGAGGCCTACGTCCCCGCCGGCGCCACCGACGCGGTGAGCAGCGCGGCGCGGTTCGGGTCCGCGCTGCGGACCGTGCGCAGCGAGTTCGTCGCCGGGATGTCCGAGCGCGAGCGTCAGCTGCGGCACGACCTCGTCGGCGACGTCGACGTCGACCAGCTCCGCGCGGAGCGGCCCGAGCGTGTCGCGGACCTCAAGCGGTCGGTGCGCAGGTCGCGGGCAGACGACCTGGGTCCGACCGAAGACCCTGACGACGACGACGGCTACACCTTCTTCTAGCGACAATCGCGTCGACCGACGCCACGCACGACCCGCACGATGGGGCACCACCCCGAGACACCACGAGAGATGGACACGATGCGCACCGCCGAGATCCGCCAGCGCTGGCTCGACTACTTCGAGGGCCGCGGCCACACCGTGGTGCCGTCGGCCCCGCTGATCTCGCCGGACCCGTCGACGCTGTTCGTCATCGCGGGCATGGTGCCGTTCATCCCGTACATGCTCGGCGAGCAGACGGCGCCCTGGCCGCGCGCGACGAGCGTGCAGAAGTGCGTGCGCACCCTCGACATCGAGGAGGTGGGCAAGACCACCCGCCACGGCACGTTCTTCCAGATGAACGGCAACTTCTCGTTCGGCGACTACTTCAAGGAAGGTGCGATCACCTACGCGTGGGAGCTGGTCACGGGCTCGCAGGAGACCGGTGGCTTCGGCTTCGACCCGGACTCCATCTGGGTCACGGTCTTCCACGACGACGACGAGGCGGCGGCGCTCTGGAAGCAGATCGCGGGTCTGCCGGACGAGCGCATCCAGCGGCGCGGCTGGAAGGACAACTATTGGTCGACCGGCGCGCGCGGCCCCGCGGGCCCGTGCTCGGAGATCTACGTGGACCGCGGGCCGGAGTTCGGCGCGGAGGGCGGCCCCGTCGTCGACGAGGACCGCTACCTCGAGATCTGGAACCTCGTCTTCATGCAGTACGAGCGCGGTGACGGAGGCGGCAAGGAGAACTTCCCGATCCTCGGCGAGCTCAAGCAGAAGAACATCGACACGGGCATGGGCCTCGAGCGCGTCGCGTACCTGCTGCAGGGCGTCGACAACCTGTACGAGATCGACGAGGTCTTCCCGGTCATCACGGGTGCGCAGGAGCTGTCCGGCAAGCGTTACGGCGCGGTCCAGGACGACGACGTCCGCATGCGGGTGGTCGCGGACCACGTCCGCAGCGCGCTCATGCTCATGGGCGACGGCGTCACCCCATCCAACGAGGGGCGGGGCTACGTGCTGCGCCGCCTGCTGCGCCGGTCGATCCGCGCCATGCGCCTGCTGGGCGTCGAGGACCTCGCGCTGCCCACCCTGCTCCCGCTGAGCAAGGACGCGATGAGCCCGAGCTACCCGGAAGCTCGCGACGAACTTCGACCGCATCAGCCAGGTGGCGTACGCGGAGGAGGACACGTTCCGTCGCACGCTCGCGGCGGGCACGACGATCCTCGACACGGCGGTGCAGGCGGCGAAGGCGACCACTGTGCCCGCAGGCTCCCCGGTGCTCACCGGCTCCCAGGCGTTCCAGCTGCACGACACCTACGGCTTCCCCATCGACCTGACGCTCGAGATGGCGGCGGAGCAGGGCGTGCAGGTCGACGAGACCGCGTTCCGCAGCCTGATGAAGGAGCAGCGCGAGCGCGCTCGTGCAGACGCGCTGGCCAAGCGCGCGGGTCGCGCGGACAACGCCGCGTACCAGGAGCTTCCACAGCACGCTGAGCAGCGCCACCGCCAAGCCGGTGCAGTTCGTGGGCTACACGGACTCCGTCGCGAAGTCCCGCGTGGTCGGCCTGCTGGTCGACGGCGTCCCCGCTCCGGCGGCGACGGCACCGGCCGACGTCGAGGTCGTGCTGGACGTGACCCCCTTCTACGCGGAGTCGGGCGGCCAGCTGGCCACACGGGCACGATCGTGCTCGACGGCGGCGCCCGCATAGAGGTCGACGACGTCCAGGCGCCGGTCAAGGGCCTGTCCGTGCACCACGGCCGGCTGGTCGACGGCACGGTGACGTTCGGCGAGTCGGCGACCGCGTCGATCGACGTCGACCGGCGACGCGCGATCGCGCGCGCCCATACGGCCACGCACCTCGTGCACAAGGCCCTGCACGAGTCCGTCGGCGAGAGCGCGACGCAGGCCGGCTCGCTGAACGCGCCCAGCCGGCTCCGGTTCGACTTCCGTTCGCCGTCGGCCACGCCGTCCCAGGTCGTCGCGGAGATCGAGGCGCGCGTGAACGAGCGGCTCCAGGACGACCTCGAGATCACAGACTCGGTCATGCCGATCGACGAGGCCCGCGGGCGCGGGGCGATGGCCCTGTTCGGCGAGAAGTACGGCAACGAGGTGCGCGTCGTGGACATCGGCGACGGCTGGTCCCTCGAGCTGTGCGCGGGCACGCACGTCAAGCGGTCCGGCGAGCTCGGGCTCGTCACGCTGCTGTCCGAGTCCGCCATCGGCTCGGGCGTGCGACGTGTCGATGCGCTCGTGGGCGCCGGGGCGTACGGGTACCAGGCGAAGGAGCGTGCCCTCGTCGGCCAGCTCTCGGGCCTGCTCGGCGCGCGCCCCGACGACTGTCCGAGCGGGTGTCCGGCCTGCTCAGCAGCTTCAAGGAGTCCGAGAAGGAGTCTGCCACGCTGCGCCAGGCGGCGCTGCTCGCGCAGGCCGGCTCGTTGGCGTCCGGAGCGCAGACCGTGGGGGAGACCCGGGTGGTCACCCACGACGCGGGCGACGTGGCGTCGAGCGACGAGTCTTCGGACCCTGGTCCTGGACGTGCGCTCGCGCCTCGGCGAGTCGGGCCCGTCGGTCGTCGCGGTCGGCGGGACCAGCAAGGGTCGGCCCGTCGTCGTCGTCGCGACCAACGCCGCGGCCCGGGAGCGGGGCGTCCGCGCGGGCGCGCTCGTGCGGACCGCGTCGACCATCCTCGGTGGGGGTGGCGGCGGCAAGGACGATCTGGCGCAGGGCGGCGGCACCGACCCCGACAGGCTCGCGGACGCGCTCGCCGCACTGGCCGGCGCGGCGAACGGCTGACGTGTCCGGTCGTCGCGACACACCCGATCCCGTGGTGCGGGGCGTCCGGCTCGCCGTCGACGTCGGCTCGGTCCGCGTCGGACTGGCCGCCAGCGACCCGGACGGGCTCCTCGCGACGCCCGTCGCCACGCTCGCCCGGGACTCCAGCGGCAAGGGTCGGCTCCCCTCGGACATCGCGTCACTGGTGGCAGAGGTGGGCGAACGACGTGTGGGTGTTGTGTACGTCGGGCTACCCAGACACTTGTCCGGGTCGGAAGGTTCCGCATCTCAGGCCGCTCGCGCGTACGCTGTCCAACTGGCGCAAGCCATCTCGCCGGTGACGGTGCGGATGGTCGACGAGCGGATGAGCACGGTGTCCGCCCATCAGGCGCTTCATGCGTCCGGCCGATCCGGACGCAGCCACCGCACGGTCGTCGACCAGGCGGCAGCGGTGGTGATCTTGCAGTCCGCGTTGGACGCGGAGAGTGCGACGGGGCGACGTCCCGGAGAGCGGGTCGTCGTCGATCCGCCCGAGCACCCTCCGGCGGCGCGCGGGGGGGCTGCGGGCGACGCACAGACGACGGTGGAGTGACGCGCACGTGAGCAATCAGACCGAATGGTGGGCCCCGGTTGAGCGAGGTGACGAGGTGACGTCCGACCTGTTCGGAGGCGAGCCCGGTGCTCCCGATCCTCGTCGTTCGTCCCGGTCCCGCGACCGGGCCAAGGAGCAGCGCGAGCGCAAGCGCCGTCGCCGCCGATCGGTCGGCGTCCTCGTGGTCGCCCTCGTGATGGTGCTCGGCGCCGGATACGTCGTCGTCGAGCTGATGGGTGGATTCTTCAACGGCGGTTCGGCCACCGCGGGCAACGTCGACGACTACCCCGGTCCGGGTCACGGCAGCGCCACCGTCGTGATCAAGCCCGGGGCGACCGGCGCCCAGATGGCCGCAAGCCTCGTCGACGCGGGCGTCGTGGCGAGCACCAAGGCGTTCAACCAGGCGTTCGCCGACAACCCGGGGAGCAGCAAGATCCAGCCCGGCACGTACAACATGCTGCTCGAGATGAAGTCGTCGGACGCCGTGACCGCGCTCCTGGAGCCCGCCAGCCGGGTCTCGTTCAAGGTCACCATCGCCGAGGGCCTGAACAAGGACCAGACGGTGGCCAAGATCAACGAGAAGACGTTGATCCCCGTCGCCGACCTGCAGGCAGCGATCGCCGATCCCGCCTCGATCGGCCTGCCGGCCGAGGCCGGCGGGAACGTCGAGGGCTGGCTGTTCCCGGCGACGTACGACGTGGAACCCGGTTCGAGCGCCGCGAGCGTGCTCAGCCAGATGACCGCTCAGACGATCAAGCAGCTCCAGGCCGAGGGCGTGCCGCAGGACCAGTGGGAGACCGTGCTCATCAAGGCGTCGATCGTGGAGCGCGAGGCCAAGCTTCCCGAGGACCGGCCCAAGGTCGCGCGTGGCATCGAGAACCGGCTCGCCCGGCAGATGCCGCTCGGCATCGACTCGACGACGGCGTACGGGCTCGGTGTGACCCGAGCGCCTACGGCCGCCGAGAACCACGACGCCAGCAACCCGTACAGCACGTACGTGCGCGTCGGGCTCCCGCCCGGCCCGATCGCGTCCCCGGGTACGGCGTCGATCGACGCCGTCATGAATCCCGCCGACGGGACCTGGCTGTTCTGGGTGACGGTCAACCCGGTCACGGGCGAGACGCTGTTCGCCGACACGCAGGACGAGCAGGACGCGAACATCCAGAAGCTGCGCGACTGGAACGCGGCGAACGGGAAGTGACGGCGGCCGCTCCGCGGCGAGCGGCAGTCCTGGGTCACCCGGTCGCGCACTCGCTGTCGCCCGCGCTGCACCGCGCTGCCTACGCGGCGCTCGGGCTCGACGCGTGGAGCTACGACGCGGTCGACGTGACCGAGGACGGGCTGCCGGGGTTCGTCGCTGGTCTCGACGAGACCTGGGCCGGGCTCAGCCTGACCATGCCCCTGAAGCAGACCGTGATCCCGCTGCTCGACCACGTCGAGCCGCTGGCGCAAGTGGTCGGCGCCGTGAACACCGTGCTGCTCCAGGGCGCCGGTGGGTCGCGCGTGCTCGTCGGCGCCAACACCGACGTGCACGGGCTGGTCGCGGCGCTGGGCGAGGGGCTGCACGGGCGTCCGGTGGTCACGGCGGCGGTCCTCGGCGCCGGCGCGACCGCGTCGTCGACGCTCGCGGCCCTGGCCCAGCTGGGGTGCGCCTCGCCGGTGGTCTACGTCCGCGCCCTGTCGCGGGCCGGTGCTCTGATGCGCGCCGCGCACCGGATGGGCGTCACGCCCGTCTTCCGGTCGCTCGACGCGGCCGCCGCCGAGGTCGGACGGGCGGACGTCGTCGTGTCGACGCTGCCCCCGCGCGCCGCGGACCCGCTGGCGGCCGAGCTCGCCGGGCCGGTCTCGGGCGTGCTGCTGGATGTCGCCTACGACCCCCGGCCGACGGCGCTGTCCGTCGCATGGGTCGCCGCCGGGGGAGTGAGTGTGGCGGGCGAGCGGATGCTGCTGCACCAGGCCGCGGAGCAGGTCCGGTTGATGACCGGGCACGCCGGACCGCTCGCCCCGATGTCCGCCGCGCTCGAGGACGGCCTGGGCGCCGGCTCCTGACTCGTCGTGGCTGAGGCGTCCCGACGCCGGTCCGGTGGGCACGCCCACCGAAACTCGCCCTTCGCGTTGCTCACCCGGCTACGGGTGGATGCCGATGGGTGGGTAGACCCGCGCTGCCACCCCGGCCGCGGCTCGATCGGAGGTACGCGCGTGAAGCAGCTCGGGGAGATCCTGCTCGACGAAGGGCTCGTGACCGAGGGCCAGCTGCTCGCGGCGCTCGACGAGACGATGGCCCGCGGGTCGTCCTTGGGTCGGACCTTGGTCGAGCTCGGTGTGCTCACCGAGGGCCAGCTGGTGAAGGCCCTGGCCGCGCAGGTCGGGATGCAGTTCATCGACCTGGACGACTACCCGGTCGACCGCACGGCCCTGAGCCTCGTGCCCGCCGCGCTCTGCCGCCGCTACACCGTCCTGCCCGTCGCCCTGGAGGGCGGCTCGATCGTGCTTGCCACGGCCGACCCCGGCAACGTCATGGCCGTCGACGACGTGCGTTCGATGGCGGGCATGCCGGTCATCTCGGTCGTCGCGACCCACGACAACCTCATGCGTGCGATCGACCGGTTCTGCCGCGCCGACGACGAGATGGAAGGCCTGTCGCAGGCGTTCGAGGACATCGACGTCGAGCCCGAGGCCGACCTGTCGAAGATGGGGGAGATCTCCGACGACGACGCGCCGATCGTGCGGTTCGTCAACCTTCTGGTGACCCAGGCGATCACCGACCGCGCGTCCGACATCCACATCGAGCCGTCCGAGCACGACCTGCGGGTCCGGTACCGCATCGACGGCGTGCTGCACGAGACCCAGCGCGCCCCCAAGCAGATCCAGAGCGGCGTCATCAGCCGCGTGAAGATCATGAGCGACATCGACATCGCCGAGCGCCGCAAGCCGCAGGACGGCCGCATGTCGGTGGTCCACAACGGCCGCAAGATCGACCTGCGCGTGGCCACGCTGCCGACGGTGTGGGGCGAGAAGATCGTCATGCGCATCCTCGACAACTCGACCGCGAGCCTGGACCTGCGCGACCTGTCCTTCCTCGAGTCCAACTACGAGGTCTACAGCGAGGCGTACACCAAGCCCTACGGGATGATCCTGGTCACCGGCCCGACGGGTTCGGGGAAGTCGACCACGCTGTATGCGACGCTCAACGCCGTCTCCAAGCCCGAGATCAACGTCATCACGGTCGAGGACCCGGTCGAGTACCGGCTCGACGGCATCAACCAGGTCCAGGTGAACGTCAAGGCCGGACTGACCTTCGCCGGTGCGCTCCGGTCGATCCTGCGGTCCGACCCGGACGTGGTCCTCCTGGGTGAGATCCGTGACCACGAGACCGCCCAGATCGCGATCGAGGCCGCGCTCACCGGTCACCTCGTCCTGTCGACGCTGCACACCAACGACGCGCCCTCCGCAGTCACGCGCCTGACCGAGATGGGCATCGAGCCGTTCCTCGTGGGCTCGGCGCTCGACTGCATCGTCGCCCAGCGCCTGGCCCGCCGGCTGTGCACCAAGTGCAAGGAGCCGTACCAGCCGACCCCGCAGGAGATGCTCGCTGCACGGTTCCCGTGGGTCGACGGCGAGCCGCTGCCGGGCTCTACACGCGACCGGTGGGCTGCGTGACGTGCTCGAAGACCGGCTACCGCGGCCGGCTCGCGCTGCACGAGGTCATGCGCGTGACCGAGGACATCGAACGTCACGCGGTCGCGCACTCCTCCTCGACGGACATCGCCGCGACCGCGCGCGCGCAGGGCATGATCCCGCTGCGCGACGACGGCTGGCAGAAGGTCGCCCTGGGTGACACGTCGATCGAGGAGATCCTGCGCGTCGTCGCGTAGGCCCGTGCACCCACCGAGGTGCGGCTATGTCTCAAGTCAGGCACCCGTCGGACCGATGAACGCTCCAGAACGACGTGCCGGTGGACTCATGTCCGTGTCGTCCCGCACCAGCCGAACACGTGGAGGAATGACGTGAGCGAGTCCTATCAGGCCCCTCTCGGGGAGCCCCAGCGGCAGCTGCCGCCCTACCGGCAGGCCGGCCCTCAGCCGCTCGGTGCCGACGCACCGGTCCTGCAGACCAGCTACTCGCCCATCCCGTCGCAGAGCGTCGTGCCCACCGGGCCGCCGCCACCGGTCGCCTCGCCGCCGTCGTACCAGCCGCCGGCGCAGGCTCCGTACGCTGGTGGGCCCCCGGCTCCGTACCAGGCGGCACCTCCGGCACCGCAGGCTCCTGTCCATGCCGCGCCGCAGGCTCCGTACCAGGCCTCGCCGACCGCTCCGACCACCTTCCTGCCGGCCCCGCAGCAGCCGAGCGAACCCCGCCCGGCACCGGTGGCCGCCGTGCCGTCGCCCCCGGCGCCCCCCGCACCGCCCACTCAGCGCGCGGCGGGACGCGACCGTGTGCCGCGCCGCGGGATGGGAGAGGACTCGCAGGAGGGCGACCTGCCCATCGACGCGATCCTGACGGAGATGGTCCGGGTCGGCGCCTCGGACGTCCACCTCACCACCGGCACGACGCCGATGGTCCGCATCTCGGGGTCCCTGCACCCGCTGGACGGCTTCGGCCAGGTCATGCCCGAGGGCCTGCGTCGCTCGCTCTATGCCTTCCTCACCCAGAAGCAGCGCGAGAAGTTCGAGGCCAACCTCGAGCTGGACCTGTCCTACGCCGTCCGCGGCCTGGCGCGGTTCCGGGTGAACATCTACCAGCAGCGCGAGTCGATCGGTGCGGCCTTCCGTGTCATCCCCTACGAGATCAAGCCGCTCGAGCAGCTCGGGGTGCCGGCCGTCGTCGGCACCTTCGCCGGGCTGCCCCGTGGTCTCGTCCTGGTGACCGGGCCCACCGGTTCCGGCAAGTCGACCACGCTCGCGTCGATCGTCGACCTGGCCAACCGCACCCGCCAGGACCACATCATGACGGTCGAGGACCCCATCGAGTTCCTGCACCGGCACAAGAAGTGCGTGGTCAACCAGCGTGAGGTCGGGCAGGACACGCACTCGTTCGCCAACGCGCTCAAGCACGTCCTGCGGCAGGACCCGGACATCATCCTGGTCGGCGAGATGCGCGACCTGGAGACGATCTCCGTGGCCCTGACGGCGGCCGAGACCGGTCACCTGGTGTTCGCCACGCTCCACACGCAGGACGCCGCCCAGACGGTCGACCGCGTGATCGACGTGTTCCCCGCGCACCAGCAGGCGCAGGTCCGCACGCAGCTGGCCGGCGCGCTCCAGGGCGTCGTCTGCCAGACGCTGGCCAAGCGCTCCGACTCGCCCGGTCGTGTGGTGGCCACCGAGGTGCTCACCGCCACCCCGGCCATCCGCAACCTGATCCGCGAGGGCAAGACGCACCAGATCTACTCGGCGATGCAGGCCGGTGCCAAGCAGGGCATGCACACGATGGACCAGCACCTCAGCGAGCTGGTCAAGACCGGGAAGATCACCTACGAGACCGGACTGGAGAAGTGCCACCACGTGGAGGACTTCAACCGTCTGACCGGCCGGTTCTCCGGCGGGTCGCAGGGCGCAGCCGGCCTGGGTGACCAGGCGAGCATGGGCGGGTCCTCGCACGGAAGCCAGACGCTCTGATGGCCGGCGGGACGAAGACGTACGAGTACGCCGTCCGGGACAAGTCGGGCAAGATCGCGAAGGGTCGCGTCGAGGCGCCCAACCAGGCGGCCGTGGCCAACCGGCTGCGGGAGATGGGCCTGGCCGCCGTCTCGATCTCCGAGGTCAGCACCGGTGGCTTCAACACCGAGCTCAGCATCCCCGGCTTCGGCGGCAACAAGATCTCGCTGAAGGACTTGGCGATCATGTCGCGCCAGCTGGCGACGATGATCGACTCGGGCCTCTCGCTTCTCCGCGCGCTGTCGATCCTGGCGGACCAGACAGAGTCGAAGGCGCTCGCCAAGGTCGTGGCGCAGGTCCGCAACGACGTCGAGGTCGGCACCGCCTTCTCGGTCGCGCTGAACAAGCACGCCGACGTCTTCCCGCCGCTGATGATCAACATGGTCAAGGCCGGCGAGGTCGGCGGTTTCCTCGACGAGACCCTCATCTCCGTGGCCAACAACTTCGAGGCCGAGGTCAAGCTTCCGCGGAAAGATCAAGTCCGCGATGACCTATCCGGTCGTGGTGTTCGTCGTGGCGATCCTGGCCACCACCGGCATGCTGCTGTTCATCGTGCCGGTCTTCGCCGGCATGTTCGCGTCCCTCGGCGGACAGCTGCCGCTGCCGACGAAGATCCTCATGTGGCTGTCCCAGTTCGTGAAGATCACGATCATCCCGTTCACCATCGCCCTCGTGATCTTCTCCGTCTGGTGGGGAAAGCACAAGAACGACCGCGGAATTCGCGAGCGCGTCGATCCCTGGAAGCTCAAGGTGCCCGTTTTCGGGCAATTGTTCCGAAAGATCGCGGTCTCCCGGTTCACGCGCAACTTCGGCACCATGCTGCACGCCGGCGTCCCTTTGCTGCAGGCCCTGGACATCGTCGGCGAGACCAGCGGCAACCTCGTGATCGAGAAGGCCGCCAGAGCCGTCCAGGAGTCCGTCAGGCGAGGCGAGTCTCTGGCTGGGCCCCTCTCCCAGCACCCCGTGTTCCCTCCGATGGTCGTGCAGATGATGGCGGTCGGTGAGGACACCGGCGCGCTGGACACGATGCTGGGCAAGGTCGCCGACTTCTACGACGACGAGGTCGAGGCGACCACCGAGCAGCTCACGAGCCTCATCGAGCCCCTCATGATCGTCGTCATCGGCGCGATCGTCGGATCCATGGTCATCGCCATGTACATGCCGATCTTCGGAATCTTCAACCTGATCAGCTGAGCATTGCTCCGCCCGAGTGAATTGGGGCGCAGAGGGAACCTCGGCTCAAGGTCAGGGCGCATCCGCCCGATACAGAAATTGCTCGACTGAACCGGCACCAGCCGGACTGAACGTGACACCGACATCCGCAACTCATTCTTAGGGGAGTCTGACCGTGATCGCTCGCATTCGTAAGTCCATGGACGAGAAGGACAAGGGATTCACCCTTATCGCTTCCTCGTCGTCATGATCATCATCGGGATCCTCGCGGCCATCGCGATCCCCGTCTTTCTGAACCAGCGCAAGAAGGCTCAGGACACGGCCGCGACGTCCGACGTCTCGACCCTCGGCAAGGAGGTCGCCACGTACTACGTCGACGCGACCGCCCCGCTGGCGGGTGCCGGCGGCGTCGCGCTCGACTCGGCGGGTGCCCGTTACCTCGTCGCCACGAACGACGTGGGCAAGGCGTCCAACATCACGCCGGTCGTCACGTACAAGGAGCCGAGCCCGACCGACACCACCGCGGACTCGACCGGCTGGTGCGTCCAGATCGCGTACAGCGGCGGCACCAAGAGCGTCGTCTCGTACTCGGCCGCGAACGGTCTGACCAAGGGCGTTGCCTGCCCGTGATGCGAGCAGCCGCGACCTCGTCGCGGTAGGTACGTCGGAGGGGCGGGTGGCACAGGCCCCCGCCCCTCCGTCGTACGGCTGGACCCCAGATGGACTCGCACGACCGCGAACGGAGAGCCGATGATGCGCCGAGCACTACGGCATGCAGGGCAGGACGCCTCGGAGCAGGGCACGACGCTGATCGAGCTCGTCATCGCGATGGTGATCCTCGGCTCGATGGCGATCGCGGTCATCGGCATCATCATGAACACGCAGGCACAGGGCGTCCGGAACCGTGACCGGATCGCCGCCGCGAACCTCGCGGCCCGTGAGATCGACCTCGTGCGCGAGCAGTTCGGCGCGACGGACTCCGGCCCGGTCGACCTGGCCAACGCCGGCCTGGTCGTCAACCCGAACCCCCTCGTCGGCGGCACCGCCGGGCAGCCCCTCGTCGTCGACGGCACCCGGTACACGGTGAGCCGCAGCTCCGCGTGGAACATCACCGGCACGGGAGCATCCGCGTGCGAGGGCGGATCGCTCGTCGCCTATCCCAGCCTCGGCGTGAACGTGACGGTCACCTGGGCCCACATGGGCTCCGTCAAGCCCGTCACCAACAACGCCTCGTTCGCCCCCGACAAGGACACCGGCGTCTCGACCCTGGACTCGTTCATCGCCGCGAAGGTCGTCGACCAGGACGCGGCACCCCTCTCGGGGATCCAGGTGACGGCGACCGGCACCGCGGTGACCAGCGCGTTCACCGACTCGACAGGGTGCGCGGTCATCCGCGTGACCCCGGCGGCGGCGGGCACGACGTACGTCGTCAAGGTCAACAACAGCTCGTACGTGGACATCTCCGGCAACGTGAACCCGTCCAAGAGCACGGGGCCTCTGCTGCCGAGCAAGATCTACTCCGGCGCCAGCTTCGCGGTCGGCAAGGCAGGCTCGGTCACGCTGCACCTGGTGCGGAGCGACGGGGGAGCGCTCAGCGACGCCCAGGTCAACGGGTCCTCGGTCAGCCTCGTCGCCTCGCAGTACTCGGGCGCGAGCGGCCAGTCCACCCGGACCGTCACGGGTGTGACCACCGTCCTGTCCGGGATGTACCCCACGACCTACGGCGGTTTCTTCGGCGCCGTCGCGCCGGCCGGCGGGTACTCGGTCAGCAAGCTGACCGCCGGCGGCTCGGTGACCCTCGACATCCCCTTCGAGATGGCGCACATCGGCGTGGTGAACCTCCCCGCCGGTACCACCAAGGTGGTGGCGGTCCCCGCGGGCACCGCGACCACGTGCCCGGCCGCCTCCGGGTTCGCCGCGTCGGGTACCGAGGCGTCGTTCGACCTCATGCCCGGCGCCTATGACCTCTACGCCATCGGCTCGAACTTCGCCTGCTCACCCGGTCCGAAGGCCGTCGCCTACGGGTCGGGCGACAACGACGACACCACCTGGGGGAGCACGATGCTCCAGCTGCAGAGCGTCCCGGGCGGCGGCAGCGTCTGGATGGTCGAGAAGAAGGCGTCCGGACTGGGCGCCACCCCGTCGACCTGCCCGGCGATCGCCTCGCCGCCCGCGATCAACGTGGACGCGGCCAGGACCGCACCGATGGCCATCCCGGCCGGCGACTACTACGTCTGGCAGACGAACGGCGCGTCCAACGGCACGTGCGTGCTCTTCCCCACCGCGATCAACTCGTTCACCGTCCCGTACGGGGTCACGACGTTGAAGGCCTTCCCGACGACGTACGCCACGCTCGCGGTGAGCGGGCTGAGCAACTCCCGGTACGTCGTCTGGAGCACCTCGTCGACCACCTGCACGACCACGACGGCGACGCCGACCCCGACGCTCGGCGTGCAGGGACCGACGACGACCAGCAACTCGACGCTGAGCATCCAGGCACCTCGCCCGCTCACCGCCCCGAACACGACGTACTACGCCTACGTGTGGAACAAGAGCTCGGGCGGCAACGCCTGCACCTCGATCGGCACGTACGCCGTCGGTCCGTCGTCCGGCACGCTGACCAAGACGTCCTCGGACGCACCCACGGCGGTGAAGGGACCATGATCACCACGATCCGTCGACGTCTGGGCGACCGCGACCGCGGTACCTCGCTGGTCGAGATGCTCATGACGATGATCATCTTCGGGATCGTCATCGCAGCGACGGCCTCCCTGACGATCGGGTTCGCCCGGACCAACGGACAGAGCGTGAGCCGGCAGGACCAGATCGACGTCGCGCGCACCACCGTGGAGACGGTCTCCAAGAAGCTGCGCACGGCGGTCATGCCCAGTCAGCTGACGTCGACGTGCACGTTGTGCACGCAGGACGCGTTCGTCGTCGGCAAGGACTACTCCGTGCAGTTCTACGCGAACATCAACAACCCGGGGAACACCGTCGGGCCCAGCCGCGTGACGTACGCGATCACGGCGACCGGGACCGGTGTCGGGACCCTGGTCGAGAAGGTGCAGACGCCCGACTCGAACGTACCGACGTCGTCGGGCTACGTGTACTGCGACGCCGAGGCGTCCGGTGCGACGTCTCTGTGCAAGGCGCGGCTGAACACCCAGACGCTCGCGAGGGGGGTCCAGACGGCGACGGGGACGCCGATGTTCGCCTACTACGACGGCGCGGGCACGCGCCTGTTGCCGGCGTCCGGCGCCTCACTCTCGGCGACCGACCTGTCTCACGTCCTCGCAATCGAGCTCGACGGTCACGGTGCAGGCCCAGAACACCACCCGCGTCAGACCCACCACCTATATCCAGCGACTGACCCTGCCGAACGCGCAGGCGATCTTGCGCCAGGAGGATGACGGCTCGTGATCCGCTCCAGGTTCGCTCCCGCCCCGGACGAGGACGAAGGCTTCGCCCTGGTCTTCGTCGTGGGCACGATGCTCATCCTCGCGATGCTCGCCCTGACGGCGCTCGCCTACTCGCTGTCGAGCCAGAAGTTCGCGCGATACGACCAGGACTTCTCCGGGTCGATGACCGCTGCGCAGTCCGGTGTCGACGACTTCATCTCGCGCCTGAACCGGGACGACACGTACTACAAGACCATCGACTGCACGAACCTCGCCCTCAAGGGTCCGGGCGTCACGGGCAACACGTGCGGCTGGACCAACGCCACCCCGATGGGGTGGCTCCCGGTGAAGGCGGGCACCACCGACCCCAGGGCGGCGTACTTCCACTACTCCCTGGACGCCTCGAAGGCAGGCACCGACGGCACGGTCACGCTCACGGTGACGGGCCGCATCAACGGTAGGTACCGGACCGTCGAGGCCGCCGTCGGCAAGGGTGGGTCGACCGACTACGTCTACTACACCGACTTCGAGTCCGCCGACCCGTCGAACGTCCAGGCCTACCCCTCAGCGCCCTCCGCCGCCTGCGGCGGCACCGGGTACGCCAACGCGCAGTACTGGTGGGAAGGCCGCAACAACGCGTCCTGCGTCGAGATCACGTTCGTCGCCGGGGACACGCTCGACGGCTCGGTCTTCTCCAACGACTCGGTCCTGGCGAGCGGCCCGACGTTCACCAACGGGTTCACGACGGCCAACCCGGAGTGCAACGCGGCCACGGTCACGTCGACCCAGAGCACCTGGAAGTACTGCCTGCGCAAGCAGAACAGCGGCAGCTACTCGACGGCGAACTTCAACGGCGTCAAGCCCCAGTACTCGACCAACGGGCCGCTGTACCTCGACGACACGTCGGCGGCCTTCGCGGGATATCCGGGCTGCCACTACCACGGATCGACCCGGATCGTCTTCAACTCCAACGGGACGATGACGGTGTGGAGCAAGTCCGTCAACAACGGCGGCGTCGCGCCCACGTCGATCGCGCCTCCCGGCGGCTCGGCACCGAACTGCGGGCTCGTCAGCGATCTGAACAATGCCGCGGGTGCGAACGTCCCGGTGCCCGACAACATGGTCATCTACGCGTCCGGCGACACGTCCGGCCTGGCGCACACGAGATGCGACGCCGGTCAGATCGGTGGACCCTCCGGCTCGACGCTGCCGCTCGGCACCTACACGGGCGCGGTCGCCGCCGCCAAGCCGACGGCCAACAACCAGTCCTACACGTACGACCTCACCTCGACCGAGACCACGAAGTACTGCCAGGAGGGCAACCTCTACGTGCAGGGCGTCCTGAAGGGCCGGACGACGCTGGCGGCCGAGCAGTCCGTCGTCGCGACCGGCGACATGGTGCTCGCGGGCGGCCTCAACGGCCCGGACATGCTCGGCATGGTCGCCACGAACTCGGTGGAGGTCTACCACCCCTGGATGGTGAAGGTCGCCGGCCCGACGAGCGGGTGCCCGAGCACCAGCTGCAAGTGGGCGACGACCACGACCGACGTCGGCGAGGTCAGCGGCTGGCCGGTCCAGTACGCCGACCCGACCGGTGCCGTCGTCGTCAACGGTGTCGACATCATGGGGTCGATCCAGACGCTCCAGCACTCGTTCTACGTGCAGCAGTACGCCAAGGGCTCCGGTCAGGGACTGCTGCAGGTCAACGGATCGATCGCCCAGCGCTGGCGTGGCATCGTCGGGACGGGCACCGGTGCGACGGGCTACCTGAAGAACTACGTGTACGACAGCCGACTGAAGTACGCCGCGCCGCCGTACTTCCCACGCTGGGTGAACGCCCAGTGGTCGCAGCGGTACTTCGGTGAGGTCAACACGCCGAAGGCGAACCGCACCTGATCCGAACGGAACGAGCGCCGGAAGGGGCGTTCGACTCAGGAAGTGCCGCCGACGCGCCGATCATCCTCTAGGACCTTGCTGCACACCTGGAGAAGGACGACGCGATGACGACTGACCGACTGCTCGAGCCAGAGACCGCAGCCCTGTGACGGGGATCCTGGTGGTCCTCGCCGGGGTCGTCGGCCTGGTGATCGGCTCGTTCCTCAACGTGGTGGTGTGGCGGGTGCCACGCGGCGAGTCCGTGGTGCACCCGCCCAGCGCCTGCCCCAGGTGTGGGCACGCGATCCGGTCGCGCGACAACGTCCCGGTCGTGTCGTGGCTCGTCCTGCGCGGCCGGTGCCGTGACTGCGGGAACCCCATCTCGGCCCGGTACCCGCTCGTCGAGGCCGGCACGGGCGTGCTGTTCGCGCTCACGGCGTGGTTCACCGGGCCGAGCTGGGTCCTGCCGGCGTTGCTGTACCTGGCGGCGATCTCGGTCGCCCTGGCGCTCATCGACCTCGAGACCCATCGGCTTCCGGACGCGATCGTGCTCCCGTCCTACGGCGTCGCCCTCGCCCTCTTGGCGCTGGCGAGCTGGAACCCCGGAGGAGAGGCCGACTGGACCGCCCTCGGACGTGCGCTGATCGGTGGCGTCGCGATGTTCCTCGTCTACTTCCTGCTCGTCCTGGTGTACCCCCGCGGGATGGGCTTCGGCGACGTGAAGCTCGCCGGTGTGCTCGGCCTCTACCTGGGCTGGTTCGGCTGGGGCGCCTTGGCCATCGGGTGGTTCAGCGCCTTCCTGCTGGGCGGCATCTTCTCGTTGGCCCTCGTCGTGCTCGGGCGAGCGGGTCGAAAGTCCGGCATCCCGTTCGGCCCGTGGATGCTCCTCGGCGCGGCCGTGGGCATCGTCGCCGGCGAGCCCGTGTGGTCCTGGTACCTCTCCATCATGTGAGCGCCGCCCGGGCGCCATCCGTTGCCCCGGAGTGCTCAAGTCGGGACGTGTCGGTCCCGATAGCACGAAAGAACCTCATCTGAGCGCGTCGGAAGGACCCTCGTGGCTACCACTCGTGTCATCGGGCTGGACATCGGTTCGTCGTGCGTACGTGCGGCGAAGCTCGAGTTCAGCGGCGGCGGGCCGGCCGGCAAGCAGCCGCCGATCCTCGTCCGCTACGGACAGGTCGCCCTGCCGCTCGGGGCGGTGCGCGACGGCGAGGTCGTCCAGCCGGAGACGGTCTCGAGCGCTCTGCGCCAGCTGTGGGCGCAGGCCAAGTTCGAGTCGAAGGACGTCGTGATCGGCGTCGGCAACCAGCGGGTCATCGTGCGCGAGCTCGATCTGCCCTGGATGCCGCTCGCGCAGCTGAAGGCGTCGCTGCCCTACCAGGTCAGTGAGCTGCTGCCGATGTCGACGGACGATGCGCTTCTCGACTACTTCCCGACCGCCGAGTTCGACGGCCCTCAAGGGCGCACCGTGAACGGCATGCTCGTCGCCGCCCAACGCGACACGGTCAACGCGAACGTGATCGCCGTCGAGGGTGCCGGTCTGCGGCCGACGATGGTGGACCTGAACGCGTTCGCGCTGCACCGGGCGCTCGCCCGTGGCGAGCTGGCTCAGACCACCGCCGCCTTCGTGGACATCGGCGCGACGATCACGACGGTCGTCATCTCCGCGCACGGCTCGCCACGCCTGGTGCGTTCCCTGCCCTCGGGCGGCCAGAACGTGACCGCGGCCGTGGCGAGCGCACTCGGCGTCTCCGCGCAGGAGGCCGAGGCGATCAAGCGCGAGGTCGGCATCGGGTTCTCGGTGGCGCCCGAGCGGGCAGAGGCCGCGGAGGCCATCAGCACCGTGGTCCGCGCACTCGTCGAGTCCGTACGCAACACCTTCGTCTACTACGCGAGCAACAACCCGGGTGCCGGCATCGACGTGTGCGTGCTCACGGGTGGCGGGTCGCACCTGCCGGGGCTCGGGCAGTACCTGTCGAGCGCGAGCCGGCTCGCCGTCACGCTCGGCGACCCGCTGGTCGGGCTCCGGTCCGCCAAGACCGCGCAGCGCGGCGCTCTCAACGGCCTCGAGTCGTTCATCGCCCTCCCCGTCGGACTCGCCTACGGAGTTGCAGCATGACCACAGTCACCGACCGCCCCAGGTCGCGATCGTCAGCCGCCTCGGTCCTGAACGGCTCCCTGCCGCAGGTGAACCTGCTGCCCCCTGAGGTGCGCGCCGCCCGCGGGCTGCAGCGCACGAAGCGCTGGCTCCTCGTGAGCCTCGGCGTGACCGTCGTGGTGTGTGCCGGCGCTCTCGGCCTGTCTCTCATCTCGTCGGCCACGGCGAAGTCCGAGCTGAGCGATGCGCAGAACGAGACGTCGCGGCTGAACGCCGAGCAGGCCAAGTACGCCGAGGTGCCGCAGGTGCTCGGTGCGCTGAGCTGGCCACGAGCGCACGTGCCCTGGGCATGTCCACCGAGGTCCAGTGGAAGCCCTACCTGGACGCCATCACCGCCGTGCTCCCGGCCGGCGTCAGCATCGACTCGTGGGGGATGAGCGGGGCGACGCCCATGGTGCTCGCGCCGCCGCCCACCGACCCGCTGCAGCAGGCGAGCGTCGGGCAGGTCACGTTCACCGCCCGTTCCCTGACGGTGCCGGACAGCTCTGCGATGGTCGACGCGCTCAACTCCATCCCCGGCTTCCAGGACGCCTGGGTGTCCAGCGTCAGCGTCGGCGATGGCGAGGGCGGCGCCTACTTCACGGTCTCCGCGACGGTCCAGGTCTCCGACGCCGCGTACTCGAAGCGATTCACCAGCACCGACGGGAAGAACTGAGATGGCCGGCGCCAAGAAGAGCACCTGGATCGGCGGAACCGCCTTCGCGGCCGTCCTCATCATGGCCGCCGCGTGGTTCGTCCTGATCTCGCCGCAGCTCGCCAACGCGTCGGAGACCCGCTCGGAGGCCGAGCAGACGAGGCAGCAGAACGAGGTCCTCGCGATGCAGGTCTCGCAGCTCAAGGCCGAGTTCGCCAAGCTGCCCGACTACAAGGCGCAGCTCGCGGTGATCCAGCAGCAGATCCCGACGGACGCGATGCTCTCCGACTACCTGCGGCAGCTCGACCAGATCGCGCTCGCGCACAGCGTGACGATCACGTCGATCACCCCGTCGTCACCGACCGTCGTCATTCCGGCATCCGCGCCTGTCACGGCGGCACCGGCACCTGCCACGGACGGCAGCGCCGCGACGAACGGGACGGCTGCCGCGACCGACGGGACGGCGGCCCCGGCCGCGCCCGCTGCGCCGGCAACCGGCGCCCCGACAGGCTTCACGTCGATCCAGTTCTCGATCGACGCGACGGGGAGCTACGACAACACGCTCGCGTTCATGAACGACCTGCAGAACGGGACGGCCCGGCTGTTCCTGGTGACGGGCTTCACCGGCACCGCGCTCCAGGCGGCTCCGTCGAGCGCCGGGAAGCCGGCGATCAACGACGGCGACCAGGACCTGATCGTCACCGGGTACACCTACGTGCTGCCCGATGCGCTGGCCGTGCCCGCCCCGGTCGACCCGAACGCCGCGACGCCCCCTCTCCCGGGCGCTGTGCCCGGGAAGAACCCGATGGTCAAGGTCTCGGGCTGAGCCGACCGGAACCGTCGGAACGGTCCACCCCCCGGGCAGCGGCCCGGGGGGTGGACCGCGTCATGGGAGGATCGCCGAATGCTTCGTTGGTTGACGTCGGGTGAGTCGCACGGCCCCGCGCTCGTCGGGATCCTCGAGGGCGTGCCCGCCGGGATCGAGATCCGCACGTCGGACGTGCAGGCCGCGCTGGCTCGTCGTCGGCTGGGTCATGGGCGTGGCGCCCGGATGAAGTTCGAGCAGGACGAGGTCCGGCTCCTCGCAGGCGTTCGGCACGGCATCACGCAGGGCGGCCCGGTCGCCATCGAGATCGGCAACACGGAGTGGCCCAAGTGGGTCGACGTCATGTCCGCGGACCCCGTCGACGACGTGGAGGCGCTCGGTCGCGCCCGCAACGCGCCCCTCACGCGTCCCAGGCCCGGCCACGCGGATCTGGTCGGCATGCGCAAGTACGGCTTCGACGACGCGCGTCCGGTGCTGGAGCGTGCCAGCGCCCGGGAGACGGCCACCCGCGTCGCGCTCGGCACCGTCGCGGCCAGGCTGCTGGAGCAGTCGGCGGGGATCCGGCTCGTGTCCCACGTCGTCGGGATCGGCGAGATCGAGGTCCCCGAGACCGCGGCGCTGCCGACGCCGGACGACGTCGCGGCCCTGGACGCTGACCCGGTCCGGTGCTTCGACGCGGCGTCGTCCGCTGCGATGGTCGCCGAGATCGACGAGTGCCACCGCGACGGAGACACGCTCGGCGGCGTGGTGGAGGTCCTGGTGTACGGCGTGCCGTCGGGCCTCGGCTCCTACGTGCACAGCGACCGGCGCCTCGACGCGCGCCTCGCGGCCGCGCTCATGGGGATCCAGGCGATCAAGGGCGTCGAGGTCGGGGACGGCTTCCGTACGGCGCGGCGTCGCGGCTCGCAGGCGCACGACGAGATGGAGCGCGACGCGACGGGCCGGATCGTCCGCCGCTCGAACCGGGCAGGCGGCCTCGAGGGAGGCATGTCCAACGGCGAGATCCTGCGGGTCAGGGCGGCGATGAAGCCGATCTCGACCGTGCCGCGTGCACTGGCGACCGTCGACACCGCCACCGGTGAGGCCGCGAAGGCGCAGCACCAGCGGTCGGACGTGTGCGCCGTGCCGCCGGCGGCTGTCGTCGCCGAGGCCATGGTCGCGCTCGTGGTCGCGGACGCCCTGCTCGAGAAGACCGGCGGCGACTCGCTGGCGGAGGTGCGCCGCAACCTCGAGGCGTACCTCGCCGCCATCCCCACGCTCCTCGTCTAGGGCGTTCGCTCAACTGCGGCGCCCCGGATGCCGACTCCTTGAGTGTCGTCGTCCGAACGAGAGGCCCGCGCATCGGTGAGCTCGATCCCTGTCAGCGTGCCCCGAGAACCTGGGGGCGCACGCCGGTGGCTCGACCACGAGCTCGCGCGGCTCGCCACCGAGCGGCCCGGCATCGATCGGCTGCTCCGGGCGACCTGGCGCCGGCCGGTGCCGTTCGTGGTGGTGCTGAGCGTGCTGATGGAGGGCTTCCTCGGCGCCGCGATCGTCGACGGGGACGCGGACTGGTTCCGTCGTGCCGGGGTCGCGATGATCGGTCCGGGGTTCCTCGACGTGTTCTCGGACTCCGGGCTCCAGATCGGACCGATCTACCTGGCCGGCATCGGGCTGGCCGCCCGCCTCTTCGCGGCGCTGGGCCTTCCCGTCGTGTTCATGCTGTCGGCGACACAGGCCGCGGGCGTCGCCTGGTTGGCTACGTTGACCGCGGGCCGTGCCGCGCGGATCACCGGGACCGCGCAGCTCCCGGCGCAGTGGGCGGTCGGGCTGACGCTCGCTCTGGGCGGATTTCTCGCGGAGGGTGTCGGCAACGGTCATCCGGAGGAGATCCTGCTCGGGCTGCTCCTGGCGAACGCCGCACTGAGCGCCGGACGCGGCAGGTTCGCGGTCGCGGGGGTCCTCATCGGCCTGGCGACGGGGATCAAGCAGTGGGGGATCATCGGTGCGGGCGTCCTGCTGACCGGGCGCCGGCTGCGCGGGGTCGTCGTCGGCTCCGCGACGCTCGCTGCGGTCGTCCTGTCGGTCTACCTGCCGTTCGCGCTCGGCGGTCAGGTGAAGACGCTCGACATGGCGTGGGGGATCCCGCGCGGGTCGATGCTGGGCCTGATCGGCGGGTGGGTGCACGGTTCCGACTGGACGCTGCGCGCGATCCAGGGCGCGCTCGCCGGCGCCGTCGGTGCCGCCGTGAGCCTGCGGCGGCGCGGATCGCCGCTGGTGGCCGTGGCGCTCGCCATCTCCGCCCGTCTCTTCCTCGATCCGCTCCGGCTGAGCTACTACTCCGGCCCGCTCGTCGCGGTCGTCCTGCTGTGGCTCTGGACGTCGGACGACCGCGTGCTGCGCCGGTTGCGGCTCCCGGTGACGGCCGCCATGCCGCTCCTCGTGCTCGGGCCCTACGTCTCGCCGGCGTGGTTCTTCTGGCCGGCGGGCAACGTCGTCCTCGTGGTCGCCCCGGTGGCGTTGCTGGTGCTCGACGGGATGGCGGCGCGGCGGCGGACGGCCGAGCCGGTCGGCGGTGCCACGGGGGAGCGCATCGCGACTAACCTTCCTCCGTGCCCGACTCCTTCCGTACCGTCCCCGGTCCCCGCGTCGTCCTGATCGGTCCCCCCGGTTCAGGCAAGTCGACGGTCGCGGCTGCGCTGGCCGAGAGGTGGCAAGCTCGGGGCTCGCGACACCGATGCCGACGTCGAGACCGTCGCCGGCAAGTCCATCGCCGAGATCTTCGTGGAGGACGGCGAGCCGGCCTTCCGCGCGCTCGAGCGTGAGGCCGTCGGGCGTGCGCTCGTCGAGCACGACGGGGTGCTCGCCCTCGGCGGCGGTGCGGTGCTGGACCCACAGACGGACGAGGCGCTGACCCAGTACGTGGGCTACGGAGGGGTCGTCGTCTTCCTCGACGTGTCGCTGGCGCACGCGGCGCCGCGGGTCGGCTTCAACCAGTCCCGCCCGCTCCTCCTGGGGAACCCGCGATCGCAGTGGCAGGCGCTGATGGACGCCCGACGGCCGGTGTACGAGCGCCTGGCCACGCTGAGCGTGGTGACGGACGATCGTCGGCCGGCGGAGGTCGCCGAGATCATCGAGCTCGAGCTGGCCGCGGCCCGGCGCGCTGCCGCGACAGACGGGCACGGCGCATGACCCCCACCGGCGAGGTGCGCACCGTCACCGTGGCCGGGGACCGGCCCTACGACGTCGTGATCGGTCACCACCTGCTCGGTGAGCTCCCCGGGCTGCTCGGCGGCGAGGTCCGCCGGGTTCTCGTCGTGCATCCTGCGGCCCTGGCGACGACGGCGGACGCCGTGCGTGCCGACCTGCTCGAGCACGGCTACGAGACGTTCCTGGCGGAGGTGCCCAACGCCGAGGAGGCGAAGACCGCACAGGTGGCCGCCTTCCTCTGGGGTGTGCTCGGTCAGGCGGACTTCACGCGCACGGACGCCGTGGTCGCGGTGGGCGGGGGAGCGACCACCGACCTCGGCGGCTTCGTCGCGGCGACCTGGCTGCGCGGGATCCGGGTGGTGCACGTGCCGACGACGCTCCTCGCGATGGTCGACGCAGCGGTGGGTGGCAAGACGGGCATCAACACGCCCGAGGGCAAGAACCTGGTCGGCGCGTTCCACCCGCCCGTCGGGGTTCTCTGCGACCTGGCCGCGCTGGCCTCGTTGCCGCGGAACGATTTCGTCTCGGGCCTCGCCGAGGTGGTCAAGTGCGGGTTCATCGCGGACCCGCGCATCCTCGAGCTCGTCGAGGCGAACGTGGCGCTGCTGCAGGACCCCGTGGCGGCCGCGTCCTCGGACGTCCTGCTGGAGTCGTCGAGCGCGCGATCGCCGTCAAGGCGCAGGTGGTCGGCGAGGACCTGCGGGAGGCCGGCCTGCGGGAGGTCCTGAACTACGGGCACACATTCGGCCATGCCGTCGAGCTGGTCGAGCGCTTCCAGTGGCGGCACGGCGCGGCCGTCTCCGTCGGGATGGTCTTCGTCGCCGAGCTCGCGCGTCTCGCGGGACGCCTGCCCGACGAGGTCGTCGCCAGGCACCGGTCCGTGCTGTCGTCGCTCGGACTGCCGGTCTCGTACCGCGGCGACCGCTGGAACCAGCTGCAGGCGGCCATGCGTCGCGACAAGAAGACCCGTGGCGACCTCCTACGGTTCGTCGTGCTCGAGGACGTCGGCCGCCCGGTCCGGCTCGAGGGGCCGGACCCGGCCCTGCTCGCCGCGGCGTACGCCGAGGTGAGCGAAGGGGCGACACCGCAGAGCACCGTCTCCCTCTGACGACCTCAACCTCGAGGCAGAACCTGCCGAGTGAGGTGCGAGAGTCAAGAGAACTGAGAGACGTGAGCACCGCTACCCCATTACGGACCGCCCGGCCGCGCAAGCTGCGCGTGGCACACGAGCTGCACGAGCTCGAGTCGACGAACCCCAGGCTCGCGAAGGTCCTGCGTTGGACCTGGGCTCGACCGATGCCCGTCCTCATCGGCATCGGGCTCGTCGTCGGCGTGCTCGGGGGCCTGGGCAGGACCGACGGGGACCAGGTGCTCTTCCGTGCGGCGGGCGTGGGCATGCTCGGGCCCGGGTTCCTCGACGTCTTCGCCAACAGCTGGCTGCAGATCGGTCCCGTCTACCTCCTGCTGCTCGGGGTCTTCACGGTGATCGTTCGCCTGCTGCAGCTGCCGGACGCCGCCGTGGGGGTGGCCGCCGCCGCTGCGCACGGCGCGCTGGTGGCGTGGCTCACCGTGTCGGCCGCCCGTCGTGCCGCCAGCGCGACGGGCGCCTGGGCGCGTCGCGCCGAGTGGGTCGTCGGACTGTCCATCGTGGTCGGTGGGTTCCTCTACACGTCGCAGACGGCCGACCACCCGGAGGAGCTCCTCGTCGGCCTTCTGGTGGTCCACGCGGCCGTCTCCGCGGGACGTTCCCGGCTGGTCCAGGCCGCGCTCCTGCTCGTGCTCGCCACCGGCGTCAAGCAGTGGGCACCGACGACCGGTGGCATCCTCCTGGCAGGACGACGGGTCAGGGACTCGTTGGTGGCGATCACCGTCCTGGGCGTCGGGATCGCTGTCCTCTACCTGCCGTTCAAGCTGTGGGGCGACATGAACACCTTCTCGCTGCAGTGGCCCTTTCCGGACCACACGTGGCTCGACAGGGTGCCCGGCATGGCGGGCTCGTCGGACTGGACCCAGCGGGTCGTCCAAGGGCTCGCGGCCGGGATCGCCGGCGTCGGCGTGGCCTGGCGGCGGCACGGCTCGGTGCTCGTCGCGGTGATCGCGTCGGTCGCGGTCCGCCTGCTCCTCGACCCGCTCCGGCTGTCGTACTACTGGGTCGCTCTGGCGGCGGCCATGCTGGTCTGGCTCTGGAGCAGTCGATCTCCGGGCGTCGCTCGGACCCGGTGGTGGTTCACGCTCCTTCTCCCGTGCCTGACGTTCGCTCCACTCGTGGCGGACACCTGGTGGTGGCACCTGGAGACGCTGGTGGCTGTCGGGCTCCCGCTGTACTGCCTGGCGGTCGAACGGTCCGACCGCCGCACGGCGGCAGCGTCGGTGCCGGGGGAGCGCGATCCCCTAGGCTCGGCCGCATGACGCGTCTGATGGTGCTCAACGGGCCGAACCTGGGGCGGCTCGGCGCGCGGGAGCCGGAGGTGTACGGCTCGACGACGCACGACGACCTCGCCGCCGCCGTCGAGAAGTGGGCGACCGACCTGGGGGTCCAGGTGGAGACGCGCCAGACCGACGACGAGTCACAGCTCGTCGGCTGGTTGCACGAGGCCGTCGACTCCCGCTCGCACGTCGTGCTCAATCCGGCCGCATTCACCCACTACTCGTACGCGCTGCGCGACGCAGCGGCGCAGGTGACCACCGCCGGGCTCCTCCTGGTCGAGGTGCACCTCACCAACCCGTACGCCCGGGAGACGTTCCGGCACGTCTCGGTGATCGGCCCGGTCGCCACAGGCACCGTGGCGGGGTTCGGTATCGACTCCTACCGGCTCGCGCTGGAGGCGATCGCGGCCCGCGTGTGAGGGACGCGTCGAGGTTCACGGTACGATGGTCGGCGGCTTGCGGCCGTCGCTGCCGCGCACTCCCGTCTCAGGGACCAGCCGCGACGGGCCGCGCAGAACTCATCCTCGACAGGAAGCGACGATCGTGGCGACCACCAACGACCTGAAGAACGGCACCGTGCTGAAGATCGACGGCCAGCTGTGGACCGTCATCGAGTTCCAGCACGTCAAGCCCGGCAAGGGTGGCGCGTTCGTCCGCACCAAGCTGAAGAACGTCCTGTCCGGCAAGGTCGTCGACCGCACGTTCAACGCGGGCCTGAAGATCGAGACGGCCAACGTCGACAAGCGCGACATGCAGTTCCTGTACAAGGACGGCAGCGACTTCGTCTTCATGGACACCGACACCTACGACCAGGTGAACATCCCCGAGGCCACGGTCGGCGACGTCGCCAACTTCCTCCTCGAGAGCCAGAGCGCGATGGTCGCGACGAACGAGGGCGCCCCCCTGTACGTCGAGCTCCGCCGTCGGTCGTCCTCGAGGTCACGTACACCGAGCCCGGCCTGCAGGGCGACCGTTCGTCGGCCGGCACCAAGCCCGCCACGCTCGAGACCGGGTACGAGATCCAGGTCCCGCTCTTCCTCGAGGCCAACACGAAGGTCAAGGTGGACACCCGCGACGGCAGCTACCTGGGCCGCGTGAACGACTGAGGTGGCTGCTCGCACCAAGGCGCGCAAGCGCGCCCTCGACGTCCTCTTCGAGGCCGACCAGCGCGGCGTCGACCCGGTGAGCCTGCTCGCGCAGCGCATCACCGAGCCGGGCACCGAGGCGGCGCTGCCGCAGTACTCGGTCGACCTGGTCGAGGGCGTGATCGCCGAGCAGCGCCGGATCGACGAGCTGCTGGCCACGCACGCGCACGGCTGGACGATCGACCGGATGCCCGCCGTCGACCGAGCGCTGCTGCGGATCGGCACGTGGGAGATCCTCTACAACGACGACGTCCCCGACGCGGTCGCGGTCGACGAGGCCGTGGAGCTGGCCCGATCGCTGTCCACGGACGAGTCGCCGAACTTCGTCAACGGGCTCCTGGGCCGCATCGTCGACCTGAAGCCGACGCTGCTCGCCTGACGACCGGGCTGCTCAGACGCTGCGTTGGATCGCGGCCAGCGTGCCCTCGCGCGGGCCCTGGGTCGGGACCGCGCGCAACGACCGCGGCTGCGGGACCACGGGCATCGTGCCGGTGGTCGGGCGCGGTCCGCGGACCGGCAACCCGGGAGCGGCGCGGCCGAGGAAGTTGCCCTGGACCCGGGTCACCCCCATCGCGATGAGGGCCGTGAGCTGGTCGGGCGTCTCGACGCCCTCCGCGACGACGTCGAGCCCGTGCGTCTGGGCGAGCGCGACGATGGCGCGCACCACACCCTGACCGCGCTCGGAGGCCATGTCGCGGACGAAGGACCGGTCGATCTTCAGCTGGTCGACCGGGAGCCGAGCGATGCGGGCCAGCGAGCTGTAGCCGGTGCCGAAGTCGTCGACGGCGATCTGGGCGCCGCGTGCGCGCAGCTCGGAGAGCACGGGAACCGCGGACGTCGTCTGCACGAGGGCGCTCTCGGTGATCTCCAGCGTGAGGTGCTCCCAGAAGGCGTCGCCCCACGCGGTCTCGATCTGGGCGAGCGCGTCGGGCTCGGCCAGCTGACGCGCGGCGATGTTCACGGCGACGGGCATCTGGAACCGCTCGAGCGCCTGCCGAGCCTGGCTGAGGACCGACAGCCCGATCGGCACGATCAGGCCGGTCTCCTCGGCGAGGTCGAGCCAGTCGGCCGGCAGGATCAGGTGACCGTGGTGGTCCCAGCGCGCCAGCGCCTCGACCTGGACGATCTCGAGCGTCTGCGCGTCGACGATGGGCTGGAAGTAGGCGGTGAAGTGGCCGGCGGTCACGGCGGTCTCCAGGGCGGCGCGCTGCTGACGCTCCGCCTCGACGCGGCGACGCAGGACCCGGTCGAACACGCGGAACCCGGCGTGCGTGCGCTTGGCCTCGAGCATCGCGGTGTCGGCGTGCCGGATCAGGGCGTCGGCGTCGACGATGTCGCCGGGCAGCCAGGTGGCGACGCCGACGGTGAGGCGTGCCGGGCGGCTCCCGACGGTGCGGTCGAGGAACCCCTCGCGCAGCGAGCGCGCCAGCGCGACCAGGTCGACGTCGGAGGGTGCCCGGGACAGGACGACGACGAACTCGTCACCGCCGAACCGGCCGACGTAGGCCTCGCGGTCGTGCAGGGCGGAGCGCAGGTAGTCGGCGACCCGGACGAGCAGCGCGTCGCCGCTCGCGTGGCCGAGCGCGTCGTTGACGCGCTTGAAACCGTCGAGGTCGCAGTAGATCAGCGAGACCCGGGTGCGCTCGACGTTCGCCTGGTCGAGCACGTCGACCAGGTGGCGCTCCACCGAGCGGCGGTTGGGCAACCGGGTCAGCGAGTCCGCGAACGCGGTCGAGTGCAGCCGCTCGGCGAGCTGGTAGCGCTCGGCGGCGGCGGAGACGATCTGGGCGAGGTCCATGAGGAACGCCCGCTCCTGCGCGGTGTGCTCGACCTTCTCGCCCGAGAAGAGCTCGGTGACGAACCGGTCGCGCGCGATCGGGCGCAGCGAACCCTCGATGCTCGGGTCGGCCAGGATCGCGCGAGCCTCGTCGCGGGCGCTGACGAGCAGCGCGTCGGCGTCTTTGACGAACCACGCGGCGTTGGCGAGGCGGGCGACAGCGTCGCGCATCAGGTGCTGGAGCGCCGCGCTGTCCTGCGCCTCGCGGATCCGGCTGAGGGCGACGACCTCGAGGGCGAGCGCGAGCGGGATCGCCCACAGGGCCGCGAAGATGCCCCCGAGACCGCGGTCGGGCGTCAGGACCCCGGCCGTGAAGATCGCCAGCGACTCCGCGCCCGCGAGCACCAGGAGCGAGCCGAACCGGGTCAGTCGGGTGCGCCCGACCGCCAGCACGACGTACGTGACGACGATGACGGTGGGGACGAGCAGGAGCGCCTCGCTGAGCACGTCAGGGTCGATCTGCTGCGGGAGGAGGTCGTCGGGGACCCACCACACGACGGCGCGCATCGCGAAGAGCCCTCCGGCGGCCCATACCCAGGGGCGGACGGGTGGCCCGCCGGCGATCGCCCGCGTGGCGGGGACGGCGATGAGGATGAAGCCCGCGATGAGCTGGGCGTGCACGTAGACCAGGGCATCCTGGAGGGTGCCGGGCATCGCGAGGGCGTAGAGGCCGCCCACGGCGAGCACCAGGGACATGTCGAGCGACCAGGCGAAGGACCACGCGGCGCTGGCCGGACGCTCGCCCCGCCACCACACCCACTGGAGCACGCAGAAGCCACCCACGACCCCCGCGGCGAGGAGCTGCAGGACGGTGACCCACGTCGGGACGGATGCCAGCACGAAGGGGACATCGACACCTGTCACACCCCAGATGACGTGGCATCCGGGTGACGGGCACAGGACATTCACGGGAAGTCGTGTGCGAGGACACGATCGGGCGGCTGTCATCATGACTGCGTGACGACCGATCCCGGACTGGCCGCACGCCCGGGACGGCTCTCGCGGCGCACCATCACCTCGTACGCGCTCGGCTCGGTCGCGACCGGCGGGTTCGGCACCCTGCCGGGCCTGGTGCTCGCGTACTACCTCACCGACACGCTGGGCGTCGCGGCCGGTGTCGCCGGTCTGGTGGTCACCGTGCCGAAGCTCTGGGACGTCGTCATCGACCCGTTCATCGGGGCCCGGTCGGACACGTCCGCCGCGCGGCACGGGAGCCGACGCAGCTTCCTGCTGACCGGCGCCCTGACGCTCCCGCTCCTGTTCGCGGCCGTGTTCGCGACGCCGCGCGCCCTCGACGGTGCGGCCGCCGCGACCTGGGTGGTGCTGGCGTTCGTCGCCGCGGCGACGGCGTTCTCCGTCTTCCAGGTGCCGTACATCGCGCTGCCGGCCGAGATCGCCCCGGACTACGCCTCCCGGACCCGGCTGCTCGCACCGAGGATCGCCGTGCTGGCCGTGGCGATCCTCGCGTTCGGCGCGGGCGGTCCGCTGGTGCGCGACGCCGCGGGCGGCGGGCGCGCCGGGTACCTCGTGATGGGCCTGGTCGGGGGCGTCACCATCGGGCTGGGCATGCTCGCCGCGTGGTCGGGTGCGCCCCGGAGGGCGCGGGTCGCCGACGGCGCTCCGGTGCCGCACGCCCGCGGGGACGCCCTGCGCCTGGGCATGGCGGCGCTGCGGGAGATCCCGGCGTTCCGCCGCCTGCTCGGCGCCTTCCTGCTCCAGGCGTTGGCGACGGGCGCGATGCTGGCCGGCGCCCAGTACGTCGCGACGTACACGCTCGGCAACGAGGACGCGGTGACGTTCCTGTTCGTCGCCCTGGTCGCGCCGGCGTTGCTCGTGATGCCGGTCGGGACGAGGCTGGCTCGACGGTTCGGCAAGCGGCGCTCGTTCATGGGCGCCTCGATCCTGTTCACCTTCGCCGCGCTGTCCCTGGTGCCGATGCGCTGGGCGCCCGGCGGATGGGTCTATGCCTCGGTCGCGCTGGCCGGAGTCGCGTACGCCGGCATGCAGCTCTACCCGTTGGCGATGCTGCCGGACGTCGTGTCCGTCGACGCGCGGGAGCGCGGCGAGGACCGCGCCGGTGTGCTCGGCGGCGTCTGGACGGCGGGGGAGACCGCCGGGCTCGCGCTCGGCCCCACCCTCGTGCTCGGCACGCTCGCCGTCACCGGCTTCGTCTCGAAGACCGCCGGTCAGACCGTCGCGCAACCGGGCTCGGCCCTGACGGGGATCTCCCTCGCGTTCTCCCTGCTGCCGGCAGCGCTCGCGCTGCTCAGCCTGGTACCGCTGTCCCGCTACCCGTTGTCGGCGGACGTCGTCGATCACGCCGCTGCTGTGGAGGTCCGTCCGTGAACCGCTCTCCGGGTCGGCCCGTCGCCGACGTCCTCGCCGACCTGGCCTCCTGGCGTGCGGCCGACCCGCCCACCCACGGCGGACGGATCCTGTCGTACGTCTACGACCCCGGACGCCCCGACCTCGACGACGTCGCGGCCGAGGCCGTGCGCATGTTCCTGCCGGTCAACGGCCTGGACCCCACCACGTTTACCTCCGTCGCCGAGCTCGAGAGCCGGATCGTCGCGTTCGCCCGTGACGTCCTGCACGGCGACGACGGGACCGTCGGGTCGGTGACCTCGGGTGGCACCGAGTCCTGCATGCTCGCCGTGAAGTCTGCTCGTGACCTGTGGCGCGGGGCCCACGGCGCCACCGAGCGGCCCACGCTCGTCCTGCCGACGACGGCGCACCCGGCGTTCCACAAGGCCGCCCACTACCTCGACCTCGACGTCCTGGCCGTCCCGGTCGACCACCGCACGGGCGTCCCGGCGGCGGCGGACGTGCTGGCGCGGGTGGACGACCGAACGGCGCTCGTCGTCGTCAGCGCGCCCAGCTACCCGTTCGGGGTGATCGACCCGGTCCGCGAGGTGGCAGCGGGGGCCCAACGCGCCGGTGTCCCGGTGCACGTCGACGCGTGCATCGGCGGGTGGGTGCTGCCGTGGTGGGGCGGCCTCGACGACCGGCCCTGGGACCTGGCGGTCCCCGGCGTGACGTCGATCTCGGCCGACCTGCACAAGTTCGGCTTCGCGCCCAAGGGCGCCTCGGTCGTGCTCTACCGCTCGCGGGAGCAGCACCGCGCGCAGTACTTCGCGACGACGGCCTGGCCGGGGTACCCGGTCGTCAACCCGACGATGCTCGGCTCGCGCGGCGTCGGGGCCACGGCCGCGGCGTGGGCGGTCCTGCAGGTGCTCGGCACGAGCGGCCTCGCCGAGTCGTGGACGCCACGCGACGGGCCACCGCGACGCTGGTCGCCACGGTCGAGGGGATAGCCGGTCTGCGCGTCGTCGGCGACCCGACCGGACCGCTCGTCGCGATCGCCGCCGACGACTCGACCGACCCCGTGGACCCGTTCCTGCTGATCGACGAGGTCCGTCGTCGCGGGTTCCTGCTGCAGGCCCAGCCCGCGATGGAGCAGCCCGACGGATCGGTGCTCGCCCGCACCGCCCACCTGACGGTCACGCCGGTGACGGAGCGGGTCCTCGACGAGCTCGTCGCCACGCTGGTCGACGCGGCGACCGCGGTCCGCGGGCTGCCCCCCGCGGCGCCCGACCCGTCGTTGGCCGCCAGCGTGCTGAGCGACGGTCTCCCCGACGACCTCGCCGTCGTCATGGCGACTCTCGAGGCGCTGCCGTCGGAGATGGTGCGGCCGCTGCTCGTCGAGGTGCTCGCCGCCACAGTCGACCCGGCTCGGGAGGGACGTTCCGGGCGGTAGGGTGAGACGTCGACAGACAATCCTTTAAGACCCGTCCTGTGAGGCGGGGAAGGAGCTGCGGTACATGAGCCTGCCCACGCCCACCACCGACGACGCCGCCGGCAACGTGGTCCTCGGCGCCCCGGAGATCGCCCGGGCGCTGACGCGCATCGCGCACGAGATCCTCGAACGCAACAAGGGTGGCGCCGACGTCATCCTGCTCGGCATCCCCACCCGCGGGCTGCCGCTGGCGCGGCGGCTGGCGGAACGCCTCGAAGCCGTCGAGCCGGGCCTCGACGCCGCGGCCCTCGTCGGCAGCCTCGACGTGACCATGTACCGCGACGACCTGGCTCACCACCCGACGCGGACCATCGGCGAGACCGACATCCCGGGCGGTGGTCTGGACGGCAAGGTCGTCGTCCTGGTCGACGACGTCCTCTACTCCGGCCGCACCATCCGCGCGGCTCTCGACGCGATCAGCGACCTCGGCCGCCCGCGCGCCGTCCAGCTTGCCGCCCTGGTCGACCGCGGTCACCGCGAGCTGCCGATCCGCGCGGACTACGTCGGCAAGAACCTGCCGACCTCCACCACCGAACGGGTGCGTGTCCTGCTGCAGGAGAGCGACGGCCGCGACGCCGTCCTCATCGAAGGAGGGGTGCGATGAAGCACCTGCTGTCCACGGCCGACCTCAGCCGCGCGGACGCCATCCGCATCCTCGACACCGCGGGCTCGATGGCGGCGACGCAGGGCCGGGAGATCAAGAAGCTCCCGACGCTGCGCGGCCGCACGGTGGTGAACCTCTTCTTCGAGGACTCCACGCGAACGCGGATCTCGTTCGAGACGGCCGCCAAGCGGCTCTCGGCCGACGTCATCAACTTCTCCGCCAAGGGCTCGAGCGTGTCCAAGGGCGAGTCTCTCAAGGACACCGCGCTGACTCTGCAGGCCATGGGCGCCGACGCGGTCGTGATCCGGCACCACGCCTCCGGGGCGCCGCACACGCTCGCGACCAGCGGGTGGACGCACGGCGCCGTCATCAACGCGGGCGACGGGATGCACCAGCACCCCACGCAGGCGCTGCTCGACGCCTACACCCTGCGCCGGCACCTGACCGGCCCGGGCGACGTGACCGGCCGTGACCTGGCCGGGTTGCGGGTGGCGATCGTGGGCGACGTCCTGCACAGCCGGGTGGCCCGCTCGAACGTCCAGCTCCTGCACACGCTCGGCGCCGAGGTCACGCTGGTGGCCCCGCCGACGCTCGTGCCCGTCGGGGTGGAGGCGTGGCCCGCCCGGGTCTCGTACCACCTGGACGAGGTGATCGCGCAGGACAAGCCCGACGCCGTCATGATGCTGCGCGTGCAGCGCGAGCGGATGTCGAGCGCCGGCGGCGGGTTCTTCCCCAGCCCGCTGGAGTACACGCGACGGTACGGGCTGGACGCCCGCCGGCTCGAGGCGCTGGCCGACCACGCGATCGTGCTGCACCCCGGACCCATGAACCGCGGCCTGGAGATCTCCGCCGACGCGGCCGACTCGCCCCGCGCGGTCATCGTCGAGCAGGTGGCCAACGGCGTCGCGGTGCGGATGGCCGTCCTGTACCTCCTGCTGGCCGGCGGCGACACGACCGTTGCGCCCGCGGGGGCGCGCACGAGCAGCGACGAAGCGAAGGTGTACGCATGAGGACCTACCTGATCCGGGACGTCAGCCCGCTGGGCGACGGCACCACCGACGTCCTGCTGGCCGACGGGGTGATCGCGGCGATCGGCCCCGACGCCGAGTCAAAGGCGGGCGACGACCCCGTCGTCATCGACGGGACCGGCCTGATCCTGCTGCCGGGGCTGGTCGACCTGCACACGCACCTGCGCGAGCCCGGCCGGGAGGACGCGGAGACGGTGCGCAGCGGCACGCGGGCCGCCGCGATGGGCGGGTACACCGCGGTGCACGCCATGGCGAACACGTCGCCGACGCAGGACACGGCGGGTGTCGTCGAGCAGGTGTGGCGGCTCGGTCGCGACGCCGGCTGGGCAGACGTCCGGCCGGTCGGTGCGGTGACGGTCGGGCTCGAGGGCGAGCGGCTGGCCGAGCTCGGCGCGATGGCGGAGTCCGCCGCCGCGGTCCGGGTGTTCTCCGACGACGGCAAGTGCGTGCACGACCCTGTACTGATGCGCCGCGCGCTGGAGTACGTCAAGGCGTTCGACGGGGTCATCGCGCAGCACGCGCAGGAACCACGGCTGACCGAGGGCGCCCAGATGCACGAGGGCGTCGTGTCGGCCGAGCTGGGCCTGCCCGGCTGGCCCGCGGTCGCCGAGGAGGCGATCGTCGCCCGTGACGTGCTGCTCGCCGAGCACGTCGGGTCGCGGCTGCACGTGTGCCACCTGTCGACCGCGGGGTCCGTCGAGATCATCCGCTGGGCCAAGTCCCGCGGTATCGACGTGACGGCCGAGGTCACGCCGCACCACCTCATGCTCACCGACGAGCTGGCCCGCGGCTACGACCCCGTGTTCAAGGTCAACCCGCCGCTGCGCACCCAGCGCGACGTCGAGGCCGTGCGGGAGGGACTTGCCGATGGGACGATCGACATCGTGGCCACCGACCACGCGCCACACACCCGCGAGGACAAGGACTGCGAGTGGGGCGCCGCGGCGTTCGGCATGACCGGCCTGGAGACGGCGCTGTCGGTCGTGCAGGAGACCATGGTCGACACCGGCCGCCTGACCTGGGCCGACGTCGCCCGCGTCATGTCGACCGCGCCCGCGCAGATCGGCCGCGTCAGCGACCACGGACGCCCGATCGCCGTGGGGGAGCCCGCCAACCTCGTGCTCGTGGATCCGGGGATCCGTCGCGTCGTGGTGCCGGAGGAGCAGGCCACCCAGAGCGCGAACTCGCCGTTCCGGGGGCGGGACCTGTCCGGCTGCGTCATCGCGACCTGGCTGCGCGGCCGCGCCACCGTGATGGACGGGTCGGCGTGCGACGAGTCCGTGGTGGTGAGCTCTTGAGGCACGCGACCCTCGCGGTCATCATCCTGATCGGGATGGTGGTCGTGGCACTGATCATCATGCGCGCCGGCTGGAGCTCCCGTGCCCGTCGCACCGCCGAGTTCGTGCCGAGCCTGCCGGTCGCCCCGGCCTCGCTGGGCAGGTCGCTCTTCGGGCCGGTGCCGATGATCTACATCTCGACCACCCGGGCGGGGGACTGGCTCGAGCGGATCACCGCGAACGGTCTCGGGGCGCGGAGCCGGGCCGAGGTCGAGGTGTTCGACGCCGGGGTCCGGATGGCTCGTACGGGAGCACCCGACCTGTTCGTACCGACGGCGGCGCTCCGCGACGTGACGGTCGCGCCGGGCATCGCCGGCAAGGTGGTGGGCCGCGACGGCATCGTCGTCGTCACGTGGCAGGCCACCCCCGACGACCCCCGCGGCGTGGACACCGGGCTGCGCCCGCGGCACGCCGCCGATCGCGAGCCCCTCGTGGACGCGATCGTCCCGCTCATTCGGCTGACCCCGGGGCAGTCGTCCCGCGCGCAGGAGGAGAACTCATGACCGACACCGGCCCTGCCTCCCAGGCAGTGCTCGTCCTCGAGGACGGCCGCACCTTCACGGGGCGGCCGTACGGCGCGGAGGGCTCGACGCTGGGCGAGATCGTCTTCAACACCGGCATGACCGGCTACCAGGAGACGCTGACCGACCCGTCCTACCACCGCCAGATCGTCGTCATGACGGCGCCCCACGTCGGCAACACCGGCGTCAACGACGAGGACCCGGAGTCCGCCCGGATCTGGGTGGCCGGCTACGTGGTGCGCGATCCCGCCCGCCGCGCGTCGAGCTGGCGCTCGGTGCGCACCCTGGACGACGACCTGGTGGCGCAGGGCGTCGTCGGGATCAGCGAGATCGACACCCGTGCCCTGACGCGGCACCTGCGCGAGCGCGGCGTGATGCGCGCCGGCATCTTCTCTGGCGCCGCGCTGACCGGCGCGGACGGCGAGCGCCGGCCCGAGGACGAGCTCCTCGCGGAGGTGCGTTCGGCGCCTGCGATGGCCGGTGCCGACCTGGCCGGCGAGGTCTCCACCGACGTGGCCTACGTCGTCGAGGCCCTCGGGCTGGACGGCGAACCGCTGGGCACGCCGGTCGCCACGGTCGCCGCGGTGGACCTGGGGATCAAGGCGATGACCCCGCAGCGGCTCGCCGAGCGCGGGGTCCGGGTGCACGTCCTGCCGTCGAGCGCGACGTTCGCCGACATCGCCGCGACCGGACCGGACGGCGTCTTCTTCTCCAACGGTCCCGGCGACCCGGGCGCGGCCACGCACGAGGTCGAGCTGCTGCGCGAGGTGCTGGACGCCGGGATCCCGTTCTTCGGCATCTGCTACGGCAACCAGATCCTCGGCAGGGCGCTCGGTTACGGCACCTACAAGCTCGGCTACGGCCACCGCGGGGTCAACCAGCCCGTGATGGACCGCTCCACCGGCAAGGTCGAGATCACCGCGCACAACCACGGGTTCGCGGTCGACGCACCGCTGGACGGCGAGTCGGTGGCACCGCACGACGGCGGCCGCTACGGCCGGGTCGTCGTCAGCCACGTCGACCTGAACGACGACGTGGTCGAGGGGCTGCAGGCGCTCGACCTGCCGGCGTTCTCGGTGCAGTACCACCCGGAGGCCGCGGCGGGCCCGCACGACGCCGCCTACCTGTTCGACCGCTTCGTCGACCTGATGACCACAGAGAAGAAGGGTGCCGCCTGATGCCCCGGCGCACAGACATCACCAGCGTCCTCGTCATCGGGTCCGGCCCGATCGTCATCGGCCAGGCGTGCGAGTTCGACTACTCCGGGACGCAGGCCTGCCGCGTGCTCAAGGAGGAGGGCCTGCGGGTCATCCTGGTCAACTCCAACCCGGCCACGATCATGACGGACCCGGAGTTCGCGGACGCCACCTACGTCGAGCCGATCACCACCGAGATCCTCACGACGATCATCGCCAAGGAGCGCCCGGACGCGATCCTGCCGACCCTCGGTGGCCAGACCGCGTTGAACGCCGCTATCGCGCTGGACGAGGCGGGCGTGCTGGAGAAGTACGACGTCGAGCTCATCGGCGCCAACATCGCCTCCATCCAGAAGGGCGAGGACCGCGAGCAGTTCAAGGAGGTCGTGGCCGTCTGCGGCGCGGAGAGTGCGGCGTCCGCGATCATCCACACCATCGAGGACGCGCTGAAGGCGGTCGAGGACCTCGGCTACCCGGTCGTCGTGCGCCCCTCGTTCACCATGGGCGGGCTGGGCTCCGGCATCGCGTACGACGAGACGGACCTTCGCCGCATCGTCGGCCAGGGCCTGCACTACTCGCCGACCACCGAGGTGCTCCTGGAGGAGTCGATCCTCGGCTGGAAGGAGTACGGCTCGAGCCTCATGCGCGACAAGCACGACAACGTCGTGGTCGTCTGCTCGATCGAGAACGTCGACCCGGTCGGCGTGCACACGGGCGACTCCGTCACCGTCGCGCCGGCGCTGACGCTCACGGACCGCGAGTACCAGCGCCTGCGCGACATCGGCATCGCGGTCATCCGCGAGGTCGGCGTCGACACCGGCGGCTGCAACATCCAGTTCGCCATCGAGCCCTCCACCGGGCGCGTCGTGGTGATCGAGATGAACCCGCGCGTGTCCCGGTCGAGCGCGCTCGCATCGAAGGCGACCGGGTTCCCGATCGCCAAGATCGCGGCGAAGCTCGCCATCGGGTACACGCTCGACGAGATCCCCAACGACATCACGGGCGGCGTGACCCCCGCGTCGTTCGAGCCCACGCTCGACTATGTCGTCGTCAAGGTCCCGCGGTTCGCGTTCGAGAAGTTCCCGGCCGCGGACGACACCCTGACGACGACGATGAAGTCGGTGGGCGAGGCCATGGCCCTCGGCCGCAACTTCACCGAGGCGCTGGGCAAGGCCATGCGGTCGCTGGACAAGAAGGGCTCGGTGTTCCACTGGGCCGGCGATGCCCTGACCGGCGACGCGCTCGACGCGCTCACGGCGACGATCAGCCGGCCGACCGAGCACCGGCTCGTCGACGTCCAGCAGGTGCTGCGCGCCGGTGTCCCGCTGGAGACGGTCTTCGACCTGACCGGCATCGACCCCTGGTACATCGACCAGATCCAGCTCATCAACCAGGTGGCCGCCGAGACGGCCGCTGCTTCGGCACTGACCCGGGACGTGCTGCTGCACGCCAAGCGTCACGGCCTGTCGGACGTGCAGATCGCCTCGCTGCGCCGCACGTCCGAGGACGCGGTCCGCGGCGCCCGGCACGCCGTCGGGCTGCGCCCGGTGTTCAAGACGGTGGACACCTGCGCCGCCGAGTTCGCGGCGAGCACGCCGTACCACTACTCGTCCTACGACGAGGAGACCGAGGTCGCCCCGCGCACCCGCCCGGCGATCCTCATCCTCGGCTCGGGACCCAACCGCATCGGCCAGGGCATCGAGTTCGACTACTCCTGCGTGCACGCCGCCCTGGCGCTCAAGGACGAGTTCGAGACCGTCATGGTCAACTGCAACCCCGAGACCGTGTCCACGGACTACGACACCTCGGACCGGCTCTACTTCGAGCCGCTGACGTTCGAGGACGTGCTCGAGGTCTACCACGCCGAGCTCGCGGCCGGACCGGTCGAGGGCCTGATCGTGACGCTCGGCGGCCAGACGCCGCTGTCGCTGGCGCAGCGCCTCGCCGACGCCGGCCTGCCGATCCTGGGCACGTCCCCGGCAGCGATCGACGCCGCCGAGGACCGCGGCGCGTTCGGCAAGGTGCTCGAGGCCGCCGGGCTGCCGGCACCGGCCTTCGGCACGGCTACGACGCTCGGCGGCGCTCGCGACACGGCCCGCCGCATCGGCTTCCCGGTGCTGGTGCGCCCGTCCTACGTGCTCGGCGGACGTGGCATGGAGATCGTCTACTCCGAGTCGCAGCTCGACGAGTACGTGGGCCGGGCGCTCGAGAACGCGGCCGACGGCGGGCGTGCCGGGACGCTCCCGCCGCTGCTCATCGACCGCTTCCTCGACGACGCGATCGAGATCGACGTGGACGCGCTGTTCGACGGCACCGAGCTGTTCCTCGGGGGAGTCATGGAGCACATCGAGGAGGCCGGCATCCACTCCGGCGACTCGGCGTGCACCCTGCCGCCGGTCACGTTGTCCACCAGCGAGCTCGAGCGCATCCGCCTGTCCACCGAGGCGATCGCGCGCGGCGTCGGGGTGCACGGCCTGCTGAACATCCAGTTCGCGCTGGTGTCCGACGTGCTCTACGTCCTGGAGGCCAACCCGCGCGCGTCGCGCACCGTGCCGTTCGTCTCCAAGGCCACGGGCGTCTCGCTGGCCAAGGCCGCGGCGCTCGTCATGGCCGGGCACTCGATCGCCGACCTGCGCGCGCGCGGCATCCTGCCGGTCGACGACGCGCGGGTGCTCGACCTCGGCTCGCCGGTCGCGGTCAAGGAGGCCGTGCTGCCGTTCAAGCGGTTCCGCACCAAGGAGGGCGTGGTCGTCGACACCGTCCTCGGGCCGGAGATGCGTTCGACGGGCGAGGTCATGGGGTTCGACGTGGACTTCCCGACCGCGTTCGCCAAGTCGCAGGAGGCCGCGTTCGGCGGGCTTCCCAGCGGCGGGCGTGCCTTCATCTCGGTGGCCGACCGTGACAAGCGCTCGATCGTCTTCCCGGTCAAGCGCCTGGCCGAGCTCGGCTTCGAGATCCTCGCCACGGAGGGCACCGCGGCGGTGCTGCACCGCAGCGGCATCACGTCCCGCGTGGTCCGCAAGTACTCCTCAGGCCGCGGCAGCGACGGCGAGCCGACGATCGTCGACCTCATCACCGACGGCGAGGTCGACATCGTGGTGAACACGCCGTCGGGCCAGGGTGCTCGTGCGGACGGCTACGAGATCCGGGCGGCGACGACGGCCGCCGACAAGGCGATGGTGACCACCGTCCAGCAGCTCGGCGCAGCGGTGCAGGCGATCGAGGCGGCCCAGGCGGGCCCGTTCACGGTCACGAGCCTGCAGGAGCACGACGCGGCCGCCCTGGTGCGGCGCGAGGCGCGTGCCGCTGCCCGTGCCACCGTGGGCGTCTCATGAGGGCGTTCGGGGAGCGGCTCGCCGCGGCGATGGAGGCGCACGGCCCGCTGTGCGTCGGCATCGACCCGCACCCGAGCCTGCTCGAGTCGTGGGGGCTCGCCGACGACGCCGAGGGGCTGCGCCGGTTCGCGCTCACCGTCCTCGACGCCGTCGGGGGGCGGGTGGCCGCCGTGAAGCCGCAGGCCGCGTTCTTCGAGCGGCACGGGTCGCGCGGGGTTGCGGTGCTCGAGGAGGTCGTCGCGGCGGGCCGGGACACGGGCACGCTCGTGATCGTCGACGCCAAGCGCGGGGACATCGGCTCGACGATGGCCGCGTACGCGGACGCGTTCCTGCGCGACGGCTCGCCCCTGGCCGGCGACGCGCTCACGGTGTCGCCGTACCTGGGGTTCGGGTCGCTCGACCCAGCCGTCGACCTGGCGCTCTCGTCGGGCCGCGGCCTGTTCGTCCTGTGCCTGACGTCGAACAAGGAAGGTCCCGAGGTCCAGCACGCCCGGGACGCGGACGGCGTCAGCGTCGCCGCGCACGTCGCCGCACACGCGGCCGCTCTGAACACCGACGCGCACCCGCTCGGGTCGATCGGCCTGGTGGTCGGGGCCACGATCGGCGATGCTGCCGAGCGCACGGGCGTCGACCTCGCTGCCGTCAACGGCCCCCTGCTCGCGCCTGGGGTCGGTGCACAGGGTGCAGGACCCGGCGACCTGGCTCGCGTCTTCGGGTCCGCCCGCCGTCAGGTGCTCGCCTCCTCCTCGCGAGGGGTGCTCGCCGCAGGGCCCGACGTGGTCGCCCTGCGCGGTGCCGCCCGGGCCGCCTCGGAGGAGGCGGCCGCGGCCCTGCGCGGCTGACTCAGGTCGCCGCCAGGGTCCGGGCACGGGCCCGGTCGGCGGTCGCGATGTGTCGCGCCACGTGGGCCGCGTCCCGGCCGACCCCGAGCACCATCGCGGACGAGAACGCGTACTGGAACGGCAGCCCCATGAAGTACAGCCCGGGCACCGGAGCGACGACGCCCCGGTCGGTGACGGGATAGCCGTCATCGCCCAACGGCGCCGGCTCGACCCAGCTGAAGTCGTCGCGGTAACCGGTGGCCCACACGACGGAGCGCGCCTCGGGGAGCGTGCCGTCGTCGAGCACGGGTCGACCGTCTCGGACCGCCGCCACGCGGGCCGGCGTGTGTCGCACGCCGGCGGCCGCGAGGTCTGCGAGCTTGACGCGGAGCAGCGGTGCGCCGCCGCCGCGGACCTGCGGCCGGCTTGCGACCCATGGGCGTCCGCACGGTCAGCACGTGCTGGGAGACGAACGGGAACACGTGCGCGGTGAGCGTGCCCTTGGCGCCGCGCCCGAAGGGCAGCTCTCCGCGGACCCGCCCCGACAGGGTCACGTCGCGGCCTGCCCGCGCGAAGCCTCGAGCGCGATGTCGGCGCCCGAGTGCGATGCACCGACCACCAGCACCGGGCCGGCGGGGAGCTGGGTCGGGTCGCGGTACGCCGCGGCGTGCACCTGGGCGATCCCCGGGTCGAGCGCACGCGCGAGGCCCGGTGTCCACGGGTCGCGGTGCCCGCCCGCAGCCACGACGACGGTCCGGGCGACGAGGTCGCCCGTGTCGGTCGCGACGCGGAAGCCGTCCGCGTCGCAGGAGACGCGCGACACGCGGACACCGCTCCGCACGGGCAGGTGCATCTGCGTCGCGTACCGCTCCAGGTAGTCGCCCATGTCGTGAGCGCTCGGGAACGCGTTGCCCGGGCCGTCCATCGCCAGCCCGGGCAGGCCGTCCAGCCGCGCGGGCGTGAAGAGCCGGAGAGACGAGTACCGCGCCCGCCAGACGTCGCCCACCCGGTCGCGCTCGTCGAGCACCAGGCACGGGACGCCCCGGCGCGTCAGGTGGAACGCCGTGGCGAGCCCGGCCTGCCCGGCCCCGATGATGATCGTCGACTGCTCGTCCATGATCCTGCCCTCCTCGTCGTCGTCCGTGGGATCGACGCTAGGAGGGGACGAGCGCGACGACATCGCGCGTTCTGCCCATCCGCGTCCTGTCGGCATGGGCCGTTCTGCGTAGCCGGCCGATCGCTCAGAGCACGCCGTGCTCGTAGGCCCATGCCGTGGCCGCGGCACGCGACGGGACGTCGAGCTTGGCGAAGAGGTTGGACAGGTGCCGGGCGACGGTCTTCTCGGAGAGGTGGAGCTCCGTGGCGATGGCGCGGTTGGTGCGGCCGGTGGCCGCGAGGCGCAGCACCTCGGCCTCCCGCGGGCTCAACCCGCCGGCCGGCGCGACGATCGCCGGACCCTCGAGGGCGACCAGGTCGGCGGACGCCCCGAGGCGGCGGAACGTCGAGCGCGCGGCCTCGAGCCCGAGCTCGGCCGCGGCATCGTCCCCGCGCGCCCGGTGCACCGCCGCAAGTCGCACCCGGACCCGTGCCACCTCGTAGGGGACCGTGAGCCCGAGCCAGAGGTCCAGGGCACGAAGGAGCGACCGCTCGGCGCCGCGCACGTCCCCGTCGGCGAACCGAACCATGCCGTCCGCCGTCGCAGCGATCGCCTGGAGGCACGACCCGCTCGCCGGGTCCGACGCCTGCCCGGCGAGCGTCACGACTGCTCGTCGTGCCGTCGGAAGGTCATCGACGGCGACCCCGACCTCGACGACGGCCGCGAGGAGCAGCGGGCGCGGCGGCCCGACCCTCTCCATGGCACCCCGCAGCAGTCCGAAGGCGTCGGCGGCGCGGCCCGAGGCGAACCAGGTCAAGGCGAGACCCGGCTCGGGATCGCCGCCGGCCTCGAGCGCCTGCCTGAACGCGTCCTGCGCGCGATCGAGCTTCGCCCCGGACGCGATGGACCTCGCCCTTCTGGTACCAGGCCACACCGAGGTCGCCCTGGGGCGGCGTGGACAGGGCCGCGACGGCGAGGTCGGCCTCGAGCAGCGCCTGGTCCCACGCATCGGTCTCGAGCAGCACCTGGGAGCGGTGCACCCGGCAGGTGCCGCGGAAGGGGACCAGCTGCGGCTGACGTTCGCACCACGCGTCCAGGGCGAAGGTCCACTCGCGCGCACGCCGGACGTCGAGCGCCTCGCGGCACATCCGCACGACGACGCAGTAGATGACGCCGGCGACCACCGGGGACACCCGGCCGCCGGTCACCCCGACCATGACGTCGTCGAGCTCGTCGAGACCCTCGGTGACCTGACCGGTCATCAGCCGGACGTACCCCAGGCTCATCCGCGCGAGCGCGACGAGATCGGCGTCGTCGACCTGCTCGCCGACCTCCTCGGCCAGCCGGAACTGGGTGAGTGCGCCGGCGGCGTCACCCGCCTCGCCCGCGCGCCGACCCCTCGGCACCCCGAGATAGCCACGGACGACGTGCCCCAGCTCGGGATCGGCGGCCAGTCGCGCGCCGCGAGCCATCCAGCCGGCGAGAGCCGCGTCCCGGCCGCGGTTCGACAGGTTGAGGCCGGCGCGCAGCAGGCACTGACCCGCACGAGCGGCGTCGCGATCGTCGACGAAACGGTCGAAGGCGTTCGCCAGCAGGTCGCAGCCCTCGTCGTCCCGACCACTCAGGATCGCCGCGGACGACCACGCGAGCAGATCCGCGCCATCCAGCCGAACGGATGTGGACGCCAGGGCGAAGGCGTCGTACGCCCCCGACCACGCGCCCGCGGCGGCAGCAGCGTGCGCCTGCGCGAGCTCGGTGCCGTCCGCCATCGCCCGCTCCTCGCTGCACGGCCGCCGTGCCGCCATGGCCGCCCACGCTACGCCCGCGCCGGCCTGCGCCCCGACCCGATTCGCCCGGATCGACCCGCCCGCGTTGCCGTTCACCTGGTCGCTCGCTAGTTTCGTCGTAAAGGTCCGCGCGTTCATGACGTGCAGGATCGCCGGCCCAAGGACGAAAAGGTGACGCGCGTGGCTCTTCCTCCGCTGACTCCCGAACAACGAGCGGCAGCGCTCCAGAAGGCCGCTGCCGCACGGCAAGCACGTGCCGAGGTCAAGAACCGCCTCAAGTACTCCCAGGGCACGCTCTCCGAGGTGATCGCGCAGGGACAGAAGGACGAGACGATCGGCAAGCTCAAGGTGCTGGCGCTCCTCGAGTCGCTGCCTGGCGTGGGGAAGGTCAAGGCGCGTGCGATCATCTCCGAGATCGGAATCTCCGAGACGCGGCGCGTCCGTGGCCTCGGCCCGCACCAGGTGAAGGCGCTCGTCGACCGGTTCGGGTGACGCGTCCACCGGGTCGCGTGTCTTCCGTCGTGACCCGGACCCCTGCCCGAGGAGTGCTGCACCACCCATGACGACGACGCCCGCCCGGCTGACCGTTCTCGCCGGACCGACCGCCGTCGGCAAGGGGACCGTGTCCGCCGACGTCCGGTCCCGCTATCCCGAGGTCTGGCTCTCGGTGTCCGCGACGACGCGGTCACCCAGGCCCGGCGAGGTGGACGGCGTGCACTACGTGTTCCTCTCGGGTGACGAGTTCGACCGGATGGTGGCCCAGGGCGACTTCCTGGAGTGGGCCGTCGTGCACAGCCGGAACAAGTACGGCACACCGCGCCGGCCGGTCGAGGAGAGACTGGCGGCGGGGGAGCCCGCACTGCTCGAGATCGACCTGCAGGGCGCGCGCCAGGTGCGGGCGTCGATGCCGGACGCGCACTTCGTCTTCCTCGCACCGCCGTCGTTCGACGAGCTCGAGCGGCGGCTGGTGGGGCGGGGCACCGAGGGGGCCGAGGAGCGGGAACGGCGCCTGGCGACGGCGCGGGTGGAGCTCGCGGCGGCCGCGGAGTTCGACCAGATCATCGTCAACGACGACGTGCACCGGGCGACCGACGAGCTGGTCCACGGGATGGGCATCGCGACCAGGTAGGATGGAGGGCAGTCCAACCTCTTTCACCTCGGGAGATCAACGTGTCCGGAACCGTCGCAGCCCCTACCGGCATCACCGACCCCCCCATCGACCGCCTGCTCGAGCGCGCCGACTCCAAGTACGCCCTCGTGCTCTACTCGGCCAAGCGCGCGCGTCAGATCAACGCGTACTACTCGCAGCTGAACGAGGGTCTGCTCGAGTACGTCGGCCCGCTGGTGGACACCCGCCCGCAGGAGAAGCCGCTCTCGATCGCGATGCGCGAGATCGACGCCGGCCTGCTGACCTCCGAGGCCACCGAGGGCTGACCTGCCCCATGCGCATCGTCCTCGGTGTCGCGGGCGGGATCGCCGCCTACAAGTCGGTGCTGCTCCTGCGGCTGCTGCGGGAGGCGGGCCACGAGGTCCGCGTCGTGCCCACGCGGGCGGCGCTGGAGTTCGTCGGCCGAGCCACCTGGGAGGCCCTCTCGGGGCAACCGGTGACCACCGACGTCTTCGAGGACGTCGACCAGGTCGCCCACGTGGCCGTGGGCAAGTCCGCCGAGCTGGTAGTGGTCGCGCCTGCCACGGCGGACCTGCTCGCGCGGGCCGCGACCGGTCAGGCCGACGACCTGCTGACCGCCACGCTGCTGGTCGCCCGGTGCCCGGTCCTGCTGGCGCCCGCGATGCACACCGAGATGTGGGAGCACCCGGCCACCGTCGCCAACGTCGCGACGCTGCGGTCGCGGGGCGTGCACGTGCTCGACCCGGAAGCAGGCCGGCTGACGGGTGCCGACACGGGCCCGGGCCGGCTGCCCGAGCCCGAGGCGATCGCGCGGGCCGCGCTGGCCCTCGTCGCCACCCGTCCGCAGGACCTGACCGGCCGCCACGTCGTCATCTCGGCCGGGGGCACCCGCGAGCCGCTGGACCCGGTCCGGTTCCTCGGCAACCGGTCGTCCGGCCGGCAGGGTGTCGCGCTCGCGCGCGCCGCCCGGGACCGCGGCGCCCGCGTGACGCTGGTCGCAGCGAACCTCACGGTCGCGACACCCAGCGGGGTGGACGTCGTCCCGGCGGAGACCGGCGCCGAGCTGCGTGACGCGGTGCGCGCCGCGGCCAAGGACGCCGACGTCGTGGTCATGGCGGCCGCCGTCGCCGACTACCGGCCCCGCACGGCGGTCGAGACCAAGCTGAAGAAGAGCCCGGACGGCGTCGCGCCCGTGCTCGAGGCTCGTCGAGACGGTCGACATCCTGGCGGAGCTTCGCCCACGAGCGTCTGCGGGCCGACCAGGTCGTCGTGGGCTTCGCCGCCGAGACCGGGGACGCCGCCGGGTCGGTGCTCGAGCACGGCCGGGCGAAGGCGCTACGCAAGGGGGCGGACCTGCTCGTCGTGAACGCGGTGGGCGGCGGGCGCGGGTTCGGTACGGACGCCAACGACGTCACGATCCTGGACGGTCGAGGTGTGGTCGTCGCGACGTCGTCGGGCACCAAGGACGTCGTCGCGCACGCCATCTGGGATGCGGTCCTCCTCCGGTTCTGACGCAACGATCCGATCGTCGCCCACTACGCTGTCGGCCATGACCGAGCCTGCGCTGCGCCTGTTCACGTCCGAATCCGTCACCGAGGGCCACCCGGACAAGGTGTGCGACCAGATCTCCGACGCGATCCTGGACGCCATCCTGGAGCAGGACCCGCAGGCGCGCGTCGCGGTGGAGACGATGGTCACCACCGGCCTGGTGCACGTCGCCGGCGAGGTCACCACGAGCGCGTACGTCGAGATCCCGCAGATCGTCCGCCAGGTGGTCAAGGGCATCGGCTACACGTCGTCGCACATCGGCTTCGACGGCGACTCGTGCGGCATCTCGGTCTCGATCGGGCAGCAGTCGCCGGACATCGCCGCCGGCGTCGACAAGGCGATCGAGGTGCGTGACGACTCCTCGGACATCGACCCGCTCGACCTGCAGGGCGCGGGCGACCAGGGCCTCATGTTCGGCTACGCGACCGACGAGACCCCGTCGCTCCTGCCGCTGCCGATCTGGCTCGCCCACCGCCTGGCGGAGCGCCTGACCCTGGTCCGCAAGGAAGGCATCGTGCCCGGCCTGCGACCCGACGGGAAGACGCAGGTCACCATCGGCTACGACGGCGACCGGGCGGTCAGGCTCGACACGGTGGTGCTCTCGACGCAGCACGACCCGGACGTCGTGCTGGAGACGCAGCTGCGTCCGGCGATCGCGGAGCACGTGGTCGCGCCCGTGCTCGAGGGCCTGGGGCTCGACACCTCCGACTACCGCCTGCTGGTGAACCCGACGGGCGTGTTCGTCGTGGGCGGTCCGCAGGGCGACGCCGGCCTCACGGGTCGCAAGATCATCGTCGACACCTACGGCGGCATCGCGCGCCATGGCGGCGGCGCGTTCTCCGGCAAGGACCCGTCCAAGGTCGACCGCTCCGCCGCGTACGCGATGCGCTGGGTGGCCAAGAACGTCGTCGCCGCGGGCCTGGCCCGCCGCTGCGAGGTGCAGATCGCCTACGCGATCGGCAAGGCCAACCCGGTCGGCTTGTACGTGGAGACGTTCGGCACCGAGACCGTGCCCGTCGACCGCCTGACCGGAGCGATCCGCCAGGTGTTCGACCTGCGACCGGCTGCCATCGTGCGAGACCTCGACCTGCTGCGCCCGATCTACCAGAAGACCGCCGCGTACGGGCACTTCGGCCGCGAGCTGCCCGATTTCACCTGGGAGCGGACCGACCGCGTGGCGGCCCTCCAGGCGGCGATCGGCTGACGAGCCTGTGGATGCCCGCGCCCCGTCGTGGGTCGCGGGTGATGGGATGAGCCCGTGGACGTGAGCGCGGACGGCGAGCAGATGGTGCTCGACGGCTTGCCACGGCCGCGACGCCGGGCCCGCCCGGCGCCCGCGGGCGTCGTGGCCGCGGAGGTGCTGCCCGTGGCACGGGTCTGCATCGACCTGCCGCCCGCCCACCTGGACCGTCTGTTCGAGTACCTCGTGCCGGCCGCGCTGGCCGAGACGGCCGTCCCGGGCACCCGCGTCAAGGTGCGGTTCGGCGGTCAGGACGTCAACGGCTACGTGCTGGAGCGCGTGCCCGAGGCGGAGCATGACGGCGTCCTGGCGCCGCTGCGCAAGGTCGTCTCGACCGAGCCCGTGCTCGCGGCGCCCGTCGCGCGACTGGCGCGGGCGGTCGCCGACCGGTGGGCCGGCACCCTCGCCGACGTCCTGCGGCTCGCGGTGCCCGCCCGGCATGCCCGCGTCGAGGCGGAGGACCCGGGCGCCCCCGACCCTGCGGCCGTGCCCGTCGCCTCGGCCACCGCGTGGGCGGCCTATCGCGGCGGTCCGGCGTTCCTGGCGCACCTGACCGCCCGCGGCGCGCCCCGCGCCGTGTGGTCGGCACTCCCGGGCGTCGCGGGCGAGCGCTGGCCGGAGGCGATCGCCCAGGCTGTGGCCGCGTGCGTGCTCGGCGGTCGTGGTGCGCTCGTCGTCGTGCCCGACGCGCGCGACATCGACCGGGTGCTCGAGGCCCTGGCGGGCGCCGGGATCCCGCGCTGGGTGCCCGGCACGGCCGGGGGTGCGGTACGGCTGGCCGCCGACGACGGTCCGGCGGCGCGCTACCGGTCGTTCCTGGCGGCGCTGCGGGGCCGCGCGGACGTGGTCGTCGGCACCCGCGCCTCGGCGTTCGCGCCCGTCCGTGACCTCGGCCTCGCGGTCGTGTGGGACGACGGTGACCCGCTCCACGCGGAGCCGCGGGCGCCCTATCCGCACGTGCGGGAGGTCCTGGCCCTGCGCTCGGGCTTCGAGTCCTGCGCCCTGCTGATCGCGGCGCACGGCCGGAGCGTCGAGGCGCAGGCCCTGGTCGAGAGCGGCTGGGCGCGCGAGGTGGCCGCGGACCGCCCCACCACCCGCGCCCGGGCGCCCCGGGTGCAGGCGCTGACGTCGGTCGAGCTGGCGCGGGAGGGGCCGGCCGCGGCCGCCCGGTTGCCCGCACCGGCGTGGCGGACCGTCCGCGACCGGCTGGCCGACGGTCCCGTTCTCGTGCAGGTGCCGCGCGCCGGCTACCTGCCCGCAGTCGCGTGCGGACGGTGCCGGGCGGCCGCGCGGTGCGGGGTCTGTCATGGGCCGCTCGGCCTGGCGTCCGCGTCGGCCGTGCCCACGTGCGGGTGGTGCGGGCGGCTGGCCACCGACTGGCGCTGCACCGAGTGCGGGTCGCCGGCGTTGCGCTCGGTGCGTGTCGGGTCCGAGCGCACCGCCGAGGAGCTCGGGCGCGCGTTCCCGGGCGTGCCCGTGCGCGTGTCCGGCGCGCGGGCTGCCGGCGGCGTCCTGGCGAGCGTGCCTGACGTGCCGGCCGTCGTCGTCTCGACACCCGGCGCGGAACCGGTGGCGCCCGGTGGGTACGCGGCGGCCCTGCTGCTCGACGCCTCCGTGAGCACGGCCGGCGCAGCGCTGCGGACCGGTGAGGACGCGTTGCGCCGGTGGCTCGCGGCCGCCGCCCTGGTGCGCCCGGCGACGGACGGGGGGGTGGTCCTGCTCGTCGGCGACGCCGAGGAGCGCGCGACCCAGGCACTGGTCCGCTGGGACCCGGCCGGGTACGCGTCGCGTGAGCTCGGCGAGCGCGCGGCCCTCGCGCTGCCACCGATCGTCCGGATCGCGTCGGTCACCGGCCCCCGGGACGCCGTCGACACGCTCGTCGGCCGGCTCGACGTCCCGCAGCTCGAGGTGCTGGGACCCGTGCCGGTCGACTCGCGGACCGAGGCCCTGGAGCAGGAGGTCCGCGCCCTGGTCCGCGTGCCGCGCACGCAGGGTGCCGCGCTCGCCCGGTCGCTGGCCGCGTCGCAGGCGGTCCGGAGCGCGCGACGCGAGGGCGGCACCGTGCGGGTCCAGCTCGACCCGGCGGACCTGGGGTGAGCGTCGACACGGTGGTCTTCGACCTGGGCCAGGTGCTCGTGCGCTGGGACCCGTACGGACCGTTCGTCGGCCGGATGGACGTGGGCTCCGTCGAGGAGTTCTTCGCGGAGGTCGACTTCCCGTCCTTCAACCACCACCAGGACGCCGGCCGACCGTGGGCACAGGCGAAGGCCGAGGTCCGGGCCCGCTTCCCGCAGCACGAGGCCGCCCTCGACGTCTACGTCGACCACTTCGCCGACGCGCTGCCCGGCCCGGTGCCGGGCTCCGAGCGGCTCGTGCGCGACCTCGTCGCCGCGGGCGTCCGCACGCTCGGCCTGACCAACTGGTCATCCGAGACCTTCCACCTGGCCGAGCCGGCGGCACCCGCGATCGGGCTGCTGGAAGACGTCCTGGTCTCCGGGACCGTCGGGCTGGCCAAGCCCGACGAACGGATCTTCCGGCTGCTGGTCGACCGCTTCGACCTCGATCCGGCATCGACGGTCTTCACCGACGACTCGGCCCCGAACGTCGCCGCCGCCGCGGGGATCGGCCTGCAGGGCGTCCTGTTCACCACGGCGGACGACCTGCGCGCGTGGCTGCTCGCGCACGGGGTGCCGCTGCCGCGCACCTAGGATCGACGCCATGCGACTGCTCTTCGCCGGAACTCCCGCGGCCGCGGTGCCGTCGCTCGAGGCCGTCCTGGCGTCCCGCCACGAGGTGGTCGCCGTCCTGACCCGTCCCGACGCCCGGTCGGGTCGGGGCCGGACGTCCGGCGTGAGTGCCGTGAAGGCCCGTGCGCTGGAGGCGGGGCTGGAGGTGCTCACCCCCGACCGGCCGCGCGACGAGGCGTTCCAGGCCCGGTTGGCCGAGCTGGCGGTCGACGCGGCGCCGGTGGTGGCCTACGGGGCTCTCATCCCTCCCGCGCTGCTCGACGTGCCGGTGCACGGCTGGGTCAATCTGCACTTCTCGGTGCTGCCCGCGTGGCGTGGCGCGGCACCCGTGCAGCACGCGCTGATCGCCGGGGACGAGGTCACGGGAGCATCCACGTTCCGCCTCGAGGCCGGTCTGGACACGGGGCCGGTCTACGGCTTTCTCACGGAGACGATCCGCCCGCGGGACACGGCCGGGGACCTGCTCGCGCGGCTGGCCGTCGCGGGTGCCGGGCTCCTGGTGCAGACGCTGGACGCGATCGAGGACGGGATCCTGAGCCCGGTCGAGCAGAGCACCGACGGCGTGAGCCACGCGCCGAAGCTGGAGACGCGGGACGCGCAGGTCCGCTGGTCGCATCCGCCGCACGCCGTCGACCGTCGGATCCGCGGCTGCACGCCCGCGCCCGGCGCGTGGACCACCCTGCCCGACGGCTCGCGCCTCGGCCTGAGTCCCGTCGTCGGCGTCCCGGACGTCAACGATCTCTCCCCGGGCGAGGTCAGGGCGGGCAAGCGCGACGTGCTCGTCGGCACGGCGGGGCACGCCGTCCGCCTGGGCGACGTCACGCCGCAGGGCAAGCGCCCGATGGCCGCGGCCGACTGGGCCCGCGGTGCGCGGCTCGAGGACGCGATCGTGCTGGGCGGCGCGGCATGACCGCCGACGACCGCCGCGACGCGACCGGCCGGCAGCGCGGGGCGGCTCGCGCGCAGGGTCGCACGCAGCGCTCGTCGTCGGCACCGTCGCGGCGCCGCAAGGGCAGCGACGCGGCCCGCACGGCCGCGTACGACGTCCTGCGCGCCGTGGCCGGCACCGACTCCTACGCGAACCTCGTGCTCCCGCCGCTGCTGCGCGAACGCCGGCTCGACGCGCGCGACGCCGCGTTCGCCACCGAGCTGGCCTACGGGACGCTGCGGCTGCAGGGCAGGTACGACGCGATCATCACGCTCGCCGCCGCCCGCCCGACCGACAAGATCGACCCGCCCGTGCTCGACGTCCTGCGGCTCGGCGTGCACCAGCTGCTCGGCATGCGCGTGCCCGCCCACGCCGCGGTCTCCGAGACCGTCGGGCTGGCCCGGGAGCAGCTGGGCACGGGGGCGTCCCAGTTCGTCAACGCGGTGCTGCGCGCGATCGGGCGCGAGCCGCTCGACGTCTGGGAGGAGCGCATCACCGAGGGCGTCGACGAGCTCGAGGCGCTCGCCGCGGTGCAGAGCCATCCGGTCTGGGTCGTGCGCGCGCTGCGCGAGGCTCTGGTGGGGCACGGCCGGTCCGCCGGCGAGACTCGAGGAGCTGCTCGTCGCCGACAACGTGGCACCGCACGTCACGGTGGTGGCGCGGCCCGGACTCGCGGGCGCCGACGAGGTCCTCGCCGACGCGACCGGCTCCTCGCGCGGCACGCTCACACCGACCGCGGTGGTGCTGGCCGGCGGCGACCCGGCAGCGCTGACGAGCGTCCGTGACGGCCGCTCCGGGGTCCAGGACGAGGGCAGCCAGCTGGTCGCCCTCGCGCTCACCGCGGTGCCGCTCGAGGGTCGCGACGAACGGTGGCTCGACCTGTGCGCGGGACCCGGCGGGAAGGCGGCGCTGCTCGCGGCGGTCGCGGGGGAGCGCGGGGCGCGCATCGTGGCCAACGAGCTGCAGCCGCACCGCACGCAGCTGGTCGAGCAGGCGTTGCGGGCGGTGCCCGCGGACGCCGTCGAGGACGTGCGCACCGGCGACGGACGACGGTTGGGTGCTGACGAGCCGTCGTCGTTCGACCGGGTGATGGTCGACGCGCCGTGCACCGGCCTGGGAGCCCTGCGTCGCCGCCCGGAGGCACGCTGGCGGCGCAGCCCGGCCGACCTGCCCGTGCTCGGCGCCCTGCAGCGGGAGCTGCTGCTCTCGGCGCTGCATGCCGTGCGTCCCGGGGGCGTCGTCGCCTACGTGACGTGCTCGCCGCACCTCGTCGAGACCCAGCTCGTGGTCAAGGACGGCCTGCGTGCGGCGGCTCGCGAGGGGCTGAGCATCGAGGTGCTCGACGCCCAGGCCGTGGTGCGCTCGATCGCGTCCGGGGAGGTCGACCTGCCCGCGGGACGGCTCGACGTCCAGCTGTGGCCGCACGTGCACGGCACGGACGCGATGCACCTGACCCTGCTGCGACGCAGGTCGTAGCGCGCTGACTAGGCTGGTCGCGTGCCTGCGCTGATCAACCCGAGCATCCTGTCCGCCGACTTCGTCAACCTGCAGCGGGACCTCGCCGCGATCGCCGCCGCGGACTTCGTGCACGTCGACGTCATGGACAACCACTTCGTCCCGAACCTCACGCTCGGGCTGCCGATCGTGCACCGCATCGCGCAGGTGTCGCCGGTCCCGCTCGACGTGCACCTGATGATCGACGACGCCGACCGGTGGGCCCCCGAGTACGCGGCGGCCGGAGCCGCCTCGGTGACGTTCCACGCGGAGGCCACGCAGGCGCCCGTGCGCCTAGCGCGCCAGCTGCGGGCCAACGGCGTCCGGGCCGGCATCGCCCTGCGGCCCGCGTCGTCCGTCGAGCCCGTCCTGGACCTGCTGGACGAGTTCGACATGGTGCTGGTCATGACCGTGGAACCCGGGTTCGGCGGCCAGTCGTTCATCGAGGGCATGCTGCCCAAGATCCGACGCACCCGGCAGGCGATCGAGGAGTCCGGCGCGTCGACCTGGCTGCAGGTGGACGGTGGGGTCGCGCGCGACACGATCGGGCGCATCGCGCAGGCCGGCGCCAACGTGTTCGTCGCCGGGTCGGCGGTCTACGGGGCGGCCGACATCGGGGGCGAGATCAACGCGCTGCGGCTGCTGGCGGACGGTTCCGTCGCATGACGGGAATGCCTCGTGTGGCATGATCGTTGGCGCAGTACGAACACATACACGTGCTCCGGGGTCGGTGTAATTCCGAGCCGGCGGTGATAGTCCGCGACCCGACCGGTCCGCAAGGATCGGGCGGTTGACCTGGTGGAACTCCAGGACCGACGGTGAAAGTCCGGATGGGAGGATCACGTGGCGGCGCTGTGCGCCGTGGTAGCGGGACCCTTCCTGCCGCCCATACCCCGGAGCCATCGCGCCCGGAGGTGAGCATGTCCAGCACGGAGGTCGCGCAGGTCGCTCACGCCGAGCTGACCGCGCTGCGGCACGCGTTCGAGCTGGCCCGTCGAGGCCCGGCCGGCGGCCCGAACCCGCGTGTGGGTGCCGTCCTGCTGAGCCCCAGCGGTGACGTCATCGGCGAGGGCTGGCACCGCGGAGCAGGGACGGCGCACGCCGAGGTCGCCGCCCTCGTGGACGCGTCCGCGCGGGGCACCGACACCGTGGGCGCCACCGCGGTCGTCACGCTGGAACCCTGCAACCACACCGGCCGCACCGGGCCGTGCTCCGAGGCGCTGATCGCCGCCGGCGTCGGCCGCGTCGTCGTCTCGGTCGTCGACCCGAACCCCGTCGCCGCGGGCGGCGCCCAACGGCTGCGCGAGGCCGGCGTCGACGTGACGACGGGCGTGCTCGCCGACGAGGGTCGCGCGGTGCTCGGTGCGTGGTTGGCGTCGGTCGAGCGCGGTCGCCCGTTCGTGACGCTGAAGCTGGCGACCTCCCTGGACGGCCGGATCGCCGCCGCGGACGGGTCGAGCCGGTGGATCACGTCCGAGGTCTCGCGTCATCATGCCCACGACCTGCGGGCCGAGGTGGGCGCGATCGTGGTCGGCACGGGCACGGCGCTGGCCGACGACCCGTCGCTCACCGCGCGGAACGCCGCCGGGGAGCTGCACGGTGACCAGCCGCTGCGGGTGGTCGTCGGTCACCGGGACATTCCCACCGGGGCGCGCCTCCGGGGCCCGGGGGGCGAGCTGCTGACGGTGCGCACCCACGACCCGGCCGAGGTGCTCGCCGAGCTGACCGCGCGCGAGGTCCGGCACGTCCTCGTCGAGGGCGGCCCGACCGTCGCCGCCGCGTTCGTCCGGGCCGGGCTGGTCGACGAGGTGCACGCGTACGTGGCGCCCGTCCTGCTCGGCGCCGGCCCGCCCGCGCTGGCCGACCTGGGTATCACGTCCATCGGCGCGGCCGTCCGTCTGACCACCCGTTCGGTGCTGCCGCTCGGCCCGGACGTCCTGATCGTCGCCACACCAGAACGCGAGGAGCACTGAATGTTCACCGGAATCGTCGAAGAGGTCGGCACCGTGGAGGCCGTCGAGCAGGGGCCGCAGGACGCCCGCCTGCGCGTGCGGGGCCCGCTGGTGGTCTCGGACGCCCGTCTCGGTGACTCGATCAGCGTCTCCGGCGTCTGTCTGACGGTCACCGAGCTGCCCGGCGACGGCTCGTTCTGGGCCGACGTCATGCCCGAGACGCTGCGCCGCAGCGCCCTGGAGGACCTGGGCGTGTCCAGCTCGGTCAACCTCGAGCGCGCCCTGGCGGTCGGCGGCCGGTACGGCGGCCACGTCGTGCAGGGTCATGTCGACGGCGTCGGCACGATCCTGCGCCGCACCCCCGGACCGCGCTGGGACGACGTCGAGATCGGGCTCGCGCCCGGGCTCACGCGGTACATCGCCGAGAAGGGCTCGATCGCGGTCTCGGGGATCTCCCTGACCGTCACCCACGTCACCGACGAGTCGTTCGGTGTCTCCCTGATCCCCACCACGCTCGAGGGCACGACCCTCGGCACCCTGGCACCCGGAGCGCGCGTGAACATCGAGGTCGACGTCCTGGCCAAGTACACCGAACGCCTGCTGAGCTCGGCGGGGGTGCTGCGATGAGCGTCCGTCTGGGCACGGTCGAGGACGCGCTCGAGGCGCTGCGGCAGGGTCGTCCGGTGCTCGTCGCCGACTCCCCGGACCGCGAGAACGAGGCGGACGTCATCCTGGCGGCGCAGTCGGCGACGCCCGAGTGGATCGCGTGGACCATCCGGCACTCGTCGGGCTACCTGTGCGCGCCGATGCCCGCGTCCCGCGCGGACGCGCTCGACCTGCCGCTGATGGTGCCGCACAGCCAGGACCCTCGCCGGACGGCGTACACGGTCACCGTCGACGCGGCGACCGGCGTCAGCACGGGCATCTCGGCCGCCGACCGCGCCCGGACATTGCGCGTGCTGGCCGACCCGGCCTCAGGCCGCGAGGACCTCATCCGGCCGGGTCACGTGCTCCCGTTGCGTGCCGTTCCCGGCGGTGTCCTGCACCGCGGGGGACACACGGAGGCCGCCGTCGACCTGTGCCGCCTCGCCGGGCTGGAGCCCGTCGGCGCGATCGCCGAGCTGGTCAACGACGACGGGACGATGACCCGGCTCGACGACTCGTCGGCGCTGGCGGAGGCCGAGGGGCTCGTGCTCCTGACCATCGAGGACATCGTCGCCTGGCGGACGGCCCACGACGACGACGTGACCAGCGAGGTCGCCGTCGCGGCCCCGGCGCGCGAGCGCGTGCACGCCACGCACACCGCCTACCTGCCCACCAAGCACGGCGAGTTCCGCATCCACGGCTACCGCGACCTGCGGACCGGTGCCGAGCACGTCGCCCTTGTCCCGACGGGCGGCCTGGCCGAGCACCCGGTGGTCCGCGTGCACTCCGAGTGCCTCACGGGAGACGCGTTCGGTTCCGCCCGTTGCGACTGCGGCCCGCAGCTCGACGCGGCGCTCGAGCCGCCGCCGCGCAGGGCGGGGCGGTCGTCTACCTGCGCGGGCACGAAGGGCGGGGGATCGGGCTGCTGGCCAAGGTGGCCGCCTACGCGCTGCAGGACGCGGGCCGGGACACGGTCCAGGCCAACCTCGACCTCGGCTGGCCGGCGGACCGGCGCGAGTACGGCGCGGCCGCCGCGATCCTCACCGACCTGGGAGTCAAGCGGATCAGCCTGCTCACCAACAACCCGGCCAAGGTGGCCGGGCTGCGGGCACACGGCATCGACGTCGCAGAGATCCGCAGCCTCGAGGTCGGGCGGACGCCGCAGAACGAGGCCTACCTGCGCACCAAGGCGACGTCGATGGGCCACCTGCTGCACCTGGCGCCCGGCACCGAGCGCGACCCGATCCCCGTCGCGCCGGTGCACGCGACCCCGGCACTGCCCGGCGCGGACCACGAGGACCACGCGTTCGAGAACCTGGAGGACCTGGCATGAGCGGTGCTGGAGCACCCACCCTGACCGTCGACGGCAGCGGCTTGAAGGTCGTCGTCGTCGCCGCGAGCTGGCACACCGTCGTCATGGACGGGCTGCTCGCGGGGGCCGAGCGTGCGCTGGCGGCCGCGCACGTCGACGACGTCACGATCATCCGTGTACCCGGCACGTTCGAGCTGCCCGTGGCCGCCCGCGCGGCCGTGACCGCCGGTGCGGACGCCGTCGTCGCGCTCGGCGTGGTCATCCGCGGCGGGACACCGCACTTCGAGTACGTGTGCCAGGCGGCGACGCTCGGCCTGACCGACGTCGCGACGTCCACGGGCATCCCCGTCGGGTTCGGGGTCCTGACCTGCGACGACGAGGCCCAGGCGCTCGACCGCGCCGGCCTGGCCGGATCGCACGAGGACAAGGGCGCCGAGGCGGCGGAGGCCGCCGTGGCGACCGTGGTGGCGCTGCGAGGCCTCTGAGTGCACAACTGGCTGTTCGACGCGACGTGGACCATCGCGGGCCACCAGATCCTGTGGCGCGAGATCGTGGGCAACGGCTTCGGACTAGGGTCAGCGATCGGCGGCATGCGTCGCAAGGTCTGGGCGTGGCCGGTCGGCATCGTCGGCAACGTCCTGCTGTTCACCGTGTTCCTGGGCGGGGTGTTCCACACGCCCCAGGCTCGTGACCTGTACGGGCAGGCGGGCCGGCAGGTGTTCTTCGTCATCGTCTCGGTCTACGGCTGGGTGCGGTGGAGCCAGGCGCGGGCACGGGGTCGCGCGCACGGTGACCCCGACGCACCCGGCGTCGTCCCGCACTGGGCCGGCCGCTCCGGATGGATCCAGCTGGTGACCATCGGCGTGGTCGGCACCGTCGTGTTCGCACGCATCTTCGGGGCGCTCGGCTCCTGGGGTCCCTGGGCGGACGCCTGGATCTTCACCGGCTCGTTCCTGGCGACGTACGGCATGGCGCGCGGCTGGATCGAGTTCTGGCTGATCTGGATCGCGGTCGACGCGGTCGGTGTGCCGCTGCTGTTCTCGGCAGGCTACTACCCGTCGGCCGTCCTCTACGTCGTCTATGCCGGCGTCGTCATCTGGGGCTTCGTCGTCTGGTGGCGTCAGCGGGCGCGCGACCGGCCCGCGGACGGCGACCAGGGCCTCCCGCAGCAGCCCCTACTCTTGGCCGAGTGAAGACCTTCGACGCGCTGTTCGCCGAGCTGGCGGACAAGGCGACCACCCGCCCCGCCGGCTCCCGCACCGTCGCCGAGATCGACTCCGGCGTCCACGGCATCGGCAAGAAGGTCGTCGAGGAGGCCGCCGAGGTGTGGATGGCGGCCGAGTACGAGTCGGACGAGCGGACGGCCGAGGAGATCTCACAGCTGCTCTACCACCTCCAGGTGTTGATGATCGCGCGCGGGCTGACCCTCGCCGACGTGTACACCCACCTCTGAGAGGAACGACCGTGCTGAGGATCGCCGTCCCGAACAAGGGCTCCCTGTCGGAGCCCGCCGCCGAGATGCTCAAGGAGGCGGGCTACAAGCAGCGCCGCGACTCCCGCGAGTCGTGCTGCCCGACCCCGACAACGACGTCGAGTTCTTCTTCCTGCGCCCGCGCGACATCGCCGTGTACGTCGGCGCGGGCACCGTCGACGTCGGGATCACCGGCCGCGACCTGATGCTGGACTCGGAGTCGGCGGCCGTCGAGCACCTGCCGCTCGGGTTCGCCCGCTCGACGTTCCGGTTCGCCGGCACGGCGGGGGAGTGGACCGACGTCGCGCAGGTCGGCGGGCGACGGGTCGCGACGGCTACCCGGTGCTGGTCGGTGGCTACCTGCGCTCGCTCGGCGTCGAGCCGGCGGGCGTCGTCCGGCTGGACGGTGCCGTCGAGTCCGCGATCAAGCTCGGCGTGGCGGACGTGATCGCCGACGTCGTCGAGACCGGCACCACGCTGCGCGCGGCCGGGCTCGAGATCTTCGCCGAGCCGATCCTTCTCTCGGAGGCCGTCCTGGTCCGTCGCGCGGACGGCGTCGAACCCGCCGGGCTCGACGTGCTGACCCGCCGAATCCAGGGCGTGCTCACCGCGCGCGAGTATGTCCTCATGGACTACGACGTGCCCCTCGGGCTGGTCGACGCGGCCGTGGCGATCACGCCCGGGCTCGAGTCGCCGACGGTCTCGCCCTTGCACAACCGTGACTGGGCGGCCGTGCGCGCGATGGTCCGTCGGGACCAGACCAACCGGGTGATGGACTCCCTCTACGACGTCGGGGCGCGCGCCATCCTGGTGACGTCCATCCACGCGTGCCGACTCTGACCGTCGTGTCGTCGTCGTACCGGACGTTCCGACCCCGCGCCGCGCGGGTGGTGACGCTCGCCATGGCGGTGACCGTCCTCGTGCTGACGGCATGCCTGATCGCCTTCCTGCCGACGCTGAACCTCGGCGACCAGCTCGGGTTCGCGGTGATCGGGCTGCTGATCGCGGGGTTCTGCGTGCGCCAGGCCTCGGTGAAGGCCGAGGCCGACGACGACGGCCTGACCGTCCGGAACCTGGTGTACTCGCGGCGGCTGGAATGGGCCGAGATCGTCTCGGTGCGCTTCGGCTCCGGTCGGGCCTGGGTACAGCTCGACCTCGCCGACGGCGACACGCTCGCGGTCATGGGCATCCAGCGCGCGGACGGTGCGTACGCCGAGGCGGAGGCGCGTCGGCTCGCGACGCTCGTGGCCCAGCACACGGCCACGTCCCAGGACGACTGACAAGCCCCCGGTGAACGTCGACCACCTGCAGGCTGGGTTCGGGGTGTGCTTCGAGTGGGGTCTGCGCGGCGGCGAGGCCCTGGCACCTACGGCGGGCGTCACCGTCGTGGTCGACGTGCTGTCGTTCAGCACGACGCTGTCGGTCGCCGCCGATCTCGGCATCAGGGTCCTGCCGCACCCCGGAGGCGCCGACGACGCGGCCCGGCTCGCGGCGGACCGGTCCGCGACCCTGGCCGGGCCACGGTCCCTGAGGGCCGGACCGTCGCTCTCGCCTGCGAGCCTGCGCCGCTGGGCCGGGCCCGGCCCGCTCGTCCTCCCGTCGCCCAACGGGTCGACGATCAGTCATCGGCTGGCGGCGCTGGGCACGTCGGTCGTCGGCGCGTGCCTGCGGAACGCCGAGGCGGTGGCATCCGCGGTGGGAACCGTCGACCGGGTGCTGGTGGTCGCTGCGGGAGAGGCCTGGCCGGACGGGTCGTTGCGACCCGCGGCCGAGGACCTGTGGGGTGCGGGCGCGGTGCTCGAGCACCTGCGGGTATCGGGTGGCGTGCTCTCTCCGGAGGCATCGTCGGCTGCGGCGGCCTACCGGTCGGTGCGTGGCGTGGAACGCGAGGCGCTGCGCGCGTGCGCCAGCGGACGAGAGCGTCAGCGCCGGCTTCGGTGAGGACGTGGACATCGCGGCCGAGGTCGGTGCGAGCACCTCCGTGCCGACGCTCGTCGACGGGGTCTTCGTCAGCTGAGCAGGTCGACCGCGTGGACCCCCGCGGCTGCCGCCGCCAGGAACGAGGCCGGGTCGGCGTCCAGACCGCGCCCCATGGTCGAGAGCCGGACCGGTGATCCCGCGAGAGCGCTGAGGAGGTCGGGTCCTGCGGGCACGCGGACGAGCCGGTGCCGGGCGGAGAGTGCCGCGACCTGGTCGTCGATCCGGTGCCCGAGCCCGGCCAGGTCACCGGGCTCGAACACGGGGACGACGACGTCCGCGGCAGCGAGCGCGACCCTGCCGTAGGCGGTCAGCGAGTGGTGCGAGACGCCGAGGTGTCGCTCGCGGGCGTCGGCGCCGGAGACCCGCAGCGACGCGACGGGTCGGCCGCCGAGGGTCGCGGTGGCGTTGATCGCCTCGCCCGCAGCGACGCCCGAGAACCCCCAGCGCGTCCCCGTGCCGAGGTTGCCGGGTCCCTGGGCGACGACGACGAGATCGGCGCCCACGACGTGGTGGGCCGCGAGCAGACCGGTGTGCACGGTGACCGCCTCGAGGTCGCCCCCGAACGCCTGTCCGGTCGTCACGCAGGCGGCGAGCCACCCCGCGCTGCGCAGGCCGGCGACCGTGCGCGAGAACCATGCCGGCAGCGCGCCGCCGTCCGTCATCACGTAGGCGATCCGCGGCGGCTCGTGACCGGCCCGTGCCGACGCGAACCGGGCGCCGGCGACGATGGCCGGCAGGGCTGAGTGGAGGTCCGCGACGACCACCGGGACGTCGGCCAGGTCGTCGGCGTCGCGCAGGACCTCGTGGTGCGGGGACTCCTGGTCGTCGACGCCCAGCACCATGGCCTGCAGCGGGGTGTACCGGGCCTTGACCAGGTGACCGGGACCGTCGGGCGGATCGGTCGGCGGGGCGTCCGGGCGCGCGACGACGAGTGCGTAGCCGCCCGTGCCGAGCCCACGCGCGAGGGCGGAGACGTTCAGCAGGACGCGATCGCCGATCTCCGGCGAGCCGACGAGAGCGGGGTAGGCGAGGGCGCGCACCGGCGCGCCGGCCGTCAGGTCACCGACCGGCGACTCGAGCCGACGGTCACCTCGGCGGCGCCCGGCCACGTGGATCCGAGCGACACCACGACGCCAGCCCGCCACGTGATCACCCGACCACGCTACCGGCCACTACGGTGGTCCTCGATGCCCGCTCAGATCGCCCCTGCCGAGCGCCTGCTCAACCTCGTCATCGCCCTGGTCAACACTGCGGGCCGCATGACGAAGGAGCAGGTGCGCACGAGCGTCGCCGGGTACCAGGAGGCGCCGTCGGACGACGCCTTCGAGCGGATGTTCGAGCGCGACAAGGACACGCTGCGCGACCTGGGCATCCCGATTCTGACCATCACCGACGCGGGCCACGGCGACGACATCGGCTACCGGGTGGACCTGGACGCGTACGCGCTGCCGCCGCTCGACCTGACCGCCGCCGAGCTGGGCGTGCTGGCCATGGCGGCACAGGTGTGGCAGGACCAGGCGGTGCGGGCCGACACCTCGCGCGCGCTGACCAAGCTGCGCGCCGTCGGTGAGGGCGTCGAGTCGACGGACCTCGTCGCCGGTCTGGCCCCCCGCGTCAGGGCGGGTGGTGGCGCGTTCAGCCCGCTCGTCGACGCCGTCCAGGCGCGTCAGCCCGTGCGGTTCACCTACCGCGCCGCGACCACGGGCGAGGTCCGCGACCGGGTCGTCGAACCGTGGAGCTCCTCGCGCGCCGCGGCGGTTGGGTGCTCGTCGGCCTCGACCGGGACCGCGGCGCGAGCCGGTCCTACCGCCTCAGCCGCATCGAGGGCGCGGTGCGTCCCGCGGGGGACCCCGGGTCGTTCGACGCGCCGGCGCCCGAGGACCTCGCGGCTGCCCTGCGCACCTGGGGGTCCGGGCCGGAGTCGATCGCGACGCTCGCCGTCCTGCCCGAGCGCGCGAGCGCCCCCCGCGCCCGTGCTGTCCCCGCGCCGCCCGACGCGCCGGACTGGACCGCCGACCCGGTCACCGCCCCGCTGGTCGCCAACCGTCAGCTCGTCCACGTGCCCTTCCACGCCGAGTGGGAAGCTCGCCGAGGTCGTCGGCTACGGCGCGGCCGTCGTCGTCCTCGCCCCGCTGAGCCTGCGTCGGCACGTGCTGCACCTGCTCGCGACGGCCGCGGTCCTGGACCAGGAGGGGGTGGGCGTCGATGGCTGAGCGCGCCAGCGACCGGCTCCTGCGGATGCTCGGGATGATCACGTACCTCGACCGCCACGAGGGCGTGTCCGTCGAGAACATCGCCGCGCACTTCGGGGTGACGACGAGCCAGGTCATGTCCGACATCGACACGCTGTGGGTGACGGGCACGCCGGGGTACTACCCGCACGACCTCATCGACTTCGACGCCGCGTCCTACGAGCAGGGCGTCGTCCGCCTGACCGAGTCCCGCGGCATGACGCGGCCGCTGCGCCTGGGTGCCCGCGAGGCCGTGGCGCTCGTCGCGGCGCTGCGGGCCCTCGACGCGGCGCTCGGCTCCGCGATGGACCCCGAGCGCGCAGCGGTGCTGCGGTCCGCGCTCGGCAAGCTCATCGCTGCGACCGGCGACGCCGCCGCCGCCGTCGACGTGCGGCTCGCGGTCGACGCGGCACCCGACGTGGCCGTCGCGGTCGCGACGGCGCTGCGCGAGGGTCGTCGCCTGCACCTGCGCTACGTGAACGCGGCGGACATCACGACGGAGCGGGACGTCGACCCGATCCGGTTGGCCACCGACGACGAGCGCTCGTACCTGCTCGCCTGGTGCCTGCTCGTGGACGGCGAGCGGCTGTTCCGCATCGACCGCGTGCTCGAGGCCCATGTCCTCGACGAGCCGAGCCTGGACCACCAGGTCAGCGACCGCGCGCACCTGTTCGCCCCCGGACCCGAGGGTGAGCTGGTGACGCTGCACCTGACCAGCCGTGCACGATGGGTCGCCGAGACGGCGCCGGTCGACGCCGTGCGCAACCACGACGACGGCTCGTTCGAGATCGACCTGCGGATCGTGCAGGAGTCCTGGCTGCGCCACCTCGTGCTGCAGGTCGCGGACGACGTCCTGGACGTGCGGCCCCGCCGGGTGGCCGAAGAGGTGGCGACGTCTGCACGTGCGGCGCTGCGGGCGTACGGCGAGCTCGCCGAGTCGGGGGTCTGAGGATGCTCTGGTTCTCGGTGTGGACGGTGCTGGTGCTGGCGACGCTGGCCGGCGCGTTCTTCCTGGGCCGTCGGCTGTGGCGGTCGGGCACGGCGCTGGCGCGGGAAGCGGGCATGCCGCGGAGGTGGCCGAGCAGCTTGCCGCCCGGGTGGACGGCTTCCAGGCGGCCGCCGCCGCACTGCGCCCGGACACGGGTCCGACGCTCTTCGCGGACCCCGCGCAGATGTACGACCGGTACGCCGAGCTGCGGGTCGCGGCGGCGGGACGGCGGGTGGCGCGGTCCGACCGGCGCGAGGCGACCCGGCGGTCGTGGCGCGCCTACTGGCGTTGACCGGGACGCACCGCGGGTAGGATCGGACGGTCATCGACTCGGCGAGGGAGGGTGTGTGCCATGAGGGGCATCTTCGAAGGCTGGCACATCGTCCTGCTGCTCATCATCGTGATCGTCCTCTTCGGGGCGAAGCGGCTCCCGGACGTCGCCAAGAGCGTCGGCCAGTCGTTGAAGATCTTCAAGTCCGAGGTCAAGGACCTGCGCGACGACGAGCCGACGACGGACGCGACGCCCAACACCCCGCCGAACGCGCAGAACACGATCGCGACCCCGCCACCGGTCGTGGTGCAGCAACCGGTCGTGCCGAGCCCGGACCGGCCCGAGCCGACCGAGGGCTCCACCCCGCCGAAGGCCTGACCCGCACGTGAGTGACCGCCGCGGGGACGAACCCGGCGGCCGGATGCCGCTGCGGGCCCACCTGGTCGAGGCTCCGCCACCGGGTGTTCCTCGCCGGGCTGGGCATCCTGGTCGGAGCGATCGCCGGCTGGTTCCTGTACACGCCGGTGTTCCAGGCGCTGCAACGTCCGATCCTCGACGTCGCGAAGTCCCGCGACGCCCTGATCACCCTGAACTTCCCCGGCCTGGCCGCCTCGTTCGACATGCAGATCAAGGTCTCGTTCTTCCTCGGCGTCCTGATCTCCAGCCCGTGGTGGATCTACCAGCTCTGGGCGTTCATCACGCCGGGCCTGACCCGCAAGGAGCGGGGGTACGCGTTCGGGTTCGTCGGCGCCGCCGTGCCGTTGTTCCTCCTCGGCGCCTACCTCGCCTGGTGGGCGCTGCCCAACGCCGTGCGGCTGCTCACCGGGTTCACTCCGAAGGGAGCGGCGAACTTCATCGACGCCCAGGTGTACCTGGGGTTCGTGATGCGCCTGATGCTGGCCTTCGGCCTGGCGTTCCTCCTGCCGGTCATCATGGTCGCCCTGAACTTCGCCGGCATCGGCACCGCGGCGTTCTGGCGGCGCAGCTGGCGCTGGGCCGTGATGATCGCGTTCGTCTTCGCGGCGGTGATGACCCCAACGCCCGACGCGATCACCATGCTCATGGTCGCGCTGCCGATCTGCGGCCTGTACTTCATCGCGCTCTTCGTCTGCGAGCTGCACGACCGGCGCGTCAACCGCGCGCGGCTCGCCGCCGGGCTGCCGACGCTGGACGGCTACCTGCCGGGCGACCCGCCGGAGGGCTCGGCGTGACCCGGCTCGGCGTCGTGGTGAACCCCACCGCCGGCAAGGGCCGCGGGACGGCCGCCGGACGACGGACGCACGAGCTGCTGCGGGCCCGCGGGCACGAGGTGCAGGACCTGTCGGCGGCCTCGCTCGCGCTGGCCACCGACCGCGCCCGGGCCGCCGTCCTCGACGGGCTCGACGCGTTGGTGGTCGTCGGCGGTGACGGGATGGTCCACCTCGGCGTCAACGTCGTCGCGGAGACCCACCTGCCGCTGGGCATCGTCGCGGCGGGCACCGGCAACGACATCGCCCGCACGCTCGGCCTGCCGAAGCCCGGCGACGTCGACGCCGGCGTCGCGGTCATCGAGCACGGTCTCGCCGCAGGCCCGCGGCGCGTGGACGCGGTCCGGGTCGGCCCGCCCGGGACGGCCGCCCACGAGTGGTTCCTCGGCGTGCTGTCCTGCGGGTTCGACGCCGCGATCAACGCCCGGGCCAACGAGATGACCTGGCCCAAGGGGTCGGGCCGCTACGTGCGAGCGCTGCTGGCCGAGCTGCCGCGGTTCGAGCCGTACGGCTACCGCGTCACGATGGACGACCAGGTCTGGGAGTCGACCGGCACGCTCGTCGCCGTCGCGAACGTGCCCTGGATCGGCGGCGGCCTCAAGATCGCACCCGATGCCGTGGTCGACGACGGCCTCCTGGACGTGGTCGTCGCCGGACCGTTCAGCAAGACCGGCGTGGTGAAGATCTTCCCCGGCATCTACGGCGGCAAGCACGTGGCCCACCCCTCCGTGGACGTCTTCCGCAGCACCTCCGTCCTCATCGAGCCGCTGACCGACCTCGGCGGCCTGCCGCCGGCCGCGTTCGCCGACGGTGAGCGCGTCGGTCCGCTGCCCCTGCGCGTCACCGTCGAGCCCGGGGCCCTGTCCGTCCTGTGCTGACGCGCGCGCCGGAGCCTGCGCGGCGCCACGTGTGCCTAGGGTGTGCGTGTGGTGGCCCGCACTCGGAAGTCGACCCCGTCCGCTGAACCTTCTCCGGCCGAGCGCTACGCGGCGTCGCGGCGCCGGGCCGAGGTGGAGCGCACCGAGCTGTCCCGGTTCCGGGAGCTGCCGCTTCCCCCTCGACGAGTTCCAGATCGACGCCTGCCTCGCGCTCGAACGCGGCAGCGGCGTGCTGGTCGCGGCGCCCACCGGGGCGGGCAAGACGGTGGTGGGCGAGTTCGCGGTGCACCTGGCGCTGGAGTCGGGCCGCAAGGCGTTCTACACGACGCCGATCAAGGCGCTGTCGAACCAGAAGTACGGGGACCTGGTCCGCCGCTACGGCGCCGAGAAGGTCGGTCTGCTCACCGGCGACACCACGATCAACGGCGACGCCCCCGTCGTCGTGATGACGACCGAGGTGCTCCGCAACATGCTGTACGCGGGCTCGTCCACCCTCCAGGGCCTGGGGTTCGTGGTCATGGACGAGGTGCACTACCTCGCCGACCGGTTCCGTGGCCCGGTCTGGGAGGAGGTGATCATCCACCTCACCGACGACGTCCAGCTGGTGTCCCTGTCGGCCACCGTCTCCAACGCCGAGGAGTTCGGCGACTGGCTGGCCACCGTCCGGGGTGACACGACCGTCGTCGTCAGCGAGCACCGGCCCGTGCCGCTCGGCCAGCACGTGCTTGTACGAGGCGAGCTCCTCGACCTGTACGCCGGCCACGTCGACCCGACCGACCCCGGCGTCGACCCCCCGATCAACCCGGACCTCAGCCACCTCCTGCGCCGCAGCAACCGCGAGGAGGAGCCGATCGGCCGTCGCGGGCCGGGGCACAAGGGCAGGCAGGCGCACCGGCCCAGCCGCCCCGGAGGCGGCCGTCCCACCCCGCGGTTCGCCGTCGTCGACGCCCTGGAGGCGGACGGCCTCCTGCCCGCGATCGTGTTCATCTTCTCGAGGGCGGGCTGCCAGGGGGCCGTGCAGCAGTGCCTCGCGGCCGGCGTCCGCCTGACCACGCCGGCCGAGGCGGCGCGCATCCGGATGATCGTGGAGGAGAAGTGCGCCGCGGTGCCTCCCGAGGACCTGCCCGTCCTCGGGTACTGGGAGTTCGCAGAGGCGCTGAGCCGCGGCGTGGCCGCGCACCACGCCGGGATGCTGCCGCTGTTCAAGGAGACCGTCGAGGACCTGTTCTCGCAGGGCCTGGTCAAGGTCGTGTTCGCCACCGAGACGCTGGCGCTCGGCATCAACATGCCCGCGCGGTCGGTGGTGCTGGAGAAGCTGGTCAAGTGGGACGGCTCCAACCACGTCGACGTGACGCCGGGGGAGTACACGCAGCTGACCGGCCGCGCCGGCCGGCGCGGCATTGACACGGAAGGTCACGCGGTCGTCGTCGCGCACTCCGGGCTCGACCCGGTGCAGCTGGCCGGCCTGGCGTCCAAGCGCCTGTACCCCCTCAAGTCCAGCTTCCGCCCGACGTACAACATGGCCGTCAACCTGGTCGCCCAGGTGGGCCGCGACCGTGCCCGCGAGGTCCTGGAGACGTCGTTCGCGCAGTTCCAGGCCGACCGGGGCGTCGTCGGCCTGGCGCGGCAGGCCCAGGCCCACACGGAGGCGCTGGACGGGTACGCCAAGGCCATGGAGTGCCACCAGGGCGACTTCACGGAGTACGCGTCGCTCCGCCGTCAGATCACCGCCCGCGAGAAGGACCTCACGCGCGCCCAGGCATCCGCACGGCGGGCCGAGGTGGCCCGGACGCTCGAGGGTCTGCGGCCCGGCGACGTGCTCGAGATCCCGGTCGGTCGTCGCTCCGGGCACGTGCTGGTCATCGACCCCGGCGGTGAGGCCGGGTTCGACGGACCCAAGCCGACCGTGCTGACGGTCGACCGGCAGGTCCGCAAGCTCACCGTGGCGGACGTCGGCACCGGCGCGCGGACCGTCGGGTTCCTGCGCGTGCCCAAGGGCTTCACCGCGCGCGTCCCGGCGGCTCGTCGCGACCTCGCGGCGCAGCTCCGCACGGCCGTGAGCGACGGTGGCCACGCGCACACCTCGGGCAAGGGCAAGGGCAAGGTCCGGCCGACACGACGCACAGCCGCCACCGACGACGCCGAGATCGCCGAGCTGCGCCGCAGGATGCGCGCGCACCCGTGCCACGGGTGCCCGGACCGCGAGGACCACATGCGCTGGGCCGAGCGCTGGGCGCGCCTGTCCGACGAGCACGACGCGCTCGTCGCCCGGATCGCGGGCCGCACGGGCTCGATCGCAGCCGTGTTCGACCGCATCTGCGACGTCCTGCTCGGCCTGGGCTACCTGTCGCAGTCCGACGAGGGCGGCCGCGGGACCCTCGAGGTCACCGCGGAGGGCCGCTGGCTGCGTCGGATCTACGCCGAGAACGACCTCCTGCTGGCGGAGTGCCTGCGCCGCGGCGTCTTCGACGAGCTCGACGCGCCGGGGCTCGCGGCCGCCGTGTCCGCGCTGGTGTACCGGTCGCGGCGCGACGACCAGGGCGAGCCGCACGTGCCCGGCGGGCCCGCGAGCAGGCTCGGGGTGGCGCTCGACGCGACCGTCCGGGCGTGGTCGGAGCTCGACGACCTCGAGGCGGCGCACAAGGTCGAGACGACCCAGCCGCTCGACACCGGCCTGGTCGAGGCCGTGCACCGGTGGGCGGCCGGACGCAGCCTGGACGCCGTGCTCAAGGGCAAGGAGCTGTCCGCCGGCGACTTCGTGCGCTGGTGCAAGCAGGTCATCGACGTGCTCGACCAGATCTCGCAGGCGGCGCCCACCGACCGGGTCCGGGACACCGCGCGCAAGGCCGTGGAGGCGCTCCGGCGCGGAGTGGTCGCGTACTCGTCGGTCTAGGGCTCTATCGTGCCCGTGTCAGCTCGACCCTCTACCGCCACGGCGCGGTCCACACGTCCGCCGACCCGTTCGCCGAGGCGCTGCTCGTCGAGGACGGTGTCGTGGCCTGGCTCGGGGCGGACGACACGGCCGACGGGCTCGCGGCCCGGGCCGACGAGGTGATCGACCTCGAGGGCGCCCTCGTCGCCCCGGCCTTCGTCGACGCGCACGTGCACGTGCTGGAGACGGGCCTCGCGCTCGAGAGCATCGACCTGTCCGCCGCGGGGGGAGTGCACTCGCTCGCCGACGCCCTCGACGCCGTCCACCGCGCCGCGCAGGGGCGCCCGGTGGGTGCGCAGGACAGCCCGCTGCTCGGGTTCGGCTGGGACGAGCAGGACTGGCCCGAGGGCAGGCCGCCCACCCGTGAGGAGCTGGACGCCGCGGCCGGGGGAGCGCCGGTGTACCTGGCGCGGGTCGACGTGCACTCGGCGGTCGTCTCGAGCGCCCTGACGGCGAACGCGGGGCTGGACGTGCTGCCGGGCTGGCGGTTCGACGGCCGCGTCGAGCGCGACGCGCACCATGCCGCCCGGGAGGCGGCACGAACGGTCGACCCGGCCCGCCGGACCCGGCTGTACCGGGAGGCGCTGCAGCACGCGGCCGCCCGTGGGGTCGCCTCGGTGCACGAGCAGTCGGCGCCCTACATCGACACGCGCGAGGGTCTGCTCGAGCTGCTCGCTCACCGCGGACGAGGCGAGCGGTCTGCCGCACCTCGTCGCGTACCGCGGCGAGCAGTGCGTGACGGTCGACGACGCACGAGAGATCCTCGCGGCGATCCCGGGCCTCACCGGGATCGGCGGGGACCTGAACATCGACGGGTCCCTCGGCTCTCGGACCGCCGCGCTGCGTTCGCCGTACGCCGACGCCCCCGACACGTCCGGCTCGCTGCACCTGACCGCGGAACAGGTGTGCAACCACCTGACCGCCGTCACGCGCGCCGGCGTGCAGGGCGGGTTCCACGTGATCGGCGACCGCGCCATGGACGAGCTGCTCATCGGGCTGCGGGCAGCCGTGGACGTCGAGGGTGTCGAGGCGGTCGCACGCCGCGGGCACCGGCTCGAGCACGCCGAGCTCGTCGACGCCCCGACCCTGGCGGCGTTCGTCCTGCTGGGCATCCAGCTGAGCGTCCAACCGGGTTTCGACGCAGCCTGGGGCGGCCCGGACGGCATGTACGCCGCCCGGCTGGGAGCCGGGCGCGCGGCCGCGCTCAACCCCCTCGCCGACCTGGCCGCGGCAGGGATCCCGCTGGCCTTCGGCTCCGACTCGCCGGTCACCCCCGTCTCGCCGTGGGCCGCCGTCCGGGCCGCCGTGCAGCACCGGTCGGCCGACCAGCGGATCTCGGCGCGGGCCGCCTTCCGGGCGTCCACCCGCGGCGGCTGGCGGCTCGCGGGACTGGACCACACGGGGGCGGGGGAGCTGCGCGTCGGGTCGCCGGCCCACCTGGCCGTGTGGCGGGCCGAGCACCTCACGGTGCAGGCCGCGGACGGCCGCTTCTCGTCGTGGAGCACCGATGCACGCGCGGGCATCCCGCTCCTGCCGGACATGTCGCCGGACGCTCCGCTGCCCCAGTGCCTGCGGACGGTCCGCGGGTCGACGGTCCTGCACGATACGTTCTGAGACCGGTCCGGACGCGCGGGCCGAGACACGCCGAGCAACCTGGACACCTGACCGGGTGAAAAACGCCGGGGGGCCGATCCGGAGGTGCCGTCCGATTCCGCCCGATCACGCGACACGCGGACCGACACGCCGAACCGAAGGGTACAGACCGTACGGACGGTGCAGAGATGACCTGCGGGTACGGCTCTCACCTGCGCCGACGCGGCCTTGACACACCCTGGGAACTGGGTAGGTTTCAGGGGATCCACCGGAGCGACATGCCCACGAAGACGTCGGGCCATGGGGGGCGATGGTGGGAAGCTAGGGCTCCGACCGGGCCCGCGTGTTCAGTAGACAACGGTCCGTGCGCCTGCACGCCGACCGGTACGAAGGACACGCGGGCCGGTCGGTCGGCGCCTGGGATGCGCCAAGCCGAGGACGTTCAGCATTCTTCCAGGGACGCTGCCGTACTCTCCTGGGGTGCCCGCCCGTGAACCCGCCCGCTGGTGGACCCTCGTTCTGGCGGTGGCCGGTGGCTACCTGACCCGGCTCGCCTTCCCCGCACCCGGCTGGTGGGGGACCGTCTTCCTCGGGATCGCCCTGCTCTACCTCGCGATGCGCCGCGACAGCGCGCGCTGGAACGCCCTGGTCGGGCTCGTATGGGGCTTCGCGTTCTTCGTCCCGCTCATCAGCTGGACCGGTGACGCCGTCGGGCAGGTGCCCTGGCTGGCCCTGTCCACGCTCGAGGCGTCCTACGTCGCCCTGTTCGGCGCGGCCTGGTCCTGGGCGCGGCGCGGGCAGGCGGTCTGGCGCAGCGCCGGCCTGCAGGTCGTCGTGTTCTCCGTCCTGTGGGTCGCTGCCGAGGAGCTGCGCTCGACGTGGCCGTTCGGCGGGTTCCCGTGGGGCCGGCTCGCGTTCTCGCAGGCCGACTCGCCCCTGGCCGCGTTCGCCTCCCTCGGGGGGACCCCGCTGCTGAGCGGGATCGTCGTGGCCGTCGGGGTGCTGTTCGCGCGCATCTGGCTCGCGGCACGGCGGCTGCGGCTGGTACGGCTCGGCGTCGCGGTCGCCACGGTCGCCGTGATCGTCGTCGTGGGGCTGCTCGTCCCGCTGGACACCCAGGCCGAGCAGGGCACGCTCGAGGTCGGCGCGGTCCAGGGCAACGTCCCGGGCACCGGGCTCGACGCGTTCGGGCAGCGGGAGGCGGTCCTCGACAACCACATCGCGGGCACGCACGCGCTGCTCGACCAGGTGGCCCCCGGCGACCTGGACCTGGTGCTGTGGCCGGAGAACGGTACGGACATCGACCCGCAGGTCGACGCGAAGGCCGCCAAGCTCATCGACGACGCAGCGAAGGCGGTCGACGCCCCCATGCTCGTCGGCACCGTGCAGTACCCGCCCAGCGGCGGCCGGTACAACACGGCCGTGCTCTGGGAACCCGGCGTGGGCGTCACCGCCACCTACTCCAAGCAGCACCCTGCGCCGTTCGCGGAGTACATCCCGCTGCGCTCGCTCGTCCGGCCGTTCTCGTCAGCGGTCGACCTGGTCACGCGCGATATGCTGCCCGGCGACAAACCGGGGTACATCCCGCTGCAGTCCGATCGGCTGGGCCGCACGGTGGGGATCGGCGATGTCATCTGCTTCGAGGTCGCGTACGACGCGATCGTCCGCGACGCCGTCAGGGCAGGGGGTGAGGTGCTGGTGGTGCAGACGAACAACGCCTCCTTCGGCGTCTCGGACGAGTCCACCCAGCAGCTGGCCATGAGCCGGATGCGGGCGATCGAGCACGGCCGCGCCACGGTCCAGATCTCGACCGTCGGGGTGAGCGCCGTGATCGAGCCGAACGGCGTCGTCTCGCAGGACACCGACTTGTTCACCGCCGCGCAGATGGTGGCGACGTTGCCGCTGCGCGACTCCCAGACGCTGGCCACCAGGCTCCGCTCGTGGCCCGCGTGGGCCTTCGACGCCCTGGCGGTCGTCATGGTCGCCGCCGGGATCGCCGGCGCCCGCGGCCTGCGCCGCCAGGACCGGAGAGGTACCGCCGCATGACCGGTTCCGTCGGACGGGTGCTCGTCGTCGTCCCCACCTACAACGAGCGCGAGAACCTGCCGATCGCGCTCGACCGGCTGCGCACCCACGTGCCGCACGCGGACGTCCTGGTCGTCGACGACGGCTCACCCGACGGGACCGGCGAGCTGGCCGAGAAGATCGCCGAGCAGGTGGCCGTCGACTCTGCGCACGGGCGCATCCACGTGCTGCACCGGGAGGGCAAGCGGACTCGGGACCGCGTACATCGCGGGCTTCCACTGGGCGCTCGAGCGGTCCTACGACGTCGTCGTCGAGATGGACGCCGACGGGTCGCACCGCGCCCAGGACCTGCCCACGCTCCTCGGCGCGCTCGAGGATGCCGACCTGGTCCTCGGTTCCCGCTGGGTGCCCGGGGGGACCGTGCTGAACTGGCCGATGAGCCGGCACGTCCTGTCCCGCGGCGCCAACACGTACACGCGGATCGTGCTCGGCATCCCGCTCCGCGATGCCACGGGCGGCTTCCGCGCCTACCGTGCCACGCTCCTGCGGGACCTCGAGCTCGACGACATCGCGTCGCAGGGCTACTGCTTCCAGGTCGACATGGCGTGGCGGGCGGTGCGGCTGGGTGCGCGTGTGGTCGAGGTGCCCATCACGTTCGTCGAGCGTGAGCTCGGGACGTCGAAGATGAGCCGGGCGATCGTGGTCGAGGCCCTGATGAGCGTGACCCGGTGGGGGATAGCAGAACGCTCCCGCCGTGTGGCGGGAGCGTTCCGACGAACGACGGGCTGAGCCCGTACGAACGGCGCGTCAGGCGCTGCGGCGCAGCTTGCCCGAGCGGAGCAGGTCGAGCCGCTCGTCCAGCAGCTCCTGGAGCTCGCCGACCGTGCGACGCTCGAGCAGCATGTCCCAGTGCGTACGCGGGGGCTTGCCGGCCTTCACCTCGGGTCGCGACGCGTCGCGGAGCAAAGCTTCCTCGCCGCACCGGCACTCCCACACCACCGGGACGTCGGCCTCGACCGAGAACGGCAGAATGATCGTGTGCCCGTTGGGGCAGTCGTAGTGAGCCTGGAGGCGGGGCGCGAACTCGACGCCGTCTTCCGTCTCCATGCTGTGGGACCCGATGCGCATGCCACGCAGGGACCGGTTTGCCATCTTGGGATCCTCCGTGCCGTTGTACGGCCGTCGAGAGTATGAACTTCCACCGGTTCCAACGGTGGGGGCCCCTCCAGTGTTCCAGGTCCAGGTGAAGGGATGGTGAACGCGGTCAGCATGTGGCGGAGAGGCTTAAGGTCGCACCGTGACTTTCCAGGCACCCACCAGGCAGATGACGTTCCGGAAGCTCGGCGACAAGGGTCCGAACGTGTCGGTCGCCGGTGTCGGCTGCAACACGTTCGGCGCGACCCTCGCGCCTGACGGGGTCCCCGCGCTGGTGTCCGCGGCGCTGGAGGCCGGCGTCACGTTCTTCGACACGGCCGACGCCTACGGCGGGACGTTCGGGCAGAGCGAGGAGCTGTTGGGCGCCGCGCTCGGTGCCCACCGCGACGAGGTCGTGCTGGCGACCAAGTTCGCGCTCGGCGCGCCCGAGGGCGTGGCGCCTGGGTCTCGCGCGTACGTGCGGTCCGCCGTCGAGGCGTCGCTGCGACGGTTGGGCACCGACCGGATCGACCTGTACCAGATGCACACACCCGATCCGCTGACCCCGATCGAGGAGACGCTGGCCGCGCTGCACGAGCTGGTCGCCGAGGGCAAGGTCCTCTCGCTCGGCTCCTCCAACTTCGCCGCGTGGCAGGTGGTCGACGCCGACTGGAGCGCCCGTACGGCCGGCGCCACGGCGTTCGTCTCGGCGCAGAACCGGTACAACCTGCTGGACCGGGGCGCGGAGGCCGAGCTGGTGCCCGCGCTCGAGCAGGTGGGCGTCGGGCTCATCCCGTTCGTTCCGCTCGCCTCCGGGTTGCTCACCGGCAAGTACCGGCGCGACGAGGGCGCCCCCGACGGGTCGCGGCTCGCCCGTTGGCCCGACCGCCTCGCACGCGCCGACTTCGACCGGATCGACGCGTTGAGCGCGCTGGCGCAGGAGTGGGGGATCGACCTGCCGACGCTCGCGCTCGGTGGGTTGGCCGCCCAGCCCGCCGTCGCCACGGTCATCGCCGGTGCCCGGACGCCCGAGCAGCTGCGTGCGAACGTCGCGTCGATCCTGTGGGAGCCCACGCTCGACCAGCTCGCGGCGATCGACGACGCCTCGCCGGGCCCCGTCGGCTGACCGAGCCGCCGGCGTCGGCAGCGGTGCTCACCACTCGAGCATCCGCGCACGCCGCGCGCCGATCGCGGCGATGCCCCACACGTGCACACCGGCCTCGTCCGCGCCCTCGCGCAGCGACCGCGCCCAGGACGACTCGAACATGCCGCGGTCGCCGCCGGCCGCCCGGACGAGCCCGACGAGCACGGACCCGCCCGGCCCGTGCTCGGCCAGGACGTCTCGCAGGAGCCGAAGGACGCCCTCGACGACCTCCGGGTCGGCGCGCTGGGGGATGTCGGAGATCGGCAGGGCGACCGGGAGGGTGACCCCGTCGGCATCGACCAGCACGAACCAGAGCGCCGGCTCACCCGAGCGTTCGTACCCGACGAGGCCGAGAAGCAGCTGGAGCGCGTCGTCGGGGGTCCGCAGCGGGCCGCCCGGGGGCGGTGGCAGGTCGTCGTCGGGACCGTCGTCCGCCCAGTCGAGCGCCTCCCACGCGCTGCGTCCGGCCTGACGTTGGACCTCCCAGTCGAGGTCCCACCAGTCGTCGTCGTTGTCGTTCGCCGTCATGCCTCCAGGCTGACGGCGCGCACCAGCGCGAGACGGACGTCCTCGGCGTCGACGCGGCGCCCCGGGGCTGTGGTCGGCTCAGGCCAGGTGGGCGGTCAGTGCCTCGACGACCAGTGCGTGATCGTCCGCCTGCGGCAAGCCCGAGACCGTCACCACGCCGACGACGCCGACGTCGCGCACCCGGACGGGGAACGCACCGCCGTGCGCGGCGAACTCCCGCAGGGGCAGGTCGTGCTGCTCGTTGAACGTGGTGCCCCTGACCTTCGCCCGCAGACCGACCAGGTAGGACGGCGCCCCGAACCTCCACACCACGCGGACCTTGCGGGCGACCCACGTGTCGTTGTCGGCGGTGGTTCCGGCCCGTGCGGCGTGGAACACCTGCTGCGTCCCGTGCTGGATGTCCACCGTGATCGGCAGGTCGCGCTCCTGACCCAGCTCCACCAGCAGGCATCCGAGCCGCCACGCGTCGTCGTGCGTGAACGTGGTGAACACCAGGTCGCGTTCCTGCTGCTCGATGGCTGCGATGGTGCGCTGGATCTCGGTGACGTCGTCGGCACTCATGACGACATCGTCGCACCGACGGGCGCCACCCCGAAGTTCTGGTCGAACACGTGCCCGGGGTCGTAGACGGCCTTGAGCCGGGCGATCCTCGCGAGCGTCTCGGGCGGGAACGCCTCGGCGATCCGGTCGGGGGACTGGTTCGTCTCGAAGCTGAGGTAGACGCCGTCCAGGTGCGGGGCGAGGCGGCCCCACCACGCGTCGATCTGGGCCCGCCGGCTTGCGCGCGTGGACGCCGACAGCGAGAAGGCCTGGGTCCGGTGCGCGTACGCCGTGGCCATCGGGTCCAGGTCGTTGACGGCGCCGCCGACCGCGCGCAGCTGCACCATGTCGGACACGCCGGACATCACCAGGTCGCCCAGAAGCTGCGCCAGCTCGGGCGTCACGTGCTCGATCAGCCCGCCGCGCGCCGCGTAGTCCGGGCCTCCGGTGTGCTCGCCGTGGTGCGGCGCGACCGCTGCCGCGTAGGGCACCAGCTGGGCCTGCTGCTGCAGCACAGGCGCGAGGTCGAGGAAGCGCTCGAGCCAGAGGATGGCGCTCTGCGTGTCGTCGTCGGCCCAGACGATGATCGTGTAGCCGATCGGCGGGTTCTGCCCGTTGGCGGGGATCATGGTCAGGAAGCTGCGAGCTCGCGCGGCGACTCCTCGACCAGGGCGGCCCACGACTCGATGAACGACGCCGTGTCCGACGCGTCGTAGACGATCGTCGCGTAGACCACGTCGCCGACGTGCGCGGCCTCGATCTCCACCGCCGTGAGGATGCCGAAGTTCGCGCCCGCGCCGCGCACCGCCCAGAGCAGGTCGGGCTCGTGCTCGGCGTCGGTACGCACGAGCCGCCCGTCGGCCAGGACCAGCTCGGCCGCCACGACGTGGTCGAGCGTCAGCCCGTACGACCGCGCGAGGAAGCCCTGCCCGCCGGCGGTGACCAGGCCGCCGACGCCGACGTCTCCGTAGTCACCGGGCTGATCGCCAGGCCGTGCGGCGTGAGGGCGGCCGCGACGTCGCCCCAGCGCGCGCCCGCGCCGAGCCGGACGAGCCCGCGCTCGTGGTCCAGCACCTCGACCGCGTCGAGCCCGCCGACGTCGATCACGATGCCGCCGTCGTTGGTGGACCGACCGCTGATCCCGTGCCCGCCGCTGCGGACCGCGAGCGGCACGTCCTGGGCGCGGGCGAACGCCAGCGCATCGCTGACGTCCTGCGCCGAGGTGGCGCGGATGACGAGCCCGGGGGAGCCCGAGTAGACGTAGGTCGAGCGCACGCGCCCGTACTCCCGGTCGCCGGGCTCCACGGCCTTGCCGACGAGGGACGCGGGCAGCCCGTCGTAGTCGATCCGGGGACGCCGCTTGGCCAGGGCGGCGGCAGGGCGAACCGCACCCGTCGTCGTGCCGGCAGTCGAACGCTCGGCGGCGACCGCCTCGCGCAGGGCCGGGGCGAAGCTCCTGCCCGAAGACCGCGAGCGCCCGTTCGTCGTCGCCGGCCAGGATGAAGGTGGCGATCCCGTCCTCGAGCGCGAGCGGCAGCAGCTGGTCGACCCACTGCTCCACCGATCCCTGGGGGCCGCCGCCGAGGTTCAGCAGCCGACGGATCTCGCGCGGGTCGCGACCCGCCGCCGTCGCGGACTCGTCGATGGTCACGTTGCCGCGGGAGAGGTCGCCGGGCTGCAGATAGCCCTGGCTCGGGAGCCACCCGTCGGCCGCAGAGCCGACCAGACGCAGCATCCGCGGCTTGTACGCGCCGAGCCAGATCGGGATGTCGTGCGCGGGGGCCGGTCCGCGCTTGGCGCCGTCGACCGAGTGGAACTCGCCGTGGACGCGCAGGGGCGTGCGCTCGTCGGCGTCCCAGACGCCCCGGATGATGCCGATGGCCTCGGCCAGCGCGGTGACGCCCTCGCCGGGTGTCCGCCGTGGGGCGCCCATCGCGACGATCGCGTCCCAGAAGGCACCCGCCCCGAGGCCGAGCGCCAGCCGACCGCCCGACAGCAGGTCCAGGCTGGCCGCGGCGCGCGCCAGGACGGCCGGCGGGCGCAGCGGCAGGTTGAGCACGTTGCCGGACAGCTGCACCGTCGACGTCGAGGCGGCCACCCACGACAGGAGCGTCCACGTGTCGAGGAACGCGGGCTGGTACGGGTGGTCCTGGAACGTCACGAGGTCGATGCCGACCCGCTCGGCGGTCCGCGCCAGCGCGACGACGCGCTGCGGGTCCTTCGCCGACGGCGTCAGGAAGCTGCCGAAGACCAGGTCGTGGCCGTAGTCGGGCACCGCGCCCACCCTCTCGCTAGGTAATTGAGAGTTCAACCATATCGCGTTCGAGGCGCCGATCCTGCGCGGGGGAGCCGGGCCCGAGTCGCACCGGCGTGGCAAGATCTCGCAGGTGACGCTAGCCGACAGCCATGACCTGATCCGAGTGCAGGGCGCGCGGGAGAACAACCTCAAGGACATCAGCGTCGAGCTTGCCCAAGCGCAGGCTGACGGTGTTCACCGGCGTCTCGGGCTCGGGCAAGAGCTCGCTCGTCTTCGGCACCATCGCCGCCGAGTCGCAGCGGATGATCAACGAGACGTACAGCAGCTTCGTCCAGGGCTTCATGCCGACCCTGGCCCGCCCCGACGTCGACGTCCTGGACGGGCTCACCACCGCGATCATCGTCGACCAGGAGCGGATGGGCGCCAACGTGCGGTCCACCGTCGGCACCGCCACGGACGCGAACGCGCTGCTGCGCATCCTGTTCAGCCGCGTCGGTCAGCCGCACCTCGGCTCGCCCCAGGCGTTCTCGTTCAACGTCGCGTCGGTGTCCGGGGCCGGGGCGATCACCACGGAACGCGGCGGCACCACCGTCAAGGAGCGGCGCAGCTTCACCGTCACGGGCGGCATGTGCCCGCGGTGCGAGGGCATGGGCAGCGCGACGAGCATCGACCTCACCCAGCTCTACGACGACTCCAAGTCGCTCGATGACGACGCGCTCACGATCCCCGGCTACACCGGTGGGGGCTGGAACACGCGGCTCTACAGGGAGTCCGGCTTCTTCGACCCGGCCACGCCGATCCGCGACTTCACCGAGCAGGAGCTGCAGGACTTCCTGCACCACGAGCCGGTCCGCATGAAGATCGCCGGCATCAACATGACCTACGAGGGCCTGATCCCACGGATCGAGAAGTCGATGCTCTCCAAGGACAAGGAGGCCATGCAGCCGCACATCCGTGCGTTCGTCGACCGCGCGGTCACGTTCACCAGGTGCCCGGACTGCGGCGGCACCCGGTTGAACGCGGGCGCACGGTCCTCGAAGATCGGCGGCGTCAACATCGCGGACGCCTGCGCGATGCAGATCAGCGACCTGGCCGAGTGGGTCCGGGGACTCGACGAGCCGTCGGTCGCGCCCCTGCTCACGGCGCTCGGGGACATCCTCGACTCCTTCGTCGACATCGGTCTGGGGTACCTGTCCCTCGACCGCCCTGCCGGCACGCTCTCCGGCGGTGAGGCGCAGCGGACCAAGATGATCCGGCACCTGGGCTCGTCGCTCACCGACGTCACGTACGTGTTCGACGAGCCGACGATCGGGTTGCACCCGCACGACATCCAGCGGATGAACACCCTGCTGCTGGCGCTGCGGGACAAGGGCAACACCGTCCTCGTCGTGGAGCACAAACCCGAGACGATCGTCATCGGCGACCACGTGGTCGACCTGGGTCCCGGCGCGGGCACCGAGGGCGGCACGATCTGCTTCGAGGGCACGGTCGAGGACCTGCGGGCCAGCGGCACGCTGACGGGACGCCACCTCGACGACCGCTCGGTGCTCAAGGGGTCGGTCCGGTCGTCGTCGGGAAGGCTGGAGATCCGGGGCGCCACGGCCAACAACCTGCGCGACGTCGACGTCGACATCCCGCTCGGGGTCCTGGTCGTCATCACCGGCGTCGCCGGTTCCGGCAAGAGCTCGCTCGTGCACGGGTCGATCCCGGCCGACGGGGGAGTCGTGTCGATCGACCAGGGTGCGATCAAGGGGTCGCGCCGCAGCAACCCCGCGACCTACACCGGCCTGCTCGATCCCATCCGCAAGGCGTTCGCCAAGGCCAACAACGTCAAGCCCGCCCTGTTCAGCGCCAACTCCGAGGGCGCCTGCCCCAACTGCAACGGCGCGGGCGTCATCTACACCGACCTCGGGCCGATGGCGACGGTCGCGACCACCTGCGAGGTCTGCGAGGGCAAGCGGTTCGACGCCTCGGTGCTGGAGTACCACCTGGGCGGTCGGGACATCAGCGAGGTGCTCTCGATGTCGGTCACGGAGGCCGAGGAGTTCTTCCGCACGGGGGAGTCCAGGACGCCGGCCGCGCACACGATCCTCGCCCGCCTGGTCGACGTCGGTCTCGGCTACCTGCGGCTGGGCCAGCCGCTGCCGACGCTGTCCGGCGGGGAGCGGCAGCGCCTCAAGCTGGCGACGCACATGGGGGAGAAGGGCGACGTCTACATCCTGGACGAGCCGACGACGGGCCTGCACCTGGCGGACGTCGAGAACCTGCTCGGCCTGCTCGACCGGCTCGTCGACGCGGGCAAGTCCGTCATCGTCATCGAGCACCACCAGGCCGTGATGGCGCACGCCGACTGGATCATCGACCTCGGCCCGGGGGCCGGCCACGACGGCGGACTGATCGTCTTCGAGGGCACCCCGTCGGCCCTCGTCGCGGACCGCACCACGCTGACGGGCGAACACCTGGCGGCCTACGTCGGCGCCTGAGGGCGTCTGTCACGTTCTGAGGCCGGGGAACGTCAAGCAATCGAGACGACACCTCGAGAGGATGACGACGATGACGAACACGACGACCGCCACGACGACCGGTGGCTTCACGGACGAAGAGCGCGACGCCATGAAGGAGCGCGCTCAGGAGGTGCGCGGCAAGAAGGGCGACGGCCTGGTCGAGCTGCTCGCCAAGATCGCCGAGATGGAGGACGCCGACCGCGTGATGGCCGAGCGGTTGCACATCCTGGTCGGCGAGGCGGCCCCCGAGCTGACGCCGAAGACCTGGTACGGCATGCCCGCCTACGCCAAGGACGGCAAGGTCGTCCTCTTCTTCAAGCCGGCGGCGAAGTTCAAGGCCCGCTACGCGACGCTCGGCTTCAGCGACTCGGCGGCGCTCGACGACGGCGCGATGTGGCCGACGGAGTTCGCCCTGACGTCGCTGACGGCTGCCGACGAGAAGCGGATCCTCGCCCTGGTCCAGCGGGCCACGGCCTAGTGGCGGCCCGCCCCCGACCGCGCGTGGCGCCGCGCGGCCGGGGCGTCCGTGCCTGTCCGTCAGGAGCCGATCGCCTCGATCCGGCGCCGGGCGCTCAGCGCTTGGTCTCGTACCTGGTGAGGACCACGCCGTCGGGAAACGTCCGGGTCTCCACCAGGTTCAGGTTCACCCAGTTGTCGAGGGCGGTAAAGAACGGTGTGCCGCCGCCCACCAGCACCGGTGCGGTGGCCAGCACGTACTCGTCGATCAGGCCGGCCCGCATGGCCGCGCCGGCGAGCGTGGCGCCGCCGATGTCCATGGGGCCGCCGTCCTCAGCCTTGAGCCGGCTGATCTCGGTGACCGCGTCGCCGGTGACCAGGCGGGCGTTCCAGTCGACCGTGCCGGTCGTCGAGGAGAACACCACCTTCGGCATGTCCCGCCAGCGGTGGGCGAACTCGACCTCCGCGGGTGTGACGCCAGGTTGCTGGTCGGCGATCGGCCAGTGGGAGCTCATCGTCTCCCAAGCTTGCGCCCATACAGCGACAGACCCGTCGAACCCACCCGGTCGGACCACCACTGGAACAGCTCGTCGCTCGGCGTACTCCAGCCGAGGTCGTCGCCGGGAGCGGCGATGTAGCCGTCCAGGCTCACGTTCATGGCAAAGGTCAGCTTCCGCATGGCGTCAGCCTCCCGTGAGTCGGTATCCGGCGTACAGACGGGTAGGCGCACGCACCTGCTTCGTCGTCTGCTGCCCGATCGCCGATAATGCACATTATGACAACTTAGCGTCGTCGAACCGCTCCTGACGGCGAGCGCCCCGATCGCTGCGCTCCCCGAGCGCTAGGCTCCGGCGACATGAGCACTGGCGCGAGCGACGGCGTAGCTTCCGGTAGTCGTCGGCTGATGGTCCTGCTGGCCATGGCGATGTTCGTCCTGGTGGTCGACACGTCGCTGATGAACGTCTCGATCTCCGCGGTCGTCGCCGACCTCGACACGACGGCCAGCGGCGTCCAGTCGGCCATCGCCCTCGAGGCGCTGGTCTCCGCGGCCTTCATCCTGATCAACAGCAAGGTCGGCGACCTCATCGGCCGCAAACGTGCCTACGTCCTCGGACTGCTGGCGTACGCCGTCGGCGCGCTGGCCATGACGCTCGCGCAGGACCTGACGGCGATCATCATCTTCTGGGCGATCATCGGCGGCCTCGGTGCCTCGCTGCTCCTGCCCGCCATGCAGTCCCTGATCCACGGCAACTTCGCAGGGGCCGCTCAGAAGCAGGCGTACGCCCTCACCGGAGCCGCTGCGGCCATCGCGGCCGCGATCGGGCCGCTCCTCGGCGGCTTCGTGACGACGTACCTGTCGTGGCGGGTCGGCTTCGCGCTCGAGGTCGTCATCATCATCGTCGTCCTGAGCCAGATCAGGCTGGTGCGTGACGTCCCCTACACGGGACCGCGCCAGATCGACGTGGTCGGTGCGGTCCTGTCGGTGATCGGGATGGGCGGTGTCGTGCTCGGCATCCTCGTCTGGCAGGAAGGCGGCGAGTACGTCGGGCTGCTGATGATCCTGGGTGCGGTGGCTCTCGTGCTGCTCGCCCGCTGGCTCCTGCGACGCAAGCGAGCCGGGAAGCTGACGCTGCTCGACCCGGACCTGTTCCGGCACCCGAACTTCACTGCCGGGATCTCCGGCCAGGCGCTGCAGCAGGTCACGCTCGGCGGCGCGATGATCGCCCTCCCCCTGTTCCTCCAGATGACGCTGGAGTACAACGCGATCGAGGCGGGCCTCTCGCTCGCGCCGCTGTCGCTGACGATGTTCGCGGCCGCCCTGGTCGCCGGCCGACGAGCGGGCAACCGGCGTCCGGCCGCGATCATCCGCACGGGCTTCCTGCTGTCCAGCATCGGGATCGCGATCATCATCCCGTTCGTCCCCCGCGTCGACAGCGGGTGGTACCTCGTCGTGCCGCTGGCCATCACCGGGTGCGGTCTGGGCCTGCTGGTCTCGCAGCTCAACAACTACACGCTCGCCCCGATCGACGAGGAGCGGGTCAGCGAGGCCGCCGGCGTGAACTCCGCAGCCGGGTCGTTCGGGCTCTCCTTCGGCCTGGCGATGGCCGGCGGCCTCATGCTCGCCGCCCTGTCGTTCAGCTTCACGCACATGACCCAGAACAGCTCGATCATCCCGGCCGACCAGCAGCAGCAGATCGCAGCCGTGCTGGAGAACGACGCCCAGATCATGAGCAACACGCAGCTCGCCGAGAAGATCACGGGCCTGCCACCCGAGGTGGAGGCGGAGGTCGTGGCGATCAACAACGACGCCCGCAACCTGTCGCTGCAGATCGCCTTGCTCATCCCCCTACTCAGCGGGCTGCTCGGGCTCGGGAACTCGTTCCGGATGCTGCGACTGCCGGACGTGCGGCCGTCCGCGGCGCTCGACGGGATGGACTTCGGCTGACGCGCCCTCGGGCCGGACCTACGCGCTCTTGACGTCGGCACTTGCTTTTTGCAAGTATCGATCGCGTCAGCGCGAGGATCGGGAACACGAAAGAGGACGCACGATGACCATGATGCTCGTCAACCTGCCGGTGACCGACCTGGACCGGGCGAAGGCCTTCTACACGGCGCTCGGCTTCCCCCTCAACCCGGCGTTCTCGGACCACAACGCCGCCTGTGTCGTCGTCGAGGACGACCACAGCGCGGTCATGCTCCTCACCCGCGAGTTCTTCCAGACCTTCTCCGAGCTGCCGCTCGGCGACCCGGCCGTGAGTCCGTCGGTGTCCGTCGCGATCTACCTCGACACCCGTGAGGCGGTCGACCGGGCCATCGCCGACGGCGTCGCCGCGGGTGGCCGGGAGCCGCACCCGGCGGCCGACTACGGCTTCATGTACCAGCGGCAGCTCAACGACCCCGACGGCAACATCCTCGAGCTCGGCTGGATGGATCCCACCGCCGCGGCTCAGGCGCCCGAGGCGTTCGCCGACCAGCAGGCCTGAGCACGGTGGCCGCGCGCGACTACGGGCAGTACGGCGGCGTCACCCGGGCCCTCGAGCTGGTGGGCGAACGCTGGGCCATGCTCATCGTCCGCGACCTGCTCGTCGGTCCGCGCCGCTACGGCGAGCTCGCGGCGGGCCTCCCCCGCATCCCGAGCAACATCCTGGCGTCGCGCCTCAAGGAGCTGCAGGCGGCAGGTGTCATCCGCCGCGCGCCGCACTCGCGCGTGATCGTCTACGAGCTGACTCCGTACGGCCACGAGCTCGAACCCGTGGTGCTCGCCCTCGGCGCGTGGGGCTTCAAGGCGATGGGCGACCCGCGGGAGGAGCAGGTGATCACCCCCGACTCGATGACCATCGACCTGCGCACGGCGTTCCGTCCCCTGGTGGCGGCGCGCCTGCCGCCGACCGCCTACGCGGCGCGCTTCGGTTCCGCGGAGCTGCTCATCCGGGTGGACCGCACCACGCTCGACGTGGCGCGTGGGGACGGACCGGTCGACCTGGCCTTCGCGGCGGGTCCGGGCATCCATCGCCTGATCAGGGGCGAGCTCGCGCCCGAGCGCGCGATCGCGACCGGCGTGGTCGAGGTCCTGCGCGGTCGCGACGACCTCCTCGAACGCTTCGCCAGCACGTTCCACCTGGCCGCCTGAGCGCGGAACGTCGATCGCTCCGAACCGATCGGTGATTTCATGTCGAGAAGCTCGGACCGGCTCCGCTCACCAGGTGAAGGGCCACGACGGACGCGGCCCACGACACCAGGAGACGCACCATGCCGAAGTACCTGCTCCTCAAGCACTACCGCGGCGGCCCCGAGCAGCACCGACCGGTCCCCCCGATGGACCAGTGGGAACCGCAGGACGTCGAGGCGCACATGGCGTTCCTCATGCACGTCAACGACCTGCTCAAGGAGAACGGCGAGTACGTCGACGCGCAGGCGCTGACGCCCGACCGGACGTGGGTGCGCTACGGCGGCCCGGACGCGGCTCCGGTCATCACCGACGGTCCGCTGCCCGAGACGAGCGACCTCGCGGCCGGGTGGTACATGATCGACGTCGACTCGCACGAGCGTGCGATCGAAGCTCGCCGCCTACGTGTCGTCGGAACCCGGGCCCGGGGGCACGCCGCTCTACGAGTGGATCGACGTCCGCGAGGTCATGTCCGAGATGCCGTCCACCGACTGACGCCGCGTGACCGAGACACCGGGACGACCGCTGGACGAGGGCACCCTGCGTGCCCTCGTCCCGCGGGTCCTCGCCGGCCTCGTCCGGCGAGGAGAGGACTTCGACTCCGCCGAGGACGCCCTCCAGGAGGCGCTCCTCGAGGCCCTGCGGGTGTGGCCGGACCATCCCCCGCGCGACCCGCGCGCCTGGTTGACCACGGTCGCCACCCGCCGGCTCGTCGACGCCCGACGCAGCGCGGGTGCCCGCGACCGCCGCGAGGAGGCGACGGTCGTCGCGCCCGTACCTGGCCCGACCGAGGAGGGCGACGACACCCTCGTCCTCCTGTTCTGCTGCTGCTCCCCCGACCTGTCCCCCGCCTCCCAGGTCGCCCTGACCCTGCGCGCCGTCGGGGGTCTGACCACCCGCGAGATCGCCGATGCCTTCTACGTGCCGGAGGCGACGATGGCGCAGCGGATCAGCCGCGCCAAGCGGGACCTGCGCGGACGCCGGCTCGACCAGCCCGGCGACCTGGCCGTCGTCCTGCGCGTGCTCTACCTCGTCTACACGACCGGTCACTCCGGCCGTACGGACCTCGCGGTCGAGGCCATCAGGCTGACCCGTCAGCTGACCCTCGCGACCGCGGAGCCGGAGGCGCGGGGGCTGCTCGCACTGATGCTGCTGAACCACGCACGCCGCGGTGCCCGCTGGGATGCGGAGGGGCGGATCGTCACCCTCGACGTCCAGGACCGCAGCCTGTGGGACACCCGCGAGATCGCCGAGGGGGTCCGCGTCCTGCAGTCCGCACTCGCGGCGCAGAGTCCCGGTCGGTATCAGATCGAAGCGGCGATCGCCGCGCTCCACGACGACGCCGCGACAGCCGACGAGACCGACTGGCCGCAGATCCTGGCCTGGTACGACGACCTCGTCGCCCTCAGCGACGAGCCCCTGCGCCAGGACCCGGCAGCCGTCCTCGGACGCGCCGTCGCGGTCGGGCACGTCCAGGGCGCCGCTGCCGGTCTGCGCGAGACGGACCGCCTGTCGCGGGTCCTCGGCGACCGTCACCGCTGGTACGCCGTGCGCGGCTACCTGTTCGAGCTCGACGGGGACCTGTCCGCCGCGGCCGCTGCGTACGCGGACGCGGCCAACCGTGCGACCAACACGGCCGAGCGCGACCACCTCGTGCGCCAGGCCGTCCGGATCAGGGCAGCGGAGGCCGGGCCGACGATCCGGTCGGTTCGGCCGGCTCGATCCTGAGCACGTAACGCTCTTCGGTCAGCGAGCCGTCGCGCGCCTGGCGCTCCCCGGTCCGTGCGAACCCAGCGCGGACGTAGAGGTCGCCGGCGGCGTGGTTGTTGTCGACGAGCCAGAGCGAGACGGTGCTCGCGCCGTCGGCGGCTGCGGCCTGGCGAGCGGCGTCGATCAGCGCCCAGCCGATGCCCCGTCGTCGGGACTCGGGTGCCACCCACAGGGAGATGAGGTGTCGGTCGTCGACCGGCGAACCGGGCTCCTGCAGCATCTGTACGATCCCCCGGCCGGTGCCCTCGTCGTCCACGGCGATCCAGGTCGGGCTCGTCCGCAGGCGCATGCGCCAGTGAGACTCCACGAACCGGTTCTCGCGGGCGAGCGACGCGCCGAAGACCTCGGGATTCTCGCGGACGGCGCGCAGGCGGACGTCGCGGACGATCTCCCAGTCGTCCTCTCCCACGCGTCGGATCAGCACCAGGACAGAATGCCCCACGTCGGGCACCGCGACGTTCAGGGCGCGCCGCGATCCGGGTTGGTCAACCGCCGTGGCCGGCGGGATCGGGGAGCGATCGCGCGGCGTCGGCGATCTCCTCCTCCGGCCGTGGCGGCACGGACTCGTCGTACTCGAGCTCGGGCACCTCGTGCGAGTGGCCGTCGTGGTCTGCGGGCTGCGTCACGCTCGTCTCCTTCCGACCAGGCACACGCTACGCACGCACAGGCTCCTGCGCTGCCCCTACAGGTCGATCCCTTCACCGGGTCCGAGCAGGATCGGCTCTCCGGCACCGCCGAGGCGGCCGACGAGGGACGATGCGAGCCCGAGGCCCGCAGGCGACAGCTGCGCGTCATGGATCGTGACCACCCGACCCGGCGAGACCGACCGCACGTAGTCGACGACCTCGCTGATCTTGAGCCACGGCCCGCCGATCGGGGTCAGGAGCACGTCGACCGTCGCGCCCTGGGGGTCGACGTACGCGTCTCCGGGGTGCAGGACGCCCTCGACCAGGTAGCCGACGTTCGCGGCCAAGGGGACGTCGGGATGGATCTGGGCGTGCCACTCCCCCAGCACCGCGACCGCGAACCCGGCGGCCTCGACCGTGTCGCCGGCGACGACAGCGTGCAGCCGTGCGCTCGGTACGCCCGCGGCGGCAAGGACGTCGAGCGCGGCCTGGGGCCCCCAGACGTCGACGCCGGCGGCGGCGACCGGCTCCGGCGCGAGGTGGTCGCCGTGCTCATGAGTGACCAGGACGGCCCCGGCTCCGGCCAGGGCCGTGGCGACGTCCGTGAACATGCCTGGATCGATGACGAGGTGGTCGTCACCGCGGTCGAGGCGGACGCAGGAGTGCCCCCAGCGGGACAGGTGAGTGCTCATTCCCGCAGTCTCCACCGACACGCACGGGCGTGCCGCTCGAACGCGATTCGTGAACGACACGCGGCCCGGATACGGTGTCGCCCGTGCTGGTGCTCGCGGTGTGCAGTCTCAAGGGTGGCGTCGGGAAGACGTCTGTGACCCTCGGTCTGGCGTCGGCCGCCCTGGAACGCGGGATGCGCACCCTCGTGATCGACCTGGACCCGCAGGGCGACGCGACGATGGCACTCGGCGCCCGGCCCGACACGGCCGACGTGGCCTCCGTCCTGGAGCTGCCCGGCGCGGCGACGATGGAGGCGGCGACCGTCCGGTCCTCGTGGTCCGACGACGGCCCGGACGTCCTCGTGGGCTCGGAGCGCTCCGCCGATCACGACCGGATGCGCGACAACGACGTCGAGCGCCTCCGGTATGCGCTCTCGTGGGTGAACGGCTACGACCTCGTCCTCATCGACTGCCCGCCGTCGCTGGGCGGCCTCACGCGCACCGGTCTCGTCGCCGCGGACCGGGCGATCGTCGTCACCGAGCCCGGCCTGTTCGCCGTGATGGCGGTGGGTCGGGCGATGCGCACCATCGACGACTCCGCCGCGGCCAGGCCTCCGCTCTCCAGCCGCTCGGCATCGTCGTCAACCGGGTGCGGGCGCGGTCGGTGGAACAGGCCTTCCGGCTGGAGGAGCTGCACACGCTCTACGGGCCTCTCCTGCTCAGCCCCAGCGTGCCCGAGCGCGCGGCGTTGCAGCAGGCACAGGGTGCGGCGCAGCCGGTCCATGCGTGGCCCGGTGCTGCAGCCGCCGAGCTCGGTCGGACCTTCGACGCACTGCTCGACAGAGCACTGCGCGCACCACGCCGGTAGTCAGACGGCGGAACGGGCCTGACGGCGCATCGCCAGCTCGTCGTGCGGTGACGGCTCGGCCGTGAGGTCCTCGTCCTCGTCGGCACGCTCCGTGGGCAGGGCGGCGAGCGTGCCCTCGACCTCGCGCCAGACACGACCGACGGCGATGCCGAACACGCCCTGCCCGCCCTGGACCAGGTCGATGACCTCGTCGGCGGACGTGCACTCGTAGACGCTCGCACCGTCGGACATCAGCGTGATCTGCGCGAGATCGTCCACACCGCGCTCCCGCAGGTGGCTCACCGCGGTACGGATCTGCTGCAGCGAGACGCCCGTGTCGAGCAGTCGCTTGACCACCTTCAGGACGAGGATGTCGCGGAAGCTGTAGAGGCGCTGGGTCCCGGAGCCGGTCGCGGGACGTACGGACGGCTCGACCAGGCCGGTGCGGGCCCAATAGTCGAGCTGGCGATAGGTGATACCGGCCGCGCGGCAGGCCGTGGGCCCGCGGTAGCCGGTCGAGGTGTCCAGATCGGGGAGGTCGTCGTCGAACAGCATGCCCTGGGCGCGCTGGGGAACGACCCCGCCGACGCTCTCGGCATTCTCGGTGCTGGTCACGAATCCTCCACTCGTCGAACGCCGGTCGGGTCGACGTCTCCCCCGGCTACAGCCACAGTAGGCCCGTCATCGGTCAGAAGCCACGACGCCTCCGCGCGTGTCGGCGTGCGCGAGTCTCACCTTCAACCTGAACACGAAGGTTCGGGTCACAGACCCTCGTCGTCGGGCTCGCTGCCGGTACCGAAGTCCTCCGGCGTCACCACGTCGAGGAATCGGCGGAACCGTTCGAGATCCGCCTCCGAGGAGGTGGTGCGGACCTCGACGCCGGCCACGGCGACGACCTCGGCGGAGCAGAGCACCGGGCAGGAGAACCGCAGCGCCATCGCGATCGCGTCGGAGGCGCGCGAGTCGACGCGCGGACCGGTGCGCAGCACCAGCTCGGCGTGGAACACGCCCTCCTCGAGCCGCGTGATCTCGACTCGGGTCAGGCCGGACCCGGTGGCGACCAGGACGTCGCGCAGGAGGTCGTGCGTCATGGGGCGCGGCGGGACGATGCCCGCCTGCGCGGATGCGATCGCCGACGCCTCGGACGGTCCGATGAGGATGGGGACGAGGAGAGCTCCGAGTCCGGGTCCAGGAGCAGCACGACGATCTCGTCGTCCGCCAGGTGCTGGCGCACTCCGACGATCTCGACGGGAATCAGCTCGGCGTCTTCCCCCATACGGCCCAACCTACGACGCCCACGGCGATCCGGCGTGCTCGTCGGGGCCCTCGCTGTGTATCGGTCGCGTTACGGTGCGAGGTCGGCGACGGCCGCCCGCACGAGCGCCGTGTGCATCTGCGTGCACAGCTCGCCGACCTCCGCAGCGAGCGTGCCGGCGCGGGCTCGGCTGGACGCGCTGCGCTGGCCGCGCCAGGGGGCGACGACCTGCTCGACCAGGTCGGCCTGCCTGTCCGCGGCCGCCCGGAACTGACGCAGGTGCCGTGGGTCGATCCCGTGCTCGGCGAGTGCCGCGGCCGACGTGACGATCTGCAGGGCCCAGGAGTCGAACGCGCCCGACGGGTGCGGCCGCAGGATGCCGGCCGTCACCAGATCCTCGACGAACGCCGGCTCGACGTCGGCCTCGCGGGCGAGGACGTCGACGGTCAACCGCGGTGCCGCCGACTCGCGGACGCCGTCGCGGGTGGCGAGCCGGGCCCGGGCAGCAGGCTCGTCCTCCTCGCCCGCGTCCAGAGCGGCCAGCCGTTCGCCGATGACCTTCAGCGGCATGTAGCGGTCGCGCTGCTGGCGCAGCACGAACCGCAGGCGCTCGATGTCGGCCGGCGAGTACTGGCGGTAGCCCGACGCCGTGCGGACCGGCTCGATCAGGCCCTGCTCCTCGAGGAACCGCAGCTTGGACGTGGCGACCGCCGGGAACTCGAGCTGGAGCGACGCCAGCACGTCCGAGATCCGCATCGTCGCACGGCGGGAGATGCCCCGTGGCCACAGCTCGTCGGACACCTGGGCGTCGGCGGCCGGCGCCTGCACGGCGTCCAGCCGCTGCGGTCGTGCACTCACCACGCGGTGCCCCCGGTCGATCTGGTCGGTCGCTTCACGCGCCCGCCGCGTCCCGGTGCGGGCTCGGGTGGAACGTCATGCGGTACTTGCCGATCTGCACCTCGTCGCCGGCGCGCAGGATCGACTGGTCGATCCGGGTCCGGTTCACGTACGTCCCGTTCAGCGACCCGATGTCGCGCACGACGAACTGGTTGCCCTCCCGGACGAACTCGGCGTGCTTGCGGGAGACCGTCACGTCGTCGAGAAAGATGTCGGCTCCGGTCGAGCGGCCGGCGACGGTGCGCTGCGCGTCGAGCAGGAATCGGGCGCCGGCACTCGGTCCGCGCTGCATGACGAGCAGGGCCGACGTCGGCGGCAGGGCGTTGACCGCGCCCACCTCGTCAGGCGTGAGCCCGACCGGGGCACCCGCCTCGATCTCGACCTCGACCGGTTCGATCGCACCAAAAGCTCATCGTGGTGTCCGGTCCGCCGGCCTGCGGATCCTCGCTGCTCATGCCACCTCCCGGCCCGGTCCTGACGATGGGTGCGGGCACTAGGCCGCGCGATCACACCTTATGCGGACCCAGGCGCCCCGCGCAGCACCGCGGACGGAGGACGCCGTCGCAGGGTGCGACGAATCAGGATCAACCGCCCGTCGGCGGCACGGGCGTCGCGTAGACCGGATCCGGGATCACCCGCAGGGCGGTGATCTGCACGGTGTCTCTCTGCTCGACGTCGCCGTGCCCGCCGTCGTTACGCACCTGCGCCATCGCCCCGCCCGGGATCTGGAGCGCGGGGTCGATCGTGTCCGGATCGCCGATGACGGTCCACGTGTACGGCGCGTCGAGGGTGGTGCCGTCGAGCACGACGGCACCGGCGGCTCCCGTGAACGCGCTGCTCGCCGTCACCCGCTGGTCGTTTAGCTCGATGGCCTCGGCGCCGGCGTTGCGCAGCTCCTCGAGCACGTCGAGCATCGTGCTCGGCTTGATGGACCCGGAGGGGTCCGTCAACGTCACCACGACGCCGGGCCCCTCGGCCGGGAGCCGCCCGGTCAGGATGCCCTGGGTCTCCGCGCTGCGGCGCAGCGCGTCGAGCGCGGCCTGCCGGCGGTCCGAACCGGACAGCAGCTGATCCCGCTCCCGGGTGAGGTCGGCCGACTCGTTCGCCAGGGCGTCGCTCCGGTTGGTGACCTCGTCGAGGATGCGCACGAGGTCCTGCTGGCGCATGGAGCTCAGGTCCGCGCCCGACGCCTGGCGCACCTGGACGACGAGCGCGAAGCCGAGCATCGCGCACAGGACGGCGGCAAGGACCTGCGCGCGCGTCATCCGAGGCTTGAGCGCCCGGCCCAGGACCGACCACGCACCCGAGGCCGCAGGCTGGGCCTGTGCGGTCACCTCGTCGGCGTCCTCGTCGCCACCCGTCCCGTCCGGTGACCCGGGCTCGGCCACCGGGTCGGACGAGACCGATCCAGCGCTGTCCTCGGGCGCGTCGGAGGTGGGCTCCTCGATCGCGTCCGCCAGCGACTGCTCGATCGCCTCCGCCCGCGCGAGCTCGGCCGCGGCGGCCGTCGCGAGCGGCGACTCGTCGTCGTTCAGCACCGGTCCGGCCAGGTCGGGGCGCGGTTCGTTGAGGGCGTCGAAGACCTCGCGGTCGCTGGGGCGGTCGGCCCCGCCGTCCGGGTCCTCGACCGGGTCGCCGTCGGTGCGCGTCTCGTCCACGGTCATGCCTTGAACAGGTGCCGGCGGATCGAGGCTGCGTTGGAGAAGATCCGGATGCCGAGCACCACGACGACGGCGGTCGACAGCTGCGAGCCGACCCCGAGCTGGTCTCCGAGGAAGACGATGAGCGCAGCGACGACGACGTTCGAGAGGAACGAGATCAGGAACACCCGGTCGTCGAAGATGCCGTCGAGCATGGCGCGCAGGCCGCCGAACAGGGCGTCGAGCGCGGCGACCACGGCGATCGGCAGGTACGGCTGGAGCTCGGTGGGCACGGTCGGCTGGAGCAGCAGCCCCCCGACGATGCCGATGAGCAGCCCGATGACGGCGATCATGTGCCCTCCCTCCCCGAAAGACGTGCCGACGATGCCATACCCGGCTCGTCGGGCGCACGTCCCGCGCCGGTCACGTCGGCCGTGGCGCTCGGCGTCGGCTGGTCCGCGTCCGACGAGCCCAGCACGGTCGCGTCGTGCAGGGTCACCGGCCCGGTCCCGGGGAGCTGGAGCTTGGACTGCGACGAGATCTCCACACCGATCCCGTAGTTGGTGCGCAGGGCGGACATGCGCTGGCCGGCATCTGTGCGGGCGAGCGTCGTCTGCATGGTCACGGGGTTGCCGATGGCGTCGACCTTGTACGGGCTGCTGAGCGGGACCAGGTCGACAAGTACGGCGTCGCCGGCCGCGCGGATCGCCGTCATCGCCGTGAGGCGCTGCCCGTTGATCGCGATCGCCTCGGCACCCGCGGCCCACAGACCGTTGACCACCGACTGCAGGTCGCTGTCCTCCACCCGCAGCCACGGGTCCTGGGTGTCCGGGTCGTCCGTCGGTGCGTCCGAGGCTCGATGCGAAGCCCCCGACCCGCGACGGGGACGACCCCCGACTGGACGGCCATGGCGGTGGCGCCGTCCTGCAGCGCCAGGTCGTCCGCGCCCAGCACCTGGTTCTGCAGGTTGTTGACCTGGGTGGTGAGGTCGTCGAGCTGCGACTGGCTTCCTCCGCGTTCGTGGTGCGCTCCTCGATCTGCCCCTCGAGGATGTCGCGCGCCCGCTGCGCGGAGCTGGCCGGCTGGCGCAAGGCGATGGTGGCGGCGGTCGTGCCGAGCCCGAGGACCACTGCGATCACGACCAGCGTGGAGACCGACCGCACCGTGCGTGGGTGCGCGCTGCCCTGCGCGCGCTTGGCCGCCGCCTCGGCGTACCCGGCGTCCAGCGGGCGGCGGTACACCTCGGTCAGCAGGGTCATCGACGCGTCGGGGCGTCGCACCGGGGCGAGGGGCAGCGGCGCGTCCGAGCCGTGCCGGGAGGTCATGCCGGTTCCACCGGTGCGCGGAGCAGGCGCGCAGCCTGCGCCAGGTACAGCGCACCGGCGAACCAGTACAGCGCCACACCCCACAGGGCGAACGCCCAGCCGACCACGCCCGCGACGACGCCGACCCAGGAGTCGACCTCGGCGAGCAGGAGAAGCGGGAACGCGTAGAGCAGGGCGAACGTGCCGGCCTTGCCGGCAAGGTGCACCGGCAAGGGTGCGTACCCGGCGCGTCCCAGGACGAGCAGCATGATGCCGAGCACCACGTCGCGGAGCACCAGGACGATCAGCAGCCACCACGGCACGACGTCGCGCCACGCCAGGGCGACGAGCGTGACGATGATGAACAGGCGGTCGGCCGCCGGGTCGAGCAGCTGCCCGAGCCTCGAGACCTGTCCGAGCCGCCGCGCCAGCACGCCGTCGAGCCAGTCGGAGGCGCCCGAGACCGCAAGGACGAGGATCGCCCAGCCGTCGCTGCCCCGGGCCAGGAGGACGGCGAACACCGGGACGAGCAGGAGCCGCACGAAGCTGATCGCGTTGGGGATCGTCCAGACGCGCGAGGAGACGATCTCGTCTTCTGGCACTGCCTCCCCCGATCTCCGCGCCGACTGTGCGCGGCGTCGATCCTATGCGGGCGCGGGTGGGCTCCGGACCGTGGCGCGCGGCGGACCCGCTCCGTTGGTGCCACGCTGACGGGATGGCACACAGCAACGACCCCGAGGTCATCGGACGCCTGCTCACGAACCCGGGCCGCTGGGCGGTCGTCGGGCTCTCGTCCAACCGGGCACGGGCGGCCTACGGCGTCTCGGCGTACCTGGGCGGGATCGGCATGGACATCGTCCCCGTGCACCCGAGCGCAGAGACGGTCCACGGAGCGGCCGGGGTGCGGTCGCTCGCCGAGGTCGACGGCCCGGTCGACGTCGTCGACGTCTTCGTGAACAGCAGCCTGGCCGGCGAGGTCGTCGACCAGGCCATCGCGATCGGTGCCCGGGCGGTCTGGTTGCAGCTCGACGTCGTCGACGAGGACGCCGCCGCTCGGGCGCAGGCAGCCGGGCTGGACGTCGTCATGAACCGGTGCCCGGCGATCGAGGGGCCGCGCCTCGGCCTGCGATGACCTGTGCCCGACGTCACGCGCACGGGTCCGGACAGCGGACGGGTCCTGCCGCTAGACTCCTGGTGAATCTGGAGTTCGTCGCGTCCCCCTTCGAGGCGTCGCCACCACCGCGCGAGCGGTCGGGGCCCGCCTCTTGTTGTGAGGTCTAGGCACCGCGAGATGCGGTCGCCACTGGGTGGTCCGGGGCTGCGACCCGCTGTTCGCCGTCCCGGTGCACGGTTCAGGGCTCCGCCCCGCGATGATCGGTTCCCCCTTTTCATGAGTTCTGTTGCGCCCTCTGCCATGCCCGAGAACGGCACCTTCGACGAGCTGGGTCTCCCCCCGGCGCTCGAGGCCGCGATCGCCGACCTCGGCTTCACCACTCCCTCCGCCATCCAGGCGCAGGCCGTCCCCGCCCTGCTGAGCGGCCGCGACATCGTCGGTGTCGCCCAGACCGGCACCGGCAAGACCGCCGCGTTCGGTCTGCCGCTGCTCGCCTCGATCGACCCGGACGTGCACGCCGTGCAGGCGGTCGTCCTGACGCCGACGCGCGAGCTCGCCATGCAGGTCGCCGACGCGATCCAGTCGTTCGCCACGCACCTGCCCGGCCTGAACGTGCTCGCGGTGTACGGCGGCTCGCCGTTCCTGCCGCAGCAGCGCGCGCTGGCCCGAGGCGCCCAGGTGGTCGTCGGCACCCCCGGTCGCGTCATCGACCACCTCGAGCGTCGCACGCTGAAGATGGACGACGTCCGCTTCCTCGTGCTCGACGAGGCCGACGAGATGCTGCGCATGGGCTTCGCCGAGGACGTCGACAAGGTTCTTTCGGCGGCGCCCAAGGAACGTCAGGTCGCCCTGTTCTCCGCGACGATGCCGCCGCCCATCCGCCGGGTCGCCGAGCAGCACCTGAACCGTCCGGTCGAGATCACGGTCTCGCGCCAGGCGTCCACGGTGACCAGCGTCCGCCAGACGTACGCCGTGGTCCCCCACCGCCACAAGACCGGTGCGCTCGCCCGCGTGCTCGCCGTGTCCGAGGCCGACGCCGCGATCGTGTTCGTCCGCACCCGTGGTGCGGCCGAGGAGGTCGGCAGCGCGCTGGTCGAGCGCGGAATCTCCGCCGCGTTCATCTCCGGCGACGTCGCCCAGACCGAGCGCGAGAAGATCGTCGACCGCCTGCGGTCGGGCGCCCTGGACGTCCTCGTCGCCACCGACGTCGCGGCCCGTGGGCTCGACGTGGACCGCATCGGCCTCGTCGTGAACTTCGACGTGCCGCGCGAGCCCGAGACGTATGTGCACCGCATCGGCCGCACCGGCCGCGCGGGCCGCGAGGGCGAGGCACTGTCGTTCGTCACGCCCGCCGAGCAGTCGCGCCTGCGTCAGATCGAGCGGACCACGCGCCAGTCCCTCATCCAGGTCGAGATCCCGACGCCCGTCGAGGTGTCCGCGCACAAGGTCAGCGGCCTGCTGGCCCGCACGGCCGAGCGCACCGAGATCGGTCGCCTGGACCTGTACCGCGAGGCCATCGCCGTGCACCTGGCGCAGAACCCCGGTCTGGACCCCGTCGACCTGCTCGTCGCGCTCACGGCCCTCGCGGTCGGCGACGAGGGCCCTGTGGCCGCCACGGGCGACGACCTGGACGACGCGCTCTCCCGCGCCCACCTCACCGGTGGGAACCGTGGCGACCGTGACAACGAGTACGCGAGCGGCCGGAGCGGCGACCGCGGCTACGACCGTCCCGAGCGGGGCGAGCGTCGCAACAACAACACGCACATCGCGGGCGGTGCGCCGCGCTGGCGCGTCGCAGTCGGTCACCGTGACGGCCTGCAGCCGGGTGCCCTCGTGGGCGCGCTCACCGGCGAGGGCGGCCTGACCGGCAAGGACGTCGGCAAGATCGACATCTTCGGCAGCTTCGCGCTGGTCGACCTGCCGGGCGGCCTGACCCCCGAGGTCATCGACCGCCTGGCGCGCACGCGCGTCGCCGGTCGCCCGCTGCGGATCCGTCAGGACACGGGCCCCCGCCCGGGCCAGGGTGCCTCGCGCCCCAGCCACGGCCCGGCCCGCGGCCGCGCCTGACCCTCGTCAGCGGGCGTGTCGCCCCACCTGACCACAGGCCTCCTCTCGTGCCCCTTCGGCGGCACGGAAGGGGGCCTGTCCGGTCTGTGCGCGAGAGCTCGCGCGCCTCATCCGCAGGAGTCCCCCGCCGGGACGACGGTCAGCGTCGGACCGCTACGGCTGTGGTACTCGAACGGTCCGCGCGTCCACACCGTCACGAAGCCGTCGAGTCGACCGCCTGCGGGGGGTGACTCCACGGTGGTCACCAGGCTCCACTGCTCACCCTGCGCGACCAGCAGCCCGTCGGCGTCGATGCGCGTGTAGCCCGCGAGCTCGGCGGCGGAGACGCTTGCTCCCACCGCGCCGTCGCCGTCGCGGTCGAGCCGTTTGGCCCACAGCCCCTCCCCCCGTTCCAGGGCACCGTCACGCGCCGGCGCGACGGACTCCACCCGGAGCGGGAGGCGTCCGTCGTTGGTCAGCAGCGCCGCACCGACGAGGAGCGGCCCATCGCTGGCGCGCGGGATGCACACCGCGTTGCCCGCGGGCAGTACCAGACCGGACCCGAGCCACGCCCGAGCCCCCACGGCGGCCACGGCCGCCGTGACGATCAGGACGCCGACGACGAGGACGCGGCGACGCCGCACCGGCGTGCGTACCGCGGAGTCCTGGGCGAGCGTCATGGACCGAAGGCTCCCATCCGCGGGCCTCGACGGCGAGGTCCGTGAGGGTGACGGTCCCCCGTCAGGAGACCGCCGCCTCCACCGCCGCGACGAGCTCGTCCACGTCGGCCTCGGTGGTGTCGAACGAGCACATGAGCCGGACCTCGCCCGTGGCGACGTCCCAGTCGTAGAACCGCCACCTGCGGCGCAACGAGTCGGCAACACCTGTCGGGAAGACGACGAACACGCCGTTCGCCTCGGTCGGGCGCGTGACGTGGACACCCGGCAGGTGCTCGATGCCCCTGCGCAGCCGGCTCGCCATGGCGTTCGCGTGCGCCGCCGACCGCCGCCACAGGTCACCCTCGTACAGGGCGATGAGCTGGGCGGAGACGAACCGCATCTTCGAGGACAGCTGCATGTCGAGCTTGCGCAGGTACGTCAGGCCGCCGTCCGACCCCGGGGTCAGCACGACGACCGCCTCGCCGAACAGCAGGCCGTTCTTGGTCCCACCGAGCGACACGACGTCGACACCGACGTCGGTGGTGAAGGCGCGCAGCGGCAGGCCCAGCGCCGCGGCGGCGTTCGAGATGCGGGCGCCGTCGAGGTGCAGCCGCAGTCCGAGCGCGTGGGCCTGGTCGGCGAGGGCGCGGATCTCGTCGGGCGTGTAGAGCGTGCCCAGCTCGGTGCTCTGCGTGATCGACACGACGCCCGGTTGTGCGCGGTGCTCGTCGCCGAACCCCCACGCCTGCGTGGCCACGAGGTCGGGGGTGAGCTTGCCGTCCGGGGTGGGCACCGTCAGGAGCTTGAGGGCACCGACCCGCTCGGGAGCGCCGCCCTCGTCGGTGTGGATGTGGGCCGTCTCGGCGCAGATCACGGCACCCCACCGAGGCAGGAGCGACTGCAGCGAGAGCACGTTCGCGCCGGTGCCGTTGAACACCGGGAAGACGGTGGCCGTCGGCCCGAAGTGCTGCTGGACCACCGACTGGAGGTGGGCCGTGTAGACGTCCTCGCCGTACGCGGTCTGGTGGCCTCCGTTCGCCTCCGCGACCGCGGCGAGGATCTCGGGGTGCGTCCCGGCGTAGTTGTCGGAGGCGAAGTCGCGGCGGTCGGCATCGTGCAGTCGGGTCACGGGGACAAGTGTGCCCTGGGCGTCCCCGTGGGGCATGATCCGAGCAGCTCGCAGAGTGGTCGATGAGGAGGTGGCGGGTGAAGCCCGACGTGGACCCGGACGACGGTCGGACCGAGTCGGCCAACGAGCGGGCCGACCGCAACTGGAACGAGCCTGCAGGAGCTGCGGGTCTCCCAGACGGGGACCCAGATCCTCACCGGCTTCCTGCTCACCATCCCGTTCCAGCAGCGCTTCGCGACCCTGGACACCTACCAGCGCAACCTCTACCTGGTGCTGGTGATCCTGGCCGTGCTCGCGACGGCCCTGCTGCTGACCCCCGTGAGCATGCACCGCGTGCTCTTCCGTCGACGTCTCAAGCCTCGGCTCGTGGCCGCCGGGAACGTCTTCGCCAGGACCGGCCTGTTCGTGCTGGCGCTCGTCCTGGCCGGAGGCGCGATGCTCCTGTTCGACGTGGTGCTCGGACGCACGGCCGGCCGGCTCATCGGCGTGGGGGCCATCGTCCTGCTGAGTGCCTGCTGGTGGGCGCTGCCCGAGTTCATCGGACGTCGGACCGCCCGCTAGCTGCGGGCCTCGGCCGCCCGGCAGGCCGCGCAGGTCCCGACGAGCTCGATGGTGTGCTCGACGTCGTCGAACCCGTTCGCGGCCCCGACCTGGGCGGCCCAGGCCTCGGCCTGACCCGCCTCGATCTCGACCGTGCGCCCGCACGAGCGGCACACCAGGTGGTGGTGGTGGCTGCGCTGCTCGCACAGGCGGTAGACCGACTCGCCCTCCTCGGTCCGCAGCACGTCGACGTCACCGTGCTCGGACAGGCTCTGCACGGCCCGGTACACGGTGGCCAGACCGACGCTCGAGCCCCGGGAGCGCAGGATCTCGTGCAGCTCGCTGCGCGCTGCGGAACTCGTCGACGTCCTCGAGCAGGTCGAGGATCTCGGCGCGCTGCCGCGTCTGGCGCGGGACGACCACCATCACGAGCCACCTTCCTGAGAGTCGTTCCCAAGATCATACGAGGCCGGGCCCCCGATCCGTGCGGATCGGGGGCCCGGCCTGATGTGCTGCGGTGCTGCGTCAGCCCTGCACGGCGCGCTTGAGGGCGCTGCCTGCGGTGAGCTTCACGCGGAAGCCCGCGGGGATCTCGAGCTTCTCACCGGTCTGCGGGTTGATACCGGTCCGGGCACCACGCTCGGCGCGGGCGACGGCGAGGAAACCGGGGATCGTGACGGCCTCGCCCTTGGCGAGGTTCTCGACCACGACCTCCTGGAAGGCCTTGAGGGCCTTGTCGGCGTCCGTGTTGGTGAGGCCCGCCTTGGCGGCGAGGGCCTGGACGAGCTCGGTGCGGTTCACGCTCACTGGATGTGCTCCTTGTTCACTCGGGAATGCGGGCCCAGGTGCGGGCCGAGGTGTTCCCGGGCACGCAGAAGAGATCAAGGCCCGGGGCGACCGGCTGACACTAACCCGTGAAGGGCCAACAAGCCGATCTGGGGCGTCTCGTGTCACCTGTGTGAGCGAGCCAACAGCTCCTCGAGCGGCCACGTCGTGATGATGCGCGCCGGGTCGAGATCGTGCTGCGCGGCCCGCTCGCAGCCCGCCGGGAGCCAGTCGAGCTGGCCGGGCGCGTGGGCGTCCGTGTCGATCGAGAACAGGCAGCCGGCCTCGATCGCGACGTCCAGCAGCTCGTGCGGCGGGTCCAGCCGGTCGGGTCGGCAGTTGATCTCCACGGCCACTCCGTGCTCGGCGCAGGCGTCGAACACGCGGCGGGCGTCGAACTCGCTCTGCGGGCGGCTCTTGCCCTTGATCTGCCTGCCCGTGCAGTGTCCGAGGACGTCCGTGCGCGGGTTGCGCACGGCAGCGAGCATCCGCTCGGTCATCGGGCCGCGGTCCATGCGCAGCTTGGAGTGCACCGACGCGACGACGACGTCCAGCCGGTCGAGCAGGTCCGGCTCCTGGTCGAGGCCGCCGTCGTCCAGGATGTCCACCTCGATGCCGGTGAGCACGCGGAACGGCCCGACCACGCGGTTCAGGGCAGCGACCTGCTCGAGCTGGGCGCGCAGCCGCGGGGCGGACAGCCCGTTGGCCACCGTGAGACGCGGCGAGTGGTCGGTGATCGCCAGGTAGTCGTGCCCGAGCTCCATCGCGGCCAGCACCATCTCCTGGATGGGCGTGGACCCGTCGCTCGCCTCGGTGTGGGCGTGCAGGTCCCCGCGGAGCGCGGCCCGCAGGAGGGCCGCTGCCGGGTCCAGCGTCGACGACGCGTACTCCTCCTCGAGCGTGTCGAGGTACTCGACCGGCTTGCCCCGCAGCACGTGCGCGACGACGTCCGCGGTGCGAGCGCCGACCGACGGCAGCGTGGCCAGCGCGCCCGTGGTCTCCAGCACGCCCAGCCGCCCGGGGTCCTGCCTCTCGACGCTCACGGCCGCCTTGCGGAAGGCCTCGCTGCGGTAGGCGCTGGCCTGCGCCCGCTCGAGCAGGAACGCGATCCGGCGCAGCGCGGCGACGGCGTCCGCCTGCCGGTCGGACGCCGAGCGGTCGGCCGGGCTCACGATGCCTTGGTCTTGCTCTTCTTCGGGGCCTCGGCCGCCTCGTCCTTCGACGGCTCCTCGCCGCGCGCGCTCCGGGCCTTCTCGACGCTGCGCTGCAGGGCCGCGAGCAGGTCGACCACGTCGCCGCCGCCGTCACCGGAGGTCTCCTCGCCCGGCGGAACCGGGACGGACTGGGTGTCCCCGGAGGAGACCTTGGCCGCGATCATCGCCTCCAGCGCTCCCGCGTAGCGGTCCTCGTACTGGTTCGGGTCGAAGTCCGCGGCCAGCGAGTCGACCAGCGACGACGCCATCGCAAGCTCCTGCGGCCGGACCGTGACCTCGTCGTCCAGGACGGGGAAGTCGACCGCGCGGATCTCGTCGGGCCACAGGAGCGTCTGCATGACGATGACCTTGTCGCGCACCCGCAGGATCGCCATCGACTCGCGCTGCCGCAGCGCCACCTTGACCACGGCGACACGGTCGGCCTGCTCGAGGGCGCCGCGCAGCAGCGCGTACGGCTTCGCAGCGGCCTTCTCTGGCTCCAGGTAGTACGTCTTCTGCAGCAGGATCGGGTCCACCTGGTCCACCGGGACGAACTCGAGAACCTCGATCTCGCGCTCGGTGGACAGGGGCAGCGAGCGGAAGTCCTCGTCGGTCAGGACGACCAGCTCGCCGTCCTCGGTCTCGTAGCCCTTGGCGATGTCCGACATCTCGACCGGCTCGCCGTCGATGCTGCAGAACTTGCGGTACCGGATGCGGCCGCCGTCCTCGCGGTGCACCTGGTGCAGGGTCACCTCGTGCTCCCCGGTCGCCGAGTACAGCCGCACGGGCACGTTGACCAGCCCGAAGGCGACCGAGCCCTTCCAGATCGCTCGCATGGTGAAGGTGTCCGTCCCGTGAGGTTCCATCGCGCAGCTGCTCGCTCCACAGGCGCGCCTGCTACCAGGCAGGATGGACCCGTGGAGCCCATGCTCGCCACCCCCGCGACCGGTCCGACGGAAGCTTCCGCGCGGGTCGCAGTGGTCGTTCGAGGTCAAGTGGGACGGGGTCCGGGCCCTCGCCGACACCACGTCCGGCGACCTGCGGCTGTGGAGCCGGCAGGAGCGCGAGATCACGCCCGCCTACCCGGAGCTCGCCGGCCTGGCGGCGCTGGACGACATGATCCTCGACGGCGAGATCGTGCTGCTGGCCGACGGCATCCCCTCGTTCACCGCCCTCGCGGAGCGCATGCACGTGCGCGACGTCCGCCGGGCGGCAGCCCTGGCCGCCCGTCAGCCGGTGACGTTCATGGTGTTCGACGTCCCGCGGGCAGACGGCGCGGACCTCACCCGTTCGTCCTACGACGAGCGCCGAGCGATCCTCGAACGGCTCGCCCTTCCCGAGAACGTCCAGCTTCTCCCCCGTCTACGAGGACGGTCAGGACCTCTGGGGCGTCACCGAGCAGCTCGGGCTCGAGGGCGTCGTGGCCAAGCGGCGCTCGTCGACCTACCAGCCGGGTCGCCGTTCCGACGACTGGGTCAAGGCGCCGCACCGCCGGACGCGCGCCGCGCTCGTCTGCGGCTGGCGCCCCGAGACCACCGGGTCGGGGCGCCTCGGCGCGGTGCTGTTCGGCGCCCGCGACACCGACGGCAGGCTGCGGTTCCTCGGCCGCGCGGGCAGCGGGCTCAGCGGTCCGAGGGCTGCGCGCATGCGGGAAGCTCTCGAGGGGCACGAGCGGGCCGACTCGCCGTTCGACGAGGAGATCCCGCTCGTGGATGCGCGTGGGACCCGCTGGGTCGACCCGGTGGTGGTCGTCGACACGCTGTACCTGGCCCGCAACCCCACGGGCCGACTGCGCCAGCCGGTGGTCCGTGGCGTGCGCACCGACACCGACGCGGACCCCTGGGAGCAGCCGTGACGCCCGAGCGGCAGATGGTCGACGTGGACGGGCGCGCGGTGCGCGTGAGCCACCTCGAGAAGGTCATGTACCCCGCCACCGGGATGACGAAGGCCGAGGTCATGAGCTACTCGGTCGGCATCGCGCCCGCGCTGCTGGCCCAGCTCGAGGACCGACCCGTCACGCGCATCCGCTGGCCCGACGGCGTGGACGGCGAGAAGTTCTTCGAGAAGAACACACCCCGCGGCGCGCCCGCGTGGGTCCGTCGGCAGAAGATCAGGGCCGCGCCGGGTAGCGACGACGAGGGCGCGGTGCTGGAGCTTCCCGTTCCTGGACGACCTGGCAGGACTCGTCTGGGCCGCCAACCAGGGCGCGCTCGAGCTGCACACGCCGCAGTGGCGGGTGGGCCCCCGCGGTGGCGTGCACAAGCCCGACCGGCTCGTCGTCGACCTCGACCCGGGTCCCCCGGCCGGGCTCGACGCCTGCGCCACGGTCGCGCACCTCGTCGCCGACCGGCTCCGCGCGGACGGTCTCGACGTGATCGTGCCCGTGACCTCGGGCAGCAAGGGCATGCAGCTCTACGCGCCGCTGCCCGGGACGCAGACGGTCATGGAGGTGCGGCAGTACGCCCACGACATCGCCTACGAGATCGCCGCCGCCCGCCCGGAAGCTGTGGTCGCCATCATGAAGAAGGACCTGCGGGGCGGGAAGGTGCTCATCGACTGGTCGCAGAACCACCCGAGCAAGACCACGATCACGCCGTACTCGTTGCGCGGGCGCGAGATGCCGCACGCCGCGGCGCCGCGGTGGTGGGACGAGATCGGACCGGGGCTCGCCCAGCTGACGCCCGACGAGGTGGTGGCACGGTACGCCGAGCGCGGTGACCCCTTCTCGGATGGCGGGCGGTGAGCGCCTGGGGCAACGTAGCGGCACCAAACCGGTCGAAGGAGATCACCATGGCGCTGCCCAAGTACACCGTCCCGTCGCTCACGCCCCAGCAGGGGGCCGACGTCGCCGCCGTCCTGCAGGGCCGGCTCGACGCCCTCAACGACCTGGCGCTCACGCTCAAGCACATCCACTGGAACGTGGTGGGCCCGCACTTCATCGCCGTGCACGAGATGCTCGACCCCCAGGTCGACGCCGTGCGACTGATGGTCGATGCCATCGCCGAGCGCATCGCGACGCTGGGGGTCGCCCCGGTCGGGACGCCGGGCGCGCTCGTCGAGAACCGCACCTGGGACGACTACTCGATCGGCCGCGACAGCGCGATCGCGCACCTCGGCGCGCTGGACGTCGTCTATGTCGGGGTCATCACCGCGCACCGGCAGGCTGCCGCCGACACCGAGGAGAGCGACCCGGTCACCAACGACCTGCTCATCGGGCACCTGCACGGGCTCGAGCTCTTCCACTGGTTCGTGCGCGCGCACCTCGAGTCGGTGGGTGGCGCTCTGACCACGGGCGCGTCCACGACCGAGAAGGCCTCGGCGAAGAAAGCCGGCGTGAAGGACGACGCATGACAGCTGCCGGCACACGCAGCGCTCGACCACACCTGGCGGCGCGCGTCGAGAGCGCGATCGACCGCAGGGTCGAGGCCCGGCTGCGTACGCGCGGCTGGACCGTTCGGGTCGAGCCGTACGCCAGCTACGGCGGCCCCGGATGGATGCGCGTGATGGCCCGCGCCCTGCTCGCCGCCCCGATCGTGCGCGCCGCCGACCTGCCCGGTGCGGGCCGCAACGCGCAGGTGGGCGCGCCGGCCGCGCCGGCGCTGCGCGGCTGGCGCAGCTTCGCGACCGCCCAGGTGTCCGGTGCCGTGCTCCAGGTCCAGGTGGGCGGCCGGGTCCACTACGTCACGACCGACCGCGGCGGCTACATCGACGTGGTGCTGACGGCGGACCTGGAGCCCGGGTGGCACGACGTGGAGATCCTGACGCAGGACGGCGCGGCGGCCACGGCGCCCGTGCACGTGATCGGGCCCGACGCCCGCTTCGGGATCGTCAGCGACATCGACGACACGGTGATGGTCACGCGCCTGCCCCGCCCGCTGGTCGCGGCGTGGAACGTGTTCATGCGGCACGAGAACGCCCGCGAGCCGGTCCAGGGCATGTCGTCCCTGTACGCCGAGTCCTCCTGGACGGGGACCACCGGCTTCCCGTGGTCTACCTGTCGACCAGCGCCTGGAACGCGGCGCCGACGGTCGGCCGGTTCCTGCGTCAGTACCGCTTCCCGGCCGGTCCCATGCTGATGACGGACTGGGGGCCCACCAACAGCGGGTGGTTCCGCAGCGGCCCGACCCACAAGATCACGCAGCTGCGACGGCTCATGCGCGAGCTTCCCGCACGTGCAGTGGGTGCTCGTGGGCGACGACGGCCAGCGCGACCCGCAGATCTATGCCGGCGCCGCCCAGCACCACCCGGACCACGTGCGCGCGATCCTGATCCGGCAGCTCACGTTCACGGAGCACGTCCTGGCGCACGGCGTGCCCGCGCCCACCACCGACTCGCTGCGAGCCGAGCTTAGAGCCCACCGCGACGGCATCCCGGTGATCCAGGGTCCCGACGGAGCCTCTCGCGCGACAGCTGAGGGCGCGCGGGATCCGGCTGCGCTGAGCGGTGGCGCGGCTCAGAGCCGTTCGGGGTCGTCCCACTCGTCGCTGCTGGCGATCGCCTCGTCGTCGGCCACCAGCTCCACCTCGTGCAGCGACCGCGGCGCGCGCGACGCATTCCCGCCCGAGCGCGCGTCGGCGGCGTCGAGGTCGGCCTGCGACTGCAGGTGGTCCGCGAGGTGCTCGGCGGACGGGTCGGAGGTCAGGTCCCGGTCGCGGCTCATGCTTCGGTTCTACCGCGCGCCGGTCGCCGATGCACGCACCGACCGCCGATCGGTCCGAAGTGTGACCTAGGCCCGCGACCAAGATCACAGGCTGCGGACGTGGAGGTATCTCGACGTCAACATACGATCGAAGACGTGCCGGAACGCGAAGAGACAGTGGATGTCGTGCTCGTCGGCGGCGGGATCATGAGCGCCACGCTGGCCGCCCTGATCACGACGCTGGAGCCCACCTGGACGGTCGAGATCCACGAGGTCCGGTCCGGTCTGGCCCAGGAGAGCACGAACGCCTGGAACAACGCGGGCACCGGCCATGCGGCCCTCTGCGAGCTCAACTACACGCCCGAGCGTGCCGACGGATCGATCGACATCAGCAAGGCCGTGGCGATCAACGAGCAGTTCGAGCTTCTCCCGCGAGCTGTGGAACCACCTGGCCACCGCGAACCGCCTGCCGGGCGGCGACGGCTTCCTGTCCAGCACCCCACACATGACGTTCGTGCGCGGCGAGGCGAACGCCGACTACCTGCGCCGCCGCTACGAGACCCTGCGCAAGCACCCGCTCTTCGACGACCTCGAGTTCAGCACGGACCCCGCGCAGATCGCGCGGTGGGCGCCGCTGCTCACCCTCGGCCGGTCGGACGACGAGGTGATCGCGGCGACGCGCTCGGCAGCCGGGACGGACGTCGACTTCGGTCGCCTCACGAACGCGATGGTGGCCGACGCCGTCGCCCGCGGGGCTCGTCTGCACCTGGAGAGCGAGGTCACCCGGCTCGCGCAGCGTCGCGACGGCTCGTGGAAGCTGCGCATCAAGGACCGCCGCTGGAACGGGCACGTGCGCAGCCGCAAGGTGCGCGCCAGGTTCGTGTTCATCGGCGCGGGCGGTGGTGCGCTGCGACTGCTGCAGCGCTCCGGAATCCCGGAGGCCAAGGGCTTCGGCGGCTTCCCGATCAGCGGGCAGTTCCTGCGCACCACCAACCCGTCGATCGTCGCCGCCCACCAGGCGAAGGTGTACGGCAAGGCCGACGTGGGGGCTCCCCCGATGTCGGTGCCGCACCTCGACGCCCGGGTCGTCGACGGCGGTTCAGCTCTGATGTTCGGGCCGTACGCCGGCTGGAGCATGAAGTTCTTGAAGAACGGCTCCTGGACGGACCTGCTGCGCTCTGTGCGTCCCGGCAACATCGTCCCGATGCTCGCCGTCGGGCTCAAGAACCTCGACCTGGTGAAGTACCTGGTGGGCGAGGTCACGGCGAACGACACGGACCGTCTGCGGACGCTGCGCGCCTTCATGCCGAGCGCGCACCCGCGCGACTGGGAGCTCATCACCGCCGGTCAGCGTGTCCAGGTGATCAAGCGGGACAAGAAGCTGGGCGGGGTGCTCGAGTTCGGTACCGAGCTCGTGACGTCGGCCGACGGCTCGATCGCCGGGCTGCTCGGCGCGTCCCCCGGCGCGTCGACGGCCGTCGCGACGATGCTCGACCTGCTGGAGCGCTGCTTCCCCGAGCGCTCGGCGCAGTGGCAGCCCCGGCTGCGCGCCATGATGCCGAGCCTCGGCGGCGGCGAGTGGGACGAGTCGTTCGAGCTTCACCAGCTCGTGGACGAGGTCCACAGCGAACGATAGGCGCCCAGTGCGGCACCATGGGGACGTGCCAGACCACACCCCTGAGGCCGTCAGCGCCGAGATGCGGCACGCCAAGCTGCGTGCCGCCACCGAGCACACCACCGTCGGTCAGGTGGTCACAACGGACGACGGCCGCGTCACCATCGACTGCGCCTGCGGGATGGTGCTCAGCAACGGGCCGACATGGTCGCTCGACGAGCACATCCGGCTGCACCGGGCCGAGGCGCGCTTCCTGGCGCTGGCCGCCGTCGCGCCGACCGGGATCCCGAGGCTCGTGGACTGGCCCCTGCGCTAGACGTGGGCGAGGTCGTCGTCGTCCTCGTGCTCGTGGGGCAGTCCCAGCTCGTGCGCCCGTTCGTGCGCCTCGCGGGCCGCGATCCGCGCCTGCACGTCCGCGCGGCGCAGGGGCGGCACGGTGGTCGGCGGCTGGCGGCGCTCGGGCAGCTCGTCGAGCAGCCGAGCCGTGATCGCGGCGATCTCGGCGACGGCGGCCTCGAACGGGTCGCGGGTGTTGTCGCTGAGCGTCTGGACTCCCGTCACCTTGCGCACGTACTGGCGCGCCGCGGCGGTGATCTCCTCGGAGGTAGCGGGCGGCTCGAGGCCGCGGAGCGTGGTGATGTTCCGGCACATGGTCCCGACGCTACGCGGCGACGGCCCGTGCCTCCAGGGCGAGCAGGGCCCGCTTGGCGTCCGCTCCCCCGGCGTACTGGCCCGGCGAGCCGTCGGAGCGCACGACGCGGTGGCAGGGCAGGACGAGCGGCAGGGGGTTGAGCGCGCACGCCGTGCCGACCGCGCGCACCGCCCGCGGGCTGCCCGCCCGGGATGCCATGTCGGCATAGTCGCGGTCCGGCCGTAGGCGATCTCGGGCAGGTGCTCGACCACGACGCGGCGGAACCCGTGCAGCAGGCGCAGGTCGAGCGGCACGTCGAACCCGGTGCGCCGGCCGGCGAAGTACTCGTCGAGCTCGCGTGCGACGTCGTCGAGTCGACCGGGTGCCTCCAGGACACGCGGGCTGATCCCGTCGGAGAGGGTCTGCAGGACCGCGTCGTGGTCCTGCACGTCGAAGGCGACGCGGACGACGCCGACCTCGGTGCGGGCCAGGAGCAGCGAACCGACCGGGCTGTCGACGGTGCGGTAGGCGATGTCGACGTCCGACCCCGCGCGCGCCTCCAGCGTGGCGTGCAGCCTCGCCAGGTCGTCCGGGTCGATCGCGCTCAGCAGGCCGCTCGGCGTCTCGTTCCTCATCGTCGTCCTCCGTCGTCGATACCGGGGTAGGTCCTGCGCAGGGTCGCGATCCCGTCGGCGCCCGCCCGACGCGCGGCTGCCGCGGTCCCGCCGAGCAGCCCGGCGACGTCGTCGTAGGGCAGCCCACCGAGGTGGTGGTAGGCGACGACGTGCCGCTGCTTGTCGGGCAGCGCCGCCAGCGCGGACCAGAGGTCGAGATCACGGCCACCGGGCTCGACCGGTCGGTCCGGGACGTCCGCGACCGGGACCGCCTGGCGCGCCGCTCGCCGGACCACGTCGATCGCCTTGCGGTGCGCGATCGTCACCAGCCAGGCCTCGACGTTCGCGTCCGCGGGCAGGTCCGGGTACGCGCGCAGGGCGGCCAGGAACGTCTCCGACCAGGCGTCGTCGGCGTCGGCCGGCCCGACGACGGCTCGGCAGACGCGCAGCACGGTGGCCCCGTGCGCGACCACCACCCGCTCGAAGGGTTGTTTCACGTTCACAGTGTGCAGACGCGTGGCGCCCCCGCGGTGTGAGGTCCGACTTTAGGGTGGTGCTCGTGACGAACCTCGAGGTCCGACCGGTGCCCGAGCTGTGCGACCTGGTGCCCACCACGGGGCCGGTGGTCGAGCTGCACCCGTCCCGGGACGTGCCGCTCGGCGGCGTGCGCGCGATGAGGGTCCGTCGGACGCTGCCGCAGCGCGGCCTGCCGCTGGTCGGGGCGTGGTGCTTCCTCGACGAGTTCGGGCCGCAGCACGTGGACATGCGCGTGCTCCCCCATCCGCACACCGGTCTGCAGACCGTCACGTGGCCGGTCGCGGGCGAGATCCTGCACCGCGACAGCGTCGGCTCCGAGGCGGTGGTCCGGCCCGGGCAGCTCAACCTCATGACCGCCGGCCGCGGCGTGGCGCACTCGGAGTTCTCGCTCGGCTCGGAGCCCCTGCTCCACGCGGCGCAGCTGTGGGTCGCGCTGCCGGAGGGCGCGGCCGAGGGTGCCGCCGCGTTCGAGCAGGTGAGCGACCTGCCGGTCTGGGAGACGACGGGCGTCCGCGCGACGGTCTTCATCGGGCAGCTCGACGGGCTCGTCTCACCGGCGCATGTGCACACCCCGCTCCTGGGCACCGAGGTGACGGTCGACGCCGGCGCGTCGGCGGACGTGCCCCTGGTCCCGGGGTTCGAGCACGCGATCCTCGTCCTGGACGGGTCGCTCGAGGTCGCCGGCACGCCGCACGCACCGAGCGGGCTGCTCTACCTGGGCGACGGCAGGTCCTCCGTCCACCTGCGCTCCCGCGACGGCGCCCGTCTGCTGCTGCTCGGCGGCGTACCGTTCGAGCACGACCTGGTCATGTGGTGGAACTTCGTCGGCCGCAACCACGCCGACATCGCCCAGGCACGAGCGGACTGGGAGTCCCCGGACCGGGCGGACCGGTTCGGCGTCGTGGCCGGTCACGGGGACGCCCGGATCCCGGCCCCCGAGCTGCCCAACATCCGCCTGCAGCCCCGCCGCCGTCAGCCGCCGAAGGGACTCCCCGAGTGACCGAGCTGCCCGTCCGCTCCCGCGTCGTCGCCGCCGCCCTCGCCGACGCCGGAGTCACCGGACAGGTGCGCGAGCTGCCCGACTCCGCACGCACCGCACCGGAGGCCGCGGCCGCCCTCGGTGTCGAGGTCGGCGCGATCGCGAACAGCCTCGTCTTCTGGGCGGACGACGCACCGCTGCTCGTGCTCACCAGCGGCCGCCACCGGGTGGACACCACGGCGCTGGCGACGCTCCTCGGCAGGTCCGTGATCGCGCGGGCCACCCCTGACCAGGTGCGGGCCGCCACCGGTCAGGCGATCGGCGGGGTCGCTCCCGTCGGCCATCCGGCCCCGGTCGAGACGGTCGTCGACGTGGCGCTCGCCGACCACGCGATCGTCTGGGCCGCGGGCGGCACCCCGCACACGATCTTCCCGACGACGTTCGACGAGCTCGTCCTGATCACGGGCGGTCGCCCGCTCGTCGTCGGAGACTGAGGACAGATCCCGCTTCTGCGCACACACTGGACCATTCGACGAGAGGGAGCTTCGTGGAGCAGGTGCAACGCCAGCCCGTCCTGCTGACCGTGGACGACGACCCGGTGGTGTCCCGTTCGGTGGCGCGCGACCTGCGGCGGCACTACGGCGAGCACTTCCGGGTGGTGCGCGCCGAGTCCGGCGCGGCCGCCCTGGACGCCCTGCGCGAGCTCAACTTCCGGGGCGACCAGGTCGCGCTGTTCCTGGCCGACCACCGGATGCCGGACATGAACGGGCTCGAGTTCCTCGAGCAGGCGATGGACCTGTTCCCGGCGGCCCGCCGCATCCTGCTCACCGCCTACGCCGACACCGACGTCGCGATCGACGCGGTGAACGTGATCGACCTCGACCACTACCTGCTCAAGCCGTGGGACCCGCCGGAGGAGAAGTTCTACCCGGTGATCGACGCGCAGCTGAAGGCGTGGAAGTCGTCGCCGCGCAAGGGCGTCGCCGAGACCAAGGTGGTCGGGCACCGCTGGTCGGCGCGGTCGTCCGAGGTCCGCGAGTTCCTGGCCCGCAACCAGGTGGCCTACCGGTGGTACGCCTCCGACGAGCCGGAGGGCCGACGGCTCCTGGAGGCGGCGGGCGCCGACGGGCTCGACCTGCCGCTGGTCATCACGACCGAGGCGAAGGCGCTCGTCGCGCCCAGCGACGCCGAGCTCGCGGCCGAGGTCGGGTTGACCGTGACGCCGGCCGAGCAGTTCTACGACCTCGTGGTCATCGGCGGCGGACCGGCCGGGCTCAGCGCGGCCCTGTACGGCGCCTCCGAGGGCCTGCGCACCGCGCTGGTCGAGCGGGCGGCCACGGGCGGCCAGGCGGGCCAGAGCTCACGCATCGAGAACTACCTGGGCTTCCCCGACGGCGTCTCGGGTGCGCAGCTACCGACCGGGCGCGTCGGCAGGCCCTGAAGTTCGGGGCCGAGATCGTCCTGACGCAGGACGCGGTCGGACTCGAGGTCAACGGCGCCGCCAGGTCCGTGCGGTTCGCGGACGGCAGCTCGGTCGACGCGCACACGGTGATCCTGGCCAGCGGCGTCGCCTACCGGGAGCTCGACGGTCCGGGGATCGGGGCGCTGACCGGGCGGGGCGTCTACTACGGCTCGGCCCTGACCGAGGCGACGGCGTGCACCGACCAGGACATCTACATCGTCGGCGGTGCGAACTCGGCGGGTCAGGCCGCCATGTACCTGTCCGCGCACGCCCGCACGGTGACGCTCGTCGTGCGCGCCGCGTCGCTGGTGCAGTCGATGTCGCACTACCTGATCGAGCAGGTGGAGCGGAATCCGCGCATCCACGTGCGCACGCAGACCGAGGTCGTCGAGGCGATCGGCGACGACCACCTGGAACAGCTCGTGCTCCGCGACATCGCGACCGGGAACAAGGAGACGGTCTCGACAGGTTGGCTCTTCGTGTTCATCGGCGCGGCACCGCTCACCACGTGGCTCGAGGGCGTCGTCAACCGGGACTCGCACGGCTTCGTCTGCGCGGGCCACGATCTGCTTGTCGACGGGCAGACCCCGGAGTCGTGGCCGCTCGACCGGCCGCCCTACCACCTGGAGACGAGCGTCCCCGGGGTGTTCGCGGCCGGCGACGTGCGCGCCGAGTCCGCCAAGCGGGTCGCCAGCGCCGTCGGCGAGGGCGCCATGGCCGTCATGCTGGTCCACCGTTATCTGGAGCAGCTGTGACGACGACCTTCCATCTGGACCTGGAGAAGCCGTGACCACCATCGACGAACCGGCGACGACGACGCGCAAGCACCTCGCGTGCGACATCGACGAGCTGCGCAACCTCTTCCTGTTCGAACGCCTCAGCGCCGACCAGCTGCTCTGGCTGTGCGGGCGCGGGCACGTCGAGTTCATCGACCCGGGCGTCCTGTACCGGGAGGGCGACACCGCCACGGACTTCTACGTCCTGCTGGACGGCTCCCTGGCGATGTACCGCCGGGTGGGCGCCGACGACATCGAGGTGTCCCGCACCGACCAGGTCGGCGTGTACGCGGGAGCTCTGGGCGGCCTACCTGGGTGACCGCGTGCCTCAGGTCTACTCCCAGACGCTGAGGGTGCTCGAACCGTCGCGGTACTACGTGCTCAGCGCGCAGGACTTCGCCAGCTTCATGAACGACTGGTTCCCGATGGCGGTGCACCTGCTCGAGGGTCTGTTCTTCGGGCAGCAGAGTCGCAGCAGGTCATCGGCCAGCGCGAGCGGCTGCAGGCGCTCGGGTCGCTGTCGGCGGGCCTCACGCACGAGCTGAACAACCCGGCCGCGGCCGCCACCAGGGCCACCGCCACGCTCCGCGAACGCGTCGCGGGGATGCGCCACAAGCTCGCGCTCATCGCCGACGGCCCGTACGACCGCGCCCAGCTGGCCCAGATCATCCGGCTGCAGGAGAAGGCGGTCGACGCGTACGCAGCCACCCGCGCCGCGGGCCTGACGCCGACGGCGATGCAGGTCTCCGACCTGGAGGACGCGCTCGGCGACTGGATGGACGACCACGAGATCGCAGGGGGCTGGGAGCTGGCCGAGAGCTTCGTGACCGCGGGGCTCGGCACCGACTGGCTCGACATGGTGGCGTCCTGCGTCGGCGACGAGGTGCTCGAGGGCGCGGTGCGCTGGCTGGCGTACACGCTGGAGACCGAGTCCCTGATGTCCGAGGTCGAGGACGCGACGACGCGCATCTCGGCGCTCGTCGGCGCCGCGAAGCAGTACTCGCAGATCGGTCGCGCGCCCGACCAGGTGCTCGACGTGCACGAGCTGCTCGACAGCACCCTGACGATGCTGGACCGCAAGCTCGACGGGATCACGGTGGTGCGTGCCTACGACCGGGACCTGGCGCCCATCCACGTCTTCGGTGCCGAGCTCAACCAGGTGTGGACCAACCTCATCGACAACGCCGCGCAGGCGATGCACGGTGCGGGCACCCTCACGATCACCACCGGTCGGGTGGAGGACTGGCTCGAGGTCGAGATCGCGGACACCGGACCGGGCATCCCCGACGCCGTCGTCGGGCGCATCTTCGAGCCGTTCTTCACCACCAAACCCGTGGGCGCCGGCACCGGGCTCGGGCTCGACATCTCCTGGCGGATCGTCGTCGGGAAGCACCACGGGGACCTGAGTGTCGCCTCCCAGCCGGGCGACACCCGGTTCCGCGTCCGCCTGCCCTACTCCGCGACCGAAGGACCCACCGCATGAGCATCGACCCGGCCGTCCCGCCGAGCGGCACCGGATGTCTCGAGTGCGAGGCGACGGACGGGTGGTGGTTCCATCTGCGCCGGTGCGCGACGTGCGGGCACATCGGGTGCTGCGACACGTCCCCGTCCCAGCACGCGACGGCCCACTTCCGCGCGACCGGCCACCCGGTGATGCGGACGTTCGAGCCGGGCGAGGACTGGTTCTGGGACTACCCCGCCGACGACTACACGGACGGACCACCGCTCGCCGCCCCGGAGCACCGCCCGCTCGAGCAGACCGTGCCGGGACCGGCGGAGCGCGTGCCGGACGACTGGCGCTCGCGCATCCACCGCTGACGCGTCAGGTCGTCGCGGCCGCGAGCGGGGTGTCCGAGCCCGCCACCCGGATCTCGACGCGGCGGATGTGCTCCGTGACCATGCTGGACGACGCCCCGAGCCCGTGCGCCGCGGTGCTGCGGGCCGTCCAGGTGGCCACGACGCTGCGCTGACCCGCGTCGTCCACGAGGACCAGCTCGTACGTGGGCCCGTCGCCGTCGGGCCAGGCGCCCGCGGGATAGGTGCACGACCAGTCGATGCGGGTGCCCCAGCCCTTCTTCTGCAGGGTCAGGTCCGCGGTGACCGCGACGGCGCCGATCGGCTCGAGCTGCAGCGTCGTCGTCACGCCCGCCGTCGGTGGCGGGGTGGTGGGCTGGCGCGTCAGGTACGTGCCGGCCAGACCGCCGACGACCAGCAGCGCGGCGGCCAGAGCGACGAGCGTGGCGATCCGACGGCGCCGGACCCGACGTGCGGACTGCGCGAGCGCCGCCAGCTGGACCACCTCGCCACCGGCGAAGTCGTCGGCGCCGTGCATCGCCTCGTCGGCGGGCACCATCCGCAGCAGGCCGGGCATGCCGGCCAGCTCGCCGACGGCGGCCCGACAGGCGTCGCACGTGCGCAGGTGGTCCTCGTACGCGCGCCGGTCCTCGGGGCTCAGGGCACCGAGCACGAAGGCGGCATCCCAGTCGCGGAACTGGTCGTCGTCCGCGGTCATGACGAGACTCCTCTCTCCTGCAGTGTGAGACGCAGGGCGCGCAGGCCGTAGTGCAGGCGCGACTTCACGGTTCCCTCGGGTATCTGGTGCTCACGGGCCAGCTCGGCGACCGACCGGCCGCCGTAGTAGGCCCCGACGACGACCGCGCGGTGCTCCGGCGACAGCTCGGCGAGCGCGTCGGAGACGAGCCAGGCGTCGAGCACCGCCTGCGACTCGTCGGGCTGCTCGCGGTCGGGAGTCTCGTCGACCGTGCGTTCACGCACGTGCCGGGCGCTGCGGCGGTCGTCGATGACCAGGTTCCGCACCACCGTGTACAGCCACGCGCGCGTCGCGTCCTGCTCCCGGGCGAGCACCTCCGGGTGCTTCCACGCCCGGACCATGGCCTCCTGGACCACGTCCTGCGCGAGCGCGTGGTCCCCGGTGAGCCGCACCACGTACGACTGCAGCGGACGCGCGTAGGCCTGGTGGAGGGCGCGCATCAACGCGTCCGGTTCGTCGCCCACTCGCCCTCCTCCGATCTCCTACCCGGTCAACGGGACCGGAGCGCGCATCGTTCATCTCACGGTGAACCTCACCCGCCCCGGTCTCGTGGTCCCAGGTAAGCCGGCTTCCGCCGGTCACCCGAGCGAGGAGATGCATCGTGCGCAAGACCATCCTGCTATCGATCACGGCAGTGTTCGCCGCCGGCACGCTCGCCGCGTGCGGGAGTTCCAGCGGCGGCAGCAGCGGCGGCGGCGGCTACGGCGGCGGGAGCTCCAGCACCCCCAGCACCGCCGCGTCCGCCCCGGCCGCGTCCGCCCCGGCCGCGGCCGCCGGTACGACGGCCGCCGACCTGTCCACGGCCAACAGCTCGCTCGGCACGATCGTCGTGGACGGCAAGGGGATGACGGCCTACTTCTTCACGAAGGACACCAAGGATTCGGGCAAGAGCGCGTGCACGGGCGACTGCGCCGCCGCCTGGCCCGCGATCGAGTCGATGTCCGCCACCCCGACGGTCGACGGCGTCACCGGGACCGTGGGCACGATCCCGGCGGCCGACGGCGGCAAGCAGATCACGATCGACGGCATGCCGATCTACACGTTCGTCAAGGACATGGCGGCCGGCGACGTCAACGGTCAGGGTTACAGCGGCGTGTGGTGGGTCATCGCTCCCGACGGATCGATGATGGGCGGCTGACTGCTCAGGCGCCCGACTCCACGTTGAGGATGTTCCCGTCCGGGTCGGCGAACCACGCGGACTTCATCGGCCCGGACGTGAGCACCCCGTCGACCCACTCGCCCTCGGGCACGTCGAACGTCTGCAGCTCGATGCCCTTGGCGCGCAGCGTGGCGATCTCGGCGTCGAAGGCGTCGGCGGGGATCTGGAACGAGATGCCCGTGGCCTTGTTGGTCCCGGCGTAGCCGGACGGGTAGACGAGGAACCCGCCGTTCGCCGTGCCGTACATGATGCCCTCGGGGGTCTCGACGTCCCCGTGGGTGAAACCGAGCGTTCCCTCGTAGAACGCAGTTGCCCGGTCGATGTCCGTCACTGCCAGGACGGGGATCGCGGGGTGGGCGGAGAGCATGGTGGCCTCCAGCGCGGGCCAGACGACCATCGGCTGGCCGGCTGATCCGACCGTAGGACCGCGCCCACCCACCGTCAACGGTCACATCCGTGCCGCGCCGCTCGTCATCAGGGCAACAGACGAGAGGATGGCCCGATGAGCGACGACGAGTACCTCGCGCGGCGGTTCGAGGAGAACCGCACCCGGCTGGCGGCCGTGGCCTACCGCATGCTCGGCTCGACGAGCGAGGCGGACGACGCGGTGCAGGACGCGTGGCTGCGCCTGGACCGCGCGGACGCGGACGGGGTGGACAACCTGCCCGGATGGCTCACGACGGTCGTCGCCCGTATCTGCCTGGACCGCCTGCGCAGCCGCAGCTCGCGCCGCGAGGACCCGCTCGACCTGGAGGTCCCCCGTGTCGACGAGCTCGCCGTCGACCCCGCCGAGGAGGCCGTTCTGGCTGACTCCGTCGGGCTCGCCATGCTCGTGGTGCTCGAGCACCTCGCGCCCGCGGAGCGGCTCGCGTTCGTCCTGCACGACATGTTCGCGGTCCCGTTCGACGAGATCGCGCCGATGGTCGGCAGGACCCCCGAGGCCACGCGCCAGCTGGCCAGTCGTGCGCGTCGGCGCGTCCAGGGCGCGCGGGTCGAGACCGACCTGGTCCGTCAGCGTGAGGTCGTCGACGCCTTCCTGACGGCCGCACGCGGCGGCGACTTCGAGGCCCTGCTGGCCACCCTCGACCCGGACGTCGTGCTGCGCGTCGACCCGAAGGTCGCCTCCTTCGGCTTCCTCAAGGACGCCGTCGGGTCCCGCGAGGTCGCGCTGTCGTTCAACGGCGCCGCGCAGACCGCCGAGCTGGCGCTGCTCGGCGGCGCCGTCGGGGCGATGTGGGCGCCCGGCGGCGTCCCCCGCACGGCGTTCGCGTTCACCATCGAGGACGGCGTCATCGTCGCGATCGACCTGACGATGGACCGCGACGTGCTCCGGCGGCTGGACCCGGTGCCGCTCGACTTCTAGGCGGTCGCGGGACCCGCCGGCGCCGTCGGCTCGTAGGAGACGTGCTCGGTCGGCATGAGGATCCACAGGATCGGGTAGACCAGGCTGCTGGCTGCCGGGCAGCACCAGCAGGATCAGCAGGAAGAGCAGCCGAGCCGGCCACGGGTCGATGCCGAACCGTCGTCCGAGGCCCGCGCAGACACCGCCGAGCACCCGACCCTGGATCGGCCGTACGAGGCCCTGCTCGGCCAAGCTGTCGTGGATCGTGCCCATCGTCGTCCCCTGCCTTGTTCGTCCGACCTGCTCTGGTACGTCCAGGATGCTCGGCCCGGGGGCGCGGGCGCATCGGGGAGCACCCCGAGTTCCACCCTGAGCGGAGTCCCTCGTTCCCCTGGCCGCGGACGCCTAGGCTCTCGGGGAGGCCGTGCTAGGTTCGGCGCCACGCCTGCTTGACCATCCCGTGACCATTGAGCGTGCTGGACGTGAAGGACGACGATGACCGACGCAGCACCCCTGCAACCCCCGGCTCCCCAGTCGGTGTTCACGCTCGAGGCGCCCGCCCCGGCGGCCCCGGTGTCCACCACCCAGGCGCCCGCGATGGCGCCCAAGATCGACGCGGCCGCGCTGCCGGGTCTGGACGCCAAGGTCGACGCCTACGTCACCAGCCTCATGGCCGCGCAGCCCGGGTCCCCCGAGCTGACGGCGAAGGCGGACGACATCCGGCTGATGGGCGACGCGGACATCCGCGCGGCGGCGGACAGCTCGAACCGGCTCCTGCAGACGCCCGTCAAGGCCATGCGCGACGGCGGCGTGTCCGGGACGTCGCAGATCAGCAAGTCGCTGCTCGACCTGCGCAAGACAGTCGAGGACCTGGACCCGAGCGAGGCGTCCGTCGGCAAGAAGCTGCTGGGGCTGATCCCGTTCGGCGACTCGCTCACCGACTACTTCCGCCGGTACGAGAGTCGCAGAAGCAGATCGACGGGATCGTGCGCGCGCTGTACAACGGCCAGGACGAGCTGCGCAAGGACAATGCCGCGCTCAACCTGGAGAAGCAGCACCTCTGGGACACCATGGGCCGGCTGCACCAGTACATCTACGTGGCCGAGTCGCTGGACACACGGCTGTCCGCGACGATCGCGCAGCTCGACGCAACGGATCCCGAGCGCGCCAAGGCGTTGCGCCAGGACGTGCTGTTCTACGTGCGGCAGAAGCACCAGGACCTGCTCACCCAGCTCGCCGTGAGCATCCAGGGCTACCTGGCGATCGACATCATCATCAAGAACAACCTCGAGCTCATCAAGGGCGTCGACCGCGCGACGACGACCACGGTGTCGGCCCTGCGCACGGCCGTGATCGTGGCCCAGGCGCTGAACAACCAGAAGCTGGTGCTCGACCAGATCACCGCGCTGAACACGACGACCTCGGGACTGATCGCGTCGACGGCGAAGATGCTCAAGGAGCAGTCGGCGGGCATCCAGCAGCAGGCCGCCAGCGCCACGGTCGGGCTCGCCCAGCTGCAGCAGGCGTTCAGCGACATCTACGCGACGATGGACTCGATCGACGACTTCAAGGTCAAGGCGCTCGACTCGATGGCCCAGACGGTCGGGGTGCTGCAGACCGAGACCACCAAGGCCCAGACGTACCTCGACCGGGTGCGCAAGGCCGACACCACCGAGGTGGCCGGCGGTTCGCTCGACCTCGGCCTGAGCTGAACCTTGCCTGTCTCTCGAGGAGCGAGCGCTGGATGAGCTGGTTCGGACGCCTGAGGGGGCGGCGCCCAGAAGCTCGAGGTGGTGACCGACCCGCCCGCGCCGACGTCGGCCGAGATCGTCGCGTCCGCGCACGCGGTCGAGCAGCAGATCGTCGGCCGGGTACCCGCCGCCGTGACCGCCCGCGTGCACGCCATCTCGCGGACCGTGGAGGAGATGGCGCCACGGCTCGACCGCCTCGGGGCGGGGAGCCAGCAGGCGTTCACCGTCGTCGCGACCGCGACGAGCTACCTGCCGGAGGCGGTCGGCGGCTACCTGCGCCTCCCCCGCGACTTCGCCGACCGGCGGGTGGTGTCGAAGGGGAAGACGTCCTTGATGCTCCTGTGCGACCAGCTCGACCTGCTCGACCTCACGCTCGACAAGATCTCCGAGGCCGTCTCGCGGCAGGACGCCGACGCGCTGGTCGCGCACGGCATGTTCCTGGCCGAGAAGTTCGGCGGCGGCTCCGGGTTGGAGCTGGCGCCGGACGCGGGACTCGACACCCCTCACGTGGAGCAGCCATGAACCTGACCGAGGCGCTCGACGCGCTGGAGCGTGCCGGCCTCGCCGCCGGTCTGGACGGGGGCGCCGCCCGCGACGAGGGCGCCCGGCTGTCCGCGGCGGTCGCGGAGTCGATCACGGGCGCACCGGCCGCGTGGCTGGCCGCGGTGGGGTCCCCCGACGCGTCGTACGGCGCCTTCTTCGAGGCCGCGGCCAGCGCGCGACGATGGCGCACCTCCCCCACGGACCTGCTGACCGGCCTCGCCGGGACGCCGGCCGCGACGGGCTACTCGGCGGCACTCGTGGAGGTCGTCTCGGCGGCCTGCGACCTCGGGGACGCGGGCATCGACGTCATCGCGCGGGCCTCAGCGACGGCCGCGGTGCAGCGGTCCGTCGCTCCGGGCGCGCCGCCCGCCGTTGCCCTGCCAGGACCGGTGGCACCGACGGCGAAGCCGTCCGCCGCGGACGCGCCGCCCGAGCGCACGCTCGACGACCTGCTGGCGGAGCTCGACGCGCTCGTCGGTCTCGCGGCCGTCAAGGAGCAGATCCGCCAGCAGACGCTCTGCGGATCGAGCGGCTCCGGACCGAGGCAGGCCTCACGACGCCGACCCTCACACGGCACCTGGTCTTCCTGGGCAACCCCGGGACGGGCAAGACGACGGTCGCCCGCCTGGTCGCGGGCATCTACCGGGCGCTCGGGCTGCTCGCCAAGGGGCACCTGGTCGAGGTCGACCGCTCCGAGCTGGTGGCCGGGTACCTCGGGCAGACGGCGGTGAAGACCTCCGAGGTCGTCGCCACGGCGCTCGGCGGCGTGCTGTTCATCGACGAGGCGTACGGCCTCGCCGAGGACCAGTACGGAGCGGAGGCCGTGAACACGCTGGTCAAGGACATGGAGGACCACCGCGACGACCTCGTCGTCATCGTCGCGGGCTACCCCCGGCCGATGGCGAGCTTCCTGGCCACCAACCCGGGGCTCGAGAGCAGGTTCGCGACGACGGTCGAGTTCGCCGACTACTCCGACGCCGAGCTGCGCGAGATCTTCGAGCGGTCCGCCCGCTCCGCCGACTTCGAGCCGACCACCGAGACTCTCGGCCGGTTCGCCGAGATCGCCTCGACGCAGATCCGGGACGAGGGGTTCGGCAACGGTCGCTACGTCCGCAACGTGCTCGACCAGGCGATCGTCAGGCACGCCTGGCGACTGCGAGACGTTGAGCAACCGACCGTGGACCAGCTGCGGCTGCTGCTCCCGGAGGACCTCGTCGACGCCCCCGACGAGCCCGTCGCACCACCCGCCGCCGAGCCGACCCACATCGAGGAGCCCGCGTGACGCAGACGGTCGCACCACCGTTGCTCGTTCCCGTGCCCGAGCCTGCCCCCGCGCAGACGAGGCGTGCCTCCGCACTGAGCAGGACCCCCGGCCGGATGCGCGTCGCGGGGGTCGTCGCCGTCCTGGCCTCGCTCGCGGTCGGCGTGCTCGGGGTGCAGACGGGGCTCGCCCAGTCGCGGGCCTTGGCCAGTGCCGACGCCGACACCCGCCAGCTCGTGGGCATCCAGGACGTGCGCAACGACCTGGTGGTCGCGGACGCCACGGCGACCAACGCGTTCCTCGTCGGCGGCCTGGAGCCCCCGGCCCAGCGGGCGAAGTACGACGCGGCGATCGCCTCGGCCGCGACCGGGCTGGCGCAGCTGGCCGGCTCCAACCAGGCGGACGCCGAGCTGCTGGGCAAGGCGACGGCGGGCCTGACCACGTACACCGGGCTGGTCGAGCAGGCCCGGGCGAACAACCGGCAGGGCTTCCCGGTCGGCGCGGCCTACCTGGACCAGGCGTCGTCGGTGCTCCGCTCCGACGTCCTTCCCGAGCTGGACTCGCTGGTGAAGACGAACTCCGACCGGGTCGACTCGTCGTTCGACGCCGTGAGCGAGACGCCGTGGCTGCTCACGCTCGGGCTGATCGCGCTCGTCGCGTTCGTGGTCGTGCAGAGCTGGCTGGCCCGGCGCACGCACCGCCGGCTCAACTCCGGCCTGTTCTGGGCCACGATCCTGACGCTGGTGGCCAGTGCCGCCGGGGCGCTCGTCCTGGCCACCACCGCCCAGCACTCCGCGAGCGTCCGGACCGGGTCCTACGCCGACACGGTGGCCGTCTCCCAGGCTTACTCGCTGGCCAACGACGCCAAGTCGATGGAGTCGTTCACGCTGATCAAGCGAGGCTCGGGGCAGGCGTACGAGAAGATCTTCCAGACCGAGACGGCCCAGGCACGCACCCTGCTCGCGGGCGTCGACGACGCACTGGTCCAGTCGCTCGACGCGTGGACCGCCGAGCACCAGAAGATCCGCGCGCTCGACGACGCCGGCCAGTGGGACCAGGCTGTCGCCCTGGCGATCAGCCTCGCGCCGGACTCGCCGAACGCCGCCTTCGACGCCTTCTCGACCGCCGCCACCGGCAGCGTCGAGGCCAGCGCCACCGCCACCCAGGACGCGCTGTCCGGGGCCGGCACGGCGGCCGTGCTGGTCGGCTGGCTGATCCTGCTGGCCGGGCTCGTGGCGGCCGTCCTGAGCTGGCGCGGCATCTCGCGGCGGGTGGAGGAGTACCGATGAGGCGCAGCCTGCTCGCCCTCGGCGCGGTGGCCGCAGTCGCGGTCCTCGTCCTTTCCGGGTGCGACCCGTCGAGCACCCCGCAACCGCAGGCCACGGCGACCCCCACACCGACCGCAGCACCCGCTGCTCCGGCGGTGGTGTGCGACGACGCGACCACGTCGTACGCCCCCGACGGCGGCGTCGCGATCCCGGCCGGCAGCACGATGCAGGCGATCAAGACCCGCGGCTCGTTGATCGTCGGGGTCTCGGCGGACACGCTGCTCATGGGCTCGCGGAACCCGCTGTCCGGGCAGATCGAGGGCTTCGACATCGACGTGCTGCACCTCGTGTCGGCCGCGATCTTCGACGGCGACCCGAACCGGCTGCAGTTCCGCGTCATCACCTCGGCGCAGCGGCTCGACGTGCTGAAGAACCACGAGGTCGACCTGGTCGCCCGCACGTTCACGATGAACTGCGCGCGCTGGCAGGACATCGCGTTCTCGGCCGAGTACCTGCAGGCCGGGCAGAAGGTGCTGGTGACCCGCGACTCGACGGCCACGAGCATCGACGACCTGTCCGGGAAGAAGGTCTGCGCGCCGGAGGACACCACCACGCTGGACCGCCTCAAGCAGAGCTATCCGAAGATCACGGCCGTGAGCGCACCCACCCACACGCAGTGCCTGGTCCTGTTCCAGGAGGGCCGTGTGGACGGGATCACCGGCGACGACACGGTCCTGGCCGGGTTCGCCGCACAGGACCCGTACGCCAAGGTCGTCGGCCAGGCCTTCAGCTCCGAGCCGTACGGCGTCGGAGTGGCGGCGGACCAGGTGGACCTGGTCCGGTTCGTGAACGCGGTCCTGGACCAGGCGAAGACGGACGGCACCTGGGCAGCGATGTACGACCGCTGGCTGCACGCCCTCGGGCCGGCACCGGTGCCGCCGGCGTCGGTCTACGGACGGACCCCGTGACGACGCCCGACGCCCCCGACGCACCCGGGCGGCTGGGCGAGCCGATCCCGGCGCCCGAGCTGCTCACCTACCTCGGCGGCCTGGACGCCTGGCTGACGGACCGCCGCACCGAGCTGGACCGCCTCGACGCGGCCGCGCAGGCCTCCCCCACGGGCGAGTCCTACACGGCGGACGTGCTCCTCGCGCTCACCATGTGGCAGGCCATCCGCACGCGGGCCGACGAGCTGCTGGTGGTGTGGGACTCGGGCCGGGCGGACGCCGTCGGCCGCGAGAAGATGTCCCGCCTGGTCTGGGGCCGGCTCGACTCGGGCCTCGGTTCGGCGCTCGTGTCGCTCGTCGAGGCCGTCACGCTCTGCGACGCGATGATCGCCAAGGTGCGCGCACGGCTGTCGTTCGACCCGGACAGCGCCGACCAGGCCGAGCGGTTCCGCGGCCTGCGGGCGGGGCTGGTGCGCTGCGAGGACCTGGCGGGGACGGACGCGACCGCCGCCGAGCGCGTCGTCGCGCTGCGGCAGCGCGAGCAGAAGCTGGTCACGCAGGCGGCCCGCGGCGCGGACGTGACCGGCCCGCTCGGCGAGCTCGAGGCGGACGCCGCGCGCGCCGAACGTGACCTCATCGTGCACGTGTCCCAGCGCCGGACCCTCGAGAAGGGCCGTGCCGACGCGGCCGCGACGCTCGCCGCGCTCGAGATGCGCGAGCCGACGCTGCACGAGCTGGCCGAGCGGTGCCGCAGGGAGATCGCGACGCCTCCCAAGCTCGCCGTCCCCGACGTGTCGCGACTGGGTGCGGTGCCGGACACGCGCCAGGAGCTGGACGCCTTCGTCGACCGGCTGGCCGCCGTCGGCCGGGCGTTCGAGGCGGTCGCCGACGCCTACTCGGCACCCCTGCGCGAGCGTGCGGAGCTGCGCTACAAGCTGACCGGTGCCCACGCCGCCGCCGACACGAACGGCCGCAGCGCGTCGCCGACCGTGCGGTCCGGCTACGAGGAGGCGCACGCCGCGGTGACCGCCACCCCCTGCGACGTCACGATGGCGCGCTACCTCGTCGAGCAGTACCTCTACCTGACCCGCGACCTGCCCACGGCAGCACAGGAGGGATCGCGATGACCGCCATCCACTGCACCGAGCTCGGCTGTGACGGCGTCTACGAGGACGGCTGGTGCAACGTCTGCGGCTCGCCGCAGTCCGCCGGCTCCGGGCCCGCGTCGGCGACGACCCTGCTCGGGACGGGCGTGTCCCAGTCGACCCAGTCCACCTGGACCCCGACCGGCGACGAGGAGGCCGAGCGGTCGACCCGCACCGGCCGCACCAGCTCCAGCCGGTTGGCGACCGCCGCGCTGGGCTCCGCGCGCACGGTCGCCATGACCAGCCGCCCGACCCGCCGCGTCGGCAGCACCTCGACCCGCCTGCGCGGTGCACGGCTCGGCGCAGGGCTGACGACCGTCCCCGCGGCACCGCTCCAGGATCCGCTGCAAGCCGTCATGGCCGTCGCCGAGGTGCCGGAGCGCAAGCGCTTCTGCCCGTCGTGCGGCCACGAGGTCGGGCGCACCCGGGACGGCGTGCCGGGCCGGTCTGCCGGGTTCTGCCCGCAGTGCGGCACCCACTTCGACTTCGCCCCGGCGCTCAACCCGGGCGACCTGGTCGGCGGGCAGTACGAGGTGGTGGGCTGCCTGGCGCACGGCGGGCTCGGGTGGATCTACCTGGCCCGCGACCGCAACGTCTCGGGCCGGTGGGTGGTGCTCAAGGGTCTGCTCAACTCCGGCGACCCCGACGCGTACGCGGCCGCGATCTCCGAGCGGCAGTTCCTGGCCGAGGTCGAGCATCCCCTGATCGTCGAGATCTACAACTTCGTGATGCACGAGGGCGCCGGCTACACGGTGATGGAGTTCGTCGGCGGCCGTTCGCTGAAGCAGATCCTGCAGGATCGTCGCGACGCCAGCTCCGGGGTGAACAGCCCGCTCCCGGTCGACCAGGCGCTCGCCTTCGTGCTCGAGATCCTGCCCGCGTTCGCGTACCTGCACGACCTCGGGCTGCTGTTCTGCGACTTCAAGCCCGACAACGTGATCCAGCAGGGCGACTCGGTCAAGCTGATCGACCTCGGCGGCGTGCGACGGCTGGACGACCTGCAGTCCGCGATCTTCGGCACGATCGGGTATCAGGCACCCGAGGTCCCGGAGGTCGGTCCGTCCGTGTCGTCGGACATCTACACGATCGGCCGCACGCTCGCGACGCTCGTGCTCGACTTCCGCGGCAACACCACCACCTTCGCGTCGTCGCTCCCCTCGGTGGCCGACACCCCGGTCTTCCAGAAGTACGACTCCTTCTACCGGCTGCTGGCCAAGGCGTGCGCGGCCGACCCGTCGGACCGGTTCGCGACCGTGGACGAGCTGCGCGCCCAGGTGCTGGGGGTCCTGCGCGAGGTGGTCGCCACCGACCGCGGGCCCGGCAGCCCGGCGCTCTACTCGGCCGCCTCGATGCTCTTCGAGTCGCCCGCGTCGGACGAGGCGGGTCACCCGCTCGCCTGGCACCAGCTGCCCGAGCTCAAGGTCGACGCGAGCGACCCGTCGGCGAGCTGGCTCTCCGGCGTGAACGTGAGCGACCCGGTGCAACGGCTCAGCGCGCTCGACGAGGCGCCCGAGGACTCCGTCGAGGTCCGGCTGCGGCGGGCCAGCACCGCCATCGAGGCCGGCCGGCAGGACCTCCTGAGCGACACCCTGGCCCAGATGCTTGCCGACGACCCCTGGGAGTGGCGCGCCGCGTGGCTCGGTGGGCTCTCGCAGTGGCCACCGACGACCCGGTCTCGGCGCGGGCGTCGTTCAACGCCGTCTACGGCCAGGTGCCCGGCGAGCTCGCGCCGAAGCTCGCCCTCGCCACGGCTTGCGAACGCAGCGGCGAACCTGACATCGCCGAGTCCCTGTACGTCACCTGCGCCCGCGCCGACGCCAACTACACGGCTCCCGCAGCGTTCGGCCTGGCGCGCATCCGCAGCGCGCGCGGTGACCTCGACGGGGCGCTGCACGCGCTCGACCTCGTCGCGCCGACGCGGAAGCCTCCTACGTCGACGCACGCATGATGCGCGCGCGCCTGCTCGCGGGGTCGACGGACGACGTGACGGCGCTGTCGCAGGCGCTGGCAAGCGTCCAGTCGGTGGTCCTGCCTCCGCTGCAGCAGGCCGAGCTGAAGGTCGACGTGCTGGGGTCCGCGCTGAGCACCGTGCTGGCCAAGGGCCCGGTCCGCAACGTCACCCTGGGCGGCGTGCCGGCGCACGAGCCGGAGCTGCGGGACGCGCTGGAGGGTGCGCTGCGGCAACTCGCCACCCTGACGGAGGACCACGACGAACGGATCGCGCTGGTCGATCGTGCGCACGAGATCCGGCGGTGGACCACGTGGTGAGCCTCGTCTGCGCCTCGTGCGGCACGGTCGCCCAGGACGGGTCCCGGTTCTGCGAGCAGTGCGGGTCGCCGCTCGCGGCGCCCGTGGCGGTCGCACCGCCCCCGGCTGCGGCGACCGTCGCCACCTGCCGTGCATGCGGCGGACCGATCGCCGACGACGGGTACTGCCAGGACTGCGGCACCCCGGCGGCCAGCGAACGGGACCACTGGGCCGAGGCCCCGTCGGCCACCCTCGGCGGCGTGTGCGACCGCGGCATCCGGCACACCAAGAACGAGGACGCGATGGCGCTCGGGCTCGCCCGAGACGCCGCCGTGCTGGTGGTCTGCGACGGGGTGTCGAGCGTGCCGGACTCCGACCTCGCCAGCCTGGCCGCGGCCCGGGCCGCGCGGGACGTGCTCGTCGGGGGCGTCGCGGCCGACGGCGGCACGGCGCGCGTCTCGGCGTGGTCCGCTCTGCTCGTCCGGGCCGCGGATGCCGCGGACCAGGCGATCGCAGCCGCGGTCGGGGACATGGGCGAGCGGCACGACCCGCCGTCGTGCACGTTCGTCGCGGCGGTCGTCGACGGGCCGCACGTGGTGGCCGGCTGGCTCGGCGACTCTCGGGTCTACTGGCTGCCCGACGCGGGTGTCCCGACGCAGCTCAGCAGCGACGACTCCGGCGCCAACGACCTCATGACGCTCGGCGTGCCGCGCGCCAAGGCCGAGTCGTCGCCCCAGGCCCACGCCATCACGCGGTGGCTAGGCGCCGACGCGAGCGACGTGGTCCCCCGCACGACCGCCACCCGCGCCCAGGGCCCCGGCTGGGTGCTCGTCTGCTCGGACGGCCTGTGGAACTACTGCTCCGAGGCCACGGCGATGGCCGCCCTCGTCCGCACCGCGCAGTCCGCCGCCGGGGGCGCACCCGAGGCGGTCGCCGCCGAGCTCGTGCGCTGGGCGAACGCACAGGGCGGGGCCGACAACATCACCGCGGCACTCACCCGCATCGGGGTCGTGCCCGCCGCGGTCACGGCCGATACTGTCCACAGCTGACCGAGCGCGCACCGAGAAGGAGCCAGACGTGGCCGAGTTCCACACCGAGGTGTTCCAGAACGAGTTCCTCCCCGAGGGCGCCACGGACGTGCACGCGATCGTCACCGTGACCAGCACGGGGGCCGGGACTGCGGGGGCCGCGTCGGCCGCGGGGACGGTCGCGGAGATCGTCATGGTGGACACGTCCGGTTCGATGCAGGGCCCGAGCATCGACGCCGCCAAGTACGCGGCACAGGTCGCGGTCGACCAGATCGCCGACGGCACCTGGTTCGCGATCATCGGCGGCAGCCACGTGGCCCAGCGCGCGTTCCCCTATCCGAACGCGCCCGTCGCGATCGTGCAGATGGAGCCCGGGGCGCGCCGCGAGGCCAAGCGCGCGATCTCGCTGATGTCCGCGTCCGGCGGCACCGCGATGAGCACCTGGCTGCGACTGGCCGACCAGGTCTTCGCGTACGTCCCGCAGGCCACGCAGCGCCACGCGATCCTGCTCACGGACGGCAAGAACGAGTCCGAGCCGCGCGACGAGCTCTCCAAGGCGATCCGGGACGTGACGGGACGGTTCCAGTGCGACGCGCGTGGCGTCGGTGCCAGGTGGGAGGTGTCCGAGCTGCGCGAGATCGCCTCCGCCCTGCTGGGGACCGTGGACCTGATCGCCGACCCGGCCGACATCGCCGAGGACTTCCGTCGCCTCGTGCAGGCATCGATGTCCAAGGGGGTCGCCGACGCCGAGCTGCGGGTCTGGGCGCCGCAGGGGGCCCAGGTGCTGTTCGTCCGCCGCGTCGCGCCGACGGTCGAGGACCTGACGGCCCGGCGCACGGAGGTGAACGCGCTCACGGGCGCCTACCCGACGGGTGCGTGGGGCGACGAGTCCCGCGACTACCACGTGGCCGTCCGGGTGCCGTCCAAGCCGATCGGGTCGGAACAGCTCGCGGCGCGCGTGCAGATCGCCGTCGGCGGGCAGGTGCTCACGTCGGCGCTGGTCAAGGCGCAGTGGTCCGACGACGACACCCTCACGGCCCGGATCAGCCCGGAGGTCGCCCACTACACCGGCCAGGCCGAACTCGCCTCGGCCATCCAGGAGGGTCTGGCGGCCAAGGCGGCGGGCGACGAGGCCACAGCCACGGTCAAGCTCGGCCGCGCCGTGCAGCTCGCCCAGGAGACCGGCAACGAGGAGGCCACGAGCCGGTTGCGTCGCGTCGTGGACATCGACGACGAGGAGAAGGGCACGGTGCGTCTCAAGCGGAACGCCGCCAAGCTCGACGAGATGGCGCTCGATACCGCGTCCACCAAGACCACCCGGGTCCGCCGGTGAGCACGGTCCAGTGCCCCAACGGTCACGCCTCCGAGTCGACGGACTACTGCGACATCTGCGGTGCGCCGATCGCGGCCGCGCCGCCCGCCGCCCCGGTCCCGGCCGACCCGCCCGCGGCGACGAGCGCCGCGACGACCTGCTCGAACTGCGGCGCACCCGCCGCGGCCGGTGCCCTGTTCTGCGAGACCTGCGGGTACGACTTCACGACGGGTTCGCTGCCGGTCGCCGCGTCGACGCCGACCCCCGTCGTCGCGCCCCCCGCATCGCCGACTCCCCCGCCCGCCGGACCCGACTCGTGGGTCGCGGAGATCTGGGTGGACCCCGACTGGTACGAGGCGCAGAAGCCCGAGGACCCCATGCCGTCCGTCGGCCTGCCGGGTCTGGTCCCGCTGCGTGAGCGCAGCGTGCTCGTCGGCCGACCGTCGGTGTCCCGCAACATCCACCCCCAGGTCGACTGCGGCGCGGACTCCGGGGTCTCCCGCCGGCACTGCCAGCTGAACACGGACGGCCAGCGATGGTGGGTCGAGGACCTGCAGTCCTCCAACGGCACCTACGTCAGCAAGCCCGGGGAGCCCGTTCCGACGATCCCGATCCCCGTCGGCCAGCGCCGCGAAGCTCGAGGACGGCGACCGGCTGTTCGTCGGCGCGTGGACGCGGATCGTGATCCGCAGGGCGCTGCCGGGCGAGGTGTAGAGCCTCCACCGCCACGTCGCGGCCGAAGGGGGACGACCCGGCCGAGGCGCCGTCTGGCCGGCGGGTGTCCTCTGCACCAAGGTGGACCCATGACTGCACCCGAGGGCGTCGCCGGGGTCTTCGACCGGGCGGCGGACACCTACGACGACGTCGGCGTCCCGTGGTTCGAGCCGATCGCGCTGGGCCTCGTCGAGGAGCTTGCCGTCCAGCCGGGTGAGCGCGTGCTCGACATCGGTTGCGGGCGCGGTGCCGCGCTGCGGCCGCTGGCGCTGGCGACGGGACCGACAGGTCACGCGCTCGGCATCGATCTCGCGCCTCGGATGGTCGAGCGGACCGCCGAGGATCTGCGCGGCCTCCCCCAGGTCGAGGTCCGGGTGGGTGACGCCCGCGCACCCGCCGTGCCCGCCGCGTCGTTCGACGTCGTGGCGTCGTCGCTCGTGCTCTTCTTCATGCCGGACCCGCCGGCCGCGCTCCGCGCGTGGGTCGCCCTGCTGGTACCGGGCGGTCGGATCGGGATCACGACCTTCGGGACGCAGGACGGTCGGTGGAGCGAGCTGGACGGCGCCTTCACCGCTTACCTGCCGCCGGCGATGCTCGACGCGCGCACGAGCGGCCTTCGCGGCCCGTTCGCCTCCGACGAGGCGATGGAGGAGCTGCTCGTCGACGCGGGCGTCGGGGGCGTCCGCACGGTGCACGGCACGGTCACCGCCGCGTTCCGCGACGCCGAGCACTACCTCGCGTTCACCTGGTCGCACGGGCAGCGCGGGATGTGGGAAGCCGTGCCGCCCGCCGAGCGTCCGGCGGTGCGCACGCTCCTGCTCGAGAGGCTGGAGCCGTTCCGCGACGGCGACGGGGCGATCCGGCTCGAGCAGGAGGTCCGCTACACGCTCGGCCAGGCCTGAACCTCGCACGGCTAGCCGAGTTGCCGGACGCACCCGACTTGTGAAGACTTTGTGCCGGTCGCTCCCCTCCTCGCGACCCGAACAGGAGCGGAGCCCATGAGCGAGCCGACCGTGACCCCCGAAGCGACCAGCCCGGAACCGGCGGTGGACGCAGCCGGCCCCACGCCTCCGGAGACCGCGGCGGCGCCGCCCACCGGAGCGGTCGGGACGGCGCGCAACATCGCTCTCGTCGCGATGCTCTTCGCCGTCGCCATGACGTTCATCGACCAGACCATCGTCGCGATCGCGTCGCCCAGCATCCAGCAGGAGCTCTCGCTCACGCGGTCGGGCACGCAGTGGGTCATCAACGCCTACCTCCTGGCCCTGGCCGCCACGTTCGCGCTGGGTGGGCGCCTCGCCGACGTCCTCGGGCACCGCCGGATGGTCATCCTCGGCATCGTCGGGTTCGCGGGCTCGTCGGCACTGTGCGGTGCGACGCCCACCGGGTCGGCCGCCGAGACCTGGATCATCACGTTCCGGGTTCTGCAGGGCGTGTCCGCGGCGATCATGATCCCGGCCGCGTTGGCCGTGGTGGTCGCCGCCTTCCCCCTGCACGAACGGGGTCGCGCGCTGGCGGTCTTCTTCGGCGTCAGCGGCGCCCTCACGGCGATCGGCCCGATCGCGGGCGGCTACCTGACCCAGTGGACCTGGCGCGCGATCTTCTGGATCAACATCCCGGTCGCGATCATCGCCCTGGTCCTCACGTTGCTGGCCAAGATCCCGCCGTCCCGTCGCCGCGAGGTCATCGACTGGGCGGGCGCAGGGCTCGTGGCGCTCGGCATGGGCCTGTCGGTCCTCGGCTTCGAGCAGGCACCCGTCTGGGGCTGGGACAGCCCGCTCACCTGGGCCTGCCTCGCCGCCGGGCTGGTGGTGCTGGTGATCTTCGCGCGGTTCGAGCTTCGTCGGCGGAGCCCGCTGATCAAGGTGCGCGTCTTCCGGGACAAGGCGTTCGTCGTCGACAACGTCGTGCTCTTCTTCTCGATGATCGCGTTCGTCCCGGCGTTCTTCTTCGCCAGCACGTACTCCCAGATCTCGCTCGGGTTCGACGCGAACGAGGCCGGTCTCTACCTGCTCGTGTTCTTCGCCGGGTTCGCGCCGGCCGCCCAGGTCGGCGGACGCATGCTCGACCGGGGTGGGGCCCGCCGCCCGATGGTGCTCGGCTCGGCGCTCGGCGCCGTCGGGTTCGCGCTGTGGGCGGACAAGCTCACCGACCTGTCGTTCAACGCGCAGTGGCCCTACATCGTCATGGCGGGTGCCGGCATCGGCCTGCTGCTCGGACCGGCCAGCACGGACGCCGTGAACCGCGCCATCGACGCGTCGTACGGCGAGGTCACCGGCATCACGCAGACGGTCCGCAACTACGGTTCCGCGCTCGGCATCGCGGTGCTGGGCACCGTGCTCGCGACCGTGCTGACCAGCCGGCTCACCGACGCGCTCGTCGGCTTCGGGTTGACGCCGGACGACGCGCACTCGGTCGCGACGGCGGCCGCCCACCAGCAGAACCAGGAGGCCTTCGCGTCGGTACCCGCAGCGTTGCAACCCAAGATCCAGGATGCGGTCGCGCACTCGTTCGCGTCCGCGTCGCAGTGGGTGTTCTACGGCATGGCGATCGCGCTTGGCGTGTCGTTCCTCGCCGCCCTGCGGCATCCGCGCACGCCGCGCACGGAGGCCGCGGCATCGAGCACCGCGTCGGTCTGACCCGCCCGCCGAACGCCCGTCAGGAGGCGGCGCTGAGCGTCGGCGCGCTCGGTGACGAGCGTGAGGACCCGGCCCGCGACCTCGAGGTCGGCGGGCGGCACGTCGCCGTAGAGCCGTTGCGTGATCGCGGAGATCTGTCCGAGCACCATGCCGAACCGTTCGGCACCCGCCAGCGTCAGCGTCAGCCGGTCGTCCTCGCCAGCGACCAGGCCGAGCGCGATCACGCCGTCGACCGCGTCCTGCGCGGCCTCGTCGTCGATCTTCAGGCCGCCGACGAGGCGCCCGACGAGCTGCCCGCGATCGGCGACCCCGGCCTGGAGCTGGTTCACGGCGACCCACTGCTCGAACCGCAGGCCGGTCGATCGCAGCTGCCGTTCCAGCAGCGTGCGGGTCGCGCGCTCGGCCTGTCCGATGATCTGTCCGTTGAGCGTCATGGTCGATCCCTCGCTAGTCGTTGGTGGGACTAACGTTAGACCGCTGAACGAATGACCGCAAGACGTTCGAGCGGCGAACGATCCTGCTAGGTTCGGCGCCATGACCGGACCTTCCAGAGTCGCAGCGCTGCCCAGCTGGCTGCTGACCCAGACGGCGGCCCATGCCCATCGCCTGCTCGTGGAGCGGCTGTCTGCGATCGGCGCCCGGGGGTACGACTACCGCATCCTCGCGGCACTGGCCGAGCACGGCCCGACCAGCCAGGCGGACCTGGGTCGCGGCACGGGCATCCACCTGAGCGACATGGTCGGCTGCCTGAACGACCTCGAGACCGCGGGCCACGTCCAACGCCTGCCCGACCCGGCCGACCGACGTCGTAACGTCGTGACGATCACGGGGCCGGGCCGGGAACGGATGCAGATGCTGGCTGTGCAGGCCGACCTCGTCCAGGAGGACCTCCTGGCTCCCCTGTCCGCCGACGAGCGCGCGCAGCTGACCGGTCTGCTCACGCGGTTGCTGGCCCACCACGACGCACCGGGCTAGGCGTCGCGGCTGATCAGCGCCAGCCCGCCGAGCAGGGCCGCGACCAGCGCGTATCCCCCGAGGAGCGCCAACCCGGGCCACGCGCCGATGTGCAGGGCCCCGAGGTCGCGGGTCGCCTGGACGGCCAGACCGGCGTCCATCGGCGCGAACCGGTGGATCCGGTCCTGCCAGTCGGCGTCGACAGCCATGGCGAGAAGGGGCGCGACGAACAACGCTGCCAGCACGATCGTCACGGCGGCTGCCGTGTCCCGCACGATCAGTGCGGTCCCGGCGCTGAGCACCGCGACCAGGACGAGGTAGACGACGGTCCCCACGGCCGCACGGGTGGCCAGGGCGTCGAACCCCGCGTCCGGGTAGCCCGAGGCCGCGGTGAACCCTCGACCGGCCAGCAGGCCGCGCCCGACCACGACAGCGGCGAGCACGCCGACGCCGCCGGCGACGAGGGTGGACGCCGAGACCACGACCAGCTTGGCGCAGACGACGACCGCGCGTCGTGGCACGGCGGCGAGCGTCGTCGTGATCGTCTCGGTGGCGTACTCGGAGCCCACGACGAGGACCGCGAGGGCGGCAACGCCCGCCTGCGCCAGCCGCACTCCCGTCAGGCTCAGCTTGACGGTGTCGCACGTGCCGCTGCAGGCGTCGGTGTCGAGCGTCCCGGTGATCGCGGCCGCGAGCCCCACCATCGACACCACGACGAAGGCCAGCAGCCACCAGGTGCTCGCCAGCGTGCGGGCCTTGGTCCACTCCGCGTGCAGCGCAGGCCCGAACCCGCTCATGCGTCGCGGCTCCGCAGCTGCCACCAGGAGAGCCCCATGCCGACGGCGGCGTAGACGAGGACCACCGCGATGCCGACTCCGGCACCGATGAGCGCCCAGGGTTCTGCGAGCCCGTCGGTCGGCGGCTTCGACCGCATCGTCGCGAGGCCGCCGGCCAGGGTCGTGTACATGAGCCACCTCGGCGAGGTGCCGGGCAACACCGTCCCGGCGATCAGCGGGAGCAGCAGCAGGACGATCGTGAGCGTGATCGCGGGTGCGCTTCGCCGCAGCAGCATGCCTGCAGCCAGCGCGACGAGCGTGACCGCGGTCATGAACGCTGCGGTCAGCAGCAGGGTCCGTGCGACCGCCGGGTCGGCCAGCGACGGGTCGGGGAAGGCGGGCGGTGCCATGCCGTTGCCCTGCAGGATGGGGACCGCGACGAGGAAGGACACGACCACCGCGACCAGGCTGAGCACGTACGTGGCCGCACCGAGCACGATCGCCTTCGCCGCCATCACCCGGCCGCGTCGCGGCGTGGCCGTGACGGTCGTCCGGATCAGACCGCGCCGGTACTCCGAGGTACCGAACAGGACGCCGAGGCAGATCAGGGCCAGCACCCCGGGGATCACACCGAGCAGGGTCGACTCCACGATGTCGTCGTCGGGCGCCTGAGGCCCCACCTTGCCGGTGCCGACGATCGTGTAGGTGTCACCGTCCTGGGTGAGGACCGCAGGGGTCGGGCTTGCGTCGTTGTTCAGGGGGCCGAGCCTCGATCGGCATCGTCACCTGAGCGGCCGTCCAGTCGCCGTCCGGATCGACGCCGGTGAAGGTGGCGACGGCGGACGTGGGATGGGCTCCGACCGAGGCGCCGCCCATGCCGCGGCCGACGAAGCTTCGCGGGTGCGGACGAGACCGCCATCCCGATCTCGGCGGCAGACGGCACGTGAGCCGGCGTCATCGTCGCGATCGTGTGCCAGGTGTGCCCGTCGGCGGACTCGTACCCGGTCACGGCGTCGCCGGACCGCGTCAGGCGCAACCACCGCGCGCCGCTGCTCGCGCTACCGGCCACGTCATCGGTGAAGTCGGACTGCATCCGCACGCCGTGGCTCCCCGTGAGCAGGACCGACACGTACGACGAGCCGCTGGTGGTGCCGTCCTTGAGCGTCAGCCCGGCAGCGATGTCGGTCCACGGGGTCGTCGGCGACTGCGTCCCGTGCGCGGACCCCGGCCGCTGGCCCTCCGGATCGGCCACCGGCTCGAGCGAGGTCACGTCGACGGTCAGCGTGGTGTCACCGGTCACGGTGCGGTGGACGAAGCCGAGCTCGTCCGCGACCGGGGCGCCGCCGGGACCCACGACGAAGTTCGGGTGCTCGTTCACGTCCGTCATCGAGCCCTGGGCGCCAAGCATGCTGACGCCGACGGTCAGCACCATGGCCAACGCCATCGTGAGGAGCCAGCGCGGCACCGTCCGGAAGCTCGTCCACTCCGCGAGGATCGTGCTCATCGGGCACCACCCTCGCTCGCCGCGAACTCGACCGACCCGCGGGTGAGATCCATGTAGGCCTCCTCGAGAGAGGCCCGATGGCGGCGCAGCTCGGTGAACGACACCCCGGCGCCGGTGAGCAGGCCCGCGATCGCGTCGCCCGCCAGCCCCTGCACGACGATGCTCTGCGCGCTGCTCACCGCCGCGGTCGCCCCCGCGTTGGCCAGGACGGCCACGGCCTCCGAGCGGAGCAGCGTGAACACCTCGACTTGGTCCTTCGAGGCCGTGGCCAGCAGGTCCGCGACGGTCGTCTGCGCGACGAGCCGCCCTCGGCCGATGATCACGAGGCGGTCGGCGGTGTCCTGGGAGCTACCCATGAGGTGGCTGGACACCAGGACCACCCGACCCTCGGACGCGAGCCGGCGCATCAGCTCGCGGATCCAGATGATCCCGTCCGGGTCGAGGCCGTTGGTCGGCTCGTCGAAGAGCAGGACGGGCGGGTCCCCGAGCAGCGCGGCGGCTATCCCGAGCCGCTGCCGCATGCCGAGCGAGAAGCCGCCGGCCCGCTTGCGTGCGACGGATGCCAGTCCGACCTCGTCGAGGACCGCGTCGACCCGGCGGCCCGGGATGCGATTGCTCTGCGCGATCCAGAGCAGATGGTCGCGGGCACGTCGGCTCGGGTGCACGGCGTCCGCGTCGAGAAGGGCGCCCACCTGCGTGAGCGGGCGATCGAGCGCCCGGTAGCGCACGCCGTTGACCAGGGCCTCCCCGGCGTCGGGGGCATCGAGGCCGAGAACGACGCGCATGGTCGTGGACTTGCCGGCGCCGTTGGGGCCGACGAAGCCGGTCACCTCGCCCGGTCGGACGCTGAACGTCAGGTCGTCGACCGCGAGGGTGCCGCGGTACCGCTTGGACAGGGCGCGCACATCGAGGGAGGGCTGCATGACGACGACGCTAGGAGCCGGCCCGGGCCGGGTCGTCACGCAGCAGCGGGATCTTCGCCTCCCCCGCCCGGGGGATGACACCGCAGGTCACAATGGACCGATGAGATGGCGTCCGGGTCCCGCGGCGTGGCCGGTCGCCGCGGTAGCGCTCAGCGTCCTGGTGCTGATGCAGGCGGGGGCCGGCGTCACGTCCACGTCGCAGGTGGCACCGACGGGCAGCGGCATCGCGCCGAGCGCGGACCGCCCCGGAGACACGCTCGTCGCGGTCCTGCTCGCGCTGGCGATGACCGCGCCGGTCGCGCTGGCCGGGCGCTGGCCGGTGCCGGCAGCGTCTCTGACGACTGCCGCCACGACGCTCTGCCTGGTCGCCGGGTTGCCCCCGTCCGTGGGCGGCCTCGTGGCGCTCGCGGTGGTGTTCGCCGCCGTCGGCTGCACGCGGCCGCCGTCGCGGCTCGCGTGGCTGGCCGCCCCGCTCGCCGCGTGGGTCGTGCTGGCCGGGCGCTTCCTCCCCGAGGGCCGGGGCACGGCCTTCGCCGTACTGCTGCTCGCGGCCGGCGCGGGTGCGGCGGGCGCCTTCTGGCGGCTGCGCACCGAGTCGCGCCGCAAGGACGCCGTGGTCGAGGCAGCGGCGGAGTCGACGGTGGAGCACCTCGCGCGCGGCGAGCGGGCGCGCATCGCGCGCGAGCTGCACGACGTCGTCGCCCATCACGTCTCCCTGATCGCCCTGCAGGCCGACGCGGCCCGCCTCACCACGCCGGGGATGCCGCCGGAGGGCGCCGAGAAGCTCGTGGCGATCGGCGACACCGCCCGGACAGCCCTGACCGAGATGCGCCGCCTGCTGGGGGTGCTGCGCGAGGACGCCGACGCTGCCGACACGTCCAGCCGCTCCCCGCAACCGGGCCTCGACCAGCTGACCGAGCTGCTCGACGACGTCCGGGTGGTCGGCCGCGGCGGCGCCCGGCTCATCGTGACCGGCCAGGTCGCGCCGCTCGACCAGGGCATCGAGCTCACCGCGTACCGCATCGTCCAGGAGGCCCTGACCAACGCGCGGCGGCACGCGGCCGGGGCGGCGGTCGACGTCGAGCTGGACTACCGGACCGACGAGCTCGTCGTCCGGGTGCGGGACGACGGACCCGGTCCGGGCCCCGGACCCGTCGGCCACGGGCTGTCCGGGATGCGCGAGCGCGTCGCGATGGCCGGCGGCACTCTGTCGACCGGACGCGGTCCGAGCGGGGGTTTCGTGGTGCAGGCCGTGCTCCCCCGCGGCAGCGCGGCGTGACCCGCATCGTCGTCGTGGACGACCAGGAGGTGGTCCGCGCGGCGTTCGGCGCCCTGCTGGCGACCCAGGAGGACTTCACGGTCGTGGGTGCGGCCGCCGACGGCGCGCAGGCGGTGCTCCTGTGCCGCGCGGAGCGACCCGATGTCGTCCTGATGGACGTCCGGATGCCCGTCATGGACGGCATCGAGGCCACCCGGCGGATCGTCCAGGACGACTACCGCCCGCGGGTGCTCGTCCTGACGACCTTCGACCTCGACGAGCACGTCTACGACGCCCTCGAGGCCGGCGCGAGCGGGTTCCTGCTCAAGGACGTCACCGCCGAGCGGCTGTTCGACGCGGTCCGCGTGGTCGCCGCTGGCGACGCGCTGCTCGCGCCGACGATCACCCGCCGCCTCGTCGCCGAGTTCGCGCGACAGCGCGCCCGCCGCCCGGACACCACGGCCGTGGTCGCCGGCCTGACACCCCGTGAGGCGCAGGTGCTGCTGCTCGTCGCGGAGGGGCTGTCCAACACGGAGATCGCCACGCGGCTGGTCGTCGGCGAGGAGACGGTCAAGACGCACGTCAGCCGCGTCCTGACCAAGCTGGGCCTGCGCGACCGCACCCAGGCGGTCGTGCTCGCCTACGAGTCGGGGCTGGTCGTCCCGGGCGACCGGTGACGGTGGGTCATTCCGCCTCGGCCTCCTCGGCCTCGCGCTCGCCCGCACGCTCGGCCCGGCGCTTGCGCACCCGCCACACGACGTACGCGACGACCGCGGCGACCGCGACCGCGATGGCGAGGCCCTCGCCGATCCGGGACGCGATCCGCTCGTACGCGGTGCCGATGAAGTAGCCCAGCAGGACGGTGGCGACCCCCCAGACGATCCCGCCGGCAGCGTTGGCCGGCAGGAAGCGCCGGTACGGCATCCGCGAGGCGCCGGCCAGTGCGGGCATCATGGCGCGGAAGAACGCCGTGAACCGCCCGAGGAACACCGCCGACTGGCCGCGCCTGGCCAGCAGGTCCTGCGCCTTGGCGATCCCGTCCTGCCGGTCCTTCAGGAAGCGCGACGCGAACAGCCGGGGACCTACGTGCTTGCCCACCTCGTACCCCACGCTGTCGCCGAGGATCGCGGCGAGCACGACGACGGGGATGAGGACCGCCAGCTCGATGCGCCCCTGGCTGGCCAGCACGCCGCCCAGGATCACCACCGTCTCGCCCGGGAGCACGAAGCCGAAGAACAGCGCGTCCTCGGCGAACACGAGCGCGAAGATCACCGCGTAGACGACCCCCGCGGGTACGGTCTGCAGCCAGGTGGTGAAGCTGTCGAGCATCGACGGTCTCCCCGTGGTCGCTGTCGGTAGGGCCCGAGTATCTCCCGGCCGGGCGGGTCGCCGCCGCACGACTCTCAGGGGATCCGAAGGTGCCGTCCGCCACGCTCACGGCGACCTGGTTCGCATCGGAGAGGTACGGCACCGCATGGAGGACGAAGCACGGCTGCTCCTCGTGGAGGACGACCGGCGGCTGGCCGCGATGCTCGAGCAGGTCCTGCAGGGCGAGGGCTACACGGTCGACGTCGCGCTCGACGGGCAGCGAGGGTTGCACCTCGGGCTGACCCGGAGCTACTCCGTGATCGTCCTGGACCGCGGCCTGCCCGGGATCGAGGGGCTCGACCTCCTGGGTCGGCTGCGCTCCAAGGGCGTCGTGGCGCCGGCGCTCGTGCTCTCGGCGCTGGCCAACCCCGCCGACCGGGTCGCAGGCCTCGACGCCGGTGCCGAGGACTACCTCAGCAAGCCGTTCGACCTCGACGAACTCGCGGCGCGCCTGCGGACGCTGCGGCGCAGGGCGCACGGTCCGGCACCGTCGGTGCTGCCCGTCCCCGGTGGCACGTTCGAGGTCGAGTCGCGCCGCGTGGTGCGGGCGGACAGCGAGGAGCGGGGTCTGTCGGAGCGGGAGGCGGCGCTGCTCGGGCTCCTCGCGCGACGCCCCCGGCAGGTGTTCAGCCGGTCGGACATCCTGTTCCAGGTGTTCCCGGACGTGTCCGACGAGGGAGTCGTCGACACCTACGTGTACTACCTGCGGCGCAAGCTCGGGAAGTCCGCCGTCACCACCGTCCGGGGCGCCGGCTACCGGCTGGGTGAGCTGTGAACGGGCTGACCGAGGCCGAACGCCAGACCCTTCGGAGCGCGTCCTGGCGGTTCGGGCTGCAGACGGCCGCGCTCGTGCTGGTCGTCATCCTGGTCGTCGCGACGACCGTGCTCGTCGTCGTGAGCCGTTCCCTGCACGGTCGGGGCGAGGCTCTGATCGCGTCGACGGCCCGATCCATCGACGCCGTGCACGACGCAGGTCCCGGCATGTGGGTCGCCATCGTCGCCGACGGCAGCACGGACGCGTCGGCGAACCTCCCGACCGGCCTGCCGGACGTGACCGCGATCCAGCGGGCGACGTCGAGCGGTCGGGCGGTCCGGACGGCCGTGGAGACCGACCAGGGCGTCCTGCAGGTCGTGACCGTGCCGCACGACGGTCGCGTCGTGCAGGCGGCGCTCGACCCACGCCCCGCGCACGAGGAGATGGAGAGGCTCGAGGCAGCGCTCCTGGTGGCCGGCGGCCTCGGCATCGTCCTCGCCGGTCTCGGTGGTGTCTGGCTCACGCGGCGCGCGGTGCGACCCATGGCGTCCGCCCTGAGCCTCCAGCGACGGTTCGTCGCCGACGCCAGCCATGAGCTGCGGACGCCGCTGACGTTGCTCTCGACACGGGTCCAGCTGCTCGATCGGCACCTGACCGACCGTGCGGGGACGTCGGCGCGGGTCCGCGAGGACGTCGACGGGCTCCTCGGCGACGCCGCTGCCCTTGCGGGCGTCCTGGACGACATGCTCCTGACGGCCGATCCGCGCTCCGTCGACGCGGTGCCGCTCGACGTCTCTGCCGTCGCCGACGAGGTCGTCGAGGCGGCTCGCGCCGCGGCTGACCAGCGTGGCCTCCGTCTGACCCGGACCGGCGATGCCACAGCCATCGCGCTCTCCGGGTACGCCTCGACGCGCCGAGCCGTGACGGCGCTGGTCGACAACGCCCTCGACCACGCGACCTCGCAGGTCGAGGTCGGGGTCGTGGTCTCGGGCGCGCGGGTCACGGTCGCCGTCCGAGACGACGGACCCGGACTGGGGTCGCAGGGGGCCTCGGTGTTCGACCGGTTCGCCTCGGCCCGCAGGGACGACCACCGGCGCCGACGCCACTACGGGCTCGGGCTCGCGCTCGTCGCCGAGGTCGCCACGCAGTACGGCGGGGCCGTCGCGGCGGGAGCGCGCAGCGACGGGGCGACCGGCGCCGAGATCAGCCTCTGGTTCCCAGCAGCGCCGCACCTGGGGCGTCGGTGAGCATCCGACCGTCCGCGCCGACGGCGATGACGGCCGTCGCCCCGTGCTCGCCCGCCCACGCCACGCCGGCCGGGCCGAGCGCCAGGACGGTCGTCGCCAGGACGTCCGCCCGGGCGAGGTCCGGGGCCACCACGGACGCCGACACCAGCTCGGTCGCGAGCTACCGGTGCGTCCGTCCCAGACGTGCGCACCCCGCTCGTAGGTCCCGGACGTCGCGACGGCGCCGTCACGGGACTCCAGCACGACGAGGAACACCTGAGGATCGCTCGGATCCCGGATGCCGACGTGCCAGCCGCGACCGGGTTCGGGCTCGCCGCGCGTGACCACGTCGCCGCCCGCGTTGAGGCAGAAGGCTCCGCACTCCCCCGTCGACGAGGACGTCGGCGGCGCGCTGCGCGGCCCAGCCCTTCACCACGCCGTCCGTGTCGAGCGTGCCGTCCGGCCTGCGCACCGAGAACGCCCCGCCGGAGTCCTCCCACGCCTGGCCGGCGACCGCCAGCACCGCGCGCAGGTCGTCGGACAGCTCCGCGGGACGGGCTCACCGCGCCCGAAGCGACTCACCTCGCTGGCCGGGTCGTACCTGCTGAAGCGGCGGTCGGCTTCCCGGAGGACCTCGAACGCGCGGTCGACCAGCTCGGGCGTCCCGGGGTCGTCGTCGCGGACGTCCACCGACATCGGGATGCCCATCACCGTCTCGAGGTGACGCACCCGCTCAGCCGTGCTGGTCGATGGCGGACTGGACGGACGCGGCGTAGGAGTCGGAGGTGTAGGTCGCCCCGGAGACGGTGTCGATGTGGGCCGACTGCGCGGAGATCACCTCCTGCGCGAGGATCGGGACCGCCTCCTGGTTGATCCGCTGGTCCTCACGCTCCCGGTTGGGCACCTGCAGCGTCTGCACGTCGGTGATCTGGCTGCCGGTGAAGGTCACCGACACCTGCACGTTTCCGTAGCGGTTCTGCTCGACGGACCCGACGATCGTGACCGTGTCGGAGGTCGTCGTGGATCCGCTGTCCGTGCCCGTGGAGGTTGCACCGGAGCTTGAACCGCTGCTCGTCGAACCGCTGCTCGTCGAACCGTTGCTCGTCGTTCCGCTGCTCGTCGAACCGGTGCTCGTCGTGCCTGCTGCGGCCGAGGATGTCGTGCTCGGCACGGCGGGCGCGAACTTCGCGACGCCCGCCGCCGTCATCGCGGCGGCGGCCCCCACGAACAGCAGGGTCCCGCGCCAGGGTCGGCTAGCCATCAGCCCAGCTCCTCTCGGTGGATCGCGGTCGGCGGGACGCCGAGCGCTCGTGCGGACCGGACGACAGCATCGATCATCGGGTCAGGTCCGCAGATGAAGACGTCCCGCTCGGCGATGTCAGGGACGAGCCTGCGCAGGTGCGCCGGAGCGAGCGGGTCGTAGCGCAGCTCCGCTCGTCGGCCGGGCACCGGCACGTAGCGCAGCCACGGGGACGGCGTGAACTCGGCCGCGAGGGCAAGCCCGTCGGCGGTGTGCGCCCGGTGCACCACCACGGAGCTCGTGCCCGCGGCGCAGGAGCTCCTCGGCGAGGGCGCGGACGGGACCGACCCCGGCACCGCCGGCCACGAGCAGCACCTTGTGCGTCGAGGCGCGGTCGGCGGTGAACCGGCCGAACGGACCCTCGACCTGCACGCGTGTGCCGGGGCGGAGGGCCTCGACCGCTCCGGAGTGGTCGCCGAGCGCGCCGACCGTGAACCGCATGCTGTCCGCCGTCGGCACCATCGACAGCGAGTACGGGTGCGCCGTGCCGAGGTGACCGCGGGTCAGGAACCGCACGAGGAAGTACTGACCTCCGCGAGCGTCGAGGCGGTCCAGGGACGCCCCGGTCAGCCAGACGCTCGCGAGGTCGCGGCCCTCGCGCACCACCTGCGACACGCGCAGCGCGTTGCGTCGGTGGTCCAGCAGGGGCAAGGCGACCCGCCACGTCAGGATCGCGGCCGCCGTCGCCGAGTAGAGCGCGATCCAGGCCGCCTGGGCCAGGCGGTCCGCAACGAAGTGGGTGCCGCCGGCGACCTGGTGGAAGAACGCCAGGAAGATGCCGACGTAGATCGTCAGGTGCAGCCCGAACCACAGCTCGTAAGAGAGCGCGCGCCGTGCGAGCCGGGCACTCGACAGCCCGACGACGAAGAACAGGACCGTGCCGATCAGCGCGAGCCAGAGGTACGGCTGCCTCGCGAGGACGCTCGGCACCTCCGACCAGAGCGAGGTGGAGTCGAGCAGCGCGCCGCCGATGATCATGAGCAGCACGTGGGTCAGCACCAGGAGGACGACCGTGGTGCCCAACGAACGGTGCCAGGACACCAACCGGTCGAACCCGACCGAGCGTTCGAACCACGGCACCCGCGCGACGAGCAGAAGCTGCGCGCAGACGAGGAAGGAGGCCAGCAGCCCGGCGAGCTCGCCGACGCTCATCAGGGCCCCGCCCGGTGTGGACCCCACCGCCGACGACGTGCCGAACCACCAGAACGCCACCACGGCCAGGGAGCCGACCCAGAGCCCTGTGAGCGCGCCGGAGAGCCGACGTGTCGGTGCGGGTCGGCGCGTGGCGGCCGTCCGGACGGGTGTGGCGACGCGGGTCGTCGTGGTCATGCAAACGAGTCTGCATGCCCTAACTCGGAGCAGTCTCGGAACTTCCTGTGAGTCAGCCCTGCGAGCCCGCGCCCGAAATCCACCCGACGAAGCACGCCGTCGCTGCGACACTGTCGCCATGAGCCTGCCTGACCCGATCCTGTTCAGCGCGGAATGGGAGGCCGCGTGGAACGCCCACGACCTCGACGCGATCCTGTCCCACTTCGACGACGACGTGGTGTTCACCTCGCCCGTCGCCGTGCAGCTCCTGCCCGAGACGGGCGGCGTGCTCCGGGGCAAGGCGCAGCTGAGGGCGTACTGGGCCGAGGGGCTGCGGCTCATCCCGGACCTGCACTTCACCGTCGAGGACGTCTACGCCGGCGTGACGGCGCTGGTGATCCACTACCGCAACCAGCGGGGCAGCTCGGTCGACGAGGTGCTCGTCTTCGGTGACGACGGCCTGGTCGTGCAGGGACACGGGACCTATCACGCGCACGAGTCGAATCCCGCGGGCGCACGCTCCTAGGCGACGCCGAGGACGTGTCCGGCTACCGCGTGCCGGAGACGGTGAGCTCGATGAGCGGGCTCTGCACCATCATCACGTCGATGTCGTCGCGACCCCACCGCCGTGCCGCGGCCTCGATCAGGGGCCGGCGCTCGTCCGGGTCCTCGACCACCCTGGCCAGCGCGGGCACGTCCGCGGACGCGCCCGCCTTGAGGTGGATGACGACGTGCGGGTCGGCCGCCACGTTGTGGATCCAGGCGCGGGTGGTCGGCGACGGCATGCCCGAGATGAACAGGCGGCCGTCGAGGTGATGGAGGTAGATCTCGATCCGGCGGGGCTCTCCCGAGCGCCGGCCCGTCGTCGTGAGGTCGATGACCTGGCTGCGGTGCAGCGCCGCGGACGTGTCCATGCGGCTCACTCTGGGCGGACGGGCAGGTGGGTGCAACCGGTCGGTCCGGCAGTCTTGGCCCATGAGCCCCTGGCGCACCCGCACGTCGACGACCATCTACGAGAACGCGTGGATCCGCCTGCGCGAGGACGAGGTCGACCGCCCCGACGGGAGCGCCGGCATCTACGGCGTCCTGGAGGTGCGCAACCCGGCCGTGTTCGTCGTCCCCGTGACCGACGACGGGCACGTCGTCCTCGTCGAGGTCGCGCGCTACACGACGGGCAGCGGATCGCTCGAGGTGCCCGCCGGCGGTTCCGACGGGCAGGACCCGCTGCTGGCCGCCCAGCGGGAGCTGCGTGAAGAGACCGGCCTGGTGGCGGACAGCTGGGACGCCATCGGCTTCATGTTCGCGCTCAACGGGGTCAGCCACGCACCGGAGCACGTGTTCCTGGCGCGCGGGCTGCGCCCGTCCGACGCGCGGGCCGACGTGCCGACCGAGCAGGCCGAGGAGGGCATCACGGCCGTGCGGACCCTGCCCTGGGCCGACGTCGTACGCCTCGTCGCGGACGGCACCATCACGGACGGTGAGACCGTCGCCGCCCTCATGTACGCGGCGATCGCGCTGGGACGCCTGACGTAGGACTGCGCGTAGACGCACCCCGCCGCCCGTCGGTAATGTCCCAGATGTCGTGACTCGCGTCACTCGACGCGGCACGGCGGGCTGTGAACCGGGGGGTTCCGGGATGAGCGAGGGCACGGACGCCGCGCGTCAGAACGCATCGTCGACCGTCCCCCTCGCCGACCTGACGGCCTTCGTGCAGGCGGCGCTGACCGGTCCGGCCCACGCGGGGGCAGCCTCGGTCGTGTGGAGCGACAAGGGCGCGCAGATCCTGCTCCACGTGGACAAGCTGCAGCTGCGTGCGGTGCAGGGCGCCGTGATCGTGGCCGTGGACACCGAGTCCGTGGAGCCGGCGTCGCTCCCCTGGCGGTGCGATTCGTCTTCGGCTCCGATGCGGCGACCGCCGGTCTGCTGGTGGCCGCCACCGACGAGTCCGCCCTCGGCAACCCGCAGGTCGCGGCGCGGTGGGGTGCACTCTTCCGGGACGTGGTGTGGGCCGCCCTGCTGCGCTACGTCGAGAGCCATGCGACGGCGAAGGGACTGGTCCCCGGCGGTGTGTCGGTCTCGGAGCACGGCCTGACGCTCACGCCGCAGCGCGCGTTCTCGTTCGTCGGCCTGGCGGCCGAGCACGTCGAGCCGCTGGTCCGCGACGACATCCGCCTCGTGCCTGCGTTCCGCACTCGCACCGCCTCGACGGACCAACCAGGATGAGCATCAGCCTGGGCCAGACCGGTGAGCTGGACGCGCTGGCGCGTGCGCTCGGGCTGCTCGACGAGCAGGGTGACTTCGACCAGAGCTGGTTCCAGCAACCGCTGACCAAGCTCGAGGGCATCGTCCGCGCGCCGGGTCAGCGCACCGCGCTCCTGCAGTTCTTCGACCTGGTCCTCCCGCCCGAACCGCACCCCGGACGGCCCGACAGCGAGAAGTGGCACCCGCTGCTGGGGGATCTCGAGCGCGGCAACCTCTACCTCACCCTGCGGGACACGGGTTCGGGCGTCGTGCTGGGGCTCGGCGGCGACTTCCACACGGGCGCCGGCGCGGACGTGCCCGCCTCCCTGCGGTTCCAGGCCGACGTGGTGGAGGCGGGTTCCGACGTCGAGCTCGTCATCGGGACCACGGCCCACCCGCTCGCCGTCGAGGCGCGCGTGCAGACCGGGTGGACCTACAACCCCGCGGGCGGCCGACCCGTCGGGCTCGCGGCCGTCACGGCCCGGTTCACCGTCGTGCCCGACCCGGACCACCCGAGCGCGTCCCTGGTGCTGGTCCTGGAGCAGCTGAGCCTCGGCGGCGAGACCCCGGCGGACAGCGTGATGGACGTCGAGGACCTCGGCAGGCACGCCCCGGACCTGCTCGCCGCGCTGCTGAAGATCGTCCTGGCACAGGTGGACCCCGACGCCACGCTGACGTCGCTCTCCGACCACCTGCTCGCCCTGTTCGGGCTCGCCGACGCCGACGACATCCCGGCCTTCCCGTTCGCGGACCTGCCCCAGGGCCCTGCCGCGGTGCAGCGGTGGATGGGCCAGCTGCTGGGCACTGACGGCACGCCGACGGCCGTTCCGTGGTTGGAGCACCTGGCCGGGCTGCTCGGCCAGACGGTCACGGCGACCGGCACCGGGTCCGTGGACGTGCCCTGGCGCGTGCCGGTGGCCGAGCTGGCGGGCGTGCAGGTCTACGCGACGCTGGCGCAGGCGTCCGGCCACCTGCGCGCGGGCCTCGGGGTGTCCGTCGCGGCGGCGCTCGGACCGGACGCGCCGGAGCTGCACCTCGAGGCCGAGGCCGCGCTGGTCGACGTGCCGCTGGACGGGGTCGGCGCGATCGTCGTGGTGCCGCGGGCCACCGCGCTGCTCCGTCTGACCGGGGCCGGCGACACGGCGGTCGTGGACACGGCGCAGGTCAAGATCGGCACGCTGCGCGCGGGGCTCGTGTGGGACGGGTCCACGCTGACGCCGACGCTGGAAGCCTCCTGGACGCGCGGCTCGACACCACGCCCTACCCGCGGCTCGACCTGACGAACGTCGACTCGGTCGCCGCGGCCGCCGTCGACCTCGTCGTGCACGAGATCACCGACGCGCTCGGCACGGACGTCGGGCGCCGGCTCGCGGCCCTCGTCGGGCTCGTCGCACCCGAGGACCCGGCCAACCCCGGCACCGCGCTGCCCGGGTGGACGCACCACCTCGACCTGGCGACCTTCGTGGTGGACCCGGCCACAGCCATCGGCACGTACCACCGGGCTGTGCTCCAGGACGGGACCAGCTGGGACGCGATCCTGCGTGAGGTGGCACACCTCATCGGGCTCGACGGTGCGATCGGCGGCACGGGCAGCGCGGTCGACCCGTGGACCGTGGCGATCGCGGGCGACTCCCCCGCGCTCCAGCTGACCGCCTGGCACGCGCCCGACCCCGCGGCGGCCGGCACCGAACAGCTGCGCATCGGGCTGCGGCTAGCCACCACCCCGGCAACGTTCGCGCTGGTCAGCGAGCTGCTGACGTTCGACCTTGCCGACGGCGCGTTCGCCGTCGGGTTCCTCGGCGCGCAGGAGCTCCGGCTCGTCCTCGACCCGGCGGTCGACGCGACGATCGGTCCCGTGCACATCGGGCTGGACACGCTGGAGGCGTCGGCCGGCTGGCGCCCGGGCCAGCCGTTCGGCTGGCACGTCCGCGCGGCCGGACTGTCGTTGTCGGCCGACGGTGACGCCGTCACGGTGCCCGAGCTCCACCTGCCGCCCGCAGTCCCGTTCGACCTGACCGACCTCGCGGCATCTGCGGCGGGCCTCGGTGTGGGCATCGGCGACCTGGAGAACCTGCTCCGCCTCGTGCTCTCGGTCCTCGCGTCGACCGCCGGCGACGAGGTCGAGGCGGCCGCGGGTCTGCTCGGCCTGCGACGCGGCCTGCCGGGCATGCCGGAGGACAGCCCGCTGATCGTCGACCCCAGCGACCCGGGGAGGCTGCTGCGGGACCCGCTCGGCGCGCTGCGGCTCTGGCTCGGTCGGCTGGTCGCGCACGTCGGGGTGTCCGGCGAGTCCAGCGCGACCGCACTGTTCCGGGGGCTCGGATCCCTCGGCGAGGGCCTGCTGGGCGCGGGCGAGCTGGAGGTCGAGGAGCTGGCGACGGACCTGGTCGACCTGCTCGACGGGGCCGGGACGTTCGACGACCCGTGGCGGATCGCGTGGCCGGGCGCACACCTGGCCGACGGGCCGCGGCTCGAGACCTGGCTCGAGCCGGCCGGACCGCCGACCGCCTGGCTCGCCGGACTGGGCACGAGGGTCGACGCCGCGCAGACCGCCGAGGACCTCGCCGCCGTGCTCGTCGAGGTCGCCTGGTTCGACCCGGACCTGCGCAGCCTGCTGCGCGGGCTCACGCTGCGCGACCTCACCGAGCGGCTGCGGCTGCTGGAGGTGCACCTGGGCTCCGGGGACGGCGTGGTGCCGCGCGACTCGCAGGGCCCCGACATCTTCGGCTGGGCGCACGGCGCCGAGGCGAACGCCGCCCACCCGTTGCTGCCCCAGCACCCGGACGTGGTGGCGGACGTGGTCGCGCAGGTCGAGCGGATCGTCTCGGGCGGCAACCGCTGCGTCCTGCTCGTCGGCCCGGCGTTCGTCGACCACACCGTCTGGTCCGGTGTGCTCGCCTCCCCGGACCGGCAGGGCACCACCGATCCCGCGGCGCACGTCGACCTGCGCACGCCCGGGATCGACCCGCGGACCATCTCGCTCGACACCCTGACCGCCGTCGCCGACTGGTACACCGTGGACCTCGCCGACAGCGGCAGCGGCGACACGGCCTACCTCGCGGACCAGATCGCGCACGTCGCCGACCGGCTCGCCGTGCTGCACCCGGGTGCGCTGACGATCGTCGCCCATTCCTATGCCGGCCTGGCCGCGCGCACGTTCGTCGCCGACCACCCCGGCCGCGTCACCGGCCTGATCACGATCGGCACACCGCACCTCGGGACTCCGCTGGCGTTCCTGCAGGACCAGGAGCTGGGCGACGCCATCCGCATCGCCGGTGTCCTCGCGCCGACCGCGTCGCCGCTTGCCGACGCGCTGGCCCACCTGACGCGCGCGGTCGAGGGCTACCGCCCGGCGCCTTCGACCGGTGCGCTCGCCGTCGCGGACCCCTATCCCGAGGCCTCGTTCTCGCTCACGGCACCGTTCGACATCGGCGCCGACGTCGCGGTCGTCACGATGTCCGGCTCGCTGTCCGACGACGTCCTCGCGGCGCTGCGCACGGCGCTGTCGGCGCGCGTGCAGACGCTCGCCGGCAGCTCGCGCGCCGCGCCGACGCACCTCGCCTACGGCATCGCGATGCCGGTGCCGCTGCCTGACCCGACACCGAACGCCCCGCACGCGGACGCACGCGTCCGGTACGGCCTCGGCCAGATCGCCCTCGTCGACTCCCCCGCGGTGCCGCCGCACCCTGCCCAGCTGCTGCGGGTGGAGCTTCGCTGAGCCGCCCGGGCGGGTGGCTCGTCGGCGGACCGGCGCACAGCGACGTGGACGGCCGCCTGCGTCGCCTCCAGCCGGGGTCACCGCGAGCCATGGCGGATCCGGCCCGACCGCGGTGCTCGACGCGCGGCTCGACCAGGCCGCGTGGCGCGGCACCACCGTCGCTCGGGCCGCGCTCGCCGACGCCGTGGCTGCACCCCTGATCGGTGCCGGCGTCGGCGCGGCCCTCGCGGCGACGGACTCGGCCGCCACCACCGTCTCGGCGCTCGCGGCGGCGCTCGGCGCGATCGACCTCCTGGGCATGGACGCGACCGGCACCCGGGTGCTCTCGGCCGACGGGTTCGCCGCGCTGCGCACCGACCCCGTCGGCTTCCTGGGCGGCAAGGTGCCCGGCGCCCTCGCCACCGCGGACGGCTGGGCGGGCCTGATCGCCGACGGCGTCACCGACGGCTCCTACCTGCTGGCGGCACCCGGCACGCCGTACGAGCTGTTCGTCCGGCGAGACGGCACCGGCTGGCGCACCGGCATCCAGGCCTCGACCGCGGCCGGCGACGGCGACGCGCGCCCGTCCGTCGAGCTCTCCGCAGACGTCGACCTGGCCCTGTCCGCATTCACCGCGACCGCCGAGGTGGTCGCCCGGCTCGGCATCGTGGCGCTGCACTACCGGACGGCCGACGGGACGGTGACCCTCGACGCCGAACCGTTCCTGACCGGCGTCCGGCTCTGGCCCACCCTGTCGCTCCCGGACCTGGCCGCGAGCCTGGACGACGCGATCCCGCAGGTCCTGGCCTCGGGGGTCGTCGCGACGATCCTCACGCCTCTGGTCCCCGGCCTGGACGTCGCCGCCCTGCTGCACCTCCTGCGCGCCCCCGGCGAGATGCTCTCGGGCGTCGACGCGCTCGGGCTGGATGGTGGCGGGTTCGACGCCGGCAAGGTCGCCCAGCTGCTCACGACGCTCAACGGCGCGCTGCGGCTCCCCGCAGGACCGGGGCTCCAGCTGCCCGGCGACATCGGGCTGACCGTGGTGGCGGGCTCGACCCCCGGGTCCATCCGGATCGGTGCCGCGACGACCGCCCCCATCGAGGGCGTCCTGGGCCTCGGCTTCGCGGTCGAGATCGACGCGTCGCGGCACGTCGCGCCCGCAGGCTCGGTCACGATCGGCACGCCGCTCACGGGCAGCTGGCCCCACCTGGACGTCGCGTTCGGCGCGGACCCGACCGGCCTCTCGCTCGTCGTGACGCCGCAGGGCGTGGAGCCGATCACGATCCTGCCCACGTTCAGCGGGCTCGGAGCCCTGCGCGGCGCCGCCGGCGGGCTGCTGCCCCAGGTGCTCGACGCCGCCGTCGACCACTTCGCTACGCCGCACCCCGACTGGCTCGAGCACCTGCTGGCGGCCGCCGGGCACCTCGACCTGTACGACCCCGCGGGCAAGTTCTCGGCCCACACCGCCTCCTTCACGGCGATGCTCACCGGCACGTGGTTCGACGACGTCGACTCGACGAAGCGCGGCCAGCTGGCCAGTGCCGTCGTCGACCTCCTGCCCGGCGTGCCCGGCACTCTCGACGCCCCCGGCGGCGGCCTCGTCCGCTGGCGTCTGACGCTGCCCGACTCGCTCGGCTCCCTGCAGGCGACCGGTGGCTGGGGCCTCAACGGCCCCACCGTCGGGATCGGCATCCTCAACCTGCGTCCCGTGGCCAGCGCTCCCGCGGCGTTGTCGGCGACGGTGCAGGTCGACGGCACGGGCGTCGACGTCTCCGGTGCGCTCGGCGCCGACCTGTCCGGGCTCGGGGTGGCGCTCCAGCCGCGGTTCGCGTTCGACATCGACTCCGGCGGAGACGTGCGCATCCGTGCGCTGCCGTTGGCGTCGGGCGCCGACGACGGCCCGCTCGTCCTCCAGCTCGCGCCGGCGTTCACGGTGACCACGGCGTCCGGAACCGCGGAGCAGCTGATCGTCGGCTGGGCCCTCCCGCTCGCCCTGCAGGTGGCGCTCGCCGCGGCGGAGCCCGTGCTCGACCACGATCTGTGGACCGGCGGCCCGACGCTCACCGAGGCCCTGACCGACGCCGGCATCCTCGTCGGCGGGCACCTGGCCTCCCCGTTGCCCGGGGTGTTCCAGATGCTCGGCGGGTTCCTCGCGGCCGCGTCGAGCGCGCTCGACGTCGCGCTGGGCGACCTGCACGTCAGGCTGCTGTCCGACGGCGGCCGCGTCGGGATCGGCCTGTCCGGGCACGTCGCCATCCCGATCGGCGAGCCCCTCGACGTGCTGCTCGGCGCGCCGACGGCGTGGGGCGCTCCCGCGACGGGCGGCCTCGAGCTGTTCCTCATCGACACCACTCCCGAGCTCGCGTTCGACCTGGGCATCCACCTGCGTGGCGTCGGCGTCGGTCTGGAGAAGTCGGACGGGACCGCGCTGGTCTCCGAGACCTGGCTGCGGCTCGGAGCGGTCAAGGCGTACGTGTTCCTCGACCTCGAGACGCGCACCGGCTCGCTCGTGGCCTCCCACGGCGGCGGCGGTCTGGAGCTCGGCGGGTTCGGGCTGCCCATCAGTGCCGCGCTCGGCGGCGGCGGCGGATCGAACCCGGTGGCGTCCAACCTGCTGTCGTCCGGCGGGTCCGGCGGCGCGGGTGGCGACGGGCAGAGCGTCAACCCCGTCACCGACGTCGACGTCTGGTACTGGGACGACGCCGGCACCGGTTCGGCCCAGCTGCACGTGCTCGTCGGCGGGCAGAGCGGACTGTTCTGGATCCCCATCCACGCGGGGTTCGGGCCGATCTTCATCGACCAGCTCGGCATCGGGATCACGAGCACCGCCCTGACGCTCGCCATCGACGGCGGCCTGAGCGTCGCGGGCCTGTCGGCGGAGGTGGACGACCTGTCGGTCACCATCCCGTTCGCGCACGTCACCGATCCGAGCCAGTGGTCGCTGGACCTCAAGGGCCTCGCGGTCGGCTACTCGGGACCGGCCATCTCGATCGCCGGGGGCCTGGTCAAGTTCGACGGTCCGCCCATCGAGTACGACGGCATGCTGCTGGTGAAGATCGGCAGCATCGGCGCCATCGTCATCGGCTCGTACAGCGTCGTCGGCAGCGGGTCCGACGAGTACACCTCGTTCGCGATCTTCGGCGGCGTCTTCGTGCCCATCGGGTTGCCGCCCGTCATCAACCTCACCGGCATCGCGCTCGGGCTCGGCTACAACCGCCGCCTGATCGTGCCGGAGGACCTGAACAAGATCCCCGACTTCATGCTGGTCAAGGCGCTGGACAACCCCGAGGCGCTGGCCAACAACCCGATGCAGGCGCTCTACGCGTTCCGCGACCAGGTGCCCCCGTCCCGCGGCGCGCTGTGGTTCGCGGCGGGCCTGCGCGGCACCATGTTCGAGGTCGTCAACGTCACGGCCGTCCTGTACGTGGCCCTCGACGGCGGCATCGAGATCGGCCTGCTCGGTGTCGCGCGCATGGCCCTGCCCACCGACGACGCGGCGATCGTCAGCATCGAGCTGGCCATGAAGGCCCGGTTCAGCAGCGCCGAGGGTCTGTTCTCCATCCAGGCCCAGCTCACCGACAACTCCTGGCTGATCAGCAAGGACTGCCAGCTGACCGGCGGCTTCGCGTTCTTCACCTGGTTCCGCAACGGGACGTTCCTGCTGACGCTGGGTGGCTACCACCCGTCGTTCAAGCCGCTGCCCGAGTACCCGATCGTGCCGCGGCTCGGGTTCCGCTGGTCGTTCCTCGGCGTCGTGCAGATCAAGGGCGAGTCGTACTTCGCCATCACCTCGACGGCGTTCATGACCGGCGTGCGGATGGAGGCGACCTACGGGCCGGACTGGCTGCAGATCTGGTTCACCGCCTACACGGACATCCTCATCACGCGCGACCCGTTCCACTACGAGCTCGACGTGGGCATCGAGGTGGGCGGGCGCCTGCGCATCCGCATCTGCTTCTTCGCGTGCGCGACGATCGAGATCAGCGTCTCGGTCGGTGCGTCCCTGCACCTGTCCGGCCCGCCGTTCCACGGGACCGTCACCGCCGACCTCGGCGTGACGTCCGTGACCGTGCCGTTCGGCGACGACTCGCTGCCGATGCCGCCGGCCAAGACCTGGGCCGAGTTCGTCGACCTCTACGTCCGCGCCGGCGACGCCGCGGCCGGCAGCGTCGGGGCGCAGGTGAGCGCCGGCCTGCTGCCGGCCGAGCCCGCAGGGGCGCCCGTCGCGCCCGGCACCGCCGACCAGCCCTGGCGGCTGTCCGCCGAGTGGGCGCTGCGCACCGAGTCCAAGATGCCGGCCCGCGGCTTCGTGCTGCAGCTGCAGACCGACGTGCCCGAGTCGCAGATGACGGCCACGGTGTTCGGCCGGTTCGCGACGCTGTCCGCGACCTACGAGTTCGACCTCGCACCGATGCACGAGACCCACGACCACGTCGGCGCGGTGCACAGCGTCGTGCTCGCCCGCCAGACCGAGGGCACGAGCACGTTCGTCGACATGGTCCCCGACAGCCAGCCCGCACCCGCCGACAGGGCCCTGGTGCTCGACCCGACCCTGTTCCGCCTCAACCCGCTGATCGCGCAGGTGTCCGAGGCGACGTACCACTTCTTCGCCGACTTCAAGCCGCCCGCCGCCGCCAACACGCTCCCCGTCCTCAACGGCCTCGAGATCACGGGCGTGGCCGGGCTGCACGACCCCAGCGACGTGGTGCCCATCGGCACGCTGGTGGACGCGACGAACTACCGGCCGCTGCCCTTCGCACGGAACACGGGCTCCGTGACGATCGCCGTCAAGAACGCGGGCGCCGCCTACGTGGCGCTCGCCGCGACCGCGAAGGACATCTCGACCCCGGCGCTGATGACCGGCGTGGCGAGCATCGTGGGCGGGAGCAACCCGGAGTTCGCCGAGCTGCGCACGGACAGCGGGCTGCGCTCCCCCGGGTACGGTCCGGCCGCGCTGGACGCGCTCGCCAACCGGCGGTCGGCACCGCCCGTCCTCTCGTCGCTGGCCGAGGGCTTCACGCTCGACCCGGTGGGCATCGGCACGCCACCGCCGCCGGTGCGGGTCGGCCCGGTCGAGGGCGTGGCGCTCACCGAGCCGCGCGTGCGCGCCGTCCTGCAACGACCGGTCCTCGTCGCCGCGGCAGCACCGGCGATGCGCACCACCGTGCCGGCGCTCCGCCGGCTGCCGCGGCTCGACACCCGCATCGGGCTGCCCAAGGTGGTGCCGGTGGTCGACGTCCGGCACGACCTCGTCACCTCGTGGGACGTCCCCGGCTCGGCGTTGCTGATCCGGCCCACCACCGGCGTGCCCCAGCCGACGCGGGCCGCGCGGTCGTCGCGGACGCTGCGCAACCCGGCCCTGGGCGGGACGGTCGGCCGGGCGGCGGGCCAGAGCGTCGACGGGCTGACCAAGCTCGCGGGCGGCGACGGCGTGACCCTGCGGTCGGGCAGCACGCACCTGTGGGAACTCCCCGGTCCGCCACCTGGACGGTCTCCGCCAGCGGCGACAGCGCGGTCCGCATCACCGAGCTCAGCACGGCCGGCACCCTCCTGGCGGACCGCGAGCTCCCCGCCGGCCAGCAGTCCGTCATGCTCGTCGACGGCTGCGGGATGGTCGCGCTCACGGCACTGGGCGTCCCGACCGTCGCCACGAAGGCCGCGGGTGCAGGCGCCGTCACGGGGGCCGTCTCCGCCGGCAGCTCGACCCCCGTGCTGGGCTGGCAGCTCGGGTCGCAGCTGGCGCAGGTCGGCCCGACCACGCTGCTCGCCCGCGGTTCGGTGGTCCGGCTGAGCAAGCCCTTCGCCGTCGGTGTCCGCGGCCACGTCGAGGCCGCCGGGATCGTGCCGGTGACGCGCGCGATGCTCGACCAGGAGCTCGTCCGCACGGACCTGCCGGCGTCGACCACCGTCATCGGCGTCCTCGTCGACGGACCGCGGGGCGTCGCCCTCGGCCCCGAGCAGGTGGTCGTCCACACGGACGGCGCGGACGTCGCCGCTCTCCCGCTGCGGGTCACGGCGGGCAACCGGACGATGTTCCTGTACGACCTGCTGGCCGACGACCCAGCGGGCCCGACGGTCGGCGTCAGCGTCGGTGTCGTGGGCGACGTCGCCCTGGCCGGCGTGGTCGGTGCCGTCGGGAACGCGGCTCAGTGGGCGGCCGTGCTGGCCGGGTCGACGCTGACGCAGGTGGTGCCCGACGAGCACCTGACACCCGACGGCTCGGTCCAGGTACGGCTGATGGGGAAGGCGGTGCACGATGCCTGATCCGCAGGTCGGCGAGATGGTGCTCTACGACTACATCCGACCCCCGCTGCTCGCCGGCGCCTACCGGATGCGCGTGGAGACGGACGTCGCGATCGCCGGCGCACCGCAGGACCTGCCCGGCCAGGACTACTTCTTCGACGTCGAGGGCCCACGGTTCTCGCTCGCTCCGTCCGAGGTGGCGGGCGTGTTCCCGCCGCGCAACGGGCACGGCCCGTTCGACTCGGCGCTGCCGCACGTCGCGCTCGGTCGTCGGACGCTGCCGTGGGAGCGGCCGCTCGGCGACGCGTACACCGTCGGCCCCGACGACACCCCGTACCCGTTCCTCGCCCTCGTCCTGTTCGAGGCCTCCGAGTGCGAGCTAAGCGGAACCAGGCGCTCACCGACGTCGTCCCGGCGGACGTCTTCCAGCGGCTCGGCCGCCCCGACGGCATCCGGTGCGATGCCGTCGAGGCCGACCTCCAGCTGCTGCGTGACATCCTGCCGATGCCGGACGAGCTGCGGTTGCTCACCCACGTGCGCCAGGTGAACGTCGACGACCGTGGCTCGCCGCCGGCGACTCCGACGGGTACTTCGCGGTCGTGATGGGCAACCGGATCCCCCGGTCCGGCTCCTCCTACGTCGCGTGCCTGGTGTCCGTCGAGGAGCGCACCGACCTGCTGCCCACCACGGACGTGGTCGAGGAGCACGGCTGGGAGACGCTCGTCGACGCCCAGGACGCCCTGGTGTCCCAGCCGTTCGAGCTGAGCGGCGGCTCGCTGGGGACGGGCGTGACCGCGGAGGTCGCCGACACGATGGTCCAGCCGATGCAGGGCAGGACCACCACCGGCACCGTACGGAGCACGACGAACAAGGCCGCGATCCAGTCGGCGGTCGAGGCGGCGCCGGCGCGGGCCAGCAGCCTGGGCGTCACCCAGGCGGCCTCGGCCGGCAAGGAGCTGATCCCGGCGCCCGCCGCCCCGCCCGGACTCGTCGGCGCCGTCGCAGCCGCGTCCCAGGACGCCTTCCTCCCGTCGAGCAGCACCGCGCACGCCGCCGTGCTCGGCCAGTCCGCCGACCTGAAGCGGCGCACGGATGCCGGCATGTTCGTGCTGCACCCGAAGGCCCGCCTCGTGCTGCTGCACAGCTGGACGTTCGTGTGCGAGGGCGACGGCACGTTCCGCCAGCTCATGCAGGGCCTCGACGTCGCGATGGCGGGCGAGGTGGCGCCGTCGTCCACGCTCGCCGTCGCCGACACCGGGCACATCCGCATCGACGTCGTCGACCGCCTCGGTGCGCCGGAGCAGAGCTGGTACCGCGGGCCGTTCGTCTCCCAGCCGGTCTCGCGCGACCCGCTCGGGCCGTACCACAGCGCCGACCAGGCGCGCCGGGTGGTCGCCGAGACGGGCGCGGAGAACATCTCGTACGCGAGCGCGTTCGAGGTGGGCCGCCTGCTCGCGGCGGCCGACGGACGCCTCGCGCAGGAGCTCATGCGGTGGCGCCGGGGTGCGTACCGGTCGTCCACCCAGGACACCAGCAGGTCGACCCTCGTCGCGGCGATGCGGCTGGTCGAGGTGACCGACCCGCTCGACCCCGTGGCGCTGCGGTTCGCGGTCGACGTCCTCACCAAGGTCACGGCCGGCATCGGCCCGCTCGGCGACCCCCTGCTGCGTGAACGGGTGCTGTCCTCGCCGCTGCTCGGCGCGGACGCCCTGACGAGCACCTTCGGGCTGCGCTCGAAGGACGCCATCCGCACCCTGCTCGGTGCCGACGCCGGCCTGACGGGCGCGGTCGCGCTGCCGCCCCTGGGCAAGGTGCCGCCCACGTCGACGCTCGACCAGATCCTCAAGGACTCGGTGGGGCTGGCCGCCCTGGCCGAGGTGCGCAGCAATGCCATCGCCGCCGTGGCGGCACCCAAGCTCCGACTGGAGGGTCCGGGATGAGGGCTCCGCTGACCACCGCCCGGATGGCGCTGCACGAGCGCCTCGTGGCGCCCGCGCAGGAGTCGACCCTCGAGCCCGAGGGCGACCTGCCGCCGTACCTGGAGTCGTTCCTCGCGCACGTGCGGCTGCTGGTCGGCGTGCCGTTCGAGTACCTCGTGCCGGACGAACGCCTCCTGCCGCCCGAGTCGATCCGCTTCTTCTACGTCGACCGCTCGTGGACCGACCGACTGGTCGACGGCGCGATCGCGGTCGGGCAGATCGGCTCGCGCGAGGAGGCGCACTACCAGGCGCGCGCGACGAGCCTGGGCCAGCTGCTCGACCAGAGCGAGCGCATGGTGCGCCCGATGCAGCGCGGCATGGAGTTCCCCGACGCCAAGAAGTTGAGCGACGCGGACCACGACCAGGGCACGCTGGTCACGGGGTTCGTCCTGCGTTCCAGCGCCGTCAAGGGCTGGCCGCACATGGACGTGCGGGCGTACGACGCACCGGTCAAGGAACCGTACAAGTCGGCCGATCCCACCGTCGTGAGCCACCAGCTCAAGCTCTTGCGGCTGGAGCTGCTGGCGCCGTCGGTGATGATCGCGCTGTTCGAGGGCGAGCCGCAGATGGTGATCCTCGAGGAGCCCCACCACGGGATCCAGTTCGGCGTCCGACACCTCGGCAGCTCGCTCGCCGTGCCGCTGCGGACCCCCACCGGCGAGCAGGTGCGCGTCGGGGACGACGCCGTGCCCGTGCCGGTCCCGGTGCGCTCGCGGCACGCGGACATCGTCCGGGTCGCCGCGCTCCAGACCGCCCTGCAGACCGCTCAGACTGCTCACCCGACGGCGATCCAGCAGACCGGCGCCGGCGCGTTCGCCATCTCGGTGCTCGACCCGCCGTGGCGTCAGCACTTCGAGGGGACCGTCGACCACGCCGACACCGGCGCGGTCGACCCGGACTCCCGGTTCCCGGCCTTCCACGTCACGGCTGTCCTCCAGCAGGGCATCGTCCTGAGCACGGTGAAGACCGTCCTGGGGGTGGTCTAGATGGCCGCGTTCGACAACCGGCTCGTCGGTGCGGCGATCGCCCACGGGATCACGCCGCGCGCCGTGGCCACCTGGAACCCCGCACTGGCCCGCACGCCACGGGTGATGGTCCCCATCCAGCTCGACGTGCTGCTGGTGCGCGAGGAGGGCGGGACCTGGGCGAAGACCGCCATGACCGTGCCCGACCCCGGATCGGCCCCGGACGCCCACACGCTGCTGCCCGACCCGTTCGCGGAACGCGACCCGCGCAAGCCCGGCGCCTACCTGCACTGGGCCCTGCCCGACGCGCTGACGCGCGGCGGCGGGACGGCTGCCGGCGGCGACGTCTCGTTCCCGCCCGTCCCGGACCGCTGGGTGGTCAGCCGCATCTCCACGCCTCAGGCCGGAGCCCGCCGCGCCGTCACCGCCTGGGTGATGGAGACCGGCGGCCAGGAGCCCGTCGTCGAGCCGCTCGACAGCTGGACCGAGACGGCCGACCCGGAGCGGACGGACACGCCGGGCGTGCAGCCGCTCACCGTGCTCGGGCACGGCGACGCCGCCTGGTCGGCCTACTACGACGACGTCGAGAACCGCCTCGGCTTCTACGACGACCTGTCGGGCGCCACGGGTCCGGTCGCCTACCTCGTCACCGGCTGGCACAGCCGGCACATCGACGACCCGATCGGCGAGAACCTCAGCTCGCCGACGGCGTTCGAGGCCCGGATCGCCCAGCTCGGCTGGGAGATCAACCCCGCCGACATCGAGTCCGCGTTCGTCTACGCCCAGACCCGGGCGCTCGCAGCGACGACGTTCGGTCTGGCGACCCGCGAGGCGACGTACGTGCAGAAGGCGGACGCGGCGACCGGCAAGTCGTTCGCGGTCCAGGGCGTCCGCGACGACACCGCGACCCTGTTCGCACCCGGCGGCAAGGCGGTGCTCGGCGGCTGGGCGGCCCGGGCGGTGTCGTGGCCCAAGCTCACGCTGTACCACGGGGGCGTCGTCGGGCTCGGCTGGCCCGGCGCGGGGATCGCGGTCGCGCCCGACGGCCTGCTGGGCGGCGACGCGGGCGGACCGCCGGCGGCCGAGGCCGTGACGGTGACCATCGGCAGCACCCTCACCGAGGCGCTCGCGGCCCGGCTGGCGCAGACGACCGGCGCGCCCGACGAGGCGCGCATCCTGGAGGCGGTGCTGCTCGGAGCCGTCGACGAGCTCGACCAGCCCGACGCACCGGCCCGCATCGACGCGCGGCTGCACGCCTCGGCGTTCGGCAGCCTGCCGGGAGGCACGCGGACCGAGCAGGTCACGCAGCGCGCGCTGCAGACCCCGACCGCCGAGGTTCCGAACCCGAGCAGCACCGACCCCGGGGTCTTCGCCGGCACCGGGCCGGCCACGGCTCCTGCGGCGCCGACCAGCCGACCGGTCGCGGCGACCTCCTCGGGCGCCCAGGTGGTCGCCCACGTGCAGAAGTCCCCCATCGAGTACGCATCGCCCGCCTTCGCCAAGGGCACGTACGACGCCGCGCTGACGGCGGTGCACCTCGCGGTCACCGCGAACGTCCGGGTCCCGGTCCCGCGGTCGGCGAACGCGGACGCCCAGGCGGAGACGGTCGACTCGGAGCGGGCGCTCCCCCGGTACTTCATGCCGGCGGACCCCGTGTTCCTGCTCGAGGGTGCCGGCCGCTCGTTCAAGCACGGCTCCGACGGCCTGCACACCGAGACGGGCACCCTCGTCTGCCGGCTGTCCGGGCACACGACCACGAGCCTCGCGCCCAGCGTGCTCGCGCAGGCCGGCGGGGCCGCCGTCCGCGGGCAGGACCTGCTGGACCGGGGGCTGGAGCACGGCGGCATCCCGCCGGAGTGCGACGACCTCCTGGCCGAGCTCTCGCACTGCTCGACCCCGGATCGGCGCCGACGGCCGTCCGGAACCAGTCGGGAACCGCGCGGTTCGCCCGCGCCGGCGCAGCCGCGAACGTCGACCTGGAGGCCCAGGCGCGCGTCGTGGCCACGGAGCAGACCGCCTGGTGGATCGCGCGTGACGAGCGGCGTGACCTGTCGCCGTTGCTCGCGGTCAGCGGCCTCGCCGGCACGCTGCCGTCCGCGATCGCCGTCGCACCGCCCGTGCGACCGTGGGTCCCGCTGCACCTCGACTGGGCGGTCGACCTCTTCCGGTCGCCCGGCTTCGAGGACTGGCAGCTGGAGGAGGTCGACTTCGACGCGGTGCCGGAGACGGTGCCGGCGGCCGACGCCGTACCGGTCCAGACCCTGACGGGCCGGGCCCTGCTCAGCGGCGGAGCCGCGTCCATCGCGGCCGCGACCGTCCGTCGGGTGGTGGAACAGGCGCGCGCCACGGCCGGATCCACCCAGCTGACGCCCGGCGTCACGCACGCCTACTACTCCAAGGCCGCCCAGGAGATGCTCACCCGGATCGCGGCGCTGTCCACGGTGAGCGTCCAGCAGGCACCCGCGGCGCCGGGTGCGGGCTTCCACCAGCGCGCCGCCGACCTCCGCGCCACCAAGGCCCGGGCCAAGGCCGCCGTCGCCGTCCCCCCGGAGGCGGCCGCCGACCTCGACCACGTCGCGGACGAGCTCGAGCGCATGGACGTGCTGGTGGGCGCGATGGACCGGTTCAACTCGCGGCTGCGGGGCGGGTTCGTCGCGGACGGCACCAGCGGCGCCGGCCAGGCGGTGCCCCCCGACTTCTGGCCGCTGCGCTCCGGCTTCATGCGGGTCACCCGCCTGCGCCTCGTCGACTGCTTCGGTCAGGTCCTCGACCTGCTCGGGCCCGACGACGGCACACCGAACGCCAGCGCCGACGTCCTGGAGACCGAGACGCTGGTGGTCGACCAGCGCGACGACCTGGTCGAGCTGGCGCCGAGGTTCACCGCGCCGGCGCGGCTGTGGTTCCGGTTCGTGTCCGCGGACGACGACGCGACGGAGGCGGACGACACCACGTCGCCCGTCTGCGGGTTCGTCCTGCCCAACCACCTGGACGGCGACCTGCAGCTCTACGGCGCCGACGGCGGGGGGCTCGGGGCCGTGCGGTTCGACGCCGCGGCCGGTGTGGTCTGGGAGGAGTCCCCGGGGCAGCCGAGCGGCCTGGGCGGCCAGCCGGCGTCGATCGTGCGCAACCCCCACCTGGCGGGCCTCGCGCAGGGGTTGCTCGACTGGGGTGCCGTCGACGCCTCACCGGACGCGCCCGCCACCGACTCCGCGCTCTCGTCCCTGCTGCGCATCGTCGACGCCTCGCTGTGGGCGGTCGACCCGTTCGGGCACATCGGTGAGGAGCACCTGGCGCTGCTCGTCGGCCATCCCCTCGCCGTGCTGCGCGCCCTGGTGCGCGTCGAGGTGGCCGAGCCCGTAGCACCCGACGTCGTCGCGGGCATGCGCGTCCCCGTGCGGCTCGGCGCGCTGGCGCACTGGCAGGACGGGCTGCTCGCGTACTTCGTCGGCGACGACTACCGGACCCTGCGCGTCCCGGATCCGGCGGCTGCGGACTTCGCCCGGCCGATCGGCCCGCACGAAGGGTTCAACGGTCAGGCGTCGACCACGTCCGGCTACTACGACGACTTCGCGCAGGACCTCGGCGTCGTCGCCGATCCGGGCGGGACCCCCGTCGACCACCCGTACGTGGACACGAGCGGGATCCTCTGGGTGCAGCCCGGGCAGGACGTCATGGTGACGCTGCTGGTCGAACCGCACTGCGTGGTGCACGCGACCACCGGGTTCCTGCCGCGCAAGGAGATCGGCATGCGGCGTGGCTGGGTCGCGCCCGGCCTCGCACGGCTCGCTCCCGTGTTCCGGTTCGGCCCGGTGCTCGTCGACCCCAAGCTCGTCCGGATGCCCGTCGCCTCCGACATCCGCGGCACGTGGAAGCTGGAGCCACCGCTCGAACGCCACGACGTGGGTCGACGACCCGATCACCAACTCGGTGGGCGACGCGCGCATCCCGCCCGATCCCGCGCAGGGCCAGGAGGGCTGGCTCACCCTGACGCCCGAGGAGCCGCAGCCGTGAGCGTCGACGAGCAGGCACCTACCGACGCGAACCTCGGCGAGTCGGAGAGCACCCCGGAAGCCCTGGTCAACCGCCAGGAGGACAGCACCGGATCCGCCGACAACCGGCGGTGGCGGTACGCGGTCCGCGAGGTCGACGCCCTTGAGTACGCCGGCCCCGGCATCTGGCGGCAGATCGGGCCGGCACCCCTGGTCGTCGGCAACCAGCAGCTCTTCCTCGGCGTCGGACCGGACAGCGGCGAGGTGGTCGACATCGCGTTCGACCCCCGGCCGAACGGCCGGCTCTACATCGCGGCGGGCAGCGGCGGCGTCTGGCGGTCCGACGACGACGGCGCGAGCTGGCGCCCGACGACCGACCAGCTCCCGGCGACGTCGATCGGCGCGATCGCGGTCGATCCCGTGAACCCCGACATCGTGTACGCCGGGACGGGGAACCTGTTCGACGGGCAGGCCGGCATGCCCAAGTCCGCGGGCCTCTTCCGGTCCGTGGACGCCGGCGCCAGCTGGTCGCGGCTGACGTCACCGGCCGGCCGGCCGCCGCAGCCGATCACCGCGGCGACGAACGTCGCGGGTGGCGTCCGCGTCACGGTCGCGGGCCACGGCTACGCGACCTTCGACCGGGTGGCGGCGATCGGCCTCCCCGGGGTCGTCGGCGCGGCGAACGAGGCGATCGTCGTGCGCATCGACGACGACACGCTGCGCCTGAACGGCATGCACCTGGTCGGCGGTGCGTACGCCGGTGGCGGCACGCTCTTCGACGCGCGACAGCCACCCTTCCTGTCCGACCGCGGCATCGTGCGCATGGTGTGCCCGGTCGGCGGCCAGCTCCTCGTGGCGTCGGAGTCCGGGCTGTACTACTCGGTCGACGGCGGCAGGAACTTCGGCGCCAACCACCCGGCGTTCGACGACGGCAAGCCGTTGCGCACCGGCGTGATCTCGGCCCTCGAGGTGGACACCGGCTGGACCCGTCAGGCGCCGGTGCTGGACGCCACCCCGGCGAGCCCGATCGTCGTGCGCGTGTCCCGGCACGGCTTCGCGTCGGGCGACCACGTGGTCCTCGGCGGCGTCACGTCCAACCGCGAGGCGAACGGTGGGTGGGTGGTCGATGCAGTGGACGACGACCACTTCTCGCTGCGCGGGTCGACCGGCAACGGCACGGGCGCGACGACCGGCTTCGTCCAGGGACCGTCGCACCCGACGACGGTCGCAGTCACGGGCGCGACGAACCCCGCGGCGCCGGCCCCGATCGTCGTGACGGGCGCCGCGCACGGCTTCGTCACGGGGGACGTCGTCGCCGTCAGCGGTGTCCAGGGGACCACGAGGGCGAACGGCTCGTGGGCGGTCCGCGTGCTCGGCCCCGACACGTTCGCGCTCGTCGGCTCGCGCGGCAACGCGGCCTACACGGGCGGCGGCGTGGTCGATGGGCCGCGCCACCCCGCGCCGCTCGCGATCACCGCCGCCGTGAACGCCGGCGGAGGCATCACCGCGACCGTGGTCGGCCACGGCCTGCTCGACGGCGACCGGGTGAGCGTCCTTGGGCTGCCCGGCATCGCCGCGCCCGGCAACTCGGCGTCCGTCCGTCGCGTCGACGACGACCACGTCCGCCTTGCCGGGCTCACGATGAACGCGGCCTACGGAGGGGCGGGCGCCACCCTGGCCGGGCCGGCCGACAGCTGGAACACCGTCTACTTCGTCGCGGGGGGTCGGCAGTTCGGCACCACGGCGCTCAACCCGGATCGGGGGATCTTCCGGCTGACGATCGCCTCGACCGGCCAGGTCGTTCTCTCGGACAACCTGCTCGCGCACTCGGGTGGCGTGCCGGGCGCCTTCGGCCGCGTGGCCCTGACCCAGTCGATGCTCCCGCGGACGCGCACCCTGTACGCGTCCGTCCAGGACGGCGAGCGCGGGCACACCAGCGTCTTCGTCGGCCTCTTCCGCAGCGACGACTCGGGCACGACGTGGCAGGCCCGGCCGGCGCTCGCCGCCCGGGTCAACGTCGACAACTTCGGCGACCAGACCCAGGACCAGACCAGCTACGACCTGACGCTGGGAGTCGACCCGCAGGACTCACGACTCGTGTACGCCGCCCAGAAGCAGCTGTGGCGCTCGATCGACAGCGGCGGGACGTGGCCGACCGTCACCGCGGCGACCAGGGGCGGCGTGGACCAGCTCGGTCCGATCGGCGCCGCACCCAGCACCACCCTCGTGCACTGGGACCACCACGAGCTGGTCTTCCCGCCGCCCACCCGGTGGACCTGGACGGGGGTCGCCCCCGACGCGCCGACGCCCGCTTACGTCGGGACCGACGGCGGCATCTACCGGTCGAGCGGTCCGGTCGGCGGGGCGTTGTCGTTCACCGCCCTCAACGAGGGCATCGCGACGTCGCTGCTCAACTCGCTCGCGATCGGGCGCGGTCCGGGCAACAACGACGTCACCTTCGGCGGCATGCAGGACTGCGGGACCGGCGGTCACCGGCGAGGCGACGCCCACGGCACCTGGCTCGTGGGGATCGACGGCGACGGTGGCCCGGTCGCGGTCGACCCGGTCGACCCGGACATCATCTACGGCACCACCAACGGTCGGCTGATCAAGTCGACCGACGGCGGGACGACGTACTTCCAGCAGGGCATCGCGCGCACCGTGCCGGTCGAGGCCGTGGCCAACACGAACCCCGTGCGGGTCACGACGGCGCCGCACTCGTACCGGGCCGGCGACTCGGTGACGATCGCCGGGGTCACGGGCGGCGGCGGGCTGGCCAACGGGGCGAGCGTCATCAACGTCGTCGACAAGCGCACGATCGAGCTGCGCACCAAGAACGGCACGACGGTCGCCGCGTTCGGCACCGGCCCGACCGTCACCGGCGACCGGTTCCTGGCTCAGGCCGACGTCGTCGCCGCCACCCAGACCGCGCCGATCGAGATCCAGACCACGCAGCCGCACGGGTGCGCGACGGGCCAGCGAGTCCGCATCGATGCCGTCCAGGGAAACACGGCGCCCAACAACACCGATGCGCGTCCGGCGTGGACGGTCACCGTGATCGACGCGCACCGGCTCTCGCTCGACGGGTCGGACGGCACGCTCGGCTCGTCGTACGTCCAGGGCACCGGACGGCTGCGCGGGCCGGCCGTCCACCAGGCGATGCCGGTGTTCGGCACGGTGAACCGGAACCCGGTCGTCGTGACGGCGCAGGGACACGGGTTCCTCACCGGTGATCAGGTGACGGTCGCCGGGGTGCTCGGGAACACCAACGCGAACGTGGCGGCGCAACCGATCCACGTGCTCGACAACAACAGCTTCGAGTCGTCGGCGTGGCGGGCAACGGCAACCCGGGCGCCGTGCCGCGGGTGGCGGGGCCCAACGTCGGCGGGGGCGGCGCCCTGTCCAACCAGAGAGCTACATCCAGCGGATCGCGCTGGAGCCCAACGGCGCCAACCCCTCGACGACGATCTACTTCGCCCAGGACCAGACGCTGTTCAAGAGCACGAACAGCGGTCGCTCGTTCGTCGCGATGTTCACGTTCGCGGACCACATCACCGCACTGCACGCGCCCGCAGCGAACCGGCTGTGGGTGGCGACGAGCGACCTCGTGCACACCAACCAGCACTACCGGGTGTTCTTCTCCAGCACCGGGGGCGGCACCTACCTCGGCACGGCCGCCCACTTTTTCCGCGACGTCGGCGCGCGCTCGTTCATCTCCCAGATCATCGAGGACCCCGCCGTTCCGGCCGGGACGCGCGTGGCGGTGGTCGCCGCCGGGTACAGCCGGACGGCGACCCCGCGCCGGACGCGGCACGTGTTCCTCACCGAGACGGGCGGCATCAGCGTCGGCGGGAACCCGGCCTGGCACGAGCTCGGTGGCACGTTCAACGCACCCACCGGCAACCTGCCCGACATCCCCGTGATGGACGCCGCCTGGGACACGTCCACGGTGCCGTCCTCGCTGCTCGTGGCCTCCGACGCGGGGGTGCTGCGGCTCGACGGCGCGACGTGGAAGCGCGTCGGCCCCAACCTGCCGAAGGCAGGGGTCCAGGCGATCGTCCGCGACTCCACCGCCGGCCAGCAGGTGCTGCGCATCGCCACCTACGGGCGCAGCGCGTGGGAGTTCACCGTGCCCGCCGACCCGACCCTGCACGTCGAGGCCGACCTGGGATTCGGGGACCTCCAGGTCGGCCAGTCGGTGACCCGCGACCTCGTCCTGCACTCGGTCGGCGGCGCCCCGCTGAACGTCACGGCCATCGACGGCTCGTCGACCGACATCGTCGTGACGTCACGACCGCCCGGGGCCGGGTTCCCGCTCGCGCTCGCGTCGGGCGAGCACCGCGCATTCAGCGTCACGTTCACGCCGTCGGTGGCCGGGGACCGCGGCTCGCAGCTGATGGTCTCGTCCGACGACCCCACCCACCCGTCGATCCTCGTCAAGGCCACCGGGTTCGGCCTCATCGCGGGCCGTCCGCGGCTGTCGACCCGGGCGTTCCTGGAGTTCGGCACCGTCCACACGGGCGCGCCGGGCGACCTGGTCCTCGAGATCCGCAACCTCGGCGACGGACCCATGAGCCTGGACGCGATCGACCTGGACGCGGCCGGGAGCAACCGGTTCACCCTGGTGAACCCGCCGGCCGTTCCCCGCAACGTCCCCGCGGGCGGCAGCGAGTCCGTCACGGTGCGGTTCGACCCGATCGCGAACGGTCCCGCCGTGAGGTCGCTCGTGGTGCGCGCGAGCGGTCAGGGCCAGGTGGTCAACCTCGTCGGCACCGGCACCACCACGGCCGCCGGCATGGTCGCCGTCCTGTTCGACCTCCTCGGCGTCGGCGGCCCGCCCGACGCAGTCGCCTGAACCGCGTCCCCCCAATCACCGAGGGAGAACCTGCATGTCCACCAGCACACACGTCCGGGCCCGCTTCTGGGTGTTCGTCGTCGTCGCGGCGGCGGCGTTCATCCTGTTCGTCGTGACCCTGATCTCCCGCGAGTGGATCGAGGAGGTGTTCCACGTCGACCCCGACGAGGGCAGCGGGTCGCTCGAGTGGCTCATCGTCGCGGGAACGGCGCTGGTGGCGCTGGTGCTGGGCATCCTTGCGCGTCTGGAGTGGCGCCGACCGCGCGCAGCGGTGACCGCCTGAGGTCAGGGTTGCGCCGGGTTCCAACCCGGGCGCACGCCGCGACGGCCCGACGCGTCGTCTTCTACGGTGAGTCCATGCCCCGATCCATCGCGACCACCCGCACCGTCGACCTGACCGAGCTCCTCGACTTCGTGCGAGACCGGCACCACTACGTCCTCGTCACCACCCGCACGGACGGGCGGCCCCAGATCTCGCCCGTGAGCGGTGGCGTCGACGACCGGGGTCGGCTCGTCGTCTCGACCTACCCCGGCCGCGCCAAGGCGCTCAACGCCGAGCGCCGCCCGCAGGTCACGGTCTGCGTCCTGTCCGACGACTTCGGCGGCGCCTGGGTCCAGGTGGACGGTGACGCGGAGGTGCTGCACATGCCGCAGGCCGAGGACGCCCTGGTCGACTACTACCGGTGCATCGCGGGCGAGCACCCCGACTGGGACGAGTACCGCGCGGCCATGCGCGTGCAGGGCAAGTCGCTGATCCGCATCACGCCGACGCGCTGGGGACCGATCGCGACGGGCGGTTTCCCGGCCGACGTCGCCGCTCGCCTGGACAGTTGAGCGCTACGCGCCACCCGTCCGAATTGTTCCCGATTGTCGCAAGTCCATCAGGTCGGGTGACAACGCGGGTGAAGGTCGCGCCAGAACCGGGTATGACTCCTTGTCAACCCGCACGATGGATCTCGTGGAGAACGACAGCGTGAACCTCGCCTGGACCGTCGACGTGACCGACGACGACATCCGCGCCGCCAAGCGCGAGTGGAACCGCGCCCAGGACGCGCCGGATGCCGACAACGACCGCATCGCCCGCCTCTACGAGGACTACCGCCGCCTGGTCATCGCGCAGGCACAGCAGATCGCGGACGATTTCCGGGCCCGCCGGTCGAGCTGACCCGTCTGGGGTTCGGCCGTGAAGCTCGACCGGTCCACCCTCGAGTCCTTCCGCGGGCGGACCCTTCCCGACCTGCTCGCTGACCCGACCCGGCTGCTCTTCGTCGGCGTCAACCCTGGTCTGCGCGCCGCCGCCGTCCAGGCGCACTTCGGTGGCGGCGGGACCAACCGGTTCTTCCCCGCGCTGTACCGGGCGGGAGTCGTCGACCGCCTGATCGATGCGTCGGCGGGCTTCCGCCCCGAGGACCTCGCCCACCTGCGCGAACGCGGCGTCGGCATCACCTCGCTCGTGGCCGGCGCGTCGGCCCGCGCCGACGAGCTCACCGCGGCACAGCTCGTCGCGGGTGCACAGGACCTCGCGGCGCGCCTCCGTCGGATCGCGCCGGTCGCCGTGGCGATGCTCGGCATCACCGCGTACCGGACGGCGTTCGCGACACCCGCGGCGACCCTCGGTCGTCAGCCGGACCCGCTGGGCGCGGGCGTGGCGGTGTGGGTGGTGCCGAACCCCAGCGGCCTGAACCGGCACTCCACCCTCGCGGACCTGGCCGCCGCCTATCGAGAGGTCGCGGTCGCCGCGGGCATCCGGCCCTTCGCGGTGCCGGAGGACGTTGCCGGTCGAGATCGGACGACGGCGGCAGTCCCCCGCGGGCGCGGCACTCAGTCGCGCTGACCGGCTTCGCGCTGGCGAACGAGCTCCTCGACCGCGACGGGCAGGGTGGTCTCGAAGTCGATCAGCTTGGCCCACGTCGGGGTCACGACGATCCGGACCATGCCGTCGCGGTAGAGCGAGCGCACCTCCGCCTCCCACTCGATCCGCTGCTCGGCCGTCATGTCGTACGTCGTGTTCGCCTCGAGGAACTCGTCGGGGATCCCGTCCACGGGGTCGAGCTTCGCACGGCCCCGGATCAGCAGGATCTTCGGCGGGTGCGACTCCGTGTCGATGGTGAGCGCGACGGCCGGGTTCGCGCGCAGTGCCGGCACCTTCGGCGCGTTGGGCGGTGTGCACAGCACCAGGGTCGAACCGTTCCAGCTGAACCCGATCGGGATCGTGCGCGGCGTGCCGTCCCGGGCGACGTAGGCCAGACGGGCCAGGTCGCGCGCCAGCATCTCCTGGCTGATCGGTCGGCCCAGGATCTCGGCGATCTCGTTCCCCTGCACGGCTCGTTCCCCGTTCCTCCCCCTCCGGCCGAGCCTAGGCTTCCGGGGTGTCGGCCCGCACGGCGAGCGTCATGTGCTCGGCGCCGCGGGCCCTGCCGGTGCTCCGCGGGGGCCGCTATCGTGCGGGAGTGGACAACGTTCTCGACGTCGTGGCGCGGCCGTACGAGGGAACTCAGACGTTCGCCGAGGAGCCGGGAGCGGTTCTTGCCCTGCTGGGGTCGTCGGCGGACGGGTTGACCGACGCCCAGGCCGCCGCGCGGCTCGACGAGGTCGGACCGAACCGCCTGCCCGAGCCGCCGCGTCAGCACCCGGTCCTGCGATTCCTGTCCCACTTCGACGACATCCTCATCTACATCCTGCTGGCCGCGGCCGTGCTCAAGGCGTTCCTGGGCGAGTGGGTCGACTTCGCGGTGATCCTCGCGGTCGCCCTGGTCAACGCCTTGGTCGGTTTCGTCCAGGAAGGGCGGGCCGACGCCGCGCTCGCGGGGCTGTCGACGATGCTCTCGCTCGACGCTCACACCCTGCGGGGTGGCAGCTGGCGGGAGACCGACAGCCAGGAGCTCGTGCCCGGCGATGTGGTGCGGGTCCGCTCCGGCGACAAGGTGCCGGCCGACGTGCGGCTCCTCGAGGCGACGAATCTCCAGGTCGAGGAGGCGGCACTGACCGGGGAGTCGGTCGCCTCTGCCAAGTCGGTGGAGGCGGTCGGGACGGACGCCGGGGTCGGTGACCGTTCGTGCATGCTCTACTCGGGCACGATCGTCACGACGGGCCGCGGCCTCGGTGTCGTGACGGCGACCGGCTCGCACACCGAGATCGGCAGGATCCAGTCGCTCGTCGCCGGCGTGGACCACCTCGAGACGCCGCTGACCCGTCAGCTCGCGCGGCTGGGCAAACAGCTGTCCTGGCTGATCCTCGGGATGGCCGCGCTGATGCTCGTCATCGGGCGGGTCATCCACGACTTCGCGCTCGACGAGCTCGTCTCGGCGGCGATCGGGTTCGCGGTCGCCGCAGTGCCGGAGGGCCTGCCGGCGCTCGTCACCATCACCCTGGCGCTCGGGGTTCAGCAGATGGCCCGCCGCCACGCCATCACGCGGAAGCTCACGTCGGTCGAGGGTCTGGGCTCCGTGACCACGATCTGCTCGGACAAGACCGGCACGCTGACCCGCAACGAGATGACCGCGCGCACCGTCGTGACCGACTCGGGCACGTACACGGTCGACGGCATCGGCTACGCCCCCGTGGGAGACGTGCGCATCGACGATGCGCCGGCCGTTCTCGATCATCACCTCGACCTCGAGGCGCTCGTGGACGTCGCCGCGCTGGTACCGGACGCCCAGCTCGCACGTGAGGGTGAGCACTGGGTGCTCGTCGGCCAGCCGACCGAGGGCGCCATGGTGGTCCTGGCCCGCAAGGCCGGTGCACGCGCGGACGGCGTCGTCCGGCGGGCCACCGTGCCGTTCGAGTCCGCCACCAAGTACTCGGCCACGCTCGACGGCTCCCCGACGGCACCGCACGCGTGCACGTGATGGGCGCCCCGGATCGTCTGCTCGACCGGTGCACCGCCCAGCGCACCGCCGCCGGACCTGCGCCCCTGGACCGGGAACGCTGGGACGCCGTCGTCGACGAGCTCGGCGGCCAGGGGCTGCGCGTCCTCGCGGCCGCCCGCCGACCGGCCGCAGCCGCCGAGGACGGTGTGCTCGAGGAGGTCGGGCACGAGCTCGAGTTCCTCGGCGTCGTCGGCATCGTGGATCCCCCGCGCCCGGAGGCCATCCAGGCGATCGCGGACTGCCACCGCGCGGGGATCGGCGTCAAGATGATCACCGGCGACCACGCCGGCACGGCCGTCGCGATCGCCCGCGAGATGGGGATCGTGGGCGACGGGAGCGTCGAGGCGCTGACCGGCACACAGCTCGAGGCGATGTCCCAGGAGGAGCTGCGCCGACAGGTGAAGCACGTCGAGGTCTTCGCCCGCACGTCGCCCGAGCACAAGATCCGGATCGTGCGCGCCTTGCAGTCGCACGGCGAGGTCGTCGCGATGACCGGTGACGGGGTCAACGACGCACCCGCGCTGACCCGTGCAGACGTCGGCATCGCGATGGGGATCAAGGGCACCGAGGCGACCAAGGAGGCCGCCGACATCGTCCTGGCCGACGACAACTTCGCGACGATCGAGCGGGCCGTCGAGGAGGGGCGCAGGATCTACGACAACATCCGCAAGTCGGTCGTCTTCCTGCTCCCGACGAACGGTGCGCAGTCCCTGGTGATCCTGGTCGCCGTGCTGGCCGGCCTCGCCCTGCCCCTCTCCCCCGTGCAGATCCTGTGGGTCAACCTGGTCACGGCCGTCACGCTGTCGCTCGCGCTCGCCGGCGAACCCGCGGAGCCGAACGTGATGTCCCGTCCCCCCCGCGCTCCCGGCGAGCACGTGGTCTCACGCAGCGCTCTCGTGCTCATCCTGTTCGCCTCGGCCGTCATCGGCGGAGCGACCCTCGGGATCTTCCTGCTCGAGAAGGGCATCGGCGCCGACGACGGCCGAGCGCAGACCGCCGCCGTCGCCATGCTCGCGTTCGGCCAGCTCGCCTACCTCTTCACGTGCCGGTTCCTGGGCTCGTCGAGCATCACGACCCGCGCTCTGACCGGCAACAACCTCATCTGGATCGCCGCCGGCGCGCTCGTCGCGCTGCAGCTGGTGTTCACCTACGCGCCATTCATGCACTCGTGGTTCGAGTCCGCGCCGTTGCAGCTCGGCGACTGGGCGATCGTCCTGGTCGCCGCCGTCGGCGTCTTCCTGCTCACCGAGCTCGGCAAGGTGGTCAGCCGACGCGTGGGCGCCTGACCTACGAACCGCGGCGCGGCGGTCTCACGCGCGTGAGCGGCCCCGACCGACGAGCCAGCCGATGATGCTGATGACCAGCAGGGCGATGCCGATCCAGAGCAGGACCTTCGCGGCGGCGACAGCGACGCCGAGCACGACCATCACGACGGCGACGAGGATGAGGATCAACCAGAGAGCCACGAGCTCTTCCTTTCGACGGACGACGGCCTGACGGCCATCGCAGGCGGCCGGCTGCTCGACCGTTGAGACGGATCGTGTACCCCGCGCAGGCGGTTCGCACGTCGAAGCTGGACGTGGCGATCAGCGAGCTCCGGACCGAGCGGCACTCCCTCGGGCAGGTCGCCATCGGCCGTGCTGCCGACGGTCCGGGCCTCCGGATGACCGCACGACGTGCGGCCGGGACGGATGTGGCCGAAGGTGGAGCGTGCGAGCCAACGGGGAGCAGCGGGCGATGGACGAGGCCGTGCGGTCCGCTGCGATGTCGGCTCTGCAGGACCTGCTCCTCGCCACCCCGTCGGTCGAGGAGTTCCTCGACGGGGTGGCGCAGGCCGCCGCCCGCCATGTCGGGCCGGCGACCTCGGCGACGATCACGCTGCAGCGTGATGGTCGTCCCACTCTGGTCGCCGCCAGCGATCCCCGCGCAGCCGAGTGCGACCACGTCGAGTACGCGGCGGACGACGGGCCCTGCTTGAGCTCCATCGACCTGGGGCGGGTCGTGCACGTCCCGAACCTCGACCATGAGCTCCGGTGGCCTGAGTGGCGCGCGGTGACACGGGCGAGCGGTTATGGATCGGCGGCTGCGGTCCCGCGTGAAGTTCGCCCCGGTGTGCAGATCGCGCTGAACCTCTACGCGGACCACGCGGACGCCTGGGACGAGGCCGCGATCGATGTCGCGCAGATGTACGCCGACGAGATCGCGCGCGCCGTGACCCTCTGCCTGCGCAGCGCCGACCAGGCTGAGCTGAATGCCGATCTTCGGGCGTCACTTGTGTCCCGGGCAGTGATCGACCAGGCGATCGGCGTCGTGATGGCCGAGAACCGCTGCGATCCCGAGCAGGCGATGGAGATCCTGCGCAGCGCGTCGCGCCACCGCAAGTCGAAGCTCAGGGACGTGGCGGCCACCATCGTCGAAACTGTCAGCGGGAGTGCTCCCCGCACGGCAGACACGTTCCGCGAGCGTTCGTAGGCGGCCAGGGAACGGTCGAGTGGCGAGCCCGGCGTCGCTGGCCTAGCCTCCCCGTACCGGGCCGACACGTCGGCCCGCAATCGTCGCTCGGGACAGGAAACGTCGCCGGGCATGGGTTGTGGTCGCGCCCCGGGCGCAGCCGCGGACAGATGGAATGCGCACCCCGCATCGCAGCCTCCGCCGTGGACGCGACCACGACGCTCCTACCCGGAGGATGGCGCCGCGCCCGCGGGACCGCGCGTCCGGCAAGGAATCTCATGGAGCGCCCCAGCGAAGTTCGAGGGCCGTCGCCGGCCCTCACAGGTCGGTTCAGCTTCACGTCCATGGGTGACCCATGGAGCTGGACCGACGACATGTTCACCCTGCACGGTATGCGGCCGGGCGACGTGGTCCCGACGGGGGCCGTGTTCCTCCGCCACGTCCACCCCGACGACCGGACGCTCGTCGAGCAGGTGATGATCGCCGCCGAGCAGGGTCCGGCCGGGTGCGAGTATCGCCTCATCGACCTCACCGGCCACGAACGGACCGTCACCCTCGCGGTCGCCCGAGGGTCTGACGGTGCGACGACCGGCCTCGCCGTGGACGTCACCGCGTCGCGCAACCGGGCCGTCGCCGACCAGGTCAACGGGCAGCTCGCCCTCGCGCTCGAGTCCCGTACCGTCATCGACCAGGCCAAGGGCGTCGTCATGTCGACATTCGCCGTCGACCACGAGACCGCATTCCGGGCACTCGCGATGATCTCTCAGCATCGCAACATCCGGCTGCGCGTCATCGCCGACGCCATCTGTGGCTCGATCGTCGCAGCCGGGGCTCTGGAACCCGTGCTCCGCGCAGAGCTTCAACGCTGCATCGCCCTCGGCTCCCTCGTCCGCGAGCAGGTCGGGGTCGTCGACCACGATGCGGCGCGGGGCTCAGTGTGACCGGGAGCGTGGCCAAGCCGCACGGAGCAAGGGCCTGAGGCGTCCGGACTGGGTGTTCAGTTGTCCCAGGGAGGCGTCTCGTCGAGCTTGGCGTAGTACTTCGCCAGGTGGCTCTTGATCCGATCGCGGTCCTTGTCCGGCACGTCCACGCCCCCGCGGGAGCCCTGCATCACGGCCGCCGCTGAAAAGACGCCGCGCGGGACGGCCGTGAGCCTGCCGTCGATCACGTCCGCGATGAGCAGCTTGTAGGCGGTGAAGTTCTCCTTGGCGTCGGCGTCGTACCAGACGTGCGCGTCGCGGTACTTCTTGTTCGGCTCGTCCGTCGCGTTGGCCCAGTCGCGAACCCGCTTCTCGGCGGCGTCGCCATCCCAGGCACGATCGCGGTCGGCGAGGGGAAGGTCTCCGAATGCGGTCACAGCCATGTCCGTTCCTCTCCACGTCGACCACGCGTACCCGGCAGGTGTCATCGATCGACGGTTGCACCCACCTCGAGGACTCGCATCCCCAGCGGTCGCGAGCCGGCGACCGCGGACGCATGATCGTCAGCACGGCGCAACGAGCCCTCGGGCCCATGCCGTGAGGGCTCGAGCAGCGTGGTCCCCCGTCCTCACCCTGGGGAGACACCATGAGCCAGACGACACCCAACCCGATCGCCGGTAGCAACAACCCGTTCCGCTCGGACGACGAGGCCCGGGACGAGAGCCGGCAAGGCGACGACGAGACGGACGTCCTCGGACTCCCGTTCCTGGACCCGGAGCCCGACCCCGACGACGACGGCGTCGACGTCGACGAGCCCGGCGACCGCATCTAGCCTGGATGCGCGTCGTGGTGTCGGACACCGCGAGACCGAGCCATCAAGATGCGCGCGAGCTGAATCTCGAACTTTGTCGGGCCACAGCGGGGTGGTCGACGGATCGGGGAGTCTGTGATGGACGAGTTGCTAGGAATTCTTCGCGACGACGAGCGGGACCTGATCCGCGAGACCGAGCCCGCGCGCATGCAGGAGCTCGACGAGGACGCCCTCATCACTCTGCACTCGCGCATCCGCCGCGCGCGCAAGAAGTACCAGACCAACTACCGTCGCCAGGCCAGCGCCGGTGTCGCCGAGCACGGCGGGCGGGGCAAGTCGCGCCCGAAGAACACGAAGGCCGCGCAGAAGGCCGAGGTGTTCGAGGACGCTCTCGCTCGCGTGAGCGGACACCTCGAGACGGTGGCGCGTCAGGAGGCCGAAGACCTCAAGGCTCGCCGCCTGGCGGCTGCACGCGCACATCGGTCCACCGGCCCGGGGAGCGACGACGCGCCGCCGTCGCCGGGCGACACAGGAGTCGCGCGCGCGCACCAGAAGACGTCGGGTGGCGTGAAGCGTGACGCGTCGTCGCAGGCGGCCGGCGCGCGACGCCAGGCGAGCCGAGACGGCCGCTAGGACTGAGACGACGGGGAGGGGCACGCGCACGTCACCACCGTCGTCAGCCGTGATGGCGAGACGACCCCCGTCACGCCGTCTGAGGGCTCGTGACGTCGGGCGTGCACGCACGACGTCTGCGCCTTCTCCGACGACTCCGTCGCGATGACGCGTGTGGTGCGAAAACTGTGTGCCCAAAACTGCGGCCCCTGTCTAACGTACGAGGGTGTCGTGCCGACTGACGGCCCTGGCCGTCGACGCTGAGGACCCTGCGCGTCTGGCGCGCTTCTGGGCCGAGCTCCTCGGACGCGAGTCCGTCGAGGACGCCCGAGGTCAACGGCTGCGGGCGTCCGAGACCCAGCTCGGGCTGCGGTTCGTCGCGACCGGGGCGGCGACGACCTCCGAGCTCAACCGGATCCACCTCCATCTGACCAGCGCGAGTCCGGCCGACCAGCAGCACACCGTCACGCGAGCACTCCAGCTCGGTGCCAGCCACCTCGACGTCGGACAGCTCCCCGAAGAGGGACACGTCGTGCTCGCCGATCCCGAGGGCTACGCGTTCTGCGTGATCGAGCCCGGCAACGCCTTCCTGGCGGGCTGCGGCTTCCTGGGCGAGCTCACCTGCGACGGCCCCCGCAGCGTCGGGCTGTTCTGGGCGCAGGCGCTTGGCTGGCCTCTTGTGTGGGACCAGGACCAGGAGACGGCCATCCAGTCCCCGCGCGGCGGCACCAAGGTCTCGTGGGGCGGCGAGCCGGCGGCGTCCGAGCGTGCCCGCGGGCGCCAGCGCCTCGACCTCGCCGTCCTCGCCGGAGACCTCGCCGGAGAGATCGAACGGCTCGTCGCGCTCGGCGCCAGCCGGCTCAGCACCACCGACGGCGATGCGGTCGAGCTGGCCGACCCCGACGGCAACGTCTTCTGCGTCCGCGTCCAGCCGTGAGCCAACGCAGCCGTTCCCAGGGAGCCCGCGGTGACGCGGCGGTCAGCGCAGCATTGCGCGTGCCCGGGTGGCCGACGCTTGAACCACCCGGAGCCCGCGGGACGGGATGGTCGAGACGCCGCCCCGGCGTCGTTCGAGCCGGTCCGCGAGCCTGCGAGAGATCGTCGCGACGACGGGGAGCAGGACGACGACGACGATCAGGAGTCGCAGTCGACCGAAGATGAAGGAGCCCATATATGCCTCAAGGGACGAGTCGGCCTCCGGCGCTCCGTGCTCGACGCCGACGTCCATCTTCGGGTGTGTCCGGCATCAACGCACGCGGTGGTCCGTCACCGCGGGTCGGCGTCGTCGACCTTGCGGACCTCACGGAGCCCCGTGCTCACGAGTTCGTCACGGTACGGCCGACGTCCTGCCCAGAACCGGAAGCGTCCCGGCGGTCGGCGTGGCCCGCTGTCGCGGGTGTCTCAGCTCGCCGGGCGACGCAACAGAACCAGGACCACGGCAGCGGACGCGAGGAGCAGTCCCGCGCCCAGGGCCTGCGTGACCTGGAACGCGGCGCCGAAGGCTCCACGCGCGACATCGACCAGCTCACCGGCAGCAGCGCTGGGCATGTCTCGGGCGACCTCCACCGCCCGGCCGAGCGTCTTCGCTGCTGCCTGCGAGGCGCCGGCGAGCTCGTCCCGATGCATCCGCGTCCGGTACACAACACCCGCCGCGCTACCGAGGACGGCGATACCCAGCGCACCCCCGAGGTTGGTGCACGTCTCGAGCAGTGCGGACGCCCTACCGGCCTGCCGCTGCGGTGCCGCGGCCACGGCCAACCCGGTCGCGACGACATAGATGGGCGCCAGGCCGACCGAGAGGACGACGGAGGCCGCGACGTACAGAGGCAGTCCTCCCCCGCCCGGCACGGGCACCAGCATCGCGAACCCCACCGCCGAGACGAGGAGCCCCACGCCCAGGGCGGCGCCGGGGTGCAATCGGTTGGCGACCTGCGGTGCCAGCGCCGACCCGATCAGATACCCGAGCGCCGACGGGATGCTCCACAGGCCCGCCTGCAACGGCGACAGGCCGAGGACGAGCTGGAGATACTGCGCCAGCAGGAACTGCATCCCGTAGAGGACGAAGAACGCGATCGCGTTGGTCATCACGGGAACGCTGAGCTTCCGGCGGTGGAAGAGGTCGAGCCCGAACGACGGCAGGCGCCGTTGCCGCCGGGAAAAGGCCGACCCGGCGGCGGAGCCGACGACGAGCGCTGCCAACGCGCCAGGGTCGACGCCCGACTCGGCGAGCTGAGTGATCCCGTAGACGAGGAGCAGGACGGCTGCCAGTGAGAGCCCCGCGCTCTGCCAGTCGACGGGCGCGGCGCTCGCGTCGCGGAACTCCGGCAGCATCCGCGGGCCCAGGACGACGAGCAACGCCATCACCGGCGGAGCGACCAGGAACACCGATCCCCACCAGAAGGTGCCGAGCAGCAGTCCGCCGACGAGCGGACCCACCACCCCGCCGAGCGCGAAGCTCGCGGTCCACACACCCAGCGCCGTGTTGCGCTGGCGGGGGTCCTCGAACATCGACCGGATCAGCGACAGCGTGGACGGCATGAGGGTGGCACCCGCGACGCCGAGGAGCATCCGCGAGGCGATCAGCATCGAGGGCGTCGACGACGACGCCGCGACGATCGAGAGCACTCCGTAAGCGCCCCCGCCCACGAGCAGGAGCCGTCGGCGACCGATCCGGTCGGCCAGCGCGCCCATGGTCATCAGGGAGCCGGCGAGGAGGAAGACGTAGCCGTCGACGATCCACACCAGCTGTTCGTTGGTCGGTCCCAGTGCTTCCGAGATCGCGGGCAGGGCGAGATGCAGGACGTTCGAGCCCATCGACACCACCAGGCACGGCAGGACGAGGACGGTCAGCCCGATCCACTCTCGGGTGCCGGCTCGTACCTCGGTCGTGGTCATAGACACCAGTGAAACCCGTTTACCGGTGTTACACCACTCACAGGCGTACACTGGTGTCATGAGAGACGTGGGCAGCACCGACGCGGCGGTGCGCGCCGAGATCCCCGCGGCAGCGCTCGTCGTCAAGGACTTCGTCAACTCGGCTGACCTGGCGGCTGGCACCGAGAGCCTGACCTCACCGGCGGCTCTGGTCGACTGGCTCCACGACCACGGCCTCGCTCGTCGGGCGCCCGAGCTGAGCCGCGCGGACCTCGAGCAGGTCGTCGCCGTGCGCGAGGGACTTCGGCAGCTCCTCCTCGTCAACGCCGGCCACACCCCCGACCACGACGTGCTCGCACGCTTCAACGCCGCCCTCGCCTCGACCTCGCTGGTCGCCCAGTTCGACGCCGACGGTCGACGGGCCCTCCTGCCCGTCGAGCATCGCCCCGCGGCGACGATCGTCGCCGAGCTGCTCGACATCGTCGACCGGGCTCGTTCCGACGACACCTGGGGGCGACTGAAGGTCTGCGCCCGCGACGAGTGCCGTTGGGCGTACTACGACGCATCACGGAATCGATCGGGCCGCTGGTGCTCGATGATCGACTGCGGCAACCGGGTCAAGATGAAGCGCGCCTACGCCGCCAGGTCGGGCCGGACCGCGACCTGAACGCACCCAAGCCGCCGCGCCGTTCATCGCACCGGCGGCGCTGGACCGCTGGGTCGTCGAGTCCGGGCGTCTCAGCGCCCCGCCCGGTGCCACGACCGCGGACCTCCGTCGTGCGCTCGCGTGCGCCCGGTCGCCTACACAGTTCTCGCGTCACTCGTCGACGCTGTGCCGACGGGGCCCGCACCCGCCTGTTCCCCGACCCCTCGCACGGCCGTCGCCGGCTCTGGTGCGGGATGCGAGGCTGCGGTGACCGGGCACAGGCCGGGGCCCACCGCGCGCGCCACGTGAGCCGCGCCCGGGCTAGGAACGCCCGAGGGGATCGGGAGGCGGCCGGCCACTGAGTGGCCGCACCCCCGATCGGCGATCCCGTTTGCCAGCGGGCGCACAACTACACCTAACCCTTTGGGGTGTACTCAGCGCCGTCCTCGCTCTGGAAAATTGCACCGGCAAACGTTCCTCGCTCGGCCCCGAGAGGCTCAGGAAGGACCGAAGTACACATGGTGAAGTCGCTGTGGGCGATGGTGCAAGGAGACCCCGTGTTCATGCGACGGGTCAACGGTTGGCTCGCCGTTTTCTGGTTGATCATGATCCCGATCTCTATGGCCGCTGGGTGGCTCGACTCCGTCGTCTACGTCTCCGCCCTGTCTCTGTGGGCGCTGGTATCCGGGCACTGGTCCGCTTGGCAGGCTGCGCGCGTCGAGGTAGCCCAACAGGTCGAGGCGAACGCGAAAGCCGCGCAAGACGTCCCCGGGGAAGTCGTCGCCGAGCTGCTCGAACACACGACCATCGAGCCGGCCGCCAGATCGTGAGGTCGGCTCCACTGCCTTGACCAGCATCACGGCTGCGCTGGTGGTGCGAACAGCGATCCGGCGCTCGACGACGTTGCCCAGGTGCACCGGTATCGCCGCCGAGCCGCGCGTTTCCCGGCACCCGGACTCCGTGCGATCACCTGAGCTGGCCCCCAGGTCGGTGCCTTCGGGGAAGCACCGACGCAGGAGCCGGCCTCCAGCTCTGAGGAGCGTATGGCGGCTGCACCTGCGTGTGCTGCGGCGTCGGGAGGGGCTTTCCCCGCGCTCCGTCAGTGCGACGCAGTCTCACGCGCTGAGAAACGTCCGCAAGTGCGGCTGACGGGTGCTGACTCGGCCTCACGCAGACTGCGAATCAGCAGCTCGTCGGCGATCAGAAGTGATCAGCGTTCAAGCTGGCTTTGCGGGTCAGTGATGGCCGACCTGGAAGCAAGCGACGTCGTACTGGGACTTCTCGGTGTAGTGCAGGCCGCCGATTCCAACACCCTCGTTGAAAGGTGAGCCAGGTGAAGTAGTCGTGTGGCCGGGGAAGGTCCCCAGGTCACCGCAGTCCTGACTGGGCGGGCCGGTCCCGCTCGGGTTGGCGGCGGCGAGTGCCGGTGCAGCGCCCACCACGGTAAGTGCTGCGACGAACACAGTCGCGATGAGGGTCCTACGCATGATCCGCTCCCTTCGCGCGCACGGGAGTGCGCTTATGAGGGATACGGACGGGCGGCCGTCCTGGTTCAACGTCCGCATCTGTCGCGATCCGCGCGTTGCCGACCCAATACAGTCCCTGGATGGGGCAGCGCAGGGGGATGGACAGGGTCGACCTCGTCGACGGAGTGGATGGGGACAGCGCCGCACGAGGCGTCGACCCGTCCGATACGAAGGACGCGGGCGGACAGGCTAGCCGGACCAGAGACCGCGGCAGGGTCGTGCCGTGGACGGCCGGAGTCGTCGTCGCCGTGCTCGCCGTCGCCGTAGCGACCCAAGGCGTCCTCTCGGCGCGGGAGCGTTCTGCACTCGCCACGTTGGCGAAGGTGCCCGGTGTGCTCGAGCCGGTCGGGCCGGCCTTGACGCGCAAGGAGCTCTATCTGGGAAATGACGCGGCGGCAGTGTTCGGAACGGGTGGTTCGCTGTCGTTCAGTGCGGACGGGTCGCAGACCCTCTCGCATCTGAACGTCGCCGGGACGGGGACCATCTGGTCCACGCAGGTCGCGGGCCCGAACGCAACGATCGCAGCGGTCGACACCAGCCGTCTGGTGAGCGACTCGAGCTGCCAGGACGACGCCGAGACTCCCGCGCGCCACGTCCTGTGCCTCGTCTCGGATGGCGGCGCCCTCGTTTCCAACAGCGGCGGGGACGTGACGACGCTGCCGGCGGCGGGTCGCGAGGTTGTCGTGCTGGACGCCGCCACGGGTGCCGTCGTCGCGCTGGACGCCGGAACCCGCGCAGTCGCTCACGGTGATGCCGCACGACCTGGTCGTACTCGGGTACACATCCGCGTCGGGCACCACCGTGACGGGGTACGACGCGCTCAGTGGCGTGGTGCGCTGGGTGCACGTCGAGCCCGGGGCTGCCGAGGCGCAAGGCGACACGGATGGTGTCGTGCGGGCGGGCGACCTGATCGGGGTCGGCACCTCGACCCGTCTTCATCTCCTGAGTGCCGAGGGAACCGTCGTCCGAGAGGTGCACGCGGGGCCTAGCGGCTGGGTGTGGAGTTCTGGACGTGAGCCGCTGACGGTTCATGAGCTAACCGCCACAGGTGGAAGGCGCACCACCTTCATCGCCGCGGACGGCGATCCGGCCAAGGACGTCACAGTCGCCGGCGACCCCGTGAGCGTTGCCGTCAACGACGGCAGCGTCCCGGGCCTCTTGCTCAGCTCGGACTACCGGACGTACGCGTCGGACGTCGTCACCGGCAAGCTCAGGTGGTCGGCGAACGTGGCGAAGCCGCTCAACGCTGTGGTTGCTCGCGGCCGCGTCTTCCTCGTTGGCTCTCAGGGCGTGTACGCGTTGGACGGCCGCTCAGGCAAGCAGTTGTGGACCGTCCCGGCGGGGAGCATCGGTCCGCGCGTCCTGATGACCGATGGGCGTCACATTCTGGTGTCCTACGAGCGCGTGACCACCGAAGGGAGCGCCCCTGACGATGACGGAACCCTGGTCGCGTACGACCCGGTCAGCGGCAACGAGGACTTCCGTGTGACGTACCCGTCGGGCGTGCACGACCTGCAACAGGTGGCCAACCGGATGGTGGCGACCGAGACCCTGTCCAACGACTGGGTCGTCCTCGGCTGAGCAGCATGGGGTCGAGCACTCGCATCCGCCAGGGAGACCCAGCGTGCGCGGACACATCGACTCCGCCACCGCCCACGCTTCACATCGAACGACTGGGTCGCGAGCGGACGCGGCGAGAGCTGGCGGGCCGCTGGATCATGCACGACGGGACGTGGGACGAGGCACTGAGCGGCTCTGGCCGTGCGTGAACTGGCAGCTGTTCTACGACGCGACCGGTCACGCTCAGGACGGCGCCAAGCGCTTGACCTCGAGCGGTTCGGTGACAGGGACAGGCCCGTGACCGCGATCGCGTCATACGACCGGCTTGAGCACGCGACCCGCCGGCACGTCTGGGCACTGATCGGACCAAAGCGCATGGTCGGTCTGGCCGCGACCCGCTCGATCTTGGCGCCCCCAACGCCGCGAGCGGGGGGTCTCGTCGGTGCGGCGGACAGGTGACGGCGCGGTCTCCCTCTGCTCTCCGCCGAGCGCTGTCTTTCATTGCCGCGACGGCTCCCCGGCCGATTGCTTGGGATGATGTGCCGCATGCAGATGCCTACGTACAAAGGGAATCAGATCGACACTGACCCAGCGCCGAAGGTGGTGGTCTACGGCGCTTACGGTCACACCGGCCGATTCGTGGTGTCAGAACTCGCCTCTCGTGGGCTCACTCCTCTCCTCGCGGGGCGCGACCGCCAGAAGCTCGAGATCCTCAGTCGCGAGATCCCGGGGTCAGAGGCTCGGGTGGCGGATGTCGACGATCCTGCCTCGCTCGACCGGGCTCTGCAGGGTGCGGCGGCGGTCGTGAACTGCGCAGGGCCGTTCGCAGCAACATCCGCTCCGCTCATCGAGGCCGCACTGCGCGCCCGGGTCCCTTATGTCGACGTCGCGGCCGAGATCGAGGCGAATGTCGACACGTTCACCATGTTCGGCGAGCGCGCTGCTGCTGAGGGCGCCATCGTCGTGCCGGCCATGGCGTTCTACGGCGGTCTCGCTGACCTGCTCGCGACGGTGGCGATGGGTGACTGGGCGGAGGCCGGCGAGGTCCATGTGGCTTACGGGCTGAGTGGATGGCATCCGACGGCCGGCACTCGAGCGGCCGGTGCAGTCTCACGACAACGCCGGGGGGGTCGACACGTGTCGTTCCACGACGGCGCACTGCGGTACGGCGATGACGAGTCCGTTCTGACCAGGTGGGCATTTCCTGCGCCCCTTGGCGAACAGGATGTCCGCACCGAGTTCTCCATGGCAGACATCGTGACGATTCCTCGGCATCTGCCCGTCCCTGACGTCTTCAGCTACATGACCGTCACCGCTGCCACCGAACTGGCGGCGGACAACACCCCAGTCCCAGTCCCGGCCGACGAGAGCGGTAGATCCGACCAGACCTTCACCGTCGATGTGATCGTGCGTCGCGGGGCCGAGGAGCGACGCGCGAGCGCCACCGGTCGGGATATCTACGCAGTGACGGGACCGCTGGCAACCGAAGCCGTCGTCCGCATCCTGACAGGCCGCACGAAGAACTCGGGCGTTGCGCCCGCAGGAGCCATCTTCGACGCCGCAGATTTCCTGGACTCGCTCGTCCCGCACATGGAGTGGAGACTCCAGTCCGGCGTCTGACCAAACTCAATCAAAGCGACACGGCTACGAGGCGTGATGATCACGCCTCGTATCCGTCGCGCGGGACTTGAGCGCACAGCTCGGTCGATGGTCGGACGAATTTGGGACGTAGTCGCCCGTCGTGTGATGCTGACCACGCGAAGAAGGAGAAGAATTGGCTATTGTTTGCGATGAGCCCGGTGCGTCCGGCAGTGTGTGGCGACTTGGGACTTTGCAGGTAACTCGTATCGGCTTCGGCGCGATGCGGCTTGCTGCTGCTACGGCTTTCGGAAATACACCGAGCCGGGACCGGGCCGAATCCATCGCAGTGCTTCGACGCGCTCGCGAGTTGGGCGTCACACACTTCGACACTGCGGCGTTCTACTTCTCCGCGCGGCGTTCAGCGAACGAGTTGATCAATGCCGCGTTCCCCGACCACGATGACGATCTCGTCATCGCCACCAAAGTCGGTCCGGCACGGAACGCGTCCGGCGAATGGGCTGATCCGGCCCGACCGGACCAGTTGCGAGGGCAAGTCGAGGAGAACCTACGCCAGCTCGGTCGAGACCGACTCGACCTCGTCTATCTGCGAGTACTCGGCTCAGGCCCGGTCAGTGAGTTGTTCGGGGCTCTCGCGGACTTGCAGGCCGAGGGGTTGATCGCCAATCTGGGCATCTCGAACGTCTCGACGGCGCAATTGATAGAGGCCGCCGACATCGCCCCGGTGGTCAGCGTCCAGAACCGCTTCGGCTTGGACCAGCGCACCCCCGAAGCTTTGGCACTACTCTCCGAAACAACGCGCCGGCAGATCGCCTTCGTACCGTACTTCGCTATTGCCGGGACAGGCGGAGAGCGCGGACGATCCGCCGAGACGAATCCAGTCGTCGCCGACATCGCAGACAAACATGGTGCGACCGCGTCCCAGGTCCGCCTTGCCTGGACCCTCCACCAAGGCCCAAACGTCCTGGCCATCCCAGGCACCGGTGACATGAACCACCTCGAACAGAACGTCGCTGCCGCAACCATCCACCTCACCCACGAGGAGTTGGACAACCTGGTCGCGGAGCCAAGCGCCTGACAGCGAGCCCAGGATCGCGCCACGCTCAAGCCTGTCCGTAGGTTCGGGAGAGGCGGGCAGTTCGAGGCCGTACCGGGGACTAGTCGACGGCGAGGACGTACCGCATGATCGGCCGTTCCGGTGACCGTCGGGCCACCTCCACGAACCCGGCGGCGGCGAACGTCGCCGCGTAGCCCATGCTCGTCGAGCTCGGGGAGACTGCGCCGTCTAGCGGGTAAGCCTCGACCGCGGGGGCGCCCGCTCGTCTCGCGAGGTCGACCGCGCCCTCCACCAGCGCCGCCATCACGCCGTCGCGGCGGTGGCCCTTGCGCACGTAGAAACACGTGATCGCCCACACGGGCACGTCGTCGACGCGGCGTAGCCGCCACGGGTCCTCCAGTGCGGGGACATCGACGCGCGGCGTGACCTGGCACCAGCCGACCGCCAGGCCGTCCCGTCGGGCGAGCAGCCCCGGGGGCGGACCGGCGACGACGATCTCCCGCAGGTCCGCTCGGTTGTCGGCGGCCGGCCGCCTCCGGTACGACGGACCGATCCGGTACGCCATGCACCAGCACCTGCCCGCGGGGCCGCCCTGGTCGAGCAGCTCCTCGAGCGCCGGCCACAGGTCGGGCGTGAGCGGCGCGACGACGGTCATGCGGCGCGGCCGACGACCCGCGGGTCGTCCTTCCACGCCGACAGCGTCGCCACGTGCTCGAGCGTCTCGGCCTCGAGCTGCTCGCGCGAGGCCGACGGCTTCTGCCGAGCCTGGTGGGCCCGCTGGAACGCCGCCTCGAACGCGCACACGAAGGCCTGCGGGTCGTCGGCGGCGTCTGGTGCGGTCATGATGACGACAATTCTCCGCAGCGAATCCATCGTCAATCCCGATGCATCCACGGACGCGCGGACCTTGGAGGACCGGATGCGCGCGGCCAACGTCTGGACCCAGATCGGGTCGTGTTCACCACCGAGACGGGCGAGCCGGTGGACCCCCGCAACCTCCTGCGGGTGGTCAACGTGGCGGCCGAGCGGATCAGTCTGGAGGGCATCGGGGTACACACACTGGGGCACTCGGCTGCCGACATGGCGCTGGCCAGCCGGGGCAACTTGAAGACAGTGAGCGACGTGCTCGGGCACTCGTCGGTGAGCATCACGGCCGACGTGTATTTGCACCGATCCGAGGTCGCCCCGCGGGCCGCCTCGGATGGCCTGGCGATGGCGCTCGGCCTCTAGACCCAGTTGGCGTACGCAGTTGGCGTACGCATGACCGAGGGCCGCCCCGGATGAACGGTGACGGCCCTCCGACCTGCACAAACATCGGTCGGGCTGACAGGATTTGAACCTGCGACCCCTTGACCCCCGGCACCACGGTGGGCCGCGATGCGGGCGGCCATCTGCCCGATCGGGCCCAGCCCCACCACGATCACGATGCCGCCCGGGGTCACGTCCGCGTACTCGACCGCCTGCCATGCGGTGGGCAGCACGTCCGACAGGTACAGGTAGCGCTCGCCGGGCGACCCGTCGTCGGGCACGACGACCGGCCCGAACTGGGCCTGCGGCACCCGCAGGTATTCGGCCTGGCCGCCGGGGACCTGGCCGTAGAGCTTGGTGTAGCCGAAGAGCGCAGCCCCCTTGTCGTGGTCGCGGACCTGGGTCGTCTCGCACTGCGACATCAGCCCGTGCGCGCACATCCAGCAGGTCCCGCAGGCGATTCCGAACGGCACGACGACGCGATCACCAGGCTTGAGGCGCGTGGCCCCCGGGCGACCTCCTCCACGACGCCCATCGCCTCATGGCCCAGGACGTCGCCCTTGTCGAGGTACATCCCCAGCACGCCGTACAGGTGCAGGTCCGACCCGCAGATCGCGGTGGACGTGACCCGCACGATCGCGTCCGTCGGTTGTTCTATCCGCGGATCCGGGACGTCCTGCACCCGCACGTCCTCACGCCCTTGCCAGGGCAGTGCTCGCACGTCGGTCCTCCTGGGCCTCTCCCGGGCGACGCCTCTGCACCAGACAGGCATCGTGCGCTCCCCAGCACCCGACCGCGACCCGAGAGAGTACCCGCGGACCCCCGCGCAGGCCGGCGTCAGGGGTGAACTTTCCGAGACGACGACCGGGCCTGCGCCTGGCGCGAACTACGGAGGCACACGGGAACCAGAGTCGAGGAGCTGCGGACCGTCCGCGGCCACGCGCTTTGGCGTGCAGCCACGCAGATGGTCCCCTCTCGCGCTCTGGCGGACGCACGCCCGCCCTGAGCGAGAGCCCCCCTGTGCGGCTGCACCAGCCTCCGCGGGCGCGCACCCACGCGCCAGTCAGCGGCGCGCCGGCCTGCTCCCAGGAGCGGCTGGCTGAGTGGCGGCCTTCAGGGTTCCGGCTTAGCGTCCGAAATGCCGGCTGGAACGCGCGACCGGCGGACCGCCGCCCGGGACAGGACACGTCGCCGGGCATGGGATCGGTGTACAGACGGCCGTCACGCACCGCTGACGAGACGATCGCCGGACGCTTCGACGTCCAGCCCATGCAGGCCGCGGCGCGGCAGAAGGTTCGCGCCCGCATCGAACCCTCGGACCGAGCGCCCGCCTGACCCGTGCTGGTCGACTCGGCGTCTCGTCCGGTAGCCATCGAGAAGAGACCGACACCATGACTGACTTCTACATCCCCCGCGCCGTCCCCGGTTCCGATGGCGGAGGCGGCACCGCCGACACCGCCAAGGAGCAGGCAAGCAATCTCAAGGACAAGGCGACCGACGCCGGCGCCAACCTGCTGAGCGAGGCCAAGGGCGAGGCCGCCGCGGTGACGCAAGAGGCGCAGCGCCAGCTGGGCGACCTCTGGTCCCAGGCCCGCTCCGAGGTCTCCGGCCAGGCGACCGAGCAGCAGAACAGGCTGGCCGGCGGGCTGACCTCGGTCGGTGGACAGCTGACCCAGATGGCGGCGACCCCGGCCGAACAGAATCTCGCCACGGACATCGTGCGCGAGGTCGGCGGCCGCGTGGACGCGCTCGGCCACTGGCTGGAGGAGCGCGGCCCGGAGGACGTCCTCGACGAAGTCCGCAGCTTCGCCCGTCGACGCCCCGGTACTTTCCTTCTCGTGGCCGCAGGAGCCGGTGTGCTGTTGGGGCGTCTGACCCGAGGGCTCAAGGACGCCCCAGCACCAGGCAGCAAGGCTCGACCGGAGACAACCGCGTCTGCTGACACCCTCCCGGTCTACGCCGACGTCGTCGAGGAGCGCTCGCCGCTCACAGGTGAGGCGACACCGGCGCCGAGCACGGTCGGGTGGGACCAGACGTGACCGAGCCGCTAGGGGCACCATCGAGCCAGTCCGTCGGTGACCTGCTGGGCGACGTGACACGCGACATCTCGACCCTGCTGCGCCAGGAGGTCGAGCTCGCCAAGGCGGAGGTGCGCCAGTCCGCGAAGCAGGCCGCAAAGGGCGGATCCATGTATGCCGGGGCGGCCGTGGCCGCGCACATGGTCCTGCTGTTCCTCTCGATCGCCCTCTGGTGGGCGCTCGGCGACGCCTTGGACTCGCTTGCGTGGTCTGCCGTCATCGTCGCCGCCGTCTGGGCGGTCGTCGCCACCGTTCTCGCCGCGAGGGGCCGGGCCGAGACCAGGCGCGTCGCGGGGCTGGCGCGCACCACAGACACCGTCAAGAAGATCCCGAACGCTCTGCAAGGCCACGAGGAGAAGAACTCATGAGCACCGATCCCGATCAGATCCGCGACGACATCGAGCGCACGCGGGCCGGCAGCTCGGACGTCGACGCACTGACCGACAAGGTCAGCCCGTCACAGGTGGCTCACCGGCAGGCGGACAAGGTCCGCAGCGCGTTCGCCGACGCCAAAGACAAGCTGATGGGAGGCGTCTCCGACGGAGCCGACTCGGTCGGCGCAGCGGCATCATCGCTCGGTGACACCGCCGCGGGTCTGCCCCACGCAGCCAAGGACAAGACCCGAGGCAACCCGCTGGCGGCGGGCCTCGTGGCGTTCGGCGCGGGCTGGCTGATCTCCTCGCTGCTACCCGCCAGCCGCCAGGAGCAGCAGCTCGCCCAGGCAGCCAAGGAACAGGCCGCACCCCTGGTGCAGGAGGCCAAGGACGTAGCACAAGACATGGCAGAAAACCTGCGCGAGCCAGCACAGGAGGCTGCCAGCGCGGTCAAGGACAGGGCCACCGAGGCTGGATCGACGCTCCGTGATGAAGGACGAGCGGCGGCCGACGACCTGCGCTCGGACGCCGCCGACGCGACCAATGCGGTCAAGGGTGCCCACACCGCCGAAGGCGGCCAGACGTCCTGGTGACGACCCGCGGGGTGGGTGGCGAACGTCGCGACCCATCCCGCGGCACCTGCCCATGACGACCACTGACAAGGGCCGAGCCATGACCACTCACGACACCGACAGCACTCGCAGCACCGACAAGGCGGCCGCCCCCGCACCGGAGGACCCGCGCAAGCCGGACTCACCCGGCGACATCACGAAGCACTCGTGGACCTACGTCGCCCGCAAGACTCTGCGCGAGCTCGGAAAGGACCAGTGCACCGACCTCGCCGCCGCACTGACGTACTACGCGGTGCTGGCCATCGCTCCGGCGCTGTTGGCGATCGTCGCCCTGCTCGGCCTGGTCAGCGATCCGGCAACGACCGTGACGCGCGTCCTCAACCTGGTTCAGGATGTCGGACCCAAGGGTGCCGTCGACACGGTCAAGCCGATCCTCGACCAGCTCACCACGGCGCCCGCCGCCGGCTTCGCCCTGGTCGGCGGACTGCTCCTGGCGCTGTGGTCGGCATCGAGCTACGTGGCGGCCTTCAGCCGCGGGATGAACCGGATCTACGAGATCGACGAGGGACGCCCGTTCTGGAAGCTGCGTCCCGCCCTGCTGCTCATCACCCTGACCATCGTGATCATCGCGGTCATTGTCGTGGCCGCCGCGGTGCTCTCCGGGGGCGTCGCCCGCTCCGTCGGGTCGAGCATCGGCCTGAGCAGCGCGACGGTGACGGCCTGGAACATCGTGAAATGGCCACTGATCCTGGTCCTTGTCGTCGCGGCGGTCGCGCTCCTCTACCACGCAACACCGAACGTCCGGCAGCCGAAGTTCCGCTGGGTCAGCGTCGGCGCGCTCGTCGCGATCGTCGTGTGGGTGCTCGCCTCGCTGGGCTTCGGGTTCTATGTCGCGAACATCTCCAGCTACGACAAGACCTACGGCTCCCTGGCCGGCGTCATCGTCGTCCTCCTCTGGCTCTGGATCACCAACCTCGCGCTCCTGTTCGGCGCCGAGCTGGACGCCGAGCTCGAGCGCGGACGAGAGCTTCAGGGCGGCATCGAGGCCGAACGGACGATCCAGCTCCCGCCGCGGGACACGCGCGCGAGCGAGAAGAAAAAAGCCAAGCAGGAAGCGGACGTACGGCGCGGGCGCGCGCTGCGCCAGTCGAGCGGCGAGCGGACCAACGACGCCGGTCGGACCGACTGAAATCCGATCTGGACCCGCGAGCACGAGGCCGGTGCAGAACCGTCTTCCGTCCTCACGCGCTTGCCGCTCCTACGGTCCGGGCCGCCCAGCAATGAGGCGGTGGAGTTGAACGTCCACGAGGTTGGCGGCGACCACGCGGGCCGTCATGAAGGTGGCGAAAGGTTGTCGACGTCGGTCAGTCGGCGATCCAGGGTTGAGCAAACGCACCCCGTTCGGTGTCACGGTGTCCCACGGGATATGGCTGTGCCCGAAGACGAGCACGTCGAGGTCTGAGTACTCGGCGTCGCAGCGACGCTCACGTCCGGCAGCGGGCCCGGTCTCGTGGACGACACCGAGCCGCAACCCGGCGAGCTCAACCCGTGCGACCCGGGGCACCAGAGCCTGGACGTCACGCCCGTCGTTGTTGCCGTGACACCCCACGAGCCTGCCAGCGCGCGAGATCAACGCCGCGCAGAAAGTCGCCGACACCCAGTCGCCCGCGTGGACCACGACATCGGCGGCGTCGATCGCCGACCACACGGGCGAGGGCAGGTCGCGCGCACGACGGGGGATGTGGGTGTCGGCCAGCAGGACGAGACGAACTCCCCTGCTCAGCCGTTCGTCCCCGTGTGGTTCGTCTGCTGGCACATGACCACCGCTGTCCGTCGGGATGTCGGGAGGTCGGTTCGTCGCGCCCGGTTCGCCGCGCGGCTCGACCCCGGTTCGGTTCAAGCGGAGTTGACCGGCCCGTCGTCGACCGGGGGGTCGCTCGGGTCCGCCGGCGCCTCAGGCACGTCCGTGCGGGGAAACCGGTGTTTCGCAGCGTCCTCAGGGTTGACCTCGTCGTGATCTGGTGTTGTCGACACGCTGGTCCTTCCTCTCTTTCATCAGGCGTGGACGATCGGGCCGTACGCGTCGGGGTGGCACGCATCTGAGCCACGCATCGAACGGTGCTGCGCCGCGGCGACCGGGAACTCGCCTCATCGACTCGCCAGCACTGCGGCGCCATGAACGGGCAGCAACATCACTCTGACTCAGAGCCGCGCGGTCGTCGTGCCGGGTCGTTCGCTGGCGCGGCGCTCAGGCGGTCATGGACGCGCGCTTCCCGACGTCGCCCGCCCATGGTCGGCCCGCTGCGCGCAGGATGCATCACGGGCGCCTCTTCTCTGGGCAGCGAGCGAGCCAAGGGTGCCGCCAGGTGCGCTGTCGGCGCCGCGGGGATGCAGTGGCGAGAACGCGAGCGCATGATCGTGTCTTGCCGTGAGGACCCCGACTCGGGATCACCTCGCGGCCACCGAGGCTCGGGCAGGGCGGCCTCAGGCGCCGAGCCGAAGAGGTGTGCCATGAGTGAAACCCTGCCTGACCAGAACCACGACGCCGTGCCGGACGGGACGACCGAGCTACCCGACCAGCCGAAGACTCTGCCGGACGACCTGCCGGACCGAGACGATCGCGACGGAAGCGGTGGTGTAGAGATCGGCGCCGGCGAGCCGTCGACGTTCGAGCCCGAGGAAGACCCCACGTCCCTGGACACCCCTGCGGGCTGACGCGAACCGCCCGAGGCGCTGGCAGCGCGCCACTCGTTCCTTCCTGGCACCTGGCGATACGGGCGCCGGCGGTCATGGCGATCGGGACACTCCGGACGCAACGGCCTGGCGCCGACTGCCATCGTCGGCCGTACGGAAGTCGTCAGGACCGTCACGAGATCGAACGTCGATCGGATTTGAACGATCTGTCGGGAAGATCCTCCGGTATCGATGAGGCGGCCAGCGAATGCGGTGACCGGCTCCCGGGCACATGATCGACGTGTCGTCGCGGACGCCGCGAGAGAGCCCTGCGACTACCAAGGCTCGAGCAGTGCGGCCTGAGGCGCTGAGTGGAAGTGGTGCGCAATGAGGGAGAACCTGCCTGATCAGGACCGCGGAGCCATCTCCGACGGCAAGACCGAGCCACGCGACCAGCCGACGAACCTGCCCGGCGAGAACGATCCGACAGCTCCGGCTCCGCGGCCACGCGTCGAAGTCCGAGGAGACGAGGGCTCGCCCTCGATCGACCAGGCGAGCCCAGACGTGGCTCATCTGGTGTTGGGGGAGCAAGACGTCCGAACCAGTGCGGCGGGCGCTAGGGACGTCCTCTGACTAGCTCGGGAGCGTCGAACAGCGCTCCCCCAGCGAGAGTTCTGGGTTCGAAGAGCCACAACGCAAGGAGACCTCTGATGAGCAACCCCATCGTTCCCGTCCCGATCGCCCCGCTCGACGAGTCGGGCAATGTTCGGGGCCTCGGGGATCTGGTCGGATCACGCGAGGATGACACGCAGTCGATCGACGAGCCGGCGCCGGACGAACCGGAGGAGCATCTGTCGAATCGAGCCGTTAGCCCTGATCCCCTGCCCGACGTGCTGACGCACAAAGCCGACGAAGCGCCGCCCAGAGGCTAGTGTCGGCGGAGCCCGAGGGCGGGGATGCACTGCCTGATTCCCGGGTGGGGCGAGACGACGACACGTGCGTGGGAACTGGTCACGCGTAGCGAGGTCGGGCAAGAGCGCGGGGATGGTGGACGAGCCTTGAGCCGACCGGAGGCGGCCACGTGACCGCACCGGCCAGCGGCCTGCCCGACATCATCGGCGAGCATCCGATCGCCCGGACGTGTGGCGGACTCCTCCTGTTCTCGCCGAGTTGTCGTCAGCTCAAACCGTGACCGCCAGCGGCGGGCTCTCAACGTGCGCACGTGCGCCCACAGGTCCAAGATCCGTTCACCTGGCCTGCTGGCCGGCGTCAGCGGCGGCCCGTCAGGGATCGCCCCCGAGAAGGGAAGTCTCGTGGCACTCTGGTTGCTGCTCGTCGTCATCGGCGTGGTGATGATCGTGGTCGGCGTCGCCGTCACAGCAGCGAAGGTCCTGCTCTGGATCGGCATCGTCCTCCTGGTCATCAGCCTGATCGGCTGGCTCTTCGGCCGAGGCCGGTCCCGGGCGTAGCACCTGGGCAGACCGCGACGCGCGGCGCACGGAGCACCTACGGATTCCCAGCCGAGCCCGTGGGCGGGTGGTAAGTCGGCCGGCGAGAGCCTCCGACGTCAGACGAGCTGGAAGCCTCGTGCGGGCGAGCAGCAAGTCGCACCGCCCGCACCGCGGGCTCCTTCACATGGCGCCGTCGTCGGGCGACGAGCCACGGCTGTTGAGACGGGTACGACGCCGAGGCGAAGGACAAGATCCCCGCGTACAAGCTGCTGAACGGCGACGTGATCGACGACCATCTGCGTCTCCTCGTGCCCGCCTTCGCTGGCCTCGGCCCCCCTTACTGGGAGCGCACCGCCACAGGATCCATGGCCGGTCTGAGCGCTAGTACGACGAGGCACCACATCGCCAGGGCGGCGCTCGAGGCGCGACACGCACGCCCGCACCTCGGACTACCAGAACGGCAGTTGGCGCCTGACGTCGAACCCTCCGGGCCGCGACCCCAACCTGCAGAGCTCAGTCAACGTTCGCCGCGCACGGATCCCCACGTTCTGCGCAACCCGGGTTGCGCTGCGATGCTCGAGGCGGTGAAGCAGGTCGCCGCGCAAATCTCCTCGAGGAGGGTCGATGGCCTTCATGTCGTCGCCCCAGAGCGCGTTGCCGCGTCGGCTCGCCACCAACCTCGAGACGAACGCCACGCTTAACGGGCCGACTCGCGTACTGCGAGGTGTGGCGCACAGCCTCGAGGGTTTTCCAGGGCTTCGTTCTGTGCTCAGGGGTGCCCCGATCGGGCACGCCGCACACCCGCTTCTGACGGACCTGCCGATCGGCCTGTGGACCGGTAGCGCGGTCCTCGACGTGGTCGGGGGCGAGTCGTCCCGCGACGCGGCGGACCGCCTGCTGGGCCTGGGCATACTCGCCGCGGTCCCGGCGGCCTTGACCGGGCTGGCCGACTGGTCCGCCTCGAACGTTCGCGTGCAGCGCGTCGGCACCGCGCACGCTCTGCTCAACAGCGTCGCGCTCGGGCTCTACGTCATGTCGTGGCTCCTGCGCCGTCGGGGTCGTCGGCGGCTGGGCGTGGCGCTGTCCCTGGCCGGAGCGGGCGCGGTTGGCGCGAGCGGGTACCTCGGCGGCCACATGGCGTTCGTGCAACGCGCACCGCAGGGCTGACACATGGCCGTCACGACCGTCGATGCGGTCGACGGGCAGTGATGCGCCGTCCCCCGTCGATGCGTGTCGCGAGAGCCGCGTTCCTACGCCGAGCGCACACCGCCGGCGCGCTGTATTTTCCCGCCATGGGTGTGCTGACAGTTGCCAAACGTGCGAGGCCCCGGGAGCGCCTCGTGCCGACCCGAGGCGGACATGTGACCGTGCGGGTCCACGGCTTCGAGGACAGCGACATTGCCGACGACCTTGGGGATCGAGACAGCCTGGGGCGTTTCACTGTCGTGCTCGCACTGAATGCGGCGTCCGACGTGCTCGTGATGTCGCATGGCGGTCGAGTTCTGGGGAGTCTCCCTGAGACATGGGCTGGCACGGTCGCGAACCAGCTTCGCCGCTGCGAGTTCGATGGCAGCGTGCCCGTCGCGCGCGCGACCCTGACAGGTCCACGAGGCGAGCGCGACCTCGCGGTGCTTCTTGCCTACCCCGTGCGCGACACCAGTTCGACAGACGCGACGCCCGCTGGCGATAGCGGTCAGAACCGGTAGGTGGGCGTTCTCGGGCCGCTCACGGCCGGTTGGCGCACCGTCGCACATTCGGCCTCTGCTCCGACGGAGCGGGGCACCGCGGAGCCTCGTCGGGATGCGGTCGGCTCGCTGGCCGATCACAGTGGTGCGGAACCACCACAGAGACCTCGAGGACGAGCTGATGACAATCGACGATCCCACCCCGCGTCCGGTCGGGAGCGAGCCGGCACTTCCAGAGTCGAAGCCGGAGGCGGGTGAACCCGGGCCGGGCGACAACCAGGACGTGCCCGGGGAGAAGATCTATCCGGACGACCCGACGGGCGCAGATCCGTCGTAGGTGCGCGCGGTCCGCGGGTGCCCGTGCAGAAGGAGCAGGGGCCCGGGCCGCGGGGGCGGACGTGGATCTCCGCGTCGCCCGTCTCGATCCGCGGGGTCGTGAAGCCGTCGGTTCCCACGGTCCTCAGAGGATGCGCCCACCGGTGACCGCGATCCGGTCGCCGGTGACGTAGCTCGACTCCTGGGAGGCGAGGAACACGTAGGCGGGAGCGAGCTCGGCGGGCTGGCCGGCTCGGCCGAGGGGGGTGTCCGTGCCGAACGAGTCGACCTTGTCTTCGGACATCGTCGCGGGGATCAGTGGTGTCCAGATCGGCCCGGGGCACACGGCGTTGACCCGGATCCCCTTCTCCCCCAGCTGCTGGGCCAGACCCTTGGTGACGTTCAGGATGGCCGCCTTCGTCGCGGCGTAGTCCAGCAGCGCCGGGCTGGGCTGCGTGGCCTGGATCGAGCTGGTGTTGATGATCGAGGAGCCCGGCGCCATGTGCGGCACGGCCGCTGCCGTGATCCAGAACAAGGCGTACACGTTGGTCTTGAGGACCCGGTCCAGCTGCCCGGTCGTGATCCCGAGCAGGCCGTCATCCTGGGCCATCTGGTAGGCCGCGTTGTTGACGAGCACGTCGATGCCGCCGAGCTCGCGCACTGTCGTCTCGACAAGTGACCTGCAGAAGTGCTCGTCCCGGACGTCACCCGGACACGTCACGGCGCGCCGTCCGGCATCCTCGACGAGCCGCACGGTCTCCTGGGCGTCTTCCTCTTCTTCGGGGAGGTACGAAATGACGATGTCGGCGCCCTCCCGAGCGAAGGCCAGCGCGACCGCGCGACCGATGCCGGAGTCCGCACCGGTCACGAGCGTGCGCTTGTCCTTGAGCCGGTCGGACCCACGGTAGGACTCCTCACCGTGGTCCGGCCGATGGCGCATCTGACGTGTGAGGCCGGGGTGCGGGATCTTCTCGGCCGGCTGCGCCTCCGGGCCGGGGTGCTGCGACCGGGGGTCTTGCGGGGTGGTCTGATCGGCCATGTTTCTCTCCCTCGTCGTTCGCTGGTCAGGGGGCGGTGAACCCGATCGCCTTGTGGGTCCCGTCGCAGTACGGCTTGATCGCCGACGAACCGCATCGGCACAGTGCGACCGTCGCCCGGCGACGAGGCACGGGCCGACCGGCCGCGTCCACGATCGTCACCGGTCCGCGCACGAGGATGGGACCGTCGGGGCAGGCGACGATCACCGGCGTCGCGCCTTTCCGTGCGTCGGCGTCCGACCGCCGGCCCACGATCAGCCGACCCGCAGAGACGTCGTGCCGGCCTGCCAGGACTCGAGCAGGTGTGTGCTGACGCAGCTCGTCGACGTGGAGGCACGCGGCGGCGCCGAACAGGATGTCGTGCAGCAGCTCGGGTTCCTGCTCAGCGAGTGAACCGGCGAGGTCCCGTCCCGCGATCTGCTCGTGGACCGCGTCGGCCTCGACGTGCTCGTCGAAGTACCACGTCGCCTGCTCGCCGAACCCGTGTCGTCGGAACCCGTCGCCGTACAGCCGGTTCGGCAGCGACGACGTCATCTCGAAAGCCGCGAGATGACCAGCGGCAGCGCCGCGCCAGCGCCGGTGCAGGCCGAACAGCGACGTCAGGTTGACGGACGCAAGCGTGATGGCCGGGACCTGCTCGATGTAGGCGCCGTACTCGGCGTCCAGCCCGACATCGCGCATCGTCCGCGCGAACAGCTCGCAGTGCATCCGCTCCGCGTCGCCGCCGCCGTACTCGTCGGCCTGGATCTCGACCAGTGCCGCCTTCGGTCGCCCCACGAGCCGCGGGATCGCCCAGGTATGGGGATCGGCCTCTTTGAGCTGGTACGGCGACCGGTGCATCAGGAACTCGTGCAGCTGGCTCACGTCAGCGTGCTTGGCAACGAAGCGCGCGAGGCTCGGCCCCGGCGACGGAGCGGTCATCGCGAACAGAGCGGCCGCGACCGCCTCGCGCTCCGGTTCGACGCCGGCCGGCACCCGGACCGTTTCGACGAGTCCTGGAGGACTGCTCGCTCGATGACCCCGCGAGCGCTCAGGACGTCGGTGTCCCACTCCCACTCGTCCTCGATACCGTCGAACCCGCGGTAGAACAGCTCGTACATCACGTACGAGGCCACCTGCAGGTCCTCGTCGCGCAGGACGTCGGCGGTGGCAGCCACGCCCGCGATGGCGAGCGGGACAAGCTCGGCCTCGCGGCCGCACCGTACTGGGCGAGCAGGTCCACGAGCGCAGCACTGACCGGACCGCGCGGATCGGGAAGCTTCACGTGTCGTCCTCGGCGCGCGCGACGCTGCAACACCCCGGCACTGGAGCGTCGGCGTCGAAAAGGCAAGCCTCACACGACACAGCGCGCGCGCAACCTGATCGCACGCCCACGTCAGCGCTCGCGGAACAACGTCAGCACGACCCGAGCGCGATCCGACGCGGTCACGCGCCGACCGGTCGGGTCTGACCGGCCGCATCGGAGCCCCCGCAGCGATCTGAGCGCCCCAGGGGCTCCCTCCACGCGGCGCGATCGACCTGTATGGAGGCCCTCCGCCGACGAGCGCACTGCCCGTCGTGGGCGTACCGTCCACACCCAGCGTGATGAACCCGCACTGCAGATGCCGACACGAGCGAGTTGCCATGGAGCTGCTCCCACAGACCGCCGACGTGCTGAGACGCCTCGGGGAGTCGACCGAGGTGGACCTGGTCGCGGTGGTCGTCGACGCCGGCGACCGCGTCGCCGCGGAGGTGCCGTCCTGCCTCGGATTCGCTATTGCCTCGTGGCGGAGGACCTCACCTTCACCGTCGTCGCAACGTCGGCGGAGGCCGCCGCGATGGATGCCGCTCAGTATCTCGACGACCGTCCATGCCTCCTGGCCGCACGAGACGACGACGTCGTCTCCGTCGAAGACGTACTGGACGAGGACCGCTGGCAACAGTTCTCCGCGATCGCGAGCAGTCGAGGGGTACGAAGGCTCGCTCTCCCTCCCCGTGCTCGATGCAGGCGAGCTCGTCGGGACCGTGAACTTCTACGCGGCGCGCCCTGCAGCATTCATCGGACACGAGGCGCAGCTCGCATCGATCGTGGGCGCCAGCGCGGACACCGTCATCACCAACGCCGACCTGGACTTTCACTCCTTGAAGGAGGCGGAGAGCGCCCCGGACCACCTGGACGGACTCATCGTCGTCGACCAGGCGATCGGGATCCTCATCCAAGCGCGCGGAGTGGGAGTAGACGAGGCCCGCGAGTTCTTGCAACGGGCAGCCGAACGCGCCGGCATTCCTACCGCGGAGATCGCGCGGATGCTCGTGCGATGCTGAAGGAACCGACGAGGAGGTCGAACGTGATCGAATCATCCAGGGCGACGGCGATCACCGAACTGCAGTCCGTGCTGCTCGCCACGGCGGGCGTCGAAGAATTCGTCGATGGTGTGGCCCGAGCAGCAGCGCGGCACGTCGGCCCAGCGACCTCGGCCACCATCACCCTGAAGCGGGACGGGCGACCGACGCTGATGGCGGCGAGCGATTCGCCTGCCGCGGTGTGTGATGAGGTCGAGTACGCCACGGACTCCGGCCCATGCCTCACGTCGATCGACCTCGGTGAGATCGTGCACGTGCCCGACATCAGGTCCGAGACCCGCTGGCCGGCCTGGCGGCTGGCCGCGCAGGACAACGGGTACTCGTCGGCCGCTGCGCTCCCCCGCGTCGTCCGGCCCGGCGTGCACATCGCCTTGAACCTGTACGCGGTGGCACCGAACGCATGGGACGGCGCGGCCATCGACATCGCGAACATGTACGCCGACGAGATCGCCCGCACGGTCGTGCTCTGCCTGCGCAGCGCCGACCAGGTCGAGATGAACGCGGACCTGCGCGCCGCCCTCGTCTCGCGCGCCGTGATCGACCAGGCCATCGGGGTCGTGATGGCGGAGAACCGCTGCTCTGCCGACGAGGCGATGGCCATCCTGCGCAGCGCGTCTCGACACCGCAAGGTCAAGCTCCGCGAGGTCGCATCGACCATCATCGAGGCGGTCACCGGCAACCCGCCGCGAGACCAGGACACGTTCCGCCAACGCGCGTAGCAGTCGCAAGTGAGACTGCGTTCCGGTGCCTGAGTCTGATCTCGCGCGCGCGTCATCGCCGACGAGATCCTGTCGGCGGTCGTCACGGGCGGTGCACCCCGATCGGCCCTCCTGGCGGACACCGGGACGATGCTGGGCTCATTGGTCCGCCACGGCAATGCTCGACCAGCCGACACCCAGGAACGCCCGAGGCGCTGAGTCGCACGAGGGGTGCCATGAGCGAGCCCCTTCCCGACCAGACCGGCCGTACCGGTGAGGTCAAGACCGGCACGGTGACCCATGAGGTTCCCGTGACTCGCTCTACCCGAGTGAGCTCGCGTCAGAGTTCGCGCGGGTCGGGCGTGACGTCGCTGACGGAGACGTCGACCACGACTCGGTCGATCGGCGGCCGGGCCAGCCCGAGCGTTGTGGCTACCGACGTCGCAGCGACGAGCCGAACCGTCTCGGCGAGCGGCACCAGTGGTCTTCCGTACAGTGCGACAACCTCGACGGTCAGCCGTTCGAACTCATCGTCCTCGGTCGTCGTGCACACGATAGAAATCGCGCCGGCGTCGGGGACCTCGTCCAGTGCCGAGCGCACGCACGAGACGAGCACCGTCGATGCCACGAACAGCTCGCCGCCGGGCAGCCGGCCCCGGACGGGGGCGGAGGGCCGGAAAGCGCGGACGGCCGCCGCGACGACGTCGTCGCGCAGAGCGATCCAGCCCGCGTCGGTGTGCTCGCGCAGGGAGCGTGCGGCCTGCGCCAGCATCTGTTCGCCGTTCATCGCCACGCCTCCATCCGCTGGATCAGAAAGGCCCGAGCCCGAGAGAGCCGTCCGCGGACGGTGCTCGAGGGCGTCCCGGAGATCGTTGCGATCTGGTCTTACGTGAGACCTTCCACCTCCCGCAGCAGCCATGTCGAGCGTTGACCGGGAGGCAGTTCGCGCAAGGCAACATTCAGGGCGTCCAGCAGTCCCGCCCCCTCCGCGGATCGCTGCGGGTCCACGGCGCCCAGGTCCACATCCTCCTCGCCGACGAACGGGAGCGGCAAGGCCTGTGCGGGTCCGTCGTCTCTGGTGGGAGCGCACCTTGTGCGCTGTGAGGGCGAACAGCCATGTGCGGAGCCTCGAGCGGCCCTCGAAATGCGGCAAGGAGGCCCCACGCTGCGGCGAAGGCCTCCTGGACGCAGTCCTCGGTGTCGCGCGGGTCGTCGAGCATCCGTCGGGCGCCGCGGTAGAGCGCGGGACCGTGGCGGTCGACGACCTCACCGAACGCAGCGCGGTCACCCAGCGCTGCGCGCCGCGCGAGCACCTCGTCCGACAGCTCCGCCTCGTCCATCCGGAGCACTGTGTGCCCGCGCGACCCATCCCGCATCTCGGCGGCAGATGTGAGCCAGGTCACATCGACCGCGCGTGACGAAATCGCCCGGACAGCGACAACCCTGGTAATTCATCTGTCGCGGGGGCAGGATTTGAACCTGCGACCTCTGGGTTATGAGCCCCAGTTGCCACGCCCGGCTGGGAACTGCCCCGCAGTCGGGTTCTCACGCCCCGGCGGCCGACCAGCCCCTCCAGCCGTGCACCGTCGCCCACACGACTGGCCCGGTCGGCTTGATCTCGGCGTATTGCTGGTAGCGGGCGGCCAGGGCGGCCACCGCGCGTGCATGCCGGTCGCCGTCCCTGACGACGATCGCCTCGCCGTCCGCACGGACCCACCACAAGCGAGCCCAGTCGTCGTCGTACCGGTCCACCAGGAACGCGACCCGCGGGTTTTCGGCGATGGTGCGGAGCCGTCGCAGGGCCGTCGTCCGCTTCGGCTTGTGGTCGACGGCGTGGACGAGGACGTCGTTGTCGAGAAGTGCGAACGTCACCGGCACGAGGTGCGGCTGGTTGTCGGACCCGGTGGTCGCCAGGACGGCTCGCCGGGCAGATCCGAAGCGGCGGCGGCATTCGACGGGGTCCATGGCGTCCATGTCGCCAGCGTGGCCGACACGCACGTGCAGGTCGACCGCAATCACGGGGTGCCGAGGGCGGCCGGCCGCCGAAGTTCGACTCACAGACTGCGAAGGACGCAACGCCGTTGAGCACTCCTTCAACAGGTCAGGCCGGCGGCCGGGCTCGTCGCACGTCCTTTTCGTCGGCCTGGCGGGGTTCGAATCCCACTCGGGGCACGTTTCGCACGCCTGTGAAATGCACGTTTACTCGGAACCCCCCGCTCGTGGACTCTGTGGGAGCACCCGAGGGGAACACGCGAGGCGCTCGCTTGCGCGCCGGCTTCCGCCACACGCCGGGCGGGCCCCACCGGGCATCTCGAGCACACCGATCGGCGAGTTCCTCGACCACGCCACGGCAACGGTGCACCTCACGCCATCACATGACGACGGCTCCCGCGCACGGGAGAGCGCGGGAGCCGTCGTGGGCCCGTCGTGACCGGGCCGAAGGTGTCAGCGCACGGGGACGGGGATCTCCGGCCAGGACACGAGAGATGAGTGGAACCAGGCCCGGCCGCGACGCGACCACACGGGCGACAGCGCGGCGAGCCGGACGGCGTGCTCCTCGAAGGAGCTGGCGTCGCGCCGGGCCCAGGCCTTCTCCGCCACACCGGCGAGGCGAGGCAGGAGCATCAGCTCGAGCTCGGCGGTATCGGCGATCGTCTCGCACCATACGGCGGCCTCGACACCCGCGACGACGCCACCCCCGGCGGCGTCCGCGAGCATGTCCGCCGGGTCCCAGGCGAAGTGCTGCGGGTCGTGCGGTCGCTCAACTTGCCGAAGAAGGGATTGCTGATCATGGCGACCAGGGCGCCAACGCCCGCGACGAGCGCCAAGCTGGTCGGTGCCCGCTCGATGCCGACCAGAGAGTTGACCTTGAGTGCCAGGGTGACCAGCAAGGGCGCGATGAGCAGCAGCGACGTGCTCGCGAACGCCAGCGTGTACCTCACGATGAAGCCCCACCCGACGCGTCGGGCGGGCTCGACCGGCGGGTCCTGTCCGACCACTGCCACGAGGTTCGCGGTCGTGACGTGTTCTGCGGGACCGCCTACATCGGTCATCGCGTTCCTCATGGCGTCACGGTGCGCGGCGAGATCGGACCGGAAATGAGTCGGGGCGGAGCACTGTCGGTGTCGTTCATGCGCATGAACGCCCGAGTCACTCCAGAGCTGGGCGCCCCGTGCACCCGTCGTGCTGGAGCCGACGGGAACCCGCACGTGGCAACAGTCCGAAGGTACGCGCACGCCGAGGGGCACATGTTGATCACATCGTCGTGCGCGCGTGCGACCGCCTGAACCGTGCCACCACCGGGTCTGCGCGCGCCGTCGTTGCGCTTCCCCGGCACGTGAGCGTCCGCGACCGCTGGGTCGCGCGCCGAGACGGGCCGTCAGAGGGTGATGACCAGCTTGCCTCGGACCTGACCGGCTTCGAGGTGCCGCATGGCGATCGCCGCCTCGGCCAGAGGGTAGGTGCGCTCGACGGCCGGGGTGATGGTGCTGTTCTGGGCCAGGTCTGCGACGCGGTCCAGTACCGTGAAGTGCTCCTTGATCAGGACCAGCGCGAGTCGCTGGTGGCTGACGGAGGAGACCGCCAGCGCCCTGGCTGTCGTCCCATCCCGCCGGTGACGCTGTCGCCGTCCTCGCCGCCGACGAGGACGAGCGTGCCGTGCGCGGTGAGCGCTCCCCGCAGCCGGCCGAGGGAGTTGTTCCCTGCCAGGTCGATGATGACGTCGTACTGGGTGCGGCCGTCGAGGAAGTCCGTGCGGGTGTAGTCGAGGACGTGGGTGGCGCCGAGGGAGCGCACGAGGTCCGCCTTGCCGGCGCTGCACACGCCGGTGACCTCGGCGCCGCGTGTCGCCGCGATCTGGACTGCGAACGTGCCGACTCCCCCGGAGGCACCGATGACCAGCACCTTCTGGCCGGCCTCGACCTGGCCGACGTCGACGACGGCACGCAGAGCGGTCGACCCCGAAATCGGCAGGGCCGCCGCGAGCTTCGAACGTGAGGTTCGAGGGCTTGAGAGAGAGCTTGGCCTCAGAGACCGCGGCGAGCTGCGCGTAGGCACCGGTACCCGTGCCGAACACCTCGTCGCCGACCTGGAACCGGGTCACCTCCGCACCAGTCGCCTCCACGACGCCGGACAGGTCACGACCGGGGACGGCTGCCTTCGGCCCTCGGAAGCCCAGCCCGAGCCGCATCGCGTACGGCAGACCGGCCATGAGGTGCCACGTGCCCCGGTCGAGACCGGCAGCGTGCACCCGGACCAGCACCTCGGTCGGCTTGATCACAGGTCGGTCGACCTGGTCGAGCGCCCAGGAGTCGGCGGTGCCGTAGACGTGCTGAACGATTGCGCTCATCGTCCCGGACGGTGCGACCGACTGCGGGACTGTGCGGGCCGTGCTGGGCGAAACGGCGGTGATCATGTCGGGCTCCTCTGGTTCGTGAACCCCTCAGGGCTCCAACCTTACGGCGTAAGGTTGTCATGTCCGAACGTAGACTTACGTTGTAAGGTTGTCAATGCGGGGTCGCTCGGTCCCGCACGTCAGAGAAAGGCAGCCAGATGGCACGACAGACCAACACGAGCGCCGAGGTGGGCCGGACGTCCCGCGAGCCGCTCAGCCGGGAACGCGCCCTGGCCGCGGCGCTCGCCGTCGCTGATGCAGAGGGCCTCGGAGCGGTCACCATGCGTCGGCTGGCCACAGAGCTCGGCGTCGAGGCGATGTCGCTCTACCACCACGTGGCGAACAAGGACGACGTCCTGGACGGCATCACCGACATGGTCATCGGCGAGATCCACGTGCCACCGAGCGGGACGCCCTGGAGGTCGGCCATGCGCGACCGGGCGATCTCCGCCCACCAGGTCCTGCTGGCGCATCCGTGGTCCCCGATGCTCATCATGTCCCGGTTCAACATCGGCCCGGGCATGACCGGCTACCTCGACGCGACTTTCGGCCGGCTCCGCGAGGGAGGCTTCTCGATCCACGGCGCGCTCGACGCGTGGCACACGCTCGACAGCCACATCTACGGGTTCACCCTGCAGGAGGCTCCAGCTGCCGTTCAACGCCTCGGACAACGCACAGGTCTCGGCCGACGTCATCGACGTGTTCGACCCGACGAGGTATCCCTATGTGGTGGAAGTCGTGACCGAGGTCAGCAGGACCGGTCGTGTCGAGCGCTTCGAGTTCGGCCTCGACCTGATCCTCGATGGCTTGGAGCGTGACCTCGCCCGTCAGGCGGCCGGCCCGGTACAAGACCACGGAAGTTGAGGCCGGTCCTCGACGCCGGCGTCGGAGTCTCATCGCTGCCTGCGCACGATGGTCGAACCGAGGGCTGCGGTGCCGAGTGACAGCACGGCGGCTGCGGTGAAAGCTGCGGAGAACCCGGATGCAGCGAGCTGGCCCGTTGCAGAGCCGCCCATCGAGATTCCGATGGCAGTGAAGGTCGCGATGCCGAGTGCGGCACCGACCTGGGTTGCCGAGCCCGCCAGACCGGATGCAAGCCCAGCGTGCGTCTCCGAGGCGACCGAAGCGATGACCATAGTGGTGGGCGTGAAGCTGAGGGCGACCCCGACGGCGACGAGCAGGAGCCCGGGAAGTACGGTGACGACGTACCCGTCCCCACGTGGTGCGCAAGCCAGCCACAGGTGGCCAGCGGCGAGAATCACCAGTCCGAGGACGAGCGCGCGCGGCGCGCCCAGGGCACGCAGGATCCGGGGCAGCAGTGCGAGGGAGACGACGAACCCGATTAATGAGGTGGGGACCATGGCCAGGCCGGCCTGTCGTGGCGACATGCCGAGGCCCTGCTGGAGGTAGAGGGCGACCAGGACGAACGTGGACGCGCGGGCGGCGCCGCCGAGGACGGCGAGAGCGACGCCGGTGCTCATCGTTCGCGAGCCAAAGAGCCCCAGGGGCACGAGCGGGTCGGCGACACGGCCTTCGACCGTGATGAACACCACGATCAAGGCGGCGGAGACCGCGAAGCTGGCGAGCACGGTCGGAGACGTCACTCCGAGCTCACCGACGCCGAGGGCGCCGTGGACCAACGCGATGACAGCGCCGGTGATAGCGATCGCGCCGTACCAGTCGAAGCGGCGACTGGGACCGTGTGCACCCCGCGGAAGCACGTAGCGGGCCGCGCCGATTGCGGCGACCGAGACGGGCACGGTCACGAGGAAGACCGAAGACCACCCGAAGGTGCCAACGAGCAGACCGCCGGCCATGACACCGGTAGCTCCTCCGAGCGCCGATGCAGCACCCCAGACGCTCATGGCCCTGGCCCGCCGCTGTCCGGGGTAGGTCAGCAGCAGCAACGACATGGCGGCTGGGCTCAGTGCTGCGGCACCCGCACCTTGCACGACGCGGCCCGCGACCAGCAACCCTTGGTTGGCAGCGAATGCCGCGACCAGGGTGCCCACGGTGAACAGGGCGGAGCCGGCCACGAACATGCGACGGCGGCCGAAGATGTCGGCGGCACGCCCGGACAGGAGGAGCAGGCCGCCAAACGCCAGGATGTACGCGTTGACGACCCAGGTGATGCCGGTCGAGCTGAGCCCCAGATCCGACTGGATGGCGGGCAGGGCCACGTTGACGATGGAGGTATCGAGCATGACGACGAACTGGGCAGACACCAGAAGCCCTAAGCCGATCCAGCGCCGGGGACGGCCGGACCGACCGTCGGCGCGGATGGCTGCAACTGCCGCGTCCGTCGGAACAGTTCCGATCTGCCTGGTGACGGTGCGGTTCTCGACGGTGGCGAACACGGCGGGCTCCTGGGGTCTGGCACGGCTTGTCGTGCACGTTCACCGTGCCGTCCGGCCAGTCGTGCTCGCGCCGGTGAAATGGCCGGGTTCTCGTGATTCCCGCCCGCCGGCCCTCGGTCCGCAGATCCCGGTCAATTTACCGGGATGAGGTGCGACGAAGGCGCCTAGCGTTCGGAGCCAACAACCGGACCCAGGAGGCCACCGTGAACGACACGACCAGCACCCCCGCGGCGAGGACGCTGGACGTCATCGTCGTCGGCGCCGGACAGGCAGGCCTCGCCGTCGGCCATCACCTTCCACGGTGCGGGCTGAGCTTCGTCCTGCTTGAGGCAGCTGCGGAGCGGGGCCACTCCTGGCGCAACCGTTGGGACTCGTTGCGATTTCTTCAGCCTGGCGCAGTACGGATGAGTGCCGACGCCACAGGACGAAGAGCAGAGTGGCCGTCGCTGGAGCCGACCGCATGAACACCGGCAACGGCGTGGGATCGACCGACTGGACGATGCGCACCGGCGGACACCTCGGACCGGCCGAGAAACGACGCCTCGTCGCCGACCTGGCCCGGGTCCACCTGACAAACGCGGTAGGCCGCCTCAGCGTCGTCGCCCACCTGAACCCGGGACGAAACGCGTACGTGGCACCGGCACGACTGATCCCGCCGGACTCCGCCCTGACCCGCGCAGCGTCCGACGCCGCCCACCGCATCCTGCCCACGCCCCTGCTCCAGCACAGCCACCGCACCTACCAGTTCGGCCGCGCCCTCGGCGAGACTCGAGAACATCGAGGTGGACACCGAGCTGTTGTACACGGCCGCGCTGCTGCACGACACCGGCCTTGTGACGGCGAGCGGGCTCGACGACTTCACTCTCGCCTCGGCCCGCCTTGCCCGGGACGTCGCCGAGCAGGTGGGACTGTCGACCGCCGCGACGAAGACCCTGCAGACCGCGATCACCATGCACCACAGCCCCCGCGTCACGCTCGCCGCAGGGCCTGTCGCGTATCTGCTGGCTGCCGGAGCCGGCCTCGACGTGACCGGCTCGCGCTGCTGGAAGCTGCCGCGAGCCACCCTGGCCGACACCCTCCGGATCCATCCGCGCGACGAGTTCACGGCGCTTTTCGCCAGGGCGTGGGCCCTGGAGGCAGCGAGGGTGCCCCAGGGCCGGGCGCGGCTGCTGCGCCGGTACGGCGCCTTCACAGTCGCTATCCGACGTGCACCCTTCGACGACTAGGACCCGGTGGGCCCGGCCGACGCGTGCTGCCCAGGCCACGGCCTGCCCCAGGGGTACGGTCTGTGGGTGCTCCACGGCCGTGAGCGGGAACGGGCGCAACTCGCCGCCCTCGTGGAGGGGGCGCGCGCTGGGACATCAGGCGCCCTGCTCGTCCTGGGAGAGGCCGGCGTCGGCAAGACCGCGCTGATTGGCGCTCTGACCACCGCCGATCAGGAGGACGACCGTGGTCGCGCTGTCCGTGTTCTGCGCACCGCCGGGGTGGAGTCCGAGTCACCCTTGCCGTATGCGGCGCTGCACCGCCTCTTGCGCCCCGTCATCGACCTGAATCGTCTGCCGGCTCCGCAGGCGCGAGCGTTGGGAGTCGCGTTCGGGCTCCAGGACGGGCCAGTCGTGGAGCCGTTCCTGGTCGGCGTCGCAACCCTGTCCGTGCTCACCACCGCGGCCACGCCAGACGTGCCCGTGCTCTGCCTCGTCGACGACGCGCACTGGCTCGACTCGGCATCCGCGGACGCACTGCTGTTCGCGGCCCGTCAGCTGTCCGCGGACCCCGTCGCCATGGTGTTCGCTGTGCGGACGGGCGAGGCTGGTGGTCTGCCGTTCTCCGCGCACGGGCTCCAGGTACTCACCCTCAGTGGCCTCGACGACGACGCGGCGCGTCAGCTGCTCGACGAGCGCCGCGGTGCGACGCTCCCAGCGGAGGTCGCCGACCGTCTCGTCCGCGACACCGGCGGGAACCCGCTCGCGCTGCTGGAGCTGCCCACCGGACTCAGCCTCGGCCAGCTCGCAGGGCAGGAGCCCCTGCCGCAACGCCTCACGTTGACCGCCGGGGTCGAGCGTGCCTTCCTCGACCGGTGCCGTCGCCTCAGCGAGCAGGTCCAGACACTGCTGCTCGTCGCGGCCGCCGACGCCACCGGACGTGCCAGTGCGGTCCGGCGGGCAGCCGCCACACTGGGTGTCGATGAGACGGCCTGGCAGGACGCGGAGCGGTCGGGGCTGCTGACGGCCACGGGGAACGGGGTCGCCGTACGGCATCCCCTGGTCCGCTCCGCCGTCTACCAGGCAGCGACGAGCTTCGAACAGCGGCAGGTACACCGAGCCCTGGCCGACGCAGTCCGCGCCGAGGATCCTGACCGAGCGACGTGGCACCGCGCCGCCGCCGCCGACGGACCCGACACCGACGTGGCCGACGCCCTGCACGACGTGGCCGTGCGCGCCGAGATGCGGGGCGGGTACGCCGCCGCCGCCGACGCGTTCGAACGCTCCGCCGCCCTGACCCTGAGCGAGGCGGACCGCGCCATGCGGCTGTACCGGGCAGCACGCACCGCCTGGGGAGCCGGGCAAGCACTACGCGCCCGCAGCCTGTCCGCCGCCGCCCGCGACCTCGCCTGGGACCTGTTGCTGCGAGCTGACATCGACCGCCTCCGCGCCCGCATCGAGATCAACGTCGGCAACGCCGTCGACGCCCACCGGATCTTCATCACCGCCGCGCGCACCGTCGCCGACGCCGACGCCGCGCGCGCCCTGGAGATGGCCTGCGCTGCCGCGCTGAACCGCACCTACGGAAGCGACAGCGGAGCCACGCTGACCGCGCCGGTGCTCGCTCGTCTGCTCACAGCCACCGACACCGACACCCCGCGCACCACGTGCCTGCGGCTCCTGCTAGGAACCCTGACCGCCTCGGCGGACCAGGACTGGGCCCGTGCCGTCCCGGCCCTCGAGGAGGCCCTCGCCGCGGGCCGTGAGGTAGAGGACCTCGACGTGATGGCCAACCTCGCCAACACCGCTCTTCACCTCGGCCACGACGAGGGAGCCCGCTTCTTCTACTCCGCCACGGTCTCGAGCGCCCGTGAGGCCGGGGCAGGCATGGTCGTCCTCTATGCCTTAGAGCGGCTCGCGTTCGCCCAGCTTCCCGACAGGGCCGTGGTCTGCGATGCGGAAGCTCGTCGACGAAGCACTGACCCTGGCGCGCAGCGTCGGCCAACCGACCCTGACCGCAGCGCCGCTGGCATCGCTAGCCCTGCTGGCCGCCTTCACAGGCAGTGACGACCTGGACGAGCACCTGGCAGCGGCCGAAGACGTCGCGGCGAGCCATCCGTTGGGGATACTGACCGACCCCGTGCACGACGTCACCCGATGGGCCAAGGGAGCCCGCGCCGCGACCCGAGGGGACGCATCCGCGGCGCTGCACCACCTGTCCGGGATGCGAGTACCAGCCCTGCAGCGGATGGCCACGGTCGACCGCATCGAGGCTGCGGTGCGCGCCCGCGACACCGCCCAGGCATTGGTCTGGATCGACGAGCTCGCGCCGTTCGCGACCGGGACGCAGCACCCGTGGGCGCTGGGAGCCCTCGACCTGAGTCGCGCCCTGACCGCCACGGACCCGGCCTTCGCAGCTGAGGCGTTCGAGGGAGCCGTGGCGCACTACCAGCGAGCATCACGCCCGTACGACCTGGCGCGCACGCAGCTGGCATACGGGGAGTTCCTAAGACGGACCAACCGTCGCGTCGACGCTCGCCCTCACCTGCGGTCAGCGCTCGAGCGGTTCACGGACGCGGGGGCGGTCCCACTGATCGAGCGCGCCGCCCAGGAAGCTGCGTGCCTCCGGCGAGACCGCACGCAGGCGCGATCCGTCCACGCTGCTGGACCTGACACCGATGGAGCGCAAGATCGCCGAGCTGGTCAGCACCGGCCTGTCAAACAAGGACGTCGCCGCCCAGTGCTGGGTGTCGCCTCGGACGGTGGCCTTCCATCTGAGGAACGTCTTCTCCAAGACCGGGGTCACCTCGCGGACCGAGCTGGCCCAGCGACTTCCGCTAGCCACCACCCGCGGCCCGGATCTGCGCGCAGGCGCGTCGCCCCAGCCGCGTCGACCGCGGCTATCCCTCATGCCGTCACCGTGGCCGATGGCGGCGAGGAGCCCGAGCGCGACGAGGCGAGCACGCCGCAGTGTCTGGCCCTCCGTCTGCGTTTCACGGGGGATCCCGGTCATTCGGCCGGGGCGAGGCTTCGCCCGGACGAGCAGCGTGGGTGCTCCACCCACTCCCCCACCACACCACCAGGAGCCCGCAATGACCACCCCTACACACGTCGATCAGGACGTCGTCCCGTCCCCGGCGAGCACCACTCCCCGCGCTACCCGGCGGCTCGTCGTCCGGTCGTCGCACCCCCATGGCGGTGGTGGTCGCCGGATCGCTGCTCACGGGTTCCCTGGTCGCCGTCGCCCTCGCCGCTGCACCCCTCGTGCCCGCGACCGAGACCACCCTGACCGGCGCGGTGCTGTGTGGCTTCGCGACCGGCTGGGCTGCACTGGCCGGGCTCTCCGCGCGGTTCACCAGCCAGCCCCAGCGCTGGGCCGCCGTGCCCGCCGTCGTGCTCGGCGCAAGCGGTCTCGCCCTGCTGGCTCTAGGGTCCTCGGCGCACCCGATCATCGATTGGGTCTGGCCGCTGGTCCTGTTCGGGCTGGCGGTGTGGATGGCTGTGCGGATCCGTAGGGAACTTGCCAGCCGTACGGCCCGCTGGCTGCTCTACCCCGTGATCGGCGCCATGAGCATCGCCGCAATCGGTGGCGTCTACCAGACCGTCGGCACGGCGGTCGACGCCTCGACCGTCTCCATGCCGGGCCGACTCATCGACGTCGGCGGGCACCGCCTGCACATCAGCTGCGCCGGATCCGGCAGCCCCACCGTGGTCGTCGAGGGCGGCGGCGGCGCCACGGCCGCCGACCTGGGCTGGATCAGCACGGGCGTCGCCCGCGGAACCACGATCTGCGTCTACGACCGTGCCGGCCGCGGGTGGAGCGAGGATGCCGGTGCGCCGCAGGACGCCAATGCGATCTCCAACGACCTCGACACCCTGCTGCACCGCGCCGACGTGCCCGGCCCGTACGTGATCGCCGGCCACTCCTTCGGCGGCCTCTATGCGCTCACCTTCGCAACCCACCATCCCGACGAGGTCGCCGGCATGGTGCTCATCGACTCCACCTCGCCCCACTACGGATCGGCGGCCACGGCGGCTGCGCGGCCAGCGGCATCGGAAACCTACGACCCCATCGGCAGGATCGCGGCCCTGACCTCGTCGCTGGCACGGCTCGGCTTCGGTCGTCTGTACGCGACGGTCGCCCAGGTGGACCTCCCAGCGCGGGAGCGGGCCGAGGTCCGGGCCAGCACCGCGATGCCGGGAACACTGCGCAGCACCATCGAGGAGTACGCCCAGGCCAACGCCTCGATGGAGCAGGCAGCCCTGCTGCGTGACTTCGGCAACAAACCCCTCATGGTGCTCACCGCCGGCGCCGGCAATGCCAACGACTGGACCCAGAAGCAGGACCGACTCGCCGCACTGTCGACCGACAGCGTGCACCGCGTCGTCGACGACGCAACCCACGACGCACTGGTCGGCGACCCCGTCCACGCCGCGACCACCACCCAGGCCATCCTCGACGTGGTCCAGGCCGTACGCACCGGGCACACGCTGTCGCAGTCAGCTTGGCGGCAAGCGAGGGCGGGTCCGCATACATTGCCGGACCTGCCCCTCGCTCCGCCCGCGGGGCACTGCAATGAGGTGCAACGAGGAGTCCGCTGACATTCGTTCTCGCCCAGGGTCGAGCGCGCCCCCGGCCCCACTGAGACCGGCGCGAGACCCGCCTGTCACGGGTTGCTCGACGAACCGGGGGCCTCACGCCGCGCGGGCACCGGTCGCATCGCTGGTAGACCCAAGTCCGAGCCGCACTGCCTCGCGCACCCTCGTCGCGGTGCGGAAGTAGCCGCGGCGGCATGTTGCTCCCTTTCCCGCGTACCTGCTTGTGACGAGTCGTCGACAACGTCGACCTTTGCACCCCGCATCTGGGGGGGAGGACGGCAAGAGTCGATCGGACCTCGCCCAACGGCGATCTGAGTGGAGGAACGACGTCACTGGGATGGAACGCTCCGGCCGGAGCCCTACTCGAACGCACGCCCCCGACGTGGGCCGGACTGTGGTCGCTTCTCTACACGACGGGCCACTGCGCACGCCTCAGCCTCGTCGGATCCACCAGGGTTCGGGGCCGTACGCCGAAGAATAGGGTCCCGGATAGGGTCCCGAGCACCCTTACAAGAAGATCAGCGGCCACCCAGATTCTCTCTGAGAGGCCGCTGACCTGGACTTTCACTGTCGGGCTGACAGGATTTGAACCTGCGACCCCTTGACCCCCAGTCAAGTGCGCTACCAAGCTGCGCTACAGCCCGATGGCCCCCGCAGGAGCCTCGGAAACTCTACCTCACGGCCGGGGGCGTCTCTGCACCCGACGGCACGTCAGGTGCGGAGGGTCGTGCACGAGGTCGGTCTGGTCCGCTGCCGCACCGAGGCGGCGCCGGTCACCGCTTGCGCTTCTCCCGGACCCGCACGGAGATCGAGATGGGCGTGCCCTCGAAGCCGAACGTCTCGCGCAGGCGGCGCTCGATGTACCGGCGGTAGCCGGGGTCGAGGAATCCCGTCGCGAAGATCACGAAGCGCGGGGGGCGCGTGGACGCCTGCGTGGCGAACAGGATGCGGGGCTGCTTGCCGCCGCGCAGCGGGTGCGGGTGGGACGCGACGACTCGCCCAGGAACGCGTTGAGACGCCCGGTCGAGATGCGGGTGTCCCACGAGGCGAGCGACTTCTCCAGCGCCGGGACGAGGCGGTCGGTGTGCCAGCCCGTCATCGCCGAGATGTTCACGCGCGGCGCCCAGGTCACCTGGACCAGGTCCTGCTCGATCTCGCGCTCGAGGAACGGGCGGCGGTCCTCGTCCATGAGGTCCCACTTGTTGTACGCGATGACGATCGCGCGGCCGGCCTCGATGACCTGCGAGATCACGCGCGTGTCCTGCTCGGTCATCTTGACGGACGCGTCGACCAGGACGACGGCCACCTCGGCCTTCTCGATCGCGGCCTGCGTCCGCAGCGAGGCGTAGAAGTCGGCGCCGGAGGTCTGGTGGACGCGGCGCCGGATCCCAGCGGTGTCGACGAACACCCAGGGCTTGCCCTTGAGCGCCACCAGCCGTCGACCGGGTCGCGCGTCGTACCGGCGACCGAGTCGACGACGACGCGCTCGGAGCCGAGCACCTTGTTGAGCAGCGACGACTTGCCGACGTTCGGCCGACCGATCAGCGCGACGCGGCGCGGGCCGTCCGGCAGCGGCGTGCCGTGCGCGGACACCTCGGGCAGGACGTCGATGGCGGCGTCGAGCAGGTCGCCGGTGCCGCGGCCGTGCAGCGCCGAGACCGGGAACGGCTCCCCCAGGCCCAGCGACCACAGGTTCGCGGCGTCCGCCTCCCCCGCCGGGCCGTCGACCTTGTTGGCGCACAGGACGACCGGCTTGCCGGCACGGCGCAGCAGGCGCACGACCTGGGTGTCGGTCTCGGTGACGCCGACCGTGGCGTCGACGACGAAGATCACGGCGTCGGCGAGCGAGATCGCGACCTCGGCCTGCTGGGCCACGCGCGCCTCGATGCCGGCGACGTCGACCTCCCAGCCGCCCGTGTCGACGAGCGTGAACCGCTTGCCGGACCAGTCGGCCGGGTAGCTCACGCGGTCGCGGGTGACGCCGGGCTTGTCCTCGACGACGGCCTCCCGGCGGCCGAGGATGCGGTTGACGAGGGTCGACTTGCCGACGTTCGGGCGGCCGACGACGGCCAGCACCGGGTGGACGACGACGCGTTCCTCGATGTCCTCGCCGTCCTCGCCGGCGTGCAGGAGGGCAAGGTCCTCGTCCTCGAGGCTCGTACTCCGTCAGGCCGGCGCGCAGAGCCTGCTCGCGTTGGGCGTCGCCGGACTCGTCGGGCAGCACCAGGGCAGGATCAGTCTCGGTCATACACCCATTGTCCCAGGTGCTGGGACCGCAGCACGACCCGGCCTCACGGAGTCCAGATCGCGAGCTCGACATCCCGCGCCCGCTCGGTGAAGACGAGGTCCCCGAGCAGGTCCCGCAGGTCTGCCTCGAACTGGTCGAGACGGTCGCCGAAGAGGTGCGGCGCCGAGCTCGACAGCGAGAACGTCGCCGCGACCACGTCGTCCGCCGTGCGCTCGACGAGCTCCCGCGGACGACCGAGACCCGTCGCGGCCCGGCGTAGCCCGCGTCGCGCATGACGTCCTCCTCACCGCCGACCGTCCCGTGCGGGAGGAATCCCCGACCCGCTCGACGCACCGGACCCAGGTAGCGGGCGACCAGAGCGTCCACGTCGGCCCACGGCGGCGGCGGCGCGTCGTCGTCCGCGACGCCGCGGTCCGTCGACGCCGACACGTGGACCCAGGCGCCACCCGGCTCGAGCACGGAGCGGACCCGGCTGGCGACGAGCGGCCGATCCATCCAGTGGAACGACTGCGCGAACGTCACCACGCGGAACGTGCCGAGCCCGCCGAGACGGCCTCCGCCCGCAGGTGCTGCCACGTGAGGTTGGAGATGCCGTCGCGCTCCGCGGCGTCCTGCCCGTCGCGGAGCATGTCGGCGTCCGCGTCGACGCCGACGGCCGAGCCGAACAGCGGGGCCAGCAGCAGCAGGAGGGAACCGGGTCCCGACCCGACGTCGAGCAGGCGGCCCGTCCCGTCGAGGTGCAGCTCGTCGCGCAGCACGTCGGCGATCGCCGACGGGTAGGGCATGCGTCCCGCCGCGTAGTAGCGGGCGCTCCCGGCGTACAGGGAGTCGTCTGCGGTCACCGACCGCACGCTACTCGGGCGGGGTGCTCCGCTCCCGTTGCGGGTCGTCGGTGGGCAGCGGGATGCCGGAGCGTGCCGACGCCGCGTCGACCAGCTGCGCGAGCGCGACCCTGATCGCCTCGTTGGCCTCCTCGACGGCCACCTTCCCCGACGTGCCGGGCGCCCGCTCGATGGGCAGCGGCTGACCGAACTCGATCGCGATCCGGCGACGGGGCCACGGCACCTTGTTCACGGACTCCCCGGTGCGCCGCGTGCCCAGCACCGCGACGGGAACCACGGGCGCACGCCCGTTGATCGCCAGCCACGCGATCCCCGCACGGGCGTTGGTCGCCGCGCCTCGACCGCGGTTGCCCTCCGGGAACACGCCCACGACGCCGCCGTCCTTCAGCACCCCGAGCGCCGCGGTCAACGCGGTCCGGCCGCCGTCGTCGCGGTCCACGGAGATCTGGCCGGAGATCCGCAGCAGCCAGCCGACGGGACCCCAGAACATCTCCTCCTTGACCAGGATGCGCGAGCGCCGCGTCGTGGCGCCGTGCAGCAGCGGACCGTCGAGGATGCCCGTGTGGTTGGCGGCGAGCAGGACCGGCCCCGTGGAGGGCACGTTCGACGCCCCGGTGACCTTCGTGTTCCAGACGACGTGCGCCAGGAACCGGCCGATCCAGCGCGACCATCGCGGCTCGCGCGCCGTCGGGTCGCTCACTGCCGCGGCCCGACCTCGGTCTCGACGACCTCCAGCACCGCCTCGACCGTCTCGTCGAAGTCCAGGTGCGACGAGTCGATGGTCACCACGCCGTCGGCGGCGACCTGGAACTGCACCACCGTCGAGTCGTCGGCGTCGCGCCGCAGCACCTGGTCCCTCGTCGCCTCGACCGCGGCGGCGTCGTCGGTCCCGTGGACGTCCTTCGCCCGGCGCCTCAACCGCGCGGCCTCGCTCGCGGTGAGCAGCACCCGGACGTCGGCGTCCGGCGCGATCACCGTGGTGATGTCCCGTCCCTCGGCGACGATCCCGCGGCCCTGCGAGAAGGATCTTGGCTCCTGCGACGCGGCGATGATCTCGCGCTGCAGCCGGCCGAGCTCGGCGCGCACCTCGAGGTTCGTCGCGATGGCGCTCACGACGGCCGTTATATCGGTCGACCGGATCGCCTCGTGCACGTCGACGCCGCCCACGTGCACCGTGGGATCGGCCGGGTCCACGCCCATGACCAGCGGGAACCCGGCGACGGCGGCGGCCACGGCGGCGGTGTCGTCCAGGGGCACACCCTGCGACACGCACCACCAGGTGGCCGCGCGGTACATCGCGCCGGTGTCGAGGTAGGCGAGGTGCAGCCTGGCGGCCACGGCCTTGGACACGCTCGACTTGCCGGAGCCCGAGGGCCCGTCGATCGCCACGACGAGGGTCGTGCTCAACTCACCAGTCTCCAACCGCGGGCGTTCAGCTCCGCCTCCAGGTGCTCGACGCTGCCCGGCAGCACCGAGATCTCCGCCATGCCGACCGGGCGCCCGGCCGCGTGCTCGAGGTGCAGGTCCTCGAGGTTGACCCCTGCCTCCCCCACGTCCGTGAGGAGCCGTGCGAGCCGCCGGGCGTGTCCGGCACGAGCACCGTCACCACGGCGTAGACCCGCTGCGCCCCGCCGTGCTTGCCGGGGATCCGCGCCACGCCGGCGTTCCCCTCGCTGATGGCATGGGCGATCGCCGCCAGCGCGCCGAGCTCGACCGTCTCCGGACCGTCGGCCTTCGACGCGTGCGCGAGGGCGTCGATCACGGCGTCGAGGTCGGTCCGCAGCCCGACGAGAACCTCGTGCACGGCGGCCGCGTTCGCCGCCAGGATCGACGTCCAGAGCGCGGGGTCCGACGCCGCAAGACGCGTGACGTCCCGCAGGCCCTGACCCGCCAGTCCGAGCGCCTCGTCGTCGGCGCCGCGCAGCCGGGCGGCGACGAGGCTCGCGGCCACCTGCGGCACGTGCGAGACGGCTGCGACGGCGGCGTCGTGCGCGTCGGCGTCCATCGCGACCGGCACGGCACCCAGGTCGACCGCGAGCGAGCGCACGGCGAGGACGGCGTCGGGTCGAGAGGAGCCCGAGTCGGCGATGACCCACGGGCGCCCGAGGAACAGGTCGGGCACGGCCGCGCTCGGACCCGACCGCTCCCGGCCGGCCATCGGGTGCGAGCCGACGTACCGCGTCAGGTCCGCGCCGGCGGCACGGAGTCGGCGAGCACGTAGCCCTTCACGCTCGCGACGTCGGTGACGATCGCGTCCGGGTATGCCTCGGAGGCGGCGCGCACCACGTCGGCGGTCACGTCGGGCGGGGCCGCGACGACCACGATCGCGGGCGGGGCGTCGTCCGCCGACGCCGGGCGACCGGCCCCCACGTCGCGGGCGAGGGCCAGCGCGGTGCGGGACGGGTCGTGCAGGACGACGTCGACGCCCTGCGTGGTCAGGGCGAGCCCGACCGACGTGCCGAGCAGTCCGGTGCCCACGATGCGCACCGGTCCACGGGTCGCCAGCGTCACATGCCCACCCGCACCATCAGGGATCCCACCTCGGTCTTGGACAGCACACGCGTCCGGCCGGTCTTCAGGTCGCCGAGGCGGATCGGCCCGATCTGCGTGCGGACCAGCCCGGTGACCGGGTAGCCGGCCTCCTCGAAGATCCGCCGGACGATCCGGTTGCGACCCTCGTGCAGCTCGACCTCGACCAGGCTGGCCTGCGGCGTCGTCTGCACGATCTGGAACTTGTCCAGCTTGGCCAGCCCGTCCTCGAGCTCGATGCCCTTGAGCAGCCGGCCACCGAGGGAGTTGGTCACCCGTCCCTCGAGCTGCACGAGGTAGACCTTGGGCACCGCGTGCGCCGGGTGCGCCAGGCGGTTGGCCAGCTCGCCGTCGTTGGTCAGCAGGATCAGGCCCTCGGTCTCGGCGTCGAGCCGGCCGACGTGGAACAGCCGCTCCGTGCGGTCGGCGACGAACTGTCCGATCGAGGGTCGGCCCTCGGGGTCGTGCATCGTCGAGACGACGCCCTTGGGCTTGTTCAGCGCGATCGTGACGATCGAGGTGTCCAGCTGCACGCGCAGACCGTCGACGTGGATCACGGCGGTCAGCGGGTCGACGCGGACGCCGAGCTCGCGGACCACGTTGTTGTCGACCGTCACGCGACCGGCCGAGATCAGGTCCTCGCACGCGCGACGCGAGCCGAGGCCGGCGGCGGCGAGCACCTTCTGGAGGCGGACGCCGTCGGGGTCGTGCACGTCGATGGTCACCTCGGGCTCGCGGCTGCGCGGCGGCCGGGTGGGCGTCCGCGACCGGCTGGCGCCGCCCGTGGGGGCGCCGCTGCGTGGGTAGCCGGACTTCGCGCGGGTCGCGCCGCTGCGCGCGCTCGACCCGCCGCTGCGCGCACCGGACCCGCCGCTGCCGCCCGACGAACCGCTCGAGGAGCCGCGTGACGAACCACCCGTGCCCGCGGCACCCCGCGATGCGCCGCCGCCGGCGGACCCGCGCTGCGACGACCCGCCGCCGCTCGATCCGCCGCGGTAGCCGTCCCCGCTGCGGTAACCGTCGCCTCCGCCCGTGTTGCCGCGGTAGCCCTCGCCGCCGCCGGACCCGCGGTAGCCACCGGAGCTGCCGCTCCGCGAGGAGCTGCCGCCGCGCGAGCCGCCCGAGCTACCCGAGCCGCTGCCGCCACGCGACGAGCCGCCGCTGCGACCCTGGCCAGAGCCCGAGCCCCCGGACCGTCCGCCGGTCGAGCCGGAACCCCCGGAACGAGGTGTCTGCGAGCCTTATCTGCTGTCTCCGATCGCCTGGTCGACGCCCTCGAAGGCGTCGATGTCCGGCAGGTAGGGCGCGAGCGGAGGCATCTCGTCCAGGCTGGACAGCCCCATCCGCTCCAAGAAGTATCCCGTGGTCGAGTACAGGACCGCACCGCTGGACGGATCCGTGCCCACCTCGGCCACGAGACCGCGGGCGGTGAGGGTCCGCACGACGCCGTCGACGTTCACGCCACGCACCGCCGAGACCTGACCACGCGTCACTGGCTGCCGGTAGGCGATCACCGCGAGCGTCTCGAGCGCCGCCTGCGTCAGCCGTGCGGTCTGCCCGTCCAGCACGAACCGTCCGACCACGTCGGCGTACACCGGAGCCGAGTAGATCCGCCAACCGTCGCCGGCCCGGCGCACCTCGAACCCGCGCGGACGCCCGCCGTGCTCGCCGCGGTACTCGGCGGCCAGCAGAGCCAGCAGCTCCTCGACGCGGTCGGTGGGCAGGGCCAGGACCGTGGCAAGCCGGATCGCCGGGATGGGCTCGTCGGCGACCATCAGGACGGCCTCGAGCGCCGACAGCGCGCCGCCGGGCAGGTCGTCGACGTCGAAGGCGGCTCGTCGGCCGCGGCCTGCGAGTCGATCGGGTCGGGCTCGATCGGCTCCAGGTCCGTGGCAGCAGCGTCCTCGGTCATGCGTCCTCCTCGGGTGCGGCCTCGGGCACCGTCTCGATGGTGGTGTCCAGCTGGTCGAAGTCGTCCGACACCTCGATGTCCCCCTCGGCCGCGCCGGTCCAGCGCACGGTCAGCTCGCCGAGCGGCGTGACCTGGTCGAAGCCGACCGCGCCCTCCCGGAACAGCTCGAGCAGGGCCAGGAACCGGGCGACGACCACGATCGTCGCGTCCGCGTCCGCCGTGAGCGCGCGGAACGACATCGCGCCGCCGTGCCGCAGCCGGTCGACCAGCACGGCGGCCTGCTCGCGGACGCTCACGGCCGGTGCGTGCAGGTGGCTGATGTCGACCCCAGGCGCCGCCGCCCGCGGCTGCTCGGCCCGGGCCGCCAGCGCGGTGAGCTCCTCGGGACCGATCTGCCAGACCAGCTCCGGCAGCAGCGCGGCGAGGTGCGGCTCGAGCGTCACGAGGCGCGGGAAGCGGCGGCCCTCGGTGGCGAACCGCTCGGCCAGGTCGGCGGCGACGAGCTTGTACGCGCGGTACTGCAGGAGCCGGGCGAACAGCAGGTCGCGGGCCTCGAGCAGCTCGATGTCCTCCTGGTCCTCGACGTCCGCCGACGGCAGCAGACGCGCGGCCTTGAGGTCCAGGAGCGTCGCCGCGATGACCAGGAACTCGCTGGCCTGCCCGAGGTCCCACTCCTTCTCGGCGGCCTTGAGGAACCCGATGAACTCGTCGGTGACCTGCGCGAGCGCGACCTCGGTGATGTCGAGCTTGTGCTTGGCGATCAGCCCGAGGAGCAGGTCGAACGGCCCGCTGAAGTTCGTCAGGTGAACTTCGAAGGCCTGCGTACCGACCGGAGCCGGGGTCGCCTCCGAGAGCGGGGCCGCGCGCTCGTCAGGCGGCGTCGCCACGGGCGACGAGCTGACGTGCCAGCTGCCGGTAGGCCGCCGCACCGGAGTGCGTCGGTGCGTACGTTGTGATGGGCTCGGCGGCCACCGTCGCGTCGGGGAACTTCACCGTGCGGCTGATGACCGTGTGCAGCAGCGCGTCCCCGAACGCCTCGTGGACACGCGCGACGACCTCACGGGCGTGCAGCGTGCGGGGGTCGTACATGGTCGCGACGATGCCGTCCAGCTCGAGGCGGGGATTCAGGCGGTCGCGGACCTTGTCGATCGTCTCGACCAGCAGCGCGACCCCGCGCAGCGCGAAGAACTCGCACTCGAGCGGGATCAGCACGCCGTGCGCGGCCGTCAGCGCGTTGACGGCGAGCAGGCCGAGCGAGGGCTGGCAGTCGATGAACACCACGTCGTAGTCGTCGAGGACCGGGCGCAGCGCGCGGGCCAGCACGCTCTCACGGGCGACCTCTCCCACAAGCTGCACCTCGGCCGCGGACAGGTCGATGTTCGCCGGCAGGAGGTCCAGGTTCGGCGTCGCCGTGTGGTGGATCAGGTCGTGGATGTCCGCGTCCCGCTCCATGAGCAGGTTGTAGACGGTCCGGTCCAGCGTGCGGGCTGATGCCCAGCCCGACGGACGCGGCACCCTGAGGGTCGAAGTCCACGATCAGCACCTTGCGGCCGTACTCGGCCAGCGCGGCCCCCAAGTTGATCGTGGTGGTCGTCTTGCCGACGCCACCCTTCTGGTTGCACAGGGCGATCACGCGGGCGGGACCGTGCGAGGCGAGCGGCGCTGGGTCGGGGAACTCAGGCATCGGCCGCCCGACGGCGTCGAGCTGCGGGTCGGTCGTCTGCTGGCTCACCACGCCGCACAACCTACCGGAGCGGACGGCCTCGCCGCCGCGCGACAGACCGGTCGTACCGCAATGCTCATCGCGCGCGCGGGTGAGACGCGGCGTAGACCTCGCGCAGCGTGTCCGGCGTCACCAGCGTGTAGATCTGGGTGGTCGTCACGGACGCGTGCCCGAGCAGCTCTTGGACCACCCGGACGTCCGCGCCGCCGGCGAGCAGGTGCGTCGCGAACGAGTGCCGCAGAGTGTGCGGCGACACGTGGTCGGCGCCCGGCAGGCCCGCCCTCTCGGCGGCCGACCGCAGCACCGCCCAGGCGCTCTGCCGGCTCAGCCGCGCGCCCCGCGTGTTGAGGAACAGCCCCGGTGAGCCGCCCCTCGACCCCGTCGCCATGGTGGGCCGACCGCGCACCAGGTAGGCGTCCAGCGCGGACAGCGCGAACGAGCCCACCGGCACCACGCGTTCCTTGCGGCCCTTGCCGAAGAGTCGGACGGACGCGAAGCCGGGGGTGCGGTCGACGTCGTCGACGTCCAGGCCGACTGCCTCGGAGATGCGGGCGCCGGTGCCGTAGACGAGCTCGAGCAGCGCACGGTCGCGCAGCGGGACGGGCCCGTCGCCGAGCCCGGCGGCGTCCAGGAGCCGCTCGACGTCGTCGACCGAGATCGCCTTGGGGAGCCGCTTGGGCTGGGCGGGCGGCCGGACGGCGCTGGCGGCGTCGGTGCCGGTCACGCCGTCGAGCAGCAGGAACCGGTGCCAGCCGCGCACCGCCACGACGGACCGCGCGGCCGACGACGCCGAGAGCGCGGTCCGTCCGTCGGCACCCGTCCGGACCGCCAGCAGGTAGTCCTCGACGTCCCGCTCACGGATCTGCCCCGGGTCGTGGCAGTCGCGGGCGGCAAGGAACGCGACGTACCGCGAGAGGTCCCGGCGGTAGGCCAGCAGCGTGTTGGTGGACAGCCCGCGCTCGACGGTGAGGTGCGCGAGGTAGGTCTCGAGCGAGATCTCGATCGTCGTCACGGGATCAGAACGGCAGGAAGACGTCCACCGCGAGGGCGATCGACAACAGCGTGAGGTAGGTGATCGACGCGTGGAACACGCTCATCGCCTTGAGCTTGCCCCGGGTGGGGTCCTCGGCGCGGCGCAGCAGGCTGATGTTGGTCCACAGGAACCAGATGCCGAGCCCCGTCGCGATCACGCCGTACACCCACGTCATGCCCTGCACCGGCCAGATCAGCAGCGAGCACGCGATCATCGCGAGCGTGTAGCCGATCATCTCCCGAGCGACCTTGGTGTCCTTGGCCACGACGGGCAGCATCGGGACGCCGGCGGCGGCGTAGTCCTTCTTGAACTTCATCGACAGGGGCCAGTAGTGCGGCGGCGTCCAGAAGAAGATCACACCGAACAGCAGCACGGCCGTCCAGGACAGGCCCCCGGTGACCGCGGACCAGCCGATGAGCACGGGCATGCAGCCGGCCGCGCCGCCCCAGACGATGTTCTGCGGCGTGCGGCGCTTGAGGATCATGGTGTAGCCGACGACGTAGATGAGGATCGCGGCCGCGGTGAGCCAGGCGGACGCCGGGTTGACGACGAGCCACAGCCACGCGAGCGAGAACGCACCGAGCACGAGCCCGAAGACCAGCGCCGCACGCGGCGTCAGCTCGCCGGTCACCAGCGGACGCCGCTTGGTGCGGTTCATGATCTTGTCGATGTCGCGGTCGAGGTAGCAGTTCAGCACGTTGGCCGAACCGGCCGCCGCGGCGCCGCCGACGAGCGTCGCGAGGACGAGCCAGAGCCCGGGCCACCCGCCGGCCGCCAGGATCATCGTCGGGACGGTGGTGACCAGGAGGAGCTCGATCACGCGCGGCTTGGTCAGCGCGACGTACGGGCCGACCGTCCGCGCGATCCGGCCCTTGCGCGGGGCTCCCCCGGCGGCCGGCGAGCCGTGCAGCGGGCCGACAGCGACCTGGTCGTCCGACGCTCCGGCGTCTTCGACTGACAGAGGGCTGCTGAGGCGCACGCGCTGCGGTTTCCGTTCGTGTCCGGCGGGGTTATGTCGCGCAGCCATGCTACGGCCTGCACCTGACCCGAGGGCGACCACAACCGCCCCGAACGCGGCGCGAGTCGTGTGACATCGGTCGCGGGAATGAACACGTGACCACCGGCACATGCACGGTCCTGGTCACGCCCGGCGAGGGTACCCACGTGCGCTATAGGGTCGATGTGCACGGTTTGACGACCGCCGCGAAGGTGCGACGCCGACCCTGCCCGGCAGCCCGCTGTGGCTGCTCGATCTCGTCTGACACGTCACCCCGGCCACGGGCCAGGGTGGGAATGAGGTGCGGTGAACGCGAAGGCTCCCCTGGCGAAGACGGTCGGTTGGACCGATCTTGACGTGAAGGCGGTGGACACGGTGCGTGTCCTGGCCGCGGACGCGGTCGAGAAGGTTGGCAACGGCCACCCGGGGACGGCGATCAGCCTGGCCCCCGCCGCCTACCTGCTCTACCAGAACGTGCTCCGGCACGACCCGGCGGACCCGCACTGGCTGGGCCGCGACCGCTTCGTCCTGTCGGCGGGCCACTCGAGCCTGACGCAGTACATCCAGCTGTACCTCGCGGGGTTCGGCCTGGAGCTGTCCGACCTCGAGGCGCTGCGCACGTGGGGCTCCAAGACGCCCGGCCACCCCGAGTACAAGCACACGACCGGCGTCGAGATCACCACGGGCCCGCTGGGCCAGGGGCTCGCCTCCTCAGTCGGCTTCGCCATGGCGGCCCGACGCGAGCGCGGTCTGCTCGACCCCGACGCCGCGCCGGGCACCAGCCCGTTCGACCACTTCGTCTACGTCATCGCGTCCGACGGCGACCTGCAGGAGGGTGTCACCAGCGAGGCGTCGTCCATCGCGGGCACCCAGGAGCTGGGCAACCTCATCGTGCTGTGGGACGACAACCACATCTCGATCGAGGGCGACACCGAGATCGCCTTCACCGAGGACGTCGTGGCGCGCTACGCCGCCTACGGCTGGCACACGCAGTTCGTCGACTGGACCGGCAGCCCGGACGGCTACCGGGAGGACGTCGACGCGCTCTACGCCGCGATCGAGGCCGCCAAGGCCGTCACCGACCGCCCGTCCTTCATCGGGCTGCGCACGCTCATCGCGTGGCCGACCCCCGGCAAGACCAACGAGCACTCCGCGCACGGCTCCAAGCTGGGTGGCGACGCCGTCCGCGGACTCAAGGACGTCCTCGGGTTCGACCCCGAGAAGGCCTTCGACGTGGACCCCGACGTCCTCGCCCACACCCGCGGCCTGAGCGCGCGCACCGCGCCCGTCAAGGCGGCCTGGCAGGAGTCCTTCGACGCCTGGCGTGCGGCGAACCCGGACAACGCGACCCTGCTCGACCGGCTCGTCGCCGGCGACCTGCCGGACGACTGGGCCGACGCCCTGCCCGTGTTCCCCGCGGGCAAGTCCGTCGCCACCCGCGCGGCCTCCGGCGAGGTCCTCTCGGCGCTCGCGTCGGTGCTGCCCGAGCTGTGGGGCGGTTCCGCCGACCTCGCCGGCTCGAACAACACGACGATGAAGGGTGAGCCGTCCTTCCTCCCGGCCAAGCGGTCCACCAGCGAGTTCGCCGGCGACGAGTTCGGTCGCACTCTGCACTTCGGCATCCGCGAGCACGCCATGGGCTCGATCCTGTCGGGCATCCGGCTGCACGGGCTCACCCGGCCGTACGGCGGCACGTTCTTCACGTTCAGCGACTACATGCGCGGCGCCGTCCGCCTGGCGTCGCTCATGGGCGTGCCGGCCGTGTACGTCTGGACGCACGACTCCATCGGCCTCGGCGAGGACGGCCCGACGCACCAGCCGATCGAGCACCTTGCCGCCGTCCGCGCGATCCCGGGCCTCACGGTCGTCCGGCCCGCCGACGCCAACGAGACCGCGGCCGCCTGGAAGGCGACCCTCGAGCACACCAGCGGCCCGATCGCGCTGATCCTCACGCGGCAGAACGTCCCGACGTTCCCCCGCGACGAGGACGGCTTCGCCTCGGCCGACGGCGTCGCGAAGGGCGCCTACACGCTGCTCGACGCGAGCACCGGCACCCCCGACGTCATCCTCATCGGCACGGGGTCCGAGGTGCAGCTCGCCGTCGAGGCGCGCACCATCCTCGAGGCCGCCGGCGTGGCCACCCGAGTGGTGTCGGCGCCGTCGCTCGAGTGGTTCGCGGAGCAGGACAAGGCGTACCGCGAGTCGGTGCTCCCGTCCTCGGTCCGCGCTCGGGTGTCCGTCGAGGCCGGCATCGCGCTCTCCTGGCACAAGCTGGTCGGCGACGCCGGCCGGTCCGTGTCCATCGAGCACTACGGCGCTTCGGCCGCCGCGGAGAAGCTGTTCGAGGAGTTCGGCTTCACCGCCGAGCACGTCGTGGCTGCCGCGCACGAGTCGATCGCGGCGGCCGGCAGCGGCCCCGCGAACACGCCCGGTCTACCGCTCGCGAGCGGCACGGGCGACCAGCAGGTCTGAGTCTGAACGGACGCGCCGGCCCCGGACCCCGGGGCCGGCGCGCGGACGAAGGGGATCGACGATGGCACACAGCAGCACCCCTCTGACACGCCTGGCGGACGCGGGAGTCGCGATCTGGCTGGACGACCTCTCGCGCGAACGACTGCGCACGGGGAACCTCGCCGAGCTCGTCGCGGACAGCGGCGTGGTCGGTGTGACCACCAACCCGTCGATCTTCGCCGCAGCCCTCTCCAAGGGCGACGCGTACGACGCGCAGCGCGAGCTCGCCGGCGCCGGCGTGACCGACGTGGACGACGCCGTTTTCACCATCACGACCGACGACGTGCGCCAGGCCGCCGACGTGCTGCGACCGGTCTACGACCGGACCGACGGCGTCGACGGACGCGTCTCCATCGAGGTGGACCCGCGGCTGGCCAAGGACACCGACGCCACCATCGCCTCGGCCAAGGCCCTGTGGGCGACCGTCGACCGGCCCAACGTCTTCATCAAGATCCCCGCCACCCTCGAGGGGCTGCCGGCGATCACGGCGGTGCTGGCCCAGGGCATCAGCGTCAATGTCACGCTGATCTTCTCGCTCGACCGCTACCGCGCCGTTCTCGACGCCTTCGAGACCGGCCTCGAGAAGGCGGCCGCCGCCGGTCACGACCTCGCGCCGATCGCCTCGGTGGCCTCGTTCTTCGTCTCCCGCGTCGACACCGAGATCGACCCGCGGCTCGACAAGATCGGTACCCCGCAGGCCGCGGCACTGCGCGGGACCGCGGCCATCGCCAACGCTCGCCTCGCCTACGGGGTGTACGAGGAGGTCGTCGCGGCGGACCGCTGGAAGGCCCTCGCCGCCGGCGGCGCGCACCCGCAGCGCCCCCTGTGGGCGTCCACCGGCGTCAAGGACAAGGCGTACCCGGACACGCTGTACGTCGACGAGCTGGTCGTCGCGGGCGTCGTGAACACCATGCCCGAGGCCACGCTGGACGCCGTCAAGGACCACGGCGGCGACGGCAGCGACACCGTCTCCGGCACGCAGGACGCGGCGCAGTCGGTCATCGACCGACTCGGCGCCATCGGCATCGACATCGACCAGGTCACCCAGCAGCTGGAGGACGAGGGCGTCGAGAAGTTCACGACGGCCTGGGGGCAGCTGCTCTCGACGGTCTCCGACGGCCTCGCAGCCGCCACGAAGCAGAACGAGTCGGGAGACGCCAGGTGAGCCCTAGCAAGGTCAGCGCAGGGAACAACCCGCTGCGCGATGCGCGAGACCGTCGGCTCCCGCGGATCGCCGGCCCCTGCGGCCTCGTGATCTTCGGCGTGACGGGCGACCTCGCGCGCAAGAAGCTCATGCCGGCCGTGTACGACCTGACCAACCGCGGTCTGCTGCCTCCGGGGTTCGCGCTCACGGGCTTCGCGCGCCGCGACTGGGCCACCCAGGACTTCGCCGAGATCGTGCACGACTCGGTCCGCGAGCACGCGCGCACGCCGTTCCGCGAGGCGACGTGGCGACAGATGTCCGAGGGCATCCGGTTCGTGCAGGGCACGTTCGACGACGACGACGCGTTCGACCGGCTCCGGGACACGGTCGAAGAGCTCGACATCAACCGCGGCACGGGCGGCAACCACGCGTTCTACCTGTCGGTGCCGCCGAGTGCGTTCCCGGTGGTCTGCAAGCAGCTCGCCCGATCGGGGTTGTCGCAGCCGGCCGAGGGCACCTGGCGTCGTGTGGTGATCGAGAAGCCGTTCGGGCACGACCTCAAGAGCGCGCGCGAGCTGAACGACATCGTCTCGGACGTCTTCAACCCCGACGACATCTTCCGGATCGACCACTACCTGGGCAAGGAGACGGTGCAGAACCTGCTGGCGCTGCGCTTCGCCAACCAGCTCTTCGAGCCCATCTGGAACGCCAACTACGTCGACCACGTCCAGATCACGATGGCCGAGGACATCGGCATCGGCGGCCGCGCGTCGTACTACGACGGCATCGGCGCCGCCCGCGACGTCATCCAGAACCACCTGATGCAGCTGCTCGCGCTCACCGCGATGGAGGAGCCGGCGTCGTTCGAGGCGGACGGCCTGCGCGCCGAGAAGATCAAGGTGCTCTCGGCGGTCAAGGTTCCCCGGGACATCGGCAAGCACACCTCGCGCGGGCAGTACGCCGCCGGCTGGCAGGGTGGCGAGAAGGTCATCGGCTACCTCGAGGAGGAGGGCTTCGACAAGGAGTCCACCACCGAGACGTTCGCCGCGATCCGCGTCGACATCGACAACCGCCGCTGGGCCGGGGTGCCGTTCTACCTGCGCACGGGCAAGCGACTGGGCCGACGCGTCACGGAGATCGCCGTGGTGTTCAAGAAGGCACCGCACCTGCCCTTCGAGTCCACGGCCACCGAGGAGCTGGGCAAGAACGCCCTGGTCATCCGCGTGCAGCCCGACGAGGGCGTCACGCTGCGGTTCGGGGCCAAGGTGCCGGGCACGGCCATGGAGGTCCGCGACGTCACCATGGACTTCGGCTACGGGCACGCGTTCACCGAGTCCTCCCCCGAGGCCTACGAACGCCTGATCCTCGACGTCCTGCTCGGCGACCCGCCACTCTTCCCGCGGCACGAGGAGGTCGAGCTGTCCTGGAAGGTGCTCGACCCCATCACCGCGTACTGGGCCGCGCACGGCAAGCCCGACCAGTACCGATCGGGCACCTGGGGTCCCGAGTCGGCCGACAAGATGATGGCGCGCGACGGACGAGTCTGGAGACGGCCATGATCATCGAGATGCCCAACACCACGACCCGCGACGTGAACAAGCGGCTGCTCACGGAGCGCGACGAGGGCGGGGCGATCGCCCTGGGCCGCGTGCTGACGCTCGTCATCAACGTGGGCGACCACGACCCGGAAGAGGCGATCGAGGCTGCCAACGACGCCAGCCGCGAGCACCCGTGCCGCGTCATCGTCCTGGCGAACGACGTGGCCGACAAGGAGTCGAACCTCGACGTGCAGATCCGCCTCGGCGGCGACGCGGGTGCGAGCGAGGTGCTCGTCCTGCGGCCGTCCGGTCAGCTGGAGCGGCACCTCGACACGCTCCTGATCCCGCTGCTGCTGCCCGACGCGCCGATCGTGGCTTGGTGGCCGTACGACATCCCCGACAACGTCGCCGAGGACCCGATCGGCCGCATGGCGGCGCGGCGCATCACGGACTCGACGCAGGTGCTGCACCCGCTGGCCGCGCTGCGGCAGCTGGCCGCCACGCACGCCGACGGCAACACCGACCTCGCCTGGACCCGCGCCACCCTGTGGCGCGGGCTGATCGCGGCGACGCTCGACCAGCCGCCGTACGAGCCGGTGCACAAGGCCGTCGTCGTCGGCCAGGCCAACCACCCGTCGGTCGACCTCATCGCCGCCTGGCTGGCGCAGTCCTTGCGCTGCCCGGTCGAGATCGAGCGCGTCACGGAGGCCCTGGCGATCACGCAGGTCAGGCTCGAGCGGTCGTCCGGCCCCATCGTGCTCGACCGTCCCGACGGCAAGACCGCCGCGCTGCACCAGCCCGACCAGCCCGACCACCGCATCGCCCTGCCCATCCGCCAGCTCCCCGAGTGCCTGGCCGAGGAGCTGCGGCGCCTCGACGCCGACGACGTGTACGGCGAGGTGCTGCAGAAGGGTCTTGCGAGGCTCGACGCGTGAGCGGCGTGCGGTCCACCGAGCACGGCCCGCGTGACGTCGTCGTCCACCCCTCGGCCGAGATCCTCGCCGAGGCGGTGGCCGCGCGCCTGCTGACCCGGCTGGTCGACCTGCAGTCGCACCGGTCGCCGCTGCACGTGGTCCTCACGGGCGGCACGGTCGGTATCGCCTCCCTGCGGGCCGTCGCGGGCAGCCCGGTACGCGACGCGGTCGACTGGTCCGGGGTGCACCTGTGGTGGGGCGACGAGCGGTTCCTGCCGGGCGGCCACGCCGACCGCAACGAGACCCAGGCCCGCGAGGCGCTGATCGACGCGCTGGGGGACGCGCTCCCGGCGTCGAACGTGCACCCGATGCCCGCGCTGAGCGAGGCGGTGCCGACTCCCGAGGTGTCCGCCGCGCTCTACGCGTCCGAGCTGGCGGCCGCCGGCTCCCCCGCGTTCGACGTCCTCCTGCTCGGCATGGGTCCCGACGGCCACGTCGCCTCCCTCTTCCCGGGCCACGCCGCCCTCGGAGCGCAGTACTCGAGCACCGTCGGCGTCCACGGCTCCCCCAAGCCGCCGCCGCTGCGGGTCTCGCTGACGTTCGACGCCATCCGCGCCGCGCGTGAGGTCTGGGTGGTGGCCGCGGGAGCAGAGAAGGCCGACGCGGTCGCCTCGGCACTCGGTGGGGCGTCGGTGACCGTGACGCCCGCCGCGGGAGCACTGGGCACGGAGCGGACGCTCTGGCTCGTCGACGCCGCTGCGACGGCCGCGCTCGCCACGGCGGACGCACCGCCGGCGGCCGCCACGACGGACCTCTGGACGGCCGTCGACGAGTACTTCGGCGTGCTCGTGCCCGAGGACGTCGCCCTCGTCGACACCCGCGCGAGCGCCGTCGCGGCGGGTCTGCCCGACATCGCGGTCGCGCCCAACCAGGGCAAGCTGCTCCACCTGATCGCGCAGGCGGCAGGCGCTCGCCGGATCCTCGAGGTCGGCACGCTCGGCGGGTACAGCACGGTCTGGCTCGCCCGGTCGCTGCCGGCGGGCGGGTCCCTGACCACCCTCGAGCTTCTCCCCCGAGCATGCCGCCGTGGCCACGGACTCGCTGGTGCGGGCCGGTCTGGGGGATGTCACCTCCGTGCTGGTCGGACCCGCCGCCGACACGCTCGACCGGATGGTCGCCGACGGCACCGAACCCTTCGACCTCGTCTTCATCGACGCCGACAAGGAGTCGATCCCGCGCTACCTCGAGCAGACGCTGCTGCTCACCCACCCCGGGTCGCTGGTGATCGTCGACAACGTCGTGCGCGGTGGAGGGGTCCTGGACCCCCAGCACCCCGACGCGCGCGTCCAGGGCATCCGGACGATGGTGGAGCTGCTCACGGGCCACCCCCGGTACGACGCGACGGTCGTCCAGACGGTCGGTGCCAAGGGCTACGACGGGTTCGCCCTGCTGCGGGTGCTCTGACTCCAGAGCCGTTCGTGTCGAATGCCCGAGGGCTCGGACGTCGTCGTACGACGAGACCCGGCACCAGACACCACGGAGCGCACCATGACGACCACGACCCCCGCCGACCCGAGCGCGCTGCACGGCCGCCCGCCCGTCGTGGATCGAGCCACCTGGCAGACCGCCCGGGACGAGCTGCTGGTCCGCGAGAAGGCCCACACCCACGAGGGCGACGCGCTAGCCGCGGAACGCCGCCGGCTGCCCATGGTCGAGCTCGACGCGACCGTCGAGGTGGTCGGGGCTGACGGGCCCGTCCCGTTCCTCGACCTGTTCCAGGGACGGAGCGAGCTGGTCGTCTACAAGCACATGTGGCACGACGGCGCGCCGCACCAGGGGCAGTGCGAGGGCTGCACGGTCTCGGCGTGGCACCTCAAGGACGCCGTCTACCTCAACGCTCGCGGCGTGTCGTTCGCCATCGTCACCACCGGCACGTGGGACGAGGTCGCCCCCTACGTCGACTTCATGGGCTACACCCAGCCGTGGTACTCCGTGCGCGACCTCGCCGAGCCGGTCGGCGGCGACATGGGCCTCTTCAGCTGCTTCCTGCGCGACGGCGACCGCGTCTTCCTCACGTACGAGACCACGGACCGGGGCACCGAGCCCGCCAGTGGCTCGTTCGCCCTGCTCGACATGACGCCCTACGGCCGGGGTGAGTGGTGGCAGGAGACCCCGGAGGGCTGGCCCGAGGGCGACGGGCCCTGCTGGTACTGGCGCACCGACGTGGACGGGAACCCCACCTGGGGGCCTACCGGCCGTCCTGCGCCCCAGTGGACCCGACCCGGTGCGACGCCCGAGGAGACGCTCGGCCGTCACGGGCACCACCACTGAGTCCTCCGGGCAGACATGACGACGGGCCCGGCGCCATTGCCGGGCCCGTCGTCAGGTTCGGGTGCGGACTATCCCCCGCGCTTGGCGCGCAGCGCCGCCAACGCCTCGTCCAGGATCGCCGCGCCGTCCTCGTCGGAACGCCGCTCCTTCACGTACGCGAGGTGGGTCTTGTAGGGCTCGTTCTTGCTCGGCGACGGCGGGTTCGCCTGGTCCTGACCGGCCGGGAACCCGCACCGCGGGCAGTCCCACGTCAGAGGCGCCTCGAGGGCGGCCTCCTCAGCGAAGCTCGGCCGCGTCTCGTGACCGTTGGCGCACCAGTAGGACACCCAGATGCGGGGAGCGGTGTCGCCACGCTCCGCCTCGCCCATCGGGCCGGCTCCGACTCGCGACCCCCTGATAGCACTTCCGCTCGCCATGGCCGTCCGCCCTCAGGCCGTCTTCTCGAGCAGCCCGAGAAGGACGATGATGACCGTCCAGACCAGCGCGGTGCCGACCGTGATCCGGTTGAGGTTCCGCTCCGCGACACCCGCTTGCCGGCGCTGCTGGTGATGCCGCCGCCGAACATGTCGGACAGGCCGCCGCCCTTGCCCTTGTGCAGCAGGACGAGCGGGATGAGCAGGAGGCTGGTGAGGATCAGCAGCACCTGGAGTGCGATACGCAAGGCGTCCACGTCGGTGTCGGTTCCTTACTGGGAGGGCACGTCACGGGCGAACTGACCGGCGACGCTGCGGTTGACCGCGGTACAGGGTAGGCGACGAGCGGCCGCAAAGCCACCATGCCACGACCGGGGCCCCGCCAGGACGAATCAGACGGCGGGACCCCGGACCGGCAGGGGTCAGAGACCGACCGCGTGGGACTGGTAGCGGGCGATCGCCGCGAACTCGTCCGGGTCCAGGCTCGCGCCGCCGACCAGGGCACCGTCCACGTCGGGCTTGGCCATGATCGACGCCACGTTCGACGACTTCACCGAGCCGCCGTAGAGCACGCGGACCGCGTCGGCCGTCTCGGTGTCGTACAGCTCGCCGATGCGGACGCGGATGGCCCCGCACAGCTCCTGCGCGTCCTCGGGGGTGGCGGTCTCGCCCGTGCCGATGGCCCAGACGGGCTCGTAGGCGACGACGATCGTCTTGACCTGCGCGGCGGTCAGACCGGCGAGGGCGCCGTCCAGCTGCGCGAGGGTGTGCGGCACGTGCTCGCCGGCCTTGCGGACCTCGAGCGGCTCCCCCACGCACAGGATCGGGATGACGCCCGAGCTCAGCGCGTTGAGGACCTTCTTGTTGATGAGCTCGTCGGACTCGTCGTGGTACTGGCGGCGCTCCGAGTGCCCGACCGCCACGTAGGTGACGCCGAGCTTGGCCAGGAACGCCGGCGAGATCTCGCCGGTGTACGCGCCGGACTGGTACGCCGAGCAGTCCTGCGCGCCGTAGACGACCGAGCTTGTCCGCGTCGACCAGGGTCTGCACGCTGCGCAGGTCGGTGAACGGCGGGAGGACGGCGACCTCGACCTTGGAGAAGTCGTGCTTGCCGTCGCGCAGCGCCCACGCCAGCTTCTGCACGGTGTGGGTGGCCTGGTGGTGGTCCAGGTTCATCTTCCAGTTGCCCGCCATCAGCGGGGTACGAGTCGCCACGATCAGTCCTCCAGAACCGCGATGCCGGGGAGCGTCTTGCCCTCGAGGAACTCGAGGCTCGCGCCACCACCGGTCGAGATGTGTCCGAACCCGGCCTCGTCGAAGCCGAGCGTGCGCACGGCCGCGGCGGAGTCGCCACCGCCGACGATGGTGAAGCCGCCGTTGGTGCCGGCGTCGACGAGGGCCTGTGCTACCGCACGCGTGCCGCCCGAGAACGCCTCGAACTCGAAGACGCCGGCCGGGCCGTTCCAGACCACGGTCTTGGCGTCGACGATCTTGGACGCGAAGAGAGCGGCGGAGTCGGGGCCGATGTCCAGGCCGATCTTGCCGTCGGGGATCGCGTCCGCGGCGACGACGAGGGCCGGGGAGTCCGCCTTGAACTCGTCCGCGACGACGATGTCCGTCGGCAGGACGATCTCGACGCCGGCCGCCTCGGCCTGCGCCAGGTAGCCCTTGACGGTCTCGATCTGGTCCTGCTCGAGGAGCGAGTTGCCCACCGAGTAGCCCTTCGCCGCGAGGAACGTGAAGAGCATCCCGCCGCCGATGAGCAGGCGGTCCGCCTTGGTCAGCAGGTTCGCGATGACGCCGAGCTTGTCGGAGACCTTCGAGCCGCCCAGGACGACGACGTAGGGCCGGGCCGGGTCGTCCGTCGCCCTGCGCAGGGACGCGACCTCCTTCAGCACGAGCGTGCCGACGGCGTGCGGGAGCACGAGCGCGACGTCGTACACCGAGGCCTGCTTGCGGTGGACCACACCGAACCCGTCAGAGACGTAGACGTCGGCCAGCTCGGCCAGGTCGGCAGCGAGGGACGCGCGCTCCTCGTCGACCTTGGACGTCTCGCGCGGGTCGAAGCGGATGTTCTCCAGCAGGGCGATCTCGCCGTCGTGCAGCGCCGCGACCGTGGCCTTGGCCGACTCGCCGACGACGTCGTCGGCCAGCGCGACCGGCTGACCCAGCAGCTCGGACAGCCGTTCGGCGACGGGCTTGAGCGAGTACTTGTCCTCGGGTGCGCCCTTGGGGCGGCCGAGGTGGGCCGTCACGACGACGCGCGCGCCGGCGGACAGCAGGGCCGTCAGCGTCGGGAGCGCCGCGCGGACGCGGCCGTCGTCGGTGATCGTCGTGCCGTCCAGCGGCACGTTGAAGTCGGAACGGACCAGGACGCGCTTGCCGCGCAGGTCTCCGAGGTCCTCGATGGTCTTCATGGGGTCTCCTCTATGAGCAAGGGGGTGGCTCAGACACGACAGCGTCCGCGTGCACCCGGGTGGGGCGCACGCGGACGCTGGACGATCAGTCGTGATGCCCGTCGTGAAGCATCGACGAGGTCAGAGACGCTCGCCGACGTACGTGGTGAGGGCCACGAGGCTGTTGGAGTAGCCCCACTCGTTGTCGTACCAGGCGATGATCTTGACCAGGTCGCCGCTCACCTTGGTGAGCTTGGAGTCGAAGATGCTCTGGTGCGGGTTGGTGACGATGTCGCTCGAGACGATCTCGTCCTCGACGTACTCCAGGATGCCCTTGAGCGGGCCCTCGGCGGCGGCCTTGACCGCGGCGTTGACCTCGTCGACCGTGACCTCGCGCGAGGCGGTGAAGGTCAGGTCGGTGGCCGAGCCGGTGATGACGGGGACGCGCAGGGCGAAGCCGTCGAGCTTGCCCTTGAGCTTCCGGGAGGACGAGCGCCACGGCCTTGGCCGCACCGGTCGACGTCGGGACGATGTTCTGCGCGGCCGCACGGGCGCGGCGCAGGTCCTTGTGCGGACCGTCCTGGAGGTTCTGGTCACCCGTGTAGGCGTGGATCGTGGTCATGAGACCACGCTCGATGCCGATGGCGTCGTTGAGCGCCTTGGCAATCGGGGCCAGGCAGTTCGTGGTGCACGACGCGTTCGAGATGATGTTGTGCGCGGCGGGGTCGTAGAGCGTGTGGTTGACGCCCATGACGAACGTCGCGTCCTCGTTGGACGCCGGCGCGGAGATGATGACCTTCTTGGCGCCCGCGGCGAGGTGCGCCTTGGCCTTCTCGGCGTTGGTGAAGAAGCCGGTGGACTCGATGACGATGTCGGCACCCAGCTCGGCCCACGGCAGGTTCGCGGGGTCGCGCTCCTCGAGGGCACGGATCTTCTTGCCGCCGACGATGATGTTCTCGTCGTCGAACGCGACGCTCAACGGGAAACGACCGAGCACCGTGTCGTACTTCAGCAGGTGCGCGAGCGTCTTGTTGTCCGTCAGGTCGTTGACGCCGACGATCTCGATGTCCGCACCGGACGCGACGATGGCCCGGTAGAAGTTGCGACCGATACGGCCGAAGCCGTTGATGCCGACCTTGATGGTCACTTGCCCTCCTCGGCAGCGCCGACAGGAGATCGGCGCACACATGTTGATGATGGGTTACGCACGCCGCTGTGCGTTCCGACCGTCAACCCGCCCCGCCGGGCCATACCCGGGCGCGATGCCTTGGCACAACTCAGTAGAACGCGTGGCGATCGGATAACCCAAGCCTATACCCGTGACACGGGTCACGCGGACACGGTCCGGGCCCCGCGGGAGGGCCTACAGGTCGAGCAGGTCCGGGCTCAGTCCGGCCTCGGTGTCGGGGATGCCCAGGTCAGCGGCCCGCTTGTCCGCGGTCGCCAGGAGACGTCGGATCCGGCCCGCCACGGCGTCCTTGGTGAGCGGCGGGGCCGCCAGCTTGCCCAGCTCCTCGAGCGACGCCTCCTTGTGCGCGAGCCGCAGCTCGCCGGCCTCGCGCAGGTGCTCAGGCAGCTCGTCACCGAGGATCTCGAACGCCCGCTCGACGCGAGCGCCCGCGGCGACCGCCGCGCGGGCCGAGCGGCGCAGGTTGGCGTCGTCGAAGTTGGCCAGCCTGTTGGCGGTCCCTCGCACCTCACGCCGGACCCGGCGCTCCTCCCAGAGCAGCATGGTCTCGTGCGCGCCGAGCCGCGCGAGCATCGCGCTGATCGCGTCGCCGTCGCGGATGACCACGCGGTCCACGCCGCGCACCTCGCGGGCCTTGGCCGCGATGCCGAGCCGGCGGGCGGCGCCGACGAGCGCCAGCGCGGCCTCCGGGCCGGGGCACGTGACCTCCATCGCCGACGAACGCCCGGGCTCGGTGAGCGAGCCGTGCGCCAGGAACGCGCCGCGCCATGCGGACTCGGCCTCGGCGACGCCCGCGGACACGACCTGGGGCGGCAGGCCGCGAACGGGCCGGCCACGGTTGTCGAGCAGCCCGGTCTGACGGGCCAACGACTCCCCGTCCTTCACCACGCGCACGACGTAGCGGCTGCCGCGGCGCAGGCCACCGCCGGAGACGACGATGATCTCGCTCTCGTGCCCGTAGACCTCGGAGATCGCCTGTCGCAGCCGACGGGCAGCGATGCCCGTGTCGAGCTCCGCCTCGATCACGATCCGACCCGAGATGATGTGCAAGCCGCCCGCGAACCTCAGGGTGGCCGAGACCTCGGCCTTCCGTGAGGACGTCTTGTCCACCTTCAGACGGGCGAGCTCGTCCTTCACCTGTGCCGTCAACGCCATGGCTGCATCCTGCCATCCAGGGCAGCTGTCCGGGACCGCTCCGCTCGCTAGTCCGACCGGGTTCCGACGTCGCCGAGGAACCCGTCGACCACGTCGGAGTACGCGCTCGCCAGTCGCAGCGGGTCGTGGCGCGGGGTGCCGTCGCCCCTGCTCACCTGACGCAGCAGCAGGCGTGCCCCCAGGTCGGCCGTGCGTGCCGCTAGTGCGGAGACGTCCTCGACCGCGCTCGGATCGGCGACCACGGCGTCGATCGACAGCTCGGGCGCGTGCGCGCGCAGCACCTCCAGGTAGTCCTCGGCGCGCATGCCCGCCGTCTCCCCGGATTCACCCGACGCGAGGTTGAGCGTCAGGATCGTGCGGGCGTGCGTCCTGCCCAGCGCCTCGCGCAGGCCGGGCACCAGCAGGTGCGGCAGCACGGACGTGTACCAGGAGCCCGGACCGAGCACGATCCAGTCCGCCGCCTCGATCGCCTCGACGGCCTGCGGGCAGGCCGGCGGGTCGGCGGGGTCGAGCCGCAGCTGCTCGATCGTGCCGTTCGTGACGGCGACCGCGCTCTGCCCGACGACGAGGGAACGCATGCCGACCTCGTCCACGACCTCAGCCTCGATCCGCAACGGGACCGACGCCATCGGCAGCACCCGGCCACGCGCGCCGAGCAGCCGCCCCACCCAGTCGAGACCCTCGACGGTGTCGCCCAGCTGCTCCCACAGCGCGACGATCAGCAGGTTGCCGACGGCGTGCTGGTCGAGGTCGCCCGCCGAGTGGAACCGGTGCTGGAGCAGGTCACGCCACGTGCGGCCCCACTCGGAGTCGTCGCACAGCGCGGCGAGCGCCATCCGCAGGTCGCCCGGCGGAAGCACGCCGAGCTCCTCGCGCAGGCGGCCGGAGGAGCCCCCGTCGTCGGCCACCGTGACCACCGCGGTGATCCGGTCGGTCATCAGCCGCAACGCCGAGAGCGACGCGGACAGCCCGTGGCCCCCGCCGAGTGCGACGACCGCGGGCGACGTGCTGGCTCGGACGCCCCTCATTCCTTGCCGAGGTCGCGCGCCGACACAGCGACGTGGTGCCCCTGGTCGCGCAGTCGGGCGGCGATCGCCTCGCTGATGGCGACCGACCGGTGCTTGCCGCCGGTGCAGCCGACCGCGATGGTCACGTACCGCTTCTCCTCGTTGAGGTACCCGGCGAGCACGGGCTCGAGCGCCGCGACGTAGCGGTCGATGAACGTCACGGCACCCGGCAGACCCAGCACGTAGTCCCGGACGGGTGCGTCCCGACCCGTCAGGTGCCGCAGCTCGGTGATCCAGTACGGGTTGGCCAGGAAGCGCACGTCGACCACGTGGTCGGCGTCCAGCGGCAGGCCGTACTTGAACCCGAACGACAGCACGGAGACCTGCAGGGCTTCGTCGCCGCCGTTCGTCACCACGGCGCGCACCTCGCGGGCCAGGTCGTGCACGTTGAGCTCGGACGTGTCGATGAGCGTGTCGGCACGCTCGCGCAGGTCGACGAGTGCGGCACGCTCGGCAGCGATGCCGTCCAGGATGCGACCCGAACCCTGCAACGGGTGAGGGCGGCGCACCTGCTCGAACCGGCGGACCAGGACCTCGTCGGACGCGTCGAGGAACAGGATCCGGTAGTCGACGCCCGACTCACGCAGGCCCTCGAGCACGGGGGCGAGGTCTCGGAAGAACTCACGTCCGCGGACGTCGATCACGGCGGCGAGCCGCTGGGCGCGTGCACCGGCCGCTCCGCTCGTCAGCATTCCGACGAGGTGCGTGAGCATCTGCGCCGGGAGGTTGTCGATCACGTACCAGTCGAGGTCCTCGAGCACGGCGGCGGCCCGCGACCGACCGGCCCCCGACATGCCCGTGATGATCAGGACCTGGGGCTGCACGAGGTGCGGGGCGCCGGTCGCGGCCTCGAGCGCCGGGATGCCGGCAGGGACAGTGATCGGCGAAGGCTCGTCGCTCATGCGTCCAGCATGCCAGCCGCCGCGCTCACCTGGTCCGACGCGCCCGGGGCTGTGGTTGGTTCAGCGGCTGGTTCGGCGGCTGGTTCCGCAGCCGGACTGAGGGCCGCGACCACCGCGGCTGCCGTCCGGTCCCCCATCCCCTGCACCGAGGCGATCTCCTCCGCCGATGCCGCGCGCAGCCGCTTGACCGACCCGAAGTGCCGCAGGAGTGCCGCCTGACGAGCGGGGCCCAGGCCGGGCACGTCGTCGAGCACTGACGTGGTCATGCCCTTGCTGCGCCGCTTGCGGTGGGCCGTGATGGCGAACCGGTGCGCCTCGTCACGGAGCCTCTGCAGCAGGTAGAGGCCCTCGGAGGACCGCTGCAGGATGACCGGGTACTCCTCGCCGGGCAGCCAGACCTCCTCGAGCCGCTTGGCCAGCCCGCAGAGAGCGACGTCGTCGATCCCGCTCGGCCATCGCGGCCGCTGCGGCGGCGACCTGGGGCGGCCCACCGTCGACGACGACCAGGTTGGGCGGGTAGGCGAACCGCACCGGTCGCCCGGTGACCTCGTCGATCGGTCCCGACCGGACGAGGTGGTCGTCGTCGTCGCCACCCGTGTCCAGCTCGAGATCCCGGGAGTCGGCGCGGTCGGCGAGGTAACGCCGGAACCGGCGGGTGATGACCTCGTGCATCGCCGCCGTGTCGTCGCGCGCACCCTGGCCCTCCGGGCCCCGGATGTTGAACATGCGGTACTCGCTCTTGCGCGCCAGGCCGTCCTCGAACACGACCATCGACGCCGACTGGTAGGTGCCCTGGTTGTGCGAGACGTCGTAGCACTCGATGCGCAACGGCGCGGACGCCAGGTCCAGCGCCTCCTGGATCTCCTGCAGCGCCTGGCTGCGTGTGGTCAGGTCGCCCGCGCGCCGGGTGCGGTGCAGGACCAGCGCGTGCTCGGCGTTGCGCAGGACCGTGGCCGCCAGCTCGCGCTTGTCACCGCGCTGCGGGATGCGGACGGAGACCCTGCTCCCCCGCAGCCCGGTCAGCCACGCCTGCACCTGCTCGACGTCGGGAGGGAGCACCGGCACGAGGACCTCGCGCGGGACGGCCGACGAGCCCGCCCCACCGTCGCCCGACGCCTCGCTGCCGTAGATCTGCTGCAGCAGGTGCTCCACCAGCTCGCCGTCCGTGACGTCCTCGACCTTCTCCACCACCCAGCCGCGCTGACCTCGGATGCGTCCGTCGCGCACGTGGAACACCTGCACGGCGGCCTCGAGCTCGTCGCCGGACAGCGCGAAGATGTCCGCGTCGGTACCGTCCGCCAGCACCACCGCGTTCTTCTCGGTGGCCTTCTCGAGCGTCTGGATGTCGTCGCGCAGCCGGGCCGCCTGCTCGTAGTCCAGGACGCTGGCCGCCTCCTTCATCCGGGCGGTCAGGCGGCGGGTGAACTTGGCGGTGTCCCCCGCCATGAAGTCGCAGAAGTCCTGCGCGAGAGCATGGTGGTCGTCCGGCGAGATGCGCCCGACGCACGGTGCCGAGCACTTGTCGATGTAGCCCAGCAGGCACGGCCGGCCCTGCTGCTTGGCGCGTCGGAACACCCCGGCGGAGCACGTGCGGACCGGGAACACGCGCAGCAGCAGGTCGACCGTCTCGCGGATCGCCCAGGCATGCGCGTACGGCCCGAAGTACCGCGTGCCCTTGCGCTTCGCGCCACGCATCACCTGCACCCGTGGGAACTCGTCCGCCATGGTGACTGCGAGGTACGGGTACGACTTGTCGTCGCGGTACTTGACGTTGAACCGCGGGTCGAACTCCTTGATCCACGAGTACTCGAGCGCCAGGGCCTCGACCTCGGTGCCGACGACCGTCCACTGCACGGAGGCCGCCGTGGTGACCATCTGCTGCGTGCGCGTGTGCAGGTTCGACAGGTCCTGGAAGTAGCTGGACAGCCGCTGCCGCAGGCTCTTGGCCTTGCCGACGTAGATGACGCGGCCGTGCTCGTCGCGGAAGCGGTAGACCCCCGGCTCGTCCGGGATCTCCCCCGGTGCGGGTCGGTAGGTGGCGGGATCGGCCATGCGTTCGAGCCTAGTTCGGACGACTGACGTCGCGGACCGGACGCGGCACCCCGGCCGCGGCTACCGTGGGGCGATGGGCCCCCTGCACACGTACTCCGTCGACCTGACCTGGACGGGCGCCGGCGCGAGCGGCACCGCGAGCTACACGTCGTACAGCCGCGACCACGAGGTGCGCATCGGGACCAAGCCCGCCCTTCTCGGCTCGTCCGACCCCGCGTTCCGCGGCGACCCGTCGCGGTTCAACCCGGAGGCGCTGCTGGTCAGCTCGCTCGCGCAGTGCCACATGCTGTGGTTCCTGCACCTGGCCTCCTCCGCGGGGGTCGTGGTGGTCGGGTACGAGGACCAGGCCGTCGGGACGATGCGCATCGAGGCCGCCGGGCAGGGCCAGTTCCGGGAGGTCGTCCTGCGGCCCCGCGTCGTGGTTGGCCAGGCCGGTCGGCTTCCCGACGGGTCGCCGGTCACCGATGCCCTGCTGAGCGACGTGCACCGGCTGGCGCACGAGCACTGCTTCATCTCGAGGTCGGTCAACTTCCCGGTGAGGCACGAGCCGGTGCCTGTCCGGACGGCGAGCACGACCGCCGTCGCAGACTGAGCACGGCTGCGCCCCCGGCGTCGCCCGCCGCGGTCCCGCGCCAAGGCGCCGGCGGATCGTCTCGCGTCAGGCCGAGACCCTCTCGGAGACCGGCTCGAGTACCTCGGCCAGGAAACGTCCCGTGTGGCTGTCCGGCGACATCGCGATCTGCTCCGGCGTCCCCTCGGCGATCACGAGACCGCCGCCGCTGCCCCCCTCGGGTCCCATGTCGATCACCCAGTCGGCGTTCTTGATCACGTCGAGGTTGTGCTCGATGACGATCACGGAGTTGCCCTTGTCGACCAGCGACTGCAGGACGCCGAGGAGCTTGCGGATGTCCTCGAAGTGCAGGCCGGTGGTGGGCTCGTCCAGGACGTAGATGGTCCGGCCGGTGGAACGGCGCTGCAGCTTCGCCGCCAGCTTCACGCGCTGCGCCTCACCGCCCGACAGCGTCGGTGCGGGCTGCCCGAGCCGGACGTAGCCGAGCCCGACGTCGACCAGCGTCCGCAGGTGACGGGAGATCGCGGGCACCGCGGCGAAGAAGTCGGCGGCCTCCTCGATCGGCATCGCGAGCACGTCGGCCACGGTCTTGCCCTTGAAGTGCACCTCGAGCGTCTCGCGGTTGTACCGGTCGCCGTGGCAGACCTCGCACGGCACGTAGACGTCCGGCAGGAAGTTCATCTCGATCTTCAGCGTGCCGTCGCCCGAGCACGCCTCGCAGCGACCGCCCTTGACGTTGAACGAGAACCGCCCGGGCGTGTAGCCCCGGACCTTGGCCTCGGTGGTCTCGGCGAACAGCCGGCGGACGTGGTCCCAGACGCCCGTGTACGTCGCCGGGTTGGACCGCGGCGTCCGGCCGATCGGGCCCTGGTCGACATGCACGACCTTGTCGAGGTGCTCCAGGCCGGTCACGCGCTTGTGCCGCCCCGCCACCTGCCGCGCACCGTTCAGCTCGTTGGCCATGACCGTGTACAGGATGTGGTTCACGAGCGTCGACTTGCCCGACCCCGACACCCCGGTGACGGCGATCAGCGTCCCGAGCGGGAACGAGACGTCGATCCCCTGCAGGTTGTTCTCCCGCGCACCCACCACGGTGACCTGGCGTGCCTTGTCGATGGGTCGGCGCACCTGCGGCATCGGGATGCTCCGCCGCCCGGACAGGTACGCGCCCGTGACCGACTCGGACGACGCGAGCAGACCGTCCAGGTCGCCCGAGTGCACGACGCGACCACCGTGCTCGCCCGCGCCCGGGCCGATGTCGACGATCCAGTCGGCCGTCCGGATGGTGTCCTCGTCGTGCTCGACGACGATGAGGGTGTTGCCCAGGTCGCGCAGGCGGGTCAGCGTCTCGATCAGACGACGGTTGTCTCGCTGGTGCAGGCCGATCGACGGCTCGTCCAGGACGTAGAGCACGCCGACCAGGCCGGACCCGATCTGCGTCGCCAAGCGGATGCGCTGCGCCTCGCCGCCGGAGAGCGTGCCCGCGGGGCGCATCAGGGACAGGTAGTCGAGGCCGACGTCCAGCAGGAAGCCGAGCCGCGCCTGGATCTCCTTGAGCACCTGCGTCGCGATAGCCCGCTCGCGCTCGCCGAGATCCAGGTGGTCCAGGAACTCGCGCGCCTCGCGGATGGGCAGGGCGCACACCTCGGCGATCGACCGACCGCCCACGCGCACCGCCAGCACCTCGGGCTTGAGCCGCGCACCGCCGCAGACCGGGCACGGGACCTCACGCATGAAGGCCTCGTACTTCTCCTTGCTCCAGTCCGAGTCGGTCTCGGTGTGCCGGCGCTCCAGGAATGTGATGACACCCTCGAACCCGGTGGAGTACTGCCGCTCGCGGCCCCATCGGTTCTTGTAGCGGACCTTCACCTCGTGGTTCTGCCCGTGCAGCACGGCGTCCTTGGCCCGCTGCGGGAGCGCGCGCCACGGCACCGACGTCGAGAACCCCATGTCCGAGGCCAGCGCGCTGAGCACGCGGCTGAAGTACTCCGACGAGATCTGCGACCAGGGCGCGACGGCGCCGTCGTCGAGCGACAGGTCCTCGTCGGGGATCACCAGGTCGGGGTCCACCTCGAGCTTCGAGCCCAGGCCGGTGCACTCCGGGCAGGCGCCGTACGGCGCGTTGAACGAGAACGTCCGAGGCTCGATCTCGTCGAGGGCCAGCACGTGGTCGTTCGGGCAGGCGCGGTGCTCGGAGAACCGGCGCTCGCGCTCGAGGTCGTCGATGTCGGCGTCGACGCCCACCACGAGCAGGCCGCCGGCCAGGCCGAGCGCGGTCTCCACCGAGTCGGTGAGCCGTCGCTTCACGCCGTCGCGCGCCACGAGCCGGTCGATGACCACCTCGATGTCGTGCTTGAGCTTCTTCTCCAGCGTCGGCGGCTCCGTCAGCTGGACGACCTCGCCGTCCACCCGGGCGCGCGCGAAGCCCTTGCTCTGCAGCTCCTTGAAGAGGTCCGCGTACTCGCCCTTGCGACCGCGGACGACCGGTGCCAGCACCTGGTAGCGCGTGCCCTCGGGCAGCTCCAGCAACCGGTCCACGATCTGCTGCGGCGTCTGGGCGGTGACGCGCTCGCCGCAGACCGGGCAGAACTGCGTGCCGGCCCGCGCGAACAGCAGGCGCAGGTAGTCGTAGACCTCGGTGATCGTGCCGACGGTCGACCGCGGGTTCCGGTTGGTCGACTTCTGGTCGATCGACACGGCCGGCGACAGGCCCTCGATGAAGTCGACGTCCGGCTTGTCCATCTGCCCGAGGAACTGGCGCGCGTACGCCGACAGCGACTCGACGTACCGGCGCTGCCCCTCCGCGAAGATGGTGTCGAAGGCCAACGACGACTTGCCCGACCCCGACAGCCCCGTGAAGACGATGAGCTTGTCGCGCGGGAGATCGAGGTCGACGTTCCGGAGGTTGTGCTCGCGGGCGCCCTGCACCACCAGACGATCGTTCACGCCCGGGAGTCTACGTGCCGCCACCGACAATCGCACATCTGTTCGACGTGAGTGAACACACAGGTGCTCGACGTGCCTGACCTGTCCGACAGGATCATGCTCGGGCCCATGCACGCCGACCACGACCCTGATCCGGTGCCGATCGAGGAGTACGCGGTGCTCGGCGACGGGAGCACGGCCGCGCTCGTCTCGCGGCGTGGCTCGATCGACTGGATGTGCCTGCCGACGTACGACTCGGCCGCGTGCTTCGCGCGCCTGCTCGGCACGCCGGAGAACGGCCGCTGGCTGCTCACCGTCCGCGACGCCACAGCGGTCACGCGCCGCTACCTCGACGACTCGTTCGTCCTGGAGACGACCTACCAGTCACCCGCCGGGGCCGCGGTCGTGCTCGAGACGATGCCCCTCAACGACGGCCGCTCCGACCTGGTCCGGCGGATCGAGTGCACCCGCGGCACCGTCGAGGTAGAGCACGAGTGGATCGTGCGGTTCGGGTACGGAGCGGTCGAACCGTGGGTGCACCACGTCACGGACGCCGACGGCGCCGACACCATCCGGGCGATCGCCGGTCCGGACTCGCTGCTGCTGCGCGGCGACCGCCTGCCCACCCCCGACGGCCGGCGGCACGCCGACCGCTTCACGCTCGGTGCCGGCGAATCGGTCGAGCTCTCGCTCACGTGGACGCGTTCGTGGGACCCGGTGCCGCCCCGGCTGGGCATCCTCGAGCGGCTGGACGAGTCGCGCGTCGCGTGGGGCCTGTGGGCGCGCAGCTGTGCCTACCAGGGCTCCTACCGCGAGGCTGTCGTCCGGTCACTGCTCGTCCTGCGTCTGCTCACCGACCGGGAGACCGGCGGCATCGTCGCGGCCCCGACGACGTCGCTGCCGGAGGACTTCGGCGGGGAGCGCAACTGGGACTACCGCTTCTCGTGGCTCAGGGACGCCGCGTTGACGCTCGAGGCGCTGCTCGAGCACGGGTACGACGAGGAGGCCGTGGACTGGCGCGGCTGGCTGCTGCGCGCGGTGGCCGGGAGCTCGGACGACCTGCAGATCATGTACCGGGTGGACGGCGGCCGAGAGCTGCCGGAACGCACGCTGGACCACCTCGCCGGATACGCCGGCAGCAGGCCGGTCCGGGTGGGAAACGCCGCGGTCGACCAGATGCAGAACGACGTGCTCGGTGAGGTCATGTGCGCACTCGAGCAGGCGCGCGACGCGGGGCTCGACGAGACCGACGACTCGTGGTCGCTGCAGCGGCACCTCGTCGACCACCTCCTCGACCACTGGCGCGAGCCCGACCGCGGCATCTGGGAGGTCCGGGGCGATCCGCAGCACTTCACGCACTCCAAGGTCATGGCCTGGGCGGCCGTGGACCGGGGTGTCCGCGCCGCCGAACGGCACGGCTTCGACGCGCCGCTGGAACGCTGGCGCACCGAGCGCGACGCGATCCACGCGGACGTCGTGGCGCACGGATGGGACGCGGCGCGCGGGACGTTCGTGCAGTTCTACGGCGCCGAGCACACCGACGCCGCCCTCCTGCAGCTCGCTCAGGTCGGGTTCCTGCCGTCCGACGACCCGCGGATCACGGGCACGGTCCGCGCCATCCGCGACGAGCTCGAGGTGGCGCCGGGCCTGCTGCGCCGGTACCGGACCGAGAAGACGGACGACGGTGTCGCGGGCGACGAGCACGCATTCCTGGCCTGCTCCTTCTGGCTCGCCGACGCCCTGGCCCGCGTGGACGACGTCGACGCCTCGACGGAGGTGCTGGACATCCTCACGGGCCTCGCCAACGACGTCGGGCTGCTGGCCGAGCAGTACGACCCGGTCGGCCGCCGGATGGCGGGAAACACGCCGCAGGCGCTCTCGCACCTCGCCCTCGTCCGCGCGGTGCACAGCCACGACCTGGCCGTGGCGCGTCGGGAGGGACGGGCATGAACGACGAGCTCGAGATCCGATCCGTCTCGGTGGGAGCGATGGACAACAACGCCTACCTGCTGCACGAACCGGCAGGCGGCGCGCAGCTGCTGATCGACGCGGCCGACGAGCCGGACCGGCTGCTCGCGCTGGTCACCGAGGGCGGCGGCCGGCTGGACGCCGTCGTCACCACCCACCGCCACCCGGACCACCACCGGGCGCTCGCCTCCGTCGTCGCGGTCATGGGCGCTCCGTCGTGGGCGGGCGCCGACGACGCCGACGCCATCGGCGAGGCGACGGACATCCCGGTGGCCCGCCGCCTGCACGACGGCGACACGCTGCTGCTCGGGGCGGCGAGCCTCGAGGTGGTCGCGCTGCGCGGCCACACGGCCGGCTCGATCGCCGTGGTCTACCGGACGCCAGCCGGTCGCGTGCACCTGTTCACCGGCGACTCGCTGTTCCCCGGTGGACCCGGCGCCACGGCGACGCCCGAGGCGTTCGCGTCCCTCATGGCCGACCTGACCGAACGGGTCTTCGACCGGTTCGACGACGACACGATCGTCCACCCGGGCCACGGACGCGGCACCACGCTCGGCGCCGAACGACCCCACCTCGACGAGTGGCGCGCCCGAGGCTGGTGACCTACTGCGCGAGCACGAGGTCGCGCACCTGACGCCGCAGGACCTTGCCCACCTGCGACCGCGGCAGCTCGTCGAGCACCACGAGCCGACGCGGTAGCGCATAGCGCGCAAGGCGCTGCTCGCACCACGACCGGACGGACTCCAGATCGATGCCCGTGGCGCCCGCGTCGAGCACGACCGCAGCCACGACGGTCTCGCCCAGGTCGCCTCCCGGGACCCCCACGACCGCCACGTCGGCGATCCCCGGCATCTGCCGCAGCCCGTCCTCGACCTGCGACGGGTAGACCTTGAACCCGCCGCTGACGATGAGCTCCTTGAGACGGTCGACCAGGACAACCCAGCCCGTCTCGTCGACGGTCACCACGTCGCCGGTCCGCAGCCACCCGTCGGGCAGCAGCTGCTCGGCGGTCTCGTCGGGACGCCGCCAGTAGCCGGCGAACACCTGGGGCCCGCGGATGAGGAGCTCCCCGCGCTCGCCCTGAGGCACGTCGCGCGACGCGTCCGTCGGGTCGACCACCCGGATCTGCGTGCTGGGGAACGGCAGGCCGAGCGTGCCGGGGCGCCGGCCCTCGGTCAACGGGTTGCCCAGCGCCACGGGTGACGTCTCGGTCATCCCGTACCCCTCGATCACCAGGCCCCCGGTCGCGTCCTCCCACCGACGCGCGGTCTCGATCGGCAGGGCCATGGCGCCGGAGATCGCGTACCGGAAGGACCCGAGATCACCAGGCTCGGCGGCGGCCGCGAGCCGGTCGAGCATGGGCGGGACGGCCGGCAGGAATGTGCCGGGGAGTCGCCGCTGGGCCGTCAGGACGAGTGCGGGATCGAGCTCGGGAAGGCGACGAGGGTGGCGCCCACCCGCGTCGCGTAGCTCAGGCACAAGGTCAACCCGAAGGCGTGGAAGAACGGAAGAACGCCGTAGACCACCTCGGTGTCCTGCTCGGCCGCGGTCCACGCCTGACCCTGCACGGCGTTCGCGACGAGGTTGCGGTGCGTGAGCATCGCTCCCTTCGGCGTCCCCGTCGTACCGCCGGTGTACTGGAGCAGAGCCAGGTCACCGGACACGGGGCGCGGGTACGACGGGTCGATCGGGTCGGTCCTGGTGATCAGGTGGTGCCACCGCGGGAAGGCGGGCGGCAGAGGCCCCCGCATCGCCGCCCGCAGCCGGCGCGCACGAGGCACCGGTAGGCGCAGCTTCCAGCGGCTCGACGCCGGCAGGTCCGCCGTCAGGTCGACGGCGACGACGGCGCGGAGCCGGGTCGTGGTCAGCGACGAGAGGACCGCCGGCACCGTCTTCTCCCAGACGAGCGCGACGACGGCCCCGGAGTCCGTGAGCTGGTGGGCGAGCTCCGACGCGGTGTACGTCGGGTTGTGCTCGACGACGACGGCTCCGATGCGCAGGACCGCGTAGAAGGCGATCACGTGGGCCGTGCAGTTCGGGATCGCCAGCGCCACGCGGTCACCGGGCTGGACACCGAGATCGAGCAACGCGTTCGCGCCACGGTCGACGGCGGCGGCCAGCTCGGCGTAGGTCGTCTGGGCACCCAGGAAGTCCACGGCTACGCGGTCGGGGCACCGCACCGCCGCCCGGTCCAACGCCGCGCCGAGCGGTTCGTCGGGGATGGTGACCTCGCTCGGCGGCTGCCCTGTCGTCATCCGCCCACGCTAACCTACGGACGCGTAAGTTACGGACGAGTAACCCAGCGGGTGAGGGTCACCCCGCCCGGCTCGACCTCGACACCGACCGGGACGAACGAGGACCGTTCGAGCACCCGCTCGCTTGCGGCGTTGCCGAGCATCGTCCGGGCGTGGACACGGGGTGCGCCGTGCGCGACGGCCCAGGACGTGAGCGCGCGGACGGCGGAGGTCGCCAGACCGCGGCCCCGTCCTTCGGGCAGGAACGCGTAGTACAGGTGTGGGCCGTCGACCCGTACGGAGACGCCGATGGTGCCCACCGGGCGCCCCTCGAGCTCGCCACGAAGCGGCCACCACGCCCGTCCACACGCTGCTCGATGCTCCGGGCGATCCGCGCCCGAGCCTCCGCCTCGCTCACCTCGGCCGGGTAGTACGTCCACTGGGGGACATCGGGTACGCGGGAGAGGGCATGGTCGAGTCGCCAGTCCGCCGGCTCCACGGAGCGCAGCCGCCCGACAGGCAGGTCGAGGACGTCCGGCAGCTCCATGTCAGTCCTCGGGCGGCCCGAGCACGGAGGTGGCCACGGTCGCGTGCGCCGACTCGTCGTCGGACGGGTGGAAGATCCCCGCCAGCACGTCGCGGTAGAGCCGGCCGAGCTCGTTGCCGCTGAAGTAGGAGCCTCCGCCGGACACACGCAGGGCGGCGTCGACGACCACCCGTGCCGACTCCGTCGCCCGGACCTTGAGCCCGACCAGCTGGGCGAACCACCGCGCACCGTGGTCCGCCTGCTCGTCGACGTCGCGCGCCAGCGCGAACACCTGGAGCTCGGCGCCGTCCTGCGCCAGGACCGCGTCGGCGATCCGCCACCGGATGTCAGGATCCTGCGCGTACGCCCGCCCGTCGTACTTCATGGACGTCCGCCGGCGGGCCGCCGCGACGCCGAGCTCGATCGCGCGGCGACCGATCCCCGTGTAGACCGCCGCGAGCAGCACCTCGAAGACGGCGAAGAGGGCGAAGATGAACGGGTCGCCGCTCGGACCCGGCGGGCTCTGCCGGTACACCCGGTCGGCGGGCGCGAGGGCCCCGTCGAGCACCGTGGTGGCGGACTGGGTGGCACGCATGCCGAGCGTGTCCCAGTCGTCGCGCGTCTCGATCCCGCCGCCGTCCCGCGACACGACGCCGTGCACGAGCAGCGGGTTCTGCAGGTCGGAGTCATCGAGCCCGAACGTCGCCAGCCGCGTCCACACCGGCGACAGCGAGGTGAAGATCTTGGTGCCGAAGTACCGGTAGCCGCCGCCGTCCTGGCGCTCGGCGCGGGTTCGGCTGCCGAACATCACGAGGTCGTTGCCGCCCTCGGAGTTGCCGAACGCAAAGATCTCCCCCGCGGCAGCGTCCTCGAGGATGAACTCGACCGAGTCGTCGCCGCGCGCCGCCAGCAGCGCCGCCAGGCCGGTCACCACCAGATGCATGTTGACCGCGAGGGCGGTCGCCGGCGCAGCCGCCGCCAGGCGCACCTGCTCGCGCGCGACCTCTTCGAGGGTCAGGCCAGCACCGCCGAGGCGCTCCGGCACGAACGCCGTCAGGTACCCCACGGCAACGAGGTCCGCCAGATCGTCGTGCGGGAAGGAGTTGTCCCGGTCGTGGCCCGCGGCGCGGTCGTGGACGCGAGCCAGGAGGTCGTCGGTGAGCAGGGTTCGCAGCAGGCGTGCCATGCCCGACACTCTGCCATCCGAGTCCGGCAGGATGGCCTCATGCCCACCTATGCCGTCCGATACACCTACGCCGAGGACAGCGACCAGACCCGCGACCGCGTCCGGCCGGACCACCACGCCTACCTGCGGAGCCTTTCCGAGCTGCGCGGGTCGGGACCGTTCGTCGGAGGCGACGCCGGAGCCTTGCTGGTCTTCGAGACCACGGACGCGGCGGCCCTCGACGCGATCCTGGCCGCCGACCCGTTCGCACATGCCGGCGTCATCGCGGCGACCGACGTCCGCGAGTGGAAGATCGTCTCGGGGGCCTGGAGCGGCTAGCCCGTCCTCGTGTCCCGGCGGGTCTTGGCCAGGCTGGCGACCGTCGTCACCCCGAGGATGAGCACGATCGAGGCGAGCGACACGGACGTCGGGACGTCCGGAGCCCACGGCACCGGCTCCCCACCGTTGATGAACGGCACCTCGTTCTCCGCCAACGCGTGCAGGATCAGCTTGACGCCGATGAACCCGAGCAGGACCGCGAGGCCGATGTTCAGGTACACCAGGCGCTTCAGCAGGTCGCCGAGCAGGAAGTAGAGCTGCCGGAGGCCCATGAGCGCGAACAGGTTGGCCATGAGCACCAGATAGGGCTCGCTGGTCAGCCCGAAGATCGCCGGGATCGAGTCGAACGCGAACAGCAGGTCGGTGGCCCCCAGAGCGACGAGCACGATGAGCATGGGCGTGATCAGCCGGCGGCCGTGCTCGACGACGGTCAGCCTCACGCCGTGGTACTCGTCGGTCGCCGGGAACCATCGCTGCACCAGCCGCAGCAGGAGCGGCGGCCTGAACTCGTCGTCGCCGGACTCGCCCTCGCGCCCCACCCGGATGGCGGTCCAGACGAGGAACGCCCCGAACACGTAGAACACCCAGCTGAACGCGTCGATGACCGCGGCGCCGGCCCAGATGAAGATGCCCCGGAAGATCAGCGCCAGGATGATGCCCACCAGCAGGGCCGTCTGCTGGTACTGCCGGGGCACCGCGAACTTGCCCATGATCAGCAGGAACACGAAGAGGTTGTCCACCGACAGCGAGTACTCGGTGAGCCAGCCCGCGTAGAACTGTCCGCCGTAGTCGGCGCCCCAGGCGGCCCAGACGCCGAGCCCGAACAGGACCGCCAGGCCGATGTAGAACGCCAGGTAGCGCAGGCACTCGGCCGTGGTCGGGATGTGCGGGCGCCGGGCGACGACGGCGACGTCGACGACCAGCAGCGCGCCGACGAGCACGAGCGAGACCGCCCAGATCAGGGGTGTGACGACCACGTGCGGGCGCTCGCTTCTCGCTCGACGGGACGGGGTGGACGTCGTCGCGGGTCTTCACCAGGCTCGCGATCGTCGCGACCGCGAGCGTGCCGAGGATGAACGTCAGGGACACCCAGATCGGGATCTCGGGCGCCCAGCTCACGGGCTCCCCTCCGTTGATGAACGGCAGCTCGTTGACGTGCAGCGCGTGCAGCACGCAGCTTGACCCCGATGAATCCGAGGATGACCGCCAGTCCCAGGGACAGGTAGACGAGCCGCTGCAGCAGCCCACCGATCAGGAAGTACAGCTGGCGCAGCCCCAGCAGCGCGAACGCGTTCGCGGTGAACACGATGAACGCCTCGTCGGTCAGGCCGTAGATCGCCGGGATCGAGTCGAGCGCGAAGAGCAGGTCCGTGGAGCCGATCGCGACCATGACGACGAGCATCGGCGTGAACAGCCGCTTGCCGTCGATGCGGACGCTCAACCGGTCGCCGTGGTACTCCTCGGTCGTGGGGACGATGCGCTTCAGCATCCGCACCGCCAGCCCGTCCGGCTCGTCCTTCGGCTCGTGCTCCTGGTCGTGCTTCTCTCGGGCCAGCTTGATCGCGGTGTACACGAGGAAGGCACCGAAGAGGTAGAACACCCAGGAGAACTGCTCGATCGCCGCGGCACCGGCCAGGATGAAGATCGTTCGGAGCACCAGGGCGATGACCACACCGACCAGCAGCACCTTCTGCTGGTAGATCCGGGGCACCGCGAACTTCGTCATGATGATGAGGAAGACGAAGAGGTTGTCGACCGACAGGCTCTTCTCGGTGATGTACCCGGCGAAGTACTGCGTGCCGAAGTCCCATCCCCAGGCGATCCCGAGTCCGACGCCGAACACCAGGGCGATCGCGATGTAGAAGATCGACCACTTGATCGACTCGGAGAACGAGGGCTCGTGCGGTGTGCGTACGTGGGCGTAGAAGTCGAAGACGATCAGCCCGACGACGAAGACCGCCGTCCCTGCCCAGACCCAGCCGGACACGTCCATGGATATACCTCCGGTACGAGAACATCGTGACCGAAGGTCTCCCCCGCCCGCACACCGTGTCTGTGGCGGACCGATCGCGCCGGGCCCCGCGCGGGCGGGTCCGTGATGACGACGTGATCGTGACTGGGGTACTCCCCTTCAACGTGCGCAAGCATAGGGCACCCGGAGCGGGGCAACCCGGTGGGCTCAGGCCGTCGCCGCCTGCATCTGGCGGAGCTCCTTCTTCATGCCGGAGATCTCGTCGCGCAGCCGGGCTGCGAGCTCGAACTGCAGCTCCGCAGCCGCGGCGTGCATCTGGTCGGAGAGCTGCTGAATCAGGTCCGCGAGCTCCCCCGGCCGCGGCACCCGTCAGCCGCGTCCGCTCGTCGCGCGGCTTTCCCCGCGAGCCGAACCCAGGCACGGGCGCCTTCCCGCGGCTCGTCTGCCGACCGCCGCCGCCCAGCAGCTCGGCCGTGTCGGCGTCCTCGCGGTTGAGCAGGTCCGTGATGTCGTTGATCTTCTTGCGCAGAGGCGTCGGGTCGATGCCGTGCTCGAGGTTGTACGCCACCTGCCGTTCGCGGCGGCGCGTCGTCTCCTCGATCGCCTGCGCCATGCCGTCCGTGATCCGGTCGGCGTACATGTGCACCTCGCCCGACACGTTTCTGGCCGCGCGACCGATCGTCTGGATGAGCGACCGGCCGGACCGCAGGAAGCCCTCCTTGTCGGCGTCCAGGATGGCCACGAGCGAGACCTCCGGCAGGTCCAGACCCTCACGCAGCAGGTTGATGCCGACGAGCACGTCGTACTCGCCCAGGCGCAGCTCGCGAAGCAGCTCCACGCGGCGCAGGGTGTCCACCTCGGAGTGCAGGTACCGGACGCGGACGCCCTTCTCCAGGAAGTAGTCGGTGAGGTCCTCGGCCATCTTCTTGGTCAGCGTGGTCACCAGGACGCGTTCGTCCTTCTCCACCCGGTCGTGGATCTCGCCCAGCAGGTCGTCGATCTGGCCGGTGGTCGGCTTGACGATGACCTGCGGGTCCACCAGGCCGGTCGGCCGGATGATCTGCTCGACGACGCCGTCGGAGATGGACCGCTCGTAGTTGCCCGGCGTCGCCGACAGGTAGACCGTCTGGCCGATCCGCTCGACGAACTCTTCCCAGCGCAGCGGCCGGTTGTCCGTGGCGCTCGGCAGCCGGAACCCGTGGTCCACCAGGGCGCGCTTGCGCGACATGTCGCCCTCGAACATGGCGCCGATCTGCGGCACGGTCACGTGCGACTCGTCGATGACCAGCAGGAAGTCCTCGGGGAAGTAGTCGAGGAGCGTGTTGGGCGCCGTCCCGGCGGACCGTCCGTCGATGTGCCGCGAGTAGTTCTCGATGCCCGAGCACGACCCGATCTGGCGCATCATCTCGATGTCGTACGTGGTGCGCATGCGCAGTCGTTGCGCCTCGAGCAGCTTGTTCTGCCGTTCCAGCTCCGCCAGCCGGTCCTCGAGCTCGACCTCGATGCCGGCGATCGCGCGTTCCATGCGCTCCGGTCCGGCGACGTAGTGCGTAGCGGGGAAGATGTGGATCTGCTTCTCGGCGCGCACCACGTCACCCGTGAGCGGGTGCAACGTGGCGATGGCCTCGATCTCGTCGCCGAAGAACTCGATCCGGATGGCGAGCTCCTCGTACACGGGGATGATCTCGACCGTGTCTCCGCGCACGCGGAACGTGCCGCGCGTGAACGCCATGTCGTTGCGCGTGTACTGCATGGTCACGAACCGGCGCAGCAGCTGGTCGCGGTCCACCCGGTCACCCACCGACAGGGCCACCATCCGGTCGACGTACTCCTGCGGCGTGCCGAGGCCGTAGATGCAGCTCACGGAGGCCACGACGATGACGTCGCGCCGGGTGAGCAGCGAGCTTGGTGGCCGAGTGCCGCAGACGCTCCACCTCGTCGTTGATCGACGAGTCCTTCTCGATGTAGGTGTCCGTCTGCGCGATGTACGCCTCGGGCTGGTAGTAGTCGTAGTACGAGACGAAGTACTCGACCGCGTTGTTGGGCAGCAGCTCGCGGAACTCCGTGGCCAGCTGCGCGGCGAGCGTCTTGTTGGGCGCCATCACGAGCGTGGGTCGCTGCAGCTTCTCGATCAGCCAGGCGGTCGTCGCCGACTTGCCCGTGCCCGTGGCGCCCAGCAGGACCACGTCCTTCTCGCCAGCGTTGATGCGCGCGGCGAGTCCTTGATCGCCTTGGGCTGGTCGCCCGACGGCGTGTACTCCGAGATGACCTCGAACGGCGCGACGGTCCGCTGCAGATCGGTGACGGGACGCATGCGACAACCGTACGTTCCCCCACCGACACGTGGGGCGTCAGGACAGGGTGCCTGCCGCGACGCGGTCGTCGTCGGTCGTCGAGACCGCCGCCCGGACGATCGCGAGAAGGGCGGTCGCCACGTCCTCGGTGGAGAGTCCCGACCGCGGCACGTGCACGAAGCCGCTGCGTACCTCGGGTCGGGAGGCAAGGAGGTGCTGGAGCGCGTAGAAGGTGGCGTTGCAGACGAACGTGCCCGCGGAGTATGAGACCTCGACCGGCACGTCGACGGCCCGCCCGGCCGCGGCGCACGCCTTGACCGGCAACGTCGAGAAGAACGCGGCGGGCGCTCCGGCGATCACGGGCATGTCGACGGGCGACCACCCGTCGTTGTCCGGGATCCGTGCGTCCATCAGGTTGACTGCCACGCGCTCGATCCCGACGGCCGACCGACCGCCGGCCTCACCGGCGCCGATCACCAGCGACGGCGCAAGCTCGGCCACCGCGGACCGCAGGACCTGCCGCGCAGCCCGGAACGAGACCGGCAGCTCCCGGGTCTCGAGCCGGTCGTCACCGGTCCAGCGCGCCGCGACCTCCTGCACCGCGAACCACGACGCGTTGGACGACAGCCCCTCGAACGGCTCGAAGCCGGTCAGCAGGATCACGGCGTCTCCGCCGACAGCTCGTCGGCGCGCTCGACCGCCAACCGGTCCCACAGGGCGTCCACCTGCACACGCAGGTCGTCGTCGCTCCCGGTCCCGTCGAGCACCACGTCGGCGGCCGCGAGCCGCTCCGCGTCGCTCGCCTGCGCCCCCACGCGCGCCTCGGCCGCTCCGCGGTCCATGCCGCGCAGTCGCACGAGCCGCTCGACCCGCAGCAGCGCAGGAGCGTCCACGACCACCACCACGTGGAAGTCGTCGGCCTGTCCGGTCTCGACGAGCAGCGGGATGTCGTGCACGACGACCGCACCGTGGTCCGTGGCGGCCGCGGCTGCGGAGCGCTCGGCCGACAACCGCCGCACGATCGGGTGCACGATCGCGTCGAGCCGAGCCCGCGCGGCCGGGTCGCTGAAGACGATCGCGGCGAGGGCGCGGCGGTCCAGCGACCCGTCGTCGGCCAGCACGGAGGTGCCGAACTCCTCGGCGACGGCGTCGAGGCCCGCTGACCCGGGTGCGACCGCTTCTCGCGCCAGGACGTCGGAGTCGATCACCACCGCCCCGAGCTCCGCCAGCCGCCGCGCCGCGACGGACTTGCCGGCCGCGATCCCGCCCGTGAGTCCGATGCGTTGCATCCGTCCATCTTGCCGGACCGAGCCGAAAGTGCTCAGGCGGAATGACGAACGGGCCGGCCACCCGAAGGTGACCGGCCCGTCGTTCAGCGAGGTGCTGTGATCAGTTGCCCGTGAGCTTCTCGCGCAGAGCGGCGAGCGCCTCGTCGGACGCGAGCGTGCCCGCGGCCTCCTCGGTGCTCGACGAGTACGAGGAGGGAACCGGACCGGCAGACGAGGAGGACGAGGATGACGTGGCCGTCGCCCCACCCTCGGCAGCGGTCAGGGCAGCCTCGGCGTCGGCCTTCGCGGCGTCGGCGACCTGCTTGCGGTGCGCCTCCCAGCGCTCGTGGGCCTGCGCGTACTGCGCCTCCCACACCTCGCGCTGCGCCTCGAAGCCCTCGAGCCACTCGTTGGTGGCCGGGTCGAAGCCCTCGGGGTACTTGTAGTTGCCGGCCTCGTCGTACTCCGCCGCCATGCCGTACAGCGCGGGGTCGAAGTCGTCGCTCGTCGGGTCGAAGCCCTCGTTCGCCTGCTTCAGCGAGAGCGAGATGCGGCGACGCTCGAGGTCGATGTCGATGACCTTGACGAAGACGTCGTCGCCCACCTGGACGACCTGCTCCGGGATCTCGACGTGGCGCACGGCCAGCCGAGATGTGCACGAGGCCCTCGATGCCGTCCTCGACGCGCACGAACGCACCGAACGGAACCAGCTTGGTGACCTTGCCCGGGACGACCTGGCCGATGGCGTGCGTCCGAGCGAAGGCCTGCCACGGGTCCTCCTGCGTCGCCTTCAGCGACAGGGAGACACGCTCGCGGTCGAAGTCGACGTCGAGAACCTCGACGGTGACCTCCTGGCCGACCTCGACGACCTCGGACGGGTGGTCGATGTGCTTCCAGGACAGCTCGGAGACGTGCACGAGGCCGTCCACGCCACCCAGGTCGACGAACGCGCCGAAGTTGACGATCGAGGACACGACGCCGGGGCGGACCTGACCCTTCTGCAGCGTCTGCAGGAAGGTGGAGCGCACCTCGGACTGCGTCTGCTCGAGCCACGCACGGCGCGACAGGACCACGTTGTTGCGGTTCTTGTCGAGCTCGATGATCTTGGCCTCGATCTCCTTGCCGACGTACGGCTGGAGGTCGCGGACGCGACGCATCTCCACCAGCGACGCGGGCAGGAAGCCGCGCAGACCGATGTCGAGGATGAGGCCGCCCTTGACGACCTCGATGACGGTGCCGGTGACGACGCCGTCCTCTTCCTTGATCTTCTCGATCGTGCCCCAGGCGCGCTCGTACTGTGCGCGCTTCTTGGACAGGATCAGGCGGCCTTCCTTGTCCTCCTTCTGGAGGACGAGGGCCTCGACTGCGTCGCCGACCTTGACAACGTCTCCGGGGTCCACGTCGTGCTTGATGGACAGCTCACGGGACGGGATGACGCCCTCGGTCTTGTAACCGATGTCGAGAAGGACCTCGTCGCGGTCGACCTTGACGATGGTGCCCTCGACGATGTCGCCATCGTTGAAGTACTTGATGGTGGCGTCGATCGCGGCGAGGAAGTCCTCGGCCGAGCCGATGTCATTGATCGCGACCTGCGGCGTGGCGGGCTTCGCGGGGGTGGTGATGCTCATGTAGGGATGGGCTCCGATGCGGACAGGGAAGTTGTTCGGACACGAATGTTGTGCCGGCGGCACGGTGAACTGCTCAGTGGTGACCACGCAGATGGGGAAGCTCCCGGACCTGCGACGACGTGCGAGGCAGGCCCACGTGCGAGACGCACGTTCGGGATGCGCCGACGCAACAAGGCGCGCGGCACCGCCGTCTACCCTATCCGCGCGGCGGAGGTGGGTCAAAGCGCGAACGGCCCTCGTCAGCCCAGTGCACGCGCAACGGCCAGGAGCTCGTCCGGCACGTACTTGACCTTCCCGGCCACCTCGTCGAGCGAGATCATCTGGACGGTCTCGCCGCGCAGCGCGGTCATGACGTTGGACATCCCCTGGCTCGCGGCGTCGATGGCGGCGACGCCGAAGCGCGAACCCAGGACTCGGTCGAAGTGCGAGGGGATCCCGCCGCGCTGGATGTGACCGAGCACGACCGTCCGCGTGTCGAACCCGGTGCGCTTCTCGATCTCGATCTTCAGACGTTCGCCGATGGCCCCCGCAACGATGTCGCCGAACTTCCCGAGCTGCGTCTGGTAGTCCATCGACGTCCCCTCGGCGGGCACGGCACCCTCGGCGACGACGATGATCGAGAAGCTCGCGTGCGCGCGGTGCCGGTGCTTGAGGAACCGCTCGATCTTGTCGATGTCGAACGGCTGCTCCGGGGTCAGCACGAGCTCGGCGCCGCCGGCGATCCCGGACTCGGCGGCGATCCAGCCCGCGTGCCGGCCCATCACCTCGACGATCATCACGCGGTTGTGGCTCTCGGCCGTGGTGTGGATGCGGTCGATCGCCTCGGTCGCGATGCCCACCGCGGTGTCGAAGCCGATCGACTGGTCGGTGCCCCAGACGTCGTTGTCGATCGTCTTGGGGATCGCGATGATCCGGACGCCCGCCTCGGCCACCTTGCTCGCGGCGTGCAGCGTGCCGTCGCCGCCGATGCAGATGAGCGTCTCGATGCGTTCCGACTCGAGCGTCGACAGGACGGCATCGAGGCCGCCGTCGGAGGCGTGCGGGTGGTAGCGCGCCGTGCCGAGCAGCGTCCCGCCGACGGCCAGCTGGTTGCGGATGTGCTGACGGCTGAGCGGCACGCTGAACCCGTCGACGACACCACGCCAGCCGTTGCGGAACCCGATGATCGAGTGGCCGTACTCGCCCTCGCCACGCTTGACGACGGCACGGATCGCGGCGTTCAGTCCGGGGACGTCGCCGCCGCCCGTGAGCAGTCCGACTCGCACGCTGACACTCCTTCACACGCAGGAAAGGGGGCTCGGCGCGCGTCGTCGGGGGCCGTGAGCACACCCTATCCACCTCGTGAGTCGCACAGATGACACCGGTGCAGACCGACCGCGGGACACTGGGCGCATGACCGACGACCCGCTCGCCGAGGCCGGCTATCTCGACATCCCACCGACCTCCGGCGGCGCGGCGGGCCGCGGCTGGTGGGACGCCAACGCCGCCGAGTACCTCGAGGAGCACGGTGCGTTCCTCGGGCCGGCCGACTTCTGCTGGTGTCCGGAAGGCCTGCGCGAGGCCGACGCCGGGCTGCTCGGCGACCTGACCGGCGCCACCGTGCTCGAGGTGGGCGCCGGGGCCGGCCAGTGCGCGCGCTGGCTCGTGGCGCAGGGCGTCGCGGTCGTCGCGACGGACGTCTCCGGTGGCATGCTCGCGGCCGGCGCCGCCTACGACGCCTCCGTCGGCCGGACGACGCCGCTCGTGCAGGCGGACGCCCGCGAGCTGCCCTTCGCGGACGCCTCGTTCGACGTCGCGTTCACGGCTTTCGGGGCGCTCCCTTTCGTCCCCGACGCGCGGCGAGTGCACACGTCGGTCGCCCGCGTCCTGCGACCGGGGGGCCGGTGGGTGTTCGCCGTGACGCATCCGATCCGGTGGGCGTTCCCCGACGACCCCGGCGAGGCCGGTCTCACCGCCACCCGGTCCTACTTCGACCGCACGCCGTACGTCGAGCTGGGCGAGTCCGGCGCGGTGCTCTACGCCGAGTACCACCGGACGCTCGGCGACCACGTCGCCGAGCGCCGCCGCCGGCTTCGTGCTCGACCGGCTGGTCGAGCCCGAGTGGCCGTCCGGGCACGACCGGACGTGGGGCGGCTGGGGCCCTGTGCGGGGCGCCCTGCTGCCGGGGACGGCGATCTTCGTCACCCACCTGGGATGACGCACCGCTAGTGCCCGGCGTCGTGCCAGGACTCGCCGACGCCGACCGTGACGTCGAGCGGCACGTCCAGGGGTCCGTCCGTGGCCGCATCGCCCGCCGCGCCCATCTGCTCCCGGACCAGTGACTCGACCTCGTCGCGCTCCCCCGCCGCAACCTCGAGCACCAGCTCGTCGTGCACCTGCAGGAGCATCCGCGACGACAGCCCGCGCCGGGTGAGCTCCCGGTCCACGCCGAGCATCGCCACCTTGATCAGGTCCGCCGCGCTCCCCTGGATCGGCGCGTTGAGTGCCATCCGCTCGGCCATGTCGCGTCGCTGCCGGTTGTCGCTGGTCAGGTCGGGCAGGTACCGGCGGCGACCGAGGATCGTCGCGGTGTACCCGGTGGTCCGGGCCACCCGGACGACGCCCGTCAGGTAGTCACGCACTCCCCCGAACCTCTCGAAGTAGTCCTGCATCAGCGACGACGCCTCGGAGACCTCGATGCTCAGCTGCTGCGACAGCCCGTACGCGGACAGCCCGTACGCCAGGCCGTAGCTCATCGCCTTGATCTTCGAGCGCATCGCCGGCGTGACCTCGCTGGTGGGCACCCCGAACACGTGCGACCCGACGTAGCTGTGCAGGTCCTCGCCCGACCGGAACGCCTCGATCAGGCCTTCGTCGCCGGACAGGTGCGCCATGATCCGCATCTCGATCTGCGAGTAGTCGGCGGTCAGCAGGGTCTCGTACCCGTTGCCCACGACGAACGCGCGGCGGATCTGGCGACCCGCCTCGGTGCGGATCGGGATGTTCTGCAGGTTCGGGTCCGCCGACGACAACCGTCCGGTCGCCGCGATCGTCTGCTGGAACGTGGTGTGGATGCGCCCGTCCGGCGCGACGGAACGGAGCAGCCCCTCGACCGTCTGACGCAGCCGGATGGCGTCGCGGTGCGCGAGCAGGTGCTCGAGGAACGGGTGCTGGGTGCGCGCGAACAGGTCCGTGAGCGCGTTGGCGTCGGTGGTGTAGCCCGTCTTGTTCCTCTTGGTCTTCGGCATCCCGAGCTGGTCGAACAGGACCTCCTGCAGCTGCTTGGGCGAGCCCAGGTTCACCTCGCGACCGATGACGTCGTAGGCGTCCCCGGCCGCCTCCTGCACCTGCGCGTCGAACGACTTCTCCAGGCTGCTCAGGTACGTCTGGTCGGTGGCGATCCCGGTGCTCTCCATCCGCGCGAGCACGTCCACCAGCGGCAGCTCGAGGTCGGTGAGCAGCCCGGTCGCGCCGCGGTCGGCGATCTCGCCGCCCAGCACGTCGTACAGGTCCCGGACCGCCGCGGCGCGCACCGCGGCACGGCGGCCCTCGTCGGTGCCGTCGATCTCCAGGTCCAGCAGACCCTGCCCGCCGTCGTCGGTGTCCGTGGCCCCGAGCTCGCGACGCAGGTACCCGATCGCCAGGTCAGCGAGGTCGTAGGCGCGGCGGTCCGGCTGGCACAGGTAGGCGGCCAGCTCGGTGTCGAACGCGACGCCCGCGAGCGGAAGACCCCGGCCGGCGAGGGCGTGCCACGCCTCCTTCGCGGCGTGCACGACCTTCGGCGCGGCCGAGTCAGCGAGCCACGCGGCCAGTGCGTTCTCGTCCGCGGGATCGATCTGCTGCAGGTCGAACGCGGCGGCGTCCCCGTCGAGGTCCGCCAGGGCGATCCCCCAGGCGTCGCCGCGGGCCGGTGCGCCGGATCCGCGGATGTCGAGCCCGAGCGGCTGACCGGCACGGTCCGCGAGCCACGCGCTCAGCTTCTCCGACGCCGACCACGGTGAGGTTCAGCTGGGCCGCAGCGACCGCCGTGGCGGAGTCCTCGCCCTCGTCCGGAAGCATGGCGAACAGGCGGTCCCGGATCGCCCGGAACTCCAGCTCCTCGAGGATCGCGTGCAGGGCCGGACGGTCCCACGGCCTGGCCGCCAGGTCCTCCGGCCCGAGCGGCAGCTCGACGTCCGTGAGCAGCGCGTTGAGCTGACGGTTCAGCGCGACCTGCTCGACGTTCTCGCGCAGTGACTCGCCCGCCTTGCCGGGCACCTCGGCGGCGTTGGCGAGGATCCCCTTGAGCCCGTCGTACTGACCGATCCACTTGGCCGCCGTCTTGGGACCGACGCCCGGGATGCCGGGCAAGTTGTCGCTCGACTCCCCCACCAGCGCCGCGAGGTCCGGGTACCGCCCGGGCGGGACGCCGTACTTGGCCTCGACCGCGGCCGGCGTCATGCGCGCCAGCTCGGAGACGCCCTTGACCGGGTAGAGAACCGTCACGTCCTCGTTCACCAGCTGGAACGCGTCGCGGTCACCGCTGCAGATGAGCACCTGCATGCCCTGCGCGCGCGCCTGCACGGACAGCGTGGCCAGGATGTCGTCGGCCTCGAACTGGGGCTTGGACAGGTACGGGATGTGCATGGTGTCCAGGACGCGCTGGATCACGTCGACCTGACCGCGGAACGGCGCGGGCGTAGCGTCGCGGTTGCCCTTGTACTCCTCGTACACCTCGGTGCGGAACGTCGTGCGTCCGGCGTCGAACGCCACCGCGACGTGCGTCGGCTCCTCGTCGCGCAGCAGGTTGGCGATCATGGAGAAGAACCCGAAGACCGCATTGGTCGGCTCGCCCGCCGACGTCGCGAACTTGTCCACCGGGAGCGCGAAGAACGCCCGGTAGGCCATCGAGTGACCGTCGATGAGCAGAAGTCGGGCGGGGGCGCTCGGCGAGGTGGCTGGCAGTGCGTCGTTCACGGGTGCCAACCTATCTGCCATGTCCGACACCGACGCCCTCGCCCTCGTCCCGTCTGCCGCCGGGACGCTCATCGAGCGCCTGGGCATCACCGTCACGGAGGTGTCGGCCACCCGAGCGGTCGGCACGATGCCCGTGGAGGGCAACACGCAGCCCTTCGGGCTCCTGCACGGGGGCGCGTCGGCGGCGCTGGCGGAGACCCTCGGCTCCTACGCCGCGCAGGCCCACGCCGGGCCTGACCGGGCCGCGGTCGGCATCGAGATCAACGCCACGCACCACCGGTCGGCGCGTTCCGGGGTGGTCACCGGAACGGCGACGGCGATCCACCTGGGCGGACGGCTGGCGACCTACCAGGTCGTGGTCGAGGACGACGGCGGTCGCCTCGTCTGCACCGCACGGTTGACGTGCATGGTGATCGAGCTGCGCGACTGATCGGCGGCCTTCGCCGGCGTCGCAGGGTTCTCGTCGGGAAGCTGTCGCGCCTCGCGCACGTGCCGACGCCGCGCGATCAGGTCCTCGAGCCGACGGGTGGTGCCGGGGGCGTGGTCCTGGGCGAGCCGCCGCTGCAGCACCGCCGTCGAGACGGCCCGGTGCGAGGCGGCGGGCGCGAAGCCGATCCGGGCGAGGAACCGCTGCATGCCACGGGCACCCGGGAGCGGCGACGAGTACAGCTCGGTGACGCCCGCCTCCTCGGCCATCGCGACCGCCGAGAGCAGCATCGCCCGGCCCAGGCCCCGACGACGTGCGTCGGGCTGCACGTAGACCGCCTCGATGTCCATCGCGACGACGTCCGTGAACGGCCCCGGCCCGACGATCCGCGCGAGCATGAGCCCGGCGGGTTCGCCGTCGAGCTGCGCCAGCAGGACGCGGCCCCCGGGCATCCCCAGGAGGGTGCCGAGCTGGTCGTGCAGACGCGCCGCGTCGTCCGTGCACAGCTGCGACCCGACGCCGGCTTCCTGGCGCGCGGTCAGGACGAGCGCGACAAGGCTGTCGAGGTCGCCGGGTAGGGCTCCGCGTACTTGCACACCGATTCGCACGGCAGTCAGACCTCCGGACGGGACGAGGGGGATCCGGTCGGGGTGACGACATCCCTGCCCGAGATGGTGTCGCTGTCGATCATGGACCACCGCGGAGGGCGGTGCCTAGTCCCAGTCGTCGGCTCGTGTCACCCGGACGGGTGCATTTCTTGGACATCCGACCAGATTCTGCACGTCGACCGGTGCACGCCGGGCGTTCAGGTGCCGGAAACCTGCCGTTCAGACCGTGAAGCGGTCAGGCTGAGCCGCCACCGACCTGCTCGATGACAGCGTCGGCCACCTCACGCATGGTCAGCCGGCGGTCCATCGACGTCTTCTGGATCCACCGGAACGACTCCGGCTCCGTCAGACCCATCTTCGTCATGAGCAGGCCCTTGGCCCGGTCCACGCGCTTGCGGGTCTCGAAGCGCTCGGCCAGGTCGGCCACCTCGGACTCCAGCGCGGCGATCTGCGCGTACCGCGAGATCGCGATCTCGACGGCCGGCAGCAGGTCGGCCGGGCTGAACGGCTTGATGACGTACGCCATGGCGCCCGCCTCGTTGGCGCGCTCGACGAAGCTCCTTCTGCGAGAAGGCCGTCAACAGGACGACGGGCGCGAGGTGCGCCTTGCCGATGCGCTCCGCCGCCGAGATCCCGTCGAGGATCGGCATCTTCACGTCCATGACGACGACGTCGGGCTTGAGCTCGGTGACCAGCTGCACCGCGGCCTCGCCGTCGCCGGCCTCGCCGACGACGTCGAACCCGGCGTCCCGCAGCGTCTCGACGACGTCCATGCGGATGAGCGCCTCGTCCTCGGCCACCACGGCGCGGCGGGCGGCACGGGTCGGCGCGGGCGCCGGCTCCGCCTCGGCGGCCGTCGAGGTCAGGTCGAGGGCGGCCTGCGTGGGATCGGGCTTGGCGTCGGTGCTCACGTGCACAGAGTAGTGGCCGATACCGGCCGGTTCGCAGTACGTCGGCCTGTGAGCCCGCCCACCTGCGTCCGGCGCCCGTCCTCGTCCCGGTATCCTGCTGCACGGCCCCGATAGCCCAACCGGCAGAGGCGTTCGGCTCAAACCCGATCCAGTGTGGGTTCGAATCCCACTCGGGGCACCTAGATTGTCTCTCTGACCTGCATGTATGCTACTCGCAATCGCCAGCGTCCGGCTGTGGACGCACGGCGGACGCGCGAAGCCCCACAGAGAGACTCCACATGGCTGCACTGATCGACGCCCGGACGCGCTCGGACGGCGGCATCAGCTACCGCGTCAGGTGGCGGCTCGGTGGCACACGCGCAGGCTCGTGGCAGTCGGAGACGTTCAGTACTCGCGAGCGCGCGGCATCCTTCAGCTCGACGTCGACGACGCCGGACAGATGTGGCCGGATGGTTGGGTGAAGGGGCGCGGATGGGTTGTCCGACTGTCCGAGCCGGTGGTGCCGGCAGTACCGACCGCGACGTTCAACGACGTGGTCGAGTCCTACTTCGAGCGCCAGGACCATCGCATCAAGCGCGGCAAGGTCAAGCCGTTCACGGTCCATACCTATCGGCGCCAGATCGCCCTCCACCTGGAGGAGGAGTTCGCGGGCTCGTTCCTCGCCATCGAGGCCGAGAACGTGGAGCAGTGGATCGACAACCAGATCGACGCCGGCGCCGCCCCAAAGTCGATCCGCAACCGCCACGGCATGCTCTTCTCGCTCATGAGACACGGTCAGAAGGTCATGCGCCTGCGCGCCGACAACCCGTGCGAGACGAGCGAACTGCCCGACGATGTGACTCGCGAGGCTCGCCAGGTCCGGTTCTTCCAGCCCGGAGAGTGGGCGCTCTTGCGCTCGTGCATCAAGGTCGACGCCCTCCCAATCGTCGACATGCTCTTGGCCACTGGGATGCGCGCAGGAGAAGTCTTCGCACTGCGTGCGGGCGACCTCACGTGGATCGACGAGGACACCGTCTCGGCATACGTAGTGCGCGCTTGGTCAACCCGCTCCCCTGACGACGAGTCGCCCGTCAAATGGGACGAGCACGAGAGCGACAAGTGGGTGCTGGGACCGCCGAAGAGCAGGCGCCCCAGGCGCGTTCAGGCCGCCGGGGCGATTGCTCACACGCTGCGCGGGCTCGTTGAGGGTCAATCAGCCAGTGCGTACGTATTTCGGCGCGGGAGGGGCAAGCCGTGGCGCTATACGGACTTCCGCGCCGAGCGGTGGCTCCCAGCGACCGCCCGGGCTGCGCAGCATGGACTCACGAAGCGGTCCACGCCGCACATGCTGCGCCACACCACAGTCGTGTGGGGGCTGGCTGATGGTGTGCCGATCCAGGTCATCTCCGAGATGCTCGGGCACGCCTCGATCCAGATCACCTATGACATCTACGGTGGACTCATCGACCTGAAGGACCCACGGCTCGCGCGGGCGATGGCGAAGTCGATGCTCGTCGTGAACCAGGCCATCACGCCGGTGCGGCGACCCAGAGCATCTTGATCCAAGGGTCAGCATCATTCAGTGGTCGCGAGGTCCGCGGCGGCCTAGTTCACGTGTGGCTTGGCCCCCGACCTCGCTGGCCCAGGCGAGTGCCCTCCCCCGGGGATTGTTGCCCTCAATGCGTCGGACCTGTTCGATGTGCGCCATGACGTCTCACGAAGTAGCGGCCGCCCTGCCGGAAATCCACGTCCTGCGCGACCGGTGCCGTGCGCTGGCAACCCTCGAGGCGATCCTCAGCCCGGACTGGGAGGACCGCTACTATTCCTTCGACTCTCATTGGGCGCCCGGCGAAGAGATGGCCTCGATGCGCAACGGTTCGGGCGACTCGTGGTCGATCGTGTTCACCCCTGATGGTGTGTTCGTCCGTGGTTTCGATCACGAGTCTCCGATGAGCCCAGCGGCCAACGGCGGCGTTCTGTGGCCAGGTCTGATCGAGGGCATCCCCGACGTGTTCTTGCCCTGCATCAACGAGCCGGCATTCAGCTCGGACGGCGTGCCCGACGCGACTGCGTGCATCTGGCGTCGCGCCCTGGACATCGAGTGGCACGTCGGGGTGCCGGACCGTCCAGACGGAGACGATCCGGACGGTGCCGACTGGCTCTTTGCCATCCTCCTTGACGGCACCGCGACCTCGTATCGAGAGTTCGCCGAGGACTACTACGAGGTCGACCTCGACGAGAATCCGGTCGACGCGGTCTTCGCGTTGCAGCCGCTGACCGACGAACTCGTGCAGCGACTCAACCCGGACATGACGCTCGATGAGCTTGGCGACGATCTCGCGGAAATCGGCTACCCCAGCGCGATCTGATCTGTCCTCCGAGTGGCGGACACCGCACACACGAACTCTTCGAGCTGCTTCGACGCCCGGCGACCGTTCATCGCTGCCACGTGCGTCCCTTGGACGCACGGGCCTCACGGGAATGAACGTAGATGAATCAAGAAGCATCGTAATTCTGCATCAACGAGGCGCAGTTCGCGTTTCTGCAGGTCAGACGGCCGCGGCCAGCGGATTCGAATCCCACTCGGGGCACCCATCTGACCTGCAAGAACGTCATGGCGTGTCATAGACGTGTCATAGGGCCCCGCGCGGCCATCGGTTGGCGCCGCACTTGTGCGCCGAGTGTCGTTGGGTGATGCGCTGCTCTTAGGCCGCGTTACTTCGTGCCAGCTCGTCGGCGACGGACGGTCCGCAATTCCCTTCCGTCAGGCGCCTGCATCGTCCGCCCGGGCCCGTACCCGCTGGCGCCGTGCCCCGACACCATCAGGTCGGGCGCGAGCCGCTCCATCGACTCCGAGTCCTCAGGCTCCAAGAGCAGGACTTGTTCCCCTGTACCGCGCCGCCAGAGGCAGGTCTCGTGCACGGGTTTGGCTACCGACATCGACGCACAGCTCCGGCGGCCGTGACAACTCTGTCCAGCCGTAGTGGCGCGGGGATCCGTCCGGATCGTCGCCTCGCTGGACATTTGCGCAACGAAACAGACACGCGCACTATTCAACACATGCTGAGTGAGGCCTCCAAAGCCCTCGCGCCGCACGTCATCGTCCTCTTCGGAGCACGAGGCGACCTGGCGGCCCGCAAACTGTTCCCCGGCCTGTACCGGCTGGCTGCAGCGAACTGGCTTCCGGACCAGCTTGCGATCGTCGGTTCCGGTCGACACGGGCCCGCGTCCGACGATGCGTTCCGCCAGTCGGTGGGAGAAGCGATCAGCCGGTTCGTCGACCACGTCGATGACACCGTGGTCCGCCGGTTGCTCGCGCAGATCTCGTTCTGCGCGTCGTCGGACGACGACGGTGCTGCGCTGGCTGCGGCCGTGCGGGACGCGGAATCGCGGCTGGCGGCGGGAACGAACGTGCAGAGGCTGATCTACCTCTCCGTTCCGCCTACCGCGACGAGGGGGCTGGTCGGGATGCTCGGACGCGAAGGGCTCACGGAGCGGGCCCGGATCGTGGTGGAGAAGCCATTCGGGCTGGACCTGGCCACCTCCCGCGAGCTCCAACACGCGCTGGAGGCGGTCGCCGGTGAGGAGCAGGTGTTCCGCATCGATCACTTTCTTGGCAAGGAGGCCGTGCAGAACGTCCTTGCGTTGCGCTTCGCCAACCGGCTGTTCGAGGCAGCCTGGGACCGACACAGCGTCGCGTCGGTGCAGATCGACGTGCCGGAGACGCTCGGGCTGGAAGGGCGCGCGAGTTTCTACGAGAAGACCGGGTGCCTCCGCGACATGATCTCCACGCACTTGTGTCAACTTCTGGGCTTCCTGGCGATCGAGCGACCGAGCGTCCTGCAGACGGACGAACTACGCGCAGCGAAGGTCGCAGCCTTCTCAGCACTGCGACCGATCGACCCCGCACGGGCTGTTTTCGGACAGTACGAGGGATACCGCTCAGAGCACGGAGTTGCTCCGGAGTCCATGACCGAGACGTTCGTCGCGCTCGAGGCGTGGATCGACAACGACCGATGGCAAGGCGTGCCGTTCTTCCTCCGGACCGGCAAGGCGCTCGCCGAAGGCCGCAGCGTCGTCACGGTGAGCTACCGCGAGCCGTTCCATCCCCAGCTTCGCGCGCGCATCCCGCACGACCTGGTGCTTGAGCTGACCGATGAGCCGCACATCAGCGTCGAAATCCGTGCCAAACGCCCGGGCCCAGGTCTCGAGGTCGCGCCGGCGACGTTGCAGCTCGATTTCGCGGACGACTTCCCGTCTGACGAACCCCTCGAAGCGTACGAGCGGCTGCTCCTCGACGTGATGCGCGGAGACCAGCTCCTGTTCAGTCACGCCGACGAGGTCGACCTTCTCTGGCAGGCGTGCCAGCCACTGCTTGACTCTCCGCCCTCGCCGCACACGTACGAGCGCGGGTCGTGGGGCCCAGCGGCCGCCCTTGACCTGCCAGTCGATGGCTGGCATCTGGGCGGCTGACGGCTTGGCTGCTGCGACACCGGCGGGCTTCGGCTTCCCCTCGGCCGCGGAACCACGATCTTGGTCTTGGGTTGCTAGGCCTTCGCGTCGGTCAGGTGCGCGGCGAGCCCGTTGAGCCGGTCGTTGGTCAGGTACGGCGCGGCGGAGAACCAGCCGCCGTCGACGACGACGTCGTTGCCCGTGATGTAGGCAGATTCATCGCAAGCCAAGAACAGTGCTGCGGTAGCGATCTCTTCAGCTTTGCCGCTGCGACGCAGCATCACCGAATGATCCATCGTCTGCCGTTGCATCTCGGCAACTGCGGGGTTCGACTTCATCGCCGCGGTGAGGTCCGTGTCGATCCAACCTGGCAGGGCGTCGGCCTTTTCCTGGATCTGGGCGATGGCCGCGTCCCACTGCTCCTGCTCGACGATGTCGAGCTCAAGGAAGTGTGCGTTGCCGTCTGCGTCATTGATCTCCGCTGCTAGCGCTTCGCCGCGGTCACCGTTGCGCCCCGAGACTAAGACTGTCGTGCCTTCTCGAGCGGACAATCGCGACGACGCCCGGCCCATACCGCCGTAGCCGCCGGTGATCAGAGCCACCTTGTTCTCGAGCCTCATCTTCGACAGCTTCTCGGGGCATGAGCCGGACTGGGCGACGCCTAAGCTCGGGCACATCTGAGTGTCATGACGCGCTTCGCCGCCACAGCGACACTATGACCGGTTTGCAGGTTATTCAACCGGTGCTGAAGCACCACGTGAGGGCTGGTCGGTTCACTTCTCGTCGAGGTCGTCACTCAGGTAGTGGTCGATCACAGGTGCTACGGCATCAACCAGTACATCCAACTCGACCGCGGCCAGCGCCGTGATCTTGAACAGGTAGCGGGCTTGCAGCAGGCCGTTGAGCTGGGCAGCGACGAGCGCGGCGCGCAGCTCGCGGTCGTCCTCGCGGATCACCTGGGAAACCAGGTCGAGAACGAACGTCGTGTGCAGATCGCGGAGCCTGTGCAGTGCGTCATCGCGTGAGAGTGCGGCGCGGGTCATCGCCAGGGCCAGCTCGCGAACCGCGACGTCCGCGTCCCAGAGCCGTAGGGCTGTCTCGACGACTGCCCGCCCCGGTGTGGGCTCGTCGATCGCGATCGCCTGACGGACCCGCTCGGCTGTCGGCGGAACGGCAAGAACCGCATCGAGGAGCCCGGCCTTGCTCTCGAAGTAGTGGTAGATCAATGCAACGTCGACTCCGGCGTCACCGGCCACGGCGCGCACGGTAGTGCGCTCGAAGCCGCGCGACGCGAACTGAGAGCGGGCGGCGGCGAGTATCGCCACTCGGGCGTCGCGGCCGCCGCTTGCGGGCCGACCCGGATGAGACTTCACGGCCACCATCCTGCCCCGCACCCCGCGCATCGGGAGGGTAGTGCTGGAGCGGGTTCACTCGACACTCCGTCAGCCTCGAGCACAGAACGTGGAGGCCCGATGGCGACGCGTCACTCATCGACGGCGTCACCCAAGCCGAACAAGGTGACGCCGCCGGTCACTCGCACGGGCTTCTCACGTGTGAAGTGTGCGTCGCCGCCGTCACTCGGCAGCCCGAGGGTGTGGAGTGCGGCCACCCGCCGAATCGGCAAGGACGGACTTGGCTCACCAATGAGGACGGCTGCGCCCCTGGCGTCGGCTGATCGCTTGCCCCTAACGGTCGGCGTGGCGGTGGCTCCTGCGACAGGAGCCACCGCCGCAGGCGTCAGCGGCTGATGGTGATGCTGAATGCAGGGGTCTGCAGTGCCATGAAGGTGGCGAAGAACAACGGGGCTGCGTGCTCGGTGCCGGTTGCGGTGACGACACCGCCGAGGTCGAGGATCTGCTCGTTGTTCCAGCCGAGGTCGCTCAGCAGGGTAGTGACGTCGCCCTTGGCGGCCTCGTCGTCGCCGCTGAGGAACACCGTGGCGTTGGGGACGGTGTTCAGCGGGTCGACCATCACGAGGACGTTCATGGTGTTGAGGGTCTTCACGACCCGGGCTCGCGGGAACCGGGCCTGGACGAGGCGAGCGACGCTGTCATTCGGGTACGCCAGGCTCATGTCGGCGTTGATCGCGACGGACGGGTCGAGGACGATCTTGTCTCCGATGACGTCCTCGCCGATCGCTTCGAGCGTCGGCAGGACCGCGAGGCCGGGGATCGCCGTGATGACGAGGTCGGCGGAGGCCACGGCTTCGGCCTGTGCGACAGCGCCAGGGTGAGCCTCCGGGGTGCGCGACCCGAAGGTCACGTGGTGGCCGGCCTGGCGGAGCCGGGTGCCGAGTGCGGTGCCGACGTTGCCGGTGCCAAGGATCGCGATACGCATGATGCTCCTCAAGTTACTTCGAATCTGAACAACACTGAGACTATGCGATACTTCGAATCCGAACAACATGGGAGGTGGGAGTGTGTCCGAGCAGACACGGTTGCGCGCATTCACAGCGTTGCTGTCGGCCGCGACGCTCGTCTCGCGCGTCGTCGACCAGGACCTGCGTGACCGCGCCGGAATCACGCACGCGCAGTTCGAGATCCTGGCCCGGCTCTCCGACGGCGGCATGCGCATGACGGACCTCGCGCGCGGGCTCATCCTGAGTCGCAGCGGTGCGACGTACCGGATCCAGCAACTCGTCGCCGCCGGCTACGTCGCCCGAGCGGACGACCCGAGCGACGACCGCGGCGTGATCGCCTCGTTGACCCAGGCCGGGCACGACGTCCTGGCTGCGGCGACTCCTGGGCATCGTGATCTTGTGCAGGAGGTCATGTTCGACGTCCTGACGGACAGCCAGCTCGAGACGATGTCCGCTGCCCTCGAGGCCGTGATCGCTCAGATCGAGCCGTCACCGCATCCTTCGCGCTGACGTCCCTGCGGCGACCGCCCGGCGAGGGGCGACACCGTCCTCGCACTCTCCGGGAGTATGGCCGGGACACCGTCCCGCTCCGCCCTCAGGGCGTGACGATCGGGGACAGGGGGTCGAACTCGTCGAGGCATGCGGCGAGAGTCACGAGGACTGATGGGTCGCCGTCGTGCGCGACCTGACCGGCCGTTCAGCAAGTCGAGGCTATAGGACGCCCCGTCCCACATGGCGGCGCGCCGCTTCAAGCTAGGGCGTGACGAGGTTGAAGGCGGGGTCGAAGTCCTCGACGACGGAGGCGAAGGTCTCGATCGCGGCGAGGTCGCCTTCGGTATGCAGGGCGCCCGAGCCGATGATCGCGGCGGCCTTGGTGGGCTGCAGGAGGATGCCGACGATCGCCTGCTTGGGTCAGCCACGCCGACGAGGTCGACCTGCTGTGGCAGGCGTGCCAGCCGCTGCTGGACGCGCCACCTCCGCTGCAGGCCTACGAGCGTGGGTCGTAGGGACCGCAGGCCGCCCTCGACCTGCCCTCTGACGGGTGGCGGCTCGGCGCGAGCTGACGCATCGCCCCGGATGCGGGTACGAGAAAGGCGGGCCCCGGCCGTCCCCTCACCCCCGAAGCCCGCCCGCCCGATCGACCGACTACGCCTTGCCGGCTCCCAGGCTCGCCGCGAGGGCGTTCGTCCGGTCGTTGGTCAGGTACGGCGCAGCGGAGAACCACCCGCCGTCGACCACGAGGTCGTTGCCCGTGATGTACGACGACTCATCGCACGCCAGGAACAGGGCCGCCGTGGCGATCTCCGTGGCCTTTCCGCTGCGGCGCAGCATGACCGAGCGGTCCATCGTCTGCTTCTGCATCTCTTCGACGGCCGGGTTCCCGCGCATCGCAGCCGTCAGGTCGGTGTCGATCCATCCAGGCTGGATCACGTTCGACCTGATGCCCCAGTCGGCGTAGACGTAGGCCGCCGACCGCGACAGGCCCTCCAGGCCCCACTTCGAGGCGGAGTACGCCGTCGAGAACGCACCGGTCATGCCGCCGACCGAGCCGATGTTCACGATCGACCCACCCCCGGACTCCTTGATCAGCGGTGCGCAGGTCTGGATGCCGCGCAGCGTGCCGACGAGGTTGACCTCGAAGACCCGGTTCCACTCCTGCAGGTCGATCGCCGGGAACGCGCTGAGGGCGTTCGATCCGACGATGTTCAGCAGGACGTGCAGCGCCCCCGCCTTCTCCTGCACCTCAGCCACCGCGGCGTCCCACTGGTCCTGCTCGACGGTGTCGAGCTCGACGAAGTATGCGGTTCCGCCCGCGCCGTTGATCTCCTCGACGAGCGCGTCGCCGCGCTCCTTCGTGCGACCCGCCACGAAGACGGTCGCGCCTTCGTTGGCGAACAACCGCGACGACGCGCGACCCATGCCGCCGTACCCACCCGTGATCAGTGCGACCTTGCCCTGCAGCCTGTTCTCGCCCATCTCGTCCTCCGCCTCGATGCTCGTGTGCGATTCGTCGTGCAGGTCAGTGCCAGCGGTGCAGGAGCTCTTCGATGTGCTCCTTCTTGTCCATCGTCGAGAGCAGGTGGTGCGACCGCTCGTTCGACAGGTACGGGGCGCACGAGAACCAGCCGCCGTCGACGACGATGTCGGTGCCGGTCACGTAGGACGAGTCGTCGCACGCCAGGAACAGGGCGGCGTTGGCGATGTCCTCACCGACGCCGCTGCGCCGCAGCAGCACGGTCGTCTTGAGCATCTTGCTCTGCATCTTCTTGACCAGCTTGTTCGACTTCATCGACGCCGTCAGGTCGGTGTCGATCCAGCCGGGCTGGATCACGTTCGAGCGGATCCCCCAGTCCGCGTACACGTAGGCCGCGGACCGCGACACCCCTTCCAGCGCCCACTTCGAGGAGGAGTACCCGGAGCCGAAGTTGCCCGTCATGCCTGCCACGGACCCGATGTTGACGATCGAGCCACCGCCCGAGTCACGGATCAAGGGCGCGCAGGTCTGGATACCCCGCGCTGTGCCGGTCACGTTGATCTCGAACATCTTGCGCCACTCGTCGACGTCGATCTTCGGGAACCGGACGAGCGCGTTGGATCCGACGATGTTGAGCAGGACGTGCAGCGCGCCGGCCCGCTCCTGGATCTGGGCGACAGCCGCCTCCCACTGCTCCTGGTTCACGATGTCGAGCTCGAGGAAGTTCGCCGTACCGCCCGAGTCGTTGATCTCGGAGACGAGCGCCGCACCGCGCTCGGCGTTGCGGCCGGAGACGAAGACCGTCGCACCCTCCCGCGCGAACAGCCGCGCAGACGCCCGGCCCATCCCCCCGTAGCCGCCGGTGATCAACGCAACCTTGTTCTCGAGCCTCATCTTCGACACCTCTCGGACGTGAGCCGGACCGGAAGGCGTCGGGACGACCGTGGTGTGCGGGCCGCGGCATGAAGACCGGCGCCATGGCGACACTATGACCGGTTTGAGGGTTATTCAACCGGTGCTGAATGAACGCCGGGTGTGAGCGGGGACGTCACGCGCCCACACTGGTCAGGTCTTCGCGCAGGCAAGCTCGCGCTCACTTTCCAGGACCGCGCATGACCGCCCGGACCGGGATGGCAAGGGACTTACCGGACCAGAGTCTCAGTCGAGCCGCGACCCTTAGGGCGTGACGATCGGGAACAGGGGGTCGAACTCGTCGAGGCATGCGGCGAGTGTCACGAGGACCGATGGGTCGCCGTCGAGCGTGACCTGACCGGCCGCGACCAGGCGTTCGGCCAGCCGAGGCTGCAGGACGACCCCGACGACCGCCGCCTTGACGCCGGACACGGTGACGGCCGCGGCTGTCGACGCGCCCCGGCGGGCGTTCATGACTCCCCGAGCCACGTGCACGTTCCACGTCTCGCCCAGGTCGGTGAACGTGAAGTCGACCCGGACGTCGACGTCGGCGGCCGCGGAGCCGATGACGTGCACGGCCGCGAAGTCGAACAGGATCTCGAGCGGCATCGACAGGATCGTGTCCGGGCTGACCGTGCTGAACGGTGCGGGTGCGATGCCGTCGCGGAGCTCTTCGCGGCGCTCAGGAAGATCCCCCGCCACTGCGGCCCCTCGACCTGGTAGCCCATCTGCTCGTAGGCGTCGGCCTGCAGCTGCCTGGCCTCCAGGTCGTCGGGATCGGCGAAGACGAGGTGGTGCACGATCTGCACGACCCACCGGTAGTCGGCGGCGTCGAACGCGCGTCGGCCCTCGGCCAGGATCCCGTCACGGCCCAGCAGGTCCAGATACCTCGTGGCCGTGTCGACCGGGGTGTGCGGGTGCAGCGAGACGGGGTCGCCATCCCAGGTGCCCAGCTCCTTGGTGAACACCGCGCGGACGTCGTGGTGCAAGGTCCCGTGGTACCCGCGGTTGAACCACTGCCGACGCAGCTCCTCGGGCAGCTCGATCTCCTCGGCAGCCTCGAGCGGCGTGAGCCCCTTGTTCGCCAGTCGCAGCGACTGGTCGTGGATGAACTTGTAGGTGTCCCGCTGCGACTCCAGGAAGCCCGTCACCACCTCGTTGCCCCACACCGGCCACGTGTGCGGGCCGTAGTTCACCTCGACGTCATCGCCCCACCGTTCGAGGGTCTCGTCGAGGTAGCGCGCGAAGTTGCGGGCGTCGCGCGTGCGGGCGCCGCGGAGTGTCTGGATGTTGTGCAGCGAGTGGTTGGCGTTCTCTGCGCAGGTCAGGGCCTTGAGCTGGGGGATCCAGATGTGCATCTCCTCGGGCGCCTCGGTGTCGGGTGCGTAGAGGAACTCGAACTCGAGGCCGGCGATCTCCCGGCGGGTACCCGTCTCGGTGATGAGGTCCGTCGGGGACAGGTAGGAGATGGTGGGTGACCGGGTGGACAGAACGCCGATCCCGCAGGTCACGTGCCCGTGCGGTCCGAGGTCCAGCAGGCCGCCGAACGCGTAGGACGCACGCCGCGACATCGCGTTGCCGGCCACCACGTTCTCGCCGATCGCGAACTTCTCGAACTGGTGCCCCGGCGCCAGGATCGCGACCTCGCCCGAGGCCACGTCGGCAGGGTCGACGACACCCTTGACACCGCCGTAGTGGTCGATGTGGGTGTGCGTGTAGATCACGGCGGCGACGGGCTTGTCGCTGACGTGCTCGCGGATCAGGTCCATCGCCTGGGCGGCGCTCTCGACGCTGGACGTGCAGTCGATGACGACCAGCCCGTCCTCGCCCTCCACGACGGTCAGGTCGCCGATGTCGTTGTTGCGGACCTGATAGAGCCCGTCGACGACGCGATACAGCCCACCCCGGCGGATCACCTGCGACTGGCGCCACAGGCTCGGGTTGACCGAGTCGGGCGCCGGGTCGTCGTCGTGGATGTAGTCGAGCCAGGCGGGGTCGAAGATCACGTGCCCGTCCGCGCCCCGCGTCGGGCCCGGCAGCGGCGCCATGAACCCTCGGTCGGCGTCTGCGAAGTCCTGCCGGTCCTCCATCGCGTACAAGGACACCGCGGCACGGTTGGCCTCGATCGTCGCCGGGGTCGCGCCCTTCGGGGGTGTCGCCACGTGCCATCTCCTCGTCCGTGGGTCACCACCGCGAGCGCCGCAGCAACCTCTCGTGCACTGATCTGACTCCGGTCATCCCGAGGCTAGGGCTCCCGCTCCACGCCCGCGACCGCCCGGTGCCGACGACGACAGCACGCGTGCAGGGCCGTCAGATTCTCGTGCGGCGGTTGGGTTCATGGGGGCATCTTGCGGACTTTGGCGCCGCGGAAGCTTCCACGACAACCGTCGAGGTCGGCAGACAAAGTCAGCCGGTGAGGTATCGCTGGATGGTCGGGGCGATCTCGTCGACGAGCTCCTCGTGCGAGAGCTCGACGATCGGGGCGAAGCTTGATGACGTGACGGGTCATGGCGACGCCGAACAGGTGGGAGCCGGCCAGGGCAACGCGGCGCGTCCGGTCCGCGTCGAACCCGGCCGCTCGGGTGTCGCCGCCGAGGACGTCACGCAGCATCTGAGCGGCGCGGTCGGACGTGGTCGCGGAGCGCACCAGGGCGAGCAGGATGGGCCGGGTGCCGGACTCGTCCCAGAGCCGTAGATATGCGTCGGTGACGGCTCGGCCCGCAGTGGACAGGTCCGTGCCGACCGCTGCGGCGATGCGCTCAGGGATCGTCGTCCGATCGGCGACGGCCTTCGCGAACAGGGCGTCCTTGTCGCCGAAGAAGTGCCTGATCAGGCCTGGGTCGACCTCGGCACGCCCGGCGATCGCTCGAAGCGAGGCACCGTCGTAGCCACGCTCGGCGAACAACGCGAGGGCCGCGTCGAGGATCGCCTCACGAGTCCCGCTCTCTCCTGGGCGCCTGCCGCCGGGATTCTTCTGCATTGCCGTGGCATCGATCGCCATGTCCGGGATCGTACTCTCCGGTTGCAGAGTTCCGCATTTGTAGAGTTTGCTGGTCCTGCGGCGCGATCGTTCCGCGCACCCGAGATCGTGGAGTGTGGCCATGAGTGCCGACGACGCAGTGATCGACATCCAGGGCCTGCTGAAGTCCTTCGGCAGCTTTCAGGCGCTCAAAGGTCTCGACCTGCAGGTCGCCCGGGGCGAGGTGCACGGGTTCCTGGGGCCGAACGGGGCGGGCAAGTCGACCACGATCCGGGTGCTGCTCGGACTGCTGCGCGCCAACGGCGGCACGGTCCGGCTGCTCGGCGGCGACCCGTGGACCGACGTCGTCGCGCTGCACCGTCGGCTCGCCTACGTCCCGGGCGATGTCTCGCTGTGGCCCGGGATGACCGGCGGCGAGGCTATCGACCTGCTCGGGTCGCTGCGCGGCGGGATCGACGAGCCTCGCCGCGCCGAGCTGGTCGAGCGGTTCGAGCTCGACCCGACCAAACGTGGACGGCAGTACTCCAAGGGCAACCGGCAGAAGGTCGCGATCGTCGCCGCGCTGGCCTCCGACGTCGAGCTGCTGATCCTCGACGAGCCGACCTCCGGGCTCGACCCCCTGATGGAGAACGTGTTCCAGGAGGTCATCGGCGAGGCCAAGGCCCGGGGAGTCACGGTGCTGCTCTCGAGCCACATCCTGGCCGAGCTGGAAAGCCTCGCCGACCGGTTGAGCATCATCCGCGACGGGAAGATCGTGCAGTCCGGCACCCTGAACGAGCTGCGAGGCCAGACCCACACCACGATCCACGCCACGCTCGAGCGGATCCCCGACCCGGCGGACCTGACGGTGTTCCACGGCGTCCACCTGGACGGCGACAAGTTCTCCGCCACCGTCGAATCGGCGCGCATCGGGGAGGCCATGGATCTGCTCACGCCAGCCGGGTTCACCTCGCTGACCGTCGAGCCGCCGTCGCTCGAGAGCCTGTTCCTGAGCCTGTACGGCGACGAGCCCGCGGCGGGGGCCACCCGATGAGTACGGCGACGGCCCATCCCTCGCACGCGGCACCCGCCGCCCGCAGCTCGACGATGACCGGCACCCGCCCTCTGCTCCGAGCCTCCCTCAAGCACGACGGCCGCCTGCTGCTGCCCTGGGTCGTGATCGCCACCGCACTGTCCGCGTCGTCGGTGATCTTCTACCCGATCGTCTTCCCCGACCAGCAGTCCCGCGCCACCCTCTCCGCGGCGATCAGTGCCAACCCCGCACTCGGCCTGATCTTCGGACCCGCGTACGACCTGTCGACGGCCGACGGGTTCAACGCCTGGCGCTCGCTCGCACTCGGCGGGTTCCTCGCCGCGCTCGGCGCGATCTTCGCGGTCACCCGCGCCACCCGCGCCCAGGAAGACTCCGGGCAGGCCGAGCTGCTGGCGTCCGGGGTCCTCGGCCGAGGCAGCCGCCTGCTGACCGGGGTCGCCATGTCGATCATCGGGTCGTTGCTCCTGGGCGTCGTCGCCGGCGTGGTCACCGCCCTGTGCGGTGGCGACTGGAACGCGTCGATGCTGCTCGGCGCCACCTTCACCGCCACCGGCTGGATGTTCGGCGCCGTGGCCGCGATCACCGCACAGATCGGGTCGGACTCCCGCACGTCGAACTCGATGGCCGTCGCCGTCCTGGGCACGCTGTTCCTGCTCTGCGGCTTCTGCTACTCGATCGAAGCACCGTCCTGGACCATCTGGATCAACCCGCTCGGCTGGATGCACGAGACCCGCCCGGCCGCAGGAAACAACTGGGCACCACTGCTGCTCGCCGTGGTTCTCACGATCGCCCTGGTCGCCGTCGCGTTCGCGTTGCAGGCGCGACGCGACTTCGGCCAGGGCACGATCGCACCCAAGCCCGGCCCCGCCCGCGGGACGACGCTGGGCACCTGGCGACTGGCGCTGCGCATCAACAAGGGACCGTTCTTCACCTGGGTCATCGCGTTCATCGCCCTCGGCTTCGTCTTCGGCTACTTCACCACCTCGATCAGCGACATCCTCGGATCCGACCCGACCGTCCAACAGATCCTCGCCTCAGGCGCCACCACACCCGCAGAAGCTCGCGGGCGCGTTCGCCACCACCATCCTGAGCATGGTCGGCATCATCGCGGCCATCTCCGGGGTCCAGGTGATGCTCAAGGTCCGCGCCGAGGAGATGGAGGACCGCGTCGAGCCGCTCATGGCCGGGTCCGTCGCCCGTGCCCGGTACTACGGCAGCAACGTGCTGGTGGCCCTGATCTACCCGACGATCTTCATCTTGATCGCCGGGACCCTGATCGCTCTGCTTGCGTCGGGTGCCGACCTAGGCGTCAGCTTCAGTGACGTCTTCCTCCAGGCCGTCGCCACCGTCCCGGCGATGTGGACCGTCGTGGCCGTCGCGGTCGCCGTCGTGGGCGCCCGCCCGAAGGTGAGCATCGCCGCGTGGCTCGGCGTCCTGGCCTCGTTCGTCCTGACGATCCTCGGACCGACCTTTGGTCTCGACGACTGGGTGCTCGGCATCAGCCCGTTCTGGCACGTGCCCAACGCGTCCGCCGCCAACCCGGACTGGTCCGGTCTCGGGTGGATCAGCTTGTTCACGCTCGGGTTCCTGCTCGTCGGGTTCGCCGGGTTCCGCCGGCGCGACCTCGCTCGCTGAGCGACACAGATCGCTCCGGAGAGTTGCGCGCACTCGGAAGGATCAGTTCATGTCCACCCCGAAGCCAGCAACGCACGCCATTGTTCAGCAGCAGGCGGGCCTGCTCGCCAGCCTGCCGTTCTCGGACACGCGCGACTTCGACGACGTGAGCCGCGGCCTGGTCGCGACGATCGACGAGCCTGTCCTCGCCGCCGACGGGACCGTCGTGTGGGACAACTCGACGTACGCGTTCGTCGAGGGCGACGCCCCGGACACGGTGAACCCGAGCCTGTGGAGGCAGTCGCAGCTGGTCGCCACGGGCGGGCTGTTCGAGGTGGTCCCCGGCATCTACCAGGTGCGCGGCATGGACCTGTCGAACACGACGCTCGTCGAGGGCGACGAGGGGATCATCGTCATCGACACGCTGCTCTCCCAGGAGACCGGTGCCGCCGCGCTGGCGCTCTACCGCAAGCACCGCGGCGACCGTCCCGTGAAGGCTGTCGTCTACACGCACTCACACGTCGACCACTTCGGCGGCGTCAAGGGCTTCGTGTCGCAGGAGGACGTGGACTCGGGTGCCGTCAAGGTCTTCGCGCCCGAGGGGTTCACCGAGCACGCGATCTCGGAGAACGTCTATGCCGGCACCGCGATGGGCCGTCGCGCCGGGTACATGTACGGCGCGGCCCTGTCCCGTGGCCCCGAGGGCGGGGTCGGCGCGGGTCTCGGCCAGACGACGTCGACAGGCACCGTGACGCTGATCGAGCCGACAGACATCATCACCACGACCGGGCACGAAGTCGTGGTCGACGGGGTCCGCCTGATGTTCCAGATGGCCCCCGATACGGAGGCGCCCGCGGAGCTGCTCGTCTACCTTCCGGACTTCAAGGCGCTGTGCACGGCGGAGGACGCGACGCATACGTTCCACAACCTGCTGACCTTGCGCGGTGCGGTGGTGCGCGACCCGCACGGCTGGTCGCGGTACCTCACGGAGTCGATCGACCTGTTCGGCGACGAGGTCGAGGTCGTCTTCGCCTCGCACCACTGGCCGACCTGGGGCAACGCACGCGTCGTCGAGTTCCTGCAGACCCAGCGCGACCTGTATGGGTACGTGCACGACCAGACGCTCCGCCTGATCAACAAGGGGCTCACCGGTCCGGAGATCGCCGAGGAACTCGCCCTGCCGCCCGCGCTCGTGAACGCCTGGTCGGCGCACGGGTACTACGGGTCGCTCAGCCACAACATCAAGGCGATCTACCAGCGCTACCTCGGCTGGTTCGACGGCAACCCGGCGCACCTCTGGGAGCACGTCCCGGTCGAGAAGGCGAAGCGGTACGTGGAGTTCATGGGCGGCGCCGACGCGGTCGTGAGCAAAGCCCAGGCGTCGTTCGACGCGGGCGACTTCCGTTGGGTCGCCGAGGTGGTCAATCACGTCGTCTTCGCCGAGCCCGACCACCAGGGCGGTCGCACCCTGCTCGCCGACACGTACGAGCAGCTCGGCTACGGCGCGGAGAACGGGACCTGGCGCGACTTCTTCCTCTCGGGCGCCATGGAGCTGCGCGACGGGCAGTTCGGGACGCCGACGGTGACCAACGCCCCGGACGTGTTCGCTGCCCTGACGCCGGAGATGCTGTTCGACGCGATCGCCATCCAGATCAATGGCCCGAAGGCGTGGGACGAAAGCTCTCGCTGGACGTCGTGCTGACCGACATCGACACCCGCTACCGCCTCACGCTGGCCAACGGCGTCCTCACCTACAGCGCGGCGGCGCCCCAGCGGGGTGACGCCGACGTGACGCTGACGACGACCAGACGCCAGCTCCCCGCGCTGGCCGCGGGAGGGCTCGGCGGTGGTGCCGCCGGCATCCAGGTCGACGGCGATGCCTCCGTCCTGTCGCGCCTCGCTGGCCTGCTCGACCCGGGCGACGACGACTTCGCAATCGTCACCCCGTGACGTTCACCGGTCCGCGCCGGAGGAGTTGACCCGATGACCACCGAACCGGCAGCTGCAAAGAAGCCAGGCTTCGGGCGCCCGACACCCCAGGACGTCTCGTCGGGGTTCGTGACCGGGCTCTTCTCCATCCCGGAGGGCATGGCGTACGCAAGCATCGGCGGCTTCGCGGCGCCGCTGGGTCTGTGGTCGGGTGTGGTGCCGACGATCGTCGGGTCGGTCTTCGCACGCACGGTCCTCATGGTGACGACGCTGACGAGCGCGATCGCGTTGTCGTCGCAGAGCGTCCTGGCGGCTGCCGGGCTGGACCCCGGTGACCTCGGCGCCCTGGCGACGCTGACCGTCCTGGTCGGCGTCGTGATGCTCGTGATGGGGCTGCTGAAGCTCGGCTCGGTGATGTCGTTCGTCTCGACCGCCGTGATGACGGGTTTCACCACGGGCATCGCGCTGCAGATCATCGCGGGGGTGCTCAAGGACGCGACGGGCTACGTCCCGACGCCGCACAACACGCTCGCAAAGGTGTGGGACGCGTTCGTGCACGTCGGCGACTGGGACGGCGCCACGGTCCTGGTCGCACTCGCGACGGTCGGGGTGTGGGCGGCCTTCAAGGCGGTCAAGCGGCTCGAGTCGTATGCCACCCTCATCGCGCTGCTCGTCGTGACCGTGGTCTGCGTGATCGTGCGACCCGACGTCGAGCTCGTCGAGGACATCGCCGCGATCCCCCGCTCGCTACCGCCGTTCTCGCTCCCGGACCTCGCCGCACTCCCGGCCCTGGCGGCGGGGGCGATCGCGATCGCGCTCGTCGGGCTCGCACAGGCCGCCGGCATCGGCGCCGCGGTCGCCAACCCCGACGGCAGCCGCCCGGACGCCTCGAAGGACTTCACCGCGCAGGGCCTGGCGAACATCGCCGGCGGCTTCTTCTCCGCCCTGCCGACCGGCGGCTCGCTGTCCCGCACGGGCGTCGGCACGAGCGCCGGCGCCAAGACCCGCTGGTCGGGGATCTTCGCGGGGATCTGGCTCGCCGTCCTGGTGCTGGCCGTCGGTCCCGTGGCAGGGCAGATCCCGATGGCCGTCATCGGCGGGCTGCTGCTGGTCATCGGCGGCGAGCTGATCGTCGGGCGCTTCGGCGACATCATGCTCGTCCTGCGCACGTCATGGCTGTCCGCCGCCGCCATGATCATCACGTTCCTCGCGACGACCCAGCTTGCCGCTCCAGGACGCGATCTTCATCGGCGCCGGACTGTCGATCCTGCTGTACGCCTTCGCGGAGTCCAAGCGCGGACGGATCATCGAGCTCACGCCCGACGACACCGGCAGCTGGACGATCGGCGACCCGCCGGCGTCGGTCCCGAGCGGGCGGACCACGGTGCTGCACTACGTCGGCGGCGGGTTCTTCGCCGAGGTCAACCGGCTCGAGGACGAGTGGCCGGACCCGCGCGGCGCGCACGACGCGGCCGTGGTCCTCTCTCTGCGCGGGTCGGCCGGCATCCCGTCGGCGACGTTCCTGCGCGCATTCGAGCGGGCCTCGCGCAGGCTCGGGGAGAACGGGGTCCGCCTGTTCCTCTGCGGCGTCTCCCCCGAGCTGCGCGAACGCCTCGCACGGTCCGGCACGCTCGAGGTCCTCGGCGAGGAGTCGGTCGTCGCCACGACACCCGTGCTTCTGGAGTCGCTCAATACCGCCTACGCCGCTGCAGAACGGTGGCGAACGACGAACCACACCGAGAAGTAGCTCATGGGTCCCGCAATCGGCGAGTCGCTGCCCGTCGCCGTCGGCGTCATGATCAGCCCGCTGCCCATCGTCGCGGTGGTCCTGATGCTCAGCAGCGCCAAGGCGAAGGTGAACGCGTTCTCGTTCCTCATCGCCTGGTTCGTTGCCGTCGCCGGGGTCGCCGGCGTCATCGCGCTTCTGGCGGGCACCGATGACGCGAGCGACCTCGCTGGGCCGGCCGCGTGGACCGGGTGGCTGAAGATCGTCCTTGGTTTGCTCTTGGTGTGGCTTGCCATCAAGGACTGGCGGGGGCGACCGCGCGCCGGGGTGGAGGCTCCGACGCCGAAGTGGATGCAGGCTATCGACACGTTCACACCGGTCAAGGCCGCCGGACTTGCCGTCCTGCTGGGGGCCGTCAACCCGAAGAATCTCCTGCTAGTGGTCTCCGGTGGCGCGACGATCGCCGCCGCTGCACCCGACGACACCACGGCCCAGATCGGCGCCGCAATCGTCTTCGGCCTGGTCGCGTGCATAGGCGTCGCCGCGCCCATCGTCATCTACCTGTCGATGGGGTCCCGCGCGGCAGGCATCCTCGACGAGCTGAAGGGATGGCTCATCCAACACAACACAATCGTCATGGCCGTGCTGCTCCTCATCATCGGCGCCAAGCTCGTCGGCGCCGGCATCACCGTCCTTTCCTGAGCCGTGCCTCGGTCGTGAGAGCGCATGCCGGGGCCGGCGGAGCCAGCGCCGACCGATTGGACCTCGCGACTCGCGGTCAGGTGCGTGGACGATGGACGCATGGAGATCCTCAGGTACCGGGCGTTCACCACCGTCGAGCCGAACGAGCAGTCGGGGAATCCGGCTGGGGTCGTGCTGGACGCGGACGAGCTCGGCGACGGGGACATGCTGCGGATCGCGGCGGAGCTCGGATTCAGCGAGACCGCGTTCCTGTCCGCGATCGAACGGGACGCGGCGCGCGTGCGGTACTTCACCCCGCGCGCGGAGATCGCGTTCTGCGGGCATGCGACGGTCGCGTCGGGGGTGGCACTGGCGGCGCACCGGGACGCACCGGCCGTGGTGCGGCTGACGACGAACGCCGGGCTCGTCCCTGTGGAGGTGACCGCGGACCGCGCGACCCTGGTGGCCGTCGACACCGAGGTCGAGGCGCTCGACGATGAACTCGTCGACCAGGTGCTCGGCACTCTGCGGCTCGAGCGGGCTGATCTCGACCCTGCGATGCCGCCGGCGCTGGTGCACGGCGGCAACCTGCATCCCCTCGTCCCGGTGCGCGCCGGCGTCCTGGAGCGGCTCGACCACGACGGCGAGGCGGTCCTGACGCTGCAGGACGCGCACGGGTGGGACGGCACCGTGCCGGTCGTCCATCGGCTGTCGGCGACCCGGTTCGTGTCGCGGAACCCGTTCCCGCGGGGCGGGATCCGGGAGGATCCGGCGACGGGGTCCGCGGCGGCCGGGCTCGGCGCGTATCTGCGTGCCGGCGGGCACCTCGACGTACCTGCGACCTTCACCGTCGACCAAGGAGCGGAGATCGGGCGGCCCTCCCTCATCGTCGTGGACGTGCCGCGCGAGGGCCGCGTACGCGTCACAGGGACCGCGGAGCAGATCTGACGAAGGCCCGGACCTCCGGGTCCGGGCCTTCGGTGTGGCAGACGAGAGTCGCGGGGCTCAGACACCCGCCGCGGTGATGATGGCGTCGGTGGCGAACCCCGCAACCAGACCGATGAGCAGCCCGTACGCCAGGAGGTCCGGGCGCTTGGCCTTGGCCGCGACCGCCAGGAGCTTGCGTGACCACGTAGATGATCGAGCCGGCAGCAAGAGTCAGGAACACCACGCTGACGGCGTCGCTGGTGAAGCTGTGGCCGATGGCCGCGCCGAGGAAGGTCGGGCCTCCACCGATCGCGCCCAGCACGGCAAGAAAGCCCCACGACGGGCGAACCGCGACGCCCTCGCTGTTCGGCTCGCCGGTGAGCGGCGCGACGATCCCGAATCCCTCGGTCGCATTGTGCAGCGCGAACCCGATCACGAGCAGCAGCGCGAGGCTGATGTCGCCGGCGGCGGACGCCTGCCCGATGGCCAGGCCCTCTGCGAAGTTGTGGAGGCCGATGCCGACCGCGATGAGCATTGCGCTCGGCACCCGCCGAGCGGTGCCGACCGGTGGCTCCCTCCAGCTCGCGGATGGACATCGCCCCGGGCCCGAGACTCCCGCCCCCGAGCTCGGCACGTGCTCGTGCGCGCCCGCGCATCCAGATCTCGTACCAGGCGAGGCCGACGAGCCCGACCGCCAGGCCGCCGACGAACAGCAGACCGTACCCGAACGCCGGCGCCAGCCCGCCGTCGCCGGTGTGATAGTCGACCAGGGCTGCGTCGATGGGCTCCCACGCCGCCGAGAAGACGTCCCACACCAGGAAGAGCAGGACGCCGATCGCCGCCGCATTGAGCAGCGCCCGCAGCCTGGGGGTCGGGTTGCGGATCCGCCCGACCGGCAGACCCAGGAAGATCGTGCCGCCTGCGATGAGGCCGAGCACCAGCGTCTGGCCGAGATTCATGACACTCCCACAGCGGAACGGACCAAGTTAGGGAAGGCTAACCATCTTACGGTCCGGGGGCAAAATCCGTACGAGATCGGCCGCCTGCGCGATCACACCGAGTCGGTCAGGACGTTGGGATGGGCATGTTGGAGTAGGTCTCCAGTTCGGCAAGGCCGACGTTCCTGGTGGATGGGCTGACGGAGGTCACGGTGAACCGCACGGTCCTCGTCCGGCGTGGCGCAAAACTGAGGCTGGCCGCCGACCCGTCGTTGGCGAGCGCGCCAACGGCGACCGTGCTGCCGTCGTCGAACGTCAGCAGCCCTCCGGTGACCTGGTCAGCGAGATTTGGCCGATCCGAGATCACGACGCCGTCGACCATCTTTCTCGACGCCAGATCCAGCTGGATCCAGCTACCGGCCGCGCCTCCTCGGGTCGCCCATTCGTGAGTTCGGCCTTCCGGATAGCCGAGGGCAAGCCCGTCGATCGCTTTCTTCGCGCCCTGATCGGTGAGCGTGCTCTGTGATGAGGCCGTCACCTTGACGCCACGGCCCCGCGCCGAGTCTCCGGTCGCCTGGCTGGCGGCGATGTACTGACGCGCCAGGCGCATCGAAGACACGAGCGAGTCGGCGCACAAGCGGGCCATGCAGAGGCTCGGGTCACTGGTCGCGTAGAGCCGGAACGCCGCCCGCTTGGTCGCGAGGTCGACGCCCGCGACGTTGGGAGCGCGGACCCAGCTCGGGTAACCCGCGTAGGCCGACAGGGTGTGCGCGGCCGCGTAGCCCAAATCGGCGCGGCGAACGTACAACCCGATCGCGACGTGGTCGGCGTTCTCACCATCCCCGAACGCGGCGGTCCAGTCCTGGGTGCGCACAGTCGTCGGCCGAAATCCCACCATCAGCGCGGTCAGTGTGTCGCGCAGGGAGGCGTCCGTGTAGGTTCCCGAGCCGTCGATCGCGCTGATCGTGGAGATCGCACCCTGCCACAGCCGCATGAGGCTCTCGTGGTGATGGCGGGCATTTCCCGTCCCGCGCCGGTTCCCGTCAGGCAACCGCATGAAGATCACCGACACGTTGGGCGCACCGACCAGAGTCTCCAGCCGTATCGACCTTCCCGGCACCCCCGCGTCGGAAACAGTCCAGTCATCGGGGACGCCAGCCATACCCGCATAGGCCGCCAGGCTCCCGCGCTCGCGACCGGCCCAGTAGGCGTGGCCCTTCGCCGCGTCCCCCGCGGTGGCAAAGACCGTGCGGACGCAACGTCGGGCTTGGATGTCGTGAAGGACATCCGGACTCAGAAAGAGCAGGTCGTCGTCCTCGTGCGCCACGATCTGCATCGCACCGCCGAAGCACGAGTCCGCGAACGCGGGCGCCTGCGCGCTCGCCCACGCCAGCGGCTGGCCGGTCCCGCTCGACCCCCACGCCAGTGCGGTGAGCACAACGGCCGTGGCGACCAAGGTCCCGACCACGCGAACGGCCAAGGAATGCCCTCGCGGGCTCAGCCTGCTCGGCGACAGCCGTGTGAGCGCCATACGGAGGGGCGCGATCGATGCGGTCATCGCAGAAGGAGCACGATGGCGAGCCCGGAGACAGCCAACGGCACGCCCCACGCCCAGGCGACGATCCATCTGACCCGAACGCGTTCGGTCCGGCCGTCCGCCAGACGTTGGATCGCAGCCACGCACCCAGCGATGAGCGACGACGCCACTCCCACATCGACGGCGATGCCACTGAGGCCGGGATCGACGCCGACCGCCTGCATCCCCTGGACGGCGACCCAGAGAAAGACGACCAATTGCAGCGACAGCAGCGCGTAGATGAACGCTCGGGTGCCAGATCGACGCATGACCGGGGCCGGGTCAGCCATGTCTTCACGGTCGTTCATCGACGATCCAATCGCAGCGCGGGTCGATTGTCGCGGGTCTACCCGTCACGTTGCTCCCGCGGGTAACGCCTGTTGCTCGACCGACTACATTCTTGCCGCCTCAGCGCTGCAGGGCGACGGTCGCCGGTTTCGGTGGCGCGAGTCCGACGGTCGGGGCGAACGAGATCAGCCTTACAGCGTGAAGGGCAGGTGTGTGACCCCGCTGGCTGTCGAGACCGCCTCGATGCCGTCGTGTGCCTCAAGTGACCAGCACGGGGACGTGATGCAGCCGATGCGAGAGCCTCGGCCCGTGTCGGATGGCGGGAGAGCCGTCAACAACGTCCACGCTCACCGAAGGCCAACAGTCATCGTCATCCTCGTGGTGGCGTGGCCGAGGGATCATCTGGACCGCCATCCGCATTGGCTCTGGCTGACGGGGTCTCTTCCCGCCGCGAGAGGGACGCGGGACGATGGGCCGATGCGAGAGGTGTACGTGCATACCGCAGCGGTTGAAATCATGGACGGCGACGACAGTTCGCTAGGAGCTTGCCGTCACTCTCGCTCTCTGCGGCAGTTGGGATCACGAACCGCCCTGCCCGCTCGCCCCACACCACACGGCCACAAAGAGAGAGGGCGGCGAGGTGCGCATGCGGGTCCTCTTCGCGACCGAGCCGGGCGACGAGGACGAGGTCCGCCAGCGCATCGAGACGGCTCTGTCCGCCCAGAGGCTCGAGGCGCCTGACGGCCACATGGTGTCGTGGAAGGTCCACGCGACAGGGCGGGGCACGGTCGCTCCGGGCGAGGCGGACCATGGCCGGCGACTCGCGCTGAGCTGATCGCTGGCCTCGCCCATTCACGCCGGTAGCGTGCCGGGGACGTGAAACGTGCTCGGGCCGAGGAGAACTAGATGTGATGTCTAGGCACGTTGGTCGAGATTGTGTGACGCCGCGATCTGAGGCGTAGATGGGCGAAGACCTCCCGTAGTGGAGTGGAGCTGTCGAGGAACCGCTCCAGCCACAGGAGGTCTTCATGTCTCACGCTAGCCACGCCAACGCGGCGTTGACCCCTCGAGCCCGACTCCGGCTTGCGCGGCTGGTCGATCGGGCAGGTGAGAGGTTCGCTCGACGAGAAGCCCGTCTTGCGGGCGCGATTCTACGTTCGACCTGTGGCCAGAGCGATCCACAGCTTCGGGCGCAGCCTGACGTCGTACAGCTCGAGCGTCGGCGTGCGCGACACCCGCGAATAGGGCAGGGCCGTCCGTGCCACGGCTCCGCGCCCGGGCCTACGGGCCTTGAGTCCTGTCCACGCCCCGCGCCCGCGCCGAAGTCGCACGCGGGTCCGGGTGTCGTCAGGTGATCGGGCCCCGGCAACCGTCGTGAATCCTGGCGCCGGTCGGTGGGAGCGACATTGTTTCAGCCTTCTCTCAGCCTTGGTGGGCGAGGCTCTCCCCGGTTCTTGTGCATCGGCACCATGGGAAGGTCGTTCATGCGGGTCGTCCACGTCACGGACTTCTACCTGCCCCGTACGGGCGGTATCGAGCGCCAGGTGGCGGGCACTGCTGCCCGGCAGGCCGCGGCCGGGCACAGCGTGACCGTCCTGACCACCACCAGGGCGGGCGACGAGCGGTCCGTGGATGACAGCGGCGCTGTCGCGATCCGCCGGGCGCGGCCCGACCGAATCGGCCGCCCTGATCCTGAGGTGGTCCGGTCCGCGCTGCTCGACGCCGACGTCGTCCAGATCCACCTCGGCGGTGTGAGCCCCCTGGGCTGGAGCGTGCTCCGATCCCGGGGTGCCGCTGGTCTGCCGACGGTCGTGACGGTGCACTCGCTGCTCGACGGGCTCGGCGGCGTCTACCGTCCGTTGGCCGCACTCGGCGGATGGCGGCACCTGCCCATCGTGTGGTGCGGGGTCGGCGGCACGGTCGGGCGCCAGCTCCGCAGCCTGCTCGGTGCGGCGGCGGCCGTACAGGTCCTGCCCAACGCGGTGGACGGCGCGACGTGGATCGCGCCCCCCGGTCCTGGCGTCCTCGCTCCCGCCGAGCTGCTCGTCGTCTCGGCATTGCGTCACACCCGCCGCAAGCGGGTCGAAGCCTTGCCGGGCGTGCTGGCTCGGGCTCAGCGGCTCCTCACGGCCGGCGCGGCGGGGAGCGGTGTGGCGGCGCCTCGGCTTCGTGCGGTCATCGCCGGGGAGGGGCATCGGACGCCGGCCCTGCACGCCGGGCTGCGTCGCGCTGGTATCGACGACTGGGTCAGCACCCCGGGGGTCCTTGACACCGTCGCGCTCGGCAAGCTGTACCACGGCGCGCACGTCTACCTGGCGCCCACCGTCCTGGAGTCGTTCGGCCTCGCTGCGCTGGAAGCTCGCGCGGCCGGCCTCCCGGTGATCGCGCACAGCCGCAGCGGCAGTGCCGAGGTCCTCGAACACGATCGTGAAGGCCTGCTCGTCGACTCCGACGAGGCGATGGCGGGGGCCCTGGCGCACTTGGCTCTGGACCCGGTCCGGCGACTCGCGATCGCGGAGCACAACCGCACGACCCCGATCCGCTACGACTGGCCCAGCCATCTGGCGCTGACCGAGCACGCGTGGTCCGTCGCCGCCGACCTGTGCGCCGGGCGCACCGGCGGGACCCCGGGAGACGACCTCACGACCGTGAGGGCGGCCGCTCGTGGTTGAGTCATCGAGCCGCACGGTCGTCTCGTTCCACGCCCACCCCGACGACGAATCGTTGCTCATGGCGGGCACGCTCGCCGCTCTCGCAGCTGCCGGCCACCGGGTCCTGCTCGTGACCGCGACCGCCGGCGAGCACGGCCTGGCAGATCCGGCGTACGGGTCGGGCGTGGAGCTGGCCGGGCACCGGACCGCCGAGCTGGGCGACGCCGCGGCCGCCCTCGGCTGTACCCACTCGGAGGTTCTGGGGTGGGCCGACTCAGGGATGGACGGCGACGCCTCCGGCGAGCGGGGCTTCGCCCGTGCAGACGTCGAGGGGGCTGCCGCTCGGCTCGCGACTCTCCTACGCGCGGAGCACGCGGACGTGCTGACGATCTACGACCCGGCGGGCGGCTACGGTCACCCAGACCACCTGCAGGTGCACCGCGTAGGCGTGCGCGCCGCCGAGCTGGCCGGGACGCCGCTGGTGCTCGAGGCGACGATCGACCGGCGGGTGCTGCTCGCCGCGACCGCCTGGATTCCCCGCCTGCCGGGCGGCGCCCGGCGCGCGTCATTGGCTCGCGCCTTCGCCGACCCCGCACGGCTCACCCACCGGTTGGACGTCCGCGCCCATGCCGGCGCGAAGCGGGCGGCGATGGCGGCGCACCGCAGCCAGCTCCGCCCGGGGCGTCGCACGCTCCGGCTCCTCCTTCTCCTACCGCGCCCGCTGTTCCGCGTAGCGCTCGGACGTGAGTGGATCGTCGTCCGAACCGGCGGCGACGCTGCGGTGCTCTCGGATGTCCTGGCCGCCATTCCGGCAAAGGTGCTGTCACCGGCCGCACCGACCGGACCTCGCGGACCAGATAGCGGAGTGCTCCGGTGAGCGCGCCCGTCGAAGCCGTGGAGCCCGACGGCTCGGCTTCCATTCTCTCGGCGTGGAAAGGGCGGTCCGGCAGCCTGGCCGTCGCCGCGGTCGGCATCGCGGTCCTCGTCGCTCTTCTCCTCACTCTCCCCCGGCTCGACGGCACCACCTGGGCCGCGGTCGCACGCTTGATCGGCTCCGTGTCGCTCCCGCAGAACCTCGCACTGGCGGGACTGTGGTCGCTCGGCCTGATCGCCCACACGTGGGTCCAGCTCGCGGCACTGCCCGGACTGCGCCGTCGCGATGCCCTCACCCTGAACCTCGGCGGCAGCGCGGTGGCCGGAGCCCTGCCCGCCGGCGGCCCGCTGAGCCTGGCTGTGAACTGGTCGATGCTGCGCTCGTGGGGGTTCACGACGTCCCAGTTCTCGTCGTACACCATGGTCACGACAGTGGTCACGACGGCCGCCAGGCTCAGCGTCCCGTTGGTCGCGGCGTTCGCCCTGCTCGGCGGCCCGCATCTGCCGGCGAAGGTCGCAGAGGCCTCACGTCTCGCTGCCGTCGGCATCCTCGTGATGATCGCGCTGGTCGCCCTCGCCTTGCTTCCGGCTGTCCGGCGGCGGCTGTTGAGGATCAGCCGTCCGGCACGCGTGGCCGCACTCCTCACACGCGCGGGCACGGTGGCGGCGGACGCCCTCGCAACATCGGGTGCTGCGTTGCGTACCCGCCGTCGGGACCTGCTCCTAGGGGCGGCGGCGCAGACAGTCGTCCAGTACCTGCTCCTGCTCGGCTGCCTCGCAGTGATGCACGCAGGCGTGGGCCCACGTGCCGCGCTGATCGCGTTCGGCCTGGGTCGGCTCCTCTCTCTTGCCCCGATCACACCCGGTGGGCTCGGAGTGACCGAAGCTCTCGTCGGGGCTCTCCTGGTCGCCTTCGGGGCGCCCCCGTCGGCCGCCGTGGGCGCCGTCCTGCTCCACAGCCTCTACGTCGTGGTGCTGGAGATCCCCGTGGGTGCCGGAGCGCTCGCGTTGTGGCGGACGCAGGTACGCCGCGCACGGACCGTTCCCGGACCCCCGGGTGACCGATCACCCGACGGCGGGTGCGAACGTCCCAGCGGCGGCTGACGCGGCTCTGGCCTTCCCTGTGGCGACACCGTCATCGCACGAGTGCACCTCGGGGATGCATCGAACGGGCTTGTGGCGTACAACGGGTTTCATGTTCGAAGAGGGACAGCTCTACGCCCCCGTCACCGCGGACGAGGACGGCAGGGCCACGGTGCACCTCGCCGACGACCATCCCGGTGCGAAGGACCAGGACTACCGCCGTCGTCGCAACGAGATCGCGGGTCCGGCACTGGCGTGGCAGCCCGGGGACGCGGTGCCGCGCGTGGAGTACACGGACTCCGAGAACGAGATCTGGCGGACCGTGTGCCGCGAGCTCACCCCCAAGCACGAGCGGCTCGCGACCCGCGGCTACCTGGAAGGCAAGGCGGCCCTGGACCTGCCCTCCGACCACGTGCCGCAGCTCGACGAGGTCAGCGCCCGCCTCGGTCCTCTCAGCGGCTTCCGACTCCACCCGGCCGCCGGGCTCGTGCCTCTCGACGTCTTCTACGGGTCGCTCGCGGACGGGATCTTCCATTCCACGCAGTACCTGCGTCATCCGTCGCAACCGCTGTACACGCCGGAGCCGGACATCCTCCACGAGGTCGTGGGGCACTGCAATCTGCTGGCCAACCCGGCGATCGCGGACGTCAAGCGCCGCGCCGGTGAGGCCGCGCGACGGTGCGAGACGCCCGAGGGCCTGCAGTACGTGGCCGACGTCTTCTGGTTCACCATCGAGTTCGGGCTGATGTACGAGGCCGGCGAGTTCCGCGCGTACGGCGCCGGACTGCTCTCGTCCTACGGCGAGATCGAGGAGTTCCGCGGAGCCGACGTCCGCCCCGTCGACTTCCACGCGATGGCCACGCTGGAGTACGACATCTCTCACTACCAGCCGATCCTGTTCGCCTGCGACGGCATGGGCGAGCTCACCGACCGGGTGGGCGGGTTCTTCGCCGAGTTCGACGACGAGACACCCGCCCGGCTCGCCCGCGACGCCACCGTGGCCCCCTGACCGGACATCACCCGACCGGCTGGCGGTCCTGCACGAGCAGGTGCTGCCGGAAGAACGCCGCGAGCTCGGCCGTGGCGTCGAGCGGCAGGACCGCCGCGACGTACTGGTCGGGCCGGACGACGACGACGCACCCGGCGCGGTCCACGCCACGCAGCTCGAAGATGTCGTCGTCCGGGTGCGTGGCGAAGACGTTCTCGTGGTCGATGAGCCGGAACGGTCCGGTGCGGGGCCGGAAGAGCTCTGGCACGGCCGAGACGTCGACGTCCACGTGCCGCTGCTGGTACACGACCAACACGTCGAGGACGGCGTCGAGGTCGTCCCCGGGACGCGAGTGAGCGAGCACCGGGGAGTCGGGTGAGCTCGACATCCACTCGGCCCACGCCGTCAACGCGGAGGCCTGCCCTGCCGCGGCACCGTCCGCGAACGCGTACACGCGCCAGCGGCCGTCGGCGCGGTGCTGGTGCCCGAGGTGCAGGGGGTTCGCGTCGGCGACCCGGACGACACGGGCGGACTTGAACCGCTTCCCGACCGGGAACCCCGCCGCGAGCGCCTGGTGCGTGGGCTCGGCGACGAGCATCGACGGCGGGTACTGCGTCATGAACCCGAACAGGAACTCGGTCGTCTGCACGTAGAAGTCCGCGAAGCTCGGCCTGGTCGGCGAACTCCTCGGGCTTCTTCGCCATGAGCGTGGACCACTGCCGGTCGAAGTCGATGAGGTTCTGGGCGATGACCTGGCGCTCGGCGGAGTAGGTGGCCAGCAGGCTCTGCGGGCTGCGCCCCGACAGGACGTAGCCGAGCTTCCACCCGAGGTTGAACCCGTCCTGCATCGACACGTTCATGCCCTGACCGGCCTTCGCGCTGTGCGTGTGGCAGGCGTCGCCCTCGATGAACACGCGTGGGTCGCGCGTGCCGAGCTCCTCGAGCGGGACGTCGTCGAAACGGTCGGTGACCCGGTGCCCGACCTCGTAGACGCTGTGCCAGGCCACGTCCACCACGTCGAGGGTGTACGGGCGCAGGATCGCTTGGGCGTGGCCGATGATCTGCTCGACGGTCGTGCTGCGCAGGGCACCCGTGTTCTCCGGCCGGACCTCACCCAGGTCGACGTACATGCGGAACAGCTGGCCGCCCTCCCGCGGGATGAGCAGGATGCTGCCACCGGACCCGGACTGGATCGCGCACTTGCGGCGGATGTCCGGGAAGTCGGTCACGGCGAGGACGTCCATGACCCCCCACGCATGGGCCGCGCTGCCACCCCTCGACGTGCAGCCGATGGATCGCCGGACGCCGCTGTGCGCACCGTCGGCGCCGACGACGTACTTCGCTCGGACGAGCCTCTCCTGACCGGTGCACTCACCGGACGTCCGCACGAGGTGGACGGTCACGGGGTGCTCGCCGTCGGCGGCGATCTCGAGGTCGCGGAACTCGTAGCCGTAGTCGGGCGTCATCCGCGTCGGGGCGTTCGCCATGAACTCGGCGAAGTAGTCGAGGACCCGGGCCTGGTTGACGTACAGGTGCGGGAACTCGCTGATCCCCGAGGGGTCGTCGGGCGTCCGCTCCCCGCGCACGATGCGCGTGCCGTCGGCCGGGTCCGGGTGCCAGAAGCAGACCTCGGCGACGTGGTACGACTCCTCGGCGATCCGCCACGCGAAGCCGAAGGCCTGGAAGGTCTCGACGCTGCGGGGCTGGATGCCGTCCGCCTGGCCGATCGTCAGACGCCCCGCGCGCCGGTCGATGATCCGCGTGGTGACCTGCGGGAACTGCGAGAGCTGCGCGGCGGTGATCATCCCGGCCGGTCCCGTGCCGACCACGAGGACGTCGACCTCGTCGGGGAGCTCGTCGGGCCGGTCGAGGCCTGCGCCCGCCGCGGGCTGGACCCGCGGGTCGCCCGAGACGTAGCCGTGATCGTGGAACTGCATGGGTCCGACTCCCCTGACGCCGCTGTCGAGGTTGACGGATCATATATTATCGCTACCTAGCCGCAACGACGCCGCTGCGGTCGACCCGGTCCGGGAGGCCCTGCTCCATGCCGACGGTTTCCGCGCACGTCGCGGTCACGCTCGCCGCGCACGTCGACCACGTCTTCGGCGTCATGGGCAACGGCAACGCGTACTTCCTCGACGCCCTGGCGTGCCAGACCGACGCACGCTTCGTCCCGGTGCGGCACGAGTCGGGGGCGGTCGTCGCGGCCGACGCCTTCCACCGGTCCTCCGGCAGGCTCGCCGCGGCGACGACGACCTACGGGGCCGGGTTCACCAACACCCTCACCGCCCTCGCCGAAGCCGTGCAGGCGCACGTGCCGCTCGTCCTGGTCGTCGGCGACGAGCCGACGTCGGGACCGCGACCCTGGGACGTCGACCAGATCGCGATGGCCTCGGCCGTCGGCGCCCGCACGTACACGGTGGGCCGCACGGATGCCGCCGCCACGACCGTCATCGCGGTCGAGCACGCGCTGACCTACCGGGTGCCCACGGTGCTCGCGATCCCCTACGACGTCGCCACGCTCGACACGGGCCCGGTGCCGGAGACGCCGATCCCGCGCCTCCCCTCGCCGCTCCTCGTGCGCGGGCCGTTCGCGGACGGCGTCGTGCGCGAGATCGCGACAGCCCTCGCCGCGGCACACCGGCCGCTGCTGCTGGCTGGGCGCGGCGCCTGGGCCGCCGGCGCCGGCGACGCTCTCGGCGCCATCGCCGACGCAACCGGTGCGCTGACGACGACCACGGCGCTCGGGCGTGGGGTCTTCCCCCGGGGCGAGTTCGACCTCGGCGTGGCCGGGGGGTTCGGGGCCGAGGTGGCGATGGCGCTCGTCCGTGAGGCCGACGTCGCTGTCGTCGTGGGCGCCTCCCTCAACCAGTTCACCATGCGGTTCGGCGACCTCTTCGCCCCCGGGTGCCACGTGTTCCAGGTCGACGTCGCACCCTCGGCGACCCACCCGCACGTCGGCGGGTACGTGCGCGGGGACGCCGCGGTCGTCGCCCGGGCGATCCTCGACGGGCTTGCAGGCGCGACGCCCAGCGGGTGGCGCGAGTCGGTCGACCTCACGTCCGCGTTATGGCACGAGCGGGGCGACGGGACCGCCCCGGACGGGCGGCTCGACCCCCGTTCCGCGGCGGCACGGCTCGCCGAGCTGCTTCCCGAGGACCGGGTCGTCGTCTCGGACGGCGGGCACTTCCTCGGCTGGTCGAACATGTACTGGCCGGTGACCGCACCCGACCGGATGGTGATGGTCGGCACCGCGTTCCAGGCGATCGGGCTCGGGTTCCCGAGCATGGTCGGGGCGGCGCTCGCCCGGCCCGACGCCACGGTGGTGCTGACGACCGGTGACGGTGGCGGGCTCATGGCCCTCTCCGACCTCGAGTCGGCGGTGCGGGTGGCGGCCGGCCGCGGGATCGCGGTCGTGTGGAACGACGGGACGTACGGCGCGGAGATGCACCTCTACGGAGACAAGGGTCTGGCCCAGGAGCCCATGCTGATCCCGGACGTCGACTTCGCCGGTGTGGCCACCGCGCTCGGGGCCCGGGGTGTCGTCGTCCGGTCCGTAGAGGACCTCGAGGCGCTGACGACGTGGCGCGCCCGACCCGTCGCCGAACGCCCGTTCCTGCTCCTCGACCTGCGGATCTCCGGCACGGTGGTCGCGCCCTTCTGGCAGGAGATCGCACGGGCCAGCGGCTGACGCTCGCGGCCTGGAACACCCGACGAGGCGCCGGTCGATGCCGGCAGCCGACCGCACCCTGAGAGGAGACCCATGGCCACCACCAGCACCGACCGGGCGACCGCGACCGACCGCCACCTGCCCGCCGACCTCCCCGAGCGCCTCCGGCACTACGTCGGCGGCGAGCACGTCGACTCCGCGGACGGCGCGACGTTCGAGGTGCTCGACCCGGCCTCGAACACGACGTACCTGCACGCCGCGGCCGGGAAGAAGGCGGACGTCGACCGGGCCGTCGCGGCGGCACGGCACGCGTTCGACGAGGGGCCGTGGCCCCGGATGCTGCCACGCGAGCGCTCGCGTGTCCTGCACCGCGTCGCCGACATCGTCGAGTCGCGCGACGCCCGGCTCGCGGAAGCTCGAGCTTCGACTCCGGGCTGCCGATCACCCAGGCGCTCGGCCAGGCCCGACGCGCCGCGGAGAACTTCCGGTTCTTCGCCGACCTCGTCGTCGCCCAGACCGACGATGCCTTCAAGGTGCCGGGACGGCAGATCAACTACGTCAACCGCAAGCCGATCGGCGTCGCGGGGCTCATCACACCGTGGAACACGCCGTTCATGCTCGAGTCGTGGAAGCTCGGACCCGCGCTCGCGACGGGCAACACGGTCGTCCTCAAGCCGGCGGAGTTCACGCCGCTGTCGGCGTCCCTGTGGTCCGGGATCTTCGAGGACGCCGGCCTGCCCACGGGCGTCTTCAACCTCGTGCACGGGTTCGGCGAGGACGCGGGTGACGCGCTCGTCAAGCATCCGGGCGTCCCGCTGATCTCCTTCACGGGCGAGAGCCGGACCGGACAGCTGATCTTCGCGAACGCGGCGCCCCACCTGAAGGGCCTCTCGATGGAGCTCGGCGGGAAGTCCCCCGCCGTGGTCTTCGCCGACGCCGACCTCGAGGCGGCGATCGACGCGACGATCTTCGGCGTGTTCTCGCTCAACGGCGAGCGCTGCACCGCGGGCAGCCGGATCCTCGTCCAGCGCGAGATCTACGACGAGTTCGTGGAGCGCTACGCCGCCCAGGCGCGACTCGTCGTCGTCGGCCCCCCGCACGAGGCGCGGACCGAGGTGGGCACGCTCGTGCACCCGGAGCACTACGACAAGGTCATGGGCTACATCGAGATCGGCCGGACCGAGGGTCGCCTCGTCGCGGGTGGCGGGCGGCCGGACGGCTTTCCGACCGGTAACTACGTGGCGCCCACCGTCTTCGTCGACGTCCCGGCCGGGGCCCGGATCTTCCAGGAGGAGATCTTCGGCCCGGTGGTCGCCATCACGCCGTTCGACACGGAGGAGGAGGCGCTCGCGCTCGCCAACGGCGTGAAGTACGGGCTCGCTGCCTACGTCTGGACGAACGACCTGCGCCGGGCGCACACCTTCGCCCAGGCGGTCGATTCGGGCATGGTCTGGCTCAACAGCAACAACGTCCGTGACCTCCGGACGCCGTTCGGCGGCGTCAAGGCGTCGGGCCTCGGCCACGAGGGCGGGTACCGCTCGATCGACTTCTACACGCACCAGCAGGCGGTGCACGTGACGCTCGGCGAGGCGCACAACCCGACATTCGGGAAAGGACGCTGACGTGGCCACGACTCCCCTCGCCCCCGACGGGCCCGAGCCCGTCGTGACCGCGGAGGACCCCATCCGGGCCGACGAGCCCATCCCGACCCCGTCGTCGTCGCCGCCCGACATCCTGCGCGCCGCGTCCATGGAGCTCGTCGTCACCGACCTCGCGGCGTCGCGTCACTTCTACGTCGACGTCCTCGGCCTCGTCGTCACGGAGGAGGACGAGGGATGCGTGTACCTGCGCAGCTTCGAGGAGTTCATCCACCACAACCTGGTCCTGCGCACAGGTCCGGTGGCGGCCGTCGCCGCGCTCTCCTACCGGGTCCGTTCCCCCGAGGACCTCGACAAGGCGGTCGCGTTCTACGGCGAGCTCGGGTGCCGGGTCGAGCGGCGGGCGGACGGCTTCGCGAAGGGTGTCGGGGACTCCGTACGGGTCGAGGACCCTCTCGGGTTCCCGTACGAGTTCTTCCACGACGTGCAGCACGTCGAGCGGCTCGCGTGGCGGTACGACCTGCACCTGCCGGGCACGCTGGTGCGCCTCGACCACTTCAACCAGGTCACCCCCGACGTGCCGCGGGCCGTGCGGTACATGGAGGACCTCGGGTTCCGCGTGACCGAGGACATCCAGGACGACGCCGGCACCACCTACGCCGCGTGGATGCGTCGCAAGCCCACCGTCCACGACGCCGCGATGACGGGGGGCAACGGCCCGCGCCTGCACCACGTCGCCTTCGCCACCCACGAGAAGCACAACGTCCTGGCGATCTGCGACAGGCTCGGCGCGCTGCGGCTGTCGGACCGCATCGAGCGCGGCCCCGGTCGCCACGGCGTGTCCAACGCGTTCTACCTGTACCTGCGCGACCCCGACGGGCACCGCATCGAGATCTACACGCAGGACTACTACACCGGCGACCCCGACAACCCGGTCGTCACCTGGGACGTCCACGACAACCAGCGTCGCGACTGGTGGGGCAACCCGGTCGTCCCCTCCTGGTACACGGAGGCGTCCCTGGTCCTCGACCTCGACGGCGTCCCGCAGCCCGTCGTCGCGCGCACCGACACCAGCGAGATGGAGGTCACCATCGGCGCCGACGGGTTCTCCTACACCCGCAAGGGGGACGCACCCGAGGAGCTGCCCAGCTGGAAGCAGGGCGAGTACAAGCTCGGGCACCAGCTCTGACCGCAGCCCAGGCCCCGCGGGCAGGGGTCTCGTCCGGACAGGTCAGGAGCCGGCGCGCTCGGGGTCGATGACACCCAGGAACCGCCCGGCGAGCGCGTCGGAGCCGCGGGCCAGCAGGGTGACGTCGGCGCCGACCAGCACGAAGGACGCGCCCGCGGCCAGGTAGGCGTCCGCGACGGCAGGGTCGAACGCGTTGACCCCCACAGGTGTTCCGGCGGCCCGCACGCTCGCGATGGCTCGAAATGCGGCGGCCGTGACGTCCGGGTGGGTCTGCTGGCCGAGGAGACCCATCGACGCAGCCAGGTCCGCCGGGCCCACGAAGACACCGTCGACGCCGTCGACGCCCGCGATCTGTGCCGCGGCGTCGACGCCCGCGGCTGTCTCGACCTGCACGAAAAGTGAGACGTGCTCGGCGGCGTCCCCCAGATAGCCGTCGATGCGGTTCCAGCGCCCCGAACGCGCGAGCGCAGAGCCGACACCTCGCCGCCCGCGCGGCGGATAGCGCACGGCCTCGACCGCGGCGCGCGCCTCGTCGGCGGTCGAGACCATCGGCACCACCACGTTCTGTGCGCCCAGGTCCAGCACCTGCTTGATCACCACGGCGTCGTTGCTCGGCACCCGGACGACGGCAGTCACGGGATACCCGGTGACCGCCTGCAGCTGCGCGAGCACGGACTCGAGCCCGTTGGGAGAGTGCTCCATGTCGATCAGCAGCAAGTCGAGGCCGGCGTCCGCGCAGATCTCCGCGACGAGCGCGCTGCCGGAGCACACCCACATCCCGACCAGCGGCCGGTCGGACGCGGCCAGCGCGTCGCGGAACGTCGGGCTCAGAGGAAGCGGCATGAGATGGTTCCCATCGGTCCGTAGTCGCAGACGATGCTGTCGCCGCGCGACACCCACACGGGGCGGGTGAAGGAACCGGCGAGGATGATCTCGCCGGCCTCGAGGCGGGCGCCGTGCTGGTGGAGCTTCCTGGCGAGCCAGGCCACGCCGTTGGCCGGGTGGTTCAGCACCCCGGCCGCGACCCCCGTCTCCTCGATCGTCTCGTTGCGGTAGAGCAGCGCGCTGACCCAGCGTAGGTCGACCTGGTCGGGCGCCATCGGTCGGCCGCCCAGCACCATGCCGCCGTACGCGGCGTTGTCGGCGATCGTGTCGACGATGGTGCGGCCCTCGAGCTCGATGTGCGAGTTCAGGATCTCCAGGGCGGGCGTGACGTACTCGGTGGCACGCAGCACGTCGAACACCGTGCACCGCGGCCCTTCGAGCGGCTCCGCCAGGACGAACGCGAGCTCGACCTCGACCCGCACGTTGGAGAACGCGTCGAACGGGATCACCGAACCGTTCTCCCACACGGTGTCGTCGAACATCACGCCGTAGTCGGGTTCGGTGATGCCTGTCGCCGCCTGCATCGCACGTGACGTCAGGCCGATCTTGCGGCCCACCAGCTCCCGGCCCGCTGCCAGGTTCCTGTCGCGCCAGACGCCCTGGATGGCATAGGAGTCCTCGATGGTGGCGCTCGGGTGGCGGGCCGTGATGCGCGGCATCAGGCCGCGCGTGCGCTCGGCGTCGGCAAGCTGCTCGGCGATCTCGCTGATCGTCTCGGCGGGCAGCATCCCTACTCCTTCGTCGTCGTCGAGGTGTCCAGGGACGACGCTGCCCGAGCCTCGTCGGGGTGCTCGTGCGCCAGATAGGCGGTGAGCGTGCCCGCGCGATGCCGCCGCACGGCGTCCTCGACGTCCCGGACCGGCGCACCGCCCTCGATGAGCACGAGGATGTCCTCGTGCTCGCGCACGGACTCCTGTGCCCTGCCGGGGACGAAGGCGAAGATCGAGTCGCGCATCGGCGCGAGCCGGGCCCACTCGGCCTCGACGATCTCCAGCAGCCGCGGGTTCGGGCACCTCGAGTAGAGGATGTGGTGGAAGTCCTGGTTCAGCGCGGAGAACGACCGGGGGTCGAAGCGGGTGAGGGACCTGGTCATGACTTCGTTCACGGCCCGGGCGTGGCGGATGTCGTCGACCGTGAGGCTCCGGGCCGCCAGTGCCGTCGCGGCGCTCTCGACGACCGTGATGGCTTCCATCGCGAAGCGGTACTGGGAGTCGTCGACCATCGCGACCCGCGCGCCGACGTTGCGCTCGAACGTGATCAGTCCCTCGGCCTCGAGCTGGCGCACCGCCTCGCGGACCGGCACGACGCTCATGTCGAGCTCGTTGGCGATCGTCCCGAGCACGAGCCGGTAGCCGGGTGTGAACTCCTGCTTCGCGATCCGTTCCTTGATCCAGAGGTAGGCCAGCTGGGACTTGCTCAACCCCGCGACGACGCTCACTGCGCTGCCCGCCATGCCTCGTACCTCGCTCTCCAGCTGGCATTCATGGGGAACAGCCCGTCGATGGCGTGACCCGCCGAGACCTGCGTCGCGATCCACGCGTCCTCGTCCTCCTGGGCGAGCGCCGCGTCGGCGACCTCCTCGGCGAGCGCCGGTGGCACGACGATCACTCCGTCCGAGTCGCCGACGATGATGTCGCCCGGTTGGATGGTCGCGCCCCCGCAGGCGACCGTCACGTCCCCATCCCACGGCACGTGCTTGCGGCCGAGGACGGCAGGGTGCGTGCCCGCGCAGAAGACGGGGATGCCCACGGCCGCAACCGCATCGCCGTCCCGCACGCCGCCGTCGGTGACGATCCCCGCCGCGCCACGTGAGTGCGCCCGGATCGCGAGCACGTCGCCGAGAGTCGCCGAGCCGGTCTCGCCGCGGGCCTCGATCACCAGCACCTCGCCCGTGCCGACGGCGTCGAACGCCCGCTTCTGCGCGTTGTACCCGCCACCGTGCCGCTCGAACAGGTCCTCCCGGTTGGGGACGAACCGAAGCGTCCGCGCGGTGCCGACCAGCTTCGCGCCGGGCCGCAGCGGCCGCACGCCCTCGATCGTCACGTTGTTCAGCCCCCGCCGGCGCAGCTGGGCGGACAGGCCGGCGACGGGCGTCCGGAGCAGCTTCTCGCGCAGCGAGGGTGCGAGCGTCGGTCCCAATCCGGCGGCCTCGCGCGAGCCCCACGCCTCGGCCCTCTGCGCGTCGTCGATGCTCGGCAGCGACCCGAGAGCGTCGTCGAACGCCACCTCCCCCTGCGTCACCGTGGTGACGAGCCGTCCGGTGCTCGAGCCGCCCGGGACGTCGACCTCGACCTCGACGACGTCGCCGGGCACGAGGACGCTCGCCCCGGCGGGCGTCCCTGTGAGGATGACGTCGCCGGTCTCGAGCGTGAGGTGCTGCGAGAGGTCCGCGACGATCTGGGCCAGCGAGAACATGAGGTTCGCCGTCGTGTCGGCCTGAGCCGGCGCACCGTTCACCCAGGAGCGCACGCGTAGCGCGCCTGGGTCGACCGTGCGCGCGTCGATGAGCGCGGGACCGAGCGGCGTGAAGCCGTCGCCACCCTTGGCCCGAAGGTTGGAGCCTCGGTCGTTCGTCCGCAGGTCGTAGAGGCCAAGGTCGTTGCCGGCCGTGACCCAGTCGACGTGGCTCCAGGCCGCATCGATGGTGACGCGCCGCGCCGGTGTGCCGATGATCAGCGCCACCTCGCCCTCGAACGCGAGCAACTCGGTGCCTGCCGGCCGCTCGACAACCCCCCCGGACGCGGCGATCGAGCTGGACGGCTTCAGGAAGTACGACGCGTGGCCGGGCCTCCGGCCGCGCTGGTCCGCGCGCGACGTATAGCTGAGGTGCACCGCGATGACCTTGCCCGGACGCCCAGGCAGTGCCCGGAACCGCTCGTCCTGCGTCGCCGTCGACTCATGGTCAGTCACCTGCGGATCATATATTATCCGTGACATCAGCGGCAATGGCGCTCAGGAGGCGACCGCGGCGGCGGCCACTCACGGGCCAGCAGGATCCGGGGTGTCAGAACCCCTCTTTGCGCAGGTCAGGTCCGCTACGTTGCGACCATGACAAATCCGAAACCGGTTTCGGTCAAAGGATCCGGCCCGTTCCGCGCGCTCCTTGTCGTGGGCGCCGTCGTGGTCGTCGCGGCGGTCGGCGTCTTCCTGGTGACCCGCCCCGCCGACGGCAAGACGTCGTCGACCGCCGCCGTCCCGGCCGGTGCGTCCGTCGCCTTCTACGGCGACTCCTACACGTTCGGCGAGCAAGCGAGCTCACCCGCGGCACGCTGGAGCACTGTCTTGGCGCAGCAGGAAGGCTGGGTCGAGCACAACGCGGGGATCAACGGGCTCGGCTTCGTCGCCGACCGAGACGGCACGGACGCCGTCCAGACGGTCCTCGATGCCCACCCCGACCTGATCATCGTGACGATGGGCCTCAACGACACGTTCGTCGCGGAGGACCAGATCGACGAGATCACCACCGCCATCCACGACGACTTCGCGCGCTTCCGGGCCGAGGCACCCCAGGCGCGGCTCGTCGTCGTCGAGCCGTTCTGGATCCCCGCGCCCGTGTCGCCGGGATTCACCCTGGTTGCCGACGCGGTCAAGGCCGGCGCGGCAGAGGTCCACGCCGACTACGTCGCTGGCGCGGGCGACTGGCTCACCGACCACCCCGAGTGGCGGTCCGACGACCAGTACCAGCACCCGGACGACGCCGGCTACGCCGAGATCGCCCGCCGCATGACGATCGAGGCTGAAAGAAGCTGGGCGTGATCGCGGACTGAGCTGCACGCACGGCGACCACCGGATCACGTGCGCGGCAGCACGGTGAGGACCCGGACCAGGTGGTCGTGGAACTCGCTCATGTACGCCCGGAGGAACGCGGCGGTCGAGTCGTCGGTGACCTCACCGTCGGGCGTGAAGACCTCGGGCGAGAAATGGATGTACGCCTCGGGCGACGTCATCTGCCGTGCGTTGCAGAGCTTAGGACTGCGCGCAGGCTCTGCTGGCCCACGGCGGTCCCGATCGCCCCGACCGACGCCCCGATCACGGCCGCCGGCATGTGGTCGAACGAGTTGCGTCCCCACGGCCGCGACGCCCAGTCGATGGCGTTCTTCAGCGCACCCGGGATCGACCGGTTGTACTCCGGGGTGACGAACAGCACGGCCTCCACACCGGCGATCGACTCCTTGAGCGCGCGGGCCTCGGGCGGATAGTCCGCGTCGAAGTCGGGGCTGTACAGGGGCAGGTTCCCGATGGGGATCTCGACGAACTCCAGGTCGTCGGGCGCCAGCGCGATCAGGGCCTTCGACAGGATCCGGTTGATCGACGTCGACGAGAGGCTCCCGACGAAGTACCCGACCGTGTAGGTGCGAGACATGGCGACTCCGTTCCCGGCGACCGTCTGGCGTGGCGTCGGACGCCGAATCGACGAACGTGACCTCCCACGCTAGGACCGACTGCCGCGAACGGCTCTCTGAACCGAACCGACGAGAGCCCGGAACGCCCTGCTACGGTGCCGCGGGCGCGAACGGGACGGTCTCCTGCACGCCGCCGCCGATCACGAGGCACGTGCTCTCCGGCACCTCGAGCCAGGCGCCACGGAGGTCGCCCAGGGGTTCGGACACGACGATGCGCGTGTCGGCGGACAGGCCGTGCAGCGTCGGGTTGTCGGGGTACTGCTGACGGAGCACCGCGACGTCCTGGTTGTGGAACAGTGAGCGCGACCGGCCCTCCGACGAGTAGCGGAACGCCCACAGGCGCTCGCCGTCGGTGGTCGCGATCGTGCCCTGCATCGGGTACTCGACGCCGTGCCGGCGAGCGACGTCCTCGACCAGCCCGATCGCAGCGGCGACGGCCTTCTGCGGGTCGTCGGTCAGTCCGAACGTCAGCGTGAGGTGGAAGAGCGTCTCGGAGTCGGTGGTGCCCTCGATCGTCGGGAAGAGCTCGGGGTCGACGGCCAGCTGGAGGTCTCGCTTGAGCTCGCTGAACCGTGCGATCAGCCCGTTGTGCATGAACAGCCAGCGGTCGTGGCGGAACGGGTGGCAGTTGGTCTGCTGCACGGCCGACCCGCTCGTCGCCCGGACGTGCGCGAGCACGACTCCCGACCGCACGTGCTGCGAGAGCTCGCGCAGGTTGCGGTCGCTCCACGCGGGCTCGACGCTGCGGAACAGCCCCGGCGTCGACGAGTGCTCGTCGTACCACCCGACGCCGAACCCGTCCCCGTTGGTCGGCTCCGCACCCAGCCGGCTGTGCAGGCTCTGCATGACGAGCGAGTTGGCAGGCTTGTAGAGCAGCTCGTCGAGCCGCACGGGCGAACCCGTGTACGCGATCCACCGGCACATCTGCGGCCTCCTCGTCGAGTCCCCGCGTTCGCCCAGCGTCCCACGGCGCAGGCGCGCCCACCTGGCGCAAGGAGCTTGAGGCCTGGTCGGTGGCAGCCGGTCGGCCCGGCCGGGCCTCGCCATTGACAGATCTCGAGGGCCGCGCGTTAGGTGAACTCACTGCCGATTCTTCCCCCGGAGGCCGATCGTGGTTCGAACGTCTGCGAGCGTCTCACGGCGCATCGCGTCCTTGGCCGTCGCGGGCGGCTTCGTCTTCGGCGCAGGTCTGTTCGTACCTGCGGCTGCGACCGCGGCAACACCGAACGGTGGGACGGAGGTGCGCCCCTTCGAGCCTGGTGAAGACGCCGCATCCGTCCTCACACCACCGAGGTCCAACGCTCCCGCCCGGGTGCCCGCCGCGGGTCTTCCGCGGCCGACGAGCCAGTCGGTGGCGGCCGATCCCGCCTCGAAGCGGGCGGAGGGCCTGAGCCTGAAGGACACCCGCGACGCGAACGGGGGCAACCAGTTCAGCCTCGAACCCCCGGACCAGGCGCTCTGCGTGGGGACGAGTGAGGTGATCGAGGGCGTGAACAACGTGTTAGCCACGTACTCGACATCCGGCACACGTACGTCCGCGCCGCAGGCGTACGTGCCGTTCTGGAACAACGGCACTCCCGAGATCGACCGGGCGACCGGTACGTACGGGCCGTTCCTGTCCGACCCCAAGTGCTACTTCGATCCCCAGCTGAGCCGGTTCTTCATGACCGAGCTTCCAGCTCGGTGTCGACCCAGCGACCGGCGATTTCACCGGGACCAGCTTCGAGAACATCGCGGTCAGCAAGTCCTCCACCCCGTCGACGAGCGCGGCCGACTGGTACCAGTACCGGCTCGACGTCCGCAACGACGGCGCGCCCGGCACGCCCAGCCACGCCGGCTGCCCCTGCCTGGGCGACCAGCCCCTGATCGGCGCCGACCGCTACGGGTTCTACGTCACGACGAACGAGTTCTCGATCGACGGCCCGCAGTTCAACGGCGCCCAGATCTACGCGTTCGACAAAGCCGCCCTCGCCAACGGCACGATGAAGGTGCAGCGCATCGAATCCGGCGGCCTCCAGCTCGCTGAGGGCACCGCGTACAGCGTGCAGCCGGCGACCTCGCCCGTCCCGTCCGAGTGGTCGAGCGCCAACAACGGCACCGAGTACGCGCTGTCGGCACTCGACTTCAACGCCAAGCTCGACAACCGCGTCGCCACCTGGGCGCTCACCAACACCCAGAGCCTCACCACGGCGAGCCCGGCGGTGCAGCTCTCCAGCGTGGTGATCAGCAGCGAGGTCTACGGCCAGCCACCGTCGGTGCAGCAGAAGGCCGGCCCCTATCCCCTGGGCCAGAGCCTGAAGGACAAGCTCAACCTCCTCCAGTCGAACGACGACCGGATGAACCAGGTCGTCTACTCCGGCGGCAGGCTCTGGAGCGGCGTCAACACGGCTGCGAAGACCAAGAACGGCCCCACCACCACCGCGATCGCCTACTTCGTCGTCCAGCCCAGCAGCACCGCGAACAGCGTGTCCGCCACCATGGCGAACCAGGGCTACGTCGCAGTCGACCGCAGCTCGGTGATGTACCCATCCATCGGGGTCGCCGCAGGCGGGACGAAGGCAGCAATGGTGTTCACGCTGGTCGGACCGGACTTCTACCCTTCGACCGCCTACGTCCGCCTCACCAGCGACGGGGCAGTCACGGGCCCGGTCTCGATCTACGGAGCCGGGACGAAGCCCGCCGACGGATTCACCGGCTACCCGCAGTACGACGGCAACGGGCAGGAACGCTGGGGCGACTACTCCGCCGCGGTCGCCGACGCCGGCGGCACGGTGTGGGTGGCCGCGGAATACGTTCCCGGCACCTTCGGGTACCCGCCCTACCTTGCGAACTGGGGCACCGCGATCGGCGCCATCGGCTGAGCAACGACCTTGCCGTCGGGCGCTACGCCGACGGGAGCGGCCACGGCGCGAACGCGTTGCGCACCCCGCGCACGGCCGAGGCGAGCTCCCGGGTAGTGCCGGACGATGACGGACGACATGTCGTTGCCGTCGATCCAGGCCATGCCCTCCGGCGTGTAGGTCTTCTTGGTGAAGTCGACGCCGAAGAACCGGTCGCTCTTCAGTCGCCGGGACGCCATGAGGACGAAGATCCGGAACGCGGTGTCGCTGAACCCGAAGCCGCGCGGGAGCTGCTCGCCCAGCATGCCGACCATCAGGTCGACGTCCTCCAGGTCGTCGTCGTAGATCTCGCGCAGCTTCGCGACCGTCGCGGGGTCGTCGCCGTCGTCGAAGCTGCCCACGGGTGCCATGTGCATGAGGCGGCGGAACTCGTTGTAGCGCGGCACGCCACGCTCCCGCGAGCGCAGCACGTCGATCGCGGCCAGGTCGATCAGCGCGCCGTCGTTGCGCGGCAGCCGGTGCATGAAGCGTGGGCTGTTGTGGAGGCGCAGGGCCCCGGGGTGGGCCACGCCGAGGGAGTAGAACGCGTTCGTCGCCGAGACCCGCTCCAGGACCGATCTCGCTCAACCCGTGCAGGTCCATGAATCCCAGGCGCTCGCTCACGTCGCCCGTCTCGGCGTCACGGATCTCGTAGTCGTCGGGGATCAGCGGGTGCATCCGGTAGACCGCGACGAACTCCTCCGTCATGGCGTACGGCACGCCGTGGTGGTCCGTCGGCGACCCGGGGATACCACTGATCAGGTCGCTGGACGAGAGCCGGCCGACGAGGTCGTGCACCTTCTCCTCGGCCACGCCCCACCAGTTCGCGCGCATGGCGATGTGCAGCACCGGGTGGCCGAGGATGGCCGGTGTCCACTCGACCGTGTGGATCTTGGCGATCAGCGCCGCGTTGATCAGCCGCGCCTTCTCGAACAGCTGGTCGTCGTTCCACGACGGGTAGGACGCTGCGAGCCGGTCGCAGATCGCGTTGTGCTCACGCATGAAGAGCGTGTGCATGAGCTCGAGGCCCATCCACCAGCCGTCCTGGCCGCCCGAGGTGCCCAGCAGCGCGGGGTCCACGTCGATCAGGCCGTCGTCCCGGATCCGGACCCTTCCAGCGGTGCCGAGGCGGACGGCGTGCTCGAACTCGGGCGTGCTCCCGTACAGCTGGGACGCGTCCCACCAGTGGGTCTCGGTGTTGACCCACGTCGCCGAGCCGTCGGTCGCGTGGTTGCTGGGGTCCCTGGGCGTGCTCGGCCACACCATGGGGTCGTCCGGCCAGTCGTCGCCCGCCGGGCGCGGCACCCGGATCGGGTGCTCCATGTCGGTGCCGTGGCTGAACCAGTCGCGCGTCTCGAACTGGAGCCACGCGGCCGCGAGCACGTTCAACGTGGTCGCCGGCTTGAACTCGTGTCGAAGCAGCAGGGCGTCGCTGATGGTCCGGGGGTTGGGGGTGAACAGCCGAGGCGGCACCTCGGGCCTGGTCAGCTCCAGAGGGACGTTCCGGCCGAACCGCGTCCGGGCCATCCCCATGGCCGGGTGCGCCAGGTCGTTGTACGAGCCGTCCGTCGTACGGGCGACCAGGTGGCGCGGTGGGGCCGGGACCGGCGCCGTGGCACCGGACCCCTGGGACGTGCTGAACAGGTTGCGGGCGCGCAGTGTGTTCCGGATGCCGATGAGCGCGAGCACCCCCAGCAGGGTCGGGAACCTGTGCCACTCGAATCGCTTGTCGAGCAGCTCCACCAGCTTGCCGAATGCTGACTGCTTGCGCATCGTTCCCCCGAGGTTCGTGTCGTTGACGTGCGTTCTACGCAGCCGATCCACCCCTGGGGCGTGCTGCGAGGTAGTGGAGCGCCCGGAGGCCCGGCAGGAAGAAGTAGGCGCCCCCACGCATCTGGACGAACTGCGGGAGCTCTCGGTACCGGTGTCGGACAGGTTCCCCGGGGACGGTGAAGGTCGACGGCCCGTGCACCCGGGAGCCGATCAACGGATCGTCCGCGTCGTCCAGCGGCGCGAACACGTTGCCGTTCAACCAGCTGTGCTGCACGAACTCGAACTGGCGTGCCAGGTTGGCGTTCAGGCACAGGAAGTACAGGCCGCGCTCGTCGGCGTCGGAGTACGTCCTGCCCCGCCGGACCAGTCGGTGCGTCCGGACGCCACGGAGCGAGGCGTCTGTGCCGGGGTTCGGCGGCAGGGAGTCGCGCGGGTTCGCGCGCCGGACGTGGGCACCCACGGGGCACCGCACGCCGAGGGGGTCGACGTCGTGGTACCCGAAGTCGTTGGCGGCCGAGAGGGTGGGGTCGTCGACCGCGGGTGCCAGCACCAAGGGTGCCCCGCTGGGCCACCTGCCGACGATGCGTGCTGCGAGGTGCTCGGCCTGCGCCGCGTCCCCGTCCGTCGCCGAATTCACGTGATCCCAGAACCCGTCGACGTCCTGGCGGAGCTGGCGGAAGACGAGGTACGTGCCGTTGCGCCCGAGGTCCGGAGCGCCCGACCGGTCGCGGCGCAGCATCCGCTCGGGGTCCGCGGACTGCTGCAGGAGGGGGCGCTCGGACTGCTGGCCGTACTCGTTGCGGTAGCCGAGCACGAACTCCCCAGGCCTCAGCGCCTCCGCGGGGTCGGGACCGCCGGTGACCGCTGCGATCGTCGGCTGCGAGATCCCGTCCCTGAACCCGAACACCTCCCGGTCGCTCAGACCGTCGGCCAAAAGGACCCGCTGCACGCGGACGCCGTCCTGCTCGGCCTGGGCGCGTACCTCGGCCACGAGCGTCGTCAGGGTCCGGGCGTCCTGGGCGTAGAGCAGGAGCAGGAGGTGGACGGGCTCCTCCCCGGAGCGCCCCCACAGCCACCCGCTCGGATCGTTCGTGCCCGTGTCGCCCAGGATCCGGTTCCGGTACTCGGTGTCCATGCCCGTGCGGAACGGCTCGGAGAACCCGTCGGGGAGGTCGTCCCACTCGGTCAGGCAGCGGACGCCGTCGTGGGTCAGGGCGACCTGCATCGCCTGGTCGTCCGGACTCTCGTCGCCGGTGGTGACTCGCGGCGCAGCCCACCGTGCCAGCCTTCGGAGCCCGTCGGACGTCGGCGCGTGCAGCAGGACGTAGGCGGCGCACGGGAGCTTCCCGTATCCGCGCACCACCAGACCCTGGAGGTCGCCCAGGTCGAGCAGGTCGCCCATCGCCCCGCTCACATCGCCTCGAGCCATCGCGGGTCCTGGGCGCGAAGGGCCCGACGGACGTCCGCGTTCCGGTCGATGTGCGTCGCCGCGAGCGTCGGGTAGGCCGAGTAGAACACCACGGTCGGCACCAGGTGCCGGCGCAGGTAGTGCTTGTAGGCGATCTCGTCCTTGGCGCCACCGAAGAACAGCCAGCGCGTGCGCGGGAAGCCGATGCCGTTGCTGAAGACGAGGTTGATGCCCCAGGCCAGCCGGGAGATGAAGTCGTCCATGTAGCTTCTCGAGGTTGCCGTCGTAGCTGCTGGCGAAGATGAGCCGTCGGCCACCGTCGACCGGTTGCCACCGGGCGAAGTGGATGGTCTGGACCCCGGACAGGTTGTCTCGGTACATGACGAGACGGAACGCCAGATCGAGCCCGAGCAGCGCGCCGCGCATCGTGAGGCGTCGCACGATCCCAGGCTTGACGAACCCGATGCCGGTGAAGGGGTTCTGGACCCCATGGTCCTCGTAGCGACGGACCGCGTCGATGTGCCCGATGTCGACCGCTCCGCTCTCCGGCGTGTCGCGCAGCTCCAGGACCCGCACCACGAGCACCCACGCGACAAGGAACGGGCCGACGAGCGGGAGCACGAGGAGCAGGCCGAGGACGATCGCGACCAGCGTCGAGATCCGGAGCACTCCGTAGGTGAGTCCCGGGCTCGAGGGTCGACGGATCGCCCACGCCAGGTCGGGGCGCCGTTTCACCGCGCGGTACACCGTGTGCGCGACCGCGTCGACCGAGGTTCGCTGGGCGGCCGTCAGCTCGTCGAGCACGACCTCGACCTGCTCGCGCAGGTATGCCTCACGCTTGATCTGCTCCACCGGGCGGTCGGCGGTGTGCCGGTAGTAGGCGGCCGGCCGCAAGGAGTGCTCGTGCAACCACAGGAGACGCGCTGCCACGCCGGGCGTGCCCGGGTAGCCCCGGCAGTTCTCGAACAGTGCGTGGATCTCGGTCGGCAGCGCTCGGAAGTGCTCGTCGGCAGAACCGTCGACGTCAGCCATGTAGACGATCGACGGCGGTATCGGATGTCCCTCGGTGTCGATCACCGGCTCGAGGACGAAGGCGCGGGCGAAGTGAACCGTGCCGATCGCGTCGAAGTCATCGACGCGGATCTGTGCCAGCTGGTCCCGGGCGGCCTCTTCGCGGTCGGCGACGAGCTCCGCCTGGACGCACACCGCTACCTGTGCCGGCATGCAACCACCCCTGGGACCATGTGCCTACCCGTCGCGAGCCGGTTCGTCGGGCTACTTCGACCCCCGCTGTCGGAGCGTGAACCAGCCGACGCGCCGATGCCACAGCCAGACGACTCCGAGGTAGAGGCCGGGGCCGACGAGGCGGATCTCATCACGGACCATGTGGGCGACGCGCGAGGTGCGGGAGTAGTCGATGAGGACGATCGGGTCGCCGTCGACCCAGCTTCTCAGCCGTGGACAACGTGGCCTTGATCAGTCGCAGCCGGAACGGGCTGATGAGGTTCTTGAGGCTGGCCTGCTCCGCGTCGACGACCTTCCCCTGCCACAAGAACGCACGGGCGAAGATCGAGATCGGCTTCACCGCTCGGGTTCCGGGAAAGGCGAGAACTGTGCCGCGCAGCTTCCCTTCGGAACGGGACCAGGAGGGCTCGCCCGGAACAGCTCGTCGAGGAGCCGATTGCCCAGGCGCATCAGGGCGGCCTCGGTGTGAGGCTGCGTGATCGTCGGTTGACGCGTCGCGTTCCTGCTCGACATGGCCAGACCTCCCCTGCCGCAAGCCGGTGGTCGAGGTCGGCTTGATCGCCCTCCAGCGTGCTCCCGCCGCCCAGGCTTGTAAAGGCGTAAACCGGTCGATACCGGACAGGGACGTGCAAGCGTTGACAGCGACCGGCACCGGTGCCAACGTGGCACGGGAGTCGATCAGGGGAGACGCCATGGCGACATCGACCGCGAGCCGCCGTTCGGGTCAGATCCTGGCCGTCGTGCGGATCGTCATGGGCACGCTCGGCCTGCTTGCTCCCCAGGTGCTCCTGCGCCGGCTGGCGACGGACGAACAGGCGTCCCGGGCGGGCATGTATCCGTTCCGGATGTTCGGCATCCGGACGATCCTCCTGGGCATCGAGCTGCTCACCGCGGATGACGCCTCGCGACGCAAGCTGGCCCGCCTGGCCATCCTCATCCACGCCTCGGACACGGTGTCGGCGGTCGTGTCCGGCATGCGCGGGGACCTGCCTCGGCGTGCCGCGGTCACCACGGCGCTCATCTCGTCCGCCAACACGACGCTCGCCGTCCTGGCCACTCGCGACTGAGGGTGCCCACCACGCCGACCGCGAGCTCCAACGCGAGCCACCCGCAGCCGCGCGCCGCGACCGGCGTGGCCTGGCGCGACTTCGTCGCCGACACCGCCACGGCGTTGCTGCGGCTGGAGCGTCGCTTCGACCCGTTCGTCCGACCGACCCTCGACGCCCTGCTGAAGGACCGCGCCGAGCGACTCATCACCTCGCTCATCAACGTCAACCGCCGCAACCTGCAGCTGCAGATCGCGGAAGAGCGAGCGATGGTCGACGAGGAAAGCTTCACCGACTCGATCGTGCGCAGCTTCACCGAACAGATGACCGGCCTGTGGAAGCCCGGCGGCTTCGAGCGCGGCGGCAACACCAAGACGCACGGCATCTGCCGGGGCGCTGACCGTGCACGACAACCTGCCCGAGCACCTGCGCCGCGGGATCTACGCGAAGCCGCAGACCTTCACGGCGTGGGTACGCTTCTCGGGGCCGGGGCCGTACATCACGCCGGACATCGACGACGTCGGCTTCATGAGCATCAGCATCAAGCTCATGGGCGTCGAGGGCCCGAAGCTGCTCAACGACGAGCGGCACACGCTCGACATGTTCGGCGTGTCGACCGCCACCTTCGTCACGCCCGACGCGATGGCCAACGCGGCGCTTCAGCTCTGGAGCGTGCAGAACGCGGCCTTGTTCTACTTCGTCAACCTGCGCGCCCCGCACGTGTTCGACATGCTCATGCAGTCGCTCTACACCAAGACCCAGAGCAGCCCGTTCGAGGCGCCCTACTTCAGCTGCGTGCCCTACCTGATGGGTGAGGGTCAGGCGATGTCGTACTCCGTGTGGCCGACGTCGAGCAGGAAGACACCCATCCCGCGCCTGCCGTTCCGCCCGCCCGACGACTACCTGCGCGACGCGATGGTGGCGTCGCTGTCGGAGGGTGATGTGGAGCTGGAGGTGCGCGTGCAGGTGCAGACGGACCCGCACCTGATGCCGATCGAGAACGCCGGCGTGCTGTGGCCGACGAAGCTGTCGCCGCGGGTGCCCGTCGCCACGCTTCGCCTCCCGAGGCAGACGTTCGACTCGCCCGCGCAGATGGAGTTCGCGAAGCAGCTGTCGTACAACCCGTGGCACACGATCGCCGAGCACCGTCCGCTGGGCAACCAGAGCCGGGCGAGGAAGCGGATGTATGAGGAGCTGTCACCTGCGGCACCGGATGAACGCGGTGCCGCACTACGAGCCGACCGGAGACGAACGCTTCACCTAGTCAAGACAGTGACGCAGCGACGGACCACTCCTCGGTCGTGCGTGCCGCGATCGAACCCGCCCGGGCCGACCACGGCGACGCCTCACCCGTAGTCGCGTCGGTACCGAGCGTCGACCTGACGAGCCAGCAGCTGGCGCTCGTCCTCGAGCCCCACGCCGTGCTTGTGCGCGAGGGCCGCGAGGATGGCGTCGCAGACCGCGACGAACTCGCCGCCGGACGAGCGACCGGTCGCCGCCAGCCAGCGCTGTTCGGCGGCATGCCGGACGTAGTCGCCCACCGCGGCATCCTCGGTGCGGAGGATGGCGCCGCCGTCGTTGACGAGCGGCGTGCCGTCCGGGTTCGCGATTCCGACACCGGTCGGACGGGGCAGAGGTGGCACCGGGGGTGCCGCAGGCTGCGGTGTCCGGGGTTCCGGAATCCGGGCCTCCGGGACCTGGGGCTCGGGGATCCGGGGCTCCGGGATCCGGGCCTCCGGGACCTGGGGCTCCGGGATCCGGGCCTCCGGGACCTGGGCTTCCGGGACCCGGGGCTCCTGGACCGGGGGCTCCTGGACCTGGGGCTCCTGGACCTGGGGCTCCGGTACCGGGGCCTGGTGCAGCCCCGGCTGGGGCGGCAGCGGGTCGGCGATCCGCGACGGCTGCTCGGGCACCTCGGTCGGTGACTGGGCTGCGGCCTCGGCCTGACGGAGCAGCTCGGTCGCGCTCTCGAGCCTGGCCGCGTAGCTCTCGATGACCGCGAGCTGCTCGTCGAGGGGCACGCCGGGGTCGCCGTCGATGAAGTCCTGGTTGTAGGACTCCTTGGCGCGCACCAGCCGTTGCGACAGTCGGTGGATCTCGTCCCGCAGCTTCGCGGGGTTGACCGCAGCGCTCGATGACGCCGGTGTCGGATATGCGTCGAACGTGAGTGCCATGGCTACCCTCCTTGGTCGCTCGCAACCTCGATATGTCATCGACGGATCGAGCGGCCAACATGAGCAGCACGCCAGGGCGAATTCCTGGGTTCCTCGTCGAGCGGTTCGTCCCGAGGTAACCGGCGTCAGGCCTCCGGGACCGGGCGCCCCCAGGCCTCGAGGGTCATCGTCGCCGGCTCCGGGCCGCCGCGGTGCCCGGTGTCCAGGGCGTCGATCGCCGCCAGCTCCGCGTCGGTGAGCTCGAAGTCGGTCACGGCGAAGTTCTCCGCGATGCGCGACGGGGTGACGGACTTCGGGATCGCCGACCGGCCCCGCTGCAGGTGCCAACGCAGCATGACCTGCGCGGGGGTCCGGTCGTGGGTGGCCGCGATCGCGGCGATGGTCGGGTCGGCCAGCGCGGACGGGTGCCCGCTGTCGCGGTAGAAGGTGATGCCGCCGATGGGCGACCACGCCTGGGAGAGGATCCCGTGCGCTGCGTCCGCGGCGAGGACGGCCGGCTGACGGAAGTACGGGTGGACCTCGATCTGGTTCACCGCGGGCACGACGGTCGTGGCCGCCAACAGCTCGTCGAGGTGGTCCGTCATGAAGTTCGACACCCCGATCGCCCGGACCTTGCCGGTGGCCAGGAGCTGCTCCAGGGCCCGGTACGCATCGATCGTCAGGTCGAAGCGGCTCGGCAGCGCCTGGTGCAGGATCAGGAGGTCGATCGTGTCGACGCCGAGCTTGACGGCGGACTTGTCGAACGCGTGCAGGGTGGCGTCGTACCCGTAGTCGCTGATCCAGACCTTGGTCTCGACGAACACCTCCTCGCGCGGGACCCCGGACTCGCGCAGCGCCCTGCCCACCTCGCGCTCGTTGCCGTAGGCCGCCGCGGTGTCGATGTGCCGGTAGCCGACCTCGAGCGCCGTCCGCACCGCGGCCACCGTCTCGTCGGGCGGCGTCTGGAACACACCGAAGCCGAGGGCGGGCAGCGTGACGCCGTTGTTCAGGGTGAGCGTGGGGATGGTCATGGGTCCACCGTAGGGAGGGTCACGGACTGACGCCCGGCGGCGCCGGAGCGGGCGACGAGAGGTCCGCGACGTCGATCGCCTAGGGCCGGGCTGTCCGCGGGCGCGCCGGAGGGGGATGCTGGAAGACGATCGCCGACCGAAGGACGGCAGAGATGTCGCACGACGCTGAACCCCGGGTGCGGCCCCGCTGGGCCACCTACTCGGTCCGGGCGCACACCGACCTCGGTGCTCTGATCTCGGACGTGCTCATGCACGACGCGGTCGTCTTCCCGTGCCCCGCGGACGACGACGACTTCACGTACTGGGCCGATGCCGGCTGGGACCCGGAGCTGCTGGCCCTGCGCGTGACCCAGCTGGGCGACGCCGCGGTGACGATCCCGTGGGACGCGGAGCTGCGCGAGAAGTGGCGGTTCGCGTTCGACCACTTGAGCCCGCAGGAACGCGCCGACCCGGAACGCGCCTACCTGCTCACCGCCGAGTTCCTGGCCGACCGCCCGTTCGTCACCCTCATGGACACCGACGACGACCGGTTCCCGCGCTCACCGCTCGACCAGCCGACCCTGCACCCAGCATTCGCCGCGCACGACGGTCGCGGCCGGGTGGCACGCGACGACGCCGAGCTCGTCGCCGCCTACCAGGGGACCGACTCCGTCCGGTTCACCGGCGGCTCGGCCTCGACGGACCTCGACGCCCTCACGTTCGAGTGGCGCAGCGGGCAGCCCGGGCTGCGGCTCCAGCTGCCGCTGGCCTGCGTCGACGACCCGGACGAGGAGACCCTGCACCGGGTGCTGGACCTGATCGGCGACGACGACTTCCGCCGGGCCCGGCGTGAAGCTCTGGGCCTGGGAGAACCAGCTGTCGCCGACGTGGACCGCCGCAGACGTCGCGACGCTCCTCGAGCAGCTGGTGGAGGAGTACAACCGGGCCGTGGTCCGCGAGCTGGCCCACACCCGCGTCCGCACCACCTTCCTGCTGGTCCCGGTCGCGATCGGGCTGGGCATCGACCAGCTGTTCGCCGGCGTGGTCGGCACGCTCGTGGGCGCAGCCTCCGGGCTCATGATCAACCAGGTCAAGGCCCGGTTCCCGGTGCTCACCGGACCCGCCGTCCGGGCGAGCCACCACCCTGGGAGCGCGGTCTCCGGGATGCTCAGCATCGTCGGCCAGGGCTGAGGCGGCCGTCGTCAGCCGACCTGCTCCAGCTTGGCCGGTCGGGTGCAGTGACCTCGACGTCGCGAGAGACCTCCGTGGCGAGCCGGGGTAGGAACCCGGGCTGGCACGCGGAGGCCTCTCGCGTCACACGTCAGTGCCCCGGTGGACGTCGCGGCGTCGAAGCCGACGAGGCCCGGACGGGGCCCACCTCATCCCTCGGTGCCGGTCACGCCGATGTAGACCGTGGCGACGCCACGCGGGTTGAGCAGCACGACCGGCGCGATGCACCGCTTCGGCAGCGCGACCTTGGCGTTGATCTTGGCGTCGCCCGTGGACGAGAACGGCACGACGGCCGTTGTCGCGACCACGGCGCCGTTGCACGCGACGCTCGCGGAGAGCTGCGTGATGGGATTCGCGCCGGACGACGTCAGGACGAGGCCGCGCACCCGCACGTCCAGGCGACCGTCGTGGCGCAACCGCGCCTCTCCGTTGCCGATCACCCAGTTGGCCCCGCCTGGAGCCACGTTCTGGAACAGGACCGGATCGGTCGTCAGGCTCCCGGCCAGCTCTGCGTCCAAGATGGTCCGACCACCTCCCTCGTGCCCGCCACCGGCGAAAGCCGCGGGAGCCCCGATCAGTCCGGCGGTCACCACGACCGCCGCAGCCATCGCTACGCGCCTCAGGATCGTCATCGTCGTCAACCCTTCCTCCGCGAGCCCACGACGGGCCCGACACGAGTTGACACGAGACGGGGGTGCGACCGGTTCACCCGGACCGGGCGGCGGGAGTCAGCCGAGCTCCTCCGGGCGGTCCGCCAGCGCCAGCTCGTCGGCGTGCGGGACGTACCCCTCGACGTGCCGCTCGTCCGGGCCGACGTACTCCGACAGGGGTCGGATCAGCGCGTTCGAGGCCGCCTGCTCGAGGATGTGCGCGGTCCAGCCCGTGATCCGGGCGGCGACGAAGATCGGCGTGAAGGTCGCGGTGTCGAAGCCGATGAGGTTGTAGGCGGGCCCAGACGGGTAGTCCAGGTTCGGGTAGATGCCCTTGCGCGCGACGAACTGGGTCTCGAGCGCGGTGTACAGCTCGAGGACGTCGGGTCGGTGGTAGTGCTCGACCAGGCTCTCGAGCGCAGCCCTCATGGTAGGGACCCGGGAGTCGCCACGCTTGTAGACGCGGTGCCCGAAGCCCATGATCTTGCGCTTCTCGGCGAGGGCGGTGTCCAGCCAGGCCGTCACGTCCTGCGCGGAACCGATCTCGTCGAAGACGTGCATGACGGCCTCGTTGGCGCCGCCGTGCAGCGGGCCCTTGAGCGCGCCGATCGCGGCGACGACCGCCGAGTAGAGGTCGCTCAGCGTCGAGGTGACCACCCGAGCCGTGAACGTCGAGGCGTTGAACGAGTGCTCGGCGTACAGGATCATCGACCGGTTGAATGCGTCGACGACGGCCTCGTCGGCCTCCTCGCCGAACGTCATCCAGAGGAAGTTCGCGGCGTAGTCGAGGTCGTCGCGCGGCTCCACGGCGTCCAGCCCGCGTCGACGACGCTGGCCGTACGCGACGATCGCCGGCAGGGCCGCGAACAGCTGCAGGCTGCGCCGCAGGTTGTCCTCGGGGCTGCCGCCGGCGTCGAGCACCGAGCCCGAGCCGGCCAGCGCCGCAGCTCCGAGGAGGCTGACCGCGGTCCGCACCTCGTCCATCGGGTGCGCGTCGAGCGGGGTCAGGTCCAGGACCGTCCGGACGTCCGGGTCGAGGGCGCGCAGCGGACGCTCTGTGGAGCGCAGCTCGGCGAGCTGCGCGTCGTCGGGGACTCGCCGTTCCACAGCAGGTAGGCGACCGCCTCGAACGGCTGGGTGGACGCGCTCTGCACGGGGTAGCCGCGGTAGAGCAACGAGTTCGTCTCGGGGTTCACCTTGGACACCGAGGTGGTGTCGACGACGACCCCGGCCAGCCCCTTCTTGATGTCCGTCATGCACCGCTCCTGTTGTTGTCCAGGTCGAACGTGAAGATGCCCGCGTCGAAGGTCGAGTAGCTCTCGTAGTCGAGCAGCTCGTACAGCCGGGCGCGGGTCTGCATCTCGGGCACCCTCGACGTCAGGGAGCCCTCGGCGAGGATCGTCTCGAGGCCGCGTTCGGCCGCGCCCATCGCCAGGCGCAGCAGCGAGACCGGGAAGATCACGATGTTCACGCCCACGTCGGCCAGCTGGCCGGTGGTGAACAGCTCGCTCTTGCCGAACTCCGTCATGTTGGCCAGGATCGGCACGCTCACCGCCGCCCGGACCGCCGCGAACTCCTCCAGCGAGGCCATCGCCTCCGGGAAGATCGCGTCGGCTCCGGCGTCCTGCAGCGCCCTGGCCCGGTCGACGGCGGCAGCCAGCCCGTCGACGCCCCGGATGTCGGTGCGCGCCATGATGAGGAAGTTGGGGTCGCGACGACCCTCGACGGCCGCGCGGATGCGCTTGAGCGCGGTGGCCTCGTCGACCACCTCCTTGCCGTCGAGGTGGCCGCAGCGCTTGGGGTTCACCTGGTCCTCGAGGTGCATCCCGCTGATGCCCGCGTCCTCCAGCACCTGGACGGTGCGCGCGACGTTCATGGGCTCGCCGAACCCGGTGTCCGCGTCGATGAGGGTGGGCAGGTCGGTGACCCGGGCGATCTGCGCGCCGCGCTGCGCGACCTCGGTGAGCGTGGTCAGGCCGATGTCCGGCAGCCCCAGGTCTGCCGAGAGCACCGCGCCCGAGATGTAGACGCCCTCGAAGCCCTTGTCCTGGATGAGGGCAGCGCTCAGCGGGTTGAAGGCACCGGGCATCCGGATCAGGTCGCCGGCGCCCAGGCGGGCCCGGAAGGCGGCGCGCTTGTCCGCGGCGGTCACGCTCGAGTGCAGCATCAGAGCAGCCCCTTCGGTGCCTCGGGCAGGTCGGCGACCAGCACGTTGAGGTCGCCCACCTCGGCGGGCGTCAGCGACGGCAGCCGCTCGGCCAGGCCCAGGAACGTGTCGATCTGCCCCTCGGAGAGCACCGGGCCGGCCAGCGTGCGGAACTTGCGGACGTAGTCCGGCCGGGTGAACGGCCGCGCGCCCAGCGGGTGCGCGTCGGCCAGCGCGATCTCGTCGACGATCCGGCCGCCGCCCACCAGGTCGATCTCGACCCGTCCGCCGAACGCCTTCTCCGTCAGGTCGTTCGAGTGGTACCGCCGCGTCCACTCCGCGTCCTCGACGGTGCTGATCTTGTGCCAGAGCGCCACCGTGTCCGGTCGCGTGGCCCGCGACCGCGCGTACGAGAGGTTGTGGTCCCACGAACCGTCCTGCAGCGCGACCGCGAAGATGTAGGCGATCGAGTGGTCCAGCGTCTCGCGGCTGGCCTCGGGGTCGAACTTCTGCGGGTCGTTGGCGCCGGTGCCGATCACGTAGTGCGTGTGGTGGCTGGTGGCCAGCACGATCCGCTCGACGTTGGCGGGGTCGCGGATCTCGGGGTGAGCGGCTCCCAGCGCGCGGGCCAGGTCGATCCACGCCTGCGCCTGGTACTCGGCCGAGTGCTCCTTGGTGTAGGTGTCGAGGATCGCGCGCTTGGCCTCTCCGGGCTCCGGGAGCGGAACCTCGTAGCGGCCCTCGGGTCCGTCGAGCAGCCAGGCGATGACGCCGTCCTCGCCCTCCCAGATCGGTGACGGGCTGGTCTGGCCGCGCATGGCCCGGTCGACCGCCTCGATCGCCATCTTCCCGGCGAATGCCGGAGCGGATGCCTTCCAGGTCGAGATCTCGCCCTTGCGCGACTGCCGGGTGGCCGTCGTGGTGTGCAGGGCCTGCCCGATCGCCTGATAGATCGTCTCGACCGGCAGGCCCAGCAGCGTCCCGATGCCCGCCGCCGCGCTCGGGCCGAGGTGGGCCACGTGGTCGATCTTGTGGGCGTGCAACGAGATGGCCTTCACCAGGTCGACCTGGATCTCGTACCCGGTCGCGATGCCGCGCAGGAGCGCGGCACCGTCGGCGCCGGTGTGCTGCGCGACGGCGAGGACCGGCGGGATGTTGTCTCCGGGGTGCGAGTACTCGGCCGACAGGAAGGTGTCGTGGTAGTCGAGCTCGCGCACGGCGACGCCGTTCGCGTAGGCCGCCCACTCCGGGCCGTACCGCCCCGCGATGCCGAACACCGTCGCGCCCGCTCCCCCGGACGCCGGACCGACCGGATGGGCCTGCGCCTGCCCGCGGGCCGCGACGATCGGGGCGCGCTTCAGAGACGCGACCGCGACGGACGCGTTGTCGATGAACCGGTTGACGATCATGTCCGCGACGTCCGGGTCGACGGCGACCGGGTCGGCGGCGACCTCGGCGATCTTCCAGGCCAGCTGCTCCTCGCGCGGCAGCGGCTCGGAAGCTCTTGTAGGTACGCAGCGGGTGGAGCCTCATCAGGTGGTGGTGCCTTTCTCTGCCGGGCGGCGCCCGGTGTGGGGAGCGGTCCCCCGCATCATGTCGTTGAAACGCTCGGCGACGTCGATCTCGTCGGGACGCCGGGCGTCGCGTCGCACCCTCCCACGTTCCACCAGCACCTCGATGCGTCCCCGCCGAGCAGGTCCATCGTCACCGCGAGGTGGTCGTCCAGCAACATGGCGCTGCGAAGACCCCGGTGCGGTCACACGGACTCGAGGACGCTCACGTAGCTGGCCACCGCGAGGCCGCCCATGTTGTGCACGGCTGCTCGCCGAGCCCCGGGCAGCTGCATCTCGCCGGCGGTCCCGGCCAGCTGCATCGCGGCGATCACGTGCTGGGAGACGCCGGTCGCGCCGACCGGGTGACCCTTCGCCTTGAGTCCGCCCGAGAGGTTCACGGGCAACCGGCCGTCGCGGTAGACGGAGCCGTCCTCGATCGCGATCGCACCCTTGCCGCGCGGGGCCAGGCCCATCACCTCGTACAGGATGAGCTCGGCGATGGTGAAGCAGTCGTGCACCTCGGCGAGGTCGAGGTCGTCGACCGTCACGCCGGCCATGGCGAGCGCGCCGTTCCAGGCGGCGACGCTGCCCGCGAACGCGACCGGGTCGCGCTTGCTCGCGGGCAGGAAGTCGTTGGCCTGGGCGAAGCCGGCGAGGCGCACGGGTGCGGTCGCGGCGCCGGTGACGGGGGCCGTGGTCAGGACGACCGCGGCGGCGCCGTCGGAGACCGGCGAGCAGTCGGTGCGGCGCAACGGGTCGGCGACCATCGGGTTGCGGTCCGAGACGGTGCGGCAGAACTCTACGGACAGCTCCTTGTGCAGCTGGGCGTAGGGGTTGGCCATGCCGTTGTGGTGGTTCTTCGACGCGATCGACCCCAGGACGTCCGAGACGCTGCCGAACCGGTCCTGGTAGGCGATGGCCGTCGTCGCGAACAGCCCCGCGAAGCCGCTCGTCGACTCGGTGCCCGCCGACTCGTAGTCCGCGCCGAGCAGGGCCGCGCCGACGACGGACGCCGGGGCGTGCGTCATCTTCTCCGCCCCGATCACCAGGACCGCCTTGGCCGTCCCCGCCAGCAGCGACTTGACGCCCTGCTGGAGCGCCGCGGAGCCGGACGCGCAGGCGTTCTCGACTCGCGTGGCGGGGGTGCCGGCGAGGTCGTCGGACACCTGCAGTGCCAGCGAGGAGGCGAAGCCGAGCGGGAGGAGGCCCGAGTTGAACTGGCCGAGGTAGATCTCGTCGATGTCCCGGGCCTCGAGCCCGCTGGCGTCGATCGCCTCGCGCGCGACCTGGACGATCAGCGACTCGAGGGTCTCGTCCGTGAGCTTGCCGAACGGGGAGTGGCCCCAGCCGGTGAGCAGGACATCCGTGCCGAAGCGTTCGCGCAGGCTCATCGGGCCACCGCCATCTCGATCTCGAAGGACGCACCGGTGGACGCGCGGACCTCGTCCAGGGTCACGTCCGGGGCGAGGGCGTTGAGCACCAGGCCGTCCGGCGTCACCTCGAAGTCGGCGAGGTTGGTGATGATGCGCTGGACGCAGCGCAGCCCCGTGAGCGGCAGCGTGCAGTGGTCGACGATCTTGGGCGACCCGTCCCTGGCCGTGTGCTCGGTGAGGACGACGACGCGCTTGGTGCCGGCGACGAGGTCCATCGCCCCGCCCATGCCCTTCACCAGCCTGCCGGGGATCGCCCAGTTGGCCAGGTCACCCGTGCCGGACACCTCCATCGCGCCGAGGAACGCGATGTCGACGTGGCCGCCGCGGATCATCCCGAACGACGTCGCCGAGTCGAAGATCGACCCGCCCGGCAGCACCGTGACCGTCTGCTTGCCGGCGTTGATGAGGTCCGCGTCCTCGTCGCCCTCGAACGGGAACGGCCCCATGCCGAGCAGCCCGTTCTCGCTCTGCAGGGTGACGGTGAGCCCGTCGGGGATGTTGTTGGCGACGAGGGTCGGGATGCCGATCCCCAGGTTGACGTACGCACCGTCGCGCAGCTCGGAGGCGGCCCGCGCGGCCATCTCGTCCCGTGTCCAGGGCATGTCCGTTCTCCTCACGCGCCCGTCGCGACGCGGGGTCGCACGGTGCGCTGCTCGATGGGCTTCGTGCGGGGCGAGGCGAGCACGACGCGCTGGACGAAGATCCCGGGCGTCGCGACGACATCCGGGTCGATGGCGCCGGCCTCGACGATCTCCTCGACCTCGGCCACCGTGATCCGGCCCGCGGTCGCGACGGCCGGGTTGAAGTTGCGGGCCGTGTAGCGGTAGGTCAGGTTGCCGGCCGTGTCGGAGCGGTGCGCGCGGACCAGGGCCAGGTCGGCGGTGATCGCGCGCTCCTGCAGGTAGGTGACCCCGTCGAAGTCCGCGGTCGGCTTGCCCTGCGCGACCTGCGTCCCGACGCCGGTGCGCGTGTAGAACGCAGGGATGCCCGCGCCGCCCGCGCGCAGACGTTCGGCGAGCGTGCCCTGCGGCACGAACTCCACCTCGAGCTCGCCGGAGAGGTACTGCTGCGCGAACAGCTTGTTCTCCCCCACGTAGGACGCGACGACCCTGGCCACCTGGTTGTTCTCGAGCAGGACCCCGAGTCCGACGCCGTCGACGCCCATGTTGTTCGAGACGATCACGAGCTCGCGCGCCCCCGAGTCGCGGACCGCTTCGATGAGGTCGAACGGGTTCCCGCTGAGCCCGAACCCGCCGACCGCGATGGTCATGCCGTCCCGGATCACGTCCCGGACGGCCGACGCCGCGCTCTCTACCTGCTTCGACACGTCTCTCCTTCGAGCGCTCGATCGCTGAATCGTCGCGACCGTACGTCGTCCACGGAGGACTTTCATCATGTGGACTACGATGTGGAATCTCGGAGGTGATGTTTCACATGGTGGACTTTCTCTCGTCCGTCGCACCCCATCCGCCGGGCACCCAGGTGGTGCAGCGCGTCGGTGCGCTCCTGCGTCAGATCTCGCTCGCCCGGGACGCCGGTGCCCGTCTCAGCGACCTCGTCGAGAGCACCGGCCTCACCAAGCCGACCGTGCACCGGCTGCTCAGTGCGCTCGCCGTCGAGGGACTGCTCGACCACGACGACGAGACGGGCCGGTGGTTCCTCGGCCCGGAGATGTACGTGATGGGCACGGCGTCGGCGAGCCGGTTCCCCATCGAGGACTCGCCCACCCGTCGTTGGTGCGGCTCGCGGCCGCGACCGGCGAGTCCGCGTTCCTGTCGATGCGGCGCGGCAACGAGACGATCTGCCTCCTGCGTGAGGAGGGCAGCTTCCCGGTCCGGTCGTTCGTCCTGACCGAGGGCTCACGCTTCCCGCTCGGCATCGGGTCGGCCGGCCTGGCGATCCTGGCCCACCTCGACGAGGCCGAGCGCGAGGACGCCCTCGCCCGGCTGGACCTGCGCGGCGGCCGCTGGGGCGTCGCCCAGTCGGTCCCCGCGATCCGCCAGACCATCGCCGACGCGAAACGGCTCGGCTACGTCGTGAACCCCGGCCGGATCGTCGAGGGCAGCTGGGGCATGGCCGCGGCCATCTTCGACCGGGGCAACCGCCCGATGTGGGCGTTGACGCTCACCGGCATCGAGACGCGCTTCCAGACGGACCGGCAGGCCGAGCTCGGACGGCTGCTCCTGCTCGAGGCGCACCGGGTGACGCGGCGCCTGGCCGGTGGCGCCGGCCGTCCCAGGACGACGCCCGGATGAGCGGGAGCAAGGTCAGGCGCCCGGGAGCAGGACCCCGAAGCCGCGGCGGGCCAGGCTGAGCAGGACCTGGCCCGACGGCAGCAGGTCCCGAACCCGGTCGGCGCACAGAACCTCCAGCTCGGCCAGGACAGGCTCGTAGCGACCGACGCGCCGCGCCCGGTCGAGCACGACGGCGTTGCGCCACACCTTCGCGCGGGCCTCGGCCAGGAAGCGTCGGGACGCAGCCCGGTTGGCGGGCCGTAGGAGCCGGTCGAGCGGTGTGACGCGGGAGACCGCGCTGAGCTCGTCGTCCTCGGCTCCGACGCGGGCCTGCAGCACCAGGTCGAGGTGCTGGTGGTCGGCCGACCGGCGCTGCAGCACGTCAGGCTCGTCGAACTCGGCGGACGAGATCACCGCGAGCAGGGCCTGAGGGAGGTCGTAGTTGATGTGCGCGTTGAGCCCGAGCAGCACGTGGCGCAAGGGTGGGAGCCCCGGGCGCGCACCGAACGCTACCTTCCATGGCCCCGACACGGGTCTGCCCGCGCGGTCGGCGTCGAGGGCCTCGAGGTAGAGCTCGGCGAAGGCGACGTCCCACCGCGCGACCCAGCCGGGATCGGCGAACCCGCCGGCCGCGATCTCGTCCGCGACCGCGACGGTGGTGCGCAGGTACGTGGCGTGGAAGAACCGCCGCACGTCGCCGTCCAGGGACCCGAGGTCCGTCCGCATGCGCAGCAGCAGCGCGTCGAGCTCGCCGCTCGTCACGGCGACCGCCGCTCCATCCGCACATACAGGGCGGCGGTCGAGAGCGTGAGGCCGACGAACCCCACCACGAACAGCCAGGTCAAGGGTCGCGCCGGGTCCAGCGAGGACCGCCCGCGGACGCCCGCGACGACGAGCAGGACGAGCATCACGAGGGCCACCTGCACAGGGATGCGCGCGCTGCTCCACCGCTGCTCCCGGATGGCACCGAGGCCGGCGGACCCCAGGCAGAAGACGGCTCCCATCACGCGGGCGGTCAGCGGCGTCAGGGGCCACGGCCAGATCGAGACGGCCGTCGCGGGGGCGACGAACAGGAACAGGCCGGTGACCAGGGCGAGGCCCCCGACGCCGGCGATCACCGCGGCGGCGGCACCCGGCAGACGGAGGTCGTCGGCGGCGGCCGGTGCGTCGTGCACCCGGTTGCGCCACCAGACCCACGCGATGAGGAACGGCGTCGTGAAGTAGAGCAGCACCCAGAGCCAGAACGCGACGTGCCCGTGGACGAAGGTCTCCCAGTGCAGGAGCGTCGCAACGCCCATCAGGGTGGCGAACAAGCCGACGGGCGGGAAGCCGGCCTTGATCGTGTGCCAGCCGGACGCCCCGGCCGCCCGCACGAAGAAGTAGGCGCCGCCGAGGTAGGCCGACCCGAGGACCATCGCCGACAGGTGGGCCTTGATCGTCCACGCGAACAGCCGACCGGTGTCGCTCGGCCACGGGTAGAGCACGGCCCAGGCCAGCAGCAGGAACGGGACGATGACGATCGACACGACCCGCGTGGCGCGCAGCACGCGGTCGTCCGGCATCGGGGTGCTCGGGACCTCGGCCGCCACGTGGACCTCCGGGTCGGCCGGCGCGGGCGGCACGCAGACCGTCCTTCGGCCCGCGTCCCGACCGGTCCTGCGGGCAGTTCGCAGTGTCGTCGCACGTCCGAGGGGGTGTCAACGGTGCCGGACCGGCAGACTCGGTGCATGAACGTCCCCGCGCCGTGGGTGCTGCACGTCGACCTCGACCAGTTCGTCGCGGCGGTCGAGGTCCTGCGCAACCCGGAAGCTGGCCGGCAGGCCGGTGGTCGTCGGCGGGCGCGGCGACCCGACCGAGCGCGGTGTCGTGTCGACCGCGTCGTACGAGGCGCGCGCGTTCGGGGTGCACTCCGGACTCCCGCTACGGGTGGCGGCGCGGAAGCTGCCCGACGCGGTCTTCCTGCCGGTCGACGCCCCGGCGTACGAGGCCGCCTCGGACGAGGTCATGGCGGCGCTGCGGACGCTCGGGGCCGTCGTCGAGGTGCTCGGCTGGGACGAGGCGTTCCTCGGCGTGGTCACCGACGACCCGGAGGCCCTGGCGGAACGCGCGCAGGACGTGGTGCTGGCCGAGACCCGGCTGCACTGCTCGGTGGGCATCGGCGACAACAAGGTGCGGGCCAAGATCGCGACGGAGTTCGGCAAGCCCGCAGGCGTGTTCCGGCTGACCGCGGAGAACTGGTTCGAGGTCATGGGCCACCGGCCGACCAGGGACCTGTGGGGCGTCGGGTCGAAGGTGTCGGGCCGCCTGACCGCGCTCGGCATCACGACCGTCCGGGAGCTGGCCGACGCGGACGCCGAGGCGCTGGTGGAGCAGTTCGGGCCGAGGATGGGCCTGTGGTACCACGGGCTCGGGCAGGGACTCGGGCCGACGACGGTCGACGACACCCCGTGGGTCCCACGCGGGCACAGCCGCGAGACCACCTACCAGCAGAACCTGACGACGCCCGAGCAGGTGCGTGACGCCGTCGAGGTCCTGGCGCGCGACGTCGTGCTGGACACGGCGCAGGACGGACGCCTGGTCGTCCGGGTCGCGCTCAAGGTGCGGTACGCCCCGTTCGTCACCAAGACGCTGAGCCGCAGCTGCCCGCCCCGACGCGCGACGCCGACGTCGTCGTCGGGGCGGCCCGCGCGCTCGCGGCGACGCTGGAGGACCGCGAGGTCCGGCTGCTCGGCGTCCGGGCCGAGATGGAGATGCCGCCGGACCCGACCGAGCACACCCCGGTGCGCGGCCGGATCTGAGCCGTTCAGCCGGCGAGCGCGGCGCGCAGGAACGCGATGTCGGCGGCCTGCCCCTCGGGCGGCGTCTCGACGATCGCGTCGCACCCGGCCTCCCGGACCACGTGCGCGACGAGCTCGGGCGGGATCGTGCCGGTCGCGTAGCCGGCGTGCCGGTCCCGCTGGGAGCCGGCGTCGTCGCGGGAGCTGTTCGCATGCACGAGGTCGATGCGTCCCGTGATGGCGCGGACCCGGTCGACGATCGTCTCGAGGTCCTCGCCCGCCGCCCACGCGTGGCACGTGTCCAGGCACAGGCCGACGTCGTACTGCCCGATCGCGTCCCACAGCAGCGCTATCCGGTCGAGCGTGCGCGCGCAGGCGTTCTCGCCGCCGGCGGTGTTCTCCACCAGGACCCGCACCGGGAACGTCGCGCGCTCGAACGTCTTGCGCCAGTTGTCGATGCCGGTCGCGATGTCGTCGCCGTCCCCCACGTGGCCGCCGTGCACGACCAGCCCGCGCGCGCCCAGGTCGGCCGCGGCCGACGCGTGCTGCGCGATCATGTTCCGGCTCGGGATGCGGATCCGGTTGTTGGTCGACGCGACGTTCACCAGGTACGGCGCGTGTGCGTAGATGCCGAGCCCCGAAGCCACCAGCGCGTCGGCGTCGGCGCGGGGCACCGGCTTCTTCCAGCCCTGCGGGTCGGCGAGGAACAGCTGGACGCACTGCGCGCCGAGCTCGGCGGCGGTCGCCACCGGGTCGTCGCCGTGCGTGTGCGCGCCGATCAGGACCACGTCGTTCTCCCTCCGCCCGGCTGGACCGCCCTAGACCCGCGCACGCGCCGGGGCGACGGCGTCCTGCGTCTCCAGGACCGGCGTGGTCGAGGCGTGCCGCCGCATGAACACCTTGTCGAGCTCGGCGACGATGGGGAGCAGCAGCGCCAGGCCCAGGCAGATGAGCCACTGGTTGCCGGTCAGCGCCTGGGTGGTGAGCCAGCCCTGCAGGAAGTTCAGCTGGGTGGCCAGGACGATGAGGGCGATCGGACCCGAGAGCACCTTGACCGCCGTGAGCAGGGGCGCGGCCAGCCCGGATTCCGGCTCGCGCCGCAGCACGAGTCCCGAGAGCACCGACCCGAGCCCCATGACGACGAAGGCCATGGTCATCGACGCCGTCGGGTGGTCGGGGTTCGGGGTGTCCGGTCCCAGCACCAGGGGAATGCCCGAGGAGATGCACAGGACCGCGCCGTAGAGGATCCAGCGACCCACCGCACGCCGGTTGCTGATGCCCAGCTTCGGGTCACGGGGCACCCGGTCCATGATCCCGGGCCCGACCGGGTCGAGCATGATCGCGATCACCGGGAACACGCAGACGAAGAAGTTGAGGAACAGCACCATCATCGGGGTCATCGCGACGCCGTCGGCGATGTTGAAGATGCTGGCCGCCAGGAACAGCAGCACGAGCCCGATCAGCTGGCTCATCTGGAACCGGATGTACGCGGTGATCTTCTGGTAGATGCTGCGGCCCAGCTCGACGGCGTGCACCAGGGTGCTGAAGTTGTCGTCGGTGAGCACCAGGCGCGCGGCCTGCTTCGTCACCTCGCTGCCCGACCCCATCGCGACGCCGATGTCCGCCTGCTTGATCGCAGCCGCGTCGTTCACGGCGTCGCCGGTCATGGCGACCACCAGGCCCTCGCGCTGCATGAGCTGGACCAGGCGGAAGCTTGTCCTCCGGGGTGACGCGTCCGAACACGTGCAGGTTGGGCAGCTGCGCGAGCAGCTCCTCGTCGGTGAGCTTCGCCAGCTCGGGGCCGCTGATCGCGCCGGGGCCGAGTCCGAGCTGCGCACCGATCGCGCTCGCCGTGACCGCGTGGTCGCCGGTGATCATGCGGACCTCGATGCCGGCCTTCAGCGCGATCTCGACGGCCACCTTGGCCGTCGGGCGCAGCGGGTCGACGATGCCGACGAGGCCGACGAACACGAGCTCCTCGACGTAGGACATCGGGTCGGCCACGATCAGCGGCTCGTCCTTGGCCGTCAGGAATCGCGCCGCGAACGCGAGGGTCCGCAGGCCCTGCCGCGACAGCCGGTCCTGCTCGGCCTCGATCTCGGCGCGCATCGTCCCTAGGTCGACGAACTCCCCCGGGCCGGCCAGCGCCTTCGTGCAGCGCTGCAGGACGACGTCGGGGCCGCCCTTGACCACCTCGACGAGGGTGCGGTCGCCACGCCAGGGCACCCACTGCGTCGTCGCCATGAACTTGTACGCCGAGTCGAAGGGCACCTCCGCCACGCGCGGGTAGGACCGACGGCTCTCCTCCGCGTCGACCCCGATCTTCGCAGCCAGCACGACGAGCGCCGCCTCGGTGGGATCGCCGATGATGTGGCCCGAGTCCGACACGGTGGCGTCGCTGGCCAGGCACAGCCCGAACGCCAGCGGGGTCAGGTCAGGGACCTCGTCGCCGGCCGCGTGCAGGATCGAGCCCGTCTTGCCGTACCCGGTCCCCTCGACCGTGAAATGCCGGCCCACCGTGAACAGCGCGGTCACCGTCATCTCGTTGAGGGTCAGGGTCCCGGTCTTGTCGGAGTTGATCGAAGCTCGTCGCGCCGAGCGTCTCCACGTCGTTCAGGTTCGCGACGACCGCCTTGGCGTCGGCGAGCTTGCCGTGCGCCGTACGCGAGCATCGCCTGCACGAAGGTCGGCAGGCCGGTGGGGATCGCCGAGATCGCGACGGCCGTGGCGAGGAAGAGCAGGTCGCTCGCGGACTGGCCGCGCAGGATCCCGATGAGCACGATGACCGCGACGGCGCTCCACGCGATCGCGCCGAGCACCTTGGTCAGCCGGTCGAGCTCGCGCTGCAGGGGCGACTTCGTCTTCTCCACCGAGGAGAGCAACGTTGCGATGTTCCCGATCTGCGTGGTCATGCCGGTCGCGGTGACGAGCATCGTTCCCGTGCCGCGGGTGACCGACGTGTTCTGGAACGCCATGTTGGCGCGGTCGCCCAACGGGACCGCGTCGTCGGCCAGGACCAGGACGTCCTTGCCGATCGGCGCGCTCTCCCCCGTGAGGGCCGCCTCCTGCGTCTCCATCGTGGCGGTGCGGACGAGTCGTCCGTCGGCCGGCACGATGTCGCCGGCCTCCAGCTCGACGACGTCCCCCGGCACCAGCTGGCTGGCGGGGATCTGCACGAGCGTGCCGTCGCGCCGGACCCGCGACTGCGGCTCCTGCATCGTGGCGAGGGCGTCGACGCTCTTGCGCGCGAGCATCTCCTGCCGGGCACCGATGAGCACGTTGAGCACGACCAGGAATCCCACGATGAGCGCGGTCGACACCTGACCGATCGCCAGGCTGACCAGGGCGACGGCGACGAGCATGATGTTCATGGGGTCGCGCACCTGCTCGAGCACCACCGACCACAGGGACGGCGGCGCCTGCGCGGTCAGCTTGTCGGGGCCGTACCGAGCCTGCCGCGCCGACACCTCGGCCGCGGTGAGCCCCGTCTCGAGGTTGCTGCTCAGCTCGGCAGCAGTCTGATCCGGCGTGCGTGCCCACCACCTGGTCGGCTCGCTCTGCGGCGCCGCGATCTCCGGAGACGCTGAGGTCGATGTCACGAGGACTCCCATCGATGTCGAGTCGGGTTCGACTCCCTCGCCACGCTAGCGCGACGACGTGGACGTTCGGTGTACGGCGATCGGTCCGCTCAGCTGGTGACGTCGCGGCCGCGAACGGTCAGCGCCCAGATCACGAAGATGTTGAGCGCGATCACGGTGACGGCCCAGACGGGGTAGTACGGCAGCCACGCGAAGTTGGCGACGGCGCTGACCGTGGCGACGATCACGCCGACCGTCCGGGCCCACACCTGACCGACGAGGACGAACACACCCGCGATCCCGATGACGATCCCCAGGATCAGGTGGATCCAGCCCCACGTCGTCACGTCGAACTCGAAGAGCCACTTCTGACCGACCACGTAGAACGTGTCGTTGACCAGCGCCACGAGTCCCTGCACCGCCTGGAAGAACCCGATGACGATCATCATCGTCGCCGCGAACACCGTCATCCCGACAGCCAGTCCACTGTGCTTCTCGGTCATCGTGGGTCCCCTCGTAGGTCCGTCGTCACTGGTCGACCGGGGCAAGTACCCCGAATCGGATCATGGCCGAACTTGCAGGTCAACGCCAGAGCGACACCCCGTCCGAGGGGTCAGCGCGTGCTGAGCACGAGGAGGAACTGGCCGCCCCCGGGTTCGACGCTCGCCGCGACCCGCAGGTCGGGCGCGAACCGGGAGAGACGGTCCTCGAGCCAGGCCGCGGCCTGGTCGCCGTCGGCTCGGGTCGGGCACCGGCCGACGACCTCGCGCCCACCCTTGCGGGTCAGGCGCTCGACGGTCGCCACGATCGGCGCGGGTTCCACGACGAACAACGCCGAGGACCAGGGCACGACCGGCTTCACGGCTCCCTTGCGGGTGTTGCACGCCCGGTGGGCGAGGCGCTCGGACCCAGGAACCGGCTTCTTGCCCTTCGGCGTCGCTCCCCCGTCGATGCTCGGGCCGCGGTCGGCGTTCACGGATGCGTCGGGGTCGACGGGCTCGTCGCAGAGCCAGCATCGCCAGCCGTCGCGCCGTCCGACCTCGTCCAGGGTGCTCATGGCCGGAGGCTACGCGATGCCGGCGCGAGCGCCCGCACGGGGCGCGGGCCGCCTGACCGCGTCATCCCGCGGCGGCGCGCGCCTGCTCGAACGGCAGGCGGTCGAAGACCATCTGCAGCTCCGTGATCAGTCCGTCGACGACCGTGTGCCGCTCAGCGGCCGGCGCGGACGCGACGAGCGCCGTCGACGTGTCGTAGTACAGGAGTGCGGTGTCGTCGTCGCCGAACGCGGACAGCAGCGCCGACGAGAGGAGCATCCGCGCGAACGGCTCCATGAACGCGCGGAGCTGGTCCGGGCCGTGCAGACGCCCCGCCGGCGCGACGACCACGACGTCCGGGCTCACGTGCGCCATGGCGGCGTCCAGGTCGCCGCCCGACCAGGCGGCGAAGTAGGCGACCGAGGTGTCGAGTGCCTTGCTCATGGTGACCTCCGTGTGGTGAGCCGACACAGGTGTAGACACCGCGCGAGCATCAGGAGGAACGCGGATACTGCCGCCCATGGCACATGCGCCGGACCTCGGACCGGGCCTGGGCCCGGTCGACGGCCCGGACCCTGACTTCGGCACGCTCGTCGGGCCCCACCTGCGTGAGCTGCGCATGCACTGCTACCGGATGCTGGGGTCCGCCACCGACGCCGAGGACGTCCTGCAGGACGTGCTCCTGGCGGCCTGGCGCGCGCTGCCGCAGTTCGAGGGGCGCTCGTCGCTACGGACGTGGCTGTACCGGATCGCCACCCGAGCGTGCTTGAACACCCTGCGCGCCGGGCGGCGTCGGCCCGCGGTACCGGTCGCACCCTTCGACGTGCCAGAGCCGACCCGACGCGCAGGGATCACCTGGCTCCAGCCGTGCCCCACGGACTGGCTCGAGACAGACCCGACGAGCCGCCGCGACGCCCATGACGACGTCTCGCTGGCGTTCGTGGCCGCGCTGCAGCTTCTCCCGCCCCGCCAGCTGGCCAGCGTCGTGCTCTGCGACGTGCTCGACTTCTCGCCCGACGAGGTCGCAGGGATCCTGGGCGCCACACCGCTCGCCGTCAAGGGACTCCTCCAGCGCGGACGCGCCCGGCTGCGCGCACCAACGTCCACGCCCGACGGTGCGGCGCCGGAGCCGTGGCGCAGTTCGCGGACGCGTTCGTCGCCCGCGACGTCGGCGCTGTTGTCCGGCTGCTGACCGAGCACGCGGCGTGGTCCATGCCGCCGGCACCGCACGAGTACCGCGGTGCAGCCGACATCACCGCCTTCCTGACGGCGAGCTGGGCCTGGCACGGCAATTCCGAGCTCAGCGTCGTGCCGACGAGCGCGAACGGTCAGCCGGCATTCGGTTGCTACCTGCACGGAGTGTGGGGTGGCCTGCTCGTCCTGACCCCGGACGGCGATCGCATCGGGGCCGTGACGCGCTTCCTCGACGACGACCTCTGGCGGCCGTTCGGCCTGCCGCGGATCCACGCCTGACGAAGCGACGACTGGACGAACCCCTGCCGAACACTTCGGTCACCCGATCGCCTCGAGATGTCGGCCCCACCCGATCGGGTTAGGTTGCCCGGCGTACCGCAACCCGGTGCACAGCCGACACACAGGAGGACTGCGACATGGGTTTCAGCGTCTCGCACCGCGCAGGTGCCAGAGCAGGAGCGGTGGCAGCAGCCGTCGCCCTGACCGTCGCCCTCGCATCACCGGCCACGGCCGGTGAGGGGCACGGGCACAGTTCCGACGACTACCACCTCACCGTCATGGGCACGACCGACCTGCACGGCAGCGCCCTGAACTGGGACTACTTCAAGAACGCTGAGTACGACGACAGCGCCCACAACGACGTGGGCCTGGCCAAGGTCTCGACGCTCGTGAACCAGGTGCGCGCCGACAAGGGCCGCCGCAACACACTCCTGATCGACGCCGGGGACACCATCCAGGGCACGTCGCTCGCGTACTACTACGCCAAGGTCGAGCCGATCTCCAAGACCGTCGAGCACCCGATGGCCGCCGCCATGAACGCCATCGGGTACGACGCGGCGGCCGTCGGCAACCACGAGTTCAACTACGGCATCCCCTACCTGCGCACGTTCGAGCGCCAGCTGGACTTCCCGTTGCTGGCCGCCAACGCGCTGGACGACGGGACGGGCCAGCCGGCGTTCGCGCCCTACGTCATCAAGACCGTCAAACCCGCGCACGGCAAGCCGATCCGCGTCGGGATCCTCGGGCTCACCAACCCCGGGATCGCGATCTGGGACAAGGCCAACGTCGAGGGCAAGATGCACTTCGACGGGCTGGTCGAGCAGGCCGCTCGCTACGTGCCCGAGATGAAGCGCAAGGGTGCCGACGTGGTCGTCGTCGCCGCCCACTCGGGGGCGGACACGTCCTCGTCGTACGGTGACGCGCTGCCGTTCCCGGAGAACGCGGCGACGCTGGTGGCCCAGCAGGTGCCGGGCATCGACGCCATCCTGGTCGGGCACGCCCACCAGGAGATCGCCCAGCGCGTGGTGACCAACACCGCGACCGGGAAGCCCGTCGTGCTCTCCGAACCCCTGAAGTGGGGCGAGCGGCTGTCCGTGTTCGACATCGACCTGTCGTTCGCGCGGGGTCACTGGGCGGTGCAGTCGGTGGGTGCCCAGGTGCTCAACTCGAACACGGTGCCCGAGGACCCGAAGATCGTGACGATGCTGGCGGCGGACCAGCAGAAGGTGGTCACCTACGTCAACGGCGTCATCGGGACGGCCACCGAGGCCATGTCGGCCGCGACGGCGCGCTACGAGGACACCGCAGCCCTCGACTTCATCAACCACGTGCAGGCGGGCGCGGTGAAGGCCGAGCTGACCGGGGCCGACGCCGACCTGCCCGTCCTGTCCATCGCCGCCCCGTTCAACAAGGACGCGGCCATCCCGGCGGGCACCGTCTCGGTGCGGGACGTGGCGGGGCTGTACATCTACGACAACACCCTCCTGGGCATCAAGCTCACGGGCGCGCAGGTCAAGGCGTACCTGGAGAAGTCGGCGGAGTACTTCAAGCCCGCACCCACCCCGGGCACGTACGCGTCGGCGGACCTCACCAACGCGGTGACGCCGACGGCGCCGACCGGCACGCCGGACTACAACTACGACGTCATGGGTGGTCTGGACCAGCCGCTCACGTACGACATCGACCTCGCGCAGCCCGTCGGCAGCCGCATCACGGGTCTCGCCTACGGCGGGGTCCCCGTCACCGACGCGCAGGAGTTCGTCGTCGCGATCAACAACTACCGGCAGTCCGGGGGCGGCAACTTCCCCGGCGTGGTCGGCGCGCCCGTCGTCTACAACCGGCAGGTCGAGATCCGGCAGCTGCTGATCGACTGGGTGACCCAGCACCAGGTGGTCGACCCGGCGGAGTTCTCCGCGACGAACCCCGACTGGCGGCTGACGTCCGGCGGCCAGCCGCTCACCATCACGCCCTGACACGGTTGACGGGCGTCGCACCCTTGGTCGGGAGCGACGCCCGTCGCTACTGTCGCCGAGGAGGCAGGGCACATGACACGAGCGATAGCGGTCACCGGCGCGACCGGTGCGGTAGGTCGCCTCGTCGCCGAGGAGCGCGGGCCACGGCATCCTCGCGCGGCTCGTCGTGCGCGACCCCGCCGGCGCCCGGCTGCCCGCCGTCGCGGCCGCCGACGTCCGTCGCGCCGACTATGCCGATGCCGTCGCCGGTCGCGTCGCCCTCGCGGGGGTCGACGTGCTGTTCATGGTCTCCGCGACCGAGAGCGCGGACCGCCTGGACGTCCATCGAACGTTCGTCGACGCGGCCGCAGATGCGGGCGTACGGCACATCGTCTACACGTCGTTCCTGGGCGCTTCGCCCGATGCCACGTTCACGCTCGCCCGGGACCACTGGGCGACCGAGGAGCACATCCGCGCGTCGGGCATGACGTTCACGTTCCTGCGTGACGGCTTCTATCTCGACTTCCTGCCCGACCTCGTCGGCCCGGACGGAGTCATCCGCGGTCCTGCCGGCACGGGACGCGTGGCCGCGGTGGCCCGGGCCGACGTCGCGCGCTCGGCCGTGGCCGTGCTCCGCTCGCCCGACGAGCACCGCGGTGCGGCCTACGACCTGACCGGCCCGGACGCTCTCTCCCTCACGGAGGTGGCGGCGATCCTGACCGAGGCGACGGGCACGGACGTGCGGTTCCACGACGAGACGATCGAGGAGGCGTACGCGTCCCGCGCGTCCTACGGTGCTCCGCGCTGGCAGGTCGACTCCTGGGTCAGCACGTACACGGCCATCGCGGCCGGCGAGCCGCACGCACCAGCGACGCCGTCCGGACCCTGACCGGCCGTCGGCCCACGAGCCTTCGGGAAGCCTCCTCGCGGGGTGATCCCCGGGTCCGGCATTTCACCCACGCGCCACCGACCCTCCTCGTCGATCCCGCACCCCTCTCGAGTAACGGCACGACGCGTGGCGCCCTGCCTCGCGCCCCGCCGGGCTGCGGGCAGCCGCCCGCGGCATCTCGAGAGGGGAAGCCCATGGCTGACGACATCGAGCCGGCCCGGTTGCAGTTCCGCCGGCTCATCACCGCGAACCCGAACCACTTCGGGACGCTGACAGACAAGGCGCTCGCCGAGCTGCTCCCGGTGATCGAGCCGAAGCAGTCCGACACCGCCTACGAGGAGATCGGTTGCGTCTCCTACAGCCCCGAACGTGATCGGCTCGAGGCCACGATCGTCATCAAGCGGGCCTACGGCTACTCCGGCGGCCCGTGCACGCACGGCTCCGTCGAGTGGGTCCGCTTCTTCGTCGACTTCGGGTCGGGCTGGGTGGACGCCGGGTCGGCCGCCGCACGCGTCTTCGACGTGCCGCTGGGCACGGACTGCACCGGCGGCCCGGACCACCCGTACATCGCCGTCGCGGGGGTCGACCTGACCCCGGTCCGCAAGTTCTGCACCACCCCGGTGCTGCCGCGCGTCCGGGCGATCCTGTCCTGGGAGCACGAGCCGACAGCCGGGGACCCCGCGTTCCCGCCCGTCTGGGGCGAGGTCCAGGAGGACACCGTCCAGATCCGGCCGCGCATCCGGTTCACCCTGCACGACGTGGTCGACACGCTCGGCCCGGCCCTGCAGATCGACCCCAAGGCGCTGGATGCCCTGATCGAGCAGGAAGCCGTCCCGATCCCCGTCCCGGAGCCCGACCCGGTCGGACCCGTGGCGCTCAACCCGCAGCCGCTGCCGCCCGTGGGACCCGACCCGGTCCCGCTGTCCGTCCACCAGCTGACCCGGATCTACTCCCCCGACAAGCTCAAGGTGCTCGCCGAACGGGCCATCGACAAGCGCATCGCCCGGCTGGCCCTCGAGCCTGTGCCACCGCACCGGTTCGCGGCCGCCGAGTCGTCGTCGGCGGTCGCCAGTGCGATGTCGTCGACGACCCTGGCCACGACGTCCCTGGCCTACACGAAGCTCGACCTGGACTGGGGCAGCATCGTCGCCACCCTGGGCGACGGGTCGGGCGACACCACCTACGAGCAGCTCGAGTGCCTGGGTCTCGACGACGCCGCGCGCAACCTCGTCGCCACGTACCGCGTCAAGCGGCCCACCGGGTTCTCCGGCCCGCCCTGCTCGGCGGGGTCCACGGAGTACGTGGCCTTCTGGGCCGACTTCGACGACGACTGCCGCTACACCTATCTCGGCACCGTGAAGGTCGGGGCGCACGACTACATCACGATGCCCGGGGGCGGGCTGTCATACGCGGCGGTGCTGCCGCTCGACCTCGACGCCTACCGGCGCCTCTGCACCGAACCCGGCCTCCACAAGGTGCGGGCCGTCCTCTCGTGGAACACGCCGCCGTCGACCACCGACCCCGACGCCGTCCCGCACTGGGGCAACCAGCCAGCACCACCGTCCACGTCCTGCCCGGCCGGGGCTACGACGGGACCGCGCGGCTGACCATCGTCGGTGGCGTGGCCACCTCCGAGATCAACGCCGTCACCGGGGTCACCACGCCGGTCGCGCACATCGCGTACAACGGCGCGCTGCTCGACGCTCGTGGCTGCCCGTTCGCCGGCCTGGTCACGGTGCACGGTCCGACGGACCCGGCGCTCGCCGGGACCAAGTACCGACTCATGGTGCACGACGTGACCACCGGCGGGACACCGACCCCCGTCACCGACCCGTTCTTCGTCGTCAGCTCCGCTGCCATCGGCAGCTGGGTGACGCCCGGCGCGGGCGGCTGGACCGACTGGCCCACCTGGTACGCCAACACGCTCGGCACCCTGGGGTACATGCACTCCTCGGGCGACGACGTGTGGCAGGTGAAGCTCGCTGCAGGGCTCGGGGACCACCGTCGACTCCCAGGTGTTCCAGCTCGACAACACGCTGGCCACGGCCTCGGCCGACCCGGCCAACTCGGCGCACCTGGCGGTCGACCCCGGGCAGCTCTCGGCCCAGGGCTGCGGGAAGTTCACGCAGGGCATGACGATCCTGGGGACGTTCGACGCCCACGACACGTGGTTCGACTCGTGGGGCTTCAGCCTCCTGCCGACCCCGCTGCCGGTGGGCGCGCTGTCGACGTCCCTGTCGATCGCCACGTCGCAGGCCCCGGTCGGGTCGACGTGGGCTGGACACCGGTGGCCTGACCTCGTGCGGCTACGTCCTGCGGCTGACCACCTCGGACCGGGCGATCATCAACTCGGTCGGGACGGGTCGCAGCCTGCCCGTCGACATCGGGTTCTGCATCGAGTAGTCCCGGGCACGACGATGCCCCGGGCATGGCGCCCGGGGCATCGTCGGTCGGACTCAGGCCTCGGCATCCTTGGCCGCGGCCTTGATGTCGGCGGCGGCGACGTCGTCGATGGCACCCTCGACGATCCGGTCGGCCTTCTCGAGCGCCTTGCGGATCTTGACCTCGCCCGGGTCGGAGACGAGCGCCAGCAGGCCGGAGTGGCCGGGCAGGATCGCGTCCTCGAGCTCCTTGGCCAGCTCGCCCTTGTTGCGCAGCTCGCGGACCTTGCCGATCGCCGCGCCACCGGCACCCAGGACAGCGGCGCTGCCGAGGATGGACGGCGGGAAGACCAAGCCGAGCACGACGCCACCCACGACGCCCCACTTCAGGCCCGACTTGGTGCTGTGGTCGGTCGCCTTCTGGACCTCGAGCTTGCCGTCCTCGCCCCGCTTGACGACCACGACGCCCTCGATCTCGACCGTGCGGCCGTCCTCGAGCGACTCGAGCAGCTCGTAGGCCTCCCATGCGGCGTCCAGGCTGGCGAAGTCGGCGACGAGGAGCGTGTAGGCCCCATCGCTCACGGCCGCGACGACCTCGATGTCGTTTGCAGCGTCTTCAGACATGTGGTGCTCCTTCTGTGAGTGCGCGTTCCGGGCAAATCCGACTGTAGTCCCTGGTCACGGCGCCGCGGACGACGGCGGACGACCTCGAGGTGACCACCGGGCGTACAGACGGGTGGAGTTACCCGCCTCCGCCACGCCGTCGCCCGAGTGCGTTCGGGGCTCGTCATGAGCGTGCCGCCTCACTCGACGCCGCCGACGCGGCGCGCCGCCGCCTCGACACCCTCGACGTACGCGGCCCAGTCGATGTCGGGGACGTTCGGGTCCTGAGGGCGGCTGCCGACGGATCCGTCGACCAGCTCACGCACGATGTCCGCGTGGCCGGCGTGGCGGGCGGTCTCGACGCTCATGTGCACGAGCATCCGGTGCAGGGTCACGCGGCGGTTCTGCTCGCTCCACCACGGCACGGTGCCGGTCGCGTCCAGCGACAGCGCCTCGATCGTCGCGTCGCTGTGCGCGGCGCAGAGGTGGTGCAGCTCGACGATCTGCTCGCGGCTCTCGTCGGCGGTCGCCCACATGTCCGCGTTGGCCCGTGCGCCCTGCGCGAACCAGGGCAAGCTCCCCCGCGAACGGGCGGTCGAACACCTCGCCGAAGTAGCCCACCTCGACACTGGCGACGTGCTTCACCAGACCGAGCAGGTTGGTGCCCGTACGGGTCATCGGCCGGCGGATCGCATACTCGTCGAGCCCGTCGAGCTGCTCAGCAGGCTCGCGCGCTCGGCCTTCAGGTAGCGGTGCAGGGTCGTCTTCTCGTTGTCCATCCCGTCACTATGTCGGGGTCCGATCCAGGACGCCCGTTCACAACCCGATCGTTGTACAACTGCTTGGTTGTGGCTAGGATCGGGCACATGACCGTGCTGCAGGACGACCTGACCCTGGTGTTCACCGCGCTCGCGGACCCCACCCGCCGCGCGATCCTCGAACGGCTCACGCACGGTGACGCGACGGTCCACCAGCTGGCCGAGCCCTTCGCCATCTCGCAGCAGGCCGTGTCCAAGCACCTGCTCGTGCTGGAGCGCGCGCGGCTCGTCTCGCGTTCGCGTGACGGGCAGTCCCGCCCCTGCACGCTGGATGCCGACCGCCTCGCGGCCGCCGTCGGCTGGATCGAGACCAACCGGCAGGTCTGGGCCGACCGGCACGACCGCCTCGCCGCCCACCTGGAGACACTGTGACCGAGCTGACCTTCCGCCGCATCCACCGCGCGACGCCCGAGCTGCTGTTCGACTGCATGACCACGCCTACGCACCTGACCCACTTCTGGGGTCCGACGGGCACCACGACGCCGGTCGAGAACATCACCGTCGACCTACGGCCCGGCGGCGCGTTCGAGACCACGATGGTCGGCTCGGACGGCGGGCGGTACACGATGCGTGCCGTGTACGTCGAGGTCGACCGACCCGACCGGCTCGTCTGGCGGGACGTCGACCACGACATGCTCACGACGCTCACGTTCGTGGACCTGCACGACGGACGCACCGAGGTGACCACCCACCAGGTCCGGGTGCCCGCCCAGATGGCGAGCCCGCAGGCACAGTCCGGGTTCCTGACCAGCCTCGACCGGTTCGACGCGTACATCAGCGACGGAGCACGACCATGAGCACGACCGTGACCTCCCCCGACGGCACCGCGATCGCCTGCACCCGCACCGGCGACGGTCCTGCCCTGATCCTGGTCGACGGTGCGATGTGCTACCGCGGCGCCGGCCCGATGGACGCGCTCGCGGAGCTGCTGCAGGGCGACTTCACCGTCTACACCTACGACCGCCGCGGCCGGGGCGAGAGCACGGACACGCTCCCGTACGCCGTCGAGCGCGAGATCGAGGACCTCGTCGCGCTGATCGATGCGGCAGGCGGTCACGCCCGCGTCTACGCGATGTCGTCGGGCAGCGCGCTCGCCCTCGCGACCGCCGCTGTGACACCCGGCATCGAGCGCCTGGCGCTCTACGAGCCGCCGTACATCGCCGAGGCGGGTCTGCAGGAGCGGGCCGACCAGTACTCGGCGGAGCTGGCATCGGCGACGACCCGCGCGGACGCGGTCGCCGCCTTCCTCTCGTATGTCGGCGTGCCCGAGCCGGCGGTCGCCGGCATGCGTGCGGGACCGGGATGGGACCGCCTCGAGGCGATCGCGCCGACCCTCGCCTACGACAACGCGCTGATGGCCGGCAGCAGGGTCCCGCGCGAGCTGACGGCGACGATCGCGGTGCCGGTCCTGGTGCTCACGGGCGGCGCCAGCCCGCCGTTCCTTGCGGCCGCCGGCCAGGCCGTCGCCGACGCGCTCCCGGACGGCACCCGCACGACGCTCGAGGGTCAGACGCACGACGTCGACGCCCCGGCCCTGGCGCCCGTGCTCCGGTCGTTCTTCCTGGGCTGAGCCGCCTCGTCCTGTCTTCATCTCCACCGGATGATGACGTGCCCGCTCACGCAGGCGAGTCTGCGGAGGGTGAGCCGTCGAACCGCTGGACCTCGCCCGTCGCTCCGCCGCGCCGTCCTCGCCCTGGCGGTCGTCCCGCTGCTGGCGTTGGCCGGATGCTCGTCGTCCGGCGAGCCGGCGGCGACGCCCACCCCGACCCCGACACCGACGCCGACCGGCCTGAGCGCCGCGGCGTGGGCCGACGACGTGTGCACCGCGCTCGGCGACCTGACCACGAACATCGGCGCGATCGGGGACGGCCTGAGCGTCCAGCTGGGCTCGGGCGACGCGCTGGACCAGCTCACCAGCAGCTCGGCGCCAACGTCGCGACCGCCGGTGCGTCGCTGGACGACCTCACGTCCGCCATCGGCGACGCCCCGGACACCGACGAGGCCACCGCCCTGAAGGAGAGCCTGCAGGCGAGCGCCGGCGACGTGACGTCGGCGACGCGGGACGCCCGGGCCGCCGCACAGCAGGCCGCGGACGCCACGAACGTCGCCGGGTTCCTCGGTTCGGCCGGTACCGCACTCACCGCCACGTCGACCGCGCTGACGGCGGCCAAGGAGTACGCGACGACGCTGCTGTCCGCGGCGGCCGGCTCCGGCGGCGCCCTGAAGTCGGCGTTCGCCGACGCGGACAGCTGCACGGCCCTCAGCAAGGAGTCCTGACGTGGGTGCCGAGCGCGACCGGGTCGACACGTTCGGCCGCCTGGAGGACGGCCTCCTGCAAGCGGGCGACTGGTACCACTGGGGTCCTTACCTCAGTGAGCGGCAGTGGGGCACGGTCCGCGAGGACTACAGCGCCGACGGCGAGGCGTGGGACCACTTCCCGCACGAGCACGCCCGGTCGCGGACGTACCGGTGGGGCGAGGACGGCATGGCGGGGTTCAGCGACATCCAGCAACGGCTGTGCCTGTCGCTCGCGCTCTGGAACGGCGTCGACCCGATCCTCAAGGAACGGATGTTCGGCCTCACAGGGAACGAGGGCAACCACGGGGAGGACGTCAAGGAGTACTGGTGGTTCACCGACGCCCTGCCCAGCCATGCGCTCAACCGTTGGCGCTACCACTACCCGCAGGTCGCGTTCCCGTACGACGACCTGGTCGCCGAGAACGGTCGCCGCGACAAGCACCAGCCCGAGTACGAGCTGCTGGACACCGGCGCGTTCGACGAGGACCGGTTCTGGATCGTCGAGGTCGAGTACGCCAAGGACGCTCCCGACGACGTCCTCATGTCTGTGCGGGTCACCAACGCGGGCCCGGACCCCGCGGTGCTGCACGTCCTGCCGACCGTCTGGTTCCGCAACACCTGGTCGTGGGGCGACGACGAGCCCGTCCCCCAGCTACGGGCGGGCGCGGGCACCATCGACATCGACCACCCGGTGTTCGGTGACCTGGAGCTGTCGTCGGCCCCGGCCCCGACGGCGTGGCGCCGCCCCTGCTGTTCTGCGACAACGAGACCAACGCGGCCAGGCTCTTCGGCGCCGAGGCGAGCCCCGCGTACCCGAAGGACGGGATCAACGACCACGTCCTGCGCGGCGCACCGACGGTCAACCCGGCGGGCACGGGCACCAAGGCCTCGGCCTGGTACCAGGTCGAGGCGGCGTCCGGGCAGACGGTCGAGCTCCGCCTGCGGCTGCGCGCCCGCGGCGGACCACCCGACGCGGTCGGCCCGTCGTTCGACGCGGTGACCGCCTTGCGTGGCGCGGAGGCCGACGAGTTCTACGCCGAGCTGACCCCCGCGGGGAGCACGGCCGACGAGGCGCTCGTCATGCGGCAGGCGTTCGCGGGGATGCTCTGGTCCAAGCAGCTGTACAGCTACGACGTCGCGCGCTGGCTCGACGGCGACCCGGGCCAGCCGGTGCCTCCCGCGTCGCGCAAGACCGGCCGGAACAGCCGATGGCGCAGCTTCGACGCGTTCGACATCATGTCGATGCCCGACACCTGGGAGTATCCGTGGTTCGCGGCCTGGGACCTCGCGTTCCACTGCGTCGCCCTCGCCCACGTCGACCCCGCGTTCGCCAAGTACCAGCTCATCCTCATCTGCCGCGAGTGGTTCCAGCACCCCAGCGGGGCGCTGCCCGCGTACGAGTGGTCGTTCGACGACCTGAACCCGCCGGTCCAGGCGTGGGCCGCCCTCGAGGTGTTCGCGGTCGACGGCGCCACCGACCTCGACTTCCTGCGGCGGGTGTTCGACAAGCTGCTCGTCAACTTCACGTGGTGGGTCAACCGCGAGGACGCCGACGGCACCAACCTGTTCGAGGGCGGGTTCCTCGGGCTGGACAACATCGGCCCGATCGACCGCGACAGGCTGCCTGTCAAGGGCACGCTCGAGCAGTCCGACGCGACCGCCTGGATGGCCCTGTACTCCCTGCACATGGCGACCATGGCGTTCGTCCTGCACCGCAAGGGCAAGCAGCCCACGCAGGACCTGACCATCAAGTTCCTGGAGCACTACGCCCTCATCAAGAACGCCCTGGACGGGAAGGACCTGTGGGACGAGACCGACGGGTTCTTCTACGACCGGATCGAGCTGGACGACGGCGAGCGCATCCCGGTCAAGGTGCGGTCGATGGTCGGGGTGCTGCCCGTGCTCGCCGGTGTGGTGATCGACGAACCCCTGATCGCCGAGGTCGGCATCCTGGGCAAGGGCTTCGCGCGGCTGCTCGGCGACGCGCTCGACCCGGCGAACCTCGCGCCGGGTACCGGCTCCGTCCGCGGCGCACCGGGTGAGCGCCGCATGCTCGTCGGCGTCGTGGGTGTGGACCGCATCGAACGCCTCTTCGCGCGGCTCTTCGACGAGGGCGAGTTCCTCTCGCCCTACGGTCTGCGGGCGGTCTCGGCAGCCCACCGCGATCATCCGTACGTGCTCGAGATCGGGGAGCTCACCGCGAGCATCGACTACGAGCCCGCCGAGTCGACCACGGCGATGTTCGGCGGCAACTCCAACTGGCGCGGCCCGGTGTGGTTCCCGCTGAACTACCTGCTGGCCAGCTCGATCAAGGTCTACGGCACGTTCTTCGGGGACGACGTGCGGATCGAGTTCCCCACCGGCTCGGGGGTGCACAAGACGCTCACCGAGATCGCCGACGACCTGCGGACCCGACTGATCTCGCTCTTCACGCTCGACGACCACGGGCGCAGACCCTGCTACGGGTTCGTCCAGGAGTTCTGGCACAACCCGCACTGGCAGGGGCTCGTGCAGTTCAACGAGTACTTCCACGGCGACAACGGTGCGGGCCTGGGTGCCACCCACCAGACCGGCTGGACCGGCGTCGTCGCGGACCTGATCCGGCGTCGGCCGGGGTCCGGGGTCGCCTCGCTGAGCGACCTCCTGCACATCACCGTCGCCGCGCCGGCCGACCAGCAGGCGGAACCCACTTCCGCGGGGCCCCCGACGTCGTGAGGATCGGACCATGAGCGCCGCCGCCGTCATCCCGACCGTCCGGTCCACGCCCGGGTCCGCCTTCCCCCTCGGTGCCACGCTCCTGCCCGGCGGGACCAACTTCGCCGTGGCGTCGGACATCGCCACGGGCATGGTCCTGTGCCTGTTCGACGCCGACGGGGCCGAGCACCAGGTGCCGCTGCTCGACAACGACGCCGGTGTCTGGCACGCGTTCGTCCCGGGCGTCGAGGCCGGCACGGCGTACGGCTTCCGGGCGACGGGCCCGTGGGACCCCTCCCGCGGGCTGCGCTGCAACCCTGCCAAGCTCCTGCTCGACCCCTACGCACGTGCGATCAGCGGCGACGTCGGGTTCGGGCCGGAGGTGCTCGGGTACACGGTCGGGGATCCCGATGTGCCCAGCCTGCTCGACTCGGCCGGGCACGTGCCACGCAGCATCGTGGTCGACCGGTCGTTCGACTGGGAGGGCGACGTCCACCCGGGCACCAACTACGCCGACACCGTCTTCTACGAGGCCCACCCGAAGGGCCTGACGGCGCTGCACCCGGACGTGCCCGCCGAGTCTGCGTGGCACGTACGCGGCCCTCGGGCACCCCGCCGTGATCGCGCACCTGGTCGACCTGGGCGTGACCGCGGTCGAGCTGCTCCCGGTGCACCACAGCGTCCCGGAGGAGTTCCTCGCCCGGAGCGGGCGCACCAACTACTGGGGCTACAACACGATCGGCTACCTGGCGCCGCACGAGGCGTACTCGGCCCACGCCCGCGCCGGTGTGGTCGGGGGGCAGGTGGCCGAGTTCAAGACGATGGTCAAGCGTCTGCACGCGGCCGGTCTGGAGGTCATCCTCGACGTCGTCTTCAACCACACGGCGGAGGGCGGTTCCGGCGGCCCGACGCTGTGCCACCGCGGCATCGACAACCCCGCGTACTACCGGTTGAGCCCCACAGACCCGCGGTCGTACTACGACACGACCGGCACGGGGAACTCGCTCAACGTCGACCATGCGACCACCTTGCGGCTGATCATGGACTCGCTGCGGTACTGGATCCTCGAGATGCACGTCGACGGCTTCCGGTTCGACCTCGCGACGACCCTCGCGCGCGAGGACGGCAGCTTCGAGCGGACGGCCTCGTTCTTCGACCTGATCACGCAGGACCCGGTCGTCGGTCGGACCAAGCTGATCGCGGAGCCCTGGGACGTGGGGCAGGCGGACAGCTACAGCCTCGGGCGGTTCCCGCCGCTGTGGAGCGAGTGGAACGGGCGGTACCGCGACAGCGTGCGTGACTTCTGGCGCGGCACGGACGGGATGCTCGGCGAGCTCGCCACGCGCCTGTCCGGCTCGTCCGACCTGTTCGGCGGGTCGGTCCGTCGCCCGTCCGCCTCCGTCAACCTGGTCACGGTCCATGACGGCTTCACGCTGCGCGACCTCGTCAGCTACGACGGCAAGCACAACGAGGCGAACCTTGAGCAGAACCGTGACGGGACCAGCGACAACCGCTCCTGGAACAGCGGCGCGGAGGGCCCCACGGGCGACTCGGCGGTCACGGCCCTGCGCGGGCTGCGGTCCCGGGCGATCCTGACGACGCTGCTGATGTCGCTGGGCGCCCCGCTGCTGCTGGCCGGCGACGAGCTGGGCCGGACGCAGGGCGGCAACAACAACGCCTACTGCCAGGACGGCCCGATGACCTGGGTCGACTGGGCCGGTGCGGACGCGGAGCTGCTGGCCTTCACGCGCAAGGCGATCGCCCTGCGTCGGACGCACCCGGTCCTGCGCCGACGTCGGTTCCTCACCGGTGCGCAGACCGAGGAGATCGGGTGGTACTCCCCGACCGGTCGGTTCATGACCGGCGCGGACTGGTCCGACTCCCGAGCCCGCTGCGTCGCGGTCTACCTCGACGGCGCCGACGCCCCCGACCGGGACGACCAGGGGCGCCCGCTCGTCGACTCCGACCTGCTGCTGCTGGTGAACGGCTGGTCCCAGGCAGTGCGCTTCACGCTGCCGGACCCGCGCCCCGGGGCCTCCTGGACCGCCAGGCTCGACTCCGCCGATCCCACCGGCGAACCGACGGACGCCGCGCCGCGCGGCGCGGGCGCCGATCTCTGGGTCCCGGGGTGGTCGGTGCTCGTCCTGACGAGTCCCGTCCCCGCGCCGACACCGTGACACGTCAGCAAGTATCAAATTCCGACCCGCTTAGTCCAATATTCGAGACGAGGGTGTCGCCGAGGACCCGGGACCGCCATCCTCGTCACATGCAGACCCGCCGCGCCGCCTCGACGTGTTGTCACGTCGTCATGGCTCCCGCGTGCCCCTGCTGTCCGCGGAGCATCTGAACCCCCGGCCCCGTCCCCCTCGGCCGCGCGTTCATCGCCCGGCCCCGGTCTCGACGTCGGCCTGGCAGGACCGCGACCACCCCCGTCCCCCGCGGAGGAAACGCCTCATGGCGTCCACCTTGTTCGTTGCTGCTCGAGCTCCTCGTGACGCTGCGCGCGCGCGATGTCGGCGATGTCTGCCGATCACCGACCGCCGCACGCGCTGACCGACCGACTCGAGAACCAAGGACTCCCGACATGACTGCTCGCCCCGCGCCCCGCGCGCGCCGCCTCGCCGCCACCCTGACGACCCTGCTCACCGCCGCCGCGCTCGCGTCGCTCGGCGCGTGCTCCTCCGACTCGACCGCCGACGCGGCCGGCGCCCCCAGCGCCTCCGGGAACGCCGCCGCCCCCCTCGCCGAGGCCTCCGAGCTGCGTCTCGGCTACTTCGCCAACCTGACCCACGCGCTCCCGCTCATCGGCGTCGACAACGGCACATACCAGAAGACGCTCGGGGACACGAAGCTCACACCGACGATCTTCAACGCCGGTCCCGCGGCCGTGGAGGCGCTGCTCGGGGGCGCGATCGACGCCGCGTACGTCGGTCCGAACCCGGCCATCAACGCCTTCTCGCAGTCCAAGGGCGAGGCCATCCGGATCGTCGCGGGCGCCACGTCCGCCGGCGCCCAGCTGGTCGTCAACGACAAGATCAAGACCGCGGCCGACCTCAAGGGCAAGACGCTGGCGACGCCGCAGCTGGGCAACACCCAGGACGTCGCCCTGCGCTTCTGGCTCACGGGCCAGAAGCTCACCAGCTCGCTCACGGGTGCGCCGTCCGACGTCACGATCGTGCCGCAGGACAACGCCCAGACGCTCGACACCTTCAAGGCGGGCCAGGTGGACGGCGGCTGGCTGCCCGAGCCGTGGTCGTCGCGGCTGGTCGACGCGGGCGGGCACGTCCTCGTCGACGAGAAGGACCTGTGGCCCGGTGGCGACTTCGTCACCACGCACCTGATCGTCTCGACCGACTTCCTGAAGAAGTACCCGGGCACGGTCAGGAAACTCATCGAGGCCGAGTACGCCACGAACGTCTGGGTGACCGCGAACTCCGACGCCGCGAAGACCGAGGCCAACTCGGCCATCGAGAAGCTCACGACCAAGCCGCTCTCGCAGGCCGTGCTCGACCGGGCGTGGGCCAACCTGACCCCGACGCTCGACCCGATCGCGTCCAGCCTCCAGACGTCGGCCGACCACGGCGTGGCGGTGGGCACCTCGAAGAAGACGGACCTCACCGGTATCTACGACCTGACGCTCCTCAACGAGGTGCTGAAGGAGAACAACGAGAAGCCGGTGGACGACGCCGGGTTGGGAGCTGACGGAAAGTGACCACCACCGCGACGGCGGCCGGCGGCCCGGGCATCGATGCCCCGGCCGCCGTTGCGGCGCGCCTCACCGACGTCACCCAGCACTTCGGCGAGGCCTCGCGCCCGCCCGTGCTGGAGCACATCGACCTCACGGTCCATCCCGGCGAGTTCGTCTGCCTGCTCGGCGCCTCCGGGTGCGGCAAGTCGACGCTGCTCTCGCTCGTCGCGGGCCTGGACAAGCCGGTCTCCGGCCAGGTGGAGGTACCCGGCGGGCGTCCGGCGCTCATGTTCCAGGAGCCCGCGCTCTACCCGTGGCTGTCCGCGGGGGCGAACATCGAGCTCGCGCTGCGGCTGCGCGGCGTGCCCCGCAAGGAGCGCAAGACCGAGGCTGCACGGCTGCTCTCGCTGGTCCGGCTCGACGGAGCCGCGCCCAAGCGGGTGCACGAGCTGTCGGGCGGCATGCGCCAGCGTGTCGCCCTCGCCCGCGCGCTCGCGCAAGAGGGCGACCTGCTCCTGATGGACGAGCCGTTCGCGGCGCTCGACGCGATCACGCGCGACGTCCTGCACGAAGAGCTCACCCGCATCTGGTCCGAGACCGGCCGCGCCGTGATCTTCGTGACCCACAACGTCCGGGAGGCCGTCCGGCTCGGGCAGCGTGTCGTCCTGCTCTCGTCGCGACCCGGCCGGGTGGTCCGCGAGTGGCGCGTCGACATCCCGCAGCCGCGCCGCATCGAGGACCACGACGTGTCCGCGCTCAGCGCCGAGATCACGGAGCACCTGCGTCAGGAGATCGCTCGCCATGGCCACTGACACCCACGCACCGGGCACGGTCCGGTCGACCGAGACACCCTCCGAGAGCGCGCTGGCCGCCGGTCTCGACGCGCTCGAGACGCCGATCAGCGTCGACCGGCCGTCGTTCCTGCGCGCGACCTGGCGTTCCGCCTGGCCGGTGCTCGCCGCCCTCGTCGCGATCGTGGTCGTGTGGCAGGTCGCGTACTCGCTCGAGCTCAAGCCGCCGTACGCGTTGCCGAGCCCCTCCGACGTGTGGCAGACCCTGCTCAACGGCATCCAGGACGGCTCCGCCTGGCGCGCGATCCGCAGCAGCGTCGAGCGCGCCGCCGTCGGCTTCGTCATGTCGGTGGTGGTGGGCGTCGCGATCGGCGTCGCCCTCGCCGCCTCTCCGCTGCTGCGGCGCGCGTTCGGGCCGATCATCACGGGCCTGCAGTCGCTGCCGTCCGTGGCGTGGGTGCCGGCCGCGATCATCTGGTTCGGCCTGACCAACGCGACGATGTACGCCGTCGTCCTGCTGGGTGCGGTGCCGTCGATCGTCAACGGCCTGCTCGCCGGGACCGACCAGGTACCGCCCCTGTTCCTGCGCGTCGGCCAGGTGCTCGGCGCCCGCGGCTGGACCCGCATCCGCTACGTGCTGCTGCCCGCCGCGCTCCCGGGATTCCTCGGCGGTCTGAAGCAGGGCTGGGCGTTCGCGTGGCGGTCCCTGATGGCGGCCGAGCTGATCACCCAGACCATCGGCGGCGGCCTCGGGCAGCTGCTCGACCTGGGCCGCGCCACCAGCGACATGTCGCTCGTGATCGCGTCGATCTTCCTCATCTTCCTGGTGGGCATCGCGATCGAGCTGGCGGTGTTCGCACCGCTGGAACGGCGCGTGCTGCACTCGCGTGGTCTGACGGGCCAGACGTCGAGCACGAAGCGCCGCAGGTAGCGACGCGGGCCGGAGGCGGCGCAGGACACGCCGACCGGTTCCCGCTGAACACGAGTCCTCGATCTGGGAACCGGTCTCTGCCACGATCAGCACGTGACGAGCAGCGACCCGACCTGGTCCGAGGCCTACCTGACCCTCGACGGCCGCCAGGTGTACTACCGCCGGAGCCCTGACGTCGAGGGCATCCCGATCGTGCACATCCACGGGTTCGGCATCTCCGGCTCGTACCTGATGCCGACCGCGCGGCTGCTCACCGACCGCGGCCCCAACCTGGTCCCCGACATGCCGGGCTACGGCCGCAGCGAGCGCCCGGCGCACACGCTCGGCATCCCGGCCCTGGCCCACACGCTGCTCGAGATGCTGGACGTGCTCGGCTTCGAGAAGGTCATCCTCGTCGGCAACTCGATGGGCGCCGTCGTCAGCCTCGAGGTCGCGCACGCCGCACCCGAGCGCGTGCACCGGCTGATCCTCGTCTCGCCTGCGGGTGGGGTGCACAACCAGCCGCTGGGTCGCGCCCTCAAGCAGCTCGCCACGGACGGGGTACGCGAGAGCCCCAAGATGGCGCGGGTGGCCGTGCCGGACTACCTCAAGTTCGGACCGATCAACACGCTGAACCTGCTGGGCGAGCTGACCAGGTTCCCGTCCCTCGAACGGCTCGTCCGGGTGCCCGTCCCGTCGCTGGCGGTGATCGGCTCCAGGGACCCGTTGATGCCCGCGCCCCGACGCGTCCGCGAGGTCGGCAGCATCGCTCCGGCCCACGTGACGGTCGTGCTCATCGAGGGCGCGGCGCACGCGATCAACTTCAGCCACCCGGGTGAGCTCGCGCACGTGATCACGTCGTGGCTCGACGGCGAGGAGATCGTCGACGATCCCGACCAACCCGGTCTGACCCGGGTGCTCCGCCTGCCCCGCGGCTGACTCAAGGCAGCAGGAGCTCCAGCAGCAGCTCCTCGAGCTGCCGGTCCTCCAACGGCCGGAAGTGCCCCGGCGTTGCCAGGACGACGTCACGCGCACCGGGAAGGACGCTCCCCTCGGGGACGTGCGGATCCCAGTCGCTGTGCACCGAGACGATCCGCGCGTTGACCGCGGTCTCGGCGGCCAGGGCAGTGATCGTCGCGTCCGAGGGCACGAACGCCCGCACCGACGAGATCGGGATCCACCGCGCGTACCGCGACCCGGCGAACGGCGCGTTGACCGCGACCATGGTGGCGATGCGCCCGTCCGGGTCGTGCCGGAGCATCGCGAGCTTGCCCACCAGGCCGCCCTTGCTGTGTGCCACGAGCACCACGTCCCGCAGGTCGTGCTCGACGAGGTACGCGCCGAGCACCGCGGCCGTGTCGGCCACCGGTTGACGGTTGTAGCCGAGCGCGGGGATCGCGTGGACGCGGACCCCGTGGGCGAAGAGCCGCTCGGCCAACGGTCGCAGGAACTGCCAGGGCTCCCAGACGCCGGGCACGAGCACGACCGGGGGCCCGACGGGCTCGACGGGCGATCGGTAGGCGTCGTCTCCGCGGGCCGCGGCGAGCTGCCAGCGCAGCACGCTCGCGTAGTCCCGCACGCGCCACCACAGGTGCGGCGACGCGCTCGGGACGGGCAACGGGTCCGGCATGCGGCCATCGTGCCGTAGTGCACGGTCCGGGTCGACGTCCGGAGCTCGCGATGGCTGTCCCGACCCTGGGGGCGGCTGCTCAGGACGCCGCGGCGCAGGCGGCGACGAGCAGCTCGGCGGCACGACGGATCTCGTCGATCTGGGCCGGATCGAGCGCGAGCCGCTCGACCATCGTCGCCGGGATGGGCACCGCCAGCTCGCGCAGGTCGCGGCCGGCATCGGTGAGCACGAGGAGCAGAGCGCGCTCGTCGGCCGTGTCCCGCTCGCGCCGCAGCAGGCCCATCGCCTCCAGGCGCCGCACGAGCGGCGACGTCGTGGCGGCTTCGAGGTGCAGGTGGCCGGCCAGCTGGGTGAGCGAGATCGGGCCGTACTGCCAGAGCGCCAGCATGGCCAGGTACTGCGGGTGGGTGAGGCCCAGCGGCTCGAGCAGCGGTCGGTAGAACCCGACGAGGCTGCGCGCGGCGGCGGAGACGGTCAGGCAGACCTGCGCCTCGACCGCCAACGGGTCCGGTCGCTCGTCGGTCATCGACCCTCCTCGGGGGATATAGTTAGTGCACTAAGCATAGGAGACGACGTGACCGAGAAGCGCCGCAAGGACGCCACCGAATGGCTCCTCACCTACTTCGGGCCCGCGCAGGTGGGCAACATCCGCGGGCGACGCCGCCCACTCACGCCCGACGAGCGCGCCCGTGACGCGCAGCTGCGGCAGGAGTTCGAGCGGGTGGTCGGACCCGACGGACAGGCCTTCCTGGTGCAGCGGGCGCCGGAGCAGCCCTGACCCACGCCGATCAGGCAGGGATCAGGTGGATCGCGCGGGCCTTGCGGACGGCCTCGTTGCGGCGCGACGCACCAGCTTTGCGCAAGATGTTGCGCACGTGGGTGCGCACGGTGTTCACGGACACGAACATCGCCGCGGCGATCTCGTCGGTCGACAGCATGGCCGCCAGGTGCCCGAGCACCTCGCACTCCTTCTCGGTCAACGGCTCGACCAGGTCCCGGACCGACTCGTCGACCGGGAGCTCCGGCCGCGGTGCGGGACGCCGAGTGGGACGCGTGGACGGTCCCGCAGCCGGCACCTCGAGCAGGAGCCGTCGCACGTCGACGGACGCCTCACGGAACGGGCGGCGCAGCTGCTCGGGCGCGGCGAGGTCGAGCGCACGCTGCACGGCGCGTCGCGCCGCGGCCCGCTCCCCCAGGCTCAACCGTCGCGACGCCTCCAGCAGCCACCCCTCGACCCGCACCGCGAGCGAGGCGTCGGGCGCAGGGTGCGCCGACACGCCCGCCCACTCGGCGAGCCGCACCTGCCACAGCAGCCGTTGTGCGCCCTCACTGGTCGGATCGGCGACCGACGCGTGCCGGTCGAGCGCCGACCCCGGCCGGCCGCCCGCCAGGTCGAGCGCCCCGTGCTCCAGCAGCAGCAGGTCGGCCAGCCACGCCGACCCGGCCGGGGTCACGGCGAGCGCGTCGCGAGCGCCCTCGAGGTCGCCGGAGGCGCGCCGCAGGCGTGCCTCGAGCAGGGCCACCAGCGTGCCCGGCACCGGGTCGGCCGGCGTGATCGGGACGCGGCCCGCGCGACGCAGGTATGCGCGGGCGGCGTCGAGCTCGTCGCCCTCGAGGCTCGCCCAGGCCGACGCGATCTGCCCGGACGGGTCGACAGGGCCCGGCCCGGACTGCGCGCGGTCCGCGAGGGCCCGAGCCCCGCGCAGCTCGCCGCGGAGCGCCTCCACCAGCGCGAGCCGGCCGCGTCGGGACCCGATGCCCCGGTAGGCCAGGGCCGCCGCCTCGAGCCGCCCGAGCACCAGCAGCGCGTCGCCACGGAGGGCCTCGATCGCCGCGACGACGTCCGGCCGGTCCTGCATCGGCGGCCCGAGACGGTCGGCAGCGGCGACGACGCCGGCGGCATCCCCGCGCCCGGACGCGAGGACGACCTGGAGCAGCCCCAGCGCGACCTGCGAGTCCGGCGCGGGGCGCGCCTCGGCGACCTCAGCGGTCGCTCGCGTCACGTCGCCGCGGGCCGCCAAGGCGACGGCGCGCACGATCGCGGCGTCGACGCCGGGCGTGGACGCCGGGACCCGGGCCAGCGCAGCGACGCGCTCGGCGGGCAGGTGACCCCGCACCAGGTCGGCGACCACACCCCCCGCCACGGCGTACCGGGCGACCTCGTCCCAGGCGAGGGCGCGTGCCGCCTGTGAGGCGGCGTCGTTCCACCGACCCTCGCCGGCAAGCCATTCCCCGGCCCGCCGGTGCAGCACCCGGGCGCGCTCGGGATCTTCCGCGACGCTGGGCGTAGTGGAGCTCGCGGGCGAGGGGCGCCAGCACGAACGACCCCGACCGGCCCGGCGACTCCTCCACGAAGGCCTTCCCGAGCCGCTCGAGCGCTCGCACCGATCCTCCGAGCGCGCCCACCAGACCCGTCGGGAGGTCGTCGGCCACGCTGCAGTCGAGCAGCAGCCGACGCTCGGCGGGCGCGATCTGGTCGAGCACCTCGGCCCGCAGGTACGCGGCGACCGACCCGCTCGCCGCGGAGACCTCACCCGTCCACGAGCCGGCCCCCGACCGCTGGGCGTCGAGCATCGCGAGCCGCACTCCGGCGACCCAGCCGCGCGTGCGCGCGTGCAGCGCTCGCGCGCCGTCGGCCGACAGGGTCAGCCGGGCGTGGTCGAGGAGCGCCCCGACCTCCTCGGGGCGGAACGCGAGGTCCGTCGCGTCGAGCTCGGTGACCGCGCCCTCGAGGCGATAGCGATGCACGGGCACCGGCGGGTCCACGCGGCTGACGATGACGAGCCGGAGCCGCCCCGGGGCCTGCCGCAGGACACGCTCGAGCCCCTCTGCGAGGTCCGCGGGGACCGCGCCGCCGACGTCGAGCACGAGGACGACGGGCTCCGGGTGCGCGGCGACGTGCGCGGCGAGCATCGTCGAGAAGGCCGCTCCCCCTGCGGCTCCATCGCCGAGCGACACGAGCGCGGGGACCCGCACGCCGGTGCGGCGCAGTGCGGCGACGATCGGCACCCAGGGCGCGGCCCCGACCAGGTCGGCCGCGTCGAGCGTCACCCAGCCGACCGGCCCGGGCACCTGCGCGGCCCAGGTGGCGACAGCCACGGTCTTCCCGGAGCCCGCGGGGCCCACCACGAGCGTCAGCGGGACCTCGGCCGCGAGCATCGCCGTCAACCGTGGGCGCACCACCAGGCGCCCGACCGGCGCGGGGAGGTCGGTCTGCCGACCGATGCTCGCCGGGCCACCTCGAAGCGTGCTGCCCATGGCCGCCCATCTCCTCGCGCGTGACCCGACGACGGGGACGAGCGCGGACCTCGGTGCCCCCTGGCGAGACCGTCCGTGGCCAGTCAAGCCCTCGGGGCGAACCGCGGCAAGAGCGCTGACACCCGGCAGCCGGGGAGGACGACACATCCGCACCTGCGAGCCACGCGGGGCGTGCTGCTCGGCCTCATGCAGGCCGCCGCGATGATCGCCGTCGCCTTCTTCCCGCTCGTCCTGCTGCACCAGGGGTGGACGTACCACGTGTTCCGCGCCCGGGTGCGCACCGAGGACCTCGAGCATGAGGACGCGCACTACTGAAATGCCCGGATGGCCGCTGGAACGGCTGGTACGCCACGCACGTCCACCTGCGCGGACGGTGCCGTGGACCGTCCGGGCGAACCGTGCCTGTGAGGCTGCCGTTGTCGGCACTCGTGAGCCGATTTGCGCGCTAAGGTCGCAATGTTCCGCCCGAAGGTCGACTGTCCGGGGCATGAGCGCTGGGCACGACTGTGCGACGAAAGGACTGCCCACCATGACCGACGATCTCGCCGGCCTCGAGAGCCTCGAAGAGACGGGTCCCATCGACTATCTCGTCATCGAGTTCCCCCGGACCAACTTCACCGGCGAAGCATTCCCGCTGCTTCTCGACCTCGTCGACAACAAGACCATCCGGATCCTCGACCTGGTGTTCGTCCTGAAGGACGAGGAGGGCAACGTCGGCGCGATCGAGCTCGACCAGCTCGACGGCGGTGGTTTCGACCTGACCGTGTTCGCGGGCGTGCACTCCGGGCTGATCGGTGACGACGACGTCGCAGAGGCCGGTGAGGCGCTGCTCCCCAGCACCGCCGCCGCCGTGATCGTGTTCGAGAACGTGTGGGCGGCACCCTTCGCCGCCGCCGTGCGCCGAGCCGGCGGCCAGCTCGTCGCCAGCGGCCGCATCCCCGTCCAGGCGATCCTCGCGTCCTTGGACGAGATCGAGGCCGCCGATTAGGTACCCCGGGTTCCCCGGGAAACGTCGTCGAGAGAGGTAGGAAGACATGCCCAGATTGATGCGCACCGTCGCCAGGACGGCCGTCGTCGCCGGCACCGCCACCGCGGTGTCCAACCGCGTGTCCCGTCGTCAGGCGGGCCGCTGGAACGACCAGGCCGACCAGCAGGCGGCCCAGCAGGCCCCGCAGTACGCCGAGCCGCAGTACGCGCCCCCGCCCCCCGCCCCCGTGGCAAGCACGGACGACAAGCTTCGCGCAGCTCGCGCAGCTTGGGCACTGCGTGACTCGGGCGTCCTGACGGACATCGAGTTCGAGGTGCAGAAGAACAAGATCCTCACCGCCTGACACGCTGCACCACTCACGACGAGGGGCCCGGTGATCGCTCTCCGGGCCCCTCGTCGGTGTGTGTGCAGGTGTCAGGCGACGCGGCCGTTCGCCCGCTCGTCGTCACCGATCTTGTGCACGACGATCGAGTTGGTCGAGCCGACCACGCCGACCGGTGCACCGGCGACGACGACGACGTAGTCGCCCACCTCGGCCAGGCCGTTGGCACGCAGGGTCGAGTCGACCTGGTTGACCATCTCGTCCGTGCTCTCGACCGACGGCGACCGGTAGGTCTGCACGCCCCAGCTGAGCGAGAGCGTGTTGCGGACGTCCTCGACGGGCGTGAACGCCAGCAGCGGGATGGCCGAGCGCAGCCGCGACATGCGCCGCGCCGAGTCGCCCGACTGCGTGAACGTCACGAGGTACTTGACGTCGAGCGTCTCGCCGATCTCGGCCGCGGCACGAGTGATCGCACCGCCGCGCGTGTGCGGCGTGGAACCCAGGGGTGCCATCCGCTCGCGGCCCATCTCCTCGGTGGCCTCGATGATCCGCGCCATGGTCCGCACGGTCTCGATCGGGTAGTCGCCCACGGACGTCTCGCCGGAGAGCATGACCGCGTCGGCACCGTCGAGGACCGCGTTGGCGCAGTCGGAGGTCTCGGCGCGCGTCGGGCGCGGGTTCGTCGTCATGGACTCGAGCACCTGCGTAGCGACGATGACCGGCTTCGCGTTGCGGCGGGCCAGCTCGACCGCGCGCTTCTGGACGAGCGGAACCTGCTCGAGGGGCAGCTCGACGCCCAGGTCACCGCGGGCGACCATGATCCCGTCGAACGCGGCGACGATCTCGGCCAGGTTCTCCACGGCCTGCGGCTTCTCGATCTTGGCGATGACCGGGACGACCCGGTTCTCCTCCTCCATGATCCGGCGCACGTCGGTGTAGTCCTCGGCCGACCGGACGAACGACAGCGCGATGATGTCGGCGCCGACGCGCAGGGCCCAGCGCAGGTCGTCCTCGTCCTTGTCGCTCATGGCCGGCACGGACACGGCGACGCCGGGCAGGTTCAGGCCCTTGTTGTTCGACACGGGGCCGGGGACCTCGACGCGGGTGACCACGTCGGAACCCTCGACGGCGGTGACGCGGACCAGCACCTTGCCGTCGTCGATGAGGATCGGGTCGCCCACGCGCGCGTCGTCGGTCAGGCCCTTGTGCGTCGTGGAGACACGCTCCTTGGTGCCCTCGACGTCGTCAGTCGTGATGGTGAACACGTCGCCGACCGCGAGGTTGTGCTTGCCGTCGATGAACCGGCCGAGCCGGATCTTCGGGCCCTGGAGATCGACCAGGACCGCGACGGAGCGGCCGGAGGACTTCGCTGCGGCACGGACGTTGTCGTACACCCGCTGGTGGACCTCGGTGTCGCCGTGGCTGCGGTTGAGCCGCGCCACGTCCATCCCGGCGTCGACGAGGGCCTGGATCTGCTCCGCGGACTCCGTAGCAGGGCCGATGGTGCAGACGATCTTTGCTCTACGCATGGGGCGAGCCTATGCCTTCCGTGATCATGTACTTCTCGTGGCCGTGACCGCACGCCCCGGTCCGGCCCCCAGGGCCGGGCAGTTGTCGACGCCGGTCGATTGGGGTGGTCTAGGGGCGCAGCGCCACCGTGGAGGCGGTCACCGGAGAGGGGAGCTCGGTGCTCCCCGAGAGGTAGGTGTCGACCGCGGCCGCCGCGGCGCGGCCCTCGGCGATCGCCCAGACGATGAGGGACTGGCCGCGGCCGGCGTCGCCGGCCACGAACACGCCCGGCACGGACGTGGCGTAGTCCTCGGACCGCGTGACGAGCCCGCGCGGCGTGAGCTCGATGCCGATCTGCTCGGTCAGCGACGGCGTCTCCGGACCGGTGAAGCCCATCGCGACGAGCACCAGGTCGGCCGGGATGTCACGCTCGGTCCCCGACTTGGGCACGCGGCGGCCGTCCGAGAGGTACTCGGTGGTCGCCAGCTGGAGCCGCGCGACGGCGCCGGACTCGTCGCCGACGAACTCGACGGTCGAGGCGAGGTACTCGCGGTCGCCGCCCTCCGCGTGCGAGGACGAGACCTCGAACAGGATGGGGTCGGTCGGCCACGGCTGGTGGTCGGGCCGGTCCTCCGGGGGTCGCTTGCCGATGGCCAGCGTGGTCACTGATGCGGCACCCTGGCGCAGCGCCGTGCCGAGGCAGTCCGAGCCTGTGTCGCCGCCGCCGATGATGATGACGTGCTTGCCGGTCGCGGTGATCTGGTCGGCGACGGGCTTGCCGGCCGCCACGGCGTTCGCCTGGTGCAGGAACTCCATGGCCACGTGCACGCCGGAGAAGCTCCTTGCCGGGCACGGTCAGCTCGCGCGGGACCGTCGCACCGGTGGCGATGACGATCGCGTCGTACCGCGCCTGCAGCTGCGGCCACGTCACGTCCCGACCGACCTCGACACCCGGGCGGAAGCGCGTGCCCTCCGCCTCCATCTGCTCGAGCCGGCGGTCGATGTGGATCTTCTCGAGCTTGAAGTCCGGCACGCCGTAGCGCATCAGCCCGCCGATGGCGTCGTCCCGCTCGTACACGGCGACCGTGTGTCCCGCCCGCGTGAGCTGCTGGGCGGCGGCCAGGCCGGCGGGTCCGGAGCCGACGACGGCGACCGTGTGACCGGTGAGCCGCTGCGGCACCTGCGGGGTGACCAGACCCTGCGCGAAGGCCTCGTCGATGATCGAGACCTCGACGTTCTTGATGGTCACCGCGGGCTGGTTGATGCCCAGCACGCAGCTGGACTCGCACGGCGCCGGGCAGATGCGGCCGGTGAACTCGGGGAAGTTGTTGGTTGCGTGCAGCCGGTCGATGGCGTCCGACCACTGCCCGCGCCACACCAGGTCGTTCCACTCGGGGATCAGGTTCCCCAGCGGGCAGCCGTTGTGGCAGAACGGGATCCCGCAGTCCATGCAGCGGCCGGCCTGCTCCTTGAGGTAGGGCTGGCCCTCCTGCAGGTGCGCGTGCACGTCCGCCCAGTCACGCAGGCGGATCTCGACGGGCCGGTTGGGCGGGAGCTCGCGGTCACGGACCTTGAGGAAGCCGCGGGGGTCAGCCACGGGCCACCTCCAGGATCGTGTCCCACACGCCGGGCGCGGCCGGGTCGAGACCGTCGGCCTCGGCCTTGGCGAGCGCGCGACGGACGCGGGCGTACTCGGTCGGGAGCAGGCGCGTGAACCGCGCCCGCGTCTGCGGGAAGTCCTCGAGGAGGCTCGGCCGCCACGGGCGAGCCGGTCTCGTCGTGGTGTGCGCGCAGCAGCTGTTCGACCAGAGCCGCGTCCTCGTCGTCCAGGGGGTCCAGCGCGGGCTCGTTGGTGCGCACCGCGTCGAGGTTGACCAGCGCCGGCACCAGGTCGAGCACGTAGGCCGTGCCGCCGGACATGCCCGCCCCGAAGTTGCGACCCGTCCGGCCGAGCACCAGCACGGTGCCGCCCGTCATGTACTCGCACCCGTGGTCGCCGACGCCCTCGACGACCAGCGTGGCGCCCGAGTTGCGGACGCCGAACCGCTCGCCGACGAGACCGCGCAGGAAGATCTGACCGGTCGTCGCGCCGTAGCCGATGACGTTGCCCGCCACCACGTTGTGCTCGGAGGAGAGCACCGCGTTGCGGTCGGGACGGATCGCGATCCGACCGCCCGACAGGCCCTTGCCGACGTAGTCGTTCGCGTCGCCGAACAGTCGCAGCGTGATGCCGCGCGGCAGGAACGCTCCGAACGACTGGCCCGCAGAGCCGGTGAGGGTGACGTCGATCGTGTCGTCGGCCAGGCCGGCGGCGCCGAACCGCTTGGTCACCTCGTGACCGAGCATCGTCCCGACGGTGCGGTTGACGTTGCGGATGGGCAGGGCAATGCGGACCGGGTCGCGACGCTCGAGGGCGTCGGCCGCCAGCGCGATGAGGCGGTTGTCGAGCGCACGGGCCAGGCCGTGGTCCTGCAGCTTGGTCCGGTGGAGCGCCGACCCGGCCACCGGCGTCGGGACCGCGAGCACGGGCGCCAGGTCCAGACCCTCGGCCTTCCAGTGGTCGATCGCCGTGCGGGTGTCCAGCAGCTCCACGTGCCCGACCGCCTCGAGCAGGGTGCGGAAGCCGAGCTGCGCGAGCAGGGCGCGCACCTCCTGGGCGATGAACTCCATGAACGTGACCACGAACTCCGGCTTGCCGGTGAACCTGGCCCGCAGCTCGGGGTTCTGGGTGGCGACGCCGACCGGACAGGTGTCGAGGTGACAGACGCGCATCATGATGCAGCCCGAGACCACCAGCGGGGCGGTCGCGAAGCCGAACTCCTCGGCGCCGAGCAGCGCCCCGATGACGACGTCGCGACCCGTCTTGAGCTGGCCGTCCACCTGCACCACGACACGGTCGCGCAGGTTGTTCAGCACGAGCGTCTGCTGGGTCTCGGCCAGGCCGATCTCCCACGGGGTGCCGGCGTGCTTGAGCGAGGTCAGCGGAGAGGCGCCGGTGCCACCGTCGTGACCCGAGATGAGCACCACGTCCGAGTGCGCCTTCGCGACGCCCGCGGCGATCGTGCCCACGCCGAACTCGCTGACGAGCTTGGTGTGGATGCGCGCCTGCGGGTTGGCGTTCTTGGCGTCGTGGATCAGCTGCGCCAGGTCCTCGATCGAGTAGATGTCGTGGTGCGGCGGCGGCGAGATGAGCCCGACGCCCGGCGTCGAGTGCCGGGTCTTGGCCACCCACGGGTACACCTTGTGGCCGGGCAGCTGACCGCCCTCGCCGGGCTTGGCGCCCTGGGCGAAGCTTGATCTGGATGTCGTCGGCGTTGGTCAGGTACTCGCTGGTCACGCCGAACCGGCCGGAGGCGATCTGCTTGATCGCGGAGCGACGCACCGGGTCGTTGAGGCGGTCGGAGTCCTCGCCGCCCTCACCGGTGTTCGACTTGGCACCGATGCTGTTCATCGCGACCGCCAGGGTCTCGTGCGCCTCCGCCGAGATCGAGCCGTAGGACATGGCGCCCGTGTTGAACCGCTTGACGATCTCGCTGACCGGCTCGACCTCGTCGATCGGCACGGGCGGGCGCACGCCGTCCTTGAACGCCAGCAGTCCGCGCAGGGTCATCAGGCGCGACGACTGCTCGTCCACCCGGCTCGTGTACTGCTGGAAGATGTCGAACTGCCGCGTGCGCGTGGAGTGCTGCAGGCGGAAGACGGTCTCGGGGTCGAACAGGTGGTCCTCGCCGTCGCGCCGCCACTGGTACTCGCCGCCGACCGCGAGCCGCAGGTGCGCCTGGCGGTTGCCGCTGGCTGGGTACGCGTCCGCGTGGCGGGCCGCGACCTCGGCCGCGATGACGTCCAGGCCGATGCCGCCCAGACGGCTGGTGGTGCCCGTGAAGTACCGGTCCACCAGCGGCTGCGACAGACCGATGGCCTCGAACACCTGCGCGCCGCGGTAGGACGCCATGGTCGAGATGCCCATCTTCGACATGACCTTCAGGACGCCCTTGCCGAGCGCCTTGATGAGGTTGGCGACGGCCTTCTCGGGGCCCACTCCGGGCAGGTACCCCGACCGCGCCAGGTCCTCGACCGTCTCCATCGCCAGGTAGGGGTTGACCGCTGCCGCGCCGTAGCCGATCAGCAGCGCGGTGTGGTGCACCTCGCGGACGTCCCCCGCCTCGATGATCAGCGAGATCATCGTGCGGGTGTGCCGGCGCAGCGTGTGGTGGTGCACCGCGCTGAGCAGCAGCAGCGACGGGATCGGCGCGAGGTCCGCGTCCGAGTTGCGGTCCGAGAGCACGATGAAGCTGACCCCGTCGGCAACCGCGGCGTCGACCTCGGCGAAGATCTCCTCCAGGCGCTCCTCGAGCGCCTGTCCCCCGCCGCTGACCTTGTACAGGCCGCGGATGGTGGTCGCGCGGAAGCCGAGCGCAGGCTCCTTGGCCACGTGCACGATCTTGGCCAGCTGGTCGTTGTCGATCACCGGGAACGGCAGGACCAGCTTGCGGGCGTGCGCCGGGCCGTCCTCGAGGAGGTTGGGCTCCGGCCCGATCGCCCCGCCGACCGCGGTGACCAGCTCCTCGCGGATCGCGTCCAGCGGCGGGTTGGTGACCTGAGCGAACATCTGCGTGAAGTAGTCGAACAGCATGCGCGGACGCGTGGACAGCACCGCGACGGGTGTGTCCGAGCCCATCGCACCCAGCGGCTCCGCGCCGGCGGCAGCCATCGGGCTGAGCAGGATCTTCAGCTCTTCCTCGGTGTACCCGAACGCACGCTGGCGACGGCGCACGGAGGCGGCCGAGTGCGCCACGTGCTCGCGCTCGGGCAGCTGGGCCAGGTAGACCGAGTTGTCGCGCACCCACTCCGCGTACGGCCGCTGGGCCGCGAGCGTCGACTTGATCTCCTGGTCATCGATGATCCGACCCTTGCCGGTGTCGACGAGGAACATGCGGCCGGGCTCGAGGCGACCCTTGGCGACCACGGTCGCCGGGTCGATGTCGAGCACGCCGGCCTCGGACGCGCAGACGACGAGCCCGTCCTCCGTGACCCAGTAGCGGCCCGGGCGCAGGCCGTTGCGGTCCTGCACCGAGCCGATGAGCGTCCCGTCGGTGAACGTGATGGCGGCCGGACCGTCCCACGGCTCCATCAGCGTCGAGTGGTACTCGTAGAACGCGCGCCGGGCTGGGTCCATCTGGGCGTGGTTCTCCCACGCCTCCGGGATCATCATCATCACGGCGTGCGGCAGCGACCGGCCGCCCAGGTGCAGGAGCTCGAGGACCTCGTCGAAGCTGCCCGAGTCCGATCCGCCCGGGGTGCACACGGGCAGCAGCGGTGCGAGGTCGCCCAGCGCGTCGCTGGCCAGCGTGCCCTCGCGCGCGGCCATCCAGTTGCGGTTGCTGCGCACCGTGTTGATCTCGCCGTTGTGTGCGATCAGGCGGAACGGCTGCGCGAGCGGCCACGACGGGAACGTGTTGGTGGAGAAGCGCGAGTGGACCAGCGCGATCTCCGATGCGTAGCGCGGGTCGGAGAGGTCCGCGAAGAACGGCTCGAGCTGACCGGTGGTCAGCATCCCCTTGTAGGCGAGCGTCCGCGACGACAGCGAGGCGAAGTACAGCCCGCGCTCGCGCTCGGCGCGCTTGCGCAGGCGGTACGCGCGGCGGTCGAGGTCGATGCCCGACAGCTCTCGTGAGGGGTCCGCGACGACGAGCTGACGGAAGACCGGCATGGAGGCCCGCGCCGTGGGGCCGACGAGGTCTGCGGTGACGACGACCTCACGCCACGCGAGGACGTCGAAGCTCTCCTCGGCGGCGATCGACTCGATGGCGCTGACGGCGATGCGCTGCTCGGCCTCGTCGACCGGCAGGAACGCCATCCCGATCGCGTAGTAGCCGGGCGGCGGCAGCTCGGCGTCGACCACGTCGCGCAGGAACGCGTCCGGGATCTGGGTGAGGATGCCCGCGCCGTCACCGCTGTCCTCCTCGGCGCCCACGGCGCCGCGGTGGTCGAGGTTGAGCAGCGCCGTGAGGCCGGCGTCGACGATGTCCCGGCCGGGCGTTCCACGGAGCGTTGCGACGAAGGCGAAACCGCATGCGTCGTGCTCGGCGGCGGGGTCGTAGAGACCCTGCGGCAATGGCGCGCGCAGCGCGCCAGGGCTCACCGGCGTCGTCGACATCTGCACCGTCCTCACGGTCCCCGAGGGTCGGGGAATAGCACGAACAAGAGGGAACGCGGGACGTCGTCGGCCCAGACGTGGCGACGATACAGGGCGGTCAGCCGACCGCACGCATCGTCAGAGCTGAGAAGCGCTGCCGGCTTCCCGCGGGTCAGCGGGCGGGTCGGTGGCTGTCTCGTCTTCTTCCTGCAAATCCTCCTGCACGATCGGGGGTGTCAGCAGGAGGGTCGTATCACGTCCTGGGTGCCGGCGCCCGACCACCACGAACGCTACCAGCGCTCCGACGCCGACGATGATCGCTGTCCAGACGTTGAGGCGCAGTCCGAGGATGTGGTTGGCGGGGTCGATGCGCAGGAGCTCGATCCACAGCCGACCCGTCGTGTAGATGACGACGTACAGCCAGAACACGCGGCCGTAGCCGAGCCGGTACCGGCGGTCGATCCAGATCAGCAGGGCCGCCCCGGCGAAGTTCCACAGCATCTCGTACAGGAACGTCGGGTGGAACAGCGTGCCCGAGGCGAAACCCGCAGGCAGGTGCGCGTCGTCGATGCGCAGGCCCCACGGCAGGGTCGTCGGTCCGCCGAACAGCTCCTGGTTGAACCAGTTGCCCAGCCGTCCGATGCCCTGCGCGACCAGCAGGCCGGGCGCGAGCGCGTCCGCGAACGGTGGGAGCCGCACGCCCTGCCGTCGGCAACCGATCCAGGCGCCGACCGCACCGAACGCGACCGCGCCCCAGATGCCCAGGCCGCCCTCCCAGATGAACAGCGCCTTGACCGGGTCGCCACCGTGGCCGAAGTACGCCTGCGGCGACGTGATGACGTGGTAGATCCGCCCGCCGATGATGCCGAAGGGCACCGCCCAGAACGAGATCTCCAGGACCGTGTCGGCCTCGCCACCGCGTTCGACCCAACGGCGCCGCGTCATCCAGAGCGCGGCGAGGATGCCGAGCAGGATGGCGAAGGCGTAGGCGCGCAGCGGGAACGGGCCCAGGTGCCAGACGCCCTCCGAGGGGCTCGGGATCGCGGCGATCATCGTGCGGACCTCACACCGTCTGCCAGGGCTGTCGTGACGCGCGCGAGCCCGCGCGGCCGGCGGCGGCGTCGGGTGCGTCCAGGACGGCGCGCACCAGGGCGGAGCCGACGATGACCCCGTCGGCGTAGCGGGCGACGTCGGCGGCCTGCTCCGGGCGCGACACGCCCAGACCCACGCAGACGTGCTGGGCGCCGGCGGCGCGGGTGTCCGCGACCAGCTGCTCGGCGCGGTTGCCGAGCGTCGTGCGCTCGCCCGTGACCCCCATCGTCGAGGCGGCGTAGACGAACCCGCGCGAGGCGGCGCTCGTGGAGGCCAGCCGCTCGGGCGTGCTGCTCGGGGCGACCAGGAACACGCGGTCCAGCCCGTGCGCGTCGGAGGCGGCGATCCAGTCGGCGGCCTCGTCGGGGATCAGGTCCGGGGTGATGAGGCCCGCGCCACCCGCCGCGGCGAGATCGCGAGCGAAAGCGTCGACGCCGTAGCGCAGCACGAGGTTCCAGTACGTCATGACGAGGATCGGCGCACCGCGGCCCGAGACCTGCTCGACCGCGCGGATCGTGTCGCGCACCTTGGTCCCGCCGGCCAGCGCCGCGTCGACGGCCTTCTGGATGACCGGGCCGTCCATGACCGGGTCGCTGTAGGGCACCCCGAGCTTCGACCACGTCCGCGCCGGCGTCGATCATCGTGCGCACGGCGTCGATCGAGCCGTCGACCGTCGGGTAGCCGACCGGCAGGTAGCCGATGAGCGCGGAGCGACCCAGGCCGTCGAGGAACTCCCCGACCTGCGAGCGGACATCCACGGCCGTCACAGCTGCTCTCCTTGGTCGGCCAGCACGACCGGCTCGTCGTCGATCAGGTCGAACCAGGCCGCCGCCGTGGCCACGTCCTTGTCCCCCCGACCGGACAGGTTGACCAGCAGCACCGGCTCGTGACCGTCGTCGCCGGTCCACCCCACGAGCTCGTCGCCGAGCTGGATCGCGCCGGCGAGGGCGTGCGCGGACTCGATCGCCGGGATGATCCCCTCGGTGCGGCACAGGATGCGGAACGCCTCCATGGCCTCGACGTCGCTCACCGGCCGGTAGTCGGCGCGGCCGATGTCGTGGAGCCAGGCGTGCTCCGGTCCGACGCTCGGGTAGTCGAGCCCGGCGGACACCGAGTGGCTGGGCAGCGTCTGGCCGTCGTCGTCCTGCAACAGGTACGACTTGGCACCGTGCAGCACACCCGGCTCGCCGCCCGAGAACCGCGCGGCGTGGCGCCCGCTCGTGACGCCCTCACCGCCGGCCTCGAAGCCGAACAGCCGGACGGCGGGGTCGTCGAGGAACGCGTTGAAGATGCCCATCGCGTTCGAGCCGCCCCCGACGCACGCCGCGACGGCGTCCGGCAGCCGGCCGATCTCCTCGAGGAGCTGGGCCTTGGCCTCCTCGCCGATGATCTTGTGGAAGTCGCGGACCATCTCCGGGAACGGGTGCGGTCCCGTGACCGTGCCGAGCAGGTAGTGCGTCGTCTCGACGTTGGCCACCCAGTCGCGCAGGGCCTCGTTGATCGCGTCCTTCAGCGTGCGGGTGCCGATCGACACCGGGATGACCTCGGCGCCGAGCAGGCGCATCCGGGCGACGTTCAGCGCCTGGCGCCGGGTGTCCTCCTCGCCCATGTAGACCACGCACTCGAGGTCGAGCAGGGCGGCCGCGGTCGCCGTCGCGACGCCGTGCTGGCCAGCGCCCGTCTCCGCGATGACACGCGTCTTGCCCATGCGCTTGACCAGCAGGGCCTGCCCGAGCACGTTGTTGATCTTGTGCGAGCCGGTGTGGTTGAGGTCCTCGCGCTTGAGGAACACCCGCACCCCCGGCGCCACGTGGGCCGCGAACCGCGGGACCTCGGTGAGCGGGCTCGGCCGGCCCGTGTACGTCTTGTGCAGCCGGGCCAGCTCACGCCCGAACGCCGGGTCGGTCAGGGCCTTGTGGTACTCGGTGTCGAGCTCGTCGAGGGCCGCGATGAGCGCCTCCGGGACGAACCGGCCGCCGAACTCCCCGAAGTACGGGCCCGCGTGCGTCGACAGCGGGCCGTCGGACACGGCCTCGCGCATCTTGTCGGAGACGGGTCTACCGGTCACTGGCGCACCGCACGCAGGGACGGGTGGGCACCTGCCGCGACGAGATCGGCGACGGACTCGCGCGGCGCGTCGTCCGTGACCAGGGCCTCGCCGACGAGCACGGCGTCCGCGCCGGCGCGGGCGTAGTCCATGACGTCGTGCGGACCGCGCACACCGGACTCCGCGATCTTGATGATGTGCGACGGGATGCTGGGCGCGACCCGCGCGAACGTGGTCCGGTCGACCTCGAGCGAGCGCAGGTCGCGGGCGTTGACCCCGATCACCCGAGCGCCGGCGTCGGCCGCCCGGGCGACCTCCTCGGTGTCGTGCACCTCGACCAGGGCGGTCATGCCCAGGGAGTGCACCCGCTCCACCAGCGACTCCAGCACGGTCTGCTCCAGCGCCGCGACGATCAGCAGGACGAGGTCCGCGCCGTGTGCGCGCGCCTCCCACACCTGGTACGGCGTGACGACGAAGTCCTTGCGCAGCACGGGGATGTCGACCCGCGCCCGGACCGCGTCCAGGTCCGCGAGCGACCCGTGGAAGCGGCGCTCCTCGGTGAGGACCGAGATGACGGCCGCGCCGCCCTTCTCGTACTCGGCCGCCAGCGCGGCCGGGTCCTTGATCGTGGCGAGCGCGCCCTTGCTCGGGCTCGAGCGCTTGACCTCGGCGATCACCCGCACGGCGTCCTCGGCGCGCAGTCGGTTCAGGCTGTCGAGGGCGGACGGGCGACGGTCCGCCTGCTCCTTGACCAGCGCGAGCGGCGTGGCCTCCTCGCGGACGGCAAGGTCCTGCCTGACTCCGGCGATGATGTCGTCCAGCACGGTCATCGAAGCCTCACCCTCTCCCCTGTCGGCTCGGCCCGCACACACCGTCGTGAGTGGCTCGGGACCGGGTTCCATCGTAGAGGGGGTGAGCGAGTGACCCCGACCACAGCCGATGGGTGGGACAGCGCGGCGACGGCACCGCCCACAGCCGACGCGTGCCCTGGTCTCAGGGGGCCAGCCAGGGAGCCAGCGCCGGGATGTTGCGTGCGACCCAGAAGGCCAGCACGAGCGCGAGGACCGCCCAGATCCACGCGGGGTGCGCGAGCCGGCGGTGCGCACCCGTCACGGATCGTCGCGTCCACGCGATCCAGCTGGCGACGAGGAACGGCAGCGCGACCACGAGCAGCGGGTTCATCCCCCAGGCGGCGGCGACGTCCAGCCGGGTGAGGTCGTGCAGGGCGCGCAGCGAGCCGCAGCCCGGGCAGTACAGACCGGTCAACCAGAAGAACGGGCAGGTCGGGTAGTGCCCGGCCTGGTTCGGGTCCACGAGGGCCAGCGTGGCCAGACCGACCCCGGCGGCGAGCACGACCGCCGCGGGGCCGGCGAGGCGTCGCGCGAGCGGCGCCGAGGTGGACGTGCGTGTCGCCTCGTCGGCGAAACCCCCGTCCACCCCCGCCCCTCGCATCGCGTCAGTAGTTCGAGTTCAGCGCACCGGTTGCGCCGAGGATCACGACGAACAGGATGTAGAGGACCGCGACGACGACGGCGGCGATCGCGCTCCACATGGCGAACTGGCGGGCCCGCTTGGACGACTTGATCGCACCCTCGTAGTCGCCCATCGACCACTTCGAGTTGACCTGCGTCGAGAAGATGATCGAGACGACGCCCAGGGGCAGGCAGCACAGCACTGTGGTCAGGATGGCCCACACCAGGTAGTTGTTCGGCGGCGCCGTCGGCGCGCCGTACGGCTGCTGCCCGTATGGCTGCTGCCCGTACGGCTGCTGTCCATACGGCGCGGCACCGTACTGCGGGGCGGCCCCGTACTGGGGGGCGGCGCCGTACTGAGGGGCGCCGTACTGCGGGCTGCCGTACTGGGGCGGCGGTGGCGCGGCGGGCGTGCCGTAGGTCGGCTGGCCGGGGTACGGCGGGGTGGCGGGAGGCTGCGGCGCGGACGGCTGCTCCGGGGTGCTGCCCGGGCCCGGGGTGCCGGGCTCCTCCGGCGTGCCAGCGGTCCCGTACGGGTCGTTCGGAGTCGACATCGGGGTCCTTCTCGGTCGGGCCGTGCCCGGCACCGTGCCGGTCGCGGTCTGGCTGGCTGCCCGGACGGGACGGACCCGCGGCGGGCAGGAACTCTGGCGATGTGCCGCGACCCGCTCACAGGACGAGCACAGCCGGACCGGCCCATCGTAGGGTCGCGCGGCTGACGACCGGGAGAGAACCGCGGGTGGAGTCGACGTGCGACGCCGTCACCAGGGCCGGCAGGCCGAGGAGGTCAGTGGCCGCCGTGCTTGGGAGCGTTGGCGCGCGTCTTGGCGCCGCCCTGGCCATAACCGGCCGAGACGAGCACCCGGGCGACGATGAGGCTGAGCGCGACGAGCCCGAGACCGACCCAGAACATCCACTCGAACGCGAACGCGACGCCGAGACCCGCGATCGTGAACGCGATGACGACCGCGTAGGTGGTGAACCACGCGGCCACGGTCTTGCCGTGGTTCGTCGGCGCCGCACTCGGCGGCAGGTTCAGCTTCTCGGTGGTGGTCGGGTTCTGCGCGCGGTGCGCCAGGGTGCGGTCAGCCATGGGGATGCCCTTCGTGCTCGGTTCTGCGGCTCACCCTAGCGGACCGACGATGCGTGCCCGACGTGCCGAGCCGTACGGTCAGGACGGGTCGTCGCCGCGGCTCAGCGCGTCCCAGTCCGCCCGCTCGTCCGGGGTCGCGGCGGGCGCTGCGGGAGCGGTCGTCGCCTGGTACCGACGGGTCGGACCGGACCACCGCCGGGACGCGACGACGAGCCAGCCGGCGGCCAGGACGTCGACGGCACCGACCGCGATCGCGATCGTCGGCCATGCGCTCGACGCGACCGGACCGGCGAGGTGACCGATCCCGGTCTGGGCCGCGACGACGGGGGCGACCGCGGCGGCCGGGTCGCTCAGGGCCGAGACGGTCGTCGCCACGACCAGGACGCCACAGCCCGCGACGACCACGGCGACGACCCACCGGCCGACCCGACCGACCAGCCCGGTGGCCAGACCGGCCGCCAGGATCGCCACCGCCGCGGCCAGGATCCCGGGCGCCACGTCGGTGCCGTGGACCGAGATGTCGACGCTGCCGGCGAGCGCGGTCGTGCCGCTCGTCGTGAACCAGACCGGGACTGCCGACAGGGCCGTGACGCCCGCCAGCACCAGCAGAAGCACCGCCGCGCGGCCGCGGCCGGCCCGGCTGCTCATGCGCCCGCGCGCCGCAGCCGGGAGGCCACCTGGACCGCGCGGACGGCGGCGGCCGCCTTGTTCCGGGACTCCTCGTACTCCAGCGCGGGGACCGAGTCGGCCACGATGCCGCCGCCGGCCTGGACGCTCGCGCGGCCCTCGCGGATGAGGGCCGTGCGGATCGCGATGGCCATGTCCATGTCGCCGGCGAAGTCGAAGTAGCCGACCGTGCCGCCGTAGATGCCGCGCCGGGCGGGCTCGATCTGGTCGATGAGCGCGATCGCGCGTGGCTTGGGGGCGCCCGACAGCGTCCCCGCGGGGAACGTGGCGATCAGCGTCTGCAGCGCGGTCGCGCCCTCGCGAAGCCGCCCCACCACCGTCGAGCAGATGTGCATGATGTGGGAGTAGCGCTTGACCGCCATGAACTCGACGACCTCGACGCTCGTCGGCTCGCACACCTTGACCAGGTCGTTGCGCGACAGGTCGACCAGCATGATGTGCTCCGCGCGCTCCTTCGGGTCGGCGAGCACCTCGTCCTGCAGGCGCAGGTCCTCCTCGGGCGTCGCGCCGCGCGGGCGCGAGCCGGCGATCGGGAAGGTCACCACCCGCCCGGACGTCACCTTGACCAGCGTCTCCGGGCTCGACCCGACGACCGCGAAGTCCCGCCCGTCCGCGTCCTGCAGCTGCAGGTAGTACATGTACGGGCTGGGGTTGATCGTCCGCAGCACCCGGTAGACGTCCAGCGGGTCGGCCGGACAGTCCAGGTCGAGGCGCTGCGACAGGACGACCTGGAACACCTCGCCGTCCCGGATGGCCTCCTGGCCGGTGCGCACCGAGTCCTCGAACTCCTGGCGCGTCGATCGGAAGACCAGCGACGGCTCGTCGACGTCGGCCAGCACGGCCAGACCCGGCTCGACCGGGTGCAGGAGCGCCGCCTGCATCGCGTCGAGCCGCGCGACCGCGTCCGCGTGCGCGTCGTCGACCCGCTCGTCGGTGTCGTCGAAGTTGATCGCGTTGGCGATGAGCCAGACCGACCCGTCGTGGTGGTCGACGACCGCGAGGTCCGTGGCCAGCAGCAGGGTCAGCTCCGGGATGCCCAGCTCGTCGGGAGCGTTCGCGGGCAGGGTCGGCTCCCAGTGCCGCACGATGTCCCACCCGAGCGCGCCGACCAGCCCGCTCGTCAGGGGCGGCAGACCGCCGATCGCGGGGGTGCGCAGCGCGTCGAGGGTGCCCGCCAGGACGTCGAGCGCGTCGCCGTGCGTCGGGACGCCGACCGGGACGTCGCCGACCCACACCGGCGCACCGTCACGCACCGTGAGCGTCGCGCGCGCGTGCACGCCGACGAACGAGTAGCGGTCCCACGTGCCGTCGGCCTCGGCCGACTCGAGGATGAACGTCCCCGGGCGCCCGGCCGCGAGCGTCCGGTACAGGCCCACGGGCGTGACGTCGTCCGCGAGCAGCCGGCGGACCACCGGGATGACCCGGCGCTCGGTGGCCAGCTCGCGGAACGTCGCCAGCGCCGGCCACGTGCCGCCCCACGGCACCTCCGCCCCGGCGACGTGGGTCGGCGACGTGGGCACGGCTGGGGCGCTCATGACGATGCTCCGGTCTCGATCGGGCGGGTTCCGACGACGGCCGGCAGCGGGCCGCCGGCGTCGAAGCAGGTGCGGGTGCCGGTGTGGCAGGCGGCGCCGACCTGGTCGACCTCGACGAGCAGCGCGTCGCCGTCGCAGTCCAGGCTGACCGCCTTGACGTACTGCGCGTTCCCGGACGTGTCGCCCTTGCGCCAGTACTCCTGGCGCGAGCGGCTCCAGAACACGACGCGGCCCGTGGTCAGCGTGCGGTGCAGCGCCTCGTCGTCCATCCAGCCGAGCATGAGCACCTCGCGCGTGTCGTGCTGCTGCACGATCGCGGCGACGAGCCCCTGCGGGTCGTGGCTCAGGCGTTCGGCGACGGCGGGATCGAGCAGCGGCACGGGTGGGACGGGTGCGGACGACACGCCACGAATCCTGCCACGTGTGCGCGGGCGCTCTCAGCGCGTCTGCGACACCCAGGCGGCGTGCAGCGCGGCGTAGTGCCCCTCGCGGGCGACCAGGTCGTCGTGGTGCCCCACCTCGACCACGCGGCCGGCGTCGACCACGACGACCGCGTCGGCGGCCTCCGCGGTGGACAGCCGGTGCGCGATGGTGACGGTGCTGCGGCCCAGCGTGAGCGACTCCAGCGCGCGGGCGATGCGGACCTCGGTGGCGGGGTCGACCGCAGACGTGGCCTCGTCGAGGAGCAGCAGGTCGGCGTCCGCCAGGTAGGCACGGGCCAGGGCGACCAGCTGCCGCTCCCCCGCCGACAACGACTCCCCGCGCTGCCCCACCGGCGTCCCGAGGCCGGCGGCGAGCCCGTCCACCCAGTCCGCCAGCCCGAGCGCGTCGACGGCGTCCCGGACCCGCACGTCGTCGGCGGCCGCGGTCGCCGCGTCGTCGTCGGAGCGCAGGCCGTAGGCGATGTTCTGGGCCAGGGTCCCGTCGAAGAGGAACCCCTCCTGCGGCACCAGGACGATCCGGCGGCGCAGGTCGTCGACGGAGATGTCCCGCAGGTCCACACCGTCGAGCAGCACGGCACCGTCCGTGGGGTCCATGAACCGGGCGACGAGCTTGGCGATCGTGGTCTTGCCCGACCCGGTCGCACCGACCACGGCGACCGACGATCCCGCCGGCACCTGCACGTCGATGTCGCGCAGCACGGGCGGACCGTCCGGGTAGTGGTAGGCCACGTCGCGCAGCTCGAGCGTCGCCGGACCGCGCGGGCTGGGCACCCCGTCACTGCCCGCGTCGACGACCTCGACCGGGGTCTCGAGCACGCCGAGCACCCTGCGCCAGCCCGCGACGGCGTTCTGCAGCTCGTTGAGCACCTCGGTGGCCATCTGGACGGGACCGGTGAACAGCTGGACCAGGAACAGGAAGGCCAGCAGCTTGCCCACCGACATCTCCCCGGCGATGCCGAGGTACGTCCCCGCGACGACCACGACCGCCAGCACGAGGTTCGCCACCAGGACGCCGCTGGAGAACACGACGGCCACGAGGTTCTGCGCCCGGACCATCGCCGAGCGGGTGCCGGCGATCGCGGCATCCATCCGACCCTGCGTGCGCTCGCCCACGCCGTACGCGCGGATCGTCTCGGCGCCCACGACGGCCTCGGAGATCGCGCCGAGCATCCCCCCGACGCGCTCCCGCACGGCCGTGTAGCGGCTGTTGACGCGCTTCTGCAGCGGGCGGAGCACCAGGAACAGCGGGACGAAGCCCGCCCAGACCAGGAGCGTCAGCTGCCAGGAGTAGACGGCCATCAGGACGGTGGCCACGCCGATCTGCAGCACCGAGACGAGCAGCATGATCCCGCCCCACTGCACGAACAACGAGATCGTGTCGACGTCGGAGGTCACCCGCGAGACCAACGAGCCGCGGCGCTCGGTGTTCTGCGTGAGCACCGACAGGTCGTGCACGTGCCGGAACGCCTGGGTGCGCAGCGCCAGCAGGCCGCTCTCGCTGGACCGGAAGAGCCGGACGTTGACGTAGCCGGCACACACCGCACCGATGAGCAGGCCGCACGCGGCCACGCTGGTCAGCCACACCACGCGGTGCACGTCGGGTCCGCCCGGCGCGAGGATGCCGGTGTCGACGGTCTGCTGCACCGCGATCGGCACGAGGATCTTGCCGAGCGAGGCGACGACGGCCAGCAGGAACGTCACCTTCCAGCCGACGAGCAGCTGCGGGGAGACGGCGACACCGCGCCGCAGGGTCGCGACGACGCCGAGCGAGCTCGCGGGTGCCAGCGCGCTCATGCGGGGTCCTGCGCGAAGGAGTCCAGGACCTCGTCGAGCGCGAGCTCGTCGGCCGACTCGGCGGCGCGGCGGGCGGTCTCCTGCTCGTACGCGGTGGCCAGCTCCCGGTACCCGGGGTCGCGGGCCAGCAGCTCCTCGTGCGTGCCCCGGTCCACCACGCGGCCGCCGTCGACGTGCACGACCTCGTCGGCGAGCAGCACGGACGACATCCGGTACGCCACGAGCAGGACCGTGGGGCCGTTGCCCCGCAGTCCTCGCAGGATCGCCTGCTCGATCCGCGGGTCGACCGCCGAGGTCGCGTCGTCCAGGATCAGGACGGCGGGCCGCCGGACCAGCGCGCGGGCCAGCGCGAGCCGCTGCCGCTGACCGCCCGACAGGTTGGCGCCGCGCTCGCCCAGGCGCGCGTCGAGGCCGCCGGGCAGCGCTCGCACCACGTCGTCCACCCGCGCGACGTGCAGCGCCGACCACACCGCGTCGTCGTCGGGCGCGTCCGCGTCGGTGTCGTCGGCGAGGGTGACGTTGCCCCGCACCGAGTCCTCGAACACGAACGTCGACTGCGCGACGAGCGCGACGTGGCGCGCGAGGTCGGCCGGCGCCAGCTCCCGCAGGTCGACGCCGTCGACGAGCACGGCACCCCGGGTCGGGTCGCTCAGACGGCTGACGAGCGAGACGAGCGTGGTCTTGCCGGCGCCCGTCGGGCCCACCACGGCGATCGTCCGACCGGGTGCGACGTCCAGGTCCACGTCGGTCAGCAGCGCCAGCTTCGCCCCCGCCCGGCAGGTCGACGCTCAGGCCGACGCCGCGCAGCTCGACCCGAGCACCCCCGCCGGTCGGCGTCCAGGGCCGGTCGCCGGCCGGGAAGCTCGCTGCGCGCGTCGAGCACGCGGGCGATCCGGTCGTACCCCACCAGCGCGCGCGGAACCTCGCCGAGCACCCAGCCGAAGGCCCGCACCGGAACGGCCAGCAGCGTCAGCAGGTAGGCCGCCGCGACGACGTCACCCGTCTGGATGTGCCCCTCGCTGACCTGCACGGTGCCGACGACGAGCACGAGCAGCGTGCCGAGGCTGGGCAGGAGGTCGATGACCGGGTCGAACATCGCCCGGACCGTACCCACGTGCACGTTGGCGTCCCGCAGCTGCTTGGCCCGGCCCGCGAACCGGGCCTCCTCACGGGCCGCCGTGCCCAGCGAGGTGACCAGCACCGCGGCCTCGAAGCTCTCGTGCGCGATGTCCGCGACCTCCGCGCGCAGCTGCTGCGCCCGGATCGCCGCCGGTGACATCCGACGCTGGAACACGAGGTTGGCGACGACCGCCAGCGGCAGGACCACCAGCGCCGCGAGCGCGAGCCAGACGTCGGTCCGGAACAGGGCGACCGTTGCGACGACGAGCATGACCGCGACGCCGAGGGCGAACGGCAGCGGGTTGAAGATGCTGGTGGCCGCCTCGACGTCGGCGCTCGCGTTGGACAGCAGCTGCCCGGTGGGGTGCTGCCGGTGCCAGCTCATCGGCAGGTGCAGGTACTGGCGCGTCACCCCGGCGCGGTGGTCCTCCTGGATGAGCGCGAACCCCCGACCGGCGTAGACCCGCCGCAGCGCGACCATGACGGCCAGCGACACGGCGACGAGCGCGATCGCCGCACCCGCCCACCAGATCTCGCCGCGCGCCTCGTGCGAACCGGAGATCGCGGGCACGACGACCTGGTCCGTGATCACGCCGAGCACCCGGCTGATCCCGACCGTGAGCACCCCGAAGACCGCGGCCGTGCCCACCGCCAGGACGTAGGTGCCCGGGTGAGCGCGCATGCCGCGCCACAGCAGCTGCGTGGCGCGACGCGGCACCGATCCGGTGAGCGCCGTCGAAACGTCTCGCGTGGGCACGACAGAACCTTCCGTGGAGCGGCGAGGGGATGCCAGCAAGTTTCTCACGGTCCGGACAGGACCCGCTCGGCGCGGCGTGCGAGACGCTGCGGGAGGTCCGATCAGCTCGAGGCCGCGTCCGGGTGGCTGGTGTCGAGGATGTCGACCACGAACACCACGGTCTGGCCCTTCATCTCCTCGCTGTCCGTGACGCCCAGCGCGTAGGTGGGCGGGACCACCAGCATCACCTGGCTGCCCACCGGCTGGTCGACCAGGCCCTCCGCCCACGCCGGAACGTCCTGCAGCGAGAACGAGACCGGCAGCCCGTTGTGCGACCACGTCGAGTCGAACGCGTCACCGGTCGTCCAGGCGAAGCCCGTGTACTGCACGGTCACCACGTCGTCGGACTGGACCTGGTCGCCGGTGCCACGGATGAGCGGTTGCGCGACGAGTGCGCCGGGCGGGTCGGTCCCGGTCGGCGTCAGCTTCGGTGCCCCCGACGCGTCCAGCGACACCGCCGGGAGGTCCGAGCGCGGGGGGACCGCCTCGCCGGACGCCTTCGTGGGGAGCACGTCGACCACGGTGACGGTCGGGTAGTCCGTCGCTCCGCCGGCCCCGCTGCCCGGGCTGATCTGCAGCAGCCGGGCGCCGACCTTCTGCCCGCGCAGGGTCTGGTAGAGGTCCTTGCCGAGGTCGACCTCGCTGAGGAGCATCGCCACCGGCTTGCTGGAGTAGCTCTCCTTGACCAACGACCCGTCCGCCGCGTCCTCGAGCCAGTAGTCGATCAGGACCGACTGCCCCTCGACGAGCGCGGGGCCCGTTCCCGGCCAGATCTGCTGCGTGTGCGTCTCGGTGACCTGCAGGGGTGTGAGGTATGTGATCGTCGGCGCCCCGCCGGGCTCGCCCGTGACGTTGACCTCCGGGACGGAGGCTGCGGGCGTCGTGCACCCGGCGAGGCCGGCGAGGGCCAGCACCATCGCGGCCGCTGCCGCAAGGGCGCGCAGTCGTCGCACGTCGGTCCTCCTCGTCGTCGGGCGCCCGCAGGGGCGCGTCGCCGACCGGACGACCGGCCGACGCACCGGGACACTGTACGGTCCCGACCTGGTGCTCAGAGACGCGGCCGGGATCCGCTCGCCCGGTGCGTCACATCGACTCGATGAGCCGGTCGACCCGCTCGTCGACGCTGCGGAACGGGTCCTTGCACAGCACCGTGCGCTGGGCCTGGTCGTTGAGCTTGAGATGCACCCAGTCGACCGTGTAGTCGCGCCGGGCGTCCTGGGCGGCCCGCACGAAGTCTCCGCGCAGCTTCGCCCGGGTGGTCTGCGGTGGGACAGCGGTGGCCTCGAAGATCTCGAGGTCGGTGGTGACGCGCTCGACCATGCCCCGGGCCGCGAGCAAGTTGTAGAGGCCCTCGGTGCGGGAGATGTCGTGGTACGCCAGGTCGAGGCGCTGCACGCGGACGTCGGACAGCTCGAGGTTGTGCTTGGCCTGGTAGCGCTCGATGAGCTTGTACTTGATCACCCAGTCGAGCTCGCGGTCCACGAGGGACAGGTCGCCGGTCCGCAGCGCACGCAGGCCCCGCTCCCACAGGTCCAGCACCTGCTTGTTCTCCGGCGTCGGACCGCCCTCGGAGGCCAGGAAGTCGCTGACCCGCGTGAGGTACTCCTCCTGCAGGTCGACGGCCGTCACGGTCCGCCCGTTCGCCATGGTGATCGGGTGCATCCCCGTCATGTCGTGGCTGATCTCGCGGATCGCCCGGATCGGGTTCTCCAGGGCCATCTCCCGCATCGGGACGCCGGCCTCGATCATCCGCAGCAGCAGGTCCGTCGTGCCGACCTTGAGCATCGTCGTCGTCTCGGACATCGACGAGTCGCCGACGATCACGTGCAGGCGGCGGTAGTGCTCGGCGTCGGCGTGCGGCTCGTCGCGGGTGTTGATGATGGGCCGGGAGCGTGTCGTCGCGCTGCTCACGGCCTCCCAGATGTGGTCCGCGCGCTGCGACAGGCAGTAGACCGCGCCCCGCGGCGTCGCCAGCACCTTGCCGGCACCCGTGAGGATCTGGCGAGTGATGAGGAACGGCACCAGCACGTCGGAGAGCCGGGAGAAGTCGCCCTGCCTGCGCACCAGGTAGTTCTCGTGGCAGCCGTAGGAGTTGCCCGCCGAGTCCGTGTTGTTCTTGAACAGGTGGATCTTGCCGGGCAGCCCCTCGTGCTCGAGCCGCTGCTGGGCGTCCGCGACCAGGCCCTCGAGGATCCGCTCACCGGCCCGGTCGTGGGTGACCAGCTGCCGGACGTCGTCGCACTCGGCCGTGGCGTACTCGGGGTGCGACCCCACGTCCAGGTAGAGCCGTGAGCCGTTGCGCAGGAAGACGTTGGATGAGCGTCCCCACGCGACGACCTTGCGGAAGAGGTACCGCGCGACCTCGTCGGCCGAGAGCCCGCGCCCGTCCTGCGCGGCACACGTCACGCCGTACTCGGTCTCCAGGCCGAAGATCCGCCGGTCCATCGCCATACCTCCTTCGTGTCCTGCACCAGCCGGTCAGTCGAGCAGGTCCTCCAGCAGGGCACCCGCCAACCGACGGAACGTCCGACGCGGCCGCGTGCGGTCCAGCACCGCGACCTCGAGCTGCGACGCCGGGATGACGCGCTGCTCACCGTTGTCCTCCGCCGGTGAACCCAGCGTCCGCACCGCGAGCGCGAGCACCTCGGGCAGCGTCATGCCCGCGCGCCAGCCCTCGGTCACGATCGTGCCGAGCCGCTCGGCCTGCCCGCCCATGACGACGTAGCCGTGCTCGTCCGTGACCGAGCCGTCGTAGGCGAGCCGGTAGATCTGGTCGCCCGAGGCCTCGTGGCCGACCTCGGCCACGACGATCTCCACCTCCAGCGGCTTGGACTCGGTGGTGAACACCGTGCCGAGCGTCTGCGCGTAGGCGTTGGCGAGCCCGCGGGCCGTGACGTCGACCCGGTCGTAGGAGTAGCCCCGCAGGTCGGCGTAGCGCACGCCGGCGACGCGGAGGTTCTCGAACTCGTTGTACTTGCCGACGGCCGCGAAGCCGATGCGGTCGTAGATCTCCGAGATCTTGTGCAGCGCGCGCGACGCGTTCTCCGTGGCGAACGCGATCCCGTCGTCGTACTGCAGCACCACGACCGACCGCCCGCGCGCGATCCCCTTGCGCGCGTAGTCGGCCCGGTCCTTCATCAGCTGCTCGGGCGAGACGTAGAACGGCATGCTCATCGCTGGCCACCTCCCCGCGCGCGGTGGGCGCCTCGGCGCTGGTCCTCGACCTGCTCGACGATGCCCGCGAGCTGGTCGTCGGACGCTCGCAGGTAGCCGGCCTCCGTGACGGTCGCGACGACCGGCCAGATCCCCCGCGTGCGGTCCGGGCCGCCGGTGGCGGAGTCGTCGTCGGCGGCGTCCCAGAGCGCCTCGACCGCCACGCGGACGGCACCCTCGGCGTCCAGCCCGTGCTTCCACGTCTTCTTCAGCGAGCCGCGCGCGAAGACCGAGCCCGAACCGACGGCGTGGTGGTCGTGCTCCTCGTACTGACCGCCGGTGACGTCGTAGGAGAAGATCCGCCCGGTGCGCCTGTCCAGGTCGTAGCCGCCGAACAGCGGCACCACGGCGAGGCCCTGCATGGCGAGCCCGAGGTTGCCCCGGATCATCGTCGCCAGCCGGTTGGCCTTGCCGTCGAGCGAGAGCAGCGAGCCCTCGATCTTCTCGTAGTGCTCGAGGCTCGACTGGAACAGCCGGACCAGCTCGATGGCCAGGCCGGCGGTGCCGGCGATGCCCACCGCCGAGTACTCGTCGGCGGGGAACACCTTCTCGATGTCCCGGCTGGCGATCATCGACCCCATCGTGGCGCGCCGGTCGCCCGCCATGACGATCCCGCCGTCGAACGCGAGCGCCACGATCGTCGTGCCGTGCGGCGCCTGCAGCTCGCCCGTCGGCCGGTTGCCCGGCAGCAGGTGCGGCGCGTGGCTGGACAGGAACTCCACGAACGACGACGAGCCGGGCGTCGTGAACGCGTGCGGCAGCCGCCCGGAGGCGGACTGGTCGTACTGGCTCACTGGCCGCCCTTCTGGACGAACCCGCGCACGAACTGCTCGGCGTTGGACTCCAGCACGTCGTCGATCTCGTCGAGCAGGGCGTCGACGTCCGCGTCACGCTGCTGCGCGCTGGGCGCTGCGGGGGCGGGCGTGTCCGGCCCGTCGTCCGGCTCGTCGTCCTCGCGACGTGGGCTTACGCGTTCCTGACCAGCCATCGTGACCTCCCGGTGTGCCAGCTGACGTGCTCAGCCCACCCTAGGCCCATCCTCGGACGCGCCCGGCTCCGGTGCCCGCCGTTCGGACGCCGGCCGGGTGAACGCACGGAGTCAGGCGCCCAGGGCCTCGAGCAGGGACGCCGCGTCGGGGCTCCGGTCGAGCAGGTCCCCGACGTGGGCCGCCGTGCCGCGCAACGGATCCCGCATGGGCACCCGCTGCAAGGTCGCGGCGCCCGGCACGTCGAACACGACCGAGTCCCAGCTCGCGGCCGAGATCTCGGCGCCGTAGCGTGCCACCGCCTCGCCCCGGAAATACGCACGGGTGTCCCGGGGCGGGTGCAGCACCGCCTCGGCAACCTGCTCGGGTGTGACCAGCAGCTCGACCGCGCCCGCGGCCACCAGCCGGTGGTAGAGGCCGCGCTCGGGGCGCACGTCCGACCACTGCAGGTCCATCGCCGCGAGCCGCGGGTGGTCCCAGGCCAGGTGGTCCCGACGACGCATCCCCTCGAGCAGCCGCAGCTTGGCCAGCCACTCGACCTCGCGCGCACAGCTCGCAGGGTCGGTCGCCAGGCGGTCGAGAACGGACGCCCAACGGTCCAGCACGTCCTCGCTCTGCGGGTCGAGGTCGTCGCCGGTGCGCGAGAGCGCGCTGCGCACCGCATCGAGGTACTCACGCTGGATCTCCAGCGCCGTCAGTCGTCGACCGTCCGCCAGCTCGACGCGGGCCGTGAGCGTCAGGTCGTGGCTGATCAGGTGGACCGCCTGCACCGGGTCGCGCAGCGTGAGCCGGTCGACGACGGCCAGGGCACCACCGGCCCCCCCGTCGGCCACGGCCCGCTCGATCAACCACAGGACCAGCGACGTGGTGCCCAGGCGCAGGTACGTCGAGACCTCGAGCATGGTCGCGTCACCGATGATCACGTGCAGCCGGCGCCAGCGGTCCGGGTCGGCGTGCGGCTCGTCGCGGGTGTTGACGATGGGGCGCCGCAGGGTCGTCTCGAGGCCGATCTCGGCCTCCATGTAGTCGGCACGCTGGGACAGCTGGAATCCCGCGCCCTCGCCCCGCTGACCGATCCCGACCCGGCCGGCCCCCGTGAACACCTGCCGGGTGACGAAGAACGGGATCAGGCGGGCGGCGAGGTCGTTGAACGGCACCGCCCGGTCGACGAGGTAGTTCTCGTGCATCCCGTACGTGGCGCCCTTGCCGTCCACGTTGTTCTTGTAGAGCGCGACGTCGGGCAGGGCGAGCGTGGAGGCGAGCGCACGCACGGAGGCCAGCATCACGCGCTCGCCGGCCCGGTCCCAGCGCACGGCGTCCAGCGGGTTGGTCACCTCCGGCGAGGAGTACTCGGGGTGCGCGTGGTCGACGTACAGGCGTGCGCCGTTGGTCAGGATGACGTTGGCCGCGCCCGGGTCCTCGTACTCGTCCGTCGAGGCGCGCGGGAGCGCCTGCGGCCCGTCCCCCGACGGGGCGGGCTCGTCCGGGTCGTCGGTGAGCAGCGACGGGTGGGCCGACGCCCGCTGCAGGTGGAACCCACGGGCGTCGTGCAGCGGGTCCTCGTCGTCGTAGTCCCAGCGGGCGCGGGTCCGGGCCCCCTCGCGCGCGGCCGCGTGCACGGCGACCACGTGCGACGAGAGCAGCATCGGGTTGGCCAGCGGGCGTCCGGGCTGGAGGATCCCGTACTCGGTCTCGATCCCCATCACGCGGCGCACGGTCACGGGACCACCCTAGGGTCGTCCCGCGACCGTGTGTGCCTGCGGGCGTCCGTCTGACCTAGAGGTACTGACCCGTGCTCGTCACGTTCTCGATCGTGCGCGAGCCCTCCGCACCCTTCTTGCCCTGCACGATCGTCCGGATGAAGACGATGCGCTCGCCCTTCTTCCCGGAGATCCGCGCCCAGTCGTCGGGGTTCGTGGTGTTGGGCAGATCCTCGTTCTCGCGGAACTCGTCGACGCACGCGGTCAGCAGGTGCTCGACGCGGATGCCGCGCGTCCCGCTGGACAGGAAGTCCTTGATCGCCGACTTCTTGGCCCGGTCCACGACGTTCTGGATCATGGCACCCGAGTTGAAGTCCTTGAAGTACAGGACCTCCTTGTCGCCGCTGGCGTAGGTCACCTCGAGGAAGCGGTTCTCGTCGCTCTCGGTGTACATCCGCTCGACCACGCGGCTGATCATGGCCTCGACCGCCTCCACCGCTGACCCGCCGTGCTCGGACAGGTCGTCCGGGTGGATCGGCAGGCTGGGCACCAGGTACTTGGCGAAGATCTCGCGGGCGCCCTCGGCGTCCGGGCGCTCGATCTTGATCTTCACGTCGAGCCGGCCTGGCCGCAGGATGGCCGGGTCGATCATGTCCTCGCGGTTCGAGGCGCCGATGACGATGACGTTCTCGAGCCGCTCGACGCCGTCGATCTCGCTCAGCAGCTGCGGCACGATCGTCGTCTCGACGTCGCTGGAGACGCCCGTGCCGCGGGTGCGGAACAGCGACTCCATCTCGTCGAAGAACACGACGACCGGGTGGCCCTGGGACGCCTTCTCGCGGGCGCGGGCGAAGATCAGCCGGATGTGCCGCTCGGTCTCGCCGACGTACTTGTTGAGCAGCTCGGGGCCCTTGACGTTGAGGAAGAAGCTTTGGTGTCGGCCGTGTCCTCACCGCGTGCCGCGGCCGCCGTGGCGGCCAGAGAGTGGGCGACCGCCTTGGCGATGAGCGTCTTGCCGCATCCGGGCGGGCCGTACAGCAGGACACCCTTGGGCGGCTTGAGCCCGTGCTCGCGGAACAGCTCCGGGTGCAGGAACGGGAGCTCGACCGCGTCGCGGATCGCCTCGATCTGCGGGCCCAGCCCGCCGATGTCCTTGTAGTCGATGTCCGGCACCTCTTCGAGCACCAGGTCCTCGACCTCGGCGCGCGGGATGACCTCGAACACGAACCCGCTGCGCGAGTCGATGGTCAGGGCGTCGCCGACGCGCACGTGCGCGTCCCGGACCTGCCCGGCGAAGCGCACCACCCGCTCCTCGTCGCCGCGGCCCACCACGAGCGCGCGGTCGGTGCCCAGCAGCTCCTTGACGGTGACGAGCTCGCCGACCTCCTCGTAGCCGCCGGCCTCGACGACCGTGAGGGCCTCGTTGAGCATGACCTCCTGGCCGGGGCGCAGCGTGGTGACGTCGAGCGACGGACTGGCTCCGACGTGCATCTTGCGCCCGGCGGACATGATGTCGACGCTGCCATCGGCGCGGGACCCCAGGAACGTGGCGTACGTGCCCGGCGGCTTGGCCAGGTCGTCCACCTGGCGCTTGAGGTCGATGATCTGCTCACGTGCGGCCACGAGCGCGTCGCTGAGCCGCTCGTTCTTGGCCGCCAGGATGCTGAGCTCTCGGTGCACGTCCCGTCCAGGGGCGCCCGGATCAGTCATGTCGTCGGCCTCCGTTCCGCTTGCGCGTAGTCTCCGTCGTCAGGGCTCCGTCTCCATCGTGCACCGCGTTGTGCCTGCTGGTCCGACGACCTTAGTCACACCTGTCAACCACCGGCGGCCCGACACGACCGGCCGTGACCGGTTCGTCACGTTTCGCGGCACCGACCTTCGCCGACGTCGCCCCGCTCGAGGCGACCGGGTTCCGCGGGGCTCGAGACGAGAGGCTCAGGCCTCCGGTGCCTGGCCCACGTCGCGCCGCGCCCTGCGCAGCTTCTTGTCGCTGACCGCCCGCTCCCCCATGGCCTCGGACGACCACAGCTCGGCGTCGTCCACGGCGGGCGCACCGTCCGGCGCCACCGGGTACGCGCCCTTGGCCGGCCGACGCCGACGCTGCGGCGCGTCGACCCCGTCCGCGAGGCGACGCGTCGTGAGCAGGAAGCCCGTGTGGCCGATCATCCGGTGCTGCGGACGCACGGCGAGGCCCTCGAGGTGCCAGCCGCGGACCATCGACTCCCAGGCCTCGGGCTCGGTGTACCGGCCGTCGGTGCGGATGTCCTCGGCGAGCCGCGAGAAGCGGGTCGTGGTCGCGACGTACGAGATGAAGACGCCGCCCGGGGCCAGCGCCTCGGCGACCGCGTCCAGGTTCTCCCAGGGCGCGAGCATGTCGAGGACCACCCGGTCGACGCTGCCGGGCTCGGCGACGGTCGGCAGCACGTCCGACAGGTCGCCGACGGACAGCCCCAGGCCGGGTGCGGGCCGCCGAAGAACCCCTCGACGTTGCCGCGCGCGATCGCGGCGAAGTCCTCGCGCCGCTCGATCGAGTGCAGGGAGCCACCGTCGCCGACCGCGCGCAGCAGAGACATGGTGAGCGCACCGGAGCCGACGCCGGCCTCGATGACACGCGCCCCTGGGTAGATGTCGGCCATCGCGACGATCTGGCCCGAGTCCTTCGGGTAGACCACGGCGGCACCGCGCGGCATCGACAGGACGTAGTCGGCCAGCAGCGGTCGCTGCGCGAGGTACTCGATGCCCGACGTGTTGCGCACGACCGTGCCCTCGGGCGCGCCGAGCAACGAGTCGTGCGTGAGGTAACCGCGGTGCGTGTGGAACGAGCCGCCCTCCGCCAGCGTGATCGTGTGCAGCCGCCCGCGCGGGTCGGTGAGCTGCACGCGGTCGCCCGCTCGGAACGGGCCGCGGCGTTGCGCGGCACCGGTGGATGTCTGGTCGGGGGTCACGGTCGTCGAGTCTAGGAGCGTCTAGGAGCGTCTAGGAGCGTCTAGGAGCGTCTAGGAGCGGATGGCCGCGACGACGTCCATGGCGCGGATCAGACCGACCACCTTGCCGTCCACCAGCGCCGCGACGACGGGCGAGTTCTTCGTCGCCTCGCCGATCGCACCGACGAGCGCGGGGCCGGTCAGCGTGCCGTCGACGAAGGCGCCGACCGGCAGCGGGATCGCGACGGCCGTCACGGGCGTGGTTCCCGCCACGTCGGCGGGGACGGAGGCGGCCGCGGCGCGGTCCACATAGGCGGCGGGCCGTCCGTCGGGCGAGAGGATGACGACCTCCTCGGCACCGGCGGCGGCGGCCACCGCGCCGGCATGGGCGAGAGAGTCGGTGTGACCGACGCCCACCGCCCGTCGTCCGACGGATGCGAGGGTGACCGTCTGGACGGCCTTCTGCCGACGACCGCCCTGCACGGCCGCCGAGGCGCCGGACCACAGGAACGCGCCGATCAGCGCGGACCAGATGACGTTGGTGATGTCGGGCTGCCGCCCGTCCAGGAGCGGGACGACGAGGGCCCACGCGAGCACGCCGACCGCGACCAGCCGGCCCACCCAGCCGGCGACGACCGTCCCGGTGTGCCGGTTCTTGGTCACGCCCCAGACGACCGCCTCCAGCACCCATCCACCGTCCAGCGGCAGGCCGGGGATGAGGTTGAACAGCCCGAGGAAGCCGTTGGACACCGCCCCCGACCACAGCAGCAGCCCGCCCACGCTGTCGGTGCCCACCTGCCGTGCCAGGGCCGAGAACGCCGCCGCGAGCACCAAGTTGGAGACCGGGCCGACGATCGCCACGAGGATGCTCGTGAGCGGCGTCGGCGAGACCCCGCCGAAGCTCGTGTGGCCACCCCAGAGGGTCAGCACGAACTCGCGGGGCTGCTGGCCGCGCGCCCTCGCCATCAGGCCGTGCGCGAGCTCGTGGACGAGCACCGAGGCGAACAGGAGGACGACGAAGCCCAGGGCCACGACGTAGATCCGCGGCCCGACGTCGCCCCCGAGCCACCGGCGCACGCTCGGTGCGATGAACAGTGTCAGCACGACCGCGGCGAGCACCCAGCTCGGGGCCAGGATGATCGGGGCGCCGACGACACGGCCGATCACCCAGCCGGGCGTGCGACGTTCCGGGGGGCGGTTGGTGCTCACGTGCCCAGCGTAGGTGTGCGTCGATCCCGCCCGGTGTCGGTGGCGGCGCCTACTGTCGGACGCGTGCACATCTCCCGCCCCGCCGACGCCTCATGACCAGCGACGCGCTCGAGCTCGAGGTCGCCGACGAGGCGGCCGCGGCCATCGAGGACACGGCCGAGCAGCTGGTCACCGGTGACCGCCCGCCCTCGCGGCCCGGGCTGTCGCCGTCGCGGGCCAACGACTTCCTGCAGTGCCCGCAGCTGTTCCGGTTCCGGGTGATCGACCGGCTGCCCGAGCCGCCGAGCCCGGCCGCCGCCCGCGGCACGCTGGTGCACGCCGTCCTGGAGCACCTGTTCGACCTGCCCGCGGTCGAGCGCACGGTCGAGGCGGCCCAGGCGTTGCTGCCGGTCCAGTGGGAGACGCTCCTGGAACGCGACCCGTCGATCGGCGAGCTGTTCGCGGAGCCCGCCGACCTGGCCGAGTGGCTGACCAGCGCCGAGGCCCTGCTGGCGACCTACTTCACGCTCGAGGACCCCACGCGTCTGGAGCCTCGCGAGCGCGAAGCCGTGGTGTCCACCGAGCTGCACGAGAACGGCCCGCAGCTGCGCGGGATCATCGACCGCGTCGACGTCGCACCTAACGGCTGGGTGCGCGTGGTCGACTACAAGACCGGCCGGTCGCCGCGTGCCGGGTTCGAGAGCTCGGCGCTCTTCCAGATGCGGTTCTACGCCTACGTCATCTGGCGCACGCGCGGGGTGCTGCCCAAGCGGCTGCAGCTGGAGTACCTCGGCGACGGTGTGATCCTCACGCACGAGCCGTCCGAGTCCGAGATGGCCACGATCGAGGCGCGGGTGCGGTCGATCTGGGGCGGGATCGAGGACGCGGCGCGCACCGGTGACTGGCGGCCCCGCCCGTCCAAGCTGTGCGACTGGTGCTCGTTCAAGGCACTGTGCCCGGCGTTCGGCGGGACGCCTCCCGAGGTTCCGGCCGGGGCCGTCGAACGGTCGATCGGCATCGTTCCCGCGGCGTGAGCCGGTCGGCCGCGTTGCGACGTGAGCGCGTCAGCCGGCTTCCCGCAGGTCCAGCACGTCACCCTCCGCGACGCGCAGCAGGTCCGTCAGCAACACGTCGGCGAGCGAGGCCACCCGGCTGAGCCCGGGTCGGGGCGCGACGGCCTGATGCACCTCGACGGCGATGGTCCGCGCGCCCGAGGCGACCGCGGACGCGATGCCCGAGCGGGAGTCCTCGACCGCGATGCACGTGGTCACGTCGACGCCCAGGCGCTGCGCGGCCAGCAGGTAGGGCTCCGGGGCCGGCTTCGGGTGGCTCACCTCGTCGCCGCTCACCACCGCGTCGAACAGCCCGACGGCGGCCGCGAACGGGTCGGCGAGCACGGCGAACGACGAGGTCACCAGCGCCATCGGGATCCCCGCCGCGTGCACGGCCTCGAGCAGCTCGCGCGCTCCCGGCTGCCACGGGATCCCCGCGGCGACGCCGGCCGCGACACGCCCGTTGAGGAAGTCGACGATCTCGTCGTGCGGCAGGTCGACACCGCGTGCGGCGAGGGCCTTGGCGCTCACGAGCATCGGGTTGCCCACCATGGCGAGGCCGTCCTCGTGCGTCCAGACACCGCCGTGCGCCTCCACCAGCTCGATCTCGGCGGCGATCCAGAACGGCTCGGTGTCGATCAGGGTGCCGTCCATGTCCCAGAGGACTGCGGCGAGGTGGGCGTTCACCGAGCCATCCTACGAGCGCGCTGTGGACGGACCCGACGCGCTCGCGGGCCGCCCGTCCGGCCGCTGCGCAGCCGCGCACCCTAGGCTGGCCCGATGAGTACGCCAGCAGGGAGTCCCGGCCGACGAGACCGTCCTGCTCGCCGCCTTCGAGGGGTGGAACGACGCCGGGTCGGCGGCCACCCAGGCCCTGGAGCACCTGCATGAGGTGTGGGACGCCGAGCACGTCGACGAGCTCGACCCCGAGGAGTACCACGACTTCCAGGTCAACCGCCCGATCGTCGGGCCCGGTCCGGACGGCCGCCGGGAGATCACCTGGCCGACCACGGCGGTCGCCGTGGCGACCGCACCGATCAGCGGCCGGCGCGTGGTGCTCGTGCACGGTATCGAGCCGTCGATGCGCTGGCGGCGGTACTGCACGGAGCTGCTCGACATCGCCGCGGGTCTCGGCGTGAACACCGTCGTGACGCTCGGTGCGCTGCTCGCGGACGTCCCGCACACGCGGCCGATCCCGGTGAACGCGACGAGCGAGGACGCTTACGTCCGCGACATCTTCGGCCTCGAGCCCAACAGCTACGAGGGGCCGACCGGGATCGTCGGCGTCCTGCAGCACGAGGCCGCCGCCCGCGGGTTGCGCTCGCTGTCGCTGTGGGCCGCGGTGCCGCACTACGTCGCGCACCCACCGTCCCCCAAGGCCACGCTCGCGCTGCTGCACCGGATCGAGCAGCTGCTCGGCGAGCCCGTGCCGCTGGGTGAGCTGCCCGACGACGCCGCGGCCTGGCAGCACGGGGTCGACAGCTCGCCGCCGAGGACTCCGAGATCGGCGAGTACGTGCAGCAGCTCGAGGAGGCCAAGGACACCGCGGACCTGCCCGAGGCCAGCGGCGAGGCGATCGCCCAGGAGTTCGAGCGCTACCTGCGCCGGCGCGACAAGGGCACCGGCGGCTGACCCAGGGCGGCGTCCGGGCGGACGCCGCGACCGGGGTTCAGAGACGGATGCCCAGGAGGGCGTCGATCGTCCGGGCGACGACGCCCGGGGCACCCTCCACGGGATCGGCCGTGCCGGACAGGGACAGGGTCGCCCACGCGTCGATGGCCGCCAGCGCGTTCGGGGTGTCGAGGTCGTCGGCGACGGCCGCGCGGACAGCTGCCAGGGTCGCCTCCGGGTCCGGCCCGCCGTTGCCGGAGACCGCCGCGCGCCAGTGCTCCAGCCGCGCCCCGGCCTCGGCCAGCCCGGCATCGGTCCAGTCCCAGTCGTCGCGGTAGCGGTGCGACAGGATCGTCAACCGGATGGCCATCGGGTCGACGCCCTGCTCGCGCAGCTGCGAGACGAGCACGAGGTTTCCAGCGACTTGCTCATCTTCTGCCCGTCCAGGCCGACCATCCCGGCGTGCATGTGGACCCGCGCACCGTGCCCGGCGTCGAGCAGACGGGCGTGCGAGGTGCTCATCTCGTGGTGCGGGAACAGCAGGTCGGAGCCGCCGCCCTCGACGTCGAAGGGCAGGCCGAGGCCGTCCCGGGCGATCACGGCGCACTCGATGTGCCAGCCCGGCCGTCCGTCCCCAAGGGTTCCGCCGTCCCACGCGGGCTCGCCGGCACGGGACCGCCGCCATAGCAGCGGGTCGAGCGGCGCACGCTTGCCGGGGCGGTCCGGGTCGCCGCCGCGCTCCGCGGACAGGGTCCGCATGAGGTCGTCCTCGAGACCAGCCACGGAGCCGAAGGACGCGTCCGCGGACAGGTCGGCGTAGACGTCGCCCAGCTCGTGACCCTCGGTGGGCACCCGGTAGGCCGCGCCCGCGACGAGCAGCTTCTCGACCGCCTCGACGACGGCGGGGATCGTCTCGACGACGCCCGCATACACGTCCGGCGGGATGACGGCGAGGGCCGCCATGTCCTCGCCGTACAGGGCGGTCTGCGACTCGGCGAGGTCGCGCCAGTCGACGCCGGTGGCCGCGGCGCGTTCGAGCAGAGGGTCGTCCACGTCGGTGACGTTCGAGACGTACCGCACCGAGTGCCCGGCGTGCCGCCAGGCGCGGCCGAGCACGTCGAACGCGACGTAGGTCGCGGCGTGGCCCATGTGGGTGGCGTCGTACGGCGTGATGCCGCAGACGTAGAGCGTCGCCTCAGGACCGGCCGCAGCGACCACGAGCCGTCCGGTCGACGAGTCGAGCACCCGGACCGGATCACCGTGCCCCGGGATCGCAGGGACATGCGGCGATGGCCAGGTGAGCACGGCGGAAGCCTAACCGTCCCAGCGGCACGAAGGTTCGGGGTCCACAATGCCGAGGTGAACCACGAGGCCGCGCACCTGACGGACATGCCGCAGAACGCCGACGGCGAGCTCGTCGTCGCCCAGACGTCCAGCGGGTGGGATGCGCTCCCGCCGGGTGCGACCGCGACCGGGGCGCAGTGGGTGATCGTCGACGAACGCTCGGAGCTGCCGGAGGCGGCGCGGCGGCGCGGCATCGGCGAGCACGCGCTGGCCATGCTCGAGCACCGGGGCCCCGGGGCGCACGCACAGTCGAAGGACCACCCGTTGCGCGCCCGGCTCGACCGGTCCCCGGACGGCGAGCTGGTGCTGACCGTGCCGACGCTCTCCTACGTCGAGGCCTCCCACGACGTGCACACCGGCGCCCTGACCTGCGTCGTCGGCAAGGACGTGGTCCTGATGTGCGAGCTGGGCGACGCGCGGGTCCTCGAGCACGCGGTGGAGAAGCTGACCGGCGGTTTCCCGGTCCCCGACGAGGGCGTGCACCAGGTGCTCGCGGCCGTCCTGCTGACCCTCGTCGCGGAGGCCTCGGACGTCGAGATCGGCCTCGGCGACGCGGTGGCGGCGGTCGAGCGGATCGTGTTCTCCTCGACACGGCACGTCGACCCCGTCGAGCAGATCTACGACCTCAAGCGCGAGATCGCCGAGGCTCGTCGCGCGCTGGGCCCGGTCACGACGGTGCTTCCGGAAGCTCGTCGCGGAGGCCGAGGAGGCCGAGGACCGGCGGCACTCCCAGCCGTGGTTGCGACGTGCACAGGCGTGGGTGGAGCGGCTGGACAAGCACCTGGACGGGTCGGACGACCTGCTCAGCGACATGCTCTCGGCGCACATCTCCCAGGTGTCGGTGCGGCAGAACGAGGACGTCCGCAAGATCTCCGCCTGGGCGGCCATCGCCGCGGCACCGACCCTGCTGGCGAGCGTCTACGGCATGAACTTCCGGCACATGCCCGAGGCTTCGCGTGGACCTACGGGTACCCGCTGGCGCTGCTCGCGATGCTGGCCATCTGCGGGACTCTGTACGGCTTGTTCCGCCGGTCGGGGTGGCTGTAGCGGGTCAGCAGGCGGGCACGCCCACCGTGGGGTGCAGGACGCCCGTGATCAGGAAGAGGGCCACGAGCGCGGCCAGGCCGAGCCGGTAGTACACGAACGGCTTGTAGCTGAAGGTCGAGACGATCTTCAGGAAGACGATGATCACCAGGTAGCCGACGAAGAATGCGACGAGCGTCGCGACGGCGGTGGCGACGAAGCCGGCGTGCAACGTGCCTGGGCACGGCTCGGCCCCGACCTGCTTGGCCAGCTCGAAGAGCCCCGACCCGAAGACGGCCGGGATGGCCAGCAGGAACGAGTACCGCGCCGCGGCCTCCCGGGTGTAGCCCATGAGGAGCCCGCCGGTGATCGTGCCGCCGGAGCGCGACACGCCAGGCACGAGCGCGAGGGACTGCCAGAGCCCGAACTGGACGGCGTGCCGCCCGGTCATCTCCTGCAGGCCCCGCTGCTTGACGCCCACCTTGTCCGCCCAGCCGAGCAGCAGACCGAACACCGCGAGGGTCACGACGATGATCCACAGGTTGCGGAACTTCTGTTCGATCGCGTGCTGGAACAGGACGCCGAACACGATGATCGGCAGCGAGCCGAGCACGATGAACCAGGCCATCAGGGCGTCGTGGTCGGCCGGCTCCCCGACGGGTGCGCCGACCCGAGCCCGCCACGAGGTGCCCAACGAACCGCGCAGCGCGGACCACCAGGCACGCACGATCCGCACGATGTCGTGGCGGAAGTACAGGATCACGGCGGTCTCCGTGCCCAGCTGGATGATCGCGGTGAAGGCGGCACCCGGGTCCTGCGACCCGATCAGCTGCCCGACGATCGCCAGGTGCGCACTCGAGGAGATCGGCAGGAACTCCGTCAGTCCCTGCACGAGCCCCAGCAGGATCGCCTCGCCCACACCCATTCCGGAAGTCACGAGCCGAACCCTAGCCGTGCCGTGTTGCCGCAGGTGCGCACCCCGCGCCGATTAGTGTTGCGCCTCATGGAACAGCGCCACCTGGGCCGGACCGGTCTGCGGGTCTCCCGGCTCGGGCTCGGCACCATGACGTGGAGCCGGGACACCGACGCGCACGACGCCTCCGAGCAGCTGCGTGACTTCGCCGACGCCGGCGGGACTCTCATCGACACCTCCGCCTCGTACGCGGACGGGGGCGCCGAGGAGCTGCTCGGTTCGCTGCTCGACGACGTGGTCCCGCGCGACGAGGTCGTCCTGTGCACGAAGGCCGGGATCCGCCAGACGCCGACCGGGGGGGTGGTCGACGCCTCGCGCGGTGGCCTCCTGAGCTCGCTGGACGCGTCGCTGCGTCGACTGCGTACCGACCATGTGGACCTGTGGCTCGTCCAGACGCCCGACCCGCGCACCCCGCTGGACGAGACCGTCTCCGCGCTGCGGCTGGCCGTCACCAGCGGTCGCGCCCGGTACGTCGGCCTGTCCAACCATGCCGGGTGGCAGGTCGCCCGCGCGGCCACGCTCCTGGAGCACGAGGTCGGCCTGACCGCGGTCGAGGCGGAGTACTCGCTCCTGCAGCGCGGGATCGAGCGTGAGGTGCTGCCGGCGGCGACGGTGCTGGGTGTCGGGGTGCTGGCCTGGTCGCCGCTCGGCCGCGGTGTGCTGACCGGCAAGTACCGGCGAACCATCCCTGCGGACTCCCGCGCGGCGTCGCCGCACCTGGCCGGGTTCGTCGAGCCGTACCTGGCCCGGTCGTCGGCCGCGATCGTCGAGGCGGTGGCCACGGCCGCGCAGGGCCTGGAGCGCACGCCGCTCGACGTCGCGCTCGCCTGGGTGCTCAGCCGCGGGATCTCGTCGGCGATCGTCGGGGCCCGGACCGCCACGCAGCTGCGCGGCTCCCTGGCCGCACAGGACCTCGAGCTTCCCGACGAGCTGGACCGCGCGCTGAGCGAGATCAGCGCGCCGACGCTCGGCTACCCCGAGAGGTTCTAGCCGCAGGCCGCTCAGGCCTCGGCGAGGTCGTCGACGTCCGCGTCGACGTCGCCGTCGTAGTCCTCGTCCTCGTCCTCGTCGTCTTCGTCGTCGTCGTCCTCCTCGGCGAGGTAGAACGGCGTGGCCTCGCCGTGCACGGTGCCGAGCGCGTCGTCGTAGACCTCGAAGGCGTCGGCCAGGATGTCGTACGCGTCGTCGACGGCCGGGTCGTCCTCCCCGTGCGGGGAAGCGACGGCGGTGTAGTGGGCCTCGAGGGCTGCGATCAGGCGGTCCAGGGCGGCACGCGGGTCGACGGTCATGCGACGACGTTAGCCTCCTGCGAGGCACAATGGCAGCGCGTAAGGTATCTCGGCACCGGCAGGCCGAACGAGCAGCGGGGCGGCCCCCGGACGGCAAGGACGGGGTGACGGATGGCAAACGGTCAGACACGGACGAAGCGCCCCGACTGGGTGGCGCAGGGCGGTCAGTACGAGTACCGCGTCCTACGGATCCCCGCATCCACGTCCCGGAACGACGCCCGCCGGATGCTGACGGAACAGGCCGAGCTGGGCCGCTGGGAAGCTTCCCGGACGCTCCTGTTCGCGGGCGGCGAGCGCAAGGTCTGGCTGCGGCGCAAGGTCATCCGCGTGCGTTCGACGCTCGCGGAGACCACCGACCTCGACTAGCGGTCAGGCGTGAGCCGCACGGTGCGGCGTCAGCACGTGCGGCACCGTGCGCGCGCGGAACTGGTCGACGGTCATCGCCGGACGCCGGTCGCGCAGCCAGGTCCTGATCTCGATCAGGTTGGCCACGTCACCGACCGCCGCGACGGACTCGGTGTCGTCTCGTGCGGGTACCTGCATGCGCTCGTCCATGGCCGACTCCTATGTCGCGGCACTCCCTTGCCCTGTCCATCGACATCAGGAGCGACGATGTACAGGGATCCGTACGGCGCAGGGTGGATGAACTAGCAGTCGCGCAGCAGCCGGTCGAGCACGCGGGTGCCGAACCGCAGGGCGTCGGTGGGGACGCGTTCGTCGACGCCGTGGAACATCCCGGCGAAGTCGAGGTCTGCCGGCAGGCGCAGCGGCGCGAAGCCGTAGCCGCGGATCCCCAGGCGGGCCAGCGACTTGTTGTCGGTGCCGCCGGAGAGCGTGTACGGCAGCACCACGGCGTCCGGGTCCTCCGCGACGAGCGCGTCGACCATGCGGTCCACGAGGTCGCCGGAGAACGGCACCTCGAGCGCCTGGTCGTGGTGCAGGGGCGTGACCGTGACGTGCTCTCCAGCCAGCTCATGGACAGTGGCCAGGAACTGCTCCTCGAGCCCGGGCAGGAAGCGTCCGTCCACGGTGGCCTCCGCGAAGCCCGGGATGACGTTCGCCTTGTAGCCCGCCGTCAGCTGCGTCGGGTTGGTGGTGTTGCGCAGCGTGGCGCCGACGAACTTCGACGCCGGACCCAGGGCTGCGACGAGGGCGTCGATCGCGGCGGGGTCCTCCGGGTCGTAGGTCAGTCCGGTGAGCTTGGCGACGCCGTCGAGGAGCGCACGGACCGTGGGCGTCAGGTGCAGCGGCCACGGGTGGCGGCCCAGCCGGGCGACGGCGTCGGCCAGGTGGGTCACCGCGTTGTCGGGGTTGACCTGGCTTCCGTGGCCGGCGCGGCCCTCCGCCACGAGGCGCAGCCAGGAGAGCCCCTTCTCGGCGGTCTGCAGCAGGTAGACGCGCGTGCCGAAGGCGTCGACGGAGAAGCCACCGACCTCGCTGATCGCCTCGCTGGCACCCTCGAACAGCTCCGGGCGGTTGTCGACCGCCCAGCGCGCGCCCTGGGCGCCGCCCGCCTCCTCGTCGGCGAACATCGCCACGACGACGTCCCGCGCCGGCCGACGACCCTCGCGGGCCATCTGCCGCACGACGGCCAGGATCATCGCGTCCATGTCCTTCATGTCCACGGCGCCGCGGCCCCAGACCAGACCGTCGACCTCGTCGGCCCCGAAGGGGTCCACGGACCAGTCCTCGGCGCGTGCCGGCACCACGTCGAGGTGCCCGTGCAGGACCAGCGCGGGCCGGGACGCGTCGGAGCCCTCGAGCCGCACGACGACGCTGGCCCGGCCGGGCTCGCTCTCGAACAGCTCGGGGTCCAGACCGACCTCGGTCAGCAGACCCATGACGTGCTCCGCGGCGACCCGCTCCCCCGGTCCGGAGCCGTCGCCGTAGTTCGACGTGTCGATCCGGATCAGGTCACGGCAGATGCCGACGACCTCGTCCTCGGCTGTCACGGGGGATGTCGGCGGCATGGCGACCAACCCTATCCGGACCGTCAGGTGGTCGCCGTCAGACCCCGGCGCACCAGCAGCGGCTCGATCAGGGGGTCCCGGCCCCGCAGGTCGCGGAACAGCTCCATCGAGTCCACTGACCCGCCCCGCGAGAGGAGCTGGCCCGGAACGTGTCGCCGCTCGCGCGCTGCAGGCCCCCGTTCTCGCGGAACCACTCGACCGTGTCGGCGTCGAGCACCTCGGACCAGATGTAGGAGTAGTAGCCCGCCGAGTAGCCGCCGCCGAAGATGTGGTTGAAGTAGGTGGTGCGGTAGCGGGGCGGCACCGGCGCGAACGCGACACCGGCCCGCTCCAGCGCGGCAGCCTCGAACGCCTCGACCTCGTCGACGTCTGTCGGGACCTCGTCGGGCGAGAGTCGGTACCAGGCCTGGTCGAGCAGCGCGGCCGCCAGGTACTCCGTCGTCGCGAAGCCCTCGCCGTCCTGCCGGGCGGCCAGCAAGGTGTCCACCCAGGCGCTCGGCATCGGCTCGCCGGACTCGTGGTGCAGGGCGAACGCCCGGACGATCGACGGCTCCCACGCCCAGATCTCGTTGACCTGGGACGGGTACTCGACGAAGTCGCGCGGCACGTCGGTCCCCGACTGGGACGGCCAGCGCACCGCCGAGAACAACCCATGCAGAGCGTGACCGAACTCGTGGAACAGCGTGATCACGTTGTCCCAGGTCAGGAGCGTGGGCTCCCCGGACGGGGGCTTCGGGATGTTGAGGTTGTTCACCACGACGGCCGGCTCGCCCAGCAGCGTCGACTGGTCGACCAGGTTGTTCATCCAGGCACCGCCGCGCTTGGACTCGCGCGTCCAGAAGTCGCCCAGGAACAGGCCGATCCCGATGCCGTCCTCGTCGAAGACCTCGAACACGCGCACGTCGGGGTGGTAGCCGACCAGGTCGTGCCGCTCGGCGAACGTCAGGCCGTACAGCGCGTTCGCGGCCCCGAACACCCCGTCGGCGAGGACGCGCTCGAGCTCGAGGTACGGCCGCAGCTGGTCCTCGCTCAGCGAGCGCTTCGCCTTCTTGACCCGCTCGGCGTAGAACGCCCAGTCCCACGGCTCGAGGGTGGCACCCGGGTGCTCGGCCGTCAGGGCTTCGGTCAGCTCGGCGGCCTCGACCTTCGCGTTGGCGACGGCGGCCGGTGCCAGCTGCTCGAGGATGCCGGCGACGGCCTCGGCGGTCTTGGCGGTGGCGTCCGCGGCGACGTACTCGGCGTGGTGGGCGTACCCGAGCAGCCGGGCCCGCTCGGCACGCTTGCGGGCCAGGCCGAGCAGGGTCACCCGGGTGTCGTGCTCGTCACCCGCGGCGCCGCGGGCGATCGAGGCGCGGAAGACACGCTCGCGCACCGCCCGGTCGGTCAGCGACGAGAGCGGCGCCTGCTGCGTGGGCAGCTCCAGCTCGAGCAGCCAGCCGTGCTCGATGCCGCGGTCGCGGGCCGCCTTGGCCGCGGCCACCCGGGCGTCCTGCGCCAGTCCGTCCAGCTCGCCCTCGTGCGTCACCAGGACGGCGGCGGCGTTCGTCGCGGCCAGCAGGTTGCGGCCGAATGCGGTCTCCAGAGAGTTGATCTCGCCGTTCAGGACGCGCAGACGCTCCTGGGCCGCCGGCGCGAGCCCGACGCCCGATCGGACGAACTGGATCTGCGTGCGCTCCAGGAGCCAGGCGGTGTCGGGGTCGAGATCCTCCGATGCTGACGCCTTGAGCGTCTCGACCCGGGCGAAGAGGCGCGCGTCCAGGTAGATCGCGTCGTGGTGCGCGGCGAGCAGCGGGGAGATCTCCTCCTCGATCGCGTCGAGGCCGGGCGACGAGTCCGAGCTGGACTGGTTGAAGAACGACGTGGCCGCACGGTGCAGCAACCGACCCGAGCGCTCGAGCGCCTCGAGGGTGTTCTCGACCGTCGGCGCGTCGGGGTTCGCCGCGATCGCCTCGATCTCTGCGCGCTGCTCGGCCATGCCCGCGAGCAGCGCGGGGCGGTAGTGCTCCTCGCGGATGCGCGCGTGGTCCGGCAGGCCGTACGGCAGCGTCGACGGGGTGGCGAACGGGTTGTCAGCGGTGAGCTCGGTCGTCATGGCGTTCATCATCGCCGACGCCGGAAAGGAATTCGTCCTCGGCGTCGTAGGCGAAGAAGCTGCCGGTCGGGTCCATCCGCGCGAACCCGGGGAACGCCTCGCGCCAATCCGTGTGCGCCACCTCCTCGACCAACCACTCGACGCACGCGCCGACGGTGTCGCCATACGCACCGGGCGCGACGTACCCGAGCTCCCGTCCGGCCGCACCCATGTCCAGCACGAGCGGCCCCGGGACGCCCCATGGGGTGCTCCCGACATCGCCGACCGGTTCACCGGGGACGCGGACCAACCGACTCGTCGCTCCCATGACGACGTCGATCGTCCGCGCGATCTCGGCGACCGTCGGCGCGTCCGGGTCGGCCGCGTTCAGCACCCGGTCGCCGGGCAGGGCCGCCGCGAGGCGGACCAGCTCGGCGAGAACGGCCGTGGATGTCGTCTGGAAACGGTTCTCGCCGTCGTAGGCCAGCACGCGCACGTCGCGGCCGTCCAGGACCCGCTTGACGAACGTCCACTCGCGCGGCTGCCGGCAGCCGGGCCCATGGATCGCCCCCGGGCGCAGGATCGTCGTCGGGACAGGCGAGGCGAGCCACGCCTGCTCGAGCGCGACCTTGCCCGTGGCGTAGGAGTCGCGGCCGGGCTCGACGGTCGGCTGGGTCTCGGGGATCGGCACCGGGAACGTGCCGAAGACGTCGGTCTCGAAACCCAGCCCGTTCTGGTCCACGTAGACCGCCGCGCTGGAGACGACGACGGCGGAGCCGATCCGGTCGCGGCGCGCGAGCAGCGGCTCGACGTGGCGGTCGTCGTACGCGACGACGTCGACCACGACGTCGACGCCGCTGCCGACCGCCCGGTCCAGGGCGTCACCGTCGTCGCGGTCGCCGAGAACCTGCTCGACGCCCTCGAGCTGCATGTCGTGCCGCGCGAGGGCGCGGACGTCCCAGCCGTCTGCCAGCAGGGCCGGGATCGCCGCCCGACCGATCTGACCGCCGCCACCGATCACCAGAGCCGTCGCCATGGCAGCCGACGCTACGCGGTGAGCGCCGCCTCGTAGCCGTGGGCGTGCGCGACCGCCTCGTTCCGGAGGGCTCCCGCGTGCGTGGTCAGGCCGGCCGCGAGTGCGGGGTCGGCGGCGGTGGCCGCCTCCCAGCCGAGGTCCGCGAGCGCCGACAGGTACGGCAGCGTCACGTTGGTCAGGGCACGGGTGGACGTCACCGGGACCGCGCCGGGCATGTTGGCGACGCAGTAGAACACCGAGCCGTGCACCCGGAACGTGGGGTCGTCGTGGGTGGTCGCCCGCGTGTCCTCGAAGCAGCCGCCCTGGTCCACGGCGACGTCGACGAGCACCGAGCCGGGCTTCATCCGGGACACCAGCTCGTTGCTGACCAACCTCGGCGCGCGCGCCCCGGTCACCAGCACCGCACCGATCACCAGGTCGGCGTCGAGCACCTCGCGCTCGATCGCGTACGCGCTCGAGGCGACGGTACGCACCCGCCCGCCGAACACGGTGTCGGTCTCCCGCAGCCGCGGCAGGGACAGGTCGAGGACGGCGACGTCCGCGCGCATGCCGACCGCGATCTCGGCGGCGTGCCGCCCGACCACGCCGCCGCCGAGCACCACGACCTTGGCCGCGTCCACCCCGGGCACCCCGCCCAGCAGGAGGCCCGAACCGCCCTCGTTCTTCATCAGGTGGTACGCGCCGACCTGCGTGGAGAGCCGGCCCGCGACCTCGCTCATCGGCGCCAGCAGCGGCAGCGAGCCGTCGGGCAGCTGCACCGTCTCGTACGCGATCGACGTGGTCCCGGCCGCAAGCAGCGCGTCCGTAGCCGGTCGGTCCGCGGCGAGGTGCAGGTAGGTGAACAGGACGAGGTCGGCACGCAGGTACCCGTACTCGGCGGGAACGGGCTCCTTGACCTTGCAGACGAGGTCCGCGCGCGCCCAGACCTCGGCCGCATCGCCCACGACCGCGGCCCCGGCGGCCAGGTACTGCTCGTCGCTGATCGCGGACCCGGTGCCCGCGCCCGCCTGGACGAGGACCTGGTGTCCCGCCGAGACGAGGTGGTGGACGCCGGCCGGCGTGAGCGCCACGCGGTACTCGCGGTTCTTGACCTCGCTGGGGATGCCGACCTTCATCGGTGGTGCTCCGTCCGGGTGTGTCGTGGGTGACGCGGACAATTCTGAACTTCCTTTGTTGCAGGCGCATCAATTGCGTAGACGATTCGCTAGATTCGCGTCATGTCCGCACCTGATTCTCCCACCGGGCGTGTGGCCGATTCCGGCCGAACGACGTTCGGCGGCGGCGCCCCTCTCGACGACATCGACCGCGCCATCCTGCGTGAGCCTCGAGCGCGACGGGCGGATCTCCAACAAGGAGCTCGCCGCACTCGTGGGTGTCGCACCCTCCACCTGCCACGCCCGCGTCCGAGCACTGCGGGAGTCCGGTGTGCTGCGCGGCTTCCACGCCCAGGTGAACCCCGAGGCGGTGGGCCGGGGCCTGCAGGCGATGATCGCCGTGCGGCTGCAGGCCGCCGCGCGGGCCCGCCTGTCCGACGTCGCGCACCGGCTCGCCCAGCGCCCCGAGGTACGGGACGTGTACGTCCTGGCGGGCGTCGACGACGTCCTCGTGCACGTCGCGGTGCGCGACTCCCCCGAGCTGCGTCGGTTCGTGCTCGAGCACCTGAGCACCCGCCCCGAGGTCGCGCACACGCAGACGAGCCTGGTGTTCGAGCACGTCCATGCGCCGGGCACGGCCGCCCTCTAGGACCTCGTCCGACCCGCCACCCTCGCCCAGGTCCGCGCCTGGTCGAGCCCTTGCCGGCCGGCGCGCTCGTCGCCGAGCACGTCCCACATCCACATCGCCGACTCGGTGGCGCGGGCCACCCCCCACGCCGCGATCCGCCACGGGTCGAGCCCGAGGACCGCGGCGACGAGGTCGACCCGCTCGGCGAGCACCCCGTCCTCGTGCACGAAGGGGTCGTCGACCTGCTCCAGCAGGGGCCACAGGTCGAATGCGGGGTCGCCACGCATGGGCTTGGGGTCGATCGCCACCCAGCGGTCCGCCCCGGAGCGCAGGATGTTGCCCGGGTTGAGATCACCGTGCACCACGACGCCCGCGACCTCGGACGGCAGCGTCCGCAGCAGGTCGGCCGCCGCGCGCACGTCGATGCCGTGGCGGCCGGCACGGCGGTCGAGCTGATCGGCCCACCCCGCGCAGACGTCGGCCATCGACGCGACCGCCAACGCGGTCGTGCCGACAGACTCGTGCAGGGTGCGGGCGACGCGGGCGCCGATCGCGAGCTGGTCGACGGCGCTGCCGGCCAGTGCGGTCCCGGGGCGCACGCGTTCGAGCAGCAGCGCCCAGTCGTCCGGGTCGTGGTCGAGCAGCGTCGGGGTTCCGCGACCGTGCCAGGCACGGAGCCCTGCGGCCTCGTCGCGAGCCTCGTCGTGCGGGAAGACGATCTTCAGCACCACGTCGCGTCCGCCCGCGTCCCGCGCCGGAGCCGTCCAGCCGGAGGCGCCCGACTCGAACGGGCGACCCAGGACGAGGCCCCACCGCTGCGCCGAACGGGTGACCAGGCCCGGCAGGCGCGACAGCCAGGCCGCACCGTCCGGGGTGCGTCCGACACCGTTGCGCACGTTCGCAGGGATGTACAGGGCCGGCACGCGCCGAGGCTACCCACGTTCGCGGGCCCCGAGCCGACCGCTCGCGGCCGGAACGGGGCGTGTGCGATCCTCAGCGAGACCGGAGCACTCGATGCGGAGCACCTCCGGGTGACGAGCGGGAGGCGCGCGGTGAGCGGTGGAGACCCGGACGGGTTGAACCCGTGGGTCGATGCGCGTGGTCGTGGGCCGCAGACCAGCCTCCTGCCCGCCCCACGCCCCCCGCTCGAGGATCAGGTCGGCATCCGGTTCCTGGGCTCGCCCGTCGCCGTGCGCCGAGGCCCGAGCCGTGGGTTCCTCGCCGTCATGGCGCTTCTGGTCGCGGCGTCGACCGCCGTCGGCGGACGCTGGTGGTCGATCGAGCAGAACGTGGCGCCGCCCGCGGGCTACGAGGAGTCGGCGACACCCCTGGGCAGCCCGCCGGCCGCCACCATGGTGGCCACCGGGAACCACGCTTTCGCGGCGATGCAGCCCGACGGCATCGGGCCGGTCGCGTGGAGCCCATGCCGACCCATCCACTACGTCGTGCGGGCCGAGGGCGGGCCGCCGAACGGCGCCGAGCTCATCGCGACCGCCGTCGCGCGCATGTCGGCCGCGAGCGGCCTGGTGTTCGTCGACGACGGGCTCACCCAGGAAGCGCCTCGCCTCGATCGCGACGCCTACGAGCCCGAGCTGTACGGCAAACGCTGGGCCCCCGTCCTGGTGGCCTGGTCGACGCCGGACGAGACGCCCTCGCTCGCGGGCGACACCGTCGGCATCGGTGGCTCCGCCCCCGTCACGCGCAACGGCCTGGCGGTCTACGTGACGGGTTCGGTGACGCTCGACGCGCCCGACCTCACGGGGATCCTGGCCACCCCCGACGGCACGGACGCCGCGCTGGGCGTGATCACGCACGAGCTCGGTCACGTCGTCGGCCTCGACCACGTCGACGACCCTGCCCAGCTGATGAACCCGCGCGCGACCCCGTCCGTGTCCACGCTCCAGCAGGGTGATCTGGCTGGGCTGGCCGAGCTTCGGCACCGGAGCCTGCGCGCCGCACGTCTGACGGTCTCTCACGAAACTCTCAGGACGGTCGACTACCGTGGGCGAGGCCCTGACCGTCCGGTCGGCCGCCCGAGGTCGGGAGCTCGCCATCCACCGTCGCCCGATCGTCCTGGTCCACGGCACCCGGACGTCGTCGGCCATCTGGCGACGACAGGTCGATGCGCTGGAGCACTCCGGGCACCGGACGATCGCGATCGACCTGCCCGGGCACGGGACGCGCACGGGCGAGCGGTTCAGCCTCGCGGGTGCGATCGAGGCGATCAACGGCGCGGTGGACAGCTGCACCGAACCGCCCCTGCTCGTCGGCCTGTCGCTGGGCGGCTACGCGAGCCTCGCGTACACCCGTGAGCACGAGAGCAAGATCGCCGGCGTCGTGCTGGCGGGGTGCTCCACCGAGATCAAGGGCAAGCCGGTCAGCGCCTACCGACGGGTCGCCCACGTGGTGGCCCAGACCCTGCGTCCGCGGGGCGGTACGTGGCACGTCGTGACCGACATGCTCACCTCGCTCGCCGGCTACTCCCCCTTGGCCGACCTGCGCCGCACCGCCGTCCCGGTGTGGCTGGTCAACGGCAGCCGCGATCCCCTGCGCCTCGACGAGCGCCGCTACCTCGAGGCCCGGCCCGGCGCCCGGCTGACCGTCGTCCCGCGCGCGGGGCACGACGTCAACGCGCACGCTCCCGTCGCGTTCAACCGGATACTGCTCAACGCGTTGCACGACCTGCGGTCGCGCGACTCGCTCGCCATCGCCTGAGGCGTCCCTGTCCGTCGCGCGCTCGCCGTCGCGGCAGAGTAGGGCCGTGGCCGACCCCTTGCGCACCCCCCGTGCGACCGTGCTGCACGCCGACGCGGACTCGTTCTTCGCCGCCGTCGAGCAGCGCGACAAGCCGTCGCTGCGCGGCAAGCCCGTGCTGGTCGGCGGCACCGGCCCGCGCGGCGTCGTGTCGACCGCGTCCTACGAGGCACGCCAGGCCGGGGCACGGTCGGCGATGCCCATGAGCCGGGCCCGGCGGCTCGCGCCTGCGGCGGCCGTGCTGTTCCCGCGGTTCGAGGCCTACAGCGCGTACTCGCGGGCGATCATGGCCGAGCTGGCCACCCTGTCGCCGCTCGTCGAGCAGCTGAGCATCGACGAGGCGTTCGTGGACCTGGAGGCGGGTCCGTTCGCGGACGACCCCGCGAGCGCCGCGACCGCCGTCCGGGCGCGGATCCGGGCGCTGACCGGTCTCGCGGTGTCGGTCGGCATCGGCCGTACCAAGCTCGTCGCCAAGCTCGCGTCGGACGCCGCGAAGCCGGACGGGCTGCTGCTGGTCGAGCCGGCCGACGAGGACGACTTCCTGCTCCCCCTGCCCGTGCGCGCGGTGCCGGGCATCGGGCCCGCCACCGCGGCGGCGCTCGAGCGGCTCGACGCACGGACCGTCGCGGACCTGCGGCGCCAGCCGCTGGACGTGCTGACCATGACCGTCGGTGAGTCGTCGGGCGCGAACCTCTACCGCCTCGCGCGCGGGATCGACCCACGCCCGGTGGCCCCGGGGGCCGAACGCAAGTCCGTGGGCGCCGAACGGACGTTCGCCGCCGACATCTTCGGCCGGGAGGTCATCGGCGCGGCGATCGACGCCGTCACGGACGAGGCCCTGCGTCGGCTCACCGCGCACGGCGGGGGCGCGCGGACCGTCGTCGCCAAGGTGCGGTTCGCGGACTTCACCACGCTCACACGCTCGGTCACGCTGGCGCAGCCGTCCGCCGAACCGGCCGAGCTGCGCGCCGCCGCCCACCAGGCCGCCCTCGCCGCCGGCCTGACCGACTCGGTGCGTCTGCTCGGGGTCTCGTTCCACAACCTGTCGGCGCACGCGCAGCTGACCCTGCCCTGGGACGCCGACGACGAGCACGACGTCGAACCGGACCCGCTCGACCTCCCGGCGCAGGACCCGACCCAGGCACGCCCACTGACCGCGGAGAACGCCCGACCGGGCCTCGACATCGAGCACGCCACCCTGGGCCGCGGGTGGGTCGTGCACGTGCGCGGCCGCGAGGCGACCGTCCGGTTCGAGTCCGTCGACACCCCACCGGCACGCTCCCAGGTGCTCGATCTGGACGCGGACCCGCTCCTGCTCGTCCCGCCGCTCGTCTCGCTGTCGCCCGTAGGCTCGGGCGATGACGACCGTGCGTAACATCCAGGACGCGCTCGACTCGATCACGGAGCCGTGGCAGCCCCACCGGCTGGCGTCGGTGAACGACTACGACGTCAAGGTGGTCAAGCTCGACGGCGAGTTCGTCTGGCACAGCCACCCGGACACCGACGAGCTCTTCCTGGTCCTGTCCGGGCGGCTGACCCTCCAGCTGCGCGACGGTGACGTCGAAGCTCGGGCCGCAGGACGTCTACGTGGTCCCCCGGGGCGTCGAGCACTGCCCGAGGGCCGACGGCGTGGTGTGCGCCCTGCTCGTCGAACCCGCCGGGACGGTCAACACGGGCGACGTCGACGGTGAGCGCACCGCCGTCCTGCGCGAGCTCGCGGACTAGCGTCCGTCGAGCCTGATCGTCCAGGCCTCCACCGACTCGACCACCAGGTGGGAGCCGCTCCACGGGTCGTCGGCGAGCGTCGCGCGCACGGCGTCGGCGGACGGCGCCTCGATCACCTCGACCACACGGACCTCGTCGGACAGCGGGCCACCGAGCACGACCACACCCCCGGCCACGAGCCCGTCCATGAACTCGGCGTGCTCTGGGAAGCCCGACTGGTCCTCCAGCGGGAGCCCCGCCTGCCACAGCGGACCGGAACGGCGCAGCGTCACGAGGAACATCACTGTGCCCGGCGGCTTCGTCGCTGGTTCTCCTTGTCGATCGCGTCGACCAGCTGGCTCTTGTCCATCGTCGACCGACCCTCGATGTCCAGCTCCTTGGCCAGGTCGTACAGGTGCGCCTTGGACGCGTTCGCGTCCACGCCGCCCGCGCTCGGTGCCGTCGAGCCGTAGCCCTCCTGCGCGCGCCTGTCGCTCGGACCGCTGCGCTCCTTGGGTCGCCAGCTGTCGCCGACCTTCTCGTGGGTGTGCTTGAGCGCTGCGAAGGCGACCCGGTGGGCGGCCTCCTCGTCACCGTCGTACTGCTCGATCGCCGCGTCGTACGCGTGCGCGTAGGTGCGCTGCGCCTGCCCGTCGGAACGCTGCAACGTGGCCGGGAGCGCTCTGCTTGGCGGCCCCCGAGCGTGCGGTCTTGGGCATGTCGCCTCCTCGGGATCCCAGCCATCGTCACGCCGCCCGTCGCGAACCGCGAGCGCACGATCTCGTTCGCGTCCCCGGTCGCCGCCAGGCCGCCACCCCGTGGGACGACAGCCCGGATACCGTGGGGCCGACCACCGCACCCACCTCGGAGGACCCCGATGGCGACGATCGTCTCCACCTTGTTCATCTCGCTCGACGGCGTCGTCGAGATCGACCCCGCGTGGCACTTCCCGTACTTCGACGCGAATATGGGCGCCGCGGTGGGCGAGGACTACGAGGACGTCGACGTCCTGCTGCTCGGGCGCGTGACGTACGACAGCTTCGCCGGCGCCTGGCCCGACCGCGAGACCGCCGGAGGCGAGGATGCACCGCTCGCGGTGACCCTGGGCGACGTGCGCAAGGTCGTCGCGACCCGCGGCTCGCAGGAGCTCGGCTGGCGCAACGCCGAACGCGTCGAGGGCGACCTCGTCGAGGCGGTGACCGAGCTGAAGAAGGCGCCCGGCAAGATCCTGGTCCCCGGATCGATCTCCGTGGTCCGCCAGCTGCTCGCCGTCGGGCTCCTCGACGAGCTGCGCCTCCTGGTCCACCCGGTCGCGGCCCGGCACGGCGAGCGCCTGTTCGACGAGGGCGAGCCGGTCTACCCGCTGACGCTCCTGCGCTCGGACGTGTTCCCCACCGGCGTCGTGCGCCTCATCTACGCGCCGGCCGGGGCCCTGGCCGCGCGCGCCTACGAGGACGTGACCGACCAGGTGCCGACCGGGACGAGGGACTGAGGCGCTTCGCCGCAGCTGCACGGGACGAAGAAGGCCCCGACCCGCATCTCTGCTGGTCAGGGCCTTGTTCGTCGCTGTCTCAACGAGTGTCCGGAGGGGGACTTGAACCCCCACGCCCGTTAGGGCACTAGCACCTCAAGCTAGCGCGTCTGCCATTCCGCCACCCGGACAGGTGGACCGTGAGACACCCGGAGGCGCCCTCAGGTGCGGCAGAAAAGATAGCACGGCGCGGCTGGCAGGCACGCATCGGCCTCCCGGTGCAGACTGTGCGCGAGACAGGGACAGGGGTGCCGAGGATGCAAGGAGCCTGATGACGGACGCGAGCCAGACGCCGGGACGTGGACCGGGGCCGGCCGCGCGCAAGGTGGCCGGTGCGCGTCGCAACCCGGCCGTCTACGGCGTGGAGCACACAGCCCGCGCTGGCTGCGCAACTCCGCGGGTGTCTCCTGGCGGCTGCTGATCGTGATCCTGATGGTGGGACTCATCTTCTTCGTCGTCGGCAAGGTGATGCTCCTCTTCATCGCCCTGTTCATCGCCTTCGTGTTCACCGCGGTGCTCCGTCCGATCGTCGACTTCCTCAGTCGATTCCTGCCACGCGGGCTGTCGACGGCGTTGGCGATCTTCGGCGGGTTCTTCCTCTTCATCGGTCTGATCGCGTATGTGGCCTACTCGATCGCCAACCAGTGGACCGACCTGACCAAGCAGTTCGGCGACGGCCTGAAGCAGATCACCGACTATCTCGAGAGCGGCAGCTTGCCGTTCACCATCACGAACGACCAGATAGCGACGTGGATCAGCAACGGGCAGAAATGGGTCCAGGACCACGCCGGGGACCTCGCCAGTCAGGCCGCGGCCGGCGCGGGCTCCGTGGTCGAGATCTTCACGGCCATCGCTCTGGCGATCTTCTGCACCGTGTTCTTCCTCTCGCGCGGCCGCGACATGTGGACGTGGTTCCTCAACCAGCTGCCATCCCGTGTCCGGGGCACCTGGCAGATGGCGGCCGGCGCCGGCTGGTACACGTTCTCCGGGTACACGCGCGGCACGGTGCTCATCGCGCTCACCGACAGCGTGCTCGCGTTCATCCTGCTGCTCGCCCTGGGCGTGCCGCTCGCAGCGCCGCTGGCGGTGCTGGTCCTGGTCGGCGCGTTCATCCCGCTCGTCGGTGCCCCTGCGGCCATGATCGTCGCCATGGTCGTCGCGCTGGCGGCCAACGGGCTGCTCAATGCCGCTCTGGTCGGCGTCGGCATCGCCCTGATCGGACAGCTCGAGGGGCACATCTTCCAGCCGTTCATCATGGGTCGACAGGTGCGGCTGCACCCGGTGGTCATCGCCCTGTCCGTGACGGCGGGGACCTTGACCTTCGGCATCCTGGGCGCCGTGATCGCCGTGCCGCTCGTGGCGGTCTGCTGGGCGGTCTTCTCGCGATTGCGGACGCTCGATCCTCCGATGGATACCGAGACCCCTGCCGACGACGGCGACGGCCCGGTGGACGAGGTCGAGCAGATCGAGGACGACGAGCCGGTGCACGAGGTCTGACCGGCCTCAGTGGAAGTCGCGGGAGGTCGTCCGGACCCGCAGCGACATGGGCACCAGGTGCTCGGCCACCAGGTTGGTCGCTCCGTCGGAACGTTCCAGCCGTCCCCGGACCACCAGCGCGCGGGATGTGCGGGCCACCTTGCGGAACCGTTGCCACAGGCCTGCCGAGCAGATGATGTTGAGCAGCCCGGTCTCGTCCTCCAGCGACAGGAACGTGATGCCTCCGGCCGTGCCCGGGCGCTGCCGGTGCGTGACGACACCGGCGACGGCCACCCGGCGGCCGAGCTCGTGGGTGTACGCCTCCTGCACGCGGATGACCCCGGCGGCGTCCAGCCCCTCGCGCACGAACTGCGTGGGATAGGAGTCGACGGACACGCCCGTCGCCCAGACGTCCGCCGTGGCGATCTCGACGTCGCTCAGCCCCGGCAGCATCGGCGCGCTCACCCCGACCGAGACCCCCGGCAGCGTGTCCGGCCCCTCCTGAGCCAGCGCGCCCGCCGCCCACAGGGCCTCGCGGCGCGTGACGTCCAGGCTGTCGAGCGCACCCGACGTGGCCAGGGCCTCGAGCTGCGCGGTGGACAGCTGGACGCGACGGACCAGCTGGCGCAGGTCGGCGAACGGGCCGTGCGCGCGGCGTTCGTCGACGATCCGCTGCGCCACGTCCTCTCCCACGGACCGGACCGAGGCCAGGCCGAGCCGGACGGCCAGCGACCGCGGCCGGTCCGACCCGGCGCCGGTGCGCACACCCGGTGCGGTGACCGGCCCGGTGCCGCTGGGGGTCGGGACCAGCCGCGGCTCCCCGTCGGGCGGTGTCGGGCCCAGACGTTCGACGCACGCCTGCACGTCCGAGACCTGGATGTCCGGTCGGAGCACCTCGAGGCCGTGCCGACGGGCGTCCGCGGCGAGCGACTGCGGCGAGTAGAACCCCATCGGCTGCGCCGCCAGCAACCCCGCATAGAACGCAGCCGGGTGGTAGACCTTCAGCCACGCGCTGGCGTAGACGAGGAACGCGAACGAGTACGCGTGCGACTCCGGGAACCCGAAGTCGGCGAACGCCCGGAGCTTCTCGAAGATCTCCTCGCCCGTCTCCTCGTCGATCCCGTGCCCGGCCATCCCGTCGAGGAGCCGCCCCTTGAGCGCCTCCATCCGTTCGGTCGACCGCTTGGACCCCATCGCGCGCCGCAGCTGGTCCGCCTCGGCCGGCGTGAAGTCCGCCACGTCGATGGCCATCTGCATGAGCTGCTCCTGGAACAGCGGGACACCCTTGGTCTTGGCCAGCGACTTCTCGAGCAGCGGGTGCAGGTAGGTGACCGGCTGCCGACCGTGCGCGCGCTCGATGTACGGGTGCACCGAGCCGCCCTGGATCGGGCCGGGGCGGATGAGCGCGACCTCGATGACGATGTCGTAGAACGTACGCGGCTGCAGGCGGGGCAGCGTGCCCATCTGCGCCCGCGACTCCACCTGGAACACCCCGACCGTGTCCGCCGCGCTGAGCAGGTCGTACACCCGTGGGTCCTCCGCGGGCAGCCCGTGCAGGTCGAGCACCTCGCCCTCGTGCTCCGTGACGGACGTGAACCCGATGCGCAACGCGGTGAGCATGCCGAGCCCGAGCAGGTCGAACTTCACCAGCCCGGCGTCCGCGCAGTCCTCCTTGTCCCACTGCAGCACCGTGCGGCCCGGCATCCGCGCCCACTCCACCGGGCACACCTCGATCACCGGCCGGTCGCACATCACCATGCCGCCGGAGTGGATGCCCAGGTGCCGGGGAAGGCGAAGGAACCGGTCCGCCAGGTCGATGACCTGCTCGGGGATCTCGTCCAGGTCGCTCGCCGACGGAGGAAGCACCGTCGGGACGACGTCATGCCCGTCCGCGGTGGCCAGGCCAGGCGTGTCGTGCCCCTTCGCGGCGCGCGCGAGCAGAGCGCCGCCCTGGCCGGGCGCGCCACCGACGCCCCGTGCACCCGCAGGCGGTGCGCGCAGCACCGCGGGCGGCTCCCACGTGTTGCCCCACATCGCCGCTCGCGTCCGGGTGCGCTCCTCGCGCTGCGTGACCACGCTCGTGGGCTGCTCGGGCACCGGACCGACGTGTCCGACGTGAGGCCGCCGGCGCGTGCTCGACGGGCGCTCCGGCTCGGCGGGCAACGCGGGCGCCGCCGGGTGCAGGCTCCCCCAGCGCTCGATCGACGACGCCCACGCGTCCTGCTGCCCCGCGTCGTACCCGAGCGCGCGCGCGGCGTCCCGCACCGCCGACCGCGGCCGGTACGAGATGACGTTGGCCACCTGCGCCGCGTGCGACCGGCCGTGCTTCTCGTACACGTACTGGATGACCTCCTCGCGGCGCGCCGACTCGATGTCGACGTCGATGTCCGGCGGTCCGTCGCGCTCCGGGGCGAGGAACCGCTCGAAGAGCAACCCGTGCCGCACGGCGTCGACCGCGGTGACCCGCAGCGCGTAGCAGACCGCCGAGTTGGCCGCGGAGCCGCGACCCTGCGCCATGATCCCGTTGCGACGGCAGAAGTCGACCAGGTCGTAGACGACCAGGAAGTAGCCCGGGAACCCGAGGTCCTCGATCACCCGCAGCTCGTGCGCCAGCTGTGCGTAGGCACCGGGCACGCGCTCCTTCTCCGGCGGCCCGTACAGCTCCATGGCGCCTTGTTGTACAAGCGTGCGCAACCAGGTCGCCTCGGTGTGTCCGGGGGGCACCGGATAGGGCGGCAGGTTCGGCGCGACGAGGGACAGGTCGAACGCGCACTCGTCCGCCAGGGCCGCCGCCGTGCCGACGGCCGACGGGTGCCGACGATGCAGCGCGAGCATCTCGGCGGCAGACCGCAGGTGCGCGCTCGGCCCGCCTGGCAGCCAGCCGTCGAGGTCCTCCAGCGAGGACCGCGCGCGGACGGCGGCGAGCGCGGCGGCGAGGTCCGCGTCGCGCGGGGTGGCGTAGTGGACGTTCCCGGTGGCCACGAGCGGGAGACCGGCCTCGGCCGCGAGGAGCGCCAGGGCGTCCGCGCGCTCGGCGTCGTACGGGTCCCCCGCCGCCGTCGTCTCGACCGCCACGTTGTCCCGGCCGAACAGGGCGACGAGCCGGTCCAGCTCCCTGCGTGCGGCCTGGACGCCCGAGGCGCCGACCCCGGCGACCCCCGACGGGTCGCCGCCTGCGAGCGCCCGCCGGACCGACCCCTTCCGGCAGCCCGTGAGCACCAGCCACTGCCCGGCGGCCGTCGCGGCGAGTTCCTCCAGGCGGTAGTCGGCAGCGCCCTTCTTCCCGGTCCGCAGGTGTGCCTCCGCGATCGCGCGGGACAGCGCGCGGTACCCGTCGGCACCGCGCGCGAGGACCAGCAGGTGCGACGCGCGGGGGTCCGGGACGCCCGTCGGCAGGTCGAGCACGGGCGGCCCGGGGGTCACCCGTGTCTCCCTCGGGTGACGACGGCCATCCGGGGCCGGCAGGTGCAGCTCCGCACCGAAAACCGTGGGCAGGCCGACCGCGCGAGCGGCCTGGGAGAACCGGACCACGCCGTACAGCCCGTCGTGGTCGGTGACCGCGAGCGCCCGCAGCCCGAGCCGGGACGCCTCCGCGGCGAGTTCCTCTGGCTGGCTCGCACCGTCCAGGAAGCTGAACGCCGTGTGCGCGTGGAGCTCGGCGTATCGCAGACCCTCAGTCATAGGTCGCCTCGCACGTCCATCCGGTCGTCGTGCAGGCGAGCAGCACCGCGCGACCGTCCTCGAACGTCACCTGCACGTGCGCCCGCAGTCCGGGGCGGTCGTCGGTCCACCACCGCTCGCTCAGCAGCCACGGGCCGGCCCACCCGACGACGGAGCGCACGTCGTCGCCGGACCGCACGTCCTCGCCGAACACTGCGTCATCGCCGAACAGCGCGTCACCGCCGAACAGCGCGTCACCGAAGCGCCTGCCTGCGGAGCGCCCGTCCCGGCGCACGCTCGACCACTCACCCGGTCGCCGACCCGGCGCACGCGGTGCCGCGACGTCGTCCTGGCGGGGCAGCCACCGCACCCACGCCGGCTCTCCCGTCATCCCCGCGCGCACGTCGAGCAGCACCGGCACCCCGGCGACGTCCCGCACCTCGACGCGCTCGGGCGGGTCCAGGACCGTGGCCGGTGCGGGGTCGGGCAGCCGTCCGGGCCAGGGGCGGTCCACCGGACGTGCGGGCTCGGTCTGCTCACCCCACGGCCGCAGGTGCACCTGGTCGCGGACGTCCCGACCGCCCTGCAGCGTCGCGACGAGGATCCCCGACCCGCCGACGATCCCCTGCACCCGGTCCAGGGCCCGGTGCGCACGCAGGTCACCGCCCGACGGTCCGCCCCAGAGTCGCCCCTGCTCGGCCCCCGCCGGCGCGACGTCCAGGGCGCTGACGGCGAGGTGCACGAGCGTGACAGGACGGGAGTCGTCGGGCCACGGGTCCACCGGCAGGTCGTCGTGCGCCCAGGGGTCCTTGCCGGACGCGACCGACGCCCGAGCGGCCGCCGACCGCGCGCGGCCGGCCGGGTCGTCCAGGGAACGGCTGCGAGCGGTCTGGACGGCGGTGGCGGCCAGCCAGCCCTCCAGCTGCCAACGGATCCGGTCCGTGATGCGCGCGGGAGTCAGACCGCCCCAGCCGCCGAGGTCGGTGCGCCAGGTGCGGACGAGGTCCTCGCCCTCGTCGGTGCGGGCGGAGATCTGCAGGCGGCCGCACGTCACGGAGTGCTGGACCAGCAGCTCGTGCAGCTCCTCGGCCAGCCGTCGACCGGCGAAGGTGGCCGAGTCGACCCGGTCGAGCGGCGGGTCCAGCTCGGTGGACACCTCGAGGTCCGCCTCGGGCCGGCGCCGTGCCGGGGGCCGCTCGTCGTCCCCCCGCGCCAGCAGCTGCGCCCAGGCACCCAGGCGACCGAACCGGGCGTGCACGTCGGTGGGCGGCAGGGCGGCGAGCTGCCCGAGGGTGCGCAGCCCGAGCCGGTGCAGCAGGTCCACCAGGTCCGTCACCGCGGCCGCCGCCTCGTCGGTGACCGCGGCGTGCACCAGCTCGGTCACGCCGTGCCGTGCGAGGTAGGCCGGCGACTGCCCGGGTGGCACCACCGCGCCCGACCGGGTGGCCAGGACGGCGGCCAGCAGCCCGTCCGCGGTGCCCACCGCGCACTCGTGCCCCGAGCGGGCTGCCACCGCGTCGACCAGCAGCTCCGCGAGCGCCTCCTCGGACCCGTGGTACCGGCTGGCGCCCCCCGCGGGCAGCAGGAGCATCCCCGCGCGCACCACCTCGATGCCCGCCACGACGGTCTCCGCGGCAGCCGCGACCGGCTCGAACATGCGCACGTCGCGGGTGTCGTCGGCGGCCAGCAGGACCAGCTCGGGGCAGATCCCCTGCGCCTGCCTCCGACGCATCCCGCGCCGCACCCCCTCGGCCCGGGCGACGGCGGACACCGCGGTCAGCCGCTGCCCGTCGTGCACCGCAGCCGGCAGGTGCGCCGGCACCTCCTCGGTGACCGCGGCAGCCACCACCGGCCAGTCGGGCACCCACAGCACCGTGGTCCGGGTGCTCATCCGACGAGCCTCAGCCCGGTGGTGGGCTCGCCGGACGGCACGACGACGGCCTCCTGCGCCCCCAGCGGCAGCGTCAGGTCGAGCGACCGCGGCACGGCGGCGCTGCCCCGACCGGTCCGCGCCACCCGGATCTCGTGGGTCCGCAGTCGCCCCTCGCCCGCGTCCACCCCGGTCCACCGACCCCGCTCGACGGTGAGCACCACACCCGCCCCGGGCCAGTCGGCGGTCGACAGCAGCACCGACCCCCGGTCCCGCGCGCGGGAGGACAGGCGCCTGCGGTCGGCGTCGGTGAGCGAGACCTGCGGTCCGACGACCACCACGTCCACCCCGTCCAGCAGCGCCGCGAGCACGGTCGGCGACTCCAGCCCGGGCCGCGGCACCACGGCAAGCCGCTCGAGCGAGACGCCGGCCTGCGCGGCGGCGAGCAGCCCGACGGTCGGCTGGCCGACGACGGCCGCCCACGCCCCACCGGCGCACGCGTGCGCGAGCAGGGCGAGCACGAGCGACGTGGACCCGCTCACCACGGTCGTCGCACCCCGGCGCAGCCCCTCGGGCAGGAGCGGGACCAGCGCGGGCGGCACGGCCATCGGCGGCCGCTCGGTGGTGAGGATCCCCGCGTGCGGGGCGGCGGGCTCGGGTTCCGGCACTGCCGGGACCAACGTCACTACGGGAGCCTCCGGACGCGCGCCGATGGGCAGCACGCTGCGCGCGCCGGTCCGCTCCTCGGCGCGCGCGAGGGCTGCGCGAGCGAGCCGGACCCGGTCGTCCCGGGTCATCGTTCCGGCGGACATCGGCGCACCTCCCTCGTCGCGAGACCTCGTCACGAATCTCGTCGCGACCGTACAAAAAACGGAGCCAGATCGAACAACTGTTCGAAGTATCTCAGTACACGCTGACACCCGCGGCACTGTCAATCCGCCGACGGTGAACCCCGGCGATGTAGGTTGCGCGGGCCGGCAGCGCCGCCGGCGCGGCCAGGAGGGCAGTCATGGGAGTCGTCGTCGGGGTCTACCGCCTCGCACTGGCAGCGATCACGTTCGTCGCACTGTTCTGGACGCCGAGCCACGGCCTGCGCCTCGACCTCGAGGACTACGTCTACTTCACCAACCAGTCGAACCTGCTGCTGGCGGTGGTGATGCTCTGGGGCGGCATCGCAGTCCTGGCGCGCACGACGGAACCCCCGCCGTGGCTGTGGGGTGCGGTGACGCTCTTCCTGCTGATCACCGGACTCGTCTCGTACCTGATCCTCGACCCGGCCCCACCTGGTCAGGAGGTCATCGCCCTCGGCCTCACGCACGACCAGCTGGTGCACCGGTTGACGCCCATCGCCGCGTTCGTGCACTTCCTGCTGATGGTTCCCCACCGGCGGCTGCGCATCCGCAACGCCACCTGGTGGCTCGCCTACCCCGTGGCGTACTGCGCCTTCACCACCGTCCGCGGCGTCGTCAGTCCCGGCAGCCCCTACCCGTACGGGTTCATCGACGTCTCCGAGCTCGGCTACGGCGGCCTGCTGCTGAACGTGCTGCTCTACGGCGTGGGCTTCTGGGTGCTCGGGCTGGCGCTCGTCGGCCTCGACCGGCTCATGCCTGCACGTGCACTGATCGGGCGACGCGAGCCGACGACGACGCGCACGGCGGCGCACGCCGCGACATGATGTCGCCATGGCCGTGAACCTCACCCGTCCCGTCGCCCCGGACCCGTACTCGCTCCTGCCGAAGGTCCCCGACTTCGCGCTGACCAGCGACGACATCACCACCGGCAAGCCGATTCCCGACGTCCACACGAACACCGCCGCCGACCGCAACGTGTCGCCGCAGCTGTCGTGGTCGGGCTTCCCCTCGCAGACGCAGTCGTTCCTCGTGAGCTGCTTCGACCCCGACGCCCCGGGTCCCGCGGGCTGGTGGCACTGGACCCTGGTGGACGTCCCGGCGACCGTCACCACGCTGGAGGCCGGCGCCGGCAACCCGGACGGCTCGGGGCTGCCGCCCGGCGCCTTCCACCTCAGGGGAGACGACGGCGTCGCGGGCTACGTGGGGGCCGCTCCCCCGCCCGGCGACCAGGTGCACCGCTACTTCTTCGTCGTCCACGCCCTCGACGTCCCCTCGCTCGGGCTGGCCGCCGACACCATGCCCGGGGCCGCCAACACGGCCGTCCTGTTCCACACGCTGGCGCGCGCGATCCTCGTCGGGACCTATCGACGATGAGCCTGGGCACGCTCACCTGGACCCGCGCGCTCGACCACCCCGACCTCCTCGCCCCCACCACCCTCGCGACGATCACCGCGTGGGCCGACGACGACCCGTCGGTCGCCGACGCCGTGCTGGTGACCGAGATCGACCCGGACCTGGCCGACACCGCGACCCTGACCGAGTCGTTCGCGCTGCCGCCGGCGGCGTCGGCCAACTGCGTGCTCGTGGCGGGCCGTCGCGAGGGCGAGGAACGCGTCGCAGCCTGTGTGGTGCGCGCGACGACCCGCGCGGACGTCAACAACGCCGTCAAGCGCCTGCTCGACGTCCGCAAGGCGTCGTTCCTGGCGATGGACCGGGCGGTGGAGGAGTCCGGCATGGAGTACGGCGGCATCACGCCGCTCGGGCTGCCCGCCCGCTACCGCGTGCTGGTCGACGCACGCGTCGCCCTCGACGACCCGTCCGCCGGTGCGACCGTCGTCATCGGCAGCGGTGTCCGTCGTTCGAAGATCGCCCTGCCCGGCGCGCTGCTCGCCAGAGCGCCGGGTGTGGAGGTCATCGAGGGTCTGGCTCTGGGCTGATCAGCAGCCGGTAGAACCGCAGCAGGTCGAGCTCGACGGGCAGGACCTCGATCCCGACGAAGCCCGCCGCGCGCGCGTACCGCTCCAGCGTCGACGGCCTCATGACCGTTCCGGTGGCCACGCTGGGCGAGCTGGCGCGACCGTCGGGCAGGCACACGCCGAGCGACCAGCCGTAGAACAGTCGCTCGACCGGACCGGCCGGCGCGACGAACTCCTCGAGGGTTCGCTCGTCGGCCACCATGACATACCCGTCGTCGCGGACCATCGCCCGCGCGGCCGCGAGCACCGCCACCGGGTCCGGCATGTCGTGCACGCACTCGAAGAACGTCACGACGTCGAACGCGCCACCGCTCGACGAGGCGTCGGCCAGCTCGAAGGTGACGTCGACCCCCTCGGACGCGGCGTTGAGACGAGCCGCCTCGATCGACGGTGCGTCGATGTCGATGCCGACGACGGACGCCTCGGGGTACGCCCGCGCGATCGCGATGGACGACCAGCCCATGCCGCACCCGATGTCCGCGAGCCGTCCGCCGCCGCGCAGCAGGGTGTGCAGCGACGGGATGGCCGGCAGCACGTCGTCCACGAGCGGGCCGAGGAAGAACGGTCGGTTGAGCGCGGCCTGGGCGGTCCGTGCGTCGTCGCCCAGGTGCGCCCACGAGACGCCGCCGCCGGTGCGATACGCGTCGAGAAGGTCGTCGACCACGCGGCCGGTGGCAGCCTGCAGCCGTCCAAGGGGTGCGAGGAAGAACTCGGAGTCCGCATCGGTGAGCACCTCGCGAGCGCCGTCGGTGAGCGAGAACCGGCGGTCGGGGTCGACCGTCACGTACCCCGCCACCGCCTGGTGCTCGAGCCACTCGCGCACGTACCGCTCGTCCGTCGAGGTCCGCCCGGCCAGCTCGGCCGAGGTCGAGCCAGGATGTGCGACCAGGGACGCGTACCACCCGAGCTGGTCGCCGGCGTAGACCGCCAGCAGCTCCTGCGCACCCAGCGTCGCCGCGAGCAACCGGTTGGCGACCTCGTCGGGACCCTGCCCGACCGGTTCGAACAGATCCGTCGACATCACCCCATGGTGTCAGGGGACCCGCGTCGCCCAGAAGGCCACCGCCGCCGCGGACGCGACGTTCAGCGAGTCGACGCCGCCCGCCATCGGGATGCGGACCACGAGATCGGAGCCGGCGATGGTCGATGCCTTGAGCCCGTCACCCTCGGCCCCGAGGATCAGCGCGAGCCTCTCGGGCGGGTCGGCCGCCAGCTGGTCGAGCGAGATCGAGTCGTCCGACAGGGCGAGCGACGCCGTGACGAATCCGAGCGAGCGCAACAGGGACAGCCCGTCGGGCCAGGGGTCGATGCGGGTCCACGGGACCTGGAACACGGTCCCCATCGAGACGCGGACCGACCGTCGGTACAAGGGGTCGGCGCAGCGCGGCGTGATGAGCACGGCGTCCAGCCCGAACGCGGCACACGCGCGCATGGCGGCGCCGACGTTGGTGTGGTCCACGATGTCCTCGAGCACGGCGACCCGCCGGGCACCCGCCAGGACCTCCTCGACGGGGGCGAGGGCGGGCCGGTGCATCGCGGCGAGCGCTCCGCGGTGCACGTGGAAGCCCGTGATCGCCTCGAGCAGGGGCTCGTCGGCCACGTAGACCGGGACGACGACGTCGTCGTCCGGCAACGCCGCGAGCATCCGCTCCAGGTCGGGCACCCAGCGGGGGGCGAGCAGGACCGACCGCGGCCGGTGCCCCGCCGCGAGCGCCCGGCCCAGCACGGTCGAGCTCTCCGCGATGTAGAGGCCCTTGGACGGCTCCAGCTTCGAGCGCAGCGCGACGTCGGTCAACGCGACGTAGTCGGTCAGGCGGTCGTCGTCGGGCGTCGTGACGGGCTGCAGGTCCGGGCGAGGCACGCCGTCATCCTCCCAGGACGACCGCGTCGGCCCGGGCCACGACGGCCCGGCGCACCCTGCGGCCGCCCACGGCTGCGGCCGCCGCGCCGACGACGGCGACGACCGGAACGAGGATGAACGCCTGGTGCGTGCCGAACCGGTCGGCGAGGGCGCCGAGCGCGAACGGTGCGACGCCGACCGCCAGGCCCGCCGCCAGCGTCGCGCGACCCTGGGTGGCGTCTGGTCGGGTCGGTGCGGTGGCCAGCAGGAGGGCGACCGACAGCGGGTACTGGGCGCCGTAGCCGAGCCCGGAGACGACGAGCCCGACCATGGCGATCGCGGGCGTGGTCGCGGTCCACAGGATCGCCCAGCCGCCGATCGCGAGGACGAACGCACCGGTGAGCAGCAGCGCCGGCGCGATCCGCAGCGACAGGGGTCCGACGACGAAGCGGATCACCGACATGCCGAACACCAGGCCCGCCGTCGTGGCGGCGGCGATGCCCGCCCCGGCGTCGGTCTGCTCGATGACCAGGCTGGTCGCCCAGTAGGTGGTGGCGAACTCCATGGCGACCGCCGCGACCAGCGTCGCCAGGAAGCACCACGCGGGCAGCGCCGCACGTCCGACCGGGGCGTCCGCGGCCGCGGGTTCGATCACGGCGTGAGCGGGCGTCATCGCCCCGCCGACGGGGATCCGCGCGAGCATCAGGGCCGAGGCCACGGCGAGCACAGCGGTGACGAGTACCGCCGGACGCCAGCCCCAGCCGATCGCGACGCACGCCCCGACGGCGAGGGGGCCGATCAGCCCGATCGACGACCCGACCCCGTTCGCCTCGGTCAGCGCCGCCGACGACGCCCGGCTGTGGCGGATGGCCAGGCCGGGCTGTGTCGCGGTCAGCGCCGCGTTGCCGCCGAGCGCCACGACGAAGACCGCACCGAGGCTCCAGGCGAGGGTCGGCGCCAGCACGAGCGCGACCACCCCGACCGCGATGAGCGCGACGGACGCGACCGCGGCCGTCCGCCGCCCGCGACCACGGACCAGCCGCGGGGTGACGAAGGCGGACAGGATCGCCCCGACGGCCATCGACGACCCGTGCAGGCCGGCCTGGGCGTCGGAGATGTGCAGGTCGTCGGCGAGCAGCGGGACGCTCGGGTTGAAGCTGTACAGCAGCCAGCCCCACACGGCGAACGTGCTGTAGAACGCGACCGTGATCCGGTCCCGCGGGAAGCCGGTGCGCTCGGCGCCGGGCAGGGTTGCCATGGCGCCGAGCGTACGGGTCGGTTGCCTCAGTCGACGGGAGCGACCGCCGCCGCGAACTGGCTCGCGTAGAGGCGCGCGTACGCGCCGTCGACCGCCAGCAGGTCGTCGTGCGACCCCTGCTCGACGATGGCGCCGTCCTCCATCACCAAGATGATGTCCGCGTCGCGGATGGTGGACAGCCGGTGCGCGATGACGAACGAGGTCCGGCCGTGCCGCAGCGCGTTCATCGCCTGCTGGACGAGCACCTCGGTGCGGGTGTCCACCGAGGAGGTGGCCTCGTCGAGGATGAGGATCGCCGGGTCGGCCAGGAACGCGCGGGCGATGGTGAGCAGCTGCTTCTCGCCCGCCGACACGTTCGCGCCCTCGTCGTCGACCACCGTGTCGTAGCCGTCGGGCAGCGTGCGCACGAAGCGGTCGACGTGGGTGGCGATCGCCGCCTCGACGATCTCCTCCTGCGTCGCGTGCTCCACGCCGTACGCGATGTTCTCGGCGAGCGTCCCCGAACAGCCAGGTGTCCTGCAGCACCATGCCCATCTCGGAGCGCAGCGCGTCGCGGGTCATGTCGCGCACGTCCACGCCGTCCAGCGTGATCCGGCCGTCGTCGACCTCGTAGAACCTCATGAGCAGGTTGACCAGCGTGGTCTTGCCGGCACCCGTCGGTCCCACGATCGCGATGGTCTGACCGGGCTCGGCCACCAGGGACAGGTCCCGGATGAGCGGCTTGGCCGGCGAGTAGCTGAACGCGACGTTCTCGAACGCGACGCGACCCTGGATGGGCTCGTCCGGCTGGATCGCGTCGACCGGGTCGGGCTCCTGCTCCTCGGCGTCGAGCAGCTCGAACACCCGCTCGACGGATGCGACGCCCGACTGCAGCAGGTTCGCCATGGAGGCGATCTGCGTGATCGGCTGCGTGAACTGACGGCTGTACTGGATGAACGCCTGCACGCTGCCGAGCGTCAGGGCGCCGGACGCCACCTGCAGGCCGCCGACGACGGCGACGATCACGTAGTTGAGGTTGGACACGAAGCCCAGCGCCGGCTGGATGATCCCGGAGATGAACTGCGCCTTGAAGCTCGACTGGTACAGCATCTCGTTGCGCTCCGCGAAGACCTCGGCGGCCTCCTTCTGCCGCCCGAAGACGGTGACCAGCGAGTGCCCCGTGTACATCTCCTCGATGTGGGCGTTCAGCTGCCCGGTCACCGCCCACTGCTGCATGAACTGCGGGCGCGACCGCTTGGCGATCATCCCCGCGATCCAGATCGACAGCGGCACGGTGACCAGCGCGATCACCGCCAGCAGCGGCGAGATGAAGAACATCATGGCCAGGACGCCGACGACCGTCAGCACCGAGGTGATCAGCTGCGACAAGGTCTGCTGCAGGGTCTGGGAGACGTTGTCGATGTCGTTGGTCACGCGGCTGAGGAAGCTCGCCGCGCGGCTGGCCGTCGTGGTACCTCAGCGGCAGCCGGGACAGCTTCGCCTCGACCCGCTGCCGCATCTGGTAGACCACGCGCTGCACGACGACGGCCGTCATGCGGCCCTGCAGCCACCCGAACAGGAACGAGCCCAGGTAGATCACCAGGACGACCAGCAGGATGTTGCGCAGCTGGGCGAAGTCGATGCCGACGCCGGGCACGGCTCCCGACGACTCGACGATGTTGGCCTGGGACGTCTGCCCGGCGGCGCGCAGGGCGGCGACGGCCTCGGCATTGGTGGCGCCCGCCGGGATGTGCTGCCCGATGACGCCCCGGAAGATCACGTTGGTGGCGTTGCCCAGCAGCTGGGTCCGGTGACCGCCAGCACGACGGACGCCGTGCCCATCGCGACGATGGCCACCATGGGCCAGCGCTCACCCTTCATCTCTCGCAGGAACCGGCCGGCCGAGCCGCGGAAGTTCATCGACTTCTCGCCGGGCATGCCCATGTTCATCATCGGGCCGCCGCCACCGGGACCGCGGCGCTGCGGCGGCATCCGCTGCGCGGGGGCCGGACGCTCGTCGGTGCTCATGCTGCCTCCTCCACGCTCACCTGCGAGTAGACGATCTCCCGGTAGGTCTCCGACGACTCCAGCAGCTCGCTGTGCGTCCCGACCCCGACCACGAGCCCGTCCTCCATGACGACGATGGAGTCGGCGTGCCGGATGGTGGCCACGCGCTGCGCGACGACCAGCACGGTCGCGTCCCGGGTCTCGGGCACGAGCGCCGCCCGCAGCGCCGCGTCCGTGGCGTAGTCGAGCGCGGAGAACGAGTCGTCGAACAGGAACACCGACGGTTTCCTGACGAGCGCACGGGCTATCGCGAGCCGCTGTCGCTGGCCGCCGGACACGTTGGTGCCACCCTGCGAGATCGGGGCGTCGAGACCCTCGGCCAGCGCCTCGACGAACGGGCGGGCCTGCGCGACCTCGAGCGCGTGCCACAGCTCCTCGTCGGACGCGCCCGGCTTGCCGTACTCCAGGTTCGAGCGGACGGTCCCGGCGAACAGGTAGGGCTTCTGCGGGACGAGGCCGATCTGGGTCCACAGCTCGTCCGGGTCGAGGTCGCGCACGTCGACGCCGTCGAGCAGCACGGCGCCCCCGGTCACGTCGAACAGCCGCGGGATCAGGTTGACGAGCGTGCTCTTGCCCGATCCCGTCGAGCCGATGATCGCCGTGGTGCGGCCGGGCTCGGCGAGCAGGTCGACCCCGTGCAGGACCGACCGCTCGGCGCCCGGGTAGCGGAACTCGACGCCGCGCAGCTCGAGCAGACCGGACCGCGTGCCGGGCAGGCTCACGGGGGTGGCCGACGGCATGACGGAGGTGTCGGTCTCGAGCACCTCACCGATGCGCTCGGACGAGACGACGGCCCGGGGGACCATCACGAACATCATCGTGGACATCATGACCGCGATCAGGATGTAGGCGATGTAGGACAGGAACGCGGTCAGCTGACCGATCTGCATCGCGCCGGAGTCGACCCGGTACGCACCGAACCACAGCACGGCCACGCTCGTGATGTTGAGGACGACCATGACCGACGGGAACATCAGCGCCATGAGCTTGCCCACGCGCAACGACGTGCCGTAGAGCTCGGCGTTCGCACCGTCGAACCGCTCGGACTCCCGGCGCTCCCGCACGAAGGCGCGGACCACGCGGACACCGGCGATCTGCTCGCGCAGCACCCGGTTGATCCCGTCGATCCGCTTCTGCATGACACGGAAGTACGGCACCATCCGCGAGATGATCAGGCCGATGATCAGGCCGAGGACCGGCACCGAGACGAGCAGGATCCCGGACAGGACGACGTCCTCGCGCATGGCCATGATCACGCCGCCGACCAGCATGATCGGCGCCATGATCATCATGGTGAAGGTCATCATCGTGACCATCTGCACCTGCTGGACGTCGTTCGTCGTGCGGGTGATGAGCGTCGGGGCCCCGAACTTGGCCACCTCCTGCGCCGAGAACGTCTGCACCTGACCGAACAGCCGCTCCCGGACGTCGCGCCCGAAGGCCATCGCGGTCCGGGACCCGTAGTAGACCGCGATGATCGCGGCGACGATCTGCACGAAGCTGACGGCGAGCATCATGCCCCCGAGGCGCAGGATCTCGGCCGTGTCGCCCTGGACCACGCCGTCGTCGATGATCCTGGCGTTCAGGCTGGGCAGGTAGAGGGTCGCCATCGTCTGGATCAGCTGGAGCAGGACGACCGCGATCACGGCACCCTGGTACGGCTTGAGATGCACCTTGAGCAGCTTGATGAGCATCAGGCGCTCCTCTCGGGGGATGAGGGTGCGTCGGGGCGAGCGACGCCGTGCAGGATGAGATCGACCAGGCGCTCGGCGTCCGGCGGTTCGGGGTCGAGACCGCGACGCCGCGCGTCGGCGGTCCGGATGATGGCGCCGAGCAGGACCGTGACGAGCAGGTCCTCGACCTCGGTGACAGGGAGACGCATCTTGTCGGCGTCGGGCGCCAGGACGGCGTACACCGCCTCGCGGAGCGCGGCATTGCCGGGCTCCTGACGCTTCGACCATGACCGCATGCGCTCGTGGCTGTCTCCGGGCTGCACGTCGTCCATGCGGATGACCTCGTGCAGGACCTGCATCCAGCGCATCGTGTTCTCGACGCGGTCGAGACCGAGCTGCATGAGCACCAGGAGACGATCACGCAGCGGCAGGCTCATGTCCACCGCATTGATCTCCGGGACGCCGGCCGCGGGGTCGACGGCGGCCATCACGGCCTGCCGCACGAGGGTCACCTTGTCCGTGAAGACGCGAAAGAGCGTCCCCTCGGCGACGCCCGCCGCCTCGGCCAGCTCACGGGTGGTGACCGAGGCGCCGCGTTCGAGCAGCACAGGCTGGACGGCGAGCAGGATGGCGGCACGGCGCTCGTCGGGTGGCAGCGGAGCGGCACGTCCTTTCGCCGGAACAACAGTCTGCATGCCGCGACCATAACTGAGTGAGCACTCACTCCGCCACGTGTTCGCTGTCAGCGAACGCTGCACGTCGGCAACGGCGGAGGGGCCGGACCGGTCGGTCCAGCCCCTCGCCTCTCACGCGTCTGCCGGTGGTTCCGGCTCAGGAGCGCGCGGCGGGACCGCTCCCCGACCCGGGCGCTGCCCGAGCTCTACGGCCGGGTTGAACGGCGTCCCGCTGAGCGTGCCCGAGCTCGTGGCGTCCGCGGTGGCGGCGGCCGACTCGCGCCGCGCCTCCGCGAGCGCCACCGCCGGGTCGGTCAGCGTGGTCGGCGGCAGGTCGTCGCCCAGCGGCGACGTGCCGGCAGGTCGCGCGGACTCGTCGACGACCGGACCCCCGAAGCCCTTGGCGAAGGTGCCGAGCGCGTTGGTCAGCTCCGACGGCAGGAACCACATCTTGTTCGACGGGTAGGCGGCGATCTTCGGCAGCGTCTGCAGGTACTGGTAGGCCAGGAGCTTGGGGTCCGCGTCCCCGCGGTGCACGGCGTCGAACACCTGAAGGATCGCGCGTGCTTCACCCTCGGCGTTCAGGATCGCGGCCTGCGCGTTGCCCTCGGCGCGCAGGATCGCCGCCTGCTTCTCACCCTCCGCGGTGAGGATCTGCGACTGCTTGATGCCCTCGGCGGTGAGGATCGTGGCGCGCCGGTCGCGCTCGGCCCGCATCTGCTGCTCCATCGAGCCCTTGATGCTCTCGGGCGGGTCGATCGACTTCGCTCGACGCGGTTGACGCGCACGCCCCACTTGCCGGTGGCCTCGTCGAGCACGCCGCGCAGCTGGCCGTTGATCTGGTCACGGCTGGTCAGCGTCTGCTCGAGGTCCATCGAGCCGACGACGTTGCGGAGCGTGGTGACGGTGAGCTGCTCGATGCCCTGGATGTAGTTGGCGATCTCGTAGACCGCCGACTTGGGCTCGGTGACCTGGAAGTAGATGACGGTGTCGATGCTCACCACGAGGTTGTCGGAGGTGATCACGGGCTGCGGCGGGAACGAGACCACCTGTTCGCGCAGGTCGACGCTCGCGCGCACCCGGTCGACGAAGGGGATCAGCAGGTGCAGGCCGGCGTCGAGCGTCCGCGAGTACCGGCCGAGCCGCTCGACGACCACCGCGGTGGCCTGGGGCACGATCCGCACCGCGCGTACCAGCGCGATGATGACGAACAGCAGGATCAGACCGCCGACGACGTAGGCGGCGATCGTTCCGGTACCCGGGTCGTTCATCGAACCTCCAGAAGCTGCACGCGGGCACGCTGCCCGCGAGTCGTACGTCGGACGAGGTGCTGCTCAGACGAGCGGCGCGACGACAGCTGTGGCGCCGTCGATGCGCGCGACCCGCACCTCTGTGCCGGGCGGGATGGCCTGCGCGGCATCGACGCGCGCGCTCCAGACCTCGCCGTTGAGCTTCACGCGACCACCCTCGAGGGTCACGGTCGAGACGACGACCGCCTCACGCCCGATGAGCGCCGCGGAGTTGGTCTCGACGAGGGGGGTGCGCTCCCGCAGGTGCTTGAGCAGGAACGGGCGCAGCGTCGCCAGCAGCAGCACGGACGTCAGCGCGGCGACGAGGATCTGCACACCGAGCGGGGCACCCAGGGCCCACGCCACGGCGCCGGCCAGGCAGCCGCCGGCGAACATGATGAGCACGAGGTCGAGCGAGAGAATCTCGAGGATGGCAAACACCGTTGCCCCGCCTACCCACCACAGCCAACCCATCGGGCTCACTCTCCTGCATCGGGCAGGCTCCGACGTCGGAGCCGCTCTTCGATACTAGGACCGCGACGACCTCAGCGTGGGCCGGTCGCGCGGGCAGTCCAACGTCCGTCGACCTTCTCGACGGCGAGGTCCAGGTCGAAGGCGCCCGACAGCGTCGCGGCCGTGAGCACGTCGTCCACCGGACCGGCAGCGAACACCTTGCCCTGCCGCAGCAGCAGCAGGTGCGTGAAGCCGGGCGGGATCTCCTCGACGTGGTGCGTCACGAGCACGAGGACGGGGGACTTGCGGTCGGCCGCCAGCTCGGCCAGCGCGGCCACCAGCTCCTCGCGGCCGCCGAGGTCGAGACCCGCAGCGGGCTCGTCGAGCAGCAGGAGCTCCGGGTCGGTCATCAGCGACCGGGCGATCTGGACGCGCTTGCGCTCCCCTTCGCTGAGGGTGCCGAAGTACCGGTCGCTCAGGTGCGCGACGCCGAACGCCGCGAGCAGGTCGGCGGCGCGCGCCTCGTCGAGGGCCTCGTAGTCCTCGCGCCAGCGCCCGGTCACGCCGTACGCGGCCGTGAGCACGACGTCACGGACGGTCTCGCCCGCCGGGATCCGGTCCGCGAGCGCGGCGCTGGACAGACCGATCCGGGGCCGCAGCTCGAACACGTCGACGCGGCCGAGCCGGGAGCCGAGCAGGTCGGCGGTGCCGGTGGTCGGGTGCATGCGACCGGCCGCCACCTGGACCAGCGTCGTCTTGCCCGCGCCGTTGCGACCGAGGACGACCCACCGCTCGCCGTCACGGACCGTCCAGGTCACGTCGTCCAGGATCGTCGTGGTCCCGCGGCGGATGCTCACGGCATGCAGGTCGAGCACGTCGGTCATGGGCATGACCCTAACCGGCGCGCACGGTCGCGGTGCGTCACGACGGGCGCGTCAGACGAACGGGCGAGCGCGGGTTCCGTCACCGCGGCGCCCAGGTCCTACCGTGGTCCGGTGGACATCGCCCTGGAGGCCCCCGCTCCGTCCTGCTGGCCCTCTGGCTCGGCGGTGACGGCCCCGGTCGCGGGCCGATGCTGAAGGCCGTCCAGTCCGACGACGAGCCACACACGGTCCGCTACGAGCCGGGCTCGAACGACCCCATGCGCGACGACCTCACCGCGCAGCCGCTCTCCTCGCTGCTGGACGCGCTCGAACCCGGCCCGCGCGAGACCGCGACCGTCCTGCCTGCCCCCGGCGACCTGGGCGCCACCCCCGCGGCCGTGGGCGCCGCGGCGACCGACGCCGGCGAGGCGGTCCTGGTGCGGACGGGCCACGCGTGCCTCGTCGCCGTGCCGGTGGTCGAGCGGTTCGGCTCGGACCTGGAACCCGGGCACCTGGTCACCTGGGAGGTCACGGACGTCGCCGACTGGCGGCACGCCGTGCATGCCCGGACCGGCTCGCTGGCCGAGGCGGAGCGCGACCTGCAGCAAGGCCTGATCCAGGTGACCGACGCGCTGCAGCGGCTCGACGTGGCCCGCTGGCGGCCGGACGCCGCCGAGTCGATCGTCGCCCTGCGCGACATCGGCCTGCCGACCTGGCGGCTCCCCAACGGCCTGGCCGGCCGCGCCGTGCGCGTGCTGACCAGCGCCGCGCGGCTGCGGGCGATCGTGACGCTCGCCGCCCAGGACGACGGCGCCGCCGTGAACCTCTGGCAGGCCGACCAGCGCTCGACCGCCCTGCGCGACGTCGACCGGCTGGCCCGTCGGGCGATGAGCGCAGCCGCCACCACGCTGCCGGCCTGACGGGTCAGGCGAGCGCGGCGCGGTAGACGTCGACCGTGCGCTCGGCGACGGCCTCCCACGAGAAGTGGTCCTCGACCCGTCGTCGGGAGGCCAGTCCCCACTCCGCCGTGCGCCCGGCGTCGCTGACGGCGTCGGTCAGGGCGGCACCCAGGTCCGCCACGAACGCGGCAGGGTCCACGGGCGTCCCGGTCCCGTCCTGCAGCTGGTCGATCGGCACGAGCCGCCCCGTGACGCCGTCGTCGATGACCTCCGGGATGCCGCCGGTGGCGGTGCCGACGACGGGCAGCCCGACGGCCATGGCCTCGAGGTTCACGATGCCGAGCGGCTCGTACACCGACGGGCAGGCGAAGACCGTGCCGTGCGACAGGACCGCGATCAGCTCGTCGCGTGGAAGCATCTTCTCGATCCACACGATGCCCGTGCGGCGCGCACGCAGCTCGTCGACGAGCTGCGTCACCTCGGCCATGATCTCGGGCGTGTCCGGCGCGCCGGCGCAGAGCACGACCTGCACGTCCGCCGGCAGCAGCTCGACCGCCCTCAGGAAGTAGGGCAGCCCCTTCTGCCGGGTGATCCGACCGACGAACACGACCGACGGACGGGACGGGTCGATGCCGAGGGCACGCACCGTGGCGTCTGCCCGCGCCAGCGCCTCGTCGGTCGTCGGCCGCCGCCACTCGTCCAGGTCGATGCCGTTGTGCACGACCTTGACCCGGTCCGGGTCCACGGCCGGGTACGAGCGCAGGATGTCCTCGCGCATGCCTCCGCTCACCGCGACCACCGCGGCTGCGCCCTCGAAGGCCGTCTTCTCGGCCCAGCCGGACAACGCGTAGCCGCCGCCGAGCTGTTCGGCCTTCCAGGGACGGAGCGGCTCGAGGCTGTGGGCCGTGGCCACGTGCGGGATCCCGTGCAGGAGGCCCGCCAGGTGGCCGCCCAGGTTGGCGTACCAGGTGTGGGAGTGCACCAGGTCGGACGCGACCCCGTCGGCACCCACGCGCCCGACGGCGTCCGCCATCGCGAGGTCGACGCCGAAGGTCTGCAACGCCGCGTTGGCCGTGGCCAGGTCCGCCGGAACCGAGTATCCCGACACCCCCGGCTCGTCACGAGGACCGTCGAAGCAGTGCACCCGCACGTCGATCGTGCGGGCCAGCACCCGGGTCAGCCCGACGATGTGGACGCCTGCGCCGCCGTAGACGTGCGGTGGGTACTCCCGGGTCAGCAGATCGACACGCACGCGAACCATCCCCTCGCCCACCGGCACCGACGACCGGCTCTCCTCGCGACACGCTAGCGCGTGACCTGACCCCTGACCTCGCTGGGATCGCAGCGGGGGCCTAGGGTCGAGGCATGGCAGCGCCGCGCGTCCTCGCTATCGTCCTCGCAGGTGGGGAAGGCAAACGCCTGATGCCCCTCACCGCACACCGAGCCAAGCCGGCGGTGCCCTTCGGGGGCCTCTACCGACTGATCGACTTCGCGTTGTCGAACGTCATCAACTCGCGGTACCTGCACGTCATCGTGCTCACCCAGTACAAGTCGCACAGCCTCGACCGGCACGTGGCCCAGACCTGGCGGATGAGCTCGCTGCTGGGCAACTACGTGGCCGCGGTGCCGGCGCAGCAGCGCGTGGGCAAGCACTGGTACCTCGGCAGCGCCGACGCGATCTACCAGTGCCTGAACATCATCGACGACGAGCGCCCGGACATCGTGGTCGTGGTCGGCGCCGACCACGTCTACCGCATGGACTTCTCCCAGATGGTCGACGCCCACATCGCGTCGGGCGCCGAGTTCACGGTCGCGGCCATCCGCCAGCCCATCGAGGAGTCCGACCAGTTCGGCGTCATCGAGGTGGACCCGTCCGACCCCACGCGCATCGCCCGCTTCCGGGAGAAGCCGACCGACCCGGTCGGCCTGGCGGACTCCCCCGGCGAGATCCTCGCGTCGATGGGCAACTACGTGGCCAACGCCGACGCGCTGGTCGCCGCCGTGACGGCCGACGCGGAGGACGTGAACTCGCGGCACGACATGGGTGGCGACATCGCCCCGTGGTTCGTGGACCGCGGCACGGCCGGCGTCTATGACTTCCTGCGCAACGACGTGCCCGGCTCGACGCCACGCGACCGCGACTACTGGCGCGACGTCGGGACCATCGACGCGTTCTACGAGGCGAACATCGACCTGATCTCGATCGAGCCCGTGTTCAACCTCTACAACAACGCGTGGCCGCTCTACAACGGGTACACGTCGTTGGCGCCGGCCAAGTTCGTGCACGCCGGCGCGGGCCGCCTCGGGCATGCGGCGGACTCGATCGTGTCACCCGGGGTGCTCATCTCGGGCGCCACCATCAGCGGGTCGATCCTCTCCCCGGGCATCCGTGCGCACTCCTGGGCGCAGGTCACCGACTCGGTTCTCATGGACGATGTCGAGGTGGGGCGGTACGCGCAGGTCCACCGCGCGATCGTCGACAAGAACGTCGTGATCCCCGAGCGTGTGCGGATCGGGCTCGACCACGCGCACGACCTCGCCCGCGGGTTCACCGTCACCGAGTCGGGCATCACCGTCGTGCCGAAGGGCGCGGTCATCGAAGCGGACTGACCCCCGGACCGGCTACCCTCGCCTCCCGTGGCCAACCCCGATCGCCCCGATCTCACCCCTGGGCGCCGTCTCGTCGTCATGGACGTGGACTCGACGCTCATCACGGGTGAGGTGGTCGAGATGCTCGCGGCCCGAGCGGGCTCCGAGGCTCGTCACCGAGATCACGGAGCGCGCCATGCGGGGCGAGCTGGACTTCGCGGCGTCCCTGCACGAACGCGTAGCCACGCTCGCCGGACTGCCGGTGTCGGTGTTCGAGGACGTCCTGGCCGAGGTGAGCTCTCGCCGGGTGCGGTCGAGCTGATCGCCGAGCTGGCGGTGCGCGACTGGCCGGTGGGACTGGTGTCCGGCGGTTTCATCGAGATCGTCGCGCCCCTGGCGGCACAGCTGGGCATCACGCTGACCAGGGCCAACCGGCTCGAGGTGCTCGACGGGCGCCTGACCGGCCGCGTGAGCGGCGACGTCGTCGATCGCGCCGCCAAGGCCGTGACCCTGCGCGAGTACGCCGCCCGGGTGGGTCTGCCGATCACGCGCACGGTCGCGATCGGCGACGGCGCCAACGACATCGACATGGTGACGGCGGCCGGCTTCGGCATCGCCTACAACGCCAAGCCGCTCCTGTGCGCGGCCGCGGACGCCGTCGTGCGGGACCGCCTCGACGCAGTGCTGGCGCTGCCGGTCTTCACGGCCTGACGGCTGCTCGCCCGAACCCACCCCCCACCGTGAGACGGTCGCTCGTGCGCGTGTCACTCGGCGAGCGTGAGCCGCCGCAGCGTCGCGCTGCCCGGCGTCAGGTCGGCCCAGGTCGTCCCGACCGCGAGCAGGGACCAGCTGGCGGTGGGCACGCCCACCCGGACGCGGGCCAGGGTGGTCGGGTCCGAGTCGGGACCGGCCAGCCCTGCCGCTGCGTGCGACATCGTCGGCTCGTGGCCGACCACGAGCAGCGTGCGGACGTCGTCGGGCACGCCCTGCACGGCCTCCAGCAGCTCGCGCGGGCCGGCGTAGTAGATGGCCTCGACGAACTGGACGTCGGGAGTCGCGCCCAGGGTCGAGCGCGCGAGCTCCCACGTCTGGCGGGTCCGGACGCTCGACGAGCAGAGCACCAGGTCGGGCACCAGCCCGTCCGCGGCCAGCGCCGCGCCCACCCGGCCCGCCTGGCGACGCCCGACGAGCGAGAGGGGTCGCTGGATGTCCTCCATCCGTTCCGGGTGCTCCGCCTTGGCATGGCGCAGCAGGACGAGCTGCCGGGGGCCGGTGTCGGGCGTCACCGGCACAGGGTCCCATCATCGAGCGGTCGGGCGCACCGTGCGACGGTCACAGACCCATCGCGTGGACGCCGCCGTCGACGTGCACGATCTCGCCGGTGGTCGCCGGGAACCAGTCGGACAGGAGGGCGGCGACGGCGCGTGCGGTCGGCTCCGGGTCGCTGACGTCCCAGCCGAGGGGCGCCCGGTCCGACCAGCCCTCCTCCATGGTGTTGAAGCCGGGGATCGACTTGGCGGCCGTCGTGCGGATGGGGCCCGCCGAGACGAGGTTGACGCGGATGCCGTCGGCGCCGAGGTCGCGGGCCAGGTAGCGCGCCGTCGACTCGAACGCGGCCTTGGCCACGCCCATCCAGTCGTAGACCGGCCAGGCGTACCGTGCGTCGAACGTCAGCCCGACCACGGCGGAGCCGCGGGTGAGCAGCGGCCTGGTCGCCACGGCGAGCGACTTCAGCGAGTACGCGCTGACCTCCAGGGCCGTGGCGACGTCGGCCCACTCCCCCGCCAGGAAGTTGCCGCCCATGACGGACTGCGGCGCGAACCCGATCGAGTGCACGGCGCCGTCGAGGTGGTCGGCGTGCTCCCGCACCCGCTCCTCGAGGGCCGCCAGGTCCTCCGCCGACGTGACGTCGAGCTGCAGCACGGGAGCGGGCTTGGGCAGGCGGCGTCCGATCGCCTGCGTGAGCCGGAACTGCCGGCCGAACGACGTCAGCAGCACCTCCGCGCCCTGCTCCTGCGCGAGCCGCGCCACGTGGAAGGCGATCGAGCCGTCCGTGAGGACGCCGGTGACCAGGAGTGTCTTGCCGTCGAGCAGACCCATGTGCGTTCCGTTCCCTAGATCCGTACGTTCGAACTACGAGTTGTCAGTGGCCCATGCCGAGGCCGCCGTCGACCGGGATGACCGCGCCCGAGATGTACGCGGCGGCGTCCGACGCGAGGAACTCCACGACGCGCGCCACCTCGTCGGGCTCGGCGAACCGGCCCAGCGGGATCGAGTCGCGGTAGGCCTTCTGCCGGTCCTCGGGCAGCGCGCGGGTCATGTCGGTGTCGATGAAGCCCGGCGCGACGACGTTCGCCGTGATGGCGCGCCCGCCCAGCTCGCGCGTGATCGAGCGCGCCATGCCGACCAGCGCGGACTTGGACGCCGCGTAGTTGACCTGACCCGCGGAGCCGTACAGGCCGACCACCGAGGAGATGAAGATGATGCGGCCGCGGCGCAGCCGGATCATGCCCTTGCTCGCGCGGCGCGCACAGCGGAACGACCCGGTGAGGTTGACGTCGATGACGTCGGCGAACTCCTCGTCGGACATCCGCATGAGCAGCTGGTCGCGCGTCACGCCGGCATTGGCGACGAGGACCTCGACGGGACCGTGGGCGGCCTCGATCTCCGCGAACGCGGCGTCGACGCTCGCGGTGTCGCGCACGTCACCGACGACGCCGAGCACACCCTCGGGCAGCTCGCCGGACCGGTAGATCGTGGCCACCTTGTCGCCGTTGGCGACGAAGCGCTCGGCGATCGAGCGGCCGATCCCGCGGTTGGCGCCGGTCACGAGGACGCTGCGGGCGATGTTGTCGGAAGTCTCAGGCACGGGACACGACGCTATCCGACGTCCGCCCCACGTCACGGCACCGCCCGCTCACAGGTTCGCCGGGCGCTCTTGTGGGACCTGCACAAGAACGCCGAGCGGCGCAGGCCGGACTACCATCAGGTGGTGAGCAGCAACCGCAGGAGCCACGACGCCCCCGAGGGCGAGGTGCACAGGATCACCACCGCCCCGGAGCCGCTCACCGCCGACATGTCGCGGCGCGAGAGCCGGTACCTGATCCAGATGTCGATCCGGGTCGTGTGCTTCCTCGTCGCGGTCCTCACCTGGAACCACATCCCCATGTGGGTGTCGCTCGTGCTGCTCGTCGCCGCCGTGGTCCTGCCGTACGCCGCCGTCCTGCTGGCCAACGCCGGACGCGAGCGCGACGACTCCGGCGCCGCCTACCTGGGCCCGCGCGAGCTCGGCGGCGGTGACGACGTCGACGGCCTGGGTCCGGCGCCCACGCCGGGCCGGGGTCAGGAGCCCGACGCGTGAGCCTGCTCGGGCCGACGCCCGACGCGGTCGACGAGCTGATCTGCAGCGCACGCGGCTGCCGCGCGACCGCGACCTGGGGCCTGCTCTGGAACAACCCCAAGCTGCACACCCCCGAGCGACGCAAGGTCTGGCTGGCGTGCGACGACCACCGCGAGCCCCTGTCCCAGTTCCTCGGGGTGCGGGACTTCCTGCGTGACGTCGTGCCCGCCTCGACGCTGGAACGGGTCGACGCGTCATGAGCCCCGCGGTCCGCCGCGCGTCCGGCCTGGTCGTCGTCGCGCTCGTCGTCGCCGTCGCCTGCACCTTCCTCGGTCGCTGGCAGTGGAACCGGCACGTCTGGCGCGACCACGCGATCGCCGAGGTCGTGGCGAGCGAGAAGGCCGCCCCGGTCCCGCTCGACCGGCTCCTTCCGTCCGCCGGTGCTCCGCTGCCGCAGGGCGACGAGTGGCGCCAGGTCCAGGTGGTCGGGCACTACGAGCCTGGTGCGACCGTCCTGCTGCGCAACCGCCCCGTCGACGGCAACGCGGGCTATCACGCGCTGGTCCCGTTCGTCGTCGAGGACGCGTCCGTCGGGACGTCGGCCCAGCCCACCCAGGTCGGTTCGGTGCTCGTCGTCGACCGCGGCTGGGTGGAGACCGGTGAGACCTCCGCGGCGGTCGTCGATCCGCCCGCCCCACCGTCCGGGACGGTCACGGTGACCGTCAAGCTGCGCGAGGACGAGCCTGCGACCCGACGGTCGGCCCCGCCCCGGCAGGTCCAGGCCATCTCGGTCGACCAGGTGCTCGCGGCCGGCGGCATGGCCGGCGCGACGACGTTCCGGGGCTACGGCGGCCTGGTCTCCGAGTCACCGGCGCCGGCCGTCGCCCACGGCCCGCTCCAGGAGCCCAGCACGGACCCCGGCCCGCACCTGTCGTACGCGTTCCAGTGGTGGGTGTTCGCGCTCGGCGGCCTGCTGGCGTTCGGCTCGATGGCTCGACGCGAGCTCCTCGAAGCGCGGTACGAGGCCGCCCTGGGCGACGAGGACCCGGTGGAGATCGTGCCGCACGGCGACGGTCCGGCACTCTGGCCCACCCGCGACGACCCCCGGCCGGTTCGTCGACGGCCCCCCGCGAGGCGCACCCCGAGCGACCCCAACGTCCCGCACCGCCGCGGCGGTCGCGACGAGGACGCCGAGGACGCGCTCATCGACGCCCAGCTCGCCGCCTCGGAGCAGCGCTCCGCCCACTGATCGGGTGACGGCGGCCCGTCGCCGAGCCGCATGAGCACGCTTCCACGTCACGCCGCGACGCAAATAGTCGCAATTTTCCGCCCCGTCGCAACGAAACTTGCAGTCGGATATCGTCCTCTTGCACCGATGTGTCCGGATCGCTACGGTCTACCGAATCGGTCACAACGCCGATGACAAACCGTACGGACCAAGCGCTCTCCACGGACGCGTGGAGTCTGCGAGGCAGCGCCGCCTCCGCCCCGACCCGAGTCCTCTCGGTCACACCCCCGCGCCAACGGCGGCCGAGGGTCGATCGGCGGTCACAGACCCGCGTCATCCCCATCGGTACTTCGAGAGTGAGAAACCCCTATGTTCGCCATGCGAACCTCGCGAGGGCGTCGCCGTGTCGGCGTCCTCGCGACCAGCTCGGTCGTCATCGCCGCCGGCCTCGTCACCGTCTCGGGAACGGCAGCGTCGGCCGCCGCGACCGGTGGCGTCGGCGCGACCCTTCCCTACGTCGAGGTCCAGGCGGAGAACGCCGCGACCAACGGCACGATCATCGGCCCGGCCGCCGACTACAACACGCTCCCCGGCGAGGCCTCCTACCGCAAGGCGGTCACGCTGACGGGCCAGGGCAAGTACGTCGAGTTCACGACGCCGACGGCGACCAACTCGATCGACTTCCGGTACTCGATCCCCGACCAGGCCGGGGGCGCCGTCTACACGTCGCCCCTGTCGCTGTACGTCAACGGGGTCAAGCAGCCGAGCTTCACGCTGACCAACGCCTACAGCTGGTACTACTCGAGCTACCCGTTCAGCAACCAGCCGGGCTCGAACGCGCACCACTTCTACGACGAGGTCAACCGCCTCTTCACCACCACCTACCCGGCCGGCACGACCTTCCGGCTGCAGGTCGACGCGGACGCGACGGCCTCGTCGTCCACCATCGACTTCGCCGACTTCGAGAACGTAGCGGCGCCGCTGACGCAGCCGACCGGGTCGGTGTCGATCGCGACCTACGGCGCCGACGCGAGCGGCGTGAACGACTCCACGACCGCGATGACGCAGGCGATCGCAGCGGCGGGCGCCGGCGGTACGGTCTGGATCCCCGTCGGAACGTTCAAGATCCACGACCACGTGATCGTCAACAACGTGACGATCAAGGGCGCCGGCATGTGGTACTCCCGCACGACGGGCGACCGGATCGGGTTCTACGGCAACTACGCGCCGAGCCCGAGCACCAACGTGCACCTGGCCGACTTCGCGATCTTCGGGAACGTGCAGGAGCGCAACGACGCCGACCAGGTCAACGGCATCGGCGGCGCGCTGACCAACTCCACGGTCGACCGCGTGTGGATCGAGCACACCAAGGTCGGCGCGTGGATGGACGGCCCGTTCGACAACCTGGTGATGAGCGGCCTGCGGCTGCGCAACTTCACCGCGGACGGCGTGAACTTCCACGACGGCGTGACCAACAGCCGGGTGACCAACAGCGACATCCGCAACGCCGGCGACGACGGCCTGGCCACCTGGGCCGAGCAGAACGCCGACGTCAACGACTCGTTCGACCACAACACGGTGCAGTACCCGATCCTGGCCAACGGCATCGCGATCTACGGCGGCCACGACAACGTCGTCACCGACAACCGAGTGATCGACTCCGGCCTGACCCAGGGCGGCGGCATCCACGTCGCGCAGCGGTTCGCCTCGACGACGCTGGGCCGCACGGACGTGCTGCGCAACACGATCATCCGGTCGGGCAACCTCGACCCGAACTGGCAGTTCGGCGTGGGCGCCCTCTGGTTCGACGCGCGCGACGGATCGATGGCCGGCCTGACGAACGTCGACAACCTCCTCATCCAGCAGAGCCCGTTCGAGGCGATCCAGTTCGTCTCGGGCTCGAACATCTCCAACGTCAGGATCAACAACGCCACCATCCAGAACACCGGCACGTTCGTGGTGCAGGAGCAGGTGGCGGGTGCGGCGACGATCACGAACACGACGGCGACCGGCACGCAGGGGCCGTCCTCGATCTACAGCTGCAGCAACCAGTTCACCCTGACCGACGGCGGGGGCAGCTCCGGCGTCTTCGGCACCCCGTTCTGCGGCCCGTGGCCCACGCCGACTCTGCCGCCGTACCTGCCCGACAACATCTCCGGCGTGAGCGTGAGCCCGGCGGCCGTGTCGTTCGGCTCGGTGGCCACGGGCGCGACCAGCGCGGCGCAGGCCGTCACGGTCACGAACACCGGCACGACGTCGGCCACGGTCGGCGCGATCGCCGTCGCCGGTGACTTCAGCCAGACGAACACCTGTGGCACGTCGCTGGCCGCTGGTGCCTCCTGCACGGTCTCGGTGAAGTTCGCCCCGACCGCTGCGGGCAACCGCACCGGCAACCTGTCGGTGACCGCGAACGGGTCGGCCAACGCCGTGCCGCTGTCCGGCACGGGCGTCGCGCCCGGACCCATCCTCGGCACCAACCCGGGCTCGCTCACGTTCGGCAGCACGGTCGTCGGCGTTACCAGCGCGACCCAGACCGTCACCGTCGCCAACACGGGCACCACCGCGGCGAACGTCTCGGGCGTGGCCGTGACCGGCGACTACACGCAGACCAACACCTGCACCGCGGTGGCCGTCGGCGGGTCGTGCGCGGTGACGGTGTCCTTCCGGCCCACGGCGTCGGGCACCCGCACGGGCACCCTGACCGTGACCAGCAACGCCAACAACAGCCCGACCACGGTCGCCCTGTCGGGGACCGCCATCGACTCCACCACCAACATCGCGCAGGGCAAGACCGCCACCGCGAGCTCGGTCACCAACAGTGTCCAGGCGGCCGCCAACGCGGTCGACGGCGACGCGTCCACGTACTGGGAGAGCGCGAACGGAGCGTTCCCGCAGTGGCTCCAGGTCGACCTCGGCGCTGCCACCAGCATCGGCAAGGTCACCCTCAAGCCCCGCCGGCCACGGCGTGGGCCACGCGGACGCAGACGCTCTCGGTGCAGACCAGCACCGACGGCACCTCGTTCAGCACGGTCGCGTCCGGGACGTACACCTTCAACCCGGCCGACGCGACGCCCAACACCGCCGCGATCACCATCCCGGCGACCACCGCTCGCTACGTACGCGTCAACATCACCGCCAACTCGGGCTGGCCCGCGGGTCAGGTCTCCGAGCTGCAGGTGTTCCCCAGCGGGACCGTCACCCCGACGGCTTCGCTGACCACCAGCACCGGCTCGCTCACGTTCGCCGGTCAGACGGTGAGCACCACGAGCGCGGCCCAGACCGTGACGGTCACGAACACGGGGACCGCCGCCGCCACGCTGTCGACCGTCGTCGCGAGCGGCGACTTCTCGCAGACGAACACCTGCGGAGCCTCCATCGCGGTCAACGCCTCGTGCGCGGTCTCGGTGAAGTTCTCGCCGACGGCCACGGGCAACCGGACCGGGACGTTGACGATCAGCAGCAACGCCTCGAACAGCCCGACCACGGTCGCACTGAGCGGCACCGGCACGTCGGCCGCGACGGCGTCGTTGTCGGCCGGCCCGTCGTCGCTCACGTTCGGCTCGACCACGGTGGGCACGCCCAGCGCCGTCCAGAACGTGACGATCACCAACACGGGTGGGGCGGCCGCGACGATCTCGGGCGTCGCCTCTACCGGTGACTTCTCGCAGACCAGCACCTGCTCCGGCTCGCTCGCCGCGGGTGCCACCTGCACGGTCGCCGTCACCTTCCAGCCGACCGCCACCGGTGCGCGCACCGGCTCGGTCACCGTGACCAGCAACGCCGCCAACAGCCCGACGACCGTCGCCCTCACGGGCACGGGCGCCGGCACCGTGACCGGCAACCTGGCGCTGAACAAGCCCACCAGCGAGTCCTCGCACGCCGACGTCTACCCGTCGGGCAACGTGACGGACGGCAACGCCAGCACGTACTGGGAGAGCGCCAACAACGCCTTCCCGCAGTGGGTGCAGGTGGACCTCGGATCGGCCCAGTCGATCAACAAGGTCACGCTCAAGCTGCCGCCCGCCACCTCGTGGGCCGCCCGGACCGAGACGCTCTCGATCCAGGGCAGCACCAACGGCACGACCTGGACGACGCTGTCGCCGTCCGCGGTCGTGCAATTCGACCCGGCCACGGGCAACACCAAGGACGTGACCTTCACGACCGCCTCCGTGCGGTACGTGCGGATCAACGTCACGGCCAACTCGTCCTGGCCCGCGGGTCAGTTCTCCGAGGTCGAGGTCTACGGGCCGGGCAGCACGGGGACGGCCACCCTGGCCGCCTCGCCGGCGAGCCTCTCGTTCGGCAGCACCACCGTGAACGCGACGAGCGCGGCGCAGACCGTGACGATCTCCAACACGGGCGGCGCCTCGGCTTCCTTGAGCGGTGTCACGATCGGCGGCGACTTCGCCGAGACCACCACCTGCGGTGCCACCCTGGCCGCCGGTGCGTCGTGCACCGCGAGCGTGACGTTCCGTCCGACGGCCGTCGGGACCCGGACCGGAACCCTGACGGTCGCGAGCACCGCCAGCAACCCGTCGCTCACGGTCGCGCTCTCCGGGACCGGCACCGCGCCGAGCTCGGCGACGTTGACCGCCAACCCGACGAGCCTGACGTTCGCCGGCACCACGGTCGGTTCGTCGTCCGCGACGCAGGACGTGTCGATCGCGAACACGGGGACGGCCGCGGCTGCCGTGAGTGGCGTCTCGGTCAGCGGTGACTACACGGACACGACGACCTGCGGCGCCTCGCTGGCCGCCGGCGCGTCGTGCACCGTCACCGTGACGTTCCGTCCGACCGCCGCCGGCACCCGCACGGGCACCGTCACGGTCGCGAGCAACGCCACCGACCCGACGCTCGCCGTGGCCCTGTCGGGCACGGGGAACGCCGCCGCCACCGCGACGATCGTCGCCAACCCGACGAGCCTGACGTACGGCGCCACCGCCGTGGGTTCGTCGAGCGCCACCCAGTCCGTCACGTTCACCAACACCGGCGGCGCGTCCGCCAACGTGCTCGGTGTGACGGCCGGCGGTGACTTCAGCCGGACCACCACCTGCGGCACGACGCTCGGCGCCGGCAGCACGTGCACCGCGACGATCACGTTCACGCCCACCGCCGCAGGCACCCGCACGGGCAGCCTGACGTTCTCGAGCTCCGCGACCAACAGCACGTTGACGGTCCCGCTCTCGGGCACGGGCGGCACCAGCACGGCGACCGACCAGGCGGCGGGCAAGACGATGACCTCGTCGTCCGACACCTTCACGTTCGTCGCGGCCAACGCCAACGACGGGTCGCTGACCACCTACTGGGAGGGCGCGCTGCCAGCCTGGCTGAACGTCGCCATGCGGGCCAACGTCACCATCGCCTCGGTGGTGGTCAAGCTCAACCCGGACCCGTCGTGGGGGACGCGCACGCAGACGTTCTCCATCGAGGGGCGTGACCAGTCCGGCGGCAGCTACACCACCATCAAGCCGTCCGCGACGTACACGTTCACGCAGGGCACCAACGTGGTGACCATCCCGGTCAGCGCGACCGCAGCAGACCTGCGGCTGTCGTTCACGGGCAACTCGGGCGCGTCCGGCGGTCAGGTGGCCGAGCTTCCAGGTGCTGGGCGTCCCCGCCCCGAACCCGGACCTCGCCGCCAGCAACGTCGCGTCGTCGCCCGCGTCCCCCCTGGAGACCGACGCCGTCACGCTGAGCGCCAAGGTCACCAACATCGGCACGGCGTCCGCCGCGGCGAGCACGGTGAGCTTCTACCTCGGCACGACGAAGGTGGGGACGGCCAACGTCGCCGCCCTCGCCGCGGGTGCGTCGGCCACGGTCTCGGTGAACGCCGGACCGCAGACGGCCGGCACCTACGCCACGTCGGCGGTCGTCGACGAGGGCAACGCGATCGTCGAGCAGAGCGAGGCCAACAACAGCGCGACGGGTCCGGCACTGACCGTGGCCCCCGTGCAGAGCGCCGACCTCGTCGCGACGACCGGCTGGTCGCCGACCTCCCCGTCGGGCGGTCAGACCGTCACCTTCACGACGACGGTCAAGAACCAGGGCAACCAGCCGTCCAGCTCGGCGGCGCACGGCGTGACGGTGACGATCAAGGACCAGACGGGTGCGGTCATCAAGACGCTCACCCCGACGGCACCGGGCGGCGTCATCGCCGCCGGCGCGAGCGTCAACGTGACCGCCGGGACCTGGACGGCCGTGAACGGCAAGTTCACGGTGACCACCACGGTCGCCGCGGACACCGCCGAGCTCGCGGTCAAGCAGGCTAACAACACCACGGTCCAGTCGCTGTCGGCCGGCCGTGGCGCATCGATGCCGTACGACTCCTACGAGGCGGAGGACGGCACGCTCGCGGGCGGGGCGGCCACGGTCGGACCCAACCGCACGATCGGCGACCTCGCGGGTGAGGCGTCCGGCCGCAAGGCCGTCCGTCTGAACGCGGCCGGCGCGTCGGTCTCGTGGACGGCCCGAGCGGCGACCAACACGCTCGACGTGCGCTACTCCATCCCGGACGGCACCACGACGACGCTCGGGGTGTTCAACGGTTCGACCCAGGTGGGCACGGTCAACCTGGTGTCCAAGTACGCGTGGCTGTACGGGGCCGAGGCCTCGCCGCAGAACTCGGGCACCGGCCCGCGGCACATCTACGACGAGGCGAACGTGGTCCTGTCCACGACCGTCCCGGCGGGTGCCCCGCTCTCGGTGCGCAACACCACGGGCGCGGACATCACGGTCGACTTCGTCCAGCTCGAGCTGGCGACGCCGATCGCCAACCCGGACCCGACGCACCTGATCACGGTCACGGGCTTCGACACCTCGGCGATCCAGACGGCCCTCAACACGGCCAACCAGAGCGCCACGGCCACCGGCATCTACCTCCCGGCGGGCGACTACCAGGTGGCGCAGAAGTTCCAGATCGGCCAGAAGCCGCTGCAGGTCGTCGGCGCCGGGCCGTGGTTCACGCGGCTCATCGCGCCGCAGGACCAGGAGAACACCGACATCGGGTTCACGCCGAACGGCGCCGGTGCCACGGGTTCGCAGTTCCGGAACTTCGCGGTGCTCGGCAACTACACCAGCCGGGCCGACGGCTCCGGTCAGGTGTTCCCGCTGACCAACGTCACCAGCATCACGATCGACAACGTGTGGGTCGCCCACACGGTGGTGATGGTCTGGGGCCAGAACGTGGACACCGACGTTCACCAACAACCGCATCGACGACACGTTCGCCGACGGGATCACGCTGGCGAACGACAGCTCGGGCAACACGCTGCGCAACATGGCGGCGCACGCCACGGGTGACGACAGCTTCGCGCTGTTCAACGCCCAGGACGTCCACGCGGGCACCGTCTCGAACAACCTCGAGGAGAACCTCACGGCGATCCTCACCTGGCGCGCCAGCGGGTTCGCGGTCTACGGAGGCTCCGGGAACACGTTCCGGAACCTCTACGCCGCTGACCAGCTGACGTACCCCGGGCTGACGATCTCGTCGATCAACTTCGGGATCCCGTTCGTCGGGTTCAGCGGGACGACGACGTTCGACAGCATCTCGATCGTCCGGTCGGGCGGCCACTTCTGGGGTCAGCAGGTCTTCCCCGGTCTGTGGCTCAACTCCGGCGACGGGACGTTCACCGGGATCCGGGTCAGCAACGTCGACATCGTCGACCCCACGTACGACGGGGTCATGTTCCAGACGAAGTACGTCGGCAGCAGCGCCACCAACCCGGTGGCCGACACCGTGCTGACCAACGTCACGGTCGACCGGGCGAACGAGCCCCGGTCGGACGGCAGCAACGTCGACGCGACCGCGTCGTCGTTCAACCTCACCGGCCGCGTGGGCAACGCGGTCTGGTGCAACGCCCTCCCGGAGCCCGGTCAGGGACCGGCCATCGGGGCGGCAACCTTCACCAACCTGGTGATGACGAACAGCTCGCACGACATCGTCAACACCTGCCCGAACTTCACGATCACCCGCAACTAGGGAAGGACGAACAGACGAGCGGCCGGTGCCCGACGGGGCACCGGCCGTTGGTCGTCCTGGCCCTCGCCGCCAAGGCGCTCGAGAACGGCAGTTCGTCACGAGACCGGCAGTTCAATCTGCCATTCTCGCGACGAAGTGCCGTTCTCGGCACCCGGGAGGGGGTCGAGAGGGTCAGGCCAGGGCGATCAGGTCCAGGTAGCCCGGGTTCCAGAGGTCCTCGTCGCCGTCCGGCAGCAGCAGGACGCGCTCCGGGTCGAGGGCTGCGACCGCACCCTCGTCGTGCGAGACCAGCACGACCGCACCCGCGTACCCGCGCAGCGCCGCGAGGATCTCCTCGCGGGACGCCGGGTCGAGGTTGTTCGTCGGCTCGTCGAGGAGCAGGACGTTGGCCGACGAGACGACGAGGGCCGCGAGCGCGAGGCGCGTCTTCTCCCCACCCGACAGCACCCGGGCCGGCTTGTCGGCGTCGTCGCCCGAGAACAGGAACGACCCGAGGACGGACCGCACCTGCGTCTCCGTCAGGTCCGGCGCGGCCGACTTCAGGTTCTCGACGACCGTGCGGTCGAGGTCGAGCGTCTCGTGCTCCTGCGCGTAGTAGCCCAGCTTGAGCCCGTGCCCGGGGTGGACGTCGCCGGTGTCGGACTGCTCGATGCCCCCGAGGATGCGCAGCAGCGTCGTCTTGCCCGCGCCGTTGAGGCCCAGCACGACGACCTTGCTCCCCCGGTCGATCGCCAGGTCGACGCCGGTGAAGACCTCCTGCGAACCGTAGGTCTTGGACAGGTCGCTCGCCGTCAGCGGCGTCTTGCCGCAGGCCGCGGGCTCGGGGAACCGCAGGCGCGCCACCTTGTCGGACGCGCGCACGTCCTCGAGGCCCGACAGCAGGCGCTCTGCCCGGCGGGCCATGTTCTGCGCGGCGACGGTCTTGGTGGCCTTGGCGCGCATCTTGTCGGCCTGCGCCATGAGCGTCGAGGCCTTCTTCTCGGCGTTGGCCCGCTCGCGGCGGCGGCGCTTCTCGTCCGTCTCGCGCTGCTGCAGGTACGCGTCCCAGCCGAGGGCGTACTGGTCGAGCTGCGAGCGGTTGGCGTCCAGGTGGAACACCTTGTTGACCACGGCGCGCAGCAGGTCGGCGTCGTGCGAGATGACGATGAGACCGCCCGAGTACCCCTTGAGGTAGTCGCGCAGCCACATGATCGAGTCGGCGTCGAGGTGGTTGGTGGGCTCGTCGAGGAGCAGGGTCTCGACGCCGGAGAACAGGATGCGGGCCAGCTCGACGCGACGGCGCTGACCGCCCGAGAGCGTCCCGATCGTCTGGCTCAGCACGCGCTCGTCGAGCCCGAGGTTCGACGCGATCCGGTGCGCCTCGGACTCGGCGGCGTACCCGCCCGCCGCATTGAACCGCGCGTCGAGGCGCGTGTACCGGTCCATCGCCTTCTCGCGGACCGCCTCGTCCTCGCTGCCCATCGCGGTCTCGGTCGCGCGCAGCGACCGCACGATCTCGTCGAGACCCCGGGCGCTGAGAACCCTGTCCATCGCGAGCTGGTCGAGGTCGCCGGTGCGCGGGTCCTGCGGCAGGTAGCCGACCTCACCGGACCGGACGATCTGGCCCGCGGTCGGTTGCGTCTCGGCCGCCAGGGTCTTGGTCAGCGTCGTCTTGCCGGCGCCGTTGCGACCGACCAGACCGATCCGGTCGCCGGCCGCGATGCGGAACGACGACTCCTCGAGCAGCACACGTGCGCCGATGCGCAGCTCGACAGCCTGGGCGGTGATCACTTGACGGTTTCCTCCGATATAGCCGTGCGGCTCTTGGTCGCACGCACAAACGCCAGCAAGTCTACGTGGGGCTAGCGTCGTGACCGGTCGATCGGGTGGATCTCGCGCCGTCGGCCGGCGGGGACGCCCGTGTTCCTTCGTGCCCAGCTCCACGACGATCAAGGGGTAGCCATGTCCACCGCGCCTGACGCCGTACCTGCAGTCACCGACTCTCCCACGCTGGCCGCACCGGTCGCCCGGTCCTCCGTGGCCACGGACGTCGCCCTCATCGCCAGCTTCGCCGCCTTCATCGCCGTCTGCGCGATCCTGCCCGCAATCCCGACCGGCGACTCGGGCGTGCCGATCACGCTGCAGACGTTCGGGGTCATCCTGGCCGGTCTGGTGCTGGGCTGGCGTCGAGGTGCGCTCGCCGTGCTCCTGTACCTCGCGGTCGGCCTGGCCGGCGTGCCCATCTTCTCGGGCGGCGCCGGCGGGATCGCCGTCCTGGCGGGCGCGTCCGTCGGGTACCTCCTCGCCTTTCCGTTCGGCGCAGCGCTCGCCGGCGCGTTCGCCAGCCTGGGCATCCGCTGGAGCGCCCCCGGCACCAAGGCCGGTCCGGGCTGGCTGTACCCGTTCCTCGTGCTGTCGGGGATCCTCGGCAGCTTCCTGACCATCCACGTCGGCGGGATCGTCGGCCTGATGGTCCGCCTCGACCTCACCTTCCACGAGGCGCTCGTCATCGACGCCCACTTCATCCCCGGCGACATCCTCAAGAACCTCGCGGCCGGGGCCGTGGCGCTGGCCATCTTCAAGGCCTTCCCCGACATGCTGCGCACCCGCCGCTGACGACTCCGTGATCACGCTCGACGAGGTCCTCGTCACCGCCTACAGCCCCGATCCCGCGGGCGGTGCGGACCGCATCGTGCGCCTGCTCGGGCCGGTGACGCTGGACCTCGGCGAGCGTCGCATCGCGATCGTCGGCGCCAACGGCTCCGGCAAGTCGACCCTCGCGCGGCTGCTCAACGGCCTCGTCCTGCCCGCGTCGGGCTCCGTCCACGTCGACGGGCTCGACACCGGGCGCGACGGGGCCGCGGTGCGTCGGCGGGTCGGGTTCATGTTCACCGATCCCGACGCCCAGGTCGTGATGCCGACGCCGCTGGAGGACGTCGCCCTCTCCCTGCGTCGGCTCAAGCTGGCCCCCGAGGCTCGCGACGAGGTCGCGCGGGCCGCGCTCGGCCGGCTCGGGCTCGCCGACCGCGCCGACTCCCCGTGCACGCCCTGTCCGGTGGTCAGCGTCAGCTGCTCGCGCTCGCAGCCGTCCTGGCCACCGAGCCCGCGGTCCTCGTGGCCGACGAGCCGACCACGCTTCTCGACCTGCGCTGGCGCCGCGTCGTGGACGACCTGCTCGCCTCCCTGGACCAGCAGGTCATCGTCGTGACGCACGACCTGGACGCGGCCCTGCGTGCCGACCGCGTGCTGGTGGTCGACGACGGGTCGGTCGTGTTCGACGGCGAGCCCGCCCCGGCGATCGCGTACTACCGGGACCTCATGACGGGGGTGCCGCGCCCGTGAGCCAGGGACCTCTGCGACCTCCGTGGTCCGGGCCGCTCGGCCTGTACCACCCCGGTTCGAGCGTCGTGCACCGTGCGCCGGCCGGCCTCAAGCTCTCGTTCCTCGCTGTCTTCGCGATCGTGGTGGTGCTCGCCCACGGACCGGCGTCGGCGCTGGCCGCGCTCGGGATCGCGCTGCTGCTGCAGGTGGTGGCCCGCGTGCCCTGGCACCGCACCACGCGGGGGCTCGTCCCCACCCTCGTCACCGCGGCGCTGATCGGCGCCTACCAGTGGTGGGCGCGGGACTGGCAGACCGCCTTCGAGGTGGCCGTCGACCTCGTCGCCCTGGTGCTCGCCGGAGCCGTCGTGACCGCGACCACGCGCGCCGACCTGCTCCTCGACGTGCTGGCTCGCCTCGTCCGCCCGCTGCGGCACATCGGGCTCGACCCCGAGATGTTCGCGCTCACCGTCGGGCTGTTCCTGCGCACGATCCCGCTCCTGGCCCGCACGTCGATGGAGGCCCGCGACGCCGCACGCGCCCGCGGCCTGGAGCGCAGCCCCCGGGCCGTGCTCGTGCCCGCCGCCGTGCGGATGGTCGCCCACGCGCGGACCACCGGCGATGCCCTGGCCGCGCGCGGCCTCGGCGAGGACTGAAAAGACCACGCGCCCGGTGTGGGCTGCGGTACGTTCTCGGCGTCCACGCGCAGAGCGGAGCCTCCCGATGACCGACCCGCACGAGCGGCGTCCGGATGAGCCCGGGCCGTACCCGCAGGGGCCCTACCCCCAGGGGCCGTACCCGCAGGGGCCCTACCCCCAGGGGCCCTACCCGCCGCCGTACGGTCCCGGACCGTACGCGCCCGGTTACGACCCGTTGGCGAAGTCCAAGGTCGTCGCCGGGCTCCTCGGGATCTTCCTGGGTCACTTCGGCGTGCACCGGTTCTACCTCGGCTACAACCGCGAAGGCCTGACCATGCTGCTCATCGCGGTGGTCGGCGGGATCGTCACCTGCGGCATCGCCTGGATCGCGGTGGGCATCTGGGGTCTGGTCGAGGGCATCCTCTACCTCGTCGGCACGCCGGGTACGCAGTGGACCCACGACGCGACGGGCCGCCCGCTGAGCGGCTGAGCGCGCTCGCTACTACCTTGCGTGGATGACGTTCCAGGAGGGTGGCAGCTTCGACGCCGGGCGCGTGCGCAGGCGTGGACCCGGCAAGGGCGGCGTCGCCGTCGGCGGTGGGGTCGGTGGCATCGCGGTCGTCGCGCTGATCCTCATCCTGCAGGCGACCGGACACAGCGACGTGGCCAACGTGGTCAACCAGGTGGCCGGCGGCGCGGGAGGCGGCGGCCAGCAGGCGGAGAGCACCCTCGGGGCGTGCTCCGCCGCGCAGGCCAACAGCGACCGCGACTGCCGGCTCGAGGGGACCATCGAATCGCTGGACGTCTACTGGGCCGCCACGGTGCCGACCGCGTTCAGCCAGCCCGGTGTCGTCTCGTTCCAGCGGGCCACGAGCACGGGCTGCGGCGACGCATCCGCCTCCAGCGGTCCGTTCTACTGCCCGCCCGACCAGACGATCTACCTCGATGTCAGCTTCTACGACGACCTGGAGTCGCAGCTCGGCGCGCAGGACGGGCCGCTCGCCGAGGAGTACGTGACCGCGCACGAGTACGGCCACCACATCCAGCAGCTGACGGGTGTGATGGACAAGGCGAAACGGCAGGGCACGGGCGCCGACTCCGACTCGGTGCGCACCGAGCTGCAGGCCGACTGCTACGCCGGCATGTGGGTCGGCGACGCGACCGAGACGATCGATCCGGACACGGGCAAGCCGTTCCTCGACCCGATCACCCAGGAGCAGCTGCAGAACGCTCTCGGCGCGGCGTCCGCGGTGGGCGACGACCACATCCAGAAGCAGTCGGGCGGCCAGGTGAACCCCGACGCCTTTACGCACGGCACGAGCGCACAGCGCGAGCGATGGTTCACCACCGGGTACGAGAACGGCACGCTCGACGCGTGTGACACCTTCTCGGCGACCACGCTGTGAGCGACTACACCGTCAGGGCGCTGACCCCCGACACGTGGGACGCGTTCGCGCGCCTGGCCGAGAAGCACAACGGCGTCTGGGGCGGCTGCTGGTGCACGTGGTTCCACCCGCGCTTCCCCGAGAAGCTGCCCGGCGCCGAGGGAAACCGTCTCCTCAAGGAGCGGCTCGTCCACGAGGGCGTCGCGCACGCGGCCCTCGTCTTCGACGGCGACGACGCAGTCGCCTGGTGCGAGTACGGGACGCCCGACGAGCTGCCGAGCATCTATCACCGCAAGCAGTACGAAGCCGGCCTGGAGAACCTGCCCGACTACCGGATCACCTGCTTCTTCGTCGACCGGGACTACCGGCGCCGTGGGATGTCCGGTCATGCCCTGCGCGGCGCGATCGACCTCATCGCAGCGGCGGGCGGCGGCCTGGTCGAGGCGTACCCGCACGACACGGGCGGCGTGAAGAAGTCAGCGTCGTTCCTCTACAACGGCACCCGCACGCTCTTCGAGAACGCCGGCTTCGCGTACCAACGGCCCAAGGGCCACGGCAACTGCGTGATGACGATGACCGTCCGACACGAAGGGGACCCGTAGGTCTCCTTCGCACGCTCAGATGTTGAAGCCGAGGGCCCGCATCTGCTCACGGCCGTCGGGCGTGATCTTCTCCGGGCCCCACGGCGGCATCCAGACCCAGTTGATGCGGAATCCGTCGACGATGCCGTCGAGGGCGGTCGCGGACTGGTCCTCGATGACGTCGGTCAGCGGGCAGGCCGCGGACGTGAGGGTCATGTCGATGATCGCGGTGTTCGTCTGGTCGATGACGACGCCGTAGATGAGGCCGAGGTCGACGACGTTGATCCCGAGCTCGGGGTCGATGACGTCGCGCAGGGCCTCCTCGACGTCGGCGACCGTCGACGGGGTCGGGCTGGCTGCAGTTCCAGAAATCGTCATGAGTCCTCCGTGGGACGGGCGCCGGTCTTGATGAGTGCGTCGGTGAGCGCGGACCAGCCGAGCAGCGCGCACTTGATGCGGGCGGGGTACTTGGCCACGCCGGTGAAGGCGGTCGCGTCGCCGAGCGAGTCCTCGGCGGCCTCGTCGTCCAGGCCGTTGCCGCGGGCGGACATCAGCTCACGGAACGTGCCGCCGAGCTGGTCGACCGTCGCGAGGTCGTTGCCGACGACGAGGTCGACGAGGACCGAGACGGAAGCCTGCGAGATGCTGCAGCCCTGACCCTCCCAGCGGACGTCGCGCACGACCCCGTCCTCGAGGTCGACCTGCAGCGTCACCTCGTCGCCGCACGTCGGGTTGACCTGGTGCGACTCACCGACGTGCTCGCCGGCGAGGCCGAGGCCTCGACCGTGCGGGAACTTGGCGTGGTCGAGGATGACCTGCTGGTACAGCTGCTCCATCGAGGAACTCATGACACCTCCAGACCGAAGAACGCCCGGACCCCCGTGAGTGCTTCCCGGAAGACCTCGATCTCCTCGTCCGTCGTGTAGACCGCGGCGCTGGCGCGCGAGGTCGACGCGACGCCGAACCGGCGGTGCAGCGGCTGCGCGCAGTGGTGGCCCACCCGGACGGCGACGCCCGCGTCGTCGAGCACCTGGCCCACGTCGTGCGCGTGCACCCCGTCGACGACGAACGCGACGGTGGCCAGCCGGTCGCGGGTGTCGGTCGGACCGATGACCCGCACGCCCGGCACGGACGCCACCGCGTCGAGCAGCAGCCCGGCCAGGTGGTGCTCGTGGGCGGCGACCGCGTCCATGCCCAGCTCGGCCAGGTACGAGGCCGCGGCGCCCATCCCGACGGCCTGGGACACCATCTGCGTGCCGGCCTCGAACCGCTGCGGCGGCGGCGCGTAGGTGGTCTGCTCCATGGTGACGACCTCGACCATCGACCCACCCGTGGTGACGGGCGGCATGGCCTCGAGCAGCTCGCGGCGGCCGTAGAGGGCACCCACGCCCGTCGGGCCGAGCATCTTGTGCCCGGAGAACGCGGCGAAGTCGACGCCCAGCGCCGTGAGGTCGACGGGCAGGTGCGGCACGGACTGGCACGCGTCGAGCACCGTGAGCGCGCCGACCGACCGTGCCTTCGCGACGAACGGCGCGACGGGCGTGATCGCACCCGTGACGTTCGACGCATGCGTGAACGCGAGCACCTTGGTCCGCTCGGTCACGACCGTGTCGAGCTCGTCGACCCGGATGCGGCCGTCGTCGTCGACCCCGATCCAGCGCAGCGTCGCGCCAGTGCGGGCGGCGAGTTCCTGCCACGGGACGAGGTTGGCGTGGTGCTCGGCCTCCGTGACGACGATCTCGTCACCCGGCCGCAGCGCGAACCGCTGGGCGGCCGCTCCCCCGCGCCCGAGAGAGGCGTTCGACATCGCGTACGCGACCAGGTTGATCCCCGCAGTCGCGTTGGACGTCCAGACCAGCGACCCCGGCGAGACGCCCACGAACGAGGCGACCCGCTCGCGCGCGTCCTCGAACGCCTCGGTGGCTTCCTCGGCCAGCTGGTGCGCGCCGCGGTGCACGGCGGCGTTGCGCTGGATGTAGAAGTCCTGCTCGGCGTCGAGGACGACCTCGGGCTTCTGCGAGGTGGCCCCCGAGTCGAGGTACACCAGCGGGCGTCCGCCGCGCAGGGTCCGCGCGAGCAGCGGGAAGTCCGCGCGCACGGCGGCCAGCTCGGACGCGTCGAGCGTCCGGGCCGGAACCTCGAGGGTGCTGGTCATGGGGAGCCTCAGGCCTCTCAGATAACCGAAGTGCTCGTCAGGAAGCGGTCGTAGCCCTCGTTCTCGAGGCGGTCGGCCAGCTCGGGGCCACCCTCCTCGGCCACGCGGCCGTCGACGAACACGTGCACGAAGTCGGGCTTGATGTAGCGCAGGATCCGCGTGTAGTGCGTGATCAGCAGCACGCCGACGTCCGGGTTCTGACGGACGCGGTTGACTCCCTCGGACACGACCCGCAGCGCGTCGACGTCGAGGCCGGAGTCCGTCTCGTCGAGGATCGCGAACTTGGGCTTGAGCAGCTCCATCTGGAGGATCTCGTGGCGCTTCTTCTCCCCGCCGGAGAAGCCCTCGTTGACCGAGCGCTCGGCGAACGTGGGGTCCATGCGCAGGTCGTCCATCGCGGTGCGCACGTCCTTGACCCACGTGCGCAGCGGGGGCGCCTGGCCGTCGATGGCGGTCTTGGCGGTGCGCAGGAAGTTGGACACGCTCACGCCGGGGACCTCGACCGGGTACTGCATGGCCAGGAACAGGCCGGCGCGGGCGCGGGCGTCGACCGACAGTGCCAGGACGTCCTCGCCGTCGAGCGTGACCGTGCCGCTGGTCACGTGGTACTTCGGGTGGCCGGCCAGCGAGTAGGCCAGCGTCGACTTGCCGGAGCCGTTGGGGCCCATGATGGCGTGCGTCTCGCCGCTCGCGACGGTCAGGTCGACGCCGCGCAGGATCTGCTTGGGGCCTTCCTTGGTCTCGACGCTGACGTGCAGGTCGCGGATCTCCAGGGTGGACATGCTGTTCCTTCCAGACTTCTCAGAGCGGGGAGTCGACGTCGACCAGCACGCGCTGGCCGTCGACGGTCACGGGGTAGACAGGGACGGCGCGCACGGCGGGCGGGCCGGTGGGCTTGCCGGTGCGCAGGTCGAAACGGGAGCCGTGGAGCCAGCACTCGATGGTGCAGCCCTCGACCTCGCCGTCGGACAGCGAGACCGCGCCGTGCGAGCAGATGTCGCTGATGGCGTGGAGCTCGCCTGCGTCGTCGCGCACGACCGCGACCTCGACCGGGCCGTTCTCACCTTCGAGCTCGACGCGGAACGTGCCCTCGACAGGCACGTCCTCGTCGTAGCAGGCCAGCTGGGCGCTCATGCACGCTCCGTGGTGGCGCCCACCTCGGAACCCTCGACGGCGGTGCTGTCCAGGACGCTCATCGACTTCTCGAGCTCGCGCTCGATGGCGCCGATGAGGCGCTCCTCGACCGACGGGACGCCGATCTCGTGGATGAGCTCGGCGAAGAAGCCGCGCACCACGAGCCGGCGCGCGTCGGGCTCGGGGATGCCGCGGGCGCGCAGGTAGAAGAGCTGCTCGTCGTCGAACCGGCCGGTCGCGCTCGCGTGGCCCGCGCCCGCGATGAGACCGGTCTCGATCTCGAGGTTCGGCACGGAGTCCGCACGGGCACCGTCGGACAGGACCAGGTTGCGGTTGAGCTCGTACGTGTCGGTGCCCCCGGCGGCAGCGCGGATGAGCACGTCGCCCACCCAGACCGTGTGCGCACCCTCGCCCTGCAGCGCACCCTTGTAGGCCACGCGGGAGACGCAGTTGGGCACCGCGTGGTCGACGAAGAGCCGCTGCTCCTGGTGCTGGCCGGCGTCGGCGAAGTAGAGGCCGAGCATCTTGACGCTGGCACCCTCGCCGACGAACTCCGCGTCCGGCGTGATGCGCACGACGTCGCCGCCGAGCGTCACGGCGATGTGCTTGACGGTCGCGTCGCGGCCGATGCGCAGGCGGTGGCTCGTGGCGTGGACCGAGCCGTCGGCCCAGTCGTGCACCGAGACGACGGTCAGGTGCGAGCCCTCGTCGGCGACGACCTCGACGGTCTCGGTGAGCGACGCGTGCCCGATGTGGTCGATGACGACGACGGCCTGCGAGAACGCCTCCGCGTGCACCAGCAGGTGCGTCGCGCTGGGCACGATCGTGCCCTCGACGCCCTCGATGCGGATCGACGTCACCTCGGAGGCGACGGCCTCCTTCGGGATCGTGACGACGGTGGCCCGCGGGAACGATGCCCAGGCGACGGCGGAGGTCCGGTCGCCCGGCTGGCCGGCCTTGCCCAGGCGCGCGTCGTCGCGGTCGACGATCTCGACCTTGACCTCGGGTGCCTCGACGACCGTCGTCAGCACGCCGTGGCCGTCCAGGACGCCCTCGGTCGAGCCCGCGAACAGCGGCGCGAGGCGGTCGACCGGCGAGAACCGCCACTCCTCCTCGCGCCCGTTCGGCACGGGGAAGTCGGCGACGTCGAACGACGTGGGCCGCGACGCACGGGACGCCTCGGGCGACGGCCCGGCGCCGTGGGTGTGGCTTCCGTCGGCGACCGCGCGCGAATGGTCGGTCGACAGGGAGTCAGTTGCGGTCGTCATCAGCCGACGGCCCCTTCCATCTGCAGCTCGATGAGGCGGTTCAGCTCGAGGGCGTACTCCATAGGCAGCTCACGCGCGATGGGCTCGACGAACCCCCGCACGATCATGGCCATGGCCTCGGTCTCGGGCATGCCTCGGGACATCAGGTAGAACAGCTGGTCCTCGCTCACGCGCGACACGGTCGCCTCGTGGCCCATCGACACGTCGTCCTCGCGGACGTCGACGTACGGATAGGTGTCGGACCGTGAGATCTGGTCGACGAGCAGCGCATCGCAGAGCACGTTCGACGCGGAGTGGTGGGCGCCCTCGAGCACCTGCACCAGACCGCGGTAGGACGTGCGGCCACCGCCGCGCGCGACGGACTTGGAGACGATCGAGCTGGACGTGTGCGGCGCGGCGTGCACCATCTTGGCGCCGGCGTCCTGGTGCTGGCCGGCACCGGCGAACGCGATCGACAGGGTCTCGCCGCGGGCGTGCTCGCCCATCAGGTAGATGGCCGGGTACTTCATGGTGACCTTGGAGCCGATGTTGCCGTCGACCCACTCCATCGTGGCGCCCTCGGCCGCGGTCGCCCGCTTGGTGACCAGGTTGTACACGTTGTTCGACCAGTTCTGGATGGTCGTGTACCGCACGCGGGCGTTCTTCTTCACGATGATCTCGACGACCGCCGAGTGCAGCGAGTCGCTCGAGTACACCGGAGCAGTACAACCCTCGACGTAGTGGACGTACGAACCCTCGTCGGCGATGATCAGCGTCCGCTCGAACTGGCCCATGTTCTCGGTGTTGATACGGAAGTAGGCCTGCAGCGGGATCTCGACGTGCACGCCCGGCGGGACGTAGACGAACGAGCCGCCCGACCAGACGGCCGTGTTCAGCGACGCGAACTTGTTGTCCCCGGGCGGGATGACCGAGCCGAAGTACTGCTCGAACATCTCGGGGTACTGCTTCAGAGCCGTGTCGGTGTCGAGGAAGATGACGCCCTGCTCCTCGAGCGACTCCTGGATCTGGTGGTAGACCACCTCGGACTCGTACTGCGCGGCGACGCCGGCGACGAGGCGCTGCTTCTCGGCCTCGGGGATGCCCAGGCGGTCGTACGTGCTCTTGATGTCGTCAGGCAGGTCCTCCCAGCTGGTGGCCTGCTTCTCGGTGGAGCGCACGAAGTACTTGATGTTGTCGAAGTCGATGCCGGACAGGTCCGAGCCCCACCACGGCATGGGCTTCTTGTCGAACAGGCGCAGCGACTTCAGGCGCGTCTTGAGCATCCACTCGGGCTCGTTCTTGAGCGCGGAGATCTCCCGCACCTTCGCCTCCGACAGGCCACGCGTGGCCACGGACCCGGCGGTGTCGGCGTCGTGCCAGCCGTAGTTGTAGTTCCCGATGGAGGCGATGGCCTCGTCCTGGGTCATCTGCGGCGCAGCGGTGGCAGACGAGCTGTCGGTCTGTGCACTCATGCTGGGTGTCCTTCCACGGGCACGTGCGGGGTGGTGGGATTCGAGACGGGGATGTGCGTGGTGCAGACGTGGCCGCCACCGGCCAGCGTCGCGAGGCGCTGCACGTGGACGCCGAGCATCCGGGAGAACGCCCGGGCCTCGGCCTCGCACAGCTGGGGGAACTCGTGCGCGACGTCCTGCACCGGGCAGTGGCCCTGGCAGAGCTGCATCGCGGTACCGCCGGGCACCGGTCGGGCGGAGGCGGCGTAGCCGTCGGCTGCGAGGCCGTCGGCGAGGACCCGGACCCGGGCGGCGACGTCGTCCCCGGCCGCGCGGACGGCGGCGCCGTGCCGCTGCTCGAGCTCGGAGATGCGCATCTCGGCGAAGCCACGGACGGCGTCCGGGCCGGCCGTGTCGGCCAGGAACCGGAGCGCCTGCGTGGCCAGCTCGGAGTAGCGGTGCGACAGCGCCGCCTGCCCGCGGGCCGTGACGATGTAGCGCCGTGCGGGACGACCGCGGCCCTTGGGTCCCGACGAGCCGCCGTGGACGGCGATCTGGTCGCTGTCCTCGAGGACGCCGAGATGGCGGCGGATGCCGGCGGGCGCCAGGTCGAGCTGGGCGGCGAGCTCGGCCGCCGAGACGGGACCGGCGGACGCGACGATCTGGAGCACCCGGGCGCGGGTGCCCGCGTCGGAGACGTCGGTGTGCTCGACGGGCAGGGTCGCGCTCACACTCACCTCCGGGACCGGATCGGCGCACTCGTCGGAGCACGCCTCGATATGCGCAACATCCTTGTTGCCAATATCCATCCCTGCAAGCAAGGAGACCCTTCTCTGGCCCGACTGTGACGGACCGCACGGCGGAGCGGCCGATGCGCCACACCTAGACTTCCGACTCGTGCCCGACTCCCCCGCGCTCGAGATCTCCGGTCTCGTCAAGCGCTACGGCTCCCGCGCGGTCGTCGACGGCATCGACCTCGTCGCGCAGCCGGGCCAGGTCACGGCGGTGCTGGGCCCCAACGGAGCAGGCAAGACGACCACGATCGAGTGCTGCGAGGGGCTGCGCGAGCCCGACGCCGGCACCGTCCGCGTCCTGGGTCTCGACCCCCTGACCGACGCGCGCACCCTGCGACCCCGCGTCGGCGTCATGCTGCAGGACGGAGGGCTGCCGACGGGCGTCAAGGCCCGCGAGATGCTCGCGCACGTCGCGAGGATGTACGCCAACCCGCGCGACCTCGGCGAGCTGAGCGAGCGGCTCGGTCTGGACGCGTTCGGCGGGACCACCGTGCGCCGGCTGTCGGGCGGCCAGCGCCAGCGGCTCGCGCTCGCCGCGGCCGTCGTCGGCAAGCCCGATCTCGTGTTCCTCGACGAGCCGAGCGCCGGGATGGACCCGCAGTCGCGGCACGCCGTCTGGGACCTCGTCCGCGAGCTGCGCGCCGAGGGGGTCGCGGTGGTGCTGACCACCCACCTCATGGACGAGGCCGAGGACCTGGCCGACCACGTCGTCGTCATCGACCACGGCGCCGTGATCGCCCGCGGCTCGGTGGCCTCGCTGGTCGCCGGCTCGCAGGACCGCACGCTGCGGGTGGCGACGACGCCCGGGCTGCCCGTGGACGCGCTCGGCGCAGCGCTGCACCTCACCGTGACCGAGTCGTCCGCCGGGGAGTACACCGTGACGGGTCCGGTGTCCCCCACGACCGTCGCGACGCTCACCGCGTGGTTGGCGGAGCGCGACGCGCTGGTCACCCGGCTCACCGTGGGACGGCGGACGCTCGAGGACGTGTTCCTCGACCTCACGGGGCGGAGCCTGCGATGACGTCCGCCCCTGCTCCCGTGTCGCGTCGCGTCCTCGCCCAGACCGCCTTCGAGGCCCGCGCGATCCTGCGCAACGGCGAACAGCTCCTGGTCACGATCATCGTGCCCGTGCTCGTGCTCGTCGGCCTGACCAAGGCGACGAACATCACGATCGACACCGACGGCATGAGCCGGATCGACTTCTTCACGCCCGGCGTGCTGGCCCTGGCGGTCATGACCTCCTCGTTCACGTCGCAGGCGATCGCCTCCGCGTTCGACCGCCGCAACGGCGTCCTGCGGCTCCTGTCCACCACGCCGCTCGGCCGCGGCGGGCTGCTCGCGGGCAAGGTCCTCGGGGTCCTGGCCGTCGAGGTCGTGCAGGTGGTCGTCATCGCCACCACCGCGCTGCTGCTCGGCTGGCACCCCGCCGGCGCGGGTCTGCTGCTCGCCGTCGTCGCGGTGATCCTCGGGACCGCGGCGTTCACGTCACTGGCCCTGCTGGTCGCGGGAACGCTGCGCGCCGAGGCCGTGCTCGCGGTCGCCAACCTGCTGCTCCTGCTCCTCGCCGTGGCCGGCGGCGTCATCGTGCCGGCGTCCCGCCTGCCGGGGCCGATGCAGCACATCGCCCTGCTCCTGCCCTCTGGCGCGCTGGGCGACGCCATGCGCGAGACCCTCTGGCACGGGTCGCTGCCCGCGTGGTCGGTCGTGGTGCTCGTCGGCTGGACGGCCGCCCTCGGCTGGGGCGGGTCACGGCTGTTCCGCTGGCACTGACGGTGTGACCGGTCTCGCGTCGCCGTGGTGCTGGCCGCCGTGGGCCGGACCGTAGGCTGGTCGCGTGAGCACGTCCACCGCCGTCGACGCCCGTCCGCCGCTGTTCCAGCGGGTCCGCGACCGGTGGGCGTGGACCGCGGTGGTGGCCAACCCCGTCGGTCAGATCGTCATCATCGTCACCGGCGGCGCCGTGCGGTTGACCGCCTCCGGCCTCGGCTGCTCCAGCTGGCCCCAGTGCGAGCCGGGCGAGTTCACGCCGGTCGAGCACGCGCAGTCGTCGTTCCACCCCTACGTGGAGTTCGGCAACCGGATGGTGGCCCCCGTGCTGGTGGTCATCGGCCTGGCGGTCGTGGCACTCGTCGTCACCGAGACGCGCCGCCCGTGGTCCTACCGGGCGCTCGGGCTCGTCCCGGTCATCGGCGTGCTCATCCAGGCGGTCATCGGCGGGCTCTCGGTGATCTACGACCTCAACCCCGCGATCGTCGGCAGCCACCTGCTCATCTCGATGGGCCTCGTCGCCTTCTCGGCCTGGCTCGCGGTCCGGACGCGCGAGGGCGACCGACCCGCCGCGCCGCTCGTCGACCGCACCGTGCGCCTGCTGATCCGGCTGCTCGTCGCCCTGACGGCGGTGGTCCTCGCGCTCGGCGTCGTGGTGACCGGCGCGGGGCCCCACTCGGGCGACGACACCGTCGGCTACCGCTTCGACGTCGACCCCTGGCTCATGGCCAAGGCGCACGCCGGTGCCGTCTGGACGTTCGTCGCGGTGCTCGTCGCGATCCTGGTCCTGCTGCGCCGGTCCGGGGTTCGAGGAAGGCCGTGGAGGGCCGGCCTCGTGCTTCTCGGCGTGACGCTCGGTCAGGGGATCATCGGCTACGTCCAGCTGTTCACCGGGCTGCCGATCGCGCTGGTCAACCTGCACATGCTGGGTGCGGCACTGCTCACCACCGCAGTCACCTTCTTCGTCGCGACGACCCGCGACCGCGGCCCCGCAGCCCTGCCCGCCGCCGCAGCCGCGGAAGCCGTCGCCGCGCACGGATAGCAGCAATGGGGTATCGCGTGTCAGAGGTGCCTCATAGCCTCGGCACATGGACCCAGCGACAAGCGCTCCAGCCATCACCGCTCGTGCACTCGTCAAGACGTACGGCAGCGTCACCGCGCTGGCCGGCGTCGACCTCACGGTGCCGAAGGGGACCGTCCTCGGCCTGCTCGGACCGAACGGCGCCGGGAAGACCACCATCGTCCGGGTGCTCAGCACCCTGCTGAAGCCCGACTCCGGCTCCGCCGAGGTGGCCGGCATCGACGTCATCGCCCACCCCCGCGCCGTCCGGCGTCGCATCGGTCTGTCCGGCCAGTACGCGGCGGTGGACGAGTACCTGACGGGGTACGAGAACCTCGACATGATCGGGCGGCTCTACCACCTCGGTCGCAAGAAGTCCCGCGAGCGAGCCCGCGAGCTGCTCGCAGCGTTCCGGCTCGAGGACGCGGGCGACCGGCCCAGCAAGACCTACTCGGGCGGCATGCGTCGCCGGCTCGACCTCGCGGGCGCCCTGGTGGCGGACCCGCCGGTGCTGTTCCTCGACGAGCCGACCACGGGCCTGGACCCCCGCGGACGCACCGACATGTGGGAGGTCATCCAGTCGCTGGTCGCCGGCGGGACCACCCTGCTGCTGACCACGCAGTACCTGGAAGAGGCCGACCTGCTGGCCGACGAGATCGTCGTCATCGACCACGGCCGGATCATCGCGCAGGGCACGTCGGACCAGCTGAAGAGCCAGGTGGGCGGCGAGCGGCTCGAGATGACGCTCAAGGACGGCACCCGGCTCGGTGAGGCGACCACCCTGCTCGAGCCCCGGGGCGTCGGCAAGGCGGTGCTCGACGAGAGTCGTCGCCAGCTCGTCATGCCCGTCACCGGCGGCGCCGAGGTGCTGACCGAGGCCCTCCGGCTGCTCGACGGCGCCGGCATCGGCCTGGATGACGTGGGCCTGCGACGGCCAACGCTCGACGACGTCTTCCTCGCGCTCACCGGCCACGCCACCGCAGACGACGACGAGGCCGTGAAGGCCCCGGAAGGAGCCCGGTCATGAGCATCCCCTACGTCTTCGCCGACGCGGCGGTCGTCGCCAAGCGCAACCTCATCAAGATCAAGCGGGTGCCGGACCTGCTGGTGTTCACCACGCTCCAGCCGATCATGTTCGTCCTGCTGTTCTCGTTCGTGTTCGGCGGCGCGATCGGCGGAGGGAACGGTCAGGCGTACCGCGAGTTCCTGATGGCGGGGATCTTCGCGCAGACGGTCATCTTCGGCGCGACGATCACGGGCGCCGGGCTCGCCGACGACGTGAAGAAGGGCATCATCGACCGGTTCCGGTCGCTGCCGATGGCACCGTCGGCGGTGCTGGCGGGCCGCACGGTCTCGGACGTCATCAACAACGTGCTCGTGCTGGTCGTCATGTCGTTGACCGGCCTGCTCGTCGGCTGGCGGATCAACGACGGCGTCTGGTCCGCGCTCGGCGGGTACGCGCTGCTGCTCGGCTTCGCCTATGCGATCTCGTGGATCATGGCCTGGATCGGCATGCTCGTGCCGAGCCCCGAGGTGGTCAACAACGCCGCGTTCATCGTGATCTTCCCGCTGACGTTCGTGGCCAACACCTTCGTGCCGCTGGCCACCCTGCCGCCGGTGCTCCAGACGTTCGCCGCCTGGAACCCCGTCTCGACCGTCACGCAGGCCGCCCGCCAGCTGTTCGGCAACATCCCGCCGAACGTGCCCGAGCCGACGCAGTGGTCGCTGCAGAACCCGGCGCTCTACACGTCGATCTGGATCGTCATCATCCTGGCGGTGTTCGTACCGCTGGCCAACGCCCAGTACCGGGTCTCGACCAGCCGCTGATCCCGAGCACGGCGCCGCCGCCCGCTCCTGGTGAGGAACGGGCGGCGGCGTCGGGTCAGTCGAGGGCGACCGGTTCGAGCGTCGACCACCCGCGTGCACGGGCGGCCGCGGCGGCCAGCACCCCGACCACGGCCGTCGGACTGTGCAACCGCCCGCCCAGGGCTGCGTCGACGGCCTCGTCGAGCGGGATCCAGGCCGGCACCATCCCGGCCTCCTCGTCCGTGCGCAGGTAGCGCTCGGAGTCGGACACCGGCGAGAGGTCCCGCGCCAGGAACACGCGGATGCGCTCGTTCGATCCGCCCGGCGTCGTGTAGAAGTCGACGAGCCGCCACCAGGACGCCGCCCGAAGGTCGGCCTCCTCCGCGCGCTCGCGGGCCGCCGCAACAACCAGCAGCTCGTCCGGCACGTCCCGCAGACCCGCCGGCGGCTCCCAGAGCTCCGAACGCACCGGGTGCCGGTACTGCGAGAGCAGCAGCACACGGTCGTCGTCGTCGAGGGCGATCACGGCGACCGCACCGGGGTGGGCGACGTACTCCCGCAGGACCTGGGTGTCCCCGAGGTCCACCACGTCGGCGTCGAGGTCGAACACCTTGCCGGTGTGGATGCGCCGGTGCTCCAGGACGGGCCTGGCCGCCTCGAGGTCCTCGATCCGTGCCCCCGGCAGGGGCATCAGGACTCGTCGCCGCGCAGTGCCAGGGCGGCTCCGACCAGCCCGGCGAACAGCGGGTGCGCACGGGTCGGGCGCGACTTGAACTCCGGGTGCGCCTGCGTCGCGACGTAGTACGGGTGCACGTCCCGCGGCAGCTCGACGAACTCGACCAGCGACGTGTCGGGCGAGACCCCCGAGATCACCAGGCCGGCCTCCTCCAGCTTGTCGCGGTAGGAGTTGTTCACTTCGTAGCGGTGACGGTGCCGCTCGGACACCTTGTGCGCGCCGTAGGTGTCGGCGACCACGGACCCCGGCGTCAGCAGCGCGTCGTACGCGCCAAGCCGCATGGTGCCGCCCAGGTCGCCCGCGCCGCCGACGAAGGCACGCTGCTCCGCCATGGTCGCGATCACGGGGTGCGCCGGGTCGTCGTCGAACTCCGAGGACGAGGCGCCGTCGAGGCCCAGGACCGTGCGGGAGTACTCGATGACCATGCACTGCAGGCCGAGGCAGATGCCGAGCGTCGGTACCAGGTTCTCGCGGGACCAGCGCAGTGCGCCGAGCTTGCCTTCGATCCCGCGGACGCCGAAGCCACCCGGGACGAGGACGGCGTCGACACCCTCGAGCGCGAGCCGGGCACCCTCGGGCGTCTGGCAGTCGTCCGACCTGACCCAGCGGATGACCACCTTGGCGTCGTGGTGGAAGCCGCCGGCCCGCAGTGCCTCGGTCACGGACAGGTAGGCGTCGGGCAGGTCGATGTACTTGCCGACGAGCGCGACCTCGACGCGGTGGGCGGGCTCGTGCACGCGGCGCAGCAGCCGTCCCAGCCCTTCCACTCGACGTCGCGGAACGGCAGCGCCAGGCGCTGCACCACGTAGGCGTCCAGGCCCTCGGAGTGCAGCACCCGCGGGATGTCGTAGATGCTGGGCGCGTCCTTGGCCGTCACGACGCCCTCGACGTCGACGTCGCACATGAGCGCGATCTTGCGCTTGGTGGCCTCGGGCACGTCGCGATCGGCCCGCAGCACGATCGCGTCCGGCTGGATGCCGATGCTGCGCAGGGCGGCGACCGAGTGCTGCGTCGGCTTCGTCTTCAGCTCGCCCGACGGACCGATGTACGGCACGAGGGAGACGTGCAGGAAGAACACGTTCGCGCGACCGAGGTCGTGGCGCACCTGCCGGGCCGCCTCCAGGAACGGCAGCGACTCGATGTCGCCGACGGTGCCACCGATCTCCGTGATGATGACGTCGACGTCCTCGTCGGCCTGCGACCGCATGCGGGACTTGATCTCGTCGGTGATGTGCGGGATGACCTGCACGGTGTCGCCGAGGTACTCGCCGCGACGCTCCTTGGCGATCACCTGCGAGTAGACGCCACCCGTGGTCACGTTGGCCGACCCCACGAGGTTCACGTCGAGGAAGCGCTCGTAGTGCCCCACGTCGAGGTCCGTCTCGGCGCCGTCCTCGGTGACGAAGACCTCGCCGTGCTGGAACGGGTTCATGGTGCCGGGATCGACGTTGAGGTACGGATCCAGCTTTTGCATCGTGACCTTGAGGCCACGGGAGCGGAGGAGTCGACCGAGGCTGCTGGCCGTCAGACCCTTACCGAGGGAGGAGGCAACACCTCCGGTGACGAAGATGTGCCGGGTCGTGGATTCCGACCGCCCGGAGAGTCGATGCGCGCGCTCTGTCACGGGATTCCAGCCTACCCGACCTACGGGCGAACCCCGAGGGGCGCGCCTGGTGAGTCAGGACACGTCCGTCGTCACGTGCGCCTGGACTCAGGCCAGTGGCGCGTTCGGGTTGGCGGGATCGGTGACGCGGTCGGACCGCGGCGCGGACTCGAGCGTGCGGAAGTCGCTCAGCGTCCCCCGGTCCGCGATCAGCACTCCAGCGGCGACGACGACCGCTGCCAGGATGGCACCGCCTGCTGCCGCGCCGATGGCCGTGAGAACGCCGTGCCCGACGAGGTCGGCGACCGAGTCGACCAACCACCGTCCGACCACCGCGCCGAGAGCGGCCCCGAGGACGAGGACCGCCGCGGACCGCGCGAGTCCGGCGATCGCTGCTCGACCGGCCGCGCGACGCAGCAGGACCACGGCCACGGCACCACCGACGAACATGCCGAGCGAGCTCGCCTGCGCGAGCGCGAGCAGCGTGCCCTCCGGGTCGCTACCGCTCGGCACGTAGACCCCAGCGAGGACCGGCGTCGCGACCGCGACGGTTCCCCACCCAGCCACGTTCGCGGCGATCGCCGAGCGTCCACGCTCCTGCGCATATAGCGCACGCGACGCGTGGAACATGAGCGCGAACCCGAGCAGCCCGGGCATGAGCCAGGTGATCGTCGCGGTCATCGCGCGCATGCCCGCGCCGCCCCCGGAGATGCCGACGAAGATGTCGGTCACGGCGGGCGCGGCGGCCACGACGGCGGCGGCGCCCAGGGCGGCGGCCATGAGCACGGCTCGCGTCGTCCCCGAGGCCATCCGCGCAAAGGCGTCACGCTCGCCGGCCGCGGCGCGGGCAGACAGCCGCGGGAACGTCGACGTGGCCAAGGGCACGACGAGCACCGCGTAGGGCAGCAGGTAGACCTGCTGCGACCAGAGGTACACCGACCAGGTGCCGATGTTGCCGCGATCGCTCGACACAGCAAGCCCGACGAGCACCGAGAGCTGCTGCGCGACGAGCGAGCCCACGCCCGCGAAGGCCAGGACGGCGAGCCGGCGACCGATGCCGGTGGGGAACTTCAGCGTCGGTCGGATCCGGACGCCGAGCCGGTGCACCGGGATGAACATCGGGAAGCACATCGCGGCGACGCCGAGGGTCGTCCCCCAGCCGAGCACCCCCAGCGCGCCCCGCGGTACGGCGTCCGGGTTGTCCAGCTGGCCGTCGGCGAGGGACGCGTAGACGAGATACGTGGCGATGACGACGAGCGACGAGAGCACGGGCGCGAACGCCGGCCAGAAGAACCTCTTGTGGGCCTGCAGCACGGCATAGAGCAGCACGGCCACCCCGTACATCGGCACCTGCACCGCGAACACCGCGATGAAGTACTGCAGCAGCGACCTCTGGGAGTCGCCCAGGTCTCCCGGCCACACCGAGGCGATGAACCCGCTCGCCGCGGCGAGCGCCACACCGAGCGGTACGAGGACCAGCAAGGTCCAGCCGAACGTCGCCGACGTGATCGCGTCGACGTCCTTGCGCAACGAGCGCGAGACGGGCAGGGCGAGCAGCGGGACGAGCGCACCCGCGAGGGCGCCGCCCGCCGCGACCTCGAAGAGGACGTTGGGCAGGGTGTTCGCGGCGTTGTAGACGCCGCCGATGCTGCCGTCGTGGAACGCGTGGGCCTGGACGAGGTATCGGCCGAAGCCCAGCACACGGCTCAGGACGGTGACCGCGGCGATCATGGCCGCGGCGCCGCCGAGCCCGGCGAGCCCGCGTCGCCCGGCGGGACTCACGCCTGCGTGTGCACGGGTCGTCGGCCCCAGCGGTCGACGTCACGCAGCACCGGTGTCCGCTCGATGACCTGGGTGAAGCTGACCTTCTCGCTGGCGACCGTGAGCCCGACGACGGCCGCGAGCACGACGAGCCGGACCGGCCGGGGCGCCGACAGCACGAGGGACGTCCCGAGCGTCGCCCCGATCGCGTTCGCACCGCCGTCGCCGAGCATGTCGGCCTCGGCAAGGTCCTGGTCGATCGCCGATCCCGTGGCACCCAGCACGGCCACCGCTGCTCCGGCACCGGCACCGGGGCCGAAGGCGAGGGGGGCCGCGGCGATGCCGGCCGCCTTCAGGGCGCGACCGGGACGCAGGTCGAGGAGGTTCAGGAGGTTCGCGCTCGACGCGATCAGCGCGCCCGAGGTCCCGACGTCGGCGAGCCAGCCGATCGGCCGGCGTCCCCGGACCGGCGTGGCGAGCGCCGCGGCCACCAGGGCGCCGGCGCCGATGCCGAGCACCTTGAGCCCGCCCGTGGTGACCTGTCCGTGCGCGAGGGCACCGAGGTGCCCGCGCAGACCCTTGCGCCGGTCGGCCTGGTCCTCGCCGAGGTCGTCGGCCAGGCCGAATGCCGCACCCGCGGCCGTGGCGACGGTCAGCGCCGCGGCGGACCGGGCCGAGCTCGCACCGACGAGCCCACCGGCCAGCAGCCCAGCGGCGACGGACGGTCCTTCCAACAGGCTCACGGGTTCGCCGCGGTGGTTCGTCCGCGTCCACCGGTCCTGCCCGCCGGGTGCCTGCCCGTCGAAGACGCCACGCACCACCGACGTGACCACCCCGGCCACGATCCCGGCGACGGCCCTGCGAGCCAACCCGGTCACGGGGCCGCCCCGACGCCCGCGTCCTGCGGGACCGCCGCGGTCCGGCTGACCGCCGGCAGCTGCACGGCCGGCGGCAGCGGCGTCTCGCCGTCGCCGAACCCGTAGTGGCCGTTCACCCCGCCGATCCGGTTGGCCAGTGCGAGCGGCACGTTGATCTGCCCCGTCACCAGATCGGTCCCGGACACGGTGGTGAGCGCCGCGGCCAGGTCGCCGTCCGCGAGGATCGCGTCGGTCAACGTGCCCTTGCCCCGCTGACCGTCGGCCAGCACCGCGCCGGTGGACAGCTTCTGCGCCGCGCTGACGACCGCGACCTGCGCCGCGACGACGTCCGCCGACGGCGCCGGGGGCGGGGTCGCGCCGCTGGCGACCGGCTCGACGGGGACCGCCACGACGACGACCGCGTCGGCCGGCATGGTCACCGGATCGGAGACCGTGACCAGCGGGTTGTCCTTGTTGTCCGATGACGACAGGGCGTCGAGCAGCGTCGACGCGTCGTTGGACAGCGCGTCGGGGTTGGCCGGGTCGGCCGTCACGAGCGCCTGCACCAGGGCGGACGCGAGGTCCGCCTCGACGGCCGCGTCCGCGGGAGGGGCAGGGTCGAGGTACGGCGTGAGCTGGCCGACGAGAGCCTGCCGGAACGTGCGGACGTCGGGATCGGTCCACATGTCCGTGAGCGTGACGTGCGCGGTGACCGTGGCACCGGACTGGTCGAGGCGCTGGTCCAGCGCGGTCTGGGTCTTGTCCGGCACCTTGCCCAGGGCGATGACGGCAACCCGGCGGCCCGTCAGGGCACCGTCGAGAAGCTGCGGACCGGCGGCGTCGATGTAGGTCTCGGAGTCCTTCAGGTCCCCGGCGGTGCCGTCGAGCTCGGTGCGCAACGCGTCCTTCTCCTGACGGAGCTGCTCGACCTGGCCGGTCAGGGTGTCGCCGATCGTCTCCTTGAGCGGGCCGGCGCCGAGCGCGATGCCCACCGCGAGCGCGAGGAACACCGAGATCAGCGAGACGACGTGGTAGCGGAAGTCGATCATCGTGCGCAGTCTCCGTCGGGTACGGCCCCGGCGGTGGCCGGAATCAGGTGCAGGGGAAGGTGGTCGTCGATGGTCGCGCTCATGTCACACGCCGTCGAACAGACCGCGGACCCACGACGTCATGTCGTCGACGCGGGCGCCGAGGAGGCCGATCATCGTCTGGCCTGCCGCGGTCGAGGCCAGCGCGACGCCGAGCGCCAGCAGGCCGGCGAGCACGAGCAGGGTGAGCTGGACGTTGGAGATCCGGTTCCGGTAGAGCCGCGACACGCCCTTGGCGTCGACGAACTTGCTGCCCACCCGCAGCCGCGTGAGGAAGGTGCTGGCCATCCCCGATCGACCCTTGTCCAGGAACTCGACGAGGGTGGCGTGCGTGCCGACGGCGACGATGAGCTCGGCACCCTTGTCGTCGGCGAGCAGCATCGCGACGTCCTCGCTGGTGCCGGTGGCGGGGAAGACGACGTGCGGGACGTCGAGCTGCTCGACGCGCGCCAGACCGGGCGCTCGGCCGTCGCGGTACGCGTGGACGATCACCTCGGCACCGCACGTCAGGGCACGGTCGGAGACCGAGTCCATGTCGCCGACGATCATGTCGGGTCGCCAGCCGGCGTCCAGGATCGCGTCGGCTCCCCCGTCCACCCCGATGAGCACCGGACGGTACTCCCGGATGTAGGGGCGAAGCGTGACGAGGTCTTCCTTGTAGTGGTAGCCGCGCACGACGATCAGCACCTGCCGGCCGTCGATGACCGTCCGGATGTCCGGGACGCCCACGCCGTCGAGCAGCAGGTCGCGCTCGCGTCGCAGGTAGTCCATCGTGTTGGCCGCGAACGACTCCAGCTGGACGGAGAGCCCCGCGCGCGCCTCCTCCATCGAGGTCGCGACGGTCTCCGCCGTCTGCGTGACGCCCTCGGCCACGAGCGTGTCGCCCTCGTAGACCGAGCCGTCGACCACCCGGAGCTGGTGGCCCTCCGTGAGCGACATGACGTCGGCACCCAGGTCGTCGACCAGCGGGATGCCCGCGCCGACCAGGATCTCCGGGCCGAGGTTCGGGTAGCGCCCCGAGGTCGAGCGCGCGGCGTTCAGGACCGCGGCGGGCTGGCACGCGACCAGCGCCTCGGCCGACACACGGTCGAGGTCGAGGTGGTCGATGACCGCGATGTCACCAGGGCGAAGTCGCTTGGTGAGGCCCTTGGTCCGCGGGTCGACCCGCGCCGGGCCGGCGACGGCGCCGGGTTCGGGCACAGTGGTGCGTTTGCGCAGGGATGCTCTCATCGTCGCTCATCGTCCCACGGTCGAGAGGGCGAAGAGCTCTGCGGCATGCGTCCGCGCGGCGTCCGAGTCCTCCTGACCGGAGAGCATGCGGGCGAGCTCGCGGACGCGGTCCTCATTCGTGACGAAGCGCACGTCCGACTCGGTGACCACGTCGACCCCGTCCGCGGTCGACTTGGTGACCACGAGATGCCGGTCGGCGAAGGCGGCGACCTGCGCCAGGTGGGTCACGACGAGCACCTGGGTGCCCTGCGCGAGCTCGGCGAGCCGTCGACCCACCTCGATCGCGGCCCGGCCGCCGACGCCCGCGTCGACCTCGTCGAAGACGAAGGTTCCCGGAGTCGTGGCACCCGAACCGGGTGCGGTCGCCAGCGCGACCTCGATGGCCAGCATGACGCGGGACAGCTCGCCGCCGGACGCGCCCTTGCCGAGCGGCCGGGCAGGTGCGCCGGCGTGCGGAACGAGCAGCATCTCGATCCGATCGGCGCCGTGCGGACCGCGTTCCTCGAGGGGCTCGACGGCGATCTGCAGCTCCGCGCCGCCCATCGCCAGGCCCGTGAGCTCCGTCGAGACGACCGCGGCCAGCGCCGTCGCCCCGGAGCGGCGAGCGCCCGAGATGCCGGCGGCCAGCGTGGTGAGCTCCGCGTCCAAGGTCGCCAGCCGGGACCGCAGCGCGTCGATCCGCTGGTCCCCGCCGTCGAGATCCAGGAGCCTGCGACCGGCGGTGTCGGCCCAGGCCAGCACCTCGTCGACCGTCGACCCGTACGTCCGGGTCAGCGCACCCAGATCGGCGCGGCGGCGCTGTGCGGCGTCGAGACGCAACGGGTCCGCCTGCAGGTCCTCGAGGTAGCCGGCGAGGTCGGTCGCCACGTCGGCGAGCAGGTAGCCGGCCTCGGCGATCCGCGTCGCCAGGGCAGCCAGCGCAGGGTCGTGCGCACCCTCGTGCTCGAGCAGGCGGCGCGCCTGGTCGATCGTCGCGACCGCCGCGGCTGCGTCGTCGACGTCTCCGCCGACCAGCGCCGTGTGGGCCCCGCTCGCGGCCGCGCGCAGGTCCTCCGCGTGCGCCAGCCGCTCGACCTCCTCGGCCAGGGCGACGTCCTCACCCGCCTGCGGGTCCACGCGCTCGACCTCCGCGAGGCCAAGGCGCAGCAGCTCCGCCTCGCGCAGACGGTCCCGCGCTCGGTCCACCAGCTCGGCCAGCTCCAGCTCGACCCGGGCCCGCTCCGTCCAGGCCGCGCGGTAGCGGTCCAGGACGTCTCGGTGGTCGGTGCCGACGAACGCGTCGAGCGCCTCCCGCTGGTGCGCCGGTGACCGCAACCGTGCCTGGTCGGCCTGGCCGTGGACGGTGACCAGCTCGTCGGCGAGCTCGGCCAGGACCGTCTGCGGCACCGACCGACCGCCGAGGAACGCTCGCGAGCGGCCCGCGGCCCCCGCCCCGACGGTCCGCAGCAGCACCAGGCTGCCGTCGTCGTCGAGCTCGGCGCCCGCGTCGGCGGCACGGCTCAGCCCGGCGGAGCCCGCCTCGAGCGTCACGCGGCCCTCGACCGCGGCCGACGAGGCACCGGTGCGCACGGTCGCCGAGTCGGCCTTCCCGCCGAGCAGCAGGCCCAGCGCGGTCAGCACCATCGTCTTGCCGGCCCCCGTCTCCCCCGTGATGACGGTGAGCCCGGGCCCGAGCTCGAGGTGGGCACGGCCGATGACGCCGAGGTTGTCGATCCGGATCTCCTCGATCACCCGGTCACCTCGTCGCTGTGTCGCGGCCGCCGTCCGTTCGGCCGACCGCGCCAGCCGTCGACGGGCAGCGCGAACTTGTTCACCAGGCGTGTGGTGAACGGCGCCGGTGTCAGCCGCGCGAGGCGGACCGGGACGTCGCTGCGGGTGACCTCGACGCGCGAGCCGACCGGCACCTCGAGCCTGCGTCGCCCGTCCATGGTCAGCAGGCCGGCCGCCGGCGACCGCTCGAGCAGCTCGATCGCGAGCATGCTGCGCGGCCCGACGACCAGCGGCCGCGCGAACAGCGCGTGCGCCGCGACCGGCACCAGGATCATCCCGTCCACGTCCGGCCAGACGACCGGGCCGCCCGCGGAGAACGCGTGCGCCGTCGACCCGGTCGCGGTCGCTGCCACGACTCCGTCGCAGCCGAACGACGACAAGGGGTGCCCGTCGACCTCGACCAGCACCTCGAGCATGCGCGAGCGGTCGGCCTTCTCCAGCGCGGCCTCGTTCAAGGCCCAGCCCGTGCTGACCGAGCCGTCGCTCGCCAGCACCCGGACGTCCAGCGTGCCGCGCTCCTCGACGTCGAAGTCGCCGGAGGTGAGCCGCCCGACGGCCTCACCGATGTCGTCGCGCTCGCTCTCGGCCAGGAATCCGACGTGCCCGAGGTTGACCCCGAGCAACGGCACCGACGTCCCACGGGTGAGCTCGGCCGCACGCAGGATCGTCCCGTCGCCGCCGAGCACGATGGCCAGCTCGAACGACGGGAGGTCGGCGGCCACGGCGTCCTCGGCGGCCAGCACGGGCTCGACGCCGGCACGCTCGAGCGCGGCGACGGCGTCCCGGGTGGCCGAGACGGCCTCCTCACGCCCCCCGTGCGTCACCACCAGCGCCCGACGGCTCATCGCTCCCCCTCCGACAGCACCGCGGCGCGGACGCGCGTGACGTCCACCGTGGGGGCCGCCTCGTCCCGCCGGAGCCACACGAAGAACTCGACGTTGCCGCTCGGGCCCGGCAGGGGGCTGCGCACGACCTCCCGGAGGCCCAGACCGAGCCCGGCGGCCGCGGTCGCGACACCGACGACGGCGTCGACCCACAACGACGGCAGACGGACGACACCACCCGACCCCAACCGCTCCCGACCCACCTCGAACTGAGGCTTGACCATGAGCAGCTGGTCGGCGTCCGGCGCGGCCACGTCCACGAGCGCCGGGAGCACGAGCGTCAACGAGATGAACGACAGGTCGGCGACGACGAGCGACGGCGGCGGGTCGATGTCGCCGCGCGCGAGCGTCCGCACGTTCACACCCTCCCGGACGTCCACCCGTTCGTCGGCACGCAGGGTGTCGACGATCTGGTCGTGGCCGACGTCGACGGCGACGACGTGCTGCGCACCGCGCCGCAGGAGCACGTCCGTGAACCCACCCGTGCTGGCGCCCGCGTCGAGGCATCGTCGGCCGCGCACGTCGACCGCGGGGATCGCGTCGAGGGCGCCCGCGAGCTTATGGCCCGCCCGCGACGCATACCCCGGGTCGTGCTCGTCGGGCTCCACCGTGACCGTGCGATCGTCCGTCACCGGCGTCGCGCTGCGAGCCACGGGCGTGCCGTCGACGGCGACTCGTCCGGCCGCGATCAGGTCGCCCGCCTGCTTGCGCGACCGAGCCAGCCCGCGGCGGACGAGTCTCGGTGTCGAGGCGGGTGGCCAAGGGTCAGCCCTCGGCGTCGGCGAGCCGGTCCTGCAGCGCGCCGTGCACGGCCTCGAACACGGCGACGTGCGCGCGCAGCGGCTGGTCCTCGAGCCCGTCGAGCCGCGAGAGGGCCTCGTCGACAGCGGCGTCCGCAGTCGTGCCGTAGCCGTCGTCGCTCTCGCTCACTGCCGCTCCTCGGTGTGGTGGGTCCGGTCGGTGCCGGGACGCGCCCACGCTACCTGGGATGTCCGGCGACGCCTGCGCGGCGCACGCACGTCCGTCAGGTCGTCGCCAGCTCGGGCACTGTGGTCGCGTCGATGTCGACGCCGGCGTCCGCCGCGGCCCAGGCGGCCGCGCAGGCCGCGCGCGCGACGTCCACCCGGTCCTCGGTGCTCGACGGCTCGTACCGACCGAACTCGAGGGCGCCGTCGACGATCCGCGCGGACGCCTCACGACAGGTCCACCAGCCGTCGTCGGCCCGGACGGGCTCCGGGTGTGCGACGAGCAGCGAGAGCAGGTCGGCACCGATCAGGTGAGGTCGCTCGCCCGGTACGGCCAGCACGTCGTCGCGAGCCGAGTTCACACCGGTCAGGACGTGCAGGCCGATGAAGCCGCCCGCACGCGCACCGGCCAGGTCGGTGTCGAGACGGTCACCGACGACCAGCGTCTCGCGCGCACCGGCCCGCTCGACGGCCATGCGGTACATGGTCGGTGACGGCTTGCCGGCGCTGTCCGGCGTGACACCGGTCGCGGCCCGCACGGCGCCCACCAGGGAGCCGTTCCCCGGGGCGAACCCGCGGGCGGTCGGCAGGCTCAGGTCCAGGTTCGAGGCCACGTGCCAGGCGCCGCGCTCGACCGCGTAGGCGGCCTCGGCCAGCTGCGGCCACCCGACCTCGGGCGCGAAGCCCTGGGCCACCGCAGCCGGTTCGTCGTCGGCCGAGAACACCACCTGGTACCCGGCGGCGCGGACCGCGGTGACCAGGCCGGCACCGCCGACCACCAGCACCTTCTGGCCCGCGGGCAGCCGTGTGGTCAGGCTGGCGGCAGCCTGTGCGGCGGTCATCACCTCACCCGGCTGCGTCGCGATCCCCAGCCCGGTCAGCTGGTCGGCCACCGACTCCGGCTCGCGCGAGGCGTTGTTGGTGACGAAGACCAGCCGCATCCCCCGCTCACGCGCGCTCGACAAGCCCTGCGCAGCGCCGTCGATCGGCTCGTGGCCCTTGTAGGCCACACCGTCGAGGTCGACGAGCGCCAGGTCGAACCGGTCCGCGAGCGGCGTCGCCGACCCGATCAGCGTTGCCGCGTCTGTCACCGATCGCCCTCGCCCTCGTCGTCGGCAGCCAGGAGCGCCTCGGCCTCGGCGAGCGCGTCGTCCTCGTCGTCGTCGTCTTCGTCGTCGTCCTCGTCGGCCAGGGACGCGTCGCCCTCGTCGGCCAGCTCGGCCTCCGCTCGCTCGGACGTGCCGGCGTCGCCGGAGGCCTCGACCGGGTAGTCCTCGTACTCGCCCTCGTCGTCGAACTCGCTCAGGTCGAACGCGACGAACTCCTCGTCGGGCTCGACGTCGCCGGCGGCCTCGTCGAGCTGCTCCTGCGTGTACGGCTCGAGCTCGGCCGCGGCCGCATCGGTCATCCCGGCAGCCTCGAGCGCGGTAGCCCGCGCCTGCGCCACCCGGATCGCGACGACCCCCGTGCCGGCGCGCACCGCGTCGGTCGACAGGGCCGCCACGGCTGCCTCGGGCTGGCCGAGGTCGAGCCGCGCACCGCTGACCACCATCGCCAGCTCGATCGTCGCCTCGGCGTCCAGCGTCTCGGCCTCGGGCTCCTGCGCGAGCGCCAGCGCCCGCTCAGGACGGCCGAGCCCGCGCTCACAGTCCGCCATGATCGCAAGGTGCTCCGACGAGCCGTTCAGCCGCCGCACCGTGCGCAGCTCGCGCAGAGCCTCCGCGTACCTCTCGGTCCGGTAGGCGGCCAGACCGGCCGCCTCGCGCACGACGTCGACCCGTCCGGCCCGGCGCACCGCGGCCTGGGCGTGCTCGTAGGCGAGCTCCCGGCTCGGTGTCGAGCAGCCGCCCGACCATGACCAGGTGCCGACCGACGCCGTCCGCGTTGTCCTTGCTCAGCGTCCGGAGCCGACCACGCACCGACTTGTCGAGGTCCGAGAACACGACGTCGTCCGGTATCTCCGGCGCCTCGACGCGCTGGTCCTGCGGAGGCCGCGTCAGCCGCTTGTCGTCGTCGCGTCGGTCCTCGCCGCCACGCGCACCGGCACCCGCCGTGGCACCGTACGGCGCCCGGCCCCGGTCGCCGGACGGGGGCCGACGGTCGTTCGTCGCCGGACGGTCGCCGCGCGGCGCCGACGGGCGGTCCGACCTCGGACGATCGCCGGACGTGCCGCGCGGACGGTCGCCGGACGCCGTGCGGGGACGGTCGCTGGACGACCGATCGTTCCGGTCGCCGTACGCCGGGCGCTCGGTACGCGGACGGTCGCTCGACGAACGATCGTTCCGGTCGTTGTACGCCGGGCGCTCGGAACGCGGACGGTCGCTCGACGGCCGATCGTTCCGGTCGCCGTACGCCGGACGCTCGGTACGCGGACGGTCGCTCGACGAACGATCGTTCCGGTCGTTGTACGCCGGGCGATCACCACGCTCGAAGGGAGGCCGGTCCGTGCGCGGACGGTCGACCGGCTGGCGACGTGCTGCCGAACCCGACCTGTCGCCATAGGTTCCGCGGTCGCTCGCACCGGCGGCCCCGAACGAGGGCCGGTCGCCGTAGGCAGGCCGTCCTCCGGACGCGGGACGGTCCGAACGCGGGCGGTCACCGTACGAGCCACCGGACGAGGAACGGTCCTGACGGTCACCGTAGGCAGGCCGTCCTCCGGACGCGGGACGGTCCGAACGCGGGCGGTCGCCGTACGAGCCACCGGACGAGGAACGGTCCTGACGGTCACCGTAGGCGGGCCGACCACCGGACGCGGGACGGTCCGAACGCGGGCGGTCGCCGTACGAGCCACCGGACGAGGAACGGTCCTGACGGTCACCGTAGGCGGGCCGACCACCGGACGCGGGACGGTCCGAACGCGGGCGGTCGCCGTACGAGCCACCGGACGAGGAACGGTCCTGACGGTCACCGTAGGCGGGCCGACCACCGGACGCGGGACGGTCCGAACGCGGGCGGTCACCGTAGGGCGGACGCCCACCCGTCGACGAACGATCGTTGCGCGAACGGTCGCCGGACGAAGGGGCCGCGCCACGCGGGGCGCCGTAGGAGGGCCGATCGCTGCGCTGACGGTCGCCGTAGGACGAACGGTCGCCCTGGGGGCGGTCGCCCGACCCCGAGCGGTTGTCTCGACCACGGTCGCCGTACGCCGGGCGCTGACCGGAACGGTCTCCACCGGACGTGGGCGCGCCGGAACGCGGCCGGTCACCGTAGGAACCGGACTGCTCCCCGCGGGACCGGTCGGCGAACGGGGGTCGATCGGTGCGACCCGAGTAGGCCGGGCGGTCACCACGAGAGGCGCCGCTGTACGGCGGACGCCCGTCACGGCCGCCGGATGCCGGACGACCAGCTCGGTCGTCGCCGCGCGAACCGCCGTACGCGGGGCGCTCGCCCCGACCGGACGAGGAGCCGGTGCCGTACGCCGGACGTCCGTACGAACCACCCGACGAGCGCTCGCCGCCCCCCGATCCGTAGGAGGGCCGGCCGCCACGATCGGCTGCCGGGCGTCCACCACGGTCGTCGCGACCAGCCGGCGGACGACCGCCCGAGGAGCCGCCACGAGAGCCGCCGTACGAGGAACCACCCGATCGACTGCGATCACCGCCGGATGCGCCGCCACGGCCCTGAGAGGCGCCCGAGCTGCGCTGCGGGTTCGATCCGTAGCCGGATCGGCCGCCCTCGGCACCACCCGACCGACCACGGTCGCCGGATGTGCCCTTGGCACGGTCATCGCTGTTCATCTGTGTGCTCTCCTCGTCGCGTTCGACCGCACCATCGTCTCATCCCGCGTCGTCGGCGCCCGACGGCGTCCAGGACGGACGATTGTCGACGACCACAGAGGCGGTTGCAGATGTGCGGAAATAGATTCTCGATACGCCCGACGTTGCGCGCAGGTGTGCTGGTGAAAACAGGAAAAGCCACCCCCGGAGGGGTGGCTTTCCTGAATGATGTCCGGCGGCGTCCTACTCTCCCACACCCTGGCGAGTGCAGTACCATCGGCGCTGAAGGGCTTAGCTTCCGGGTTCGGAATGGGACCGGGCGTTTCCCCTTCGCTATGACCGCCGTAACGTTGTCGAGTTGTCAAACGGGTTCCCGTTCGTCTCTCGGGGAACCGCACAGTGGACGCGTAGCACATTGACTTGAATGAATGTGATGAAGTTGTCGGCTTATTAGTACCGGTCAGCTGCGAGGGTCTTTCGTCCCCTCTTCCACATCCGGCCTATCTACCCAGTGGTCTAGCTGGGAGCCTCTCGGGGATCAAGTCCCCATGGAAACCTCATCTTGAAGCAGGCTTCCCGCTTAGATGCTTTCAGCGGTTATCCCTTCCGAACGTAGCCAACCAGCCGTGCTCCTGGCGGAACAACTGGCACACCAGAGGTTCGTCCGTCCCGGTCCTCTCGTACTAGGGACAGCCCTTCTCAAGTTTCCTGCGCGCGCAGCGGATAGGGACCGAACTGTCTCACGACGTTCTAAACCCAGCTCGCGTACCGCTTTAATGGGCGAACAGCCCAACCCTTGGGACCTACTCCAGCCCCAGGATGCGACGAGCCGACATCGAGGTGCCAAACCATGCCGTCGATATGGACTCTTGGGCAAGATCAGCCTGTTATCCCCGGGGTACCTTTTATCCGTTGAGCGACGGCGCTTCCACAAGCCACCGCCGGATCACTAGTTCCGACTTTCGTCCCTGCTCGACCTGTCAGTCTCACAGTCAAGCTCCCCTTGTGCACTTGCACTCGCCACCTGATTGCCAACCAGGCTGAGGGAACCTTTGAGCGCCTCCGTTACATTTTAGGAGGCAACCGCCCCAGTTAAACTACCCATCAGGCACTGTCCCTAGTCCGGATCACGGACCGAGGTTAGATATCCAGAGCGACCAGAGTGGTATTTCAACGTTGACTCCACCGACACTGGCGTGCCGGCTTCACAGTCTCCCACCTATCCTACACAAGCCGCACCGAACACCAATACCAAACTATAGTAAAGGTCCCGGGGTCTTTCCGTCCTGCTGCGCGTAACGAGCATCTTTACTCGTAGTGCAATTTCGCCGAGTTCGCGGTTGAGACAGCGGAGAAGTCGTTACGCCATTCGTGCAGGTCGGAACTTACCCGACAAGGAATTTCGCTACCTTAGGATGGTTATAGTTACCACCGCCGTTTACTGGGGCTTAAATTCTGCTTCGCCTTGCGGCTGACCCGTCCTCTTAACCTTCCAGCACCGGGCAGGCGTCAGTCCGTATACATCGTCTTGCGACTTCGCACGGACCTGTGTTTTTAGTAAACAGTCGCTTCTCCCTGGTCTCTGCGGCCCTTCACGCTCCCCGAGCAAGTCGGTTCACGCTTCAGGCCCCCCTTCTCCCGAAGTTACGGGGGCATTTTGCCGAGTTCCTTAACCACGATTCTCTCGATCGCCTTGGTATTCTCTACCTGACCACCTGAGTCGGTTTGGGGTACGGGCGGCTAGAACCTCGCGTCGAGGCTTTTCTTGGCAGCATAGGATCACCGATTTCCCGCATTCGCGGTCACTGTCAGCTTCTCAGGCTTCACGAGGTGCGGATTTGCCTACACCTCACCCTACGACCTTAGACGTGGACTACCATCGCCACGCTCGGCTACCTTCCTGCGTCACCCCTGTTAATACGCTTACCTACTACCGGTTCGGGTCACGCGCTCTACACCACGGTGTCCCCGAAGGGACGATGCGGTGCTTCGGGCGTTTAGCATCACCGGGCTCGGTATGGGCGGTTCTTCGCCGGTACGGGAATATCAACCCGTTGTCCATCGACTACGCCTGTCGGCCTCGCCTTAGGTCCCGACTTACCCAGGGCGGATTAGCCTGGCCCTGGAACCCTTGGTCATTCGGCGGACGGGTTTCTCACCCGTCATTCGCTACTCATGCCTGCATTCTCACTCGTGTGGGCTCCACCGCTGGGTTCCCCCGCGACTTCACTGCCCACACGACGCTCCCCTACCCATCCACACGCCTGAACCACGAAGGCTTAGCGATGTGTGAATGCCACAGCTTCGGCGGTATACTTGAGCCCCGCTACATTGTCGGCGCGGAATCACTTGACCAGTGAGCTATTACGCACTCTTTCAAGGGTGGCTGCTTCTAAGCCAACCTCCTGGTTGTCTGTGCAACTCCACATCCTTTCCCACTTAGCATACGCTTAGGGGCCTTAGCTGGTGGTCTGGGCTGTTTCCCTCTCGACTACGGGCTTATCCCCCGCAGTCTCACTGCCACGCTCTGGCTTACCGGCATTCGGAGTTTGGCTAACGTCAGTAACCTGGTGGGGCCCATCGGCTATCCAGTAGCTCTACCTCCGGCAAGAAACACGTGACGCTGCACCTAAATGCATTTCGGGGAGAACCAGCTATCACGGAGTTTGATTGGCCTTTCACCCCTAACCACAGGTCATCCCCCAGGTTTTCAACCCTGGTGGGTTCGGTCCTCCACGCGGTCTTACCCGCGCTTCAACCTGCCCATGGCTAGATCACTCCGCTTCGGGTCTAGAGCACGCGACTGAGACGCCCTATTCGGACTCGCTTTCGCTACGGCTTCCCCACACGGGTTAACCTCGCCACGTACCACTAACTCGCAGGCTCATTCTTCAAAAGGCACGCTGTCACCCCTGCTAGGGAGGCTCCAACGGATTGTAGGCACACGGTTTCAGGTACTATTTCACTCCCCTCCCGGGGTACTTTTCACCTTTCCCTCACGGTACTTGTCCGCTATCGGTCACTAGGTAGTATTTAGGCTTACACAGTGGTCTGTGCAGATTCACTCCAGGTTTCTCGGGCCCGGGCTTACTGGGATCCCCTTCGGGAGGCCACGCCATTTCGTCTACGGGGGTCACACCCTCTGTGCCGGGCCTTTCAATGCCCTTCGACTATGACGCGACTTTCTGACTCCCTGTCGGATCGGCAGATCCAACGGAAAGGTCCCACAACCCCGTGCACGCAACGCCTGCCGGCTTGAACACGTACACGGTTTGGCCTGATCCGCTTTCGCTCGCCACTACTCACGGAATATCTCTTCCTGGCGGTACTGAGATGTTTCACTTCCCGCCGTTCCCTCCACACACCCTATATATTCAGGTGCGGGTCACACGACATGACTCGTGCGGGGTTTCCCCATTCGGACATCCTCGGATCACGGTTCGTTTGCCAACTCCCCGAGGCTTATCGCAGGCTACAACGTCCTTCTTCGGCTCCTAGTGCCAAGGCATCCACCCTGTGCCCTTATAAACTTGACCACAAAGATCATTCAAAAAGATGCTCGCGTCCACTGTGCAGTTCTCAAGCTACGACCGGTACTGACACCCTCACCCCAGCGCCTACCCCCACCACCAACACCTTGCAGCGTTGATCGCCTGAGCGGTTCGACCGAGCGGTACCAGCCCGCAGTCCCCCGAACCCGCCCCACGCTCGCAAGCGCAGACCCAGATCCGTAGCGACCCTGAACGAACAACCTTCCGGCTGTTCCCTCAGGACCCAACAGCGTGCCCAGCCGACCCCCAACCCCAGCAGCCACCGTTCCCACCCGAACCCCGAAGGGTTGCGGCGTACTAGGCGCCACCAGCTCGAAGAGCCGGCCACAGTCGATGTTCCACCCTCGAGCACCGTCCCCCACTCGTTCGGCAGGGACAACGGGCCTGGACACCACAGCCACCCCATGACAGGACGACCTGATGCCAGATGCTCCTTAGAAAGGAGGTGATCCAGCCGCACCTTCCGGTACGGCTACCTTGTTACGACTTAGTCCCAATCGCCAGTCCCACCTTCGACAGCTCCCTCTCTTACGAGTTGGGCCACTGGCTTCGGGTGTTACCGACTTTCGTGACTTGACGGGCGGTGTGTACAAGGCCCGGGAACGTATTCACCGCAGCGTTGCTGATCTGCGATTACTAGCGACTCCGACTTCATGGGGTCGAGTTGCAGACCCCAATCCGAACTGAGACCGGCTTTTTGGGATTCGCTCCACCTCGCGGTATCGCAGCCCTTTGTACCGGCCATTGTAGCATGCGTGAAGCCCAAGACATAAGGGGCATGATGATTTGACGTCATCCCCACCTTCCTCCGAGTTGACCCCGGCAGTCTCCCATGAGTCCCCGGCATAACCCGCTGGCAACATGGGACGAGGGTTGCGCTCGTTGCGGGACTTAACCCAACATCTCACGACACGAGCTGACGACAACCATGCACCACCTGTACACCGACCTTACGGGGAGCACATCTCTGCACTTTTCCGGTGTATGTCAAGCCTTGGTAAGGTTCTTCGCGTTGCATCGAATTAATCCGCATGCTCCGCCGCTTGTGCGGGCCCCCGTCAATTTCTTTGAGTTTTAGCCTTGCGGCCGTACTCCCCAGGCGGGGCACTTAATGCGTTTGCTGCGGCACGGAACTCGTGGAATGAGCCCCACACCTAGTGCCCAACGTTTACGGCATGGACTACCAGGGTATCTAATCCTGTTCGCTCCCCATGCTTTCGCTCCTCAGCGTCAGTTGCGGCCCAGTGACCTGCCTTCGCCATCGGTGTTCCTCCTGATATCTGCGCATTCCACCGCTACACCAGGAATTCCAGTCACCCCTACCGCACTCTAGTCTGCCCGTACCCACTGCAAGCCCAAGGTTGAGCCTTAGGTTTTCACAGCAGACGCGACAAACCGCCTACGAGTCTTTACGCCCAATAATTCCGGACAACGCTTGCGCCCTACGTATTACCGCGGCTGCTGGCACGTAGTTAGCCGGCGCTTCTTCTGCAGGTACCGTCACTTTCGCTTCTTCCCTGCTGAAAGGAGTTTACAACCCGAAGGCCGTCATCCTCCACGCGGCGTCGCTGCATCAGGCTTGCGCCCATTGTGCAATATTCCCCACTGCTGCCTCCCGTAGGAGTCTGGGCCGTATCTCAGTCCCAGTGTGGCCGGTCGCCCTCTCAGGCCGGCTACCCGTCGTCGCCTTGGTGGGCCACTACCCCACCAACAAGCTGATAGGCCGCGAGCCCATCCCTCACCGATAAATCTTTCCAGACGCGACACATGCGTGTACGTCTCGTATCCGGTATTAGCCACCGTTTCCGGTGGTTATTCCAGAGTGAAGGGCAGGTTGCTCACGTGTTACTCACCCGTTCGCCACTGATCAGACCAGCAAGCTGGCCATCACCGTTCGACTTGCATGTGTTAAGCACGCCGCCAGCGTTCGTCCTGAGCCAGAATCAAACTCTCCGTAAATGTCAACTGGCACCCCACCACCGAAGCAGCAAGGCAACCGACAAAACGAAACAGCCAACCGGTTCAACCCGGCCGACCAATCCAATTCGGCTGTTCGGATGCCCCCTCCCACGGAGGTGAAAGAAAGACACCCATCTCAACCAAGACCCACCACCTCAAACACCCACACCCAAAGGACGCAGACATCATCGATAGCAAGCCATATGGCATCGACTATTTGGCACACTGTTGAGTTCTCAAGGAACAGACGCGCATCTCCTCGGGATCTTTCGACCCGTCCGAGAGGCTTTGTCGTTCTGAATCTTACCTGGCTTTTCGGCCGCGTTCCGCCACCCTCTCGGGCGGGGAGTGCGAGGCCGGAAGCCCGTCCCTCATACGACTTCAAGGCGCACGAAGCACCGTGAAGTTCGTTCGAGGGGTGGCCACCCTTGGGGACCAGCCACCGTGGTTCGATCCGCGGTGTCCGTTCCTCCCTCTCGGGCGACATCGAGAACATTACGCGCGTGTTGCGGCGGGTGGCAAATCGCGCCGCGGTGACGCCGGTCACCAGGTCGCCTGGCGACACGTCTGAGCAGGTCAGGTACGCGATCGGGCCCGCGAGACGTGCTCGCGGGCCCGTTCGTCGCGAACCGTCACGCCTGGGCGTCGACCACCGCGAGCGTGCGCTTGCCACGGCGCAGCACGGCGAACCGCCCGTGGAGCAGGTCCGCGTCGGCCAGGACCGCGTCCTCGGTGGCCACACGGGCGTTGTTCACCGACGCACCCCCCTCGGCGATCGCCCGTCGGGCGGCCCCCTTGCTGGCCACGACGCCGGTGGCCGCCAGCAGGTCCGCGATCTGGTCGCCGGCCTTCCCGGGCGCCGACGGCAGCTCCGCGACCGCGGCCGCCAGCACGTCCAGCGACAGGTCCGCCAACGAGCCGCGACCGAAGAGCGCCTGACTCGCGGCGACGACCTGGTCGGCGGCGGCCGAACCGTGCACGAGCGAGGTGACCTCGTACGCGAGCGTGCGCTGCGCCTCACGCGCGGCCGGTGCCAACGCCACCGCAGCCGCCAACGCGTCGATCTCGTCGCGGGACAGGAAGGTGAAGACCTTCAGGTAGCCGACCACGTCGGCGTCGTCGGCGTTGAGCCAGAACTGGAAGAAGGCGTACGGCGAGGTCATCTCCGCGTCGAGCCATACCGTGCCGGTCTCGGTCTTGCCGAACTTGGTCCCGTCGGCCTTGGTGATCAGCGGGGTGGTCAGCGCGTGCGCGGCGACGCCCTCCGCCTTGCGGATCAGCTCGACGCCCGACAGGAGGTTGCCCCACTGGTCGCTGCCGCCGGTCTGCAGCGTGATCCCGTGGCGACGGAACAGCTCCAGGAAGTCCATCCCCTGCAGGATCTGGTAGCTGAACTCGGTGAAGCTGATGCCCTGCTCGCTGTTCAGGCGCCGGGCCACCGTGTCCTTGGCGAGCATCGTGCCCAGGCGGTAGTGCTTGCCGACGTCGCGCAGGAAGTCGATGGCGGACAGCGGGGCGGTCCAGTCGAGGTTGTTGACCATCGTCGCGGCGTTCGGCCCGTCGAACCGCAGCAGCGGCTCGATCTGCCGGCGGATCCGCTCCACCCAGCCCGCGACGAGGTCCGGCGAGTTGAGCGTGCGCTCCCCCGCCATCTTCGGGTCGCCGATCAGGCCCGTGGCGCCGCCGACGAGGGCGAACGGCACGTGGCCGGCGTCCTGCAGGCGGCGGACGGTGAGGATCTGCACGAGGTTGCCGATGTGCAGGCTCGGCGCCGTCGGGTCGAAGCCGCAGTAGAGCGGCACCGGTCCCGCGGAGAGTGCGGAGCGAAGGGCGTCGAGGTCGGTGGTCTGGGCGATCAGCCCGCGCCACTCGAGCCGTCGAGCACGTGGTTCATGAGGTCTCCGTAGAAAGTCAGGGCGGGCAGCACGCGCGGGCCGACGTCGTCGCTCGTCAGGGAGCGTCTGTCGACGTCGGCGACCGATACGCCGGCCGGTAGGCGGAGACCGTGCGTTCGTCGGTGAGCCAGTAGCGCCACGGGAACCGGTTCCCCTCGCCACCCGAGCCGGAGACGCCGACGCGCGGTCCCGACTTGTGCGTCGGCAGGGTGACCGCCTGCTGGCGGTGCAGCACGATGTCGCCCCCGGACTCGGTCACGTCGGCGCCGTTCGCACGCAGGTCGAGGCCGAGGGCGACCGCCAGCCGGGCGGGTCCGCGGGCCAGCTGGCGCTCGGAGTCGACCACCCCCACGGCCTCGCGGCGCCGCCATGCCAGGTCGACGCCCTCGACGATCTCGCCGGCGCGCAGCAGGACGGCCGACGGGCTGCCCGTGGGCTCGGTGACGATGTTCAGGCAGTGGTGGAGGCCCAGGTGGCGGTAGACGTACAGCCGGCCCGGCTCCGCGAACATCACCGCGTTGCGGGACGTGCGGCCGCGGTAGGCGTGCGAGCCCGGGTCGTCGGCACCGGCGTAGGCCTCGACCTCGGTGATCCGCAGCGTGACGTCACCGTCGGGCGAACGGGAGGTCAGGTAGGCACCGAGCAGGTCGCGGGCGACCGCGTGCACCTCGCGGGAGTACCAGACGCGCGCCGGGACGACGAGGAACGCGCGCGGGTCGGAGGCGTCCGGCGGCTCGGGTCGGTGGTCGGGCGTCGCGCTCACGCGTCCATCCTGCCGTACGTGACCTGGCTCCCGTGGTCGGGTATCACCGCGCCGAACGCGTCCAGCCGCAGATCCGCACGCTCGCGCGTGCCCTCCCGGGCGAAGTGCGCAGCCTCGTCGGCCATCCAGGTCAGCCAGTGCGCCCGGGCGGCCGACCCGTCCCGCGCGAGCCCCCGCTCGAGGCGCAGCTCGTCGTCGGCCTGGACCCACACCTGCACGACAGCGACCGGCTCGGCCGCCCGCCGCGCCGAGCCGCAGCCCTCGAGCACGAGCAGGGACGGCACGGGGACGTCGATCCAGTCCGCGAACGCCCCGGACGGCCAGTCGTACCGCTGGAACCGACCGGGACGACCGCGGCGCAGCGGTTCGAGGACCTGCGCCGCGAGGCGCGGCCACAGCGAGCCCTCCAGCCCGGACCAGCCCTCGTACAGGTCGTCGAGGTGCACCACGGACGACGTCGGGCCCGCGGCGGCAACGATGGCGGCCGCCGCCGTGGTCTTGCCGGACCCCGCGGGACCGTCGACGCAGACCACGCGGACCGGTCCGAGCCGCGGGGCCCTGGCCAGCGCCGTCGCGACGATCTGGGCGGGCGCGGTCAGGAGGTCGTCCACGCCCGCAGGTCCTGCGCCCGGCCGCGCGCGTCGACGAGCTGCGCCGCCACGGCGGTAGGCGCCGTGCCCCCGACCGCGGAGCGGGACGCCAGCGACCCCTCGACCGTGAGGACGTCGCGGACGCCCGGGGTCAGGTGCGGCGAGATGGCCGCGAGCTCGTCGTCGGTCAGGTCCCACAGCTCGATCGGCGGTTCGTGCGCCTCGCACTCGCGGACGCACGCGCCCGCGACCTCGTGGGCCACGCGGAACGGAACGCCCTGGCGCACGAGCCACTCGGCGATGTCCGTCGCCAGCGAGAACCCCTGCGGTGCGAGCGACGCCATCCGCGCGGTGTCGAACGTGAGCGTGGCGATCATCCCCGCGAACGCCGGCAGGAGGATGGTGAGCTGGTCGACCTGGTCGAAGACGGGCTCCTTGTCCTCCTGCAGGTCACGGTTGTAGGCGAGCGGGAGGCCCTTGAGGGTGGTGAGCAGCCCGGTCAGGTCGCCGATCAGGCGGCCCGCCTTGCCGCGCGCGAGCTCGGCGATGTCGGGGTTCTTCTTCTGCGGCATGATGCTCGAGCCCGTGGAGTAGGCGTCATGCAGACGCACGAACCCGAACTCCTTGGTCGACCAGAGGATGACCTCCTCGGCGAGCCGCGAGACGTCCACCGCCAGCATGGCGGCCACGAACGCGAACTCCGCGACGACGTCGCGCGACGCCGTGCCGTCGATCGAGTTCTCGACCGGACCGTCGAAGCCGAGCTCGCGCGCGACGGCCGCCGGGTCGAGACCGAGCGACGATCCCGCGAGCGCTCCGGACCCGTAGGGCGACCGCGCCGCCCGCGCGTCCCAGGAGATCCAGCGGTCGACGTCGCGCATCAGCGGCCACGCGTGCGCGAGCAGGTGGTGCGCGAGCAGGACGGGCTGAGCGTGCTGCAGGTGGGTGCGGCCCGGCATCGGGGCGTCCCCCGCGGCGGCGGCCTGCTCGGTCAGAGCGTCGACCAGGTCCAGGACGAGTCCCGCGAGCGAACGCGCCTCGCGCCGCAGGTACATCCGTACCAGCGTGGCGATCTGGTCGTTGCGCGAGCGGCCCGCCCGCAGCTTGCCGCCGACGTCCGCGCCGGCGCGCTCGATGAGCCCGCGCTCCAACGCCGTGTGCACGTCCTCGTCGTCGGGACCCGGACCGAAGGCGCCGCTGGCCACGTCGGCCCGCAGCACCTCGAGAGCGTCGACCATCGTCGCGACCTCGTCGTCGGAGAGCAGACCCGCCGCGTGCAGGACGTGCGCGTGCGCGACCGAACCCGAGATGTCGACGTCGGCCAGCCGCCAGTCGAAGTGCGTCGACCGGGACAGCTCCGCCAGGGCGGCCGCCGGCCCGGAGGCGAAGCGGCCGCCCCAGAGGGCGAGCGGCTGGTCAGCCACTGATCCCGCCCTGCGAGCCGAGGTCGACGCCGTTGCCGAACCGGACGTCGCGCGCGGCGGCGAGCTTGGAGCCTGAGGCCGTAGATCTCGATGAAGCCCTTCGCCGCGGCCTGGTCGAAGGTGTCGCCCGTGTCGTAGGTGGCGAGGTTGAAGTCGTACAGGCTCGCGTCCGAACGACGGCCGGTGACGGTGGCGCGGCCGCCGTGCAGGACGATGCGCACGTCGCCGGAGACGTACCGCTGGGTGTCGTCGACGAAGACGTCGAGCGACTTCTTCAGCGGCGAGAACCACTGGCCGTCGTAGACGCGGTCCAGCGCTGGGCGACGGTGCGCTTGAACCGGGCCTGCTCGCGCTCGACGGTGACGTTCTCGAGCTCCTGGTGCGCGGCGATGAGCGCCATCGCGCCCGGCGCCTCGTAGACCTCGCGCGACTTGATGCCGACCAGGCGGTCCTCGACGATGTCGATCCGGCCGACGCCGTGGGCGCCGGCGCGGCGGTTCATCTCCTGGATCGCCTGCAGAGGGGTCACCGGGATGCCGTCGAGCGCGACGGGAACGCCGGCCTCGAACGTGACGATGACCTCGTCGGCGACCGGCGGGAACGTCGGGTCGTCGGTGTAGGTGTAGACGTCCTTGGTCGGGCCGTTCCAGATGTCCTCGAGGAAGCCGGTCTCGACCGCGCGGCCCCACACGTTCTGGTCGATCGAGAACGGGTTGTGCTTGGTGGTCTCGATGGGCAGCGCGTTGCGGGTGGCGAACTCGATGGCCTTGTCGCGGGTCAGCGCCAGGTCGCGGACGGGCGCGAGGCACGTCAGGTCGGGGGCCAGCGAGGTGATGCCGACCTCGAAACGGACCTGGTCGTTGCCCTTGCCGGTGCAGCCGTGCGCCACGGTGGTCGCACCGAACTGCTTGGCGGCCCGCACGAGGTGCTTGACGATCACCGGGCGGGACAGGGCCGAGACCAGCGGGTAGCGGTCCAGGTAGAGCGCGTTCGCCTTGAGCGCGGGCATGCAGTACTCGCTGGCGAACTCGTCTCGGGCGTCGGCGACGTACGCCTCGACCGCGCCGCAGTCGAGCGCGCGCTGGCGGATGACGTTGAGGTCCTCGCCGCCCTGGCCGACGTCGACCGCGACGGCGATGACCTCGGCACCGGTCGCCTCGGCGATCCAGCCGATTCCGACGGAGGTGTCCAGGCCGCCGGAGTAGGCGAGGACGACGCGCTGAGTCATGAAAGGTCTCTCTTCTGGGTCGGTGTGTTCGAGGTTCAGTCTGCCGGTCGCACGCGGGGAGCGGCGTCCGGTCGAGCATCGGTGGCCAGGGCGAGGAAGCGCGCAGCGAGCGCCGAACCGGTCTCGCCCTCGCGGGCGATGACCAGCACCGTGTCGTCGCCGGCGATGGTGCCCAGGACAGCGGGCAGGATCGAGTGGTCGATGGCGGACGCGAGGAACTGTGCCCCGCCCGGCGGCGTGCGCAGGACGACGAGGTTTCCGGACGCCTCGGCGGTGACCAGCAGCTCGGCGCACAGCCGGGCGAGGCGGGACGCGAGCATCTCTTCCCGCGCGGGGGCCCAGTCGGGACCGGTCGACGGCGTCGTGCGACCCCCACCCTCGACCGGCACCGCATAGGCCAGCGCCCCCGACGGCGTCCGGATCTTCACCGCGCGCAGCTCGACCAGGTCGCGGCTCAGGGTCGCCTGCGTGACGGAGACCCCCTCGGCCGCGAGCAGCTCGGCCAGCTGCTGCTGGGAGTGCACGAGCCCGCGGGACAGCAGCGACGTGACCAGAGCGTGGCGCCCGGCCTTGGTGTGCGGGACCGACGAGGTGACGCTCACGGCTGCTCCAGCAGCCAGGTGAGCAGCGCCTTCTGGGCGTGCAGCCGGTTCTCCGCCTCGTCCCAGACGACTGCCTGCGGTCCGTCGAGCACCTCGGCGGTGATCTCCTTGCCGCGGTAGGCGGGCAGGCAGTGCAGGACGATCGCGTCGGGCGCGGCGAGCGCCAGGAGTGCCGCGTCGACCCGGAAGGGCACGAACGGGGTCTCGCGCTCGGCGGCGTGGGCCTCCTGGCCCATCGACACCCAGGTGTCGGTGGCGACCACGTCCGCGCCCGCCACGGCGAGCGCGGCGTCGTGCGTGACGACGACAGACCCGCCCGTCGTCGCAGCGATGGCCTCCGCGTCGGCGAGCACGTCGGGGTCGGGAAGGAACCCGTGCGGCGTCCCGACGCGGACGTGCAGACCGGCCGTGGCACCGCCGAGCAGGTAGGAGTGGGCCATGTTGTTCGCGCCGTCGCCGACGTAGGCGAGGGTCTGCCCGGGCAGCGCGTCGACCCCGCCGCGGTGCTGGGCGATCGTCATGAGGTCGGCGAGGATCTGGCACGGGTGGAACTCGTCCGTGAGCGCGTTGACCACCGGCACGCCCGACTGCGCGGCCATCTGGTCGAGCCGGTCCTGCGCGTGGGTGCGCCAGACGATCGCCGCGACCTGCCGGCCGAGCACCCGGGCGGTGTCCGCGATCGACTCGCGCTGGCCGATCTTGGCGAGGTTCCCGTCGACGCTCAGCGGGAAGCCACCGAGGATTCCGCGATGCCCGCGGTGAACGACACCTGCGTGCGCAGCGTCGGCTTGTCGAAGATGACGGCCACGGGCCGCGGTCCGGTCAGGGGCGTGCGAACGAAGTGGTCGTCGCGGAAGGCGAGGGCGAGCTCGAGGACCGTCCGCTGCTCGGCGGGCGAGAGGTCGTCGTCCCGCAGGAAGGACCGGGTCACGACGACACCTCCACCTGGGCCAGGAAGTCGACGAACTGCCCGGCCTGCTCGTCCGTGAGGATGAACGGCGGCGCGAGCCGGATGGTCGACGGGTTGACCGCGTTCACGATGAAGCCCGCGGCGAGCGCCTGGGCGGCGACCTGCGCCGACACCGGGCCGGCCAGCTCGATGCCGATGAGCAGCCCCTCACCGCGCACACCGACGACGAGCGGGTTGCCGGTCTCCGACAGCCGCGTGCGCAGCCGCTCCCCCAGGCCGCTGACGTGCGCCAGAAGGCCGTCACGCTCGATGACGCCGATGGTCGCGAGCCCGGCTGCCGAGGCGACCGGGTTGCCGCCGAACGTCGAGCCGTGCTGCCCCCGACCGAGCAGCGCCGACGTGTCCGGGCCGTAGGCGACGAGGGCACCGACGGGGAAGCCGCCACCGAGGCCCTTGGCCACCGTGACCGCGTCGGGCACGACCCCGCCGCCGAGGTGCGGGTGGTGGTACGCGAGCCAGGCGCCGGTCCGGCCCATGCCGGTCTGGACCTCGTCGAGGATCAGCAGCGCCCCGTGCTCGGCGGTCAGCCTGCGGGCGTGGGCGAGGTAGCCGGGCGGCAGCGGCAGGACGCCGGCCTCACCCTGGATCGGCTCGACGAACAGGGCGGCGACCTGGTCGCCGTCCTCGGCGAAGGCCGCCTCGAGGGCGTCGGTGTCGCCGAACGGGACGAACTCGACGCCGCCGGGCAGCGGCTCGAACGGCTCGCGGTACGACGCCTTGTGCGTGAGTGCGAGCGCCCCCATCGACCGGCCGTGGAAGGAACCTTCGAGGGCCAGGACGCGCGGCCGACCGGTGCGCCGGGCCAGCTTGAACGCGGCCTCGTTGGCCTCGGTGCCGGAGTTGGTCAGGAAGACGTGCGACCCCTCGGGGGCGCCCGTGAGCGCGATCAGCCGCTCCGCGAACGCGATCTGCGTGGGGCTGCCGAAGAAGTTGGAGACGTGCCCGAGCGTGCCCAGCTGGGCGCTGATCGCGGCCGTGAGCGTCGGGTGGGCGTGGCCGAGCGAGTTGACCGCGATGCCGCCGAGCAGGTCGAGGTAGCGGGTGCCGTCGGCGTCCCAGACGTACGGACCCTCGCCGCGCACCAGCACACGCTGCGGGGCTCCGAACGTGTCCATGACTGCGTGCGTGTACCGGTCGGTCCAGTCGGCGACGGAACCGTCGACCGCGGGCACGGGCAGGTTCGCGTCCGGCGTGACGTCGGCCCGGTGGCGGGCGCGCTGGAGGTCGGTCATCTCGTCACCACCGGGATCGGTGCGGTGAACGGTGCGTCCGCCGGCTCTTCGTCGGGAAGGACCATGGTGCCGATGCCGTCGGAGGTGAAGATCTCGACCAGGATCGAGTGCGGCTCGCGGCCGTCGATCACGTGCGCCCGGCCGACGCCGCCCTCGACCGCCCGCCAGCAGGCCTCCATCTTCGGCCGCATGCCCGCGTCGAGCGTCGGCAGGATGGTGGCGAGCTCGGCTGCGCGCAGGCGACGCACCAGCGACCCCTTGTCCGGCCAGTTGGTGTAGAGGCCCTCGACGTCCGTCAGCACGATGAGCTTGCGCGCGCCGAGCGCGACCGCGAGCGCCGCTGCGGCGGTGTCCGCGTTGACGTTGAGCACCTGGGTGGGGTCGTCGAGATCGGGCGCGACCGTGGACACCACGGGGATGCGACCGGCGTCGAGGAGGTCGAGCACCGCGCCCGGGTTGACCTGCACGACGTCGCCGACGAGGCCGACGTCGACCGGTTCGCCATCCACGACCACCGAACGTCGGCGCGCCTGGAAGAGGCCGCCGTCCTCGCCGGACAGGCCGACCGCGTGCGGGCCGTGAGCGTTGAGCAGGCCGACGAGCTCGCGCGAGACCTGCCCCGTGAGCACCATCCGCACGACGTCCATGGCCTCGGGCGTGGTGACCCGCAGGCCGGCGCGGAACTCCGACTCGATCCCCAGCCGGTCCAGCATGGAGTTGATCTGCGGGCCCCCGCCGTGCACGACGACCGGGCGCAGACCGACCTGCCGCAGGAACACCATGTCCTGCGCGAACGCGCGCTTGAGGTCCTCGTCGATCATGGCGTTGCCGCCGTACTTCACGACGACGAGCGCACCCGCGAACTTCTGCAGCCACGGCAGCGCCTCGATGAGCACCTCTGCCTTCTGCTCGGGCCGAAGGTCGGTGCGCGTGTTGAAGATGAAGTCCGTCATGTCGCGTACGCGCTGTTCTCGTGGACGTAGTCGTGCGTGAGGTCGTTCGTCCACACCGTGACGACCTCGGGTCCGGCGTGCAGGTCGATCAGCACGTGCACCTCGCGGTTCGCGGCGAGGTCGACCTCGGTCCGCGGGCGGTAGGCGCCGCCGTTCTTGCAGACCATGACGCCGTTGATCGTGACGTCGAGCTGGTCGGGGTCGAACGGCGCGACGCTCTCCGGCACGGTCCCCACCTGCGCGAGCACCCGGCCCCAGTTCGGGTCGTTGCCGAACATCGCCGCCTTGAACAGGTTGGACCGCGTGACGGCCCGCGCGACGGCGAGACCGGCGGCCTCCGTCGAGGCCCCCATCACGGTCACCGCGATGTCGTGCGACGCCCCCTCGGCGTCCGCGACCAGCGCCCGGGCCAGCTCGGCGCAGACCTGGGTCAGGGCGGCCGTGAAACCGGCCGGGTCCGGTACCGCGCGGCTCGCGCCCGAGACCAGGAGGGTCACGGTGTCCGACGTCGACATGCAGCCGTCCGAGTCGATGCGGTCGAACGTCTGGTTCGTCGCGGCCCGCAGGGCGGCGTCGGCGGTCTCGGCGTCGACGACCGCGTCGGTGGTGATCACGCAGAGCATCGTCGCCAGGCCGGGCGCCAGCATGCCCGCACCCTTGGCCATCCCGCCGACGGTCCACTCGCCCCGGTCGCCCTGGATCGTGAGGTGCGCCGTCTTGGGCACGGTGTCGGTGGTCATGATCGCGGTCGCCGCGGCCAGGCCGCCGGTCCGGGACAGGTGCGAGACGGCGTCGTCGACGCCCGCGAGGAGCTTGCCGATGGGCAGCGGCTCGCCGATCAGGCCCGTGGAGCACACGACGACGTCGCCCGGCGAGATCTCGAGGACGTTGCCCACCTTCTCGGCCGTGCGGTGCACGTCGAGGAAGCCGTCCGGCCCGGTGCACACGTTGGCGCCGCCCGAGTTGAGCACGACCGCGCTGACCACGCCGTCCGAGACCGCCTGGCGCGACCACACGACCGGCGCGCCCACGACGCGGTTCGTCGTGAAGACGGCCGCAGCGACCTGGGACGGGCCCTCGTTCACGACGAGGGCCAGGTCCGGTCGCCCGGAGGCCTTCAGGCCCGCGACGACGCCCGAGGCCTGGAAGCCCGCGGCGGCGGTGACGCCCGGCGACGGGTGGGCGGTCGTGTCGACCGTCATGGTGCAACTCCATCCAGTGGAAGACCGAGGGTCTCGTCGAGCCCGAGTGCGAGGTTGAGCGACTGCAGGGCGCCGCCGGCGGTGCCCTTGACCAGGTTGTCGATCGCCGTGACCGTGACCACGCGGCCGGCGCGCTCGTCGACCGCGACCTGCACGAGCGCGGTGTTGGCGCCGAGCGTGGACGCCGTGCTCGGCCACTGGCCCGGGGGCAGCAGGTGCACGAACGGCTCGTCGGCGTACGTCTGCTCCCACGCGGCCCGCACGAGCGACGGGTCGGTGCCGGGGACGAGACGCGCGGTCGCCGTCGCCAGGATCCCGCGGGCCATCGGGACCAGCGTCGGCGTGAAGGAGATGGTCACGTCGGAGGCCCCGGCGGAGCGCAGGTTCTGGCCGATCTCCGGGATGTGCCGGTGCGTGCCGCCGACGGCGTACGGCTGCGACGCGCCGAGGCCCTCGCTGGCGAGCAGGTGGGTCTTGGGGGACTTGCCCGCACCCGAGTACCCGTTGGCCAGCACAGCGACGAGATCGAGGGGCTCGATCAGGCCCGCCGCGATGCCCGGCTGCAGTCCGAGCGACACGGCGGTCACGTTGCAGCCCGGCACGGCGATCCGGGTGGCTCCCGCCAGCTCGGCCCGCTGCGCGGACGCGGTCCGCTCCCCCGCGTGCAGCAGCTCGGGGAGGCCGTAGGGCCAGGTCCCGGCGTGCGCGCTGCCGTAGTACGCCTCCCAGTCGGCCGGGTCCACCAGGCGGTGGTCGGCGCCGAGGTCGACGACGACGGCCCGGTCTCCACGGGCCGCGAGCTCGGCGGCCACCGCGCCGCTCGACCCGTGCGGCAGGGCCAGGACCACGACGTCGTGGCCCGCGAGGACGTCGACGTCGGTCGGCTGCAGCACCCGGTCCGCCAGCGAGCGCAGGTGAGGCTGGTGCGCGCCGAGCGCCGTCCCGGCGTTGGAGTGCGCCGTCAGCGCGCCGATCCGAGCCTCGGGGTGCGCCAGCAGGACGCGCAGCATCTCGCCACCCGCGTACCCGCTGGCACCCGCGACCGCGACCGTGAACGTCATGTGCATGAACATACATCGTCGTGCACGAAGATGCGAAAGTCTTCCGCGGGGAAGATCGCGGGTCGCCGTCGCGTTGGCACAACGTGCGCGCAATCCAGGCTTCCGCAGCGGGCGGACCCGACGTCCTCGAGCCGTCGACCTCCCCGACCCGATGCCCGGGCCCGACGACGTGGTCGTCCGGGTGGCCGCCGCCGGCATCAACTTCATCGACACCTACCGCCGCTCCGGCATGTACGCCGTGCCGTACCCGCACGTCCTGGGCTCGGAGGGTGCGGGAACGATCGTCGAGGTCGGGTCCGACGTGACCGAGTTCGCGGTCGGCGACCACGTCGCGTGGTCGTCGGCACCCGGCTCCTACGCGGAGCTGGTCCGCGTGCGCGCGTCGAGCTGCTCCCCGTCCCGGTCGGCGTCGACCTGCAGGTCGCCGCGGCGCTCCCGCTGCAGGGCATGACGGCGCACTACCTGGTCACCTCCGTGTTCCCCGTGGCCGAGGGGCACGACCTCCTCGTGCACGCCGGGGCCGGCGGCGTCGGCCTCCTGCTCACCCAGCTCGCGGCCGCGCGCGGCGCGCGGGTGATCTCGACCGTCGGCACCGCGGACAAGGAGCGGCTCGCGCGCGAGGCGGGTGCGGCCGACGTGATCCGCTACCGCGAGCTCACCGACCTCACCCGTGACCTGCCCGCCGAGGTGCGGGCGCTCACCGACGGTCGTGGCGTGCACGCGGCCTACGACTCGGTGGGCAAGGACACCTTCGACGCCTCGCTCGCGTCCCTGCGTCGCCGCGGGACCCTCGTCCTGTTCGGGGCGTCGTCCGGTGCGGTCCCGCCCGTCGATCCGCAGCGGCTGAACCACGCCGGCTCGGTGTACCTCACCCGGCCCACGCTCGGCGACTTCGTCGCGACGCGCGAGGAGCTGACCTGGCGCGCCCAGGAGTTGTTCGACGGGGTCGTGGCCGGCACGCTCGACGTGCGGGTCGGCGCCACCTTCTCGTTGGCCGATGCGGCCGACGCCCACCGCGCGCTCGAGTCGCGCTCCACGACCGGAAAGGTCCTGCTCCTCCCGTGACGACCACCACCCTGAACCAGACCCGCACGCTCGCCGTCGAGATCTGGTCCGACATCGCGTGCCCGTGGTGCTACATCGGCAAGAAGCGCTTCGAGACGGCCCTGGCCGACTTCCCGTTCCGCGACCAGGTCGAGGTGACGTGGCGCTCGTTCGAGCTGTCGCCGGAGACACCCGCGGGCCCGGGACGTCCCGAGATCGACGCGCTCGCGGAGATGAAGGGCATCCCGCTCCCCCAGGTGCAGCGGATGTTCGCGCAGGTCACCGAGGTGGCGGCCGGTGAGGGTCTCGCCTACGACTTCGCACGGACCCTCGCGGTCAACACGTTCGACGGGCACCGCCTGGTGCACCTGGCCGCGCGGCACGGGCTCGCCGACCGCGTCCTGGAGGCCCTGTACTCCGCGCACTTCGAGCACGGCGCCGACCTGGGCGACGACGAGACCCTCGTGCGGATCGTGGCGGAGGTCGGCGTCGGCGCCGACGAGGCGCGTGCGGTCCTGGCAGGCACCGACCACGCGGACGACGTCCGTCGCGACGAGGCCGAGGCCCGCGCGATCGGCGTGACCGGTGTGCCGTTCTTCGTGGTCGACCGCCGCATCGGCGTCTCGGGCGCGCAGCCGGCCGGCGTGTTCACGCAGCTGCTCGAGGAGGGCTGGAAGACGGCGAACCCCCTGGCCACGCTGGCGACGGCCGACCCGTCCGCCGAGGCGTGCGTCGACGACTCCTGCGCGATCTGAGCGCGTGTCGGACCAGCGCGCGATGATCGGAGCATGGCTACCGTCCTGCTCCTGCACCACGCCCAGGGTCTGACTCCCGGCGTCGTCGCGTTCGCCGACGCCTTGCGCGCCGCCGGCCACACGGTGCACGCGCCGGACGTCTACGACGGGCGCACGTTCGACGACCTCTCCGCCGGCATCGCGTACGCGGGCGAGGTCGGGTTCGAGACCGTGATGCAGCGCGGCGTCGACGCCGCCGCCGACCTGCCGGGCGGCACCGTCTACATCGGCATCTCGCTCGGGGTCATGGCGGCCCAGCAGCTCGCGCAGACCCGTCCGGTCGCCGCGGGCGCGGTCTTCGTCGCCTCCTGCCTCCCCGCGTCCGAGTTCGGCGGCTGGCCGGATGGCGTGCCCGTGCAGGTGCACGGCAAGGACGCCGACCCGATCTTCGTCGACGAGGGCGACCTGGACGCCGCGCGGTCGCTGGTGGCGTCCGTCGAGGGTGCCGAGCTGTTCCTCTACCCGGGCGACCAGCACCTGTTCCTCGACAGCAGCCTGCCGGCGTTCGACCCGGCCGCCACCGCCGAGCTCACGGAGCACGTGCTCTCCTTCCTCGCGGACTAGCGGGCTACGCTGCGGCTGGACCGCTCGATGGCGCCGGTCCACGGCCCAACGCACCGGTTCGCCCGACAGCAGACGAACGCCCAGCGTGGCGTGCCCACCCGGAGGACCGTGATGACTGCATCGCTGCTCGACACCCTCGGCGTGACCGTTCCCTCGACCGTCCCCACCCACTGGTACAACCTCGCGGCGGACCTGCCGGCACCGTGCCCTCCGGCGCTGCACCCCGGCACGCAGCAGCCGCTGACGCCGGACGACCTGGCGCCGCTGTTCCCGATGGCGCTGATCATGCAGGAGGTCAGCACCGAGCGCTGGATCGAGATCCCCGAGCCCGTGCGCGAGATCTACGCGCTGTGGCGGCCGTCGCCGCTCGTCCGAGCCTGCGGCTCGAGCGGGCCCTGGGCACCCCGGCGAAGATCTACTACAAGTACGAGGGTGTGAGCCCGGTCGGGTCGCACAAGGCGAACACCGCGGTCGCGCAGGCGTACTACAACGCCGCCGAGGGGATCACGAAGACCACCACCGAGACCGGCGCCGGCCAGTGGGGAGCCGCGCTGGCGTTCGCCAGCGCGCTGCTCGGGCTGACCTGCGAGGTCTGGCAGGTCCGGGCCTCGTACGACTCCAAGCCGTACCGCCGGATGCAGATTGAGACGTACGGCAGCATCTGCCACCCGTCGCCGTCGGACCTCACCAACGCCGGCCGGGCGATGCTCGCGGCCGACCCCGAGACCACCGGCTCGCTCGGCATGGCGATCAGCGAGGCGGTCGAGGCGGCGGCCACGAACCCGGACGCGCACTACGCGCTCGGCAGCGTCCTCAACCACGTCCTGCTGCACCAGTCAGTGATCGGCCAGGAGGCGCTGGCGCAGCTCGACGAGATCGGCGAGGCCGCCGACATCGTCTTCGGCTGCGCGGGCGGCGGGTCCAACCTCGGCGGGCTGTCTTCCCGTTCCTCGGCCGCAACCTGCGGGAGGGGACCGCTACCCGGGTCGTGGCCTGCGAGCCGGCCGCCTGCCCGTCGATCACGCAGGGCGAGTACCGGTACGACTTCGGTGACGTAGCCGGCCTGACGCCGCTGCTCAAGATGCACACCCTGGGCAAGGACTTCGTGCCGCCGCCCATCCACGCGGGCGGTCTGCGGTACCACGGCATGGCGCCGATGGTGTCCCACGCCGTCGAGCTCGGCCTGGTGTCGGCGATCGCCGTCGACCAGGAGACCGCGTTCGCCGCGGGCATCGAGTTCGCGCGGGCCGAGGGGATCATCCCCGCCCCCGAGTCCACGCACGCGGTCGCCGGTGCGATCGCGTACGCGCGGCAGGCGACCGCGGCGGAGACGATCGTCATCGGCCTGTCCGGCAACGGGGTGCTGGACCTGCCCGCGTACCACGACTTCGTCTGAGCACCGTCCTCGCCTGAGCACCGTCTTCGCCTGAGCGCAGACTTCGCCTGGCACGACCGAGGCCCGCGTCCGGCTGGACGCGGGCCACGGTCCTGGCGTCAGCGCGTCGTCACCGGCGCGCTGGTGCTCGGGCTCACGTTGGCGACGTCGCTCGGGACGAACGTCGCGGTGTACGTGTGCGTGCCCGAGGGGAGGGTGCCGATGGCGATCCCGAGGACCATGTTCAGCCGCTTGACCACCGTGAGGCCCTCCCGGATCTCGATCGTCCCGGACGGCAGGCGACCGTTGTCCGTCGAGACCGTGACCACGGCGATCGGCGGGATGAACAGGAACCCGCGGGTGACGGACAGCCCGGTCGTGGTGGTCACCTTGCGCACCGTCACGGTGACGGGCGCCGACGACGAGCCGGTCACCGTGGCATCACCCGCGAACCGGGCGACCACCGGGTAGGTGCCCGCCGGCGTCGTGGCCGGCAGCCGGTAGGTGGCCGTGCCGCCGCTGAGCGGGACCGTCGCCAGCACCGTGGAGCCGGACACGAAGTCCACGCTCCCACCGACCGGCACGGGTGCCGAGACGGTCGCGGTGAGAAGCACGCGCGTGGAGGAGCCGAAGACCTGGCTCGACGGCGATGCCGTCAGCGTCGTGGTGGAGGCCGGGATGCCGGCCTTCACCGTCAGCGGCAGCGTCACGGTCGTGCCGCTCGGCGTGGCCACCAGCGTCAACGAGTGCGCACCGGCCGGTGTGGACGACGGCACGGTCACCGACACGGTCGCATTCCCGCCGCTGACCGCGGCCGACCCGATGGACGTTCCGTCGAGCCGGACGTCGAGGCTCGTGTTCTGCGGCGCGCCCAGGCTGGTCAGGTCCAGACCGGTGACCGGGAACGTGAGCGCGTCGCCGGCCGTGACGGCCGAGGGCACCGACGGCACCCCGACGGCCTGGCGGGCGAAGTCGGGCGCGAGACCCGGGTGCGCCTGCAGGTACGCGATCCAGCCGTCGCGGTCGATCAGTCCCGAGTCGCGCGCGTCGGTCCCCTGGGCCACCACGCGGAAGTTGTCGCCGCCGGTGGTCAGGAACGAGAACGTGCCGATCCGGTAGGGCGCGGCCGGGTCGAGGGGGACCCCGTCGACCGTGACCGACGTGATGTGCGAGCCCGCCGGCGCCGCGGCGTCGAACGTGTACGTGACGTTGTCCGACAGCCCCAGCTGCAGGTACGGCCGCGACGGGATGGTGCCGTCGGCGTTCGTCTGCCACTGCTGCTCGAGCATCGTCTTGACCTGGGCGCCCGTGAGAGTGGTGGTCCAGAGGTTGTTGACGAACGGCAGCACCGAGTTGGCCTCGGCCGTCGTCACGACGCCGTCGGGGGCGTAGAACAGCTGCCGCCCGCAGACCGCCCGGGTTGACGACGCCGATCTGGGCGCCGCCGAGGTTCGCCGGGGCCAGGGTGTCGCGCAGGGCGTTGGCCACGAGGTCGCCGAGCGACGACTCGCTCGCGCGGTCGTCGCGACCCGACGTGGTGTTGGGACCCGGTCCGACGTAGCCGGCAGGGCCGTAGGTGCCGCCGGAGTAGGCGGTGGTGATGTCGGCCGTCACCGAACCGACGGGCACGGACCCGACCGTGTCGGCGTAGGCGAGCGCGGCGTTCACGATCGTGTTGACCTGCGCGACGCGGGGGTAGGTCGCGACGAGCTGCGCGGCGAAGGCCGCCTCGTTCTGCGCGGGCGTGTTCCCCGCGACGACCGGGGCCACCAGCCGCGGGATGTTCTTCTCCGTGTGCGCGGTGACCTCGTCGGAGACGGGATCGTAGGTCAGCGTGACCTCGCCGAGGTTCTCGCCGTAGTCGCCGGTCTGGATGACCGGCCGCGTCACGCCGGCCTCGCCGGGCACCGGGGCGTCCCACGCGTACTGCTTGTGGGTGTGGCCGGTGAAGATGGCGGCCACCTCGGGCGAGGTCCCGTTGACGATCTGCGCGAACGCGCCGCCGGCCGCGACCTCCTGCTCCAACGTCGCGCCGTCCGGCGTGCCCTCGCCCGCGCCCTCGTGGTACGTCGCGACGAGGACGTCGGCCTCGCCGTTGGCCGGGTTGCCGTCGGTCAGCTCGGCGGCCACGCGGTTCACCGCGTCGACCGGGTTGCCGATGTCCAGCTGCGTGATGCCACCGGGGCTGACCAGCGACGGGGTCTCCTGGGTCACCGCCCCGATCACGCCGACCTTGACGCCGTCCAGGTCGAGGATCGTGTACTCCGGCAGCGCCGGCGTGGTGGTGCCCTTCAGGTACACGTTCGCACCCAGGTAGGCCCACTTCGCGTTCGTGCCAGCCGCGATGATCCGGTTCTTCAGGTCGTCGAAGCCCTTGTCGAACTCGTGGTTGCCCACGGCCGACGCCTGCAGACCCAGGGCGTTCAGGACGTCGATGGTCGGCTGGTCCTGCTGGACCGCGGAGGCGAACAACGAGGCGCTGACGTTGTCACCGGCCGAGACGAACGCGACCGGGCTGCCTGCCGCCTCGGCGGCCGCGCGCTCCTGCTCGATGGTCCCGGCGAACTTCACCGTGTTGGTGTCGATGCGCCCGTGGAAGTCGTTGATGTCGAGGAACGTCAGCGTCTTCGGTGCGGTGCTGGTCGCCCCGGAGGACAGGCCGACGATCACCGGGTCGTGGTCGGAGGAGCGGTACTCGTCCGGAGCGTAGAACAGGGTGCCGTGGTAGTTGTAGCGGTCGTACTCGAGCGCGACGGACTCCTCGGCGTTGATCTCCCAGATGTCCGCACCGGTGGCGCGGGCCAGGGCCGGACCGTTGAGCAGGACGTGGTCGAGCGAGCCGGAGGTGCCGCCGAACGAGTACGAGTACTGCCCCGGCGCCAGCGCCGAGGCCGCGTCCGTGTAGCCGGCGTCGTAGAGGACCTGCAGCGGGTCCTCCTTGGTGTACGAGTTGAAGTCGCCGACGAGCGCGACCGACTGCGTCGAGCCCTGGATCGTCGGCACCCAGTCGCGCAGCGCGGTGGCCTGCGCCACGCGGGACGCGTTCGACGCGCCCTGGCCGTCACCGGTGTCGGCGTCGCCGGGCAGCGGACCGGCCGAGCCCTTGGACTTCAGGTGGTTCACGACGACGAGGAACGGGTCCCCACCGCCGACCGGCGTGAACGTCTGCGCGATGGGCTCGCGGGCGTTGCCGAAGGCCTGGTCGTCGCCGCTCAGCGTGCCGAGCGCGTGCGACGGGCCGGTGCGCTCGACGGCGGACTTGCGGTAGATGATCGCGTTGGTGATGACGTCCATCTGCGACACGGGCGGCAGGTCGGCGGACGACGGGACGAAGGCCCAGACGTCGCCGCCGGCCGCCGCGTTCAGCGCGTCCACGAGCGTGCCGAGCGCCTGGTCCGGCACGCCGTCCACCACCGCGGAGTTCTCGATCTCGAGGAGGCCGACGACGTCCGCGCCCAGGGCGTTGATCGCTGCGACGATCTTGTCCTGCTGGCGCTGCAGGTCGGCCGGGTCCCAGGCGCCGCGGGGGTCGCAGCCGCTCTGCACGGTCACGGGGTCACCGGTGCGGTCCTTGTACGGCACGCAGCCGGCCGTGTCGGCGCCGAGGGTGGTGAAGTAGTTGAGCACGTTGAACGAGGCGACCTTGAGGTCCCCGCCGACGGGCTCCGGGGCCGTCGTCCGGGTGTTGGCGAAGCTCACGGCCGCCGGGCCGGGAGCCGTCGGGTTCAGCGACCAGAGGTTGTTGCGGTAGTCGACGACGAGAGGCGCGGTGATCGTCGCGGCGGCGCCCACCCGGATCGGGTTCGTGAGCGAGACGTACGGCGGGGTCAGGCCGGAGTTGGCCGCCGACAGGAAGTTCGTCGACGAGCCGTCGTCCAGGACGACCGCGCGGGCGGCGTTGTCCGCGGCGGCCGCGGCGGCGGCGGGCGTCCCGGGCCGAGCGACCTCGGTCGTCTGCAGGAGCGGCGTGGTCCCGGCGGCGAGACCGACCTCGCCGTACTGGTTGGTGGAGTACGTGTCGGAGATGGTCATCGGGCCGGTCGGCAGGAAGAGCATCGACTCGAGCGCCTCGCGCGCAGCGTCGGTGGTGGGCCAGGTGCCCGAGACCGGCGTGACGGGGGCGGCCGAGGGCGGCAGCGGTGTCATGCCGCCGGCGACGACCGTGAAGCTCGGTCAGGCCGCTGAACTCGCTGACCGTGCCGGTGACCTGCACGTGGTCACCGATCGCGACCGCGCCGACGGTGGCCGCCGAGTAGACGAAGACCGCGTCCGAGCCGGTGTGGGCCACGTCTCCCCCGGTGCCGGGCGTCTGGATCACGTACCCCGACAGGCCCCCGGTCGGGTAGGCGGCGGTGACGACCCCGTCGGTGCGCACGGACTGACCGACCAGCGGGGAGGCGGGTCCGGTGCCCTGGATCGCCTCGATCGTCGCGTCGACGGTGGTGCCCGGGCCGGTCGGCCCGGAGGCGGCTCTGGGGGTCGGGGCGCCCGCGGTGAAGTCGGCCGCGTTGCTGCCCGTGTTGGCGCCGGAGGCGTTGCGGGCCACCGACGTGGAGTTGGACGTACCCGGCGCCGCGGCCCCGGCGAACACGGTCGCCGTGCCCCAGCCGACCAGGTCCACCACCGACGGGTCGGCGGCGCAGGCCGCCGCGGACGCGCACACGAGGGTCGTCGACGAGCTCACCGAGGGCGACCTTGCCCGCCGTGCCGGAGAGCGAGACCGTGCCCGACACGTCGGGCGTCGGCAGGTCGGGCTGCGTCAGGTCGGCACCCGCGGCCTCGGCCACCAGGTACGTGGCGCCGGCGGCGATCGTTCCGGACAGCGGCGTCACGCCGGTGAAGGACGTGTTCGTCGCCGATCCGTACTGGACCGACCAGCCCGTGAGGTCGACCGCCGACGTCGACGTGTTCCGCAGCTCGATGAAGTCGTGGTCGAACAGCCCGCCGGAGTTCCCGCCGCCGCCGTACACCTCGTTGATGACGACCGGCGCGGCGGACGTCACGGCTGCCTGGGCGGCACCGGCCCCGACCAACGATCCGACCAGGGCGAACCCGAGGGCGGCGGCGCCCCCGACGAGTGACTTCAGGGGTGGGCGCACGTCGGACGTCTCCTTCGTCGAGGGCTCGGCGGCTGCTGGAGGCCGACCGGGCCCCACATTGGGGGAATGTCCGGAACGTCGCAACTACTGGCGAGTAACCATTGGGTGAACTCGTCCTATGACTTGGTTCTCAAAGCGTGTGACCAGCGCGTTCACAGAAGTGGGACCCGAGACGACCGGCCGGCCACCGCGGAGCCCGTTCACTGGGCGGACGTTCTCGTCTCAGGCGCGCAGGGTCGCACCGAACCTGCGGTGGGCCTCCGCGACGACAGCCTCGCGGACGGCGGCGGCCTCCTGAGCGGTCAGCGTCCGGTCGTCAGCGCGCAGTCGCAGGGCGAACGCGAGCGACCGGTTGCCGGCGCCGACCTGCTCACCCTCGAACACGTCGAAGAGCCGGATGTCCTCGACCACGTCGCCGGCCGGTGACGCGACCGCCCCGACCCGGACCGCGTCGAGCACGTCCGCGGCGGGCACGTCGGCCGGGACCACGAGGGCGATGTCCTCCTTGGCCACGGGGAACGTCGAGACCGCCCACGCCTGGTAGGGCTCGGCCGGTGCCGCGGCGAGCAGGGCGTCGAGGTCGAGCTTCGAACGCGACGGCCCGGGCGGGCAGCCCGTGCGCGGCGACCACGTTCGGGTGCAGCTCCCCCGCGAACCCGAGGGTCACGTCGCCGACCGACAGCCGGGCGCACCGTCCCGGGTGCCACGGCAGGTGGTCGGCGTCGGCCGTGACGGTGAGCCTCGACGCCGACGACGTCGGCCACCAGTCGGGCCGCGGCGAGCGCGTCGGTGTGGTCCGCGCGACGGCCCGGACCCCACCAGCCCGCGGGCTCGCGCGCGCCGGCGAGCACGCCGGCCACCCGCTGCGGCTGCGGCGGGATGGCTGCGTCGATGGCGGCGAGCTGGGCGTCGGACGGCCGGATCCCCCCGGGCAGCCTCGGGGCCGGCGGCGCGTCCGCCAGGGGGCGGGTGACCAGGCCCGTCTCGAAGATCGCCACGTCGGTCGCCCCCCGACCGACGTTGCGCCGCGCGGTGTCCAGCAGCGTGACGAGCAGCGTCGTCCGCATGAAGGGCTGCTCGTCGGACAGCGGGTTGACCAGGCGCACCGCGCGTCGCCGGGCGTCGTCGGGCGGCACGCCGAGCGCGTCCAGCTGCTCGGTGCCCATGAACGGGTACGACAGCACCTGGACCAGACCCGACTCCGCGAGCGCACGGGCGACCGACCGACGCGTGCGCTGGCCCGGCGTCAGCCCGCGTCCGCCGGGTGCCGACGGCAGGATCGACGGGATCGCGTCGTAGCCGCACAGCCGCGCCACCTCCTCGACGAGGTCCACGCCGACGAGCAGGTCGGGCCGCCACGACGGCGGCGTGACCCGCACGGCGTCGGGCCCGGCCGTCTCGACGACGCAGCCGATCGAGACCAGCACGTCGCGGACCTCGTCGGGCGTGTAGTCGACGCCCACCAACCGGGCGGGCAGGTCGAGCGGGAGCACGAACGACTCCGGCGGGACCACGTCGAACACGTCCGTCACCTCGGCGTCCGGGACGCCGCCGCCGTGCTCGACGAGCAGCGCGACGGTGCGGGCGACGGCGACGCGCGGCAGCAGCGGGTCAGCCCCGCGCTCGAACCGCTTGGCGGCCTCGGAGGGCAGCTTGTGCCGGCGGGCCGTCCGGGCGACCGTGATCGGGTCGAAGTGCGCGGCCTCGATGAGCAGGTCGGTGGTATCCCGGCCGACCTCGCTGTCGCCGCCGCCCATGACCGCGGCCAGGCCGATGACCCGAGAGGAGCGCACGCCGTCGGGGCTGTCGGTGATGACCAGGTCCTCCGGGTCGAGCACGCGCTCGACGTCGTCGAGCGTCCGGATCTTCTCGCCGCTCACGGCCCTGCGCACGACGATCGGCGCCGCGACCTTGGCCAGGTCATAGGCATGCAGCGGTTGCCCCAGGTCGAGCATCACGTAGTTGGTGACGTCGACGGCGAGGTTGATGGGTCGCATCCCCGCCTGCTGCAGCCGCTGCTGCATCCATCGCGGCGACGGGTCGTTGGCGCGCACCCCGCGGACAACCTGGGCGACGAACCGGTCGGCGCCGGGCACCCCGTTGATCGGCGCGGCGTCGTCGATCTCGACGGCGAAGCCGCCGCCCGCGACGGGCAGCGGGCTCGTCGGCAGCCCGTGGTCCGTGAACCGCGCTCCCGTGGAGAGGCTGTACTCCCGGGCGACGCCGCGCATGGAGAAGCAGTAGCCGCGGTCGGGAGTCACGTTGATCTCGAGGACCTCCTCGCCGAGCCCGAGCAGCTCGCGTGCGTCCGTCCCGGGCGCCGCCTCGATGCCCAGGCGTGAGAGCACGATGATGCCGGCGTGGTCGTCGCCGAGGCCCAGCTCGCGCTGGGAGCAGATCATGCCGTCGGACACGTGCCCGTACGTCTTGCGCGACGCGATGGGGAACGGTCCGGGCAGCACGGCGCCGGGCAGCGCGACGACGACCGAGTCGCCGACCTCGAAGTTGTGCGCGCCGCAGACGATGCCCCGCGGCGCGCCGCCCGGCTCGTTGTGCTCGGGCCCGACCTCGACGCGGCACCAGTTGATCGTCTTGCCGTTCTTCTGCTCCTCGGGCGTGCGCTCGACGACGAGCCCGACGACCAGCGGACCGGACACGGCCGCGGGGAGGATCGCCTCCTCCTCCAGACCGACACGCACGAGGTCGGCCGCCAGCTGCTCGGCGGAGAGGTCCGCCGGGATCTCGACGTGCTCGCCGAGCCACGTCAGGGGGATGCGCGGCATCAGATCTCCGTCCCGAACTGGGCGGAGAAGCGGATGTCGCCCTCCACCATGTCGTGCATGTCCGCGATCCCGTGCCGCAGCATCAGGGTCCGCTCGATCCCCATCCCGAACGCGAAGCCCGAGTAGACGTCCGGGTCGATCCCGCACGCGCGCAGCACGTTGGGGTTGACCATCCCGCAGCCGCCCCACTCGATCCAGCCTGCGCCGCCCTTCTTCTGCGGGAACCAGAGGTCCATCTCGGCGCTGGGTTCGGTGAACGGGAAGAACGACGGCCGCAGGCGGGTGCGGGCCTCCGGCCCGAAGATCGCCTGGGCGAAGTGGTCGAGAGTGCCCTTGAGGTTGGCCATCGTCAGGCCCTTGTCGACCGCGAGGCCCTCCACCTGGTGGAACACGGGCGTGTGCGTGGCGTCGAGCTCGTCGGTGCGGAACACCTTGCCGGGGCAGGCGATGTAGACGGGCAGGTCCCGCTCCAGCAGCGTCCGCGCCTGGACCGGGGACGTGTGGGTGCGCAGCACGAGACCGGGAGTGTCGACGAAGAACGTGTCCTGCATCTGCCGCGCCGGGTGGTCGACGCCGAAGTTGAGCGCGTCGAAGTTGAACCACTCCGACTCGAGCTCGGGGCCCTCGGCGATCTCCCAGCCCATCGCGACGAAGATGTCCGCGATGCGCTCCGACAGAGCGTCCAGCGGATGCCGGGACCCGCGCGGGTGGCGGTCGGTGGGCAGGGTGACGTCGACGGACTCCTCGACGAGGACTCGGGCGTCGCGCTCGGCCTCGAGCTCGGCCTGCCGGTCGGCCAGCGCGCGTCCGAGGCGCGCCTTGGCCTGACCCAGCAGCTTGCCGGCGGTGGCCTTGTCGGCCGGTGCCAGGCCGCCGATCGCACGGTTGGCCAGCGCGATCGGGCTGCGCTCCCCCACGTGCTCCAGACGGGCGGTCTTCAGGGCGTCCAGGTCGGTCGCCGCGTCGAGCGCCTTGAGGGCGGCCTCCACGGCGGCGTCGATGCCCGGAGCATCGAGCGGGGACAGGGCGGTGTCGTCGGACATCCTGACCTTCCAAGAGTTTCTCAGCGCGGCGATCGGCCCGGAAGCGTGCGCGTCCGAGCCGGCGGACAAGTCTAGAGGCGCCCGATCCGGGGGTGGGCGGCCGGTCCAGCGATGGACGGCCCGCTCAGGTGCGCGTCAGAGGCGCAGCCCGGGAACGGGCCCGGGAAATCGGCGACCGTCGGCCGCCTGCGCACGCGCTGTCATGTGCCCATCCTGCCACGCGAGGCCAGCGCAAACTGCTCCACTACCTCGTACAGCGGCCCACCCCCGCGGCCCGCACCCGGCTGCGAGGACATCAGCAGGATCTCGCCGACCTCCCAGCGCGGCCCCTCGTACACGGCCAGCGCCCGCACGATGCCGTCGGCCACCTCGACCTCGCGGTCCGGCTCGGGCCCCGGACGCCCCCGTGTGTTCGTCGACGACCCCCGCCTCGGCGGCCGGCTCCCCGGCCGCACGCGGCCGACCGTCAGGTGCGCGCGTTCGCGTGCCCGCCGGTCCGGCACGTCTCCGGCGTCGACGCAGCCCGAGCTCACGACCCGTTGGGTCTCGACGTCCCCCCCGACGCCGATCCACAGCGTGCGGTGCGAGAACACGCCCGCACCGCGCAGCGTCAGCTCGTACGGCTCGACGCGCGCTGCCAGCTCGGCCAGACCGGCCGTCAGCACCGGCAGCGACCCGTCGGGCAGGTCACCGTAGAAGGCGGTGGTCAGGTGCCACGTCTCTCGTGCCGACCAGCGGACCGCCTGCGACAGCCCCGACGGCGCACCGCGCACCGCGCCGAGCGCGACGTCCATGTGGTCGAGCACGTGCTCGGGCGGCCACACCGCGGCGAACAGCCTCACCGGTGTGCCCGCGCGCTCGCGTACAGACAGACCGTCGCCGCGGTGGCCAGGTTGAGCGACTCGGCACGTCCGCGGATCGGCACGCGCACGACGGCGTCGGCCAGCGCACGGTCCTCGTCGCGCAGCCCCCACGCCTCGTTGCCGAAGAGCCAGGCGGTGGGCCGACTCAGGTCGGGGACGCCGTCCTCCGTCGCGCCGACCACGTCCAGGAGGTCGTCGAGATCGAACGGGCCGACCCCGTCGGCGGCCAGCACGAGAAGGCCCGCCGCGCGCAGGTGGTCGATCGTCGTCGCCAGGTCCGCGCCCATGATCACGGGCAGGTGGAAGAGCGACCCGGCCGTCGACCGCACGACCTTCGGGTTGTGCACGTCGACGCTCTCGCCGGTCAGCACGGCCGCGTCCGCGCCGGCCGCGTCGGCCGCGCGGATCACCGTCCCCGCGTTGCCGGGGTCGCGCACGTTGGCCAGGATCGCGACCAGCCGCGGGGCCGCGAGCTCGCCCAGCGTGTGTGCGGTGAGCGCCACGACCGCCACCACCTGCTGACCGTCCGGGCTCATCGCGTCGAGGACCTCGAGCGTCCCGACGGACACCCGGATCCCCCGGTCCTGCGCGCCGAGCACGATCTCGGGGTACCGCTGCGCCGACTCGGTCGTCACGTACACGTCGTGCACGTCCGCCCCCGCCAGCACGGCCTCCCGGACGGCCTGCGGACCTTCGACGACGAACCGCCCGGCCCGTTGCCGCACCGCACTGTTGCTCAGCGACCGGACGGCCTTGACGCGCTCGGCCCGAGGATTCGTCAGGGTGGGAGTGCTCACCAGGACATCATCGCGTGCCCGGGCTTCGTGCCGGGTCCATGATCCCGGGCCCTCGCCGGTCCGGGTCGAACAGCTCGGCGAGGTCCGACCAGAAGGGGACCCTCAACGGTCGCCGCGAGGTGCCGGGATCCTGGGCGGCGAACACGCGGCCGGCGTAGTCGTAGAGGTCCCGCCCGACGACCGAGACCGTGGTGCGGTCGACCAGGAACACCGGGCACCGCGCACGACGGTCACCGGCCGGGACGTAGCACTGCGCGAACAGCGGGACGAGCGTCGGGACGTTCGCGAGCTGTCCCCGGGCCACCGCCTCGCGCTGCTCGTCGACGTCGGGCCGAATGCCCCAGTCCGCCGGCCAGAAGTCGTGCTCCAGCACGTCGGCAACGACGCCGTCGACCGGCACCCGCAGCCGCGCCCGGAGGGTCCGCGCCGCACCGTCGCGCCAGTTGGCCCAGTACCGGCCCGTCGGCACGCCGAAGCGCAAGAAGTCGCGGTGGACCGCCGCGAACCGGAACCCGAACCGCTGCTCGATGTCGTCGAGCTGGAAGTCACCCAGTCCCGGGGTCATCGGCTCGCCGCCGTACGACATCATCAGATGGGCGTTCCTGGCCACGTCCTCGACGGACACGGTCGGACGAGCCAGACCATCGGACGCACGACGTGCCTCGGCCACCGGCTCAGGCGCGGTTCGTCGACGACTGCACGAGCCGGAGCCTAGCGAGCACGACGAAGCCCCCGGAAGGTCCCGCTCAGAAGAGCGGCCCCGCGGGGGCTTCGGGTACACCGACCCGCCGCCCGGCTCCGACGAGGGAGCACTGGGCGGTCGGGCTCAGCGAACGAGGGTCACGCAGCCTTCGGCGCGTTGACGTCCTCGGGCAGGGCGGCCTTGGCGGCGGCCACGAGCGTGTTGAACGTCGCGGCGTCGTTCACGGCGAGGTCGGCCAGCACGCGGCGGTCCACCTCGATGCCCGCGAGCTTGAGGCCCTGGATCAGGCGGTTGTAGGTCAGGCCCTGCTCGCGTGCAGCGGCGTTGATCCGCTGGATCCACAGCTTGCGGAAGTCCTGCTTGCGGACCTTGCGGTCGCGGTAGGAGTAGACGAGGGAGTGGGTGACCTGCTCCTTCGCCTTCCGGTACAGACGCGAACGCTGGCCGCGGTAGCCGGCGGCGCGCTCGAGGGTTGTCCGGCGCTTCTTCTGGGCGTTTACTGCCCGCTTCACGCGTGCCACGTGATGCTCCTTGCTGGTCTCGGGCTCGGGATGGGTGACCGGGGCGCTGGTGCGCCCCCGCGGTCACTTACCGAGCAGCTTCTCGATGCGGGGGGCGTCGGCAGGAGAGACGACGAGGTCGCCGGCGAGGCGGCGGGTGCGACGGCTCGACTTGTGCTCGAGCAGGTGGCGGGCGCCGGCCTGCTCGCGCATGAGCTTGCCGGTCCCGGTCACCCGGAAGCGCTTCTTGGCACCGGAGTGCGTCTTGTTCTTCGGCATGGCTGCCGTGTCTCCTTGTCGTTACATCGCACGGGATCGTGCGACTCGTCTGGTGCGGTCCGACCGGTGGGTCAGCCCGTCCGTTCGTTCGGGTTAGCTGGCCTCTTCCGAGGCCGTCGTGCTGGTCTTCGCTGGTCCGGCCGGACCGGGACGCGGCGCCGCGGGGCGGGGCGTTCCGGCAGGCTTCGGCGTGGCCGACTTCGCAGCCGCCGTCGATCCCGCGGACGCGGGGCTCGGGGCGGGCGACGATGCGGCGGTCGTGGTCGGCCGGGGGGCCGAGGTGGTGCTCGGGCGTGCTGCGGCCGCGGGACGCGGTGCAGCAGCCGGGCGGGGGGCGGCCGCGGCCGGGCGGGGCGCCGCGGCGGGTCGGGGCGCAGCGGCCGGGCGGGGCGCCGCGGCGGGGCGGGGCGCTGCGGCCGGGCGGGAGGCTGCGGCCGGGCGAGGCGTGACCGGAGCCGCCGGCGTCTCGACGACGACGGCCTCGGTCTGAACCGTCTCGACGGCCTCGACGGCCTCGACCGTCTCGACGACCGCCGGGACGGGCGCGACGACCGGCGTCTCGACGACGGCCGGAGCCTCGTCGGGAGCGTCGACCTGCGCGGCCTTCTGCGCGGCGGCTGCCGCGTTCGCCTCGCGCTGAGCAGCAGCCTGCGCCGCGCGACGCTGCTCCTGCTTCTGGTCGGCCTTCTTCTTGTTCGGCCCGAGCACCATGATCATGTTGCGGCCGTCCTGCTTCGGCATGCTCTCGATGAAACCGAGCTTCCGAGACGTCGTCGGCGAGCCGCTGCAGCAGGCGGACGCCCATCTCCGGGCGCGACTGCTCGCGGCCACGGAACATGATCATGACCTTGACCTTGTCGCCGGCCGTGAGGAACCGCTCGACGTGGCCCTTCTTGGTGCCGTAGTCGTGCGGGTCGATCTTCAGCCGGAAGCGGATCTCCTTGAGGACCGTGTTGGTCTGGTTCCGCCGGGCCTCGCGGGCCTTCATGTCTGCTTCGTACTTGAACTTGCCGTAGTCCATGATCTTGCAGACGGGCGGACGAGCGTCAGGTGCCACCTCGACGAGGTCGAGGTCGGCGTCCTGGGCCAGGCGCAGGGCGTCCTCCACGCGCACGATGCCGACCTGCTCGCCGTTGGGGCCGACCAGGCGGACCTCGGCTACGCGGATCCGATCGTTGATGCGGGGCTCGCTGATGTGGTGCTCCTCAGGTTCGTGGTGTGGACCGCCAGGAACGAGGAAGGCCCCCGTCCTGGTCACAGGAGGAGGCCTCGACAAGTCCGCTACGCAGGCACGGCCGTGGCCATGCTCACGCGACCGGGAGCGGCTGATGCCGTCCGGTGCGGACTGTGACCCGGACTCTGTCGTCGCTGCGATCGAAAGATCACATCGAACAGGTGAGACCAAGGTGGGAGAGGACTCCACTTGTGCGCCTGAGCGTCCGCGAACGGCAGCCCAGGTCAGTCAGCGGTCAAGATTAGCAGAGCAACGCGCGCGGGCCGAATCGGACCGATCCCCGCCGAACGCTCCCCGGCCGGCCGTGCCCCTCGTGGTGAGACCATCTACCCATGTCGCAGAGCACCGACCCCACCGCCGACGCCACCCGGGACATCGCGGACGTCGCCGCCGTCGAGGTCATCACCACGGCCGCGGTCCACCTCATGAGCGCCGCCGCCGTGAAGTGCGGGCTGGCCGAGGACGGACCGACCGGCGCAGGCGCCGACTACCTGGACCTCGACGAGGCCCGCAAGCTCATCACGGCGCTCGCCGCGCTCGTCACCGCGTCGGCACCGGACATCGGCAACCAGCATGCCCGCTCGCTGCGGGACGGGCTGCGCTCCCTGCAACTGGCGTTCCGCGAGGCGTCCCCGTTCCCCGACGCACCCGGCGACGGGCCCGGCGAGAAGTTCACCGGCTCGGTCGTCTGACCAGCGTCCGAGCACCGTCGCGCTCGCGCCGGCGGGCCGCGCGCGGGCGCAGGCCGTGTCGCACGGAGTGCCGACGAGCGTCGGCCGAGACGGACCTCGGCAGACGTGGCGGCTCGGCGGGACGCGTCGGTGCCTCGAGAACCGGGCGGGCCGGTCGGCCCCGTCCGATCCGCAGCGCGACCAGGCCGGTCACGGCGATGCCCCCGCCCACGACGGCCGCCGTCAAGAACCCCGCACCGGGGACGGTCCGATCGATGACGGCTCCGCACAGGGGCGCCCCGAGCGCGTTGCCGACCGTCGACATCGTGCCGCTCCAGCCCATGACCTCGCCGCGACGGCGCTCGGGCACGAGCCGCACCAGGGTGGCGTTGATCGACGAGAGCGCCGGCGCGCACGGGAGGCCGGCGACGACGACCGCGAGCGCGAGCCAGACCTGCCCGTGCACGAAGGCGGCCGGGACCGTGGCCAGCGCGAGGACCGCGACGAGCACCAGCGGCGAGGGAGTGCGGCGGGCCGTCCCGTGGATCAGGCCGCCGATCACCGAGCCCCCCGCCCACAGGGCGATCATCCAGCCGACGTCCTGCGGGCGGCCGGCGTCGTTGAGGGTGGCGACGAGCGACACGTCGGTGCCGACGAGGACGAACGCGGCCGCGACCGCGGCGAGCAGGACGACGATCAGCGCGGGCGTCAGCAGCCGACCCGGCGGGGCGTCGTCGGACGGCTGGACGCTGACCGCTGACCGGGTAGGCGGGTTCGCCCACATCAGGAGCAGACCGGCGAGGACGGTGAGGGACCCCACGACCGTCAGGGCGACCACGGTGGACGCCTGCGTCGCCAGGAGGACACCGACCACGGGCGAGAGCATGAACGTGAGCCTCGACGGCGACCGAGTCCAGCGCGAACGCCGGCCGCTGGTGCTGGATGGGCACCAGGACGGACAGCGACTGCCGCGACACCGAGAACACCGGCACCAGGAACAGGCCACCCAGGAACACCGCACCGATGAGCGCCTGGTACGACAGGTGCGGCGCGGCGAACCAGACCGCCGACTCCACGGCGACCGACGGCGCGATCGCGCGACGCAGACCGAACCGGTCGACGAGCCGGCCGCGCCACGGTGCCCCGAGGGCCATGCCGATCGTGGCCGCACCGACGACGACCCCGGCCTCGGCATAGCCGCGACCGAGGCTGGTGACCACGTGCAGGGTCAGGACGATCCCGATCATCGCGGCCGGGATCCGGGCGACGAAGGACACGACGAAGAGGCGCGCGACGCCGGGCAGGCGCAGCACATCTCCATAGGTCGTGGTGGGCATGTCCACGATTGTGCGGGGTGCGCCGACCCGGCCTCGCGCTGATTTCGGTACGACCCGGACATCGGGAGGTCGGTGTGGTGAAGACCACACGGTGCCGGCTCCTATCCTGGGCGGATGGCGCCGCAGGACCCGATCGTCGGCTGGCCGGCGGAGCCGGAGCAGCCCGCTCCCCGCGCTCGTCGGCGTCCGCGCACGGCGGTCGTCGTCCTGTCGGCGGTCCTCGTGCTGGTGCTCGTCGGCACAGGTCTCGTGCTCGCGCGGATGCTCGCGACGACGCGCGCGTGGCAGGAGTCGAGCGCCGGCTGGGAGCGTCTGGCCACGCAGGGCGCCACCGACCTGGCCAGCACGCAGGGCGACCTCGCGACCGCCCAGTCGGGCTCGACACGACCACCGCGCAGCTCGCGACGGCGCAGACGCGCATCACGGACCTCGCCAACGAGAAGGCCCAGCTGGGCGACACGAACGCGACGCAGCAGGAGCTCGCCGACTACCAGGCCCGGGTCTCGCAGGCGGCAGGTCAGGTGGCCACGGCGCTGGCCGCGTGCATCACGGGCCAGCAGAAGCCATCGGGTACCTCCAGGAGTCTCAGAAGTACGACACCGCACAGCTCACGCAGTTCGGGCAGGACGTCGCGACCGTGTGCAGCCAGGCCACCGCCGCGAACACCGCCCTGCAGGCCGAGCTCAAGCGATGATCCGACGGCTGGTCGGGATCGCCGTCGTCGGCCTCCTCGCCGGCTGCAGCGCACTGCCCGCGATGCCCGCCCCGGTGCCGACCCGGGTCGAGCCGAGCATGGGGCCCGTCCCGGCGCCGAGCTCGTCGGGCAACCTCTCCCCCGACGGCTTCGACACCGCGCAGCGGATCGCCGTGCGCATCCGCAACATCGGGTGCGGTGCGCTGTCGACGGGGTCCGGCTTCGCGATCGACGACCACACCGTCATCACGAACCGGCACGTCGTCGCGGACACCTCGACGCTCCAGGTGAGCACGTACGACGGACGCGACGTGACGGCGGACGAGGCGTCCACGGCCGGGCTGGCCGACCTCGCGATCGTGCGGACGACCGACACGCTGCCCGCCGCTCCGGCTCTCGCCGACGCCGATGCCCAGATCGGCGACGCCGTGACCGTCGTCGGCTATCCCCTGGGCCGGGCGCTGACGGTGACGCCCGGGCACGTCGTGGATCGCCGGACGGACCCCCTGAACGAGAACCTCGGCCAGGTGCTGGTCACCGATGCGCCCGTCGAGCCGGGCAGCTCCCGGCTCGGCGGTCCTGGACGCCGACGGCCGGGTGGTCGGGGTGGTCTACGCGAAGGACCAGAACGGGCACAGCTTTGTGGTGCCCGTGAGCACTTTGCGGGCCATGCTGGACGACGACACGGCGTTCACACCGCTGACGCCCTGCACCAGCTGACCGACCGGAGGACGACCATGGCAACCCCGCGCTTCGACCCGTCGACCCTGACCAACGCAGCGAACGAGTCCTTCGCGGTCCGGCGTGTGTTCGGGGAGGCCTACGAGCGCGGCGGGACGCTCGTCATCCCCGTGGCGCGCGTCTGGGGCGCGACCGGCTCGGGCTCGGGCGGCGGCGAGATGTCCGTCCCGCACCACGCCGAGGACGGGGCCGAGGAGAAGGGCGCGAACGAGGGCCACGGGGGCGGCGGCGGGTACGCGACGCACGTCAAGGCGGTCGGCGTCTTCGTCGTCGACGACACCGGCACGCACTGGCAGCCGACGCTCGACGTGAACCGGGTGATCCTCGGTGGCCAGCTGGTCGCGGCCGCCGTGCTGACCGTGTGCGCGCTGGCGTGGGCGGTCAAGCGGCGCTAGCGGGCCGCGCGGGGCCGCAGCTCGAGCGAGTCGACGCGCGTGGCGACCAGCTCGACGCCCGCCAGCGCCGCGTTGACGCCGGCCAGCACCGCGTCCAGACCCGCGCGGTCCAGGCCGGCCACCAGGTCCACGACGACGGCGACCTCCGCCCGGGTCCCCGCGACCGCGTCCACCGCGACGACCCCGCGCACGGGTGACACGGCCGAGACGATCGCCTCGCGGATCGACGGATCGAGCCCGCCGGGTCCCACGGCGGGGTCCCAGGCTTGCTGCTGCGCCAGCGCCCAGACCGCCGGGCGCGGCAGCAGGACGGTCGTCGGGCCGCCGGGGTCGACGACGAGCACCTCCCAGCCCTCGGTGACGGCCGAGAGCGCGGCGCGCGCGACGTCCGACGGGACCGGCCGGGCGTCGGCGCGCCAGGCCGTCATGGCGGCCACTGACGTGAACACCGGAAGCGCCGTGCGGCCGTCCGGGGCCTGCAGGGCGACGATGCCCGCCGAGGCCTCCTTGTCCACGGTGTGCGCGTGCCCGTCGCGCACGACGACGTCCTCGACCTCGAGCTCGGCGAGCACGGGGACGAGCACCCGGGTGCCGCGCAGGGCCGCCACCACGTCGGCCGTGCCGCCCCTGCCGTCCGCCACGGCCGCGAGCGCGGCCGCGACGGCGGGATCGGCCGTTCCGTCGTCGCCGGCGAAGGGCGACGACGGCGGCAGTTCACGGCCGGCCATCGTCACGGCCTGCCGGCGACGTCCAGGGCCTGCGGCAGCGTGAACGCACCCGCGTAGAGCGCCTTGCCGACGATCGAGCCCTCGACGCCGAGCGGGACCAGCGTGCGCAGCACGCGGATGTCCTCGAGGCTCGACACACCACCGGACGCGACGACGGGCGCGTCGGTCTTGGCGCACATCTGCTCGAGCAGCTCGACGTTCGGGCCGTTGAGCATGCCGTCCTTGGTCACGTCGGTGACCACGTAGCGTGCGCAGCCGGCGTCCTCGAGGCGGGCGAGGACCTCCCAGAGGTCGCCGCCGTCCTGGGTCCAGCCGCGGGCGGCCAGCGTCGTCCCGCGCACGTCCAGGCCGACCGCGATCCTGTCGCCGTAGGCCGCGATCACCCGGGCCGTCCACTCGGGGTTCTCCAGGGCCGCCGTGCCGAGGTTCATCCGGGTGGCGCCGGTGGCCAGGGCACGCTCGACGGAGGCGTCGTCGCGGATGCCGCCGGAGAGCTCGACCTTCACGCCCTTGCCCGACAGCTCGGCGGTGACCTCGGCCAGCAGCGCCGCGTTGGACCCGCGGCCGAAGGCCGCGTCGAGGTCGACCAGGTGGATCCATTCCGCGCCACCGGCATACCAGTCGAGGGCGGCCGACAGCGGGTCGCCGTAGCCCGTCTCGGTGCCGGCCGCACCCTGGGTCAGCCGGACGGCCTGACCGTCGGCGACGTCGACGGCGGGCAACAGCTGGAGGCGTTCGGTCATGCGGGCTTCTCCGTGTTCGACGAGTTCAACGAGGCGACCCAGCGGGTCAGGACGGTGGCGCCCGCGTCACCCGAGAGCTCGGGCGCAGCTGCAGCGCGGTCAGCGGGCCGTTCTCGACCGCGGCGACGAACGGCTCGTCGTGCCGGGCCCACACGACGACCGGCGCGTTCAGCCGGGTGTCGGACGGCCAGGTCTCGAGCAGCGGGAACCGGCGCGCGGCGTACGCGTGCGCGAACCGGAAGGGGACGTCCCCGAGGCCCGCGAAGAGCGCCGACCCCTCCGGCACCTCAAGGGTCGACCAGCCGTCGTGCACGTGCTCCTCGACCGTGCCGGGCCACTCCTGCAGACCCTCGACGCCCGGACCGGTGAACATCGCGTGCAGGCCGACGTCGACCGCGAGGACGGGGCGGCCGCCTGCGAGCCGGCGGTCGATCACCTGGTCGGCGCCCACCGCGCGCAGGCCGGTCAGGAGCTCCGCCAGATCGCCGTCGCCGACGATCACGAGGCCGTCGGCCTCCGAGGCAGCCTTCTTGTCGAGGCTGACGTCGACGGACGCGCCCGCACGCTCCAGCGCGGCGACGAACCCGGTGGCGTCGCCTGTGCCGTGGTCGAGGACGACGACGGTGGGGGCAGGCACGCGGCAACGGTACCCGCGGTGGCGCGCCGCCCCCGCGTCCTCCCGGTCCGCGAGACGGGCTCAGTCGTCGGTCGGTGCGCCCTTGAGCTCGGCGCTGATCTGGTCCGCGTCGAGGATCGCGAGCGCGGCGCTCAGGGTGCCCGAGCCGAACGTGCCGTCGGACCGCGCCCGCAGCAGCGCCTCGCGCTGGGCCTTGATGACGGCCAGCTGGAACTCGAGCATCTGGTCCGTGATCACACGCGGTTCCTCCGCGGCGAAGTCGGCAGCGCGGCGCACCGAGACCGTCCGCATGCCGTCCAGGAGCCGCTGGCTGTACGGCGTCCCGTCCCGGCGCACGAGCGCCGGGTCGTCGATGAGCGCGACCGCAGCCTGCGACAGCGCCTGCAGGCCTGCGCGCCCGTTCCGGGTCGTTCTCGGGCGGCCCGGACGAGCCGACGCCGAGCGCCCGGACGACCCAGGGCAGCGTCCCGCCCTGCACCAGCAGGCTCCCGGCCGCGACGACGAACGCGATCAGGATGAGGAGCGACCGCTGCGGTGTGTCCTGCGGCAGCGTCTGGGCTGCCGCGAGCGTGACCGCCCCACGCATGCCGGCCCAGACGAGCACCGTCCCCTCCTTGGCGCCCAGCGGCGACGACACCAGGTAGTCGATGTCCGCGAGGCCCCGGGTCGTGCGGCGGGTCCAGTGCCGTCGACGCCGCTCGATGCGGGGCCCCTGCGACTCGTCGGCGGCCAGCGTCTCGGTCACCTGGGCGTAGCGCTCCTTCATCCGGTCGCTCGCACCCGCGCGCTTGGCCAGCCACCAGACGAGCGGCGAGACATACAGCGCACGGACCGCGAGGGTCAGGGCGATCGCGGCGAGGCCGAGACCGACCGCGGGCAGCGCCGAGCCACCGTGCTCGCGGGCCTGCGCCACCAGCTCCTGCAGGTCGTAGCCCATGACCAGGAACACCGCACCCTCGAGCAGCAGCTCGACCGTGCCCCAGTTCGCCTCCTCCGCGATCCGGTCCTGCGGGCGCAGGAAGCGCGGCGCCCCCTGGCCCGTGACGAGTCCCGCGACGACCGCCGCGACCAGGCCCGAGGCGCCCAGGTGCTCCGCAGGCAGGAACGCGACGAAGGGCGCGACGAACGAGACCGCGGTGTTCGCGGCCGGTTCGGGGATGGCCGCCCGGACGCGCAGGTTGAGCGACCCCACGAGGACGCCGATCACCGTGGCGACCACGACCGCGTAGACGAACGAGCCGAGCACGTGCCAGAGCGAGACGGTCACGGCCGTCGCCGCGATGGCGGACCGCAGGAGCACCAGCGCCGATGCGTCGTTGAGCATGCTCTCGCCCTCGAGCACGGTGACCAGCCGCGACGACACGCCGAGCTTGCGGGTGATGGATGTCGCCACCGCGTCCGTGGGGCTGACCACCGCACCGAGCGCGATCCCCGTCGCCAGGCCGATGTCGAGCACACGTGCGAAGAACACGCCCAGGATCACGGCGCTGAGCACGACGAGCACGACGGAGAGCCCACCGATCGCGCCGAAGTCGCGCCGGAAATCCATCCCCGGCATCGACACGGCCGACGAGTACAGCAAGGGCGGCAGGATGCCCGCCAGGATCAGCTCCGGCGGGAGGTTCAGGTCGGGCGCTCCCGGCACGAAGCTCGCCACCACGCCCAGCAGGACCAGCAGCAACGGAGCAGCGACCCCGACTTTCGGCGCCAACCGCGCGACCGCGACGATGCCGATCACGGCGACCACCAGGACGGGTGCGTACTCCATGCGAGTCCCTACTTCTTGGGCTTGCCCGACCCCGTGATCATCCGCAGCGCCTTCCACCGGGACAGGCCGTCCGTCGAGACGACCCCCTCGAGCGACCCGATCTCGACCGACCCGAGCAGCAGGTCCTCCAGCACGGCCGGCGCGTCCGAGAGCACGAGCCCCGGGGGCAGGTTCTCGCCCTGTTGCGCGCCGCCCACCCACCGGGTGGCGGTGATCTGGCCCTCGCGGCGCTCGAGCAGCACGATCGGCACCTGGCGCAGCAGCTGGGACACCACCGCGGCCGACGCCCGGGCGGCGGTCCTGTCCCGCGGCACGGCGACGGCGCCCACCTCGGTGAGCACCACGTCGGCGTCCACCTTGGCCAGGACGCACGTCGCGGCGAGCGGGGCCGCGGCGGCGACGGGGGTCAGGATCAGGACGACCGAGGGCTCCTCGGTGCCGCCGTCGAGCAGGGACGACAGGTCGTCGGGGACCTCGAAGTCGTCGGGCAGGTCCTCGCTCATAGCGCTCCCTTGGTGGAGGGGATCCCCTCCACCCGCGGGTCCAGCTCGACCGCGAACCGCAGCGCACGCGCCAAGGCCTTGAACTGGGCCTCGACGATGTGGTGCGGGTCGCGGCCGGCCAGAACGCGGACGTGGATGCTGAACGCGGCGTGGTGCGCGATCGACTCGAGCACGTGGCGCGTCAGCGACCCCGTGAAATGGCCGCCGATGAGGTGGTACTCCTGCCCGGGCGGCTCGCCGGTGTGCACCAGGTATGGCCGGCCGGACACGTCCACGACCGCCTGCGCGAGCGCCTCGTCGAGAGGCACGGTGGCGTCGCCGAACCGCGAGATCCCGCGCTTGTCGCCCAGCGCCTGCCGCAGCGCCTGGCCGATCGTGATCGCCACGTCCTCGACGGTGTGGTGCGCGTCGATGTCGGTGTCGCCCGTCGCCTTGACGGTCAGGTCGATGAGCGAGTGCTTGCCCAGCGCGGTGAGCATGTGGTCGTAGAACGGCACCGTCGTCGAGATGTCGGTCTTCCCCGTGCCGTCCAGGTCGAGCTCGACGAGCACGCTGGACTCGCTGGTCGCGCGCTCGATGCGTGCGGTCCTAGGACTCAAGGCAAGCCACCTCCACCAGGGCGTCCTTGAACGCCTGCGTCTCCTGCGGGGTGCCGACCGACACCCGCAGCCATCCGTCCGGGCCGACCTCACGGATCAGCACGCCACGGTCGAGCAGACCCTGCCAGATCGCGTGCCGGTCGTCGAACACCCCGAAGAGCACGAAGTTCGCGTCGGAGTCAGCGACCGTCAGCCCACGCTCCCGGAGCCAGGTCACCAGCGCGTCGCGCTCGTCGCGCAGCGAACCGACCTGCGCCATCAGCTCGGGTGCGTGCCGCAGGGCGGCGCGTGCGGTCGCCTGCGTCACGGCCGACAGGTGGTACGGCAGCCGGACCACCGTCAGGGCATCGACGAACGCGGTCGAGGCTGCGAGGTAGCCCACCCGCGCACCCGCCAGCCCGAACGCCTTGGACATGGTGCGGCTGACGGCCAGGTGCGGGTGGTCGGCCAACAGCTCGAGCGCGGACGGCGTGCCCGTGCGACGGAACTCGCCGTAGGCCTCGTCGACGACCACCACGCAGCCGCCCGGCACACGCGCCGCGGCGTCGAGCACGGCGAGCACGGTGCGTGCCGGCAGGGCGGTACCGGTCGGGTTGTTCGGGCTCGCCAGCAGGACGACCGACGGAGCGTGCCGCTCGATCGTGGCGACGGCGACGTCCGGGTCCAGCCCGAAGTCCTCCTCGCGGCGGCCGGTCACCCAGGCGGTCGACGTGTCCCGCGCGTACTCCGGGTACATCGAGTACGTAGGCGCGAACGACAGCGCCGTCCGCCCGGGACCGCCGAACGCCTGCAGGATGTGCAGCATCACCTCGTTCGACCCGTTCGCGGCCCAGACCTGCTCGGGCGCCAGGCCGACGCCCGACTCGACGAGCAGGTAGGCGGCCAGGTCGGCGCGGAGCGCCCGGAAGTCGCGGTCCGGGTAACGGTTCAGGCCGGTGGCGGCCTCGGCGACCGCTGCGGCGATGTCGGCAACGACCTCGGCCGACGGGGCGTACGGGTTCTCGTTGACGTTCAGCACGGTCGGCACGTGCAGGTGCGGAGCACCGTAGGGCGCGATCCCGGCAAGCGGGACGCAGCGGCAGCTCTGGACGGACGAGATCGGCGGTCACGTGCCGAGTCTAGGGAACGACGCGCGAGGCCTCGTCGACGGTCCAGGCAGCGAGCCGCGCAAGCCCCTCGTCGAGGCTCACGACGGGCGACCAGCCGAGCGCCTCACGCGTGCGGCGCTGGTCGAACCAGTGCGCGGTCGACATCTGCTCGGCGGCGAACCGCGTGAGCGGCGGTTCCCCCGGCAGCGGCAGGCGCGCCCACGCCGTGTCGAGCAGGCCGCCCACCGCGCGGGCCACGACGGCCGGGACGTGGCGACGAGGCGTCGGCACGCCCGAGGCCGCGCAGATGCCGTCAAGGAGTCCTCCAGGACGGGACGCGGCTCCCCGTTGGTGACCACGTAGGCCTCGCCGTACGCGGCCTCGTCGGCGTGCAGCGCGGCGACGAGCGCGTCGACGGCGTTGTCCACGTAGGTGGTGTCGATGAGTGCCGTCCCGGCGCCGAGCACCGGGAGCCGGCCCGCGCGGGCACGGTCGACGATCCGGCCGACCAGCTGGGTGTCGCCTGGCCCCCAGACGACGTGCGGTCGGACGACGACCACCCGCATGCCACCGACCCGGTCGGCCGCGAGCGCGAGCAGCTCGGCGGCGGCCTTGGTGCGGGCATAGCTGCCGCGGGCGCCGTCGGGGTCCGCGGGGTCCGCTCCGGCGCCGGTCAGCGAGCTGCCGACGTGCGCGACGGACGGCGACGACACGTGCACGAACCGCGTGACGCCCGCCTCCCGGGCGGCGCGCAGGAGCCGCTCGGTCCCGCCCACGTTGACGTCCTCGTACTCGGCCAGCGGACCGGTGATCGAGACCTTCGCGGCGAGGTGGATCACCGCGTCCCGGTCGCGGACCGCCTCGGCCACGGCGGCGTCGTCGGTGACCGACCCGATCACGTCGGTCGCGACGCCCGACGCGCTGCGCTGCAGGGTGCGCACGTCGTGCCCGTCGGTCACGAGCCTCGCGGCGACCGCGCGTCCGAGCATGCCGCTGGCGCCGGTGACGAGCACGCGTGTCACAGGCGTGCCCGCTCCCCCGCGAGCACGCGCGATGCCCACCGCGCCACCCGCGTGCGGTCGATCTTGGAGTTGTGGCGCACGTCGGTGGGCAGCTTCGGCGCGACGAGGACCGCGGCGACGACGGTCGGCGCCACGGCGGCCCGGACTGCCGCCGCGAGCGGCGGCTCGGCGACGAGCGGGGACGCACCGGCGGTCTCGACCACGACGACGACCTGCTCGGTGCCGCGCGGCCCGACGCCCACGACGGCCGCAGAGACGACCCCGTCGACGGTCGCGGCGCGGTGCTCGAGCCCGACGGGCGTGACCACGCCGGCGTCCGTGACCAGCACGTGCGCCAGCCGACCCTCGATCCAGAGCAGCCCGTCGGCGTCGAGGTGGCCGACGTCGCCCGTGCGGTGCCACCCCGCGTCGCGTGCCGAGGCGTCCTGCGTGATCCAGAGGCCGTCGTACCGCTCCTTGACGTGCGCGGCGGAGACGAGCACCTCGCCGGTCACGCCCGGCACGGTGTTAGGAGACCCGCTCGCCTCCCCGTCGGCGTCGAGCGCGCTGATCGCGACGGTCGCACCCACGACGGGTCGCCCGACGCAGACACCGTTGCCCGGACCCGCGGCACGGCTGGCCCAGCGACACGTCGGTGACCAGCAGCGACTCGGTCATCCCGTACGGCGTGTGCGCCTCGGCGTCCGGCATCAGCGCGACCGCCGACTCGAGCAGCGCGGGCGGCACCGGGGCACCGGCGGACAGGAACAGCCGCACGCCGGCCAGGGCGCTGCGGTCCGAGGCGCTGAGCTCGGAGCCGGTCCTGACCGCCGAGGCGAGCGCCGCAGGCGAGGCGAACACGACCGCGCCGTCGATCGCGTCGACCGCCTCCGCGAGCGCCGCGGCCGTCAATGTCCCCGGCGCGGTCACGTCCATGTCCGGGCTCGCACTGGTGGCGCCGAGCGCCGGTCCGAGGAGCACGAACGGTGCGAACGCGGCCACGAGCGGGCTGTCGGGACCGATCCCGTAGGTCCGTGCGACGGCGTCGCGCATCGCGGCGAGCCGGCGGTGCGTGTAGGCGACGCCCTTGGCAGGCCCGGTCGATCCCGAGGTGAACAGGATGGCCGCGTCGGCGTCCGGGTCCGGCCAGGGCAGCTGGTCGGACGAGGCCCGCCCGAGCGCGGCGACGTCGTCGAGGGATGCACGCACGCCGAGGGCCTTGGCGGTCCCGGCACGAAGGGGCCCGGCGCTGATCAGCGTCGGCGCCCAGCGCAGCCAGCGTGCGGCGACGAGCGCCCGCTCGATGCCGATGACGACGCTCGGCTCGGCGGCGCGGACGGCTCGGGTGAGCCCCTGCACGCCCAGGCCGGCGTCCGCGACGACCACCACGGCCCCCAGGCGCAGGCACGCGTAGAGCACCGAGGTGAGATCGACGCCGGGCGGCACGAGCAGCGCGACGCGGTCCCCCGGTCGCACACCGCTCGCGGCGAGGCCCCGGGCCAGCTCCTCGGTCCGGGCGGCGAGCGCCCGCCACGTGGCGCGGCGCGCGTGCGCACCGAGTTCGATCAGTGCGGTGCTTTCGTCGTCGGCCCGCGCCGCGAGCGTCGCCCCCATGGCGCGGTACGGCTCGTGCGCGACCGTCGGCGCCGGGGTCGGGTCGCCGAACCGGGCGTCCAGCCAGCGCAGGACACCGCCGGCGACGTCGCGGTCCTCGACCACGAGGTGACCCGCGCCCTCGAACCGGTGCACGTCGGCGTGCGGCAGACGCTCGCGCAGGTCACGCAGGTAGCGGGCCGTGAACACCGGGTCACGCGGCCCCCAGAGGAGCAGCGCCGGGACGTCGAGCCCGCGCACCCCCTCGGCGATGCGCTCCAGCTCCGGGCGGCTCGGATGGTCGGCGGACGCGGGGATGTCGGCGACGAACCCGCCGATGCCGGCCCGGCGCTCCGCGGAGTCGTACGGCGCGCGGAAGCCGTCGGCCACCGACCGGTCGAGCTTGGGGTGCGCGATCGCGAGCGTCGTCTCGAGGAACGCCGGGGTCGTCGTCGTGGTCAGCGGCAGGACGGCCGGCGCCATCGCGACCCGCAGGGCCGGCGGTACCCGCTCGTCGACCGACTGGAACACCGCCGTGTTGGTGAGCACCACGCCCGCCAGCAGGTCCGGGTGGTCGAGCGCCCAGCCCAGGCTGATCAGCCCGCCCCAGTCGTGCCCGACGGTGACCACTGGACCCGTGAGGCCCAGCTCGTCGGTCAGCGCGCCGAGGTCTGCCACCCGGTCGGCCAGCCGGTGGGTGTCACCCGTGCGTTCGGAGTAGCCCATCTCGAGCTGGTCGACGGCGATCACGCGCCACGGCCGCTGCTCACGGGCACCCGCCGCCACCAGCCGTCGCCACAGGTAGGACCACGTCGGGTTGCCGTGCACGCACAGCAGGGTGCCGACCGGCTCCTGCGTCAGGGTGGCCGCGTTGTCGAGCAGGTGCCACGTGCGCAGCGGGCCGCCGTCGCGCGCCGGCACCTCGACCAGACGAGACCACAGCGGATCGATGCCACCGGCTTCCAGCAGCGCCCGCGGGGGCGACGACGCGACGGCCGTGTGTCCGACTGTCCCGTCCGTCACCAGACGATCTCGGTCATGGCCGCGTGCAGGCCCGACCCCACGCCCATGCACAGGACCCGGTCGCCCGAACGCAACGAGTCCGCCTCGCTGGCGAGCGTCATCGGCAGTGCGGCCGGACCCACGTTGCCCCAGCGCGGGAACGTCATGGGCACCCGGTCGGGGTCGAGATCGAGCGCCTCGACGATCGCCTTGGTGTGCACGGTGGAGACCTGGTGCGTGACCACGCGGTCGAGCTCGGACCAGCCCCACTCGTCAGCGGACTCGTTCCACGCGTCGACGACGAGCTGGATGCCGTGGGTCAGCAGACCACCCGCGTCGGCCTGCATCCCGTCGACGCCGCCGACGCACAGCTCGTGGTGCTGCGTGGCCGAGCGGGCGACGCCACCGACCACCCGGTGCGCTCCCGGGTGCAGGTGCGCCGGGCCGAGCACGGCCGCGGCCGCGCCGGCGCCGAGCGTCAGGGTGGCGAACTCCTCGAGGAACTGCTCGCGCGTGGTCTCCGGTCGCAGCAGCCGCTCGATCGTGGCCTCCTGCGTGGGACCGGGGTCCTCGCCGTTGACGATCAGCGCGTACTGCACCTGGCCGGCGTCGATCAGCTGCGCGGCGAGCGTCAGGCCGTTCACGAACCCGAGGCACGCGTTGGTCAGGTCGAACCCGAGCGCGCTCGTCGGCAGGCTGAGCCCGTTGTGGATGCGGGACGCGACGGACGGTTCGAGGAACGTGCGGGTCACCGACGTGTTGATGAGCAGGCCGACGTCGCCCGCGTCGATCCCGGCCTCGGCCAGCGCCTTGGCGCCCGCGGCCATCGCGGCCTCGTCGAACGACATCGTGCTGTCCCACCAGCGACGCTCGTGCACGCCCGCCACGCGCGGCAGCAGGCCGCTCGGCAGGTGCAGGCGCTTGAGGGTCGGGGCGAGGCGCTCGTCGAACACGGTCGACGGCACGACGACAGGAGCCTCGATGCCTACGACGGCCAGCAGCGCGACGTCTCGGTGGCGGAACGTCGCGTTGCCCGTCACAGGCGGTCCTCGTTTCGGCTGGGGTGCAAAGATCGGACGCGGGGGCAGGTGCGGGCGGCGCACCGTCGGGATATCAGAATCGGGCTCGCACCGCCTCGCCGTGCGCCGGCAGCCCCTCGGCCTCGGCCAGGGCGACGATGCGGTCGGCCACGTCGGCCAGCGCGTCGGCGTCGTACTCGATCACCTGCACCGCGCGCAGGAAGGAGTGCACGCCGAGACCGCTGGTGAAGTGCGCGCAGCCGCCCGTAGGAAGGACGTGGTTGGAGCCCGCCATGTAGTCGCCGAGCGAGACAGGCGAGTAGGGGCCGACGAAGATCGCGCCGGCGCTGGTGATCCGCTCGGCGAGCTCGGCCGCGCCGACCGCCTGGATCTCGAGGTGCTCGGCGCCGTAGGCGTTCACCACCTCGAGACCCTGCTCGAGGTCGTCGACGAGCACGATCGCGGACTGCTTGCCGCTCAGCGCCGTCATCACCCGCTCGCGGTGCTCGGTCGCCTCCACGCGGTCGGCGAGCTTGGCCTCGACCGCGCCCGCGAGCTCGACCGAGGGCGTGACGAGCACGGCCGCGGCGAGCGGGTCGTGCTCGGCCTGCGAGACCAGGTCCGCGGCCACGTGCGTCGCGTCCGCGGTCCCGTCGGCGAGGACGGCGATCTCGGTGGGGCCGGCCTCGGCGTCGATGCCGACCACCCCCCGCACCAGCCGCTTGGCCGCCGCGACGTACACGTTGCCGGGGCCTGTGATCACGTCGACCGGCTCGCACAGGATGTCGCCGTCGACCTCGTCGCTGCCGGCCGCGCCGTACGCGAACATCGCGACCGCCTGCGCACCACCCACGGCGTACACCTCGTCGACACCCAGCAGGGCGCACGTCGCCAGCACCACCGGGTCGGGCAGCCCGTTCTCGTCCTTCTGCGGCGGCGACGACACGGCCAGCGAGCCGACGCCGGCCTCCTGGGCCGCGACGACGTTCATGACGACCGACGACGGGTAGACGGCCAGACCGCCCGGCACGTACAGCCCGACCCGGCGGACCGGGACCCACCTCTGCCGGACCTGCGCGCCGGGCACCACGTCGACCGTGAAGTCGGCGGGCCGCTGCGCGGCGTGCACCAGCCGGACGCGCCGGATCGTCTCGTCGAGCGCCGACCGCACGTCCGGGTCCAGCGCGCCGACCGACGCCGCGAGCACGTCGGCGGGCACCCGCAGGTGCACGGGGCGGACACCGTCGAACCGCTCGGCGAGGTCGCGCAGCTCCGCCGCACCGCGCTTCCGCACGTCGGTGAGGATAGGGCCGACGACCTCGGCGGCGTGCTCGACGTCGACCTCCGCGCGAGGCAGCTCGTCGAGGAGCTCGCGGCGCGTCAGCGTGCGACCGCGCAGGTCGATGCGGGTGATCACGTGCCGAGTCTAAGACCCGGTCCCACGAGGGGGCTCACCGGTGCCGACGTACGGGCGTGCGCTGCGCCACACTGGGGCCATGAGCAGCGTCCCCATCTCCGACGACTCCATCCGGCTCGGGCAGTTCCTCAAGCTCGCCGACCTCGCCGACTCCGGCGCGCACGCCCGGGCACTGCTCGACGAGGGCGCCGTCACGGTCAACGGCGAGGACGAGAACCGCCGTGGCCGCCAGCTGGTGAAGGGCGACGTCGTCGAGGTGGACCTGCCCGCCGGCTACAAGGAAGCGACGGTCGCCTGAGCGTGGTCGACCTGACCCGGTTGCCTGCCGACCTGCCGGTTCCGGTCGACGACGGCGCGGCCGACCACCTGCCCGGGTCCGCGATGCCGGCCGTCTCGCTGCGGTCCACGGACGGCGCCCTGGTCGCCCTCGGCGCCCTGCCACCGGGCCGCACCGTCCTCTATGCCTACCCGCGCACGGGCGGACCCGACGGCGTCGTGCCCGATGGCTGGGACCGGATCCCCGGCGCGCGCGGGTGCACGCCCGAGGCGTGCGCGTTCCGTGACCACCACGACGACCTCCTGGCCGCCGGCGCCACCGCCGTCTACGGGCTCTCGACCCAGGACACCACCTACCAGCGGGAGGCCGTCGACCGGCTGCACCTGCCGTTCGCGCTGCTCAGCGACGAGCACCGGCTCCTGGCGACCGCCCTGCGGCTGCCCACGTTCGAGGCCGGCGGCGAGGCGCTGCTGCGCAGGCTGACGATGATCGTGCGCGACGGCGTCGTCGAGAAGGTGTTCTACCCCGTGTTTCCGCCCGACGCGCACGCGGCCGAGGTGCTCGCGTGGCTGACCGCGTGACGTAAGGGGTAGTGAGCGGTCAGGACGCGAGGCAACTCGGGCCCAGCAGCGCCTTGAGGTCGCCGAACAACGACGGTGAGCGCTGCACCCGCAGGCCGTGGTCCAGCCGCATCACGGTCGCGCGGCCCGGGCTCGTGAGCCGCAGGTGCACCTCCGTGACGCCCGGGTGGGTGGCCAGCACCTCGCGGAGCCGCTCCACCACCGGTGGGGTGCAGCGGGCCACCGACATCGACACGACGACCGGGGCGTCCGCGGCCTGCGACACGTCGGGCAGCGAGACCTCCATGGCCTGCAGCTGCATGGTCTCGTCGCGACGCCGGACGCGGCCACGGATCACGACCACCGCGTCCTCGGCCAGTGCCGTGGAGTAGGCCAGGTAGGTCTCGCCGAAGAACATGATCTCGACCGAGCCCTCCATGTCCTCGATGGTGACCGCGGCCCACGGGTTGCCCTGCTTTGACATCTTGCGCTGCAGCGACGTGACCAGGCCCGCGACGACGACGGTGGACCCGTCGGGCCGGGCCTCGTCGGCGAGCAGCGTGGCGATCGAGACGTCCGCCGCGGCCGCGAGCACGTGCTCGAGGCCGGAAAGCGGGTGGTCGGAGACGTACAGGCCGAGCATCTCCCGCTCGAACGCGAGCCGCTGCTTCTTGTCCCAGTCGGGCAGGTCCGGCACGGCGACCGCGAAGCCCTGCGTGACGTCGTCGTCGCCACCCATCAGGTCCGCGAACAGGTCGAACTGGCCCTCGGCCTCCTTGCGCTTGACCCCGATCACGGAGTCGACCGCCTGCTCGTGGACGAGCAGCAGCGCGCGGCGCGGATGCCCGAGCGAGTCGAACGCGCCGGCCTTGATGAGCGACTCGATGGTCCGCTTGTTGCAGACGACGGCCGGCACCTTGTCCAGGAAGTCGGTGAACGACGTGAACGCGCCCTTCTCCTCGCGGGTCCGCACGATCGCGTCGACCACGTTGGCGCCGACGTTGCGCACCGCGGTCAGGCCGAACCGGATGTCGGAGCCCACGGCCGTGAAGTTGGCCGACGAGGAGTTCACGTCGGGCGGCAGGACGACGATCCCCATGTGCCGGGCCTCGCCGAGGTACAGCGCCGACTTGTCCTTGTCGTCGCGCACGCTCGTGAGCAGCGCGGCCATGTACTCGGTCGAGTAGTTGGCCTTGAGGTAGGCGGTCCAGTAGGAGATGACCCCGTACGCCGCCGAGTGCGCCTTGTTGAAGGCATAGTCGGAGAACGGCAGCAGGATGTCCCACAGCGTCTGCACGGCCGCCATCGAGAAGCCCCGCTCGACCATGCCGCCCGAGAAGCCCTCGAACTGCTTGTCCAGCTCGGACTTCTTCTTCTTGCCCATCGCGCGGCGCAGGATGTCGGCCTGCCCGAGCGAGTAGCCGGCGACGCGCTGCGCGATCGCCATGACCTGCTCCTGGTAGACGATCAGGCCGTACGTGGTGCCCAGGATCTCCGCCAGCGGCTCCTCGAGCTCCCGGGTGGATCGGGGTGACCGGCTGCGCGCCGGTCTTGCGCAGCGCGTAGTTGGTGTGCGAGTTCGCGCCCATCGGACCGGGCCGGTACAGGGCGCCGACGGCCGAGATGTCCTCGAAGTTGTCGGGCCGCATGAGCCGCAGCAACGACCGCATGCCTCCGCCGTCGAGCTGGAACACGCCGAGGGTGTCGCCTCGACCGAGCAGCTCGTACGTGGCGCGGTCGTCGAGCGCGAGATCCTCGAGGACCACCGGCTCCTTGCCGTTCATGACGATGTTCTCGAGCGCGTCGTCGAGGATCGTCAGGTTCCGCAGCCCGAGGAAGTCCATCTTGATCAGGCCGAGGCCCTCGGACGTCGGGTAGTCGAACTGCGTGATGACCGCACCGTCCTGCGGGCGGCGCATGATCGGGATGATGTCGATCAGCGGGTCGCTCGACATGATGACGCCGGCCGCGTGCACGCCCCACTGGCGCTTCAGGCCCTCGATGCCTTTGGCCAGCTCGACGACGCGTTGGGCCTCCGGGTCGGCCGCGTGGACCTGCCGGAACTCCTCGGCCTCGTTGTAGCGCTTGTCGGCCGGGTCGAAGATGCCGGTGAGCGAGATGTCCTTGCCCATGATCGCGGGCGGCATCGCCTTGGTGAGCTTCTCCCCCATGGCGAACGGCATGCCCAGAAGCCGCGCGGAGTCCTTGAGAGCCTGCTTGGCCTTGATGGTGCCGTACGTGACGATCTGCGCGACCCGGTCCTCGCCGTACTTGTCGGTCACGTACCGGATGACCTCGCCGCGCCGACGCTCGTCGAAGTCCACGTCGAAGTCGGGCATCGAGACGCGGTCGGGGTTGAGGAACCGCTCGAAGATCAGGCCGTGCTGCAGCGGGTCGAGGTCGGTGATCCGCATGGCGTACGCCGCCATGGAACCGGCACCCGAACCACGGCCGGGCCCGACGCGGATGCCGTTGTTCTTGGCCCAGTTGATGAAGTCCGCGACCACGAGGAAGTACCCCGGGAAGCCCATGTTCGTGATGACCTCGGTCTCGAACTCGGCCTGCGCCCGCACCTCGTCGGGGATCCCGTCCGGGTAGCGCACGTGCAGGCCGGTCTCGACCTCCTTGACGAACCAGCTGGTCTCGTCCTCGCCGGCCGGGACCGGGTAGTTCGGCATGTAGTTGGCCGACGTGTTGAACGTGACCTCGCACTGCTCCGCGACGAGCAACGTGTTGTCGCAGGCCTCGGGCAGCTCGGCCCAGATGCGGCGCATCTCCTGCGCGGACTTCACGTAGAAGCCGTCGCCGTCGAACTTGAACCGGTCAGGATCCGTCAGCGTGGAGCCGGAGTTGATGGCCAGCAGCGCGTCCTGCGAACCGCGGTCCTCCTGCTTGACGTAGTGCAGGTCGTTGGTGGCCAGCAGGGGCGCACCGATCGTCTCCCCGATCCGCAGCAGGTCCTTGAGCACACGGGTCTCGATCTCGATCCCGTGGTCCATCAGCTCGATGTAGAAGTACTCCTTGCCGAAGATGTCCTGCAACTCGCCGGCCACGCGGACGGCCTCGTCCCACTGGCCGAGCCGGAGCCGCGTCTGGATCTCGCCCGACGGGCAGCCGCTGGTGGCGATCAGGCCGCTCCCGTAGCGCTGCAGCAGGTCGCGGTCCATGCGCGGCCACTTGCCCATCTGGCCCTCGAGCGAGGCCAGCGAGCTCGCACGCATCAGGTTGTGCAGACCCTCGTTGTTGCGGGCCAGCAGCGTCATGTGCGTGTAGGAGCCGCGCGCCGACACGTCGTCGGACTCCTGGCCCTGCTGGCCGAAGCGCACGCGCGTCTGGTCGAATCGGCTGGTCCCCGGCGTGACGTAGGCCTCGACCCCGATGATCGGCTTGATCCCGGCAGCAGTGGCCTTGGACCAGAAGTCGAACGCGCCGAACAGGTAGCCGTGGTCGGTGGTGGCGATGGCCGTCTGACCGAGCCGCTCGACCTCGGCGAACAGGTCCCCGAGTCGTGCCGCGCCGTCCAGCATCGAGTACTCGGTGTGCACGTGGAGGTGGACGAAGTCGGAGCCTCCAGCAGATGCCATGCGGGCGATCCTACGTCGCCCCACCGACACCGGATCGTCACCACTCCGTCGCCCGGGCGGCGCCCTCGGCGTGTCGAGCGGCAACGGCTAGGGCGTGTCGGAGACCCGGACGATCTTGACGGCGTCGCGGTGCCAGATGTTCTCGTCCAGGTGGCGCCCGGGCCGCGCGACGTAGCCGATCCGGGCGTAGAAACCGAGCGCCTGCTCCTGCGCGCTGAGCTCGACGGTGACCTCACCGTCGACGGCGTACCGGTCGAGAGCCGCGGCCTCGAGGGAGGTCATCAGCAGGGCCCCGACGCCGAGGCCACGCGCTCCTGCGGAGACGGCGACCCGGCCGATGTGGGCCGGTCCGTCGTGCGGCGGCAGCAGCCTCGCGGTGCCCAGCGCCGTGCCGTCGTCGTCGAGCGCCACGACGTGCAGCGTCGTCGGGTCGTCGTCGAGGTCGTCCATCTCGTGGTCGGGATCGACCCCCTGCTCCGCGACGAACACCGTCATGCGGATCGTGCGCATCGCCTCGCGGAGCTCGGCCGTGTCGACCGGGACCACGCGCACGCTCACGCGTACCCGTCCTGCAGCGTCGCCAGCGCGCGGGCAAGGTCGTCCGGGTACTCGCTGCTCAGCTCGAGCCACTCGCCCGTGCTCGGGTGGTGGAAGCCGAGCCGCTTGGCGTGCAGCCACTGGCGCGTGAGGTGCACGCGCGCGGCCAGGGTCGGGTCGGCGCCGTAGGTGAGGTCGCCGACGCACGGGTGCCGCAGGGCGGCGAAGTGCACGCGGATCTGGTGCGTGCGCCCGGTCTCCAGGTGCACCTCGACCAACGACGCCGCCGGCAGCATCTCCAGCACCTCGTAGTGGGTCACCGAGGGCTTGCCGTCCGCGACGACCGCGAACTTCCAGTCCGAGCTGGGGTGCCGGCCGATCGGCGCGTCGATGGTGCCCGTGGTCGGCTCGGGGTGGCCCTGCACGAGCGCGTGGTAGACCTTCTCGACCGTGCGCTCCTTGAATGCCCGCTTGAGCACGGTGTACGCGTGCTCGCTCTTGGCGACGACCATGAGGCCCGACGTGCCGACGTCGAGCCGGTGCACGATCCCCTGCCGCTCGGCCGCCCCGGACGTCGAGATGCGGTATCCGGCCGCGAGCAGGGCGCCGACGACCGTCGGACCCGTCCAGCCCGGCGACGGGTGCGCCGCGACGCCGACCGGCTTGTCGATGACCACGACGTCGTCGTCGTCGTACACGATGACCATGCCGGGAACGGGTTCGGCGACGATCTCGATGCTCGCCGCCGGTGCCACGTCGGGGATCTCGACCTCGAGCCAGCCGCCCGCGAGCAGCCGGTCCGACTTGCCGAGCTCCTTGCCGTCCAGGTGCACCCCGCCCGCCTCGGCGATCTCCGCCGCACGGGTCCGCGACAGGCCGAGGAGCCGCGACAGGGCCGCGTCGACGCGTTCGCCCACGAGCCCGTCCGGCACGGGCATCGCCCGGGTGTCAGGCATTGCGCTCGGACGCGTCGGGCGTGCCCTCCGGCGCCGGATCGGCGTCGTCGGCGTCCGCTGCGCCTTGGATCGCCTCGCCCTCTCCCCGACCGTCCCGGCCCTCTCGAGAGCCGTCGATGTGCACGCCGGTGGCGGCGAGGAACACGATCATGACCGCCGCGACGACGATCGCGATGTCGGCGACGTTGCCGACGAACACGTTCCAGTACGCGATGAAGTCGACGACGTGCCCCCGTCCGAACCCGGGTTCCCGGAACAGCCGGTCCATGAGGTTCCCGAGCGCACCACCGAGAAGCAGGCCCAGGGCGACCGCCCACCCGCGCGACCCGATACGGCGGCTCGCGCGCACGATGAAGACGATGACCGCGACGGCGACGATGGTCAGCAACCAGGTCATGCCCGTGGCGATGCTCAGCGCCGCGCCGGAGTTGAACACGAGCTGCAGTCCGAGCAGGTCACCGACGAGAACTCGACGTACGCCGGACTCGAGGTTGTCCAGCGCCCACACCTTCGACAGCTGGTCCAGGACCAGTACGACGACCGTGATCGAGAAGAGCAGGATCAGCAGGCGGCGCCGGCGAGGGCTCGCCGAGGGCGCGACGGGACGGTCGTCCGAGGTGGTGGGCACCGCAGGAGTCTACGTGCGCGTCAGCGACGTTCTTCGCGCTGCTTGCACTCGACGCACAGGCTGGCCCGCGGGAATGCCTGGAGGCGCGCCTTGCCGACCGCCCGACCGCAGGACTCGCAGGCCGCGAACGTGCCGTGCGAGATGCGGGCCAGGGCCCGCTGCGTCTGGGACAGGAGGTCGCGCGTGTTGTTGACGAGCGTCAGCTCCTGCTCACGCTCGAGCGCCGACGAACCGGAGTCGGCCTGGTCGTCGCCGGCGCCGTCACCGGAGTTGCGCAGCAGGTCGGACAGCTCGGCGTCTGCGGCCGCGAGCTCGCTGGTCAGACGGTCGATGTCGCTGGTGAGCTCCTCGGCGATGTCCTTGACCTCGCGGGCTGTCCATGCCTTCTCCCCGTCACGGACGGGCAGCCCCCGCACCATCTTTGCCAGCTCCTTGGTGTCGGTGCTGACGTCGATCGCGCTCAGTGCGTCGTTGATGGCCACTGACGGGCCCCCCTGTCCTCGAAGTCACGTGACTGTATGCGGGTGTCGGAGCGGACACAACACAACACGCCGGGTGAAACCGGGCGCTCCGCTGAGAGCGGACGCGCCAGGTCGCACCCGGCGTGATGGGTGAAGCGAACCCGACCTGACCTGTGATGATGCTGTGGACGCAGAGCCCGACGGGTGGCCGTCAGAGGTTCTGTGCGTCTCCGACCGGCTGCGGCTGGCCCGAACGCGGCGGGAGCGCGTTGCCCCGGTTGTCCAGGTCGCCCAGCAGGTTCTCGAGGTAGCTCTTCAGACGCGTGCGGTAGTCGCGCTCGAACACGCGCAGCTCGTCGATCTTCCGCTCCAGGAGCGACCGCTCCTGCTCGAGCTGGCCGAGCGTGCGCTGCGACGTCTCCTCGGCCTCACGGACGATGCGGTTGGCCTGGCTCTTGGCCTCGCCGACGAGCCGGTCCGACTCCTCCTGGCCGCTGCGCACGTAGTCGTCGTGCAGCTTCTGGGCCAGGGCGAGCATCCCGGTGGCCGACTCCGGCTCGCTGGCGCGGGGCGCCTCGGCGACGGGGGCGACGATCGGGGCCGGTGCCGCGACCGGAGCCGCCACCACCGGAGCGGGCGCCGGGACGGGCTCGGGGGTCGGCTCGGGCTTGGCGGCGGGCGCGGACTGCTGGGCACCCGCTCGGCTCAGCTCGGCGATGCGACGCTCGGCCGCGGCCAGCTTCGTCTTGAGGTCGTCGTTCTCCCCCTGGATGTCCCGGAGGGTGTTGACCACCTCGTCGAGGAAGTCGTCGACCTCGTCCTGGTCGTACCCTTCGCGGAACTTCGTGGCCTGGAACTTCTTGTTCAGGACCTCGTCTGCGGTCAGCAGCGCCATCGTCGTCACCTCTGTCGGTAGAGCTTGTCGCTCAGCTCAGCCGGGCCGGCGGCAGTCCACCGACCGCCACGGGCCACGGTATCGGAGAAAGTCCTCGGTGCACGCCCCCGCGACACGCCCACGGATGGGTGGTTCGTAGGCCTCAGAGCACCTGCAGCAGGATCAAGCAGATGAAGAAGAGCACCATGAACGCCAGATCCAGCTGGACCGAGCCGATCCTGACGGACGGGATGATCCGTCTCAGCGCCTTGAGCGGGGGGTCGGTCACCGAGTACGTGACCTCGGCGATCACCAGAGAGACGCCCGACGGGCGCCACTCCCGCGCGAAGAACTGGACCCAGTCCAGCACGAGTCGCACGAGCAGGATGAGGAAGAAGACCAGGACGACGAGGTGCAGAACCTGTCGGACGAGTTGCACGCGTCAGTTCTGGTTGTAGAAGCCCGCGCGCACCGGCTGCTCGGGCGGCGTCGCGGCCTCGCCGGCAACCTCCACGTGCGCCGGGGACAGCAGGAAGACCTTGCTGGTGACGCGCTCGATCGCCCCGTGCAGGCCGAAGATCAGACCGGCGGAGAAGTCGACGAGACGCTTGGCGTCGGCGTCGTCCATGTCTGTCAGGTTCATGATCACCGGGGTGCCCTCGCGGAACGCCTCGCCGATCTTGCGCGCGTCGTTGTACGAGCGCGGGTGGATCGTCGTGATGCGGCGCAGCTCGCCGGCGGGCGCCGGCGTGTGGACCGCGACGTTGGCCTGCGTCGGCGCGGCCGAACGGGTCGGGCGGTGCAGCGGCGTGACCTGGGCCTCGTACTCGGTCGGCACAGCGACCTCCCCGTCGTCATAGTCCTCGAGGTAGTCCTCGTGCTCGGCCCTGTCGTCGGCCAGGCCGAGGTACAGCATCGTCTTGCGCAGCGCTCCGGCCATCGCGTTGGCTCCCTCCCCGCATCTCTGCGGACCTCCCCAGAACCCGGCGCCGGACCCTGCGGGGTCGCGAAGACGCTGGTGGGCTCCCTCTGCCGTCACGCTAGCAACGGGGAGCACGCCGGGCGCGTCGCGACACGCCCGTTCACGTCGGTGGTCGCACGACTCCTGCGAACCGGCCGGTCCGCGACGAGCGCCGGAACGAGAACAGGTCGCCGTCGGTGTACGTGTCACGGTCGGACACGAGCACGTCCCGGACGCCGAGCCGGCGCAGCACGGCGTCCACGCCGGCGGGCAGGTCGAGCGCCGGAGTGCCCCACGACGTCGTCGCGAAGGTCTCGGGCACCACGGCGGTCACCTCCTCACGCAGCTCGGCGGGCACCTCGTACGAGCGGCCGCCGATCGCCGGGCCCGCCGCCGCGCGGATGCGCCCGACGTCGGCTCCGACGCCGACCATGGCCGAGACGGCCGCCTGCAGGACACCCGCCGCGAGCCCGCGGCGGCCCGCGTGCACGGCAGCGACCACTCCGGCGGACGCGTCGGCGAGCAGGACGGGGACGCAGTCTGCGACGAGCACGGCCACGGCCACGTCCGGTGAGATCGACACCAGGGCGTCGGCCTCGCCCACGTCGCCCGAGGGCTCCGCCAGGACCACGACCCCGGTCCCGTGCACCTGGGTGGCGTAGGCGACCGGCGCGCCCGCCCAGTCGTCGAGCACGGCGCGGTTGCGGGTGACGAGGGCGGGGTCGTCGCCGACGGCGAGCCCGAGGTTGAGGGTGTCGTACGGCGCGGCGCTGACGCCGCCCTGCCGGGAGGTGAAGCCCGCGCGGACCCCGGTCCCGAGGTCCGCGCCGTCGACCAGCACGTCTACTTCAGGAAGTCCGGGACGTCGAGCTCGTCACGCTCCCGGTCGCGGCGCGGGCCGTCCTCGGTGAAGATCCGCGGGACCTCGAGCGCACCGGTGATCGGCGTCGGTTCCGCCTCCGTGGACAGGAACGCGGGAACGTCGGGCTGGCCCGCGCCACCGGCGTAGGCACCGACCGGCACCGGGACCTCTTCACGCTCGACGACCGGTCGCTGAGCGGGGACGTGCGCGGGGACCTGGGCGGCGGCGGGAGCCGGACGCGCGCCGGCGGAGTTGCCGGAGACCTGGCCGAGCGCACGCGCGTCGCGACGGATCGTCGGCGACCCGCTGTCGAACCCGGCCGCGATGACGGTCACCCGCACCTCGTCGCCGAGGGCGTCGTCGATGACCGCGCCGAAGATGATGTTGGCCTCGGGGTGCGCGGCCTCCTGCACCAGACGGGCCGCCTCGTTGATCTCGAACAGGCCGAGGTCGGAACCGCCCTGGATGGACAGCAGGACGCCGTGGGCTCCGTCGATCGACGCCTCGAGCAGGGGCGACGAGATCGCCATCTCGGCGGCCTGGACCGCGCGGTCGTCGCCGCGGGCGAAGCCGATGCCCATGAGCGCGGAGCCGGCACCCTGCATGACCGACTTCACGTCGGCGAAGTCGAGGTTGATGAGCCCCGGCGTGGTGATGAGGTCGGTGATGCCCTGGACGCCGGAGAGGAGCACCTGGTCGGCCGAGTGGAACGCGTCGAGCACCGACACGGACCGGTCCGAGATCTGCAGCAGGCGGTCGTTCGGGATCACGATGAGCGTGTCGACCTCGGCCCGCAGCGCCTCGATGCCCGAGTCGGCCTGGACCGAGCGGCGACGTCCCTCGAAGGTGAACGGTCGGGTGACGACACCGATGGTCAGCGCACCCAGCGAGCGGGCGATCCGGGCGACGACCGGCGCGCCACCGGTACCGGTGCCACCGCCCTCGCCCGCGGTCACGAACACCATGTCAGCGCCGCGCAGGACGTCCTCGATCTCGTCCTTGTGGTCCTCGGCGGCCTTCTTGCCGACCTCCGGGTCCGCGCCTGCGCCCAGCCCCCGCGTCAGCTCGCGGCCGATGTCGAGCTTCACGTCCGCGTCCGACATCAGGAGCGCCTGGGCGTCCGTGTTGACGGCGATGAACTCGACACCCTTGAGGCCGACCTCGATCATGCGGTTCACGGCGTTCACGCCGCCGCCGCCGATGCCGACGACCTTGATGACCGCCAGGTAGTTCTGCGGAGCTGCCACGGTGGGTGCCTCTCGTTCTGTGCGTGCGTGCTGGGCCTGCGCTTGCTGTGACGACTGCGGTACGGCTGGGCCGCCGGGTCCGATCCGGCGACACGCCGGAGCCGGTACAAACCTTCACCCTCTACTTGAGGGTTATAGTTATGTCAGGTTCTGTTGTCAGGCGTGACGCTAGGTCGCGCGTCCGGCACTATCAACGACCGCGCCGCGCGTGTCGGGACTTGCCCTCGAATTCGCCCTACTTCGTGATGGGCAGGCGCGGTGCGGACACGTCGATCACCGAAGCGCCCGCCGCGGCCGGCGATGCGCGCAGGGCCTTGAGCACCGCGATCTTCAGGGGCGTCTCGTGCGCGCTCCCCCATTCGACCTGGACGCCGTCACGCAGCTTCATGCTCACGGTGTCCTGCGTGTGCGCGGACACGCCCTCGACCTGGGCCAGAAGGTCCGCAGGCAGCTGCTCGAGCACCCCGAGCACGGCCGTCAGCGTCCGCTTGTCGCCCACGGGGACGTCGACCACGGGAAGGCCCGCCGGTGCGGCGTCGACCCGGCCGACCTGGACGCCGTCCTGGTCGAGGAGCGCGAACCCCTTGCCGGTCGACGCGTCAGGCACGGCGGCCACCGGCTCGCGGGCGACGAGCGTGACCGACAGCCCGGCCGGCCACGCGCGCGTCACGCGGGCCTCCCGGACGCCGGGGACGTCGAGCAGCTCGTCGCGCAGCGACACCGTGTCGAGACGCGGCAGCGGCGTTCCCGCGTGCGCCGCCACCACGGCCTGGACCTGGTCGACCGCCACGACCGTGCCCGCCCCCTGCACCTCGATCTTCGTCGGGTCGAGCGCCAGCACCGGGGACGCGAACAGCAGCCATCCGAGCCCGACGACCGCGACGACCACGGCCGTCGTGAGGATCAGCTGACGGCGCGCCAGGTTGCGGCGGGCCCGGGCGCGCTCGGCGAACCGCGCGATGGAGTCGTCGAGACCACCGGCGGCACGACCGGGCCGTTGTAGGCCCGGACCCGCCCGGCCGAGTAGGTGGTCACGGACCGTCCGAACGTGTCGGGCGTCGCTGGGTCGGGGGTCCGTTCGGCCGTCCGGGTGGGTTCGGTCCGCGGTGCCGGCGCGGGCCGACGAGCGGCCGGTGGCGTGGGACGGGCGGGCGGACGCGCGGGACGGCTCGGTGCGGGGTCGCGTGGGGCCGTGGGTCGCGAGGGGCTCACCGGGAGCCTCCGGCGAGCTCGGCGAGCACGACGGAGCCCAGGAGCGTGACGTCGCCGGCTCCGACCGTGAGCACCAGGTCGCCGGGGCGGGCGGCCTGCGCGACGGCGCGCGCGGCGTCGAGCCGGTCGGGCACGAAGCTCGCCTTGCCGGCGGTCGGCACCCGGTCCACGATCAGCGCCCCGGTCACCTGCGGGTCCGGGTCCTCGCGGGCGGCGTAGACGTCCGTGACGACGACCAGGTCGGCCAGGTCGAACGCGGCCCCGAACTCGACGGCGAACGTCCGGGTGCGCGAGTAGAGGTGCGGCTGGAACAGGACGAGCACGCGACCGGGTCCGACCACCGATCGGGCCTGCCGGAGCAGGGCGGCGACCTCGGTCGGGTGGTGCGCGTAGTCGTCGACGACGCGCACGCCGCCCACCGTCCCGCGGTCCTCGAACCGGCGACCGGTCCCCCGGAACGCCGCGAGCCCGGTCGCGGCGGCGACCGGATCGGTGCCGAGGCGCCGCGCAGCGGCCCACGCGCCCCCGGCGTTCAGCGCGTTGTGCACGCCCGGCACCGCGAGCCGGACGGTCAGCACGCCGTCGGGCGTGGTCAGGTCCACGCTCCACGCGGAACCGTCGGGACGCAGGTCGCCCACCACGACGTCGGCGGTCGGCGAGGTGCCGTACGTGACCACCGCGATGTCGCGGGCGGCCAGCTGGGCGCGGGCGCGGTCGACGAGCCGCACGGCGCCGGCGTCGTCGGCGCACGCCACGAGCGCTCCGCCGGGTCGGATCCGCTCGGCGAACGCGACGAACGCGTCCTCGAACGCCTCCGCGGACCCGTAGTGGTCCAGGTGGTCCGGCTCGACGTTGGTCACGACCGCGACCAGCGGCGCGTACGCCAGGAACGAGCCGTCGGACTCGTCGGCCTCGGCGACGAACGCCCGACCCGTTCCGTCGCGGCTGCCGCCCAGCGCGCCGCCGGCCGAGAGGACCGACCCGCCGATGGCGAAGGAGGGGTCGGCGCCCGCGTCGAGCAGCGCGGTCGCGACCATCGCCGACGTCGTCGTCTTGCCGTGCGCCCCGGCCACCGCGACCGCGTCCCGGCCCACCATGAGCGCGGCGAGCGCCTCCGACCGGTGCAGGACGCGGATGCCCAGGGCCAGCGCGCGGGCGAGCTCGGGGTTCGACTCGCGCACGGCCGAGGAGACGACGAGCGTGTCGATGCCGTCGACGAGCGCGGCGTCGTGCCCGACGTGCACCGTGACGCCCGCCTCGCGCAGTGCGGGCAGGGCGGGACCGTCGGCCGCGTCCGAGCCGCTCACGGTCAGCCCGCGCGCGGCCAGCAGCCCCGCGACGGCGGACATCCCGGCGCCCCCGACGCCGACGAGGTGCACGCGACCGAGCTTCTCGGCGGCCAGCTGCCTGGGAGCCTTGGGCGGCGCGGGCAAGCTCGGCCTCGACGAGCCGGGCGACGCGTGCGGCCGCGTCTCGCACGCCGACGCTCGCCGCCGCGCGGCCCATCCGCGCCCGGGTCTCGGCTGCCGCGTCGCCGACGAGCAGGACGGGCAGGTGCGCGAGCAGCCAGGCCGGATCGAGGTCGTCGTCGTCGACCAGCAGGCCCCCGCCCGCAGCGACCACCGCGGCCGCGTTGAGCCGCTGCTCGCCATTGCCCACGGGCAGCGGGACGTACACGGCCGGGATGCCGAGCGCGGCGAGCTTCGCAGACCGTGCCCGCGCCGGACCGCCCGACGACGACGTCGGCGACGGCGAGCGCGAGGTGCATGTCGCTCAGGTACTCGCGCACCTGGTAGTGCTCGGCGCCGGGCACGCCCTCGAGCGCTGCGCGGACCGCGTCGGCCTTGCCCGCGCCGGTCAGGTGCAAGACCTGGACGCCCCGCGCGAGCAGCTCGGCCGCGGCACCCGAGACGGCGGTGTTGACGCTGACGGCTCCCAGCGACCCGCCCGAGACCAGGAGCGTCGGCAGGGTCGGGTCGAGGTCCAGGGACTGGGCCGCCGCCACCCGCGCGCGGTGCGCATCCGCGGATCGCTCGGCGAGCAGGCGGGCGATCGGCGCGCGCAACGGCAGGCCCGTCACCTGGGCGCCGCGCAGCGCGGTCCCGGGGAACGTCACCGCGACGGACCTCGCCCAGCGCGCACCGAGCCGGTTGGCGAGGCCGGGCCGGGCGTTCGCCTCGTGGATCACGACCGGCACCCCGCGTCGCCGCGCTGCCAGGTAGGCGGGCGTCGACACGTACCCGCCGAAGCCGACGACGACCTGCGCGCCGGAGTCGTCGATCGCGGTACCGGCGGCCCGCACGGCGGCGCGCAACCGACCCGGCAGGCGGAACCAGTCGAGCGTCGGGCGACGCGGCAGGGGCACGCGCGGGACGAACGCGAGGTCGAGCCCGTGCTCCGGCACCAGGCGTGCCTCCAGGCCCTGGGCGGTGCCGAGGACGGTCAGGCGCGCGTTCGGGTGCCGGCGGTGAAGCTCGTCGGCCACGGCGAGCAGCGGGTTGACGTGCCCGGCCGTCCCGCCGCCGGCGAGGAGCACCGACGGGGGCCGGCGCTCGTCAGCCACGAGACCGGCCGATGACGGCGAGCGAGCGCCGCACGACGCTCGGCCGGGCGGCGAGCGCCTCGGCGGCGCCGGGCTCGGAGCGCGCGAACGCGATCAGCACGCCGAGTGCCGCCATCGTCACGATCAGGGCGGACCCACCCGCGGACACGAGCGGCAGGGGCACCCCGATGACGGGCGCGAGACCGATGACGACCGCGATGTTGACGATCGCCTGGCCGATGATCCAGCACAGGATCGCGCCCGTGGTGATCTGCACGAACGGGTCCTGGTGGCGTCGGATGATCCTGATCATGGCGAACGCGAGCAGCCCGAACAGCGCGAGGACCAGGAGCGTGCCGATCAGGCCGAGCTCCTCGCCGAGGATGGCGAAGATAAAGTCGTTGTGCGCGGCCGGCAGGTAGGACCACTTCTCCCGGCTCTCCCCCAGCCCGAGACCTCCCCAGCCGCCGCTCGCCAGGCCGTATCCGCCGTGCAGGGTCTGGTAGCACGCCTGGGTGACGTCGCAGTCGCTCGAGAGCCAGCTCGAGATGCGGCCCGTGCGGTTCCCGCTCGAGAGCGTCAGCGCCGCGGTGAGCCCGGCCGCGAGGAGCGCTGCGAAGCCGAACATCCGCAGGGGCACACCGGCGACGAACAGCGCCCCCGCCACGAGCAGCAGGAGCACCATCGCGGTGCCGAGGTCGTGACCCGCCAGGATCACGGCGAGAGCGACCCCGGCGACGGGCACCGCGGGGACGAGAGCGTGGCGCCACTGCCGCAGCAGGGGCAGCTTGCGGGCCAGCACGGCACCGAGCCACACGGCCAGCGCGAGCTTGATCGCCTCGGACGGCTGCGCGGTGATCCCGCCGATGCGCACCCAGTTCTGGTTCCCGCCCACGCCCCAGCCCAGGGGCGTGAACACGAGGAGCTGGAACAGGATCGCGGCGCCCAGCGCCGGCCACGCGAAGCGCTTGAAGTAGCGCACGGGCATCCGGGACAGCACGAACAGGAGGGGCAGCCCCATGAGCGCGAACTGCGCCTGGTTGAGGAACACGGCATAGGGCGACCCGCTCTTGTCGAGCGACTCGACGCTCGAGCTCGACAGGACCATCACCAGCCCGAGCACGAGCAGGAGGGCCGCCGCGCCGACGAGCACGTAGTAGCTGGTCACCGCGCTGTTCCACTGCCCGAGCATCGAGCCGGTGGCGGTCGGTGCGTCGGGCGCCCGGTCGCGGGCGGGTCGCGGTGTCGTCGCGGTCACGCCCGTGCCCCCGTCCGCCCGTTCACACGTCCTCGCCGAGCGCACGCACGGCGGCGGCGAACTCCTCACCTCGGGCGGCGTACGACGAGAACTGGTCCATCGACGCGCACGCGGGGGCGAGCAGCACGGTGACGCGCGCATCCGCCGCAAGCCCGGCAGCCCCGAGGGCGAGCCGTCGGGCCTCGTGCACGGCGCGGGTCATCACGGTCTCAGTCTCACCGGCGTCCACCTCGACCACGGGGACCTCGGGTGCGTGTCGGGCGAGTGCCTCGCGCAACGGTTCCCGGTCGACCCCGATCAGCACCGCCGCCGCGAGCCGGTCCCTGCGGGCGGCGACGAGCTCGTCGAACCGGGCACCCTTGGCCAGGCCGCCCGCGACCCACACGACGGAACCGGGTGCGAACGCCGCCAGCGCGGCTGCGGCCGCGTGGGCGTTGGTGGCCTTGGAGTCGTCGACGTAGGCGACCGCGTCGATCGTGGCCACCGTCTCGAGACGGTGCGCACCCGCGGAGTAGGCGCGAAGGCCGGCGCGCACGGCGGCCGGCTCGACCCCGTGTGCGAGGGCGAGCGCCGCGGCGGCCAGGGCGTTCGCGACGACGTGCGGGGGCACGGTGCCGTCGGGCCCGGCCAGCTGCGCCAGGTCGTCGAGGGTGCCCAGCTCGGCGGCGTGCGTGTGCCGCAGGCGCGCGAAGCCGCGGTCCACCAGCACGTCCTCGACCATCCCGACCTGACCGACGAGCGGCGTGCCGAGCGTGAAGCCGACCGCGATCGCCCCGTCGGTGACGTCGGCCTCCCGGACGAGCTCCTCGGTGCGCGGGTCGGCCAGGTTGTAGACGCACGCGACCTGGGCGCGCTCGAAGATCCGGCCCTTGTCCGCCGCGTACGCCTCGATCGATCCGTGCCAGTCGAGGTGGTCGGCCGCGATGTTCAGCACGGCGGCCGCCTGCGCGGACATCGAGTGCGTGAAGTGCAGCTGGAAGCTGGACAGCTCGACCACGAGCACGTCGAGCGACGGGTCCCGCGCGGCGAGCACCACCGGCGGCCCCACGTTGCCGACCGCCGCGACCCGTCGGCCCGCCGTCCGCAGGATCGACTCGAGCATGCCGACGGTGGTCGTCTTGCCGTTCGTCCCGGTCACCGCCAACCAGGGCGCCGGTCCGTCGCCGGACGCGCGGTCGACGCGCACCTGCCAGGCCAGCTCCACCTCGCTCCACACGGGCAGACCGCGGGCGAGCGCAGCAGCGAGCAGGGGGTGGTGCGGCGCCAGGCCGGGTGAGGCGACGACGAGGGACGCGCGGTCGAGCGCGGTCCCGGCGAGCAGCTCCTGCGTGCCGATGACGTCGTCGGCATGGTCGTCGACCGGGACCACGCGGGCCCCGAGCGAGGCGAGCACCTCGGCGGCGGCGCGACCCGAGACCCCCAGGCCGGCGACGATCACCAGAGCACCGTCCAGCTGGACCTCAGCCACCTACCCGGCCACCCACTCGGCGTAGAAGATCCCGACGCCGACGGCGACGAACAGCCCGGCGATGATCCAGAACCGGATGACGATGGTGACCTCGCCCCACCCCGACAGCTCGAAGTGGTGGTGCAGCGGTGCCATCTTGAAGACCCGTCTTCGCGTCAGCTTGAAGAAGCCGATCTGGATGACGTCGGACATGACCTCGAGCACGAACAGGCCACCGATGATCGCGGCCAGGATCTCGGTCCGCGTGAGGATCGACAGGCCGGCGAGCGCGCCGCCCAGGGCGAGCGAGCCGGTGTCGCCCATGAAGATCTTGGCCGGGCTCGCGTTCCACCACAGGAACCCGAAGCACGCGCCGACGATCGCGGCGGCGACGACCGCGAGGTCGAGCGGGTCCCGAGTCTCGTAGCAGCGCGGGCCGGCGGTCGCGAGCACCTGGCAGCTCCTGGTTGTTCTGCCAGACGCCCATGATCACGAAGGCGCCGAAGACGATCAGTGAGACGCCCGTCGCCAAGCCGTCCAGCCCGTCGGTGAGGTTGACCGCGTTCGACCACGCCGTGATGAGGAAGTTGGCCCACAGGACGAACAGGATGACCCCGATCGTCGTGCCCCAGAACGCGAGATCGAGCTTGGTGTCCCGGATGAACGAGATGTGCGTGGACGCCGGTGTCCGGAACTTCGCGTTGGGGAACTGCAGGGCCGCGACGGCGAACGTGACCCCGACGAGCCCCTGGCCGAGGATCTTCCACCGGGCGCTCAGCCCGAGGCTGCGTTGGCGGGAGATCTTGATGAAGTCGTCGAGGAACCCGACGAGCCCGAGCCCGGTCATCAGGAAAAGGACCAGGACCGCCGAGGCGCTCGGCAGCGTCCGGGTGGCCACCAGGCCGCCGATCCAGCCGAGCAGCGTGGCGGCGATGATGACGACGCCGCCCATCGTCGGGGTCCCACGCTTGGTGAAGTGGGCGGTCGGGCCGTCCTGCCGGATGAACTGGCCGTACTGCTTGCGCACCAGGAACCGGATGAACAGCGGCGTGCCCAGGAGGGCGATGAGCATGGACAGCCCGCCGGAGATCAGGAGCGCCCTCATGCGACGGCTCCCTCGACGAGGAGGTCCCCGAGCCGCCACAGGCCGGCGCCGTACGACGACTTGACCAGGACGACGTCGCCCGGCCGCAGCTCCGACTCCAGGAACCGGGTCGCGACGTCGAGGTCGTCGGCCAGCACCACCTCGTCGCCCCACGAACCCTCGTGGTTGGCGCCGTCGCGGATCGCGCGGGCGCCCTCGCCGACGACGATCGTCAGCCCGATGTTCAGCCGGACGCAGAGCCGACCGATCGCGTCGTGCGCGGTGCGCGTCTCCGGGCCGAGCTCGAGCATCTCGCCGAGGACCGCGATCGACCGCCGGTCGCGCCCGGCCAGCACGGCCAGCGCCTTCAGGGCCGCGCGCATCGAGTCCGGGTTGGCGTTGTAGGAGTCGTCGACGACGGTCACCCCGTCGGCGCGGTCCACCACGTGCATGCGGTGGGGGCTGAGGGCGTCCGCGACGGTCAGGCCCGCGGCGACCTCGTCGAGGTCGAGCCCGACGGCCAGGGCGGCGGCGGCGGCACCGAGCGCGTTGTGCACGTGGTGCTCACCGACCAGACGCAGCTCGACGGTCGCCGTTCGTTCGCCCTCGTCCGAGCGCGACACGAGCGTGAACCGGGCCCGACCGGCGCGGTCGACGGCGACGTCACGCGCGCCCACCGACGCCTCCGGCGCGGCCCCGAACGTCCTCACGTCGCCGGGCGCCAGCGCGGCCATCGCCGAGACCCGCGGGTCGTCGGCGTTGAGCACCGCGACCCCGTCGGGGACCAGGCCTTGCACGATCTCGGACTTGGCCCGGGCGACCTCCTCGATCCCGCCGAACCCGCCGAGGTGCGCCTGACCGACGACGAGCACGACGGCGACGTCGGGCGGCGCGATCCTGGTCAGGTACGTGAGGTGCCCCGGCCCGCTCGCCCCCATCTCGAGGATGAGGAAACGCGTGCTCTCGTCGGCCCGCAGGACGGTCAGCGGCAGGCCGATCTCGTTGTTGAACGAGCGCACGGGCGCGACCGTGGGCCCGACGCTCCCGCAGAGCTGCGCCAGCAGGTCCTTGGTGGTCGTCTTCCCGACCGACCCGGTGATGCCCACCACCTTGAGCCCGCTGCCGCCCGGTTCGTAGGAGGCCTCCCGCAGCCGTTCCAGCACCAGCCGGGCGAGGTCGCCGAGCGCCTGCTCCACGTCCGGCACCACGACGCTCGGCACGACGACGCCACCGTCGTCGACGACGTCGCGGGCCGCGAGCACCAGCGCGGCACCGGCCCGCACGGCCGCGGCGGCGTACTCGTGACCGTCGACGTGCTCCCCGGTCAGCGCGACGAACAGGCCCCCCAGGACCTCCTCGCGCGAGTCCACGACGACCGAGCCGCCGACCAGCAGGGACGGTTCTACGTCGCCGCGCAGCACACCGCCGGTTGCGGCCGCGATCTCGGCCGCGGTCAGGGCGATCACGCGTGCTGCTCCTGACGGCCCTCGAGCGCTGCGAGCAGCACGAAACGGTCGTTGTACCGGTGGAACACTCCGGCGATCTCCTGGGTGGGCTCGTGCCCCTTGCCCGTGATGATCACGGTGTCCTGCTCGTCGGCGAGGGCGAGGGCGTCGCGGATGGCCTGCGCGCGGCTCGTCGCCTCGTGCACGTCGACCAGGTCCGGGCGGTGCGCCCGCACTCCGTCGAGGATGGCGGAACGGATGCTCGACGGCTCCTCGGAACGCGGGTTCTCGTCCGTGACGACGATCACGTCGGCGAGATCCGCGGCGATCGAGCCCATGATCGGGCGCTTGCCCTGGTCCCGGTCGCCGTCGGAGCCGAAGACGAGGATCAGTCGACCGGGCGTGATGGGCCGGACAGCTTCGAGCGCCAGGACGAGGGCGTCGGGCGTGTGCGCGTAGTCGACGAGCGACAGCGGGAAGCCGTCGCCGCGCTCGATCACGCGCTCCATGCGACCCGGGATCTCGTGCGCGTGCCCCACGGCCTCGATCGCCACGGACAGCTCGACGCCTGCAGCGTGCGCGAGCACGATCGCCAGCGCGGCGTTCGACACGTTCACCAGACCGGGCAGGGGGCTGGCCGCCGAGTGGTCGGTGCCGTCGGGCCCGCGCAACGTGAACGTCGAGCCGACGCCGTCCAGCCCGATGTCCGCGGCCGTGACGGTCCAGTCCGCGACGATGCCGGAGCCGACGTGCGTCGCGACCGTCTCCACGGGGATCGGCGCGTCCGTCGCGAGCCGCCGACCCCACTCGTCGTCGACGACGACGACGCCGCGGCGGGCCTGCCCCGACGCGAACAGCCGCGACTTGTCGCGGAAGTAGCCCTCCATGTCGCCGTGGAAGTCGAGATGGTCGCGCTGCAGGTTGGTGAACCCGACCACGTCGAACACGAGTCCGTTGACGCGGCCGAGGGCCAGGGCGTGCGAGCTGACCTCCATGGCGACCGCGGTCGCGCCCCGTTCGAGCGCGGCGGCGAGCAGGGCCTGCAGCGCGGGCGCCTCGACCGTCGTGCGCGGGCTCTCGATCGCGTCCTCGCCGATCCGCAGCTCGACCGTGCCCAGCAGCGCCGTCAGGGGGTGCACCGCGCGCAGTGCGGCGTCGACGAAGTAGGTGGTCGTCGTCTTGCCGTTGGTCCCGGTCACGCCGACCGAGGCGAGCCGCTCCCCGGGTGCGTCGTGCGCCCAGGCGGCGATCGGGCCGGCCAGCGAGCGCGGGTCGTCCGTGAGCAGGACGGGCAGGCGGGCCGCCAGGTCGCCCAGCAGGTCGAGCCCGGCCCGGTCCGTGAGGATCGCCGCGGCACCGGCCTCGACCGCCTGACCCGCGTACGCGGCCCCGTGCACCTTGAGGCCGGGGACCGCGACGAACACGTCCCCCTCGACCACGTCGGCGCTGGCCAGGCTGACGCCCGTCAGCTGAGCGCCCTCGGCCACCGGCAGACCCGCCGTGACCAGGTCGAACGTCCCGACGAGGTCGGCGACCCGGTGGACCGCGGGATGCAGCGGGCGCATCCGAGCCGGGGACGTCATGGGGAGAATCTACCCCGACCGGGGTCGCCCGGACGCCTGGCGGCGTCCCGGGGAGCGCGCCTCGCCACGTCGTCGGGAACAGCGTCCCCGTGGTGCCCGACGGCGCCACGCCGAGCTCGCCGAGCAGGTAGCCCGCGACGTTGCTGAACACGGGCGCCGCAACCGTGCCGCCGTAGATCGAGCTTGCGCGGGTTGTGCAGGATCACCGCGACGGCGATGCGCGGGTCGTCCGCCGGTGCCACGCCGATGAACGACGCCGTGATCCCCTGCGTGCCGTCCGAGGCCCACGCCTGCGCCGTACCCGTCTTGCCGGCCACGCGGTAGCCCGGGATCGCGGCGCTGGAGCCCGTGCCGTCGTCGACGACGCTCTCCATCATGCTGAGCACCGTCTTGGCGGTCTCGGGCGAGACCACCTGGGTGGTGGTGGGCGTCGCGGACGGGGTGAACGTGCCGTCGGGCGACGTCCAGCCCTTGATGATGTGCGGCTGTACCCGGACCCCGCCGTTCGCGATCGTCGCGAACACCTGGACGGCCTGCATCGCGGTCACCGAGACCGACTGGCCGAACAGGACGGCGAACTTGTCGCGACGCTCCCACGAGCTCACGGGGTGCAGGATGCCGACCGACTCCCCCGGCAGCTCGATCCCCGTCTTGGCGCCGAATCCGAACTTCTGCAGGTAGTCGAACCGCGTCTGCACCGGCAGGTTCTGGCCGACCATGACCGTGCCCGAGTTCGAGGACTCGGCGAGGATGCCGGTCAGCGTCAGGTTCTCGACGCCGTGCTCGTGGGAGTCGTGGAACGTCTCCTTGCCGTCGGGCGAGTACGCGTACGGCACCTGGAACTGCGACGTCGGCGTCGCGACGTGGTCGTCCAGGATCGCCGACATCGTGATGACCTTGCCGGTCGACCCGGGCTCGAACACGTCCGAGATCGCGCTGGACAGCGAACCGCTCTTCGCGTCGCCGGGGTGGTTCGGGTCGACGCTGTTCGAGTCGGCCAGCGCGTAGACGTCGCCGGTCTTGGTGTCCATGGCGACCAGCGACCCGGAGTCCGCCCCGGTGGCCGCCACCTGGGCGTCCAGGGCGGCCTGGGCCCGGTACTGCACGTCGGACTTGAGGGTCAGCATGACCGAGTCGCCCTGCCGGGCCGGCGTCTCCTTGTCGTACCCGCCGGGGATCGCCTGACCCATGCGGCCACGCTCGTACGTCTCGCTGCCGGCCGTGCCCGTCAGGCGCTTGTCGAGCGAGAAGCTCGAGGCCGGCGAGTCCCGCGCCGTTCGAGTTCACGAAGCCGAGGACGTTCCCGGCGAGGTTGCCGTTCGGGTAGACCCGCTCGGCCACCCGGTCCACGTTGACGCCCGGCAGGCCGAGCTTGCGCACCTCGCGTGCGACGTCGGGCAGCACACCCTTCTTGATGTACACGAAGCCGCGGTCGCCGACGAGCTTGCCGCCCAGCTCCGCCGCGTTCATGTCGAGCAGCGGCGCGAGGTGCGCGGCGACGCCGGCCGCACCGTCGGGACCCGGGACCGAGCCGGTCGACCGGTACTCGGGCACGGTCTTCTGGTTGACGGAGATGTCGTACCGCTCCACCGACGCGGCGAGCGCGACCCCGTCGGCGTCGGTGATCTGTCCGCGGCCGCCGAGCGTCTCCACCGAGACGAGCCGCGAGTCCCGCGCCTTCTCGGCGATGCTCGGGCCGCGCAGACCCTGCACCCAGACGAGCCGACCGGCGAACACGACGAGCGTCAGGACGATGGCGATCGTCAGGAAGGTCATCCGGTTGCGCGAGCCCGACTGCGGCGGGCGGCCGCCGGTGCGGGTGGGGACCTCGACCGTCCGCGACGGGCCACCCGGACGCGGTCGGGGGACGGTGTTGCCGGCGGGCCGGGTGCCGTTCGTCGGCGGGCGCGCGCCCGTCCGCGGGCGGCCGGTGACCGGGGTCGTCATCCCGCGGCCCTGGCGGCCTGGGGGGCGCCCTGCACGGTGCCGTCGGAGAGCTTCAGCCAGCCCGTGCCGTTGGCCGGCATCATCCCGAGCGCGGTCGCCGCCGCCGCGAGGTGCGCGGGCGACGCCTGGGCGTCCAGGTCGGCCTGCTTGTCCTTGGCGTCCTGGTCGAGCTGGCCGAGCTGGTTCGACAGGTCGTACTTGGCGTAGGCCGTCGACGCCATCGACGTGTTCAGCAGGAGGGCGGAGAGCAGCGCTCCCGCGAGGACGGCCATGCACGCCAGGATGAACGGCATCCGCGTCCGAGCGTGCTGCGGCGCGCGGACGACCTTCAAACGTGGTGCGGGTGGATTCTGCGGCGCGGTGCGGGGCCGGGCCGGGGAGGTACGGGCACGTACTGCGGACTGGGCGCTCATGCCGCCCTCCTTCCGGTCGGTTTCGTACGCAGATGGTCAGGAGTCGGGCGGGTGCGCTCGGCGGCGCGCAGGCGCACCGACTGCGAGCGGGGGTTGCGGGCCAGCTCGGCCTCGTCGGCCTCCTCGGCACCGCGCGTGACGAGCCGCAGGTACGGCGCGTGCGTGGCCGGCTCGACCGGCAGGTCCGGCGGGGCGCTCGAGGTCGCTCCCGCGGCCATCGCCCGCTTGACGGCCCGGTCCTCGAGCGAGTGGTACGACTCGACGACGAGCCGTCCGCCCACCGCGAGCGCCTCGATCGACTCCGGCAGCGCCCGCTCGAGCGTCTCGATCTCGCCGTTCACCTCGATGCGCAGCGCCTGGAACGTGCGCTTGGCGGGGTTGCCCCCGGTCTTGCGCGTGGCCGCCGGGATGTTCGCCCGCACGATGCTCACCAGCTCACCGGTCCGCTCCAGCGGGCGCCGGGCGCGCTGCGCGACGATGGCGCGGGCGATGCGCGGCGCGAACCGCTCCTCGCCGTACTCCCGCAGGATCCGGGCGAGCTCACGCTCGTCGTACGTGTTCAGCACGTCGGCGGCCGTCTGGCCGGTCGTGGCGTCCATCCGCATGTCGAGGGGGGCGTCGGCCGAGTAGGAGAAGCCGCGCTCGCGCTCGTCGAGCTGCAGCGAGGACACCCCGAGGTCCATGAGGACGCCTTGGACCTTCGCGATGCCGAGCCGCGCGAGCACCTCGTTGATCTCGTCGTAGATCGCGTGCACCCCGGTGAACCGCTCGCCAAACGGCGTCAGACGGCGGCCGGCGAGCTTCGAGCGCCTGGGTGTCCCTGTCGAGCCCGACCACGCGTACGTTGGGGAACGCCGCCAGCACGCCCTCCGTGTGGCCGCCCATGCCGAGCGTCGAGTCGACGAGCACTGCCGTCTCGTGGCCCTCGAACGCAGGTGCGAGCAGGTCGAGGCAACGTTGCAGGAGCACCGGCGTGTGCCGCGAGGCGGCGTCGTCGGTCTCGCTCATCGCTGCCTCCCGCTCCTGGTGTCTCGGACGAACAAGTGAGGTCGGACGGCCCTCCGCCGTCCGACCAGATCCCCCTCCGACCCTCTGACGCCGGGGAAGTGCGTCAGCAAAGTCGGGGGGAGGTCTCACCGGGCGGCCCATGGGCCTGGGGTGGAGCGTCAGAACGGTCCGTTCGGGAAGACCTCCTCCGCGGTGTCGGCGTAGCCGGCCTCCTGCTCGGACAGGTACGTCTCCCACGCCTGCAGGTCCCAGATCTCGACGCGGGTGCCGGTGCCGATGACGGCGACGTCCCGGTCCAGCCCGGCGTACCTGCGCAGCATCGGCGGGATCGAGATGCGGCCCTGCTTGTCGGGCAGCTCGTCGCTGGCGCCGGACAGGAACACGCGCAGGTAGTCCCGCGCCTGCCGGCTGGTGACGGGCGCCTGGCGCAGCTGGTCGTGCATGCGCTGGAACTCCGCCATCGGGAGCAGGAAGAGGCATCGCTCCTGACCGCGCGTCATGACGAGACCCGGGGCGGAGCTGGCCACGGAACTTGGCCGGGAGGATGAGCCGGCCCTTCTCGTCGAGGCGCGGGGTGTACGTCCCGAGGAAGGGCGTGAAGGAGCCGAACGCGCCGGTGGACGCCTCATACGTCACCACGCCTCCCTCTGCTCCCCCGGTTGGACGCTCCCCGCCTCACCACGTGCCTCCACGGTACTCCACTTCACTCCACCCGCAAGGAACCGACGCCGCTATTCACCCGATGGCGTGCGCAAAAATGCAGGTCACGGCGGTGGTGCGAAGTGGAGGGGATTTCACGACGAAAGCCGCCCCGTCCGACGTGTGCGGCGGCGGGGTCGCCGCGCATGAGACAAACTGGGGCGAATCGCCATGTCGGACCCGTTCCGGCGCCTGTTGAACCCCACGGACCTCACCCACGTGGAGCGAAGTGGGGGGGCCAAGGACGATGAATGTCACCGCAACGGCCTTTAGGCTCGTGCCAGTTCCGCCAAAGGAGGCGCCATGCTGCAGGCCACCCCGTCGTCGATCGAGCTCGAGGACGTCGTCGCCACCACGCTCCGGATGCGTGCCGGGATCGAGAGCGTGGTGACCGGACGCCCTGCAGGCCTCGTCCGGGTCACGGTCGCGGTCCTGCTCGCCGAGGGGCACCTGCTGCTCGAAGACGTGCCGGGTGTGGGGAAGACGACTCTCGCCAAGGCACTCGCCAAGACGATCGACTGCTCGGTGGGGCGGATCCAGTTCACGCCGGACCTGCTGCCGTCCGACCTCACCGGCGTCAACATCTTCCGGTCGCAGACGCACGAGTTCGAGTTCCGGCCCGGACCGGTGTTCGCGCACATCGTCATCGGCGACGAGATCAACCGCGCCTCCCCGAAGACGCAGTCGGCGCTGCTGGAGTGCATGCAGGAGGCCCAGGCCACGGTGGACGGCCGCAGCACTATCCGCTGCCCCGCCCGTTCCTCGTCGTGGCGACGCAGAACCCGGTGGAGATGGAGGGCACGTACCCGCTGCCCGAGGCGCAGCGCGACCGGTTCATGGCCCGGCTCACCGTGGGGTACCCGAGCATCGAGTCCGAGCTGGAGATGCTCGACAACCAGGAGACCTCGGACCCGCTCGACGCCCTGAGCGCCGTCACGGACGCGACGCAGGTCAAGGCCGCCATCGAGACCACCCGTCGGCTCTACGCCTCGCCGGCCGTCAAGCGGTACATCGTCGACCTGGTCACGGCCACCCGGGAAGACAACGGGCTGCGGCTCGGTGCCTCCCCCCGGGCCGCGATCCAGCTGCTCCGGGCCGCCAAGGCGCTCGCCGCCATGGACGGCCGGGACCACGTCCTGCCCGACGACGTCCAGCAGCTGACCGTGCCCGTCCTGGCGCACCGGCTGCTCCCGAGCACCGAGTCGCGCCTGTCGGGTCGCACCACCTCCGACATCGTCTCGGACATCGTCGACCGCCTCCCGCTGCCCGCATCGGCCACCGCCGGGCGGGCCCGTCGCGCCGTCGGCTGATGCGACTGCGACCTACCGCTCGCGGCTGGACCCTCGCGGCAGCCGGGGTCGCCGCCGTGCAGTTCGGCGTGGTGCTCGGCTCGGTCGACCTCGTCCGGATCGGCACCCTGGCCCTGCTCCTCGTGGTCGCCGCCGCGATCGGCGTCTTCGTGTTCGACCCCGGCCGCGGGCGGCACCGCCTCGGCGTGACGCGCAGCACGACGCCCAACCCGGTGCACGCCAGCTCCGAGGCGCAGATCGAGGTGGTCATCGCCGCGACCGACCCCGCCGCCCGCGTGCGACTGGCCGGGCTCAAGTTCGCCGAGCAGGCCGCCACCGAGCTGTCGGGTGGGCGGCCCCTGCGCGCCCGCGTGGCCCGGGCTCCCCGCCGCGTCACGGTCACCTACGCGGTCCAGGCCGCGCGCCGGGGACGGTGGCCGCTGGGACCGCTCGTCGTCACCCGCAGCGACCCGTTCGGGGTGGTCCGTGCGTCGGCGACCCTCGGCGAGCAGGCCGAGGTCTCGGTGTGGCCCACGGTCGTCCCGCTGCCCACGCCTGCCGACGTCCTCGTCGGCGAGCCCGACCGCGTCGCTCTCGGCGCCCGGACCCCGTCGACCGACGACGCGTCCCTGCGCGACTACCGCGAGGGCGACGACCTGCGGCGCGTGCACTGGGGCAGCAGCGCCCGCCGCGGCGCCCTGATGGTCCGGTCCGACGAACGCGCCGGCATGCGTCCCGTGTCCGTGCTGCTCGGCCTGCCCGCCCGTGCGTCCACCCTGGAGTGGTCGATCTCGCTCGCGGCGTCGATGGCGCTCGCCATGCTCGAGGGGGGCCACCCCGTGCGGCTGGTCGGCGGCCTGCGGTCGGAGCCGGAGACCGGCCCCTATCCCCTGGCGTTCGTGCACAGCCGGTCCGGCCCCGGTGCCCGGGCGGCCGTGCTCGACCGCACGATCGACCTCGAGGCGCCGCGCACGAACGTGCAGGGCGAGGTCGACCTCGTCGCGGCCGCGCACCTCCTGCACACCACGGACGCCGCCGGCGAGATCGTGCTCGCGGTGCTCGGGCCGCTAGGCGCATCGGCGCGCGCCGCGCTCGCGCACGTCGCCGACGACGCCCAGGCCTGGGCCGTGGTCCGCGCCGACACCCCGGCGCACGCAGCCGAGGCGGACGAGACCATCCGCGCGCTGCGTCGCGCCGGCTGGCGGGCCTGCCGCGTCACGCCCGACGAGCCCATCGTCGACTGCTGGCTCCGGCTCCTGGGGTCGGCCTCATGATCAGCGGCGTGCACCCCATCCCGCGCGGTCCCCGCGCAGCCATCGGGACCGGGCTGGTCGCGGCTGCGACGTGCTCGAGCGTGCTCGCGCTGCAGAACCTGATCGTCCGCGGCACGTGGCTCTCGGCCACATGGTTCATCGTGCTGGTCGTGGCGGCGATCGTGATGGGCGTCCGTGCCGTGACCCGGTCCTGGTGGGCTCCGTCGCTCGCCGGTCTGGTGGTGTCGCTCGCGATCATCCTGGTCCGGTACGGCGCAGCACCCGGACGGGTGCGCGTGCTGCCGGACACCGGTTCTGTCGACCGCACCCTCGCCACCGCGCGCGAGGGCATCACCGTGATCAACGCGTCCCTCGTGCCGATGCAGGGCGTCCGGTCGACCGAGCTTCCTCGTCGTCACGGGCGCCCTGGCCGTGTTCCTGCTGGCCGACCTGCTGGCGATCGGCGTCGGCGCGCCGGCGCTGTCCGGCCTCGCCTTCGCGACCATGTGGATCCCTGCGGTGGTGCTCGGCTTCCCGGCGAGCGGCTGGGCCCTCGCGTGGACCGCGCTGTGCTACCTCCTGCTGCTCGCGCTGAGCACTGCCCCCGCGACGGCGCACGCCGACCAGGGGCGCCGCGCATCCGTCGCCGTCTTCTCCTCCGTCGGGCTCATCGTGGCGACCGTCGTGGCCGGGCCTGTCGTCGCGTCGCTGCCCGGCTGGGCGTCCGTGAGCCTGCCGACGTTCGGCTCCGGGCCGGTGGGTCCGCTCCAGCTCAGCGACGACCTCGACCTGCGCCAAAGTCTCGGGAGCCGCTCCGGGCAGGTCGTCATGCGCTACACCGTGAAGGCCGCGGCACCCGCCGCCGGCTCGGCAGCACCGACGCCCGCGCCCAGCAGCTCCAGCGCTGCGCTGGGCGCCGTCAGCGCTCGCGCCGTCGGACCGTTGCGCGCCTTCACGCTCGCCAGCTTCGACGGCTCCTCGTGGCAGCGCACGGACGCGCCGAGCCTGGCGCCCTGGGATCCGGCCACCCTGCTGACGTCCGACCCGGGCATCGTCGGCACCGCGCCCGACCCCGAGCGCGGGACCCTGGCCGACGTCGCGATCGACGTGGCCGGCCTGCGGGAGCGCCGGCTGCCGATCTCCACGTTCCCCCGCACCGTCGCCGTCGACGGTTCGTGGCAGTACGACGCGGCGCGCGACGAGGTCGTCGGGCGGCGCAGCACGTACAACGGGATGCAGTACGCCATGCAGGTGGAGATCCCCAACCTGACCAAGGCCGACCTCCAGTTCGCGAACGTGGGCGACCCGGGCGACGACGGCGCGACGCTCGAGGTGCCCAAGACCTCGCACAGCGACGACATCGCCAAGAAGGCACGCGAGCTGACCGCGGACGCGACGACGCCCTACCAGCAGGCGATGGACCTCCAGCAGTTCTTCCACTCGACCGCGAACTTCACCTACGACACGCACGTGGCGCCGTCACGCTCCGACGACGCCGTCTGGGACTTCCTGCAGTCGACCCACGGCTACTGCGTCCAGTTCGCCACCTCGATGACGATCATGGCGCGGATGCTCGGCATCCCGGCGCGCGTCGCGGTCGGGTTCCTGCCCGGCGACCCCGACGACAGCGGCACCTACATCATCACCGGCCGGCAGTCGCACGCGTGGCCCGAGCTGTACTTCCAGAACTACGGCTGGGTGCGCTTCGAGCCCACCCCGGCCAGCCAGACCGGCCCGCTGCCGGCGTGGAGCGACCCGTTCTCCGGGGTCAGCTCGACCAAGAACTCGCAGGAGGAGCAGTTCCCGGGATCCAACACCACCCCGACGACGGCACCCGTGCCCGTCACGCAGCAGAACGGCACCACCGTGCAGCAGTCGACCAACGCCTGGCTGCCCGTCGGGATCACGGTCGCCGTCGTGCTGGTGGTCGCCTCGATCGCCCTCGTGCTGGTCCGCAGGCGCGCGGGCCTGCTGCCCGACCTCACGCCCGAGCGCGCCTGGTCGCGCGCGCGTCGGCGACTGGCCAAGCGCGGCATCGTCTGGTCCGACGCGGACACGCCGCGCACGGTCGTCGCGTCGGTCAACGCCCAGCTCCGGACGCGCACCGGCTCGGGCTCTCCGGGGAGCCGGCCGCGGCACTCGTGTCGCTGGCGCGCACCGTCGAGACCGAGCGCTACGCGCGAGAGCACCCCGACGTGCAGTCCGGAGTGCTCTCAGGGTGGGTCGACGAGCTGGTGGGTGGGGCAGAGCAGTTGCTCAGCGACCGCTCTCGCCGCGACGCCGTTCCCAGCGCTCCCCGAGACGGGTCATGAGACCGACGCGCTTCTTCTTCGCGGGCCGCACGGCGCCGTCGTTCTGAACGACGCCCCGCGGGCCGGACCGGCGGCCGTGGTGCGGATCGGCGAACGCGAACGCGACCGCGGCGAACATGACGACGAAGCCGACCACGCCGAGCCATGCCTGGCTGTTCGCGGCGCCCAGGACGAGCAGCAACAGGCCGGCGGTCGCACCAACTCCCGCGATCAGATAGCGGCCGAACGGGCGACGCCCGCGCTGCGTCAGCGTGTTGGCGAGCCGAGGGTCGTCAGATGTCAGCTGACGTTCCATCTGCTCGAGCACGCGCTGCTCGTACTCCGAGAGGCATCCTGACCCCCGTTGTCAGCTATAAGCACCTGTGTTGCCCTCAGGATAGATCCGCGGGAACGAAGGTGGTAGTCGAGCCAGAGGCTACTCCACCAACCTGCGTAGTCCCTGCGTGTATCGCAGATCCCCCGAATCGACCGCGAACCAGGTCCATCGCGTGCTCGGCCTCGCGGCGGCCGCGCACAGGTTCACCCGCTGCCTCCTCGAGCGTCGGTTGCCTGATGGTCTCCGCGACCGCCGAGAGCCCGTCAGCCCGCACCCCGATGAGGCGCACGGGCAGCCCGCCGAGGTCCACGCCGGCGATCAGCTCGCGGGCCGCGAGGTAGAGCTCACGGCCCACGTCGGTCGGCGTCTGCAGCGTCCGGGACCGGGTCAGCGTACGGAAGTCCGAGGTGCGCACCTTGACGCTGACGGTCCGGGTCACCAGACCCCTGGTCCGTAGCCGGACCGCGCACCGGTCGGCCAGGTCCCGTGCCTTCTCCTGGACGACGGCGAGGTCGGCGACGTCCACGGCGAACGTCTCCTCGGCGCCGACCGACTTCTCGGCCCGGTGCGGAACGACCGGGCGCGGGTCGCGACCCCACGAGAGATCGAACAGGTGCGCTCCCGCAACCCTGCCCACCGCCTGCTGGACGACCGCGACGTCGCTGTCCGCCAGCTCGGCGACCGTCCGGATCCCCGAACGCGCGAGTGCGGCCTCGGTTCGCTCGCCGACACCCCAGAGCGCCCCCACCGGCAGCGAGCGCAGGAAGTCGACCGTCGCGGTGCGCGGGACGAGCAGGACCCCGTCGGGTTTTGCGTGACCCGAGGCGAGCTTGGCGACGAACTTGGTGGACCCGATGCCGACCGAGCAGGTGATGCCGAACTGCTCACGCACGCGGCGCCGGATCTGCGCCGCGATCACCGTGGGCGGGCCCAGGCGACGCCGGGCGCCGGCCACGTCGAGGAACGCCTCGTCGACGCTGACCTGCTCCACGAGCGCCGTGACGTCGCCGAGCAGCTGCATCACCCCGACGGACACCTCGTGGTAGGCGTGATGGTCGGGGGGGACCACGATCGCCTGCGGGCACTGTCGCAGCGCGACCGACATGGGCATCGCCGCGTGCACGCCGAACGCGCGCGCCTCGTACGTCGCGGCAAGGACCACTCCCCTGCTCGCTCCGCCGACGATGACCGGCAGACCCGCAGCTGCGGCCGGCGGGCAAGCTCGACGGAGGCGAAGAACGCATCCATGTCCACGTGAAGGATCGAGCAGCCGTCCTCGGCACTCCCCCAGCCGCGCCTCCCGGTCGAGGACCGGGGCGCACGACTCACGACGCCTGCAGAGCGTGCACGTCCTGGGCGGCGTCCTCACCACGCACCGCCGAACGCGCCGCGTCGACGAAGTCCTCGGCCCAGAAGAGTGCCTGCTCGGCCCTGCCCGGTGCGAGCTCCTCGAACCGGCCGGCGTCGACGGCAGAGCGCAGCGCCGCGGCGTCCGCGAAGTACGTGGACCACGACGCCATCTCGGGCGCCACTGCGTCGAGCAGCTCCCAGACGGTGCGGAGCTGACGCCTGCCGGGGCCGACCGTGCGCGCGGCGACCACAGCCGCACCCGCCCGCAGCGCCGCGAGGTGCGCATGCGAGAAGCCCCAGGCCTCGGAGGACAGACGTGCCGCGCACAGCTCGTCGCTGCTGTGCGGCAAGCTCGGACGCACGGGACGACTGCGGACCGCCCAAGCCCCGGCGGTCCTGCTCGCGAGCTGCTGTCCCATCGCCCGGCCTCCTTCTCGATCCCTGCGTCTGCCACGTTGCTCGGCGGTGCTCCACGAGTACGGAGCTGCTCTCACTCCGGTGCGGGGCCGACTGTCGCCGACCCCCCTAGCATCGAACACGTGTTCGATGGTGTCAACCACCCGAGCCGATCTGCTGCCGACGGCCCGTACGGTTGCAGGCATGGCGTCCCGCGACCGATCCATCCGCCGGAGCTCAGGGTCGCACCGACCACCCACACGAGCCGCCGTGCGGGCTCTCTGGCCCACCGGGCCTCTGCCGATCGCCACCGGCACCGTCAGGCTTCGAACGCGACCCGGACGATCCCGACGGGGTCACCGTGCTGGTGAACGGCGTGCCGAGCTCGTACCTCGACCTCGCCGACCCGTCACACCTCGTCTTCGAGTACATGCAGCAGATGGCCGAGGTGATCGACCGCGTCGGCCCCGCCGGCGGCCCGCTCGACGTCGTGCACCTGGGCGCCGCCGGCTGCGCGCTGGCCCGGGCGATCGACGCCGAGCGGCCCGGGTCCCGCCAGCTGGCCGTCGAGCTGGACACGGCCCTCCCGGAGTCGTGCGGGGCTGGTTCGACCTGCCGCGCGCTCCTGCCCTGCGCATCCGGGCCGGCGACGCCCGAGCCGAGCTGGAGAAGCTGCCCGACGCGTCCGCCGACATCGTCATCCGCGACGTGTTCGCCGGCGACACCACCCCGCGCCACGTGCGGACGCGCGAGATGGTCGCGCAGGTGGCTCGGGTCCTGCGGCCGGGCGGCGTCTACCTGGTCAACACGGCCGACCGGCCGCCGCTCGCGGGGGCGCGTGCGGAGATCGCCACGATCGACCGGTGCTTCGCGGACGTCGTCGTCGTCGCGGAGCCCGGGCTGCTGCGCGGCCGCGGGTACGGGAACGTCGTGATCGCCGCGTCCGACGACCTCGACCTGCTGTCCTCCTCGGCGCTCGCGCGCGGCATCCGCAGCCTGCCCGCCCCGGCCAGGCTGCTGCGCGACGAGGAGCTGGTCGGCTTCGTCGCCGGCGCCTAGGAACTTCCGCGACGGCCCGCCGCTCACGTGACACGCGCGACGGGCCGCACCCCCGTGGGGATGCGGCCCGTCGTCAGGTCGTGCGGACGATCAGAGCGGGACGACGTTCTCCGCCTGGGGGCCCTTGGCACCCTGCGTGATCTCGAACGACACACGCTGACCCTCGTCGAGGCTGCGGTAGCCCGAAGAATTGATCGCGGAGTAGTGGACGAAGACGTCGGCGCCGCCGCCGTCCTGGGCGATGAACCCGAAGCCCTTCTCAGCGTTGAACCACTTGACTGCACCCTCGGCCATGTTCATTTCCTTCTGTTCCCACCGGTGACGGCGCAGACCCTGCTGTCCGCGCCGTGCCGCAATGCCTCACGTCCTGCACCGGGTGACCCAGCCGAGAACGACTGGTCGGAACCGTTCCCCACGCACGAAGGCCCAGGTCACGACGCCGGTCAAGCGAGTACGTCACTGCAACGGGTGCATCTTTGCACCGGGCGTGTGGGCTGCGCCACGTTTTCGCCCGTCCGGCTGGCCCGTCGTAGGCAACGATTGGGTAAAGGTCGGATTCTCAGGCGGGACCGGCGTCGCCCTGCTGGGCCAGGAAGCGCTCGAACTCGGCGCCCAGCTCGTCGGCCGTCGGGATGTCGGTGGAGCCCGCGAGCAGGCTCGTCCGGCCGATGCTGCGCGTGAACGCGTCGTACTGCTCCTCGAGCGCGTGCACCACGGCGGCGACGTCCTCGGAGCCGGCGACCTGGCGCTCGATCTCCTGCATCGCCTCGTCGGCGGCCGGGGTCAGCGACTCGACGTTCAGCTCGAGCCCGGTGGCGCGCTCGACCTTCTGCAGCGCCGCCTGGCTCGCCTGCGGGAACGCGGACTGGGCCAGGTAGTGCGGCACGTGGACCGCGAAGCCGATCGCGTCGTGCCCGTTCTGGCCGAGGCGCAGCTCGAGCAGGGCGCTGGCGCTGGCGGGCACCTGCACCGTGCCGAACCACGACGGGTGGTCGGCGACGGCTCCCCGGGCGCGTCGCGTGGGCCGTCACCGACAGCGGCCGCGTGTGCGGGATGCCCATCGGGATGCCGTGCACCCCGACGGTCAGCGGCACGTCGAACCGCTCGACGATCTGCCGGACGGCGGCCACGTACCGCTCCCACTGGACGTCGGGCTCGACGCCGTGCAGGAGGAGGAACGGCACACCGTTGGTGTCCTCGACGACGTCGACGACGAGCTCCTCGGGCTCCGTGTAGGACGACCAGGTCGTCTGGTCGAAGGTCATGAGGGGGCGGCGAGAGCGGTAGTCGAGCAGCTGGTCGACGTCGAAGGTGGCCAGCCGGGTCGTGGTGAGCTCGTCCGTGAGGTGCTCCGCGGCGAGCTGGCCGGCGTTGCCGGCGTCGACGAACCCGCGCACGACGTGCACGAGGACCGGGCCCGCACCGTTCGCGGACCGTGCCTCGACCAGCGCGGCGACCTCCGGGTCGACGTCGTAGATCTCGCTCGGGTTCAGCATCGCTGTCTCACTTCCGTCCGGGGCGCATGCCGTGCGGCCCATTGTCCCAGCCGCGGCGCTGACCGGTCGGCACTCGCCGGTACGGGGCACAACGCCCGTCCCCGATGAGTTGTTCCGCGCGCGGTGTGCCCGCGTTGCCCGTTCGCCGAGGGCGATCCGGACGACACCCGGACGGTGGGTGCGAGAGCGCCCGGGACAACGGATAATGGACGGCCGCTCCGTGCGCCGCGCGTCCCCCGACGCGCCGCCGGGCGCTGGACGCACGGCCGGGTCACCTCGGCGGAACGGAGAACGCCGACGTGGCAGCCATGGACAGCGAGCTGACCGGCGAGCAGGTTGTCGTCGACCAGCTCTACGGGCGGCTCGACGACCTCCGCGCGCAGACGCGGGCCCGGCTGGCCGAGGTGCGGCGAGAGGGCCCGTCGGGATCCCCCCAGAACCGCAGCGAGCGCGACGCGTTCGCGACGCTGTACGAGGACCGGATCGCGCAGCTCGAGGCCGTCGAGGAGCGCCTCGTGTTCGGGCGGCTCGACCTCACGGACGACACCCGCCGCTACATCGGCCGCATCGGGCTCACCGATGCCGAGCAGAGCCAGCTGCTGACCGACTGGCGGGCGCCGGCCGCCCAGCCGTTCTACCGCGCGACCGCGAAGAACCCCGACGGCGTGGTGCAGCGCCGGCACGTCGTCACCCGCGGGCGCACCGTCACGAGCGTCGAGGACGAGGTGCTCGACCTCGATGCGCTGGGCGACTCCGAGGCACGCCTGTCGGGACTGTCGGGCGAGGGTGCGCTCCTCGCGGGTCTGGCGGCCGGTCGCACCGGGCGGATGGGCGACATCGTCGCGACCATCCAGGGTGAGCAGGACGCGATCATCCGGTCCGGCTGAACGGCGCTCTGGTCGTGCAGGGCGGGCCCGGCACCGGCAAGACCGCCGTCGCACTGCACCGCGCCGCGTACCTGCTGTACGCGCACCGCCGCCTGCTCGAGCGCTCGGGCGTCCTGCTCGTCGGCCCGAGCCGCACGTTCCTGCGCTACATCGACCAGGTGCTGCCCTCGCTCGGCGAGACGGGCGTGGTCACGACGACCGTCGCGGAGCGCTCCCCGGCATCGCCGCGACCGCGACCGAGGACGAGCGGGTGGCTGACCAAGGGCCGGTCCCTGTGGGCCGACGTGATCGCCCGGGCGGTCCGGGACCGCGAACGCGTCCCGGCGCAACCCGTGCACGTGCGCGTCGAGGGGCACGACCTGGTGATCCGGCCGAACGACGTCGCCTCGGCCATCGCCCGGGCGCGCCGCAACCACCGGCCGCACAACCAGGCGCGCATCGCGTTCGTGCGGGACATGCTCGGCCGGCTCGCGGACCAGTACGTGACGTCGCTCGGCCAGGACGTCCCGCCCGACGAGCGCGGCGAGATCATCGAGGAGATCCGCACGCACCGCGAGGTTCGGATCGCCCTGAACCTCGCGTGGATGCCGGTCACCCCGGAGAGCTTCCTCTCGGACCTGTTCAGCAAGCCCGCCCGGCTCGCGTCGGCGGCGCCGGGCCTGGCCCCGCAACAGCGCGCCATGCTGGTGCGGGCCGCCGACGCCCCCTGGACACCGGCCGACGTCCCCCTGCTCGACGAGGCGGCCGAGCTGCTCGGCGAGGACGACCAGGCCGCCCGGGCGCAGGCCCGCGCCGCCGCCGACCGCCGCGAGTCCGAGGTGGCGTACGCCCGGCAGGTGCTCGAGTCCACGGGAGCCGGCGGGATGGTCTCGGCGGAGATGCTGGCGGACCGCTTCGCGACGACGGGCCCGACGCTCACGACCGCCGAGCGTGCCGCGGCCGACCGCAGCTGGACCTACGGGCACGTGGTGGTCGACGAGGCGCAGGAGCTGTCGTCGATGGCGTGGCGGTGCCTGCTGCGCCGCGTCCCGACCCGCTCCCTGACCATCGTCGGCGACGTCGCCCAGACGACCGCCGCGGCCGGGGCGCGCTCCTGGGCCGGCCAGCTGGACCCGGTCCTGCGCTCGGCCTGGCGGCTGAACGAGCTGACCGTCAACTACCGGACGCCCGCCGAGGTGGCCGACACCGCACGCCGCGTCGCGATCGCCGCCCGGCTGCCGGTCAGCCCGCTCACGTCGGCCCGCGAGGTGCCCGACTCCCTGCTCGTCGAGCACGTCGCCGCCGACGGTTTCGCGGAGGCGGCCGCGCGGCGGGCCGAGAAGCTCACCGCAGAGATCACCGACGAGACCGGCGCCGGGCGGCTGGCCGTGATCGCCGTCGAGGACCGTCTGGCCGGGATCGCGGACGCCCTCGTCGCCGGGGGCCTGCGCCCCGCGGTCGGGACCGGAGCGAGCGCGGCCGACCTCGACGCGCCGCTCGTGGTGCTCACGCCGCGCGAGGCGAAGGGTCTGGAGTTCGACGTCGTGGTCCTGGTCGAGCCGGCGGAGGTGCTCGCCGCGAGCGCCGGGGACCTCTACGTCGCCATGACCCGGCCCACCCGGACCCTCCAGGTGATCCACGACCGTCCGCTGCCCAGGGGCTGGCTGTCCGCAGGGCGGACCGACGTTAGGCCGCTGCCCCGACCAGGCGCACCATAGGCACGTGCCCAAAGCCCTCCTGCTCGAAAATCTGCACCCGCAGGCCGTCTCGATCCTCGAGGCCGCCGGCTACGACGTGACCACCCGGACCGGTGCGCTCGACGAGTCCGAGCTCATCGACGCCCTCGCCGGCGTGCAGGTGCTCGGCATCCGGTCCAAGACGCACGTCACGGCCGAGGTGCTGGCCCACGCGCCCGACCTCGTCGCGATCGGCGCCTACTGCATCGGCACCAACCAGATCGACCTCGCCGAGGCCGCCTCGCGCGGCATCGCCACGTTCAACGCGCCGTTCTCCAACACGCGGTCCGTGGTCGAGATCGCCCTCGCCGACATGATCTCGCTGACCCGTCGCCTCACCGAGTTCGACAAGGCGATGCACGACGGCGTCTGGAACAAGTCGGCGACCGGTGCGCACGAGATCCGCGGTCGCACGCTCGGCATCATCGGCTACGGCAACATCGGCACACAGCTGTCGGTGCTGGCCGAGAACCTCGGCCTGTCCGTGGTCTTCTACGACACCGCCGAGAAGCTGGCGCTGGGCAACGCGCGCCGCATGGACACCCTCGACGAGCTGCTCGAGGCCGCCGACATCGTCACGCTGCACGTCGACGGCCGCAGCGGCAACGCGGGCCTGTTCGGTGCCAAGCAGTTCGCGCAGATGCGCCCGGGCGCCGTGTTCCTGAACCTGTCGCGCGGGTTCGTGGTCGACTACGCGGCACTCCGCGACGCCGTCGTCTCGGGACACGTCAGCGGCGCGGCCGTGGACGTGTTCCCCGTGGAGCCCAAGCGCAAGGGCGACGCCTTCGACTCCGAGCTGCGCGGCCTGTCGAACGTCATCCTCACGCCGCACACCGGCGGGTCGACCGAGGAGGCGCAGGAGGCGATCGGGCAGTTCGTCTCGGCGAAGCTGCGGGACTACATGGCCACCGGCTCGACGACGCTCAGCGTCAACGTGCCCAACCTCGCCCTCGAGCAGAAGCCCGGCGTGCACCGCCTCGCCTACCTGCACCGCAACGTGCCCGGTGTGCTCGCGGCCGTGAACGCCACGCTCGCCGAGCACGGCGTGAACATCGAGGGCCAGCTGCTGACCACCGCCGGCGAGCTCGGCTACGTGGTCACCGACGCCGGCGCGCCGATCGACCCGGCACTCGTGGACGCCCTCACCTCGCGGCCCGAGTCCGTCCGGCTGCGCCAGCTGTCGTAGGACCCACCGACCAGGATCGATCTCGACGAAGGCCCGACCACGCACCGTGGTCGGGCCTTCGTCAGTTCTGCGACTGGTCGACGTCAGGTCGACCGGCGGTCGGCGTCAGGCGGAGCCGGACTTGCGCTGGAACCGGCGCTGCGTCGGGCCTGCCGTCTCCGAGCCGTGCACCTGACCGGTGTTGGACGAGCCGTCCGACGTGCGGTGCTGGTTCGACTTCTTGCGCTCGAGAGCCTCGCGGTACTTGGCCTTCGCGTCCTCGCTCACCGCCGCCGTGGTGGTCTTCTCGTCGTTGTTCGCCATGGGCGTCTTCCTCCTGTGCGGTGTACGTCAGCGGTACGGCGTGTGCGCCCTCCCCGCCAGCGTCCCTGAAGCGAGCCGATGGCGCCACCTCTTCTCACCGATCGGCGGGTAGCGTCGCCCGGGTGACCCTGCCTCACCGTCGTGCCGGCGGCCTGTCGCTCCCGGTCGTCTCCCTGGGCCTGTGGCAGAACTTCGGCGAGTCGACGCCGTTCGCCGACCAGCGCCGACTCGTCCTGCACGCCGTGGACCGGGAGTCGTCCACCTCGACCTGGCGAACAACTACGGCCCGCCACCGTTCGCGGCGGAGGAGTCCGTCGGGCGGATGCTGTCGACCGACCTGCCGCGCGACGAGCTGGTGATCACCACCAAGGCGGGGTACCGCGCGTGGCCGGGTCCGTACGGTGAGCACGGGTCGCGCAAGTACCTGCTCGCCTCCCTCGACGAGTCGCTCCGTCGGCTGCGCACCGACCGCGTGGACGTGTTCTACAGCCACCGGTTCGACCCCGACACGCCTCTCGAGGAGACGCTGGGCGCCCTGCAGAGCGCCGTCCGGTCCGGCAAGGCGATCTACGCCGGCATCTCGTCCTACTCGGCCGACCGGACGGTCGCCGCGCTCGCCGTGGCGCGGGCCATCGGGCTGCCGCTCGCCGTGCACCAGCCGGCGTACTCGATGATGAACCGCTGGGTGGAGCGGCCGGGTACCGACGGTCGCTCACTGCTCGACGTCGCAGCGGGCGCGGGGATGGCCGTCGTCGCGTTCTCGCCACTGGGGCAAGGCCTGCTCAGCAGTCGTTACCTGCACGGGATCCCTGACGACTCGCGTGCGGCCCGCGGCGGCCCGTTGCGGCCCGAGTGGCTCACCGACGAGGTCCTCGACCACGTCCGGGCGCTCGCCGGGATCGCCGGGGCCGCCGGGCGCACGCTCCCTCAGCTGGCGCTGGCATGGGTCCTGCGCGACCCACGGGTGACGTCCGTGCTGGTCGGCGCGCGCACGACGGACCAGCTCGACGAGAACCTCACCGCGGCGACGGCGCCGCCGCTCGACGACGACGGCTGCCGCGGCGATCGAACCGCACGCCGTCGAAGCCGGGATCAACCTGTGGGGCTCGCGCTCGAGCGACCTGTGACGGGCAGGTGCCGCTCCCACCAGCGCAGCACGTGCTCGAACCGGACGCGCCGGTGGTTCGGGGTGCCGGACCGCGTCAGCTCGTGGCCCTCGCCCGGGAACAGCAGCAGCTCCGCCTCGACGCCCCGGCGCTTGAGTCTCGACGAACCAGCGCTGCCCCTGCTCGACCGGGCACCGCCAGTCCTGCTCCGAGTGGATGACCAGGGTCGGCGTCCGGACCGCGCCGACGTGCGCCATCGGCGACTGTGCGGCGACGGCGGCAGCGCCCGCCTCGTCCGCAGCGTCCCCGACGTAGTCGAGGCCGAAGAACCAGCCGATGTCGCTCGAGCCGACGAAGCTGACCGGATCGAGGAAACCGCGTTCGACGATCGCCGCCGCGAACCGGTCGGTGCGCGTGGTGAGCCAGGCCGTCAGGTAGCCGCCGTACGAGCCGCCCATGACTCCGACGCGTCCGCCATCGGCTTCCGGGTTCTCCAGGGCCAGGTCGAGCAGCGCGAGCACATCCTGCGTGTCCACCTCCCCGAACGCGCGCCGAAGCGCCCGTCCGTGCGCCGCGCCGTACCCCGACGAGCCGCGCGGGTTGCCGTAGACGACCGCGTAGCCCGCCTGGGCCAGCACCTGGGCCTCGTCGAAGAGGGCGTGCGTGTACTGGGAGAACGGGCCGCCGTGGATCATCAGGATCGTGGGGTGCGGTCCGACTCCGTCCGGGCGCAGGACCCAGCCGTGGACCGGGTACCCGTCGGGCGACGTCGCCGTGGCTCTCGACAGGCTCCCGGACGTGCCCGGTCGCCCGGAGATCACCGGACAGGTCCGTGCGGGCGGTCGCACCACGGCCCTCCGGGTCGACGACGAGCACGTCGCCGGCGGATGTCGGACCCGCGGCCGTGACGACGATCCGGCCCGAGCCGACCGCGGCGCCCGAGACGACCCCCTTCCCGTCGACGAGCGTGCGGACGGCGCCGTCGGTGCCGACCCGGACGAGATGCACGGCGCCCCGAACCTCGCGGGCCACGATCGCGGCGCCCTCGTGCTCGACGAGCACGGTGGTCAGCAGGTCGACATCGTCGGCGTCGGTCAACCGGACCGGGCTGCCCGGACCCTCACCGAGCGGCACCCGGTAGAGGCCCACCTGGGCCGCGACGAAGTCGCGACCCGACGCGCCGACGTCGCTCGCGAGCAACCACACGGACGTGCCGTCGGCCGACGGCAGGACGGCCTCCACGTCCAAGGGGCTGCCGGCGTCGGCATCGGTGAGCGCCGTGGGGCTGCGCGGGTCACCCGAGGGGGACGCGTCGACCAGGACCGCGTCCTGACGTAGGTCGGTCTCGCGGTCGACGTGTCGAGCGCTGACCGCGACGAGCGCATGTCCGGAGGGCAGCCAGCGCGCACCCCCGACGCCGATCTCGCCGCTGGTCAGCGCCACCGACGTCGGCAACTCGTCCCCACTCCGCGCGCCGGCGGCCGGCAGGTCGACGACGAAGAGGTGTTGCGGCCGGTCGCGGACGAAGCCCACACCGTCGGCGCGGTACCGGAGCTGGGTGATGTGCCGTGGCGGCTCGGCGCCCGGGCGACCGTCCTTCTCGTAGCGACCGGGCTCGGGAACTCGAGCCAGGTACGCGACGCGCCGGCTGTCCGGCGAGAACTGCGGCGCCGACGCACCCAGCGGGGCGTCGGTGAGCGGCAGCGGCTCCCCACCGGTGGTCTCGACGACGAACACCTGCGGCTTCCCCTGCGGCTCGGTCCGCGTGAACGCGACCCAGCGGCCGTCCGGCGAGACCTCCGGCGAGGTGTCCCGATGGCCGCGGGTGAGCGGCCGCGGGCCGCCGCGTCCGTCGTCCAGCGGGACGGTCCACAGGCCGCCGGTGTACTCGTCGTCCGACAGCCGGGGGTGGACGACCGACACGATCGCCCCCGTCCCGTCCGGAAGGACCGTCGGTGGTCCGGGAACCGTCAGCTGCTCGATGTCCGTGGGAAGCATCAGACGAACCTATGCGGAGGATCGGCGGACGTCGCGACGAACGGCGTCAGTCCTGGACGGTCGAGTCGGCTGACTCCTGCGGTGCGACGACGTCGTCGGCGGACGCCGACTCGTCGTGCTCGGCGCGCAGGACGGTGATCGCCGCCTCGAAGTCTTCGAGCGAGTCGAACGCCTGGTAGACGGACGCGAACCGGAGGTAGGCCACCTCGTCGAGCTCGCGCAGCGGACCGAGGATCGCCAGCCCGATCTCGTAGGCGTCGATCTCTGCGGACCCGGCGGCGCGCAACGTCTCCTCGACCTTCTGCGCGAGCAGCGCGAGGTCGTCCTCGCTGACAGGTCGGCCCTGGCACGCCTTGCGCACCCCGCCGGCGATCTTCTCGCGGCTGAACGGCTCGGTCGCGCCCGAACGCTTCACCACGGACAGGCTTGCGGTCTCGACCGTCGTGAATCGGCGGTTGCAGTTCGGGCACTGACGTCGGCGACGGATGGTCGAACCGTCGTCGGAGGTCCGCGAGTCGACGACCCGCGAGTCCGGGTTGCGGCAGAACGGACAGTGCACCGGATCCCCTTCGAGTGCGTGGCACCCTGGACGGGCGCGGCGTCGTGCACGCCTCCGTGACCGTAGGCCAGCCGCCGCACGGTCGCAAGGCGCCTCACAGGGTCCGGCCCAAGGTTGCACAGACCCTCAGGCGGTCGACCTGCTGACCTCCCGGGCGGCGGGGATCACGGCGGTCGACACAGCGCCGGCGCATGCACGATCGACGACGTGGCGAGAGCGGCCGCCGATGAGGCGACCGCCCTCGCGAGGACACTCGGGTGCGCAGGTCACGAGCCGACTCGCCCCGACGCCGCGCGTACCTTCTCCCGGGTGTGCCCGACGCTCAGTCGACCGGCACGACGATGACCTGGCCCGCCATCAGGCCGGCGCTCGGCAGCTCGTTCAGCCGCACGAGGTCGAGCACGACATCGCGCACGTCCTGCCCAGGGCCGGCGATGCTGCTGGCGATCTGCCACATGGTCTCGCCGGGCTGGACGACGTGACGCTCCACCTGCTGAGCGGCCTGCGGTCCGTCTGCGGCGGCCCGGCTGGTGACAAGGACCGCCGAGGCGACGAGCACGAACGCGAAGAACCACAGGGCGACGCGACCACGTGCCGTGAGGCGCAGTCCCGAGAGTCCTCGTCGCGGGACCTCGCGACCAGCCCGGTCCACGGGTGCCCCGACGAGGCGCAGAGCCGGGCGAGTTGCCGCACGGGTCTCCGAACGGGCCGTCGCGGGCCGCAGCGCCGGTGCCATCGCCATCGTGGTCATGATGTCCCTCGTCCTCGTTCCCGCCGGGTGTCTCCCGGCGACGTCCGCCCGTTCACCATCTCGAATCCTCGAACGTGTGTTCGTCGTACGTCTGTACGATGTCTACCACCGTGCGCCGACACTTGTCGAGACACGATCGAACAGATGTTTGAACTTCGTTCCCGAGTTGCCTAGGGTGGCGGTGCAGGACAAGAGCACCACGAGCCACTGACACGACGGCCGGCGAACGGCCCCCGATCCCCCGGGGACGCGCATTGCCACAGGTCACGGGCTCGTTGGCCAGGTACGGACAGAACCGGCGGAGCTCACGACCGCCCGACACAGGAGGAGTGCAGTGACGGACTCACGGGACACGTCCCAGGCCGACGCGGACCTGGCCACCATCCACGCGCTCCCGGACGGCGCACCCGGACCGGACGGTCTCACCGCCCGCCAGCGGCTGGTGCTCGACACCATCCGCCACTCGGTCGAGTCCCGCGGCTACCCACCGAGCATGCGCGAGATCGGTGAGGCGGTCGGCCTGACCAGCCCGTCGAGCGTGAAGCACCAGCTCACCGCGCTCGAGCGCAAGGGCTACCTGCGCCGCGACCCCAACCGTCCGCGTGCCATCGAGGTCGTGCACGCCGACGACTCCCGAGGCGTCGGGACCTGGACCGCGCCGGACGGCAGCCGGGAGGCGTTCCCCGACCACGCCGAGGGCGAGCGGATGCCCGCACCGTCCTACGTCCCCGTGGTCGGACGGATCGCCGCCGGTGGTCCGATCCTGGCCGACCAGGTGGTCGAGGACGTCTTCCCGCTCCCCCGCCAGCTCGTCGGCGACGGCGACCTCTTCCTGCTCAAGGTCGTCGGCGACTCGATGATCGACGCCGCGATCTGCGACGGGGACTGGGTGGTCGTGCGGCGTCAGCCGGTCGCTGAGCAGGGCGAGATCGTGGCGGCCATGATCGACGGCGAGGCGACGGTCAAGACGCTCAAGCGGATCGACGGCCACGTGTGGCTCATGCCGCACAACCCGGCGTACCAGCCGATCCCCGGCGACGAGTCGACCATCCTCGGGCGCGTCGTGAGCGTGCTGCGCAGCCTGTGACCGACCGACCGACCGACCGACCGGCCGGGTGCGAGCGTGAGCGCACCCGGCCGGTCGAGGTGCGCGTGGTCGACCGGCCGGTCAGTCTGGACCTGACCGCTCTGCCCGAGGAGAGGACGCCGCGATGCCTGGACGGATCCCGGACCCGCGCATGAGAGACCCTGCCGCGTTCGAGGCGCTGCGCGTCGACCGTGCGCGTCGACAGGGGGCCCCTGGTGGCGGCGACGCGCCCGTCGCAGATGGGGACGCCCCGGACGGTCCGTCGGGCGAGTACGAGGCGTGGTCCGTGGACGACCTGCGGCAGCGAGCGGCCGAGCTGGGCGTCGTCGGACGCTCGACGATGTCCCGAGCCGAACTGATCGCGGCCCTGCTGGACCGCTGACGGGCAGACCGCTCGGAGGTTCGCCCGAAGAACGGCGGCCGGCTAGAAGCCGAACTGCCGCGCCACGGCACGCACGGTCTCGGCCGATCGGCGCAGGCCGGCGAGCTCGTCGTCGGAGAGCGGGACCGCGAGCCGCTCACCCACCCCGTCCGCGCCGACGATCGCCGGGACCGACAGGCAGACGTCGCTGATGCCGTAGTAGTCGGTCAGGAGCGACGAGACGGGCAGCACGCGGCCCTCGTCCTTCAGGATCGCCTCGATGATCCGCGAGCCGGCCAGCGCGACGGCGTAGTTGGTCGCCCCCTTGCCCTCGATGATCCGGTAGGCCGACTCGACGACCTCGCGCGCGATCGCGTCGCGGACCTCCGCCGTGAGCGGACCGTGCCCGTCGTGGCCCTGCCACTCGAGCAGCGGCACCGACCCGATGCTCGCCGACCCCCACAGCGGCAGCTCGCTGTCGCCGTGCTCGCCGGCGATGTAGGCGTGCACGTTCTGGACGGCGACGCCCGTCTGCGTCGAGATCAGGTAGCGCAGCCGCGACGAGTCGAGCACGGTCCCCGACCCGAAGAAGTGCGTCGGCGGCAGTCCCGACACCCGCAACGCGGCATAGGTGACGACGTCGACCGGGTTGGTGACCATCACGTACACCGCCTTGGGCGCGACCTGTACCAGCTGGGGCAGGACCTTTTTGACGAGCCCGGTCGTCGCCTCCGCCAGCTCGATGCGGGACTGCCCAGGCTTCTGCTTGGCGCCGGCGGTGAACATGACGACGTCGGCGTCCGCGCAGACGGCGATGTCGTCCGAGCCGATCACCTGGGCCATGGGCATGAACTGGATGCCGTGCCCGAGGTCGAGCACCTCCGCCTCCACCTTGGCCGCGTCGATGTCGTACAGGGCCACCGTCCGCGCGGCACCGCGGAGCAGGGCCGCGTACGCCATCGTGGACCCGACGGCACCTGCTCCGACGATGGCCAGCTTGGTGCCTCGCGCCGACCGGGACGGCCGCAGTCCGAGGTCTTCCACGTCCAGGCTCTCGGTCACGAACGGACCCTTCTGTCGTCGGGAACTCTTCGTCAGGATCGCTTCGAGGCTAGCCGGAACCTGTGAGGCGGCGCAGGGCGGCGAGGGCCACGGACCGGTCCGTGGTCGGCCAGAAGTCCGGCAGGGAGCGCGTGAGGAACGGCGCGTAGCGGGCGGTGGAGAGCCGGGGGTCGAGGACGGCGACGACGCCGCGGTCGTCGTTGGTGCGGATCAGGCGACCGGCACCCTGGGCGAGCAGGAGCGCGGCGTGCGTCGCCGAGACGGCCAGGAACCCGTTCCCGCCGGCCTTCTCGACCGCGTCGGAGCGGGCCGACTGCACCGGGTCGTCGGGCCGCGGGAAGGGGATGCGGTCGATGATCACCAGGGTGCACGTGCTGCCGGGCACGTCCACGCCCTGCCACAGCGAGAGGGTGCCGAACAGGCAGGTCGGCTCGTCGGCGATGAACTGCTGCACGAGCGTGGGCAGCTGGTCGTCACCCTGGACCAGGATCGGCACGTCGAGGCGTTCCCGCATCGCCGTCGCGGCCGCGGTCGCGGCGCGTCGGGACGAGAACAGGCCGAGCGTGCGCCCACCCGCGGCCGTGACCAGCTCGGCGATCTCGTCGAGCTGCGCCTCGGTGGCCGGCTCGCGTCCGGGCGGCGGGAGGTGCCGCGCGACGTAGAGGATCCCCTGCTTCGGGTAGTCGAACGGGCTGCCCACGTCGAGCCCGTGCCACGGCACCGACGACGGCGGTGCGGGCGCGTCGTCGTCGATCGAGGCGGGGCCCACGGGTGCGGCGGCGGGCTGCACCTCGAGGCCGACGGCCCGGGCGATCGGGTCGAACGAGCCACCGAGTTCCAGGGTGGCAGAGGTGAGCACGCCGGACCGGCCGGCCAGCAGGTGCGTCCGGATCAGGCCGTTCACCGCCAGCGGCGCCGCGTACAGCCGCGTCGAGACGTTCCCGCGGCGGTCCTCGGACCGGGCGCACCACAGGACCGTGTGCCGGTTGCCCTCGGGGTCGGCCGACATGCGCTCGGCCACCTCGTAGAGGGCGAGCATGGTCGCCTGGGCCACCTTGCGGCCGGCGTCCTGCTGCGGCTGGCCGCCTCCCTCGGGCTTGAGCACGCTCAGCAGCGCGCGGGTGGCGTCCCGGACGCTCGCCACCGCGTCGCGAGCCGCCGGGGGCAGGCCCTCGCGGAACCGGGCCTCGGGGAGCGTGACGAGGACACCGGCGAGCGCCTGGCTCGCGGTGTCGAGGTCGGTGGTCGGGATCCCGCCGTGCCGCCGGGCCAGCCGGGACGCGTTCTCGATGACGCCGACCGACAGCTCGGACGTCGCCTGGGCCGTCACCCGGTCCGTCGAGCTCGTGCGCCTCGTCGACGACGAGCACCTGGTGCTCGGGCAGCACGTTGGGCGAGCCGGACGCGGCGATCCCGAGCATCGCGTGGTTGGTCACGACCACGTCGGCCTCCCGCGAGGCAGCCTTCGCCTTCTCCGGGAAGCACTCGCTGAGCATCGGGCACTTGCTGCCCAGGCACTCCAGCGACGCCACGGAGACCTGTCGCCACGCGCGGTCCGTCACGCCGGGCACGAGGTCGTCCCGGTCGCCGGTCGACGTCTCGTCCGCCCACTCCCGGAGCCGGAGCACCTGCGCCCCGAGGTTCTCGGCGTCGGATGCCGGGTGCTCGACGGCACCCGCGTGGTCGCCCAGCTTCGAACAGCGCCTGGGCGTCGTCCTCCGGGTAGCCGCCCGCGACCTTGTGCACGCACACGTAGTTGTGCCAGCCCTTGAGCAGCGCGATGCTCGCCGGTCGCGGCAGGTGCGGTTCGAGGGCCTTCGCGACGAGCGGGAGGTCGCGCGCCATGATCTGGCGCTGCAGCGCGAGCGTCGCCGTGGAGACGATCACGTGCTCGTTCTCCAGCACCGCGTGCCGCACGGCGGGGACGAGGTAGCCGAGCGACTTGCCGGTGCCCGTGCCCGCCTGCACGAGCAGGTGCTCGCCCTTGTCGATGGTCTGCGCGACGGCGACCGCCATCTCGTGCTGGCCGGCTCGCCGGGCGCCGCCGAGGGCGGTGACCGCGACGTCGAGGAGGTCCTCGACAGAGGGGTCGGTGTCCGGCACCGCGTCAGCCTAGTGGCGGACCGCCGCCTCGAGCTCGCCGCGAGGCCCGCGTCGACCCGCGCGCGGATGGCCGTGCCCTCGGCCGTGTGCTCCTCGGTCTCGATGTCCCCGTGCTCGTGCACGCGGCTGACGAGGTCGCCGCGGTGGTACGGGACCACGAGGTCGACGCTCACGCCCGGCCGGGGCAGCTGGTCGGCCACCAGGGCCTGCAGCTCGTCGATCCCCTCGCCGCTGTGCGCCGAGACGACGATCGAGTGCACCTCCCGCGACCGGAGCCGCGCGATGGTCTCGGACGTCGCCAGGTCGGCCTTGTTGAGCACGATGATCTCGGGCACGTCCATGGCGCCCGGGATGTCCGCGAACACGTGCCGGACGGCCGCGATCTGGCCCTCGGGGTCGGGGTGCGACGCGTCGACCACGTGCAGGATCAGGTCGGCGTCGGCCACCTCTTCGAGCGTCGAGCGGAACGCCTCCACCAGCTGGTGCGGCAGCGCCCGGACGAAGCCGACGGTGTCCGCGAGGGTGTAGATGCGACCGTCGATGGTCTCCGCGCGCCGGACGGTGGGGTCGAGCGTGGCGAACAACGCGTTCTCGACCAGCACGCCCGCGTTGGTCAGCCGGTTGAGCAGCGACGACTTGCCGGCGTTGGTGTAGCCCGCGATCGCCACCGACGGGATGGCGTTCTTCTTGCGCGAGGCCCGCTTGGTGAGCCGGGCAGGCTCCATCGCGGCGATCTCGCGGCGGGCTTGGCCATCCGGTTGCGGATGCGACGGCGGTCGAGCTCGATCTTCGTCTCACCGGGTCCGCGGGATCCCATGCCGGCCGCGGCACCACCGACCTGGCCACCGGCCTGCCGGGACATCGAGTCGCCCCAGCCACGCAGGCGGGGCAGGAGGTAGCTGGGGGCCGCTCGACCTGCGCCTTGCCCTCCCGGGACTTGGCGTGCTGGGCGAAGATGTCGAGGATCAGGGCGGTCCGGTCGATCACCTTGACGCGCACGATGTCCTCGAGCGCGCGGCGCTGGGACGGCGCGAGCTCCCCGTCGACGACGACCGTGTCGGCGCCGACGGCCGCGACGAGGGTGGCCAGCTCGGCGGCCTTGCCGGAGCCGAGGTAGGTGCCCGGGTCGGGCTTGGCGCGCCGCTGCAGCAGCCCGTCCATGACCTGGGACCCGGCCGTCTCGGCCAGAGCGCTGAGCTCGCGCAGCGAGATCTCCGCGTCGGTCACGGTGCCGGTGCCCCAGACGCCGACCAGGACGACCTTCTCGAGCCGCAGCTGGCGGTACTCGACCTCGGTGACGTCCTGGAAGCTCGGTGGACAGCCCGGCGACGCGACGCAGCGACGTGCGCTCCTCGAGCTTCGAGCTGGTCGCCGTCGTACGACGAGTGGACCGTCCCCCCGGCCTGCAGCGCCGTCCCCGCCCTCGCGAGCACCCGTGCCACGACGTCGTCTGCCACGTCCTGGGCGGACCGGGTCACCGGGGTGCCGTCCGTCTCGCGGGTGGTGTGCTGCGGGTCGTTCACGCGGTTCCTCTTCTCGTTGCCTGCACCCAGGGTCCCACGGCCATCGCGGCGCGGCCGAGATATTTCGCTGCGGGCCGATCCCGTCGGGGTGGGTAGGGTCGGCGCCGTGAGCGAGCACGACCACTACTTCACCGCCCAGCCCGCGTCCGCCGACGAACGCCGGGTCCTGCGCGCGCACCTGGCCGGCCGGGACGTCGAGGTCGAGACGGCCGGCGGGATCTTCTCCCCCGACCACGTCGACCAGGGCACACGCGTGCTCCTCGACCACGCGCCGGCCGTCCCGGTGACGGGCGACCTGCTCGACCTCGGCTGCGGCTGGGGCCCGATCGCGCTCACGCTCGCCCTGGAGTCTCCGGCGGCGCGCGTGTGGGCCGTCGACGTCAACGAGCGCGCGCTCGACCTGGTCAGGCGCAACGCGACGCGCGTGGGAGTCACGAACGTCACGGCGGCGCGTCCCGACGAGGTCCCCGACGGCGTCCGGTTCGCCGCCCTCTGGTCCAACCCGCCCATCCGGGTGGGCAAGGACGCGCTGCACGAGCTGCTCCTGCGCTGGCTGCCGCGGCTGGCCGACGGCGGCGAGGCGCAGCTGGTCGTCGGGAAGAACCTCGGCGCGGACTCGCTGCAGCGCTGGCTCGCCGACGCGCTGCCCGTGACGGTCACGCGGACCGCCAGCGCGAAGGGATTCCGCGTCCTGAGGGTGTCGTGAGCGCCGCCGGCACCGATCCCGAGGTCGAGTGGCGGCGCCTGCGCCCGACCACCTGGAGCATGTGCGTCCTGATCTTCCTCGTCGCGTTCGAGGCGTTCGCGGTGACCACGGTGATGCCGACCGTCTCCCGTGTGCTCGACGGGACGTCGCTGTACGCGTTCGCGTTCGCCGGGCCGCTGGCCACCGGGGTCATCGGCATGGTCGTGGCCGGGACGTGGTGCGACCGGCACGGCCCGCGGGCACCGCTGTCGGCGGCGGTGGTCCTGTTCGCCGCGGGCCTCCTGGTCGCCGGGCTGGCACCGACGATGTGGGTGCTGGTCCTCGGTCGCCTCGTGCAGGGCGTCGGCGGCGGCGCGATGACCGTCGCTCTGTACGTCATCGTCGCGCGGCTCTACCCGGCCTTGCTGCACCCGCGGGTCTTCGGCGGCTTCTCGGCGGCGTGGGTCCTGCCGTCGCTGGTCGGCCCGGCCGCAGCCGGGGCGGTCGCGCAGCACATCGGCTGGCGATGGGTGTTCGTCGGCGTGGCCATCCTGGTCCTGCCCGTCTCGCTGGTGCTCCTGCCCGCAGTGCGTCGGATCGGGGCGCCCGGCACGCCCGCGGCACCGCCGAAGCGCGGCCGCCTGGCGTGGGCGACGCTCGCCGCGGCCGCCGTGCTCGGGCTGAACCTCGCCGTCTACGTGCACCTGCCCTGGTCCCTCGTCGTCGCGGGGCTGGCGGCGGCGACCGCGATCGTCGCCCTGCGCCCGCTGGTGCCCGCCGGGACGCTGCGGGCCGCCCGAGGCCTGCCCGCCGTCATCGCGACCCGCGCCCTGGTGGCTGGCGGCTTCTCGGGTGCCGAGGTCTACCTGCCGTACCTGTTGACCGACCGGTACGGCTTCGCGCCGACGACCGCGGGCATCGCCCTCACGTTCGCGGCGCTCGCGTGGGCGGCCACCTCATGGCTGCAGGGCCGGCTGGGTGAGCGGCTGACCAGCCACGACGCGATCGTGCTCGGCGCGGCGCTGGTGGTTGTCGCGGTCGCCGGCGTGACCACGGTCGCGGTCGGGCACCTCGCACCGGCGGCGGCGATCGCGCTGGACCCTGGCCGGCGCCGGCATGGGGCTGATCTACTCGCGGCTCACCGTGCTCGTCCTGGCGTACTCGGCGCCCGGCAGCCAGGGCACCCACAGCTCCGCGCTGTCGATCGCGGACTCGATCGGCGCCGCGCTGGCCCTTGCGCTGACCGGGCTCGCGTTCACCACGGTGCTCGGGTCCGGCGCGTCACCCGACCTGCCGTTCACCGCGAGCCTGCTGGTCGCGCTGGTGTTCGCCGCGGGTGCGCTGGGCACCGCGCCGCGGGTCCGTGCGCGTCAGGTCGACGAGACCGCGGACGCGGCGCCGTCGAGCGCGCTGCGCAGCTGAGCGAGCGTCGGGACGCCCGTCGCCCGGCGAACGACCTCGCCCGTCGGGTCGAGGACGAGGACCGTCGGCGTCACGTCGATCGCGAGGCGCTCGCCCAGGGCCGTGTGCTCGGCGACGTCCAGGTCCACGCGCGCCACCCCGTGGCTCGTCGCGACGGCGCGGTCGACGACGTGCCGGGTGGCGCGGCACGGCGCGCAGAACGTGCTGGAGAACTGCACGACCGTCGCACGCTCGCCCAGCGGGGCGCCAAGCTTCCTCGGCGGAGAGCCTCATCGCAGCGCCGACAGGTCGACGTCGGCGGTCGCGACGAGCACCGCGGGGCCGGCCAGCTCGACGTTGCCCCCGGGCAGCACCGTGACGCGCACCGTCCCGCCCGGCACCTCCACCAGCCACACGTCCGGTGCCCCGGCACCCGCCCAGGAGCGGACCGCGAGCGCGGCGGCGCACGCGCCGGTCCCGCACGAGCGCGTCTCGCCCACCCCGCGCTCGTGCACCCGCATCCGCACGCGGCCGACCACGGTGCCGTCAGGGTCGCGGTCCTCCCCGAGGGGCACGACCAGCTCCACGTTGGTGCCATGAGCGGGGACGGGGGTCACGACGGGTGCACGCGTGAGATCGGCGGCCGTCAGCTCGTCCTCGTCCTGCAGCGCCAGAACCACGTGCGGGTTGCCCACGTCGACGCTCAGCCCCGGACGGGCGACGTCGACCCCGGCGACGAGCACCTCGGCGTCGACGCCGTTCGCCACGGCGGCCTCGCCTCCCGGCAGGAACCAGCGGCCCATGTCGACGGCGTACCAGACGTCGTCGCCGATACCCTCAGGCACCGCGACCCGACGAACCCGCTTGACGCCCGCACGGGTGCCGACCGCGAGCTCGGCGACCGAGTCCCACAGGCCGAGCCGCTCGAGGTAGGCGGCGAACACCCGCACGCCGTTGCCGCACATCTCCGCGACGGAACCGTCGCCGTTGCGGTAGTCCATGAACCAGCGCGCTCCGGGCTCCTCGGCCAGGACGGCGGCGCCCTCGGGCAGGTGCTCCGTCCCGATCACGCGGATCACGCCGTCGCCGCCCAGACCACCGCGGCGGTCGGCCAGCTCGCGTACCAGGTGGGCGGTCAGGTCGACCACGCCCTGACGGTCGTCGAGCAGCACGAAGTCGTTCTGCGTCCCGTGGCCCTTGGTCACGTGCAGCGTCGAGGTCGCCACAGCGGTCATGAGCCCAGGCTACGTCGCGGAGCGGGGTCCTCGGTGGCCGGTCCGAGATCGCCCGCGTCGGCGTCGGACACGAGGCCGAGGGCGCGCTCCACGAGGCCCGGGTCCTGGGCGTCCAGCCAGTGCACGCGCGGGTCGCGGCCGAACCAGCCCATCTGCTTGCGCGCGAGCCGTCGGGTGCCCGCCGCGATCGCCTCGAACGCCTCGTCCTGGCCCAGCTCGCCGCGCAGCATCGCCAGGATCTCGGCGTACCCGACCGCCCGCGACGCTGTCCGGCCCAGGCCGCTCGCCAGGAGCGCCTCGACCTCGTCGACAAGTCCGGCGTTCCTCATCCGCTCGACCCGGCCGGCGATGCGGTCGTCCAGCACCGCGCGGTCGCAGTCGAGCCCGATCTGCACCGCCGGCACCTCGTAGACGTGCTGTGGCAGCGACGCGGAGTACTTCCGGCCGGTCAGGGCGATCACCTCGAGCGCGCGCACGATCCGGCGTGCGTTGCGCGGCCCGATGCCCTCGGCGGCCACCGGGTCGGCCGCGGCGAGCTCGGCGTGCAGCGCCCGCGCACCCTCCGCCTCGACGCGTTCCTCCAGCGCGGCACGCACCTGCGCGTCCGTGCCGGGGAAGTCCATGTGGTCGAGCAGCGCCCGCACGTAGAGGCCCGACCCGCCGACCGCCACCGCGCGATGGCCACGGGCCTCGATCTGGTCGAACGCGGTCCGGGCGCGGGCCTGGTAGTCCGCCACCGACGCGTCCTCGTGCGGGTCGAGGACGTCCAGCAGGTGGTGCGGGATGCCGCGGCGCTCGTCGAGCGGCACCTTGGCCGTGCCGATGTCCATGCCGCGGTACAGCTGCATGGCGTCGGCGTTGACCACCTCACCGCCCAGCGCCTGCGCCAGCGCCAGCGCCAGATCCGACTTGCCGGTCGCGGTGGGGCCGACGACCGCGACGACGAGCGTCACTCGAAGGTGATCCGAGCGGGGTCGTCGTACGCGATCGGCGTGCTCGGCGTCTCCGGGACGAACCGCTTGGTCATCTCGCGGAAGAACCCGAGCGACGAGCCGATGGCGGTCGAGAGGTGCAGGTCGAGCTGCTCGTCGGTGACGCCGCGGTCCCACGCGATGGTGTGCTCGGAGTAGACGGCGATCTCGTCCTCGTCGGACTTCACGTAGACCTTGGGCCAGAGCATCTGCTGCGACCACTCGTTGCACGCGATGAGCATGCTGCCCAGCTCGGTCCGCGGGACCGTGTGGCCCCAGCGGCCGCGCACCTGGAAGTACGTCCTGTCGGCACCGACGACCATGAACCAGAACGGGTTCCCGTCCCAGGCGGCGAACAGGTCACCGTCGTCGTCCGTCCCGTACTTGGCACCCTGCGCATCCAGCAGGGCCGCGGCCCGCTCGATCGCCAGGGGCGGCAGGGTGGGCTCGGTGTTCTCGGCAGACATCGGTACCTCGTGGGATCGGTCCGGGCGGGGCCGCGGGTGTTGGTGGGCAACGCAGACTTTACCGGCGGTGCGGCCTCACGCCGTGCCCATGCCGGTGCTGGTGCGGGTGCCGGTGCCGGTGCCGGTGCCGCCGACCGTCCAGACGAGCACGGCGTGCTGCGCCCCGAGCACGACCTCGTCGGCGAGCAGGCGCGCCTCCACCGGCTGGTCGCCCGCCGCGCCCAGCAGGACCTGCCACGGCGCCCAGCCGCGCACGGCGGCTTCCGCGGCCAGACCGGGGTCCGACGAGGCGAGCCGGGCCCGTGCGTCCGGTCCCGCGTCGGCAAGGTCGGTCAGGAGCGCCGCGTCGTACGCGGGTGCCCGGACGTCGTCGGCCAGCGGGGCGTCCGGTCCGTGCCGGCCGCTGCCGGAGCCGACCACGACCAGAGCGGTAGGTCGGTCCTGGGCGAGCGTTCGGCCCAGATCCGCCAGCCCGACGCCGCCCGGTGCGGGCGTCACCTCGACGACCCGGATCCCGCGCTCTCGACCCGCACGTCGGACCACGTGCAGGGCGACCACGCTGGCGATCGACGGCTGCACGAGACCGCCCCCGTCGTCCTCCAGGGTGACGTGGACGGTGGGCCACCGGACCTGGTCGTCCGGGATGCCCGCCGCGGCGAGCGAGGTGCTCACCGAGCCACCGAGCACCCGGTCCGACGCACCGGGTGCGACGACCACGACGACGTCGGGGTTCGACGCCAGGACCTGCGTGATCGCCGTGAGGGTGGGGACGAGCAGGCCGTGGACCGGGCCGGCGTCGCCGGTAGCGCCGTCCACGAGGGTCGCGGTGTCCGGGATCAGTGCGGCGCCGACGAGCATGGACCGACCGTAGCGGCCGGACGGAGGGACTCTGGTCACTCCAACCCGCAACGGGCGCGCCCGCCGGTATGGTCGTGCGCATGCAGCTCGTTCGGGGATCGTGCGCGGCGTTGGTTCCGCGGCCCGGCGCGCCCCTCGGAAGGGGGGCAGGTCATCCCGATCCCGACGGACGACGAGGAGCTCCACGACCGCGTCGCCGAGCTGCCTGGCCAAGGAGCTGGGGGTCGCCGAGTCCTCGACCGACCTGCCGACGGATGTCTCCCCGGCACGGATCGCGGCCTGGATGACGGACAACGCGTTCTCGTACTTCGTCGACAACGACGGCGATCTCGGTGGCCTGTGGCGTGGACGGCTCTTCTACTTCTTCCTCTTCGGTGAGGACTCCGAGATCCTGCAGATCCGCGGCCAGTGGCACCGCGAGGTCGCCATCGAGCGGCTGGAAGAGCTGCTCGACATCTGCAACGAGTGGAACGCCGACCGGATCTGGCCCAAGGCGTACGTCCGCGTCCGGGACAACGGCCGGATCCACGTGGTGTCCGAGGTGGCGACGGACCTGGAGCACGGCGCCACCGACGCCCAGCTCAGCCAGATGCTCTTCTGCGGCCTGTCGACGGGGAGCATGTTCTTCGACGCACTCGACGAGCGCTATCCCGACCCGGCGGGAGTCGCGCCGTGAGCGGCCCCGGGTGGCTGCTGCGGGTGCTGGGCGGGCTGCCCAAGCCGACCAAGAAACCCATCCCGGGTGACGAGCCGCCCTACCTGCTGACCCGCGAGCGCATCGCGGACTACCTGGTCGGCCGCGGATACCGGTTCGTCGTGGACGACGACGGCGACCTCACCGGCACGTGGGACGGCAGCCGGTTCTGGTTCCTCATGCTCGGTGAGCAGCAGGAGATCCTGCAGGTGCGCGGACGGTGGCATCGCGGCCTGCCGCTGGACCAGCGCGCGGCCGCCGCGCTGGCAGTCAACGACTGGAACCGTGAGCGGATCTGGCCCAAGGCGTACCTGCGCGAGGAGGAGGGCGTCCTGGCCCTCTACAGCGAGGTGTCGGCGGACTTCGAACCCGGCGTCACGGATATCCAGCTGGCCCAGCTGCTCGCGTGCGGGCTGGGCACGGGCGTCCAGATGTTCTCGACGCTCGACGTGCTGCTCCCCCGCGACGACACGACGCCGCCGGACGTCCCGGACAACTGAGGCCGCCCCGGAGCCCGTCGGGCCGAGCGCGCCACGTGCGTGGCGCGCTCGGCATCGGTTGGCCTACTTGGTGACCTTGATCGCGACCGGCGCGATCGACGTCGTCCTCAGCAGGGGCGAGGTCAGCTGTGCCGCCAAGGAGTAGCTCCCCTTGGTCACGCCCGTCGCTGTGTACCCGAACGTCACGGACCCGCCCGGCGTCGGACCCGCGGTCGTGACGACGAACTGGCCGTCGGCCACCGGCGTGATGTTCGCGCCGCTCGTCCCGTCCCGGTTCTCTGCACCCGCGCCCAGGTCCGAGCTGATCGGGCTGAGCGCACCGTAGGCGTAGGAGATGCCCTCGGTGCCACCGGTCTGGATCCAGATCTGGAACGAGTTCGGCGCGGTCGTCCCGAACTCCGGGACCGCGTTGTAGTCGACGACGATCCAGCTGTTCGTGCCGTCCGTCAGGGTGCCGGCACGCACGGCTGCTCCCGTGGTCGACGCGTCGAGGTCGGTCCAGTAGGGCGCGAGGACGTTGTTCGGTCGCGCCGTGTTCGGGAACGGCGTCACGTTGCAGCAGTTGTTGTCCTCCGACGTCCCACCCCCGACGACCACGTAGCCGTTGGAGTCGATCCCGATCCGGGTGTACGTCTCGGAGCCGTACAAGAAGGCCGGGACGGTGACGTTGGTGATCGTCTCGTCACCGACGCCGGCGAGCGGAGCGAACCCGAACTGTGAGAGCGGCAGGTATCCGCCGGCCGGGGACGCGCCCGGGACGATCGAGGTGATCGTCGGCGGCAGCGACGCGCTGAGCGTGCCGCTCCAGACCGCTCCCAGCGCGGTCTTCTTCGCCGGGGCCCCCACCGTCGTGATGGGGAGCCCGGCCAGCGACGACACGGCGACCTTCGCCTTCGCCTCGACCGGCAGCGTGTTGGTCGCGGTGACCGTGCAGCTGGTCAGGGTGCCGACGGCGATCGTGGTCGGTGCACAGGTCTGGGCCAGCGTGATCGCCGCGTCACCGGTGTTCACCGCGACGGGAAGGACCGCCGGGATGCCCTTGCTCGGCTTCACCGTGATCTGCCCGGTGTGCCACCCCAGCGCCGTGGCGGTGCCGTCGACGAGGACCGACAGCTTCTGTTTGGCGTTCGCGGCCAGCGTGAACGTCGACGGGCTCACGACGATCTTGAGGCCGTCCGCGCCGGTCGCCGTCACCGTGAACGTCTGGGTCGCCCCCGACACGTTCATGGCCGTGCGGGTCGTCGTCACGGCGCCCGGGAGCGGGTTCACCTCGACGCTCGGCAGGTTGAGGTCGACCCGGTGCTTGGCGTCCGTGAGGACGTCGGTGATCGCCTTCGTGCCCCAGCCGAACGTCACCGTCGGCGCGACGGCCCGGTCGGCCCGGATGGAGCCGGCGCCGCGGTCGAAGACCCCCGCCGCCGTCCCGTCGGCGTTGACGACCGCCTGCAGCGACGACGTCATGAGCGCCGACTTGACCTGCGCCGGCTTCCAGCTCGGGTGCGCGGCCCGGACCAGGAGCGAGACGCCTGCGGCGTGCGGGCTGGACATCGACGTGCCCGCGATCGCCTGATAGAGCTGCCCCGGCAGGCCGGAGTCGACGCTGACCGGCGTCGGCGTGTTGCCGGCGAGCACCTGGACACCCGGTGCGGTGACGTCGGGCTTGATGAAGTCACCGAGCGGGCCCCGGGAGCTGAACCCGGCCATGACGTCGCCCTGGGCGGCCACGACCTGCCCGGCGGCCCAGGTGGCGGTCACACCGGGGTGGGCACCGAGGAAGGCGAGCAGGTCGTCGTTCGGACCCTCGAGGTGGATGGCCGGCAGGAAGTGGTTGTCCGTCTCGGTGTCGCTCGCCGTCGGGTTGTAGAGGATCATCCCCGCGGCGCCGCCCTTGGACGCGTTGAACCCCTTCTCGATGCGGCCGTTGGTGCCTCGCTCGCACACCACGACCTGACCGGTCACCGACCCCGGTGCGAAAGGCGTCAGGCAGAGCGGTCCGCCCGTGTAGCCGGGCACCGCCGCGGCCACCACGACCGGCGTGGCCGGGATGCCCGACGTGACCGTCGCGCCGGCCTTGCTGTACGTGGCACCGTCCGACGACGCGAGCGTGAGGGTCGAGGAGAACGCGCGGTTCGAGGTCGACGCGCCGACCGTCGTGACCCACGGGCCACCGTGCTCGGCGGTGGCGGCTCCCGGTCCGTCGTTCCCGGCGGACGCGTTGACGTTGATCCCCGCCGCGGTGGCGTCGAGGAACGCCAGCTCGACCGGGTCGGTGTAGGGGGACGCGCCGCCGCCGATGGAGAAGTTGATGACGTCGACACCGTCCAGGATCGCCTGCTGGACCGCCGCGACCGAGTCGGACGAGTAGCAGCCGGCCGCCGACGAGCAGACCTTGTACGAGATGACCGACGCTCCGGGGGCGATGCCACTGACCGGTCCCCGGTCGGTCCCGAGCATGGGCGCGCTGGCCACGTAGCTGCCCGCGGCGGTCGTCGCCGTGTGCGTGCCGTGGCCCTCGGCGTCACGTGCCGAGCAGCGGGTCACCGAGACGCAGTACTCGCCGGCTCCGACGCCGCCGACCGCGAGGTTGGTGGCGAGGAACGTGTACGCGCCGATGAGCTTGTTGTTGCAGGTGAACGCGGCGCCGAGGTCTGCCGACCCGTCACCGAACTGGCACGCCCACGGGCCGCCCGCCGGCTTGGGCAGCCCGACGTCCTTGAGCATCGGGTGCTCGGGCCAGACGCCCGTGTCGATGACCCCGATGATCTGGCCCTGACCGGCGTGGTCACGCCCGCCCAGCGACGGCCAGACCTTGTCCGCGCCGATGAACCCCGAGGTGCCGTTCTGCGGCGGTGCACCCGACGCGGTCTGCACCGACGCGGAGACCCCCGCCGTCGTCGCCACGTCCGTCTGGATGTGGTTGACGGCGTCGACCTGGACGGCGGCCACGGACGGGATCGCGAGCAGGTCCTTCGCGCGGTTCTCGGGCAGCGTGACCGCCAGACCGCCGTAGGCGACGTTGAACGTGCCGGTCACGGTGGCCGAGGGCACGACGACCTTGATCGCCTTCGCCGCCGCCGCCGCCTGGCTGTCGACGTGCTTGAGGTAGGTCGACACAGCTGGGTCACTCGTGCGCAGGTGCTTGCCGGTGACCTCCGGGCTGGTTGCCGCGAGGCCGTCGACGCCACCCGCGTAGGCCGCTGCCGCGTCGTAGTCGAGCTTGACCATGATCGTGGTCGACGCGCCGTCCGTGCTGGTGAGCAGGGTGGGGTCGCTCGCCGCGATCTTCGCGCTGGGGGCCTTCGCGGTCTGGATCGTGCGTCCGTCCGGCGTGAGTGCCGTCGCGGTGAACGGGCCCGTGTCCGGTGGCGGGGCAGCGAAGCCCGCGGTCACGGTCGCGGCGGTCACCAGGACCGTCGAGGCACAGATGGACAGGACCCGAAGTTGCCCGCGACGGCGCATCGAAACTCTCCTTGCTGTGTGCTACCGGTGAGTACGCTCAGCGCACTGCGGGCAAACTACCGCGCTTCGGGCGCACAAGACATCCCTTGTCATATCGGGGCATGACGGCCAACATGTATGCCCTCACAGACGCGGTCGACCCCACAGGACGTGGCGGGGTCACCGCAGTGAGCCCCTCGCCTGCGCCTGGACCGACTAGCGGTGCGTGCCGATCGTCGGGAGGCCGAGCGCCACCGGACCCGCGGGTCCGCCGGTGCCGCACGCGTCGGCCGTACCGCCGTGGCCGTGCTCGACCGCGGTCCCCTGCCGACGGTCCCACGCGTCGCCCGCTCGGGTGCGGCGCACGGCGAACGTGCCACCCGGCACCAGGGCAGAGTCGGCGACCAGGTGGTACGGCGCGGCGTAGGTCACGTCGACGCTCACCAGGTCGCCGGGACGCGGGACCTCGCCCCCGTCGGGCACGGCGAGGTGGACCAGGCGGTTGTCTGCGGCGCGGCCCGTGAGCCGGTGCGACGCACCGTCCTTGCGGCCCTCGGTCTCGGCGACCAGCACCTCGACCGTGCGGCCGACCTGTGCCCGGTTCTCCTCCAGCGAGATCCGGTCCTGCAGCTCCGCCAGGCGCACGTAGCGCTCCTGGACGACCGACTTCGGCAGCTCGTCGGGCAGGTCGAACGCGGGGGTGCCGGGCCGCGGCGAGTACTGGAACGTGAACGCGGAGGCGAACCGCGAGGCCTCGACCACCCGCAACGTCTCCGCGAAGTCGTCCTCGGTCTCGCCGGGGAAGCCCACGATGATGTCGGTGGTAATCGCGGCGTCGGGCATGGTCGCGCGGACACGGTCGAGGATGCCGAGGAACTTGTCGGACCGGTAGGACCGCCGCATCGCGCGCAGGATGCGGTCCGAGCCGGACTGCAGCGGCATGTGCAGCTGCGGCATCACGGTCGGTGTCTGCGCCATCGCCTCGATGACGTCGTCGGTGAACGCGGCCGGGTGCGGCGACGTGAACCGCAGGCGCTCCAGCCCCTCGATCGCGCCCGCCGCACGCAGGAGCTTGGCGAACGCGCCGCGGTCGCCGAAGCCGACACCGTAGGAGTTGACGTTCTGCCCGAGCAGCGTGACCTCGACGGCCCCCTGCCCCACCAGTGCCTCGACCTCGGCCAGGATCTCTCCCGGCCGGCGGTCGCGCTCCTTGCCGCGCAGGTGCGGCACGATGCAGAACGTGCAGGTGTTGTTGCACCCGACACTGATGGACACCCAGCCCGCGTAGACGGACTCGCGACGCGTCGGCAGCGTGGAGGGGAAGACCTTGAGGGACTCCTCGATCTCGACCTGCGCCTCGGCGTTGTGGCGCGCCCGCTCGAGCAGGACCGGCAGGACGTCCAGGTTGTGGGTGCCGAAGACGACGTCGACCCACGGCGCCCGCTCCACGATCCCCGCGCGGTCCTTCTGCGCGAGGCAGCCGCCCACGGCGATCTGCATGCCCGGGCGGGCCCGCTTGGTGCCGGCGAGCCGGCCCAGGTTCCCGTAGAGCTTGTCGGCAGCGTTCTCGCGGACCGCGCACGTGTTGATGACGATGACGTCGGCGTCCTCCGCGGCGGCGTCGGCCGGGCTCGCCGCCACGTACCCCGCCTGCTCGAGCATGCCAGCCATGTGCTCCGAGTCGTGCACGTTCATCTGGCACCCGAGCGTCTTGACCAGATACGTGCGCGCGACCGACGGACCGAGGGCGGCTTCGGCGGTCGCGGTGGGCAGCAGGCTGGTGGACATCACGGCCAAGGGTACGGCCGCGTGCCGAGCAGTCCGAAAAGAGGAGGTCCCGAACTGCGGTCGCGATCAGCCGGCCGTGGCGCTGGCCCGGATCTCGCGGACGACCGTCACCTTGATCTCCCCGGGGTACGCGAGGTCGGACTCGATGTGCCGGGCGATCGCGACGGCGAGTTGCGGGAGCGCATAGTCGTCCACCTCGGACGGCTCGACGACCACCCGGACCTCACGGCCGGCGGACATGGCGAGCGCGCGGCGCACGCCGGCGTGGGCGGCGACCAGCTGCTCGAGCTTGTCGATCCGCTCGACGTACTGGTCGAGCTCCTCTCGGCGCGCCCCGGGGCGTGCCGCGGAGATGGCGTCGGCCACCTGCACCAGCACCGCCTCGATCGTCTCTGGCGGGACCTCGTCGTGGTGCGCTGCGATCGCGTTCACGACCGCCGGAGACTCGCCATGGCGACGGGCCAGGTCCGCGCCCACGGTCGCGTGGGTCCCGGGCACCTCCGACGTCAGCGCCTTGCCGAGGTCGTGCAGGAACGCGCCCCGCCGCGTGACCTCGACGTCCGCGCCGATCTCCGCGGCGATCGCGGCCGCGAGGAGGCTGGTCTCCACCAGGTGCTCGAGCACGTTCTGCCCGTAGGACGTGCGCAGCCGGAGCCGCCCGAGCGTGCGGACGAGCGTCGGATGCAGCCCCGTGATGCCGACCCGTTCTGCCGCGTCGTGACCGGCCGACTCCGTGCGCTCGTCCGCGCTCGCCACCGCTTCGGCGTACGCCTGCTCGATGCGCTGGGGGTGGATCCGACCGTCCGCCATGAGCGCCTCGAGCGCCACCTGCGCCACCTCGCGCCGCTCCGGGTCGTAGCAGGAGAGCACCACCGAGTCGGGTTGGTCGTCGACCAGGACGTTCACGCCGGTCAACGCCTCGAAGGACCTGATGTTTCGGCCCTCCTTGCCGATGATGCGGCCTTTCATCTCGTCCGACGGCAGCGGCAGGACCGTGATCGCCGCCTGCGAGCTCGTCGCGACCGCCAGTCGCTGTACCGCCGTGGTGACGATCCGGCGCGCCCGCGACTCCGCCGTCCGGCGTGCCTGGGCCTCGGCCCGCCGCACCTGGGCGGCGGCGTCGTTCTCCGCCTGCGCCCCGATCCGTCGCGTCAGCTCCGCGCGCGCGTCGTGCTCCGTGAGCCCGGACGCCGACTCGAGCTCGGCGCGTGCCGCACGATCAGCATCCGCGACTTGCGGGCGACCTCCCGGTCGAGCTCGTCGCGCAGGCGGGCCGCCTCGCGCTGGTCGTGGGCGACCGCGTCGGCGCGGGCACGGCTCGTGCGCTGCAGCTCGTCGACCTCGGCCCGCTCGGCGGCGAGCACCTGCTCGCGTTCCGTCACCCGTCGGTCCCGGCGCTCGGCGTCCGCAAGCAGCGCGCGGGCCTCGTCCTTGATGGCAGCGACGTCGTCTGCCGCCCGGTCCCGTTGGAGTCCGGCCTCGCGGCGGGCGACGAGCACCAGGACGAGGGCGACGAGGCACGCACCGAGCAGGCCGACGACGGTTGCCAGGGCGCTTGAGTCCACTGCGTCATCCTCCGTCGTCGTCACGCTGCGTCAGGCACGGTCCTGATGCATGTGCCGGCGACCATTCTCTCGCAGGTGAAGAGCGCACACGTCGAAACATCGCCGGACGGTGCCGGGCGATTCCCGACCAATCCGGGCCCTGAATCGCCCCCGAGCGTCGACCGTCTCCCCAGCAAGGGGCCGGTCGACGCCGCCCAGCCGCGCGACCGGGTCGGCCGGCCGACCGTTCAGGACGGCAGAGCGGCCTCGTCGAGCTCGTCCCCGACCGCCGCGGCGAGCTCCTCGCGCACCAGCCGGGACACGAGGCCCGACGGATACCCCTTGCGCCCCAACGCGGCGTAGGTGCGTCGCGCCCGCGTCTGGGCGTCCAGCGACGCCGTCGCGGCGAGCTTGCGGCGGACGAGCGCGCGCGCCGCGGTCTCCTCGTCGTCGCTGTCGACCTCCTCGAGCGCCGCACCCGCGAGCTCGTCGTCGATCCCCTTGCGCCGCAGCTCGACGGCGATCGCACGCCGCGACAGCCCGCGTTCGGCGTGCCGCGTCCGCACGAGCATCCGCGCGAACTCGGCATCGTCGATCAGCCCGACCTCCGTGAACCGGTCGAGCACCTTCTGGGCGACGACGTCCGGCACGTCCTTGCGGGCCATCGCCTCGGCGACCTGGGCCCTGCTGCGTGCCGCACCGGTCAGGAGCCGCAGCGCAATGGCACGCGCCACGGACTCCTGGTCCGGTTCGACGTCCTGCGCAGCCGCGCCGACCGGGGGCGGCTCGTCGCCGCCCCGCCCCCGCCGGCCCGTCTGGAACGTCATGTGGCTCAGAAGTCGACAGGCGCCGGGGCGTCCGCGGGCGCGTCGAGCCGCGCGCCGATGCCGAGCTTCTCCTTGATCTTCTTGTCGAGCTCGTCGGCCAGGTCCGGGTTGTCCTTGAGGAAGCTTCCGGGCGTTCTCCTTGCCCTGACCCAGCTGGTCGCCCTCGTACGTGTACCAGGCACCCGACTTGCGCACGAAGCCGTGCTCCACGCCCATGTCGATGAGGCTGCCCTCGCGAGAGATGCCGACGCCGTAGAGGATGTCGAACTCCGCCTGCTTGAAGGGCGGCGCCATCTTGTTCTTGACCACCTTGACGCGGGTCCGGTTGCCGACCGCCTCGGTGCCCTCCTTGAGGGTCTCGATGCGACGGATGTCGAGGCGCACGGAGGCGTAGAACTTCAGCGCCTTGCCGCCGGTGGTGGTCTCGGGCGAGCCGAAGAACACGCCGATCTTCTCGCGCAGCTGGTTGATGAAGATGGCCGTGGTGCCGGACTGGCTGAGCGCACCGGTGATCTTGCGCAGGGCCTGCGACATGAGCCGCGCCTGCAGACCGACGTGGCTGTCACCCATCTCACCCTCGATCTCGGCCTTGGGCACGAGGGCCGCGACCGAGTCGATGACCACGATGTCGATCGCGCCGGAGCGGATCAGCATGTCCATGATCTCGAGCGCCTGCTCACCGGTGTCCGGCTGGGAGACGAGCAGCGCGTCCGTGTCCACGCCGAGCTTCTCGGCGTACTCGGGGTCCAGCGCGTGCTCCGCGTCGATGAATGCCGCGATGCCGCCGGCGCGCTGCGCGTTGGCGACCGCGTGCAGGGCCACCGTGGTCTTGCCCGAGGACTCCGGGCCGTAGATCTCCACGACGCGGCCGCGGGGCAGCCCGCCGATGCCGAGCGCGACGTCCAGCGCGATCGATCCGGTGGGGATGACCTCGACCGGGGCCCGCCCGTCGTCGCCGAGGCGCATGATCGATCCCTTGCCGAACTGGCGGTCGATCTGGCTCAGTGCTGCCTCGAGGGCCTTTTCGCGATCCTGTGGTGCGGGCATGTCCGACCTCGTCTGTCTCGAGCAGCGCGTGCTGCGGTACGGGGGCTGGTCCTTGTCACGAGCGACGCTATGTCCGACCACCGACATCCCGACCGGGCCACCCTCGTCCCTGCGTTCCGCAGGGGCTGTGGACGGCTCGGCCGCTCGCAGGACCCACCATACCGAACAGATGTTCGAGCGCCGCCGACACGCCGGGCGTGTCGCGGAAAAGCCAAGACCCGCCACGAGGCGAGCCCAGCAGAGGGCTCAGGACAGCTCCAGCTGCTCTCCGGGCGACACCACGTGCACCGTCAGGTCCGGCGCCACGCGGGCGGCCGCGTGCGCGAACGCCGGCCCGGCGCGGTCCATCCACCCCGGCGGGAGGCGTCGCGACACCGGTGCGTGCAGGGTCCCCCAGTGCACCGGGACGGCCTCTCGCACACCGACGACGACGCAGGCCCGCGCGGCCTGCACGGGATCCATGTGCCCACCGGACAGCCGCGGCCCCCAGCCGCCCACCGGGACGAGCGCCAGGTCGATGGGGCCGCCCGCGAGCGCCGGCAGGTCGGCCATCGCAGCGAACGGCGAGGTGTCGCCGGCGAACCAGATCCGGTACGTGGGCGTGGTCACCAGGAAGCCGTTGGCAGCGTTCGGCCGGTGCGGCATCGGGCGGTGGATGTGCTCGGCGGGCACGAGCCGCACCCGCACCGACGACCCCGGCACGTCCCACCACTCGGTGTCCATGAGCCCGTGGGCGCCGGCGATCCCCCGCGCACGGAGCCACCGGGCGTTGGCGGGCGCGGTGAGCACCGGAGTACCCGGCAGCTGCCGCAACGACCCCAGCTCGGCGTGGTCGTGGTGCAGGTGGGACAGCAGAACGGCGGCCGGACCCGCCCAGTCGGCCGGTCGCGGTGCGGCCCCCCGTCGCCGCAGCAGGCCCGCGTGACGCAGCAGCAGCGGGTCGGTCAGCAGCCGGACGCCGTCCAGGTCGAGCACCATGCTCGCGTGCCCGAGCCACCGGAACCGCAGCGTCACGGTCGAAGGCCCTCCGCGGCGGCCCAGCGGATCAGCTGCTCGTGCACGGACTCGGCACCCACGAGGATCTCGTCGTCGCCCACCGGCTCACGCAGCTCGTCGTCCATCAGCCAGCGCGTCGGGTGCAGCACGAACGCGTGGTTCTGCGCCCCGCCGATGCCGCCGTGCGAGCCGACCTGCCCCTCGAACGCGTGCACGTGGCCGGTCTCGCCGACCGTGGAGATGAGCAGCAGGTCGCCCGTGTGCGGCAGCCGCGCGGCGCGCAGCAGGTCCGGCCGGCCGCGCGGGCCGTAGGGCAGGAGCGGGTCCTCGCCCTCCGGCTCGGCATCGTCCTGCTCGAGCAGGACGAGCCCGCGCGGCCCGATGGCGACGAGTCCGCGGTCCGCCGTGTCGACGACGACCACCCCGACGCCCGGCCGGGCCGCCAGGCCGGTGACCAGGCCCGGCCAGCGTTCCTGGAAGTCCTCGAGCGTGAGGCGCTGCGCCACCCGCGGGAACCACACCAGGCCGAGGTTGCCCGACCCGACGGTGACCACGTCCGGCAGGTCGTCCGCGTCCTGCTGCTTGGGCCGGCCCTGGTCGGGACCCAGGACGGCGGTGCCGCGGGTCAGGTTCAGCGCGCTGTTGACCAGCGCGTTCAGGGGTCCCCAGTCCTCACCGGTGCCGCTGTCGACCCCGTCCGCGCCCGGTTCGGCCATGAGGCCACGCACGGTGTCGAGGAGCGTCTCGCCACCGAGCTGCTCGTAGGTCGCGCCGAGGGCCTGCCCGTGGTCGGACAGCACCACGATCTGGTAGTCGCGCGGTGCGACGGCGATCACGCGTTCGAGCGTGCCGAGCACACGGTCCAGCCCCTCCAGCGACCGCAGCGACTCGGGCCGGGTCGGTCCGGCGTGGTGGGCGATCTCGTCGTAGTCGACGAGGTCGACGTAGATCGTCGGGTCGCCGCGCAGGAGCGCCTCGGCCACCAGTGACGTGTTCAGGTCGCGGAGCAGGACGTTGCTGATGCCGCGCAGGACGACGTACCAGCCGGCGCGCGAGATGCGCGGCTGCACGTCGCGCACGCGCTGGCGCCGCGCCTGGTAGAGCTCCTCGACCATCTCGGCGGCCGAGACCGTGACCGCACGCGCCAGGACGAACGGGCTGGCGAAGAAGCGCACGTACGCCGGTCCCGGCCCGAGGCCGCCGTCGGGGCCCTTGGTACGAGAGCGGCTCATCACGACGTACGCGGTCGTGGCGTCCCCGGAGAACATGGTCGAGATGGCCGACCCGCCGCCGGCGAGCAGCCCCTTGCCCGTCGTGAGCCGCCCCTCGACGAGCGCCGCGTCCTCCGGATGGTTGGTCACGACGAGGCGACCGAGGTCTCGGTCCCACCAGCGGAACGCCGGGATCTGACCGGAGTCGCCGTGCAGCAGGCCGGCCTGGCTCGCGGGGGTGGTCGACGGGATCCGGGCCCACCAGTCCTCGAGAACGTGGTCGCCGTTCGTGATCCAGCGCTGGATGTTCGGGGCCAGCCCCGCCTCGATGGCCTCGCGCAGCACGGGGGCCGCGACGCCGTCGAACTGCACCACGAGCATCCCGCCCCGGCGCGGCGCTCCCGCGCTGGGCTCGACGATCCCCTGGCGGCGGGCGTGCCGGCGCGCGCGGCGCACGAGGACCGAGACCACGTAGTCGCTGTCGTTCGCCCCCATGATCCAGCGACCGATCGCCATGACGACCGCGGTCAGCACCAGGACGGCGAGGACGTCCCACACGTCGTCGGCGGAGATCCCGGGGACGACCGCGAGCGCGAGCCACAGCACCGCGACCTGCGCGAGCAGGCCCAGCCCGAGGGCGAGCACGGCGCTGCCCCGCCGCGCGAGGAACCGCAGGGGCGCGCCGAGCAGCAGGTCACCGAGCGCGACGACGAACGCGGCCGCCACGATCGCGCCGGGGTTGTCGGACCGCACCCCGTCGATGAGCCACACCGCGACCGCCAGCCCCAGCGTCGTCGTCGCGAGCGTGAGGAGGGCTTCGCCGAGGTCCTGCAAGGTGGGCACCCACGCGCGCATGCGCCGGCCGGCCGGGGACGTCATCGTCGGGTTCTCTCCTCAGGACCGGGGTGGCGCCGGGCGGCGGGCGTCCGTGCCCCAGCGTGCGTTCTCGGGGATCTCGAGCTCGTCGCACAGAGCGTGCCAGACGTCGCGCGGCTCGACGTTGTCCTCGAGCGCCTGGACCGCCGTGCGCTGGTCGAGGCCGCCGAGCACGAGCTGCGCGTCAGCTCCCGTCCGTGGGCAGCACCGAGGACCTCGTCGACCAGCTGCCAGAACTCTCGATACCGCACGAGGCACAGCCTGCCACCTGCTCAGGAGTCGGTGGTCCCCCTCGGTCCGGCGAGCGGTGTCGGGTGTGGGTGCCTGCGGACACAATGGGCCCGTGGTGCTGGAGCGCTTCTCGGACCCGACCCGGACCTGGTTCGCGGGTGCCTTCGCCGAGCCCACCGCCGCCCAGCTCGGTGCGTGGGCCGCCGTGGCGGGCGGCGACCACGCGCTGGTCGTCGCGCCCACCGGCTCCGGCAAGACGCTCGCGGCGTTCCTGTGGGCCGTGGACGGGCTGCTCACCGGCACGCCGGCCGACGACCCGGTCGAGCGGTGCCGGGTGCTCTACGTGTCTCCGCTCAAAGCCCTGGCCACCGACGTCGAACGGAACCTGCGCTCGCCGCTGGTCGGCATCCGGCAGGCGGCCCAACGGCTCGGCACGACGCTGCCGGACGTCACCGTCGGCATCCGCACCGGCGACACCCCGCCGAGCGAGCGCCGGGCCTTCGCGACGAAGCCGCCCGACATCCTCATCACGACGCCCGAGTCGCTCTACCTGGTCCTCACCTCGGGCGCACGCGCCGGGTTGGCCGGGGTGCGCACGGTGATCGTCGACGAGATCCACGCCGTGGCGGCGACGAAGCGCGGCGCGCACCTGGCCCTGTCGCTCGAACGTCTGGACGCGCTGCTGGACCGGCCGGGTGGCCCGGGCCCGGCCCAGCGGATCGGGCTGTCGGCCACCGTGCAGCCGGTCGAGGCGGTCGCCGAGTTCCTCGGCGGTGCACGCTCGGCGCAGGACGGCGGGCGTGAGGTCGTCGTGGTGCAGCCGCCGTCCACCAAGCGGATCGTGGTGGACGTCGTCGTACCGGTCCCCGACCTGGCCGACCTGCGAGCGGCGGGGACCCTGCCGGGCGACGACCTGTCGGGCGCGGCCGACGCCCCGCTCGTGCGGCCGTCGATCTGGCCGCACGTCGAGGAGCGCGTGGTCGACCTGGTCGCAGCCCACCGCTCCACGCTGGTGTTCACCAACTCACGACGGGGCGCCGAGCGGCTCACTGCTCGGATGAACGAGGTCTGGGCGGAGCGCCGGGGCGAGGACGTGCCCGACCACGGGGCCGTGTCCGCCGCCGCGGTGCCTGGCCAGTCGGGCACCGCGGTCGGGATCGACACCCGGGACGCCGCCACGATCCTGGCCCGCGCGCACCACGGGTCGATGAGCCGGGCGGAGCGGACGCGGACCGAGTCCGAGCTCAAGGCCGGCAACCTGCCGGCGGTCGTCGCGACGAAGTCGCTGGAGCTCGGCATCGACATGGGCGCCATCGACCTCGTGGTGCAGGTCGGGTCGCCGCCGAGCGTGGCCAGCGGGCTGCAACGCATCGGCCGGGCCGGGCACCAGGTCGGCGCGGTCTCGCGCGGGGTCGTCTTCCCCACGTTCCGCGGCGAGCTTCGTGGCGTCGGCCGTCACCGCCGAGCGGATGCGGACCGGGACGCTCGAGCCGCTGCACGTGCCGCGCAACCCGCTCGACGTCCTCGCGCAGCAGATCGTCGCGATGGTCGCGGTGGAGGACTGGTCGCTCGACGAGCTGTCGGCCGTCGTCCGGCGCGCGGCGCCGTTCTCGGGCCTGGGCGAGGCGACGCTGCGCGCGGTGCTCGACATGCTCGCGGGCCGCTACCCGAGCGAGGAGTTCGCCGAGCTGCGACCGCGGCTGGTCTGGGACCGCGTCCGCGACGTGCTCAGCGGCCGGCCCGGAGCGCTGCGGCTGGCGGTGACCAGCGGCGGGACGATCCCCGACCGAGGGATGTACGGGGTCTTCCTCGCCGGCGGCGCCACGACGAGCGACGTACCGGTCGACGCCGAACGGACCGGCGGGGCGCTGCGCGGCGGCAAGCGGGTGGGCGAGCTCGACGAGGAGATGGTCTACGAGTCGCGGGTCGGCGACATGTTCACGCTCGGGTCGAGCACGTGGCGGATCGACGACATCACCCCCGACCGCGTGCTGGTCACGCCCGCGCCCGGTGTGCCGGGCCGCCTGCCGTTCTGGAAGGGCGACGCCCCCGGTCGGCCCGCCGAGCTCGGTCGCGCGATGGGCGGGTGGGTGCGCGAGGTGCTGGGCTCGGACGACCCCCGCGAGCGCGTCGAGGCCGCCGGGCTGGACGCCTGGGCCGCCGACAACCTGCTGACGTACCTGACCGAGCAGCAGGCGGCGACCGGCGAGGTGCCCTCGGACACCACGCTCGTGGTCGAGCGGTTCCGCGACGAGCTGGGCGACTGGCGGATCGTCGTGCACTCCCCCTACGGCGCCCGTGTGCACGCCCCGTGGGCGATCGTGCTCGGCGCCCGGCTGCGCGAGAAGTACGGCGTCGACGCGGCCGCCATGCACTCGGACGACGGCATCGTGCTGCGCCTGCCGGACATGCTCGATGCGGGCGCGTCCCTCGGTGGGCTCGGCGCCGACGACCCGTGGGCGGACGGCTCCGGGCCGGCGATCGACCTCGCGGACCTGCTGCTGGACCCCGACGAGGTGCTCGACGCGGTCCGTGCGGAAGCTCGGCTCGTCGGCGATGTTCGGTGCGCGGTTCCGGGAGGCCGCCAGCCGAGCGCTGCTGCTCCCCCGCCGTCGACCCGACCGCCGCACGCCGCTGTGGCAGCAGCGGCAGCGGTCCGCCCAGCTGCTGTCGGTGGCATCGGAGTACCCCGACTTCCCCATCCTGCTCGAGGCCGTCCGCGAGTGCCTGCAGGACGACTTCGACACCGACGCGCTGACCGGGCTGATGCGCGACGTGGCCGCCCGCCGCGTCCGCGTGGTCGAGGTGACGACGAACCAGCCGTCGCCGTTCGCGCAGTCCCTCCTGTTCGGCTACACGGCGCAGTTCCTCTACGACGGCGACGCCCCGCTCGCCGAGCGGCGTGCGGCGGCCCTGACGCTCGACCCGACGCTGCTGGCCGAGCTGCTCGGGCAGGGTGGCGAGTCGCAGCTGGCCGACCTGCTCGACCCCGAGGCCGTGGTGCGCACCGAGGCGGAGCTGAGCGGGCGCGCGCCCGAGCGCCAGGCGGGTTCGCTCGAGCAGGTGGCCGACGTGGTGCGCCGGCACGGGCCGCTGACCACGGCCGAGGTGGCCGAACGGGTGCAGCCGGCTGCGGCCGGTCAGGTGCCGGACTGGTTGGGGTCGTTGGAGGCGGCCCGCCGGCTGATCCGCGTGCGGCTCGGCGGGGTGCCTCCCGAGCGGGCCGAGCAGTGGGCGGCCGTCGAGGACGCCGGGCGGCTGCGGGACGCGCTCGGCGTGGCCCTGCCGGTCGGCGTGCCCGAGGTGTTCACCGAGCTGGTGCCGGACCCGGTGGGCGACCTGCTGCGCCGGCATGCCCGCACCCGCGGACCGTTCACGGCGGCCTCGGCGGCGGCCCGCTTCGGCTGGGGCGTGGCGATCGTCACCGAGGCGCTCCGGCGGCTCGAACGCTCGGGCGTCCTCGTGCAGGGTCGGCTGCGACCCGACGTCCTGGGCGGCACCGGCGACGAGTTCTGCGACGCCGACGTGCTGCGGCAGCTGCGTCGACGGTCGCTCGCCGCGCTCCGCGCCGAGGTCGAACCCGTCGCGCCGCAGAGCCTCGGCGTCTTCCTGCCGCGGTGGCAGGGCGTCCACCCGGTCGGGCGGTCCGCGCGCGCCTCGGCCACGGGCTCGCTGCGCGGCGTCGACGGAGTGGCGCGCGTGGTCGAACAGCTCGCCGGATCGGTCATGCCGGCGTCCGCGCTCGAGACCCACGTGCTGCCCGCCCGCGTCCCCGACTACGTCCCGGCCATGCTCGACGAGCTCACCGCGGCCGGCGAGGTCGTCTGGGCCGGCCACGGCTCGCTGGCCGGGCACGACGGGCTGGTGTCGCTGCATCCCGCGTCCGTGGCCGATCTGACGCTGCCGCCTCTGAGCGCCGACGGTCCGGACCAGGACGAGCTGCACCGAGCCGTCCTGTCCGCGCTCGCCGGGGGTGGGGCGTGGTTCCTCGGCGCGCTCACCGACCGCGTCCGCGAGCTGCTGGAAGAGGCACCCACGCAGGTGGACGTCGCGACGGCGGTCTGGGACCTCGTGTGGGCCGGACACGTCACCAACGACGGTCTGGCGCCGCTGCGCGCCTGGCTCGGCACGGGGACCACGGCGCACAAGACCCGTGCCGCGACCCCGCGTGGGCGGGCGCTGCGGCCGCGACTCGGGCTGCGTGCGGCGGTCCGGGTCGGCGGCACCGAGGGCGGGTCGTCGCGCGGGACCGCGCTCGCGGCGAGCGGTGGACGGTGGTCACTGCTGCCGACGCGCGAGGCAGATCCGACGCTGCGCGCGCACGCGCTGGCAGCCCAGCTTCTCGACCGGCACGGGATCCTGACCCGCGCGGTCGCGCCGGCCGAGGGCATCGGGTCGCAGTTCGCGGACGTGTACAAGGTGCTCTCGGCGCTCGAGCAGGGCGGCCAGGTGCGGCGCGGGTACTTCGTCGAGCGCCTCGGGGGATCACAGTTCGCGCTGCCCGGGGCGGTGGACCGGCTGCGCGTCGACGCACAGGTGGTGGACCGCGCCGCCGACCCGGACGCGCGCACAGAGCCGCTCGTCGTGGTGCTCGCTGCCACGGACCCGGCCAACCCCTACGGTGCGTCGCTGCCCTGGCCCGCGACGACCGCGGACGGGGGCCACCGGCCCGGTCGCAAGGGCGGCGCGCTGGTCGTGCTGGTCGACGGCGCGCTCGTGCTCTACCTGGAGCGTGGTGGCCGCACGGTGCTCTCGTTCTCGCCCGACAGCGCCGTCCTGCTGGCCGCTGCCGACGGTCTGGCGGTCACCGTCCGCAGCCGGCATGCGGGACGGCTGACGATCGCCCGGCTCGACGGCGTCGACGTGCTCGGGGGCGGTGCGTTGCACGGCATCGTCGGGCAGGCGTTGGTCGCGGCCGGGTTCGCGCCCACCCCGCGCGGGCTGCGGCTGCCTGGTCAGTCGTGACGACGCCGTCGCCCGCGGCCATCGGGTCGCCGAGCGGACCGGCGGGTGCCCGTGCCCGAAGGTGATGTCCTGCGCCGGACCGCGAACCGCCTCGACCTCGCGCTCACCGGCCAGGTCGTCGTGCGCTGCGACCTGCGCTGGCCCACGGCCGCGACGGTCGACCTCGTCGGGACGAGCGTCCTTGGCACCCGCTCCTACGGCAAGCACCTGCTCACCCGGTTCGACGACGGCCGCACGCTGCACACCCACCTGCGCATGGACGGCTATTGGCGGGTGCACCCCACCGGGTCGCCGCAGGCGGCCGCGCGCTCGCCGCAGGTCCGTGCCGTGCTGGCGACCGAGAGGTGGACGGCGGTCGGTCATCATCTCGGCATGCTCGACGTGGTGCGCACACGGGACGAGCACACGGTGATCGGCCACCTCGGGCCGGACCTCCTCGGTGAGACGGTGGACGCCGACGAGGCCCTGCGCCGGTGGGCAGCCCGCGGGTCGACGCCCGTGGCGGAGGTCCTGCTGGACCAGCAGGTCGTTGCCGGCATCGGCACGATCTTCGCTGCCGAGTCGCTGTTCGCCGAGCGGATCTGGCCCTGGGCCTCTGCCGACTCGGTCCCGGACCCGTCACGACTGCTGGCGGTGGCGCGTCGCCAGCTCCAGCAGTCGGTCACCAGCGGTCGGCCACCCGGACGGGTGCACGGGCGGCTGCGTCAGCCGTGCGTTCGGTGCGGCACCCCGATCGCCGTCGGCCAGGCGCGCACACCACCCATGGAGCGGCCGATCTTCTTCTGCCCGCACTGTCAGCAGCCTGCGGCCGCCTGACGCGAGAGCCGGCGCCCGAGCCGGCGCCCGAGCGCGGCCGGGAACGCGAAACGGCCCGCGGACCGTGGTCCGCGGGCCGTTCCAGCCGTCGCGCGACGTGTCGCGCGGAGAAATGAAGGGCGGCGCCCCGCTGCCGTTCCAGCCGTCGCGCGACGTGTCGCGCGAAGGAATGAAGGGCAGCGCCCCGCGCCCTCGCACCCCCGAAGGAGCCGCAGGCACGCGCACCGCAGTGAGCTGTCCGACCCTGGCCGCGAGGGCCCCGATCAGATCAGCCGATCGCTGCGAGACTCGACCGCGACCGTGCCCAGCCGCCATCAGTGGCAAGCGAGGCCGCCAGGTCCGCAGGAACCGTGTCTGGGATCAGCAGACCCTCGGCGACTGCCACGCGGTCGCTGACCTCACGCAGGACGAGCGACATGGGGACGTCCAGCGCCTCGCAGATGCTGTTCAGCAAGCCGAGGACGCTTCCTTCTGACCCCGCTCCACCTCGCTCAGGTACCCGAGCGAGACGCGGGCCGCAGACGACACCTCACGCAGGGTGCGCCCCTGGCGCTGTCGCGCGTCCCGCAGCACATCGCCGATCTCTCGACGGAGTACAACCATCCGGGCTCCCCCTCTCGCGTCACGTGTCTCTCCCACACCGAGCGCCGCGGTCCGGATCGGACCAGGCACCACAGCACCAACCACAACTCCCGGCTGTCCCTTTGCCGGAATTGCTCCACCGTACCGTGCACCACCGACGCGCGACGGAGTCCTACGCGCCGGAGGTCGAGTGCTCATCACGGTCCTTGCAACGACCGAGGGGTTCCTCGTGTTCCCGCCTACTCACCTCATCGGCTGATAACGCCCTCAGGTTCACCCCTGGTGCCTCATGAATTCGCGGGCGAGGGCGAGGACGGCGTCGACGGCCCCCGCACGCACCACAGCCCGATCGCCGGGAAGGCGCACCGAGCGGACGGACACACCAAGGGGCGTCGCGATCGCGACGTGCACCGTGCCGGGCGGCTGGCCGTCCTGCGGGTCGGGCCCGGCGACGCCGGTCGTCGCCAGCCCGACGTCGGCGCCGAGGCGTTCGCGCACGCCGACGGCCATCTGGCGCGCGACCTCGGGATCGACCGCCCCCCGCGCGACGAGCAGCTCCGCGTCGACCCCGAGCAGCGAGCCCTTGAGATCGGTCGCGTACGAGACGACTCCTCCGCGCAGGCTCACCGAGGCACCCGGGACGTCGACCAGGGCGGCGCACACCAGCCCACCCGTCAGCGACTCGGCGACCGCGATGGTCCAGCCGCGCGCACGCAGGTCCGCCAGCAGCTCGGCCGCGGACACCATCGTTCAGAGTCCGGCGTAAGGCGGCCGGCTCGCGGTCCGGCGGATCTGCACGGCCGCGCGCACGTAGTCCAGGCCCGTGACCACGGTGACGACGACGGCCGCGGCCATGAAGCCTATGGCCAGGACCGTGACCCAGTCCGGGAGCACGTCGAGCGGGAGCAGGTACAGACCGATGGCGACGGACTGCAGGACCGTCTTGATCTTGCCGCCGCGGGACGCCGGCAGCACGACGTAGCGCAGCAGGAAGAACCGCATCACCGTGATACCGATCTCGCGCACCAGGATCACGACGGTGACCCACCACGGCAGGTCACCCAGCCAGGACAGCAGCACGAGGGCGGTCCCGACCAGCAGCTTGTCCGCGATGGGGTCCAGCAGCTTGCCGATGTCAGTGATCTGTCCCGACCGGCGGGCGAGCCATCCGTCCATCCGGTCGGTCAGGGCCGCGACCACGAAGATCCCGGTCGCGATCAGGCGGCCCGAGGTGCTGTGCCCGCCGTCGGCGAGGAGCGCCCATGCGAAGAACGGCACCAGCGCAATGCGCAGCACCGTGAGCATGTTCGCCAGGTTCCAGGCGGAGGGCACGGCGTCGATCACCCGGACAGCCTAGGTGGACGACGACGATGCTCGGGGACGCGGCGCGACCCACTACAGTCCGCGTGTGACCCGCCACGCTCGCGCCGGCCGCCGCGAGCCCGTGCTGATCAGCATCGCTGTCGGCGTGCTCCTGATTGCGAGCCTGGGGGCGGCCGCGACGGCACTGCACCCGTGGAGATCGTCACCCGAAGAGATCACCGCGGCCGTAGCGACCCCCGAGCCCGTTCTGGCAGCCCCGGACCCGACGCCCACGCCGACCCCGACGCCCGACCCCGACGCCGAGTTCACGATCGTCGCGGCCGGTGACGTCCTGCCGCACCTCCCGGTGCTGGCTGACGCGCACGCGGCCGGCGGTGGCTACGACTTCGGCCCGATGCTCGCGCCGATGAACCCGTGGGTCCAGGGCGCCGACCTGGCGATCTGCCACCAGGAGGTGCCGATCGCGCCGACCGGCACGCCGCTCAGCGGCTACCCCCCTGTTCGGGACGGCATCTGAGATCGCCGAGGCGCTCAAGGCGCAGGGCTGGGACGGGTGCTCGACGGCCTCGAACCACTCCGTCGACCGCGGCTTCGCCGGGGTCACCGCGACGCTCGACGCGTTCGACGCGGCGGGTCTCGGGCACGACGGCACTGCGCGCAGCGCGGCCGAGCAGGCACAGCCACAGCTCTACCGGCTGGAGCGGGCGGGCCGGATCATCACGGTCGCGCACATCGCGGCGGCCTACGGCACCAACGGGATGCCGGTCGACGCGGACAAGCCGTGGTCGGTGAACCTGATCGACGTGCCGGCGATGGCGGCCCAGGCGGCCGCCGCCCGGGCCGCGGGCGCGGACCTGGTGATCGCGAGCGTGCACTGCTGCGTCGAGTACCAGACGGCCCCGACCGCCCAACAGGTGGCGTTCGACCAGGCGATCGCCGACACCGGCCAGTTCGACCTGCTCATCGGGCATCACGCCCACGTGCCGCAGCCGGTGGTGAAGCTGGCGGGCGGACCGCGGGGCGAGGGCATGTGGGTGGCCTACGGCCTGGGCAACTACCTGTCCAACCAGGACGGCGCGTGCTGCGTCGAGGACACCGACTCCGGCCTGCTGCTCACGGCGCACGTGACCAGCACCGGCGCGTTCCCGGCCCAGGGCATCCCCGCAGGACCCGCCCGGGTGACGGGCGTCGAGTGGACCCCGATCACCGTCGACCGCCTCGGCGGCCACCAGGTCCATGCGCTGGTCGACATCCCCGGCGGGACGGGCACGCTCGGTCCGGCCGTCGTCGCCGACCGGCTGGCACGGGTGACCGCGGCCGCCGGGGGCTCCGCGCCGCAGCGCACCGCGCCGCCGGTCCCCACCGGCCCCGGCCCGGTCGTCGTGCGACGGACGGCGGGCTGACTCAGGTCGAGACGTCGCCCGGCTGCGCCGGCCCGTACAGCCACCCCTGGCCGTACCGCCAGCCGTTGCGGTGCAGGAACTCGGCCTGCTCCTCGTGCTCGATGCCCTCGGCGATGGTCACCATGGCGAGCTCGCGCGCCAGCGCCCCGAGCGCCCGGGCCACCTTGCCGGCGGTCGGGTCCTCGGGGATGCCGGACGTGAACGACATGTCCAGCTTCACGCCCGCGACGGGCAGGTCACGCAGGTAGGACAGCGGGGAGACCCCGGTGCCGAAGTCGTCGAGGAGCACCGGGACCCCGGCGGCGGACATCTGCGTCAGCTCGTGCCGGATGCGGGTGCCGGAGGCCACGAGCGAGGACTCGGTCAGCTCCACGACGACACGACCCGCGGTCAGGCGGTGGCGGGAGATCTCGCCGAGCAGCGTCGTCGCGAACTCGCCGTCGCCGAGCTGGTCGGCCGAGACGTTGACGGAGACCCAGCGGGTCCGGTCGACGGTCGATGCCACCCACTCGACCACGCGGGTGGCCACGAACTGACCGAGCGCCACCGCCATGCCGGCCTCCTGGATGTGCGGCAGGAACGCGGCGGGCAGCAGGAGTCCTCGGTGCGGGTGCTCCCAGCGCACGAGCGCCTCGTACCCGACCACGCGGGAGTCGGCGAGGTCGACGATCGGCTGGTAGTGCACGACGAGCTGGTCCTCGGCCAGCGCGACGGCGAGCTCGCGCTGCACTCCGAGGCGGAGCCGGCGGTCATCGACGGCTCGAACACCTCCGTGCGGCTGCGCCCTGACCCCTTCGCTCGGTAGAGCGCGGCGTCGGCGGCGGCCAGCAGGGCGGGCGCTCCCCCGGCGGCGGTCTCGGGGTCCGCCAGGGCGATGCCGATGCTCGCGGCGACCGTGAGCCGACGGCGACCGACCCGGACCGTCTCCCGCAGCCCGGCGTGCACGGCCTGCGCCACGTCGAACACCGCCCGCGCCGCGTCGAGGTCCTGCACGACCACGACGAACTCGTCGCCGCCGAGGCGCGCGACCGTGCCCCGTCGGGCGGTCGCGGCGCGCAGCACCCCGGCGACGTGCACGAGCACCTCGTCGCCGGCCGCGTGCCCGTAGCGGTCGTTGATCTCCTTGAACCCGTCTAGGTCGCAGGCCAGCACCGCAACCCGGTGCCCGACGCCCGGCTGTTCCAGCACCGACTGCAGGACCTCCTGCAGGAGCGTGCGGTTGGCGAGCCCGGTGAGCGGATCGTGCATCGCGCGGTGGGTGAGCATCTCGGCCTGCAGCCGCGACTCGGTGGAGTCCCGGACCTGCACGACGAAGTGGTCCGGCTGGCCGCTCGGCGTGCGGACCAGGGCGGCGTCGAGGGCGACCCAGACCAGGTGGCCGTCCGCACGCTGATACTTCTTCTCCAGCGAGAACCGGTGCTGGCCGCCGCCGAGGAGCCGGTCGACCTCGAGGCGTTCCGCCGGCCGGCTGTCCGGGGTGCTGAGGTCCTCCATGCGGTATCCGCGCAAGGCGCCGACCGACGTTCCCAGCAGCTCGGCGAACGCAGCGTTCGCCTCGACGATGTGCCAGTCCAGGTCCACCAGCGCCATGCCGATGGGCGCGTTCTCCATGGCGACCCGGAACTGCATCTCGCTGCGGGTCAGCGCGGCCTCCACCTCCCGACGACCGGTGACGTCCACGAGGGTGGTCAGCAGCGCGTCGCCGTCCCCGTCGCCGGCGGGCACGAGCTGGCTGGACACCTGCACCATGCGCGGCTGGGTCCCGTCGGCACCGGCCAGCGCGACCCCGACGAGCACGTGCTCCGCGTCGCCGCCCGCGCGGGCGGCGATGGTGCGATGGCTGAGCACGGACGCGGGGTTCATCGCCAGCCCCTGCTCGTTGAGCAGGACGATCGGCAGGTCCGCGATGGTGTGCCCGATCGAGCTCGCCGCGTCGATGCCGAGGATCTCGGCCGCGCGTTCGGACATGTCGAGGACCTCACCGGCCAGCGACTGGACGAGCACGCCCTCCTTCGTCACGGACTGCAGCGCGTCGTAGCGGTGCCGCAGCTCGCGGCTCAGCGCCAGGAGCGCGTTGGCCCGCCGGACCTCGGCACGCTGCTTGCCCTGCAGGACGAGGACGGCCACCAGGGCGACGACGGCGACGACGGCGATCGCGGTGCTGACCACCTGGACGGCGCCGCCGCCGAGCGGGTTCACCGGCGGTTGCCGGACCAGGGACCGGCGTCCTCCTCCTCGGCGCCGTCGAAGTAGTCCGTGGCGACCGGTGGCTCACCCGGCAGGGCCCCGTCGGGTCCCATCGCGTAGGGGTCGGCGTCCTGCGCGGGTGCGCCGCGCAGCATCGCGAGCGTCGCGGGCAGGTCGTCCGGCTGGACCAGCACCTCGCGCGCCTTGGAACCCTCGGACGGTCCGACGATCTCGCGCGACTCCAGCAGGTCCATCAGCCGCCCGGCCTTCGCGAACCCGACCCGCAGCTTGCGCTGAAGCATCGAGGTGGACCCGAACTGCGTGGTCACCACGAGCTCCGCAGCCTGCAGCAGGAGGTCGAGGTCGTCGCCGATGTCCTCGTCCACCTGCTTCTTGACCGCGACGGCAGCGATGTCCGAGCGGTAGGTCGGCTTGAGCTGCTTCTTGACGTGCTCGACGACGGCGTGGATCTCCGACTCGGAGACCCAGGCGCCCTGCGTGCGCATCGGCTTGGCGGCACCCATCGGCAGGAACAGCGCGTCGCCCTGGCCGATGAGCTTCTCGGCGCCGGGCTGGTCCAGCACGACGCGGGAGTCCGTCAGGGACTCGTCGCGAAGGCCAGACGCGACGGCACGTTGGCCTTGATCAACCCGGTCACGACGTCGACGGACGGCCGCTGCGTGGCGAGCACCAGGTGGATGCCGGCGGCGCGAGCGAGCTGGGTGATGCGCTGGATCGAGGCCTCGACGTCGCGGGGGGCGACCATCATCAGGTCGGCGAGCTCGTCCACGACCACCAGGAGGTACGGGTAGGTCGCGATCTTGCGCTCGGAGCCCGGCAACGGCTTGACCTTGCCCAGACGCACGGCGGCGTTGAAGTCGTCGATGTGCTTGAACCCGAAGTTGGCCAGGTCGTCGTACCGGGCCTCCATCTCGCGCACCACCCACTCGAGGGCCTCGGCGGCCTTCTTCGGGTTCGTGATGATGGGCGTGATCAGGTGCGGGATGCCCTCGTAGACCGTCAGCTCGACGCGCTTGGGGTCGACGAGGACCATGCGGACCTCGTCGGGTGTCGCGCGCATGAGGATCGAGACGATCATCGAGTTCACGAAGCTTCGACTTGCCCGCGCCGGTGGCGCCGGCCACCAGCAGGTGGGGCATCTTGGCGAGGTTGGCGGTGACGTACCCGCCCTCGACGTCCTTGCCGACCCCGATGACCATCGGGTGCTCGGTGCGCTTGGCGGCGCTGGAGCGCAGCACGTCGCCGAGCGAGACGGTCTCGCGGTCGGTGTTCGGGATCTCGATGCCGATCGCAGACTTGCCGGGGATCGGCGACAGGATCCGCACGTCGGCGCTGGCCACCGCGTACGCGATGTTCTTGCTCAGCGCCGTCACGCGCTCGACCTTGACCGCCTGGCCGAGCTCGACCTCGTACCGGGTGACCGTCGGGCCGCGCGTGAAGCCGGTCACCTTGGCGTCGATCTCGAACGACTCGAGCACCATGGTCAGCGACTCGACGACGCGGTCGTTCGCCGCGGAGCGGACCTTGTGCGGGGCGCCCTTGGTGAGCGTCTCGTCCGAGGGCAGCGTGTACAGCACGTCGCCCTCGAGCATCGGCTGCTCGCCGCGGGGCACCGGCGTGGTCTCCGGGGCCGTGATCGGCTTCTTGGCGACGCGCTCGATCGGTTCCGTCACGGGCGCGGCGTCGCGCCGACGCGCGGCCTCCGCCTCGGCCTCGGCGGCGGCGACGACGGCCGCGCGCTCGAACGCCTCGTCCCCGTCGTACTCGTCGAGCCGGGTCTCGTCGGGGTCGTCGACGGCCTCGGCCCGCTTGCGACGTCCCAGCAGCCCCCGCTTCTTGACGGGCGCCTCGGCGTCGTCGACCGCGGTGTGACCGGCGTTGATGACGAGCGGCTCGTCCAGCTCGTCCTGGGGCTCCTCGTCTCGGTGGTTCCCCGTGAGTCGGTCGTACACGCCGCGCAGCCGTGGGATCACCTGGTGCACGGGCGTCTTGGTGACCACCAGCACGCCGAAGAACGCGAGCAGGATCAGCAGGGCGACGGCCACCCCGGGCGTGAGCAGGCTGGCCAGGGGCGTGCCGATCATCAGGCCCACCACGCCGCCGGCGGACCGCAGCGCGGCGAAGTCGTCGGTGCTGGGCAGCCCGGCCCCGACCTGCAGGAGGCCGCAGACGGCGAGCGCGATCGCGGCGAGCCCGATGCCGATGCGACCGTTGGCCTCGACACGGTCCGGGTGCCGCATGAGCCGGATGGCGAGGCCGAGCAGGACGAGCGGCACGGCCACGCCGACCTTGCCGAACGTGCCGGCCACGATGCTGTGCACGACCGTCCCCGCGGTCCCGGACAGGGCCCACCACTCCCGGGCCGCGATGACGATCGCGAGGCCGAGCAGGGTGAACGCGAGACCGTCACGACGGTGGGCCGGGTCGAGGTCCCGCGCACCGCGCCCGACGCGGCGCGCGGTGCCACCGACGAGGTGCGCGCAACCCATCCAGACACCCTTGACCATCCGGATCGGCAGCGCCTGCTTGGGCGGCGGCGGGGTCTTGCGGCCCGACGGTCGCGTCGATCCACCGCCCGACCGGCCGGAGCTGGCGGTGGTCTTGCCCGCGGCGCGCGACGACGTCGACGCACCGGAACGGGCGCCTGAGGTGGACGTACGAGTCGCCATGGTCCTCAAACTAGCCGGGGGCGGCGACGGGACGGCCACCGTCGGGTGCGTGTCGGGGTACGGATCACCCGACAAGCAGCCCGATCCCCAGCGTCGCGACGCCCGCGGCCAGCGCGAACGCGCCGACGCCGAGCAGGGCGACCCATCGGCTGGGCCTCTCGCGACCGCGGCCCATCGCCGAGAAGAAGAAGCCCGCGGGCATGAGGATCGCCGCGATCAGCACGCCGGTCTGCGCGAGCCAGCGCCAGAAGCCGGTGAGCGTGGTGGCCTCCCCCAGCAGCAGGCAGACCAGGCCCAGCGTCACCAGCACGCCCGCGTGCGCGTGCCCGGCGCGGTAGAAGTTCCGCTGGAAGTCGGTGGCCGGCTCGCCGCCGGTCTGAACGCGCAGCAGGAAGGCCCCGCCCGACTCGACGGCGACGACCGTCAGAGCCACGATCCCGGCGGTCGTCCTGGCAGCGTCCGTCAGCTCGATCATGAGTGTCCCCTCGTTTCCGAACACTGTTATAGAACACCGTTCATAAACCACCGTCAACACCTAGACTCACTCTCATGGCCCGGCCCCGCGTCCACGACGACGCCCTGCGACTCCGGCTGCTCGACGAGGCGTCGGCGCTCGTCTCGGCGACCGGCGCCGACTCCCTGACCGTCCGGGAGCTCGCGCGCCGCGCCGGGACCTCGCCGTCGGCGGTGTACTCCCTGTTCGGCGGCCGCGAGGACCTGGTCCGGGCGGTCGGCGACGAGGCGTTCACGCGGTTCGCCCGGTCCCTGAGCGCCGTCCCGCAGACCGGCGACCCGGCGGCGGACCTGCTGAGCCTCGGGCTCGCCTACCGAGAGCACGCTCTGCAGGCTCCGCACTTCTACCGGGTGATGTTCGGGGTGGCGGGCGCGGGCGCCCAGGACGGCACCCGCGGCGCAGCCACGCGGACACCGACGTTCCAGGTGCTCCGGGACGCGGTCGCGGTGGTCCTGGGTCCCGACACCGACCCGGAACCGGCGGCCGTGGGCCTGTGGGCGCTGGTGCACGGGCTCGTCGAGCTCGAGCTGGACGGTCTGCTGCCCACAGACGATCCGCGTGAGCACTACGTCGCGCTGCTGCGGGCGGCCGGCCCGGGCATCCTGACGGTGCCGGGTGGCACGGTAGAGGGATGAAGGTCACCACGTCCCAGGTGCGGCGCTACCGGGTGCATGCGCAGCAGCTCGACCGGGCACCGCGCGCCGACCGGGCGCCCGGTGAGGCCGCCGTGCTCGACCTCGGCGTGCAGGACACCGGCCCGGACGGTGCGCTGTGGGCGCTGACCCTGCGGGGCGTGCCGGTCACGGCCGGCCACTGGCCGCACGAGCTCGCCCTGGCCTGGACCATGCGCGGCGCCCCGCACGCATACCGCCGGGGCGACCTGCGCGACGTCGAGCGCATGCTGCGGCCGTACTCGGAGGCCGACGCCGCCAAGCGCGTGATGAATGCGGCGGGGCCGTTGAAGGCGGCCGGCATCCCGGTCGTCGAGGCCATGGCGGCCACCGCGCGCACGATGCGCGAGGTGGTCACCGAGCCGCTGGCCAAGGGCGAGCTGTCCACCCGCATGACGGCGCAGATGCCGGACGCGTACCTGCGGTGGTGCCCCGCCTGCAACGCCACGCACATGTACGAGATGCCGTTCCGGCTCGCCGCCCTGCACGCCGGCCTCGAGCTTCGAACCGGGCACCTCTCCCCCGGTGGTCCGGCGCATCCCGCACTGGCCCGCGGCCCAGGTGGGGGTGCTCGAGCGGGCCGACGAGGCCGGGGCGCCGGACCCCGTCCGCACCCTGCTGCACCTGGCCGGACCGCTGACCGCGAAGCAGGTAGGCGTCTACTTCGACGTCCCCGTGCGGGACATCCTCGCGAGGTGGCCCGCGGACGCCGTGCCGGTCGACGTCGACGGCACCGAGTCGTACCTCCTCGAGGCCGACACCGAGGCGCTACGCAGCACCACGGACGCCGGCACGGTGCGCCTGCTCGGACCGTACGACCTCTTCCTCAGCACCGGTGACCGCGACGTGGTCGTGCCCGACCGGTCGAGGCACAAGGCGCTGTGGCAGGCGATCGGACGCCCCGGAGCCGTGCTTGCGGGAGCCGAGATCGTCGGCACGTGGCGCCCGCGGGCCCGGGGCGGGACGCTCGGGCTCGAGCTCGACGAGTGGGTCCCGTGGGACGCGGCCACCCGGCGCGCGGTCGAGACCGAGCACGCGCGGCTGGCCACGTTCCGCGGGGTCGAGCCGCGTTAGGCCGAGGCCCGCGCGGCAGCCGTGTCCACGGCGGTCGGCACACCCCGTTCCAGCACGAGCAGCCGGTCTCGGCGGCCACCGGCGACCAGCCGGTCCTCGAGCGCGGTCAGCGGGTCGACGAAGTGCGCCCAGTCGGTGTGGTGGACCGGGATCACCCTCGCGGACGCCAGCAGGTCGACCGCGGCACTGGCCAGCAGCGCGTCGAGGGTCAGCGGCTCGGCCCCGAACCGGCCGACGTTCGCCCCGCCGACGAACAGGACCGCGACGTCGATCGCAGGGAACCGGCGCGCGACGGCCGCGACCACGTCCGCCGAGGCGTTGTCGCCGGACACGTAGACGGTCGGGCTGCCGGCGGCCTGCAGGACGAAGCCCGTGACCGCACCGCTGAGCGCCTCGGCACCCTCCGGTCCGTGCCGCGCGGGCACGGCCGTGACGGTCGCGCCCCCGACGCCTGTGGACTGCCAGGGGCGCAGTCCGACGACGCCCGGGAGGCGCTCCGCCGCGTCGGGGGTGGACAGGACCGTCGGGACGCCGGCGAGCAGGGCGCGGCCGGCGTCGTCGAGGTTGTCGGCGTGCTGGTCGTGGGACAGGAGCACGACATCGACCGGTCCGAGGTCGGCGAGGGCGATGCCCGGGCCGACGAGCTTGGTCAGCGTGGCGCCGCCGGCGACCCGCGGCGGGTACGTGCCGGGCCCGTCGAAGGTGGGGTCGGTCAGGACGGTCAGACCGGCGTAGGTCAGGCGCAAGGTGGGTCCGCCCACCCAGGTGGCGGTGATCGATGTGGTCATGCCTCCAGCGTCGTCGCGTCCGCGATGCGCCGCCAGTGGCCCGGTGGACACCATTCGCTAAGATCAGGCCATGCGCAGCCACGAGGTCGCCGAGGTCGCCGTGCTGGCCTTCCCCGGGATCAGTCCGTTCCACCTGTCCGTGCCGTCCACGGTGCTGACCTCCAGGTCCCGCAGCGCCCCGGTCCCCCGGTACCGGGTGACGGTCTGCGCCGAGGTCCCCGGCGTGGTCCCGACCGACGCGGGCTACGACCTCGTCGTCGAGCATGGCCTGGAGGCCCTCGGGACCGCCGAGACCGTCGTCGTCCCCAGCTGGGACACCGATCGGGAACCGTCCGGAGCGCTCCTCGCCGCCGTCCGGTCGGCGCACGCCCGCGGGGCGCGGGTCGTCGGGCTCTGCCTGGGCTCGTTCGTCGTCGCGGCGGCGGGGCTGGTCGACGGTCGCGAGGTCGCGACGCACTGGTCGGCCGCGCCGGAGCTGGCCCGGCGCACCCCGGCGGCGACCGTGCGGTCGGACGTCCTGTGGTGCGACCTCGGCGACGTGGTCACCTCGGCCGGCGTCGCGGCGGCGCTGGACTGCTGCCTGCACGTGGTCCGCAGCGACCACGGCGCCGCCTATGCCGCCGACCTCGCCCGGAGCCTGGTCCTCGCACCGCACCGCGACGGGAGCCAGGCCCAGTACATCCCCGCCCCGGTGGCCCGCACCGAGGACGGCGACCCCGTCGAGACCGCGATCGCCTGGGCGATCGCGCGCCTCGACCAGCCCCTCGACCTGGACACCTGGGCGGCGAGCGTGCACCAGTCGCGACGCACGTTCACGCGCCGGTTCCGCGCCCGGACCGGCGCTAGTCCCGCGCAGTGGCTCCTGCGGCAGCGGCTCGTGCACGCGCGGGTGCTCCTCGAGTCCACCGACCAGCCGGTCGAGCACGTCGCCACGGCGTCCGGGTTCGGCTCTTCCGCGGCGCTGCGCCAGCACTTCGCGCGCGAGTTCCGCACCAGCCCGCGACGGCACCGGGCGGCGTTCCGGCCGTGAGCGCGGATGTGGGTGGTCGCTCGTAGGGTTGCCGGATGAGCAAGCGCGGCTGGATCCTGCTGTTGTCCGTCGGCGTCATCTGGGGCATCCCGTACCTGCTCATCAAGATCGCCGTGGGAGAGGTCTCGCCGGCGACGGTGGTCTTCGTCCGGACGGGGCTCGGCGCGCTCCTCCTCCTGCCGTTCGCCCTGCGCTCCGGGGGCGTGCGCGTGCTGCGCGGGCACTGGCGTCCGCTCCTGGCGTTCGCCGCCCTCGAGATCATCGGCCCGTGGATCCTGCTGTCCAACGCGGAGACCACCCTGGCCAGCTCGACCACCGGGCTCCTGATCGCGACGGTGCCGATCATCGCAGTCGTGCTCGGGCGGCTCGTCGGTGACCGGCGGCCGGTCGCGGCCGTGCGGTGGATCGGGCTGCTCGTCGGCCTCCTGGGCGTCGGCCTGCTGCTCGGGCCGGGCGAGTCGAGCGGCGGGAGCCCGTGGTCCGTGGCCCAGGTCCTGCTCGCGGCCGTCGGCTACGCGAGCGCGCCGATGATCGCCGACCTGTTCCTGCGCGACGTGCCGGCGATCCCGCTGACCGCGACGTGCCTGGGCGTCACCGCGCTGTTCTACCTGCCGGTCGTGCTGGTCACGGGGCCGCACCCCATGCCGGCCCTGGACGGGGTGCTCGCGCTCGTCGCCCTCGGCGCCGTCTGCACGGCGCTCGCGTTCGTGCTGTTCTTCCGCCTGATCGTCGAGGTCGGCGCGGCCCGCTCGACGCTCGTCGCCTACCTCAACCCGGTCGTCGCCGTCGCGCTCGGCGCCCTCGTCCTGGACGAGGCTGTGACGATCGCGGTCGTCGCGGCCACCGCGCTCATCCTCGTTGGATCGGCCGCGGCCTCGCGCCGGTCGCTCGATCCGGACGCGGGGGCGAGAACGGACGACGCGCCGGCGAGAGCGAGCGACGCGGGCTGATGGACGTCGACGACCTCGCCGTGCCCGCGGACGGCGTCCCACCGGCCTGACCGCACACGGAACGGCTCCGACCCGCGGGTCGGAGCCGTTCGGTCACGGGCGCCTCAGGCCTCGACGACCACCGGGATGATCATCGGGCGGCGGCGCAGCCGGTTGGACACCCAGCGGCCGACCACGCGTCGCATGATCTGCTGCAGGGAGTGGGCGTCGGAGTTGCCGTTGCGCGCCGCCTCCTCGAGGGCCGCCGTCAGCTCGGGAAGGATGTCGTCGAACACCGCATCCTGCTCGGCGAACCCGCGGGCGTGGATCTGCGGGCCGGCCAGCACCTTGCCGTCGGCGGAGCTGACCACGGCGAAGATCGAGATGAAGCCCTCGTCGCCCAGGATCCGGCGGTCCTTCAGCTCGACCTCGGTGATCTCGCCGACGCTCGACCCGTCGACGTAGACGTACCCGCACGGCACGGCGCCGACGATGCTCGCCCGGCCGTTGAACAGGTCGACCACGATGCCGTCCTCGGCGAGCACCACCCGGTCCGCGGGGACACCGGTCTGCACCGCCAGCGCGGCGTTGGCCACGAGGTGCCGGATCTCGCCGTGCACGGGCATGACGTTGCGCGGCTTGAGGATGTTGTAGCAGTACAGGAAGCTCGCCGGCGCTGGCGTGCCCGGAGACGTGCACCTTGGCGTTGCCCGAGTGCACGACCCGGGCGCCGAGCCTGGTCAGGCCGTTGATCACGCGGAAGACGGCGTTCTCGTTCCCGGGGATCAGCGACGACGCCATGATGACGGTGTCGCCGGGTCCGACGGACACCTTGTGGTCGTTGTTCGCGATCCGCGACAGGGCAGCCATCGGCTCACCCTGCGAGCCGGTGCACATGAGCACGATCTCGTCGTCGCGCAGCTGGTCGACCTGCTTGAGGTCGATGAGGACGCCGTCGGGCACGTTGAGGTAGCCCAGGTCGGCGGCGATCCCCATGTTGCGCACCATCGAGCGGCCGACCAGCGCGACCCGACGGTTGTGCGTGTAGGCGGCGTCGAGGACCTGCTGGACGCGGTGCACGTGCGAGGCGAACGACGCGACGATGATCCGCTTGGTGGAGTCGGCGAACACCTGGTCCAGGACCGGCCCGATCCCGCGCTCGGGCGAGACGAAACCGGGCACCTCGGCGTTGGTGGAGTCGACCATGAACAGGTCGACGCCCTTCTCGCCCAGGCGGGCGAACGCGCGCAGGTCGGTGATCCGGCCGTCCATCGGCAGCTGGTCCATCTTGAAGTCGCCGGTGTGCAGCACGGTGCCGGCACCGGTGGTCACCGCCACCGCGAGCGCATCGGGGATCGAGTGGTTCACGGCGATGAACTCGCACTCGAAGGACCCGAACGTCGAGGTGTCGCCCTCGGCCACCACGCGGGTGACCGGCTGGATGCGGTGCTCCTTGAGCTTGGCCTCGATGAACGCGAGCGTCAGGCGGGAGCCGACCAGCGGGATGTCGCGGCGCAGGCGCAGCAGGTACGGGACGGCACCGATGTGGTCCTCGTGACCGTGCGTCAGGACGATCGCCTCGATGTCGTCGAGACGGTCCTTGATGTACTCGAAGTCGGGCAGGATCAGGTCGACGCCGGGCTGGTGGTCCTCGGGGAACAGGACGCCGCAGTCGATGACGAGCAGCCGGCCGGCGTACTCGAGGACGGCCATGTTGCGGCCGACCTCACCGAGCCCTCCCAACGCGACGACGCGCAGGGCGCCGCTGGGCAGAGCCGGCGGCATGGTGAGCTCGGGGTGCGGGTGACTCATGTGTCTCCTGGTGGGATCAGTGCACCGCGACGTCGAGCAGCCCGGCGGCACGGAGGCCGTCACGGATCTGCGCGAGCTCGTCGTCGGACGCGGGGACGAGCGGGAGGCGCACCGTGCGCTCGGGCACGAGGCCGAGCACCTGGAGCGCGGCCTTCGCGGCGACGGCCTGGAAGCCGGCACCGTTGAGTGCGTCGATCGCGGGAATGATCGATCGGAAGATCCGGAGCGCCTGGGCGTGGTCGCCGGCGTCGAACGCGCGGACGGTGTCCGCGAGCTGACGACCGGCTACGTGCCCGGTGACGCTGACGATGCCCACGGCGCCGTGCGCCAGCAGGGTGAGCAGGGCGCTGTCGTCGCCCGAGTACCAGGCCAGCCCGGTGCGCTCGATGGCCTTCGCCGCAGCGAAGATGTCGCCTGATGCGTCCTTCATGGCGACGATCCGGTCGTGCTGCGCGAGCGCGTCGATGGTTGACGCCGCGAACCGGACGCCGGTGCGACCGGGCACGTCGTAGAGCATGACCGGCAGGTCGGTGGCGTCGGCGACCGCCTCGACGTGCCTGCGCACGCCCTCCTGGGACGGCCGCGAGTAGTACGGGCTGACGACGAGCAGGCCGTGCGCACCGGCATCGGCGGCCTGCTCGGCCATCCGGACCGCGTGCGCGGTGTCGTTCGAGCCGGCGCCCGCGACGATCCAGGCGTCGTCGCCGACGGCCGCGACGACGGCGGCCACCAGCTCGGCCTTCTCGGGCGCGTGCGTGGTCGACGCCTCGCCGGTGGTGCCGTTGAGCACCAGGCCGTCGTGCCCTGCCGCGACGAGGTGGCGCGCGAGCTGCACGGCGGTGTCGAGGTCGACCTCGCCGTCCGCCGTGAAGGGGGTGACCATCGCGGTGAGCACGGACCCGAACGGGCGGGCGGGCGTGGCGGGACGCGGCATGGGGCCACGGTACCGCTCCCGGTGAGCCGTCGTCGTTGCCGGTCAGGGACGCGTCAGGACTCCGGCGGCGAGAGCAGCGGCGCCGGCTCGGTGGTGACGAGCCGCACGACGTCCGGACCCGCGAGCGTCGCCTCCCCCGTGACCCGCCAGCCGACGAGGTCCCCGGGGGGCAGCTCGGACCGGCGGGCGCGGACGGTCCACGGTCGGTCGGCCGGCTGGTGCGCGGTGAGCAGGTCGGGCTGCCCCTCGACCGGCGCCGTGCTCTGCACCGCCACGTCCAGCTCGACGAGGTCCGGCCCCTGGTCGCGGACGGCCTGGATGACGCCGACCACCGCGGTGCGGTTCTTCCGGGCAGCGACCACGCTCAACCCGTCGTGCTCGCGTAGAGGTCCTTCAGGCTCTGCGCCTGCTGGACCAGCTGGTTCCCGTCGGTGATCAGGCCGTCGATCAGGGCCTGGATCGCGGCCGTGCCGCCGGTCGGCGGAGTCGCGGAGCTGACCCGCACCGAGACGGTCATCGAGGCGCCGGACGCAGAGATCGCTGACAGGGCCACGCCGGTGTCGGCGTTGGCGAACGACTTGGTGCTCGGCGTCGTCGACCCGTCGACCTTCACGACACCGGCCGAACCCGGGAACGGGTCGCCCGTGTCACCGCCGTTGTGGTTGAGCTCGATGTCCCGCTTGCCGTCGGCCTGCACCAGCCCGACCTTGTAGTGGTTCTCGTCGGTGTTGCCCGGCATCGAGTCGTCGATGTGCCAGAGCAGGAGCCCGAACCCGGGCAGCGCGGCGTCGTAGCCGTCAGCCTGCCGGTTCTCGAGCAGGAAGTACTCCGACCCGCCTGCCCCGTCCTTCCACAGCCGGAAGACCGTGTGCGAGGTCTCGACCGCGGGCACGGTCACCGGCCCGTCGGCGGTGACGTTCGTCGTCGTGACCCAACCCTGGTTCGACTTGCACCACGCGCTCGGGTGAGCCGGCTGCTCGCCCGGCACGGCGCCGTTCCAGGAGCCGCCGGACATCAGGCACCAGTCGCCGATGCCGCCGGAGGAGTAGTCCGTGTCGTACAGGTCGGGGAAGCCGTACAGCAGGTGTCCCAGCTCGTGCGCGCTGACGCCGATCTTGGCGTCCTCGGGGATGGTCAGGTAGCCGTAGATCTTGCTCGAGTCGGCCTTGTAGGCGGTCGCCAGCGTCGACTTGTGCGACCAGATGTCCCCGAGCGCACCCGTCTCCTCGGCGCCCTGGCCGGCGTGGACGACGATGAACGCGTCGACGAACCCGTTGTGGTCGTTGTCGTACGGCGTGAAGTCGACGTCCTTGTTCGCGGCAACGGCCGCGTCGTGCGCCAGGGTGGGCGTGCGGAACGGCGTGCCGTTCTTGCCGACGCCGGAGCCGTTCGCGGCGTACCAGGCGAGCGTGTGGGGCATCCGGTAGGGGCCGACGACCACGCCGTCCAGCTGGATCAGGCCGTTCGTCACCTCGGTGTAGTACTCCTTGACACTCCCGTGCGGCATGGCGCCGGAGGAGAAGAACAGCTTCTCCATCTGCGCCTTCGTCGTCGTCAGGTGCTTGTCGGAGAAGTCGACCAGGACCACGGCCACGCGCACCGTGCCGCGCAGCGGGGCACGGTCACCGGCGGCGCTGCGGATCGCCATGAGCGGCGTGCCCACCGGGAAGTCCTCCGGCGGCACGATGACGCCGTCGTTGAAGCCGACCGGTCGCGGGTCCCGCTCGATGCGCAGGAACGGCGCTGCGCCGTCGGTGAGCGCGGCCGCCTCGTTCGCGCCCTCGAGCGCCCTGGCCCACTGGGCGCGAAGCTGGGGGCTCGGCGGGACCGCGCAGGTCTGGTGCAGCTGATCGTGGGTGAACATCGTCGTGTCTCCCTGCATCGTGGCCGCGTCCCGTCCGACGAGGTCCCTGCTCACATGAGCCTCCCGCGATGCCCTCAGATACGCCAGAGGCGCGGCAGAACTCAGCGACGCACGTAGGACTCGAACCGGTACCGCGTGCCGCCGGCGGTCGAGGTGAGCCAGGTGTCGTCCGGCTCGGTGCGCTTCCAGTCGAGCCGGTCGAGCGTCGGCGCGCGCGTGTCGCCGCCGACGTCGAGGGAGACCAGGGTGCGTTCCACGCGGTGGGCCAGCGGAAGGAAGAGCGCGTAGATCTCGCCGCCCCCCACGACCCACGCGTCCCGGTTCTCGACGAGCCGCAGGGCCTCCTCGAGATCGTGCGCGACGAGCGCGCCCGCGGCCTCGAACAACGGGTCGCGGGTGAGCACGATGTTGTCCCGGTCGGGCAGCGGACGGAACCGCGGCGGCAGTGAGTCCCACGTGCCGCGGCCCATGATGACCGGGTGACCGCGGGTCAGGTCCCGGAAGTGGGCCATGTCCTCGGGCACGTGCCACGGCAGCGTGCCGTCGCGGCCGATGATCCCCGTGGGCGTCTGGGCCCAGATCAGGGTGATCGTCACACGGCCACCGGCGCCTTGATGGCGGGATGGTGCTGGTAGTCGACCACCTCGATGTCCTCGAAGGAGTAGTCGAAGATCGACGCCGCCTTGCGCAGGTTCAGCCGCGGCGCCGGGAAGGGGTCCCTGCTGAGCTGCTCGCGCACCTGGTCGACGTGGTCGTCGTAGATGTGGCAGTCGCCGCCCGTCCACACGAAGTCGCCCACCTCGAGGTCGGCCTGCTGGGCGACCATGTGCGTGAGCAGGGCGTAGGAGGCGATGTTGAACGGGACGCCGAGGAACAGGTCCGCCGACCGCTGGTACAGCTGGCAGGAGAGCCGGCCGTCGGCGACGTAGAACTGGAAGAAAGCGTGGCAGGGCGCCAGGGCCATCGAGGGGATGTCCGCGACGTTCCAGGCCGAGACGATGTGCCGCCGCGAGTCGGGGTCGCGGCGCAGGTTCTCCATGAGCTGCGTGATCTGGTCGATGTGCCCGCCGTCCGGCGTCGGCCAGCTGCGCCACTGCACCCCGTAGACCGGGCCGAGCTCGCCGTCCGGGGCGGCCCACTCGTCCCAGATGGTGACCTTGTTCTCGTGCAGCCAGGCGATGTTGGACTCGCCGCGCAGGAACCAGAGCAGCTCGTAGGCGATCGAACGCAGGTGCACGCGCTTCGTCGTGACCAGCGGGAACCCCTGCGAGAGGTCGAACCGCATCTGGTGACCGAACACGCTCCGGGTGCCCGTCCCCGTCCGGTCCGCCTTCGGGGTGCCCGTCTCCAGGACGAGTCGGAGAAGGTCCTCGTACGGCGTCTCGATCATGGGGGCCATGGTAGGTCGTGGATCCGTCCCACGTACGAGAAGAGAGGTGGTGCGACGCCGCCCGGGGCGCGAGACTGCGGACATGACGCCCTCACTACCGCCCACCGTCGCCGCGCACGTCCCCACCGGGATACTCATTGACGGGGCCTGGCGCCCGGCGGCGAGCGGGAAGACGTTCACCGTCTTCGACCCGGGGACCACGGAGGACCTGTTCGACGTCGCCGACGCGGGTTCGGACGACGCGCTCGACGCACTGACGGCCGCGTCGAACGCCTTCCCGGCCTGGCGTGCGACCGCGCCGCGGGTGCGGTCCGAGCTGCTGCGCGCGGTCTTCGAGACGATCACCGCGCGGACCGAGGACATCGCCGCCCTGGTCACGGCCGAGGGCGGCAAGCCGTTGGCCGAGTCCCGCGCCGAGGTGGCCTACGGCGCCGACTACATCCGGTGGTACGCCGAGCAGGCCGTCCGGTTCGAAGGTCTCGCCCGGCGCGCCCCGTCCGGGGCGAACCACCAGCTGGTCCTGCGGCGCGCGGTCGGGCCGGCCCTGCTGATCACGCCGTGGAACTTCCCGATCGCGATGATCGCGCGCAAGGTGGCCCCCGCGCTGGCCGCGGGGTGCACGGTCGTCATCAAGCCCGCTCAGCTGACCCCGCTGACTACCGCCTACGTCGCGGAGATCGTCCGCGAGGAGCTGGAAGCCCGTGGCCTGCCCACCGGCGTGATCAACGTGGTGCCCTCGGCGTCCGCGCGCAGCATCTCCGGGCCCCTGCTGTCCGACCCGCGCCTGCGCAAGCTGTCGTTCACCGGGTCCACCGAGGTGGGCTCCGCGCTCCTGAAGGCGTCGGCGGACACCGTCCTGCGCACGTCCATGGAGCTCGGGGGCAACGCGCCGTTCCTCGTCTTCGAGGACGCCGACATCGACGCCGCCGTCACCGGCGCCGTGCAGGCCAAGATGCGCAACGCCGGCCAGACCTGCGTCGCCGCCAACCGGTTCCTCGTGCACGCGTCCGTGGCGGAGGAGTTCACCGCCGGGCTGACCGCCGCGTTCGACAAGCTCGTCGTCGGGCACGGCGCCGACGAAGGCGTCACCGTCGGACCCCTCATCGACGAAGCGGCGGTCGACCGGGTCGAGGAGGTCGTCGCCGAGGCGGTCGGCGGCGGCGCGCGCGTGCGGATCGGCGCCGACCGGCCGAACCGCCCCGGCTACTTCTACGCTCCGACCGTCCTGGACCGCGTGTCTGCCGATCTTCGGGTGATCACCGAGGAGACGTTCGGTCCGGTCGCTCCCGTGGTGACGTTCGGCTCCGAGGAGGAGGGCGTCGCCCTGGCGAACTCCACGCCGTTCGGGCTGGTGGCCTACGCCTACACGCGCGACATCGCCCGCGTCATGCGGCTGGCGGAGTCCGTCGACACCGGGATGCTCGGCGTGAACCGAGGCCTGGTCTCCGACGCGAGCGCACCCTTCGGCGGCGTGAAGTCGTCCGGGCTGGGCCGCGAGGGCGGCGAGGCGGGCATCGAGGAGTACCTCGACAGCGTGTATGTCGCGATCTGAGGCGCCCGACGAGCGCGACGTCCCTGCGCGCGCGGCGATCCGGCAGGCCGTCTCCGTCTCGCTGGCCACGGGCCTGTACGGCGTCTCGTTCGGCGCGCTCGCGGTCGCGGCGGGCCTGTCCGTGCCGCAGGCCATGGCGCTCAGCCTGCTGATGTTCTCGGGCGGCTCCCAGTTCGCGTTCATCGGCGTTGTCGGTGCGGGCGGCCTGGCCGGGGCCGCGATCGCGACTGCCGGGCTCCTCGGCGTCCGCAACGGGCTGTACGGACCGCAGGTGTCGCCGCTGCTCGGGGTGCGCGGCTGGCGTCGGCCGCTCGCAGCGCAGCTGACCATCGACGAGTCGACCGCGGTGGCGACGGCTCAACGAGAGCGACGGGCCGCCCGCATCGGCTTCTGGTGGACCGGCGTCGGCGTCTTCGTCCTGTGGAACGCGTTCACGCTGGCCGGCGCCCTCGTCGGCGACGCCCTGGGCGATCCGCGGAAGTACGGTCTGGACGCCGCCGCGGCCGCCGCGTTCCTCGGCCTGGTCTGGCCGCGCGTCACCGGGCCGAACGCCCGCCACGCGCAGCTGGTCGCGGCGGGTTCCGTGCTCGTCGCGCTCGCGGTCACCCCGTTCGTGCCCGCGGGGATCCCGGTGCTGCTCGCCGCGATCGTCGCCATCCTGGCCGGTCTGCTCACGTCGCCGCCGACGCCCGTCAAGACGCAGGAGGCGGCTGCATGAGCCCCGCCGTCACGTGGGTCGCGCTCGTCGTCGCCAGCGCCGTGTGCTTCGGCCTGAAGCTGGCCGGCCACCTCGTGCCCGAGCACTGGCTCGCCCAGCCGCGCGTCGCCCGGACCGCGGCGCTGGTCACCGTCGCGCTGCTGTCCGCACTGGTCGCCGTCCAGGCGTTCACCACCGGCCGCAGCATCGTGATCGACGCCCGGCTGCCGGCGGTGCTCGTCGCCGCGATCGCGCTGGCCCTGCGCGCCCCGTTCATCGTCGTGGTGCTGCTGGCCGCACTGACCGCAGCCGGCCTGCGCGCGCTCGGGATGCCCTGAGCCGGTTAGGGTGACCGGGCCCACCACCCGAGGAGAAGGCAAGCGCGATGCCGCTGTTCACCGAGAACGCCGACGTGTCGGTCCGGCCGGCGGTCCGCGGCGACGAGCACGCGATCGCCCGCATCCAGCTGGACGCCTGGCGGGTGTCGCACGCGGACGTCCTGGGAGGTGCGCTCGACCTGCTCGACGAGGCCGCGATCGAGGCGCAGTGGGCCTCTGCCGTGGCGACTCCCCCGGGCGCCGGCTTCCGGGTGCTGGTCGCGTGCGACGGTCCGACGGTGGTCGGCGTGGTGTCGTTGGCCCCCGTCCCCGCCCCGGAGGGCAGGCCCTTCGACGCGCCGGGCGGCGTGATCCTCACGCTCGAGGTCGAGCCCTCGCAGCAGCGCAGCGGCCACGGGTCCCGGCTGCTGGCGGCCGCCGTCGACACGCTGCGGCAGGACGGCGCGGACCAGGTGCACACCTGGGTCCTGGACGGCGACAGCGCCCGTGCCCAGTTCCTCGCGTCCTCGGGCCTGGGTCCCGACGACGTCGCCCGCGAGCTGGCCTCGGGCGCGCTGCCCGACGGCACGCCGCGCGTGGTCGCCGAGCACCGGTGGTCGGCCTCGATCTGAGCGGTCAGAGGTGCCGGGCGAAGAACCGGACCGCGCTTTCGGCCTCGAACCGCGGCAGATCCTTGTGCCGTCCCGAGTTCACGTGCAACGACTTCTCGCTCGAGGCGAAGGCATCGAACAGCGCAAGACCGTCCTGGCGCGAGATGTGCTCGTCGTCCCACTGCAGGTCGAACTCGATCGGGATGGTGATCTTCTTCGCGTGCTCGGCGAGCTCGTCGGGCCAGTGCTGGCCGAAGACGGCGGCAGTGATCCGAGGTTCGGCGGCCACCAGGGGGACGCCGATCGCCGTTCCCATGTTGATGCCCCAGTAGCCGACCGGACCGCCGGTCCCGATCTCCGCCAGCTGCTGGAGCTTCGCCCAGGGCCGCGCGATACTCGGGCACGGCGAGCTCCGCCAGGTAGGTGTTGTACCGGACGACGATCGGGCCTTCCGGCTCGCCGGCCGCCCGCGCCCGGAACAGATCGGCGATCTCCGCCTCGTCGTGCGCCGAGGGTGGCCTCTCGCCGTGACCGGGGGCGTCGAGGACGGCGACGTGAAAGCCGCAGCCGGTCACCAGGAGGCGGGCACGGCCGACCATCGCCGGGTGCAGCTTGTGGTTGCCGCCGCCGTGTCCCATGAGGACCAGCGGGGCGCGGACGTCGGCCTCCGGCGACCAGAGCACGCCGGGAACGTCGTTCACCGTGAACGAGCGCTGCACCACGCCGTTCGTCGTCGACGCGGCCGTGAGATGGAGCATGGAGCACATGGGTCATGCCTTTCGAGAGGGCCTGGCGTCTCGGCGCTCCCGGCGACCTCTATGTCGATCGTCCCGTCATGGCGGGCAGGGGGAGCACCCACGGGGGTACGGCGGTCATGGGTCCCACCTCCTGCTGCGACGTCACGGGCAACGCGAAGCTATCAGGCACGTCGCGGAACGGCCGATGCCTTTTCCGACCGTCTCCGAGCGGGACTCAGGTCGGTTGTGCTGGACCCTTGTGGAGCCGGCTGGCCGTGCGCAGAGACTCCCGCGCACGGCGCCGGTCCCCCGCCGCGTCGTAGGCGAACGCCAGGTGGTACCAGGAGCGCCAGTCGTCGGGCTCGGCCTCCGCCAGCTCGCGCGCCGGACCGAACGCCTCCCGCGCGGCCGCTCGGTCGATCCGGCCCCCCGGCGAGCGCGGCAGGTCGTCGACCGGCAGCTCGTCGGCGGCGGCGAGCTCGTCGGCCATCCGCTGCACGTCGACGGCGAGCGACCACTCGCGGAACACCAGCCAGACGACGACGACGGGCAGCACCCAGAACGCGATGCCGAGCACGATCCCGACTGGCTCGCCGGTCCGGATCAGGGCCGTGGCGCGGGCGGCGACGAGCCACACGTACAGGCCGAGCAGGGCGGTCAGGAGGACGGCGCCGGCGACCGCGCGGGCTCGCGAGCTGCACGGCTCAGGCCAGGTCGAGCAGGTGCTCGAGGCCGACGGTCAGCCCGGGGCGGCCACCCACCTGCCGAACGCCCAGCAGCACACCAGGCATGAAGCTCACCCGGTCGAACGAGTCCGTACGGATCGTCAGCTGTTCACCCGCGTTGCCCAGCAGGATCTCCTCGTGCGCCACCAGCCCACGCAGCCGCACGGAGTGCACCGGGATGCCGTCGACGGAGGCCCCACGGGCACCGTCGAGGGCCTCGCTCGTCGCGTCGGGGACCGGGCCCAGACCGGCCGCGGCGCGAGCCGCGGCGACCGCGGCTGCCGTGTGCCGGGCGGTGCCCGACGGGGCGTCGATCTTGTCCGGGTGGTGCAGCTCGATGATCTCGACGGACTCGAACCACGGGGCGGCCTTGGCCGCGAACGCCATGGCCAGGACCGCACCCAGCGCGAAGTTCGGTGCGACCAGGACGCCGACGCCGGGCCGGTCGGCCAGGTGGTCGCGCACGCGGGCCAGCGACGCGTCGGTCCAGCCCGTGGTGCCGACGACGACGTGCACGCCCGCGTCGACGAGCGCGTGCACGTTGCCCTCGGTCACGGCGGGGACGGTGAAGTCGACCGCCACATCGGCGTCGGCGGCGCCCGCCAGGTCGTCTCCGGCGTCGAGCGCGGCGACGACGTCGAGGTCGGCGGCTCCCTCGACGGCCCGGACGACCGTCTGTCCCATGCGGCCCGCCGCACCCAGCACGGCGACCTTGATGCGTTCGCTCACGGGGTGGAACCCTATCCGGCGAGGAGCGCCTCGACGCCCTCCGCGAGCCGCCGCAGCTCCTCGGGCTCGAACCCGGTGAACCGTTCGACCTCGCGGGGTGGGTACCCGGCGCGCACGTACCACTGCAGCGCCGCGACGACCGCGTCGGGTCCCACGACGCCGGGTCCGACGGCCTCGCGCACGAACGACGAGAACCGCACGGCGGCGAGGTACTCCATCGGCGGGACGCCCAGGTGCGCGATCGACCACCGGTACAGCTCCGTGACCGTGCAGCCGGCACCGCGGGCCAGGTCCGAGGACCGGACCAGCCCGCCGGCGTCGTCGATCGCCTGCACCACGCCGGCGAACCGGTCGAGCTCGTCGGACCCCTGCCGCGCGAGGGCGCCGACCGTCTCCGTGACGAGTCCGACGGCGGCCGCGTCCGACCCGTCGGCCAGCAGCCTCTCGGTGGCGGCCTGCATGCCCGAGCCGAGGATCGCGTCGACCCCGAGCCAGTCGTCTGTGAGAAGCGTGCCGAGCCGGGCGCCCGCCAGCGGATGCAGCTGGAGGCCGAGCCGGACGGCGCCGGCCGCGCTCTGCCGGACGACCGCACGGGTGGTCAGGCCGCGGACCCCGGAGACGTCGGGCTCACGCGTGCCGCCCAGCGGATCGGCGCGCACGCACGGTCCGCCCAGCACGATCTGCAGCAGCCCTCGACCGTCCGGGAGCAGCACCTCTCGGCCCGCGATCTCGTCGCGCACCACCCACGCGTGCTCCACGAGGTCACGGGCGGAGTGCGTCTCGAACCGCTGGTAGCGCGCCTGGGCGATGGGCATGCTCCATCATCGCCCCAGCGGGCTCGCTCCGGGGGCCGGAGCCGGGCGTGATCACCAGTCGTGCATCGACCCGTCGGACAGCCGGTTGATGGGCAGGTAGGCCGCCGTGTACGGGTGCCCGGCCGCCACGTCGTCGTCGTACACCACGCCCAGCCCCGGACCCTCGCCCGGGACGAGCAGCCCGCCCTCGAACCGCACCTGCGAGCGGAAGACCTCGTCCGTCGCGGCGCTGTGGGTCATGTACTCCTGGATGCCGAAGTTCGGGATGGCGACGCCCAGGTGCAGGGAGGCGGCCAGGCCGACCGGGGAGATGTCCGTGGGGCCGTGCACGCCGGACTTGATCTGGTAGACGCCGGCGTAGTCCAGGATCCGCCGCAGGGCCGTGATGCCGCCGGCGTGCGTGACGGGCGAGCGGACGTAGTCGATCAGCTGCTCCTCGAACAGCTCGCGGTAGTCCCAGATGGTGTTGAACACCTCGCCGATGGCCAGCGGGGTCGTCGTGTGCTCGCGGACCCGGCGCAGCGCGGCCGTGTTCTCCGCCGGGGTCACGTCCTCCAGCCAGAACAGGTCGAAGGGTTCGAGCGACTTGCCCAGCTTGGCGGCCTGGATGGGCGTGAGCCGGTGGTGCGCGTCGTGCAGGAGGGGCAGCTCGGCACCGAACTCACCCCGGACGGCCTCGAACACGCCGGGGACGTGGCGCAGGTACGCGCGGGTGTCCCAGACCTCCTCGACGGGCGCCGCGGACCGGCGGGCGGGCTCGTGGTCGTAGCGGCCGGCACCGTCCGCGGCGCTGGACGCCACCCCGTAGACCGTGCCGAGCCCCGGGATGCCCGACTGGATCCGGATGGCGCGGAATCCCTGCTCCAGGTGGTCGCGCACCGAGTCGAACAGCTCCGGCAGGTCGGCGCCGCTCGCGTGCCCGTAGGCGAGCGCCCCGGTCCGGCTGCGGCCGCCGAGCAGCTGGTACAGCGGCATGCCGGCGGCGCGTGCCTTGATGTCCCACAGCGCCGTGTCGACGGCCGCGATCGACGCCATGGTCACCGGTCCCCGCCGCCAGTACGCACCCCGGTACAGGAACTGCCACATGTCCTCGATGCGGTGCGCGTCCTTGCCGATGAGCAGCGGCACCACGTGCTCGGCCAGGTACGCGACGACGGCGAGCTCGCGACCGTTGAGCGTGGCGTCGCCGAGCCCGACGACGCCGTCGTCGGTGGTCAGGCGCAGGGTGACGAAGTTGCGGCCGGGGCTCGAGACGAGCACCTCGGCGGACGTGATGAGCACGGTCAGAGCCTTTCGAGTCGGGTCGCGAGCGGGTCGATCAGGATGTCGGGGCCGTCGATCGCTGCCAGGACGGCCCCGGCCCTCGCCCTCGGGTCGAGCATCCCCCGTATCGCGTCGGCGAGCCCGCCGGAGGCGTCGTCCGTGGGGCCGAAGCGGACGAGGTACTCGGCCCAGTCGGCCAGCACCCCGAGCTGCGCCTGCCCCGCCGGAAGGCCCGCCGCCACGCGGCGGCGCAGGGGGTCGACGATGCGCACGGGCAGCTTGAACGACCCGTCGGTCGCGATCTGCGCCAGCGAGTGGCGGATCCGCGGGTTGGCGAACCGCTCCCGCAGGGCTGCCAGGGCCTCGTCGATCTCTTCGGACGCCAAGGTCAGGAGCGGACGGGCCTCCAGCCAGAGCAGCGGCCTCGTCGGCGAGCGGCCCGGCCGCCTGCGCCACGGTCTCGTGGCCCAGCAGCCGACCGCGATAGGCCAGCAGGGAGTGCCCGGCGTTGAGGAGCCAGAGCTTGCGGCGCTCGTACGGCTCGATGTCGTCGACGAACCGCGCGCCCACCCGCTCCCACGGCGGTCGTCCCGCCGGGAACTCGCCGCTGAGCACCCACTCGCTGAACGGTTCGGTGACCACCGGCACGGCGTCGGCGAACCCGGTGAGCTTCTCGGGCGACCGCGCGGTCGTCGTCCGTGGTGGCCGGGGTGATCCGGTCCACCATCGTCGAGACGAACGAGACGTTGCGCGCGATCCAGGCGTCGAGGTCCGGATCGACCGCCCCGGCCACGCCCCGCACGACCCGTTCCGTCAGGGAACCGTTGGCGGGCAGGTTGTCGCAGCTCACCACGGCGACGGGGCCGACGCCGGCCGCGCGGCGTGCACGCAGCCCGTCGACCACACGCCCGGGCGCGGTCCGCGCGCTCCCGTCCGAACGCAGCGCCGCGACGTCGTCGAGCAGGGCGGCGTCGAGCTCGCCGGAGGCCGTCGCGTGGTACCCCGCCTCGGTGACCGTGAGCGTCAGCACGGCGACCGCCGGGTCGGCCACCGCGGCCCGCCACGCCGGCGCGTCGGCGCCGTCGTGCGCCGACACGATGCTCTGCACCACGGAGGCGGTGTCGCCCTGCGCCGAGCGCTCGACCAGGACGTACACGCAGTCCTGCGCGGCGAGCGCGGTCGCCGCGGCCGGCGAGCGACCGGTGAACGCGGCGATCCCCCAGCCGTCGTCGGCGCGGTCGGTGTACCAGGCCTGGTGCGCACGGTGGAACGCGCCGAGCCCGAGGTGCACCACGCGGACCGGCGGTCGTCGGGTGCGGTCAGGCACGACGCTCCGCGACACGCGCGTGGACCGCGCGCAGGTACGCCAGGTTGTCCCGGGTGCGCTCCTCGAGGGGCAGCTCCGTCGAGAAGTCCTCGAGCGTGACCCACCCGTCGTAGCCGTGCTCCGCGAGCGCCTCCAGGTACGCCTCGACGTCGGCCTGCCCGCTGCGCAGCGGTGCCCAGCGCTCGGCCCACGTGGTCGCGCCGTCGAAACCGTCGGTCCCGGTGGCCCCCCACGCGACGTTCTTGACGTGCACGTGCGCCAGGTAGGGACCGAGCATCTGGAAGGCGGCGAGCGCGTCCTCCTGGCCCTCGATCACCAGGTTGCCCAGGTCGTGGATGACGCCGACGTGGTCCGGGTCGAGCCCGTCGACCAGCCGGATCGCGGCCGAAGCCGACGCCGTGATCGTGCGGTGGTGCAGCTCGACGAGGGCCTTCACGCCGTGCGCGGCGGCGCGCTCCGCGACCCACTCGAGGTCACGGCGGGCGCCCGCGAACACGGCGCGATAGTCACCGGTGCCGAGCGCCGGCATGGTGACCCGCACCTGCCCGGCGCCCAGCACCGCCGCGGCCGAGAGCATGCGCTCGACATTCGCATGGTCGTCGCACCGTGCATAGCCACCGAGGCCCGAGAGCTCGAGCCCGGCCTCCCGCGTGACCCGCGCGATCTCCGGCAGGAGGTCCTCCAGACCGGTGAGCGGCCAGGTGGCGCGGTTGCCGGCCCAGAACCCGGGCGGGTCGGCGGGCTCCTGGTCCGTGATCCGCCACTCGACGCCGTCCCATCCCTGGGCCGCGAGCACGCGCGCGGCCTCGGCCGGCTCCCACTGCGGCGTGGAGGCCGTGAACACCGAGTACCTCATGCCAGCACTCCCCCGGTCGCCACGGGCTCGTCGTCGAAAAGACCGGCGAGCACGTCCGCGACCAGGACCGGCCGGCCCAGGCTGGACGAGAGGTACACGGCGCGGACCACGGCGAGGTCGAGCAGGGCGTCGACGACGCGCACGCCCGGATCCCGGCCCGTGCGGATGGCGTCGACGACGTCCTCGAACTGGCGGGCGTGACCGACCACCCAGGAGTCGTCGGCCTTCGGCGCTCCGCGCAGCTCGTCAGGCGGGACCAGGTCGGCGGCGCGGTTCTCCGGCCTGCCGTCCGACGACAGGAGCTCGAGCTGGTCGTCGTCGATGGTGGCCGAGCCGGCGGAGCCCATCACCTGGATCCGCACGCTCAGCCCCGGGTAGGCCGCCGTCGTGGCGTGCAGGACCGCGAGCGCACCGGAGGCGAACCGGATGGTCGCGACGGCCACGTCCTCCACCTCGACGCGCTCGTGAGCCAGCCCGCCCGTGTGGGCGAACACCTCGACCGGCTCGCCGAGGAACCAGACGAGCAGGTCGACGGTGTGCACGCCCTGGTTCATCAGCGCGCCGCCGCCGTCGAGCGCCCACGTGCCGCGCCACTCCCCGGAGTCGTAGTACTCCTGGCTGCGCCACCAGGCCACGGACGCGACCGCGCTGGTCACCCGCCCGAGGCCCCCGCCGTGCGCCGCGCGTGCCACCGCCACCGAGGCGGGGTCGAACCGGTGCTGGCAGATCACCGACACCACCTGGCCGGGGCGGACCGCGGCAGCGAGCGCCCGGCCGCGGGCCATCGTGACGTCGACCGGCTTCTCGACGACCACGTGCACGCCCGCCGCGACGGCCTCGAGGGCCAGCTCGACGTGCGTCCCGCTCGGGGTGCAGATGACCACCAGGCCGACCGACCCGGCCGCGAGCGCGTCGGCGAGCGAGCCGAACTGCGCCGGCCGCGGTCCGCCCAGTCGTCGACCACCAGGTCCGCCAGCGCGGCGGCCTTCGACGGGACGGGGTCGACGAGGGCGGTCAGGAGCAGCCCCTCGGTGCGGTCGATGGCGCGCGCGTGGTTGCGTGCGATCACCCCGCAGCCGACGAGCGCGACGTTCAGGCGGCTTGTGTTGCCAGAGTTGGTCATACGAGTCCTGCTCCGATCTGTGCGGTGAGCGCCGAGAAGGCGCGGGCGGCGCGGCCGAACTCCCGGGGGCCGGAGAAGCCGCCGAGGGCGTGCACGTCCGTGAGGTGCGGTTCGAGCGAGGCGAAGCCGGTGTACCCGTCGTCGCGCAGGGCGGTGAGGGTCTCGAGCAGCTCGCCGTCCCCTTCGCCCGCGGGTACGACGGTGCCGTCCGCGGCCCGCGCGTCCTTGACCTGCAGGTAGTCGAGGTAGGGGCGCAGCAGGGCGTAGCCGTCGGTGTAGGGCCGCACGCCGACCTGGACGTAGTTCGCGTTGTCCCAGGCCACCCGCAACCGGTCCGACCCGACCGACTCGACGATGTCGAGGACGCGGTCGGGGACGTCGCCGTAGATGTCCTTCTCGTTCTCGTGCACCAGGGTGACGTCCTGGTCCTCGGCGAGCGCCGCGAGCGCGGCCATCCGCACGAGCACCTCGTCGCGGATGTCGTCCTGTGTCCGGTCCGCCGACCGGTAGAACGAGAAGATGCGCACGTACGGCGCCTCGAGCACGTGCGCCGCGTGAAGTGCGCGACCGAGCCGCTCCACCTCGTGCTCGACCGGCAGCGTGACGTCCACCTTGCCGATCGGCGAAGCGATCGCGGACACCGCCATCCCCCGCTCGCGCACGTGGCGCGCGAGCCGCGCGAGCTCCTGCGCCGACAGGTCCACCACATTGGTCCCCCAGGCGCTGCGCACCTCGATGTGCGCGGCACCGAGCGCCTGCAGGACGCTGAGCTGCACCACGGGGTCCGCGTCGATCTCGTCCCCGAACCCCGACAGCTTCCACTCGACCATCTACTTCACTCCTCCGGCGGTCAGGCCACCCACGAGGTAGCGCTGGAACACGAGGTACAGGACGACGACCGGGACCGCGCAGATCAGAGACGCAGCCATCATCTGACCGTAGAGCGGCAGCGCTCCGGTCTCCTGCGTGGCCCCGAAGACCTGCAGGGCGACCGCCGCCGTCCTGGTGTCCTGGTTGGTCATGACGGACGCGAACAGCACGTCGTTCCACCCGAGCAGGAACGCGAAGATGGCCGAGACGACGATGCCGGGCCAGGACAGCGGCACGATGATCCGGGTCAGCACCCGCCACGACGACGCACCGTCGATCCGTGCGGCCTCCTCGAGCTCACGCGGCAGCCCGCGCACGTAGGTCACCATGACCCAGGTCGAGAACGGGAGCGCGAACGTCAGGTAGGTCACGAACACGGCCCAGCGCGTCCCGATGGTGGGGATGCCCAGCAGGGTCGAGGCGCTCGCGAACAGGACGAACACCGGGAGCAGCATGAGCGTGCCGGGGATCGACTGCAGCCCCAGCAGGCCGCGCAGGATGGTCACCCGCCCGCGGAACGCGAACCTGACCAGCACGTAGGCCATCGAGACGGAGACGAACGAGCAGACCACGGCGACGGCGCCGCAGATGATGACGCTGTTCGCCAGCCCCCGCCCGAGCTTCGACCGTCGACCACACCTTGAGGTAGTTGTCGAGGTTCAGCTCGCGCGGCCAGATCTCCCCGGAGGCGACGCCGAGGTCGGAGTTCACCGACGCCAGCACCATGTACACGACCGGGGCGAGCACGACGACCAGGAGCACGACGATCACGGCCACCAGCAGCGGCTGCGGGAGCAGCCGCCGCACCTCCTCCGCCCGGCCGCGACGTGCCTGCGTCCCGACGACCGCGCTCATCGTGCGCCTCCGTCCGGGGTGGGGCGACGGCGCGCGTCGGCGCCGGTGTCGAGCCGGACGGCCTTGAGGTAGACGAACAACGGGATGGCGACGAGCGCCAGCGCCACCACCGCCATCGCGGCCGAGAGCCCGAACCGGAAGCTTCTGGAAGCTGGTCACGTACGTCAGCACGGGAAGCACCTCCACGTCGTGCGGTGCGGGCACGCCGAACATCACGAACGGGAGCGTGAACGCGTTGAGGTTGTGTAGGAACGAGATGACCAGCGCCAGGGTGACCGAGCCACGCAGGTAGGGAAAGACGACGTAGCGCAGCTTGGTCCACCACAGCGCGCCGTCGAGGGCGGCCGCCTCGTGCACCTCGTAGTCGACCGACTGCAGCCCGGCCAGGACCAGCAGGTACGCGAACGGCCACGAGCTCCACGACTGCACGAGCACCAGCGACCAGAAGCTCGTCGGTCCGTTGAGCCATAGTCCCGGGTCCCAGCCGACCAGCCCCGCGGCGTGGTCCATCACGCCACCCGGCTGCATCATCGTGCGCCAGACCGTCGCGACGACGAACGCCGGCAGCACGTAGGGCACCAGGAACAGCGAGCGGACCAGGCCACGCCCGCGGAACCAGTTCTGCGTGGCGAGGGCGGCGACGACGCCGATGGGCAGGGTGACCAGCGAGACGATCACGGCCTGCCCGACGCTCAGGAGCACGGCGTGCGGCAGGGCCGTCGCGGTCACCGCCTCGACGTAGTTCGCAACGCCGATGAACGGCGCCTGGGCCCAGTGCCGGATCGTGTACTGGTCCAGGTCGGTCAGGGAGATCCACACCGCCAGCAGCAGCGGCACGACGATCACGAGCACCATCAGCAGACCGCCGGGCGTCATCATCCACAGAGGACGGTCACGCTCGCTGGGCTGCCGGCGCCGGGCCGGGCGCCCGCCCGCGGGGATCTCCCCCGCGGGCGGCGCGTCCGGGACCGACGACTTCGTCGGGGTTGACATGACCACCACTACTTCGACGCGCCGGCCTTGTCGAGCGCCGCTTGGGCGGTGCTCTGCGCGGTGCCGAGCGCCGCCGTCAGGTCACCGTCGGAGACGCCGCCGCCCTGCAGGGCCGGGAGTGCCTGGACGACCACGTTCGTGAGAGCGAGTGGGTGTCGCCCCAGGCGCCCGTGAAGGGGGTGCCGACCGCCTTGGCCGAGGAGTCGAGGATCGGCGCCAGCAGGGCGTTGCCGTCCTGCACGACCGAGGCCGCGTCCTTGTTCGTCGGCAGGTCACCGAAGGTCTTGTTGTACGAGACCTGGTTGTCCTTGCTCGTGATCATGTTGACGAACGCGAACGCGAGGTCCTGGTTCTTCGAGTAGTTGGCCACGACGATGTTGTCGCCCGAGATGATGCTGGACGCGGGCTTGCCACCCGAGGGCGTCTTCGTCTGACCCGGCGGGATCGTCGGCATCAGCGCGTACGCGTACGTGCCTGCGACGGCCGACTGGTCGAGCGTCACGTGCGACGTGGCGGAGACCATCGGCACGAAGGCGGCCTTGCCGTCCGCGAACGCAGCGATGGCCTGGGCGTTCTTCCAGCCGATCGAGGCCGGGTCGACGAGCCCGTCCGTGTACCAGCTGAAGTACGTCTCGTAGGCCTTCTTGGCCGTGGGGTCGTCCAGCTTGGCCTTCGTCGTGCTCAGGTCGAGGATCGGGTTGCCCGCCTGGATCGACATGCCCCAGATGAACTTCCACGGGTCGAAGTTGTCGGCGTACGCGATGGCGAGGCCGTGCACGTCGCCCGCCGTGACCTTCTTGGCGTCGGCCGCGAGGTCGTCCCACGTGGTCGGCGGCTCCGTGATGCCCGCGGCGCTCAGCAGGTCCTTGTTGTAGGCCATCACGAACGGCCGGCTGGTGAACGGGACCGCGATCTCGTTGTCGGCGTCCGGGCCGGAGATGCCGAGCGTGCCCTTGACGAACTTGTCGCGGCCGCCGACCTCGCCCCACTCCTTGTCGGTCAGCTTCACGAAGGCACCGGTGGAGTACGCCGTCGGCGTGAACGTCGTGCCGAGGCTGTAGATGTCCGGCCCCTGACCCGAGAGCACGGACGTCTGGATCTTGGTCAGCTCGTCGTTCGCGGTGGCGAAGGTCTCGAACTCGACCGTGGCGCCCGTCTCGGCCTTGAACTGGTCCGACACCTGGCCGAACCAGGCCTTCTGCTGGTCGGGGTACAGGCCGTTCGCGGCGATCATCACGTGCAGCGTCTTGCCCGTGCCGTCGATCGTGGCGGCGGTCGACGCGACGCCGCCCGGCGTCGACGCGGGCGAGTCCGACCCCGAACAACCGGCGAGGGCGAGGCTGACCGCGATGCCGGCGAGCGCGCCGAGGGTGGCTGTGCGTGCCTTCATCTGACTCTCCTTTGAGTGCGATGGCGGTGCGGCGATCGTCGGCTCCCGACGACCGGCCGCGCCGGTTTCAGGAACTCTAGGGAGACGGCAAATCGCCCTGCAACCCTTTGCCATTCTTTGCCATGTTGTGCTTCGCTGAGCACCATGAGACCTCGCGTCGACGACGGCGCACCCCGGCCGGCCACCCTGTCCGATGTCGCAGCGGCGGCGGGGGTGGCCATCTCGACGGTCTCGCGCGCGTTGAGCAACCCCGCGCGCGTCAACGCGGCCACCCGCGAACGGATCCAGAAGGTCGCTGCCGAGATGCACTACGTGCCGAGCGACTCGGCACGCGCCCTGACCTCCGGGAAGACCAAGACGGTCGCCGTGCTTGTCTCCGACGTCACCAACCCGTTCTACTTCGACATCATCCGCGGCACGCAGCAGCAGCTGAGGGCGGCCGGGTACACGCAGCTGCTGGTCGACACCGAGGAGAGCGACGAGCTCGAGGACGGCATGCTGCACCGGCTCCGGCGGTCTTACGACGGCGCCATCCTCGCCGCGTCCCGCCTCTCGGAACGGCGGCTGACGGCGCTGTCCGCCGAGATCCCGCTCGTGGCCATCAACCGCCAGACGCCGGGCGTCCCGACGGTCTTCATCGACACCCCGAACGGCATCGACCAGGCCGTCGAGCACCTGGTCTCGCTCGGCCACACGCGCATCGCCTACGCGGCCGGACCCGAGACCTCGTGGCCGAACGAGGGTCGCTGGCGCGCGTTGCAGCGCGCGGCCAAACGGCACGGCATCGTCCCCGGGCGGATCGGCCCGTTCGCCCCGCGCCGCTCGGCAGGCGCTGCCGCCGCGGACGCCGCGGTCAACGCCGGGATCACCGCCTGCATCGCGTTCAACGACCTGCTCGCCATCGGGATGCTCCAGCGGCTGCGCCAGCGCGGGGTCCGCGTGCCCGACGACATCTCGATCGTGGGGTGCGACGACATCTTCGGGGCCGACTTCTGCAACCCTCCCCTGACGACGCTGACGGCGCCCATCGAGCAGGCCGGTCGCACGGCCGTCTCGATCCTGCTGGCCCGGCTCGGGGACCCCACGGCACCGGTCCCCCGCCGCGGCGCGACGCTGCCCACACACCTCACCATCCGCTCCTCGACCGGCCCGAAGGCCGCGAACGGCAGGCACCCGTGACACTCCTCCAGCCGCACCCTGACCGCCTGCTCCCGTCGGACCCGGGCCGGCGCGACATCGCCCGCCGCCTGTACGCGGAGGTCGCGGACGCCCCGATCTACTCTCCGCACGGGCACGTGGACGCACGCCTGCTCCTCGACGACCAGCCCTTCGGCGACCCGGCGACCCTGCTCATCACGCCCGACCACTACGTGCTGCGCCTGCTGCACGCCGCGGGCGTCCCCCTCGACGACCTGGGCCTGGGCAGGGACGGCGCCGCGCCGACCACCGGCGGCCGAGAGGTCTGGCGGAGGCTGGCCGAGCACTGGGACCTGTTCCTGGGCACACCCGTGCGGTTCTGGTTCGAGTCCGAGCTGCACGACGTGTTCGGCCTGACCGAGCACCCGTCGGCCGCGAACGCCGACGTGCTGTACGACCAGCTGGTCGACGCGCTCGCCCAGGACGCGTTCCGGCCGCGGGCCCTGTTCGACCGGTTCGGCATCGAGGTCCTGGCCACCACCGACGACCCGGCCGACGACCTCTCGGCCCACCACGCGCTGCGCGCGGACCCAGCGTTCACCGGCCGGGTGCTGCCGACGTTCCGCGCAGATCGCTACATGGACCCGTCCGAGGCGACCTGGGCGGACGCGCTGCAGCGGCTCGCCGGCGCCGCGGACGTCGACACGACCACCTACGCCGGGCTCCTCGCCGCCCTGCAGGCCCGACGCGCGGCGTTCGTCGCGGCCGGCGGGACCGCGACGGACACGGGTGTGCCCGACGCCGGCAGCACACCGCTGGACCCAGCGGACGCCGAGCGGATCCACGCCCAGGCGCTGCGCGGCACCCTCGGCGCCGCCGACGCCGTCGCGTACCGCCGGAACATGCTCTTCCGGCTGGCCGAGATGTCGGCTCAGGACGGGCTCGTGATGCAGCTGCACCCGGGCGTGATCCGCAGCCACCACGCCCCGACGCTCGCGGCATTCGGACCGGACACCGGCCACGACCTGCCGGACGCGGGCGCGTTCACGCGCCCGCTGACGCCGATCCTCGACGCGTTCGGCACGAACCCGACGTTCCGCCTCGTCCTGTTCACCGTCGACGAGACCACGTTCAGCAGAGAGATCGCGCCGCTCGCGGGGTTCTACCCGAGCGTCTACGCGGGCGCGCCGTGGTGGTTCCTCGACACCCCCGCCGCCATCTGGCGCTACCGCCAGGCCGTCACGGACAGCGCCGGGTTCACCAAGACCTCCGGCTTCATCGACGACACCCGGGCCTACTGCTCGATCCCGGCCCGGCACGACATGTCGCGCCGGCTGGACGCCGCCTACCTGGCCTCGCTCGTCGCGACCCACCAGGTCTCGGAGGACGACGCGCTGGGCGTGGCCCGCAGGCTCGTCGACGACATCCCGCGGGCCACGTTCCGGCTGGGTTGAGCGCTCAGTCGCCGAACGGTCCGACGCGGACGACCGAACGCGGGCGTGACGCGAGGTCGGCGGCCAGCTCCTGCACGTCCTGGACGGTGACCTCGCGGATGCGCTCCAGCGACTCGTCGATGCTCATCAGCGACCCGTGGACCAGCTCGGACTTGCCGAGCCGGCTCATGCGCGACCCGGAGTCCTCCATGCCGAGAACCAGACCGCCCGACAGCTGGCCCATGGACCGCTCGAAGCTCGGCCTGGGTGATCGGGGCGTCCGCCATCCGCTCCCACTCCTCGACCATGAGCGCGACGACCTCGTCGACGCGCGCCGGCGTACAGCCCGCGTACAGGCCGAAGACGCCGGTGTCTGCGTGCCCGGACGCGAACGAGTAGGTGGAGTAGGCCAGGCCGCGACGCTCGCGGATCTCCTGGAACAGGCGGGACGACATGCCGCCGCCGAGCACCGCGTTCAGCACGGAGAGCGTGAACCGGCGCGGGTCGGTAGCCGTCAGGGACGTGCCTCCGATGATGACGTTGGCCTGCTCGGTCTGACGGCGGATCGTGCGCTCGACGCCCGCGGCCGGAATGCCGTGCTCGCCGGCCATCAGGCCGGTGCTGGACAGGCGTCGGCCTCGCGGCTCGACGCCCTCGTCGAGGCTCCATCCACCGGTGTGCAGCGCCTGGGTGACCTGCTCGCACAGCAGGTCGTGGTCGACGCCGCCCGCGGCCGTGACCACGAGCGTCGACGACTGGTAGTGCTCGCGGTAGTGCTCCCAGACGGCGTCGCGCGGCACCGCCCTGATGGTGTCGGGGGTGCCGCCGATGGGCCGGCCGAGCGCGTGCGCGCCCAGCACCAGCGCGGCGAACTGCTCGTGCACGACGTCGCTGGGGTCGTCGTCGTTCATCGCGAGTTCTTCGAGGATGACGCCGCGCTCGGTCTCGAGCTCGTCGCCGTCGAGGCGCGCGGAGGTGACCATGTCCGCGATGACGTCGACCGCCATCGGCAGGTCGGTGTCGAGCACCCGCGCGTAGTAGCAGGTGTGCTCCTTGCCGGTGGCGGCGTTGGCCTCACCGCCGACGGCGTCGAACGCCTCGGCGATGTCCATGGCCGTCCGGCGCGCGGTGCCCTTGAACAGCAGGTGCTCGAGGAAGTGCGTCGAGCCGTGGTGGCCGTCGGACTCGTCGCGCGAGCCGACGCCCACCCAGGCGCCCACGGTCGCCGAGCGCAGGCCCGGCATGTTCTCCGTGAGCACCCGGACCCCGCCGGGCAGGACAGAACGACGCACGATGGCGTCGCCGTCCTGCCCGACGGTCAGCTCGGCGCCCGGCTGACCCGGACGGACGAGCGGAAGGTCCAGCGGCACGTCAGGCGTCGACCGACTCGGCAGCGTCCGCAGAGGACGAGGCGTCCTCCGCTCCGTCATCGATGACCGCGTGCAGCGACAAGCTTGCCGCGCGGGTCGATCTCGCCGATCTCGACCTGGACCTTCTGCCCGATGGACAGGACGTCCTCGACGTTCTCGACGCGCTTGCCACCGACGAGGCGGCGGATCTGCGAGATGTGAAGCAGACCGTCCTTGCCCGGGGAGAGCGAGACGAACGCACCGAACGTCGTGGTCTTGACGACCGTGCCGACGAAGCGCTCACCGATCTCGGGCATGTGCGGGTTGGCGATCGCGTTGATCGCCGCACGCGCGGCCTCCGCCGACGGACCGTCGGTGGCGCCGATGTAGACCGTGCCGTCGTCCTCGATCGAGATGTCGGCGCCGGTCTCCTCCTGGATCTGGTTGATCATCTTGCCCTTCGGCCCGATGACCTCGCCGATCTTGTCGACGGGGACCTTCACCGTGATGACGCGGGGAGCGAACGGGCTCATCTCGTCGGGCACGTCGATCGCCTCGGCGATGACGTCGAGGATCGCCAGGCGAGCCTCCTTGGCCTGGGTCAGCGCGCCGGCGAGCACCGAGGCGGGGATGCCCTCGAGCTTGGCGTCGAGCTGGATGGCCGTGACGAACTCGCGGGTACCGGCGACCTTGAAGTCCATGTCACCGAACGCGTCCTCGGCGCCGAGGATGTCGGTGAGCGCCGCGTAGCGGGTCTCACCGTTCACCGTGTCGGAGACGAGGCCCATCGCGATGCCCGCGACGGGCGCGCGCAGCGGCACACCGGCGTTGAGCAGCGACAGGGTGGACGCGCAGACCGAGCCCATGGACGTCGAGCCGTTGGAAGCTCAGCGCCTCGGAGACCTGGCGGATGGCGTAGGGGAACTCCTCGCGGCTCGGGAGCACCGGCATGAGCGCGCGCTCGGCGAGCGCCCCGTGGCCGATCTCGCGACGCTTCGGCGAACCGACGCGACCCGTCTCGCCCGTGGAGTAGGGCGGGAAGTTGTAGTTGTGCATGTAGCGCTTGCGCGTCTCCGGGGAGAGCGTGTCGAGCTGCTGCTCCATGCGCAGCATGTTCAGCGTGGTGACGCCCAGGATCTGGGTCTCGCCGCGCTCGAAGATCGCCGAGCCGTGCACGCGGGGCAGGACCTCGACCTCGGCCGAGAGCGTGCGGATGTCCCGCAGGCCACGACCGTCGATGCGGAAGCCGTCCGTGAGGATGCGCTGCCGGATGAGCTTCTTCTGGACCGAGCGGTAGGCGGCCGACAGCTCCTTCTCGCGACCCTCGAACTGCTCGGACAGGCCGGCGACGACCTCGCCCTTGATCTCGTCGAGACGGTTCTCGCGGGTCTGCTTGTCCGCGATGCTCAGGGCCTCGCCCAGCGACGCGGTCGAGAAGGCCTCGACGGCGGCGTAGGCGTCGTCCTGGTAGTCCGGGAACGTCGGGAAGACCTGGGTCTCCTTGGCGGCCTTCGCGGCGAGTTCCTGCTGCGCCTGGACGAGCACCTTGATGAACGGCTTGGCCGCCTCGATGCCCTGCGACACGACCTCCTCGGTCGGGGCGACACCACCCTCGAGCTTGATGATGTTCCAGGACTTCTCGGGGGCCTCGGCCTCGATCATCGCGATCGCGACGTCATCGCCGACGACGCGACCCGCGACGACCATGTCGAACGTCGCGCGCTCACGCTCGGAGTACCGCGGGAACGCGACCCACTGGCCCTCGACCAGGGCGACGCGGACACCGGCGACGGGGCCGGAGAACGGCAGGCCGGAGAAGCGGGTGGAGATGGACGCCGCGTTGATGGCCAGCGTGTCGTACGAGTCGTCCGGGTGGATCGACAGCACGGTGATGACGACCTGCACCTCGTTGCGCAGGCCCTTGACGAACAGGGGGCGCAGCGGGCGGTCGATGAGCCGGCACGCGAGGATGGCCTCGGTGGACGGGCGGCCCTCGCGACGGAAGAACGAGCCGGGGATCTTGCCGGCCGCGTACGACCGCTCCTCGACGTCGATCGTCAGCGGGAAGAAGTCGAACTGGTCCTTCGGGTGCTTGCCGGCCGTGGTGGCGGCGAGCAGCGTCGTCTCGCCGTCCAGGTAGGCGACGGCGGAACCGGCGGCCTGCTTGGCGATGCGGCCGGTCTCGAAGCGGACGGTGCGGGTGCCGAAGCGACCGTTGTCGATCACTGCCTCGGCGAACTGGATCTCGGGACCCTCCATGGGTGCCCTCCTCTTTCTTGAAGGCGCCGGCCGTCCGCGAGCGATCTTCGATCGAGGCCACCGGACGCGTGCAAAAGGCTTCCGGAAGCCACTACCGAGGACCGGACCGAGCGGACCGACGCGGTGTGGTGATGCGTGACGTGCTGACTGGCCGTAACGCCACACCAGCCCGGACCCTGGGCGGGTCCGGGCTGGTGGAAGGCGTTATCGGCGCAGGCCGAGCCGCTCGATGATGCTGCGGTAGCGGTTGATGTCGACCTTCTGGAGGTAACCGAGAAGGCGGCGACGCTGACCGACGAGCAGCAGCAGACCGCGGCGGCTGTGGTGGTCGTGCTTGTGGGTCTTGAGGTGCTCCGTGAGGTCCTTGATGCGCTGCGTGAGCATCGCGATCTGAACCTCGGGGGAACCGGTGTCACCCTCGTGGGTGGCGTACTCGGTCATGATGGACTGCTTGACGGCACTTTCGAGCGGCACTCGATCTCCTGGTTGACTCGTTGCGCGGTGCGCCGGGGCATGTCCACCCGGGCTCTCTCTGTCCGCGGCCGTTCAGACGGCGCACACAGACTATCAGGCTGTGGGCGTCGCCCTCGCACCGGTGGCCAGGATCACGCGCGCACGGTCCACGTCCTCGTGCATCCGGACCACGAGCTCGTCGATGGAGTCGAAGCGCAGCGTCGGCCGCAGTCGCTCGACCAGCTCGAGCACCACGACCTGGTCGTAGAGGTCGAGGTCGGTGCGGTCGAGCACGTACGCCTCGACGCGCCGCTCGGCTCCGTCGAAGGTCGGGTTGGTGCCGATGGAGATCGCCGCCGGCAGCACCTCGGCGCTGGCGACACGCCACAGCCAGCCCGCGTAGACGCCGTCGGCCGGCACGAGACCCGTGGAGTCCTGCCCGAGGTTCGCCGTCGGGAAGCCCAGCTCGCGGCCGCGCGCGTCGCCGTGCACGACCGTGCCGCGGATGCGGTGCGGACGGCCGAGCACCCGGGCCGCCTGGACGACGTCCCCGGCCTCGAGCAGCTCGCGCACCCAGGTCGACGACCAGCGGCGTCGCAGCGGGTCCGCCACGAGGTCCTCGGGGCTGCCCGGGTCGGCGGACTGCGCCGGCGTGACGTCCTCGATCACCTCGACGTCGAACCCGTGGGTCCGGCCGAGCTCGACCATCGTCGACAGGTCGCCGGAGTTGTCGCGGCCGAACCGCACGTCCCGTCCGACGACGACCGTCCGCGCCCGCAGCCCGTCGACCAGGTAGCGCCGGACGAACTCGTCGGGCGTCTGGCGCGCGAACTCGAGCGTGTAGGTCAGCAACAGGACGGCGTCCAGGCCGGTGCGCTCGAGCAGCTCGAGGCGATCGTCGTCGCCGGTGATGACCGGCGGCGCGCTGTCCGGGCGGTGCACCTGCTGCGGGTGCGGCGTGAAGGTCACCGCGACGGCCTGCGCACCGACGGCACGGGCGTCGGCGCACATGCGCTCGAGGACGCTCGCGTGGCCGCGGTGCACGCCGTCGAAGTTGCCGATCGTGACGACCGAGGGCCCGAACCCGTCGGGGACGGCGGCCAGCTCCCGCCAGATCTGCACGCGTGCTCCTCGCGAAGGCGTCGGGAGCCCGGTCGGACGCCCGACGGACAAGCCTGCCATCCCTCGCGGGCACCGCGCGCCAGTCGTCCGTAGGCGAGCTTCCCAGAGCTCGCGCGAGACGGGCTTGCGGACGCGCGCGCAGCCGAGGACCGTCGGCATCGTGACGGACGTCCCTCTGCTCGTTCTGGTCGTGGTGACGGCACTCGCCTTCGACTTCACCAACGGCTTCCACGACACCGCCAACGCGATGGCTGCGTCGATCGCGACCGGTGCACTGCGACCCAAGATCGCCGTCGCCCTGTCCGCCGTCCTGAACATCGTCGGCGCGTTCCTCTCGCTAGCGGTGGCGGCGACCATCGCGTCGGGCATCGTGAACCAGGACAGCGTGACGCTGTCCGTGGTGTTCGCCGGGCTCGTCGGCGGCATCCTGTGGAACCTCGCCACGTGGTACCTGGGCCTGCCGTCCAGCTCCTCGCACGCGATCATCGGCGGCCTGGTCGGCGCGGTGCTCGTCTCCGCCGGCACGAGCGGTGTCATCTGGAGCGGGCTGATCGGCAAGGTCATCATCCCCGCGGTCATCGCCCCGGTCGCAGCCGGCGCCGTGGCGGCGCTGGGCACGTGGCTCGTCTACCGCATCACGCGCGGTGTGGGCGGCGCCGAACGGACCAATGATTTCCGCTGGGGTCAGATCGGGTCCGCGTCGATGGTCTCGCTGGCGCACGGCACGAACGACGCGCAGAAGACCATGGGCATCATCCTGCTCGCGCTGATCGCCGGCGGCGCGTTGCCGGCCGGGTCGGCGGTGCCGGTCTGGGTCATCCTGTGCTGCGCGCTGGCCATCGGGCTGGGCACCTACTTCGGCGGCTGGCGCGTGATCCGCACGCTCGGCAAGGGCCTCGTGGACATCGAGTCGCCGCAGGGCCTCGCGGCGGACACGTCGACGGCGGTCGTCATCCTCGTCTCCAGCAACCTGGGCTTCCCGCTGTCCACCACGCACGTCGCCAGCGGCTCGATCATGGGCTCGGGCGTCGGTCGCCGCAGCGAGGTCCGCTGGTCGACCGCGCGTCGCATGGCGATCGCCTGGCTCATCACCCTGCCCTCCGCCGCCGCGGTCGGCGCCGCAGCCGAGGGGCTGCAGACCTGGCTGCACGGCACGTTCGGCAACGCCGTCGTCCTCGTCATCCTCGTGGTGCTGGCCACCGGTATCTTCCTGGCCGCGCGGCGCACAGCCGTCAACCACCACAACGTCAACGACGAGTGGGCGGAGCCCGCCAAGGCGCCGGTCCCGACGGGGAGCAACGCATGAGCCGGTACGTCGACGGCGCCGCCCTGGTCCGGGTGGTGGTGGTGAGCCTTCTCCTGGGCGCCGGGATCCCGGCCGTCTTCTCGCTCGGAGTCCGGTCGCTGGCCTGGGACGGCGACACCGCGCGACCAGCCATCCGCACGGTCGCCGCCGGGCTGTGCTTCCTCGTCGTGATCGCCGCGATCGTGTTCGGCATCTACACGATCATGGCCAGCTGATGGCGCGGGCCAACGCGGTGCGCCGCGTCGCCGACTGGCTGCGCGAGGGCTACCCCACGGGGGTCCCCGAGCAGGACTACGTCGCGCTCCTCGCGCTCCTGCGACGCAAGCTGACCGAGGAGGAGGTGGAGGAGGTCACCGACCGCATCATCCTGCTCCACCCCGACGGCGGCATCCCGCCCGCCGTGGTGGGCGAGCAGATCGGCGCCCTGCTGGACCAGGAGCCGCACGAGAGCGACGTGGCCCGGGTCAGCGCGCGGCTGGCGGCGGTCGGCTGGCCGTTGGCCGAGATAGACGACTGACTCAGGCCCCGACGACTGACTCAGGCCGGCGCGAAGACGAGCACCGGCCGCACGGCGCCATCGCGCGTCTCGACGAGGGCGACCAACCGCCCGTCGGGCGCCACGGCGGCCGTGGTCCCCGCGGACGGCTCGCCCGCCGCGGACAGCCGCTGCCCGTAGGCCAACGCGGTCGCCTCCTGCGTCGTCAGCTCGCGGACCGGGAACGTCGCGCGCGCGGAGTCGGCCAGCGAGACGACGTCGATCGGCACATCGGGTGCCACCTCGGCGAGCTCGTCCAGAGTGCGCGCGGCGTCGAGCCCGTACCCGCCGACGCGGGTGCGCCGCAGGGCGGTCAGGTGCCCCCCGACGCCCAGTGCGGCCCCGAGGTCTCGAGCCAGTGCCCGGACGTAGGTTCCCGACGAGACGACGACCGTGACATCGACGTCGACGACACCGCCGGCGGTACGCACGTCGTGCACGTCGAACGTCGACACCGTCACCGGCCGTGCCGCGAGCTCGACCTCCTCGCCCGCGCGCACCCGGGCGTAGGCCCGCTGGCCGTCCACCTTGATGGCCGAGACCGCGCTCGGTCGCTGCTGGATCTGCCCCGTCAGCGCCGCTACCCCGGCGGACAGCGCCTCACGCGTCACCCCGGACGCATCGGTGACCGCGAGCGTCTCGCCCTCGGCGTCGTCGGTCGTCGTGGTGACACCGAGCCGGATGGTCGCCGTGTACTCCTTGTCGGCGCCGACGATGTACGTCAGCAGCCGCGTGGCGCGGCCGATCCCGATGACCAGCACGCCCGTGGCCATGGGGTCGAGCGTGCCGGCGTGCCCGACCTTGCGGGTCCCCGCGAGCCAGCGCATGCGGGCGACGACGTCGTGGCTGGTCCAGCCGGCGGGCTTGTCGACGACGACGACCCCGTCCGCCGCGGTCGGTCGCCGCGGCGAGCCGTCCTTCGGCGTCACGCGGAGCGACGCTGCTCGTCGATGCCGGAGCGGACGCACTCCAGGAGCGCGTCGAGACCGCCGTCCTCCCCCGGGTGCGCCGGGGCGTCGACCGCCAGCAGGACGTTGATGAGCATGCCGGAGGCCACGAACACGCGGGCCTCGTCGTCGGCCGCCCCCGTGCGGTCCCGGAACAGCCGGAACGCCTCCCCGAGCGTGTGCCGGGCGATCGTGCCCACCTCGTCGTCGTTGCCGGCGAGGAAGCCGTGCATGGTGAGCCGCAGCAGGTCGCGGTCGTCGAGCAGCTGGACGTAGGCCTTCGCCATCTGGGCGCCGGCGTCCGGGCCGGGTTCGACCGATCCCAGCGCGGCCTTGATCTCGTCGCTCGCCTGCCGGTAGGCGGCCAGGAAGAGCTCGCGCTTGGAGCCGAACAGCCGCACCACATACGGCTGGGACACGCCTGCCGCGCGGGCGACCTCGTCGGTCGTCGCCGCGTACCCCTTGTCGGCGAACACGCGTCGCGCGGCCGCAAGGATCTGGTCGCGGCGTGCCGCACCCGTCATCCGCGACGTCGTCGTCGGAACCTGGACCTCGATCTGCTCGGACATGTTGACATGTTATCAGTGGATGCCTAACGTCGTGCTTGTTAGTAATCAATCAATGCCAACAAGCCCTAGGAGACCTCGTGACGATCACGACACCCGCAGCGTCCCGGGCCCAGACCCCACCCCCTGCGCGTCCCGTCCTGCGCCGTCGCGGCACCGCGATCGCCCTGGTCGCCGCCTCCCTCCCGATGTTCATGGCGACGCTCGACAACCTCGTCATGACCACGGCGCTCCCCGTCCTGCACACCGACCTGCACGCGTCGATCGAACAGCTGCAGTGGATGGTGAACGCGTACACGCTCTCGTTCGCGACGCTGATGATCGCCGCAGCCACCCTCGGCGACCGGCTCGGTCGGCGGCGCGTGTTCATCGCGGGCATCGCGATCTTCGGCGGCGCGTCGATCCTGTCGGCGCTGTCCAGCAGCCCCGAGATGCTCATCGGGGCGCGCGCGCTGCAGGGCGCGGGGGCGGCCGCGATCATGCCCCTCTCCCTGGCCCTGCTCGCGGGCGCCGTGCCGGCCAGCCGTCGCGCCATGGCGATCGGGGTCTGGGGCGGGGTCTCCGGCCTCGGTGTCGCGCTCGGACCCGTCATCGGCGGGGCCGTGGTCGACGGCATCTCCTGGGAGGCCATCTTCTGGATCAACGTCCCGGTCGCACTGATCGCCATCCCGCTCGTCCTCTGGGCGCTGCCCGAGTCGCACGGCCGGCGCCAGCCGCTCGACCTGGTGGGCCTCGCGCTCGCCGGCACGTCGGTCCTCACCATCGTCTGGTCGATCATCCGCGGCAACGACGACGGCTGGGGTTCCACCCGGGTCGTCGGCGGCCTGGCTCTCGGTGTCGCCCTGCTGGTCGCCTTCCTGCTCCGCGAGTCCCGCACCGACCACCCGCTGGTGCCGCTGCGACTGTTCCGCGAGCGGTCGTTCTCGGTGGCCAACATCAGCGCGTTCGCCTTCTCGTTCGGCGTCTTCGGCCTGGTGTTCCTGCTGGCGCAGTACCTGCAGATCGGTATGGGCTTCACTCCCCTGCAGGCCGGGATCCGCACGCTGCCGTGGACCGCGGCGCCCATGATCTTCGCCCCGATCGCCGGGATGCTCGCGCCGCGCATCGGCGTCCGGCCGCTGCTGGCGACGGGCCTGCTCCTGCAGGCGGCCGGCCTGGCGTGGCAGGGACTGCTGGTCACCAGCAACACCCTGACCTACGCCGACCTCGTGCCCGGGCTCGCGTTGGCCGGCATCGGGATGGGTCTGACGTTCGCGCCGAGCGCCACCGCGGTGCTCGCGGACATGGTGCCCGACGACCACGGCACGGCGAGCTCGGTCAACGCCACCATCCGGGAGATCGGCGGCGCCCTCGGCGTCGCGGCACTGGTGGCCGTCTTCACCGCGTCGAACGGCACCCTGACACCGACCGGCTACGCAGCGGGCCTGCAGCCCGCGGCCTACGTCGCCGCGGTGGTCGTGGCGATCGGCGCAGCGGTCGTCCTGATCTGGATGCCCAGGAACACGGGCAAGACGCTCGCCTGACGACGCACGAACGCCGCCCCCGGTCCTCCGGGGGCGGCGTTCGCGTCGGTGCTCTCAGTCCTCGTCGTCGTCCTCGTCGGACTTCTTGTACGGGTCGGCGTCGCCGGCGAACGACGCCTGCGCTGCCAGCGCGGCCACCTCGCGGTCGCGACGGGCCGCGTCGATCAACGCCGCGTCGAGCTGCGCGGACGTGTCCGGCAGCGCGTCGAGGTGGAAGTCGAGCGACGGGGTCAGCCGGATGCCGGTCTGCTTGCCCACCTCCGACCGGATGATGCCCTTGGCGCTCTCGAGCGCCTTGGCCGAGTCGGTCCGCGCGGCGTCGTCGCCGAGCACCGTGTAGAAGACGTCGGCATGCTGCAGGTCGCCGGTCACGCGGACGTCCGTGATGGTGACGAAGCCGAGCCGGGGGTCCTTGATCCGGGTGTCGAGCATCTGCGCGACGACCTGCTGGATGCGCTCACTGAGCTTGCGGGCGCGGGCGGTGTCCGCCATCGGATCACTCCTTGTCTGGTAGAGAGACCGCGGGGCGGGCGAGGACTCGCCTCACCCGCCCCGCGGTCGGTGGATCACTGAGATCAGGCGCGAGGCTTCTCGCGCATCTCCCAGGTCTCGATGGTGTCGCCGATCTCGACGTCGTTGAACGACCCGAGGCCGATGCCGCACTCGAAGCCCTCGCGGACCTCCGTGGCGTCGTCCTTGAACCGCTTGAGCGACTCGATCGTCAGGTTGTCCCCGATGATCTTGCCGCCACGCGTGACGCGCGCCTTCGTGTTGCGGCGGATGAGGCCCGACCGGACGATCGACCCGGCGATGTTGCCGAACTTCGAGGACCGGAAGACCTCGCGCACCTCGGCGGAACCGAGCTGCACCTCCTCGTACTCCGGCTTGAGCATGCCCTTGAGGGCCGCCTCGACGTCGTCGATCGCCTGGTAGATGACCGAGTAGAAGCGCACGTCGACGCCCTCACGGTCCGCCAGCTCCTCGACGCGCTCCGCGTACTTGACGTTGAACCCGATGATGATGGCCGAGTCGACCGTCGCCAGGTTGACGTCGTTCTGCGTGATCGCACCGACGCCGCGGTGGATGACCCGCAGCTCGACCTCTTCGCCCACGTCGATCTTGAGCAGGGCGTCCTCGAGCGCCTCGACGGCACCCGAGACATCGCCCTTGAGGACCAGGTTGAGGGTCTCGACCTTGCCCTGCGCGAGCGCCTGGGTGAAGTCCTCGAGGCTGACGCGCTTGCGACGCTTGGCCAGGAGGGCGGCACGCTCGGCCGCCTCGCGCTTCTCGCCGATCTGACGCGCGGTGCGGTCGTCGGGCGCCACGATGAACGTGTCGCCGGCGCGGGGCACCGAGGTCAGGCCGAGCACCTGGACCGGACGCGACGGCCCGGCCACCAGGACCGGCTCGCCGTGCTCGTCGAACATGGCACGGACGCGGCCGTAGGCCGTGCCCGCGACGATCGAGTCGCCGACGTTGAGCGTGCCCGACTGGACGAGCACCGTCGCGACGGCACCGCGACCCTTGTCGAGGTTGGCCTCGATGGCCACGCCGCGAGCGTCCTTCTCGGCGTTCGCCCGCAGGTCGAGCGCGGCGTCCGCCGTGAGGAGGACCGCCTCGATCAGCTGGTCGATGCCGACATTCTGCTTCGCGGAGACGTCGACGAACATCGTGTCGCCGCCGTACTCCTCGGCCACCAGGTTGTACTCGGTGAGCTGCTGGCGGATCTTGTCGGGGTTGGCCCCCTCCTTGTCCACCTTGTTGACCGCGACCACGATCGGCACGCCGGCCGCCTGGGCGTGGTTGAGCGCCTCGATGGTCTGGGGCATCACGCCGTCGTCGGCCGCGACCACGAGGATCGCGATGTCGGTCACCTGCGCACCACGGGCACGCATGGCGGTGAACGCCTCGTGGCCCGGGGTGTCGATGAACGTGACGGCACGGTCGATGCCCTCGTGCGTGGTGTGCACCTGGTAGGCACCGATGTGCTGGGTGATCCCGCCGGCCTCGCCCGCGACGACGTCCGTCTGACGGATGGCGTCGAGGAGCTTGGTCTTTCCGTGGTCGACGTGACCCATGACGGTGACCACAGGGGGTCGCGCCGTCAGGTCGTCGTCGCCCTCGGCCTCGAGCTCGGCGTCCAGGTCGATGTCGAAGGCCCCGAGCAGCTCGCGGTCCTCCTCCTCGGCCGAGACCATCTCGATGACATAGCCGAGCTCGACCGCGAGCGTGCCGAACGTGTCCTCGTCGAGGGACTGCGTCGCCGTGGCCATCTCACCGAGGTGGAACAGCACGGTGACCAGCGCGGCGGGGTTCGCGTCGATCTTGTCGGCGAAGTCGTTCAGCGACGAGCCGTGGCGCAGGCGGACGACGGTCTTGCCGTTGCCGCGAGGAACCTGCACGCCACCGAGGGACGGGGCCTGCATCTGCTCGAACTCTTGACGCTTCGCACGCTTCGACTTGCGGCCACGGACGGGACGACCGCCCGCGCGACCGAAGGCACCCTGCGTGGAGCCGCGACCGGCACCACCGGGGCGACCGCCGCCACCACCGGGACGGCCGGCGAAGCCGCCGCCACCACCCGGTGCACCGCCGGGAGCGCCACCGGGCGCACCGCCGGGACGACCGGCGTAGCCACCGCGAGCACCGCCGGCACCGCCACCGGCACGACCGCCGCCGGGACCGGCCGGACGCTCACCGGGACGGCCGACGCCGCTGGCCGTGCGGCCCGGCATCATGCCCGGGTTGGGGCGCGGACCACCGGGACGGGGACCACCGGGACGCGGACCACCGGGACGGTCACCCGCGGACGCGACGGGGGCACCGTCGACGGGGGCGGGACGACGGTCACGGTCGCCCGGACGCGGCATGCCCTGCGACGGTGCGAACGGGTTGTTGCCCGGACGCGGGCCGCCGGGGCGGTTGGCTCCCGGACGCTCACCCTGGCGGGGCATGCCCTGCGAGGGTGCGAACGGGTTGTTGCCGGGACGCGCGGCGGGCGCGGGCGCCTGACGCGGTCCGGGACGGACGGGTGCGCCCGTCGCGGCGGCAGCGGCGGCCGGCGCGGGTGATGCGGTGGCCGGCGCCGGCGCGGCGGCGGGAGCCGGGCGCGTGGGAGCCGGAGCGACGGGAGCCGCGGCGGCCGGAGCCGGGGCGGCAGCGGCGGCGGGGCGCGGAGCCTCGACGACGGGTACGGGGGCAGGCGCCGGCGCGGGACGCGCGGGTGCCTTGGGTGCTGCTGCTGCGGGGGCTGCTCCGACGGGGTACTCGTCGCGCAGCTTGCGAACGACCGGTGGCTCGATGGTCGACGATGCCGACCGGACGAACTCCCCCATGGTGTTCAGCTTGGTCATGATGGTCTTGCTGTCGACCCCGGCTTCGGCGAGCTCGTAGACGCGGACCTTGGCCACATCTCTCCTGTCTCGGTCCGCCCGGACAGGGTCGGACCGTCGTTAGTGTTCGCTACTCATCGCTGCGTACTCATCGCTGGGTACTCATCGGTGCGTGCTCATCGGGTAGCCATCGGCTTCCAGACCCGCTTCCCTCATCGACGATCGGCCTACGACCCCGGGATCTGCCCGGCGCCCTTCATGCCCTGCTGCTCGACGTGCCGGCGGACGACGCTCACGTCGAGCAGGCCTGCGTTGCGCAGTGCCCGCCCCAGTGCACGTCGGCGTTCGGCGGTGTCGAGACATCCAGGATCGGGGTGCAGCCACGCCCCCCTGCCCGGCATCCGGCGACCGACGTCCACGACCAGCGCGGGAGATCCCGCGGCGTCCGTGGCGACGACCACCCTCAACAGGGCCGACCTCGGGCCGGTGGCTCGGCACCCCACGCAGGTCCGGAGCGGACCCATGCCAGAGACAGTTTTCGCTGTCTGTGGGGTCCGCCGGCTCGACGGGAGGAGCCGGACATCCGGCCCAGCCGCAGCAAGTCTACCGCGCCGTACCACTGGCCGTACCACCGCAGGCGTCGATCGTGACGTCACTCACCGGCGCTCGCACCCTGCAGGTCGCCCGGGACCTCGGCGTCGGAGCGGATGTCGATGCGCCAGCCGGTGAGCTTCGCGGCCAGCCGGGCGTTCTGGCCCTCCTTGCCGATGGCGAGCGACAGCTGGTAGTCCGGCACGACGACCCGGGCGGCGCGGGCCTCGGGGTCGACGACCGTCACGGAGAGCACCCGGGCCGGCGAGAGCGCGTGCGCGATCATCTCGGCCGGGTCGTCGGCGTGGTCGACGATGTCGATCTTCTCGCCGTGCAGCTCGGCCATGACCGCGCGGACGCGACCACCCATCGGGCCGATGCACGCGCCCTTGGCGTTCACGCCGGGAACCGTCGCGCGGACGGCCATCTTGGTGCGGTGGCCCGCCTCGCGCGCCATCGCGGTGATCTCGACGGTGCCGTCGGCCACCTCGGGGACCTCCAGCTCGAACAGCTTGCGCACGAGGTTCGGGTGCGTGCGGGACAGGGTCACCTGCGGGCCGCGCGGGCCGCGGGCGACCTCGAGCACGTAGCCGCGGATTCGGTCGCCGTGCACGTACTCCTCCCCCGGAACCTGCTCGTGCGCGGGGAGCACGGCCTCGGTGCCGCCCACGTCGATCAGCACGGTGCGCGGGTCCCGGCCCTGCTGGATGACGCCGCCGAGCACCTCGCCCTCCTTGCCGCGGAACGCGCCGAGCACCTGGTCGTCCTCGGCGTCCCGCAGGCGCTGCACGATGACCTGCCGGGCGGTCGCGGTCGCGATGCGGCCGAACCCGTCCGGCGTGTGGTCGAACTCCGGCTCGTCGTGGAGCGTGTACTCGGGCTCGTCGTCGTCCTGCACCGGGGGCTCCTCGCGGGCCCACACGGTCACGTGACCGCTCTTGCGGTCCACCTCGACGCGGGCCCGGGTGTGTGCGCCGGGGGTGCGGTGGTACGCCGAGAGCAGTGCCTGCTCGATCGCCGAGACGAGCACGTCGAGGCTGATCTCCCGCTCGCGCTCGAGCATCCGCAGCGTCTGCATGTCGATGTCCATGTTCAGTTCTCCTGTCCGGCGTCGGCGTCGCTGCCGGCCTCGTCGTCGTCCACGGGCCCGACGCCTGTCAGGTCCACCTCGACGTGCGCGGCGCGCACCTCGGACAGCGGCACCTGAACGGCCTCCCCGACCACCGGCTTGCGGCCCTTGAGCCCGGGCGTCACCGGCACGACGACGATCGTGCCGTCCTGCGGCCCGGTCCGCTCGACGGCGGTCAACCGCCCGCTGAGCGTCCCACCGTCGTGGCGGTGCACCACGACCGAGTGCCCGACGGCGCGCGTGAAGTGCCGGCGCTCGGTGAGCGGCCGGGAGACCCCGGGGCTCATCACCTCGAGCGTGTACTCGCCGGTGATCGCCTCGGCGGCGTCCAGGGCGTCCGAGACGGCGTGCGTCGCGTCGGCGATGCGGTCGAGGTCCAGACCGACCTCGTCGTCCTCGGTCACGTCGATCACGACCTCGACCACGGACCGGCCCGCGGAACGCCGCACGGCGACGTCCTCGAGAAGGAGCCCGACGGACTCGACGGCCGGCTCCACGACCTGGCGGACCCGTTCGGCATGTGCTGGGTGCGCTGGCGCGGCCACGTCAGCCTCCTGTCGGCTCCAGCGGGTCAGTGCGCAGACAACGGATCGACCCTGTGATGTTGTGAGCCAAGCGTATCGAGTCCGGGCGTGCCCGACCGCCGCACGTCCGTCGCATGGCAGGATCACCGGCGATGCACGCCCAGCCGCACCCGCACCACGACCCGGATCTCGCCTCGCGCGCCCGCCGGTTCGGTGTCGCGCTCGCCACACTTCTTGCTCTCGCGCTCCTGGCCGGATGTGGCCTGCGCGCCGAGTCGTCGCCCCCGGTCGCGCGCACCCCCGACGCGATCGAGCAGGTCCGCGCCCGCACGGTCGCCGATTCTCTGGCGCTCGCCCAGGCCGCCGGGGCCCTCGCTGCGACACCGGCGGGCGCTGCCGAACCCTTGGCGGGCGTGCTCGCCGACGTCGCCTCGTTCTCCGACCAGCACGCCCAGCAGGCCGGCGGCGCGTACGTCTCGGGCCTGCCGACGCCGACCACCTCGCCGTCGACACCCGCGGTGACGCCGGACGCGCCGACGCTCCTGGCCCAGCTGGCAGCCGCCACGACCACCTCGCTCGCCGACGCCGACGCCGTGGACGACGGTGCTCTCGCGCGACTCGTCGCGTCGATCGCGACGTCGCGGGCGGGACTCACCGCTCGCCTCGCGCAGGCCACCGGCCTGCCGGTCCCCACCGTGACCCCGCCCGTGGTCGGCGCCGCGACTCCGGCGCCCACGCCCGCACCCAGCCCGAGCACGGCGTCGGCCACCGACCTGGACGCCCTCGCGCTCGCGCACGACCAGGCGGGCTTCGGCTTCGAGGTCATCGCGGCCAAGCTCGCGGGCGACCAGCGCGCGGCGGCCGTCGCTGCCGCCGCCGCGAACCGGTCGGCCGGCGAGCAGTGGGCCCGCGCCTCGGGCTCCGACGGCACCGCGCAGGATCCGCGTCGTGCGTCGTACGCCCTGCCGACCGGGCTCGACGACCCGACCGCGGCCGTCGCACTCGGCCGCACGCTGGAGTCCGCGGTGGCGGACGCCTACGCGAACGCCGTCGCGGGCGCCCCGGTGGGCGCGCGACTCCCGCTCGTCGACGGTCTCCAGGCCGCGACCGGCGCGGCCGGGACCTGGGGCGCGACGCCGGTCCCGTTCCCCGGCCTCCCCGAACAGACCCAGAAGCCCGCCGGCTGACCTCGACGTCCGCGCCCGCGGACGCCGCAGTCAGCCAGCGGTCGCCTCAGGCGGAGAGCAGCGTGGCGACCAGGCCCGCGACGTGGTCGGCGGCCTGGTCGACCGGGACCTGCTCGGTGGTGCCGCCGGTCCGCGGGCGGACCTCCACGACCCCCTCGGCCAGCCCGCGGCCGACGACGACCACCAGCGGGACCCCGATCAGCTCGGCGTCGGCGAACTTCACCCCCGGCGAGACACGGCCCGGACGGTCGTCGTAGACCACCTCGATGCCGCGCGACGACAGCTCGAGCGCGAGCGCCTCGGCGGCCTCGAACACGGCTGGGTCCTTGCCGGTCGCGACGACCGTCACGTGCGCGGGCGCGACGTGGGCGGGCCAGGCCAGGCCGCGCTCGTCGTTGTTCGCCTCCGCCAGGGCGGCGAGCACCCGGGTCACGCCGATGCCGTACGAACCCATGGTGACCACCTGGGCCTTGCCGTTCTGGTCCAGCACCGTCAGCCCGAGCGCCTGGGCGTACTTGCGGCCGAGCGCGAAGATGTGACCGATCTCGATGCCGCGCGCCAGCTCGAGCGGACCCGATCCGTCGGGCGCGAGGTCACCGGCGCGCACCTCGGCGGCCTCGACCGTGCCGTCGGCGGTGAAGTCGCGGCCCGCGACCAGGTCGAAGACGTGCCGACCGGGCTCGTTCGCCCCCGTGATCCACCGCGTCCCGGCAACCACGCGCGGGTCGAGCAGGTAGCGCACCGCCGTGCGCTCGGCCCCCTCGGCGACCGCGACGTTCGGACCCATCGCCGCGGGGCCGATGTAGCCGCGCACCAGCTCGGGGTGCGCGGCGAAGTCGGCATCGCCGGCGGCCTCCACCTCGGCCGGGCTGACCGACGCCTCGAGCCGCTTGAGGTCCACCTCGCGGTCGCCGGGCAGGCCGACGACGAGCAGCTCGCGCTCACCCGTCGGGTGCACCAGCGCGAGGACGACGTTCTTGAGCGTGTCGGCCGCGCTCCAGGCGCGGTCCGGGCGGGCGAACCGCTCGTTCGCGAGGGCGACCAGCGAGTCGATGGTGGGCGTGTCGGGCGTGTCCTCCACGTGCGCCGCGGGTGCGTCCGCGAACGGCAGCGCCTGGGGCACGACGGTCGTGACCGCCTCGACGTTGGCCGCGTAGCCGCCGGCCGAGCGGACGAACGTGTCCTCCCCGATGGGCGTCGGCGTCAGGAACTCCTCGGACCGCGAGCCGCCCATGGCGCCCGACGTGGCCGCCACGATCACGTACTCGAGTCCGAGGCGGTCGAAGATCCGCTGGTAGGCGGCTCGCTGCGCCTGGTAGGAGGCCTCGAGGCCCTCGTCGTCGATGTCGAACGAGTAGGCGTCCTTCATGATGAACTCGCGTCCGCGGATCAGGCCGGCGCGCGGCCGAGCCTCGTCGCGGTACTTGGTCTGGATCTGGTACAGCGCGAGGGGGAGCTCCTTGTACGACGAGTACAGGTCCTTGACCAGGAGCGTGAACATCTCCTCGTGGGTGGGCGCCAGCAGGTAGTCCGCACCCTTGCGGTCCTTCAGCCGGAACAGGTTGGGCCCGTACTCGGTCCAGCGCCCCGTGGCCTCGTACGGCTCGCGCGGCAGCAGCGCGGGGAAGTGCACCTCCTGCGCGCCGGCAGCGTTCATCTCCTCGCGCACGACGGCCTCGACCTTGGCCAGCACGCGCAGCCCGAGCGGCAGCCAGGTGTAGATGCCGGGCGCCGCGCGGCGGATGTAGCCGGCTCGCACCAGGAGCCGGTGGCTGGCGACCTCGGCATCGGCGGGGTCCTCGCGCAGGGTGCGGAAGAAGAGGGTCGAGAGGCGCAGAAGCATGACCGCGAGCCTAGTTGCTCCCGCAGATCGAGCAGTCATGCGCCACGATGGGTGCGTGCCGGAGCTGCCCGAGGTCGAGGCGCTCGCGCAGTTCCTGCGCGGGCGGGCGGTCGACCACACCGTGACGTCGGTCGAGATCGGCGCGATCAGCGCGCTCAAGACGTTCCGCCCGCCGCCGGACGCGCTCAAGGGCGGGGTGGTGGTCGACGTCCAGCGGCACGGCAAGTGGCTCGACCTCATGGTCGCGACGGCGACCGGCGAGCCGCTGCACCTGGTCTGGCACCTGTCGCGCGCGGGCTGGGTGCGCTGGTCCGAGCAGCTGTCCGAGCGTCCCGTGCGGCCGGGCAAGTCGCCGATCGCGCTGCGCGTGCGGTTCGACGACGGGGCCGGCTTCGACCTGACCGAGGCCGGGACCCGCAAACGGCTCGCGGTGCACGTCGTGCAGGACCCGGCCGACGTCCCGCAGATCGCGACGCTCGGCGTCGAACCCCTCTCGGACGAGTTCACGCCCCAGCGCCTGTCCGAGCTGCTGGCTGCGCGCAACCAGCAGGTCAAGGGACTCCTGCGCGACCAGGGCACGATCGCCGGGATCGGGAACGCCTACTCCGACGAGATCCTGCTGGTCGCGCGGATGAGCCCGTTCGCCATGACCAGGTCGTTCGACGCCGCCAAGACCGCGACGCTCTACGCCGCCATCCACGACGTGCTCACCGAGGCCGTGCGCGCGGCGTCGGGCAAGCCCGCGGCCGAGCTCAAGGACGCCAAGCGCCAAGGGATGCGCGTGCACGGGCGCACCGGCGAGCCGTGCCCGGGCTGGGACGGCGTGCCCTGCGGCGACACCGTCCACGAGGTGTCGTTCGCGGACTCGGCGCTGCAGTACTGCCCGACCTGTCAGACGGGCGGCAAACCGCTGGCGGACCGGCGGATGTCGCGCCTGCTGCGGTAGGCCTCAGAAGAGGACCGTCGCGTAGGTGCCGACCTGGCGGAACCCGACGGCCCGGTAGGCGGCCAGCGCCCGCGCGTTGTAGTTGTTGACGTAGAGCGAGACGAGCGGGGCCACCTCGGCGCGGGTCGCCTGCACGACGGCGGCCATACCCGACTCCGAGAGCCGCTCGCCGCGTCGGTCGGGCGACACCCACACGCCCTGGACCTGCGCGACACCGCCCGCGACGGCACCGAGCTCGGCCTTGAACACCACGTCACGGCGGGATCGCCTGGCGGACTCCTCGACGCGGACGAACGAGCGTCCCTGCGTCATGAGGTTGCGCACCCGCGTCTCGTACGGCCCGCCCGGACCGCTCACGGGCGAGTAGCCCACCTCCTCGGTGAACATCCGCACGCAGGCCGGCAGGACGATGTCGAACTCGTCGGGGTTCGACCGCCGAACCGCCGGGTCGGGCGTCACCAGCGGGGCATGGTCGATCACCATCGACGGCTGGTCGTCGCGAACCTCGCGCGCCGCCGGCCAGAACTGCCGCAGCCGGCTCCACATGCCGAGCACGGCATCGGCCGGTCCGACGATCGACGAGCACCGACGGCCCTGGAGCCGGGCGAGTCCCGCGAACGCGTCGAGCGCCCGGCTCACGGTTCGGGAGTCGTCCACGGGTACGAGGGGCACCATGTTCGCGCCGGCGAAGCAGATCGCGACGAGCTCGCCGTCCTGCTCGAATCCCCAGAGGCTGCCACCTGCCGCACGCAGACCGCGTCCCACGGCCTGCTCCAACCGGGCCGTCGCGAGCACAGAACCGACCGCATCACGTGCGCAGACGGCCAGCGCGCCCTCGAGGTCGATGTCCGTCAGGACCCGACCTCCGGCTCGGTTGTCGAGCAGAGCAGCGCGACGTTGCACCATGAGGCGATCTTGCACCACCTCGGCCTGATTCACCCCATCTTCGGCACGCCGATCTGATGAATCTGCGGTAGGCCCGCCCACGGGACCCGCTCGGTCAGCCGACGGTGACGACTGGGGCACCGGCGCCGGAGTCGACGGGGTCCATGGACTCGGCGAGCCGCATGGCCTCCTCGATCAGCGTCTCGACGATGAGCGCCTCCGGGACGGTCTTGATGACCTCGCCCCGCACGAAGATCTGGCCCTTCCCGTTGCCGGACGCGACGCCCAGGTCCGCCTCGCGCGCCTCGCCCGGCCCGTTGACGACGCACCCCATGACGGCGACCCGCAGCGGGACCTCCAGGCCCTCGAGGCCCGCGGTCACGCGCTCCGCCAGCGTGTAGACGTCCACCTGAGCCCGACCGCAGGACGGGCAGGACACGATCTCCAGCTTGCGCGGCCGCAGGTTGAGCGACTGGAGGATCTGGATGCCGACCTTGACCTCCTCGACCGGCGGCGCGGACAGGGACACGCGGATGGTGTCCCCGATGCCCTTGCTGAGCAGCGCGCCGAACGCGGTGGCGGACTTGATGGTGCCCTGGAACGCCGGCCCGGCCTCGGTCACGCCGAGGTGCAGCGGCCAGTCGCCTCGTTCGGAGAGCAGCTCGTACGCCCGCACCATCACGACGGGGTCGTTGTGCTTGACGGAGATCTTGAAGTCACGGAAGCCGTGCTCCTCGAAGAGCGACGCCTCCCAGACCGCCGACTCGACGAGCGCCTCCGGCGTGGCCTTGCCGTACTTGGCGAGCAGGCGCGGGTCGAGAGAGCCAGCGTTCACGCCGATCCGGATGGAGACGCCGGCATCCGTCGCCGTGCGGGCGATCTCCTTGACCTGGTCGTCGAACTTGCGGATGTTGCCGGGGTTGACCCGGACCGCCGCACAACCCGCCTCGATCGCCGTGAACACGTACTTGGGCTGGAAGTGGATGTCCGCGATCACCGGCAGCTGCGACTTGCGCGCGATGGTGGCGAGCGCGTCGGCATCGTCCTGCGTCGGGACGGCGACACGGACGATGTCGCAGCCCGCCGCGGTCAGCTCGGCGATCTGCTGCAGGGTCTTGTTGATGTCCGTCGTCGGCGTCGTGCACATCGACTGGACGCTCACCGGGGCGTCGCCGCCGACGAACACCTTGCCGACGCGGATCTTGCGGGTGGGACGCCGCGGGGCCAGCACGGGTGCGGGCGCCTCCGGCATGCCGAGGCTGATCGGGATGCTCACCTCGCCATCATCGCACCCGCGGTGCCGGGCGCTCCCCCGCCGGACGTGGCGTGCACGACATCACCCTCAGATCTGCACCGGGTTGACGAGGTCCGCGTAGACCAGCAGGAGGCCGACGCCGCCGAGCAGGACGAACACGCTGTAGGCGATCGGCACGAGCTTGGCGCTGTCGAACGGCCCCGGGCGCGGCAGGCCTCGCAGCCTGGCCACCTGCCGACGCGCGCCCTCCCAGAGCGCCGCGGCGACGTGGCCGCCGTCGAGCGGCGGCAAGGGGATCAGGTTGAAGACGAACAGGGCGATGTTCAGGCTGGCCAGCATCAGGAGCAGGCCGGCGAGCTTGAGGCCCCAGTCGATGTCGTGCTCGGAGGCGATGTCGCCGGCGAACCGGCCGATGCCGACCACCCCGACGACGCTGCTGGTGTCGCGCGGGGTGCCGTGCACCGTCGAGCTCCAGAGTCACCCACCTTGCTGGGGAGCGTCGCGACGACGGACGCCGTCTGGCCGGTCATCGTCGCCACCCGACCCGGGATCTGCCAGATCGACTCGCGCTGCGTCTCCTGCTTCGGGCCGATCCCGATGTAGCCGACCGACGTGGTCTTCGGGGTGCCGTCCGCATTCAGCACCGGGTTGTCGTTCGCGTCGTAGACGGGGCGCTCGGCCACCACCGGGGTCACCGACAGCTCGACCTGCTTGCCGTCGCGCAGCACCGTCACCGGCACGGCCTCGTCGCCGGTCGACCGGATCAGCACGGTGAGCTGGTCCCAGGAGTCGACCGCGGTGCCGTTGTAGGAGACCACCGTGTCGCCAGAGCGCAGGCCGGCGGCCGCGCCCGGAGCCGCCGCGTCGGTGGACGTGCAGGTGCGCGTCGCCGGCGCGTCGGCCGGGATCACGCACGCACTGACGGAGCTCACGGTGGTCGTCGGGCCGGGCAGCCCGATGCCCACGAAGACGATCGCCATGAGGAAGAACGCGATGACGAGGTTCATGACCGGTCCGCCGAGCATGACGACGAGCTTCTTCGGCGTCGACAGCCGGTAGAACGCACGTCCGTCCTCGCCGGGGCGGATCTCCTCGGCGCTGGCCTGGCGCGCGTCCCGGGCGAGGCGTCCGATCCACGTGCGCGCCCGCGGGTTACCGACGGCGTCCCCGGGCGGGTACATGCCGACCAGGCGCACGTAGCCACCGAGCGGGATCGCCTTGAACCCGTACTCGGTCTCGCCCTTGGTCCGCGACCACAGCGTGGGCCCGAACCCGATCATGTAGTGGCTGACCCGGACGCCGAACCGCTTGGCGGGCACCATGTGCCCGACCTCGTGCAGCCCGATGGATGCCAGCAGCACGACGACGAAGATCAGCACGCCGATCAGGTACGCCATCAATCTCCTCCGTCCGGGGACCGCACCCCACCCAAGCGTGCACCAGCGGCCCGCGCGCGCACATCCTCCCCCGCCACCCTGGGAAGTCGCTGGACGCCCGCTGGGCTCACCCGTTCGGCGGGTCGAGAACTCCGGACCTCGTCCGGATCGGTACGGATCGGACGGGTAGCGGAATTCGTCGTGCCCGGCCTTTCCCGCGTGCGAGATCGGCACTAACGTCCGAGCATGGCCACTGATTCCGCTCCCGCCACCGTTCTCGAGCAGCGCCGCGCGCTGCGGACGCCCGTCCCCGGCCCCCGGTCGATCGCGCTAGGAGCGCGTCGGGCCGCCGCGGTCGCCGCGGGCGTGTCGTCCACCCTGCCGGTGTACGTGGCGCGGGCCTCGGGCGCGGTGATCGAGGACGTGGACGGCAACGTGTTCGTCGACCTCGGCTCCGGCATCGCGGTGACCTCGGTCGGCGCGAGCGCGCCCGAGGTGGCCGCGGCCGTGGCGGCGCAGGCGCTCGACTTCACGCACACGTGCTTCATGATCAGCCCCTACGAGGAGTACGTCGCGGTCTGCGAGGCGCTCGCCCGGCTCACCCCCGGCGACCACGCGAAGCGCTCGGTGCTGGTGAACTCCGGCGCGGAGGCCGTCGAGAACGCCGTGAAGATCGCCCGGCGGGCGACCGGTCGCGAGGCCGTGCTCGTGCTCGACCACGCGTACCACGGGCGCACGAACCTGACGATGGCGATGACGGCGCGGGCCATGCCGTACAAGACGGGCTTCGGGCCGTTCGCGGGCGAGGTGTACCGCGTGCCCGCGTCCTACCCGCTGCGCGACCCCGAGGGGATGACCGGCGAGCAGGCCGCCCGTCGCGCGATCGACGTCGCCGAGCGGCAGGTCGGCGCGGACCAGGTCGCGGCGATCGTCGTCGAGCCGATCCTGGGCGAGGGCGGCTTCGTCGTGCCCGCCCCCGGGTTCCTGCCGACCCTCGCGGCCTGGGCCAAGGACAAGGGCATCGTGCTCGTCGCCGACGAGGTGCAGACCGGGTTCGCGCGCACGGGTGCGATGTTCGCGTGCGACCACGAGGGCGTCGTGCCGGACCTCATCGCCCTGGCCAAGGGCATCGCCGGCGGGTTGCCGCTCGGCGCGGTGACCGGTCGGGCCGAGCTGCTCGACGCGGTGCACGCGGGCGGGCTGGGCGGCACGTTCGGCGGCAACCCGATCGCCTGTGCGGCGGCGCTGGCGAGCATCGACCTGTACGAACGGACCGACCTGGTCGGCGCCGCGCGCGCGATCGAGGACCGGGTGGTCCCGCGGCTGACCGCGAGCCTCGCCGACGTCGGCGCCGTGGCGGAGATCCGTGGGCGGGGCGCGATGCTCGCGCTCGAGCTGGTGCGTCCGGGCACGCTCGAGCCCGACAAGGCCGCCGCGCAGAGGGTGGCGGCGGCCTGCGCCGCCCAGGGCGTGCTCGTGCTCACGTGCGGCACGTGGGGCAACGTCCTGCGCCTGCTGCCGCCGCTCGTCATCGGCGACGAGCTGCTCGACGACGCGCTGACCGTGCTGGAGGACGCGCTGCGATCGCTGTAATCCGTGGACGGCCCGCCGGGTCGGTGCGATCGTCGCGAGGGTGGACCAGATCTGGGACGCCGAGACCGCGCAACGCTACGACACGCCCGGCTCGGGCATGTTCGCGCCCGAGGTGCTCGGGCCGACGGTCGACATGCTCGCCGTCCTCGCGGCGGGCGGTCGAGCGCTCGAGTCTCGCGGTCGGCACCGGCAGGGTCGCCGTCCCGCTCGCCGAGCGCGGCGTGCCGGTCACCGGCATCGAGCTCTCGCCCGCGATGGTAGCGCGGCTACGGACGAAGGCGGACGAGGCGACGATCCCGGTCGTCCTGGGCGACATGGCGACAGCCGTCGCACCCGGCGAGTTCAGCCTCGTGTACCTGGTCTACAACACGATCTCCAACCTGCTCACACAGGCCGTGCAGGTCGCGTGCTTCCGGAACGCTGCCCGCCACCTGAGTCCGGGCGGCCGGTTCGTCGTCGAGCTGTGGGTCCCGCAGCTGCGCGCGCTCCCGCCCGGGCAGAGTGCCACCGTCTGGGCCGTCGAGCCCGGCTACCTCGGCCTAGACACCTACGACGTGCTGCTCCAGCGTGTGGTGTCGCACCACGTCCGGTTCAGCGAGGACGACGCCGTGCACGCCAGCCTCACCCGCAGCCCGCACCGCTACGTGTGGCCTGCAGAGCTCGACCTCATGGCGCAGCTGGCGGGTCTCGACCCGGAGACCCGGCACGCCGACTGGGTCGGATCGCCGTTCACCGCCGACTCGCCGTCCCACGTGTCGGTGTACCGGCGTCCGTCCTAGGCGGGGTCGCGCTCGTCGAGGCCCCACGGGGAGCCGTAGCCCGCGGGCGTCGGCGCGGCCAGCAGGTCGAGGAACGGCACCGCGTCGAACGCTTCCGGGCCGAGCACGCCCGCACCCGACCAGACGCCCGTCGCGAGCAGCTCGAGCGCGACGACCGGGTTGACGGCCGTCTGCCAGACCACGCACTGCGCGCCGTACTCGGCCATCGACCAGGCGTTGTCGACGATGTGGTGCAGGTAGACCTCTCGCGGCGACCCGTCGGTGCCGGTCCCGGTGACCAGCAGGCCGGCACAGGTCGACCCCGACATCCGGGGGCCGATCGTCGCGGGGTCGGGCAGGCACGCCGCCACGACGTCGCGTGGGCTGACCGGCGCGCCGCGCACCTGGACCGGCTCGGTGCGATCGAGGCCGAGCGTGTGCAGCGTGCGCAGGACGCCGATGAACTCCTCGCCGAGCCCGTACTTGAAGGTCACCTTGCGCGCGTCCACCCAGCGCGGCATGAGGAGGACCTCCTCGTGCTCGACGTGCACGCACTCGACGTCGCCGATCGGCTCCGGGAACCGGAACACCTCGGGCTCGTGGAACGGCGGGGTGGTGAACCAGCCGTCCTCCAGACCGGCACCGGCCTCGGCGCGGTCCGCCGACCAGATGACCGGCGGGTTGAGGCACTCCTCGATCGTGGTCCAGATGGAGAACGACGGCGCGAAGACCGGTTCGCCGTCGTCGCCGAGCACCACGAGGTTGGCGCCGTCCCGCACCCCGAGTCGTCGATCGACTCGAACAGGTGGTCGGCGGCGTACCGCGCGAACACGTCCGACAGCCCGGGCTCCACGCCCATGCCGACGAGCGCCAGGCGCCCGGCCGTCGCCCAGTCCCCGGCCGCCGCGAACTGCTCGTCGCCGAGCTTGACGCCGGGCAGGCTCGTACGGCCGGTCCGGGTGGGGGTGCGACAACGACATGGCCATGTCGAGGTAGTCCGCCCCGGCCGCCCGCACGCCCTCGAAGATCGGCAGGACGAAGCGCGGGTCGACGGCGTTCAGCACGTGCGTGGCACCGTGCTCGCGCACCAGCGCCTCGACGGCCGCCGCGCTGGAAGCGTCGACGACGGCGGCGACGAACCGGCCGCCCACCACGTCGTGCTCGCTCGCCGCGTCGACGGTGCGCCGGGCGCGCGCCAGGTCCACGTCCGCGACGACCAGCCGCTCGAAGAAGGTCCGACGGGCTGCGATCCGGGCGACCGCGTCGCCCACCCCTCCGCTACCGACCACCAGGATCCGCACGAGGTCCACCTCTCACCGGGCGCTGCGTCGCGCCCGTCTGGTCGTTCACCGGAGACGTTTGCTCCGGGCATGGCCGAGCAGCTGGACGATCACGACGATGGCGAGGGCCAGCACGAACATGAACGAGCTGATGACGTTGGCCTGCGGCGGGATGCCGCGGGTCGCCGAGATGTACACGAACTTGGGGAACGTCTCGTACGACCCGGACGTGAAGTTCGTGACGATGAAGTCGTCGAAGCTGAGGCTGAACGCGAGCAGCGCGGCCGCCGCGATCCCGGGCAGCAGGAGCGGGAACGTGACCCGCCAGAACGCCTGCAGCGGCGAGGCGTACAGGTCTGCCGCGGCCTCCTCGATCGCGGGGTCCAGGCTCGAGACGCGTGCCTTGACCGTGACGACGACGAAGCTGATGCAGAACAGCACGTGCGAGGCCACGACCGTGCTGAAGCCGAGCGGCACCCGAACGGACAGGAACTGCGCCAGGAGCGCCGCACCGAGCACCACCTCCGGCGTCGACATCGGCAGGAAGATCAGCAGGTTGGCAGCGGAGCGACCGCGGAACTGGGACCGCACCAGACCGATGGCCACGAGCGTGCCGAGGACCGTCGCGACGAGGGTGGACAGGAGTCCGACCTGCAGCGAGTGCCCGAACGCCTCGCACACCTGCGGGGCACCGCACGGGTTGCGCCAGTTGTCGAGCGTGAAGCCGCGCCACACGAGGTTCGTCTTGCCCGCGTCGTTGAACGAGAACACGACCGTGTACGCGACGGGGACCAGCAGGAACACGAACCCGAGCGCGGCGAACGTCGGGACGATGGCGTCGCCGATGCGACGCCGACGCCGCGCGGGCGGCCGGACGGCGGGCCGGACGTCGACGCTCACAGGAGCTCCTCGGTCCCCGCGCGCCGTATGTACAGCGTCACCAGGAGCATGATCGCCGCCATGAGCACGACGGACAGCGCGGCGGCGGTCGGGTAGTCCAGCACCTTGAAGAACCGGGCGTCGATGACCTGCCCGATCATCGTCGTGTTCGTGTTGTTGCCGAGCAGGGACGCGTTCACGTAGTCGCCGACGGCCGGGATGAACGTCAGCAGGGTGCCGGCGACGACCCCCGGCAGCGACAGCGGCCACGTCACGGTGCGGAACGCGGTCAGCGGCGACGCGTACAGGTCCGCGCCCGCCTCGAGCATCCGCGCGTCCAGCCGCTCGAGGCCCGCGAAGATCGGCAGCACCATGAACGGCAGGAAGTTGTAGGTCAGGCCGCAGACGACGGCGAACGGGGTCGCCGTCAGCCGGGCGCCCTCCGGGAGCAGGTGGAGCCAGTGCAGGGCACTGACCACGAACGAGTCGTCCGAGAGGATCTGCTTCCAGGCGATCGTCCGCAGGATGAAGCTGGTGAAGAACGGCGCGACGACCAGGACCAGCAGCATCCCCTGCAGGCTTGCGACCCCGGGCCCGGATGGCGATCGCGTACGCCATCGGGTACCCGATGACGAGCGTCGCCACGGTGGCCACGAACGCGAACCAGAACGAGCGCAGCATCACCGGCCAGAACTGCGACATCGCGTCGACGTAGTTCTGCCAGTGCAGCGCCGGCTGGTACTGCCCGAGGTCGCCACCCGGCACGGGCACGTACAGGGAGGTCACGAGCAGCGCGCCGACCGGGACGACGAACAGCAGGCCCAGGTAGAGGAGGCCCGGTCCGAGCAGGAGCCAGTGCGTCCGGGAACGGGTCCGCGTGCGAGGCGCAGGCGCCGCCGGACCCGTCGCGACGCCCTCTCCGAGCGCGGCGGTCAGGCTCACGGCTCGTCGTCCAGGTCGACCGTGCCCTCGTCGGGAGCGTCCGCGCCGTCCAGCGCGAACGTGAAGTCCACCGACCACGCGAGCCGCACCCGGGACCCGGGCGCGACGGTCGAGCCGCCCAGGAGGTTCTGCGCGAACACGCCGAACGTGCCCAGACCGGCAACCTCGACCTGGTACTGCGTGCTGACGCCCGTGAAGGACACGTCGGTCACCGTCCCCGGGCCGAGCACGTTCTCGCCCGAGGACGGCTCCTGGTCCCCGACGAGCATCCGCAGCTTTTCGGGCCGGACCCCGACGAGCACGTCGCCCGACGACCGGACCGAGCGCGCCTCGGGCACGAGGAGTCGCCGACCGACCACGTCGACCGCGAGCAGACCCGTCGAGGTCACGCGCTCGCTGACCGTGCCGGGCACCAGGTTCGACTGTCCGAGGAAGTTGGCGACGAAGGCCGTCCGAGGCAGCTCGTACAGCTCGGCGGGCGTCCCCATCTGCTCGATGCGGCCGTGGTTCATCACCGCGACCGTGTCGGCCATCGTCATGGCCTCCTCCTGGTCATGCGTGACGTGGATGAAGGTCAGCCCCACCTCGGTCTGGATGCGCTTGAGCTCGAGCTGCATCTGGCGGCGCAGCTTGAGGTCCAGCGCGCCGAGCGGCTCGTCGAGGAGCAGCACCGAAGGCCGGTTGACCAGGGCGCGAGCGAGCGCCACACGCTGCTGCTGGCCGCCCGAGAGCTGGACCGGCTTGCGGCCTGCCAGGTGGCCGAGCTCGACCAGGTCGAGGCCCTCGGCCACGCGGCGGGCGATCTCGCTCTTGCCCGTCCGCCGCAGACCGAACGCGACGTTCTCCCCCACGGTCAGGTGCGGGAACAGCGCGTCAGCTGGAACACCGTGTTGACGGGCCGCTGGTGCGCCCGCGTCCCGGTGACGTCCCGGCCGCCGATGGCGATCGTGCCCGTCGTCGGCTGCTCGAGCCCGGCGACCATGCGCAGCGTCGTCGTCTTTCCGCAGCCCGACGGGCCGAGCAGGGCGAAGAACGAGCCGCTCGGCACGGTCAGGGTCAGGTGGTCGACCGCGACGAAGTCACCGAAGGCCTTGGTGACCCCGGTGATCTGCAGGGCCGCGCCAGTGTCGGTCTCGACGTCGACCGTTGCGGCGACCTCGATGGCCCCGGTCGTGCTCGTCATGCGCCGATCACCGTGAGGAACTCGCCGTTGTAGCGCGCCTCCTCCGCGGGGTCGAGGGTGCGGAAGACGCTGACCTTGGACAGGGTGGCCGCGTCGGGGAAGATCATCGGGTTGCTGGCGAGGTCAGGATCGATCGCGACCATCGCCTGCTGGGCGCCCTCGACCGGCGTGATGTAGTTGACCCAGGCGGCGACCTGGGCGGCCACCTCGGGGTCGTAGTAGTAGTCCATGAGCTTCTCGGCGTTCGTCAGGGCCGGCGAGCCGATGGGCACCATCATGTTGTCGCTCCAGAGCGTGCCGCCGGCGTCCGGGATGGCGAACTCGAAGCGGTCGTCGGACTCGTAGTTGAGCGACGTGATGTCACCGGACCAGCCGATCACGGCGATCGCGTCCCCCGACGCGAGGTCCTGCGTGTACGAGTTGCCCAGCACCTTGCGGATGTGCCCCGAGGAGATCTTCTCCTTGAGGACCTCGAGCGCCGAGTGGAAGTCGTCGTCGGTCCAGGCGCCCGCGGGGTCGACGCCCTGGTTGAACATGAGCAGGCCCATGGTGTCGCGCATCTCCGAAAGCACCTCGACCCGGCCGGCGAGCTTCCCGGCTTCCACAGGTCGTCGACCGAGTGCAGGCCGCCGGGCACCTTGGACTTGTCCCAGGCGAGCCCGGCGAAGCCCGACTGCCACGTGAGCGAGTGCGTGCGGCCCGGGTCGAAGTCGACGTTGGCCAGGTTGGGCAGGATGTTCGCGGTGTTCGGCATGGCCGCCTTGTCCAGCGCCTGGGTGTAGCCGAGGCGGATCATCCGCGCGGCCATCCAGTCGGTGAGGGTGACGATGTCGTACCCGATGTCCTGGCCGTTCTTCAGCTGGCCGTTGATCTTGCCGTAGAACGAGTCGTTGTCCTCGATGTCCTCGGCGTATGTCACCTTGATCCCGGTCTTGGCCTGGAACGCCTCGAGGGTGGGGTACTTGGTGCCGTCGTCGTTCTGGTCGAGGTACTGCGTCCAGTTGGCCCAGCGGACGAGCTTGTCGCTGGACGAGTCGTCCTTGGCCGCCCGGGTCGACGACGTCGCCGCACCGCCCGTGCCGCACGCCGCGAGCACGGCTGCGGCCCCGGCGGCGCCCGCGGCGCCCAGCAGGAACGACCTCCGGGACAGGTCGGTCGACCGCTCGCGGCCGCGCCGGGTGGCATGCGCGATCAGGGCCCGGACGCGCGGGTCGGTCGGGACGGGTCGACGACGCTGGTCGGTCATGGGGCTCCTCGGATGCTTCTGCCACGAACGCGGTCCGACGGATCATTGCAAGCGGACCGGCGTCCAGCAAGGAATTCGTTGCGAAAGCACCCAGCCGCAACGAAAATGTTGCATGCCGGAAGCATGGACCCGTCAGATCCGTGGACTTACGCGTCAAACGCAGACATCACGTGCTTGATCCGGGTGTAGTCCTCGAACCCGTACATCGACAGGTCCTTGCCGTAGCCCGACTGCTTGAAGCCACCGTGGGGCATCTCGGCGACGAACGGGATGTGCGTGTTGATCCACACGACCCCGAAGTCGAGCGCCCGCGACATGCGCAGCGCGCGTCCGTGGTTCGTGGTCCACACCGAGCTGGCCAGGCCGTACCGGACGCCGTTGGCCAGCGCGATCGCCTCGTCCTCGTCCGTGAACGTCTGCACCGTGATGACCGGCCCGAAGATCTCGTCCTGCACCGCCTCGTCGTCCTGGCGCAGGCCCGCGACCACCGTGGCCTCGACGAAGTAGCCGGTGTCGCCCACGCGGTGCCCGCCCGCGACGACCGACGCGTGGTCGGGCAGCCGGTCGAGGAACCCCGTGACGCGCTCGAGCTGGAGGGCGTTGTTGACCGGCCCGAACGCGACGTCCGGGTCGTCGGGCATCCCGGTCTTCTGCGTGCGGGCAGCCTCCGCGAGCGCGGCGACGAAGTCGTCGTGCACAGAGGCGTGCACGAGCACCCGGGTGGCCGCGGTGCAGTCCTGGCCGGCGTTGTAGTACCCCGCACCGGCGATCCCCTCCGCGGCCGCTGCCAGGTCGGCGTCCGCGAACACGATCACGGGCGCCTTGCCGCCGAGCTCGAGGTGCACGCGCTTGACCGCGGCGGACGCGGCCTCGGCCACCTGGGAGCCGGCACGCACCGACCCGGTGATCGCGACCATGTCGGGACGGGCGTGCGAGACCAGGGCGCGGCCCGTCACCCGGTCGCCGCAGAGGATGTTCAGCACCCCCGGCGGCAGCACCTCGGCGGCCACCTGGCCCAGCAGCAAGGTCGAGGCGGGCGTGGTGTCGGACGGCTTGAGCACCACCGTGTTGCCGGCCGCGAGCGCGGGCGCGATCTTCCAGATCGCCATCATGAGCGGGTAGTTCCACGGCGTGACCTGGCCGACGACGCCGACCGGCTCGCGGCGCACCCACGAGGTGTGGCCCGCCAGGTACTCCCCCGCGCTCAGCCCGTCGAGCACGCGCGCGGCCCCGGCGAAGAACCGGGAGCTGGTCGACGCACGGCGGGACCTCGTCGGTCGCGGTCAGGTGCAGCGGCTTGCCGGTGTTGCGGGACTCGACGGCGACGAACTCGGCCGCGCGCGACTCGACGGCGTCCGCGAGCCTGAGCAGCGCGAGCTGCCGCTCCGCCGGTGTCGTGCGCCCCCACGTGGTGAACGCGTCCGACGCCGACGCGTAGGCGGCGTCGACGTCCGCCGGGCCGCTGAGCGGCGCCCGGGCGTACTCCCGGCCCGTCGACGGGTCGACCACCGCGGTCGTGCGTCCGTCCGCGGCGGGCCGCAGCTTCGCCCCCGACGACGTTGAGCAGCTCGATGGACTGGTCGGTGGCCTGGCTCACGGTGACTCCTTCGCGGGCGTTTTCCGTCCGGGGACGCATGTGATGGAACCGTACGCCGCCGCTGCCGCTTCCGGCAGGGTCGGACAGACCATTCGGCCGATCGAGGGCCCGTTGTCCTCGAAATCAGAAGTTTCTTCGGCCTGTCACAACGAATTCCTTGCATCCCGGCTCGCGGCCGACCACGATCGGCGCGTGGGCACACGCAGACCGGCACCGGGCAACGCGGCGCTCGACGACGTCTCGAAGGCGATCGTCGAGCAGCTTCAGGAGGACGGCCGCAGGCCGTACGCGACGATCGGCAAGGCCATCGGCCTGTCCGAGGCCGCGGTCCGGCAGCGTGTCCAGCGGCTCACCGACTCGGGGGTCATGCAGATCGTCGCCGTCACCGACCCGCTCCAGGTCGGCTTCACGCGACAGGCGATGATCGGCCTCAAGTGCGAGGGGGACCTCAGCGTCGTCGCCGACGCGCTCGCCGCGCTGCAGGAGGTCGACTACGTCGTGGTGACGGCGGGCGGGTTCGACCTGCTGTGCGAGGTCGTGTGCGAGGACGACGACCACCTTCTCGAGGTCCTCAACCAGAAGATCCGCTCCCTGCCGGGGGTGCGGACCACCGAGACGTTCGTGTACCTGAAGCTGCGCAAGCAGCTCTACAACTGGGGGACCAGATGAGCACCACCCGTTCCGGCGCCGACCGTTCGCAGGCGGCCCGCGATCACCTCTGGGGCCACTTCACCCGGCAGAGCGCCTGGGACGGCGGCGTCCCCACGATCGTGCGCGGCGAGGGTCACCACATCTACGACGACGCGGGCCGGCAGTACATCGACGGCCTCTCCGGCCTGTTCGTCGTGCAGGCCGGGCACGGTCGCACCGAGCTCGCCGAGGCCGCACGCGCGCAGGCCGAGAAGCTGGCGTTCTTCCCATTGTGGTCGTACGCGCACCCCGAGGCGATCGACCTGGCCGAGCGGCTGGCCGCGTACGCACCGGGCGACCTGAACCACGTCTTCTTCACCACGGGCGGCGGCGAGGCGGTCGAGACCGCCTGGAAGCTGGCCAAGAACTACTTCAAGCTCACGGGCAAGCCGAACAAGTACAAGGTCATCTCCCGGTCCATCGCGTACCACGGCACCACGCACGGGGCCCTGTCGATCACGGGCCTGCCCACGCTCAAGGCGCCGTTCGAGCCGCTGGTGCCGGGCGCGCACAAGGTGCCCAACACCAACGAGTACCGGGCGCCCGACCACCTGCGCGACGACCCGAAGGCCTTCGGTCGGTGGGCCGCCGACCGCATCGGCGAGGCGATCGAGTTCGAGGGTCCGGACACGGTGGCGGCGGTCTTCCTGGAGCCCGTGCAGAACGCGGGCGGCTGCTTCCCGCCGCCGCCCGGATACTTCGAGCGGGTGCGCGAGATCTGCGACGAGCACGACGTGCTGCTCGTCTCCGACGAGGTCATCTGCGCGTTCGGCCGGATCGGCTCGATCTTCGCGTGCGACGACTTCGGCTACGTGCCCGACATGATCACCTGCGCCAAGGGGATGACCTCGGGCTACTCCCCGATCGGCGCCCTCATCGCGTCCGACAGGCTCTACGAGCCGTTCGCCCACGGCAACGCGTCGTTCGCGCACGGGTACACCTTCGGCGGGCACCCCGTCTCGGCCGCCGTCGCCAACGCCAACCTCGACCTGTTCGAGCGCGAGGGCATCACCGCGCACGTCAAGGAGACCGCCCCGGCCTTCCGGCGCACCCTGGAGCAGCTGCTCGACCTGCCGATCGTCGGCGACGTCCGCGGCGAGGGCTTCTTCTACGGGATCGAGCTGGTCAAGGACAAGGTCACCCGCGAGACGTTCGACGACGACGAGAGCGAGCGGCTGCTGCGGGGGTTCCTGTCCGGCGCGCTGTTCGAGGCGGGCCTGTACTGCAGGGCGGACGACCGGGGCGACCCCGTCATCCAGCTCGCTCCTCCGCTCATCTGCGGCCAGAAGGAGTTCGACGACATCGAGCAGATCCTGCGCGGCGTGCTGACCGAGGCGTGGACGCGCCTGTGACGGTGCCGTCCGGGCTCTCCCTGTGGTTCGACCAGGTCGCCGCGGACGACCCCGACAGCCTGCTGCCCCGGGACCCGCTCGACGGGGACGACGTCGCCGACGTGGTCATCGTCGGCGCGGGCCTGACCGGCCTGTGGACGGCGTACTACCTGCTGGAGCAGGACCCGGCGCTCGACGTGCTCGTCGTCGAGGCGCAGGTGGCCGGCTTCGGGGCCAGCGGGCGCAACGGCGGCTGGTGCTCGGCGCTGTTCCCGGTGTCCGGCGACGAGCTGGCCCGCCGGCACGGGCACGACGCCGCCGCGGACCTGCGCGCCGCGATGCGGGACACCGTCGTCGAGGTGGGTGGCGTCGCGGCGGCCGAGCAGATCGACTGCGGGTTCGCGTTCGGGGGCACGGTCACGCTCGCCCGCAACCGCCCGCAGCTCGAGCGCATCGCCTCCGAGGTCGAGGCCGACGCTCGCTGGGGCGACGAGTCGCACCTCCTGGGTCCCGACGAGGTCGAGGAGCACGTGCGCGCCGCGGGCGTGATCGGCGGGTCGTACACGCCCGACTGCGCCCGTATCCAGCCCCTGCGCCTGGTCCGCGGACTGGTCGAGGTGCTGCTCTCCCGCGGCGCTCGGCTGGCCGAGGGGACCCGTGCGCTGCGGCTCTCGCCGCGGGCCGTGGTGACCGACCACGGCACCGTCCGCGCGCGCTGGGTGATCCGCGCGACCGAGGCCTGGACCTCACAGCTGTCCGGGTCGGAACGGGAGCTCGCCCCGGTCTACTCGCACATGATCGCGACGGAGCCGCTGCCGCCCGAGGTCTGGGCGCAGATCGGCCTGGACCGGGCTCAGACGTTCCACGACGGCCGGCACCTGATCGTCTACGGCCAGCGCACCACGGACGACCGCCTCGCGTTCGGCGGCCGCGGCGCGCCCTACCACCTGAGCCCGCCATCCGGCCCGACTACGACCTGGCCGAGGGGACCGCGGAGCACCTGCGACGCGAGCTGGTCGCCCTGTTCCCGGTGCTCGACCGCGCCGAGATCACGCACCGCTGGGGCGGCCCGCTCGGGGTGTCCCGCGACTGGTCGCCGTCCGTCGGGCTGGACGCCGAGACGGGGATCGGCTGGGCCGGCGGCTACGTCGGCGACGGGGTCGCGACGACCAACCTGGCCGGCCGGACGCTCGCCGACCTGGTCACCGGGGCCGACTCGCCCCTGGTCCGCCTGCCGTGGGTCGGGCACCGCTCACCGCGCTGGGAGCCCGAACCGCTGCGGTGGGCAGGGATCACCGCCGCGCGCCGCGCGGCCGGCTGGGCGGACCGCACCGAGCTCCGCTCCGGCCACCCGAGCCGGGTCGAGTCCGTCCTGAACCGCGTGCTCGGTCGCTGACGCCGTCGACGCTACGGTCCTCGGTCAGGCGCGGGCCAGGATCTCCTGTGCGCGCGCGCGGGCCCAGACCTCGGCGTCCAGGACCGCGTCGAGCGTGAGGTCGCCGGCACCCTGGTGTTCGTGCAGCACGCGCTCGACGGTCGCGACGATGTCCAGGAACCCGATCCGACCGCGCAGGAACGCCTCGACGCACTCCTCGTTCGCGGCGTTGTAGACCGCAGGATGGGTCGGGCTCGCGGCCACGGCGGTCCGAGCGAGCGCGACGGCCCCGAACACCTCCTCGTCGAGCGGCTCGAAGGTCCAGGCGGTCGCCCGGGTCCAGTCGCAGCCCGGTGCCGCGTCGGGCACTCGGTCCGGCCAGCCCAGCCCGAGCGCGATCGGCAGGCGCATGTCGGGCGGGGACGCCTGGGCGAGCGTGGACCCGTCGACGAACTCCACCATCGAGTGCACGACGGACTGCGGGTGCACGACGACGGTGATGTACTCGACCGGGACGTCGAAGAGCAGGTGCGCCTCGATGAGCTCGAGACCCTTGTTCATCAGGGTCGCGGAGTTGATCGTCACCACCGGGCCCATCGACCAGGTCGGGTGCGCCAGCGCCTGCTGCGGGGTCACGGTCTTGACGTCGTCATGCGCCCAGCCGCGGAAGGGGCCGCCGGATGCCGTCAGCACCAGCCGGCGGACCTCGGGGTGCGTGCCGCCTCGCAGAGCCTGCGCGATCGCCGAGTGCTCCGAGTCCACGGGCACGATCTGGTCCGGCCGCTGCCGGGCCGCGTGCACCAGCCGTCCGCCGACGACGAGCGACTCCTTGTTGGCCAGCGCCAGGGTGCTGCCCGCGCGCAGGGCCGCGAGCGTCGGGCCGAGGCCGACGCTGCCCGTGACGCCGTTGAGCACCACGTCCGCGCCGCGGCTCGCCAGCTCGGTCGAGGCCTGCGGACCGACGAGCACCTCGACGCCGGGGAGCGCGTCGCGCAGCGGCTGCCCGGCCGCCTCGTCGGCGACCGCGACGACCGGCACGCCGAGCAGGCGGGCCTGCCGGGCCAGGAGCCCGACGTCACCGCCCCCGGCGCTCAGACCGGACACCGTGAACCGGTCCGGGTTGCGCATGATGACGTCGATGGCCTGGGTGCCGATCGAGCCGGTGGACCCGAGGAGGGCGACGCTTCTGTGGCTCACGGTCCCATCATCGCGGGTCGTGGCAGGATCGCCGCATGCCCGGTCCTTCGTCGAGCCCAGCCTCCGCGCAGGGGTCTGCCACCCGCCTGCTCGTGCTCGGATGCGTGCGCATCTTCCAGCCGGTGCACGGCTACTTCCTGCGCCGCGAGCTGATGAGCTGGGAGGTCGAGCGCTGGGCGCACATCCACCCCGGCTCGATCTACAACGCGCTGAAGACCCTCACGCGCGCCAGTCTGCTGGCCGAGATCGAGAGCCCCGCGGGCAACCGGCCGCAGCGGACCACGTATGTGATCACCCCCGAGGGGGACGCGGAGTTCCTCGCGCTCGTGCGCGCCGGCCTCCTGGACGTCGACGACCTGCCCGTGTTCCTGACGGCGGTCAACATGGCCTACGCGCTCCCGCGCGACGAGGTGGTCCGGGCGATCCAGGCCCGGATCGGCATCCTCGAGGACCTGCTGTCCGACAGCCTCGCCTCCGTCGAACAGATCCTCGACGCCAAGGAGACGCCGGACTCGGCCAGCGAGATCGGCCGGCTGCTCGCCGCTCGGACCCGCGCCGACATCGCCTGGGCGCACGAGTACCTCGGGCGGCTCCGGTCGGGCACCTACGCCTTCGACGGCGAGCCTCCCATGTGGACGCCGACGCCCGAGCAGATCGAGATCGCCCGCCTGGCCGGCGTCGGCCCCGGGGTGGTGCTCGTCGAGGCCGAGGGGCATGGTCTACCACAACGCGTAATAGTCAAGGTTGACGAGTAATAGTCAATCTTGAATACTGGGGTCACCATCCGAAGGAGACCCCCGCATGATCCATGCCCGCGGCCTGGCCCGCACCTACAAGACCCGACGCGGAGACGTGGACGCCGTGCGCGGTGTCGACCTCGACGTCGACGCCGGCGAGATCGTCGGCTTCCTCGGCCCGAACGGGGCCGGCAAGACCACGACCCTGCGCATGCTCACCACGCTCCTGCGGCCGACGCGCGGCGAGGCGACGGTCGCCGGCGCCGACCTGCGCAAGGACCCCAGCGCGGTCCGGCGCCGGATCGGCTACGTCGCGCAGTCGGGCTCCACCGCGAGCGAGGCCCGCGCCGGCGAGGAGGTCGTCGACCACGCCCTCCTCTACGGCGTCGAGCGCTCCGTCGCGACCGCCCGCGGTCACGGCTGTTCGGGCAGCTCGCTTCGACGGCCTGTGGGACCGCAAGACGGGCACGTTGTCCGGCGGACAGCGTCGTCGCCTCGACATCGCGCTCGGCCTGATCCACACCCCCCGGCTCATCTTCCTCGACGAGCCGACGACGGGGCTGGACCCGCAGGCGCGCGCGAACCTGTGGACGCACGTGCGCGGCCTGCGCGACAGCCGCGGCAGCACCGTGTTCCTCACCACGCACTACCTCGACGAGGCCGACGCGCTCTGCGACCGGATCCTCGTGATCGACAGCGGCCAGATCGTGGCGCAGGGCAGCCCCGAAGAGCTCAAGCAGCGGGTCAGCGGCGACGCGATCGTCCTGACGGCGGCCGTGCCCTCGGACGTCGCACGGATCGCGGCGGTCGCCACCCAGCTGCCCGGCTCGACCGCCCCGGTGGTCGACGGCTCCGTGGTCGAGGTCCGCGTCCCCCAGGGCCGCACCCAGCTGGCCGGCCTGCTGCGGGCCCTGGACGCCGACGGGATCGACATCGACGGCGTCGAGCTGCGCCGTCCCACCCTCGACGACGTGTTCCTCACTCTCACCGGCCGATCGCTGCGGGACGGCGAGCAGCGTGGCGGCGAGAGCACCGACACCCACGACGGAGCCGCAGCATGACCACCACCGACACCCCCACGTTCCTCGACGAGCAGACCGGCCGCTCCACGTTCCTTCGGGACACGTCGACCGTGTTCCGCCGGGCGATGCGCATCTCCTTGCGCAACCCGGTCTGGTCGGTCATGGGGCTCCTGCAGCCCGTGCTCTACCTGTGCCTCTTCGGCCCGCTGCTCGAGCCGATCGCCGGCTCCTTGGGCGCCACGAACGCGTACCAGCTGTTCGTCCCCGGCCTCCTGGTCCAGCTGGGCATGTTCGGCGCACTCTTCGTCGGCTTCGGCCTGATCGGCGAGTGGCGGGACGGCGTGATCGAGGCGGAGCGTGTCAGCCCCGCACCGCGCGCGGCCCTCGTGCTCGGCCGCGTCACGCGTGACGTCATCGTCGTCTTCGTGCAGGGCGTCGTCCTGTGCTCGGTCGCGTTCCTGTTCGGGCTCGAGGCGCCGTTCTGGGGTGTCGTGCTCGGCATCGTCACCGGAGCCCTGCTGGCCGCGGCGTTCGCATCCGCGTCCTATGCGATCGCGCTCACGCTCAAGAGCGAGGACGCCCTGGCTCCCCTGATGAACGGCATCGCCCTGCCGCTCCTCCTGCTCTCAGGGATCCTGCTGCCGATCACCGCGGCGACCGCACCCGCGTGGCTGAACACGCTGTCCAACCTGAACCCCGTCAAGCATGTGGTCTCGGGCATCCGTGCCCAGTTCAACGGCGACTTCGGCTCGGCTACGGCGGTCTGGGGGGTGATCGTCACGATCGTGCTGGCGGCGCTCGGGATGTGGTTCGGCGCGAGGACCTTCAAGCGCGAGGACGGCTGAACCGGCAGACGAGAAGGGCCGCGCTCCACGGAGCGCGGCCCTTCTGAGCTCGTCGGATCACTCGACGCCGAGCAGCACCTCGACGGCTCGGGCGAAGAACGCGTCGACGGCGGGCTCGGCATAGGCGTTGCGGCCCTTGCGGCGCCGGAACGTCGCGGACCGGACCTCGGCGGCGGCGAGCGGAGCCCCGGTGTCGAAGTACGCGACGAGCCGGTGGCACAGCTCGTCGACGTCGGCGGGCTCGTAGCCCTGGTGCCGACGCTCCGGCGCGGCGAACCGGTCGCCGTCGGGCCGGCCGAGCCGGCCGTAGAGCGTCCGGGCCTGCTCGCTGGCTTGGACATCCACGCCTGCTGCCCCTGCGTCCCCACGTACTCGGCGCGCGAGCGGGCGACGAACGCCGCCTCGAGGCGGTCCAGCGCCGCGTCGACCGCCGCGGTCACGTACCCGCCGCGGACCATGTCGAACGCCACGCCCCGCACGTCCTTGCTGGACAGCGCGGCGGCCGGTCCCTGCTCGTACACGGCACGTGCGTGGGCGAAGAAGTCGTCCACCTCGTCGGGGTCGTAGCCCTGCTTCAGACCGGTGACGGTCCGGAACATGCCGTCGCTCACTCGTCCTCCTCTGCTGCGCTGGCCGCAGGCACCGTCGATCTCACTGCCGCGGGTGTCCCGGATGGTCGTCGGGATCCCGTGCGCACGCAAGCGTGCCACGAACTCCTGCTCGACCCGCGGATCGCTCGCCGTCCACTTCGACCCGGGCACCGGGTTCAGCGGGATCGGGTTGCAGTGCACCCAGCCGCGGCCGCGGGCGTTGAGCTTCTCGCCCAGCAGGTCCGCACGCCAGGCGTGGTCGTTGATGTCGCGGATCAGCGCGTACTCGATGGACACGCGTCGGCCCGTGATCTCGAAGTAGCGGTGCGCCGAGTCGAGCGCCTCGTCGACGCTCCAGCGCGTGTTCACCGGCACCAGCTCGCTGCGCAGCTCGTCGTCGGGGGCGTGCAGGGACAGCGCCAGCGTGACGGGGATGCCCTCCTTGGCCAGCTTGTCCATGGCCGGGACCATGCCGACGGTCGACACGGTGACGTTGCGCGCGGACATGCCCAGCCCGTCGGGAGTGGGCGCGACGAGCCGGCGGACCGTCTCCAGCACCGACTTGTAGTTGGCCAGCGGCTCGCCCATGCCCATGAAGACGACGTTAGTGAGCCGGGTGGGGCCGCCGGGCACCTCGCCGTCGGCCAGCGAACGTCCGGCCGCCCGCACCTGCTCGACGATCTCCGCGGTCGACAGGTTGCGCGTCAGGCCCATCTGGCCGGTCGCGCAGAACGAGCACGCGAGTCCGCAGCCGGCCTGGCTGGAGATGCACAGCGTGGTCCGGTTGGCGTAGCGCATGAGGACGGACTCGACCTTGGCGCCGTCGAACAGGTGCCACAGCGTCTTGACCGTCGTGCCCTTGTCGGCCGTCTGCGTCCGGTGCGCGGTGAGCAGCTGCGGGAACAGGTTCGCCACCAGCTTGTCGCGCGACGCCTTGGGCAGGTCGGTCATCGTCTCGGGGTCGTTGGACAGGTGCGTGAAGTAGTGCGTCGCCAGCTGCTTGGCGCGGAACGGCTTCTCCCCCAGCTCCGCGACGGCCTCGATCCGCTGCTCGGGCGTGAGGTCGACGAAGTGCTTGGGCGGCTTGCCCCGCGGCCCGCGGTTGGGCGACGACAGGTCGAGGCGGACGGGTGTGCCGGTCATGGCACCCCCTTTCAGGACTTCAGGCCGGCTGCAGGACCGACAGGACGAGGTAGATCGCGGGGACGGTCAGCAGGAGGGAGTCGAGCCGGTCGAGGAGGCCGCCGTGCCCGGGGATCAGCCGACCCATGTCCTTGAGCTCCAGGTCGCGCTTGAGCAGCGACTCGCTGAGGTCGCCGAGCGTGGCGGTGACCACCGTGGCCAGGCCGAGGAACACGCCGACCAGCGGCTCGCCGCCGAAGGCGACCTGGATGCCCACGACGCCGACGACGCACGCGAGCACGATCGACCCGAGCAGACCCTCCCAGGTCTTCTTCGGGCTGACCGACGGTGCCAACGGGTGCTTGCCCAGCAGAACGCCGACGGTGTACCCACCGGTGTCGTTGGCCACGCAGAGCAGGATGAAGAGCATGACACGGGACGGCCCGTCGGGCTCCGCGAGCATGAGCATGACGAACCCGGCCAGGAACGGCAGGTACGCGGCGGCGAACGCCCCGGCGGTGACGTCCCGCAGGGCCGACTCGCCGCTCCCGTCGAGCACGCGCCAGACGACGACGCCCCCGACCGTGAGCATGAACGAGACGAACAGGGCCTCGGGACCGGCCGTGTACGCCGAGACGAGGATGCCGATCGCGCCGACCAGCAGCGGGAGCAGCGGCAGGTGGATGTCGCGGCGCGTGAACGCCTGCGCCAGCTCCCACAGGCCCGCGCACACGGCGACGATCGCGAGGACGCCGAACGCCTCCTTGCGGATGAACAGCGAGGCCACCACGAGCACGAGCAGGCCGACGCCGACGACGATCGCGACCGGCAGGTCACGACCCGAGCGCGGGGTGCGGGTGGTGGCGATGGCTGTGTCCGTCATCAGACCTCGAGCAGCTCGTTCTCCTTGGACGAGAAGAACTGGTCGATGAGGTCGACGTGCTTCTTGGTCAACGCCTCGAGCTTCCTTCTCGGCGCGGCCGACCTCGTCCTCGCCCGCCTCGCCGTCCTTCACGATGCGGTCCAGCTCCTCCTTGGCGCGACGACGCACGTTGCGCACCGAGATGCGCCCGTCCTCGGCCTTGGTGCGGGCCAGCTTCACGAAGTCCTTGCGACGGTCCTGCGTCAGGGCCGGCAGCACCACGCGGATGACGTTGCCGTCGTTGGTGGGGTTGACCCCGAGGTCGGAGTCGCGCAGCGCCTTCTCGATCGCCACGGTCGACGACTTGTCGAACGGCGAGACCAGGATCGTGCGCGCCTCGGTGACGTTGAACGACGCGAGCTGCTGCAGCGGCGTCGGGCTGCCGTAGTAGTCGACGAAGATCTTGGAGAACATCGCGGCGTTCGCGCGGCCCGTGCGGATCGTCGAGAAGTCCTCCTTGGCGACCTCGACGGCCTTGTCCATCTTCTCTTCAGCCTCGAAGAGGGTCTCGTCGATCACCGGGTCTCGTACGTCTCGTGTTGTCAAGCCGGCACATCAGCTGGCCGTGATCAGCGTGCCGATCTTCTCACCCTGCAGCGCCCGCGTGACGTTGCCGACCTCCTCGAGGCCGAACACGCGCATGCGGACGTCGTTGTCGCGGCACAGGCTGAGCGCCGAGCCGTCCATGACGCCGAGGTCGTTGACCAGCGCGTCGGTGTAGGTGAGGTGATCGAGCTTCACTGCGGTCAGGTCGGTGCGCGGGTCGCCCGAGTAGACGCCGTCGACGCCGTTCTTGCCCATGAGCACCTCGTGGCAGTGCGTCTCGAGGGCGCGCTGCACGCTCACGGTGTCGGTGGAGAAGTAGGGCATCCCGGCGCCGGCGCCGAAGATCACGACGCGGCCCTTCTCGAGGTGCCGGATGGCGCGCAACGGGATGTACGGCTCCGCGATCTGGCCCATCGTGATGGCCGTCTGCACGCGGGTGCTGACCCCGGCCTGCTCCAGGAAGTCCTGCAGCGCCAGGCAGTTCATCACCGTGCCGAGCATGCCCATGTAGTCGGCACGCGCCCGGTCGAGCCCCTGCTGGACAGCTCGGCGCCACGGAAGAAGTTGCCGCCGCCGACGACGATCGCCACCTGGACGCCCGCCCGGACCGCCACGGCGATCTCGGCGGCGACCCGCTTGACGACGTCCGCCGCGAGTCCGATGGCACCGCCGCCGAAGGTCTCCCCCAGAGCTTGAGCAGGACGCGACGCTCCGGCTCGACCCCGCGGGCGGTGCTCGGTGTGTCGCTCACGTCGCCTCCTGAGAAGTGGTCGGTCGGTGTTGTTCCTGCGTGCGCCGGTGGCCCCGACCCAGTCGGGCCAGGGCCACCGTCGAGTGGACAGGTGTCAGGCTCCCACGCGGTAGCGCACGAAGCCCGTCAGCGTGCCGCCGGCCTCGGAGAGGACCTGGGCGACCGTCTTCTTGTTGTCCTTGGCGAACGCCTGCTCGAGCAGGACGTTCTCCTTGAAGAAGCCGTTCAGGCGACCCTCGATGATCTTCGGCAGGGCGGCCTCGGGCTTGCCCTCGTTGCGGGCCGTCTCCTCGGCGATGTGACGCTCGTTGGCGACGACGTCGGCGGAGACCTCCTCGCGCGTGAGGTACGTCGGCGAGAACGCCGCGATGTGGGTCGCGATGTCGCGTGCCACGCCGGCGCCGGCCGCGTCGGTCGCCACGAGGACGCCGACCTGCGGGGGCAGGTCCTTGCTGACCTTGTGCAGGTAGACCTCGACGTGCTCACCGGCCACGCGGGCCAGACGACGCACGACGACGCGCTCACCCAGGGTGGCGGCCGTCTCGTCGACGATGTTCTGCACGCTGGAACCGTCGACCTCGGTGGCCAGCAGCGCGTCCGCGTCGCGGGCCGGGCTGTCGACCGCGGCCGCGAGGACGCGGTCCGCGAGGGCGACGAAGTTCGGGCTCTTGGCGACGAAGTCCGTCTCGGAGTTGATCTCGACGAGCACGCCCGTCTGACCCTCACCGTCGGCGGTCGGGCCGACGTGCGCGACGACGAGGCCGTCCGAGGCCGCGCGCCCCTCACGCTTGCCGACGCCCTTGAGGCCCTTGACGCGGATGGGCTCTCGAGCGCCTTGTCGGAGTCGCCCTCGGCCTCCTCGAGCGCCCTCTTGACGTCCATCATTCCGGCACCGGTCTTCTCGCGCAGCGCCTTGATGTCTGCGAGCGAGTAGTTCGCCATCAGTCGTGTCCGTTCTGCTTGTGTCGTGATGATCGAGCGGGGTCCGCCGGCCTTCTGGGGCCGGCGGACCACCAGGTCACTTCGAGTCGGCGTCGCCCTCGGCGTCGGCAATCTCCTCGGCGACGGCCTCGGCGACAACCTCCTCGGCAACCTCGACGGCGGTCTCGGCGGCGACGCCCTCGGCCACGAGCTCCTCGGCGACGGCCTCGACAGCGACCTCCTCGGCGACGATCTCTTCGGCCACAGCCTCCGCGATCTCCTCGACGACCTCGGCCGCGGCGGCCTCTTCGGCCACCTCGACGGCGACCTCAGCGGTTGCGTCCGCGGCGAGGCCGGCCTCGGCACCGGCGAGCAGCTCGCGCTCCCACTCGGCCAGCGGCTCGGCGTCCGCGTCAGCACCCTCGGCGGCCGCGGTGCGACCCGAGTGACGCTTGAGCAGGCCGTCAGCGGCGGCGTCCGCGATGACGCGGGTCAGCAGCTGGACGGCGCGGATCGCGTCGTCGTTGCCCGGGATCGGGTAGTCGACGACGTCGGGGTCGCAGTTGGTGTCCAGGATCGCGACGACCGGGATGCCGAGCTTGCGCGCCTCGTTGACGGCGAGGTGCTCCTTGTTCGTGTCGACGATCCACACGGCCGAGGGGACCTTGGCCATGTCGCGGATGCCGCCGAGCGTCTTCGCGAGCTTGTCCTTCTCGCGGCGCAGGACGAGCAGCTCCTTCTTCGTGAGGTTCGAGCCCGCCACGTCGTCGAAGTCGATCTGCTCCAGCTCCTTGAGGCGCTGCAGACGCTTGTGCACCGTGCTGAAGTTGGTGAGCATGCCACCGAGCCAGCGCTGGTTCACGTACGGCATGCCGACGCGCGCGGCCTGGTCGGCGACCGGCTCCTGCGCCTGCTTCTTGGTGCCGACGAACAGGATCGTCCCGCCGTGGGCGACGGTCTGGCTGACGAAGTCGTACGCGCGGTCGATGTAGGACAGCGACTGCTGCAGGTCGACGATGTAGATGCCGTTGCGCTCGGTGAAGATGAAGCGCTTCATCTTGGGGTTCCAGCGGCGGGTCTGGTGTCCGAAGTGGACACCGCTCTCGAGCAACTGGCGCATGGTCACGACGGCCATGGCACGTCCTTCCGGCGTGCACCGTACGGTGCACGCGTCAATAGCGGACCCGCAAGGATCCGCATCTCGGTTGTCGGCTCCGACCGTGTGGTCGTCGCCCCTGGCGCCATGTCGTCGTCCGCTCCGGGCACCTGCATCGGGTTGCCCCGTGTGCAGAGTTCCGGACCGCTGCGGAGATCGACCCCGTCCGGGTGCTCGCCGGACCCTCGAACCCGAAAGGTTCCGAAGGCGCGGACGTGCTCCCGAGCGGGAGGATGACGCGCGAAGTCGACCGGTACGGACCGGTCGCGCCAGTAGTTTAGCCGATCCGAGCGGAGCTTCCGAACAGGGCCCGGCGCCGTCTGCCGAGCCGCCCCCAGCCCCCGGGTCGTGGCCGGCGGTCCACATTCATGACCGGCTGCCCCCGGACCGCGCGGCCGGCGGCGCACCGTGGCCAGGTGACCAGCACCCGCATGCGACCCGGACGCGCTCGGCTCGCGCCCACCGTGGTGGTCGCGCTGGGCGCTCTCGTGGCACTGGTGATCGTCGGCGTCCTCGGCTCGGCTCCCCCCGCAGCCTCCGGGCCGGCCGACATCGGCGGCGGCGCCGTGCCCTACGCCCTACCGCTGGCCGGGCCGCCTGACGTCGTCCGACGGTTCGAGGCGCCGGAGCATGCGTGGTCGGCCGGTCATCGCGGCGTCGACCTGCGCGCGACGGCGGGAGCACCCGTGCTCGCCCCGGCGGACGGCGTCGTGGCGTTCGCCGGAAGGGTGGCCGGTCGCGGCGTCGTGAGCGTCGTGCACCTGGACGGTCGGCGGTCGAGCCTCGAACCGGTCAGTGCGACGGCGGTCGTCGGCGCGCGGGTGGCACTCGGTGACCAGCTGGGCACCCTGGAGACGACCGGGTCGCACTGCGCGCCGGACGCCTGCCTGCACTGGGGCGTGCGGGTCGGCGGCGACTACGTCGACCCGCTGGGTCTGCTGCCCGGGTCGGGTCCCGTGGTGCTGTTGTCGCGAGGTCCCGTCGCAGGCGTCGACGTGCGGGCGCGGTTGTCCTGCCGCAGGGTCGTGTCGCAAGGGTCCTGCCGCAGATGTCCTGCCGCAGTGGTCCTGCCGCAGTGGTCCTGCCGCAGCGGTCCTGCCGCAGAGGTCTTGCCGCGGGGTCGCGTCGCTGAGTCGCGTCGCAGGGTCCAACGAGCGTCAGACGCGCTCGGCGTCCACGAGGCGGGTGCGCAGGCGGACCATCGCGGCCGTGTGCATCTGCGAGATCCGCGACTCGGTGACGCCCAGGACGCGACCGATCTCCGCGAGGGTCATGCCCTCGTAGTAGTACAGGACGACGACGATCCGCTCGCGCTCGCCGAGGCACTCGATGGCCCGGGCCAGCAGGAACTTCGTCTCGGCGGCCTCGAGCGACCCGGCGGGGTCCTGCGACCGCTCGTCGCCGAGGGTGTCGACCAGCGAGACGCCGCCGGGGCGGTCCTCGCCGCCGCCCAGCAGCTCGTCGAGCGCCGCGACGTTGACCGTGGAGAAGCTGGGCGTAGATCGCGCGGAGGTCCTCGACGGGCATCTCCAGGTGCACGGCCAGCTCGGCCTCGCTGGGCGTGCGGTGCAGCTTGGCCTCGAGCTCGGCGTAGGCGCGGTCGACGGAACGGGCCTTGGTGCGGACCGAGCGCGGGACCCAGTCCATCGCGCGCAGCTCGTCGATGATGGCGCCGCGGATGCGGGAGGAGGCGTACGACTCGAACTTCACGGCGCGGTCGGTCTGGTACTTCTCGATGGCGTCGATGAGGCCGAACATGCCGTAGGACACCAGGTCGGCCTGCTCGACCGTGCTCGGCAGGCGCATGCCCACGCGTCCGGCGACCGCGTTGACCAGCGGTGCGTAGTGCAGGATCAGGCGCTCGCGGGCCTGAGGTGCGGCGGTGGCCTTGTACTCGTCCCACAGCGCGTCGATGTCCTCGCCGGTCCGGCTCGGCGCGGCGGTGCGCTGGGTGGGGACCTCGGCGAGCAGCTCGGCGGCGGCGCCCCGGGGCTGGGGGATGACGCCCTCGGGGGCCGTGCTCGTGCGGTGCGTGTGCACGTTGTACGCGGTGTCCAGCTGGGTGCTCATGGTCGACTCCGTCGTGTTCGTCATGCTCGGGGGTGCGCCTGCTGGAACGCCGACCGGAGCCGCTCGGCTGAGACATGTGTGTAGCGCTGCGTCGTGGCGAGGCTCGAGTGGCCGAGCATCTCCTGGACGCTGCGCAGGTCGGACCCGCCCTCGAGGAGGTGGGTCGCAGCGGTGTGCCGCAGCGCGTGAGGCGCCACGTCGTCGACGCCCGCGAGGGCGGCGGCCTGGTGGACGACCGCGCGCGCCTGGCGCTGGTCGAGGCGCCCACCGCGGCGGCCGAGGAACACGGCCTTCGGCGAGGTGGGCTGGGCGAGCTGCGGGCGACCGCGGTCGAGCCAGGCGCGCAGCGCGAGCTCGGCGGGGCGACCGAACGGGACGACCCGCTCCTTGTCGCCCTTGCCGACGACGCGGATGGTGCGCTCCGACGGGTCGGCGTCTGCCAGGTCCGCGCCGACCACCTCGCCGACGCGGACGCCCGTGGCGTACAGCAGCTCGAGGAGCGCCCAGTCGCGCAGGTGGATCGCGTCGTCGTCCGCGGCACGTTCGCCGGCGGAGTCGAGCAGGTGGGTGACGGGCTCGACGCGCAGCACGGTCGGCAGCGGCGCTGCCGCGCGGGCCGTCGCCAGCCGCACGGCCGGGTCGGTGGCGACGAGCTCGCTACGCGTCGCCCAGGCGAAGAACGTCCGCACGGCCGCACCCCGGCGAGCGAGCGTCGACCGGCTGCGCCGGGCCGTCGCCATCGAGGCGAGCCAGCCGCGCAGGGTGGCCAGATCAATGTCTGACAGGGTGGTCGCGCCGTGTCGCGAGGCATATCCCAGGCTGGTCCACATCGCCCAGATATGCACGGACGGAATGCTCCGACAGACCGCGCTGGGCGGTCAGGTGGTCCGAGAACGCAGCAAGGATGTTCGCCCGGCTGGGCGTCCCTGGGGTGATCTGGGCCACGTTCATGTCCCCTACCGTGACGTGAAACACCCTCCGTAACAAGCATGACTTTCACACCTACGGCCTAATGCTGGGCGATTCCGGGGCCAATGTCCGATTCGCCGACCAGCTATTCGGCCGGTGTCCGATTTTTTCACCCGGTCCTGGGCTCACCCCGCAATATGCCACCTTCTGCACCGGCGCGTCGGCTGGACATTGCGCACTCGTCACCTTTCGGACATCTGGGCCAGAAGCCACGCGTTGCCCCGGCGAACCGCCCATCCGTCGAGCTCGAGGAGGCCCAGCGCGGCATTCGCCTCGGCTGCCGAGACGCCCGCGGAGGCCGCCACCCGACCGGCCTCGGCGGCGGTACGACGTGGCAACGCGTCAAGGACCCGACGCGTGACCGGGTCGAGATGATCGGTCGGCCGCCGGGCGCGGGCGTCCGCGGCGACGTCCGCCGCGACAGCGTCGGCTCCGGTCAGTCCGGCGAGCTCGCTCACCTCGTCGGCGTCGGTGACGCAGACCGCGACACCGTCCCGGAGCAGTCGGTGGCAGCCGGCCGAGGCCGCAGACGTGACCGGACCCGGCACCGCACCGACCGGTCGGAGCAGCCTGGCTGCGTGGTTCGCGGTGCTCATGGCCCCCGACCGCCACGCGGCCTCGACCACGACGGTCGCGCGTCCGGCCGCCGCGATCAGCCGGTTGCGCTGCAGGAATCGGCTCTTGGTCGGGAGGCTCTGCGGGGGCACCTCGGAGATCAGTGCGCCGCCCGCCGCCACCACGGCCTCCAGCAGGCCGGCGTTGCCGGCGGGGTAGGCCCGGTCGACGCCGCCCGCCAGCACCACCAGCGTGGCCCCGTCCCGCGCGACGGCCCCCCGGTGCGCGGCCGCGTCGATGCCGTAGGCGCCGCCCGAGACCACCGTCGCGCCGCGGCCCGTCAGACCGTCGGCGAGGTCGAACGCGACACGCTCGCCGTAGGTCGTCGACGCCCGCGACCCGACGAGCGCCACCGCCCGCGCGAGCATCGCTCGCAGGTCCGGAGCGCCGCGGACCCACAGGCAGAACGGCGCCTCGGCAGCGAGATCGGCCAGGCCGGCCGGCCAGCGCGGATCGCCCGGCACCAGCAGCACGCCGCCCAGCCGGTCGAGCTCCTCACGGTCGCGGTCCGGCTCGATGTCTGCCAGCCGCCCGGACCAGCGCGATGCCGCGGCCGCGATGCGCGCGCGGACCGGGGGCGAGAGCGGACCACCTCGTTCCTCGAGCGCCTGCCAGTGAGCCCGGGACACGCCCTCCACGCCCTGACGCACCCAATGGAGCGCATCGACGGCGCCGAGGTGCTCGACCAGCGTCCCGCCGACCACGTCGCCCGGCTCGACGAGCGCGCTCCAGACCATCCGTGCGCGCACGTCGGCCTCGTCCGCGCTCGCGTGCCCGTCCACGCCGCGCTGCCCGGCCTCAGCGCCGTCCGGGTCGGCTGTCGCACGACTGTCCGGGTCGGCCCGCTCCGCCCCGGTCATGCCCCGTTCCCTCGCGTACGCAGCAGCAGGGCGCGCCCGACGTCGGCCCGGCCCGGAGCCGCCCGACCCTCGAGGTCCGCCAGCGTCCACGCGACCCTGAGCACCCGGTCGACGCCGCGCAGGCTCAGCGTCCCGCGGTCGAGCGCCCGGTCGAGGTCGCCCATCAGCGAGCGGTCCGGGCCCAGCCTGTCGCGCAGCCACCCCCCGGGCACGTCGCCGTTGGTCCGCCACGGAGTACCGGTGAGCCGGTCCGCCTGGGCGCCGCGAGCGGCCAGCACCCGCGCGGCGACCTGCTGCGTCGACTCCCCCGCCACCGATCCTGCGCGAGCCGGACCGGCTCGACCTGCAGGTCTACCCGGTCCAGGAGCGGCCCGGAGAGTTTGCCGAAGTAGCGACGCCGCTGCTCGCTGCGGCACGTGCACGCCAGGCCCTTCCCGACCGCCTGCCCGCACGGGCACGGGTTGGCCGCGAGCACGAGCTGGAACCGCGCCGGATAGCGCGCCGTCCCCGCAGCACGGTGCAGGACGAGCTCCCCGTGCTCGAGCGGCTGCCGGAGCGTCTGCAGCACCGCGGTGCTGAACTCGGGAGCCTCGTCCAGGAACAGCACCCCGCGATGCGCCCGGGACGCGGCTCCCGGCCGTGGCACGCCCGAGCCGCCGCCGATCACGCTGGCCGGCGTGGCCGTGTGGTGCGGGTCCTCGAACGGCGGCCGCCGCAGGAGCCCCTCGCCGGGGTCGAACGCGCCAGCGACCGAGTGCACCGCGGTGACCTCGACGGCGTCCGCCTCCGTCAGGTCGGGCAGGAGCCCGGGCAGGCGGGCGGCGAGCATGGTCTTGCCCGTCCCTGGCGGTCCGACCAGCAGCAGATGGTGGCTCCCGGCCGCTGCGACCTCGAGGCACGCCCGTGCGTCCTCCTGGCCCACGACGTCCGCGAGGTCGAGCGCGGCGACCCGCGAACGGAGCTGCGAGGGTTCGGGCTCGACCGCGGGCAGCGCCGGGACGACGACGTCGGCGCCGTAGCCCGCCGCGACCTCCGCCAGGCTCCGTGCGCCGACAACCTGGGCGCCCGGCACGAGCCGCGCCTCGGCGACGTTGGCCTCCGCGACGACGATCCGGCAGCGTCCGGCGGCGACGGCGGCGGCGACGGCCGGCAGAACCCCGCGCACCGGTCGCAGCCGCCCGTCGAGCCCGAGCTCACCCAGGTGCACGACGCCGTGCGGACCGACCGGGTCGATCGCCTCCGCGCCGGCGAGCGTGGCGACCGCGATGGCCAGGTCGAACCCGGAGCCCGACTTGGGCAGGGTGGCGGGCGAGAGGTTCACGGTGATGCGCCGGTTGGGCCACGCCAAGCCGGAGGAGGTCACGGCGGCGCGGACCCGGTCCCGCGACTCGGCGAGCGACGCGTCGGGGAGACCGACGAGCGTGAACGCGGGCAACGAGGGCGCCAGGTGGGCCTCGACGTCGACCACGTGCCCGGTCAGACCGACCAGGGCGACCCCGAGGGTTCGTCCGAGTGCCACCTAGACCACCCCGACGAGGTGGTCCACCTGCGGGCCGTGGCCGCGGAGCAGCAGCACCGCGATGACGTCGACCCGCACCGAGAGCGGACGCACGTCGTGCACCGCCAGCCAGAGGGCGGCCAGCCGACGCACCCGGGCGAGCTTCACGCTGGTCACGGCCTCCGCGGGGTGGCCGTAGGCCGTCGACCGGCGCGTCTTGACCTCGACCACTACGAGCTCGTCGCCGTCGAGGGCGACCATGTCCAGCTCACCGTCGCGACACCGCCAGTTGCGCTCGAGCACCTGCCATCCGCGGCTGCGCACGTGCGCCTCCGCGACGTCCTCGCCGTACCGTCCCACTGCGTCCTTCGCGCGCACCGGACCACCTCCGGGTGCCACGCTGCCAGTGGGGGCAGGTCAGCGACGGCCTCCCGCGAGAGCTGTCTGCGCGGTGGGGCTGTGGACGGCTCAGCGGGGGAAGCCGGCGCCGCCCCCGAGGTCGAGCTCGGCCTTGGCCAGCTCCTCGACGTTGACGTCCTTGAACGTCACCACCCGCACCGACTTCACGAACCGCGCGGAGCGGTAGACGTCCCAGACCCAGGCGTCGGCGAGCGAGAGCTCGAAGTAGACCTCACCGGCCGCCGACCGCACCTGCAGGTCGACCTGGTTGGCCAGGTAGAACCGGCGCTCGGTCTCGACGACGTAGGAGAAGAGCCCCACGACGTCGCGGTACTCGCGGTAGAGCGCGAGCTCCATGTCGGTCTCGTAGTTCTCCAGGTCCTCGGCACTCACGCGCCCATCATCCCCTATCGAACCGGTCGCGCCGCCCAGGCGCGTCAGTCGACCTCGAGTCCCGGCAGCCGCCAGGACCGGCGGTGCAGGACGCACGGGCCGAGCTCGCGCAGAGCGGCCATGTGCTCGGGCGACGCGTACCCCTTGTTCTCGTCCCAGCGGTAGTGCGGGTGGTCGGCGGCCAGGCCGACCATCATCGCGTCGCGCTCGCACTTGGCGAGCACGCTCGCGGCGGCCACGCTCGCGCACGTCCGGTCGGCCTTGACCCGCAGGTGCACCCGAGGCCCGGCGACGACCGGCTCGTCGTCGAAGAGGTCTCCCTGCGCCGGTGGGGTCAGCCAGTCGTGCGAACCGTCCAGGAGCACCACGTCGACCGGCCCGACCGCGGCCGCGACGGTCGCGAGCGCGCGCGTGCCGGCCAGCCGCAGGGCGGCGATGATCCCGACCGCGTCGATCTCCGCGGCGCTCGCGTGCCCGACTGCCCGGGCGACCCCCCACCGGCTCAGAGCGGGCAGGAGGGCCGTGCGGGCGGCCGGGGCGAGGAGCTTGGAGTCGGCGACCCCGCGCGGGGCTGACCGCGTGGTGACGTCGACGACGACCACCCCGACGCTCACCGGTCCGGCCAGGGACCCGCGACCCACCTCGTCCATGCCCGCCAGCAGGCGCCCACCGTCACGCAGCAGGAGCCGCTCGTGGCGCAGGTGCGGCGGCGTGCGGGGTGCCGAGACCCGCGTCGGCGCCGTGCGCGCCGTCACCGTCGGGTCGGCCGTCGTGGTCACGACGGGTCGGGCACGTCCGCGAACGTGCTGCTCGGGTTGCGCAGGAGTCCGAACCGCTCGAGGGGCCACACGGTCACGAACGCGGTGCCGACGACGTCCTTGATGGGCACCGAGCCGCCCCCGGGGTTGCCGGTGTGGAACCGCGAGTCGGCGGAGTTCTGCCGGTTGTCCCCCATGACCCAGATGCTGTCGGGCGGGACCGTGGTGTCGAAGGCCGTCTCGCTCGGTATCGCGCCCGCGGCCAGGTACGGCTCGCTGATCGCCACCCCGTTGATCGTGATCGGTTGACCCGGGCCGGCGCAGGCGACGTGGTCACCAGGCAGCCCGATCAGCCGCTTGACCAGGTGCTCGTTGGCGTCGGCGGGATACAGACCGACGAATGTGAGCGCGCTGTTGATGCCTGAGCGGAGGGGACCCGGGTCCGGGACGACCTGGTTGTCGAGCCAGCCGCCGGGGTCCTTGAACACGACGATGTCACCGCGGCGCAGGTCGAACGGCCCGGGCGTCAGCTTGCTCACCAGGATCCGGTCGTGCTCGATCAGGGTGTCGTGCATGGACGGGCTCGGGATGAAGAACGCCTGCACCAGGAACGTCTTGACCAGCAGCGACAGGACGATTGCGCTGACCAGGATGATGACCGTCTCGCGCAGGAGCGACCCGGCTCCGCCACGACGACTCGGGGCCGCGTGCCGCCGCGGGTTCGACGACCCTGCGGAGGCTCGGAGCGCTCTCCCCGAACGGAGCGAGTGCGGGGTTGGTCGGGGTCGTCGCAGAGGGCGCTGCGGACGCCACCTGGCCCGGCCAAGCAGCCGGTCCCGCGTCGAAGCCGAGCTCGTCGGCGGGTCGTTCGGTCACCCGCACACTCTCGCACGTGCGGATGTGCATCGCGTACCGGATCGGCGCCCGACACGGCGAACGGGCGGCCACCGTCAGGTGACCGCCCGTTCGGACGTGCGTGCACTGCGAGGTGTCAGGCCTTCTTGGCCGGGACGAAGTCGCGCTTCTCCTTGATCTTCGCCTTCTTGCCGCGCAGGTTGCGCAGGTAGTACAGCTTGGCGCGGCGGACGTCACCACGGGTGACGACCTCGATCGAGTCCAGGCTCGGGGAGTGCACCGGGAAGGTGCGCTCGACGCCGACCTGGAAGCTGACCTTGCGGACCGTGAACGTCTCGCGGACGCCGCTGCCCTGGCGCGCGATGACGACACCCTGGAACGCCTGGATGCGCGAGCGCGTGCCCTCGACGACCTTGACGTTGACCTTCAGGGTGTCACCGGCGCGGAAGTCCGGGATGTCGGAGCGCAGCGACGCTGCGTCGACGGAGTCAAGCGTGTGCATGGTGTGTCACTTCCTCGCCCTGCCACAGGTCAGGAGCGTCATCGGGACCTCTCGGCCGTGCCGCAAGGGCAGGACGGGTGTCCGTGGGCTCATGGTCGTGCGCGTTGGAGAAGACTCGTGTTCAAGAATTCCCGGTGGCCGTCGATCGTCTCCCCTGTGGCAGAGACGCGGCCTGCGCGCACCAACGGGCAAGTCTGCCACACCCGGACGCCCTACCGATAATTCAGGCGGCCGTCGACCGCGTGCCAGCCCAGCTCGGCCAGCAGCCGCAGGTCCTGCGCGTCGAGCTGGTCGAGCGGCAGCGCGGCAACGAGGTCCGGCCGGCGGGCCGCCGTGCGCTCCAGCGCCGTGTCGCGGCGCCACCGGGCGATCCTCGCGTGGTGCCCGGAGAGCAGCACGTCGGGCACCTCGAGGTCGGCCCACGCGGGGGGCTTGGTGTAGACGGGGTACTCGAGCAGCCCGGCAGCCCCGTGCGACTCCTCGACCAGGGACTCCGGGTTGCCGACGACGCCCGGCAGCAGCCGGCCGACCGCCTCCACCACCACGAGCGCCGCGACCTCGCCGCCGTTGAGCACGTAGTCCCCGATCGAGAACTCGGTCACCGTCACGTCCGGCCGGGCGCCGTAGTGCTCGGCCACCCGGGCGTCGATCCCCTCGTAGCGGCCGCAGGCCAGCACCAGGTGCGCCTCCCCCGCGAGCGCCTCGGCGGTCCGCTGCGTGAACGGCTCCCCCGACGGCGTCGGCACCAGGAGGTGCGCCACGGGCGTCAGTACGTCGTCGAGCGCGGCGCCCCAGACGTCGGGTCGCATGACCATGCCGGCGCCGCCGCCGAACGGGGTGTCGTCGACCGTCCGGTGGCGGTCCGAGGTCCAGTCGCGCAGGTCGTGCACCCGCAGGTCGAGCAGCCCGGACGCGCGCGCCTTGCCGACGAGGGACAGGTCGAGCGGCGCGAGGTACTCCGGGAAGATCGAGACGACGTCGATGCGCACGTCAGTCGTCGTCCCCGGCGGCCCGTCCCACCGTCTCGTCCGACACGACCAGGTTCTCGGCGTCCGAGGCGAGCAGACCGCCCGGCGGGTCGAGAACGACACGGCCGCCCGGGACGTCCACGACCGGCACGATCGCGCGGACGAACGGCACCAGCGTGCGCGTGCCGTCGGGCTCGCGCAGGACCAGCATGTCGTGCGCCGGCAGGTGCTCGAGCCCGACGACCTCGCCGAGCACGGTGCCGTCCACGTGCTCGGCGCGCAGCCCGGCCAGCTCGTGCGGGTACCAGGCGTCGTCCTCGTCGGACGCGTCCTGCTCGACCACGAGCCCGTCCCGCGCATCGCCTCGGCGGTCGTCCGGTCCGTGATCTGCGCGAACGCCACGTACCAGCGGCCCTGCTGCGTGCGGGTGCTCACCACGGTCAGCGGCCCCCGCGCCGACGGCTCGGTGCGCAGCTGCGCGCCGACCACGAAGCGGTCCTGCGGGGTGTCGGTGCGCAGGTCGAGGGCGACCTCACCGCGCAGGCCGTGGGCACGGCCGATCCGCGCGACGGTCAGCAGCATGGGAAACCTCTCGGGGTCGAGGAGAACGAGCGAAGGCCCGGTCCCCAGGCTAGGGGACCGGGCCTTGCGCGATGGTGCAGAGCTTCAGCGCCGGTCGACGTCCACGACGTCGACGCGGACCGCACCGTCCGGGGAGAGCGCGCCGACGACCGTGCGCAGCGCGCGAGCCGTCCGACCGCCGCGACCGATCACACGGCCGAGGTCGTCCGGGTGCACGCGCACCTCGAGCAGGTCACCACGACGCAGCGTCGAGGCGTTGACCCGCACGTCGTCCGGGTGGTCGACGATGCCGCGCACCAGGTGCTCGAGCGCCTCCGCGAGCATCAGGCCTGCTCGTCCTCGGCCGGAGCCTCGGCAGCGGCAGCCTTGTCGGCGGCCTTCTTCTCGGACGCCTTGGCCTTGGCCTTCTCGGCGTCCAGGCCGACGGCCTCGATGGCAGCCTTCGGGTCGACCTTGTCGGCCTTGGTGCGCAGCGTGCCCTCCTGGCCGGGAAGGTTCTTGAACTTCTGCCAGTCACCCGTGATCTTGAGGAGCACGGCGACCTGCTCGGTCGGCTGAGCGCCGACGCCGAGCCAGTACTGCGCGCGCGCCGAGTCGATCTCGATGAGCGAGGGCTCCTCGGTGGGGTGGTACTTGCCGATCTCCTCGATGACGCGGCCGTCGCGCTTGGTGCGCGAGTCGGCGACGACGACGCGGTAGTACGGCTGGCGGATCTTGCCGAAACGCTTGAGACGAATCTTGGTGGCCACGGTGTGGTCTTCTCCTGAGGTCTGCTGAGGTGACGTTCCCGCGCATGGGCCCGTGGGGTGGGCGCGCCGGTTCGGTCGGGACACGACGAACGCAGGTAGAGGGGCTGCGGACGCCGGGTACAGCCGATCATTGTGCCAGATGCGCGGCTCGTCCCCCAACCACGTGCGCGAGGTCACGCCCGGGCGACGACGTCCCCGCGGAGCACGACCGCCCGCGGGTGCGCGAGCACCTCGATCTGCGTCCGCGGGTCTGCGTCGTAGACCACGACGTCAGCGCTCTCCCCCTCGGCGATGCTCGGCACCCCGAGCCAAGCGCGGGTCCGCCAGCTGGCCGACGCGACGACCTCGCGGGCGGGCAGGCCGGCGCGCACGAGCTCGGCCGCCTCGTCGGCGATCCGGCCGTGGCCGAGCGTGCCGCCCGCATCGGTGCCGACGAGGACCGGCACGCCCGCCTCGTGCAGGTCGCGCACCAGCTGGTACCGGTGGTCGTAGAGCGCCCGCATGCGCGCGGCGAACCGGGGGTAGCGGGCCTCGCCCTGCGCGGCGATCGCCGCGAACTGTCCGACCTGCAGCAGCGTCGCGGTGACCGGGACGCCGGCGGCGGCGATGCGGTCGATCTGCTCGGGCGTGGCCCCCGTGGCGTGCTCGAGGCAGTCGATGCCCACGTCGAGCAGCGCGTCCAGCGACTCCGTCGCGAAGGTGTGCGCGGTAACCCTGGCGCCCACGCCGTGCGCCGCGGCCACCGCCTCCGCCAGCACGTCGTCGGGCCACAACGGCGTGAGGTCCCCGTCGGCGCCGAGGTCCCGGTCGATCCAGTCCGCCACGAGCTTGACCCAGCCGTCGCCACGGGCGGCCTCCTCGAGCACCGCCGTCGGCAGGTCGCCCGGCGACGCGAGTCGCGACCGTAGTGGCGCAGGTAGCGCTTGGGCCTCGCGAGGTGCCGCCCGGCACGGATCAGCCGGGGCAGGTCCGCGCGGTCGTGCACCCACCCCGTGTCGGCCGGTGAGCCTGCGTCACGCACGAGCAGGACCCCCGAGTCGCGGTCCGCGAGGGCCTGCAGCTCGGCGGTGGCCGCGTCGACGGGTCCGTCGGCCGCGAGCCCGATGTGACAGTGCACGTCGACCAAGCCGGGCAGCACCCAGCCGTCCAGGACCGCGGTCGCCTCCAGGGCCGGCCGCTGGAACGTCAGCCGACCGCCGACGACCCAGGCCTCACCGACCTCGTGGTCGTCGTCGAGGACGACCGTGCCGCGCAGGTGCAGGACCACAGGTCGCCGGTCCAGCGTCGCCGGCTCAGCGGCCGCCGAGGAAGCGGTCGAAGTCCGCGGGCAGGTTCAGGTCCGCGGGGTCGACGTCGACCGGCGCCTTGGGAGCCGCGACCCCGAACGCGGAACCGGGTGCGGACGCCGGGCGGCTGGTGATCCCGCGCTCCTGCTCCGCGCGCTTGGCCGGGTTGCCCGACTTCGCCTTGACCCGGCGGACCGGGGGCGCGGTACGGCCCTTCGACTTCTTGCCGCCCATGCCCGGCAGGTTGCCCATGCTTCCGGGCATGCCCGGGGGCATCCCGCCGCCCTTGGCCATCTGCTTCATCATCTTCTGCGCGCCGTCGAAACGCTCCAGCAGCTGGTTGACGTCGCTCGGCTGGGTGCCGGAGCCCCTGGCGATGCGGGAGCGGCGCGAGCCGTTGATGATCTTCGGGGTGCGGCGCTCCGCGGGCGTCATCGAGCGGATGATCGCCTCGATGCGGTCCACCTCGCGCTCGTCGAAGTTGTCGAGCGCCTCGCGCATCTGCCCCATGCCGGGCAGCATCCCCATCATCTTCTTCAGGGGTCCGGCCTTGCGCAGCTGCTGCATCTGGGACAGGAAGTCCTCGAGCGTGAGGTCCTGCCCGGAGGAGAGCTTGCCCGCCAGGGCCTCCGCCTCGCCCGCGTCGAACGCCTTCTCGGCCTGCTCGATGAGCGTCAGGACGTCACCCATGTCGAGGATGCGCGACGCCATGCGGTCGGGGTGGAACACCTCGAAGTCGGTGAGCTTCTCGCCCGTGGACGCGTACAGGATCGGGCGACCCGTGACGCTGGCGACCGAGAGCGCCGCGCCACCGCGGGCGTCACCGTCGAGCTTGGACAGCACCACGCCCGTGAACCCGACGCCGTCCTGGAACGCCTGCGCGGTGGTGACGGCGTCCTGGCCGATCATCGCGTCGATCACGAACAGGATCTCGTCCGGGTCGAGCGCGTCGCGGATGTCGGACGCCTGCTTCATCAGGTCCGCGTCGACGCCGAGCCGGCCGGCCGTGTCCACGATCAGGACGTCGTGCAGCTTCGACTTCGCCGTCGCCAGACCCTCGCGGGCGACCGCGACCGGGTCGGCGTCGGCCGGGAGAACGTCCTCGTGGCCCTGGTTGCCCTTGTGGGGCGCGAAGACGGGCACCCCGGCGCGCTCGCCGACGACCTGGAGCTGCGTGACCGCGTTGGGACGCTGCAGGTCGGCCGCGACGAGCAGGGGCGTGTGCCCCTGGGACTTCAGGTGCAGCGCGAGCTTGCCCGCGAGCGTCGTCTTGCCCGCACCCTGCAGACCGGCCAGCAGGATGACGGTCGGCGGGTTCTTGGCCAGGTTGAGCGTGCGCGTCTCGCCGCCGAGGATGGCGACGAGCTTCCTCGTTGACGATCTTGACGACCTGCTGCGCGGGGTTCAGCGCGCCGGACACCTCGGCCGACAGCGCACGCTCGCGCACCGCACCGGTGAAGGAGCGGACGACGGGGACGGCGACGTCGGCGTCGAGCAGGGCACGACGGATCTCGCGCACCGTGGCGTCGATGTCCGCCTCGGACAGACGGCCCTTGGTGCGCAGGTTCTTGAAGGTCGACGTCAATCGGTCGGACAGGGTGGCGAACACCTGGCGATCCTCACGCTTCGGGGTGCTTGGGACGGGCTCCCTCAGAAGGGCCTAGCGTACCTGCCAGCGCGCGGGTGGCCCGCGCCGTGAGGTCGTCGACGAGGGTCGCGCGCCACGTGCTCCACGCCAACGGGCCCGCGGCGCCGGCGTCTGCCTCCGTCAGCGCGCGCAGCAGGACGAGCATGTCGGGGCGGTGGTCGACGGCGTCGAGCAGCCGCGCCATCGTCGCCGGGTCGTCGGGGTCCGCCGTCGTCGCCAGCTCGGAGAGCGTGAGGTGCTCGCGCACCAGGCGGGTCACGTCGGCGACCACCTGCTCGTCGAACCCCATCCGGGTGACGATCGGTCCGGCCAGACGAGCACCCTCGATCGAGTGGTCCCCCGCACCCGCGCGCTTGCCGATGTCGTGCAGCAGCGCCGCGACCAGGAGCGTGTCGCCGTGCTCGACCACCCGCTTGTCCCGACCCGCGCGCGCCACCGTCTCGATGAGGTGCCGGTCGACGGTGTGCCGGTGGACCTGCGAGCGCTGGGGCCGGTTGCGGACGCCCGCCCACTCGGGGATCCAGGTGGTCACCACGCCGGCCAGGTCGAGCGCCTCCCAGATGGGCACCTGCGCGGGACCCGAGCCGAGCAGCTGCAGCAGATGGGTGCGCGCCGCCTTGGGCCACGGCGTCGGGAGCGGCGGCGTGGCCGTGAGGCTCGCCACCGTCACCGGCGACAGGCTCAGCCCGGTGCGGGCGGCGGTCGCGGCGGCGCGAAGGGAGAGCAGCGGGTCGTCGGCCGGCCGCGCGTCGACCGCCAGCACGATCTCGCCGTCGTGCTCCACCAGGTCCTCCCCGATGGAGCGCAGCCGCGGGGCGGTGCGCCGGCCGCGCACGAGCATCGCGGTGCGCGCGGGGCGCTGCAGCGCCTGCCGGGCGTTGCGCACGGTCGTGTCGAGGGCGTAGGAGATGACGCGGCCCGCCTCGGCGATGCTGGCCACGAGGTCGTCGCGGTCGTCGAACCCCACGAGCGCCGCGACCTCGTCCTGGTCCTGCAGCAGGAGCCGGTTGGTGTGCCGCCGGGTCACCACCTGGACCGTGTCGCGCACGTCGAGCAGGTGCGCGTAGGCCATGTCGACCGCGCCGTGCGGGCGGTCGGTCAGCCACGTGGCCGCGAGCGCGCTGAGCACCACGGCGTCGCGGATGCCCCCGCGGGCCTCCTTGAGCTCGGGCTCGATCAGGTAGGCGAGCTCGCCGTGGCGGTCGGCGCGCTGCTTGGTCGAGCAGGAGCTCCGGGAGGCGGCGCCGCGCCGCGGAGCGCCAGTCCTCGAGCAGGGCGGACTTGGCGCGCGCGATGACCAGCGCGTCGCCTGCCACCGGCTGCAGGTCGAGCAGCCCGACCGCGGCGGGCAGGTCCTTGGAGGCCACCTGGCGGCACTGCGCCAGCGACCGCACCGAGTGGTCGAGGTCCAGCCCGGCGTCCCAGATGGGGTACCAGATGCGCTGCGAGAGGGCGGCGAGTCCTCCGGGGAGTGCCCCCGGCCCTCGTGCACGAGCAGGAGGTCGAGGTCGCTCACCGGGCTGGCGTCGCCGCGTCCGATGCTGCCGACCGCGCCGAGGGCGATGCCCGAGACGTCCTCGCCCTGCGTGGCCAGCGTCCACTGCTCGCCGAGCCGGCGGACCACGAGGTCGACGATCGCGCGGCGGCGACCGACCCCGTCGGAACCCGGACCCGTCCTGCTCGCGGCGAGGTCGAGCCGTTCACCGCGGAGGTCCCGCACCCCCACCGGGGGGTGCGGGACCTCGGGCGACCCGTTCGCGGCCACGCCCCCCGCGGGCGGCCGTTCCTGTGTCATGTTGTGCCGTGGACCGTCCTGCTAGAGCGCGTCGTCGCCGTGCTCACCGGTGCGGACACGTGCGACGTCCTCCACCGGCACGACCCAGACCTTGCCGTCCCCGATCTTGCCGGTCTGGGCGGCACGGATGATGACCTCGGTCACGCCCGCCACGTCCTCGTCGGTGACCAGGACGTCGATCTTCACCTTGGGCACCAGGTCGACCGTGTACTCGGCCCCCCGGTAGACCTCCGTGTGGCCCTTCTGACGGCCGTAGCCGCTCGCCTCGCTGACCGTCAGCCCGCGAACTCCGGCGGCCTCGAGGGCCGACTTCACGTCATCGAGCCTGTGCGGCTGAATGACAGCCGTGACGAAGCTTGGTCATCAGTTCACCTCCGTCAGGACCCGGGTTCCACCCAGGGTCTCGTACGCCGTCTCACCGTGCACTGCCAGGTCGATGCCGTTGACCTCGTCGTCCTCGCTCAGCCGCAGACCCGTGATCGCCTTGATGATGAAGCCGATGACGGTCGTCAGGATGAACGAGAAGAGGACGGCGAAGCCCGCCACGACGGCCTGGGACGCGAGTGCGTCCACCCGCCACCGTAGAACAGACCGTTCTTGGCGCCGTCCGGGTACCAGCCACCCTGCAGGTTCGTCGCGAAGAGCCCGATCAGCAGCGTTCCCGTGATGCCACCGACGAGGTGCACGCCGACCACGTCGAGCGCGTCGTCGAAGCCGAACTTGAACTTGAGCCCGACCGCCAGGGCGCAGACCACACCGGCGATGGCGCCGATGAAGATCGCACCGTACGTGTCCACCGCGGCCGCGGCCGGGGTGATGGCGACCAGACCGGCCACGATGCCCGATGCGGCACCCAGGGACGTCGCGTGACCGTCGCGGATCTTCTCCACGATCAACCAGGTGAGCATCGCGAGGCAGGTGGCGACGAATGTGTTGACCCACGCGCGGCCGGCGGTGCCGTCAGCAGCGCCCTCCGACCCGGCGTTGAACCCGAACCAGCCGACCCACAGCAGACCGGCACCGAGCATCACGTAGGGCAGGTTGTGCGGCCGGATCGGCTCCTTCGGCCAGCCCTTGCGCTTGCCGAGCAGGAGCACGAGCGCGAGACCCGCTGCACCGGCGTTGATGTGGACGACCGTCCCACCGGCGAAGTCGATGGGCGTCGAGAGCCAGGTGGAGACCTTGCCACCGACGCCCAGGAAGCCGCCGCCCCACACCATGTGCGCGAGCGGGAAGTAGACGACCGTCGCCCAGACCACCGTGAAGGCGACCCAGCTGCCGAACTTGATGCGGTCGGCGATCGCGCCCGAGATGAGCGCGACGGTGATGACGGCGAACGTGGCCTGGAACCCGACACCGACCAGGGCGGGGACGCCGGTCAGGGCGCCGAGACCCTTGTCGTCGGTCAGGTCGTTCAGGCCGAAGTACGTGAACGGGCTGTTGAAGAACTGCCCGATGCCGTCGACCTTGGGGCCGAACGCCATCGAGTAGCCGTACATCACCCAGATGAACCCGACGGTCCCGACCGAGATGAAGTTCATCATCAGCATGTTCAGGACCGACTTGCTGCGGACCATGCCCCCGTAGAAGAACGCCAGGCCGGGGACCGTCATCATGAGGACGATCGCGGCAGACGTCATCATCCAGGCAGTGTTGCCGGAATCCAGTGCAAAACCCTCGGAGACCAAGGTGGAGCCCATTACGCGTCTCTCCCTCCGCCGACCTGGCGGCCGGACGGGACAACAGTCGGGGAGGCCCGTTTCCTTCGTTCACCGGGGACGTTACGGCCGTGTGACAAGCGCCCATCTCGCGTAAACGTTCGATTTCGTGGTGAGCGGTCGTCCAGGAGCCCCGGGCGCCTCCGGGGGCGCGTCGCACCAGGTCAGGGCGCCTTCCGGTCGCGTGACGGACTCAGTGACCGGTCGCCGTGCACCTGTCATGGTGCGTCACCCGGCAGCCCTGACCGCAGCGCAGAGTTCCCCACAATGGCGTCGCCGGGCTCGGGTCGACGTGACGGTCAGCCCTCGAGCAGCCCGTCCACGAACGACGCCGCGTCGAACGGGGCCAGGTCGTCGGGGCCCTCGCCCAGGCCGACGAGCTTGACCGGGACGCCCAGCTCGCGCTGGACCGCGACCACGATCCCGCCCTTCGCCGTGCCGTCGAGCTTGGTCAGCACGATGCCCGTGACGCCTGCGACCTCGCTGAAGACGCGGGCCTGGTTCAGACCGTTCTGACCGGTCGTCGCATCGAGCACGAGGAGCACCTCGGACAGCGGGGCCTCGCGCGTGATGACGCGCGTGATCTTGCCCAGCTCGTCCATCAGCCCCGCCTTGTTCTGCAGGCGGCCGGCCGTGTCGACCAGCACGACGTCGACACCCTGCGCCTTGCCCGTGCGCACGGAGTCGAACGCCACGGCCGCCGGGTCCGCACCGTCGCGGTCCGAGCGGACGGTCTGCACGCCGACCCGCGAGCCCCAGGTCTGCAGCTGGTCGGCGGCGGCGGCGCGGAAGGTGTCCGCGGCCCCCAGGACGACGGTCTGCCCCTCGGCGACCAGGACGCGAGCGAGCTTGCCGACGGTGGTCGTCTTGCCGGTCCCGTTGACGCCGACGACCAGGACGACGGCCGGCACGGCGGAGCCGTCGTCCGCGGCGGTCGGCGACGTGTTGATCGACCGGTCGAGCGAGGGGTCGACGAGCGCGATGAGCTGCTCACGCAGGAGGGCGCGCACCGCCGCGGGGTCCTTGACGCCGTCCACGCGGACCCGTGTGCGGAGCGCCTCGATCAGGTCACCGCTGGGCCCGGCCCCCACGTCGGCGAGCAGCAGCGTCTCCTCGAGCTCGTCCCAGTCGTCCTCGGTGAGGTGGTCGCGCGAGAGCACCGCCAGCAGCCGTGAGCCCAGCGGGGAGCCGGACCGGGCGAGCCGCGAGCGCAGCCGGGTCAGCCGTCCCGCGACCGGCTCGGGGACCTCCAGGACGGGTGCCTGTGCGGCTTCGTCGGAAAGAGCTCCTCGGGCGCCTCGACCGGCTCGGCGGGCGGAGCGAGGTCGACCGACGGAGCGAGGTCGACCGACGGCGCGACGACCGGTGCCACCGGCTCCTCGTCGCCCAGGTCGGGCCGACGTCGACGCACCAGTGCCGTCGCGAGCACGACGAGCAGGGCGATCGGGATGCCGGCGGCGAGAAGGATCTCGATGCTGTCGTTGGTCACCGGGACAGTCTGTACGGCCGCGGCGTCCCGAAGCGAGTCAGCGGCGCCGGCCGGGCAGAACGCCGACGGCCTTGGCCCGTGCGTCGTGCAGGGTGGCCGCGAGGTCGTCCACGTGCAGGTACGGGTCGCCCTCCTCCACGGTGACGCTCAAGAACTCGGCCAGCGAGACGTCCACCGGCTCGGCCGTCGCCGCAGCGCCGACCGCGGCATCGGGGTGGTCACGCCCGGTCAGACCGGCGCGCAGCGCGGTCAGCGGCGACTCACGGCGGTCGCGACGCGTGCTCACGACGCTGGCCACGAGCAGCACACCACCCGCGGCGAGCAGGGCGACGAAGATCGCAACGAGGATCGGCATGTCACCCAGTCTCCGGGTGCGGCCTCGCCGAGGCAGCCTCGAACCCCCCGCGTCGGCAGAACCGCACACAACCTTCACACGCCGGCTGCGACGTCCTCGCGCATCCGCTGGCTGATGACCGTGGTCACGCCGTCCCCGCGCATCGTCACGCCGTAGAGCGCGTCGGCGATCTCCATGGTCCGCTTCTGGTGCGTCACGACGATCAGCTGGGAGTCCTCCTGCAGCTCGCGGAAGATCTCCAGCAGGCGGCCCAGGTTGGCGTCGTCGAGGGCCGCCTCGACCTCGTCCATCACGTAGAACGGGCTGGGTCGCGCCTTGAAGATGGCGACGAGGAGCGCCACGGCCGTCAGCGACCGCTCCCCACCCGAGAGCAGGGACAGTCGCTTGACCTTCTTGCCGGCGGGCCGAGCCTCGACCTCGATGCCCGTGGTGAGCATGTTGTCCGGGTCGGTGAGCACGAGGCGTCCCTCGCCGCCGGGAAAGAGCCGCGGGAAGACGACGTCGAACGCGGCCGCGGTGTCGCGGTAGGCGTCCGCGAAGACCTGCTCCACGCGCTCGTCGATCTCCTTGACGATCTCCAGGAGGTCGGCTCGCGACTTCTTCAGGTCAGCCAGCTGTTCGACCAGGAACTGGTGGCGCTCCTCGAGCGCCGCGAACTCCTCGAGCGCGAGCGGGTTGACGCGGCCGAGCAACGACAGCGCGCGCTCGGCGGCCCGCAGCCTCTTCTCCTGCTGCTCGCGGACGTACGGCACGGCGGTCGGTTCGTCGGAGTCCGGGTCCGGAGCCGGGACGACCGGCACGTCCTGGTGCGGGCCGTACTCCTCGATCAGCACGGCAGGGTCCAGGCCGAGGTCGTCCACGGCCCTGGCCTGCAGGGCCTCGATGCGCAGTCGCTGCTGGGTGCGCGCCATCTCGTCGCGGTGGGCGACGTCGGTGAGCTGGCCAGCTCGCCGGCCCGCACGTCGACCTCGGCGCGCGCCGCGGACACGGCCCGGTCCCGGTCACCGCGGGCGGTCTCGGCGGCGTCGCGCTCGGCCGAGGCACGCCGCAACGACTCGTCGAGAACCTGCAGGGCGCGCTGAGCGCCGTCCCGGACGGCCTCGGCCACACCGGCCTGGCGCGCGCGCGACCGTTCCCGCTCCGCGGCGCGCTCGCGGGCGACCCGTTCGGTCTGCGCGGCCCGTTCCAGCGACTCGGCCCGACCGGACAGGGCACGCGCACGCTCCTCACCGGTCCGCAGGGTCAGGCGCGCCTCCGTCTCGCGGGCGCGGGCGCCGGACGCCAGCTCGGCCAGACGGTCGCGACGAGCACTGCCCTCGACGATCGCGGCCTCGCTCTCGGCCGGCTCGACCTCGGCGGCGGCGAGCCGTTCGGTCAGCTCCGTCAGCTCCGCGGAGTCCGCCTCGAGCGTCGTCGAGGCGCCGTCGAGGGACGTCTGCATCCGCGCAGCCTCGGCGTTCGCGGCGCGGGCGGCCGAACCGAGGTGGCCCAGCTGCTCGGCGACGGCGGCGAGGGCCGCGTCGGACTCGTTGAGCCGGTCCAGCGTCGCCTCGTGGGCCGCCCGTGCGGCGGCGAGCGCCTCCGTCGCGCTGCCCAGCTCGAACCGCACCCGCTCGCCCGCGGCGGTCGCCTCCGCCGCGCCCGTCCGGGCCGCCTCGAGCGCCGCCTGCAGGTGCAGCGCGCTGGGCGCGGTCGCGGAACCCCCGGACGCGCGGTGCTGGGACAGCACGTCACCGGACCGGGTGGCGACGACCAGGTCGGGGCGGGCGCCGACGATGGCCCGGGCCGCCGCCAGGTCGTCGACCACCACGACGTGCGCGAGCAGGGTCTCGACGGCCGCGCGCACGCGCGCCGGGGCGCGGACCAGGTCGACGGCGCGGTCGGCGCCGGCCGGCACGTCGCTGACCGGCGCGACGGCAGGTTCGTCGGCGGCGCTGACCAGCAGCGTCGCCCGACCTGCGTCCTCGGTGCGCAGGTAGCGGATGGCGTCGACCGCGGCGTCCACGGAGTCGACCGCGACCGCGTCGGCGAGCGAGCCGAGGGCGGCGACGATGGCCTCCTCGTCCTTGGGGTCCACCGCCAGCAGCGCGGCGACCGAACCGACCAGGCCCGGCTGACCGTCCGCGGCGAGGAGCGCACCCACACCGTCCTTGCGGGTCAGGCTGAGCTCGAGGGTCTCGGCGCGCGACTCCAGGGCGGTCCGCTCACGGTCGGCGGCGCTCAGCTGCTCCTGCAGGGCGGCGAGCCGTTCGGTGGCCCCCTCGAGGGCCTCGACGGCGGCCTCGTGCTCGGCGTCCAGACCCTCCTCGCCCTCCTCGACGCCGGCGACCTGCGACTCGAGCACCGCGAACTGGGTCGTGGCCTCCTGGCCGCGCGCCTCGGCCGCCGCGAGCGACTCGCGCAGGCGACCGATCTCCGCCTGCGTGGCCTCGACGCGGCTGCGCCGGGCGGCGACCTGCCCGGCGAGCCGCGCGACGCCCTCGCGACGATCGGCCGCGCCACGCAGGGCCGTCGCGACCTCCTTCTCCGCACCGGTCGCCTCGGCCTCGGCCTGCTGGCGCGCCGTCACGGCCGCCTCCAGGCCCGCGCGGGCGATCTCCACCTCGCTGGCCAGCTCCGCCTCGGCGGACCGCACCCGCTCGGCCTGGGCGGCCAGGTCGTCGGGGTCGGCGCCTCCGGAGCGCTCCGGGCCGGCGCTGCCGAGCAGGCGGACCCGGTCGGCCGCCAGCGACGCGGTGCCGCGCAGCCGCTCCCGCAGCGAGGACAGCCGGTACCAGACCTCGCTGGCCTCGCTGAGCGCCGGGGCCGCCTCGGCGGCCTCCCGCTCGAGCGTCGCGAGCCGGGCACGGACCTCGGCGAGAGCGGCCTCGACCTCCTCGCGCCGGACCCGCAGCGCGCTCTCGTCGGCGATCTCCTGCTCGAGCGTGGACGTCAGCTGGGCGAGGTCGTCGGCGAGCAGGCGGGCCCGGGCGTCGCGCAGGTCCGCCTGGACGGTCTGTGCCTTGCGCGCGACCTCCGCCTGCCGACCGAGCGGGCCGAGCTGTCGTCGGATCTCGCCCGTCAGGTCGCCCAGCCGCGTGAGGTTGGCCTGCATGGCCTCGAGCTTGCGGAGCGCCTTCTCCTTGCGCTTGCGGTGCTTGAGGACGCCCGCGGCCTCCTCGATGAAGCCGCGCCGCTCCTCGGGCGTCGCGCGGAGCACGGCATCCAGCTGTCCCTGGCCGACGATCACGTGCATCTCGCGGCCGAGGCCCGAGTCGGACAGCAGGTCCTGGATGTCCAGCAGGCGGCAGCCCTGGCCGTTGATCGCGTACTCGGAACCGCCGTTTCGGAACAGGGTGCGCGAGATCGTGACCTCGGAGTACTCGATCGGCAGGGCGCCGTCGGCGTTGTCGATGGTCAGCGACACCTCGGCGCGGCCGAGCGGCGGCCGCCCGGTCGTGCCGGCGAAGATGACGTCCTCCATCTTGCCGCCGCGCAGCGACTTGGCACCCTGCTCCCCCATCACCCAGGCCAGCGCGTCGACCACGTTGGACTTGCCCGAGCCGTTGGGCCCGACCACGCAGGTGACGCCCGGCTCGAAGTTCAGGGTCGTCGCCGAGGCGAACGACTTGAACCCCCGCAGGGTGAGGGTCTTGAGGTGCACGCCCAGAGCCTAGACGGAGCGACCTGCCCGACCGCGCAAGGAAGTGCTTGTGTCAACGGCCGAGGGTCGGGAACCACAGGGCGATCTCGCGGTCCGCGGACTCGGACGAGTCGGAGCCGTGCACCAGGTTCTGGATGACCTTGAGGCCCCAGTCGCGTCCGAGGTCGCCACGGATGGTGCCGGGCGCCGCGACCGTGGGGTCGGTGGCGCCGGCCAGCGACCGGAAGCCCTCGATCGCGCGGTGGCCCTCGACGACGACGGCGAGCACGGGGCCCGAGCGCATGAAGTCGACCAGCGGGGTCAGGAACGGCTTGCCGGCGTGCTCGGCGTAGTGCTCGGCGAGCAGCTCCTCGGTGGGCTCCCGAAGCTCGACGGCCGCCAGCGCGTAGCCCTTGGCCTCGATGCGCCGCAGGATCTCGCCCGTCAGCCCGCGCCGGACGCCGTCCGGCTTGACGAGGACGAGGGTGCGCTGCGTGGTCGGTGCGTCAGTCATGGCCGTCACCCTAACGGGGCCCGCTGTCGAGGTGACGTCAGGGGCCGACAGCGCCGGGGTGAGCGGCGTCATACTCCGCACGCTCGCGGTCGATGCGGCCGCCGAGGCTCAGCGCGACCCACCACAGCACCACGAACAGGCCGCCGATGACGAACATCATGGGCACCCAGATCCCGCCGACGAGCACGAGGACCTGCCCCACCCAGCCCGCGGCATAGCCGCCCGGACGCGAGACGAAGCCCGACAGAAGGATCAGGATCGCCGACAGGCCGAGGCCGACCAGCCACACCGTCGCCGTCGGGGCGAGCCGCAGGCCGTACGCCACGAGCGTCGCGAAGAACACGAGGACCGCCTCGAGCACGAGGATCGTCTGCGTGAACTGGGGCTTCGCGGGGCGCTTGCGGCGCACGGCGGAGCCGCTGCCTGCGGTGGAGCTCGTTGCGCCCAGATTACCGGCGAGCGGGCGCGTCCAGCTCCGCCAGCGGCTCGCGGTGCGGGCTCGGGATCTCCGAGGGGCGGGTCAGACCTCGCCGAAGCCGCCCTCGACCGCCTCGACGAGGGCCGCGACCGCGTCGGCCGCCTGGGGACCCTCGGCCTCGACGCGCAGCTCGTGGCCCTCGGTCGCGCCGAGCTTCATCAGCGCCAGCACGCTCGCCCCGTTCGCGCCGTCCACCTGCACCTTCGCGTCGTACCCGGCGAGCATGCGTGCGAGCACCGCCGCCGGCCGCGCGTGCAGACCGAGCGGGTTCCGGACCGTCACCGTCGCGCGGACCACCCCGTCCTGGGCGACGGGAGCCTCGGCGGCCGGGGCGGCCGGGGACGCGAACATCCCACCGGCGGCCTCTGCGGAGGCGAGCACCGCGCTCAGGTCGGCTCCACCGTGCGCCGTCACCGCAGCCGCGACCGCACCCTCGACGAACGGGGCATCGGCCAGCCGCACCCGCGCCGCGACGTCGGCGTCGGCGAGCTCGAGCACCGACTCCGTGGTGAGCACCGCGGAGCCGAGGTCCGTGAGCACGACCGCCGAGCCGCCGTTCGCGGTCGCCGTCCCGAGCGCAGCCTCGATGGCGTCGAAGCTGGTCCCGATCCCGCCGTCGTCCATCCCGCCCGCGGCGATCAGGAGCACGCCCGGAGCCATCTGGCCGGCCAGCTCGGCGGCGCCCTCCGCGAGCGCGCGGGAGTGCGAGACGAGCACGAGCGCGACCCGTGCGTCCCCGCTCACCCCGCGGCCTGGGCTGCGGCCCGCAGGATGAGCTCTGTCGAACGCGCCCCCGGGTCCATGTGGTGCTGCGAGCGCTCGCCCAGATGCTCGCACGGCCCTTCGTCGCGATGAGCTCGATGGTCGACTCTGCGCCCGTGGTGGCGGCCTGGGCGGCCGCCTCGAGGACGGCGGCCGGCGTGGCGCCTCCGTCGGCCGCCGCGACGGCGGCCTCGACCGCCGGCGACCAGGCGTCGACCATCGTCTTCTCACCGGTGTGCGCCTTGCCGCGCGCGACGATGCCCTCGAGCGCCCCTTCGAGCAGGGCGACCACACCGTGGCTGTCCAGCTCGGGGACCCCGGTGGCCTTCGCGGCGCGCAGGTAGGCGGTGCCGTAGAGCGGACCGGCGGCACCGCCGACCGTGGACATGAGCGTCGTGGCGACGAGCTTGAGCACCTCGCCGATGTCCGCCGGCTGCTCTGCGAGCGCGTCGAGCTTGGCGGTGACGGCGGTGAAGCCACGGAACAGGTTCTCGCCGTGGTCCCCGTCTCCGATCTGCCGGTCGAGCTCGATCAGCTCGGACCGGTGCTCGGTGACGGTCTGCGCTGAGAGGCGCACCCACTCGATCGCCCACGCGACGTCCAACGTCATACCCACGCTCCCATCGACAGTTCCCGAGGCTGAACTCCCTGCATCCCGCCCGTGCTCACGGGCGCCTGCTCACCAACGCAGCGCCGTCGTGTGCACCGGGGCGTCCCAGAGGGCCGTGCAGCTCGTCGTCCAGACGGAGCACGGTCACCGAAGCACCCTGCATCTCCAGCGAGGTCACGTAGTTGCCGACGAGCGAGCGGGCCACGACGACCCCCTGCTCCTCCAGCAACGCGCGAGCCCGACGATAGACGACGTAGAGCTCCGAGGCAGGCGTGCCGCCCATGCCGTTGACGAACAGGAGAACACTCTCGCCGGACGTCAGGGCCAGATCCTCGACCACCGGCGTCAGCAGCATCTCCGTGATCTCGTCGGCGCTCGCCAGCGGGATGCGCCGCCGACCGGGCTCCCCGTGGATGCCGATGCCGATCTCGATCTCGTCGTCGGGCAGGTCGAAGCTCGGCTTTCCCGCGTGAGGGACGGTGCAGGCCGTCAGGGCGACGCCCATCGAGCGCACGTTCGCGATGACCTTCTCCGCGACCGCGGTGACCGCGTCCAGGTCGTCACCGCGCTCTGCCGCCGCGCCCGCGATCTTCTCGACCGCCACCGTGCCCGCGACACCGCGCCGACCCGCCGTCCACAGCGAGTCCTCGACCGCCACGTCGTCGTTCACGATCACAGTGCGGACCGTGACGCCCTCGGCGTCGGCCAGCTCGGCCGCCGTCTCGAAGTTGAGCACGTCGCCGGTGTAGTTCTTGACGATCGCCAGCACCCCTGCGCCCCCGTCCGACGCGTGCAGCGCCGGTGCGATCTGGTCGGGCGTCGGCGACGTGAAGACGGCGCCCGGTACGGCCGCGTCCAGCATCCCGACACCCACGAAGCCCCCGTGCAGCGGTTCGTGCCCGCTCCCACCACCGCTGACCAGCCCGACCTTGCCGGCCACTGCCCCGCCCGCCCGCGTGACGAACCACGGGTCGCTCTGCACGGAGATCACGTCGGCATGTGCCGCCGCGAATCCTTCGAGCGACTCGGCCACGACGGTCTGCGGGTCGTTGATGAGCTTCTTCACTGCAGCCATCCCTTCCTTCGGGCGCCCGCCGTGGGCCCCGCGCACTTCGCGTCAGCGACCGCTTTGTCCCGACATGTTCACCCTGAGGTCGTCCGTTCGGGGTCGTCAAGGCGAGAACGTGCGCCACGTGTGCACGTTCGTGCAGAAGAGCCGTGCGGTCAGCGGCGACCCAGGAGCATCCGGGCCTCCGCGACGAGCAGGATCGACCCCGTCACCAGGACGCCCGCGCCACGCTCGGCCTCGCTCTCCGCCCGGGTCACAGCCAGATCGAGGGCGTCGTTGAGGCGCTCGGCCACGTGTACGCGGTCCTCACCGAAGATGTCGATCGCCACCTCGGCGAGGTCCTCGACGTCGAGCGAGCGGGCGTTCGACGCACGGGTGACCACCACCTCGGCGAGCAACGGCTCCAGCAGCGAGAGCATGCCCTCGGGATCCTTGTCGGCCATCACGCCGACGACACCGACGAGCCGCTGGAACTCGAACGCCTCCTCGATCGCCGGTACGAGCGCCTCGACGCCGGCGGGGTTGTGGGCACCGTCGACGATGATGGTCGGGCTGGAGCGCACGACCTCCAGACGACCGGGCGAGTCGACGTCCGCGAACGCCACCTCGACGATGCCTGGGTCCAGGGCGCGGCCGCCGGTCAGCAGGGCCTCCGTCGCCGTGAGCGCCAGCAGCGCGTTGTGCGCCTGGAACTCGCCGTGCAGAGGCAGGAAGATCTCGGTGTAGGTGCCGCCGAGACCCTGCAGGGCGATGAGCTGGCCGCCGACGGCCACCTGTCGGTCCACGACCTGGATGTCCACACCCTCGCGCACGACCCGTGCCCCGCGCTCCGCCGCCGCCGCGAGCACGACGCCCTCCACGTCCTCCTGCTGCGTGGCGAGCACCAGCGTGGCGCCGTCCTTGATGATGCCCGCCTTGACCGAGGCGATGTCCAGCAGCGTGTCGCCCAGGTAGCGCTCGTGGTCCATGGCGATGGGCGTGATGATCGCGACCTCGCCGTCGGCGACGTTGGTGGAGTCCCACGACCCACCCATGCCGACCTCGATCACCGCGACGTCCACGGGCGCGTCCGCGAACGCCGCGAACGCCATCACCGTGAACACCTCGAAGAACGAGAGCCGCTGCTTGCCCTGCTCGGCGGAGCGCTGGTCGACCAGGTGGATGTAGGGCGCGACGTCCTGCCACACCTCGACGAAGCGCTCGTCGCTGATGGGCTCGCCGTCGATCACGATCCGCTCGTTGACCCGCGACAGGTGCGGGCTGGTGAACCGCCCGGTCCGCAGGCCGTGCTCGCGGACCAGCCGCTCGACCATGCGCGCGGTGGAGGTCTTGCCGTTGGTGCCGGTCAGGTGCACCACGCGGTAGGCCTTCTGCGGGTCGCCCAGCAGCTCCATGACGGCGAGGGTTCGATCGAACGACGGGTCGATCTCGTGCTCGGGCGCGCGGCTGAGGATGGCCTGGTAGACCTCGTCGGCCGCCTCGCGCGCCTCCCGCTCGGCCTGCCGACGCACGTGCGCCGCGCCCCCCGACTCCGTTCCACCGCTCATGCCTCGTACCCTCCACCTTCGACGGCTGCCACGGTGACCCGCAGCTCGGGCGCCGCGTCGTTGACCTCGACGGAGACGGCGAGCGTCTCCCGGGCGATCGTGTCGCGATGCGTCTCGACCGCGGCCAGGTGCTCGGCGGGAACGTCGAGCGCGAGCACGATCCGGTCGCTGACCTGCAGGCCGGCCGCCTTGCGGGCGTCCTGGACTGCGCGCACCACGTCGCGGGCGTAGCCCTCAGCACGCAGCGCGTCGTCGAGCGTGAGGTCGAGCACGACGAAGCCCCCGCCCGGCAGCACGGCGGCCGCGCCACCCTGGGAGCCGACGACCGTCGTCAGCTCGTACTCGCTCGGCTCGAGGGCGACGCCGCCGGCGACGACGGTCTCCCCGTCGACGAGCCAGTCGCCGGCGCGAGCCGCCTGGATGACCGCCTGGACGCCCCGGCCCAGGCGCGGACCGGCCGCACGGGCGTTGACCGCCAGTCGCTGCGTGATCCCGAACCGCTCCGCCGTCCCCTCGTCGGCGGTGACCAGGTCGACGGCCTTGACGTTCAGCTCGGCCGCGAGCAGGTCCGCGTAGGGCGCGAGCGCGGACGCGTCGCCGACCGCCACCGTGAGCGTGCGCAGCGGCTGGCGGACGCGGACACCCGCTGCCTTGCGCAGCCCGAGCGCTGTCGACGTGACGGCCCGGACCTCGTCCATCGCCACGACGAGGGCCTCGTCGGACGCCCCGGCCGGCGGCCAGTCGGTCAGGTGCACGCTGCGCCCGCCCGTGAGCCCGCGCCAGACCTCCTCCGAGACCAGCGGCGCCAGCGGCGCCATGACGCGGGTGAGCACCTCGAGCGACGTCCAGAGCGTGTCGAACGCGTCGGCGTCCTCGGCCCAGAACCGGTCCCGCTGGGTGCGCACGTACCAGTTGGTCAGCACGTCGAGGTGCTCGCGCACCGACTCGCACGCGGCCGCGATGTCGTAGGCGTCCATCTGCGCCGTGACGGTGGCGACCAGGTCGTTCGTGCGCGAGAGCACGTAGCGGTCCATGGGCGCGAGCCCCGCGGCGCGGTCGCCGTCCACCGCCTGGGCCGTGTAGCCCGCGGCGCCCGCGTAGAGCGTGAAGAAGTAGTACGTGCTCCACAGCGGAAGCAGCACCTGACGCACGCCGTCGCGGATGCCCTCCTCACCGACGATCAGGTTCCCGCCGCGCAGGATCGAGCTCGACATCAGGAACCAGCGCACCGCGTCCGAGCCGTAGACGTCCCACATCTCGACCGGGTCCGGGAAGTTGCGCAGGCTCTTGGACGCCTTGCGCCCGTCGTCGCCCAGCACGATGCCATGGCACATGACGTTGCGGAACGCCGGCCGGTCGAAGATCGCCGTGGCCAGCACGTGCAGCGTGTAGAACCAGCCGCGCGTCTGGCCGATGTACTCGACGATGAAGTCGCCCGGGTAGTGGTGCTCGAACCACTCCTGGTTCTCGAACGGGTAGTGCACCTGCGCGAACGGCATGGCGCCGGAGTCGAACCACACGTCCAGCACGTCCGGGATGCGACGCATGGTCGACGCGCCGGTCGGGTCGTCGGGGTTGGGACGGGTCAGCTCGTCGATGAACGGCCGGTGCAGGTCCGGCTCGCCCGCCTCGTTCGTCGGCACCCGGCCGAAGTCCGCCTCCAGCTCGGCCAGCGAGCCGTAGACGTCTATCCGCGGGTACGTCACGTCGTCGGAGACCCACACCGGGATAGGCGTGCCCCAGTACCGGTTGCGGCTGATCGACCAGTCGCGCGCGCCCGCAAGCCACTTGCCGAACTGGCCGTCCTTGATGTGTTCCGGCGTCCAGGAGATCTCCTGGTTGAGCTCGACCATGCGGTCGCGGAACTGGGTGACGCCCACGAACCAGCTGGAGACCGCCTTGTAGATCAGCGGGTTCCGGCAGCGCCAGCAGTGCGGGTAGGAGTGCTCGTAGGTCTCGTGGCGCACCAGCACCGACCGACGGTCCTGGGGGGTCCGAGCGAGCGGTCCGGTGCCGGCCTTGAGGTCCGCGATGATCGGCTTGTTGGCCTCGAACACCTGCAGGCCCTCGTAGTCGCCGACGCCGGCGGTGAACCGCCCCTTGGCGTCGACGGCGACCATGGTCGGGATGCCGGCCGCGTCGCAGACGGCCATGTCGTCCTCGCCGAAGGCCGGCGCGAGGTGCACGATGCCCGAGCCGTCCTCGGTGGTGACGAACTCGCCGAGCAGGACCTGGTGAGCGTTCTCGTGGCCCACGAAGTAGTCGAACGGCGGGGTGTACCGGCGTCCGGCCAGGTCGCGGCCCTTGACCGTCGCGACGACCGTGGCCTCGCCCAGCTCCTTGGCGTACGCGCCCAGGCGCGCTGCGGCGAGGATCACGCTCACCCGCGAGCGCGGAGTCCGGACCGGGCTCGACGGTCACATAGTCGACGTCCGGCCCGACGGCGATCGCGAGGTTGCTCGGCAGCGTCCACGGCGTCGTCGTCCAGATGAGCGCGAGCTCGCCCGTCTCGAGCCGCAGCCCGACCGTGAGCGCGGGATCCTGGCGGGACTGGTAGACGTCGTCGTCCATGCGCAGCTCGTGGTTGGACAGCGGGGTCTCGTCGCGCCAGCAGTACGGCAGGACGCGGTAGCCCTCGTAGGCGAGCCCCTTGTCGTAGAGACGCTGGAACGCCCAGATCACCGACTCCATGAACGTGGTGTCGAGAGTCTTGTAGTCGTGGTCGAAGTCGACCCAGCGTGCCTGGCGCGTGACGTACTCGCGCCACTCCCCGGTGTACCGCAGGACCGACTCGCGGCAGGCCTGGTTGAACGCGGCGAGGCCCATCTCCTCGATCTGCGAGGTGTCCGTGATGCCGAGCAGCCGCTGCGCCTCGAGGCTCGGCGGGCAGCCCGTGCGTGTCCCAGCCGAACCGGCGTTCGACGTGGCGCCCGCGCATGGTCTGGTACCGCGGCACGACGTCCTTGGCATACCCCGTGAGCAGGTGGCCGTAGTGCGGCAGGCCGTTGGCGAAGGGCGGTCCGTCGTAGAAGACGAACTCGTTGGCGCCCTGCTCGCCCGCCGGACGCGCGTCGATCGACGCCTGGAACGTGCCGTCGGTGTCCCAGTAGGCCAGGACGTCCCTCTCGAGGGACGGGAGGTCCGGCGACGCAGGAACGGGTGTGGACGGACGATGCAGCGGGTAGGCCACCTGCGGATCTCCTGTGGTCGGCACCCGGTCGGGTGCGTCGCTCTCGGCTGCGAGGACGATCGGACCCGGACCGGCCGGGCTCTACCGCGGTACCACCTCGCTTGCCGGCTCCCCGGGCGGGTCGTCGACCACTTCGTGAGGGCTGTGACGGGCCTACCCGTCCGGTTCTACTGGGGCACTGTCTCGGCCCGCGGGCCGTGCCTGTTCTTCCGGAGGCTCGCCGGTGATGGCCGGGTCGATGCCTGTGCGCGTCAGGATATCCGGTTTCAGCCCGCGGAGCGCACCACGGGCGGCTCGGCCGACCAGGGGAAGACGATCCAGCGGTCCGTGCGCCGCCACACGTAGTCGGGCTCGACGATCGAGCGTGGCTTCGAGTACAGCACCGCCGTCCGCGCCTCCTCGCAGTGCAGAGCCATGATCTTCTGCACCAGGGCCAGCGTCTCGCCGGTGTCGGCCACGTCGTCGACCACCAGTGCCCTGAGGCCGGACATGGCGTCGGTGTCGAGCAGTGGCGGCAGGACGACCGGGTCCGGCAGGCGTTCGTCGACGCCCGTGTAGAACTCGACGTTCAGCGTGCCGACGGCCTTGGTGCCCAGCGCATAGGCGATCGCGCCACCCGGCGGCAGTCCACCGCGGGCCACGGCGATGACGATGTCCGGCTCGAACCCGTCGTCGACCACCGCCTGCGCCAGCTCCCGTGCTGCCGTGCCGAACAGGTCCCAGGTGAGCACCTCACGTGCCGGATCCGTCATGCAGCCACCCTAGGTCGCCCACGTTGCCGGCGAGTTGCGTGCACACTCGTGGCCGTGGCCTGCCCACTCGTCCTGCTCGATCTCGACGGCACCCTGATGGACTCCGCACCCGGGATCACCGCCTCGGCCGCCTACGCGTACCGCGCCCTGGACCTTCCCGTCCCGGACGCGGCCGTCCTCCGCTCGTTCGTGGGGCCGCCGATCACCGGGAGCTTCGTGGCGCACGGCGTCCCTGCCGCCCGCGTCGGCGAGGCTGTGCGCGCGTACCGGGAGGAGTTCGTCACGCGCATGATCAGCGAGAACGCCGTGTTCGGCGGGATCGACGACGTGCTTGACGATCTTCGCGCCGGGGGCGTCCGGCTGGTCGTGGCGACCTCCAAGCCGACGGTCTTCGCGGGGCCGATCTGCGACGCGTTCGGCCTGTCGGACCGGGTCGACGCGATCTTCGGCGCTCCGCCCGACGACACGCCGTCGACCAAGGCAGACGTCGTCGCCGCCGCGCTCGCCGCGTTCCCGGCCGCATCGCCCCTGCTCATGGTCGGCGACCGTGAGCACGACGTGCGCGGCGCCCGCGCCTGCGGCGTCGACACCATCGGCGTCACCTGGGGCTACGCGGCCGACGGCGAGCTGCGCGACGCGGGTGCGGTCGAGCTCGTCGACGACGTCCGCGACCTGACGGGTGTGGTCCTGCGCCGGCTCGGCAGGCTCTGACCCGTCGGCAGCAGTTGACCTTGACGTTGCGTCAACTCCTACGGTGGTGCGCATGGAGGCATCGATCCAGCAGGTGGCGCGGCTCACCGGTACCACGAGCCGCACGCTGCGGCACTACGACGCTCTCGGGCTGCTCTCGCCGAGCCGCATCGGCGACAACGGCTACCGCAGGTACGACGAGGACTCGCTGGTCCGGCTGCAGCGGATCCTGCTGCTGCGCGGGCTCGGCCTCGGCCTGCAGCAGATCCGGCGGGTCCTCGACCAGGAGCAGGACGAGACCACCGCGCTGCATCGCCATCTCGCGTGGCTGCGCAGCGAGCAGGACCGGCTGGCGCGGCAGGTCGCGTCGGTCGAGAGGACCATCACCGCACGACAGGACGGAGGGCCGATCGTGGCCGAGGACATGTTCGACGGGTTCGACCACACCGCCTACCGGGAGGAGGTCGAGCAACGCTGGGGGCCCGCGGCGTACACGTCCTCCGACGCCTGGTGGCGCGGCATGGGCGAGGCCGAGCGCGCGGCGTGGCAGGCGCGCAGCGCGGGCTGATCACCCTGTGGGCTACGGCCGCGGAAGCCGGAGGCGATCCCGGCTCCGACGACGCGCAGGAGCTCGCCGCTCGTCATGTCGCCTGGCTGGGGAGCATCCCCGGGACGCCCGGGCACGGCGGCGCGCCGGTCGCCGAGTATGTCCGCGGCCTGGCGGAGATGTACGTCGCCGACGAGCGGTTCGCCGCGACCTACGGCGGCCCGCGGGGCGCCGCGTTCGTCCGGGACGCCCTTCACGAGTACGCGGCGCGGCACCTCTGACCGAGTGGTTCTGACTGCCGGCCGGTTCGTCCCACACGTCACGGTGCACCGGCCCGTTCGCTCCCCTCGGGGAACGGACGGGCCGGTGTCGCCGGCGCTCAGGACGTGCGCTGCAAGGACCGCTGCCAGTCGGCGTACAGCTCGGCGAACCTGCCGCCGGCCGCGACCAGGCCCTGCGGCGTGCCGTCCTCGACCACCCGACCGGCGTCGACCACGAGCACCCGGTCCGCTCCCATGACCGTCGAGAGGCGGTGCGCGATCACCACCGACGTCCGATCGGCCAGCAGCGTGGCCAGCCCTTCTTGGACGAGGGCCTCCCCCGGCACGTCGAGCGAGCTGGTCGCCTCGTCGAGGATCAGGAGCGCCGGGTCGGCCAGGAACGCGCGTGCGAACGAGACGAGCTGACGCTGGCCCGCGGACAGGCGCACGCCGCGCTTGTCCACCTCCGTGTCGTAGCCGTCGGGCATCGCACGGATGAGGTCGTGCACGCCGACCGCCCGCGCTGCGGCCTCGATCTCGTCGCGGGCCGCGCCCGGCTTGCCCAGCGCGATGTTCGCCCCGATCGACCCGGAGAACAGGTACGCCTCCTGCGTCACCATGACGACCGCTCGACGCAGGTCGACCGGGTCGATCTGCCGCAGGTCCAGACCATCCAGCTGCACGGACCCGGACCGCACGTCGTAGAACCGGGCCAGCAGCTTGGCGACGGTCGACTTCCCCGCTCCGGTCTCCCCGACGAGCGCCACCGACTGGCCGGCCGGCAGGTGCAGGTCGACCCGCGGCAGCACGGTCGGCCCCGAGCCGTACCCGAACTCGACCCCGTCGAACCGCACGTCGCCACGCGGTCGCGGGAGACGGACCGGGTGGGCGGGCTCGGGCACGGTGGGTTCTTCGGCGAGCAGGTCGGCCAGCTTCTCGAGTGCCGCAGTGGCCGACTGGAACGAGTTGTAGAACATCCCGATCTGCGACAGCGGCGAGAAGAACCGGCGGGCGTAGAGCACGGACGCGACGAGCACGCCCACCGCCAGCTGTCCGTCGATGGCGCGCAGTCCACCTACCAGCAGGACGGCGGAGACCGTGACGTTGCCGATGAGCGTGAGCCCGGTGTCGAAGACGCCGTTCAGCCGGATCGCCTCGGCGGTCGTCCCCCGGTAGTCCTCCGCGAGCTCGCCGTAGACGGCTTCGACGTCGTGCTCGCGGCGGAACGCCTGGACGGCCCGGATCCCGGTCATGGTCTCGACGAACCGCACGATCAGCCGGGCCACCGCGGTCCGGTTCTTGCGGTACTGCACCTGCGAGCGCACCTGGAACCACCGGGTGAGCACGATCCCGGGGATCACGGCGATCAGGAGCACAAGGCCGCTGCGGACGTCGAGCAGGACCAGCGAGACCGCTGTCAGGACCATGGCCAGCACGCCGGTCGCGAGCGTGGTCACACCCCCGTCGAGCAGCTCGCGCAGCGACTCGACGTCGGAGGTCTGCCGGGAGATGATCCGCCCGGACGTGTACTGCTCGTGGAACTCGAGGCTGAGAAGCTGCGTGTGCCGGAACACCCGCCGCCGCAGGTCGAGCAGCATCGTCTGGCTGACGCGCGCCGACGCCCGCACGGTGGCGGCGGTGAGGACGCCGCCGAGCAGCGCCGCGACGAGATAGGACCCCGACGCGACGACGAGCGGCCACGGGTCGCCGTCCTGCAGGGCCGGCAGCGCTCGGTCGATGCCGTACGCCACCAGCGCCGGGCCGGCCACCGCGGCGAGCTGCGAGCCGACGACGAGCCCGGCCGTCCACCACGCCGCCCCGCGGACGGGACGCAGCAACGACGACAGCAGAGCGAGCGAGCGGCGGCGCAGCCGGCGCGACTCGGTGCGGGTCGGGTCGTCGTCCCGCGACTCGTTGTCGACGGTCATCGCCGCACCTCCTCGAGGGCGTCGTCGGTGTCCCGGGTGGAGAGCGCGGTCAGCACGTAGCGGTAGTGGGGGTGGGTCGCCAGCAGCTCGGCGTGCCGGCCGACGCCGGTGATCCGACCGTCCTCGAGCACGGCCACGCGGTCGGCGAGCGCGACCGTCGAGGGCCGGTGCGCGACCACGAGGGTCGTCGTGCCGGTGAGCATCTGCCGCAAGCGCCCGGTGACCGCGGCCTCCGTGGTGACGTCGAGGGCAGACAGCGGATCGTCCAGCACCAGGACCCGCGGCCGCACGGCGATCGCCCGCGCCAGGGCGATCCGCTGCCGCTGGCCGCCCGACAGGCTCAGGCCCTCCTCGCCGATCACCGTGTCGAGCCCGTCCGGGAGCGCGTAGGCGAAGCCCGCCCGGGCGACGTCCAGGGCCTCGTCGACGAGGGCGTCGGCCTCCGGACCGGTCAGGTCCGTGCCGAGGAGCACGTTCTCGCGCACGGAGGCGGAGAACAGGATCGGGTCCTCGAACGCGACCGAGACCGCGCCGCGCAGGTCGGCGCGCGACAGGTGCCGCACGTCGACGCCGTCGATGCGCACGGACCCGGCTGTCACGTCGTAGAGCCGCGGCACCAGCTGGAGCAGCGTGGTCTTGCCGCTGCCGGTCAGGCCCACGAGGGCCATCGTCTCCCCCGGTTCGAGGCGCAGGTCGACGCCGTCGAGGATCGCCGTGCTCCCGGCCCCGGGGTGCGTGAACCCGACGTCCACCAGCTCGACCACAGAGCCGGCGGGATCGGCGGGCGGCAGGACGACCGGGCGCTCGGGGTCCTGAACGGTCGAGCCCGTCTCCATCACCTGCAGGTACCTGTCCGTGGCCGCTCGCGCGTCGAGCGTCATCGCCAGGAGCATGCCGAGGCGCTCCACCGGGTTGTTGACCACGGCGGCCGTCGCGAAGAAGGCGACCAGAGCGCCGACGCTCAGATGGTCGTGGGCCGACAGGTAGACGCCGATGGCGAGCGACACCGCGAGCACGGCCTCCGGGATCGCGCCGAGGGCGAACGAGACGCGCGAGAGCGTGCGTGCCTTGTGCACCTCCGTGGTCCGGAGCTCGTCGGCCTGCCGGGCGAAGTCGTCCAAGGCGTCCTCACCGCGACCGAACGCCTTCAGGACCCGGATGCCGTGCACCGACTCCTCGACGGTCGTCGCCAGGTCGCCCGCCTGGTCGCGCGCCCGGCGGGCGACCACCTTGTAGTCCTCCCGGAAGCGGAACCCGAGCCAGATCATGGGCACGGCACCCACCAGGTAGACCACACCGAGCACCGGGCTCGTCCAGATCATCAGGGCGACCCCGACGAGCACGGTGGTCGCGCTCACCAGCAGCATCACGAGCCCGAAGACGGTCCAGCGCCGGATGGTCGACAGGTCCGACATGATGCGCGACAGCAGCTGCCCGCCCGGCCACCGGTCGTGGAACTCGACCGGCAGGTCGAGCAGGTGTCGGAACAGGTCGGTCCGCATGTCGCGCTCGACGCCCGTGCCCGGGGTGAGGATCAGAGCCCGTCGGCACCAGACCAGGAAGGCCTCCAGCACGCCGAGGGTGAGGACGACCGAGGCGCCCAGGACCACGCCGCGCGTCGACCCCTGGCCGAGCAACGGGCCGTTGACGATCACCCGGAGCACCTGCGGCACGGCGAGCGCGAGGAGGCTGGCGCCGAGGGCGGTCAGGCCGCCCAGGGCGATGCGCGGAAGGGCCGGTCGGGCCCAGCGCCGCAGCTGGAACAGGACGCGCGTCGTCGACTCGGACTTACGAACGGGGGGCGGTGGAGCATCGGGCACACGCTTACCCTACGTAGCCGGTCGGACATCACCCACCCGAATGCGCGGCATCGGGGTCCGCGTGCGGTGGCGTCCGAACGAGTGAAGGCCCTCGAGGTCGGGCGGTCGCGATGGTCCACCTCGGGTTGGCGCCCGCGCGGTCTGTGACGGGCGACGAGCGGCCCCACTCACGAAGGCAGCAGGTAGCCCGTCGTGCTGCGGTCGTGGGCGCCACCCCAGGCGAAGATCTCCGTCGGAGATGTGGCGATGGTCAGGAAGTCCTCGGTGGACCAGGGGTCGGCCGGCCGGGTGCTCGTCGTGCCGTCCACCGGGTCCAGCAGGACGTCACCGACCGCGACGCGATCTGAGACGACGACGCGGGGCCAGGAGCTTGTGCCGGGCGCCGACGGCAGGTTCGTCCACGTTCCCGTTGCCGGGTCGAAGATGCCGCCGTCCGGGTACTCGCGGCCCCAGTTCCCGACCGCCCCCCCGTCGGCGCCGCCCACGTCGGGGAACACCAGGCGACCGGCCACCGCGACCGGGCCCGACCCGATGACCTCGCTGTCGGGCAGCACGGTCCACCTGGACAATGTCGGGTCGAGCTGCGCCAGCCGGACGATCGACGGCTTCTCGGCCCCCGGGTCGGGGACCAGGTCCTTGGCGGTCAGGATCGCGCGACCGCCGACGACGGTCATCGACCGGTCGTAGCTGGGTCCCAGCGGGTCGTCGGGGATCTCATGCCAGGTGTTGGTCGTGGGGTCGAACCAGGAGTCGGTCGAGCGGGCGTTCTCGTCAGTGCCGGGCACCGAGAGCAGCACGTCGCCGTACGCGACGAGCTCCGCCCGCGCCGCCGGGTGGCATCGGCAGCGAGGTCCACGCGTCCTCGAGAGCGTTGAACGCGAGGAACGCCGGCGGAACCTGGGGCTGGGGCGCGCCCATGAGCACGTAGAGCGTGCTGCCCAGCACAGCGTCGTCCGCCGTCAGGATCGGGGTCGGCGCGTCGGCGATGCGTTGCCAGAGGCCTGTGGCCGGATCGAAGGCGGCCCCGTCGCGCAACGCGGAGCCCAGGGGCAGGACGCAGGACGCGTTCCGAGGGCAGGGCGGACCATCGTCACCGCCGACAACGATGAACCGGTCCACCACCCACGTCACCGACGGGTACTGGCGCGCCGAGAGCGGGCTGTTCGTGACGGTCTGCCAACCCCCGCCGATCGTCTCCGGCGCTGCCCGTTGGCCGCACCCGGTCACGAGCGCGACGAGCGCCAGCCCGACAGCCGATCGCATCGCTCGTCGCATACAGCCGTTCCTCCCCCGTTAGGCTAGCCCGTCTGTGTCGCCACGGCGCCCGTCCTTGCGGGCGACGCCGGGGCGAGCACCGCGTGGGATCGCTGCATTCTGGCCCGGCCGCGTCGAGCAGCGACAGGACCGTTCGGGGCCGGGCCGTCAGGCATCCCACGGCAGCCCACGCGCGCTGGGCTCGGGTCGGTCGTCACAGCCCGTACCGTCACCAGCAGGAAGCCCAGCAGGCCTGTGGAGCGGGGCTGCGTCGTTCAGACTCCCGTGCGGGCCGTCTTGGTGTTGCTCGCCTGCGCGCGGGGACGCACCACGAGCAGGTCGATGTTCACGTGCGGCGGGCGGCTCAACGTCCAGGCGATCGCGTCGGCGATGTCCTCGGCGACCAGCGGCTGGTATCCGTCGTACACGGCCGCCGCTCGCGCCTCGTCGCCGTCGAAGCGCACGAGCGCGAACTCGTCGGTCGCCACGGCGCCCGGCGCGATCTCCAGGACGCGGATCGGCTCGCCGACGATCTCCCAGCGCAGCGTCGTCGCGAGCATCCGTTCGGCCGCCTTGGCGCCCGTGTACCCGGCGCCACCCTCGTACGGGCCGTATGCCGCGGTCGAGGTCACGACGACGACGTCTCCCCCGCCGTCGGCGCGCAGCTGCGGAAGCACGGCCTGCGTCACGCGCAGCGTGCCCAGGACGTTCAGCTCGTACATCCGCCGCCAGTGGTCCAGGTCGGCCTTCTCGACGGAGTCCAGGCCGAACGCTCCGCCGGCGTTGTTGACCAGGGCGTCGAGCGGGCCGTCGGCCGCGACGTACGCCGCGAGTCGTTCCACGTCGGCGCCGTCGGTCACGTCCGCGACGAACGTGTCGGCGCCGGTCTCCTGCGCAAGCGCCGCCAAGCGATCGGCGCGACGGGCCGTCGCGACGACCTGCCAGCCCTCCGCGCGCAACCGACGGACGGTGGCCGCGCCGATGCCGGACGACGCACCCGTGACGAGGGCACGACGGGGTCGGGACGTGCTGGTGCTCATGCGGTGGTGCTCCTCAGGGGTCGTTGCGGTGGGCTCAGGCGACGGAGGCCGCGACCTCGTCGAGCGCTTCCTCGAGCAGCCGCAGGCCGGTGCGGGCCTCGTCGGCGGTGATCACGCAGGGTGGGACGACGTGCACGCGGTTGTCGGCCAGGAACGGCAGCAGCCCGCGCGACAAGGCGGCCGCCTTGACCTTGCCCATCACGGCAGGCTCGACCGGCCGGCGGGTGTCCTTGTCGCGCACCAGCTCGACCGCCCAGAACACCCCCAGACCGCGCACCTCGCCGACCAGCGGGTTCCGCTCCGCGAGCGCCCGCAGGCCGGGCCCGATCACGTCCGTGCCGATGGTCGCCGCGTTCTGCACGATGCCCTCGTCGGCCATCGCGTCGAGGGTTGCGACGATCGACGCCATGGCCAGCGGGTGGCCGGAGTAGGTCAGTCCGCCGGGGAACACGACATCGTCGAAGGTCTTCGCGATCGGGTCGCTGAGGAGGACGCCGCCGGCCGGCACGTAACCCGAGTTCACGCCCTTGGCGAAGGTGATGAGGTCCGGTCGGACGTCGAAACCGTCGAACGCGAACCACTGCCCGGTCCGCCCGAACCCGCACATGACCTCGTCGAGGATGAGCAGGATGCCGTACCGGTCGGCGATGGCCCGCACGCCGGCGAGGTAGCCCGGCGGCGGCACGAGGACGCCGGCCGTACCGGGGATGGTCTCCAGCAGGATCGCAGCGACGCTCGTCGGACCCTCGGCCTGGATCACGCGCTCGAGGTGGTGCAGGGCGCGCTCGGACTCCTGCTCGGGCGTGGTCGCCCAGAACTCCGAGCGGTACAGGAACGGACCGAAGTGGTGCACGTGGGCTCGCGCGTACTCGTTGGGCACCCGCCGCCAGTCGCCCGTCGCGACGACGGCCGACCCGGTGTTGCCGTGGTACGAGCGGTACGCCGAGACGACCTTGTCCCGGCCGGTGTGCAGGCGGGCCATCCGGATCGCGTTCTCGTTGGCGTCGGCGCCACCGTTGGTGAAGAAGACGCTGGAGAACCCGGCGGGCGCGTGGGACAGGATGCGCTCGGCCGCCTTCCCGCGCGTGAGGTTGGCGGTGGCCGGCGCGATCGTCGTCAGGGTTGCCGCCTGCTCGTGGATCGCCGCGATCACGCGCGGGTGCTGGTGGCCGATGTTGACGTTGACCAGCTGGCTCGAGAAGTCGAGGTACCGCCGGCCGTCGTGGTCCCAGACGGTCGAGCCGAGGCCGCCCGCGATCACCAGCGGGTCCAGGTGCGCCTGCGCCGACCAGGAGTGGAACACGTGGTCGCGGTCCAGCCGCAGCGCCGTCGCGCCGTCCTGCGAGGTCATCTCGTCGTGCTCCTTCGTCGTGCCGCGAGCGGTGGCCGGTGGTCTGCGGATCCGGCCACCGCGCGCGGGCTTGGCCTTACTTCCCGCCGGCCTCAAGTGTGACGTCGATCGGCTTGTAGTCCGAACCGGTCACGTCCACCCCCTCGGACTTGAGAGCGGCCAGTGCCTTCTCGACGTACGTGTTCGTGTACGAGTCCTTGCTGGGGTCGGTCGTGATGACGGTGGCGCCCTGGTCGTTCTTGGTGTGCAGGGCGATGTCGACCGTCTGGTCCCAGGCGGCCTTGTCGATCATGCCGATCCCGTCCGGCGACGGCCAGATCAGCTTGTCGATCTCGTTGGTCTGCCAGAGCTGGTGGCTGTTGCCCAGCTTGCGAGCCCTGGGCGACGACGATGTCCCGCGCCTTCTCCGGGTTGTCGCGCGCGTAGATCCACCCCTTGAGGCTCGCCTTGACGAACTTCTCGGTGGTCGCCTGGTAGTCCTTGTCGGAGGCCAGCTTGGCCGAGTTCGCCCAGATGGCGTCCTGCAGCATCGCCGTGCCCTCGTCGTTCCAGTTGATCGTGTTGAAGTCCTCGGGCGTGTAGAGCTTGCCCGTGGCCGGGTCCGTCGACTCGAGCAGCTGCGCGTACTCGTTGTAGGTCATCGCCTGCGCGGCATCGATCTCCCCGCCCAGCAGTGCGTTCATGTCGAACTGCTGCTGCACGAGCGTGACGTCGCTGGCCGGGTCGAGCTTCGCCTTGGTCATGCCGGCGAACAGCTCGAACTCGTTGCCGTAGCCCCAGTTGCCCACCTTCTTGCCGGCCAGGTCCGCGGCCGTGGTGATGTCCTTGCCCTTGAACGAGACCTGCAGCGTGCCCGACTTCTGGAAGATCTGCGCGACGTCGGTGATCTCCGCGCCCTGCTCGCGCGACGCCAGCGCCTTGGGCACCCAGGCGATCGCGTAGTCGACCGAGCCGTCCGCCAGGACCGACTGCGGCACGATGTCGACGCCGCCCTCGACGATCGTCACGTCGAGGCCCTCGTCGCGGTAGTAGCCCTGGTCGAGGGCCGCGTAGTAGCCCGCGAACTGGGCCTGGGTGAACCACTGCAGCTGCAGCTTCACGGGGGTCAGCGGAGCCACGGACATGGCCGGACCGTCGCTGGCGGCGGCCCCGCTGTCGTCGCTGCCGCCGCAGCCGGACAGGGCGAGCGCGGCTGCGGCCCCCAGTGCCGCCATGCTCCACGCAGTTCGTCTGGTTCGTCTCATCGTCATCCCTTTCGTTGGCTGCCTCGGACCGTTGCTGGTTCGGCCGGCCTGGCCTCGGTGACAGGCGGACGGGTGTCGGGGTGCCGGTTCTCAGCCCCCGGTGCGACGAGCCGCCGCGCGCTCGAGCGCGAGGGTCGCCAGGTAGAAGACCAGCCCGAGCGCGATCGCGCCGAGCACGAACGCCCACGCCCGGGCGTAGGCGCTGTTGGACGCGGCCGACGTGATGCGCGAACCGAGCCCGTTCTGCAGGCCGCCGAAGTACTCGGCGACGACTGCCGCGATGACACCGGTCGACGACGCGATGCGCAGACCGGTGAAGAAGTAGGGCAGCGCACCCGGGATCGTGACCGTGCGCGTGATCTGCCGCGGGGTCGCCGCGTATGCCCGCAAGAGGTCGCGGTGCACCGGTTGGACCTGGCGCAGGCCCCGCAGGGTGTTGACGAAGATCGGCGCGAACACCACGACCGCGACGACGAGCCGTCGCGGCGTCGTCGACGTCGTTCCGAACATCGTGTTCAGCGCCGGTGCGAGCGCCACGATCGGCATCACCGATACCGCCGCCGCGGTCGGCGACATGAACGAGTCGACCATCCGGCTCCGGGCGGCGACGATCGCGGCGAGCACCGCGGCGGTCCCGCCGACGACCAGTCCGACCAGCACGTTCAGACCCGTGGCCAGCGCGGCCGACCACACGAGCGGGACGACCTTGCGCAGCTGCTCGACGATCGCGGTCGGGCTCGGCAGCAGGTAGGGCTTCACGCCGGTCACGACGACGAACGCCTGCCAGAGCGCGAGCGCGAGCACCCCGAGGAGCACCGGCGCCAGCCAGCGGACCGCCGAGCGGCGTCGAGGCTTCCGGTGGTCGGGGTGGTCATCGCAGCTCCACGCCTCGGGTCGTTGGCTCCGCCGGGATCGCGCCGGAGCCGTGCAACGCCTCGCGCACCGCGGTCACCGCCGCGAAGAACGACGCGTCCTCGCGCAGACCCTCCGTGCGTTCGTCGGCGATCTGGACGGGGACGACGGCCGTGATCCGCCCGGGCCGCGGAGACATCACCACGACCCGCTGGGAGAGGAACACCGCCTCGGGGATCGAGTGCGTGACGAAGACGACCGCCGCGCTGCTCTCCTTGCAGATGCGCACGAGCTCGGTCTGCATGCGCTCGCGCGTCATCTCGTCCAACGCGCCGAAGGGCTCGTCCATGAGCAGCAGGCGCGGCCGCTCGGCGAGCGAACGGGCGATCGCGACGCGCTGCTGCATGCCACCGGAGAAGCTGGTGCGGGAAGTGCCCGGCGAAGTCCGCCAGTCCGACGAGTGCGAGCAGGTCGGCCGCCCGTGCCGCGCGTTCGCGCTTGCCGACCCCGTGCAGCTCGAGCGGCAGCTCGACGTTCCCGGTGACGTCCCGCCACGGCAGCAGACCCGCCTGCTGGAACGCGATGCCGTAGTCCTGCGCCTCGCGGGCCACGCGCGCCGACCTGCCGAACACGCTGAGCTCTCCGGTCGACGGCTGGTCGAGGTCGCCGATGAGCCGCAGCAGCGTCGACTTGCCGCAGCCCGACGGGCCGATCAGGGAGACGAACTCGCCGGCGGCCACCGTCAGGTCGATGCTCTCGAGCGCGGTCACGGCACCGGCGCGGGACGCGAAGGTCTTGCCGATGCCACGGGCGACGACGGCGTCCTGCTCGACGACGTTCACGAGACCTCCGCGTAGCGGTAGCGACCGAGTCCGAGCCCGAGCAGCGAGACGAGCCCTGCGGCGACGAGGCCGAGGACCGCGGCGCCCGCGATCGCCGCCCACGGCTTGGCCGGGTCGCCGCTCGCCGACTGGGCATAGCTGATGATCATGCGGCCGATGCCGCCCTTCGTGCCGGTCGACACCTCCGCCACGATCGCGCCGACCACCGCTGTCGCGGCACCGAGGCGCAGCGCGGGCAGCAGGTACGGGACGCTCGCCGGGATCCGCAGGCCGCGCACCGTGCCGCTCCAGCCGGCCGCGAGCGACCGGAAGAGCTCGACCTGGGCGGCCGGCGGCGACTGCAGCCCGCGCAACGCCCCGACCGCGACCGGGAAGAACGCGAGGTAGGACGCGATGAGCGCCACCGACATCCAGCGCTGCCACTCGAACGAGCCCAGGTGGATCCGTCCTCCCCAGCCGACGACGAGCGGCGCGAGCGCGATGAGCGGGACGGTCTGGCTGAGCACGACCCACGGCAGCAGCGCCGACTCGGCGACCATCCAACGCTGCATGAGGAGGGCGATCAGGAATCCGCCCACCGAGCCCAGCACCCAACCGGCGAGGGCGACCCGGAACGTGAACCAGCAGGCCTGCAGCATCGCGTTCAGCACGGTCGGCGACCCGACCGCCGAGGTCTCGGGCTGGAGCATCCGTTGCACGATCGTCCACACGTGCGGCATCGCGACGTCGTCGGTCCGCGGCAGCACGCTGGCGCCGAGCAGGTGGCCGCCGGTGTCGGGCACGACGGCCTTGACCAGCTCCCAGACGACAGCGAGCGCGAGCACCACGAGGAGCCCGACGACGACCCGCCGTCCTGTCTGCGTGCGCACCCGTGGCGGCGCGGCCGGCGTCCCCACCGGCGCGCTCGTGCTCGTCGCGAGATCGGTCATCCGGTGGCGACGACCGTCGTCGCCAGGCCCGGGATGACGTGCTCGCCGTACTGCCGCAGGGTCTCCTCCTTGTTGTCGTGCTGGAGGTAGCCCGCGAACTGGGTCACGCCGAGCGCCCGCAGCGCCTCGAGCTTCTCGATGTGCTCGGCCGCGCTGCCCAGGATGCAGAACCTTTCGACGATCTCGTCGGGCACGAACGCCGCGTGCGTGTTGCCGGCGCGGCCGTGCTCGTTGTAGTCGTAGCCCTGACGGCCCGCGATGTAGTCCGTGAGCGCCTTGGGGATGGTCGAGTCGGCGCCGTAGCGCGCGACGATGTCGGCCACGTGGTTGCCGACCATCCCGCCGAACCAACGGCACTGCTCGCGCATGTGCTGCCGGTCGTCCCCGACGTACATCGGGGCCGCGACGCAGAACTGGATCGCGTCCGGGTCGCGCCCGGCCTGCTCGGCCGCGTCGCGCACGACCTTGATCGTCCACGCGGCGATATCCGGATCGGCCAGCTGCAGGATGAAGCCGTCGCCCACCTCGCCCGTCAGCTTGAGCGCGAGCGGCCCGTACGCCGCGACCCAGATGTCGAGCACCGAACCCGCCGACCAGGGGAACTGCACCTTGGCGCCGTTCACCTCCACCGACCGGCTGTTGGCCAGCTCGCGGATCACGTGGATCGACTCGCGCAGAGTGGCGAGGTTCGACGGCCTGCCGTGCAGCGTGCGGACGGCCGAGTCGCCACGGCCGATCCCGCAGATGGTCCGGTTGCCGTACATCTCGTTGAGCGTCGCGAACAGGCTCGCGATCACCGTCCAGTCGCGGGTCGCCGGGTTGGTCACCATGGGTCCGACCATCACCTTGCGCGTGGCGGCGAGGATCGCCGAGTAGATGACGAACGGCTCCTGCCAGAGCAGGTGCGAGTCGAACGTCCACACGTGGCTGAACCCGTGCGTCTCCGCCTGGCGCGCCAGCTCGACCGTGCGCGAGGCCGGCGGGTTCGTCTGCAGGACGACGCCGAAGTCCATGGGCGACCCTTCTGGTGAGCCGGCTGGCTGGGGCGGGTACTAGAGCAGGTACTGCGTCAGGCCGCGGGGCACGTACTGGCCGTGGCCCTTGCGGCCGCGGTAGCCGGTCTCGTCGACGACCACGGACCCGCGGGACACGACGACATCGACGTGCCCGTCGATCTCGTACCCCTCCCACGCGGAGTGGTCCATGTTCATGTGGTGCGTCTTGCCGACGCCGATCGACGTGTGCCCGTTCGGGTCGTAGACCACGACGTCGGCGTCGGCCCCCGGCGCGATCACGCCCTTCTTGCCGTAGAGCCCGAACATCCGGGCCGGCGTGGTCGACATCAGCTCGACCCAGCGCTCGAGCGTGATCTCGCCCGTCACGACCCCCTGGTACATGAGGTCCATCCGGTGCTCGATCGACCCGATCCCGTTCGGGATGGCCCGGAAGTCCCCGACGCCCAGGTCCTTCTGGCCCTTCATGCAGAACGGGCAGTGGTCGGTGGACACCATCTGCAGGTCGTTGGTGCGCAGCGCCTGCCACATGTGCTCCTGGTGCCCCTCGGCCCGCGAGCGCAGCGGGGTCGAGCAGACCCACTTGGCGCCCTCGAACCCGGGTGCCCCCAGCTGTTCCTCCAGGCTCAGGTACAGGTACTGCGGACACGTCTCGCCGAACACGTTCTTGCCGTTGTCGCGCGCCCACGCCAGCTGCGCGACCGCCTGCTTGGCGCTCACGTGGACCACGTACAGCGGGGCGTTGGTGACGTCGGCCAGCATGATCGCGCGGTGCGTCGCCTCCTCCTCGAGCTGCCACGCGCGCGCGATGCCGTGGTAGTACGGGTCGGTCTTGCCGGCCTCGACCAGCTGCGCGGCGAGGACGTCGATCGCCGGGCCGTTCTCCGCGTGCATCATGGTGAGCAACCCGAGCTCGGACGCCTTCTGCATCGCCCGCAGGATCTGGGCGTCGTCGGAGTAGAAGACCCCGGGGTACGCCATGAACAGCTTGTAGCTGGTGATCCCCTCGGCGACCAGGCCTTCCATCGCCTTGAGCGCGTCGTCGTCGACACCGCCGACGATCTGGTGGAACGCGTAGTCGATCGCGCAGTTGCCCGCCGCCTTCTCGTGCCAGGTGGCCAGCCCGTCCATCACCCGTTCGCCCGTGCGCTGGACCGCGAAGTCGATGATCGTCGTCGTGCCGCCCCAGGCCGCCGCGCGGGTGCCCGTCTCGAAGGTGTCGCTCGCGTTGGTGCCGCCGAACGGCAGCCTCCATGTGCGTGTGCGCGTCGATGCCGCCCGGGATCACGTACTTGCCCGTCGCGTCGATCACCTGGTCCACGTTGGCCGCGAGGTCGAAGCCGAGCAGCGTCGAGCCGGGACTCAGCACCGCTGCGACCGTCTCGCCGTCGATGAGCACGTCCGCGGGCGTGCGCCCCGTCGCGCTGACCAGCGTCCCGCCTGTGATGAGCGTCTTCATCCCTGCATCTCCTTCTTCACGGCGCCTTCCTCACGGTGCCACGATCGGGCCGTAGGCCTCCGGGCGGCGGTCGCGGAAGAACTGCCACCTCTCGCGCACGATCCGTACCTGGTCCAGGTCGAGGTCCCGGATCAGGAGCTGGTTCTCGCTCGACGACCCCACCTCGCCCACGTAGTTCCCGTCGGGCCCGACGGCGTACGACGAGCCGTAGAAGTTCACGGCCTCGTCGCCGTACTCGTTGTCCTCGAGCCCCACCCGGTTGTTGGCGACGACGAAGTAGCCGTTGGCCACCGCGGCGGCGGGCTGCTCGATCTCCCAGAAGCTTGTTGGAGATGCCAGGCGCCGTCGCGTTCGGGTTGAACACGATCTCGGCGCCGTTCAGCGCGAGCACCCGCCAGCCCTCGGGGAAGTGGCGGTCGTAGCAGATGTTCACGCCGATGCGGCCGACCGCCGTCTCGAACACCGGGTACCCGAGGTTGCCCGGCCGGAAGTAGAACTTCTCCCAGAACTTGGGCAGGTTCGGGATGTGGTGCTTGCGGTACTTGCCCAGGTAGGTGCCGTCGGCGTCGATCACCGCGGCCGTGTTGTAGAGGACGCCGGGCTGGTCCTCCTCGTAGACCGGCAGGACGATGACGATGCCCAGCTCCCTGGCCAGCGCGGAGAAGCGCTCCGTGGTGGGACCAGGCACCGACTCCGCGTACCCGTAGTAGGAGGTGTCCTGCGTGATCCCGAAGTACGGGCCGTAGAACAGCTCCTGGTAGGCGATCACCTGGGCGCCCTGCGAGGCGGCCTCCCGCGTCCAGGCCTCGTGCAGGGCGATCATCGACTCCTTGTCGCCCGTCCAGGTGGCCTGCGTGAATGCGACGCGCACGACTGTCATGGAGTGCCTCCGGCCTTTCGTCCGCTCATCCGTCCGCCGACGCCGACCCCGGCCGACGACGCCGGGGCGCCCTCGCCTGGAATGTGACTGTCGGGGTTGAACATTTCTGTGGCGTTACCGCGAGTTTCTTCCCCGCGAACGCTCGTGTCGAGCGTGTAAACATCTTGGCGGTCGGGCGAATCGGGCGCCCGTCGGCGGCCCCGACGGGCTCCGGACCTGCGCGTGGACGTGCATCCTGGCCCGCATGGACCTCGCAGCCCACGTGGACGACCGGAGCCCTCGGGGCATCGCGGCGACCGTGGCGCGGCTCGTCCGGGGCGGTGACCTGCGCCCCGGCGACCGGCTCCCCACCGTCCGCGTCCTGTCCGCCGAGCTCGGCGTCAGCCCCGCCACCGTCAGCGGTGCGTGGCAGGCGCTGGCCGCGGTCGGCATCGTCACCTCGCGCGGCCGAGCGGGCACCGTCGTCCTGCCGCCGCCCGCCAGCTGGCTCCCTCCGCGCTACCGCGACCTGGCCGGTGGCGCACCGGCCCGGCTCGACCTGTCCAGCGGCACGCCTGACCCCGATCTCCTGCCGCTCATCGGACCGGCGCTGACCCGCGTGGCCCTGCAGATGCCGTCCGCAGACACCGGCGCCTACCTGGGCGCGCCGGTCGTGCCCGCGCTCGAGGTGCTGCTGCGCGAGTCCTGGCCGTTCGCGCCGCAACGGATCACGGTCGTCGACGGCGCCCTCGACGCCATCAGCCGGACGCTCGAACGGGTCGTGGGCTACGGCGCGCGCGTCGCGGTGGAGAACCCGGGCTTCCCGCCCCTGTTCGACCTGCTCGACCAGCTCGGTCTGGAACGTGTCCCAGTCACGCTCGACCGCCAGGGCATGCGTCCCGGCGAGCTTCGAGCAGGCCCTCTCGGGCGGAGCCCGCGTGGTCGTCCTGCAGCCCCGGGCCCAGAACCCGACCGCCGTCAGCATGACCGCGACGCGGGCCCGCGAGCTCGCGGGCGTGCTGCGTCGGCACGACGCCCTCGTCGTCGAGGACGACCACTCCGGTGAGATCGCCTCGGCACGCGACGTCAGCCTGGGCGTCCACCTGCCCGACCGCGTGGTCCACGTCCGGTCGTACAGCAAGTCGCACGGCCCCGACCTGCGCATCGCCGCCGTCGGCGGACCGGCGACCGTCCTCGACGCCCTGGTCGCCCGCCGGATGCTCGGCCCCGGGTGGACCAGCCGCCTCCTGCAGCACGTCCTGGTCGACCTCCTCACCGACAGCGCCTCGGTCGAGGCCGTCGCCCACGCCCGCCGCGTCTACTTCGCCCGCCGCCGCGCCCTGCGTGAGTCGCTCGCCGCCAACGGCGTCGTGGTCGACCCCGGCGACGGCATCAACCTCTGGCTCCCGGTCCACGACGAACGCATCGCCCTCGTCCGCCTCGAGGCCGCCGGCATCCGGGTCGCCCCAGGCGCACCCTTCCGCGCTGACGCCCCGGCAGGTATCACCGCCGTCCGCCCGGAACCGACGGCCCTGCCCACCGACGTGCCCACGGCCCGCACGGCCAGTGCTCGCACAGGTCACCCGTGCGACGCCGCCATCGGAAGCCACGTCCGCGTCACGGTCGGTCTCCTCGACCGCGAGATCGACGACGTCGCGCACGCCTTGACTCTGGCCGCCGCGCCCTGACGCGAACCCGCGACCTCAGGTCAGACGGACAGCAGGGACGGATGAGGGTCGGCTCCGACCGGCTCGACGGGTGGCGACGAAGGATCGACGTCCATCGGGGCCGGCTCGCCCGCGGGGACGCCGGCGCTCCGACCCGAGACGACCGTGCCGTCCGGCAGACGGAAGACGTAAGCCTCGGCGGCGGACCCAATCCGCCACCGCGGCCGCGAGGACGGACGGCCGTGTCCCGCGGCGGGGCGACCCGCTCGATCGACAGGTCGAACCGGTGGACCTCCTGGTGGTGGAACACGCAGAGCAACGCCGCGTTGGGCGCACATCGCTAAGGTGACCTCTTGTGATGACACCTCAGGCTGCCGCGATCTACGCCCGCATCTCGTCGGACCCGACCGGTACGGCTCTAGGGGTCGAACGCCAGTTGGAAGACTGCCGCAAGCTGGCCGCGGAGCGCGGTTGGACCGTCGCTGAGGAGTACATCGACAACGACGTGTCCGCGTTCAAGGGCAAGCGCCGCCCGTCCTACGAACGGATGCTGGACCACCTGCGGGCCGGATTCCGCGATGCGGTGATCGTCTACAACCTCGATCGGCTCACGCGGCAGCCGATCCAGCTCGAGCAGTTCACCGAGTTGTGCGAGAAGGCCGGGGTCCGGCAGGTCGCCACGGTGACGGCCGACATTGACCTGGGCAACGATGACGGGTTGTTCATGGCGCGGATCTTCGCCGCGTTCGCGGCCAAGGAGTCCGGGCGGCGCTCCGAGCGGATCCGGCGCAAGCACGAGCAACTGGCCGATCAGGGGATGCCCAACGGTGGCTCCGTGCGCCCGTACGGATACACGGCTGACAGGCTGACCGTCGTCGAATCGGAGGCCGAGGTAATCCGGGTACTGGTGGCGCGGTTGCTTGCTGGGGAGTCGCACCGATCGCTAACTGCGTGGCTAAACGTTCAGGAGATCCCAACGGTCACGGGCGCGGAGTGGCGGACACCGACGGTGCGCAGCGTGCTCAGCTCGGGCCGTATCGCGGGACTGCGTGAGCATCATGGCGAAGTGATTGGTCCGGCGGCGTGGGAGGCGATCATCACCCCGGCCCAGCGCGACCGGGTGCTGGCGGTTCAGGCAGCGAAGACGATCAGTGGCAGGCGTGCACCGCGCCGCTACTTGCTGTCCGGGATGCTGCGGTGTGGCAAGTGCGGGAACCGGCTGTTCTCCTCACCGCGCGGAGATCGGCGGCGCTACGTGTGCGCGAAGGGCCCGGACCACGGGGGCTGCGGGCGACTGACTGTCGTGGCTGAGCCGGTCGAGGAGCTCTGACCGAGGCTGTCCTGCTGCGGCTGGACACCCCGGAGTTGGCCGATGCGCTCGCCGGGCGAGCGAGCGCCGACGACCGTCAGAGTGCGCTAGTTGCCGAGCCGATCAGGATCGGGCGCAGATGGAGGAACTCACCGGCCTGTATGCCACGCGGCAGATCAGCGCGATCGAGTGGACCGGGGCGCGCGCCCCGATCGAACGACGGATCCAGAACACCGAGCGGCAGCTGGCTCAGATCAGCGGCAGCGGGGCGCTGGCCGGATTGGTGGGCAACGCGATTGAGCTACGCGGACGCTGGACTGACCTGAACCTCGAGCGGCAGGCTGCGATCGTCGCGGCGGTCCTGGAGTACGCGACCATCGGGCCCGGGGTGAGTGGGGCGCGTGCCCTGGATCCCAACCGGGTGCGACCGACGTGGAGGCCGTGAGGCGCTGCCTGGCCCGGGCGTGCTCGGCGCTAGCGCGCCGTGCGCGCGCCCGGGTCGGGCACCCCGCCCAACAGCACTCCGATGCGCGCCAATGCAACCGGGTCATTGACCTTCACGGGCACGCCCTGGTCCGCGCATGAGGCCGCCACCCAGTCCGCCAGCCAGTCCAGATCGATCGCCACCGCGGTCACCGGCCCCACTGCGCCCAGATGGCCGGCGGACCGGCCCAGTCCTCAACCTCCGAGGACGACCAGAACGTGGCCGGCGCCATGCCGAGCAGCTCGGACGCTTGGTCCAGTACGTCCTCCGGTGAGCGGCCGTGCAGTGCAGCTTCTTCGGCTGGAAGCCCTGCGCGACGTCGTAGCGATGCATCCCGAGCGCACGGGTGCTCGGGTCCGCGAACGTCTTCGTGACGTATTTCGACAGGTAGCCCGCCGCCCTGCGCGACTCCGCGAGCACCCCGGAACCCACGGGCAGGTCACCGATCAGGCGGATGTCCACGATGCCTCGCGGCCAAGCTGTGAGGATCGCGCGCCGTTGGACGTACCGTCCGACAGCGAAGTGGATGTGGAAGTGCTCGCCATCCTTGTGCAGCTCAGGAACCCACATGTACGGCAGTGCCCGCCCGCCCAGCTCCGTACGTAGCTCACGGAAGAACAGCCCGACGTGCTCGCGGACGACTGCGGGATCGGTAGCGCGCGGAGGGCCATACGTGAGCGTGCCCAGACGGTTCAGCCCATTCGCGGCGCCGTAGCGGCGAACCTTGGCCCGTGCGCGGCGAGCGGCCTCCTGAGCGGCGCGCGCCGGATCGGCAGCCGCCCCCCGCGCGACGTAGCTGCGAACGGGGCGGTAGGACGAGACGAAGCAACCACCGCCCTCGCCAGCAGCGGGGTACAGCGACAAGACCCAGCCAGCAGGACGCGGGGCCAACGCAGACGAACTCACGGACACGGATACTCCACACAGCGGCGCCAACAGGGACCGCTGAGGACCGTCACGATCAGAGCCTTGGAGCGAACAGACGGGCCTCAGCATCCGGTCTCGCTCCGGGGGGCCGTCGTCTGTTCATATGCCTTCGAGCGTTATCTGGGCGCTGGCCGTCTGCGCTGCTCAGCCCCCCAGGAAGGGCTACCGTCTCGTGTCTTAGTGGGCCCTGGTGGTCTCGCGCCCGACAGAACGAAGTCCTATCACGCGAACTACACCCGTGTCACTCGCCTTCGCGAGCGCTCACCCGTGCGCTAGCTGCCGCGGAACCGTTCGTCCTCGCCCGCTTCGCGGGCTCCGGGCGCTGCGTTCCTTGCCACGGAACACTCTGCGAAGGCGCGTACGCGCCCTGCGCAGAGCCGAGTTACGTTGCTATATCAAGTAAAGAGCGCGCGCCGCGGGCGCGCGCCGCTGTCCCTCACTACAGATGGCCGCCCCCCGAACTCTTTCCTTGGCGAAACTCGAACGAGAGGCGCCCGTCAGGGTCTCTGCGCACCAGGAGCTCGGCTTTCTGTGCCTTTCGTGCGCCAACGTAGGTGAGCGTCAATGTGAATCGCTTCGTCTTGTCGAACTTCGCGTGTTCCGTAACGATCATCGGAGCAAGATCCGATTCCCCAGTCGGGGCGTAGAAGAAGTAGTAGGAGTAGTCCATGTCCCGCGCGAGCATCACAAACTCGGCCTGGTCGCTTCCACCGACGACCGCTGTTGCAGTCGCGCCGGTGTGGTCTCGGTTCAGGAAGTAGAGGCTGAAAGGATCCGCCGTCGTCGTCGTCGACCGTAACCCAGCACTCCGTCGATCGTCGCTCGACTTCGACACCCCAGGAGAAGCCCCGATGGATCGGCCTTCCGAAAACAATCGTCCGCCCGAGACGGATTCCGACGAAGCTTCGGAGCGCTGTACACAAACCCGGTCCGGAATTGATAGCCGCTCGACGGGAAATTGCTGCTGCCGTTACCAAAGGCCACGCGAGGGCGCTTGACGTACTCCGCAGCCCACACCGAGAGCACGGTTCCCAAGATGAGAGTCACGACGGCAATCCAGATTTCCAATGCGACCTCCACGGCCGTGCGGGGCGACGAATCCTCGCTGAATCTTGGCACGTCGCCCGTTGCGGTCGCGGGATTGCGTCTCGTCGACACGTTCGCGAGGTCGCAAGAGGGTCGATTAGGAACTTGTCGCGTTCTCCACGCTCGTCACGCCACGGTCCCGATCCCACCATCGCACGTGGTGCACCTCGCCCCATCGCGCCGGCTTGTGGCAGCCCGGGTAGACGCAGCCCCGATCCCGGGCGATGACCGCCCGACGCTGGACGCCCGTGTACAGCCGATGTGTCCGCCCGAGGTCGATCGGCTCGCCGTCGGCGTTCATCACCACGCGCGTGATCTCGCAGTCGCACAGAGCCCGCAGGGTCTCGGACATCGGGACGGGTGTGCCGTCCTCCAACGTCGCGGGCGGGAAGGGAATCACATCGACGCCCGAATCCGTATCAGCACCCGCATCAGTACCCGCACCCACACTCACGCTCGGACCTGGACCCGCAGTCGAACCGGCCCTCGCCCCAGCCTTCGAACCGCCCCTGAGGGACCGATACGCCGTCCACGACTCCTCGCTCAGGACCAGCGAGACGTGCGGGCGGACTGCGGCCCCCGAACCGGTCTCGGGCAACGACAGCACCCTGGCCGCAAGCGCGCCGAGCGCGTCGGCCCGCGCCTGCTCGGACGAGCGATCGTCACCGGGCACCTCGCTCATGGCCTCCAGGGCGAGCCGGAGCACGTGGCCGGCCGTCCGGTCGAGGCGTCCGCGCACGTGCGTGCCGTTGGGCTGATCCGACAGGTGCAGGAACCGCTCGGCGCGCTGCGCCTGGTGGTCCCGCTCGTGCGCGACGGGGTCGAGCGACGCCACCCACCGGGTCAGGTTGCGCGTGAACGTCGGCGCGTCCTGCTCGGACGCCATCGTGACGAGCGTCTCCTGCCCGTGCGGCGAGGCCAGCACGGCGGCGACGTGCTCGGACGCCCGGGAGAGCACGCCGGCGACGCCGTCGAGATGGCCGACCGGAACCGTGCCGGCGCCGACCGCCGACGCCATCGACGGCAGGGCCGCGAGCGTCTCGGCCTGCCGGACCTCCCGCCCGGCCGCCGCCTGACCCGACCGCGAGACCGCTGAGCGAGCCGCCTCGAGCGAGCCGACACCCGGACGCCGCCACTCCCCGGAGTCGCGCTCGGCGATGAGCAGCTGACCGCGCACCGTCGCGATGACGCCCGCGAGCACGTCCAGCCGACCGAGCACACGGGCCCGCTCGCCACCCAGCCGAGCGGACCCCGGAGCGACCGCCGCAGCGAGCTGGCGCGCCGCGGCCACGACCTCGTCGGCAAGCTGCACGACGGCGGGCACGGGGCGAGCGAGGACGACCGCGCGGGCAGGACCGCAGTCCGCCAGGGCATGGCCGTCGCCCGGGGCACGCTGAGGGCCCGACTCACCACTCGCACCGTCTTCGAACATACGTTCGACTGTACGCATCGCGGAACCGCAGGTCAACGGCTCGGGGTTCGCTGTGGACGAAACGCCAGCACTTGCACGCGGGCACCCGGACCGGCCTACTCTGTGCGCGGAACCCGGTCGGATCTGGCTCGGGTCGCGCCGCCTGGCATGGGCGGCCGTCCGGAGGCGCGACGTGCGCCCCACCTGCAGACACCCGCGTCCCAGACCACCCTCCGGAGTCCCATGCCCGCCATCCGGCGAGTCCTCGTCCTCGCAGCAGCCGCGACCCTCGCCCTGGCGGGGTGCTCGACCCAGAGCACGCCGCAGGCGTCGGCTCCCACGACGACGGCCAGCGCGGCCTACACCCCCGTGAGCCTGGACAACTGCGGCACCAAGGTCACGTTCGACACTGCCCCGACGAAGGTGGTCACCGTCAAGTCGACGAGCACGGAGATGCTCCTGGCGCTCGGGCTGCAGGACACGATGGTCGGCACCGCGTTCTCCGACGGGCCCGTGCCCGCCGCCTACACGGCGGCCTACGACAAGATCCCCGTGATCTCCGACAAGGTCCCCGGACAGGAGGCGCTCCTCGCGCTCGCGCCAGACTTCGTCTACGGGGGCTGGGAGTCCAACTTCTCGGCCGACGGCGTGGGCGACCGTGCCTCGTTGCAGGGTCTGGGCATCGGCACGTACGTCTCGCCGTCGGCGTGCAAGGAGCCGGACTACCAGCCGGACCCGCTGACCTTCGCCAAGGTCGACGACGAGATCCGCGAGGTGGCGGCCATCTTCGGGGTGCCGGACAGGGCCGAGGCCCTCATCACGCGTGAGAAGGCGACGCTGGCCAGCACCCGCAAGCCCGCCGAGAAGACGACCGCCCTGTGGTACAGCTCCGGTTCGGACACCCCGTACGTGGGTGCGGGCATCGGGGCGCCGCAGATGATGATGGACGCGGCCGGCCTGACCAACATCTTCGCGGCCGTCCACGACACCTGGACGTCGGCCGGCTGGGAGAGCATCGTCGCGGCCGACCCGAGCGTCATCGTGCTCGTCGACGCGAGCTGGAACACCGCCGCGTCGAAGATCCAGATGCTCGAGAGCAACCCGGCCACCGCGCAGCTGAGCGCCGTCAAGGACCACCGCTACCTGACCATCCCGTTCGCTGCCTCCGAGGCCGGCGTCCGCAACGCCGAGGCCGTGAAGTCGCTGGACGACCAGCTGGCGGCCCTCCCCACGTGAGCGCTCCCCGGAGGAGAGCTCCGCTCCCTCTCCTCGTCTCCGCCGGTGTCGTCGTCCTCGTCGCGACGATCCTTGTCGCCGTCACCATCGGTCCGGCGGACCTGCAGGTGGCGGAGGTCGCGCGCAGCATCGCGGGACATCTGGGGTTCGCGGTCGGCGACGTGCCAAAGCTGCACGACGCCATCGTCTGGGACCTGCGCCTGCCGCGCGTGCTGACTGCGGCGGCGGTCGGGGCGGGGCTCGCGCTGGCCGGCGCGGTGATGCAGAGCCTGACGCGCAACCCGCTGGCCGACCCGTACCTGCTGGGTCTGTCGTCGGGCGCCTCGCTCGGCGCGGTTGCGGTGATCGTCGTCGGGGTGAGCCTGCTGCTGCCGGTCGCGGCCTTCGCCGGTGCGATCCTCGCGCTCCTGGCGACCCTGGCTCTCGCCCGGACCGGCGGTTCGTTGACCCCCGGCCGCACGGTGCTGGCGGGGCTCGCGGTGTCCCAGTTCGCGGCTGCGGGAACGTCGTTCGTCATCTTCTGGACCGCGACCGGCGACTCCTACCGCGAGATCCTCAACTGGCTGCTGGGCTCCTTGGCCGGCTCGACGTGGGACGACGTCGCGATCGCGGGGATCGCGGTGATCGTGGTCGGCGCGGCGCTGCTGATGAGCGCCACACGGCTGGACTCGTTCGCCTTCGGCGACACGTCGGCCGCCTCGCTCGGCATCGACGTGAACCGCACGCGGTGGACCCTGATGGTCGTGGTCGCCCTGCTCACCGGTGCGATGGTGGCCGTCAGCGGCGCGATCGGGTTCGTCGGCCTGATCCTCCCGCACGCCGTCTCGTCGCTGACCGGGCCGGCCCACCGGCGGCTGCTGCCGGTCGCGGCGCTGGCCGGCGCGGTGTTCCTGGTCTGGGCGGACACCATCGCGCGGACCGTCTTCGACCCGCGCGAGCTGCCGGTGGGCATCGTCACCGCCCTCGTCGGCGTGCCCGTGTTCGCGTTCCTGCTGCGCCGCGGCAAGGGGTCGGCGGCATGGACCTGACCCTCACCGGCGTCGGCACGCGCCTGGGTGGACGGTGGGTGGTCGACGGCATCGACGCGACACCCCCGGCCGGCGCGCTGACCGGCCTGCTCGGACCGAACGGCGCCGGCAAGACCACCCTCCTGCGCATGATCGCCGGCCTGGTCCGGCCCGAGGCCGGCGCCGTCCTCGTCGCGGACCTGAACATCGAGCAGATCCCCCGGCGGATGCGCGCGCAGCGGATCGCGCTGCTCGAGCAGGAGTCGACGACTCGGTGCCGCTGACCGTCCGCGAGGTGGTCGCCCTCGGCCGCATCCCGTACCGGACTGCGTGGGGCAACGACCCGGAGCCGGCCGCGGTCGACCGCGCGCTGACGAGTGCCCGCGCCGAGCACCTGGCGGACCGGGCGTGGTGGACGCTGTCCGGCGGCGAGCGCCAACGCGTCCAGATCGCCCGCGCCCTCGCCCAGGAGCCTGACCTGCTCCTGCTCGACGAACCGACCAACCACCTCGACGTGAGCGCGCAGCTCAGCCTGCTGGCGTTCGTCCGGGACCTGGGCACCACGACGGTCGCGGCCCTGCACGACCTGAACCTCGCGGCCGCGTTCTGCGAGCACGTGCTGGTGCTCAAGGACGGCCGGCTCGCGGCGGCGGGCCACCCGCGCGAGGTCCTGACCCCCGGCCTCCTCAAGGACGTCTACGCCGTCGAGGCCGACGTGCTGAGCAACCCCCGGACCGGCCGACCGGTCATCGCCTTCCACCAACCGGAGCAGCCATGAACATCACCGTCCTGTCCGGCGGCGTCGGCGGGGCCCGCTTCACGCGTGGGCTGCTGGCCCTCGTCGGGACCGCCCACCCCATCACGGTCATCGCCAACACGGGCGACGACATGTGGTTGCACGGCGTGCGCGTGTGCCCCGACCTCGACACCCTCATGTACACGCTCGGCGGCGCCGTGCACGAGGACCAGGGCTGGGGCCGACGAGGCGAGACGACGCGCGTGAGCGACGAGCTGGGCGGCTACGACCTCGGCTGGGACTGGTTCACGCTCGGCGACCTCGACCTGGCCACCCACCTGGCCCGCACGGAGCTGCTCCGCGACGGGATGCCGCTCTCGCAGGTCACCGCGCGGCTGGCCCGACGGTGGCGACCCGGGGTCACGCTCCTGCCCATGTCCGACGACGAGGTCGAGACGCACGTGGTCCTCGACGACGGCCGCGAGATCCACTTCGAGGAGTGGTGGGTCCGGTACCGCGCCGCGCTCCCGGCCCGCCGGTTCGTCCAGACGAACCTCGCCGCCTCGACCCCCGCGCCCGGTGTCCTCGAGGCCCTGACCGGCGCCGACGTCGTCGTGATCCCGCCCAGCAACCCCGTCGTCTCGGTCGGCACGATCCTGTCGATCCCGGGCATCCGCGACGCCCTGACCAGTACGAACGCACCCGTCGTCGGCGTCAGCCCGGTGGTGGGCGGCGCACCCGTGCGCGGGATGGCCGACGCCTGCCTCACGGCGATCGGCGTCGAGACCAGCGCGCAGGCCGTTGCGGAGCACTACGGCCGACGGTCGGAGGGCGGGATCCTCGACGCATGGCTCGTCGACGAGGTGGACGCGGACGCGGCCGCCCGGCTGTCGGAGGCCGGGTGGGCTGCCCGGGCGGTTCCCGCCCTCATGACCGACGTCTCGACGGCCGCCCGCATCGCCGCCGACGCCCTAGCCCTCGTCGACCGGCGTCCGTGACAGCACCGCGGCCGTCCGCGGCCCCACGCCCAGGCGCGCGACGGCGGCGATGTCGGCCGGCACGTCCACGTCCCGGCGCAGCGTCGACCCCGCCGGGACGTCCAGCCGGACGTGCCCGCCCGCCTCGTGCACGGCGGCCGATCCCGCGCCGAACCGCGGTGTGACCGCGACGAGGCCGGTCAGCAGCGTGGTGCCCGTCCCGTCGGCGTCGGCGACGAACGCGCGCGGATGCCGGCCGGCCAGGAGCAGGGCGCTCGCCAGGTCCTGCGGCCGCAGCGCCGGAAGGTCTCCGAGCAGCACGGCGACCGGTCCGACCACCTGCGCCAGACCTGCCCGGATCGCGGCGTTGAGCCCTCCACCGGGGTCGTCGAGGACCTCCGGCAGGGCCGCGCGGGCTCGTCGTCGCTCGTGACGACGAGGACGCGAGCCACCCCGGGCGTCGCCGCGGCCGCCTCGACCGTGTCGAGCGCCATGGCCCGCGCGAGCGCCGCCCGGTCGGCCGGCCCGAGCACCCCGGCCAGACGCGTCTTGCCCGCCGCCGCCGGCTTCACGGGGACGACGACGACCCACTCCATGCGCCCACCTTTCGCCCGGGACGAACCCCAGGAGAGGATGCTGCCATGACGCTCTGGCTCACCGGTGACCCGCTCGCAGACCAGCTGCTGACCGACGACCCGTTCGCCCTGCTCGTCGGCATGCTGCTCGACCAGCAGGTCACCATGGAGTCCGCGTTCGCGGGCCCGGCCAAGATCGCCGACCGGATGGGTGGCCTCGACGTGCACCGGATCGCGGAGGCTGACCCCGAGGCGTTCGCCGCGATGTGCGCGACGCCGCCGTCGGTGCACCGCTACCCGGGCTCGATGGCGGGCCGCATCCAGGGCGTCGCCGCCGCCCTGGTCGAGAACTACGACGGCGACGTGACCCGGCTCTGGACCGACGGCGACCCGGACGGCCCGACGGTGCTCAAGCGGCTCAAGGCGCTGCCCGGGTTCGGCGACCAGAAGGCCCGCATCTTCCTGGCGCTCCTGGGCAAGCAGACCGGCGTGCAGCCCGCGGGCTGGGCCGAGGCGGCCGGCGCGTACGGCGAGCCCGGCTCGCGCCGCTCGATCGCGGACGTCACGGACCCGGTGTCCCTCACGGAGGTCCGCGCCACCAAGCAAGCGGCCAAGGCCGCCGCGAAGGCTACGGCTGGTCCCTGAGCGCGTCCTTCCAGCCCTGCGAGTACGCCTCGGCGCTGCCTTGCGCGAACATGTCCTCGTCGCCCAGGCGCACGAGGGCTCGCGCCCCCGGGCCGTCGTCCTCGGTGACCAGGTGGCCCAGCCCGCGCACGATCGCGAGGGGGCGCCCCTCGGCCTTGCCCTTGACCAGCTCGCCCGCCGACGCGATCTCGTCGGCCACCGCGGCCTGCGTCATGACCAGCGGCCGCCCGAACGTGTCCACCTGACCGCGCAGGTCGTCGAGGACCACGAGCCCGGCGGCGCCGATCGCGATGTCGGTGACGCCCTGCCGCCACGGGCGCCCCGCGGTGTCCGTGATGACGACTCCCAGGCGCACCCCGAAGGCCGCGGAGAGCCCGGCTCGCAGCAGTCGCGCGGACGCGTCCGGGTCCACGGGCAGCAGGAGCACGGTCCCCTCGGGCGTGTTGCTCGCGTCGACCCCGGCGGCGGCCATCACGAGCCCCAGCCGGTTCTCGACGATCCGGGTCACCCCGGTCGAGTGCTCGCGGGTCGCGACGACGCGCACGGTCTCGTCGGTGATGGCCTGCTCGCGGTCGTGGGCCGAGACGACGCGGCCCTCCGCCTTGGAGACCACCTTCGAGGTCAGCACGAGGACGTCGCCGTCCTCCGGCGGCTCGTCGGCGAGCAGCGCGGCCAGCAGGGCGACGAGGTCGTCGCCGGGAGTGATCTCGGGCAGCCCGTCCGGCGCCCAGACCTGCAGGCGGGCCGTCACCGGACCAGCTTGGGCAGCACGTCCGCCCCGAACGTCTCGATCCACTCGCGCTGGTTGCGCCCGACGTTGTGCAGGTAGATCCGGTCGAAGCCGAGGTCGACGTACTTCTGGATCTCGGCGCGATGTACATCGGGATCGGCGGAGATGACCATGCGGCCCTCGAAGTCCTCGGGGCGCACCAGCTTGGCCATCTGCTCGAAGTCGAAGGGCGACCGGATGTCGGCCTTGGGGAACTTCATCCCGCCGTTGGGCCACTCGTGCATGGCGTGCGCCAGCGCGAGCTCGTCGGTCTCGGCCCAGGACAGGTGCAGCTGCAGGACCTTGGGCAGCGTCGCCGGGTCCTTGCCCGCCTCGCGCGCGCCCTCGTCGAACTTGCCGAACAGCCCGCTGATCTTCTCCAGCGGGGCGCCCACGGTGATCAGCCCGTCGGCCAGCCGGCCGGCGCGCTTGGCCGTGACCGGGCCTGCGGTGGCGACGAGGATCTCGGGCGCGACCTCGGGCATGGTCCACAGGCGCGTCGACTCGAAGCTTGTAGAACGGGCCGGCGTGCTTGACGTCCTTGCCCGCGATCGAGGCGGAGAACAGCTTCTTGATGATCTCGATGGCCTCGAACATGCGGTTGATCCGCTCGGGCGCCTCGGGCCAGTAGCCGGCGACGATGTGCTCGTTCAACGCCTCGCCCGAACCCAGGCCGAGCCAGTGCCGCCCGGGGTACATCGCGGCGAGCGTCGCGGACGCCTGCGCCACCATCGCCGGGTGCCAGCGGAACGTCGGGGCCGTGACGCCCGGCCCGATGTCGCCGGTCGTCCGCTCCCCCAGCGCCGTCAGCACGTTCCAGACGAACGACGCCTGACCCTGCGCCGGGACCCACGGCTGGTAGTGGTCCGCGGCCATCACGCCGGAGAACCCGTGGGCCTCGGCGTGCACCGACAGCGCGACCGCCTCGGTGGGGTGGAACTGCTCGAGCATGGCTGCGTAGCCGACCGTGAGGCCGGACGCGGTGACAGTTGACATGCACACTCCCGATCGCGGGGTCTCGCGGTGGTCCGCGAGGAGTCCCCGACCACCCTAACCACGCTCCGCGCCCGGATGCTCTACGGGGCCGACTCCACGACGACGCAGCACCGGTCGGGCCGGGGGTCGAGGCGCGCGCCGACCCGGTCATCACCTACCTCGTCGGCCACCGCGGCCACCAGGCACAGGTTGGCGTGGCAGATGAGCTCGGTCTGGGCTTGTGCCAGTGCGTGGAACGGGCAGTTGCGCAGCTGGACCTCGTCCTGGTCGCGCAGGGGCTCGTAGCCCTGCCCTGCCAGCACCTGAGCGGTGGCGTCCAGCGGATCGTCGGCCGTGGGCACCGCCTGTCGAGCAGCCATTGCTCCATGGGCCGCGAACGCGCTGTTGACCGCGTCGAGGACGGGCATCCCGGTGCGAGCGGACTCGGCGACCGCGTCGGCGAGGAGCCGCCCCGCCAGCTCGTACTCGCGATCGGGGAGCGTGACCGCGAACTCACGCGGCGCGCGCCGGTAGACGGTGGCCGGACGCCCGGCCCCGGGCCCGGTGCGTCCCGTGAGGCGAGCGTGACCCGTGGCCAGCAGACCGTCCGCCACGAGCCGTTCGAGATGGAACCGCGCCTGGTGCCGGGGCACGCCGACACCGGCGGCGGCATGGTCGCGGCTGACGGGCCCTGGCTGGTCGACGACGAAGCGGTAGAGCGCGAGGCGTACCGGGTCGGTGAGCGCGGCGATGCCCACGGCGTCTGCGACGAACGACGGATCCACGCCCTTGACACTACCGACGGCCATTTCTAAAGTACAGAACTATGTTCGATAGAAACTTGGCGACATTCCCCCGAGCCGTCGACGGCCTCGGCATCGATGCCGCCGAGGATGCGGCGCGCACGTTCCTCGAGGCGCTCGGGGTCGACTGCGACAGCCCGGGCACGCAGAGCAGCCCGCGCCGGATGGCCGAGGCCTACGCCGAGATGCTCACGCCGCGCCCCTTCGAGATGACGACGTTCGCCAACGACGAGGAGTACGACGAGCTCGTGGTGGTCCGCTCGATCCCGGTCCACTCGATCTGCGAGCACCACCTGCTCCCGTTCTTCGGCGTCGCTCATGTCGGCTACCTGCCGGGCCATCGGATCCTCGGACTCTCGAAGTTCGCGCGCGTCGTCGAGATGTTCGCTCGTCGCCCGCAGGTCCAGGAGCGACTCACTCGTCAGGTGGCGGACTGGATCGACCTGCGACTCGCCCCGCGGGGCGTCGGAGTCGTCATCGAGGCGGAGCACCTGTGCATGACCCTGCGGGGGGTCGGCGCCGCTGGTGCGAGAACGACGACGTCGGCACTGTCCGGTGCCCTGCGGGACTCCCCCGCGACCCGGGCGGAGTTCCTCGCCGCGGTCCGCCAGTGACCGAGCGGCCCGTCTCCGAACCCGCAGCCCGCCCCTGAACCCGGAGGTCGTCATGGCAGGAACCGTCGTCGTCGGAGCCGGTCTGGCCGCGGCACACGTCGTCTCGACCCTTCGCGACGAGGGGGACGACCGACCCATCACCCTCGTCGGCGACGAGACGGACCGCCCTTACGAGCGCCCGCCGTTGTCCAAGGGGTACCTGCAGGGCACTGCGGAGCGTGGCTCGGTCTTCGTGCACGACGCCGACTGGTACACCGAGCACGACGTCACCACGCGGTTCGGCACGACGGCCAATCGGATCGACCGCGCGGCCCGCACCGTGGCCCTGTCCGACGGGACAAGGCGGGTACGACCACCTCGTCCTCGCGACGGGTTCCAGCCCGCGCCTCCTCGACGTCCCGGGCGCATGGCTCGGCGGCGTGCACACGCTACGACGCCTGACGGACAGCGACGCGCTGCGCGACGAGCTGGCCCGTCGGGGGCGCCTGGTGGTGGTCGGCGGCGGCTGGATCGGCCTGGAGGTCGCCGCCGCGGCGCGACTGGCCGGCGTGGAGGTCACGGTCCTCGAGTACGCCGCCCAGCCGCTGCTGCGGGTGCTCGGGCCCGAGATCGCCTCGCACTTCGCGGAGCTGCACCGCTCGCACGGCGTCGACCTGCGGACCGGGGTCGGCGTCGACGGGTTCGAGGGCCCCGACTGTCGGGTCACGGGCGTCCGGGTGGGCGGCGACCTGGTACCCGCGGACGTCGTCCTCGTCGGGGTCGGCGCCGCGCCGAACGTCGCGCTCGCGAGCGCGGCCGGCCTCGCAGCGGACGCCCGCGGCGTCCTGGTCGACGCGCAGCTGCGCACCGCCGACCCTGCCGTGCTGGCCGCCGGCGACGTGGCGAACGCGCACAACACGGTCCTCGGGCACAGCCTGCGGGTGGAGCACTGGGACAACGCGATCCGGCAGGGCGACCTCGCGGCGAGATCGATCCTCGGTCGACCGGACGTGTACGACTGGCAGCCGTACTTCTACACCGACCAGTACGACCTCGGCATGGAGTACGTCGGGTACGCCGACGCCGACGACCCGGTCGTCGTCCGCGGCGACCGGGCCTCCGGTGAGTTCATGGCGTTCTGGCTGCGCGACGGGCACGTCCGCGCCGCGATGAACGTCAACGTCTGGGACGTCAACGACCGACTGCGCGCCCTCGTCGGCCGGGTGGTGGACCCGGCCCGTCTGCGCGACGAGACGATCCCGCTCGAGGAGCTGAGCCCCGGACGAGGGCAGGCAGCGAACGTTCGAACAGCCACGGGTGCAGCAGGGCCGCGACGGGTCGCCCGGACTCCAGCTCCGCGCAGACCGCGAACTCCTCGGTGGTGACGGTGCCGTGCCGGTACCGGGCGGTCCACGTGCGGAGCAGGCGGAAGAGCTTCTCGTCGCCGAGCGTCGTGCGCAGGGCGTGCAACGTCAGGGCGCCGCGCTTGTACAACCGGTCGTCGAACATGGCGTCCGGGCCGGGGTCGCCGATGACGAGGTCCTGCGGCAGCCCGGAGAGCCTTCCGTGCGCCGCCCGCGCCTGCTCGTCGGCCGACCGGCCGCCCGAGGCCTCCGACCACAGCCACTCGGCGTAGCAGGCGAAACCCTCGTGCAGCCAGATGTCGCGCCACAGCCCGGCGGTCAGGCTGTTGCCGAACCACTGGTGGGCGAGCTCGTGGGCCACCAGCCGTTCGGATCCCCGCCGACCGTCCATGTGGTTGGCCCCGAAGACCGACAGCCCCTGGGCCTCGAGCGGGATCTCCAGGTCGTCGTCCGTCACCACGACCGTGTAGCTGGCGAACGGGTACGGCCCGAAGTGGTTTTCGAACAGCGCGACCATCTCGCTCTGGCGCCCCAGGTCGTAGGCCGCCGCGTCGCGCAACCTCGGGGGGACGAGCGCCTCCTCGCGCGGACCGGTCGCGATCCGCAGGTACCGCCCGACCTGCAGGGTGGCCAGGTACGGCGCCATCGGGTCGGACTGCTCGTACTCCCATCGCACCCGCCCGGCACGCGGTGTCCGCGTCACCAGCCGGCCGTTGGCGACGACCTCGTAACCGGCCTCCGCCGTGATCGTGAACCGGTAGGCGGCCTTGTCGGCGGGGCTGTCGTGGCACGGGAACCAGCTGGGCGCGCCGTCGGGCTGACCCGCGACGATCACCCCGTCCGACAGCTCCTCCCAGCCCACCTCGCCCCACGGCCCGCGCTTGGGGCCCGGATGCCCGGCGTACCGGACGTCGATCACGAGCGGGGCGCCGGACGCGATCTCGTGCTTGAGCTTGAGCACCAGCAGGCCGCCGCGATGTGTCCAGCGCTCGGGCCGGTACCCGTCGACGAGGACCTGGCTGACCTGCAGCCGGTGGTGCAGCTCGAGCGACACCCGGACCGTCGACCGCACCGCCGTGGCGTAGACCTGGGCGCGCCCCTCGAGGCGGTTGGTCGACACGCGGTAGTCGAGCTCGAGCTCGTAGCGGTCGACGTCGAGGTCTCCGTCGGGACGCCCGGGCAGGTACGGGTCCGGGGCGGGTGCCGTCACGCGGGCACCGGTGCGACGGGGTTGCCGGTCCAGCGCGAGCCGGCGGGGATCGCGTCGCCGCGCAGGACGAGCGAGGCGGGCCCGACGCTGGCGCCGTCGTCGAGCGACGCGGCCGGCAGCACGACCCCATGGGGTCCGAGGCTCGCGCCGTGTCCCAGCACCACCGTGTCCATGCTCATCACCCGATCATGGAACAGGTGGGTCTGCAGCACACAACCGCGGTTGACCGTGGCCGCGTCGCCGAGCCGGACCAGGTCGGCCTCGGGCAGCCAGTACGTCTCGCACCAGACGCCGCGGCCGATCCGCGCGCCGAGCGTGCGCATCCACACGTTGAGCGCCGGGGACCCGATCGTCGCCGGCCCCATCCAGGGCACCGCGACGGACTCCAGGAACGTGTCCGCCAGCTCGTTCCGCCAGATGAACGAGCTCCACAGCGGGTGGTCCCCCGGCCGCAGCTTCCCGACGAGCAGCCACTTTGCCGCCGTCGCCAGCGCACACGCCACGGCCGCGGCGCCCAGGACGACGAGCCACGAGATCGCGGCCGCGGCGGCCAGCCCCCACGAGTCGAGCGCCGCCTGCAGGACCAGGAGCACCAGGACGCCGAGCCCGAACGTGCAGATCACGGGGATGATCCGGCAGAGCTCGACGAGTGCGCGCGCCACCCGCAGGCGGGTGGGCGGTTCGAACGTGCGCGAGTCGTCGCCCTCGCCGGCCACGCGCCGGAAGTTGACGGGCGGCGAGCCGAGCCAGGACGTGCCGGCGCGAGCGCCCTCGGGCGTGGCGGACAGGACCGCGACCAACCCGCGCTTGGGCACCGCACGACCGGGCGCGATCATCCCCGAGTTGCCCAGGAACGCACGCTTGCCCACCTTGCTGCGCTCCACCCGCAGCCAGCCCCGACCCAGCTCGTAGGAGCCGATCAGGGTGTCGTCGGCCAGGAACGCGCCGTCGCCGACGCTGGTCAGGGAGGGGATCATCAGGGCGGTCGACGCCTCGACGTCGTGACCGATGTCCGCGCCGAGCGCGCGCAGCCACAGCGGCGTCGCGGTGCTCGAGTACAGCGGGAACAGATTGGTCCGGGCGTCGTCCATCAACCGCTGGGTGGCCCAGACCTGCCAGCCGTGCCTGCTGCGCACCGCGTGGTAGCCCTCGCGCAGCCCGATGCCGAGCAGGCGGACGGAGACCAGCGTGACCAGCAGCAGGACCAGGACCATCGTCACCGCGCCCAGCGGGACTGCCCGCAGGGCGTCGCCGGTCGCGTCCCGCCAGCTGTCCGAGCCCCGCACGACGTAGCCGACGACGAGCAGGCCGCACAGGGCGGCGACGACCGGCAGGGCCGCCAGCAGGGCGGCGGTGAGCCCGTACACGGCCACCCAGGTGTGCCCGCGGGGGGCACGCTCAGCGGGCCACTGACCCGGCGCCGGACCGTCGAACACGGCCGGCGACCCCGTCCACAGCTCGCCCGGCGGCACGGACTGCAGGACCGCCGAGCCGGGTGCGATCTCGGCGCCCTGCCCGATGCGGGTGCCCGGTCCCAGGGTCGAGCGGGTGCCCACGGTCGCGCGCTTGTCGATCCGGACGCGCCCGACCTTGAGGATGTCGCCGTCGAGCCAGTGACCGCGCAGGTCGACCTCCGGCTCGACCGAGCAGCCGTTGCCGAGCCGCAGCATCCCCGTCACCGGCGGTGGCGTGTGCAGGTCGACGTCCTTGCCCACGGTCGCCCCGAGCGCGCGGGCGTACGAGAGCGTCCAGGGCGCGCACGACAGGTTCTCCGCACCGGCGGCCGCCGCCCACGACTCGGCGAACCAGATCCGCAGGTGCACCGAGCCGCCGCGCCGGTACCAGCCCGGCTTGACCTCCGAGAGCAGGCCGCGCGCGACGATCACCGTGGTCCCCATCCGGCCCAGCGGGCTGATCAGCACCACCCAGCCGACCGCGACCCACCACCAGACGCCGGGGACGACGGGCACCCACGCGGCGCCGGTCGTCGCGCGGAGCACCGCGTCCGCCGCCAGCAGCCAGGTGAGCCACCGCAGTCCCACCAGCAGCGCGAGCGGCACGGCGAGCACGGTCTGGACGACCTGGGCGCGCAGCGGGGTCGGGCTCACCAGCCGCCGCTCGGCCACGCTGACCGGCTCGAACTCGTCGAGGGTGCGGGCGAGGTCGCCGATGCGCGGGTTCTCGTAGACGTCTGCGACCGTGACCGTGGGAAACCGCTCGCGCAGCGCCGAGACGAGCTGCGCGGCGACGAGGCTGCCGCCGCCGGAGTCGAAGAAGTCGTCCTTCGGCCCGGCCACGGCGACCCCGAGGGCGGCGGTCCAGCGCTGTGCGACCCACTGGGCAGTCTCGGAGAGGCCCGCCGCGGGCGGGGCGTCGTCGTCGGGACGCGCGAGGGGCCAGGGCAGGGCGTCGCGGTCGACCTTGCCGGACCCGCGCGTCGGGATCTGCTCCACGGGTGCGAGCAGCGGGACCAGGGCCGCCGGCAGGGTGCCGCGCAGGGCCTCGCGCGCGGCGGACAGGTCGAGCTCGACGCCGTCGTCCGGGACCAGGTAGCCGACGAGCACCGCCGTGCCGGCAGGCGTGCGGCGGACGGCGGCCGCCGCGCTCGCGACGCCCGGCAGCGCGAGCAGGGCCGCGTCGACCTCACCGAGCTCGATCCGCCGGCCCCCGACCTTCACCTGGTCGTCCGCGCGCCCCTGGAACAGAAGGCCGGCGGCCTCGTACCGGACCAGGTCGCCGCTGCGGTACGCACGCTGCCAGCCGAGCGTCTCGACGCCCGCGTACTTCTCGGCGTCCTTGGCGGGGTCCAGGTACCGGGCCAGGCCGACGCCGCCGATGATCAGCTCACCGATCTCGCCCTCGGCCACGTGCACCCCGTCCGGTCCGACGACGGCCAGGTCCCACCCGTCGAGCGCGTGCCCGATCCGGATCGGTCCCTCGCCGGTCAACAGTGCCCCGCACGCGACGACGGTCGCCTCGGTCGGGCCGTAGGTGTTCCAGACCTCGCGCCCGTCGCCGACCAGCCGAGCGGCCAGCTCGGGCGGGCACGCCTCCCCGCCGAAGATGAGCAGCCGGACGCCCGCGAGCACCTCGGGGCGCCAGAGGCCGGCCAGCGTAGGGACCGTCGAGATGACGGTGATCCGCTGAGCCACGAGCCACGGGCCCAGGTCCATCCCGGTGCGCACGAGGGCGCGCGGCGCGGGGACCAGGCAGGCGCCGTGCCCCCAGGCCAGCCACATCTCCTCGCAGCTCGCGTCGAACGCGACGGACAGGCCCGCCAGCACCCGGTCGCCCGGTCCTAGCGGTGCGCCCTGCAGGAACATCCGCGCCTCGGCGTCGACGAACGCGGCCGCCGACCGGTGCGTGACGGCGACCCCCTTCGGCGCACCCGTGGAGCCGGACGTGAAGATGATCCAGGCGTCGTCGGTGGTGCTCGGCTCCCTCGTCGGCGCGTTCTTGCGGCGGGTGAGGACCGCCAGGTCGCCCTCGGTCAGCACCCGGGCGACGCCCGCCTCCCCGAACACCGTGCGAGCGCGCTCGTCGGGGTCGTCCACGTCCACCGGCACGTACGCCGCGCCGGCCGCCAGGACGCCGAGGATCGCGGTGTACAGCTCGACGGTGCCCGACGGGATCCGCACGCCGACCCGGTCCCCCGGCCCGATGCCGACCGCGGCCAGCCCGCCCGCGGCACCCTGGACCGCGTCCCAGAAGCTCGCGGTAGGTCAGGCTCACGCTGCCGTCGTCGAGCGCCGGGCTCTCCGCGTGCGCGTAGACGGTCGCCCGCAGGACGTCGAGCAGGGTGCGAGGGTCGGCGGCGAACCCGGACCGGAGGAAACCCTCGGTCGTCATCGCCACCTCATGTTCTGTCGCAGCCGTGTGTCCGTCGATCATGGCCCCATGACCCGGCGAACGGCGATCTTGCCATCCGGGGGTGCGATCCGCCGCACTGTTCACCGAGACGTGGCCGACCGTTCATCGGTGACGTGGACGCGGACTCGTCGCACCGGCCGATCTGGGAAGATAGGGCCCCATGAGCTCCCAAGTCCCCCCTGCGCATCACGGCCCCGCGACACGTCCCGGACAAGGTCTCCCTCGACGGGGTGGAGGACCGCTGGGACGCGACGTGGACCGAGCAGGGTCTGCACACGTTCGACCGGACGGCCACGCGCGAGCAGGTGTACTCGATCGACACCCCGCCGCCCACCGTCTCGGGCTCGTTGCACGTGGGCCACGTGTTCTCCTACACGCACACCGACGTGGTCGCGCGCTTCCAGCGGATGCGGGGGCGCGAGGTGTTCTACCCGATGGGCTGGGACGACAACGGCCTGCCCACCGAGCGCCGCGTGCAGAACTACTACGGCGTCCGCTGCGACCCGTCCCTGCAGTACGAGGCGTCGTTCGAGCCGCCGTTCGACGGTGACGTGCCCAAGGGCGCCCAGCAGGTGCCCGTGAGCCGCCGCAACTTCGTCGAGCTGTGCGAGCGCCTCACGGTGGACGACGAGCGCCAGTTCGAGGCCCTCTGGCGCCGGCTCGGCCTCTCGGTCGACTGGGGCATGACCTACCAGACGGTCTCGGCGCCCTCCCGTGCCGTGGCCCAGCAGGCGTTCCTGCGGAACCTCGCGCGCGACGAGGCCTACCAGGCGGAGGCGCCGGGCCTGTGGGACGTGACGTTCCAGACAGCGGTCGCCCAGGCCGAGCTCGAGGCCCGCGACTACCCGGGTGCGTTCCACCGCGTCGCGTTCCACGGCGCCGCCGGACCCGTCTACATCGAGACCACGCGCCCGGAGCTGCTCCCCGCCTGCGTCGCGCTCATCGCCCACCCGTCCGACGAGCGCTACCAGCACCTGTTCGGCACGACCGTGCGCTCGCCGCTGTTCGACGTCGAGCTGCCCGTGCTGGCCCACCCCGGCGCCGAGCCCGACAAGGGTGCGGGCATCGCGATGTGCTGCACGTTCGGCGACCTGACCGACGTCCAGTGGTGGCGCGAGCTGCCGCTGCCCACGCGCTCGGTCATGGGTCGCGACGGCCGCATCCTGCGCGACACCCCGGACTGGATCTCGTCCGAGGCGGGGCGGGCCACGTACGAGGAAGCTGCCGGCAAGACCACGTTCACCGCGCGCGAGGCGGTCGTCGCCGGGCTGCGCTCGTCGGGCGACCTGGACGGCGAGCCGGTCAAGACCCAGCGCAAGGCGAACTTCTACGAGAAGGGCGACAAGCCGCTCGAGATCGTCACCAGCCGCCAGTGGTACATCCGCAACGGCGGTCGCGACGAGTCCCTGCGCGACGCGCTGCTCGCCCGCGGCGCCGAGCTCGGGTTCAACCCCGAGTTCATGCGCGTGCGCTACGAGAACTGGGTGGGCGGTCTCAACGGCGACTGGCTCGTCTCGCGGCAGCGGTTCTTCGGCGTGCCGTTCCCCCTCTGGTACGCGCTCGACGCGGACGGCGAGCCCGTCTACGCCACACCGCTAGTCCCGTCCGAGGACCAGCTGCCGATCGACCCGTCCTCCGACGTCCCCGTCGGCTACACGGCCGACCAGCGCGGCGTGCCCGGCGGCTTCGTCGGCGACCCGGACATCATGGACACCTGGGCGACCAGCTCCCCTGACCCCGCAGATCGTCGGCGGCTGGCGCACCGATCCCGACCTGTTCGCGCGCGTGTTCCCCATGGACCTGCGTCCCCAGGGCCAGGACATCATCCGCACCTGGCTGTTCTCGACGGTCGTGCGGTCGCACCTCGAGCACGGCTCGCTGCCGTGGTCGTCGGCCGCGATCAGCGGCTGGATCCTGGACCCGGACCGCAAGAAGATGTCGAAGTCGGTCGGCAACGTCGTCACGCCCATGGGGCTGCTGGAAGAGCACGGCTCGGACGCCGTCCGGTACTGGGCCGCGTCGGCGCGCCTGGGCACCGACGCCGCGTTCGAGGTCGGCCAGATGAAGATCGGCCGCCGCCTGGCGATCAAGGTCCTCAACGCCTCGAAGTTCGCGCTCTCGTTCGGCGACGCCTCGGCCGAGCTCTCGCTCGACCAAGCCGACGTCACCGCCGAGATCGACCGCGCGATGCTCGCCGGTCTCGCGGACGTCGTCGACAAGGCGACGGCCGCGCTCGTCGCCTACGACCACACGCGAGCGCTGGAGCTCACCGAGACGTTCTTCTGGACGTTCTGCGACGACTACCTCGAGCTGGTCAAGGACCGCGCCTACTCGGACGGCGACGCAGCGCAGTCCGCCCGGACAGCGCTCGCGATCGCGCTCGACGTCCTGCTCCGCCTGTTCGCGCCGGTCCTCCCGTTCGCGACCGAAGAGGTCTGGTCGTGGTGGCGCGAGGGGTCGGTGCACCGCGCGCCGTGGCCGGACACCGCTCCGCTGCGTGCCGCGGCCGGGTCCGCCGACGCCGGCGTGGTGAGCGCGGCCGGGTCCGCCCTGACCGCGCTGCGCAAGGTGAAGTCCGAGGCCAAGGTCTCCATGCGCACGGAGATCGCCGCGGTCACGCTCGCCGTGCCGGTGGCCCTGCGCCCCGGCGTCGAGGTCGCGCTCGACGACGTCCGCTCGGCCGGCCGGGTCACGGGCACGCTGTCCCTGACGGACGGCGACTCGGACACCGTGGTGGCCTCGAGCGCCGAGCTGGTCCCGGCGCCCGCAGCCTGACGCACGAATGTCCGAGCAGGTGCGGCCCGTGGCGCGCACCTGCTCGGACGTCCGTGGTGCTGGACGACCGCGCCGCTAGACGACCGTGCGCAGGCGCGCCTGGTCCGCCGACTGGGTGGGGACCGCCTCGCTCGGCGTGGAGCCGTCCGACCAGCGCAGGACAGCGCCGATCCCGTCCACCAGGTCCACCGAGCCGTTCTCCGCGAACGTGAGACCGGCGTCCTGACCGATCGCGGCTCGCACCAGCGCCACGTCGGCGGGCAGCTGGCGCGCGCCTTCGGAGACGCCGATCGACGCGAGGTCCGCGGCGGACGACGCCAGCTGCAACGGCTCGTCGCCCACCCAGAGCTGCTGCTCAGAGAGCCCCTGGGAGAGCGCGTCGACGTGCAGCACCAGCTCGGACACCTGCCCGCGCCGGAGCACCTCGATGACGTCGTCCAGCGTGGTCACGGCACCCTCGCCGCGCCCCTGGGCCTCCCGGAACCGCGCGAGCACCGCGTCCCGACGACGGCCGCGGAAGCCGCTGAGCACCTCGACCACGCGGCTGTCGAACACGTCCTGGTTGACGCCGTCGCCACGCGCTCCGCCGGGCACCTCGACGAGCACCTCCGTGACGTGCTGCGCCACGGCGTCCCGCACCATCCCCACGGCTCGACCGTCGCCGGTGAGGACGACGAGATCGGGGCTCCGCTCGGACACCCGCTTGTCGAGCACGGCGGCGACCGCCTCGGCGTTGCGCTGCCAGGAGTCCTCCGCCCGGGTCTGGCTGCGCCGGTCGAGCCCACCCTCGCGGGTCTTGTGCACGTCGTCGTGCCCACCCTCGACGGTCTCGACCTCGGGCCCGCCCAAGGTACGCACGCTCCCGCCGGTCGCCCAGGTGAGGTCCGCTCCGTTGCGGTCCACCTCGACGAGCAGGTAGCTGACGGTCTGGTCGGCGGCGCGGACGGCGGGCAGCAGCGCCGGCACCGGGCCGTGCACGGCGTGCGCCTGCGCGGGCGGCTCGGCCAGCACGCGGTCGACGACCACCCCGTCGGCGTCCGACACGATCACGCGACCGTGCGGACCGCGAACCCCGGTCGGGGTGGCGACGAGCTCTCCGATCTCGTCCAGCACGCGAGCGGGCGCACCATCGCGCTCCAGCTGACGTCGGACGGCCTTCCAGCGGTCGGCGGCCTCGGCCTCCCCGGCCGCGTCGGCACGGGTCACGTCCAGGTACACGGTCGTGAACGGCGACGGGCGTCCGAGCAGGGGCTTGAGCCAGTGCAGGTCCATGGGCAGATCCTCCGGGATCGACGCTCCCCAGCGGTCGCGGGATCCCCCCCGTACGGCCCGCCGGAGCTGACCCTGTCTACCTTCCGCCACCTGCCCAGCCAGCGCTACCCCGCGCGAGCGATCCGGTCAGGATCGGGTCGCGTGGTCCTGCGCGATCTCCTCGTGGTGCCGGATGACCTCCTCGACGATGAACGCGAGGAACTTCTCGGCGAACACCGGGTCGAGGTCGGCCTCGTGCGCCAGCTGCCGCAGGCGCGCGACCTGCTGCTCCTCGCGTCCGGGGTCCGACGGAGGCATGCCTCGCGTCGCCTTGAGCACGCCGACCTGCTGGGTCGACTTGAAGCGCTCCGCCAGCAGGTAGATCAGGGCGGCGTCGATGTTGTCGATGCTGCCGCGCAGCCGTGCCAGCTCGGCCGGGATCGGCGTGGGGAGGTCGCTCACGGACGCGATCCTAGGCGCTCGCTTCGCGAGGTCAGGCGCTCTTCTCGCGCGGCGGGCGCTTCTCGCGCGGGGTCTCCCGCGGCACGAGGGTCGGGTTCACGTTCTCCAGCACGACCGCGCGCGTGATCAGCACGCGGGCGACGTCGTCGCGGCTGGGGACCTCGAACATGACCTGCTGGAGCACTTCCTCCATGATCGCGCGCAGACCACGAGCACCGGTCCCGCGCAGGAGCGCCTGGTCGGCGATCGCGGCCACGGCCTCGTCGTCGAACTCGAGCTCGACGCCGTCGATCTGGAACATCCGCTGGTACTGCTTGACCAGGGCGTTCTTGGGCTCCGTGAGGATGCGGACGAGCGCGTCCTGGTCGAGCCGCGCAACCGCGGCGACCACGGGCAGGCGACCGATGAACTCGGGGATCAGACCGTACTTCTGCAGGTCCTCGGGGCGGACCTCGGAGAACAGGTCGCCCTCGTCGACGGACTCCAGCAGCGGGGCACCGAAGCCCACGACGCGCTTGCGCGCACGGGCCGCGATGATGTCGTCGAGACCCGAGAACGCCCCGGCCACGATGAACAGCACGTTCGTGGTGTCGATCTGGATGAACTCCTGGTGCGGGTGCTTGCGGCCGCCCTGCGGCGGCACCGAGGCCGTGGTGCCCTCGATGATCTTGAGCAGCGCCTGCTGGACGCCCTCGCCGGAGACGTCGCGCGTGATCGACGGATTCTCGCTCTTGCGGGCGATCTTGTCGATCTCGTCGATGTAGATGATGCCCGACTCGGCCTTCTTGACGTCGTAGTCAGCGGCCTGGATGAGCTTGAGCAGGATGTTCTCGACGTCCTCGCCGACGTAACCGGCCTCCGTCAGGGCGGTGGCGTCCGCGATGGCGAACGGGACGTTCAGCATGCGGGCCAGGGTCTGCGCGAGGTACGTCTTGCCGGTGCCGGTGGGGCCCACGAGCAGGATGTTCGACTTCGCGATCTCGATGGGGTCGTCGGTCGAGGTGCGACCGGCCTCACCGGCCTGGACACGCTTGTAGTGGTTGTAGACGGCCACCGAGAGGGCCCGCTTGGCCGACTCCTGGCCGATGATGTACTGCTCGAGGAACTCGAAGATCTCCTTGGGCTTGGGCAGCTCGACCAGCCCGACCTCGGTGGCCTCCGCCAGCTCTTCCTCGATGATCTCGTTGCACAGCTCGATGCACTCGTCGCAGATGTAGACCCCAGGGCCCGCGATCAGCTTCTTGACCTGCTTCTGGGACTTCCCGCAGAACGAGCACTTCAGGAGATCGGCCCCGTCTCCGATGCGAGCCACGTCGATCCCCTCTCTCGTGTCGCCTCCGCCCGGCGGGCGATGCGTCATTGCTGCGCGACCCCGTAGGGTGCGCGCTCCCCATTGCACACCACACCGGCCGGGATGTCAGCCGAACACACGGAGCGTGGTGCGCCGGGTTCGGAAATCTCCCCGGATGGTCCACGGACCGGGCCGCGTTGTCGCGACCCGGTCCGTGACTGCCTTGGACGGTGGTCCTGCTGACTACTTCGGCTGGACCGTCGTCGCGACGACACCCTTGCGGCTCTCGAGAACCTGGTCGACGATCCCGTACTCCTGCGCCTGCTGCGCCGTCAGGATCTTGTCGCGCTCGATGTCCTTGCGGACCAGCTCGATGTCGCGTCCCGTGTGGTGCGCGATGGTCAGCTCGAGCCACTCGCGCATGCGGATGAGCTCGTTCGCGTGGATCTCGATGTCCGAGGCCTGCGCGTAGCCGCCGCCCTCCATCGCGGGCTGGTGGATCAGCACGCGCGCGTTGGGCAGGGCCAGGCGCTTGCCGGGCGAGCCGGCCGCCAGCAGCACGGCCGCGGCGGAGGCGGCCTGCCCGAGGCAGACCGTCTGGATGTGCGGCTTGATGTACTGCATCGTGTCGTAGATCGCCGTCAGCGCCGTGAACGAGCCGCCGGGCGAGTTGATGTACAGGATGATGTCGCGGTCCGGGTCGGTGCTCTCGAGCACCAGGAGCTGCGCCATGACGTCGTCGGCCGAGGCGTCGTCCACCTGCACGCCGAGGAAGATGATGCGGTCCTCGAACAGCTTGGTGTACGGGTCCTGGCGCTTGAAGCCGTAGGCCGTGCGCTCCTCGAACTGCGGCAGCACGTAGCGGCCGGCCGGCGACGAGGGCGCCAGGCCGCCGGGACCCGCGAGCATCCCCGCGCGGGCCATGAACTGGGATTCCATGCTCACGAGATTCTCCTCAAGATGGTGATGACGGCGACGTGGGTGACCGGCGTCAGTTGGTACCGCCGCCACCGGCGACCGAGTCAGCCTTCTCGACCACGTGGTCGATGAAGCCGTACTCGAGGGCCTCGGTGGCGGTGAACCAGCGGTCGCGGTCGGCGTCGCTGTTGATCTGGTCGACGGTCTTGCCGGTCTGCCCGGCGGTGAGCTCGGCCAGCACCGTCTTCATGTGCAGGATCAGCTGCGCGTTGATGCGGACGTCGGTGGCCGTGCCGCCGATGCCGCCGGACGGCTGGTGCATCATGACGCGGGCGTGGGGGGTGGCGTACCGCTTGCCCTGCGCGCCCGACGAGAGCAGGAACTGCCCCATCGAGGCCGCCATGCCCATCGCGATCGTCGCGACGTCCGGCTGGATGAACTGCATCGTGTCGTAGATCGCCATGCCCGCGGTGATCGAGCCACCGGGCGAGTTGATGTACAGCCAGATGTCCTTGTCGGGGTCCTCTGCTGCGAGCAGGAGCATCTGCGCGCAGATCGCGTTCGCGTTGTCGTCGCGCACCTCGGAGCCCAGCCAGATGATGCGCTCGCGCAGGAGTCGGTTGTAGATGGAGTCATTGAGGCCGAATGCCGGGGACTCGGCCCTGGCCAGCGTCGGCACGTGCTCGTTCACGAAGGCTCCCTCGTCAGACGGGTGACAACTGTCCTGCATCGCCCGTGGCGCCCGGGAACACCCCGTCCCACCTGTGCGATGCAGTGACCCTAACGCGGAGCCGCACCCGTCCATGTCCCCGCCGCGAGCGTTTTCGCTGACGGCAGAGCCGGGCGCCCGATACGCGCCGGATGCACGAGGGCCCCGTACCGACCGGGTCGGTACGGGGCCCTCGGACGGCTTCGTCAGGCCTTGGCGTCCTCGGTGAACGCCGAGATGTCGCTGGCGGCGCTCGTGTTCGGCTGGGCCTCGACGTCGGCCTCGGACACGACGTCGGCCAGCACGGACTCCTGCTGGGCGATCTCCTCGGCCGCGTCCTCCTCGTCGGTGCCGATGAAGTCGCTCAGGTCGACGGCGTTGCCGGCAGAGTCCTTGACCTCCACGCGACGCAACGCCACGGCGAGCGCCTTGGAGCGCGCGACCTCGGCGACCATGGTGCCGATCTGGCCCTGCTGGTCGATCGTCTGGATGAACGTGTTCGGGTCCATCCCGTACTGGCGCGACGCGCTCACCAGGTAGTCCAGCAGCTCGGGCTGGCTGACCTTGATCTCGAGCTGCTCGGCCAGGGTGTCCAGGAGGATCTGGTTGCGCAGCGCGGTGGTGGCCTGCTCGCCGACCTCGGCGCGGTGGGTGTCGTCCTCGAGACGACCCTCACCCTCGAGGTGGCGGTGCACCTCGGCCTCGACGACGCCCTGCGGGACCGGGATCTCGGTGCCGGCGAGCAGCTGCTCGAGCAGCAGGTCGCGGGCCTGGACGGCCTGGTTGGAGATCTTGGTCTTCGACGCCTGCTCGCGCAGGTCGGTCGTCAGCTCCTCGAGCGTGTCGAACTCGCTGGCAAGCTGGGCGAAGTCGTCGTCGGCCTCGGGGAGCTGGCGCTCCTTGACGGTGGTCGCCGTGACGGTCACCAGGGCGGTCTCGCCCTCGTGCTCGCCGCCCGCGAGGGCCGTCTCGAACGTCGTGGTCTCGCCGGCCGAGAGGCCCGTCAGCGCCTCGTCGAGACCCTCGAGCATGTTGCCCGAGCCGATCTCGTAGCTGACGCCACTGACCGTGTCGACCTCTTCCTCACCGATCTTGGCGACGAGGTCCAGCACGACGAAGTCCTTCTCGACGGCCGGCCGGTCGATGCCCACGAGGGTGCCGAAGCGCTCGCGCAGGGCGTCCAGGCGGCCGGCGACGTCCTCGTCGGAGACCTCGACGTCGTCGACCGTGATCGCGATGCCGTCGAACGCGGGGACCGTGATCTCGGGGCGGACCTCGACCTCGGCGGTGAAGTGCAGCTCGCCCTCCTCGCCGGCGGGCGCAGCGGTCAGGCCGGGGACCTGCGTGACCTCGACCTCGGGCTGGCCGAGCGGGCGCAGCTTGTTCTCGCGGACGGCCTCGGCGTAGAAGCCGGACAGACCCTCGTTGATCGCGTGCTCCAGGACCGCGGGACGACCGACGCGCTGGTCGATGATGCGCGGCGGGACCTTGCCCTTGCGGAAGCCCGGCACGGTGACGTCCTGCGCGATGTGCTCGTAGGCGTGCGCGATGCTCGGCTTGAGCTCGTCGTACGTCACCTCGACGGTCAGCTTGACCTTGGTCGGGTCCAGGGTCTCGACGGCGCTCTTCACTTCGATGGTCTCCAACTGATCGGGTCCGGCGCCGGCGAGTCCGGCGTTCTCCGTGGTCTTCTCCGCGGTTCTTCGTGCTCATGGCCGCGCGCAAGCCCGTCGGGCGCGCGCTGGCGACCCTCGATCTTACGACACGTCCGCACCCTCCCCAACCCGGTCCCCTCACTCGGAGGGACGGACACGTGCACGACAGATCGCGACTCGGTAGCGGGTCGGCGTCGTCGGCGCCGACCGACAAGGCAGTTGTCGACGCGAAGCCGCGATGAGACGTCGACAGCTGTCTTCTCGGCGGGGGCTCGCCCGACGGAGATCGTTTCCGCCCGGCTCTCGGTCGGAGATCAGCGGCTGCCGCGGATCCTCTGCCGCAGCCGCTCGCGCCGATCGGCGAACCGGTTCCACACGGTCTTCTGGAAGGCCAGGGTGAGCCAGCCTGCGAGCGCCATGCCGAAGATGTTGACGACGAGCTGGAGCGCGCTCCCGCGGACCTCGGCGAGCTGACCGAACGCGAGACCCAGGGCGATGTTGCCGGCGGCGGGAACGGTGGTGACGGAGATGAACACGCCGGACAGGCCACCGACCCGGGCGGACGTCAGCGACAGCACCCCCGCCGCACCGGCGATCACCGCCACGATGAACGACCACTTGTCCGGCGTGTAGATGAAGGCGGTCTCCGGTCGTGGCGCGGTGAACCCCTCGACGGTCACCCACCCGAGCGCCTTGCCGACGAGGCCCGCGACGCAGGTCACGGTGATCGCGACCACGAACCCGACGACGAGGGTGGCCAGGGCGAGGCGGAGCAGGTGGAACCGGCGACGCACCAGCGCCACGCCGAGCGCGGCGATCGGTCCGAACTCCGGGCCCAGGACCATCGCGCCGATGACCAGGATCTGCGAGTCGAGGACGATCGCGATGCCGGCGATGAGCGTCGCCAGGCACATGAAGCTCAGATAGGTCCAGTTGAGCTCGGAGTTGCCGTAGGCCTGCGCCGTGACGTCGGTCCAGACGACCGAGTCGGCGCTGCTGCCCGGTGCGATCCGCTCGGCGTCGAACGCGCGCTGCGACACCCAGGTGTCCACCGTCTCGACCTGCAGGGTGCCCTCGCGCTGGACCCCGAGCTCGACGAGCTCGTCGATGATGACGTTGACGGCCTCACGGGCCACGTCCGCCAGCACGATGTCGCCCACGGGCCGTCTCGACGCGCCCTCGATAACGGCGAGGCCACTCACGGCGGGCTGCCGCTCGAGCACGTCCAGTACGCCGACCGTGAGGTCGCCGGGGACCGAGATGCGCAGGTGGAGCACGGGGGCAAGTGTGTTGCCGCGCGCCGCGCGATGGTGGGAGCCGCGCGGACCGGCACTCGTCACGACGATCGGTCGGGATGGCGGGATTCGAACCCACGACCTTCCGCTCCCAAAGCGGACGCGCTACCAACCTGCGCCACATCCCGGCGCACCCGATCAGGCCCGGAGGCCGGCGGGTGCACGTTGCGCCCTCACGCACCCGGTACCCTGGGTGCCGCGTCCGGGCTGCAGCTGCAGACCCCGGACCAGTGCGGACGTAGCTCAATGGTAGAGCCCCAGTCTTCCAAACTGGCTACGCGGGTTCGATTCCCGTCGTCCGCTCCACATGTACCCGCAGGTCAGAGCCTGTTTCTGGCCATCTCACTGGCCCGTATTTCGGCCACCTTTCGGTTCCCACAGAGACGAAGTACGCTCAGATTTGGCGGCTTCAGTTCCCATTCGGTTCCCAGGCCGTCGCCTGACTGGCTATGTAACCTTGGGGGCATCCTCGTGCCACGACCGTTCGGCGGCACCCGCTTGAAGCCTGCCGGCTACTGGCAGGCCTACTACCCCGGACCCGACGGCCAGCGCGCCTACGAGCCGACGCGGTTTGGCACGCAGAAGGCAGCACGCGCCTGGCTCGACGAGGTGGAGCGCGACCGTGAGCGCGGCTCCTGGGCGGACCCCGGTGCAGCCCATCAGCGCTTCGACGCCTTCGCCACCTCGTGGCTCACCACGGCGAGCGTCGCCTCCACGACCAAGGAGGCCTCTACGCGGGCTACCTGGACAACCACCTGCTCCCGACGTTCGGCCTGCTCAAGCTCGGACAGATCAGCCCGCCGGCCGTGCGCGACTGGTACTCCACCATGGAGGCCAAGAACGCACCGACCGCGCGCGCCCGCTCGTACGCGCTCCTGCGCCAGATCCTGAACGTCGCCGTCGACGACGGGGCCATCGCCGCGAACCCGTGCCGGATCAAGGGAGCGAGCACGACGCGGCACCGGGCGCGGGTCACCCCCGACCTCGAGCAGGCCCGCCAGATCGCAGCGCAGATGCCGCCGCGGTGGCAGTTCCTGGTCACCCTCGCGGTGATGTCCACCGCCCGGTACGGCGAGTCGTCGCGCTGCGCCGACGCGACATCGACACGGTCCGCATGACGGCGACGATCTCGAGGCAGTGGTACCGCGGCAACTTCCGGGAGACAAAGCGGGTCGCGTCGGAACGCGTCATCCACCTGCCGAAGACCCTGCGGCCGGCCCTCGACGCACACCTCTCGGCGTTCGCCGGACCGCGCGCGGACGACCTGCTCTTCGCTACACGGAACGGCACTCCCCCACCGAACAACTGGATCGACGCCCTCGTGAAGCGCGCCGCGGCCGATATCGGACTGGACGGCGTGACGTTCCACTCGTTCCGACATCTCGGCGGAACGCTCGCGGCTCAGACGGGCGCGTCGACGAAGGAGATCATGCGACGCATGGGCCAGTCGACACCGCGCGCGGCGATGATCTACCAGCGGGCCGCTGACGAGCGCGACGAGGCCATCGCCGACAGCATCGCGGCCGGGGCCGTCAGCGGCGCCAAGGTCCTGCCGCTACCGGCGCGACGCTCGGGTCAAGGCCGATAGCTCCGAGGTTCAGTCCTGGTCCATCGCCCGCAGGGCTGACCGAGCCGACAGCAGGGGCATGCCGCGGCCCCGCGTGCCCAGGCCTCGCGGTGTGACCCGCACGCGGGTCCGGCTCGCTCGTTCCGCCGGCGTGCCGGCAACCAGCTCTGGGCGGGCCGGGACCCGATGGGCGAAGACCCAGGCATCGAGATCCTCTTCGAGCCAGCGCACGAGACCGCGTGCGCCGGTGCCGCGAGCCCGAAGGCGAATGCAGGCGACCTCACCCAGTGCAGTGGCCACCCGCAGGGTCGCGATGCTGACCCCGACGTGAGCGGCGGCGGCCGGTGCGGCGAGCAGCATCGGGCTCGCCGGATGTGAGCGGTCGGCGGGAATGTCGTGCGCGACGCTCATCGCCGTTCCTTCCCGTTCAGCCGGGTCGCCGTGAGCGCGAGGTCGGCGGGGACGGCGCCGTACGCTCCGCCCATCTACTTCTCATGTTTTTGCGAGTATCTGACATCGAACCATACTTGCGGGCGTATCGGCAACTACACGAGACAAACGGGGATTTCGCGTACGCTGACGCCGTGTCCACGCCCCCGCACCGCCTCGGTGACCAGACCATTGACGGGCTGCTCGTGCAGGACGACCTGCCCGCCGGCTGGTACCTGCCTAGGCGCTTCCCAGGAGAGCGACCAGACGATGCCAGCGCCGCCATCGATGACCTGCTCGGCTACGACGACCAGTTTGTCAGCGACGAAAGTCGCAGGGCAGAGCTCGAGTCGGAGCAGAACGCGACGATCGACGGTCGTTGGCGCTACATCGAGCACTCCGCGACCGGGACCCGCGTGTTCATCCGGGTCCAGCGCCAGATGTTCGCCGTCCCCGAGGAGATCCGCATCACCGGCGTCGTCTACCTCCCGCGGGTACCCGGAGATCCGATCACCAGCCAGCTTCTGCGCGAGCCCCGACTGCCCGCATCGAAGCAGCCATCAACAAGCGACTATTCGCCATGGCACGCACCACCACCATCACCGGCGGCAAGATCCAACTCCCCAGCGGTCGCAAGTTCGCCGAGCGAGACCTGCTCAAGCCGCTCGGCGACCCTAAGCAGACCCCAGACTTCTACGAGCTGGTCGCACTTCAGCATGGCCGGCTCACGACAACAGGCGACAGAAACCCGTCCGCGACCATGGCCGAAATTAGCGGCGTCGCGCTCAGCACGGCCCAAGGCTGGGTCGCGAAAGCGCGCACCCGCGGACTCCTGCCGGCCGGACGCCGTGGGCGCGCCGGATAGCAATTCGGAGGGCGGGGTGAGTCTCCGCTCAGACCGTTGCCACGTCGCCCAACACACCACAGAATCGGGCGCGCACGACACTCGCAAGTGACGCGTCGATGGTCGTCGGCGCGGTGTTCTGGCGAGACAGTCAGTTCGACGGGTCAGCCCAGTCCAAACCGTCGTTCGTTTCAGCCACAGGGCGCAAGATCATGCTGATGCGAGGCGAGGCGAGGCGAGGGAACGGCAACTGCCGCAACCTTATTTGCGCCATTCCATTTCTTCACGGTCTGTCGATCCACGGACCCGTTCCCCGAGCCCAATCCCGAGCAAAGGGGACCGGTGGTGAAACGGACTAGGCATCAGACTCCGCGCGCTCGCCGTAAATGCTGATCCGCTTCAGTTCCACTTGAAACTGGCCGCGGCGAAAGAGATAATGCGCTTCGCGCACGGCTGCGCCGGACTTGCCGGCAACGATAAATGCTTCCCAAAGCGGGAGCGCCAACCATAGTTCTATTGTTCCGCCTTACACTTCGGTGCCTATGAACGTTCTCGGAGAGACGTCAATCTCTACTCCGCAGACTCGCGTTTCGAAACGCCGAGATACGCTCTGAGAATTTGTCCTAGCGAGCCCGAGGTTCGAAACCATAGTAGGGCGAAGTCGCTCGACCGCGACCTCATCCAGGACCTCGTCGGCCGCATCTTCGCGAGAACCGGCCGTCATGGTGGCAATCCGCAAGGCCAAGTCAACGCGCCTCCAGGCTCGACATTGTGCGGTCAAGCCGACCCGGATGCCAATCGATGGGTCAAGGGCGCAAGATCCGTCTGGCGATCAATTCTCAGGCCAATGAGGCGCTCTACGATGCGAGGATCTTTCGTTCAGCAATCCGCGCTTCCCGCCGAACATCCGGGTCGTCAGACGCCGCTAGCGACTGAATACGTTCCAGTGCGGACCGACTCTTCACGCGGCCTAGCGCTTCAATACCGGCGATCACAATACTCGGCTCTGGGTCATCAAGAAGCCCAATGAGCACACTGGGCATTCTCTCCTCTTTCTTTGCCTTCGCCGGAAGGCGCTTGATAACAACTGCGCGCGAGATTCCTAGTGAGTCATCCTCAGCCAGTTCGACCAGTAGGCCCGCGTGCGATGGCCGCGCGATCCGCGCAATCAGATCGAGCAACAACGCGAGCGTCGCCCCGTCCGGATCGTCGTCGGCAGCCGTCACGCCCGTGAAGTAGTAGCCGGTTGGCATTGAATTAACCATCGCTAGCGCCTCTGGAATGACTTCGTCGGCCAACTCCGGCCTTCCGAGCGCGGTACAAATTGCGATCATGGTCGACCAGTTCCGCGTCGAATGCATTCCGCTAAGAAGTATGGGAACGACCACCGCACGATTTTCGTTCGTGATAGCAAGGTCGTTCATATGTGCGTGTGGTCGCAACCCTATCGCAGCGAGCGCCTCTCGCATTACGACCATCGCTGGATCTTGCATGCCGATCTCCAACCGAACGCTAGAACCAGGCGATACGAATCCCTGGGTGGTTTTCCACGGTCTTGCTTACCGTCGTTTTCCCCCTCTTCACCCATAGAACCAGCGGGCCTCCACCGTTGTGCTTGCCGGCGATTGCAACATAATCCTTTAGTTGCTTGCTGAGATATTGATACTTGACATTCTTTACTTCGTGAATGCGCACTCCGATAAAATCGGGCATTCTTCCGATATTCGACCCGCCGAGCTGTGCAGTCGGGAACGAAATGGAGCTGTGCGCGAGTCCCAGCCTCTTGCCGACCGCGTCCTCCCCGGCCTTTCCAATCGCACAGACGCTAGCACCGCCGGCGTTGTGCACGAGTACGTCTGGTTGGTCGGTGCCCGTGGTGACGAAATAGGTGTGGGCGCCGGCAACGTGCAAGTTGTAGACCGTTGGGTTGGCAATCTCACCCAAATCGGTAGTCGCGATGACCGTGATCAGGTCACCTTTGGAATCGACGATGAGGTCGTCGGGGAGCACGTCCCCCGCGACGGTCCGACCCATTCCCTGCACCCAGAACGGGTGGTGCCCGTTGCCGCGCCGCAGGAGGGCTGGTGACGACGCACTCGACTTCGTCCCGTCGTCACCAGCCCTCCTGAATGGACGTATGCTACCTTCGATAGTTGCAAGTACACGCGACGTCGGAGGTCGGGATGCGTGGCGGTGTGATCCTGTTCCGTGGAACAGGATCCGCCGCGCGCCGCTACCTGGAGTCGGACCGCTCACGGGCCGACGAGTACTACCTGGAAGGCGGCATCACGCAGGCCGAGCTCTGCGTGATCGATGCCTCCGGGAACGTGATCAGCGAGCACGCATTGACGCCGATCCAATACGCGGCCTGGGTCGACTGGCTCGATCCGGTCACCGGGGAGTCGAGAGGCGCGCCGCGCCAAGCCGGTGAACGACGTCATGGCTCGCCGCGGTTCGCGGAGATGGTCGTGAACACCCCGAAGTCCTTGTCGATCGCCGCCGCCCTGCATCCGGATGTCTCGACTGCGTTGGATGCGGCGCAGCGGGACGCCGTCGCCGAGATCCGGTCCTGGCTCGGGCAGCACTCGGTGACCCGGGTCGGGCCGCGCGGAGTGCAGGAGGTCGTGCCGGTCGAACGGCTCGAGACGGTGGCCATCTCGCACCACACCTCGCGGGCCGGGGATCCGCACCGCCACATTCACCTGCAGATCGGGACCCGGGTGTGGGCATCCGGTGCGTGGCGCGGCCTGGACACGGCGGCGCTGTTTCGGCAGCAGGGCGCCATCCGCGCGCTCGGCACGGCGGTGCTCGCGGCGCACCCCCAGCTCGCCGCGGTGCTGGATGCTCACGGGCTGACGCTCGAGCCCGCCACCGGCGAGGTGGCCGAGCTGACCCCGTTCAACGCGGTGATGAGCAAGCGGGCCAGTCAGGTTGCCCGCAACCTGACGATGTTCGAGGCGCAGTGGGAGGCCGCCCACCCGGGCCAGGAGCCGAGTGCGGTCGTCAGCGCCCGGTTACAGGCCAAGGCGTGGGATCACGAACGCCCGAACAAGAAGCCCTCTTCGCTGGGCGGCGAGGTCGGCTGGCGTCGCGAGCTCGACGACGCCGGCTACACCCCGGACCTGCCCCGCGCGCCACGGCACGGTCCGGTCGCGCTCCATGAGCTGCACGTGCAGCAGATCGCGAACCGGGCGCTGGACAGATGCGGCGCGAGCGCGTCGACCTGGACCGTGCACGACATACAAGAGCACGTCACCACCCTCATCACCGAGGTCGGCGTCCGGGCCGAACGCGACGAGCTACGCGACCTGATCGCCATAACCACACTGCTTGCCCTGGAGGACTGCCTGTCGGTGCTGCCGCCCGGAACCGTGCGCCCCGAGCACGTCGCGCACCTGACCAACCTGCACGTCGTCCAGGTCGACATCCAGCTGCGCGACCTCTTGGCCGCTCGCGCCGCACAACCCTCGAGCGTCGCGCCCGACGTGCACGACCTGGCACGGGCGCAGGGCCTGGACGACGAGCAGGCGCGCGCCGCCGCGGCCGTCGCCTCGACGGATGCGCTGGTGGTGGTCGAGGGCGCCGCCGGGGCGGGCAAGACCACGATGCTCGGTGTCGCTATCCAGGCAGCCCAACTCGAAGGCCGCACGACCAAGATCGTCACACCGACGAAGAAGGCCGCCGACGTCGCCGCGCGCGAGCTCGGCGTCCCGACGGACTCGGTGGCCAAGCTCGTCCACGCGCACGGGTGGCGCTGGAACCCGGACGGCGTCTGGACACGCCTGACCGTCGGGGACACCGACCCGCGCACCGGCGACACCTACCTTGGCCCGCCCGCCTCGATGCGCCTGCACCCCGGGGAGCGGGTCGTGGTCGACGAGGCAGGAATGCTCGACCAAGACACCGCGCTCGCCCTGCTGCGCACCACCGACGAGGCGGGCGCGACAGTTGCCTTGATCGGCGACCGCGCACAGCTGCCCGCCGTCGGCCGGGGCGGCGTACTCGACCTCGCCGTGCAGATCGCCCCGCACCCGTGCGACATGGCCACCGTGCACCGCTTCACCGACCCCGCATACGCCGCCCTGACCGTGCGGATGCGGCGAGGCATGAACCCGGCCCGGCTGTTCGACCAGCTGAACATCCTGGGCCTGGTCCGACTGCACGAGAGCACCGACCAGATGCAGATCGCGATCGCCCACACCGCTAGGCACGGTGACGCGGTGACGGCCGCGACCAACGACGAGGCACGAGCCCTGAACACGAGCATCCGCCGTGAGCGGGTGTGCCGCGGCGAGGTCGACGACGACCGCACCACGACTGGCAGCGATGGCCTGCCGATCGGCGCGGGAGACGTGATCCAGACCCGTCGCAACGACAGTGCCCTGGGCGTGGCGAACCGGCAGACCTGGACTGTCCAGCACGTCAGCCAGAGCGGCGACGTCTCGGCCACCGAAGCTGGCACCGGTCGCCACCACCCGCGCACCGTGACACTGCCGGCCAGGTACGTCGCTGAGCACACCCACCTCGCCTACGCGGCCACCGCCTACGGGGTGCAGAGCTCGACCACCCTTGAGGCTCACGCGATCCTCAGCGACGCTCTCGACGCAGCAGGGATGTACGTCGCCATGACCCGCGGACGACACCGCAACACCTTGCACATCGTCGCCCCGGACCTGATCGAGGCTCGCGAACAGTTCAGCACCGCACTCCAACGCGACCGCGCCGACCGGGGTCTGAGCGAAGCGACACGCGCCGCCCGCGAGTCGGTCAGCGGGATCGTCCCCAACGGCCCGGTCACGTTCGTGAACACCGAACGAGCCCGACTGCGCGAGTGGATCCGGGTCGCCGAGCTGGAAGCGGCCCGATGGGAGGACGCCGCCGACACCCTCACCAGACAGGCCGCCGAGCACGCACAGCAGACCCAAGTGGTCGCGGCCGCCGACGACCACGTCATCCAGGTTCGAGCAGCGGTCGCCGCACCACTGATCGAGCAGGCCACGACCGACGCGACGAGCTACCTCACCAGCCAAGAACAGATGTGGCGTGCAAACCGCGCCCTGCACACCGTCCGGCGCCTCGGAAAGCGGTCCGCCACCCGCACCGCGCGCGACGCCACCGACGCCCACCGCACTGCGGGCCACGTCGTGCGCGAACGCTGGTCCGAGATTCCGCAGTCGACGGCCGACATCTCCGCCTGGGCGCGGGCCGTTGCTGAGCAACGCGCCGACGCGGACCCCCGCGTCCACCAGGCGCGGCAGAACGCCGCGCACGCCCAACGCGGGCTGGACGATCTCAGCGCGCAGCACGCCGCGACGCGCGCCGCGCTAAGGCCGAGCATCCCGACCGGCCGACGGATTATCGACGTCGGGACGCTCGCCGCCGAATGTCACAACACCGTTCGCCACGCACGCCGAACCCTCGCCGAGATCGAAGCCCTCCCGGTCGACGAGGCCGCGCAGCTCATCCGGGAGCGCGCGGCAAGGGCCACGGCGCAGCGGGCTGCCGATGCCGCGGACCTGGCACGAGCAGCCTCCGCCGCGCGCCGCGCCTCGCCGGGCCCCTCCCAACACCCAGGTCCATCGCGCGGCTTCGGACCCAGCCTGTAGTCGTTGGTCGGTGGGGTGCGGTCAGGTGCGCGCCTTAGTCAGCAAGCTCGCCATGGCTCGGCCGGCTCGCTGGACGTCGCGATGACGCACGGGGACGTCGGAGTAGCCGGCACGCGTCTTCATCGCAAGCAGGGCCGCCAGATCCTTGCTCGACTCTCGATCGACCCGTTCCAGGAGCGCCACCGCGTCCTCGTGCCGTTCCGAACGCGAGTAGACCCCGGCCCGATCCATGCAGATCACGTCCGCGGCCGCGATCCCTGAGTGCACGCACAAGGTGACATAGGCGTCGAGCAACTCGGTCTCGCCGTCGGCGATGTCCAAGATGATGTCCGCGGCCAGACCGAACTGGGTGGCCTTGGCCGAACGGCCCTCACGGGCAGACGGCGATGACGGAGAGGTCCTCGACGTCATCGGGACGCCGCCGCCGCGAGCCGACGCGCCAGCCAGGTCGGGTGACCGGTGATGGTCAGCCCCTCGCGGATGACGTCGTGGAGCACCTGCTCGGCCCCGTGCTCGCCGACCTCCGACTCGGCAAACGTGAGGACCTCACCCGGGTTGCCGGTCCAGCGGCGCACATCGCGAGCCAACGTGGTGGTCCGCTCCTCCCACACGTCGAGATCGGCGTCGTCGGGGCGAATCAGCAGCACGTCGATGTCACTGGACTCACGCATCTGGCCACGAGCGGCGGAGCCGAACAACGCTCCATACAGCGGCGGCGCCGGCCATCGCTCGATCACGGACCGCAGCCGCTCGATCAGCAAGGCCCGCAGCCCCGCGAGCTCGAGGATCGCCGGAGCCGCCAGGTGGTCCGCGTTGAACTGGTAGGTCGGCACAGGAGCGTCGGCGTTCACGCGCACGACACCCTGAGCCGCCAGACGTTGCAGCGTGCTCCGAACGACCGGCAAGGACCGCGCACGGTCCTCGTCACGGACGCTGAGCATCCGCTGCAGCTGCCCGGTCGTGAACGAGACATCCCGCGCCTGGGCCAGCAAGTTCAACAGGTCGCCATCAAGAGCCCCGGAGACAACCGCCAAGGGGCGCTGCGTCTGCATCCTGCCTCCACTGAAAGAATTCTTCTACTAATGAAAGAATTCTATCACCAGCGCGCCATGCCCTCAGGCTGCCCGAGCGCGTGCGACGAAACCGCTGGACGGTGCCCAGCCGGCCGCGATTCCAGCAACGACCCAGGTACGTGCGAGTAACCGAGGCACCCGCCGTCGCTCCCGAAATCGGGACCTGGGTTCCCATTCAGTTCCTACTAGCGATGTGATGCCCGCTCCACTGCAGGTCAAAGGGTCGTCACACCCAGTCTTCCAAACTGGCTACGCGGGTTCGATTCCCGTCGTCCGCTCCATCCATCCATCCATCCGTCCGTCCATCGGTGGTTCCGGTCCGGATCGGACCCGCAAGGTCGGTTGCGACTCCAGATCGAGTCCCTCGGCCGTATGCCGTCTCTCGTGCGGCTTGCCGCGGCGGTGCACGGGGCAGTGGCCGACGGCCGGATCATGGAGCTCGTCGACTCCTGCACCGGAGACTGCGACGTGGCGCCCCAGCGCGAACATGCCGCACAGGTGCGGCGAATGCGGCCCTGAGCCTAACCTCGGACCATGGCCGCGGTCGCGGGGGCCCCAGCATCGAGCCTGCTCGCTCGCGCCTCCGTGACGTGGGCCAAGGGTGGCGGCGACGCGGCCATCACCCCTTCGGGCGGACGCGACCTCGCCGAGGCCGTGTCCGCACCGACTCGACCTGCCGCTACGGGTCCGACCCGGACTACCCGGTCCGATGGGCGCTCGGCCGCCCCGGGCACCTCGAACTTCGACGATCCAGGAGGTAGCCATGTCCGACCCGGCGCCCGACTTCACCGGTCTCACGGCGACGTTCGTCAACTGCACTCTCAAGCGCAGCCCGGAAGCTCAGCCACACCCAGGGACTCGTCGACGCCAGCGCGGGCATCATGCGCAAGCACGGCGTGCGCGTGAGCGCGATCCGGCTGATCGACCACGACGTCGCGACGGGGGTCTATCCCGACATGCGCGAGCACGGCTGGGAGGTCGACGCCTGGCCCGACCTCTCCCCCGGGATCCTGGCCAGCGACATCCTGGTGGTCGCGGGCCCGATATGGCTGGGCGACAACTCCAGCGTGACCAAGAGGCTGATCGAACGGATCTACTCGCTGTCCGGCATGCTCAACGACAAGGGTCAGTACCTGTTCTACGGACGGGTGGCCGGCTGCCTCATCACGGGCAACGAGGACGGCATCAAGCACTGCGCCCAGAACATCCTGTACTCGCTCCAGCACGTCGGCTACACGATCCCGCCGAACGCCGACGCAGGCTGGATCGGAGAGGCCGGACCCGGACCCTCCTACCTCGATCCCGGCAGCGGCGGACCCGAGAACGACTTCACCAACCGCAACACCACCTTCATGACGTGGAACCTGATGCACCTGGCCGCGATGCTCCGCGCCGCCGGCGGCGTCCCCTCCTACGGCAACCAGCGATCGGAGTGGAACGCGGGCAACCGCTTCGACTTCGAGAACCCGGAGTACCGCTGACCTGCGCCGGAAGCGCTCGTCGTGAAGGATCAGCCCGCACCGGACCCCCCGTCCCTGGCTACGCTCGAGGTGTGGTGGTCACGATCCCGATCCTTCCGAGCGCGGACTTCGACCTCACGGTGTCGTTCTGGGCTCGCTTCGGGTTCCGCTCCGACGGCCGTTGGGTCGACTACCTCGTCCTTCGCCACCGCGACCTGGCCATCGAGCTGCACTTCTGGATCGACCCGGCCGTCGACCGCTGGACCAACGACGTCGCGTGCTACGTCCGGTTCGACGGCCCGGACGAGGCTCGCGCGGCGCACGGGCGGTGGGCCGATCTCGACGTCCCAGAACCGGCGGTGCTGAGCGCGCCCGTCGAGGAGCCCTGGGGCGCTACCGAGTTCCATGTCATCGACCTCCACGGGAACCTCGTCCGGTTCGGTGGGTTCCCGGCCACCGATTCCCGCTCCTGAGCGCCCGCGAGAAGGCACCGGCGCGCCGCCCGAGCTCGACAAGACGCGTCTTTCGCGCGGAGCCCGCGCCGGTGCGACGGTGCGACGGTGGGACCATGACGGACTGGAACCAGCAGATCATCGACCAGCTCCGTGCGAACGGCGGAGACGTCACGACGAACGGGATCGGAACGGGCCTCGTCCTGCTGCACCACCGCGGAGCGAAGACCGGCACCGAGTTGCGCGCCTCGCTCGCCGGGATGGCTCGTGGAGCATGACGCACACCACCTCGATGCGCGGCGAATTCCGCGAGGTCTACGTCACGGACAAAGAACGTGGGTGCGGGCTCGATGAGGCTGGGCGCCTGTGCGTCGTGAAGGCGATGAGCGGCGGTGCGAATGAGCCGGACGCTCACCGGCCCGCCGTGCGGCCGTATCGAGTCTCGTGGACATGGGCGCCGGATCCACGATCGACCCGGGAGCGTCTTCAGACCATCGAGCGGAAGAAGCCGGCGACATCCACCACGAGGTCGAGATCTGCGGTCTGGGAGTAGAAGGACACACCGCCACCGGTGCCCACGGGAACCAGCACCATGTTCGGCTCGTTGCGACCGGCCACCACGTTCAGGTTCGACACCAACGGCACCGATCCGTCCCGCACGGGGAACACCCGGAGGTTCGACTTGCCTCCCGGCAGCACGGCCGTCACGTTGAGCGCGACGGCGGTCGCGTCCGCCGGCACCAACGCGGTGCCCGAGACCGCCAATGTGCGGACCTGGCCAGGCTGCACCCTGCCGCCCGGCAACCCGACCGGCACCCTCGTGTCCGCGATCCTGGTCGGGCTCACCGGCACGAACCCGTCGGATCCCGTCGGCGCGTAGTAACCCGCCAGGTCCGCGACCAGGAACACGTTCGCGTTGGGCGCGTAGAACCGAACCTTGCCTCCGTCACCGACCAGCACGGTCACGAGGTTGGGCTGGTCGCGCCCGGGCACGATGTTCAGGTTCGACACCGTCGGCGGGTCCTGCGACTCGGAGGCCGCCGGAGCCGGATAGACACGCACATCCGTCCCGGCCGACGGATCGATGCCCAGGACGTTGAGCACCACGGCGCTCGCGCTCGCGGGCACGCCCTGGCGGCCCGCGACCTGCAAGTCCACCCAGTGCCCCGCCGCCAACCGCTGCGCCGCAACCCCACCCGTCCCGTTGCGTTGGTCCATCACACGCACCGGCTCCACCGGCACGTAGCCCGTGACGGCGTCCGGGCTGTAGTAGCCCGCCAGGTCCACCACCACGTGTGCCGACATATAGCGCGCGGCGATCCGCACCCCGAGCGTCGAGCTCGCTTCACGGTCACCATGTTTGGCTGGTTCACCCCGGCCACGACGTTGAGGTTCGACACCAGCGGCAGCACGTCGGACCCGTCTGGCCTCGGGTACGCGCGTAGGTCGCCGGGTGCGCTCGGGTTCACGGCGGTGACGTTGAGGACGACCGCTGTCGCGCTCGGGGGCACGAAGAAGCCCAGGTCGATGTCGAGCGGGTCCGTAGGACCGACCGGACCCCGGTACCCGCGGGTGTCGGTGACCCGCACCGGGTCGAGCGGCGTGAACCGGTCGCCGCCCGCGCCCACGGTGAACCACGACCGCGACGTCTCGGTCATCACGGCGCCGTCCTGGTCGACGAGTGCCGAGACGCGAATCTCGTAGTGCCCACCGACTGCGAGGTCCGCCTTCGGCGTCACCGTGACGCGGTCGGCCGCCGCTGAGACGGCACGGTCGACCGGGACCTCCGCCCCGGTGGCACCGTCGATCAGGCGCACCCCGTCCACGGCGGCCGCACCGAGCATCCGGGGAGACACGACTGTGACCGCGGGGCGCACGCCCACCCCAGACGCGTCGGCCGCCGGGTCCACCGACCACACCCAGCCCTTCGTCCCGGGCGTGTCGTCGACATCGACCGCGGGCGCGACGGACAACGTGTGGTCGTCGACGAGAACCAGGTCCGGACGCCCGTCGTGGTTCACGTCTCCGGCTATGGCCGTCCGGGGGGACGGAGCAATGCCGTCGAACCGCGGAAACATGGGCGGACCGAAGGTTCCCGCGTCGGTCTGGAGCGCGTAGGCGAGGATGTAGCCGAACTTCGTCAGCAAGACGTCGGCACGGCCGTCCCCGTTGAGGTCGCTGAGCTGGAACGCGTCCGTTGCGGCCGGTCCGTCGATCGAGGCGCCCCACGTTCCTGCGCCCGTCGCCCGGACCATGCGCAGGACGCCTCCTGCGGTCGCAGTGACGTCCGTGCGCCCGTCGCCGTCGAGGTCCGCGAGCCTGGCGCCGACCGAGCCGACGAGGGCCGGGATGCCGACCGTCGGGTCCGCGAACGAGCCATCGGCCCTCTGCAGGGCCACGAGGCCGCCCGACAGCAGGATGTCGGGACGCGCGTCGCCGTCCACGTCGAGCACCGCGACGGCCGCCTTGAGCGCCGACAAGGGCGGCTCCGCGGTGAAGATGCTGCCGGTGTTCCGCAGGATCGTCACGCCGGAACCGGTCATGACGACCACGTCGGGGTCGCCGTCGGCGTCGAGGTCGAGGCAGGCGAGCACGTCAGCGGCGGGCAGGCCCGTCGCCAGAGTGGTCGGCGCGCCCAACGTCCCGCCGGCGGCGCTCACGACGTGAACCGCGGAGTCCGACGAGGCGACGACCTCGGGGACGGCGTCGCCCGAGACGTTGCACAGCGCATAGGTGCCGCCCAGACCGCGGGCGAGCTGCACTCTGCTCGAGGTGAAGGTGCCGTCCTGCGCTCCGATGCCGACCGATACCGCGCCATAGGCGAACCCGTCCCCACCGACGGTGGTCCCGGTCGCGACGACGTCGTCGATCCCGTCACCCGTGACGTCGGCGAGCGAGGCGGTCCCACTCCCGTCGAAGAGGATGCTGCCCTGCACCGGGTCGAACCGCAGCTGGTCGGCCGAGCGGGGGGTCGAGCTCGCAGTGACGGTCATCGTGTACCTGGGCCCGGGGGCTGTGCCGCCGGCGCCCACCTGCACGAAGACCGCGCCACCGCTCATGGAGTGGTACTGCCCGTGGTACGGCGTGATCTCCTGCCCTTCGGCGTCGGTCACCCGCACGATCGGCGCGGATCCCCGCGTGCCGGGCAACGTGCTGCTGATCGTGTAGTCGAAGCCCGGATCAGCGTCGAATCGCCACCAGTCGACATCGCCGAGGCCGTTCAGGTCACCCATGACCTGCTGACCGAGCGTGAGCGGCGTGGCCGTGGCCGGCAGGTCGTTGCGCGCGCCGACGTCCGTAGTGGTGCGATCGAGCGGCACCGCGGGCTGGGCGCCCAGTGCGGCGGCGGCGTCGAGGACGCCGTGACCGTAGTACGGGTCGACTCCGAACGGGCCCGCGTCGCGCGCGGTACCCGCGATCCGGTCCGCAATCTGCTTCGGCGTCCACGTCGGATGGGCCGACGCGAGCAGCGCCGCGACCCCGCTGACGAAGGGCGCCGCCATCGACGTCCCGGTGTCGTAGGTGTACGCGGTGGTCGAGGCCCACGACGTGCCGACGATCTGGTAGCCGGGCGCGGCGACGCTGATGTCGTCACCCCAGGTCGAGGTGGGCAGCACGGTCCCGTCGTCGTCCGTTGACGACACGGTGAGCAGACCGGGCACGGTCAAGGAGTACGCCCCTGGATACTCGGGCGCGTCCGTGCCGGAGTTGCCGGCCGCAGCCACGACGACCGACCCACGGGCGACCGCGTACTGGATGGCTGCGAGCAGCACGGGCGAGTCACTGGGCCCGGAGAGCGACAGGTTGATGACGTCGGCGTGCCGGTCGGCCGCCCACGTGATGCCCTGCGCGACATCGGAGTCGTAGCCGTTTCCGTCGTCATCGAGCACGCGCACCGGCAGGCGCGCCCCGTAGGCGGCGCCTACGTTGCCCAGACGGTTGTTGCCCGACTCCGCCGCGATCCCGGCCACGAGCGTGCCGTGGCGCCCCGTCCCCGCCGCGCCCGGCGTATCGGTAACGAAGTCGTATCCGGGCAAGACGCGGCCCACGAGGTCCTCGTGGTCGGTCCGTATGCCGGTGTCGAGCACGGCGACCACTGCGCCGGCGCCCGTGCTGATGTCCCACGCGCGGGGGAACCGCATCAGGTCGAGGTACTGCCAGGTCTCGCTGACCAGCTCGTCGTCGGTCCAGGCAGCCGCCGACCGGACGTGGTCGAGCTGCACGCTGGCGACGTCCGGGTCGTCCGCGAAGCTCGTCGGCGACGCTCTGCGGGTCCTCATCCCCGGTCGAGACCGACACGAAGCCGGTCGCGCCCACGGCGTGCGAGGAATCGATGCCGGCAGCCGACAGCGTGCTGCGGCGCTCTTGGGCTTCGAGCCGGGCGCGAAGCGCACGAGCACGCGGTCTGCCGCGGGCGCTGTCACGGCGGTGCGGGCAGGCGGGCTCTCGAGGTCGGATCCCGCGCGCTCGACCGGTGCGGTCTGGGTCGGGTCGATCGGCTGGTCGGCACCGATCGCCGGTCCGCCGGTCGTCACTGCGCCCGCCAGGGTCACCCCGCACGCGACGGCCGTGGCGACGACGAGGCGACGCAGCCTCCCGCGGTGGGTTGGCGACATGGTGGTGCTCCTCATCGTGCGTCGGGTGTGTGGAAGATACCCGGTGCGGAGGACGGTCCATGACCGCTCATGCGTCGATCGGCGGTGCACTCGGCGCCCGCACGGTGGTCGGGTGTGAGACTGGGACCATGACGGACTGGAACCAGCAGATCATCGACGAGTTCCGTGCGAACGGCGGGGACGTCACGACGAACGGGTTCGGCAAGGGCCTCGTCCTGCTGCACACCCGCGGAGCGAAGACCGGCACCGAACGCGTCAACCCCGTTGCCTTCATCGCCGACGACGGCGGCGACGCGTGGCTCGTCGCCGCGTCGAAGAGTGGGGCACCGCAGAACCCTGCCTGGTTCCACAACCTGCTCGCGCACCCAGACGTCGAGATCGAGACGCCCGACGACGGGACGGTGCTCGTGCACGCGACGCAGCTGACCGGTGCGGACCGCGACGCGGCCTGGGCCCGGTTCACGGCCCGGTCGGAGGGGTTCCGGTCCTACGAGCAGCGCACGACGCGGACGATCCCCGTCCTGCGCCTCGCTCGCCGGGACGCCTGACCGCCGTGGACATCACCGTCGAGGACCAACCGACCGCCCGCGTCGCCGTGCTGCGTGAGCGCGTCGCGATGGACGCCCTGCCGGAGTTCCACGACCGGGCCTACCGCGCCGTCGTCGAGGAGGTCGGGGCCGCCGGGCTGACCATCACGGGTCCGGCGTTCGGCTGGTACCGCGACATGCCCACCGACTCCGTCGACCTCGCGGCCGGCTTCTGGGTCGGTGCGGACGCGCCGCGCGCACTCGGGGGCGGCGTCGAGGTCGTCGAGCTCCCCGGCGGGCCGGCCGCCGTCGGGGTCCACGTCGGCGCCTACGACACCCTGCCCGGCGCGTGGTCCGAGTTCCGCACCTGGACCATGACGCACGCGGCCTCGATGCGCGGCGACTTCCTCGAGGTCTACGTCACGGATCCGTCGGAGGTCGCCGACCCGAGCCAGAACGCGACGCGCCTGGTGCTTCCGATCCTGGGCTGAGCCGCGGGGCGTACGGCAGGCTGTGCCCATGCCCGACCTGACCCTTCCCGAGCCGCGGACGCCCGATCCCGCCGAGGCACCTCCGCTGCGCTGGGGGATCCTCGCTCCGGGCCACATCGCCGGGCACTGGGCGACCGCGCTGCGTGAGCACACGCGCCAACGGCTCGTCGCGATCGGGTCGCGCTCGCCCGAACGGGCCGCGGCCTTCGCCAGCGCGCACGGCGCCGAACGCGTCCACACCTCCTACGAGGCGCTCGTCGACGACCCGGCGGTCGACGCCGTGTACGTGGCGAGCCCGCACAGCCATCACCGCGACCACGCCCTGCTCGCGCTGCGGGCCGGCAAGCACGTCCTCGTCGAGAAGGCGTTCACGCGCAACGCGGCCGAGGCGCGCGAGCTCGTCGTAGCCGCCCGCGAGGCCGGGGTGCTGCTCATGGAGGCCATGTGGACGCGCTACCTGCCGCACACCGATGTCGTGCGACGCGTGCTCGAGGACGGCCTGGTCGGGCAGGTGCACCGGATCACCGCCGACTACGGCGTGCGCGCCGGGCCGGACGTCCCGCCGCGGCTGCTCGACCCGGCCCTCGCGGGCGGCGTGCTGCTCGACCTCGGCATCTATCCCCTGTCGTTCGCCTCGGCCGTCGCGCGCGCGGCCGGCCTCCTCCTTCGGCCGTCGAGCGTCCAGGCCGCGGGCTCGCTCACGACGACGGGCGTGGATGCCCAGGTCAGCGCACAGATCGGCTACGGCGTCGCGCAGGCGCAGCTCTTCACGTCGATGCTCACAGCCTCGGGGCACACGGCGCAGGTGTATGGCTCGCTCGGCCGGATCGAGGTCGACGAGCGCTGCTACGTCCCCGCCGGCGTCACCGTGACGGTCGGCGACCGCACGGGCACCTGGGATGCCAACCGCGTCCACGGCTACGGCGGCCTCTGCTTCCAGGCGGCAGCGCTGGCGACCTACGTCGCGGAGGGCCGCACGGACTCGCCGCTGCTGCCGCTCGACGAGACGTTCACGATCCTCGAGACCGCCGACGAGATCCGTCGCCAGGTGGGCGTCGTCTACCCGGGCGAGGCCTGACCGCCGCCCTCAGGCGGCGGCGTGAGCCGATGCGGCGGCCAGGTCGGTGTCGATCCGGCACAGGTCGTCGGCGACCGAACCGACGAACGAGACGGCGTCGGCGGAGCGGGAGGCCGCCCGGCCGCGCCGGCGATCGATGGGGTCCCACCGTGTGGTGCGCAGGGCGAGGACGACGAACGGGGCGACCACCAGCAGGGCCACCACCAGCGTGATCACGGTTTCCATGCCTCCAGCGTCGACCTCGGGAAGCGTCGCGACGAGTGGCAGAGATGACACTGAGCATCGATTTTCCGCCACGATCGCCGCGGTGCTCGTCGCTGCCGTCGTCGCGGGGTCCGCGACCCTGCGCCACGGTCCCCGGCATGGTCGGGACCTTGTGCTCTAGGCGTCCGGCCGCGCCCGGCGAAGGGTGGCGATGAGGCGAGAGCGAAGTCCGCCCACCGCGTGACACGCCCCGCCCGACGTGAAGGAGGCGTGCGATGACGCACACGTGGAAGGTCGCGATCCACCTGTTCGACGGCGACGACCCGCGGGACGACCACGACGTCACGAAGGCGCACGCCGTCCTCACCACATCGAGCGGCACCAGGCTCGAGGGCCACGGTCGCGCACGCCGCGCGCCGTACGACCCGGACGTCCCCGAGATCGCCGCCGCGAGGGCCCTGCGCGAGGTCGCGGACCGCCTCTTGCGCGCGACGTCGGACGACATCTCCGAGCTCGAGCACCGCGACGTCCAGATCGCCCGGTGATCACGATGAAGCGGCACATCGTCGTGCTCGGGGCGGGAACCGCCGGCACGATGCTGGTCAACCGGCTGCGGCACGAGCTGGACGACACCTGGAAGATCACGATCGTCGACCGCGACGACGCGCACGCCTACCAGCCCGGCTTCCTCTTCGTCCCGTTCGGTGGGACGACCGAGGACCTCGTGCGGTCACGGCACGCGTTCGTGCACGACGGTGTCGAGCTCGTGCTCGAGGCGGTCGACCGCGTGGACCCCGGCGCACAGCAGGTGGTCCTGCTCGACGGCCGGCTGCTCCCCTACGACTACCTCGTGATCGCGTCCGGGTCGGTGCTTCGACCGGACCAGACCCCGGGCATGCTCGGGGACGAGTGGCACCGCAGCATCTTCGACTTCTACACGCTCGACGGTGCCAGGTCGCTGGCCGCCGCGCTGAAGGAGTTCCGAGGGGGACGCCTCGTGGTGCACATCACGGACATGCCGATCAAGTGTCCCGTCGCCCCGCTCGAGTTCACGTTCCTCGCCGACGACTGGCTGCGGCGCCATGCCTTGCGGTCGCACACGGACCTGACCTACGTGACGCCGTTGGACGGAGCGTTCACCAAGCCGATCGCGTCCAAGCACCTGGGGTCGATGCTCGCCGACCGCGACGTCACGGTCGAGCCAGACTTCCTCGTCGAGAAGATCTCGGGCAAGACCCTGGTCTCCTACGACGGTCGGGAGATCCCCTTCGACCTGCTGGTCACGGTGCCATTGCACATGGGCGCGGACTTCGTGAGCCGCTCCGGTCTGGGCGACGACTCGGGTTCGTCCCGGTCGACAAGCACACGCTCCAGTCGAAGGCCGACCCGCTGATCTTCGCGATCGGCGACGCCTCCGACATCCCGACCTCCAAGGCGGGGTCCGTCGCGCACTTCTCGGTCGACGTCCTCGTCGACAACTTCGTGGAGTTCGCCGCCGGGCGACCGATGACCCATGCCTTCGACGGCCACGCGAACTGCTTCATCGAGTCGGGCGACCGCAAGGCCCTGCTGCTCGACTTCAACTACGACACCGAGCCGCTGCCGGGCACGTTCCCGACGCCGTACCTCGGACCGATGAGCCTGCTCAAGGAGAGCCGGGCCAACCACCTCGGGAAGCTCGCCTTCCGCTGGGTCTACTGGAACGTCCTCCTGCCCGGACGTCCGCTGCCGCTCGCGTCGGCCATGTCGATGGTCGGCAAGAAGTCCACACCGTAGAGAGAGGTGCGACATGCCCGTCACGACCGTGGCCGGTCACGAGATCCACGTGGACGACGAAGGGTTCCTGACCGACCTGACGGAGTGGGACGACGCTCTCGCGACGACGCTCGCCGCGCAGATCGGTCTCACGCTCACCGACGAGCACCGTGCGGTGCTGACTTTCCTGCGGGACGACTACACCGAGCACGGCGAGACCGCGACGCTGCGGCGGGCGTCGGCCGGCAGCGGCGTCCCGGTGAAGGACCTGTTCCGCCTCTTCCCGCAGAAGCCCGCCAAGAAGATGGCCTACGTCGCCGGACTGCCCAAGCCCGTCGGCTGCGTCTGAGCAACGACGAGAATGGCAGTGCCATGACCACCACCGAGACCGCTCCCGTCGTCATCCCTGACTTCGGAGACGACGACGCACCCGGGCGCACGCTCGCGATCATCTGCTCCAAGGGCAACCTCGACATGGTCTACCCCGGGCTGATCCTGGCCAACGCCGCGCTCGGCGAAGGCGTGCAGACGCACCTGTTCTTCACGTTCTGGGGCCTCGACATCATCACGAAGGCCACCATGGACGACCTGAAGTTCACGATGCTCGGCAACACGGCGACCCACATGCCCCAGGGACTGGGCGGCCTGCCGGGGATGACCGCGATGGCCACCTCGAGGCTGAAGAAGTCGATCGCCGAGCTGGACGTGCCCGACGTGCCCGCCTTCCTCGAGCAGATCGTGGCGTCCGGCGGTCACCTCTGGGCGTGTCGCCTGTCCGCCGACATGAACCACCTTGCCCCCGACGACCTCGTCGAGGACGTCGAGGGCATCATCAGCGCCAGCGACTTCATCGAGAAGACCGTCGGCGCCCAGCTGTTGTTCATCTAGCGCTCCGACCGGTCGGACCGGCCGAGCGGGCGAAGGAGGCGTGCCATGACCAGCACTGTCGTCGTGGGATATGACGGTTCACCTCAGGCCGGGGCAGCTGACCTGGGCTGTGCGCGAGGCTCAACGAGAGCGCCGCCCGCTGCGGATCGTGTACGTCGCGGGCTCGAGCGGCCGCGTCCTGTTCGAGTGCCTCGACCGGGTACGGGCCGAGGCGCCGGACGTCGTCGTGACAGCTGCCCTCATCGAACGGGACAGCATCGCCGACGCCCTCGTGGCGGCGTGCTCGGACGCCTACATGCTCGTCCTCGGGTCACGCGGGCGCGGCGGGCTGCAAGGCGTCGCGTTCGGCTCGGTGAGCGCGTCGGTCGCCGCCCGCGCCCGCTGCCCGGTCGTCATCATCCGCGCCGACTCGAACGAGCGAGGCCCCGCGCGGCCCGTCGTGGTGGCAGTGGACGGTTCGGCCAACACCGCCCACGCCATCGACCTGGCGTTCGACCAGGCGTCTCGGTTGGAGGTCCCTCTCCGAGCCGTCCACGCGTGGGACCTGCCGCCGATGACCGGGACGGTTCCCGCCTGGATCCCCGAGGAGATCGAGGAGCTCGACGCGGCAGAGCACGCCGTGGTCGCCGAAAGTCTTGCCGGGCACTGCGAGCGGTACCCGGACGTCGCCGTCGAGGTCGTGGTCCGCCGGGGCCTTCCCGCGAAGGTCGCGCTGGACGCCGCACGGGACGCTCAGCTCCTGGTCGTCGGATCTCGAGGCGGGGGTGGCATGCGTGGCCTCCTGCTCGGCTCCGTGAGCCAAGCGGTCATCCGCAAGGCGACGTGCCCGGTCATGGTCGTCCACCCGGAGCACGCCAGCGCTCGCTGAGCGGGCGCTCGAGCTCCACCCCGTCACGAGCACGGCGGCCCGTCGACCGTGTCGGAGCCGCGTGGCAGGGTGAAGTCCGTACCTGCCGATCGCCGACGAAGGAGCCGCCGCCATGCCCACCAACCTGAACCCCTACATCAGCTCCGCTCGAACGCGCGCGAGGCCCTCGCGTTCTACTCGACCGTGCTCGGCGCCGAGGCGGTGACCAGCACGTTCGGCGAGGGCGGGATGAGCCAGTCCCCCGCCGACGCCGACCTGATCATGCACGGCCAGATCACCAGCCCGTCCGGCCTGGTGCTCATGGCGGCTGACACGCCCGAGCACATGGAGTGGACGCCGGGCGGGAGCATCGCGGTGTCGATCAGTGGCGACGACCTCGCCGAGCTGACCGGGTACTGGGAGAAGCTGTCCGACGGCGCCACGATCACCGCGCCGTTCGCCACGGCGCCCTGGGGCGACACGTTCGGGATGCTCGTCGACAAGTTCGGCGTCAGCTGGCTGATCAACGCCTCGGCGCCGGCCGCCGGCTGACGCCGGCAGCACGACAACGGCCCCGCCCGGCCGCGACTCTCGTCGCGACGCGGTCGGGACAGTGCACGACAACGGCCCCGCCCGGCCGCGACTCTCGTCGCGACGCGGTCGGGACAGTGCACGACAACGGCCCCGCCCGGCCGCGACTCTCGTCGCGACGCGGTCGGGGCCGCTCGTCTGTTCAGCACCGTTGAGCCATCGCCCACCGCGCCCGCTTGTCCTTGTTGCGCGCGGCTTGAACCGCCCCCAGCGCCATTGGGGGCTGTCGATGACCAGCCACCCGGTCAGTGTCCGTCTGTCGCTCTCGTAGCGACGCGTTCCACTTCCGGGCCGGTCGTTCGCGGCGGGATGCTGACACCGCCACGCAGACCGGGAGATCGATCACCGGTAACACTACACAGGATTCGGGCGCCTGTCCAGAACAGGTGTACGAACCGCGGGTGAAGCGCGTCACACCGACGTCTCGGCATACTGGCGCCCATGACCCAGGCCGCACCGGGCGACGAGCCGCGCGACGAGCCGGTCGGCAGCGGATCCGCGCCGGACCAGGCCGTGCGGGACAACGGTCCCGGCGAGCAGGCCACGCAGGACGCGCCGGAGCGGCACGCGACCTGGAAAGAGCTGTTCTTCGACCTGGTCGTCGTCGCCGGCATCGGACAGCTCGCCCACCTCCTGCACGACGACAGCACCGGGTCGTCGCTCGGCCTGTACGCGGTCCTCTTCCTCGCCTTCTGGATCACGTGGGCGGGCTTCGCCGTGTACGGCGACATCGCGGGCGACGACGCACGTACACCCGTCCTGCTGGTGGCGATGGTCGGGCTGGCGGTGATGGCCGCGTCGGTCCCCCACATCCAGACGCTCGCCGACTCGCCCGCGACGCACGCGACCGCGTTCGTGGTCGCCTACGTCGCACTGCGCTGGTTCGCCGGGAGCGTCTGGCAGCGCGGCAAGGTCGTGCTGGACTGGCCGCTCGCGCAGCAGGGCTTCGGCGCGGTGCCGTGGATCGTCTCGTTGTGGGTGGCCGCCCCGGGAAGTACTGGCTCTGGACGGCCGGGATCGCGATCGACCTGGGTGCCCTGCTGATGAACTCGGCCGAACGCACCCTGCGCGAGGCGCAGGAACGGATCGACCGCATGCGCCGGGTCGGGCGCGGGCGCGTCGCGGGGGCCGACCTGACGTTCGAGGGGGCGCGGACCGACGACGCGCACCTGTCGGAACGCCTCGGGCTGTTCGTCATCATCGTGCTGGGCGAGGGCGTCATCCAGATCATCGACGCCGCTTCGGAGCCGCGTCCTGGGACATGACCACCGCGTGGACCGCGCTCGGCGCGTTCGTCCTGCTCGCGCTCGTCTGGGCGGTGGGGCTGCAGTACGGCGTCGCGGGCATCCCGATGCTCAAGACCGGTACGGTCGCGCCGCGCCTCGTGCTGCTGGTGCACGCCGCGCTCACCGGGACGCTCGCCGCCCTGGCCGTCGCACTCGGTCAGGCGGTCGAGCACCACGGCGAGACGCTGCCCACCGAGGTCCGCTTCCTGCTGTGCGGCGCCGTGGCGATCTACTCGGCGATCGGCGTCACGACCGCCGTGCTCGTCGGGACGACGGCCCGCTGGGTCCTCGGCTGGGGTGTGCCGAGCATCGCCGTGCCGACGCTCCTGCTGTTCGTCGGCGCCGACCTGCACGTCGCGGTGCTCGTGTGGCTGCTCGCCGCGACGCTGTTCTGGCTCGTGCTCCCGTCGGCGAGACCGGCCGGTGCCGCGGGCGCACCGCTCGTCGCGCGGCGTCGAGGCCCTCGTCGAGACCCCGATCTCGCCTGATGAGGCCCCTTTGCACTGGCCGGGGGCTTGGCGCTAGCGTCGTGGCGATTGCGGTCCCGGCGCTCCGTCGGACCCGACCGCACCTGACGACCGACTCGTTCGGTCACGGAGGACGACGTGATGAGCGTGCAGACTGCCGCCCCCGCCGTTCCCCTGCGCGCCCGCGCTGTTCTGTGCGCCTGCCCCGCGCCGTCCTGTTGTCGCTGTCGGTAGAGCGCTGGCTGCTTCTACGCGCGAGGATGCCCGAGAGGGGTGTGCCTCCTGCGCCAGCGCTCGCCCCGTGACCGGCACCGGACCCCCCGTCGTCCGTTGACCCAGTCCGTGCACCACCCGGGACACCCGGTGTCCCGGCGCAGTTCGTCAGTCCCCCACCCACCGTCGCGTCCGCGGCGGCTCGACCGAAGAGGAACCATGGCACGCATCTACGACGACGCGACGGCGCTCATCGGCAACACCCCCCTGGTCCGCATCAACAAGATCACCGACGGTGCGCCCGCGACCGTCGTCGGCAAGCTCGAGTTCTACAACCCCGCCAACTCGGTCAAGGACCGCATCGGCGTCGCGATCATCGACGCCGCCGAGGCGTCCGGTGACCTCAAGCCCGGCGGCACGATCGTCGAGGCGACGTCCGGCAACACGGGCATCGCGCTCGCGTTCGTCGGCGCGGCCCGCGGCTACGACGTCGTGCTCACCATGCCCGAGACGATGTCGAAGGAGCGTCGCGCGCTGCTGCGCGCGTTCGGCGCCGAGCTCATCCTCACGCCGGGCTCCGAGGGCATGAAGGGCGCGGTCAACCGGGCAGACGAAATTGTTGCGGAGCGCCAAGGTGCCATTCTGGCGCGCCAGTTCGCCAACGAGGCCAACCCGGCGATCCACCGCAAGACCACCGCCGAGGAGATCTGGGCCGACACCGACGGCAAGATCGACATCTTCGTCGCGGGCATCGGCACGGGCGGCACCATCACGGGCGTCGGCCAGGTGCTCAAGGAGCGCAACCCGAACATCCAGATCGTCGGCGTCGAGCCGGCCGAGTCCCCGATCCTGAACGGCGGCGCACCCGGCCCGCACAAGATCCAGGGCATCGGCGCCAACTTCGTCCCGGAGATCCTCGACACGAGCATCTACGACGAGATCATCGACGTCGACGCCGAGACGGCGGTCAAGGTCGCACGTCGCGCCGCCGCCGAGGAGGGCCTGCTCGTCGGCATCTCCTCGGGTGCCGCGCTGCACGCCGCGACCCTGCTGGCCAACCGCCCCGAGAACGCCGGCAAGCTGATCGTCGCGATCATCCCGTCGTTCGGTGAGCGCTACCTGTCGACCGTGCTCTACGCGGACCTGCTCGACTGACCGTCCTGCACCTCCCCGGTGCCCGCCCTCGCCGGCGGGCGCCGGGACCCCTCCCGATCACCACAGGACGAAGCCTTCGATGCACCTGCTCGCCACCCTCAAGGAAGACCTCGACGCCGCGCGTCACCGCGACCCCGCGGCGCGCTCGCTGGCCGAGGTCGCGCTGGGCTACCCCGGCGTGCACGCCGTGTGGGTCTACCGCCTGGCGCACCGCATGTGGCAGCGGCCCGGGCTGCAGGCCCGCCCGCCTCGTCTCTCAGCTGGCCCGGGCGTTCACGGGCATCGAGATCCACCCGGGCGCGAAGCTCGGCCGGCGGCTGTTCATCGACCACGGCATGGGCGTCGTGATCGGCGAGACGGCCGAGGTGGGCGACGACGTCGTCCTGTTCCACGGGTCGACGCTGGGCGGGAAGTCCATGCGGCACGGCAAGCGCCACCCGACCGTCGGCGACGGCGTCGTGGTCGGTGCCGGCGCCAAGATCCTCGGTCCCGTGTGGATCGGGGCCGGTGCGCAGATCGGCGCCAACGCGGTCGTCATCCACGACGTCCCCGCCGGTGCGATCGCCGTCGGGGTCCCCGCGCAGATCCGGGTACGGCCAACCGCGGCACCGTTCGACGCCGAGATCGACGACCCGGCGATCTACATCTGACGACGGAGTTGTTCTAGTTGTCATCGAACAACTAGAGTCATCGATGTGATCTGGTCCGTCGACCCCTCCTCCGCCGAGCCGCTGTTCGCGCAGCTCGCGTCCCAGGTGCGTGGTGCGGTCTCCCGGGGGGAAGCCCGCGGGCACCCGTCTGCCGGCCGCCCGCGACCTCGCGGGCTCGCTCGAGGTCAACGTGCACACCGTGCTCCGCGCCTACCAGGCGTTGCGCGACGACGGACTGCTCGAGCTCCGCCGCGGCCGGGGCGCCGTCGTGACGGCACCGGCCGTCGACCACTCCGCCCTGCACGACGACGTCGCGGTGCTGGTCGCGACCGCACGCCGGCTGGGCGTCCCGCCCGCGACCACGCTCTGGCTGGTCAAGGACGCCCTGTCCACCAGCCTCCCCACCGCGCAGGAGGCCCCGATGACCGCCGACGTTCGGCCGGACGTGCCCCAGCGGGGACTCACCACCCTCCTCGGGCTCGTCGTCCCCCTGGCGATCGCGGCGGCCGCGGCCCTGCTCGCCCTGTCCTGGCGGTCCGAGCTGCCCGACCCGGTCGCCACCCACTGGGGTCGGGACGGCGTGAACGGCGTGGGCTCGCTCACCGGGCAGGTGGTCGTGCTCACGCTGGTCGCCGTCCTGTGCACGGTCGGTGGCTGGGCGCTCGCGTTCTTCGTCGGCCGCGCGTCGTCCGTCCGCCGCATCGGCGTCGGCACCTCGCTCGGCATGACGACGTTCCTGTCCGGCCTCCTGCTCGCCACCCTCCAGCCGCAGAAGGGCCTCAGCGACGCGTACCAGGCGCCGGACGCGGTCGGGGCGGTCGCCGCGGTGGCGCTCGTCGCGCTCGTGGTCGCGGCACTGGGCGCGCTCGCCGTCCGGCCGGACCCGCCCAGGCCGTCGACCACCCCCGTCCAGGCACCCGACGGCCTCGTCCTGCCGGCCGACGCGCGGGTCGCGTGGGTCCAGCACGTCCGCACGGTCGCGCTCGGCTGGATCGCCGTCGGGGTCGGAGCGTGCGTCGTCGTGATCGGGATCGCCACCGACACCGCGGTCCTCCTCGTGCCGCTCGGCGTGCTGATCGCGGCCCTGCTCGCGACGTTCGCGTCCTTCACGGTCACGGTCGACGGCCGCGGACTGACCGCGCGGGGCACGTTCGGCTGGCCGCGGCTCGTCGTGCCGCTGTCGGAGATCGAGGGTGTGGCAGTGACCCAGGTGCGGCCGCTGCGCGACTTCGGCGGGTGGGGCTACCGCGTGGGTCGCCAGGGACGCGTGGGCATCGTCGCGCGCGCCGGCGACGCGGTCGAGGTCCGTCGAACAGGTGCGCGGATCGTCGTCGTGACGGTGGACGATGCCTCCACCGGTGCGACGCTGCTGCAGGCGCTGGCCGCCCGGGCGACCGCGGGGCCGGTTACCGGCGAGTAGCCTGACGCGGGCGCCGTGGCGCCGCGGGTCGACGACGACGAGGAGGACGGATGCGCCTGGGCTACCACACGGGCTACTGGTCGGCGGGTCCCCCGCCCGGGGCGCAGGAGGCCGTGCTCGGCGCCGAACAGCTCGGGTTCGACTCCGTCTGGACCGCGGAGGCGTACGGGTCCGACGCCTTCACACCGCTCGCGTGGTGGGGTTCGCGCACCTCACGCCTGCGTCTCGGCACCGCGATCGCGCAGATCTCGGCGCGCACCCCGACCGCGACCGCGATGGCCGCCCTCACGCTCGACCACCTCTCGTGCGGCCGGTTCGTGCTGGGCCTCGGCGCCTCCGGCCCCCAGGTGGTCGAGGGCTGGTACGGCCAGCCCTACCCACGGCCGCTCGCCCGCACGCGCGAGTACGTCGCGATCGTGCGGCAGGTGCTCGCCCGCGAGGCGCCGGTCACGTTCGACGGCCAGTTCTACAGACTCCCCCTGCCCCCCGACCAAGGCGCCGGGCTGGGCAAGGCGCTGCGCTCGACCGTGCACCCGCTGCGCACCGACCTGCCGATCCACCTCGCGGCCGAAGGGCCGCGCAACATCGCGATGACGGCCGAGATCGCGGACGGCTGGCTCCCGCTGTTCTACTCGCCGCGCATGGACGGCGAGTACCGGACGCTCCTGGCGGAGGGCTTCGCCAAGCGCGCGGCGCCGGCGCAGGACTTCGAGGTCGTCGCGACCGTGCCCGTCGTGCTCGGCGACGACGTGGAGCAGGCGGCCGACCAGGTCCGTCCGTTCATCGCCCTGTACGCCGGCGGCATGGGCGCCAAGGGCGCCAACTTCCACCGCGACGTGCTCGACCGGCTCGGGTACGCGCAGGCGTGCGACGAGATCCAGGCGCACTACCTGGCCGGCGACAAGGCGCGCGCGACGGCTGCCGTCCCGCTCGAGCTGGTGCAGGACATCGCTCTCGTCGGCACGGTCGACGACGTCCGCGCGCAGCTGCCGGCGTGGGAGGCCACCGCGATCACCACCATGCTCGTCCAGGCCGACCCGCGCACGCTGCCCGCGATCGCCGCAGCATTGTCCTGAGATGCTGCCCTGAGATGGACGACGACTACGCGGAGGCCGTGCTCGATCTCGTCGGCCAGATCCCGGCGGGCCGCGCGATGACCTACGGGCTCATCGCCGAGATCGTCGGGGACCGGCTCGAGGCGAGCGAAGGGAAGCGTCGCGGCGGACCGCGGCAGGTGGGCACCGTGCTCGCCCGGACCGGGTCCGACGTGCCCTGGTGGCGGGTGGTCAACACGGTCGGCCGGCCGCCCGAGCGGCTCCTGCAGCGCGCCCTCGAGGAGCTGCGCGCCGAGCGGACGCCCTTGTCAGCCGACGGCACGCGGGTCGCCCTGCGGGCCGCGGTCTGGTTTCCCGACGACTGAGCGTGTCCCGCGCGGTCGGCCACCGCGGGCGACGTAGCCTTGCCCCGCGCGAACGGCCGTGAGCCGGCCCGCGCGGGTACAGCTGGGGGATCCATGGCCACGATCGCGACGCTCGAACGTCCTGCGTCCGTCGCTGCCCCGGCGCCTGCGCGGATGCCGCACCTGAGGGGTCTGGACGGGATACGGGCGCTGGCCGTCGCGGGGGTCGTGGTCTACCACCTGGGCACTCCGTGGATGCGTGGCGGGTTCCTCGGTGTCGACGTCTTCTTCGTCCTGTCGGGCTACCTGATCACGACGTTGATCCTCGACGAGGTCGAACGGACGGGACGCTTCTCGTTCCGGCACTTCTATCTGCGTCGAGCCCGGCGGCTGCTGCCCGCGCTGGCCGTCCTGCTGCTGGCCGTGGCGGGCGTCGGGCTCGTCCTGCGCTCCGAGGCGGGCGAGGTGCGCGGGGACATCGTGGCGGCCGTCGGCTACGCCTCGAACTGGTGGCAGATCGCCGCCGACCGGTCCTACTTCGAGCTCGTCAGCCGCCCGCCGCTGCTGCAGCACCTGTGGTCGCTCGCGATCGAGGAGCAGTTCTACCTCGTCTTCCCGCTGGTCGCGCTGCTGGCCATCCGGTCCGGCCGCGCCAGGGTCGGGCAGCTCGCGGCGCTCCTCGCGATCGCGTCGACGGTCGCGATGGGCGTCATCGCGATCCGCACGAACACCCCCGTCCCGCACGACCCCAGCCGCGTGTACTTCGGCACGGACACCCACTCGATGGGGCTGCTGGTGGGTGCCGCGATGGCGTCGGTGTGGATGCCGTGGCGGACGTGGCAGCGGGCCGGTTCCTGGGCGCACGAGCGCGGGACGGCGGTGCGCCGGTTCGAGGCGGGCGTCACTGACGTGCTCGGCGTGCTCGCGCTGCTCGCGGTCGGCGCCGCCTTCGTCTGGGTCGACGAGTACAGCGCGGCCCTCTACCGCGGCGGGTTCCTCGCGTTCTCGGTGGTCGCCGCGATCCTCGTCGGGGCCGTCAGCGACCCGGCCGGCCTGCTCGGACGCCAGCTCGGTCGGCAGCCGCTGCGGTGGGTGGGCGAGCGCTCGTACGGCATCTACCTGTGGCACTGGCCGGTGTTCGTGCTCAGCCGCCCGGGCATCGACGTCGACACCGCCGGCTGGCTCGTGACGCCCCTGCGGCTGGTGGTCGTGCTCGTGCTCGCCGAGCTGTCGTACCGGTACGTCGAGCTGCCGGTGCGGCGCGGAGCGCTCACCCGGGCCCTCGCGACCCTGCGGCACAGCGGTGCTCGGCGTCGCCGGTCCGCGGTCGCCGTCGGTGGCGCGTCGACCGCCGTCGTCGCGCTGGCCGTGGCCGTTGCCGTCGCGCTGGCGCAGGTACCTACGGCCAGCGCCGCCCAGAACACCGTGCAGCCCGGCATCCCGGCGGCCCTGGCGCTCGCGGCCAGGCCGTCACCGACGGCGTCCGCCGATGTCGCTGCGCCGTCCGCACCGACACCCATGCTGACGGTGCCTGCGCCGCCGTCCGTGCTCGCCGCACCGACGTCCCCGGTGCCCGCCGCGCCGGCGCCCGCGCCCGTGGCTCCCGCGCCGCCGCCCGACCCGATCGGCGGGGCCTCGGCGTTCGGCGACTCGGTCATGCTCGGCGCGGCGGCCGAGCTCAACGCCCGCGGCATCGGCGTCGACGCCGCCGAGTCGCGCCAGTTCGGGGTCATGGTCGACCTGGTGCTCGCCTCGGCGGCCGCCGGGACGCTCGGGCACACCGTGATCGTGCACGGCGGGACCAACGGCCCGATCGACGAGGCGACGCTGCGCCGCCTGCTCGACAACACCCGCGACCGTCGGGTGTTCCTGGTGAACGTCCACGTCCCGCGCACGTGGGAAGGGTTCGACAACGACCTGTTCACCCGGGTGGTCGCCCAGTACCCGAACGTCAAGGTGCTCGACTGGTCCTCGCTCGCGGCCGCCAACCGTCCCTGGCTCTACGCCGACGACATCCACCTGCGACCCGGCAGCGGACGCGACGGGTACGCCGCCTGGGTCCTGGCATCGATCCAGCCCTGAGCGTTCAGTCGCGCCGGATCAGGACCACGGCACGGTCGTCGTCGTCCCGCGCTGCGACCCCGGACAGCACCTGCGCGGCCCGTCCGCCGCCCGGCGAGAGCACCCGGTCCGCGACGCCCATCAGCCGGTCGATGCCCTGGTCCAGGTCGCCGGCCGCGCCACCCTCGATGACGCCGTCCGTGTAGAGCATCAGCACGTCGCCGCGCTCGAGCCGGCCCGCTCGAGCCTCGCACACGAAGTCCGCGACGACGCCCAGCGCCGGGCTGCCGACGGTGTCGACGAGGTCGAGGCGACCGGACCCGGCATGCCGGTGGACGGCCGGCGGGTGCCCGGCGGACGACACCCAGAAGTCCCCGCTGGGCAGGTCGACCGCCACGTGGATGGCCGTCGCGAAGCCCTCCTCCCAGTCCTGGTCGAGCAGGTACCCGTTGGCGGCGCCCAGGAACTCCTCCCGGGGCAGCGCGCCGAGCAGACCGCCGAACGCACCCGAGAACTGCAGCGAGCGCACGCCGGCGCCCAGACCCTTGCCGGACACGTCGACCAGCACCAGCCCGAGGTGCTTCCCGCCGTCCCTGCTGCCGGCGACCATGAAGTCGCCCGAGAACCCGTCGGCGTGCGCGGACCGGATGACGCTGTCGACGTGCCAGCCGTCCGGCAGGCGCGGCACCCTGCCGTGCGCGGCGAGCCGGTCCCGCAGGTCGACGAGCATGAGGTCGCCGGGCGCACCCTGCAGCCCGAGGCGTTGCCGTTCGCGCGCGAAGGCGATGCCCGCCACCACCGAGGCGGTGATCACGATGATGATGCCCGGGATCACCGTGGGCGAGTCCGTCCACCACAGCCACCACGTCGCCGCGAGCACGACCGCACCGAGCACCATCAGTGGGCGCAGCAGCAGCAGGAACACGGCGACGAAGCTCGAGCAGCAGGAACGACGAGGGCGGGACCCAGTCGGGGAACACGCGCACACCCGCGACGATCAGGGCGACGCACCCGATCATCACGGTCGTCAGCCCGATCTGTGATCGGCCGCCCCACCGGCGCAGCAGGAACGTTGCACGCGTGAGCAGGCCCCTCTTCGGCGCCCACGCGAGAACCCGCACGTCGTGAGCGTATCCGGCGCGTTTGCGCCGCGGATATCGGGTGTCCTCCAGACCGATACCTGGGCACCATGGGGCCATGAGTCCTCTGCCCGATGGATACCGGATCGTCGACGTCGCCGAGCCCCGCAAGGACGAGTTCCTCGAGGTGGACCGGCTGGCGTTCGCGTTCGACACCACCCCGGAGACCGACGCCCTCGTCCCGCTCACCCTCACCTGGGACCGCACGGTCGCGGTCGAGTCCCCGGACGGTGCGCTCGCCGCGGTGCACGCGTCGTTCGAGTTCCAGCCCCCGTGCCGGGCGCCACGATCGCGTGCTCCGGCCTGACCTGGGTGGGCGCCCGTCCCGACCAGCGACGCCGCGGGCTGCTGCACGCCATGATCGACACCCACTTCGAGCGCTCCCTGGCCCGGGGCGAACCGGTCTCGGCCCTGTTCGCGGCCGAGCACGCGATCTACGGCCGGTTCGGGTACGGGTCCGCGTGCGACGACGTGCGGCTCAAGCTCGGTCGCGGTGCGGCCCTGCGCGACGTCCCCGGATCGGCCGACCTGACGGTGCGGTTCGACACCGTCGACGTGGACCGGCACACGCCGGCGGTCGACGCCGTGCACCGGGCCGCGGGCGTCGGACGCCCCGGGTGGATCACCCGAGACACCCCCGACCACCAGCGACGCGCCCTCGCCGACCCGCCCGCCTGGCGCGACGGCGGCGAGCCGCTGCGCATCGTGACGGTGCTGGACGAGGACGGTTCGGCCCGGGCCTACGCCACGTTCCGGCGCAAGGAGAACTGGGGCGACGGTGGTCCGGCCGGGATCGTGCGGGTGCGCGAGGCCGCAGCGGTCGACGCCGCGGCGGCGCACCGTCTCTGGTCGTTCCTGCTGGACCTCGACCTCATGGCGACCGTCGAGAGCCCCATGCTGCCGGCCGACGATCCGCTGCTCCTCCTGCTCGTGGACCAGCGCGGGGCGCGGCCGCGGCTCACCGACAACGTCTGGGTGCGGCTGCTCGACCTGCCGGTCGCCCTCGCGGGCCGGAGCTACAGCGCCCCGCTCGACGTCGTCCTCGACGTGACCGACACGCGCCTGCCCGCGAACGCCGGACGGTGGCGTCTGACCACGGGCGAGCGCGGGGCGGACGGCGCCTGGTCGGCATCCGTCGCCCGGACCGACGACGACGCCGACCTCGTGGTCGACGTCCGGGAGCTCGGCGCCGCGTACCTCGGTGGACGGTCCGTCGCGGCGCAGGCGGCCGCGGGTCTCGTCCTGGAGCGGACCGCGGGCGCCGTCCAGGCGGTCGCAGCCGCGTTCGCGTGGCCCGTCGCGCCCCTGTGCAGCTGGGTGTTCTAGCGGGTCTGCTCGTACGCGGTGAGCAGGTCGATCCGGCGCTGGTGCCGCGGGTCCTGGCTGAAGGGCTCGGCGACGAACGCGTCGACGAACGAGAGCGCGTCCTGCTCGGTGTGCTGGCGCGCCCCGATCGCGACGACGTTGGCGTCGTTGTGCTGGCGGGCCAGCTGCGCGGTCGACAGGTTCCACGCGAGCGCCGCGCGGACGCCGTCCACCTTGTTCGCCGCGATCTGCTCGCCGTTGCCCGAGCCGCCGATGACCACACCCAGCGAGCCGGGGTCCGCGACGACCGCCTCGCCCGCCTCGATGCAGAACGGCGGGTAGTCGTCCTGGGCGTCGTAGGTGTGCGCGCCGTGGTCGACGACCTCGTGGCCGGCGCCGCGCAGGTGCTCGGCCACCGCCACCCGCAGCTCGTAACCGGCGTGGTCGGAGGCGACGTGGATGCGCATGGGCCCATCCTGCCGCACGCCCGCCGCACGTCCGCACCACGACCGCACCACGTCCGCACCGCGTCCGCACCACTGCTCAGCGTTCGCGCTCAGCAGATCCCCCGGACCGGCGTCCGCCCGGGCGAGGTCGGTGCCGGTCCGTACGCTGTCCTCATGACGCGCAGTGGCATCGACCTGACCTCACTCGACCCCGACGTCCGTCCCCAGGACGACCTCTACGCCCACGTGAACGGCCTCTGGGCCGCAGCGCACGTGATCCCCGCCGACCGCGCGATGGACGGCTCCTTCCGGGCCCTGCACGACCAGGCCGAGGAGCAGGTACGGGACATCATCACCGACGCGGGTACCGCGGGCACAGGGGCGGCGGACGGAGAATCGACCGATCCCGTCGAGGCGAAGGTGGGCGGCCTGTACGCCAGCTTCATGGACACCGACACGATTGCGGCGCGCGGGCTCGACCCGCTGCAGGTGGACCTGGCGCTCATCGCGGGCGCGACCTCGCAGGCCGAGCTGACGGGCGTGCTCGGCGCGCTGCAGCGCACGGGCGGGGCCGGCGGCGTCGAGTTCGGCGTCGACAACGACTCCAAGGAGCCCACCCGCTACGTCGTCCTGCTGGCGCAGGGCGGCCTCGGTCTGCCCGACGAGTCGTACTACCGCGACGAGCAGTACGCGAGCGTCCTGGCCGCCTACCGCCCACACGTCGCCACCATGCTCCGGCTCGGCGGCGTCGCGGCGGACGACGCGGCCGCCGACGAGCTCGCCGGCCGCGTCGTGGGGCTGGAGACCAAGCTGGCCGCCGCACACTGGGACGTCGTCAAGGACCGCGACGCCGACCTCACCTACAACGCGATGACGCTCACCGAGCTGGCCGAGAGCGCCCCCGGGTTCGACTGGAACACCTGGGTGCTCGCTCTGGGTGCGCCCGCGGGGGCCTTCGACCGGCTGGTCGTGCGGGAGCCGTCGTTCGCCGTGACGTTCTCGGAGCTGTGGCAGTCGGAGCCGCTCGAGGACTGGCAGGCCTGGCTTGCCTTCCACCTCGTCAGCAGCCGCGCCTCGTACCTGACGGACGACCTGGTCGACGCGAACTTCGACTTCTACGGCCGCACGCTCACCGGTGCGCAGGAGCCGGGACCGGTGGAAGCGGGCCGTCTCCGTGGTGCAGGGCGTGCTCGGCGAGGCCGTCGGCAAGGTCTACGTCGAGCGGCACTTCCCGCCCAGCCACAAGGCGCGCATGGAGGAGCTGGTCGGTCACCTGGTCGAGGCGTACCGCGAGTCGATCACCGGTCTCGACTGGATGGGCGAGGACACGCGCGCCAAGGCGCTGGCCAAGCTCGACGCGTTCACCCCGAAGATCGGCTACCCCGTGCGCTGGCGCGACTACAGCGCGCTCGTGGTCGAGCCGGACGACCTCGTCGGCAACATCAAGCGCGCACACGCGGCCGAGCAGGACCGCGAGCTGGCGAAGATCGGCAAGCCGATCGACCGCGACGAGTGGTTCATGACGCCGCAGACGGTGAACGCGTACTACAACCCCGGCATGAACGAGATCGTCTTCCCAGCCGCGATCCTGCAGCCCCCGTTCTTCGACGCCGACGCCGACCCGGCGGTCAACTACGGCGGCATCGGCGCGGTGATCGGCCACGAGATCGGCCACGGGTTCGACGACCAGGGCTCCAAGTTCGACGGCGACGGCCTCCTCGAGGACTGGTGGACCGCGGAGGACCGGGCGGAGTTCGAGACGCGCACCAAGGCGCTCATCGACCAGTACTCCGAGTTCTCGCCCGAGCAGCTGGCGGGCAGCCACCACGTCAACGGCGAGCTGACGATCGGCGAGAACATCGGCGACCTGGGCGGGCTGTCGATCGCGTTGACGGCCTACCGGATCGCCCTGGGCGCACCGCTGTCCGAGGCCCCGGTGATCGACGGGCTGACCGGCGTCCAGCGCGTGCTGCTCGGCTGGGCGCAGGTGTGGCAGGCGAAGGGGCGCGACGAGGAGATCATCCGGCGCCTGGCGATGGACCCGCACTCCCCCAACGAGTTCCGCTGCAACGGGGTGGTCCGCAACATCGACGAGTTCTACGAGGCGTTCGACGTGCAGCCCGGGGACGCCCTGTACCTGGACCCGCAGGAGCGCGTCCGCATCTGGTGACGGGGTGACGTGACCCTGGGCCGCCCACCCGGGCGGCTCAGGAGATCTCCTTCCACGCGGCCCGGGCGAGCTGGAAGCCCTTGCCCGACCCGTCGACGCACTGCACGCCGTCGGTCGCGCTCGTGCACGTGTACTCGCCCACCGTCGTGGACTTCCCGTAGTCGAGCACGGGCACGTCGCTGCCGGCCACCGCGGGTGGCGGACCGCTGACGCACGAGAACGCGACGCCGTCGGCGTTGAGCACGATCACGTGCCCGGTGACCTCGGCGCACCCGGGCACGACCGGGGGGGCGTAGGTGAAGCTCGCGATCGTGCACGTCACACCGTCGGTCGACATCGCGCAGGCGATGTTGCCGCTGGGCAGGGCGAACTGCGTGGTCCCGGTGGCCGCGGGCGACCCGGCGCCGGACGGGTGGGCCGACGTGCCGGTGCCGGCGCTCCCTGCGGTGTCACCCGAATCCCCACCGCCGCCGCCCCGGTTCAGCGCGATGACCACCAGGAGGACCACGAGCACGACGTCGACGACGACGAAGACCGTGATGAGCGTGCGCCGCCTCATGTCACCTCCGCAGGCCGCTACCGACCCGTTCGACTCCTTGACCGGCGACCAGGATCACACGGGAGGAACCGGACGTGCGAACCGGCGTCAGAACGAGGGGCCGGCCGTCCGCGAACGCTTCAGCTCGTAGAAGCCGGGCACGGACGTCATCAGCGCGAGCCCGTCGAAGAGGCGCAGGGCCGCGTCGCCCGTGGGCGCGGGCGTGATGACCGGGCCGAAGAAGCCCACGCCGTCGATGGCCACGACGGGTGTCCCGACGTCCTCGCCGACCAGCGAGATGCCCTCCGTGTGCGACTCGCGCAGGAGGGCGTCGACCTCGTCGGTCTCGGCGACGGCGGCGAGCGAGGCGGGCAGACCGACCTCGGCGAGCGACTCCGCGATGATCGCTGCGGTGTCGGTGCGGGCGCCCGGGTGCCGGCGCGTGCCGATCGCGTCGTACAGCGGCTTGATGACGCCGTCGCCGTGGTCGCGCGCCGCGGCGATGATCACGCGAACCGGACCCCAGGCCTCGTCCATCAGCGCCCGGTAGTTCTCCGGCAGGTCCCGCTTCTCGTTGAGCACGGCCAGGCTCATCACGTGCCAGCGCACCTCGACCTCTCGCTGCGCGCTCACCTCGTCCATCCAGCGCGACGTCATCCAGGCCCACGGGCACAGCGGGTCGAACCAGAAGTCGACGACGGGCGTGGTGCTCACAGGGTCCTCCAGGGGTTGTCGATGGGTGCCGTGGTCGACAACACCGATTGCCTCGGAGAACTTCCCGATCAGAGGAGCTGCGAGACCACGACCATGGCCGCGGCGCGCCCCGGGATGCCGCTGACGCCTCCGCCGCGGCGGGCGCCGGCGCCCGCCAGCAGGACGCGCGGGTGGGCGGTCTCGACGCCCCAGCGGCCCACCTCGTCGTCCCGTTCGGCCCACGGCCACGACAGGTCGCGGTGGAAGATGTGGCCGCCGGGCAGCGCCACGTCGGCCTCGAGGTCGACCGGGCTCCGGACCTCGAGGCACGGCGTCCCGTCGGCGTCGGCCAGGAGGCAGTCCTCGATCGGCTCGGCAAGCACGCTGTCCAGGGAGGCGAGCGTCGCGGCGAGCGCGTCCGAGCGGGCAGCGTCGGGGTCGTCGACGAACAGCCGGGCCGGCATGTGCAGCCCGAACGCCGTCAGCGTGTGGGCGCCGCCGGCGCGCAGCTCCGGGCCCAGGATCGAGTCGTCGGTGAGCGAGTGGCAGTAGGTCTCGACGGGCGGGACCGCGGGGATGTGGCCGGCGGCGGCCTCGGCGTGCGCCTGCTCCAGCTGCATCGCCGTCTCGTTGACGTGGAACGTGCCCGCGAACGCGACGGCCGGGTCGACGCCGGAGCGCAGGCGCGGCAGCCGGCTGAGCACCATGTTGACCTTGAGCTGCGACCCCTCCGGTGGCGGGTCGGCCGGCGCGTCGCCCAGCAGCCGGTCGAGCACGGCCGGGGCGCAGGCGGCGAGGACGAACTGCGCGCTCGCGCTGCGCGGGACGCCGTCCTCGTCGGTCCAGCTGACCTCCGCCGGGCGAGCGGCCGTGCCGGGGTCGACATGGGTGACGGTGGCGCCGGTGCGCAGGTCGGCGCGCCACGCCCGTGCCGCGTCCTCCAGCGCCGCCTCGACGGCCCCCATGCCACCCACCGGCACGTCCCAGTCCCCGGTGCCGCCGCCGATGACGTGGTACAGGAAGCAGCGGTTCGCCGGGCCGGCGTCGCGCGTCGACGCGAACGTCCCGATCAACGCGTCGGTGAGCACCACGCCGCGGACCAGGTCGTCACGGAACGTGCCGTCGACGACGTCGGCGATCGGGTTGTCGACCAGGTCGCGCCAGTCGTCCTCGCCCAGCAGCGCGCGGGCGTCGGCGCGCGACAGCAGCGGCTCGGTCATCGTCGGGAAGAGCCGTGCTGCCAGAGCCCCGGTGCGCGCACCGAACCCGCGCCAGGCGGCCAGGTCGCCGGTCGCGCCGATCGCGTCGAACGACGCGGCGGTGGCTGCCTCGTCGGCGGTGTCGACCAGCAGGCCACGACCGGGGTCACCGGGGACCGGCGTGTAGGACGCGTACCGCCGGCGCCGCAGCTCGATCGGCAGCCCAGCTCACCGACCACCCTGCGCGGGAGCAGGGAGACGAGGTAGGAGTAGCGCGACACCCGGGCATCGACGCCCGGGAACATCCGCTCGGACCGCGTGGCACCCCCGAGGTGCTCGGAGCGTTCGAGCACCAGGACGGTCTGGCCCACGCGGGCCAGGTATGCGGCGGCGGTGAGCCCGTTGTGGCCGCCGCCGACCACGATCGCGTCGTAGGTGGCGTGCACGCGACGAACCCTAGGCCCGCGCGCCCGGGGCCCGGCCAGGCTCGCCCGTGCATGGGATGATCGAGCGAGCCCGACCCGCGCACACCAGCGGGCGCAGCCACCACGAAGAGACCACGACCCAAGGAGTCTGCGTGCCTGGAGAGAACCTCACCCGAGCCGAGGCGCGCGAGCGTGCAGCCGTCGTGCGGACCGAGTCGTACGAGGTCGCGCTCGACCTCACCACCGGCCCGACGACCTTCACGTCGCGCACCACGGCGCGGTTCGCCGCCACCCCCGGGGCGAGCACGTTCATCGACCTGATCGCGCCGACCGTCCGCGAGGTGACCCTCAACGGACGCGCGCTCGACGTCGCCACCGTGGTCGCCGACTCGCGGATCGCCCTGGCCGACCTCGCCGCCGACAACGAGCTCGTCGTCGTCGCGGACGCGGCCTACATGAACACCGGCGAGGGCCTGCACCGCTTCGTCGACCCGGTGGACGACGAGGTCTACCTGTACTCGCAGTTCGAGGTGGCCGACTCCCGGCGGGTTTTCGCGGTGTTCGAGCAGCCCGACCTCAAGGCGACGTTCGCGTTCACCGTCACCGCGCCGGCGCACTGGACCGTGGTGTCCAACTACCCGCAGGTCGACGCCCCCGTCGCGGTCCCGGACGGCGTGAACGCCAACGGCGGCGCGGACAAGGGCACGGCGACGTGGACCTTCGAGACCACGCCACGGATCTCGTCGTACATCACCGCGATCATCGCCGGGCCGTACCACGGGGAGCACCAGGAGCTGCACAAGCTCCGACGGCCGGACCGTCCCGCTGGGCGTCTACTGCCGCGGGTCGCTGGCCGAGCACCTCGACACGGACAACATCCTGGACGTCACGCGCCGCGGGTTCGAGTTCTACGAGCGTTCCTTCGGGGCGCCTTACCCGTTCGCCAAGTACGACCAGCTGTTCGTCCCCGAGTTCAACGCGGGCGCCATGGAGAACGCCGGCGCCGTGACGTTCCTCGAGTCCTACGTGTTCCGCTCGAAGGTCCCCGAGGCCACGATCGAGCGCCGCGCGGTGACGATCCTGCACGAGCTCGCGCACATGTGGTTCGGCGACCTGGTGACCATGCGCTGGTGGGACGACCTGTGGCTGAACGAGTCGTTCGCCGAGTACGCCTCGACGCTGGCCGCGGCCAGCGCGACGCGCTGGACCAGCGCCTGGACCACGTTCTCCTCGCTCGAGAAGAACTGGGCCTACCGTCAGGACCAGCTGCCCTCCACGCACCCGATCGTCGCGGACATGCGCGACCTGGAGGACGTCGAGGTCAACTTCGACGGCATCACGTACGCCAAGGGCGCCAGCGTGCTCAAGCAGCTGGTCGCCTGGGTCGGCCAGGACGAGTTCTTCGCAGGCGTACGCGCCTACTTCGCCAAGCACGCGTGGGGCAACACCGAGCTGCGTGACCTGCTGACCGAGCTGGAGGCGACGAGCGGTCGCGACCTGTCCGCCTGGTCCGGGCTGTGGCTGGAGCGGGCGGGCGTCACCCTGCTGCGTCCGGAGATCGTCGTCGACGACGCCGGGGTCATCACCTCGTTCGCGGTCCTGCAGGAGGTTCCCGACGAGTACCCGGTCCAGCGCCCGCACCGCCTGGCCGTCGGCGGCTACGACCTCGACGCCGCGACGGGCCGGCTCGTCCGGACGGTGCGCGTCGAGCTCGACGTCGACGGTGCGCGGACCGAGGTCCCGGAGCTGGTCGGCGTCCCGCGTCCCGCGTTGATCCTGGTGAACGACGACGACCTGGCCTACGCCAAGATCCGCCTGGACGCGCAGTCGCTGGCCACGGCGGTCGAGCACCTGGGCGAGTTCGACGACTCGCTGCCCCGCACGCTGGTGTGGACGGCGGCGTGGGACGCCACCCGCGACGGCGAGACTCCCGCCGGGGCGTTCGTGGACCTGGTGCTGGGCAACCTCGCGCACGAGACCGACTCCTCGGTCCTGCTCGTCCTGCTGCGCCAGCTGGGCACCACCCTCGACCTGTTCGTCGCCCCCGAGCACCGGGCCGCCTCGGACGTCCGAGCCGCCGACGCGCTGCTCGCGCTGGCCCGTGGCGCACAAGCCGGCTCCGACACGCAGCTGCAGCTGGTCAAGGCGTTCGCCGGCCGGGCGGCGACGGCCGACCAGCTGGATGCCGTGCGCGACCTGCTCGACGGGCACGCGACGCTGGAGGGGCTGTCGATCGACACCGACCTGCGCTGGGAGCTGCTGACGTCGCTGGTCGCCGGTGGCCGTGCGGGCGAGGTCGACGTCGCCGCGCAGCTCGCCGCCGACCCGACCGCGACCGGGCAGCGGGCCGCGTCCGCCGCGCGGGCGGCCGTCCCGACCGCGAAGGCCAAGGCGACCGCCTGGGCCGCCGTCCTCGGTGGTGACGGTCTGCCCAACGCGATCCAGGCCGCCACGATCGCCGGCTTCGGGCGCGTGCACGACATCGGTCTGCTCCTGCCGTTCGTCGCGCCGTACTTCGAGAGCCTCGAACAGGTCTGGGCGTCGAAGACGAGCGAGATGGCGCAGAACATCGTCGTCGGCCTCTACCCGACCGACCTGGCCGGCGACGGCCGCGTGGACGTCCTCGCCCTGACCGACGGGTGGCTCGCCGGCCACCCGGACGCCTCACCGGCCCTGCGCCGGCTGGTGCTCGAGTCCCGCGACGGCGTCCGCCGGGCGCTGGCCGCCCAGGCGGCGGACCGACTGCCCCGCTGACGCGTCGACCGACGGCCCCGTCCGGTGCGGGCGGGGCCGTCGTCGGCGGTCACGGGGCCGTGAAGAAGCCCGCCAGGTGGGCCGTCACCACGCGGTCGCCCGCGACGTTGACGTGCCCGCGTCTCGGCCTGACCAGGAGCTGGCTGTGCGGGATGAGCCGGGCCGTCTCCTCGAAGAGCGACCGCGGGTAGAAACGGTCCCGCCCGCCCCCGACGACCAGCGTCGGTGCCTCGATCGGGGCCGTACAGAGCGTGAGGTCGAACCCGTCCTCCGCCTCGAGCGTCAGTCTCAGGTCGGACGCGGCGCGGGACCCGCCGACCAGCACGGGCGCCAGGATCCAACCGATCGGGCGCGCCAGCGGGGCCAGCACCGGCGGGACGACCGAGCCCGCCATGGCGCGTCCCGCGGCACGGACCGCTCCGTGCCCGAGCAGCCGGGCAATCTCGGCCTGCACGTCCCGCGCACCGGGGCCGAGGCGGCACGCGGTGCTGACCAGTGCCAGCCTGCGCACGAGGTGCGGGTGGTCGGCGGCGAGCACCTGCGCGATGCTGCCGCCCGTGGAGACACCCAGCACGTCCACCGGTGCCCCGAGCTCGGTGAGGGCCGCCGCGTAGCGGGCCGCGAGGGTGGCGAGCGTCAGACCGTCCGGCAGCCCCGGCCAGCGGTCGAGCACGACCAGCCGTCGACGGTCCCCCACGCCACGCAGCGGACTCAGGACGTTGCGCACCTGGCGGTCGCCCGGGACGCCGACGCGCAGCGCCAGGCCGGGCAGCACCACCAGCGGAACCTCACCGGATCCCGCCGAGGCGAACGGGACCCCGGCGAGCGTCCCGCGCTCCACCCGCGGTCTCCCGGGAGCGTCAGCCGTTGAGGACCGCCGCCAGCGAGCGCAGGCGTGAGTTGGTGAAGAGGTCGTCGACGAGCACGACGCGACCCGAGCCGTCGGCAAGGGGCACCTTCCAGTTCGGGTACTCCTGGTCGGTACCGGGCTGGTTCTGAGCGCGTCGCTCGCCGACCGCGTCGGCCAGCGACACGCCGACCAGAACGGCCGGCGTGGCCAGAACGTACCGGTGGAGCGCCTCGATGATCTCGCGCTCGGAGGGGTCGTCGCCCAGCAGGCCGCGCTGGCGCAGCACGCCGAGCATCTGGTCGCGCTCGGCGACAGCGGCCGCCCGCACCACCTCGACCGGCTCCGTCAGCAGCCCGAGCCGCTCGCGGATCGCGACGTGCTCACCGGCGAGGTAGCCGGCGCTGGGGGGCAGGTCGTGCGTGGTGACCGTGGCCAGGACGAGCGGCCGGTAGTGCTCGGGCGGCAGCGGCGCACCGTGCATGTCCCGCTCGAACCAGAGCACGGAGGTGCCCAGGATGCCGCGGTCGGACAGGTAGTCGCGCACCCACGGCTCGACCACGCCGAGGTCCTCGCCGATGACGACCGCCCCCGCGCGGTGCGCCTCGAGCGCCAGGATCCCGACGAGCGCCTCGTGGTCGTACCGCACGTAGGCCCCGTCGCCGGAGTCGGCACCCTCGGGGATCCACCACAGCCGGAACAGCCCGATGACGTGGTCGATGCGGATGGCGCCGGCATGCCGCAGGACCGTGCGCAGCATGTCCCGGTACGGCTTGTACGCGGCACGGGCCAGGGCGTCCGGGCGCCACGGGGGCTGCGACCAGTTCTGGCCCTGCTGGTTGTACATGTCGGGCGGCGCGCCGACCGTCGCGCCGCTCGCGAGCACGTCGCCGAGGGCCCACACGTCGGCCCCTTCGGGGTGCACGCCCACGGCGAGGTCGTGCATGATCCCCAGCGCCATGCCCCCGTCGAGCGCGGCCCGCTGCGCGGCGGCGAGCTGCTCGTCTGCCTGCCACTGCAGCCACATGTGGAACTCGACGCGCTCGCCCAGCTCGCTGCGGGCCTGCGCGACGAACGCCGACGACGGGTCGCGAGCCTCGACCGGCCACTCCTCGTTCTCGTACCGCTCCGCGAGCGCGCACCAGAGCGCGAAGGTCCCGAGGCCGGCGCCCTCCAGCTCGACGTAGCTGTCGAACGCAGCCTGGCGTGCGGCCGAGCGCGGCGCGGCGAACAGGACCTCCAGGGCCGTCCGCTTGGCGGTCCAGGCGGCGTCGCGGTCGATCGGTCCGGAGTCGCGGTCCGTGGCCAGCACGGGCTCGGCGGCCCACTCGACGAGCGTGCGGTCCGCGGCGGACAGGTACCCGGCCTCGCGGACGTCCTCGACCCGGATGTAGATCGGGTTCACGAACCGGCGGGTGGTCGGCAGGTACGGCGACGGCGTCATCGGCACGGTCGGCTCGGCGGCGTGCAGCGGGTTGATGAGCAGGAAGTCGGCGCCGAGCTCCACGCCCGGCGAGCCAGCCGATCTCCGCGAGGTCCGCCAGGTCGCCGACGCCCCAGGAGCTGTTCGAGCGGACCGAGTAGAGCTGCGCCATGAGGCCCCAGGACCGGTGCCGACGGATCGACTCGGGCACGTCCAGGTGCGTCGGGGTCACGACGAGCGGGCTGTGCGCGTCGGCGGACGGCCCGCTGGCGACGATCTCGTGCCAGCCGAGCGGGAGGTCGTCGGGGAGCGTGAACGTGGCCCGGCCCACCAGGCGCCCGTCGACGGTGCGGGGGGCCGCGAGCACGTCCGCCTGGGCGACCTCGCGGCGACCGCCGCCGACCTCGGGGTCCAGCTCGACCCACACCTCGACCGGGTCGCCGTGGCTCACGTGCACCGCGACGTGGGCGTGCCGGCCCTGGCGGACCACCAGCACCGGCGGCAGCACGCGCCGCCACGGCATGTCCTCGACGTGCGCGATCGCCAGGTCGATCCGCTCCGGCGAGGACGCGTCGACGCCGAGCGCACCGAGCACGCCCTGCAGCGTCGCGGTGCTCGCGCGGCGGTTCTGGCCGTGGAAGTCCCAGTGGTCGGGCACCACGCCGTAGGCCGCGGCGAGACGGAGCAGGGCGTCGGACGCAGGTACCGGGTCGTCGGCCACGGACCGATCCTGCCAGAGGGCTGTCGCCGCACGCAGGACGTATGCCGTCCGGGTGCGTCACACGGCCCGGCGGTGGGGACGTCCGACGTAACCTTGCGAACCATGACGGCACCCGCGCTGCGTCCCTACCCGCCGACGCCCCGCCTCGACCTGGTCGAGGACCTGCACGGCCACGCGGTCGCCGACCCGTACCGCTGGCTCGAGGACGAGTCGTCCGACGAGACGCAGGCGTGGTCGACGGCGCAGGACGACCTCTACGAGCGGTACCGCGCCGGGCTGCCGACGGACGGAACCCTGGCCACGCCGGCGCTGACCGCCCGGCTGCGCGAGCTGCTCGGGGCCGGCTTCGTCAGCCCGCCCGCCTGGCGTGGCGACCGACGGTTCTTCTCGCGGCGGTCGGGCGACCAGGAGCACGCCGTGGTCGTGGTGGCCGACGGCGACGACGAGCGCGTCCTGCTGGACCCCATGCAGATCGACCCCGAAGGCACGACGACGCTCGACTCGTGGCAGCCGTCGAAGGAGGGCCACCTCGTCGCCTACCAGGTCTCGACCGGTGGCACCGAGGAGTCGGTCCTGCGGGTGCTCGACGTGACCACCGGCGAGATCGTCGACGGGCCCGTCGACCGCGCCCGCTACTCCCCCGTGGCCTGGCTGCCTGGTGGGGAGGCGTTCTACTACGTGCGTCGCCTGGCCCCGGACGCCCTGCCCGCCGACGAGGTCCAGTACCACCGGCGCGTCTGGCTGCACCGCCTGGGCACGCCGGCCGAGCAGGACGTCGAGGTGTTCGGCGACGGGCTCGACCACACGAACTACTACGGCGTCTCCGTGTCGCGCGACGGTCGGTGGCTGATCGTCTCGGCGTCCGCCGGCACCGCGCCGCGCACCGACGTGTGGATCGCCGACCTCGAGGCCACGCCCCGCGACCACCCCGCGTTCGTCGAGGTGGCCGTCGGGCTCGACGCCGAGACCGGTGCGTGGGTGGCCCGCGACGGGCGGCTCTACGTGCACACGAACCTCGACGCGCCCCGCGGCCGCCTCGCCGTGACCGACCCGACGACACCCGGCGTCGAGCACTGGACCACGCTGCTGGCGCAGGACCCGACGGCGGTGCTGGAGGACGTGTCGTTCGCCGACGACGGCGGTGACGACCGGACGCCGACGGCCCTGTTCGCCTCCTGGCGTCGGCACGCCGTCTCCGAGGTGACCGCGCACGACCCGCAGACCGGCGAGAGCTCTGGGAGAGCGTCCCGCTGCCGGGCCTGGGCTCGATCTCGGGCCTCGTGACGCGACCCGAGGGCGGGCAGGACGTCTGGTTCTCGTACACCGACCACACCAGCCCGTCGAGCGTCCACCACCTCGACGCGGCCACGCGGCGCACGACGCTGTGGGCCGCTCCCCCGGGTCTCGTCGCCGACCTGCCCGACGTCCGCGCGCAGCAGATCGACGTGGTCAGCAAGGACGGCACGGTGGTGCGCGCGTTCGTCGTCGCCCTCGCCGACTCCCTCGACGCGACCGGCGCGCCGACCAGGCCCGCCCCGACGATCCTCTACGGCTACGGGGGCTTCCAGATCTCGCTCGACCCGGCGTACTCGGCGTCGACTCTCGCGTGGGTCGAGGCGGGTGGCGTGTACGTCGTCGCCAACCTGCGCGGCGGCGGCGAGGAGGGTGAGCAGTGGCACCGCGACGGCATGCGGGGCAACAAGCAGAACGTGTACGACGACTTCCACGCGGTCGGTGAGCACCTCGTCGCGAACGGCTGGACGACGCCCGACCTGCTGGCCTGCTGGGGCGGCTCGAACGGCGGCCTGCTGGTCGGCGCGGCCGTCACCCAGCGGCCCGACCTGTTCGCCGCCGCGGTCTGCTCGGCGCCGCTGCTCGACATGGTCCGCTACCAGCTGTTCGGGCTCGGCGTCACGTGGACCGAGGAGTACGGCGACGCGGACCACCCGACGGAAGCTCGGCTGGCTGCTCGGCTACTCGCCGTACCACAGCGTGGTCGACGGCACGGACTACCCCGCCACGCTGTTCACGGTGTTCGAGGGCGACACCCGCGTCGACCCCCTGCACGCGCGCAAGCTCGCGGCGGCCCTGCAGGCGGCGACGATCGGTGATCCGGCCACGCATCCGATCCTCGTGCGGCGCGAGACCGGGGTCGGGCACGGCGGCCGGTCGTTGTCGCGCACCATCGGGCTGTCCGTCGAGCAGCTGCAGTTCGCGGGCGACCGCACGGGCCTGTGGAGCCGCGCGTGATCCCGGCCGCGGACCCCAGCCCGAGCCCCGTCTCGATCCTGGATCCCAACAAGGCTCCGCAGACCCTCGGCGAGTGGTTCGTCGGCATCCCGCTGCGCATCATCCTCATCGTCGCCATCAGCTCCATCGCGCTCTGGCTCATCCGGCGGTCGATCCGAGGGATCACCAACCGGGTGGCCGACGGGACGCCATGGCTCGAGCGCGGCGTCCTCAAGCCGCTCGGCGAATCCGCCGTCGGCGCGGTGCTCGACAAGGCCAACCCGCTGGCCAACGCGCGCCGCGCCCAGCGGGCCCGGACGATCGGCTCGGTGCTGCGCTCGACGGCCACGATCGTCGTCGGCGGCACCGCGTTCTTCATGATCCTCGACACCCTGGGCATCAGCCTCGCGCCGTTCATCGCCTCGGTCGGCGTGATCGGCGTCGCCCTCGGTTTCGGCGCGCAGAGCCTGGTGAAGGACTTCCTCACCGGCCTGTTCATGCTGCTGGAGGACCAGTACGGCGTCGGTGACGTGATCGACGTGGGACCCGCGAACGGCACCGTCGAGGCGGTCACGCTGCGGATCACCAAGATCCGCGACGCCGACGGCACGCTCTGGTACGTGCCCAACGGGACGATGTTGCGGGTGGGCAACAAGACGCAGGGCTGGGCGACGGCCGTGGTCGAGATCGACGTCGACTACTTCGCGGACCTCGACCAGGTCCGGTCGTTGCTGGCAGAGGCGGCCGCCCGCGTCGCGGCGGACCCGGTGACCGGGTCGCACATCCTGGGCGAGCCGACGATCACCGGGATCGAGAAGCTCAGCGCAGACGCCGTCACGCTGCGCCTCAAGGTCAAGACGTCGCCGGCCCAGCAGTGGGAGGTCGCGCGCGAGCTGCGCGTCGCCGCCCGCCGGGTGCTCGAGCAGGCGCACGTGCCGCTGGCCGGCCAGCGGGACCTGATGGCGACGCACGAGGCACACGTGGCCTCGCAGCAACGGGACCCCCACGACACGCCACTGGACGACATCGCGCACGCTCACGAGGCACGGGAGGCGCCGGCGACGTCGTCGTCGGACGACTGAGCCTCAGGCCCAGTCGAGCAGCGGGTCGCCCGCGCGCACGCTCGTGCCCTCGGGCACCAGGACGGTCAGCGCAGCGGGGTCGGCCTGGAGCGCGACGACCGGGCAGATGGTCGCGAGCTCGGCTGCGTGCACGTCCACGGGCGACCACGTGATCAGGTGGTCGCCGGCGCGCACCGTCTGACCGCCCTCGACGTGCAGCGTGAAGCCGGCGCCGGCGAGGCCGACGGTGTCGATGCCGAGGTGGACGAGGATCGTGCGCCCCTCGCTCAGCTCGAGCGCGAACGCGTGCGGGTGCAGCGCGCCGATCACGCCGTCCGCGGGGGCGACGACGGTCTGGGTCTGGGTGCGCAGCGGCTCGATGGCGAGACCGGGACCGACCATCCCCTCGGCGAACACCGGGTCGGGGACGGCGGTGACGGGAAGCACGACGCCCGTCAGGGGGCTGACGAGGCGCAGGGTGGCCACGGTCGGGACGTCGCGACCGGCGTCAGCGCAGGGAGTCGAGCTCGGCGGCGAGGTTGTCGGCCTCCGGGCCGACGATCACCTGCACGATGTGACCCGAGCGCACGACGCCGAACGCTCCGCTGGCCTTGAGGGCGGCCTCGTCGACCAGGTGGGCGTCGGTCACCTCCACGCGCAGGCGGGTGATGCAGGGCTCGAGGTCCACGACGTTCGAGTCCCCACCCAGCGCTGCGAGGATCTGCTCTGCCTTGCTCATGGAACTCCTCGCTCGCGGGCGCGTTCGTGGTTCGCGGTTGCGGACGCGCGCGACGCCAAGACTAACGCTGCGCACGGTCGGCCACGGCCGAAAGACCCTGGACGGCGCGGCCGAGTGGCGTTCAGGGTCGTCAAAGGCCCACACTGCGACAGGACGACGAGGAGGTCACGCCGGTGAGTGCCGTGCATGCCGAACACCCCACGGTCATCACCGGTATCGGGGTGAGTCCTGGGCGCGTGGTCGCGCCGGCGGTGCTCATGCCCGACCCGGTCGCCGAACCGCCGTCCGGCCGTCGCCTCCCGCCGGGGACCGACTACGCCGCCGAGGCCACGCGCATCGGTCGGGCCTCCGAGGTCGTCCGAGCCGCGCTCGACGCCGCCGCCGACCTGGCCGAGGGCGACAGCGCGGACCTGCTGCGCGCGACGGCGGCCATCGCGGCCGACCCCAGCCTGGTCGAGGACGCCGAGCAGCGGGTGATCGCCGACCGGCTGGTGCCCGAGCGCGCGGTCTGGGAGGCCGCCGAGGCGGTCGCCGAGCAGTTCGAGGCGCTCGGCGGCTACTTCGCGGAGCGGACCCAGGACATCGCCGACGTCCGCGACCGGCTCGTCGCGCACCTGACCGGCCGCCCCGCTCCCGGCGTGCCGGCGCACGAGGAACCGTTCGTGCTGGTCGCGGCCGACCTCGCTCCGGCGATCGTCGCGACCCTCGACACGGCTCGTGTGCTCGCGATCGTCACGGGCACCGGCGGACCCACCTCGCACACCGCGATCCTGGCCCGCGCCCGCGGCATCCCGACGGTCGTCGCCGCCCGCGGTGCCGAGGCCGTGGTGCACGCCGAGGGGCTCGTGCTCGTCGACGGCTCCGCCGGGACCGTGACGGTCGACCCCACCGAGGAGCAGGTCCGCGCCGCGCGGGCGCTCGGCGACCAGGCCCGCACGTTCGACGGGCACGGCCGGACCTCCGACGGGCACGCCGTCGCGCTGCTGGCCAACGTCGGCGACCCGTCCGACGCCGAACCCGCCGCGGCCGCGGGCGCCGAGGGCGTCGGCCTGTTCCGCACCGAGTTCGGGTTCCTCGGCCGCCAGGAGGCGCCGACGATCGACGAGCAGGTGGTCGCCTACCGCCGCGTGCTGGCGGCGTTCCCCGGTCGCAAGGTGGTGATCCGCACCCTCGACGCGGGCGCCGACAAGCCGCTGCCGTTCCTCACCGACGAGCCCGAGGTCAACCCCGCGCTCGGCGTGCGGGGCCTGCGCACGGCGGTCCGGCACCCCGAGGTGCTCCAGGACCAGCTCACCGCGATCGCCCGGGCCGCGGACGAGGAGCACGCCGACGTCTGGGTCATGGCGCCGATGGTGTCCACCGTCGACGAGGCCGAGCAGTTCGTCGCCTCGTGCGCCAAGCACGGGCTCGACGTGGCCGGCGTGATGATCGAGGTGCCGTCTGCCGCCCTGCTGTCCGGCCCGATCCTGGCGCACGCGGCCTTCGCGAGCATCGGCACCAACGACCTCACGCAGTACACGATGGCCGCCGACCGGCTGCTGGGCGCGGTCGCCGAGCTGTCGGACCCGTGGCAGCCCGCGGTCCTGCACCTCGTCGCCGCGGCGTGCGCCGGCGGCGCGCAGCAGGGCCGGCCGGTCGGCGTCTGCGGTGAGGCCGCGGCCAGCCCTGCGCTCGCCGTCGTGCTCGTCGGGCTCGGGGTGTCGTCCCTGTCGATGACGCCACGCGCGCTGCCCGACGTCGCCGCCCTGCTCGCCGCCACGTCGTTCGACGAGTGCCGACGGCTCGCGCAGCTCGCGCTCGCCGCCTCCAGCGCCGCCGACGCACGCTCGATCGTGCGGGCGGCGCTGCCCGTCCTGGAGGACCTGGGCCTCTGAGCAGCGTGTGAGGATGGTCGCCGTGAGACCCGACTCCTTCTATGCCGCGGTGGGCGGGCACGACACGTTCGTCCGGCTGGTCGACGAGTTCTACCGAGGCGTGGCCGCCGACCCCGTGCTGCGGCCGATGTACCCCGAGGAGGACCTGGGACCCGCACGCGAGCGGCTGACCATGTTCCTCGAGCAGTACTGGGGTGGTCCGACCACCTACTCCGACCAGCGCGGGCACCCCCGCCTGCGGATGCGGCACGCGCCGTTCAAGGTGAACCCGGACGCCCGTGACCGCTGGCTCCTGCACATGCGCGCCGCCGTGGACTCCCTCGATCTCGCACCCCTGCACAAGGCCGAGCTCTGGGACTACCTCGAGCGTGCCGCGCACTCGATGCTCAACACCTTCGAGGACTGATGACGACCGACCCGATGAGGCCCGTCCTCGACATCCTGCGGCTCCAGCAGACCGACCCGGACCTCTTCGTCGGGTCCTCGCTGCCCCAGCCGAGCGGGCGCGTGTTCGGCGGTCAGGTGCTCGCGCAGGCGCTGCTCGCGGCCGGCGCGACCGTTCCGGAGGGCCGGCTGCCCCACTCGTTGCACGGCTACTTCCTGCGCGCCGGCGACGTGACCGAGCCGATCACGTACGACGTCGAGCGTCTGCGCGACGGACGGTCCTTCACGGCCCGTCGGACGCACGCGCTGCAAGGTGGCACCGCCATCCTGTCGATGATCACGTCCTTCCAGGAGGCGCAGGGCGGCATCGACTACGCCGACCCCATGCCGACCGACGTCCCGCCCCCGGAGGACGTGCCGTCCGCGCTCGACGTGCTCGGCGGGATCGACCATCCCGTGGCGAAGTTCTGGACGCAGGAGGCCGCCTTCGACGTGCGGCACGTCGACGGGCAGCTCTATCTCGGCCCCGCCGCCGACGTCAGCGGGCAGCAGTCGGTGTGGTTCCGCTCGCGCGGCCCGCTGCCCGACGACCAGCTGCTGCACCGGGCCCTGCTCGCGTACGCGTGCGACCAGGTGATGCTCGAACCGATCCTGCGCCGGTCCGGGAAGTCGTGGGTGACGCGCGGGCTGTCGATCGCGTCCCTCGACCATGCGATGTGGTGGCACCGGGACGTACGGGTCGACGACTGGCTGTTGTACGTGCAGTCGTCGCCGAGCGCGCAGGGCGGGCGGGGGCTCGGGGCCGCCCGCGTGTTCCAGCGCGACGGCACCCTCGTGGCGTCCGTGGCGCAGGAGGGCATGGTCCGCTTCCCCGACTGAACGCGCGGGGTCCGCTCTGTCGGGCGACACTTCCCGGATGGTCCGCCTGCGCCGCGTCCGCATCGACGCCCCCGGCTGGTCGCGGCGTCGTGCCGGCCGCGGCTTCCTCTACCTGGACCTCGCACGCGGCCGGATCACGGACGCGGAGTCGCTGGACCGGATCCGTGCGCTCGCCATCCCGCCCGCGTGGCGGGAGGTGTGGATCAGCCCGTGGCCGCACGGGCACATCCAGGCGGCCGGTCTCGACGACGCCGAGCGGCGGCAGTACCTCTACCACCAGCAGTGGCGCGTCCGTCGCGACCGGCTGAAGCACGATCGCGTGCTGGAGATCGCGGCCCGGCTCCCCGCCGCCCGTCGACGCGTTCGCCACGACCTGCGCCTCGATGGGATGCCGCGGGAGAAGGTGCTCGCGCTCGCGTTCCGGCTGCTCGACCTGGCGTACCTGCGGGTGGGCGGCGAGGGCTATGCGGTGCGGCACGGGTCGTACGGGCTGGCGACCCTGCTCCGGTCGCACGTCACCGTGCACGCCGACGACCGCATCCACCTGCACTTCCCGGCCAAGTCCGGCCAGCTGCGGGACACCGTCGTCGACGACGAGGACGTCGCGACCGTCATCCGGTCGCTCAAGCGACGCTCGGACGACGGCGAGGAGCTGTTGGCGTGGCGCGAGGCGGACGCCTGGCACGACGTCACGAGCGCGGACGTGGGCGCCTACGTCAAGGAGCTGCTCGGGCCGGACGCGACCCCGAAGGACTTCCGGACCTGGCACGCGACCGTGCTCGCCGCGCGTGGGCTCGCCGCGGCCGGGCCGCCCCCGGCGTCGGAGCGAGCGCGTCGCACGGTGGTCACCGCGGTCGTCCGCGACGTCGCCGACGAGCTGGGCAACACACCCGCCGTGTGCCGCGCCTCGTACATCGACCCGCGCGTCATCGACCTGTGGGACCACGGTCGCTCGATCCCGCCCACCCGGTCGCAGGCCGCCGCGGAGCGCGAGACGCTGGCGCTGCTCGCCTGAGCGCCCCCTCAGCCATCCCGCGTGCGGTGTGCTCCCGCCGACCGCAGACTGCGTTGATGACCCCGGACGACCTGCTGCCCGCCCCGGTCGCCGACACGCTCGGCGGCCTGGTCCCGGGCCTCGGCCGCGACGGTCGGCCCCGGCCCGACGCACCGCTCGTGGCCGTCACCGGAGTGACCGGCTACGTGGGCGGGCGACTCGTCCCCGAGCTGCTCGCGGCCGGCTACCGGGTGCGCGCCGTCGCGCGCAACCCCGACCGGCTGCGCGGACGCCCCTGGTACGACCAGGTCGAGCTCGCCCGGGCGGACGCGTCGGACCTCGACCAGATCCGCGCGGCGCTGGCCGGGACCGAGGTCGCGTACTACCTGATCCACTCGCTCGGTTCGGGCCGCAGCTTCGAGTCGACCGACCGCCGGACCGCCCTGACCTTCGCGCAGGCCGCCCGCGAGGCCGGCCTCCGCCGGGTCGTCTACCTCGGGGGTCTCTACCCGCAGGGCGAGGACCTCTCCCCCATCTCGCCTCGCGCACCGAGGTGGGCGAGATCCTGCTCGCCTCCGGGGTGCCCACGACCGTGCTGCGGGCCGCCGTCATCCTCGGGTCCGGCTCGGCGTCGTTCGAGATGATGCGCTACCTGACCGAGCGGTTGCCCGCCATGACGGTCCCGCGGTGGGTGGCCAACCGGATCCAGCCCATCGCGATCCGCGACGTGCTGCGCTACCTGGTCGGCTCGGCGGCGATGCCCGCGGACGTCAGCCGGGGTTTCGACATCGGCGGCCCGGACGTGCTGACCTACCGCCAGATGATGCAGGGCTACGCCGCCGCGGCCGGGCTGCGGCCGCGGCTCATCGTCGGGGTGAAGGTCCTCAGCCCCAGGCTCTCGAGCCTCTGGGTGTCGCTGGTGACGCCCGTGCCGTCCGGGCTCGCGCGGCCGCTGGTCGAGTCGCTCGTGCACGAGGTGATCTGCGACGAGCACGACATCGCCGCTCTCGTCCCCGACCCGGTCGACGGGTTGATCGGCTTCGACCGGGCCGTCCGGCTGGCGCTGCGACGCGTGCAGGACGCCGCCGTCGCGACCCGGTGGTCGTCGGCGGCCGTGCCCGGCGCGCCGAGCGACCCGCTGCCGAGCGACCCCGACTGGGCCGGCGGCTCCCTGTACGTCGACGAACGCCGGATCACCGTCGACGCGTCGCCGGCCGCGCTGTGGCGGGTTCTGGAGGCCGTCGGGGGCGAGCGCGGCTGGTACTCGTGGGGCCTCGCCTGGCGGGTCCGTGGCCTCGCGGACCGGCTGGTCGGCGGGCCCGGACTGCGGCGGGGGCGTCGCGACCCGATGAACCTGCTCGTCGACGACGCGGTCGACTTCTGGCGGGTCGAGGCGATCGACGAGGGCCGGCTGCTGCGCCTGCGCGCCGAGATGCGGGTCCCCGGGCTGGCGTGGCTGGAGCTGCGGGTGGAGGACGAGTCCCCGACGGTGTTCTCCCAGCGTGCGCTGTTCCATCCCAGAGGCCTGCTCGGGCAGCTCTACTGGTGGTCCGTCTACCCGTTCCACGGCATCGTGTTCGGCGGGATGCAACGCAACATCGCGCGCGCAGCGAACGCTGCGGAGCGAGCACGCATCCGGTCCTAGCGACGCCGCCGGATCGCCACCGGCTCCTCGACGTACGGCTCCCACGCAGCCCGTTCAGCGGGTCCGATCCGCACCGGCGCACCCGTCGCGGTGCTCACCAGGACGACCGTCGTCGCCGCACGCGCGTAGACCACCGGCTGCTCACCGTCGATCAGCGGGTCGCGCATCTCGTAGCAGACGTCGAGGCTCGCGCCGCCCAGGTGGCCCAGCCACATCTCGACGATCACCGGGGTGCGGCGGTAAGCAGCGGCCGCAGGTACTCGATCTCCTGCCGGGCCACGAGCGTGGACATCTGCGCGGTCGGGCCGGCGTCCAGCACGGCGGTGGGCCAGGGCGTCGCGTCGCCGGCCGGTGCCCGCCAGAACGCCGTGATCCGCGCCTCCTCCAGCAGGGTGAGCATGGAGGCGTTGTTCACGTGCTGGTAGGCGTCGAGGTCGGACCAGCGGAGCAGGACGGGAACCTCGAGACGCGCCATGCAGACGATCCTACGAGCGCGAGCCCGCCCGACACGTGCGGTCGGACGGGCTCGTGCGCACGCCGTGCTCAGTCGCGACGAAGCTTGCGGTACGTGACGCGGTGCGGGCGGGCCGCGTCGGCGCCCAGCCGCTCGATCTTGTTCTCCTCGTAGGAGGCGAAGTTGCCCTCGAACCAGTACCAGCTCGCCGGGTTCTCCTCCGTGCCCTCGTAGGCCAGGATGTGCGTCGCGACCCGGTCGAGGAACCACCTGTCGTGGGAGACCACGACCGCGCAGCCGGGGAACTCGAGCAGCGCGTTCTCCAGAGACCCGAGCGTCTCGACGTCGAGGTCGTTGGTGGGCTCGTCGAGCAGGAGGAGGTTGCCGCCCTGCTTGAGCGTGAGCGCGAGGTTGAGGCGGTTGCGCTCGCCACCCGAGAGCACACCGGCGGGCTTCTGCTGGTCGGGGCCCTTGAACCCGAACGCGGCGACGTAGGCACGCGAGGGCATCTCGACGTTGCCGACCTTGAGGAAGTCGAGCCCGTCGGAGACCACCTCGAACAGGGTCTTCTTCGGGTCGATGCCGCCGCGCGACTGGTCGACGTAGGAGATGTTGACCGTCTCGCCGACCTTGAGGTCACCGGCGTCGAGCGGCTCGAGCCCGACGATCGTCTTGAACAGCGTGGTCTTGCCGACGCCGTTCGGCCCGATCACGCCGACGATGCCGTTGCGCGGCAGCGTGAAGCTCAGGCCGTCGATGAGCATGCGCCCGTCGAAGCCCTTCTGCAGGCTGTTGGCCTCGAGGACGATGGCACCCAGACGCGGGCCCGGCGGGATCTGGATCTCCTCGAAGTCCAGCTTCCTGGTGCGGTCCGCCTCGGCAGCCATCTCCTCGTAGCGCGCGAGGCGCGACTTCGACTTGGTCTGGCGGCCCTTGGCGTTGGACCGGACCCACTCCAGCTCCTCCTTGAGGCGCTTGGCGAGCTTGAGGTCCTTCTTGCCCTGGATGGCCAGACGTTCGCCCTTCTTCTCCAGGTACGTGGAGTAGTTGCCCTCGTAGGGGTACAGGCGGCCTCGGTCGACCTCGCAGATCCATTCCGCGACGTGGTCCAGGAAGTACCGGTCGTGGGTGACCGCGAGGATGGCGCCGGGGTAGTCCTTCAGGTGCGCCTCCAGCCAGAGCACGCTCTCCGCGTCGAGGTGGTTGGTGGGCTCGTCGAGCAGGAGCAGGTCGGGCTTCTCCAGGAGGAGCTTGCACAGGGCCACGCGGCGGCGCTCACCACCGGACAGCACCGTGACGTCCGCATCCGGGGGCGGGCAGCGCAGCGCGTCCATCGCCTGGTCGAGCTGGGCGTCGAGGTCCCAGGCGTCGGCCGCGTCGATGGCCTCCTGCAGCACGCCCATCTCGGCCAGCAGGGCGTCGAAGTCGGCGTCGGGCTCGCCCATCAGGACGGAGATCTCGTTGTACCGGTCGAGCTTGCCCTTGATCTCGGCGACGCCCTCCTCGACGTTGCCCAGGACCGTCTTGGCCTCGTTCAGCGGCGGCTCCTGCTGGAGGATGCCGACCGTGTAGCCGGGGCTGAGCCGGGCCTCGCCGTTGGACGGCTGGTCGAGGCCGGCCATGATCTTGAGGATCGTCGACTTGCCCGCGCCGTTCGGTCCGACGACGCCGATCTTGGCGCCGGGAAGGAAGTTCAGGGTGACGTCGTCGAGGATGACCTTGTCGCCGTGCGCCTTGCGCGTCTTGTACATGGAGTAGATGAACTCAGCCACTGGCTCTTCGTCCGCCTCGGTGCTCGTGGAGGTGCCCTCACGCGAGGGGGCACTCTTGACCCGGCACCCGCGACGCGATCGGCCGCGCGCTGCCCGTGAGCAGTACCCGCGCGGTTCCGACCTGCGTCGTCGGGTTGCCGGTGCCCCAGCCTAGGCGATCAGAGCACGCCGACCAGTGCGGGAGCGGCCTCGTCGTCGGCCAGGTCCTCCCCCACGTGCTCGGCCGGGACCAGGAACTGGGCGCTCTCCTCGTCGGCCAGCCCTGAAGACCGCTGACGTCGGCCGGCTCCGTGGCGGAGCCGTCCGCGCCCACGGTGCCGGCGACGCGGTCCGCACCGGCCGCCGTGCTCATCGTCCGCGCGAAGTGGCTGCTGCCGAACGCGAGGTCGTGGCCCAGCGAGGCCGCCTCGAGGACGAGCGACGTGCGCGGGCCCTGCTCCGAGATCCACTCCTCGGTGGACAGCCGGCCCTGCACGATCACCGGGTCCCCCTTGCGCAGCGACCGCGCCACGTTGACGGCGGTGGTGCGCCACACCTTGACGTTGAACCACTCCGTCTGGCCGTCCTTCCAGGCGCCGGTCTGCTTGTCGAACCAGCGGCGGGTGCTGCCCAGCCGGAACGTGCTGAACGGGGTGCCCCCGTCGTTCTCGTGGAAGTTGCGCACCTCCGTGCCGATCCAGCCGACGACGGTCAGGTCCAGGGACTGCGTGCTCATCGATGCCTCCAGTGCCGTGCGCCCCGGCGGGTGCGGGGCTCGTGCGGCCAGCCTCGGCTCGTCGGGAGAGCCGTAGGGCCCGGAACCCGGATCGGTGCGGCCCGCCGCGCGGATCGGGGGCTGGGGGCGGCTCAGCCGCGCGCGGACGCGACGAAGCTCACGGACCGTGCGGTGCTCGGCGAGCACCTGATCCGTCGGTACCGCCAGCCGCGCCCTGGCGACGCTCTCCAATGCGGCGCGCCCGTCGCGCAGCACGCGTTCCGAGCGTCTCCGGGCGGCGTTCGACCGCGCCGCCCGGCTGCCGACGAAGGCCGCGACCGCGCCCACGAGAGCGACACCGGCGACGACGGGCGTCCAGGTGTTCGACTGCCCATTTCCGAGCGCCGACCCGCCCGCGACCGACGCGAGCACCAGGGCGGCGGCGGCCAGGACGACGGCCACGACCAGCAGCCCGACGGCGGCCGCGGAACGCCTCACGGCGAGGCTCAGCCCGGAGATCGCGTCGCCGACCGCGATCCGCAGCTCGGTGGTCGAGGCGATCCGCGAGCCGACGTCCCGCGCCCACCGCTGGGGAAGCCCCTGCGTGGCGCCCTCGAGCCACAGGCTGCGGGCCAGCGCGACACCGTCCTCCTGCACGGCTCCGAAGCCTTGCGTCGCCGAGGTCCCGCCGCGGACCGCGGTCGCGACCGACCCGGCCACCGCGGACAGTCCGACCGAGCGTGCGAGCGTGTCGACGGTCTCCGCCAACGAGGGTGCGGCCGGCTCGCGTGCGGCGACGTGCTTGTCCAGGGCCGTCACGGCGTCGTTCAGCTCGGCACCCGCGTGCCGGGCGGCCAGGGACTGCGAGGCGACGACGCCGGCCAGCGCGGTGCGCAGCCCCCGCACCCCCTCGCCGGTGGTCGCGGACGCCGACGTCACCGGGACGCCGGTGAGGCCGTCGTCGACGAGCAGCCGCTCGAGGTCCGAGACGAGCGAGGCGCGCACGGCGGGCGAGACGGTGTCGATCTGGTTGAGCACGACGACCATCGACGACTCGTGGCCCACCAGCTGGCGCAGGTAGCCGCTGTGCAGCGCGTCGTCGGCGTACTTCTGCGGGTCGACCACCCACGTCAGCAGGTCGGCCTGCGGTACCAACCGGTCGACCACCTTGCGGTGCTCGGGCGCGATCGAGTCGTGGTCGGGCAGGTCGAGGAGCACGAGCCCCCGCAGAGACGCCTCCGACTCCCCGTCGAGCAGGCTCTCGCGCGCGATCCGCCGCTCCGGGACGACGCCGAGCCAGTCCAGCAGCGCGTCCGCGCCGTTGCCCCAGACGCATGCCGTGATCTCCGACGTCGTCGGACGACGCACCCCGACATCGGCGAACTGCAGACCGCTGATCGCGTTGAACAGGCTCGACTTGCCGGAGCCCGTCCCGCCGACCAGGGCGACGACGGTGTGGTCGACGCCCAGCGCGAGCCGGGCACGGACGCCGTCGATCGTCGACGAGACGCGCGCGGCCACCTTGGGCGCGATCCGTCCGTCGGCGACGGCGAGCGCGCGGTCGAGGGCGTCGACGCGCCCGGCGAGGAGCGTGGTCTCGTCTGTGGTCACGTCAGTCCCTTGAGGACGGCGAGCCGCAGCCGCAGGCGCGACGCGGCGTCGTCGGCGAGGTCGGGGTCGGCAAGGACCTCCCCGACGGCCGAGCGCTCGAGCGCGACCTGGGCGCCCACGCGCGCGACGAGGTCGGCCCGCAGATCGTCCGCGGCCTGCCCGCCCGACTCGTCGATCAGTGTCACGAGCAGGTCGCGCGCCTCCTCGACGCCCGCGGCCGCGGCGAGCGCGATCGCAGCGAGCCCGTCGTCCCCGAGCGCTCGCTCGGCCTTGCGGCGACGACGCGCCCGCCGGGAGGCGTCGGACGAGGGCGTGACCGACAGCGCGGCCCGGACGACCCGCACACCCTGCGCGGTCCACGCGCGGGCGGCCTGGTCGGCGGCCGACCGGCGACTGCTCCCAGTCGCCCAGGACGCCTCGACCGAGGGGCCGCCAGCGGGGCCGTCGGGAGCGACGAGCGCCGCACGCAGCGACCGCTCGGCCTGCGCGCCGGCCGCGGTCAGGGTGGCCGTCGCCGAGTGTGCGAGGTCGTCGACCAGGGGCGCGATCCGCGCCGACCTCGACCGCCCGTCGCGCGCCGAGCCGCGGACGCGGCCCTTGGCGGCGACCACGCGGTCCAGCGGACCTCGGGCGGCGGTCAGCTCCGACCACCGCGCACGCACCGCGCCGTCGGCCACCGCCCCCGCGGCGATCCCGTCGGCGCCCTGCCCGACGCAGACCGCGACCGCGTCGTCCAGCACAGCGCCGATCGCCGCTGCCGCGTCGGCCTGCCCCTGCACCGCCTCGGCGAGCTCGTCGACCCACGGCCGCAGCGCGGCGAGCGACCCGCGCAACGTGCGCCCGATGACCGTGCGGGCCTTGTCCGGCCCGGCGAGCATGGCGAGCCAACGCTGGATCGGCGCGACGGACGACGCGGGCAGCAGCCCCTCGTGCGGCCCGAGGTCGGGCACGACGAAGAGCGGAGAGCCCTGCAACCCGTTCTCGCGCAGGCGCCCCAGCAGGTCACCGCGGACGGTCGGCAGCGAGTTCGGCGGGACCCGGTTGAGCACCATCGCGACGGAGGCGCCCCGCTCGACGGCGCCCTGCAGCACCCGCCACGGCAGCGCGTCCCCGTACCGGGCGGCGGTCGTCACGAACAGCCACAGGTCCGCCGCCTCGAGCAGCCGGTGCGCCGACTCGCGGTTGGACTCGAGCACCGAGTCGAGGTCGGGGGCGTCCAGGAGCGCGATCCCGCGGACCATGTGCTCGTCGGCGACGACGGTCACCGACTCGAGCACCGGGTGGTGCGACAGCAGCTCGGTGTCGAGCGGGTGGTGCACCAGGACAGGGCGCCGCGTCGTCGGCCGCAGCACGCCCGCCGTGCTGACCTCGGCCCCCACCAGCGAGTTCACGATCGTCGACTTGCCCGCCCCGGTCGACCCCGACACCACGACGACCGCGGGTGCCGAGAGCTCGGTGAGCCGCGGGACGAGGTGCTCGCCGAGCTGGTCGACCAGCCGGTCCCGCGACGCGCGAGCCTCCTGGATCCCCGGGATCTCCAGCGGGAACCCGGTCTTCTCGACGTCGCGCCGCAGGTCCTTGACCGCGTCCAGCAACGACGTCTGCGCGAGCGGCCGGGCGAGGATGTCGCGCGGGTCGTCCGCGACGTGGCGCGACGAGCCGACCAGCGGCTGCCCGTACTGCGCGGGCTGCACTGGAGCCGTGCCGGGCTGCGCGCTCACGCGACCATTGTCCCGGTGCGATCTGACCTGGCAAAACGCCACGCGGTTCCGGATCCGGGCGGTTCACCCGGCGGTGTCACGCGGCCCACCACGTGCACGCCGACGATCAGGCGATGAGATGCGCAGTCCCTCTCCCCTCCGATGGACACGGAGGCAGCTGAGAGCGTCCGCACCAAGGTCATGTGGATCACGGCGCAGGTCCTCGCGTACCGGACCCGAAACGCTGGCGTCGTGGATCCGGAGCGATCAGATGAGGTGCGGGATCGCGGATCTTCCGGGCACCGGCAGCAGTATCTTTGCTGGTACGGAGTCCGTCGGAGCCGCCCCCTTTGTGACGGGTGAAGGAGTCCCTCGACAGAGGGGCTGACGAGTACGCGACCTCAGACACCGAGCGCACTTCACCATCCCCTTGGCGGCTGGGTCGTTCACGACCCATGCACTCCCCCGAGGGAAGACGTCATCATGCACATCCTTCGCCTGGACCCCAGCCTCGGCAACGTACCTCCCCTGGGGTTTCTTCTCGATATCCGTCCCCAATGCCATCGTCATCGCGGTGGCGGTGGTGTTGTTCATCCTCGCGATCGCGCTCCCGTTCCCCCGGACCGCCACAAGTCGGGATCGGGCAAATGAGCAGCGAGCCCGTCCAGGAGGAGCCGGCGGCCAGCTGGATCGGCAGGCTGCGCAACACCCTCGAACGCGACCTCCCCTACGAGAAGCTGCTCCCCGAGACTCAGCCGGCCTACGTCGCGTCGTGGATCTACGTGTTCGGGGTGCTGACCCTCGCGGCCCTGGTCACGATCGTCGCCTCCGGGACGGTCCTGGCGTTCCAGGGGCCGTCCTGGTACCACGTGTCCAGCACCGGGCTGTTCGTCAACAGCCTGCACTTCTGGTCCGTCCAGCTGTTCTTCCTCTTCATGGTGGTCCACCTGCTCGGGAAGTTCTGGATGGCGGCCTGGAGGGGCAACCGGGCGACGACGTGGATCACCGGGATGCTCGCGCTGGTGCTCTCGATCGGTGCGGCGCTGACCGGATACGTGGTCCAGACGAACTTCGACTCGCAATGGATCGCGTTCGAGGCCAAGGACGGCCTCAACGCCGTCGGGATCGGCGCGTGGTTCAACGTCGCCAACCTCGGTCAGAACCTCCTGATGCACGTCTTCCTGCTGCCGGCGATCCTGGCTGTGCTGGTCGTCGTCCACGTCGTGCTCGTCCGGATGCACGGCGTCGTCCCGCCGATCGACGCCGCCGAGCTCGAGGCCGCAGGCGGGGCGGAGCACTCACCGACCGGGCCCGCGGAGGTGCTCTGATGTCCGCCCCGACACGCCAGCAGCGGCTCGAGCGCGAGCACTGGTCGGGCCCGGTCCGGCGCTACGACATCCTCAAGGAGGGCACGATCGCGCTCAGCGTCGTCGCCGTCCTCGTCGTCGCGCTCGCAGCGATCTTCAGCTCCCCCGACGACCCACCGCTCACGCTCCAGAACTGGGCGACGTCGGCACCCGCCGACCTCTACGCGGTCACGGTCGCCGAGCTCGCCGGCACGTCCGACTCCGCCACCTACGGCCCGCCGTACAACCAGGGCGGCGACGGGGTGGCTCTGGGTCCGCTGAAGCCGCAGAGATGGGCCGGCGTGCACCAGCCGGTCGATCCGCCGAACGACTTCGTGGTGAAGCCGCTGGAGACCCAGCAGCAACCGGCGGACGTCGCAGACGCACTGAGCACGTGGACGTCAGCGACTCCCGACCAGCAGGTCGCGTGGGCAACCGCGTACGACACCGCGCTGAACGACCCGGCTGGGGCGGACGGCGACGCCTCCCAGGTGCCCGATGGCGACTACGGGCCGGTTCCGACGATGGCCGCCGGGCTCGTCGCGATGGCCGGATCGGGTGCGCTCGACGGGATCCTGCCGGCGCCGGGGCAGTTCTACAGCACCGACAACACCAAGCAGATCCTCTTCCTCGGTGACGGCGGATACCTGGACGACGCGGCCACTGCGGCCCATCTGCAGGGAAACGAGTGGGGCATGATGAACGAGACCGGTTCCTTCCCGGGGCAGGAATGGCTCCAGCCGTTCTCGTTCTGGTACCAGCTCTCGACCTTCAACAGCGACGCGACGACCGGGCCGGCCGCCACTCTGACGGCGAACGCAGACATCTACATCTTCGCCATCATCGCCGTGATGATGCTGGTCCTGATCCTGCTCCCGTTCATCCCAGGCGTGCGGTCGATCCCCCGATGGATCCCGCTGCACAGGCTCATCTGGCGGGACTACTACGCACGGGGGCGGCCAGCGGCCACGAAGCCGACGGAGCCGTAGGTTCCGAGACCTCACGGGTCACGGATCTGGACCCGAGGACGCGGACGACCTACAGGTCGACGTTCGCGCCCATGATCACGGTTCGCTCCGGCGGAAGGTGGAAGACCTCCGTGCGGCTCGCGGCGTTGCGCGCCAGCCAGACGAACAGCCGTGGGCGCCAGTTCCGCCGATGGGACTTGCCGGCTGCGTGCACGTCGAGGAGGGACAGGAAGTAGTGCGCGTCGTCGACGTCCAGCATGAGCTCTCGGGGCTCTGGGTGGCCGCCAGCGCCAGCCCGCGCGGGATGTCCTGGCTGTCGTTGAAGCCGACGCGTACGCAGATGTGCACGATGCCGTCGTTGTCGAAGCCGAGGTCGTCGACGGAGACACGGTCGACGTGCCTGATGTGCGGGACGTTCTCGTTGATGATCTGCACGATGACGACATGCTCGTGCAGCACGCGGTTGAACGCGACGTGCGAGCGCAGCGCCAACGGAGTCGTCAGCTTGTTCGCGTGGGGGAACACGGCCAGCCCGGGCACTCGCGGTATGCGATTGCGCTCGATCATCGCGATGAACTCGTCGAGCGGCCCCTCGAGCTCGTTGCGCCGGGCGACGAGGCGCTCCGAACCGGCGCGCCAGGTCGTCATGATGGTCACGACGATCGCCGCGATGAGCAGCGGCAGCCAGCCACCGCTGACGATCTTGGTGAGGTTGGCCGCGAAGAAGACGACCTCCAGGCCGACGACGACGACGCCGTACGCGACGATCTTCCACATCGCCCAGTGCCACACCCGCTTGGCGAGCAGGAGGAAGAGCAGGCTGGTGAGCAGGAGCGTGCCGGTGACGGCCAGGCCGTAGGCGGTGGCAAGCCGGCTGGAGCTGCGGAACACGGCGATGAGCACGAGGACGCCGAAGAACAGGATCCAGTTGACGGCCGACACGTAGATCTGCCCGCCCTCGTGGCGTGAGGTCTGGCGCACCGCCAGCCTCGGGAACAGACCGAGACGGACGGCCTGCCGGGACACCGAGTACGCCCCGGAGATGACGGCCTGAGAGGCGATGACCGTCGCCAGCGTCGCCAGCGCGACGAGCGGAAGCGTCGCCCAGACGGGCGCGAGGTGGAAGAAGGGGTTGTCGATCGTGCGGGGGTCGTCCAGGATCATCGCCCCCTGCCCGAGGTAGTTCAGAGTCAGGGCCGGGAACACGACGGCGAACCACACCGTCCGGATCGGCGTCACCCCGAAGTGACCCATGTCGGCGTAGAGCGCCTCCGCGCCGGTGATCGTCAGCACGACCGCGCCCATGGCGATGAACGACGTGAACGGGTGCTCGACCACGAACGCGACGGCGTAGGTGGGCGACAGAGCGCGCAGGATCGCCGGGTGCTCGGCGATGTGCGGCACGCCCAGGACCGCCAGGACGACGAACCACAGCGCCATCACCGGTCCGAACGCCCGTCCGACCGCCTCGGTGCCGCGTCGCTGGACGACGAACAGCAGCGTCAGGACCGCTACGGCGGCAGGCAGCACGAACCGCGCCAACGACGGGTCGACGACGACGACGCCCTCGATCGACGACATCACCGAGATCGCCGGCGTGATCACGCTGTCGCCGTAGAACAGCGCCGCACCGAGCATGCCCAACACCATCGCGACCGCGAGCCGCCGCCGGTCCTTGAGCTTCTCGAACAGCAGCGCGACCAGCGCGAGGATGCCGCCCTCGCCGTCGTTGTCGGCCCGCATGACCAGCGCCACGTAGTTCACCGACACGATGACCGCGATGGACCAGAACACCATCGAGATCACGCCGTAGACGTCGACAGACGTCGGAAGGATGTCGTTGTGGTCGATGCTGAAGACCGTCTGCAGCGAGTACAGCGGGCTGGTGCCGATGTCCCCGAACACGATCCCCAGGGCGCCCAGCGCCAACATGGACCGCGTGCCGTGCCTCGCCCCGGGGCCCTCCCTGACGCTCATGCGCGCCGCCGCCTCCGCGGAGGCCGCCCGTCGCTCCGCGCCGCTCGGCACCTGGCTGCTCGTCACCGGGGCATCGTGACACGCCCCCGGCACGGCCGGGGAACAGGTCGGGCCAGCGAGACCATCAGCACGCCGACATCGACGCACTCCGGTCGCGGTAGCCCGCCGGGGACCCCACGGTCGGCGAGCTCACCGACCACGGCCGCGGGTCTGCCGGAGCGGGACGTCGAGATGTGGTGGCGGTCCGCTCAGGGCTGGTCGACAGGGTCGGGGTGGCGCTCGAAGCACGGTTGCGTGCGGAGCCCGCATCATGGGCGCGAAGCACACCATTCGACCGGGCCGCAGGGCGATACCCTGTCGGCCGGGGTTCCCCCGAACCTTTTCCCCCGGGAAGTTCGGTTGGTACCCCGCAAGTCCCGCCCCCGTAGCCTCAATGGATAGAGCAACGGCCTTCTAATCCGTAGGTTGCAGGTTCGAGTCCTGCCGGGGGCGCCGCTGCACAGGGCTGTGGACGGCCAGCACGGAGATCCGGCGGCCCGCCGGTCCGTCAGTCACCAGGTAGGTCGCGGTCAGCCGGCCGATCTCGCTGCCGTCGTTCCGTTGACGAGAGAACGTCCCCCGGTAGAGCGCGGACGCGCCGTTCAGGACGACGACCTCGGACTCGAGGATCTCGGTCCGGTCGTAGCCGGCCGCCCGCATCCCGTCGATCTGCGGCTGCAGGGCCGCGACGACCTGCTCGTCGCTGGTCAGCGCGACGAACTCGTCGTCGACGGTCAGGAGCAACGGGACGCCGTAGTGAGTGAGCAACGACGCGGTCTCGCTCTCGCCCCGGCCGCATGCCGCGAAGTCGTCGAGGTAGGCATCGAACCACCGGGCCACATCGTCCATGCCGTCGGATGCTATCGCCGCGCGCTGCGACCTAGGGCGCCGCCACCGGCAGGGGGCCGCGGTCTCACGTCCACGGGCGGAGCTTGTCGGGGTTGCGGACGGCCCAGATGTTGGTGATGCGATCCCCCGCGACCCGGAACGCGAACACCGTCACGGTCACGCCGTCGACCTGCGCGATCAGGCCGGGCTGGCCGTTGACCATGCGCTCGACCAGCTCCACACCCGGTGCGACGCGGGCGATCTCCACCTGGGCGCGCGCGATGTTCTCGCCGCCCAGGATCGGCTCCACGACGGTCGGCGCTCGGCCGCCGCCGTCGGCGACGAAGATCGCGGACGGGTCGAGCAGGCCGATGAGCGCGGCGACGTCGCGCGCGTCCCACGCCTGCTTGAACTCGCGGACGAGCGTCGCCTGCGCGGCAGGCGGGCCGGCCGGCGCCGCACGCAGGCGTCGGCGGGCCGACGACGCCAGCTGCCGGGAGGCCGCCGAGGATCGGCCGACGATCTGCGCGATCTCGTCGAACGAGTAGCCGAAGACGTCGTGCAGGATGAACGCGACGCGCTCGGCGGGCGTCATCGACTCGAGGACCACCAGGAACGCCATGCCGACCGACTCGTCGAGCGTGACGCGGTCGGCCGGGTCGTCCCCGGGGACGTCGGGGAGCGGCTCCGGGATCCACTCGCCGACGTAGGTCTCGCGCCGGACGCGCGCCGAGCCCAGCAGGTTCAGGCAGAGGCGGCTGGTCACCGTGGTGAGCCAGGCGCCGGGCGACACGATCGCGGCCTGGTCCGCCGTGGACAGGGCGAACCAGCGGGCGTACGCCTCCTGGACCACGTCCTCGGAGTCGGCCAGCGAGCCGAGCAGCCGGTAGGACACGTTGAGCAGCTGCCGGCGTTCACGCAGGATGTTCATACCCCTCCGACACCGCAGCGCACCGAAACGTCAGGCCTCACATTCTGGTGGCCTGGGTTGTCGAACTCCTGACGCCAACCCTCAGGAGCCATCATGACCAGCACCACCACCGACCTGTCGTTCACCGCGCCGGCATCACCGGACCGCCTGGAGCGCACGGCCGCGGCTCTGTCCGCACACGGGTTCACCGTCGAGATCATCGACGACGCGTCCGCCGCCCGGGCGCGCGTCGCCGAGCTGGTCCCGCGGGGCGCGACGGTCTTCACCGGTGCCAGCGAGACCCTGCGCCTGTCCGGCATCGAGGCGGACCTGAATGCCGGCGGGCTGTACGCGGCGGTCCGACCGGTCGTGCTCGCCATGGACCGCAGGACGGAGGCCGACGCGATCCGTCGCCTGCTCGCCAGTCCGGACGTCGCGGTGGGGAGCGTCGCCGCAGTGACCGAGACCGGCGCGCTCGTCATCGCCTCGGCGAGCGGGAGCCAGCTGCCCGCCTATGCGGGCGGTGCCGCCCAGGCGATCTGGGTGGTCGGTGCGCAGAAGGTGGTGCCGGACCTGGCGACCGCTCTGCGTCGCGTCGAGGAGCACGCGCTGCCGCTCGAGAGCGCCCGAGCGCAGCACGCGTACGGGCAGCCCAGCGCGGTCAACCGGCTGCTGATCCTGAACGCGGAATGGATCCCGGGCCGCGGGACGGTCCTGCTGCTGCGCGAGGCGATCGGCTTCTGACCCTGCGCGCGAGGCCGACGCCGACCGCGACGAGGGCCAGCGCCACGGGCACCACGAGGTGCCACCCCGCGAGCGCGGCGAGGACGAGGGCCAGGCCGCAGGCGACCACACCCGACCACCAGCCCGGGCTCCCCCGCTCGAGCAGCCGGACCGCCGCGGCCGCGCCGAGGAGGTAGACCGCGACCATGCAGCTCGTGTGCACCAGGACGAACGGCTCGAGGTCGCCGCCGGTGGCCACGACGATCCCGAAGTAGGCGGACGCGAGGACGGCCACCACGACCAGGGCCCGGCGCGGGACCCCGCCCGGCTGCGCGCCGCGGGAGACCCACGCGGGCAGGTCGCCGTCGCGGCCGAGCGACGCGCCGAGCTTGGCGAACGCGCCGACGTAGGCACCGAGCACGCCGAGCGTCACGATCCCCGCGACGACCGCCACGGCGATCCGGCCGGCGCCGGGCAGACCCGTCTCGACGAGGTCCATGAGCGGGACCGGTGAGGTCGAGTCCGGCAGGGCCGTCACCGCGACGTACTGCAGGGCCAGGTACGCCAGCCCGACGACGACCAGGGCGACGGCCGTGGCGCGCGGGATGGTGCGTCGCGGGTCGCGGAACTCCCCGGCCAGGTGCGTGACGGCCTCCCAGCCGGCGAACGCCCAGACGAACAGGCTCGCCGCCGCGCCGACCCCGGACCACCCGTGCGTGAGGAACGGCGTGAGCGCTGCGGGGTCCGACGACGGCAGCGCCGCGACCACGACCAGGACGACGAGCACGACGAGCGAGCCGGTGAGCACGAGCTGGACGGGCCCGGCCAGCCGGAGCCCGACCGCGTTGGTGAGCAGCGGCGGCAGCAGGAACAGCGCACCGACCACGTAGACCTCCGGCTGCGACCCGCCGAGCATCGCGACGACGTACTGCGCGCCCACCAGGGCCACCACCGGGCAGCCGACGCACACGCCGAAGAAGAACCAGTAGCCGCAGGCGCGGGCGGCGGTCGGTCCGAGCGCCAGCCGGACGTAGGTGGCGACCCCACCGGAGTCCGGGTGCCGGGTGGCGAGCGCGGCGAACGTCGCGGCCAGCGGGACGGACATGGCAAGGACCCCGACGACGGCCAGCAGCGACGCCGGCCCGGCCACCCGCGCGGCGAGCGTCGGGAGCAGCAGGATGCCGGTCCCGAGGACCGCCGAGACGTAGAGCGAGGAGCCGAGCAGCAGCCCGATCCGACCGGTCGGCGGGGCCTCGGCGGGGCGCAGGGTCGTCGTCACGCCCCCGAGCATCGCGCTCGTCGGCGACGACCGACACCTGGCGGACAGTCGTCGTGCGTCGAGATCCCGCCAACGACGCATCGTCGGAAAAAGACCGTGACCGAGAACACACGGGCGTGGTCGAGTAGTCCCACACCACCACATCGACCCGGGCAACCGCCCTGGCCGAGCCATGCCCGAAGGAGACTCCTGTGCATCCCCTCAGCACGTTCGAGCTGCACCGTCACGAGTACGGTCAGCGCCTGGCCCGCTCCCACCAGGAGCGCGTCGTCGAGGCCGCCCGCGCCGCCAGAGCACCGTCCGAGATGACGCGGCGACCTCCCAGTCCACGGCGCGTCGTCGCCGCTCCCGCGTCGTTCGCGGGTGCGGTCGGGGCACGCTGAACCCCATGACGCCGGAGCGGCGCGGACCACCAGGTCCGCGCCGTTTCCTGTGCCGCACGACGGGTCGTGCCACCATGACGCCATGCCCGTCGCGACGCCCCGAGGTCCCCGCTGATGGGTCGGCACGCGTCCCCCGACCCGGACCCGGTCGCCGCACCCGAGCCGGCGACACCGGTGCACCGGATCGTCGTCTGGGGCGAGCGCATCCTGCTCGGGCTGGCCGCCGGCGTCGGCATCCTGCTCGTCCTGCGGTGGGCGGGCACGTCGTGGAGCGCGGCCGCCTGGACGGGCCTCGCCATCGCGGTGATCGTGCCCGCGGCGGCCTGGCTGGCCGCCACGGTGCCGGGCCGCGAGCACCGCGACCGGTGACAGCCGGGCGCGCACGAGGCCACGACCTGCGATTCTCTGACGCGCGACGACGCCCCGAGCCCTAGGCTGGCCAGCGTGACCAGCCCGACGACGCCTGCAGCCGCCCCCACCGGACACGAGAGTGCCGACCGCATCGTCTGGATCGACTGCGAGATGACCGGCCTGGACCTGGGCGCCGACGCGCTGGTCGAGGTGGCCGCCGTGGTCACCGACTCGGAGCTGCGGGTGCTCGGCGAGGGTGTGGACGTCATCATCGCGCCGCCCGCCGAGGCGCTCGAGCAGATGAACGACTTCGTCCGCGCGATGCACACGACGTCCGGCCTGCTCGACGAGCTCGCGGGCGGCACGACGCTCGCGGACGCCCAGGAGCGCGTGCTCGCCTACATCCGCGAGTGGGTGCCCGAGCCGGGCAAGGCGCCGCTGGCGGGCAACTCGGTGGGCACCGACAAGACCTTCCTCGACCGCGACATGACCGAGCTGGTCGGCTACCTGCACTACCGCGTCATCGACGTCTCCTCGATCAAGGAGCTCGCCCGACGCTGGTACCCGCGCGTCTACTTCGCCTCGCCCCGCAAGAACGGCGGCCACCGCGCGCTCGCCGACATCCTCGAGAGCATCGACGAGCTGCGGTACTACCGGTCGGCGCTGCTGCCCGCCCAGCCGGGGCCGGACTCGGCCGCCGCCAAGAAGATCGCCGCGGAGGTCGTCGCGACGTCCGTGAAGGGCACGCTGCTCCCCGAGGGGTGAGCTGAGGGGGTCTGTTGCGCGACTGGTTGCACCGGCACGACCCCGAGGGCTACGCCCTGCACCGAGCGATCCGCGTCGCCCTGCTCACGATGGTCGTCCTGACCATCACCGACGTCCTGATCGGCGACACCGAGGTCACCACCTTCGGCGTGTTCGGCACGTTCGCGCTGCTGCTCTTCGCGGACTTCCCGGGCAACCGGTCCCAGCGTCTCGTGTCGTACTGCTCGCTGTTCGTCGTCGGAGCGGCGCTGATCTGCGTCGCCACCCTGGCATCCGGGTCGGTGTGGCTGGCGACGGTGTCGATGCTGGTGGTGGGCACGCTCGTCGTGTTCGCCGGGGCCACCTCCGCCGCGATCGCCTCCGCCAGCCGCGCGCTGCTCCTGCTCTACGTCCTGCCGATCACGGTCCCCGGCGACGCCGCAGGCATCCCACCGCGGCTCGTCGGCTGGGCCGTCGCGGCGGCGCTGTGCATCCCGGCCGCCCTGCTCCTGTGGCCACCGCAGGAGCACGACCGGTTGCGCGAGGGGTCCACGGCCGTCGCCTCGGGGCTCGGGCGCCGGCTCGGCTCGTTGGTCGGCGGGCCGCGTGTCGACGAGACCGCCGTGGCCGCCGCGTTCGCCGACCTGCGCCGCGCCCTGCGGGCGACCACGTACCGCCCGGTGACGCTGACCACCGGCAGCAGGCTGCTGCTGCGGCTCGCCGACGAGCTCGAGTGGCTGCACCAGCTGGTCCGCGTCTCCGACCCCGCGGCCGTCGCCGGCTGGCCACCATGGACCCGCGCGGTGGTCGCGTCGTGCGCGCGGGTGCTCCAGGCCTCGGGCGAGGTCCTCGGCCCGCGAACCGACGCCGCGGCGCGCAGCCGGCTCGACGAGGCGCTGACCGACCTCGCGGAGCACCGGCGGGCGGCGGTGGACGCTGCCGACGAGCTCTCCCGGGCATCCCGCTGACGCCGGACCAGCTGGACCACCACACCCAGCGCGCGCACGCGTGGGTCTACACCACGGACCTGGTCGGGCGGACCGCCGCCGCGTCGGCCGCCGCCGACGCCCGTCCGATGCTGATGCGGATGCTCGGACGCGGTGCTGGTCCGCTCGCCGTGGGTCCCGTAGCCGCGGCCGGCCGGATCGCTGCGCAGCAGTTCCACCTCGACTCGGTCTGGCTGCAGAACAGCCTGCGCACGGGCGTCGGCCTGGCGGTGGCGGTGCTCGCGGCGCAGCTCAGCCACGTGCAGCACGGCTTCTGGGTGGTCCTCGGAGCGATGTCCGTGCTGCGCACCTCCGCCCTGGCGACCACCTCGACCGTGCTGCGTGCGCTGCTCGGCACCGTGGCCGGGTTCGCGGTCGGCGGCGTGCTCGTCGCGATCGCGCCGACCGGGCCGGTCGCCCTGTGGATCATCCTGCCGATCGCGGTCCTCGTCGCCGCGTTCGCGCCCAACACCGTGTCCTTCGCCGCCGGGCAGGCCGCGTTCACCGTGACCGTCGTCGTGCTCTTCAACATCCTCGTGCCGGTCGGCTGGAAGGTCGGCCTGGTCCGCGTGCAGGACGTCGCGATCGGGTGTGCCGCGTCTCTCGTCGTCGGACTGCTGCTGTGGCCCGGCGGTGCGGCCGCCCGCGTCCGGCGAGCGCTCGCGGACGCCTACCGCTCGTCCGCCGACCTGCTGCACCACACCGTGCACGCGACCGTGCTCGAACCGCTCGGAGATCCCGCCGACGGACACTCGGCGCAAGCCTCCTCCGCGCGGCTCGACAGCGCGCTGCGGCAGTACCTGGCCGAGCGCGGGGTCCGGCCCGAGGGCCTCGAGACGGTGACCGCCGTGATCAACGGCGTCGGGCGGCTGCGGCTCTCGGCCGAGGCGATCGAGCAGCTCACGCGTCCCCGGTTCCCGGTGACCGGCCGCGACGGAGACATCGCCGACCTCCTGCTGGGCCGGTCCGCCGGCACGCAGAAGCTGGTTCCACGGCATCGCGACCGCCCTGGAGTCCCAGGGGGCGCCCGTGCCGGACCCGCTGCCGGCGGACACGCAGGCGACGGTGGTGACGCTGCTGGGCCAGACCCGCGGGCCGCGGGCCGACCCGGTCGCCCGGCGTGAGCTGCACCTGGCGTGGGTGGCCCTGTTCCTCGACGACGCCGCCACCCTGTCCGGCCGGCTAGGTGCTCCGGTGGCGACCCTCTGCCTGGGCACCAGCCGGAGAACGGCGACGGGCGCCGACCACGAGATGGTCGACGCCCGACGCGATGGGGTGGCTAACGGGACTTGAACCCGCGACCCCCTGGACCACAACCAGGTGCTCTACCACCTGAGCTATAGCCACCACGATCCCCCGACGCGTACGCCGGGGCGTCCAGAAGTGTACCCGAGGGGCCGCGGTGTTCTCGCATCGGTCCGCCGACCGTCACGCGACCGTCCCGCCGCTGCTCAGAGGCGCGCGGCGATGGCATCGGCGAAGCGCGCCGCGGAACCCTCGCCGTGCGAGAAGAACAGCGAGGGCTCGGTGAGCTCGACCTCGAGCACGACGGGCGCGCCGTCGTCGTCGGGGATCAGGTCGATCCGGGTGTAGAGCAGCGGCCCGTCGACGCCCGGGACCACGTCCGGCAGGGCTGCGACGACGCGGTCGCCCAGCGCGCGCTCGGCATCGCTGGCCTCCCGCGAGGTCATGATCTCCTGCCGGTAGAGCTCGTCGGCGAGCCGCCCGCGGTAGGGCCCGTCGAGCAGCGCGCCCTTGCGCACCGAGTGGCTGAACACGCCGTCCACGTAGACCAGGGCCGTCTCGCCTGTGGTGTCGACGTTGCGCAGGTAGCGCTGGATCATGACGCGCCGGCCGACGCCGAGCAGGTTCTTCGCGTGCGTGATCGCCATGGACCGCTGCTGCGTGACACCCGCGTCGTACCGGCCCGTGTCCCGCGAGCCCGCGCTGACCGTGGGCTTGACGACGAAGTCGCCGAACGCCGGGAACCGCGTGTGGATGGCGCGGGAGTCGAAGTTGCGCTCCGGGTCGAGCCAGATGGTGGGCACGATCGGGAGGCCCGCGTTCTCGAGGTCCCGCAGGTACTGCTTGTCGATGTTCCAGCCGACCACCGAGGCCGGGTTGAACAGCGTGCTCGTCCGCTCGACGCGGCGGGTCCAGTCGGCGAACTGCGTCGGCCGTTCGGTGTAGTCCCAGGTCGAGCGGATCACCACGTGCGGGTAGGTGCCCCAGTCGACCGTCGGGTCGTCCCAGACGACCGCCTCGATCGCGATCCCCCGCTCCGCGAGCGCATCGCGCAGCGCGTGGTCGTCCGGGTCGAGATCGGGCAGCTCGCCGCAGGTTGCGAGGGCGAGTCGTGGGGTGGTGGACGTCACGAGCGCACTGTACCGACGGGGGCGTCGTCGACGTCAGTGACCTGCGTCTCGTCGTCGACGGCCCGGCCCTCCTGGGCTCGAGTCTCGTCCGCGGTGACGCGGTCCAGGGCTCGCACGACGGTCGAGGGCGTCGCACTGCCGACCACGCGGCCCTCGTCGTCGACGACGGGCACCGTCTGGCGCGCACCGACGAACGCGTGCAGGACGTCCCCGAGCTCGGCTCCGAGCGCGATCGGCTCTCCGGCCGCGCCGTCCACGACCGGGTCGACGTCCGCGGCCTCCAGCCTGCCGAGGGCCAGGAGGCGCGCGGTGCGTCCGCGACCGACGACTCGGCGACCGCGGGCGACGCCGGGCGGGCCACGATGTCGAGCGGCGGTGCCAGCTGCTCGATGTGGGCGCCGGTGCTCAGCACCGCGACCCGGTCGGCCATCCGAACGGCCTCGTCGATGTCGTGGGTCACCAGGATCACCGTGATGCCCAAAGTGCGCTGGATGCGCGCGAACTCGGCCTGGAGGTGCCGGCGTCCGACGGGGTCCACCGCGCCGAACGGCTCGTCCATGAGCAGCACGGGCGGGTCCGTGGCCAGAGCACGGGCGACGCCGACGCGTTGACGCTCGCCGCCGGAGAGCGTGCGGGTACCGGCGCGCGTACCGGTCCGGGGGCAGGCCGACGAGGTCCAGCGAGCCGTCCACGCGGGCCGCCGTGCGCCTGCGGTCCCAGCCGAGCAGCCCGGGCACGGTGGCCACGTTCTGGGCGACGGTCCGGTGCGGGAACAGGCCCACGTTCTGGATCACGTAGCCCATGCGGCGACGGAGCTTCACCGGGTCGACCGCCGTGACGTCCTCGCCCTCCAGCAGGATCCGCCCGGACGTCGGCTCGACCAGCCGGTTCGCCATCCGCAGCGTCGTCGACTTGCCGCAGCCGGAGGGGCCGACGAGGACCAGCACCTCGTGCGGACGTACCGCCAGGCTCAGGTCGTCGACGGCCGACGCCGAGCTGCCGTCCTTCGATCGCGCGCCGTAGACCTTGCGCACGTGCTCGAAGCGGATCGCGGGTTCGTCGGCCACCACAGGGACGCTAGTCGGTGCGTGAGACACGCGCAGCGCCGCGAGCGCGTGCGGGTTGTCACACGATCGTCATCATCCTGCATCTGCGCATGTCAGTCGCTCGACCTAGGGTCGTGACCATGTTCTTCGCCGACGCGTCAGCGAGCTCTGCGCCAGCGAACCCTTGGTTCTCCTGGCAGTACGTCCAGCGCAACAGCGCGGACATCGCGCACGCGCTCGAGCAGCACGTCTCGCTCACGCTCGAGGCCGTCGCCATCGCGTTCCTGCTCGCGCTGCCGCTCGCCGCCCTCGCGCACCTGCGTCCGAGGTTCGCCGGGCCGGTGCTCGGGATCGCGGGCGTCCTCTACACGATCCCGTCGCTGGCCCTGTTCGCGGTGCTCGCCCCGTACACCGGGATCGGGCGCACCACGGTGCTCATCGGGCTGGTCTCCTACGCGCTCCTGGTGCTCACCCGGAACATCCTGGTGGGCCTGCAGGGAGTGGATCCGGCGGTCAAGGACGCCGCCCGCGGAATGGGATACGGCCGCGGACGGTTGCTGGTGTCCGTGGAGCTGCCGCAGGCCGTGCCCAGCATCGTCGCTGGTCTGCGCCTCGCGACGGTCACCACGGTCGCCCTCGTGACCGTCGGCGTGGTCGTGGGGTTCGGGGGCCTGGGCCAGCTGATGTTCCGCGGCTTCCGCAGCAACTACCACGCCGAGATCATGACGGCGACGGTGCTCTGCCTCCTGCTGGCGCTCGTGTTCGACCTGCTCATCGCGTTCGTCGGCAGATGGCTGACACCCTGGGCCCGGACCGCGCAGACCGCGACGGCGGTGTGACATGGACATCTTCCAGCAGGCCCTCGTGTGGCTCAACGACCCCCTGAACTGGACGGGGCGCAACGGCGTCCTCGCGCTCACCAAGGACCACATCGTCGTGTCGGTGCTCGCGGTGCTGCTGGCCGCGGTCGTGTCGATGCCCCTGGCGCTCTGGCTCGGCCACCGTCGTCGCGGATCGACCGTCGGCGTCGTCGTCGCCAACACCACGCGGGCGCTGCCCACCCTGGCGCTGCTGACGCTGCTGGCCGCCAGCGGCCTGTTCGGCAACACCGCGACCGTGCTCGCGTGCGCCGTTTTCGCCGTCCCCCCGCTGCTCACCAACACGGTCACGGGCCTCGGCGACGTCGACCCGGACGTCCGGGACGCCGCGCGAGGCGTCGGGATGTCAGGGGCGCGGTCGTTGTGGGCGGTCGAGGTGCCGCTCGCCGTCCCGCTGATCGCGGCCGGCCTGCGCACGGCGTCCGTGCAGGTGGTGGCGACCGTTCCGCTCGCGGCGCTCGTCGGCGGCCGGAGCCTCGGCTCGATCGTGGTCGAAGGGTTCGGTCTGCAGAACTACGGCCAGGTGCTGGCCGGCGGACTGCTCGTCGCGGCCCTCTGCCTGGTCGTCGAGGGTCTGCTGGCCCTCGTCCAGCACGTCTCGACGCCCGCCGGACTGCGCTCGCTCGCCCGGCAGACCGCCGAGACCCCTACGTCGGGCCGGTTCCGTCGGGCATCCCGGCTTGCCGAGCCCGTCACCACCGGATCGAATAAGCCCAGCCCATCCTCCTGAACACACCGGCGACGGCACACCGCCGTGGCCCTACGGGAACCCTCCCTCCCCCGCCACACAGCCCGAGGAGAGCACCATGCGAGCACGACGCTCCGCCGTCCTGACCTTGATCGCCGTCGCCACGTTGGCGCTCGGTGCGTGCGGAAGCCCTGGATCGGGCGGGGGGAAGGCCGAGCCGACGTCGTCGGGTGGCGCCTCGGCCATCGCCATCTGCGACCCGGTCCCCGGCGACAAGCTCGTCGTCCTGACCGACGACAAGGGTCTGCAGAACGCCGACAACATCATCCCCGCGGTGAACAAGGCGGCGGCTGACGCCAACCCGGCGATCATCGAGAACCTGGACAAGGTCTCGGCCGCGCTGGACACCACCAAGCTCATCGCGCTCAACAAGGCGGTCGACATCGACCACCGCACGTCGAGCGACGTGGCCAAGGAGTTCGTCGACACCGAGAAGCTCGCCGCCAGCGACTCCTCCGCGGGCGCCGGCACCTCGCTGACCGTCGGCGCCCCGAACTTCTCCGAGGGCGCCACCCTCGCCGAGATCTACGCGGCGGTCCTGCGCTCGGCGGGCTTCAACGCGACGACGCAGACCGTCGGCAACCGCGAGACCTACCTGCCGGCCCTGACCGGCGGCACCCTGGCCGCCGTGCCCGAGTACGCCGCCACGCTCGCGGACTTCCTCAACACCCAGGCGAACGGGACCGACGCGAAGTCCGTCGCGTCCCCGGACGTCGACGCGACGGTCGCGGCCCTCACGCCGCTGGCCACGGCGGCCGGGCTGACCGTCGGCAAGGCGTCCGCGGCTCAGGACCAGAACGCGTTCGCGGTGAGCGACAAGTTCGCCGCGATGCACGGCGTCAAGACGCTCAGCGACCTGGCCGCCACGTGCAGCGGCCTGATCCTGGCCGGCCCCGCCGAGTGCCCGCAGCGGCCGTTCTGCCAGCTCGGACTGGAGAACACCTACGGTCTGCAGTTCGCCGACTTCAAGTCGTACGACTTCGGCCTGATCGGCCAGGCCGTGCTCAAGGGTGAGGCGGCCATCGGGCTCGTGCTCTCCAGCGACGGCGCACTGGCCAGCTGACGACACGGACGGCGGGTCCGCCGGCGCGGGCCCGCCGTTCGCGTCCGTGTCCTCAGAGGCCCGCCGTCTCCAGCAGGCGGAGCCAGACCTCGCTGACGGTCGTGTACGACGGCACCGCGTGCCAGAGTCGGTCCAGCGGGACCTCGCCGACGATCGCGACGGTCGCGGCGTGGATCAGCTCCGCCACCTCGGGTCCGACGAAGGTCGCGCCGACGATGACCCCGCGGGTGTCGTCGACGAGGATCTGCGCGTGGCCGGCATAGTCGGGGGCCAGCACGTAGGCGCCGGCGACGTTGGCGATGTCGTACTCGACCACCCGCACGGAAAGACCGCGGTCCTGGGCGGCCCGCTCGGTCAGGCCGACCCACGCGACCTCGGGGCGGGTGAAGACGACCTGCGGGACGGCGGCGTCGTCGGCCGTCGCGCGGTACCGGCTCCAGGGCGCGGCCTGCGCCTCGTCGGCGGCGTCCAGACCCAGATCCCCCGCCGTCGAGCCCTCGGGACTGGTCCCCGGGTCGAACCGCGCGGCGATCACGTCACCGGCGATGCGGGCGTCGTACTTGCCCTGGTGCGTCGTGGCCGTACGGCCCGAGGCGTCGCCCACCGCGAACAGCCAGCCGCCGTCGACACCCTCCGCCTGCAGCCGGTCGTCGACCGACACGGCCTTGCCCGGCGTGAGGCCGACGTTCTCCAGGCCGAGCTTCGGACGTCCGCGGCCGGCGTCCCGTCGCGACGAGGACCTGATCCACGACGACGTCCGCGGCGCCGTCGAGCGTCAGGTGCACGCCGTCGTCGTCGCGTCGCACCGAGCTCGTCGACGCGCCGAACAGGACCGTCACCCCGATCGCCCGCAGACCGTCTGCGACGGCCTCGGCAGCGAACGGTTCCGCGTTGGCCAGCACCCGGTCCCCGCGCACGATCAGGGTGACCGCGCTGCCGAAGTCCGCGAAGGCGGTGGCCATCTCGACGCCGACGACCCCGCCGCCGAGCACGGCCAGCCGAGCGGGCACCTGCTGCGCCGACGTCGCCTCCCTGCTGGTCCACGGCGTGACGTCCGCGAGGCCGTCGATGCGCGGGAACACGGGCTCCGAACCCGTCGCGACGACGACCGCGTGCCTGGCGGTCACCGTGACCGGCCCGTCGGCGCCCTCGACCACGAGCTCGCGCGGCCCGGTCAGTCGGGCGTGCCCGCGCAGCAGCGCGATCCCGGCGCCCTCCACCCACCCTGCCTGCGAACCGTCGTCCCAGTGGTGCGTCACGTCGTCCCGCGAGGCGAAGGCGGCCGCGACGTCGACGGCGCCTGTCCTGCCGGTCTCGCCCGCCCCGGGGACGGATCGGGCCGCAGCCAGCACGGCACCAGGTCGAAGCAGCGCCTTGGAGGGCATGCACGCCCAGTAGGAGCACTCGCCGCCCACGAGCGCGTGCTCGACGAGCGCGACCCTCAGTCCCGTCCGACCAGCGCGATCGGCGGCGTTCTCGCCGACGGCCCCCGCGCCGATCACGACGACGTCGAACTCGCGCACCTGATCCGCCATGACCTACCCCGTCTGCCCTAGCCGGCGCGCTCCGCCGGGTCGGTACATCGTCGCCTGGCGCGGAGGCGCCCGCACGACGACCAGGCGGGTGACACCGGCCGGCCGGCGCCTCTCGAGGGACCGGGCGCCTCGCGATGCCGGCCGCCCGGACTCCGCTACCGTGGGCCGAGGTCGTCCGACGGGCATCGCGGGACCCACGCGTCGGGCAGCGGTGCCGCGCCGCGGACGCGACGCCCGCGCGGACCGCCTGCCGACCGCGGCATCGCGCCGCAGCAGCCGTCGGGGCCGGGTTCGACGACTCGCACCCGCCGGGCTCGTCACCGTTGGACCAGGGATGGAGCGGCTCGTGGGGGTGCAGCGGGCTCGAGGTGCTCACGACGGGCACGCGTCGAGCCGGGTCGTCCGGCTGGCGGTCGCGGCCCTCCTGATCGCGCCGGCGCTGGGCGGCTGTACCGCGCAGGCAGCCGCCGGGCCGCCACCCGACTCCGTCGGAGCCCTGACCCGGGCGGACCTCGGGGATGGCGACTGGCAGGGCCCCGCCCCCGACAACTCGTCCTGGGACGCCCCGCGCATGTGGTGCCTGGGCCTCATCGCCCTCTTCGAGCAGGACGGCGACGCGGCGGCGGCGGCGCACGCGACGTACACCGAGGACGACACGACCGTCTGGTCCGTCGCGTTCCGTTACCCCGCCGGTTCCGCGGCCCTGGACCGGCGCGCGGCGCTCGCCCGGGACAATCCCACCTGCAACGACTTCACGCCGAACGACGACCGTGGAACCGGCATGAACGACTTCCTCCTCGACGACGGGGCGGACCAGGTGACGACCGTCGAGCACGGGCACGAGAACGGGGCCGCCTACACGGTCGAGACGGCGATGCACCAGGGCCCGGACACCGTCGTGGCCGTCGCCGTGCGCTACCCGACGGGGAGCGCGCCCGACGTCACCGCGGAAGGGCTGCTCTACGACGCGGGCACGCAGGCGGCGAACCTCGCCGGCGGGTGACCGGCCCGTCGGCTCCCGATCCGGGGACGAACGAGGCCCCTCATCAGCGTGCGCTGGTGAGGGGCCTCGTGGTGGTGCGCCATCAGGGACTCGAACCCCGAACCCGCTGATTAAGAGTCAGCTGCTCTGCCAATTGGCTAATGGCGCGCGGAGAGAAAGTTACCAGCCGACGTGCCCGAACTGCCAATCGGATGATCCGGTCGTGACGACCGTCACGGCTCCGGGTCCGCCTCGGGCTCCGTGGGAGCCGGTTCCCACCAGGCGACCTCGGGCAGTCCCTCGGCCTCGAGTATCTCCGTCGATGTGGACTCCGGAGCGACCAGGTCGACGAGCAGGGCCAACGGCACGTGCTCGGCGAGCAGGTCCTTGACCGGCTGGGTCTGGTCGTCCTCGTCGTCAGGCACCCGCACCTCGGTCTCCGTCTCGTTGTCGGTGTCGTCGTCGGGCACGTGGGCCGCGGCCTCGGGCCGGGCGTCGTCCTCGCTCATGCTCGACCCTCCTCCGGCGCAGCCGGTCACCTGTCCTCCTCCATGCCACCACCCCGCCGAGCCGCGGGCAACACGGCGCGCGCAACCGCTCCCGAGCCCGCCCCGACCGGTCCGACGTACGATGACGACGCATCCGCCACCCCGCCCGTCAGGAGACACCGTGCCCCGCCTCGCCGTCGGCGACCTCGCGCCCGACTTCACGCTGCAGACCGCCGACGGCGGCAGTGTCACGCTGTCCGACCTGCGCGGACGCCACGTGATCGTCTACTTCTACCCCGCGGCGATGACCCCGGGCTGCACCACGGAGGCGTGCGACTTCCGGGACAACCTCGCGTCGCTGCAGTCGGCCGGCTACGCCGTCGTGGGCGTCTCCCCCGACGAGCTGCCCGCGCTGCAGAAGTTCGTCGAGGCGGAGCACCTGACGTTCCCGCTGGCGTCCGACCCCGACCGTTCCGTGCTGGAGGCCTGGGGCGCCTGGGGCGAGAAGTCCCTGTACGGCAAGACGGTCACGGGCGTGATCCGCTCGACCGTCGTCGTCGACCCGGAGGGCCGCGTGGAAGCTTGCGCAGTACAACGTGAAGGCCACCGGCCACGTCGCCAGCTACGCAGGGACCTCAAGGTCGCGTAGCCCACCGGGCCGCGAGGCCCGCGCGCGGGAGTGGTGAAATGGCAGCCACGCCAGGTTTAGGTCCTGGTGCCCGAGAGGGCGTGCGGGTTCGACTCCCGTCTCCCGCACCGACCGATCGCACCGGACGACCGGTACGACGACGGGCCGGTCCCCGTAGGAGACCGGCCCGTCGTCGAAGGCTGATCAGGCCGTGGTGGCCTGGGCCGCGATCTTCTCGCGAACCTCGTCCATGTCCAGCGCCTTGACGGCCTCGACCACCTGCTCCAGGGCCGGAGCGGGCAGCGCGCCGGCCTGGTTGAACACCAGGATCCCGTCGCGGAATGCCATCAGCGTGGGGATGGAGAAGATCTGCAGCTCGGTGGCCAGCTCCTGCTCGGCCTCCGTGTCGACCTTCGCGTGCACGACGTCGGGGTGGTTCTCGCTCGACTCCTCGAAGACGGGGCCGAACCGCTTGCACGGTCCACACCACTCCGCCCAGAAGTCGATCAGGACGATCCCGTTGTCCTTGATCGTGGTGCCGATCGTCGAGCCAGTGAGCTCGGTCGTCGCCATGTCGTTCCTCCAGTCCTCGGATACCGCCTGGTAGAGCGCTCCGGCACCGTCCACTATTCCCCGCACGCCCGGTGTGACGCACGTCGGGGCGCGCCGACGCTGCCGACACGGCGTCGCCAAGGTAGACATGGGGCGTGACTGCATCCGCCGAGTTCCCTCGGGGACCCGAACGCCCGTCGGGCTGGTTGAGCGCCGACGACATCTCGCGCGTCCGCTCCCAGTTGCCCATCCTGTACGTCGATGCGATCCCCGTGCGGGTGGACGACTCCGGGGACGTGGTCTCGGTCGGTCTGCTGCTCCGGGTGACGTCGGAGGGTGTGATGTCCCGGGCGCTGGTGTCGGGCCGCGTGATGTACCACGAGCGCGTGCGTGACGCCCTGGTCCGGCACATCGAGAAGGACCTCGGGCCGATCGCGCTGCCGCAGATCCCGTCCTCCCCGCAACCGTTCACCGTCGCGGAGTACTTCCCGACGCCGGGCGTCACGCCGTACCACGACCCCCGGCAGCATGCCGTGTCGCTGGCGTACGTCGTGCCCGTGCTCGGCGACTGCCGGCCGCAGCAGGACGCGATCGACCTCGCGTGGATGACGCCCGAGGAGGCGTGCGCGGAGCAGGTCCAGTTCGAGATGAACGGCGGCCAGAACGTCCTGCTCCGCCAGGCGATGGCGCACGTGGGCCGCCTGCAGTAGGCGCTCCCGCCGGTCAGCCCAGCGTGAGCGGGCCAGTCGGACAGATCGGCGCGCATGCGGCGGTCGTGGGTCGCGACGACCACCGCGGCGGAGGTGACCCGCAGGGCGGCCGTGAGCTTGTCGACGAGCCCGACGGACAGATGGTTGGTCGGTTCGTCGAAGATCAGCACGTGCGGTGCGGCCAGCAGCGCGCACGCGAGGTCGAACCGTCGTCGCTGACCCACCGACAGCTCGCGCAGCGGCCGGTCCAGGTCCTCCTCGGTCAGCAGGCCCTGGGTGGCGACCGGCACCAGCCGGGCCGGGTCGAGCACCCCCGCCTCGAGCAGCGTCAACGCGTGCCGGGCGTACGCCTCGAACCCGCTGAGCTCCTCGGCCGGACCGGCGACGTAGGCCCGCTGCGCGGCGGCCGTCGCGTGCTCCGTCGGGCCCTCCTGCGCCAGGATGCCCAGCCGGACCCCGGGCGCCACGGACCGCGTCCCGCGATCGAGGTCGATCGTCCCGGCGAGGGCCGCGAGCAGCGTCGACTTGCCCGAGCCGTTCGGACCGGTGACGAGCAGCCGCCCGCACGCCGGCACCTCGATCCGCAGCCCGGGCAGGTCGAGCCGCGAGCCGACGCGCGGCGCCCGCAGGTCGAGCAGGGGACCCGGCCTGGGCTCGGGCGGCAGCGACGGCAGGTCGGGGAAGGTGAGCTCGAGCGGTGGCGTCGGCACCTGGACCGCGGTCGCCTCGAGCTGCTGGATGAGCCTGTCGGCCGCCTTCACGTGCCCGCGGGCACGGGTCGCGCGCCGGTTCTTGTCGGAGCCCTTGGGCGGCCGCCACTCGTCGGAGAGGTTCTCGTAGGTCGAGTCGAGCCGCTCCGCCAGCGCGACCGCCCGCTTGCGCTCGGCCCGGTAGCGGCTGCGCCAGCGCCGCAGCATCTGGCTCTTGAGGAACCGGTAGTCCGAGTAGCGGGTCGCGCCGTACACCGCCGGCCGGCCGTCCATCGACGGGTCCAGGTCGAGGATCGCCGTCATCACGTCGTCGAGCAGGCGACGGTCGTGGGTGACGATGACGATCGCCCCCGGCCAGCCGCGCAGCCGCGCCGTGAGGTATTCGATGCCCGCCGCGTCGAGGTGGTTGGTCGGCTCGTCGAGGAGCAGCACGTCCGCGCGCTCCCCGATCCGGCAGGCCAGTCGCACGCGGTAGCGCTCCCCCACGCTCAGCTCGTCGAGCGACCGGGCGGGGTCGCGGGGGGCGCCGAACCGGGTCAGCGCCTCGTCGACCCGTCGGTCGGCATCCCAGCCCGCCAGCTGCTCGTACCGGGCCACCGCGTCGGCGAGCCGTGCCAGGTCGCCCGTCTCGTGGTCGAACGACGCGATCGCGGATTCGAGCTCGCCCGACGTGGCGCGCACGCCCGCCAGGGCCTCGGCCACGAACGTGCCGACCGTCGCCCCGGGCGGGACCGTCAGCTCCTGGTCCACCACACCGACCGTGCCGACCCGACGCACCCGGCCCGACTGCGGCTCGAGCGACCCGGCGAGCACGCGCAGCAGGGTCGTCTTGCCCGCGCCGTTCTCGCCGACCACGCCCACGCGGTCGCCCGCGGTCACGACGAGGTCGACCTGCTCGAGCACGGCGTGGCCGGGGTAGCCGTAGGTGACCGCCTCGGCCACCAGCTGGATCGCGCTCCCGGTGCTGACCGTCGGCCCGGTCATCCGCCCAGGACGCGCACCAGCGTCGGCACCAGCGCCCGGAAGGCAGTGCCGCGGTGGCTGATCGCGTTCTTCTCGTCCGGCGTCAGCTCCGCGCACGTCCGCGAGTCCCCCACCGGCACCAGGATCGGGTCGTACCCGAATCCGTACGAGCCGCGCGGCGCCGCAGCCAGCGTGCCCTCGAGCGTGCCCGTCTCCACGTGCTCGAACCCGTCGGGCGTCACGAGCGCGGCGGCGCAGACGAACCGAGCCACCCGGTGCTCCGGCGCGATGTCGGCCAGCTGGGCGAGCAGCAGGTCGAGGTTGGCCCGGTCGTCGCCGTGCCGGCCGGCCCAGCGCGCCGAGAAGATCCCCGGCGAGCCGCCGAGCACGTCGACGCTCAGGCCCGAGTCGTCGGCGACGGCGGGCAGACCCGTGAAGGCCGCGAGCGCGCGGGCCTTGATCAGGGCGTTCTCGGCGAACGTCACGCCGTCCTCGACCGGCTCGGGTGCGCCGACGTCGCGGGCACCGACCACGGACGCCGGGTCGAGACCGGGCAGCACGGGCGCGAGGATCGCCCGCAGCTCGCCGACCTTGTGGTCGTTGTGCGTGGCCAGGACCAGTCGGACGCCGTTCATCGGGCCGCGCGCGTGGCCGAGCCGTCGCCGGGGGCCGTCGCCAGCGCGGCGACCTGCAGGGCGGTCAGCCGGGCGGTCCCGGCGACCGCGAGGTCGAGCAGCGCGTTGAGCTCCGTGCGGTCGAACGGCGCGTGCTCGGCCGTGCCCTGGACCTCGACGAACGTGCCGGAACCGGTGACCACGACGTTCATGTCGGTCTCGCTCGCACGTCCTCGACGTACGGCAGGTCGAGGACGGGCAGCCCGTCGACGATGCCGACGCTGACGGCGGCGACCGAGTCGCGCAGGACGACCTTGTTCTTCGGGATGTGCCCCTGGGCCACGGCCCACGCGACCGCGTCGGCGAGGGCGACGTACGCCCCGGTGATCGAGGCGGTGCGGGTGCCCCCGTCGGCCTGGAGCACGTCACAGTCGAGCACGATCGTGTTCTCGCCGAGCGCCGAGACGTCGATGATCGCCCGCAGCGAGCGGCCGATGAGGCGCGAGATCTCGTGCGTGCGGCCGCCGATGCGCCCCTTGACCGACTCGCGGTCCGACCGGCTGTTCGTCGCGCGCGGGAGCATCGAGTACTCGGCGGTGACCCAGCCCTCGCCCGACCCCTTCTTCCAGCGCGGGACGCCCGGCGTGAACGAGGCGACGCACAGCACCTTCGTGCCGCCGAACTCGACGAGCACGCTGCCCTCGCCCGCCTCGAGGAACCCGCGGGTCAGGGTGATCGGGCGGAGCTCGTCGGAGGCGCGGCCGTCGGCGCGGACGCCGGGCATCGAGGGCACAGCGGAGGCGCTGGAGGTGGCAGAAGTCATGCCGACGAGCCTAACCGGGCGGGCCGACAGGGATCGCGGGCGTCCGGCGAGGCCGATTCCTGCACACGTCAGAGGACGTATATCGCGCCCGGCGTCGCCAGCGTGATCGGGCCGTCGTACACGGCACGCGCCTCGGCGTGCGCGACCTCGGGGTCGTTCCAGGCAGGGATGTGCGTGAGCACCATCGCCCGGGCGCGGCCGCGGGCGGCGGCCTGCCCGGCCCGCCGACCCGTGAGGTGGATGCCGCGCAGGTCGTCGTCCCGACCCTCCACGTACGCGGACTCGACGAGGAGCAGGTCGGCGTCGGCGGCCAGCGCGTCCAGGCCGGCGCACTCGTCGGTGTCCCCGCTGTACGCCAGCGTCACGGTCGAGGACGGCTCGGCGTCGCCGGGGCCGGTGACCCGGATGCCGAACGCGGGGATCGGGTGCTCGACGGGCACGGGCGTCAGCGTCAGCGGCCCGACGACGACGTCGACCCCGGGCTCCCACGTCGTCACGTCGAACTGCTCGCTCGGGTGCTCCGACCCGCACAGCTGGGTCAGCCGCTGCGCGGTGCCGACCGGGCCGAAGACGGGCACCTCCGGGAGTGCACCGGCCGGGTCGTAGCGCCGCAGCACGTGCAGCACCGCGAGGTCGGCCACGTGATCGGCGTGCAGGTGGGACAGGCCGATGGCGTCCAGCCGGCGCGGGTCGCCGTAGCGCTGCAGGGCACCGAGCGCCCCGTTGCCCAGGTCGAGCAGCACGGACCACGTCCTGCCCGCGGCGTCCTCGGCCTGCACGAGGTAGCCGGACGCGGCGGAGTCGGCGCTCGGGAACGAGCCCGCGCACCCCAGGATCGTCAGCCTCATCGCAGGGCACCGCGGGGTTCGACGACCCCGACCTCGGGACCCAGGAACCGTCGAGCCAGCAGCTGGAACGAGGCCGGGTCGCCGGTGGCCAGGAACCGGTGGGTGGGCGGTCCGGCGACCTGGTCGCGCTCCAGGTCGTGCGCGACCAGCGTGCGGTAGACGTCCTTGGCCGTCTCCTCGGCGCTCGAGACGAGGGTGACCTCCTCGCCCATGACGTAGGAGATCGCGCCCGTGAGCAGCGGGTAGTGGGTGCAGCCGAGCACGAGCGTGTCGACGCCGGCCTCGCGGACCGGGTCCAGGTACTCGTGCGCCACCGACAGCACCTCGGGGCCGGAGGTGATGCCCGCTTCGACCAGCTCGACGAACCGGGGGCAGGCCTGCGTGGTCAGCTGGACGCCGGGCGCCACGGCGAAGGCGTCGTCGTACGAGAGCGACTCGACCGTGGACTTCGTGGCGATGACGCCGATCCGGCCGGTCCGGGTGGCGGCGACCGCACGGCGGGCCGCGGGCAGGATCACCTCGACGACGGGGATACCGCGGCGCAGCGTGTACCGCTCGCGGGCGTCGCGCAGCATCGCCGACGACGCCGTGTTGCAGGCGATGACGAGCAGCTTGACGCCGGCGTCGACCAGGTCGTCCATCACCTCGAGCGCGTGCGCGCGCACGGCCGCCAGCGGCTTGCTGCCGTACGGCGTGTTGAGGGTGTCGCCGATGTAGATCGTGGACTCGTGGGGCAGCTGGTCCAGGATCGAACGCGCCACCGTCAGCCCGCCGACACCGGAGTCGAAGATCCCGAGGGGGGCGTCGTTCACGCGGTCGAGCCTAACCGCTCGGCGGTCGCTCCCCCGACGGCGGCCGACCGGGCGGGGTGTCGCGCGCGCCACCCGACGCGCGCAGGTCCGTGAGCAGGGCCTCGACGAGCGACTCCTGCAGCCAGCTGAGCGCACCGTAGACCGCGACGAGGTAGCGGCGCGTCGCCGGGTCGAGGTCGGTTCCGACGTCGTCGTCGTCCGACGGCTCGTCGAGGTCGGCTCCCGGCGAGGCGAGCAGCTGGTCGTACAGACGCTCGGCCTGCCCGTCCGTGCGGATGTCGAGGCGTTCGGCGAGCACGAGCCTCAGGTCGGTGATCGCGGCCGCGACGTCCTTGGCGTCGCCCGCCTCGATCACGAACGCGTCGGCGCGCTGCCCCTCGGCGGGCGTCGTCAGCGCGGTCCACAGCCGGCTCAGTCGCGCGACCTTGCCCGCCCGGATGTCGTCCTCGGTCAGGCGCCGGAACTCGGCGGAGACCTCGGGGTCGTCGCGCGACGCGTCCGGCAGCAGGCGTCGCACGGCGGGGTCGCTCGGGGGGTCGACGGGTTCGAGCTGCAGGCGCGGCGAGCCGTCGGCCGGAGACGGCACGACCGCCGCCTCGTCGATCCGGCCGGCGCCGAGCAGCTCGGCGACGTCCGCGACGAGGGCCGCGATCACCCCACGCTCGTCGTCGTCCAGGCGCGCGACGTACAGCCCGCGCCGCCGTCGGAACGCACGCATCACTGGCCGCTTCGCTGCAGCGTGGCCCACAGGCCGAACTCGTGCATCGCCTGCACATCGACCTCCATCGCCTCGAGCGACCCGGTGGACACCACGGCCCGGCCCTGCTCGTGCACCTGCCGCATCAGCTTCTCCGCCTTGGCCTTGGGGAAGCCGAAGTACGACTCGAACACGTACGTCACGTAGCTCATGAGGTTGACGGGGTCGTTCCAGACGATGGTCACCCACGGGTCCGCGATCGCCGTCTCCTGCTGCGCCTCGACGCTCTGGTCGGGAAGGGTCTCCACAGGCACACGCCAACTGTAGGTGTGCCGTGGGATGCCCGTCGTGCAGAGTGGGTGCGCGCTGCCTACGTTGGCGGCATGACGGCGACGCCCCGGGGCCTGAACGACGACCGGAGCACGGCGCTCCTCACGGACCGCTATGAGCTGCACGATGCTGCAGGCGGCGCTGGCCGACGGGACCGCGCAGCGGCGGTGCGTGTTCGAGGTGTTCACCCGGCGCCTGCCGGCCGGGCGTCGGTACGCGGTGCTCGCGGGCACCGGACGCGTGCTCGAGGCCGTCGAACGGTTCCGGTTCGGGACGGCGGAGCTGGACTACCTCGCTGACGAGCGCATCGTCGACGACGCGACGCTGGCCTACCTGGCCGGGTACCGGTTCGGCGGGTCTGTCGTCGGGTACGCCGAGGGCGAGACGTTCTTCCCGTCGTCGCCGGTGCTCGTGGTCGAGGGGACGTTCGCCGAGGCCGTGATCCTCGAGACGGTCGTGCTCTCGATCCTGAACTTCGACTCGGCGGTCGCGTCGGCGGCGTCCCGGATGACCAGCGCCGCCGTGGACCGGCCCGTGCTCGAGATGGGATCGCGCCGGGCGCACGAGGAGGCCGCGGTCGCGGCGAGTCGGGCGGCCGTCGTCGCGGGGTTCGCCGGCACCTCCAACCTCGAGGCCGGGCGCAGGTACGGCCTGGCGACGATCGGCACGGCCGCGCACGCGTTCACGCTCCTGCACGACGACGAGCGGACGGCGTTCGAGGCCCAGGTGGCGGCCCAGGGCGCCGGGACGACGCTCCTCGTCGACACGTACGACGTGCGGCGCGGGGTGCAGAACGCCCTGGCCGCGGCCGGGACGTCGCTGGGCTCCGTGCGCCTCGACTCCGGCGACCTGGGCGTCCTCGCGCACGAGGTCCGCCAGCAGCTGGACGAGGCGGGGGCGCGGGCGACGAAGATCATCGTCACGTCCGATCTCGACGAGGACGCGATCGCCTCCCTTGCCGCCGCACCGGTGGACAGCTACGGCGTCGGCACGTCGGTGGTCACGGGCTCGGGAGCGCCGACGTGCGGGATGGTCTACAAGCTCGTCGCGCGCGAAGGTTCGGACGGTCGGCTCGAGCCGGTGGCCAAGGCGTCGCGCGCGAAGATCAGCGTCGGCGGCCGCAAAGCGGCGGCTCGGCGGCTCGATGCGGAGGGGCGGGCGCTGGAGGAGGTGCTGGTGACGGGTCCCGACGACGCCGTCCGGGCCTGGCGGTCCGACGACCCGACGCTGCGGGCCTTGCACGTGCCGCTGGTGACGGACGGGGTGCCGGACCGGGGATGGATGGGGGCGGCGGGCGTGCAGGCCGCCGTGGGCCGGCACCGGGCCTCGCGAGACGAGCTGCCGCGGGGGGCGAGGCGCTTGTCTGCGGACGAGGCCGCGGTGCCGACGGTCACGCTGCGGATCGGGGACTGACGCCGGGTTCTCGACGTCGTCCCGGCGATCCGGGGTGGGCTAGACCCGCGAGCGACCCCGGCCGACGAGCGCCAGGATCAGGCTGATGACCAGGACGGCGATGCCGATCCAGATCAGGAACGATCCGACGCCGGCGAAGCCGAGGATGAGCAGGATGACGCCGATGATGATGAGGATGAGCCAGCCGGGCATGGTGAGGCCCCTTTCGTCCGTCGCACCGATCCGGCGAGCGGGGGTACCCGGGCCGTTCGGCGACAACACAACGCTGCCAGCCCAGCCCGGCCTCCGCGCGCTGAACGTCGAGTTGCGTCGCGGCCCTCCGCTGCTATGTGGTCACCCGTCCAGAGCCCTGACCTGCAGGTTCGTCCGGGAAATGCTCTGTCCGAACTGTGAGACGCCCCTTGCGAAAACTTCACCCGGCGGGGTGGCTACTTCTTCCCGACGAACCAGCCGCGGACCATCGCGACCCGCGCCGTCAGCTGGTCGGGGTCGGCGAGCGCCACCTCGGGGCCTCCGCAGCGGCGGCGCAGCTCGCTGTGCACCGACCCGTGCGGCTGCCCGCTCCGGCGCGCCCAGGCACCCACCAGCTGCGACAGCTCCTTGCGCAGCTCGGCCTGCTTGCGGTGGTCCATCGCGGGCACGTCGTCGGCGGCGGCCCTCTTGCGCCCGCTCAGCTGGTCGGCCTGCCTCTGCCGCAGCAGCGCCGAGACCTGGTCGACGTCGAGCAGCCCGGGCAGGCCGAGGAAGTCGAGCTCCTCGTCGGACCCCATCTCCGCGCCCGTGCCGAACTCGCCGCCGTCGAACAGCACCCGGTCGAACGACGCCTGCGCCTCGAGCGCCTCGAACGCACCCTGCTTGCCGTCCGGACCGATCTCGTCAGGCCCGTTGCGCTCGGCGTTCGCCGCCTCCAGGAGGGCGTCCTCGGGGCTGAAGCCCTCGCCCAGCTCCTCGGCCGTCTTGGGGCGGTCCAGCGCGTGGTCGCGCTCGAGCTCGAGCGTGCCGGCGAGCGCGAGCAGCTGCGGGACGCTCGGCAGGAACACGGAGGCGGTCTCACCGCGGCGACGGGCGCGCACGAAGCGGCCGACGGCCTGCGCGAAGAACAGGGGGGTCGCCGTGCTCGTCGCGTACACGCCGACCGCCAGCCGCGGCACGTCGACGCCCTCCGACACCATGCGGACGGCCACCATCCAGCGCGAGGTGCCCGAGGAGAACTCGTCGATCCGGTCGCTCGCGCCGTCGTCGTCCGAGAGCACGACCGTCGGAGACTTGCCGGTCAGCCGCGCGAGGTGGCCCGCGTACGCGCGGGCGTCGGTCTGGTCCGTGGCGATGACCATCGCGCCCGCGTCCGGCACCGTGCGCCGCACCTCGGTGAGGCGGCGGTCCGCGGCAGCGAGGACGCTGGTGATCCACTCGCCGTCCGGGTCGAGCGCGGTCCGCCACGCCTGCGCGGTCATGTCCTTGGTGAGCGCCTCGCCGAGGCGGGCGCTGATCTCGTCGCCGGCCTTGGTCCGCCAACGCATCGAGCCGCTGTACGACAGGAAGATGACCGGGCGCACCACGTGGTCGCGCAGCGCGTCGCCGTAGCCGTAGGTGTAGTCGGCCGCGCTGCGGCGGATGCCGTCACCGCCCCGGTCGTAGCGCACGAACGGGATGGCGGCGGTGTCCGAGCGGAACGGTGTGCCGGTCAGCGCGAGCCGCCTCGTCGCGCCATCGAAGGCCTCGCGCACGGCGTCGCCCCAGCAGCGCGTCGCCGCCGTGGTGCACCTCGTCGAGGATCACGAGCGTCGGCTCGGTGGTGGTGCGTGCCGCGTGCAGCATCGGCTTGCTGGCCACCTGCGCGTAGGTGACCGCGACGCCGTCGAACCCGTGCCCGTGCCGGCCCTGGGCGTTGCTGAAGTTGGGGTCGAGCGTGATGCCGACCCGTGCGGCTGCGTCGGCCCACTGACGCTTGAGGTGCTCGGTCGGGGCGACGACGGTGACCCGTCGCACCACCCGGGCCTCGAGCAGCTCGGTGGCGATGCGCAGCGCGAACGTCGTCTTGCCGGCGCCCGGGGTGGCGACCGCGAGAAAGTCGCGCGGGTTGGCCACCCGGTACTGCTCGAGCGCCTCGGCCTGCCACGCGCGCAGCTTGTTCGCGGTCCCCCACGGCGCGCGGCTGGGGAACGCCGGCGGCAGCTGTGACGCGGCCGACGACGACGCGTGGCTGGACGAGAGGGTGGAGGGGACGACGGACGGGCGCGGGGCCGCCGTCACGAAGCTTCCGCTTGTCGGACCGGCAGGCGAACCGAAGCTGCCCGTGGACGACGCGTCACCGGAGCCGCCCGAGCCGCCCGACGGATTGCGGCCGAAGCCCCAGCGACGACCGCCGGACTTGCCCCCGCCGGCGTTGTCGTCGCCGTCCTGGGGCTCGCGCAGGCCCTCGTAGATCTCCTTGCACACCGGGCACACGGGGAACTTGTTGGGGTCGCGACCCGGCACCCAGACCTTGCCGCACAGGGCGATCACCGGCTTGCCGCTGAGGGCCGAGTCGAGGATCTTCTCCTTGCGCACGTAGTGCGCGAACCGCTCGTGGTCGCCCGGCTCGACCTCCTCGCGAGTCTCCTCGCGCTCCAGCACGCTGGTCGACGTGCCTTGGTCCGGTCCGGACGGGTCGTCGGTCGTCGTTCGGGATGGCGACGGCATCGGGAACGGCTCACTCATGGCGTCGAGTGTACGTGGGCACCCGCCCCGTCGGGGGCGCCCGGCGGTCGGAGACCGCACCCGGAGCGCACGCCGCACCGGCCGACCAGATCGTGGCTCGACGACGAGATCGTGACGTGGCGACGAGGTCGTGGTCGCCGCCACGACCTCGTCGCTACCTCACGATCTCGCGGTCGCGGCGGTGCGAGGACCCCCTAGAGGCCCTGCCACGCGGGCTTCGACAGGTACGTCTCGCGGTAGTAGTCGGCCAGCTGCAGCCGGCTCGCGGCGGCGTCGTCCACCAGGACGGTGACGTGCGGGTGGTGCTGCAGGATGGTCGCCGGCCACATCGCGCTGACCGGGCCCTCGACCAGCTGGTGCACGGCCTCCGCCTTGCCCTTGCCGGTGGCCAGCAGCACGAGGTGCCGGGCCGACATGATCGTCGCCAGGCCTTGCGTGAGGCAGTGCGTGGGGACCTGGTCGAGGTCTCCCCCGAAGAACCGGGCGTTGTCCTCACGGGTCTGCCGGGTCAGCGTCTTGATCCGCGTCCTCGAGGCGAGCGACGAGCCCGGTTCGTTGAACGCGATGTGGCCGTCGGTGCCGATCCCGAGGATCTGCAGGTCGACGCCACCGGCCTCGGCGATCGACTCCTCGTACGCGCGGCACGCCACGACGAGGTCTGCGGCGAGGCCGTCGGGGCCCTGCACCGCACCGTCGGCGAAGTCGACGCGGGACGCGATCTCGGTCTCGATGACGTTGCGGTACCGCTCGGGGTGCGCGGCGTCGAGCCCGACGTACTCGTCGAGCATGAACGCCCGGGCGCGCGCGAACGACAGGCCCGCCTCGGCGTGCCGACGCGCGAGTCGTCGTAGACGGCCAGCGGGCTCGACCCGGTGGCCAGGCCGAGGACGGCGTCGGGCTGCTCGCGCAGGAGATGCTCGATCGCGTCCGCGGCGAGACGCCCCAGCTCGGCGCCGGGACCGATGACGACCTCCATCAGAAGTACTCCCCTCGCCCGAGCAGGGCCGCGCCGACGGCACCGACCGGCACGTCCGCGGGCGCGAGGCTCACGCGTCCCGGCAGGCTCATCGACGCCAGGAACGGCGACGCCTCCGCCTGCCGTTCCAGCTCGCTGCGCACGGCCCGCAGGAGCGGCTGCCCGAGCGCGCTGACGCCGCCGCCGATGACGACGAGGTCGACGTCGGCGGTGAGGACGAGCATGCGCACCGCGGCCGCGACGGCCCAGGCGAACCGGTCGCGAACCTCGATGGCTCGCGGGTCGCCGTCGGCCGCCGCCGTGAACAGCTCAGCGGGCGCGGGACGCCCGAACCGGCTCGGCCAGGCGACGTCGAGCGCGGACCCCGAGGCGTACTGCTCCAGGCAGCCCAGCTGACCGCACTTGCAGGGCAGCCCGTCGGGCACGAGCGTCAGGTGGCCGATCTCGCCGGCGCCCCCGTGCGAACCGCGGCGCAGCCGACCCTCGAGCAGGAGGCCCGCGGCGAGGCCGGTGCCGAGCGCGAGAAACGCGAGGTCGTGCACCCCGGGCTCGCTGGTCCCCTGTGCCCCGTCGACGGTGTGCGCGGCGCCGACGACGGCGACGGTGAGGTCGTTCTCGACCCGGACCTGCACGCCGAGGCGCTCCGCGACCAGGGCCGCGAGCGGCGTGCTCTGCTCGATGCCGAGGTTCACGGCGTGCTCGACGAGTCCCTTGTCGGCGTCGACGACACCAGGCAGACCGATGCCGACACCGGCGAGCTTCGGACACGGGCACACCCACGCGACCGGCCAGGTCCTCGACCACCGCGACCGCGACGTCGACCAGACCTTGGACGCCCTTGGCCGTCGCGAGCCTGACCTGGTGCCGCACCACGCCGTCGCCGTCGAGCGCGACACCGAGCACCTTGGTGCCCCCGATGTCGAGACCGATCGACCACGGGCGTGCTCTGTCGTCCGACGCCGTCCCAGCGAGCGTCGGGATCCCCTGCTTGCTCACGTCAGCCCTTCACCGCACCGGCGACGAGCCCGGACGTCATCTTGTTCTGGACGAACAGGAAGAAGATGATCACCGGCACCGCGATCAGGGCCGAGCCGGCCATGACGACTCCCCAGTCGGTGGCGCGGTTCGTCTGGACCAGACCCTGCAGCCAGAGCGGCAGCGTGTGCTGCTTCGGGTCCGTCATGACCACCAGTGCGAGCGTGTACTCGTTCCAGGCCTGCAGGAACGCGTAGACGCCGGCGGCGACGAGACCGGGGGCGAGCAGCGGGAAGGTGATCCGGAAGAAGGCGGCGGTCCGCGAGAGGCCGTCGACCATCGCGGCCTCCTCGAGCTCGATCGGCACACCGGCGACGAACCCGCGCAGCATCCAGATGGTGAACGGCAGGATCGCGGCCGTGTAGACGATCGACAGACCGATCGCGGTGTTCACCAGGTTCCAGCTGTCGAGCATCCGGTACTGCGAGATGAACAGCCCCTCGGCGGGGATCATCTGCACCACGAGGATCGTCAGGATGAACGACTTGCGGCCCCGGAACCGGAACCGGCTGACGGCCAGCGCGGCGAGGAACGCGAAGATCAGGGCGGCGACGAGCACGATGACGACGACCACGAGCGAGATCTTCGTCGCGTCCCAGAACGTCGGGTCCTTGAGCACCTCGCGGACGTTGGCGAGCGTGCCGCCGAGGGGGAGGAACGTCGGCCGCGTGCCCTGCAGCTTGTTCAGCGGCAGCAGCGCGCTGTTGATCATCCAGTAGATCGGGAAGACCCAGGCGATCGCGACGAGGACGGCGACGACGCTCCACACGCGGCGCGAGCGCCGGCCCTGGGTGCGGCCCGACTCGGTGGAGCGGACCTTGCGCGTGGCGACCGTGGCGTCGGGGGTGCCCACGGTGGCCGACGGGATGGCGAGGGGGGTGCTCACAGCTCGTCCTCCTTCAGCATCTGCCGGATGTAGAAACCGGTCAGGGCGAGCGTGATGACCAGCATGATCGTGGCGAGCGCGCTCGCCTTGGAGAAGTTGCCTGCGTAGGAGTAGATGAGCGTGCCCAGCAGGTTGGTCTCGTGCGTCGGGGCGCCCGCGCGCTGCAGCACGTAGATCTGGGTGAACACCTTCAGGTCCCAGATCACCTGCAGGAGCATCACGATCGACAGGACCGGCCGGATCATCGGGATGGTGATGTTCCAGAACTGCTGTCGCTGGGAGGCACCGTCGAGCTGGGCGGCCTCCAACGTCTCGTCGGGAACCTGCAGCAGGCCCGCGTAGACGGAGAACGCGACGAACGGCACGGACATCCAGACCACGATCACGGTGGCGACGAAGAAGAACGACAGCGGCTGGATGATCCACGAGTGGCCGGCCATGTCGGTCATGCCGAAGACGTTGGCGAGCACCCAGTTGATGACGCCGTACTGGGAGTTGAACAGCCACTGCCACACGGTCATGGACGCGAGGACCGGGGTCCCCCACGCCAGCAGCAGCGAGATCTGCAGGGTCATCCGCGCCGTGCGCGTGACCCGCTGCATGAGGACCGCGAACGCGATGCCGATAACCATCGTGACGGCCGCGTTCACCAGGCAGAACGCGATCGAGCGGGCGATGACGGTCCACACGTACGGGTCGGTCAGCAGCGTCTGGTAGTTCTTCAGGCCGACCCACTCGGGCGGGGCGCCGAACTGCTGCTTGAGCCCGAACTCCTGGAACGAGGTGATGAACTGACGGACCAGCGGGTAGCCGAGGGCGACGCCGATGAGGATGCTGGCCGGGACCAGCAGGCCGTACACACCGAGCTTGCGGCGCTTACGGCGTGGGAACACGGGCGGGGCGCCGTCGTGCTCGACCACGGGGGCAATGGCTGCCATGGGAAGAGGCTCCTGTCTGGTGGCGCGGTCGGACCCGCCTGCGTCGGCAGGCCCGACCGCACCCGGATCAGGTGGCGTCCGCTCGGTGCACGAACGACGACCGATGATCAGTACAGCAGTGGTGTGTGCTGCGTGTGGGGTGTTCGGCCCGGCTGGTCACCTCCTCGACGGAGGGGGTGACCAGCCGAGGTGATCAGTTGTTGAGCGCGTCCGCGATCTGCTTGTCCGCGGTGGCGGCAGCAGTCTTGATGTCGGCGCCCGAGGCGATCTGCTGGAAGAAGTCCTCCAGCGTGCGGTTGCCCTCGACGGTGGCCCAGTTCTCGGCGGCCGGCGTGAGCTTCGCGTTGAGTGCGGCGGCCACAGCGGCCTTCGCGTAGACGTCGTCACCCATCGAGGCCGCGTACGCGGAGTTGCCGGGGATGAGGCCGTTCTTGCCGAGCATGTTCTGGAAGTCCGCCGAGAAGATGATCTTCAGCAGGTTCTGGGCCAGCTCCTTGTGCTGCGACTTGGCGCCGATCGCGATGTTCGAGCCACCGGCGAAGCCCGTGGCGTAAGAGCCGGCCTCGATGCCCGGCAGCGGGAAGACACCGGTGTGCTCCTCGTTGCAGGCCTGCTGCTCCTTCAGGGCAGCCTTGGCGGCGTCAGAGACGTCGTCCTTGGCAACACCCTTGTTGCACTGCGGCAGGTCGATGCTCCAGCGGGCCCAGGTGGGCGCCGAGAACATCGCGGCCTGGCCGGCGTTGAACGGAACCCAGGGCTGGTCGGAGTTGGCGTCGGCCGGAGCCTTCGTCGCGTTCTTGAACAGGTCCTGGACCTGCTCCAGACCCTTCAGCGACTTCGGGTCCTCGAGGGCGCCCTTCCACTTGTCGCCGTCCTTGACGGCGAAGTCGCCGCCGTTGGTGTACAGCCACGACGCGCCGTTGTACCAGTCCTGGCCGGGCAGCCAGAAGCCGGAACCGGAGGGGTTGGCCGCCTGCAGCTTCTTGGCGACCGTGGTGAAGTCGGCGAGCGTGGTGGGCACCTCGACGCCGGCGGCGGCGAACGCGTCCTTGTTGTAGAAGACGGCGCGCGCACCGGAGTAGTACGGAGCGGCGTAGAACTTGCCGTCCGCGCTACCGGCCTCGACGAAGCCGGGGAGCAGCTTGTCGCCACCCAGCTCGGCCTTCATGTCAGTGATGTCGGCGAACGCACCGGCATAGGTGAAGGTCGGCGACTGCGTGTTGCCGATCTCGACGACGTCCGGCGTCTGGTCGGCCGACGCGAGGGCGGTCTGCAGGCGCGGGACCAGGCCGGTCCAGTCCTGCTGCTCGATGACGAGCGTCGAGCCGGGGTTCTGGGCCGCGAAGGTCGTCGTGAGGTACTGGCGCAGGGCGTCCGGGGTGTCCGTGCCGTTGAGCCAGAGCTTGATGGTGGCAGCCTCGGGCGCCTTGCTTGCCGAGGGCGTGTCCGACGACGAGCTGTCGTTGGAGTTGCCGCAGGCGGCGAGCGTGAGCGCTGCCGCCACGCCGACGGCCGCGAAACGTAGGATCTTCACGTTGGGGTTTCCTCCCGTGAGCGAGACGATCGCCGAGCGGCGTCGCCGGGGGTTTCTTCCGACTGCAGTGGGCCGGCTGGGGGTCGTCACGAGACCCCCAGCCGGCCCGACAGAACGAGGACTGCCGCACCAGCGAGAGCCCCGTCCTCGTCGAGGGATCCCATCCGCATGGCGAGTCCGTGCCCGATGACAGGCATGGTCCGCGCGCGGACGGTGGTGAGCGCCGCGTCCCGCAGAGGTCCGTCCAGCAGCTCCCCGGCGGACCGGAGAGCAGGACCTCGGCGAGGTCGAGGGCACTGACGACGGGTGCCAGGGCGATGCCCAGCAACCGTCCGACCGACGCCAGTGCGGCGTCGGACTCTTCAGGGGTGAGTCCCGCGGTGCGGCGGCGCAGGGCCGGCACGCTCAGCACGGTCTCGAGGCAGCCGGAGCGGCCGCAGGCGCACTCCAGCGGGGGTTCGTCACGCGCGTCTCCGTCGACGACGGTCACGTGGCCGATCTCGCCTGCTGCGTGGTGCCGACCGAGGACGAGGGCGCCGTCCACGACCATCCCGGCGCCCACACCCTGGCCGATGGTGACGACCATGCAGCCCGAGCCGGCCGCCGCGCCGTACGTGAACTCGCCGAGGGCGCGGGTGTTGGCGTCGTTGGCGACGTGCACCGGAACGCCGAGGAACTCCGTGAGCCGGGCCGCCAGCGGAAGGCCGTACCAGCCACGGTTGGGGGCCTGGACGACCGTGCCGTCGAGGTCGATGACCCCCGGGGACGCGATGCCGACGCCGATGACCGGGCGGGTCGCGGCGGCGAGCAGATCCCGGCTCAGCTCCTCGACCAGCACGGCGGCGGCCTCGCCCGTCCGCCCTTCGAGGGCGACCGAGCGGCGGGCGACCACGTCGCCGACGAGGGTCATCACGGCGCCGAGCAGGCGCGAGTCGTCGGTCAGGTCGACGGCGACGATCTGGAACGCCTCGGTGCGCATGCCGACCAGCGTGGCCGGCTTGCCGACCTTGCCCTCGACGCGCACGCCGAGCTCCTCGACGAGTCCCTCGGCGATCAGGTCGGCCACCAGACCGGAGACCGTGACGCGGGTCAGACCAGTGCTGCGAGCGATGTCGGCACGCGACGCCGGACCGATGTGGAAGAGGTGAGCGAGCACCAGCGACCGGTTGTGCGCCCGTGCGTGCTCGGGGAGCACCTTGCCGGTCGGGCGCAGGGCCCGACCAACTCCCCGGGCCGCGGCGGGCGGCTGCGTTGTCGCTGTCACGTTTGTTAGTAGACCTTCCTTACTAATCGACGTCAAGTCACTTCGGTGACCGTGATCACATCGTGACCGGACGTTCACACGAGCGTTTCGTGGGATGACTTTCGGTTAACGCTCACACGCCGACGGGCCGCGCCCGTGCCTGACCACGCCCCTGACCTGCAGCGATACCTTCCGGATCCCCGTTCACCTGCGGGAACAGCCGCGGCGGTGCATGCGTTTGCATGAGCATGGAACTCGGGATGTACACGTTCGGCGACGTCCACCCCAACCCCGTGACCGGCGAGGTCACCAGCCCGGGACAGCGCATCCGCGACGTCCTCGAGCGCGTCCGCCTGGTCGAGGAAGTGGGCCTCGACTACGTCGGGATCGGCGAGCACCATCGGCCCGACTACGCCATCTCGTCGCCCTCGACCGTCATCGCGGCGGCCCTCGCGCAGACGTCCAGGATCACCGTCGGCAGCGCCGTCACCGTCCTGTCGACCGAGGACCCGGTCCGGGTCTACCAGCAGTTCGCGACCATGGACCTGCTCTCGCAGGGGCGCGTCGAGCTGCTCGCCGGCCGTGGGTCGTTCATCGAGTCGTACCCGCTGTTCGGCGCCTCGCTCGACGACTACGACGAGCTGTACGACGAGAAGATCCAGCTGCTGCTGCGGATCGACGACGCCGAGCGCGTGACGTGGTCGGGTCGGTTCCGGCCGCCGCTCGACGACGCGCTGGTCCTCCCCCGGCCGTTCGACCACCCGGGCCGCGGACAGCACCTGACCGTCGCCGTGGCGACCGGCGGCAACCCCCAGTCCTCGGTGCGGGCAGGCATGCTCGGGCTGCCCATCAGCTACGCGATCATCGGCGGCCAGCCGGCGTCGTTCGCCCCGCTCGTCGACCTGTACCGCCGGGCCCACGAACAGTCCGGGCACGACGGGTCGAGCCGGTTCGTCTCGGTGGCCGGCATGGGCTACTTCGCCGAGGACGCCAAGGCCGCGCGCGACTTCTTCTACCCCTTCTGGCACGAGTCCATGCGCCGGATCTCCGCCGAGCGCGGGTTCTCGATGCCCAACCGGATCTCGTTCGAGTCGCAGGCTGCACGCGGCGGCGCCTACTTCGTCGGGGAGCCCGAGCAGATCGCCGAGCGGATCGTCGCGCTGCACGAGGTGCTGCACCACGACCGCCAGTCGTTCCAGATGGACCTGTCCGGAGTGCCGCAGCTCGAGTCTTTGAAGTCGATCGAGGTGCTGGGCACCAAGATCGCTCCCCTGGTCCGCGAGGCGCTCGGCACGGCCTGAATCGACCTCGGCTCGATCGGGGACCGTTGCCAGCCGTCAGCCGATCGGCCCGACCAGTTCGCGGCCGCGGCGATCGCGAAAGGTCCACCTCCCGTCCGCACCCCGCCGCACCTCGATCCCCCGTTCGTGGATCAGCGCGTGGTGATACCAGCAGGTGAGCACGCCCGTGCGGACGTCGGTCTCGCCGTGGTCGCGGAGCCAGTGCTCGGTGTGGTGCACCTCCGACATCCCCGGCGGTGCGGAGCAGCCCGGGAATCGGCACCGCTCGTCCCGCGCGATGATCGCTCGACGCTTGGCCCCCGTGTACGTCCGCTCGGCCCGCCCGACGTTGAGCACGACCGAATCCGGTCCGAACACGACGCGCGTGATCTGGCTGTCGCACGCCAGGCGCGCGAGCACCGAGTCCGGGATCGGACCTGTGCCGACGAGCTCGGCAACGGCGAACCGCTCGATCTCGACGACAGAGTCCCCGCCACCGTTCGCGACGTCCGCAAAGGACACCCCGTCACCCCTCACGCTTTCCGCGACGGAGTGACCGCGGCCATCCGCGACGTCCACTCCAACCTCCCCGCCGACCGCTCCCGGGGAGCCAGATCGATCGGCGGTGACCTCGAGGGGACCTGCTCGATCGCCCATGTACTCAACGACGACGCTTGGCAGCACGGCGTCGTGACTCTCGTCGAACAAGCCAGGCGGCGATTCTCCCGCGCATCCGCGCGGCGCCGCGACGTCAGATGCCGGGGCATCTCGCATACCCGATGCGACGGGATCGGCGGCCCTCATCGCCCCCTCCTCTGCATCGACATCTGGAGCCAGAACTGAGCTGGCCGCCTGTCTTGTCACCGGGCCGTCCGACTCGTCCATGCCCAGCGCTCGGGTGAGCGTCGCCAGGTCCGTCACCACCGTGATCTGGGGGCGGTGGTCGCCCGTGCTGCCGGTCAGGTCGCGGTCCAGCACGGTCCGGACGACGTTGTTCAGGGCATTGGCGCGTCGGCGGCCCGCGGGTTGGCCGGCCTGGTCGGCGGAGCGGCCCGCGAGCGCGTCGAGGGCTGCGGTCAGGGCGTGACCGTGGTCGGTGGTGAGGAACCCGCTCACATGCCAGCCGTCGGTCGTGTTCGCGAGGTCGAGGAACTCGCGCTCGGACGCCTCGCGATAGCCGCGCTCGTCGGACTCCGGGTCGGCGTGCGCGGCCCACCGACGGGCGAGGATGCGCAGCTGGCCCACGGTCAGTGCACGGGCGTGCTCGACGAGGAACGCCTCGCCACAGTCCTGCAGAGTCGTAGCCAGAGCCGCCTTCCGGGCCGGTGTGTTGGCCACGGCCGCCAGCAGGTGCGCGGCCTCGATGCTTACCGCTCCCGAGACCGCGTCGACCGCGGTCGCCGGCAGGTCGTCGCGAAGCGCCCTGCCCAGCCCGACGAGCCGGGCGGCCTGTCCGTGCGACAGGCGGCCGTTCGCAGCGACCCACGACGTCACCGACCTCGAGCCCTGCAGCGACCACCACCCGTCGGCCTCCACGACCGGGATCGCCCCCGCGGCGACGGCCGACAGTCGTCCGGCGAGTGCCAGCGCGCCGGTCACGACGGACGCCGCCTCGGCTCCCTCCACGCGCGACGGTGCGGCCGGGTCAGTGAGAGCCGCCAGCCGATCGACCGCCTCCGCGACCGCGGCGAGAGCGCCCTGCACGGAGTCGGCCGGCAAAAAATCGAATGTCACCACGCATTCCCCCTCTGACGTACCCGGGCATTTCCCGTGAATTCCGCTTGCCGCCAGCATTCACCCCACCACTGACACGCACTCTCCTGAGAGTCGGGATCTCCGCTGGCGGTGACCTGGACAAGCACTCTGCGCCGGCCGCATGGCGCTGTTCCATGAAGAGAAAGCGTTCGAGCCGTCCACAGCCCCCAAACAATGCACAGCCGTCCACAGTAAGAATGCCTGCACCCCGACGGGACCGGTCGCGGTAGCGTCGTGACACGGGAGGCACGTGATGGAGGACCAGCAGGGCCGGTCGGCGACGCGACGAGTCATTGGCGCCGTCATCCTCGGACGCGGCCTCTTCCGGTTTCGCGTCACCTACCCGCTGGCTGTCGCGTGGGCCGACGAGACCGCCATCTACGTCGACATCCGCCAGCCGTTGAAGATGTTCGGGCGCGCGTCGGGCATGCTCCCCGGCACGTCGCTGCTGCACGGTCCCGCCTGGTCGAGCCCCTGGGACCGCACCGTCGTAGCCAACCTCGACGACCGGCGTGCGACGTTCGTCGACAAGTTCGACGAGCGGTGCACGTTTCTCGCGATGGGTCGAGAGAGCTTTCAGCCGTTGCTCACTGTGATCCAGGCCCACACCGACCGCATGAACACGTCAAGGACAAGGTTCGACGGCTGAACCTCAGCCCCCCAGGCAGAGCGCACGTCGACCGAGCGACCGAACGTCCTGCGGGCTCAGCCCGCGACCCACCCGAGCGCACCCGCATGGCGCACGGACTCCGAGGCACGCTGCACGCCGTCGCGGATGGCGTCGCCGATCTCCACGCCGCGCGCGAGCGACGCGGCGATCGCGCCGTGCAGGACGTCGCCGGCACCCAGCGAGTCGACGACGTCCTCGACGGCGACCAACGGCGGCACGATCTCGAACCGCTCGACCGGCGGCCCGGCGAGCCGGACGCGCACCGGACCGGGGCCGGTCGAGCGGGCGACGGTCCGTGGGCCGAAAGCGGCCACGGCGTCGAGCAGGCCCGGGGTCTCGGGGGTTGGAGTGGCGTCTGCCGGAGCAGCCTCATCGCCCGGAGCCATCGACCGGTGAACCGCGGCGACCCGCGTAGCGGCTGGATCTGCCGCCCTCTCCCTGTCGACGCCCAGCGCGCCTCCCCCTGGCACCGCGAAGTCTGCAGGAGACGCAAGGTCGTCGGGGATCGCGAAGTCACTCGACAGGACCGCGTGGTCGACGTGTCTCAGCAGCAAGCTCGAGCCCGGGCTTCCAGCTGCCGCCGTCGAGCAGGACGGGTGCGCGCGCAGCCTCGGCGAGCGCCTGCGCGGCCGCGAGGTGATGGCCGTCGACGAGCAGGGCGCCGGCACCCTCTAGGACGACCGCGGCGCGCGACGCCGCCTCGGCCAGGTCCGGCACCCCCGTCGCGTTGACGGAGACGACTGCGCGCTCGCCGGTCGCTCGCGTCACCAGCACCGTGGACACCGCAGGTGACGCTCCGTGCACACCCTCGAGCAGATCCACCACCTCGACCCCCGCGGCGACGAGGCCGGCGCGAACGAGGTCGGCGACCGGGCCGCTGCCGAGCGCGGTGACGAGCACCGTCCGCACCCCGAGCGCGACCGCCGTGGCCGCCGCGTTGGCCGCCGGACCTCCGAACGTCGCCGTCAGCTCGTGCGCGACGGCTTCGTTCGGCCCTGGGATGCGATCCACCACCTGGACGACGTCCAGTGTCGCGAGCCCGCAGCAGACGAGGTGGGAGGCCATGGAGGACATCCTGGCCGACGACGACGCGGACCGACGAGGCCCGCGGGCGCTGCGGCGACCTGTCAGCAGTCGCCACCGGACCGAGGAGTCGTTTCACCGGGTCGACGCACCCTCGTCGACGAGCTTCCTAGACGGCGACCGACAACGAGCGCGGCTTGTCGACGAGAGGGTAGGTCACGCCCGCCAGCACGAGCCCCACGAGGATCACCGAGGGCCAGGCACCGACGACCGGGGCCAGCAGGTGCGACGCGACGAAGCAGACGAGGCCCGCCAGCACCACCGCCGACAGCCGCCACCAGCCCGCCGACCGCGAACGGACGACGCACCAGGCCACGCCCGCGAGCAGCACGACGCCGCCGAGAGCGCGCACTCCGGTGGCCTGCGCGACGGCGAAGCCGACCACGAGGGTCAGTCCGGCGAGGACGGCGGTGGGGACGCGAGACATGACGCACACCCTAGACATCGCCGTCCAGTGTCGGACGCCCGTGCGGCACCCCTGGCCCGCGCAATAGGTTGGACCCGACCCGGCGTCGCGACCACGACCGGCCGGGGAATCGCACCGCAGAGAGGGAACCACCGTGCCTACGCCCCCCGTCGACGCCACCGCCACCACCGCCTGGCAGGAGCTGAGCGAGCACGAGTCGACGCTGTCGCCCGACCTGCGCGCCTGGTTCGCCGCGGATGCCGAGCGCGCGACGCGCCTGACGTTCTCGCTGGCCGACCTCACGGTGGACCTGTCGAAGAACCTGGTCACCGACGAGACGGTCGCCCTGCTGCTCCGGCTCGCCGACGAGGTCGGGCTGGCCGACCGCATCGCCGCCCAGCTGCGCGGCGAGCACATCAACGTCACCGAGGACCGAGCCGTCCTGCACACCGCGCTGCGTCGGCCGGCAGGCACGACTCCGGTGCTCGTCGTCGACGGCCAGCAGGTCGACACGGATGTACAAGCCGAGCTGACCAAGATGTACGCGTTCGCCGACCAGGTGCGCTCCGGCGCGTGGACGGGCGTCACGGGTGAGCGGGTCGCCACCGTCGTGAACATCGGCATCGGCGGCTCGGACCTCGGGCCGGTCATGGCGTACGAGGCGCTCAAGCCCTACGTGCAGGCCGGCCTCGAGGTGCGATTCGTCTCCAACATCGACCCGACGGACCTGGCCGAGAAGGTCAAGGGTCTGAACCCGGCGACCACCCTGTTCATCGTCGCGTCCAAGACCTTCGGCACCCTCGAGACGCTCACCAACGCCCGCCTCGCGCGCGCCTGGCTCTGGGAGACGCTGGGCACCGCCGACGACGACGCCTCGCGCAACGCCGCCGTCGCCAAGCACTTCGTCGCCGTCTCGACCGCGCTGGACAAGGTCGCCGCGTTCGGCATCGACCCGGCCAACGCGTTCGGCTTCTGGGACTGGGTGGGTGGCCGCTACTCGGTCGACTCGACCATCGGCACGTCGCTCGCGATCGCCATCGGCCCCGACGGGTTCCGCGACTTCCTGGCCGGCTTCCACGCGGTCGACACCCATCTGGCGAGCACGCCGTTCGCGCAGAACGTGCCCGTCCTGATGGGCCTGCTCAACGTCTGGTACGTCAACTTCCTCGGCGCCCACACGCACGCGGTACTGCCGTACGCCCAGTACCTGCACCGCTTCCCCGCCTACCTGCAGCAGCTGACGATGGAGTCGAACGGCAAGTCGGTCCGCTGGGACGGCACCCCCGTCACCACCTCCACGGGCGAGGTGTTCTGGGGCGAGCCCGGCACCAACGGCCAGCACGCGTTCTACCAGCTGATCCACCAGGGCACCCGGCTCATCCCGGCGGACTTCATCGCGGTCGCCAACCCGGCCCACCCGCTCACCGACGGCGGCGTCGACGTGCACGGCCTGTTCCTGGCCAACTTCTTCGCGCAGACCAAGGCCCTGGCCTTCGGCAAGACCGCCGACGAGGTGCGCGCCGAGGGGACGGCCGAGGCGATCGTGCCCGCGCGCGTGTTCTCGGGGAACCGCCCGACCACCTCGATCCTCGCCGCTGCGCTCACGCCGTCGGTGCTCGGTCAGCTGATCGCGCTCTACGAGCACATCACGTTCGTCCAGGGCGTGGTGTGGGGTATCGACTCGTTCGACCAGTGGGGCGTCGAGCTGGGCGAGAAGCCGCGCTCGAGGTCGCGCCGGCCGTCCAGGGCGACGCCGCCGCACTGACCGCCCAGGACCCGTCGACCAAGGCCCTGATCACGAAGTACCTGGAGTTCCGGGACTGAGCGGGCCGCGCGCCCGCAGCGCCGCCTGGGTCCGGTCGGCCACCTGGAGCTTGGCCAGCACGCGCGAGGTGTAGTTCTGGACGGTCTTGAGGCTCAGCCCGAGCGTCCGGGCGATCTGCGCGTTGCTGGCCCCCTCGGCGAGCAGCGACAGGATCTCCCGCTCCCGGACGGTCAGCCCGTCGGGGTCGGCGGTGGGCGTCGGCGCGGTGAGCAGGTAGGTCGCGACGCCCGGCCCCAGGACGACGCCCCCGCCGGCGACCGTCCGCACGGCGTCGGCGATCTGCTGGCCCGTCGACCCCTTGAGCAGGTAGCCCCGGGCGCCGGCGCGCAGCGCGCTCGCCACGGCTCCGTCGTCGTCCACCATCGTCACGACGAGCACCGCAGGTGGGTCGGGCAACTCCACGATCGCGGCCGTCGCTGCGATCCCCGACCGGCCGGGCAGGTTGAGATCCATGAGCACCACGTCGACGCCGCCGGCGGCCACCAGCTCGACGGCCGTCTCGCCGTCGCCGGCCAGGCCGGCGACCTCCACGTCCGGCAGGGTGCGCAGCAGGGCGACCAGCCCGTCCCGGAACACCGGGTGGTCGTCCACGACCAGGACCCTCATGCGCCACCGACCGGTTCGAGGGTGGGGACCGCGCCGACGCCCAGCAGAGCGGTGATCGTCGTGCCCTCCGGCCCGGTCGCGACCGTCAGCCGACCGCCCAGCTCCTCGGCCCGCTCCCGCATCGTGTGCAGCCCGCTCCCCGGCGTCGGCGAGCCGAGACCCCGGCCGTCGTCGCGGACCTGGAGCCGCACCTGCTCGCCGACCCGGTCCACGAGCACCACGCACTCGTGCGCCTCGGCGTGCCGCACCACGTTGGTCATCGCCTCGGCCGCGATCCGGAACGCGGCCACCTCGACGGCCGCGGGCAGCGGGCCCACGGCCGCGACGTCGACCCGCAGCACCACACCCGTGCCCAGCGTGAGCCGACGACCGGCCTGCTCCAACGCGCCGCCGAGCCCGAGCTCGTCGAGCGCCGGCGGCCGCAGCCCCTCGACCACCCGCCGCACGTCGAGCACGGTCGCGCGTACGTCGTCGCGCAGCGCCGCCACGTCGTCGGCGAGCGGCGATCCCGTGGGCACCTCGGCGGCGATCACGTCGAGCCTCAGCAGGTGACCGGCGAGCGCGGGACCGAGCCCGTCGTGCAGGTCGCGACGCAGCCGACGACGCTCCTCCTCGCGCGCCAGCACCAGACGTTCGAGCGCGGCTCGCACGTCGTCGGTGAGAGCGCGCGCGTGCAGCACGCCCCCGAGCTGGCGGGCGAGGTCGTCCAGCAGGCGCCGGTCCCGGGCGCGCAGCGGCGAGACCGGCGGGCGGTAGCGCAACGTGCCGACCGGTCGTCCGTAGGCGACGAGCGGAACGTCGAGCGCTCCCCCGGGCTCCCCAGCCAAGGAGCGCTGCTGGGCGTCGAGGATCTCGACCCGGTCGAGCCCGAGGGTGCCCAGCTCGACCACGACCTCGTGCAGCACGGCGTCGGTCCCGGCGGACGCCTCGAGCGTCCGCCCGAGGCTCGAGAGCACCGCGTACGGGTCGTCCCAGCGGCCGAACGTGACCCGGTTGACCGCCCGCTGCAGGCCGTCTCGCAGCGGGGCGAACGTCACCGCGACCACGGCGGCGGCCAGCCACGGCAGCCAGGCGGCGTCGCTGACATCGAACCGGGCGCCCACGCCCACCAGGACCAGGGCGTAGAACCCGGCCACCGTCCCCGACAGCACGACCCAGACGAGGGTGCGGTTCACCGCCGTGCGCAGGTCGTAGAGCCCCCGTGCCAGCACGGCGAACGCGACCGCGAACGGCAACGGCAGCGCGGCGACGTCGAACAGCCAGCCGCCCGCGCCCGTGAGCAGGGCGATGGGCCCGACGACGACCGGCAGGGCCGCCGCGCCGACGAACAGCCGCAGCTGCTGCCGACGCAACGCGTCCCCCACCCGCCACCGCGCCACGAGCTGCCGTACGGACCCGACGGTCACGACGACGGCCCCGGCCAACGAACCGAGGGAGAGCAGGGCGCTGATCGGCTGCAGCGCGTCCGGCAGGGCGAGCGGGTTGCGCCAGCCGTCGAGCCCGACGAGGTTCGCGTCGGCGGCGAAGAGCGTCCCGACCGCCGAGGCGACGACGACGGCGACGAACCCCTGCGACACCCAGCGCCAGCGCGGACCCGCCAGCCGGCCGTCGGGGAACCAGAGCGGCAGGCCCAGGACGACCAGCCACCAGGCGATCCCCCGCGCCACCGAGCCCGCGACCGCCAGCGTCGAGACGGCGCCGCCCGGGTGAGACTGAACGCGGTCCGGGCGACATCGACGCCCGCGTCGCCGAGCGCCCAGAGCGTCCCCGCCGCGAGCATCGTCCAGCCGACCCGGTTGGCGGGCCGCGAGAACGCGACGACGGCGCCCGTCACGGTCAGCGCGGCGACGACGGCGGCGCCGAGGACCGCGTCGAGCAACGGACCGTCCGTCGAGCCGGCCGCCCAGAGCGACCAGACCAGGCCCGCGGCCGAGGCGACGACGGCCGCGGTGACCACCGCGACCGTCATCCTGCGCGAGACCGCCGGCTCCACGGGCGTCATCGTCCTCGCTCCGCCTGCCCGAGGCAACGGCCTCACGCCGCGGCCGGCACGCGCCCCGCGCGTGGTGCACGGGCCGCCGCCACGCCCAGCCCGACGAACCACACCGACCACACCGCGGTCGCCGTGTCGGCGAGGCCGGCGCCCGCACCCGGTACCCCGGCGAGGCAGACCGCGCCGACGACGAGGCCGGTCCACGCGACCCACCGCGGCAGGGCCCGGGTCGCCAGGACCGCACCGGCCACGGCGAGCGTGAACACGCCGAGCACGCCCGTCGCGCCGTACAGCGCGAACCAGTGCAGCTGGACGAGGGCCACGACCACGTCGACGCCCGCACCGTGCTGGCCGCCGTACAGGGCCGCCGCGAGCGGCGCCAGCTCACCGACCACGCTGATCCCCACGTACACGGCGCCCGCGGCCGCGATCGTCGACGCCAGCCAGCCCGACAGCTCCCGTGGTGCCGCGCAGCAGCCGCCCGAGCAGCGTCGCCGCGACGAGGAGGAGCAGGAACGCTGCGAGCGTCAGGCAGAGGCCGGCCAGCCCGCGCGGCGCCGCATGCGTGACGTGGTCGGCGATCACGACGTCGCGCGGCGCGCCGAGCGGGGCGACCTTCTGCAGCCCGAAGCTGCCGAACATCACGAGCACGTGTGCGATCGCCAGCGCCGCCAGGATCCGCCACAGGGCTGCGGTGCCCGTCGTGGTCGCGGTCGGGCTGGGCATCTCCTGCAGGTGCGTCTGCGTGCTGGACATGGGACTGCCTCCGTCTGCGTCGTCAGGCACCGATCGGTGCCCGCTCCACCGAGCGTGGCCGGACCGGTTTCCCAGCCGATACGGCACGGGCTCCCGCGGCGGCCGGGAAGTTCTCCCGGCGACCACGCGTGAGAGGGTCGGACCGTGAGCGAGGTGACGCGTGCGCGGGTGGACGCCTGGACCTGGGCGGTCCGCCTCTTCCCGACGAGGTCGGCGGCCGGCGCCGCCTGCAAGGCCGGGCACGTCCGCGTGAACGGTGAGCGCGCCAAACCCGCGACGATGGTGGTGCCGGGCGACGAGGTGCACGTCCGCGGGGGCGAGCGCGAGCGGATCGTCGTCGTGCAGCGGACCGTCGTGAAGCGCGTCGGCGCCCCCGTCGCGGTCGCCTGCTACCTCGACCGGTCCCCCGCACCGCCGCCCAAGGAGCACATCGCCGCGGGCACCCGCGACCGCGGCGCCGGCCGACCGACCAAGCGCGACCGCCGCCTGATCGAGCGCCTCCGCGGCCACTGAGCGGGCGACGCCGCCAGTCGCGGGCCGGTCGGGCAGAGGACCCGTCAGACCGTGGGCCCGATCCCCAACCGCGCCGCGAGCGCCATCGAGTCGTGCGGGGCGCGGACCTTGGTGTCGTTGTCGAAGTAGACGAACACGTCCCGGCCGGCCACCTGCTCGGCCGCCGGACCCAGCCGCTTCGCGTCCGCGGGCTCGCCGCCCGCGGCCCAGACCCGCACCCGCGCCGCCCAGCGGTCCAGCGACGCGTCGTCGTACCCGCTCGCGTAGAGCTCCTCGTCGCCGTGCAGCCGCAGGTAGACGAGGTCCGAGGTGACGTCCTCGATCACCGGCCAGCGCCCGTCGGCGTCGGCGATCACGATGCCGATCCCGTGCTCACGCATGAGATCGACGAACTCGGTGTTCTCGAACGTCGCGTGCCGGACCTCGACGACATGGCGCAGCGGCCGGTCCTCGTCGGTGGTCGTCCACGCGCGGCCGTCCAGGCGCTCGTCGTGTGTCGTCGCGAGCTCGACGGCCGCACCGGTCGTGCGCGGCAGCAGGTCGAAGAACGTCGTGAGGCGGGCGGGGTCGTAGCCGAGGTTCGGCGGCAGCTGCCAGAGCAGCGGACCCAGCTTCGGACCGAGGGCGAGCAGCCCGCTGGCGAGGAAGTTGGCCACCGGCGTGCGCACGTCGGCGAGCTTCTTCATGTGCGTGATGAACCGGGGCGCCTTGACGGAGAACACGAAACCGTCGGGCGTCTGGGCGGACCACGTCTGGAAGTTCTCCGGCTTCTGCAGCGCGTAGAACGAGCCGTTGATCTCGATCGACGTCAACCGGCTCGACGCGTACTCGAGCCACTGCGCTGCGGCAGCGTCGTCGGGTAGAACGCACCGCGCCACGGCGGGTACCGCCAGCCCGAGATGCCGGTGCGGATCGTCATGCGGGCATCCTGCCCTGCGCCACCGACGGAACGCCTCCTTTCCGACGAGCCACGATCGACGACCCGAAGACGGCGCACACTGGGCGGGTGCAGCTCCGCCGCATCCGTCGCCGACCCGGCGGAGCCGCGCACCCCGACGCCGGACGAACCCACTGTCGCGCCGTTGACGACCGTCTACCGCCCGGCCCTCCCCCTCGACCTCCGCCTGACCCTGCGTGCGCTGCGGCGCGGCGGCGGCGACCCGGCCTGGTCGTACGCGGCCGACGGGAGCATCTGGCAGGCCACCCGGACGCCGGACGGACCGGCCACCCGGCACCTGCGGCAGCGCGCCGACGGCGTGCACGTGACCACCTGGGGCCCGGGTGCCGAACTCGCGCTCGCGCAGACGCCGGAGCTGCTGGGCTCTCGCGACGACGACTCCGGGTTCGACTCGCGACTGCACCCGGTGGTCCACGACGCGCACCGACGCCTCCCGGGCCTGCGCATCCCGCGCTCGAACAACGTGCTCGAGGCACTCGTCCCGGCGATCCTCGAGCAGAAGGTGGTGGGCCTCGACGCCCAGGCCGCGTACCGGGCGCTGGTGCGCCAGCACGGGACCCCCGCGCCGGGACCCGGTCCGACGACCCTGCGCGTGCCGCCCGACGCATCTGGCTGGCGAAGCATCCCGGTGTGGGACTGGCGGCGCGCCGGCGTCGACCAGCAGCGCGCCGGGACGATCGCGCGCGCCGCCACCGTGGCGCGTCGCCTGCAGGAGTCCGTCAACCTGCCGATCACCGAGGCCTACCGGCGGCTGCGCACGGTGCAGGGCGTCGGCCCGTGGACGGTCGCCGAGGTCTCGTCGCGGGCGCTCGGCGACGCCGACGCCGTCTCGGTCGGCGACTTCCACCTGGCGCACCTGGTCGGGTGGGCGCTCACGGGCCGCCGGACGGACGACGCCGGCATGCTCGAGCTGCTCGCCCCGTGGGCGGGCCAGCGCCAACGGGTCGTCCGCCTGATCGAGGCTCACCATGACGTCGTCGGCGCCCCGGTACGGCCACCGTGCGCCGCGCGCCCGACCGATGCGCTGAGAACTCGTCGTCGCGGAGTGTCGATCCCGGGTGCGCGGCTCCGTCGTGGCGGTGAAGGATCTGGTCGACGACCCCAACTGGAGGACACCATGCAGTTCCTGATGCTCGTCTGGAACGATCCCGCCGCCGAGACCTACGTGCCCGACGAGGACACCATCGAGGCGTGGGTCACGACGAACGACGCCGCCGGGCGGCGGCGCGAGGGCGACCGGTTGCAGGCACCGGAGGACGGGCGGACGGTCCGCGTGCGCTCCGGGAAGCTCCTGGTGACGGAGGGGCCGTTCGTGGAGACGCAGGAGCAGATCGCCGGGTTCGACCTGCTCGAGTGCGTCGATCTCGACGAGGCAGTCGCGGTCGCCGCCGACCACCCGATGGCCCGGTTCGGCACTCTCGAGGTGCGCCCGTTCTGGAAGTGGACCGACTGACGCGTCGTCGGGGTGCCCGCGTCGGGCACCCCGACCCCCACGCGCGTGACTAGGCTGGCCTCAGTCGCAGAGCAGTCGAGCGTGCGGACGGACCCGGAGGTCGAAGTGAGCCAGCCCCTCTTCCAGCATCGTGAGGACGAGACGAAGTCCCCCGGACGCGCCATCTCGTTCGTGTTCCCGATGATCCTGTTCCTCGCCGGGCTGGCGCTGTTCACCATCGCGTTCAACTACACGTGGGGCGCCTGGCTGTTCGTCGCCGGCATCCTGGTCATCGGGCTCGCGTTCGCCATCCCGACGACGATCCTGCCGGCGCTCGAGGACCGCGAGTAGGCCCCACCGCCAGCAGGCCTCAAGGCCGGCACGCCCGCAGGCTTCAGCGCCACCAGGAGCGGCGCCGGGGCTCCGCCTTCGGCGCGGGCTCGGGCACTGCTCGGCGCGCCCGCCAGGCGGCGACCTCGCGCTCGACGTCCCGCAACGGCGTCACGACGGGCGGTCCGCCCATCAGCTGACGCCGGGCCGCGACGATCCGCGCGTTGAACTCGGCCAGTGCCCCGCGCACGCCCGCCTCGGCGCGCAGCCCGTCCAGCCGCTCGTCGAGCGACGCGTCGTCCTTGCGCAGCTGGATGGCCTCCGGCAGCACGCCGGAGATCTGCTCGCGCTCGATGAGCGCCTTGAGCCACCAGTCGGGATCGTGGTGCGCCCCGATGCCGGGGATGGGCTTGCCGGCCAGCGGCAGGTTGTCGAACTCCCCGCGCGCGATCGCCTGGTCGACCACGCGGTCCACCCAGGCCGCCCGGAACTGCATCCGACCGGCCATCGGCGTGGGCCCGCCGGGCGGCCGATCATCTGTCGCCTGGTCGGCCTCGTCGGTCTGGTCGGGCTCGTCGTCCGCCGCCTCGCGGTCCCGCTCCGCGTCCCGGTCGACCACGTACCGCGACACGGCGAGGGAGACGTCGCGCACCCCTGCATCCCGGGTCGGGTCGGTCTCGCGCATCGGTCACCTCCGGCGGTTCGTCGGACCACGGTACGACGAGGCCCCGACGCACCGCACGGCGTCGGCTCGCCGGAACCGGGTGGCGACGGGCGTCCCCGACGTCGCCTTGCCGAAACCGGGTCCCGGCCGGCGTCAGGGCGAGTCCGCGGGCAGCCGCAGCTCGGCGCGCAGCCCGCCGAGGGGTGACCGGGCGAGCGTGATGTCGCCGCCCTGCTCGCGCGCGACCTCACGCGCGATCGACAGGCCGAGCCCGCTGCCGCCCGCGTCGCGCTCGCGCGCGTCGTCCAGCCGCACGAACCGCTCGAACACCCGCTCGTGGTCCTGCTCGGCGAGCCCGGCGCCGTCGTCGTCGACCTGGACGAGCCCGTCGGCGACGGTGACCGTCACCTGTGCCGCGGCGTGCCGCACGGCGTTGTCGACGAGGTTGCGCACCACCCGTCCGACGGCGGCCTCCCCCGCGAACGCACGGCCCGAGCCCGTCACCACGAGACCGCCCGCCGTCGTCGGCACCACGTCCCGCACAACCGCCGCGAGGTCCACGGACGCGCGCTCCGAGGGCGCCGAGCCCACCCGGGCCAGGAGCAGGAGGTCGTCGACCAGCGCCTGCATCCGCAGCACCTCGGCCTCCAGGTCGCCCGCGAGCTCGGCCGTGTCGTAGGAGTCCGGGTGCAGGCGCGCCACCTCGGTGCTCGCGCGCAGCGTGGCCAGCGGGGAACGCAGCTCGTGCGCGGCGTCGGCGACGAACCTGCGCTGCCGCGCGGCACCCGCCTCGAGCCGGTCGAGCATCGAGTTCAGCGTCCGCGCCAGGGCGCCCAGCTCGTCGTCCCTGCGAGGCACGGGCAACGAGCCGGGGCCGCCCGTCGAGGCGACCAGCGCCGCGCCCCGGCGCAGCTCCTCGACCGGACGCAGCGCGCGCCCGAGGATCAGCCAGACGACCAGAGCCAGCGCGCAGGTCAGCAGGGGAACGACGACGACCAGGCCGAGGCGCAACGCGTCGAGCACGCTGCGCACCTCGGTGACGGGGACGGTCGCGACCACGGTCACCGGGTCGCCGCGGTAGGTCGCCGACCGGACCGCGATCCTGGCCTCGTCGTCGTAGGCGCTGGCGCTGGTCCCGCCGACGGTCGTGCCCGGGCCGACGTGGAGCGCGTCGAGGGGGACGACGGGCAGGGTCCGGCTGGCGTTCGGCGATGTCGCGAGCACGGCGCCGTCCGCGTCCAGCAGCTGCGCGATCTCCCCCGGCTCCGCCACGGGCAGCGCCGCTGGCAGGCGGTCGTCCTGCGCGAGCGCGGCGATCGTCGCCACCCGCTCTCGGACCACCGTGTCCAGGGCCTCGAGGCGGGTGCGGCTCAGCACCGTGGTCAGCGCGAACGCCCCGACCACCAGCGCGACGAACAAGGCACCCGAGGCGATGAGCGTCAGGCGCATCCGCAGCGACGGACCGTGCCAGGGATGCTCGTGCCGACGGGGACCCATCAGCGGGCACCGACCCGTCCCGTTCGCGCAGCCCGCTCAGCCGGCAACGCGGTACCCGGCGCCGCGGACCGTCTCGACCGCGGACCGGCCGAGCTTGCGCCGCAGGTACGACACGTAGACCTCGACCACGTTCAGGTCGTCGCCGTCGCCGTCCCACACGTGGTCGCGCAGCTCGACCTTGCCGACGACCCGGTCGGCGTGGTGCATGAGGTACTCGAGCAGGGCCACCTCACGGGTGGTCATCGGCACGGTCTCGCCCGCGCGGGTGACGCGTCGGGTGGACGGGTCGAGCGCCAGCTCGCCGACCGTGAGGACGGGCGGACGCACCTGCGCCTGCCGGCGCAACAGGGCACGCAGGCGGCTGACCAGCACGACGAAGGCGAACGGCTTGGTCAGGTAGTCGTCGGCACCCACGTCCAGCCCGTCGGCCACGTCGTACTCGCCGTCCTTGGCGCTCAGCATGAGCACGGGTGTCCAGACGTCCCGCGCGCGCAGCTCCGTCACCACGTCGTAGCCGTTGCGCCGCGGCAGCATCACGTCGAGCACGATCGCGTCGTAGTCGTTGTTGGTAGCGAGCTCGAGGCCCGCGTCCCCGTCGAGCGCGACGTCCACCGCGAAGCCCTCGGCGGTGAGGCCGCGCTTGAGCGCGCGCACCAGCCCACGCTCGTCGTCGACCACGAGAACCCGCATGTCGCGAGCATGCCACCCGGCGCCGACGCGTGGCGCCCACCCGCTCTCAGGCTCCGCTCAGCGCACCTGGCGCACAGTTGTGTCATGAGCGAGCAGCACATCCCCGAGCCGACGGATCCACGACCCCGTCGCACCCTCTCGACCCGCGCCCGCTGGGCCGTCCCGGTGGTGGCCGCGGTCGCCGTGGCCATCGCGTTCGCCGCGCCGCCCCTGCTGGCCAGCGCCGACACCACCGGGCTGCCGACGATCACACCCGAGCAACTGGCGGCGCAGGTCGCCGCGGCCCACCAGCAGCCCCTGTCCGGGACGGTCGTCTACACCGCCCGCCTGGGCCTGCCCGCGCTCCCGTTCAGCGACGCCACCGGGGCCAACCCCGTGGCACTCCTCGGCGGCAGCTCCACCATGCGGGTCTGGACGGACGGCGCCGACCGGTCCCGCGTCGCCCTGCTGGGTGACACCTCCGAGTACTCGGTGGTGCAGGACGGGCCGCAGGCGTGGACGTACTCGAGCACCGACGACGCGGTGGTCCACTACTCCCTCGACGCCGCGGACACCGCGCGCTACGACGACCTCGTCGCCAAGGCCGCCGAGGGCCAGCTGCCCGTGCAGGGTGACCTGCCGACGCCCGCCGAGGCGGGGCGGCAGGCCGTCACGCAGGCCAAGGCGTTCTCCACCGTCTCGCTGGACGCCCAGACGAAGGTCGCCGGACGAGACGCCTACCAGCTCGTCGTGACCCCGAAGAGCCAGACCACCCTGATCGGGAGGATCGTGGTGGCGGTGGACGCCAAGACGAGCACGCCGCTGCGGCTGCAGGTCTGGAGCCGCGCCGACACGAAGACCCCGGCGCTCGAGCTCGGCTTCACCGACGTCACGTTCGGCACACCCGCCGACTCGGTGCTCGCCTTCTCCACCCCGCCCGGCGCCAGCTCCAAGGAGGTCGTCGTCCCCCTGCCCGCCGAGCCGACCACGGCACCGGTGCCCGGGACGGTCCCGGACGGTGTGACCGTGTCCGGCACGGGGTGGGACTCCGTGGTCCAGACCTCCGGCATCGACGTCCCGGGCCTGCTGGCCGGCCACCCGACGTCCGCCGCGGCATCGGCGGGGCCGAACAAGACGTTCGACTCGAAGGGCGCCCAGCAGCTCTACGACCAGTTCGCACCCGAGAAGGGCAGCGGGTCGTCGTTCGGCACGCTCGACACGTCGGCCCTGTACGACCAGCTCACGACGAAGGTCACTGAGGGTCGGCTGCTGACCTCGGCGCTGCTGTCCGTGCTGATCACCGACGACGGTCGGGTGCTCGTCGGCGCGGTGCCCGGCGACACGCTGCAGGCACTTGCCCGTGGCTGACGGAACGACGACGACGCCCGCGGCCGCACCCTCCGGTGCGGCCGCGGGCGACCTCGCGATCCGCACCGAGGGGCTCACCAAGCAGTTCCGCTCGGGGCAGGTCGCCGTCGACGGCATCGACCTGCGCGTCCCTCGCGGCGCCGTGTACGGGTTCCTGGGTCCGAACGGCTCGGGCAAGACGACGACCATCCGGATGCTGCTCGGCCTCGTGCGCCCGACCAGCGGGTACGCCGTCGTGCTCGGTGCTCGGATGCCCGAGTCCGGCGCCGACGTGCTGCCGCGCGTCGGTGCGCTGGTCGAGGGGCCGGCGTTCCACCCGTACCTGACGGGTCGCGCCAACCTGGCCCGTCTCGACGCCGTCGACGCCACCGCCGACCCGCGCTCGTCCCGGAAGCGCGGCGACGAGGCGCTCGAACGCGTCGGCCTGTCGGCGGCCGCGACCAAGCCGTACCGGCAGTACTCGCTCGGCATGAAGCAGCGGCTCGGCCTGGCCGCCGCCCTGCTGCGGCCCCGTGAGCTCCTCGTCCTCGACGAGCCGACCAACGGGCTGGACCCGCAGGGCACCCGCGAGGTCCGGCACCTGGTGCGCGAAGCTCGCCGACCGGGGCACCACCGTGCTCGTCTCGTCGCACCTGCTGGCCGAGATCGAGCAGGTGTGCTCGCACGTCGGGATCATGGGCCAGGGCCGCCTGCTGCTGCAGGGCGACCGTGGCGAGCTCACCGCGCGGGGTGCCGCCCGCATCCTCGTGCAGACGTCCGCGGAGCACGTCGGCGTGGTCGCCGAGCTGCTCACCGGCCTCGGCCTGACCGGTCTCGAGGTGTCCGGGACGACGGTGGCCGCACTCCTCGGCGACACCCCTCCCGAGAAGGTGTCGGCGACGGTCGTGCATGCCGGCATCGACCTGCTGGGCCTCGAGGTCCGCCGGCCGAACCTCGAGCAGATCTTCGTCGAGCTGACCGGGGAGGGCTTCGATGTCGCTCGTTGAGGTCGCCGCGCCGCCGATGCCACAGCCGGGTGCCCTGCTGCGCCTCGCCCGCTCCGAGCTGCGGCTGGTGTTCGGGCGGCGGCGCAACATCGTCCTGCTCGTCGGCCTCGCGCTCGTCCCGCTGCTGCTCGGCACGGTCCTGTTCGTCACCCGCGACAGCGCGCTGCGTGGGCAGGGCCCCGGGTTCATCGGCAACGTCACCGGCAACGGCCTGTTCCTCGTGATCGCGGCCCTGTTCATCTGCCTGCCGTTCCTGCTGCCGCTGACGATCGGGATCGCGTCGGGCGACTCCGTGGCCGGGGAGGCCTCGGCCGGCACGCTGCGGTACCTGCTGGTCGTCCCCGTCTCGCGGACCCGGCTGCTCGGCGTGAAGGCCCTCGGCGCGCTCCTGTTCGCGGGTGCGGCCGTGCTGGCGATCGCGATCGTCGGCTTCGTCGCCGGCGCCGTCTTCTTCGGGCTGCGCGACATCACGCTGCTGTCCGGCACCACCGTGCCGCTGGTCGACGGGCTCGTCCGCGTCGCGGCGGTCGTCGGCTACGTCGGGCTGTCCATGACGGGACTCGTCGCCGTCGGCCTGTTCTTCTCGACGCTCACCGAGGTGCCGGTCGGGGCGATGGCCGCCACCGTCGTCGTCGCGATCGTCTCCGGAGTCCTCGACCAGATCCCGCAGCTGCACGCGATCGCGCCCGCGCTCCTGACGCACCACTGGCTCGACTTCGCCGAGTTCCTCCGGCTGCAGCCGGACTGGAGCACGCTCGGTCGGGGTCTCGCTCTGCAAGCGGCGTGGGTGGTCATCTTCGGTGCGCTCGCGTGGAGCCGGTTCACGACCGCGGACATCTCCTCCTAGCCGCCGTCCGCTGACGGCAGAAGGATCGTCGGCCCTGTCCGGGCGATCGCGGGCTACCGTGACGATGACCCGATCCACGTCCCGGAGGCCCTCGATGACGCTCACCACGCACCGGCCCGTCGAGCCCCTGCTGCGCCACCTGGTGGGCTCGATCCTGCGGGCCCGCCGGGAGGACCAGGGACGGACCCTGCGGGATGTCGCCGAGAGCGCGCGCGTCTCGGTGGCCTACCTGTCCGAGGTCGAGCGCGGACGCAAGGAACCGTCGTCCGAGGTCCTGGTCGCCGTGTGCCGGGCGCTCGGGCTGCGCCTGGTCGACCTCGTCGGCGCGGCACACGCCGAGCTCGCCCGGGCCGAGGGCCGCGTGGTCGTCGACCTCACCGCGCCCCGGACCGCGGACCTCGTCGCGCCGAGCAACGACCACGAGCCTCGCGACCGTGACACAGCTGACGGGCCGGGCGTCGGCGGCCGAGTTCGGGACCGCGACGAGCTTCGACGCCGTCCTCCTGGCCGCCTGACGACCCGTCGCTACCCGACGACCACACGCAGCCCCTACCCCGCGATCGCCGCCGGAACCTCCTTGAGCGTGCGCACCACCCGGTCGGCGACGCCGTAGTCGACGGCCTGCTGCGCGGTCAGGATCAGGTCGCGGTCCGTGTCGAGACGGAGCTTGTCCAGCGGCTGCCCGGTGTGCCGGTGCAGGATCTGCTCGACCTCCTCGCGCAGCCGCAGCACCTCCCGCGCCTGGATCTCCAGGTCGGCTGCCGTCCCCTCGCCGCCCCCCGACGGCTGGTGCAGCAGCACGCGCGCGTGCTCGAGCACGTGCCGGCTGCCCGGTGCACCCGCGGCCAGCAGCACGGCCGCCGCGGACGCGGCCTGCCCGAGGCAGAAGGTGGCCACGGTCGGCTTGATGTACTGGATGGTGTCGTAGACGGCCAGCAGCGCGGTGATCGAGCCGCCGGGCGAGTTGATGTAGAGGTGGATCGGCGAGTCCTGGCTCTCGGACTGCAGGTGCAGGAGCTGCGCGATGACGACGTTGGCGACGCCGTCGTCGATCTCGGTGCCCAGGAAGATGATGCGGTCGCCGAGCAGCCGCGAGTAGACGTCTGACGCACGTTCGCCGTTCGGACGCTGCTCGACGACGACGGGGATGGTGTAGCTGCTCATCACAGTCCCACCTTCCGGGGGCTGTCGGGGCGGACGTCGTCGAGGTGCTCGACGACCTTGTCGACGAACCCGTACTCGAGCGCCTCGGTCGCGGTGAACCAGCGGTCCCGGTCCGCGTCACGCTCGATGGTCTCGACGGACTGGCCGGTGTGCTCGGCGGTCAGCGACTGCATCGTGCGCTTCACGTGCGCCATGTTCTCGGCCTGGATCGCGATGTCGACGGCGGTGCCGCCGATCCCGCCCGACGGCTGGTGCATCAGCACCCGCGCATGCCGCAGGGCGTACCGCTTGCCCGGCGTGCCGGCGCTGAGCAGGAACTGGGCCGCGCTCGCAGCGAGCCCCATGGCCAGGGTCGACACGTCGTTGGGGATGAGCCGCATCGTGTCGTACATGGCGAGTGCGGCGCTGACGGAGCCGCCCGGGGAGTTGATGTAGAGCGCGATGTCGCGCCGGGGATCCTCCGCCGAGAGCAGCAGGAGCTGGGCGCAGACGCGGTTGGCGACCGCGTCGTCGACCTCCTGACCGAGCACCACGATCCGCTGGTGCAGGAGGCGGCCGGCGAGGTCGTCGTCGAACGGGCGAAGGGTGGGCGGGGCGGCGGTGCGGGCTGTGGGGTGCATGGGAAACCTCCGGTGGTGGCGTGCCGACCCATCGACCGTCGCACGCGCGATGCCCCGGACGGTCCGTGGTCTGCCGTCGGCAGATCCGCCACGGGCAGACGGCCGACGCGCTGGCCCTCGGGGTCCGTCGGCCCCCAGACTGCGGGGATGAGGAGCGAGCACGGGCCGACCGGCGAACCGGGGCGAACGAGCGACACGGCCACGTCCGACCCGTCGGCTGAGCGGCCGCTGCTCGAGCTGCGGTCGGACTGCGCCCGCTGCGTCGGGCTGTGCTGCGTGGCGCCGGGCTTCACGCGGTCCTCGGCGTTCGCGTTCGACAAGCGCCCGGGCAGCCCGTGTCAGAACCTGGCCGGCGACTACCGCTGCGGCATCCACCCGCACCTGCGCGAACGCGGGATGTCGGGGTGCACCGTCTACGAGTGCTTCGGCGCCGGCCAGAAGGTGACGCAGGACCACTACGCCGGGCGGGCTGGCGCGACGACCCGTCGATCGCGAGCGACATGTTCGCGGACTTCTGGGCCGCGCAGAGCGTGCACGAGCTGCTCTGGTACCTCACCGAGGCGCTGGAGGTCGCCGCGGCCGCACCGGTGCACGCCGAGCTGCGCGCACTCGTCGACGAGCTGCGCGCACTGGTCGACGACTTCTCCGCGATCGCCGACGACCTCGGCGCCCTGCGCTCGATCGATCCACTGGCGCTCCCCGGGCTCGTCGGCCCGATCCTGGAGCGGGTGGTGGCGCTCGCCCGCGAGCCCGGGCCGAGTCATCGCCGCGACGACCTGGCCGGTCGGTGCCTGACCGACCTGCACGCCGCCGACCTGCGCGGTGCGAGCCTGCTGGGCGCGGACCTGCGCGGCGCGGACCTGCGGCTCGCCGACCTGCTCGGCGCGGACCTGCGCGGCGCCGACCTGCGGGGCGCCGACCTGTCGACGGCCTTCTTCGTCACGCCGAGCCAGGTCGCCTCGGCGCGGGGCGACGAACAGACACGCCTGCCGGGCCGTCTCGGCGCCGCGCCGGCGCACTGGCGCTAGAGCCCGCCAGCCTCGGCACCGCGGGCGCGACCGTGTCGCGGACCCACGCCGACAGGCTGGTGGCCGGCGGGCGCAGGATCACGCTCTCGACGCCGAGCGCGGCATAGGGCGTGAGGTCCGCGACGAACGCCGCCACGTCGCCTGCCAGCAGCGCGTCGCCGCCGTGCAGCATGGTCACGCGGATCTCGGCCGGGTCGCGGCCGACGTCGGCACAGTGCCCGCGCAGCACCTCGAGCTTGTGGGCGATGTCCTGCGGCGTGGTGGCGAACAGGTTGCACGCGTCGCCGTACTGCGCCACGAGCCGCAACGTCTTGCGCTCTCCCGATCCGCCGATCAGCACCTCGGGCTTGTGCAGCGGCAGCGGCGAGCAGAGCGTCTCGGCGAGCTGGTAGTGCGTGCCGGCGTACGGCCCGTTGGTCGTCGGGTCGAACATCTGGGCGCAGATCTGCAGCGTCTCCTCGAGCCGCTCGAAGCGCTCCGACAGCGGCGGATACGGGACGCCGAACGCCTGGTGCTCCTCCTCGTACCAGGCGGCACCGAGCCCGAGGGTGGCCCGCCCGCCGCTGAGCACGTCGAGGGTGGCGACGATCTTGGCCAGCAGGCCCGGGCGGCGGTACGTCACACCGGTCACCAGCACACCCAGCTGCACCTGAGACGTCACGCCCGCGAGGTAACCCAGCGTCGTGTACGCCTCGAGCATCGGGTCCTCGCGCGGGAAGCCGGCGCGCATCATCTGGAAGTAGTGGTCCATCACCGACACCCAGGAGACGCCTGCCTCTTCGGCCGCGACGGCGGTGTCCGCCAGCTCCTGACGCAGGGCCGACGACGGCACGGAGTCGTACCGCATGAGGTGGATGCCGACGCGCACGAGAGACTCCTTCGACGAAGAACCGTTACCGCCAGCGTGCCCCTTCGAGTGCGCTCGAAGTCAACCGGTGGAGGTCCGTCACCGGCTCGCGGGCAGCCGGTTCAGCGCGGGACCACCCAGTCCGAGAGCACGAGCAGGACGACGTCGACCGCGGCCACGGCGATCGCTGCGTTGAACGGCAGGCGGCTGCGGCCCCCGTTCAGCGCGACCGTCGTGCCCAGGATCGTCAGGCCGAGGGCGACCACCAGCGCCACCGCCGAGCCGGCGGACGGGTCCCCCGGCGGCGCGAGGACGACGAGGAGGGTCGCCGCGACCAGCGCCCCGGCCGACCCGATGCTGGTGGCCGTACCCCCGAGCCGGTGCGGCAGGCCGCGCACGCCCGTCGCGCGGTCGTCCTGCAGGTCCGGGACCACGTTGGCGCCGTGCGCCCCGACGCCGAGCAGCGCGCCACCGAGCACCGCCCACCACGCGGCGAGCGGGTGGCCCGGCAGCGCGAGGGCGATGGCCAGCGGCAGGAAGCCGAACGAGAACGCGTAGGGCGCCCACGACCAGAGCGTGCTCTTCAGCCGGAGGTTGTACGACCACGCCGACGCGACCGTCGCCAGGTGCACGAGCCCGGCACGCCAGCCGAGCGACATCGAGAAGACGACGCAGGCCGCGAGCGCGACGAGGGCCGCCGTGCGCACCGCGGAGACGGACAGCCGGCCGGCGCCGACGGGCTTGTCGGTGCGACCGACCTCCGCGTCGCGGGCCGCGTCGATCCAGTCGTTCGACCAGCCGACCGACAGCTGCCCGGTCAGGATGGCCGCTCCGACCAGGACGGTCGTGCGTGCAGGCGCATCCGCTCCGCCGGCCATGGCGACGGCGAACGCGGTCACCGCGACCGTCGGTCCGGGGTGACAGGCCGCAGCGAGATCGCGCACGCGGACGGGTCCCGCACGCCGCAGATCGTCGACCATCACGCTCCCTTGCTCCGGTCCGCCATCGTCGCAGGTCCCGTCCGGCCCGCACACGCCGGGCAGCCGCCGGAAGCGGGCGGCACCACCCACGTGACACGATGCGCGAATGGTGCGAATCGCCTCGGTCGCCGCCGTCCTGCCGGAGCACGTCCATGCCCAGGCGGAGATCGCCGACGTGCTCGCCCCGCTGCTGACCGCCGACCAGCGCCTCTGGCCGGCCATCCGCCGCGTGCACGGCGCCGAGGGCATCGAGACGCGGCACCACGCGCTCGCCCTCGAGGACTACGCGAACCTCACGACGTTCCAGCGGACCAACGACACGTTCCTGCGGGTGGCCACCGACCTTGCGGCGAAGGCGACACGGCGGGCGCTCGCCGACGCCGGCCTGACCGCGACCGACGTCGACTACCTGCTCTTCACGTCGGTGACCGGCATCGGCGCCCCGTCGGTCGACGTGATGCTGGCCGATCGGCTCGGCATGCGCGCCGACGTCAAGCACGTCCCCGTCTTCGGGCTGGGCTGCGTGGGCGGCGCGGCCGGGATCGCGCGGGTGCGCGACTACCTCCTGGGCCACCCCCACGACGTCGCGCTGCTGGTCTCGGTCGAGCTCTGCTCGCTGACGCTGCAGCACGGCGACGCGTCGATGGCCAACATCGTCTCCAGCGGGCTGTTCGGGGACGGCGCGTCGGCGGTCGTCATGGTGGGCGCAGACCGGTCCGAGCCGGGCGTGGAGGTGGTCGGCACCCGCAGTGCGCTCTACCCCGACACCCTCGACCAGCTCGGCTGGGACATCGGCGGCAGCGGGTTCCGGATCGTCCTGTCCCCGAGCATGGCGGACATCGTCGAGGAGCACCTCGGCGACGACGTGGCCGACCTGCTCGCCGCGCACCAGCTGAAGGTCAGCGACGTCGGGACGTGGGTGGCGCACACCGGCGGCCCGCGGATCCTGGAGTCCGCCGCACGGGCGCTCGGGCTCCCCGACGAGGCGTTGGCGGCCAGCTGGGCGTCGTTGGCGCGCGCGGGGAACCTGTCGTCGTCGGGCGTGCTGCACGTGCTCGCCGACGAGCTCGCCGTCGGCGGTCAGCTGCCCGGATCGGTCGGGGTCCTGTTCGCGTTCGGTCCCGGTGTCTGCGCCGAGGTCGTCCTGCTGCGCTGGCCCGAGAGCACACCGGACGGTCGCCCGGTGGGGGCGCCGTGACCTGGTACACGCTGCTGATGCTCGCCGTGGGCGTCGAGCGCCTGGCCGAGCTGGTCGTCGCGAAGCGTCACGCGACCTGGGCGTTCGCACACGGCGGTGTCGAGACCGGGCAGCGCCACTACCCGCCCATGGTCGCCCTGCACACGGGTCTGCTCGTCGCCTGTCTGGTGGAGGTGCAGGTGGCCGACCGGCCCTTCCTGCCCGCGCTCGGCTGGACCGCGTTCGCCCTGGTCCTGGCCTCCCAGGGACTGCGCTGGTGGTGCATCGCGACGCTCGGCAACCTGTGGAACACCCGCATCATCGTGGTCCCCGGCGTCGCGCTCGTGCGGCGCGGGCCCTACCGGCTGCTCCGGCACCCCAACTACGTGGCCGTCGCCGTCGAGGGTGCCGCGCTGCCCCTCGTGCACACCGCCTGGGTCACGGCGCTGGCCTTCACGGTGCTCAACGCGATCCTGCTGCTCGGCTTCCGCATCCCCGCCGAGGAGCGCGCGCTGCGGTCCGTGGCGTCGCCGGCCCAGGCGCCCGTGTGAGCGGTGCCCGGACCCGACCGGACGTCGACGTCCTGGTGGCCGGGGGTGGGCCGGTCGGGCTCGCCGTGGCCATCGAGGCGCGTCTGGCGGGACTGCGGACGGTCGTCGTCGAGCCGCGCACCACGCCGATCGACAAGGCCTGCGGCGAGGGCCTGATGCCGGGCGCCGTGGCCGCGCTCGCGCGCCTCGGTGTGCACCCGGCGGGGCACCCGCTGACCGGGATCCGGTACCTCTCCGGCGACCGCGCGGCCGATCACCTCTTCACGGGCGCCACCGGCCTCGGAGTCCGGCGTACCGCGCTGCACCTCGCGCTGGCGATCCGGGCCGAGGAGCTCGGGGTGGAGGTGCTCGCCGGCAAGGTGGACACCGTCGCGCAGGACGCCGGGTCGGTCACAGCCGCCGGCATCCGCGCGGCGTGGCTGATGGCGTGCGACGGCCTGCACTCGACGGTCCGTCGCCAGCTCGGGCTCGACCGGCCGGCCAGGGCTGCGCACCGCCGCCGCTACGGCATCCGGCGCCACTACCGGGTGGCTCCGTGGACCGACCTGGTCGAGGTGCACTGGGGCCGGCACGTCGAGGCCTACGTGACACCGGTCGCCCCCGATGTCGTCGGCGTCGCCCTGCTCGGGCCGCCGCACCACGACTACGACCGAAGCCTCGACTCCTTCCCGGACCTGCGTCGGCACCTCGGCGCGGCACCGACCCTGGGACCGCCGCGCGGCGCCGGCCCGCTGCTCCAGCGGACCAGCGCGCGCACGGCCGGTCGCGTGCGGCTCGTCGGCGACGCGTCGGGCTACGTCGACGCGCTGACGGGTGAGGGGGTCCGCGTCGGGCTCGCCCAGGCGACCGCGGCCGTGCGCACGCTCGGACCCGACGTCGACCGCTCGTCGGCCGAGTACGAGAAGGCGTGGACCGCCGCCACCCGCGACTACCGGCTGATCACCAGCGGCCTGGTCGCGGCCGCCGGGTCGCCGCTGCGGCGCAGCATCGTGCCGCTCGCCGCCGCCGCGCCCGGCCTGTACGGCGGGATCGTCGAGCGCCTCGCCCGCTGACCGTCCGAGCCCCGCCGACTACCAGGGCACCGGGCCGGCCGCGTCCGTGAACGTCCCGGTCGGCGCTCCGGGCTCCACAGTGGCCGCCCGGACGGTCGCCTCGGCGCCCTGCTCCACGGTCTGCGGCCCGCGGAAGCCGTTCAGCCCGGTCGAGGTGTAGCCCGGGTCGACCGCGCTGACCTGGAAGCCGGTCAGCGCCTTGGCGTACTGCGACGTGATCATGTTGAGCGCGGCCTTGGACGACGGATACGTGATCGCGTGCAGCGTCGACTCGAACCGGGCCGAGTCCGTCGTGATCCCGAACGAGCCCATGCCGCTGGAGACGTTGACGATCCGGGGTTGCGACGAGCGGTCCAGCAGCGGCAGGAACGCGTGCGTGGTGCGCACCGGCCCGAGGACGTTCACACCGAAGACCGGCACGAAGTCCGCCGCGACGGTCTCCCGCGGTGGCAGGAAGCCGCCCGGGACGCCTGCGTTGTTGACCAGCACGTCGAGCCGGCCGGACTCCTGCTCGACGATGGCCGCGGCGGCCGCGACGGACGCGTCCTGGTAGACGTCGAGGGCGAGGACGCGGACGTCGCCGGGAATCTCGGCGGCGACGACCGCGCCCCGCTCGACGTCCCGCGCGCCGAGCCAGACGGTCCACCCGAGCGCGGCGAGGCGGCGCACGGTCTCGCGGCCGATGCCCTGGGTGGCGCCGGTGACCAGCGCGACGGTGGTGCTGGTGGTGGTCTCTGTTGTCATGCGTCCCACCCTGACCCGAGCGACACACGCGTACCAGGACGGGCGGACCCTAGGACCGGCGGTCCCAGGCTGCGCGTCCGCCCAGAGGGCATCCTGGGACCATGGACCGACCCGAGCTGGCACGCGTGCTCGTCCGAGCGCGTACCGCACTGACCCCGCAGGACGTCGGGCTGCCCGCCGGCGGCCGTCGCCGCGTCATCGGCCTCCGTCGCGAGGAGGTGGCGCAGCTGGCCGGCGTCAGCGTCGACTACGTGGTGCGCCTGGAGCAGGGGCGCGGGCCGCAGCCCTCCACCCAGGTTCTCGCGTCGCTCGCTCGCGCGCTGCGGCTGGACGACGATGCCCGCGACGAGCTGTTCCACCTGGCCGGCAGCCCGCCCCCGCTGCCGGGCCGCGTCGACGAGCACGTGCGCCCGAGCGTCCAGCGCCTGCTCGACCGGCTCTCCGACCTCCCGACCATGGTGCTGAGCGCGCGGGCCGACATCCTGGCCTGGAACGCGATGGCGTCTGCCCTGCTCGGCGACTGGTCGGTCGTCCCTCGTCGCCAGCGGAACACCACGTGGCAGAGGTTCCTCGGCACCCCCGACCCGCGGCGCAGTCGCGTGGCCATGTCGCAGGAGGAGCACGCCGAGACGGCGGCGCAGTCCGTGGCCAGCCTGCGCGCGACGGCGGCCCGCTACCCCGACGACCCCGGCGTCCGCGATCTCGTGTCCGAGCTGCGCCGAGGCAGCCCGGCGTTCGACGAGCTCTGGCGCACCGGCGGACCCGGTGCGTGGCGGATGACGCGCAAGACGATCGAGCACCCGAGCCTCGGGCCGATCACGCTCGACTGCGACTCGCTGCACGTGCTCGACTGCGACCAGACGGTGATCGTCTACTCCGCCGAGCCGGGCTCACCGGAGGCCGAGTCCCTCGCGCTCCTGCGGGTGCTGGGGACGCAGTGGATGGACGGCTCAGAACTCGAAGTCGGCCGGCCCGTCGGGTCGTAGCGCCCGCTCGATCCGCGTGCGCATCTCCTGCGACACGGGCGGCAGCGCGTCCAGGGCGAAGAACGCGGCCTCCGTGTTCTCGTCGTCCCCCGGCGTCGGCTCCCCCGACACCCACCGGAACCGGAAGGTCAGGTCGAGGTACTGGGCCCGGTCACCGTTCTCGTACTCCATCGGCGCCAGCGTGTTGACCCAGGCCAACCGCTCCGGCACAGCGACGACGGACGCCTCCTCCAGCACCTCGCGAGCCGCCGCGACGGCCGGCTGCTCGCCGGGGTCGATGATGCCGGTCACGGGCGTCCACGCCCCGGAGTCGGCGCGTCGCACCAGGAGCACCTCGGCACGCCCGGCCGGGCCGCGCAGGACGACGGCCGTCACGCCCGACAGCCAGAGGAGGTGGTGCCCGACACCGGCGCGCAGGTCGAGGACGAAGGGAGGGGTCGCCATGGGCAGATCCTAGGCAGGCCGCCGGGCGTGCCTCGCGGACCCGACGGGCTCGACGACCTGCCGCGTCGCGCGACGCAGATCACTCGCGCAGCGCTCCTGGACGACGCGGCAGACCCCCAGAGAGGGGACAATGGACGCTCCGCCGAGCACCGAAGGACCACTGCCGTGAACCAGCCCCGCATGAACGTCGAGTCGTTCAACCTCGACCACCGCACCGTCGTCGCGCCCTACGTCCGGCTCGCAGACACCAAGCGGCTCCCCGCCGGGGACGCGAGCAAGTACGACATCCGGTTCACGCAGCCGAACGTGGCCCACCTCGAGATGCCGACGGTGCACTCGCTCGAGCACCTGTTCGCGGAGCACTCCCGCAACCACTCCGACCGCGTGGTCGACTTCTCGCCGATGGGCTGCCAGACCGGGTTCTACCTGATCCTGCAGGGGGTCTGGACGTACGACGAGGTGCTCGACCTCGTGCAGGCCACGCTCGAGGACATCGTGACGGCGACCGAGGTCCCGGCCGCCAACGAGGTGCAGTGCGGCTGGGGTGCCAACCACACGCTCGAGGGCGCGCAGCAGGCCGCGGCCACGTTCCTGGCCGCCCGGGGCGAGTGGAGCACGGTGACCGCGTGATCGCCGTCGACGCGGTCGTCGTGACCGCCATGGCCGACGAGTCCGCACCCTTCATGGCGCGGGCGGACGTCGTCGGCGACCCCACGCAGATGGGCCACGCCGAGCACCGGCTGCTCACCGTCGGCGGCCGGCAGGTCCTGCTCGTGCAGTGCGGCATCGGCCTGGTCAACTCCGCCACGGCCGCCGCGGTGGCGATCCAGGGGACGCACCCGCGGGCGGTCGTCAGCGCGGGCACCGCCGGCGGCGTCGGTCTCGACGTCCGGGTGGGCGACGTCGTGGTCGGCTCCGAGTACGTCTACTCGGGCGCCGACGCCCGTGCGTTCGGTTACGACTCGGCCAGGTGCCGGGCATGCCCGAGGTGTACGAGGCGGAGCTGGTGCTCCACGAGGCGGCGCTCAGCGCGTCCGTCGACCTGCGTGTGCTGAGCGGCACCGTGCTCTCGGGCGACGCGTTCATCGACGCCACCCGCGTCGAGCGGATCCGGGCCGCGTTCCCGACGGCGGTCGCGATCGACATGGAGTCCGCGGCGCTCGCCCACACCGCACACCTCTACGGCGTGCCGTTCCTGTCGGTGCGGGGCATCTCCGACCTGTGCGGTCCCGTGGCGGGCACCGACTTCCTGACGCACGTCGACGACGCCGCCGACCGCTCGGCCACCGTCGTCCTCGAGGTCCTGCGGCGCCTGGCGGTCGGGGACATGGCGCACGCCCGCTGACCCGGGGTCCACACGGCACTGTCAGTGGTCGGTGGGACGGTAGGTCCATGGAGATCACCCGTCTGCAACCGGCCGGACTCGTGGTGAGCCCGGCGTTCAGCCACGTCGCGGTCGTGCCACCGGGTGCGACGACCATCTACGTCGGCGGCCAGAACGGCGTCGACGACACCGGCGCGGTCGTCTCGGCCGACGTCGCCGAGCAGTCGGTCCGCGCGGTGGAGAACGTGGGCATCGCCCTGGCGGCGGCCGGCGCGTCGCTCGCCGACGTCGTGCAGTGGACCGTGCTCATCGCCGCAGACGCCGACCTGCGCGCGGCCTACGGCGCGGTGGCGCCACGCCTCGCAGGGCCCGGAGCCCCTCCTCTGGTCACGGCGGCGGTCGTGGCCGGTCTCGGCGTCCCGGGCGCCCTCATCGAGGTGTCCGCGATCGCCGCGGTCGGACCGGCCTGAGCCCGTGCGCGAGTCGATCCGGTGCCGGCTGCGCGACGACGCGCGCGTGGTCGTCGACGTCAGGTCGACGGTCGCCGCTCGCCGTCGACCCGAGGTGGACGCCTGGCGACCCCGCGACTTCCCGCCACGCACTGTGCAGGCGGCGTCGGCGAGCGCGGTGCCGACGCGTGATCAGGTGGACGGATCGCGCAGCAGCTGACCTGTGGCGTTGCCGTACTCGGCCGGCGCGAACACGACGAGGACGTGGAGCTCGTCGACCACGTCGACGAACCGGTGCTCCTCCGACGCCGGCACGAACGCGACGGACCCCGGGGCCACGTCGACGGTCAGAGAGGGCGTCCAGAGCCTGGCACGGCCGCGCAGGACGACGTAGATCTCGTCTTCCGTGTGCGGCTGCTGGCTGTCGACCGCGCCCACGCCCAGCACGGCGGTCCCGACGCTCATCGACGGGACGCGCAGGTGCTCGACGTAGAACTGCGGACCGCCCGAGCTCGCCGTGTCGACCAGGTGCATGGGTTCATCCTGGTGCACCGACCGGTGTCCGGCCGAGCGTCGCGGCGGACGCGGACGGTCCCGACCGAGGATGATGCACCAGGTGAGCACATCGAGCATGACCTCCGCCGACCGCACCGAGACCGGTCGCCGGTTCCGGACCGCCCTGTTCGTCGACTTCGACAACGTCTACATCGGCCTGCAACGCCTCGACCCGACCGCCGCCGAGGCGTTCGCGACCGACCCGGCGCACTGGTTGAGCGAGCTGGAGAGCGGCACGGACTCGGAGGGCGACTTCACGCGCAAGTTCCTCATCCGCGCCTGCTACCTCAACCCCTCGCGCTTCGCGAACTTCCGGCCCAACTTCACGCGGGCGGGGTTCCAGGTGGTCGACTGCCCGTCGCTGACCCAGCAGGGCAAGAGCAGCGCGGACATCAACCTCGTGCTCGACGCCGTCGACGCGCTGGCCGCGCCCACGCGGTACGAGGAGTTCGTGATCGTCTCGGCCGACGCCGACTTCACTCCCCTGGCGCTGCGCTGCCGGGCGGCCGACCGTCGGGTCACGATCATGACCGCGAGCCCGGCCGCGGCGGCCTATCGCGCCGTCGCCGACCACGTCATCACCGCCGACGACCTGGCCGAGCTGGTCACCAGCACCGCGTCGACGCTCAACGTCGAGGCACCCCGGACGCCGCCGCCCGTGTCGTCGAAGGGACGCGGACGGCCGACGGACAAGGCTGAGAGGACCGGGAACGGCGGTGGCACCGGAGCCGCGGAGATCGCCGCCCCACCGGCCCCCGATCCCGGGACCGAGCCGGTCGTCGGCGCGAGCGAAGCGGCACGCAAGGCGATCCTGCAGCGCGTGCGCACGGCCGACCGACCGGTCACGCTCGGAGCCGTCGCGGGCGCCGCCCAGAAGGCCGACCCGACGCTCACCGGGTCCAGCTGGGGCGGCGCGGGCGGGTTCCTGCAGTGGCTGGCCCGCAACGTTCCCGAGGTCGCGTCGTCGCCGCGCCCCCCGGGCTACGTCTGGGACCCCAAGCGCTTCGGGGAGGCCGACCTGCCGGGCGCCGTCGCCGAGGCCGACAAGGACCCGAGCGCCCTGCAGCGCCAGGTCACGGCCGTCACGGACACGCCCGGGCTCAGCGAGACGAACTACCGGGTCCTGCTCACCGCGCTCGCCGCCGACCTGGCCGCACACCCCTTCGATCGTGCCGAGACCTCGCGTCGTGTGCGCAACGCGTGCCAGGAGGCCGGCGCGGCCGTGGGTCGCTCGACGGTCAACTTCGTCATCTCCGGGACCCTGTACGGCGGCGAGCAGCTGACGTCGAAGACGACGGCCAAGGACCTGGCGGCGGCCTGGGCCGACAACGTCGTGGGCCTGTGCCGCGGTGCGCGCATGGAGCTGAGCGCCGGCGACGTCGCGGCGATCCGTGAATGGGTGGGTGGCGGACTGCTCTCGTAGCGGCCCAGCGGGTCGGCAGCCCGGGTCGCTCAGCGGTCGTAGTCGAAGCGCAGGCGCATCCGGTCGCCGCGGAACACGATCGAGGTGTACTCGAACGGTCGGGAGAGGGCGTCGAACGTGACGTCCTGGAGCTGGAGCGCGGGCTGACCGCGTCGCATGCCGAGGTGACGAGCCTCGGCCGTGGTGACGGCGACCGCCTCGAGGTCCTCGCGCACGTGCTTCATGGGCAGGCCGTAGTGCTCCTCGAGCACCACGCACAGCTGGTTGGCGACGACGTCGTGGTCCGACAGCCCGGGCGCCAGCCGGGCCGGGACGTAGGAGCGGTGCAGGCTGATCGGCTCGCCCTGCACGGAGCGGACGCGGACGACGACGTACGTCTCCTCGTCATCGGCGAGCGACAGGCGTTCGCGCACTCCCGACGACGGCGTCTCCAATGACAAGGAGATGAGCCGGGTGGACGTCTCGTACCCCTGCGACTCCAGCTGCTCGCGCACCCCGCGGTACGCGGGCGACACGGTGCTGATCTTCGGCGTCGCCACGTAGGTGCCCTTGCCCGGCACCCGGACAAGGAGCCCGTCGCCGACGAGCTTGGTCAGCACGCCACGGACCGTCATGCGGCTGAGCCCGAACATCTTGTTGAGCTCGTTCTCCGACGGGATCCGCTGCCCCGGCGCCCACTGCCCGCCGACGATCCGCTCGTGCAGGATCTGCTCGAGCTGGACGTACAACGGGGTGGCGGAGTCGCGCTCCAGGACGTCGGTCATGGTGCACAGACTTTCACGGATCGCGCTGCGCTGGTCGTTCATGAGTAGACCTGTCTAGACTGCCGAAGGATCGGACATATCGGTCGGAGGCCAGATGATCGCGTCGACGTTGACGGTGACACGAGACGCCCGAGCGCGCGGTTTCGCCGTTCCCGCCGTCAACATCCTGGACGACCTGAGCCTGCGCGCGGTGATCGCGGCGGCCGTGCGGGCGCGGTCCCCCCTGATCGTCCAGGTGTCCGTGAAGACCGTCCGGTCCGTCGGCACGGACCTGATGACGACGACGTTCCGGTCGGCGGCCGAGCGCGCGGACGTGCCGGTGGCGCTGCACCTCGACCACTGCCCCGACCGGGCGGTGATCAGCGACGTCGTGCGGGCAGGTTGGTCGTCGGTGCTGTTCGACGCGTCCGACCGCTCCCTGGACGACGCCGAGCGCGAGACCGCCGAGGTCGTCGCCGAGGCGCACGCCCGCGGCGTCGACGTGGAGTCCGAGATCGAGAACATCGTGGGCGTCGAGGACGGCGTCGGCTCGGACGTGGCACTGCACTCCTACGACGTCGCGACGCTGGCGGCCGTCGCCGAGCGCACGGGCGTCGACCTCCTGGCACCGCAGCTGGGCACGGCCCACGGCGAGTACAAGGCCAGGCCGGTGCTGCGCCCGGACCGTGTCCGCGAGTCGCCGTACTCTCCGACCGCCCGATCGTCCTGCACGGCGGAACGGGTCTGTCCCGGGAGGACTTCCGCTCGTTCATCGAGGCCGGCGTCGCCAAGATCAACATCTCGACCGCCGTCAAGGTCGCGTACATGCGCTCCGCCGAGACGCACCTGGCGGGCGCGCGGGCGCGCGACAAGTGGGACCCGCCGAGCATGTTCCGGGACATCTCCGACGCGGTCACCAGCGCGATCGCCGAGTGCATCGACGAGTTCGGCTCGGCGGGCCGGGCATGAGCGCGCAGGAGCTGGGCGGGCAGGACCTGAGCGGGCAGGACCTGAGCGGGCAGGGCCCGCGCCAGCCGGGGACCAGGGCACTGATCTTCGACTGCGACGGCGTGCTGGCCGACACCGAGCGCGACGGGCACCTGCCCGCGTTCAACCAGACGTTCGCGGAGGCCGGGGTCCCCATCCACTGGTCCCAGGAGGAGTACGGGCACCTGCTCGCGATCGGCGGCGGCAAGGAGCGGCTGGCATCGGTGTTCACCCCCGTGTTCGTCGAGACCGCGGGGCTGCCCACCGAACCGGACGAGCAGAATGCGCTCATCGCCGCCTGGCACAAGACGAAGACCGCGCACTACACGGAGATGGTCGCGGCGGGCTTCCTGCCGGCGCGACCGGGCATCGCGCGGATCGTCGAGGAGGCGTCGGCGCGGGGCTGGCGGCTTGCGGTCGCATCGACGTCTGCGGAGCCGTCGGTGCGCGCCGTGCTCGAGCACGCCGTCGGCGTCGAGCGGGCACGGGACTTCGTGGTGTTCGCCGGTGACATCGTGCCGGCCAAGAAGCCGGCGCCGGACATCTACCTGCTCGCCCTCGAGCGCCTCGGCCTGGGGGCCGACGACGCGATCGTCGTCGAGGACAGCGCGAACGGCCTGCGGGCTGCGCTCGGTGCCGGTCTACGGACGGTCGTCACCGTGAGCAGCTACACCACCGACGAGGACTTCACCGGTGCCGCCCTCGTCGTCACGTCCCTGGGCGACCCCACCGAGCCGACGAAGGTCCTCGCGGACCCGCTCGGGCTCGATCCCACCGACGAGGTCCACCTGGGCGACCTCGAGAGAATCCTCACCGAGAGCGAGCGTCCCCGTGTCCCCTGAGGTCCCCCGTGTCGAGTCCGTCGTGCGCACCATCGCCGACACCTGCATCGAGAACGAGAAGTACTTCGGGGACCTCGACTCCGTCGTCGGCGACGGCGACTTCGGGTTCTCCCTGGCCCGCGGCTTCGAGAATGTCGTGGCGCAGTGGGACACGTTCGACCGGTCCGACGCCGGCACGTTCCTGCAGAAGGTCGCGATCGTGATGACCGGCCGGATCGGCGGCACGTCCGGACCGATCTGGGGCACCGCGTTCCTTCGGGCCGCCGCGGTGGTCAAGGGCAAGCCGGACGCGTCGGGTGAGGACGTCGTCGCCATGCTGCGCGCCGCCATCGAGGGCATCAAGGCGCGCGGCGGCGCCGACCTCGGCGAGAAGACGCTGCTCGACGCCCTCGCACCGATGGCCGACACGATCGAGGCGAACCTCGGGGCGGACCCGAAGGACGTCGCGACGAGGGCCGCACAGTCCGCGCGCGAGGCGGCCGAGGCGACGAAGAGCATGCAGGCCCGCCGCGGCCGCGCCTCCTACACCGGCGAACGCAGCATCGGCTCGGTGGACCCGGGCGCGATCGCGGTGGCCGTGCTGGCGGAGAAGGTCGCCGAGACCTGGTGACGCACACGTCCGCGCCCCGGGGGCGACGCGGCGACAAGAGACAGACGACACGACGATGTGTGGAGGCAGTACTGATGAAGAAGTTCGTGAACGACCCCAAGAACTTCGTCCCGGAGATGCTCAAGGGGATCGCTTTGGCCAACCCGGACACGCTGCGCTACGTGCCCGAGTACAACCTCATCATGCGGGCCGACGCCCCGAGCCACGACAAGGTCTCGATCGTCCAAGGATCGGGGTCGGGCCATGAGCCGGCGCACGTCATGGTCGTCGGCAAGGGCATGCTCGACGGTGCCTGTCCCGGAGACGTGTTCGCGGCGCCGCCGATGGAGTACGTGCTCGAGACCGCCAAGCTGCTCGCCTCCGAGAAGGGCGTCCTGCTGCTGGTCAACAACTACACGGGCGACAAGATGGCGTTCGAGATGGCCTCCGAGCTGGCCGAGGCCGAGGGCCTCAAGGTGAAGACCCTGTTCATCAACGACGACGTCGCCGTCAAGGACTCGACCTGGACGGTGGGCCGCCGCGGCGTGGCGGGCAACTTCTTCGTCATGAAGGCCGTGGGTGCGGCCTCCGAGGCAGGCGCGGACCTGGACGAGCTGGTGCGCATCGGCGAGAAGGTCAACTCGGTCACGCGGACCATGGGCATCGCGCTCACGGCGTGCACGCCGCCGGCCAAGGGCTCCCCGCTGTTCGAGCTCGGTGACGACGAGATGGAGATCGGTGTCGGCATCCACGGCGAGCCCGGTCGGCGTCGCGCGAAGCTGGTGTCCGCCGACGAGATCGTCGACGAGCTGCTGGGCGCCGTCGTCCCCGACCTGCCGTACTCGAGCGGCGACGAGGTCGCGCTGATGATCAACGGCCTGGGCGGCACGCCGATCAGCGAGCTGTACCTGCTGTACGGGTCGGCGCACGAGAAGCTGGCCGCCCAGGGCATCACGGTGGGCCGCAGCTACGTCGGCGAGTACTGCACGTCGCTCGACATGGCCGGCGCCTCGCTGACTCTGGTGAAGCTCGACGACGAGATCAAGCAGCTGCTGCTCGCACCCGCGGAGATCGCCGACCACGTGTTCTGAGGGGCTCCCGCAGGCGGATCGACCGGGTGGCACGGACCTGGCCGAACCGGGGGGGAAGGGTCGCGCGCGGCGCTGCGCGCGACCCTTCCTTACCGGTACACCTTGCGCGGAGATGTCCGAGTCGGCATGCTCTACCCCAGGCGGTGGGAGCGCTCCCCCGCCCTTCACGAGAACGTTCATCCGACAACGACGTAGGAGAACTCCGTGCCTCATCCCCTGGTACGAACGCGCCCGAAAGTGCTCGCGGCCGGCGCCGTGGTAGCGCTCTCACTCGGCCTGTCCCTCGGCCTGACCACCCCCGCCAGCGCCCACCAGTCGCAACCCGCACCGCCCGCGACCCGGCTGTTCACGCCCCCGCCGGACAAGGGCGCGGTCCAGCAGATCGCCAAGCTGGTCACCACGCACCAGTGGTCCGACGCCCTGGCGCTGACCAAGATGGCGGCCACGCCCCAGGCCGTCTGGTTCACCAAGGGCACCCCCGCCGAGGTGAAGAAGTCCGTCCAGACGACCATGCTCCAGGCCAAGCTCACGCACACGATCCCGGTGCTCGTCGCGTACAACCTCCCCTACCGCGACTGTGCGCAGTACTCCGCGGGCGGCGCCGCCGACACGGCGAGCTACCTGGCATGGATCGACGGCTTCGCGGCCGGCATCGGCTCCGGGCAGGCGATCGTCCTGCTCGAGCCCGACGGCCTGGGCATCATCCCCTGGTACACCGCCAACACCGGAGCGCAGGAGTGGTGCCAGCCGGCGTCGCTCAACCCGGCGACCGCGGCCTCCGACCGGTTCACCCAGGTGAACGGCGCGGTCGACCGCCTCACCACGCTGACCAACACGAAGGTCTACCTCGACGGCACGCACAGCGGCTGGCTCGGCGTGGGCGACATCTCCGACCGGCTGCACAAGGCCGGCGTCGAGAAGGCCGACGGCTTCTTCCTCGACGTGTCCAACTATGAGCTCAGCGACCACCAGGCGAAGTACGCGTCGTGGATCTCGCAGTGCCTCTGGTACGGCACCAACACGGCCGAGGGCGGCTGGCGCGTGGGTCACTTCGACTACTGCGGGAGCCAGTACTACCCCGCCACGCCCGGCGACTTCAGCACGTGGGGCCTGACCGACCAGTGGTACACGAACAACGTGACCAACGCGCCCAACCCGCCCAGCAGCCCGGCCGTGCTCAAGCACGCGGTGATCGACACGAGCCGCAACGGCCAGGGACCGTGGACCGCCCCGGCCGGCAGCCCCGCCGGTGACCCGCAGGTCTGGTGCAACCCGCCCGGCCGCGGCCTCGGCCTCACGCCGACGCTGACCACCGGCAACCCGTACGTCGACGCCTACCTCTGGGTGAAGATCCCGGGCGAGTCCGACGGCCAGTGCACGCGCTGGGCGCCCGACGGCGGGATCGATCCCGTCCGCGGCTACGCCGACCCGGCAGCCGGCGACTGGTTCCCGCAGATGGCGCTCGAGCTCGTGCACAACGCGAGCCCGAGCCTGTAGGCGGCCCGTCGGACGTGGCTGACCGGGGCGGCACATCGCGTCGCCCCGGTCGGCCGGACGTCCACCGTGCGAACGGTCAGCCGAACCACTCGAGCAGGAGCAGGCAGACGTCGTCGCGGTCGTCGCCCGTGTGCACCAACAGCTCGCTGACCAGGTCGGGCAGCGGGCGTCGCGACGAGTCGAGCGTCGCGGCCAACGACCCGAGCCCACCGTCGAGCGGGCGGTCCCGGCGCTCGACCAGGCCGTCCGTGTAGAGCGCGAGCCGGTCCCCAGCACCCAGTGACACGGTCGCCTGGAGACGGGTCCGGCCCGGGAACCCCAGCGGCATCGAGCGGCCGTCCCACAAGAACCGGGGCGCGCCCGCACCGAGCAGCAGGGGCGGCAGGTGGCCGGCGCACGCGTACGTGACAACGCCGGTGGCGAGCGCCACCTCGACATAGGCCGTCGTCGCCATGAACCCGGCCCCGGTCTGCTCCACGAACCGGTCGAGCCGCGACAGCAGACGCGCAGGGCCGACGCCCGGCTCGGCCAGTGCCCGGATGGCGCTGCGCAGCCGACCCATGTCGGTCGCCGCACGCAGCCCACGCCCGACCACGTCGCCCACGACGAGCGCGAGCGTGCCGTCGTCGACGAGGAACGCGTCGTACCAGTCGCCGCCCACCTCGAGGGCCTGCACGCCGGGCCGGTACTCAGTCGTGACCACGAACCGGTCGTCGTCGAGCCGGGGCATGGTCAGCAGCGCGCGCTGCAGCTCGTGCGCGACGGAGGTCTTCTGGTCCAGGCTCACCTCGGCCGCCGCGCGGGCCGACCGGAGTTCCCGCTCGTACCGCGCTCGCTCGGTCGCGCCGGACAGGGCGACGTCGACCGAACCGTCCGACGGCCGGACGACAGCGGACATGAGCACCGGGAACCGCCCGGACGGACCGCGCAGCTCGACCGCGACCTCGTCGACCCGGTCCTGCATGTGCAGGAGCGGCGACAGGTGCGTCTCCCAGTAGATGCGCCCGCCGGCGGAGAGCAGATCGCTGAGCCGGATGCGGCCGATCACGTCGTCCGCGTCGCGCCCGACCCAGGAGAGCAGCACGCGGTTCGCGTCGGCTATCAGTCCGTCCCGGTCCAGCCGCAGGAGCGCGACCGGCGCGACGTCCCACGCTTCGGCGCGGTCGTTCATGGTGCCAGGTACGCGGTCATGGCCTCGACCAGCGCGACCGGGGCGCTGAGGTTCGGGCAGTGGCCGACCGCGTCGATGAGCACGAAATCGCTGCCGGCCAGGTGCTCGTGAACGTAGCGGCCGACCTCCTGCGGGGCGATCACGTCCTCGCGGCACTGCACCACGAGCGACGGGGTGGTCACGGCGGCCAGGTCGGCGCGGTTGTCGGACAGGAACGTGGTCCGCGCGAACCGCTTGGCGATCGTCGGGTCGGTGCGGCAGAAGGAGTTGATCAGCCTCCCCCAGCTCGGGGCGGCCGGGGTTGCCCATGATGACGGGCGCGATGAAGGCCGACCAGCCGAGGTAGTTGGCGTCCATCGTCTCGAGCAGCTCCTCGATCTCGGCCGCCGTGAACCCGCCGCGGTAGCCGTCGTCGTCGACGTAGCGAGGACTGGGCCCGACGAGCACGAGGCGCTCGAACAGGTCCGGCCGCCGCACGCCGGCCAGGAGCCCGATCATGGCGCTGACCGAGTGGCCGACGAAGACGACCGGCCCGAGGTCGAGGGCCTCGATGATCTCTAGGACGTCCTGGGCGTACCCGTCGAGCGTGGCGTACCGGGTGGCGTCGTACGCGGCCAGGTCCGAGCCACCTGCGCCCACGTGGTCGAAGACGACGACGCGGTGGGTCTGCTCGAAGGCCGGCGCGACGAACCGCCACATCGACTTGTCGCACCCGAACCCGTGGGCGAACACCATCGGCGGCGCGCCGGCCGGCCCGGTGACGACGACGTTGTTCCTGGCGAGGACGTTCATGGTGCTGAGGTTAGACGCGCGCCCCCGGCGATCCGGTCGACGACGAGCTCCGGCACCGCGTCGTCGTCGCCGCCGACCGACCGCTCAGGGAAGTCGAACACCGCGAGCATCAGCTGCACGGGATAGGTCGGCGGCCGCGGGCTGGTACGCACGAGCGAGTCGTCGACGAAGAACGACGCCTCCTGCTCCGACCAGTCGACCGTGTACGTGTGGAACGCCGCGACGTCGATCGGCAACCGGGGCGCCACGAAGTCCTCGGTGACGTCCGGGTCGCGGAACGCGTGCAGACCCATCCCCACGGCGGCGGAAGCACCCATGTCGACCGCGTCGCCGAAGACCTCCATGACGCAGATCTCCGCCGACCGCTCGGGATGGTCCTCGAGACCGACCATCCACAACGCCACCATCGAGCGGGGACTGATCACGGCCCGCGCTCGCATCTCGACCCGCCCGCTAGACGGCGTCCAACCCAAGAACGGCTCCTGCTCCTCACGCACGACGAGCCCCGGACGGTAGGGCTGCTGCCCCTCCGTGCCGCCTACGGGCCCGGAGCGGTTGGCCGTCTGCAGACCCGACACCCGGGTGGGCGGGCGATGGTCGTCGGCGCACCAGCGCCCCTGGGAAGGCGGGATCGACAGATGCAGGCAGGAGTCACGGATCGCGAACGTGGCGGCGGTCTGCGCGCGGGAACTCCAGGCGGGGAGGTAGTGCGGGAACCAGAGGTCGCGGTCGAGGTCGGGTGCGTCGAAGTCGTCGACGACCCATCCGTGCGTAGCGTCGGCCACGAACCCATTGTCGTCCGGCAGTCCCGAACCAGCACGAGATGAGTCCCATGCGCACCGTTCCCGGCTGGGCGCTCGCGTCCGCGATCGCCGCTCCTGCCGGGATGATCGGCGGCTGGACGCTGGCCGCGGCCCGTCAGCCGTCGTTCGACCCGACGCGCGAGACGATCAGCGCTCTCGCCGCGACGAGCGCGACGGATGCGTGGGTGATGACCGCCGGGTTGGCACTGACCGGCGTCGCGCACCTCGTCACGGCCGCTGGCCTGCGCCCGGTCCCCCGCGCCGGCCGGCTGCTGCTGGCGCTCGGCGGTGCCGCGACCCTCGCGGTCGCCGTCTTCCCCTCGGACGCGGCCAGTCAGGCCCACGGCACCGCGGCGACGATCGGCTTCGTGGCCCTCGCCCTCTGGCCCGCCCTCTCGGCGCGACGAGGGTCGGGAATCCTGCGACCGGCGGTCCAAGTGACCGCATCGGCAGCACTCGTCGGCCTGCTGGGCGCGTTCGGCGCGGAGCTGGCGCGCGGCGGTGACGCGATCGGGCTCACGGAGCGTGCGCTCGCCGGTGCTCAGGCGCTGTGGCCGCTGGTCGTCGTCGTGGCTCTGCGCCGGTCGGCGCCCGAAAGCTGACCGCCGGCCCTGACGCCCTGGCCTGAAGTTCCCGGTCGTTCGACGGCCGCGACCGCACATCACGGCGCCCGACGACGACCCACGGCCCGGGCGATCCGACGGGCGTCCAGCCGCAGCTCCCGGAACATGCCGCTGATCGGGTTGGTGTAGCCGGTGAAGTAGAGGCCGGGCTGCGACCGGACGGGCACGCCGTGGTCGTCGAGCACGCCGAGGTCACCCACCAGCCGTTCGAGGCCGCGCTGGTAGCCGGTGGCCAGCAGGACGACGTCCGGCTCGATGCGGCTGTCGTCGGCGAGCACGACGGACGGGCCGTCGAACGACGACACCGCCGCGACCGGCTCGACGAGTCCGGCCTGCACGGCCGCGATCAGCCCGACGTCCTGCAGCGGCACCGACCCCTCGAGCACGCGCGAGTACAGGCCGGTCGTGGGGCGGGGCAGGCCGTGGGAGGACAGGTCGGGCACCTCGACGCGCGAGATCAGCCCGGCGACGACGTCGACCATCCTCACCGGGAGCCGCCGCACGAGGATGCCCGTGCCCTGGGCGGGCCAGCCGAAGTTGGACCGGCGCACGATGTGCGGGGGCGTCCGCACTGCGAGCCGGACGCGGCTCGCACCGCCCTCGGTGAGGTCCACGGCGATCTCGGCCCCGGTGTTACCGACGCCCACCACCAGCACGTCCCGGCCGGCGTACGGCGACGCGTCCCGGTAGATCGAGGCGTGCACCACCTGACCGTCGAACGTGCCGGGCCAGGTCGGCGGGACCGGCGTGTGGTTGTAGCCGGTCGCGACGACCACCTCGGGCGCGCTCATCACGCCCGCGCTGGTCTCCAGCAGCCACCGGCCGTCGTCGCCCAACGAGATCCGCGTGACCTCGACGCCGGTCTGGACGCGCAGGTGGTGGTGCTCGACGTACTGCTCGAGGTAGGCGACGACGTCCGCACGGGCCACCCACCGGCCGTACCGCCGCGGGATCGCCATGCCGCCCAGCCGCGACAGGTGGCGCGTGGTGTGCAGGTGCAGCCGTTCGTAGTGCCGCCGCCACGAGGCGCCGACCGCATCGGACTTCTCGAGCACGAGGGCCGGGATGCCGCGGCGGTGCAGTGCGGCGGCGGCGGCCAGACCTGCGGGGCCGCCACCGACGACGAGGACAGGGTCGATGGCCATGCGCATTCCTACCGCACCGCGGACCGAACGACCGGTGCGACGCGAAATAGACAGTTTCAACTGGACAGTTTGGACTGTCGGAGTTACGGTCGATGCATGACCGATGAGTCCGTCCGCGCCGCGCTCGAGCTGCGTGTCGTGATCGGCCGGTTGCGCCGCCAGCTGCGCGAGGTCAGCGCGACCGGCGACCTGACCCCGTCGCAGACGTCGCTGCTCAGCCGCCTCGACCGGGACGGTGCCGCCTCGGCCAGCGACCTCGCGGCGGCCGAGCGCGTGCGGCCGCAGTCCGTGGCCGCGCAGCTGACCGCCCTCGACGAGCTCGGGCTGATCGAGCGTCACCCCGACCCGACGGACGGCCGGCGCCAGCTGATCACGTTGAGCGGAACAGGCGTGGAACGGCTGTCCGGCGACCGGCAGGCGCGTCAGGAGTGGCTGGCCCGCGCGATCGACGAGCGGTTCTCCGACGACGAGCGCCGCACGCTCATGGCCGCGCTCGCCCTGCTCGATCGGCTCGCGGAGCCGTGACCGCCACCGCTGAACGCACGCAGGCGGTCGGCTTCGACCGGCGCCTGACCGCCCCGCTCGTCATCGGATCCGTGCTGAACCCGATCAACTCCTCGATGATCGCGGTCAGCCTCATCCCGATCGGCATCGCGTTCGGGGCGCCACCCGCACAGACGATCTGGCTGGTCAGCGCCCTGTACCTGGCCACCGCGGTCGGGCAGCCCGTGGTGGGCCGGCTCGTCGACCTGTTCGGGCCACGTCGCCTCTACCTGCTCGGCACGGGCCTCGTCGGCGTCGCCGGCGTGCTGGGTGCGCTCGCGCCGAGCCTCGGGCTGCTGGTCGCGGCGCGCGTGCTGCTCGGCTTCGGCACCTGCGCCGCCTATCCCGCCGCCATGTACCTGCTGCGCAGCGAGTCCCGCCGCACCGGCGTCGACAGCCCCGCCTTCGTGCTGACTGCCCTGGCGATCGCGAACCAGACGGTCGCCGTCATCGGCCCGACCCTCGGCGGCGTGCTCATCGGGATCGGCGGCTGGCGCACGATCTTCACCGTCAACATCCCCCTCGCGATCGCCTGCCTGATCCTGGGCTCACGCCGGCTCCCCCGCGTCGTCCCCGTGAGCGAGACCCGCGGCATCGACCTGCCGGGCATGGTGCTCTTCGCGACCATGCTCACCACGCTCATGCTCTTCCTGATGAAGCCGGCCGCCGACGAGTGGTACCTGCCGGTGGTCGCCGTCGCCGCCGCGGTCGGGCTCGTCGTGCGCGAGCTGCGCCAGCGGGCGCCCTTCCTCGACCTGCGCGTGCTCGGCGGCAACGTCCCGTTGCTGGCCACCTACGGCCGGCAGATCCTGCAGTCGACGGTCACGTACTCGTTCATGTACGGGTACGTGCAGTGGCTGGAGTCGACCGGCGGCCTGAGCGCGACGTCCGCCGGACTGCTCCTGCTGCCGATGTCCACCGCCGCGATCGCCGCCTCGGCCGTCTCCGGACGCCGTCCGCAGGTCCGCGGCAAGCTCGTCGTCGGCGGCGCGCTCCTCGTGCTCGGCACGGCCGGCCTGCTGACCGTCGACGCCGGGACCGCGGTGTGGGCGCTGATCGGCATCGCGGTGCTCATCGGCATCTCCCAGGGACTGAACGGGCTCGCCAACCAGAACGCGCTCTACCGACAGGCGGAGCCCGCGCGGATGGGCTCGTCGGCGGGTCTGCTGCGCACTTTCACCTACCTCGGCGCGATCACGGCGTCCGCCGTCCTGGCCGCGTCGTTCGCGCACGGGGCCTCCACCGCCGGCCTGCACCAGCTGACGGTCGTGATGCTCGGCTGCGCCGTCGCCCTGCTCGTCCTCACCACCCTCGACCGCTCCCTGCACCGCACCACCGTCACCCTGGAGACCGCATGACCACGCTCGACCCGACCACCGCCCTCGTCATCATCGACCTGCAGAAGGGCATCGTCGGGCTGCCGACGGCGCACCCGTCGTCCGACGTCGTCCGGAACGCCGCGACCCTGGCCGACGCGTTCCGCCGGCACGGTCTGCCGGTCGTGCTGGTCAATGTCGCCGGCGGCGCTCCCGGCCGGACGCAGGCACCGCCGCGCGGCGGCGACCGGCCGGCCGACTGGGCCGAGCTGTCCCCGAGCTGCACCTCCAGCCGTCGGACCTGACCGTCACCAAGCACACCTGGGGCGCGTGGCAGGGCACGACGCTGGACGCGGACCTCCGCGACCTCGGCGTGACGCAGGTGGTGGTCGCCGGCATCTCGACGAGCATCGGGGTGGAGTCCACGGCCCGCGGCGCGCACGAGCACGGCTACAACGTGACGCTCGCGGTCGATGCGATGACGGACAGCAACGCCGACGCCCACGAGAACAGCCTGACCCGGATCTTCCCGCGTCTGGGCGAGACCGCGACGACGACCGAGATCGTCGGTCTACTGGACGCGCGCTAGCAGGGTCAGCACCTCGTAGTGCGTGGTCTGCGGGAACATGTCGAGCAGCTGCGCGCGCACGGGTCGTAGCGACGGCATCGCGGCCAGGTCGCGGGCCAGCGACTCGGCGTTGCAGCTGGAGTAGACGACGTGGGTTGTCGACGACGCCTCCAGGTACCCGGCCAGCTGCGCGCCGATGCCGCGCCGCGGCGGGTTCACGATGACGACTCGGGCGCCTGGTGCGCCAGGGCGAACGCGGTGGCGTCGGCGGCCTCGAACCGGATGCCGGCCAGGCCATCAGACGACAGCCGCGCGCTCGCCACCGCCTCGACGCTGGTCTCGATCCCGACGACGTCCCTGCCCGGGGCGGCCACGTGCAGCGCAAAGCCGCCGACCCCGCAGTACAGGTCCCAGACCGAGGCGGGCGAGAGGTCGTCGATCCACGCCGTCGCCTGCCGGTACAGCGCGGCGGCCACCTCGGTGTTCGTCTGGAAGAGCTGCGGCCGCAGGTGCAGGTCGATCCCGTTGACGCGCATGAGCAGCGTCTCCTGCTCGGTCAGCGGGATCTCGCGGTCGCCCTCGAGCACGGCCCGGTGGTCGGGCAGCAGGTTCACCGACGCCACCCGCAGCACGGGCAGCGCGTCGAGCAGGGCGGGCAGGTGCTTGCGGATCCGCGTCACGGGCTCCTGCGACCGCAGGACGAACCGCACCATCAGCTCGCCGTCGGGCGACTGCGTGACCAGCAGGTTCTTCAGCTCGCCGGTCCTGGTGGCCAGGTCGTAGGGCGTGAGGTTCGCGTGCGCGACGAACGCCGCGAGCACGGGGAAGGCGGCCTGCAGGGAGTCGTCGTAGAGCCCGCACTCACGCAGGTCCACCCCGTGACCAGCCGCGTCCAGGATGCCGAGCGTCGGCTCGGCGGCAGTCCCGGTGACCACCATCTTGGCCTTGTTGCGGTACCCGGACTCGGCGCTCGCGTGCGGCGCGAGCCACTGCGGGCCGCCCTCGATCAGCGACTCGGCGTGCGCCTGCTTGGCCGCGAGCTGGTCGCCGTACGGCCGGCCCATCCACGCGCACGAGCGGCACAGCTCGGCATCGAAGTAGGCGCAGCGCACGGGTCCGAGCCTACGTCGCGCGCTGCAGCAGCCCTCGCACCAAGGACGCCTGGCCGGCGTGCTGCAGGCTGTCGGAGATGACGCTCACCAGCCGCACGCCGAGCGTCACCGGCGGGTCCCAGCGCGTGTCGACGATGCGGTCGAGGTCGTCCTCGCCCAGGTCGTCGAGGAAGGCCGTCGTCGCCGCCGCGACCGCGTCGTAGTACGCGAGCAGGAGGTCCCCGGACGCACGCACCTGGCCGACCTCCTGCGACGACTGCCCGTAGCCCGAGGCCGAGACGTCGAACGGCAGGGCGAACCGTCCGACCCAGCCCTGCGCGGTCCACACCTGCTCGGTGCCCGCGGCGCCGGCGACCTGCGCGTCCTCACCGCGGCCGGCGTGCCAGGCCAGCCAGGCGATCGTGTTGGCGTCCGGGTCCGCCCGCCACGTCAGCTGGTCGAGGTCGAGCCCGCCCACCGCGCGGTGCAGCACCTGACCCACCCGGCCGTGCGACTCGATCAACAGTGCGGCGATGTCCATGGGTCGGACGCTAGACCAGACCGGCGAGCATCGCCGCCGCATGGGCGGCACCGTCGGTGGCGACCGGGCGGTAGCGCACGTCGCGGCCGGCCTCCTTGACGATCGCCTCCGCGAGCGCACCCGGGTCGAGGGCGTCCTCGTAGGCCAGGTGGCGGCCGGCCTCGTAGCGGTCCAGTCGCGCCCGGACGTGCAGGTTCTGCTCGAAGTGGTGCCGCAGCGGGACGTAGACGAACGGCTTGTTGAGCGCGGTCAGCTCCATCGTCGTCGTCAGGCCGCCCTGGACGACGGCGACGTCGCAGGCCGCGAGGTGGCGGAACAGGTCGGGCACGTACCCGAGGACCGTCGACCCGTCGTAGGCGGGCAGCGACTCGGGGTCGATCCGCGGGCCGGTGACGAACGCGAACCGGATCTCGGGAGCGAGCTCGCGGACCAGCGGCACGGCGTCCATCACCCGGCGCAGGAGCGAGCTGCCACCCCCGAACCCCCGACGGTGACGAGGCAGAGCTTCTCGCCCGGCCGGACTCCCATCGACGACCGGATCCGCTCGACATCCCCGAGCGCTGCCGGGTCGAAGCCCGTGACGTAGCCGGAGAAGTCGAAGTTGGCCTCGGTCCAGGTGCGGATGCTGGGCAGCCCCGGGCCGAAGTCGCCCTCGACGACGTCGTCCGGGTCGCCGACGAACACCGAGCGGTCGCGGACGCGCGCGAAGCGGGCACGCTGCTCGATCATCTCCGCGTTGTAGTCGGCCGTGAGCGCCGCCTCGCGCGGACCGCCGTCGGGCATGGGCAGCCAGCCGACGAAGTCGGTCATCCACGCGAACGCGAACCGCTTGAGCTCGGGGTTCTCGTGCAGGAAGTAGTCGACGTCCCAGGCCTCGTCGCCGATCACGAGGTCGTAGTCGCCGTCCGCGACGACCTCGTCGAACACCATGAAGTTGTGCACGAGGATCTCGTCCATCCGGCGCAGCGCCTGGAACGCGTGCAGGTCGTGCTCGCCGGCCTCGTGCTCGATGTGGCCGGACTCGTTGCGCAGCCAGGCGGACGCGGGGTGCACCCGCTCGCCGTGCTGGGCCAGGACCCGCGTGACCGGGTGCTGCGCGAGCCAGTCGATCTGCAGGTCAGGGCGTCGGGCGCGCAGCTCGGCCGCGATCGCGACGTCGCGCTGGGCATGACCCAGGCCGATCGGCGACGAGAGGTAGAGCGCCCGCTTCGGGCGTGCCGCCGCCCGGCGCCAGCTCGTCCGGGGAGGGCTCGGGTGCACCCGATCGACGAACTGCGCGATCAGGTGGTTGACCTTGACCGCGTCGCGCGCCGACGCGCCGTGGCCCGCGTCCTGCAGCAGCACGAGGTCCCCGCCCGTCAGCTCGGCCAGCCGCTCGCCGAACTCCTGCGGGCGGATCCGGTCGTCGGTGCCGTGCACCACGAGGACCGGGCAGGTCACCTGGCGGGCCAACGGGACGAGCGGTTCGCACACGGCGCCATCGCAGCCGAGCCGTCCGGACGTGCTGTCGGCGAGCGTCTGCGGGGTCAGCTCGTGGGCCCAGCGGATGCAGTCCTCGATCTGCTTGGTCGAGTGCGGCTCGGGGAACATGCGCCCGAAGAAGAACTCCAGGAAGTCGTCGTACCCGCCCCCGAGCCAGTAGTGCTTGTTGTACTTGGCCCAGCCGCGGGTGGTGTCCAGGGGCTCGTCGAACGGGACCTCGTCGCGACCCGGCGTCGCGACGTCGAGGCCGCACGACGGGGCGATCGCGAGCAGGCCGGTGACGCGGGACGGCTGCTTGGCCGCGACGTGGACCGCCCACGACGCCCCGCACGACTCGGTGACCAGCACGGCCCGCTCGGTGGCGGTCGCGTCGAGCACGGCCACGATGTCCGCCGCGTACTCCCCGTCCGTGTAGGCCGCGGCCCCGACGGGCCGGCCCGAGAGGCCGCTGCCCCGCCCGTCGAACGTCACGACGCGGTAGTGCCGCGCCAGGAAGCCGATCTGCGCCTTCCAGAACCGGGACGGGACGATCGCCCACGTGGGCACGAGCATCACCGTCGGAGCACCGGGGACGGCGTCGTAGACCTCGTAGGCCAGCTCCACGCCGTCGCGCACGGTCGTCCCGACGGAACTCGTGGTCCAGTCCCGATCGACAGCCCTGCTCGGGTGCGTGTGCACCCGAGCAGTGTCCGCCTGCCAGAGGTCCGTCGTCACGGGCGGATCTCGAACACGTTGTTGAACGGGGTCGTCGCAGCGGTCCGGAAGCGGCTGAACCCCGCGGCCGTGGACACGTCGCGGATCTTGGCCGGTCCGGCCTGCGTGCCGAGCGCTAGCCCGACGTCCTGGCTCAGCGACGCGGGCGTGCACAGCAGGGTGGAGAAGCCGTAGAACGCCCGGCCGACCGTGTTCAGGTTGTCCTCGACGCGGTCGCCGGCCATCGGCTCGACGACCATCCAGGTGCCGTCGTCAGCGAGAGCGCCCTTCACCTTCCGGGCGGCGCCGACCGGGTCGCCCATGTCGTGCAGGGCATCGAACGTCGCGATCAGGTCGTAGCCGGTCCCGGTGAACCCGGTGGCCGGCGCGACCTCGAAGGTCACCCGGTCCTGGACGCCCGCCGCCCGGGCCCGCTCGCGCGCGATCTCGATCGACTCCGCGTGGTAGTCCGAGCCGACGAACGTCGCGGTGGGGAACGCCTGGGCCAGCAGGATCGTCGACGCGCCGTGCCCGCAGCCGACGTCGGCCACCCGGCCGCCCGCGGACAGCTTGGCCGACACGCCCTCGAGCGCCGGGATCCACTCGGTCAGCAGGTGGCCGTTGTACATCGTCCGGAAGAACCGCTCGGTGCCGTGGTGCACGTCCGTGTTGTGCTCGTGCCAGCCGACCCCGGCGCCGTCACGAGCGGCTGCGTAGATGTCGGGAGCGTCCCGGACGGTACCGAGGGCGATCTGGAAGAAACCCGCCAGGTAGGCCGCACTGGTGGGGTCGGCGAGCGCGACCGCGTGCTCGGCGGGCAGCGTGTAGCGGTGGGTCTGGGTGTCGTACTCGACGTAGCCGCCCGCCGCCTGGTTGTTCAGCCACTCGCGGGCGTACGGCTCACCGGTCGACGTCTGCTCGGCCAGCTCGGCCGGCGTGACCGGCCGACCGTCGGCCATCGCCGTGTAGTAGCCCAGCTTGTCGCCCATGACGACGAGCGCCGTGTTCAGGGTCGCGCCCACCTCGTCGACCGCTCGGAAGACGAACGACATGAGCTTGTCGGGGTCGATGGTGCGCTGGGGCAGGGTCTCGGTCATGGTCGTGCGCTCCTTCTGTCGGATATGTCGTGTTCGACCCTCGTCGGCCCCGACCCCTGGTCGCATCAGGTGACCCCCCTGGTCCGCTCCCTAGACTCGGCACGTGCTGGTCGGCCGCGAGCGCGAGCGCCAGGTCATCGCGACGCTGGTGGCTGCCGCGCGCGTGGGCGAGAGCGGCACCCTCGTCCTGCGAGGCGAGGCCGGGATCGGCAAGAGCGCCCTCCTCGAGGACGCCGCGGCCGCCGTGACGGACGCGGGGATGCTCGTGCTGCGGGCGGCCGGGATCGACGCCGAGCGTGAGGTGCCGTTCGGCGGTCTGCTGCAGCTGCTGCGGCCGGTGCTCGACCACCTCGACGCGCTGCCCGGGCCGCAGGCCGAGGCGCTCGGGTCGGCACTCGCGCTGACGCCCGGGTCGGGTGGGGAGCGGTTCGCGGTCGGCGCCGCGGTGCTCAGCCTGCTGAGCCGGGTGGCCGACGACGGGCCCGTCGCGGTCCTCGTCGACGACGCCCACCTGCTCGACCCGCCGTCCGCGCAGGCGCTGTGCTTCGCGGCCCGTCGCCTCACCGCCGACCCGATCGTCCTGCTCCTCGCCATCCGCGACGAGGCGCCGTCGGTGGTCGGCTCGGCGGGTCTGCCCACGTTGGAGGTGTCCGGGCTGGCCGACGACGACGCGGCGGAGCTGGCCGGTTCGCTCGGCCGACGGCTGTCGGCGTCGGCCCGCGCACGGCTGCTGGCCTCGACCGGCGGCAACCCGCTCGCCCTGCTGGAGCTGACCGACGACGGGTTCGACGCGCTGCCGCCCGGCGCCCCGGTCCCGGTGCCCGCGTCACTGGCCCGGGCGTTCGCCCGTCGCGCCGATCCCCTGTCCCCCCAGGCCCGGACGGCCGTGCTCGTGGCCGCGGCCGCCGCCGGCGACCTCACCGCCATCACGACGGCGTGCGCGCTGCTCGGCGTCTCGGTCACCGACCTCGACGAGGCCGCGGGAGCCCAGCTGCTCACCGTCGGGACCGCTCGCGTGACGTTCCGTCACGACCTGGTCCGGTCGGGCATCTATGCCGAGGCCGACCCGGGGACCCGTCGGGCCGTGCACGCCGCCCTGGCCCGCGCGGTCCCGGTCGACGACCTGGACCGGCGCGCCTGGCACCTCGGCGAGGCGACGGCGGCGCCGGACGCCGAGGTCGCCGCGGTGCTCGACGAGGCCGCGACCCAGGCCCGGGCCCGCGGCGCCCACGCCGTCGCGGCGGCGGGGTTCGAGCGTGCGGCCCGGCTCAGCCCGGACCCGGCGGACCGGGTGCAGCGACTGGTCTCGGCCGCGGAGAGCGCCTGGCGGGCCGGCACACCCGCCGCGGCGACGGACCTGCTCGCGCAGGTGTCCGCGCTGCCCCGGACGGCAGACCTGCGCATCCGCGCCGCCGCGCTGGACGGGATGATCTCGCAGCGCACCGGCTCGGTCGAGCACGCCCGTGACGTGGTCGTCGCAGCGGGCATCGAGGCGGCCGACCACGACCCCGACGCGGCGGTCGCACTACTGGCCGACGGCATCATGGCGGCCCAGTTCGCCGGTGACATCGCCACTGGCGCGGACGTCGTGGCCCGCATCGGACGCCTCGCCCCACGCACGCCGCGCGGACGGTGGCTGGGGACGATGGCCACCGCGGTGGCGGGCGTCCTGGCCGGGGACGCCGCCGGGCCCGACCTCCTGCGTGCGGCCATGGCGGAGGCCGACCAGTTCCTCACGGACGCCCAGCTGGCACCGTGGCTCGTCGTCGGCCCTCTCTACCTGCGCGAGAGCTTCCGCGGGCCGCGACGTGATCCCGGCGGTGGTGGCCCACACCCGCAGCCGCACCGACATCGGCGGACTGCCGCTCCTGCTGTTCTTCGTCGCGCGCGACCACGCGACGACCGACCGGTGGGACGACGCCATCGCCGGCTACACCGAGGGCATCGGCCTGGCCCGCGAGGCGGGGCAGGCCACCGACCTGGCCGGCTGCCTCGCCGGGCTGGCCTGGGTGGAGGCGCGCCGGGGATCCGCGGACGCCTGCCGGTCCCACGCGGCCGAGGCGCTCGAGGAGCTCACCCGTGCCCACGGCCTCGGCTTCTTCCAGGCGTGGGCGATGACCGCCCCGGCGGAGCTCGAGCTCGGGCTCGGCCGAGCAGAGGAGGCGCTCCGGCAGTACCGCGAGCTCGACGCGCTGCTGACGCGCCTCGGGCTGGCCGACGTCGACGTGTCGCCCGCCCCCGAGATGGTCGAGGCGATGGTCCAGCTGGGTCTCGCCGACGAGGCGAGCGCCCTGGCCGGTACGTTCACGGCGCAGGCCGAGGCCAAGGGTCAGCCGTGGGCGCTCGCCCGGGCCGCCCGCACCGCGGGCCTGACCTGCCCGGACGCCGACGTCGACGTCTGTTTCTCCGTGGCGCTCGCCTATCACGAGCACACCCTCGACGTCTTCGAGACCGCCCGCACCGAGCTGCTCTACGGGGCCCGGCTGCGGCGCCTGAAGCGGCGGGTCGACGCCCGACCGCTCCTGCGCTCGGCCCTGGCGACGTTCGAGCGCCTGGGCGCGATGCCGTGGGCGGACCGCGCGGCCGCCGAGCTGCGGGCCACGGGCGAGTCGGCTCAGCGCCGCAGCACCACGGGTCTGGACCACCTGACGCCGCAGGAGCTGCAGGTCGCCCGGATGCTCGCGGGCGGGCGCACCACCCGCGAGGCCGCCGCCGCCCTGTTCCTCAGCCCGAAGACCATCGAGTACCACCTGCGCAACGTCTACCTGAAGCTCGGCGTGCGGTCGCGCGGCGAGCGCGGACGCGATCGACGTGTGACCCGGTCCCTAGGCTGGTGCGCGTGACCTACACGTTCGACGCACCCCTGTGGCGCTGGGCCGCGCGCACCGAGACCTGGACGTTCGTCAGCGTCCCGGCCGAGATCTCCGACGAGATCCTCGACCTCGCGGGGCCGACCGGGACCCGCGGGTTCGGCTCCCTGCCCGTCGAGGTGGAGATCGGGCCGGTGCTCTGGCGCACGTCGATCTTCCCGGGCGACGCCGGATACGCGCTGCCGATCAAGAAGGCCGTGCGGGCCGCCAACGGCGCGGACGTCGGAGACGTCCTGCACGTCCGCCTCACGCTGCGCTGAAGGTCCGCACCCCGGGCGCCGATGCACCCTACGTGGTCCTCACCCTCGTCCTGATCGGCTTCCTCGCCCTCGCGGCGGTGGTGTCCGTGCGCTGGGTGCTGACCCGGGTGGACGCGTTGGGCCGGATCGCGCCGTTCCCGAAGATCAGCGTGGGGCTGTGCGTGGCCATCGCCCTGGGGTGCGCCGTCCCGCTGGTCCTGCACGCGCGGCTCGAGCACCGGCTCACGGAGGCGGCGTCGCAGATCGCCGGCGAGCACGTGCACGTGCACTGCCAGACCGCCGGCGAGACGTGGACGGACGCCGGCGCCGAGCTCGGCTTCGTGCGGTGGGGACGGGACGGCGTCCCCGAGCGGCGGACGGTGATCAAGTACGACCCGTGCGCCGACCTGCGCTCCTGGCTGGCGTCGGACAAGCAGCGCCCCAGCGAGGACCAGGTGATCGCGGTGCACGTGCTCACCCACGAGACGATGCACATGATCGGCATCACGAACGAGGCACAGGCCGAGTGCGCGGCGATGCAACGCGACGCACGCATGGCGCAGGCGCTGGGCGCGACGCCGGCCCAGGCCCAGGCGCTCGCGCACCGCTACTGGCTCGACGTCTACCCGCGGATGCCCGACGGGTACATGGGCGGCTGCGGCCCGGGCGGGACGTGGGACGAGCACCTCCCCGTCGCGCCCTGGTAGCCCGGCACCTACGGTGGCTCGGGTGACGACCTCCTTCGCCCTCCTGCCCGGCGCCGGCGGCCAGGGCTGGCTCTGGCACCTCGTCGAGGCTGACCTGCGGGCGCGCGGCTACGACGCCTTCGCCGTCGACCTGCCGGCCGCCGATCCGTCGTGCGGGCTGCCCGCCTATGCCGACACGGTCGTCGCCGCGATCGGCGACCGGACCGACGTCACGCTCGTCGCCCAGTCGATGGGCGGATTCACCGCGCCGCTGGTCTGGGAGCGGGTGCCCGTACGCGGCGTGGTGTTCGTGAACGCCATGATCCCGCGGCCCGGCGAGACAGCTGGCGACTGGTGGGGCGACGTGCGGTCCGACGAGGCCCGTGTCGCCGCCGCCCGCGAGCACGGCTACCCGGTCGACTTCGACGACGCGGTCTACTTCCTGCACGACGTCCCCAACGACCTCGTCACGTTCATGAACGAGCACCCGTCCCCCGAGACGGACGCCGCCTTCGGCGACCCGTGCACGTTCTCCACGTGGCCGTCGGTGGTCGCGGCGATCGCCGGCCGCGACGACCGCCTCTTCCCGCTCGACCTGCAACGCCGGGTCGCTCGCGACCGCCTCGGCCTCGAACCGGTCGTCGTCCCCGGCGGGCACCTGGCGGCGCTCAGCCACCCCGCCGAGCTGGCCGAGGCGATCGTCCGCAGCACCTGAGCGGCGTAACCTCCGCGTCATCGAGCTGAGCGACACTCGGAGCCCCATGGACCTGACCTCTCTGGACCACATCCGCACCGCGCGCACCCGCGCTGACCTGGTTCTCGGCCCGCGCAGCGCGCCGCTGGCCGGGGGCACCTGGCTGTTCTCCGAACCCCAGCCGGACCTGTCGGAGCTGGTGGACCTGACCGGCCTGGCCTGGCCGCCGGTCGAGGTGGCCGACGGGCTCACGGTCGCCGCCACGTGCACGCTCCGGCAGCTCGCAGACCTGCCCGCGGTCGCCGGCTGGCGCTCGCAGCACCTGGTCCGGGAGTGCCTGCGCTCGCTCGTGATGTCGGAGAAGATCTGGGACGCGGCCACGGTCGGCGGCAACATCTGCCTCGCGCTGCCGGCCGGTGCGCTGACCACGTGGGCCGTCGCGCTCGACGCCACGGCGACGGTCTGGACGGCGGCCGGCGGCGCGTACGAGCTGCCCGTCCTCGAGCTGGTGACCGGCGTGCGCAGCACCGCCCTGGGCCCGGGCGACGTGCTGCGCTCGATCCACGTCGCACGCGACGCGCTGGCCTCGCCCGCAACGTTCGCCCGGGCAGCGCTGACCCGCCACGGGCGCACGGGGACCATCGTCGTGGGCCGACGCGCCGGGGACGGCTTCGTCGCGACGATCACCGGGGGCGTGCCGCGTCCGCGGAGGTTCGCGTTCGCGTCCGTGCCCACCGCCGACAACCTGCACGACGCGATCGACACGATCGACGACTGGTACGACGACCCTCACGGCGCCCCCGACTGGCGTCGGGCCCAGACGCTGCGCCTCGCCGAGCAGGTCAGGCTGGAGTCGCATGAGGTTCGAGGTGAACGGCCGGCCGCTGGACGTCGACCCCGCGCCCGGGCAGGTGCTGCGCACGCTCCTGCGCGAGCAGGGGCACACCGAGGTCAAGAAGGGCTGCGACGCGGGCGACTGCGGGGCGTGCACCGTGCTGCTCGACGGCCGGCCCATGCACTCCTGCCTCGTCCCCGCTGTCCGGGTCGAGGGCCGGTCGGTCACCACCGTCTCCGGGCTGGGGACCGTCGAGCACCTTCACCCGGTCCAGCAGGCGTTCGTCGACGCCGCCGCGTTCCAGTGCGGGTTCTGCACGGCAGGCCTGGTGACCACCGTTGTGGGCCTCGGTCTGTCGGGTGAGGTCACCGAGGACACCGCCCGCGCGCTCAAGGGGAACCTGTGCCGGTGCACGGGGTACCGGTCCGTCTGCGACGCCGTCGCGGGCGTCCGGAACACCGTCGACCCGCTGGCCGGCCGGGACGCGGGACGTTCCGTGCGGGCCCCGGCGGCGCGCCGGATCGTCACCGGGAACGAGGCCTACACGCTCGACGAGCCGGCCACGGACCTCGCCCACATCGCCGTGCTCGGCAGCCCCCACGCCCACGCGCGGATCGTGGCGGTGCACGCCGCGGCCGCCCTGGCCGCGCCCGGCGTCCTGGCCGTGCTCACCTACGAGGACTCCCCCACGCACCCGTTCTCGACGGCCCGGCACGAGAGCCGGCTCGACGACCCCGACGACACCCTCGTCCTCGACCGGGTGCTCCGGTTCCGGGGGCAGCGGGTCGCCGTCGTCGTCGCCGGGTCGCTGCGCGAGGCGGAGCGGGCACGCGCGCTGATCGAGGTCGAGTACGAGGTGCGGCCGGCGGTCGTCGACCCGTCCGCCGCGCGCCGACCGGGCGCCCCGCTCGTCCATGGCGACAAGGGCCCGGGGTCGCGGATCTCCGAGCCCGGCCGGAACGTGGTGGCCCAGAAGCACGACGAGATGGGCGACGTGACCGCCGGCCTGGCCGCGGCCGCGCACCGCGTGCACGGCACCTGGCGCACCGGCCGGGTGGCCCACGCGTCGCTCGAGACGCACGCGACCCGCGGCTGGCTCGACGAGGACGGCCGGCTCGTCCTGCGTACCAGCACCCAGGTGCCGTACCTGACCCGCAAGGAGATCGCGCACCTGTTCGACCTCGACGAGTCGCGGGTGCGGGTGCTGACCGGGCGCGTGGGCGGCGGATTCGGGGGCAAGCAGGAGCTGCTCACCGAGGACCTCGTCGCGCTCGCCGTGCTGCGGACGGGGCGCGCCGTGCAGTACGAGATGTCGCGTGAAGACGAGTTCACGATCGTGCCGAGTCGGCACCCCTTCCGGGTCAAGGTCGACGTCGGCTGCGACGCGGACGGCCTGCTCACCGCCCTGAAGATCGACGTGCTGGCCAACACCGGCGCGTACGGCAACCACGGGCCGGGCGTCATGTTCCACGGCGTGAGCGAGTCGATCTCGGTGTACCGCTGCGCCAACAAGCGCGTCGACGCCGAGTCGGTCTACACGCACACGATGCCGTCGGGGGCCTTCCGCGGGTACGGGCTCGGGCAGGTGCAGTTCGCCATCGAGTCGGCCATGGACGAGCTGGCGCGCAGGGTCGGCCTCGACCCGTTCGAGCTCCGCCGCCGCAACGTCGTCGTGCCCGGGGACCACCTGCTCATCACGGACCCCGACGAGGTGGACGACCTCGACATGCACTCCTACGGGCTGGACCAGTGCCTGGACCTGGCGCAGGCCGCGCTGGCGGACCGGTCCGCCGACGCCGAGGCCCCGCCCGGCTCGGTCGTCGGTGAGGGCATGGCGATCGCCATGATCGCGACCATCGCGCCGCGCGGGCACTACGCCGAGGCGTCCGTGACGCTGCTCGACGACGGCCGGTACGAGGCGCGCGTCGGTACCACGGAGTTCGGCAACGGGACCACGACCGTGCACGGGCAGCTGGTGGCTCAGGCGCTCGGGACGACGGTCGACCGCGTGGTGATCAGGCAGTCCGACACCGACGTGACCGGGTACGACACCGGCGCGTTCGCGTCCGCCGGGACGGTCGTCGCGGGGCTCGCCCTGCACCGCGCCGCGCTCCAGCTCCGGGGCAAGATCCTCGCCGCGGCCGCCGCCCTGCGAGAGCACCCGTCGGACGAGCCCCGCTCGTGGGACGGCTCGGTCGTGTCGGAGACCGCCGCCGACGGCGTCCCGCTCACCGAGATCGCCGCCGCCGTCCCCGGGCTGGCCGGGCACGGCAACCACGACGGCACCCCGCGCTCGGTGGCGTTCAACGTGCACGCGTTCCGGGTGGCCGTCTGTGTGCAGACGGGTGAGGTCACCATCGTACGGTCGGTCCAGGCCGTCGACGCCGGGACCGTGCTGCACCCCGAGCAGCTGCGCGGGCAGGTCGAGGGCGGGGTCGGTCAGGCCATCGGTACGGCCCTGTTCGAGGAGATCCGGCTCGACGACGAGGGCCGGGTCACCACCGCCTCGTTCCGCGCCTACCACGTGCCGCAGGTGGTCGACCTGCCGCGCACCGACGTCCTGTTCGCGCAGACCACCGACGACCTCGGCCCGCTCGGCGCCAAGTCGATGAGCGAGGCGCCGTACAACCCGGTCGCGCCGGCCCTGGCCAACGCGATCCGGGACGCCCTCGGTGTGCGTCCGTACGAGCCCCGATGACGCCCGACCGCCTCTGGCGCCTGGCCGACCCGCGCTGACGCTAGCGACGCTGCGGAGCGCGATCCGCGGCCGGGCGGTGGATCGGGCCGACCGTGCGACGCAGCGGCAGGCCCGACGCGCCCGCGCGGGACGCCAGGACCTCCGCGAGCACCGAGACGGCCGTCTCGGCCGGGGTCGAGGCGCCGACGTCCAGTCCGATCGGGGCGTGCAGACGGACCAGCTCGTCGCTCGTCGCGCCGAGCTCGACCAGGGCGACGGTCCGGCGGTCCTGGGTGCGGCGCGAACCCATCGCGCCGACGTAGCCGGCCCCCGACCGCAGCGCGCCCAGGACCAGCTCGGCGTCGTAGCGGTCGTCGTGGGACATCACGGCCACGACGTCGCGGGCGCCGAGCTGCTGCGAGGCCAGATGACGCACGGGCCAGTCGACGACGACCTCGTCGGCACCCGGGTGGCGACGGGGCGTCGCGAGGACGGCGCGCGCATCGCACACCGTGACGCGGTACCCGACGGCCCGTGCGGCGGTCGCGAGCGCGGAGGAGAACTCGAGCGCGCCGTAGATCACCATGCGCGCGGGGGCGGCGGCGACCTCGACGAACACCTCGATCCCGCCGTGCGGCCCCTCGAACCGCACGATGCCGGTGCGCGCGTCGGGCACCCGCCCGGCCGGCAGGGTGCCGAACAGGGGCGTGACCACCACCGCGGCCTGGCCGCCGGCCGCGGCCGCGAGCGGTGGGAGGTCGGCCGGACCCAGCTCGCGCGCGTGGACCCGCAGCACCCCACCGCAGGTCAGACCCACCGCGAAGGCGTCCTCGTCGGTGACGCCGTACTCCTGGATGCCGGGCGCCGCACCCGCCAGGACCGAGGTGCACAGCTCGTACAGGGCACCCTCGACGCATCCCCCGGCGACGCTCCCGACGGCCGCGCCGGTGTCGTCGACCGCCATCGACGTGCCGACGACGGTCGGTCCGCTCCCGGTCATCGAGATGACGGTGGCGACCGCGACCCGGCCGCCGTCGGTGAGCAGGGCGAGCAGCCGATCAGCGATCTCGAGCATCTGTGTCACCTCCCCGACACAACCGGGTGCTAGCAAGTGCTCCATGCTGACACTGACCGGCGCCCGCGCCATCGTGATCGACGAGCACACCGAGACGACCGGTGACCTGCACGTCGTCGACGGCCGGGTGTCCGGCGCGCCCGGGCCCGACGCCGAGCGGCTCGACGTCGACGGCTGCGTGGTCACACCCGGCCTGGTGAACGCGCACCACCACCTGCTGCAGACCGCGTTCCGCACCCTGCCGGGCACCCGCGGCGTCCCCATGGCCACCTGGTTGCCGACGATGGCCGCGGCCTACGCCGAGGTCGGCATCGACGGGTCGTTGAGCCACGTCGCCGCGGCGGCTGGCTTGGCCGAGGCGCTGCTGAGCGGGGTGACCACCGTCGCCGACCACCACCTGACCTGGCCCGCCGACCCGGACCGCTCGCTCGACGTCGCCCGCGGCACGGTCGCCGCCGCCGAACGCCTCGGCGCCCGGCTTGTCTTCGTGCGCGGCACCGCGCGCGACGACCCGGAGGCGGCCGCGCTGTCCGCCACGTTGCTCGCGGAGTCCTTGCCGCGCGGCGACATGCTCCAGCTCGCCGTCGGACCGGCCGGGGTGCACAGCGACGGGCCCGAGACGTTCCGGCTGCTCGGCGAGGTGGCGCAGCGGTTCGGCCTGCGCCGGCGCACCCAGGCGAACGAGCAGGTCGACGTCGCGATCGCGCTGGAGCGCTACGGCCGGCGTCCGCTGAACCTGCTCGACGAGTGGGGCTGGCTCGCCCCGGACGTCACGCTCGCGCACCTGTGCGACATCACGCCGACCGAGATCGCACGCCTCGCCGCGTCGGGCGTCACGGCGACCCACGCACCCGGCTGCGACCTGCCGATGGGCTGGGGCATCGCGCCGGTCGCGGCCTTGCTGGACGCCGGCGTCCGCACCGGGCTGGGCACCAGCGGGGGCGGCAGCAACGACGCCGGCCACCTGCTCGCCGACGCGCGCCTCGCGATGCAGGTCGCCCCGCTCGCGGGACGGCCGCTGACCGCGCGCGAGGTGCTCGCCACGGCCACCGCGGGGTCGGCGGCGGGCCTGGGCCGGCCTGAGCTGGGCCACCTGAGGACAGGAGCGGCCGCGGACCTCTGCGTGTGGGACGTGTCCGGGGTGGCCGACGCGGGCGTCGCCGACCCGGTCCCCGGTCTGCTCTGGGCGAGTCCCGGGCGACGGCCGCGGCACGTCGTCGTCGGCGGACGCGTGGTGGTCCGCGACCATGTGCTGCAGACCGCCGACGAGGAGACCGTCGTGGCCGACCTGCGGCGGCGCGTCGGCCGGTAGACCCGTCACAGCTCGAGCACCAGGGTCGGCCCCGCGGCCCGCGAGACGCAGATCATCATCGTCTGGCTCGCCCCGCCGGGTCCGATGACCGAGTCGCGATGCTCGACGGGTCCCTGCAGGACGGGCGTCTCGCAGCTGCCGCAGGTGCCCACCCGGCACGACGACACGACGACCGCCCCGCTGCCCTCGACCACGTCCAGGACGCTCTCGCCGGGCGGCACGGTGAGCACGGAACCGCTGAGGGCCAGCTCGATCTCGAACGGCTCCGACCACACGGGCGGTCCGAACTCTCGGGCCTCGAACCGCTCGGCGTGCACGGTCCAGCCCGGGGCGTCGATCGCGTCGACGGCCTCGATCAGCCGCCGCGGACCGCAGCACACGACCCGGCCCGCCTCGCCGCCCTGGGCGAGCGTCGCGACGGAGAGCCGGCGCCCCTCGTCGCCCGCGTAGACGTGGACGCGCTCGGCGTGAGCCTCGACGAGCTCGTCGAGAAAGGCCATGGTCGCGCGCGATCGTCCGGCGTAGTGCAGGGACCAGCTGGTGCCGGCCGCGTCGGCGGCGGCGAGCATCGCCAGGAGCGGCGTGATCCCGATGCCGCCGGCGACGAACACGGTCGGCTCGTCGCCGACGGGCTCGAACGCGAAGTGGTTGCGCGGCCCGCGCAGCCGGAGCGTGTCCCCCACGGCGAGCCGGTCGTGCACGTAGGCCGAGCCGCCCCGGCCGGCCGGCTCGCGCAGCACGGCCACGCGGTAGGTGGACCGGTCCGCGGGATCCCCGCACAGGGAGTACTGCCGTTCGGCGCCACCCGGCAGCAGCAGGTCGATGTGCGAACCCGGCGTCCAGGGCGGCAGCGGTCGGCCGTTGGTGGGCGCCAGGTCCAGGGCGAGGACACCGTCGGCTACGACCGTCCTCGCCTGCACCACGACCGGTCGCTGGATGTCGCTGAACACGCTCACATGGGCCTCCACATCTCGTTCCGGCCACCGTACGAGGCTCGTGTTAACAGCAACGCAAACACCGTGACGTGGAAGGACCACTCTCGTTACACACGAGAAACGGCGGCTGCCTAGCGTGCGTACCCAGCAGTAGATATAGACCCCGCGATGGCGCACCCGCCCCGGGTGAGCCATGCGCTCCCCACCTGGAGGTCCGCGATCACCGTTCTGTCACCGGGTCTGCCCCGCACCCTGGAGAGGCTGCTGCACGCGCGCCTCGCGGACGGCACGGTGGTCGACGTCCAGCTGAGCGGCGGCCGCATCGAGTCGGTCGTCCCGGCCGACACGCTCGGCCCCGGAAACCCGGAGACCGCCCTCGAGCTGGACGGCTTCCTGCTGCTGCCCGCCCCAGCCGACCCGCACGCGCACCTCGACAAGGCGCTGTCCTGGGATGCGATCCGGCCGCCGATGGGCGACCTCCGGCTCGCGATCGAGTCGTGGCACGCCTACTCCGACCAGATGACGGTCGACGAGATCGCCGACCGGGCCCGCACGCAGGCGCTGACCATGCTCGCCCACGGCACCACCGCCATCCGCACCCACGTGGACCTGCTGCCCGGACCCGACCCGCTGCGCGGCGTGCACGCGCTGATCCGGGTGCGCGAGGAGCTGCGGTGCCTGCTCGACCTCCAGCTGGTGACGCTCGGCGGGTACCTGACCCCGACCGAGGACCACGAGTCGGCGCTCGCCGCGGGCGTCGACCTCGTCGGTGGTGCACCCCACCTCGCCCCGGACGCGCTGACCGAGCTGGCACGGCTGCTCGAGATCGCGCGGCTGGCCGGGGTCGGCGTGGACGTCCACACCGACGAGAGCCTCGACTGCGACGTCACGCTCGACGTGCTCGCCCGGGCGGTCGTGGGCTGGGAGTCGCCGGTCAGCGCCGGGCACTGCGTCCGCCTGGGCACGCTCGAGGGTCCGCGTCGCGACGAGGTCATCGCGGACGTGCTCGCCGCGGGCATCGGGGTCATCGCCAACCCGATCACCAACCTGTACCTGCAGGGCTGGGGGTCCGACGTCGCGACCCCACGCGGGCTGACCGCCGTCCGGGCGCTCGTCGACGCCGGGGTGCGGTTCGCGGCCGGCGCCGACAACGTGCGCGACCCGTTCAACCCGCTGGGCCGCAGCGACGCGCTCGAGACGGCGATGCTGCTGGTCGTCGCCGGTCACCTGTCCGTCGACGAGGCGTACACCGCGGTCAGCACCGGGGCTCGCGACGTCATGGGCCTGTCGTCCGGCGGGATCGCACCCGGGGAACGGGCCGAGCTGCTCGCCGTGCGCGGCACCGACCTCGTCGACGTCGTTGCCACCGCCTCCCTGGACCGCTACGTGATCCACGCCGGCCGGCTCGTCGCCGCCAGCGAGACGCACAGCCAGGTCGCCGCCCCGGCGCTCCTGCCCACCTACCCCGAAGCGAGGTGACCGTGTCCACGACGACACCCACCACCACCCTGGCCAAGCCGCCCACCGAGGCGATGCCCCTGCTCGGGTTCGAGGACGTCGCGATGACGTTCCCCGGCGGCACGGTCGCGCTCTCCGGGGTGGACCTCACGGTCGGCCGCGGCGAGTTCGTCTCGGTCGTCGGGCCCTCGGGTTGCGGCAAGTCCACGCTGCTGCGGATCGCCTCGGGCCTGGAGACCGCCAGTGCCGGCAAGGTCACGCTGGCCACCGACCACATCGCCTACGTGTTCCAGGACGCCACCCTGCTGCCGTGGCGGAACGTGCTCGGCAACGTCGAGCTGCTGGCCGAGCTGCGGGGCCGCGGACCGAAGATCCGTCGCGAGAAGGCCCGCGAGGCCATCAAGCTCGTCGGCCTCGACGGCTTCGAGAAGCACCTGCCCAAGCAGCTGTCCGGCGGCATGAAGATGCGCGCCTCGCTCGCCCGCTCGTTCACCCTCGACCCGGAAGCTCTTCCTGTTCGACGAGCCGTTCGGTGCGCTCGACGAGATCACCCGCGGCCGGCTGCAGGACGAGCTGCTCAGCTGTTCGCCGAGCAGCACTTCGCCGGCCTGTTCATCACGCACTCGGTCGCCGAGGCGGTCTACCTGTCCACCAAGGTCGTCGTGATGTCGGGCCGGCCCGGTCGCCTCGTCCAGTCCTTCGACATCCCGTTCCCGATGCCCCGGGACCCCGACATCCGGTACTCCCCGGAGTTCACCGAGGTCGTCGGCCAGGTCTCGCACGCCCTGAAGGAGGCGCACAGCTGATGGCCACCACCACGATCGAGGGCGTCACCGCCGAGGCACGTACCGTCACCCCCGTCGCCGCCCGTCGCCGCAAGCGCTCGACGATCTCCTGGCTCGGGCCGATCGTCGTCTTCTTCCTGATGATCGGGCTCTGGTACGCCCTCGCGTACTACTACGCCCAGCGCGGCCTGCCGTACTTCGTGCCGTACCCGCACCAGGTGGTCCAGGCCATATTCTCGGACGGCGAGCTCCAGATCCTCATGACGGCCCTGCTGCACAGCACCGAGGTCGCCATGACGGGCCTCGCCATCGCCATCGTGCTCGGCGTGACGTGGGCCGTGCTCATGGCGCAGGCCACCTGGATCGAGCGCTCGCTGTTCCCGTACGCGGTGGTCCTGCAGTGCATCCCGATCCTCGCCCTGGTCCCCCTGATCGGGATCCTGTTCGGCTACAACTTCCAGGCCCGCGTCATCGTCACGGTCCTCATCGCCCTGTTCCCGCTCGTCGCCATGACCCTGTTCGGCCTGCAGTCCGTGGCCAAGCAGCAGCGCGAGCTGTTCCAGCTTCCAGGGCGTCAGCCGCTCGACGATGCTCCTGAAGCTGCAGTTCCCCGCGGCGCTGCCCTCGATCTTCGTCGGCCTGCGCACCTCCGCGGGACTCGCCGTGGTCGGCGCAGTCGTCGGCGACCAGTTCTTCCAGCGCGGCAACCCGGGCCTCGGCGTGCTCATCCAGCTGTACGCCAACCGCCTCCAGGGGCCCGACCTCTACGCCGCGATCATCGTCGCGTCGCTGCTCGGCGTCACCGTGTTCGTCGTCTTCGGGCTGCTCGGCAGGCTCGTCGTCGGCCGTTGGTACGACTTCTCGTAGTTCTCCCAGCCCTTGTCCGCACGCAGCTCACGGCCACCCCCGCGGCCGTCGGCAACCGACCGCCAACAGAAAGAGAGCACCATGCGCACACCCAACCGCACCGTCGTCGCCGCAGCCGCTGGGATCGTCCTCACCGCCTTCGGCGTGACCGCCTGCTCGGGAGGCTCCGGCGACAGCGGGGCGACCTCAGCGGCCACCGCCGCCGCCGGCGGGGTCGACCTCTCGGGAGTCTGTCCGGCCACGATCGTGGTGCAGACGGACTGGAACCCGGAGGCCGACCACGGCCACCTGTACGAGATGGTCGGACCGGGCTACACGGTCGACGCCAACCAGAAGACCGTGACGGGTGACCTGGTCGCGGGGGGCAAGCCCACCGGCGTCAAGATCGAGGTCCGCGCGGGCGGCCCGGCGATCGGCTTCACCCAGGCCTCCGCCCAGATGTACACGGACAAGGACATCACCCTGGGCTACGTCTCCACCGACGAGCAGGTCCAGCTGTCCGACAAGTTCCCGACGACGGCCGTGTTCGCCGAGAACGACAAGTCGCCGATGATGATCATGTGGGACCCGACGAAGTACCCCGACGTCACCGACATCAAGAGCCTCGGTAGCGCGCTGAAGGACTCGGGCGGCGTGATCCGGTACTTCAACGGCGCCGCGTACATGAGCTACCTCATCGGCTCCGGCATCCTCGACAAGTCCGTGACCGACGGCAGCTACGACGGCACGCCGGCCAACTTCGTCGCGGCGGCCGGCAAGGACGCCCAGCAGGGCTTCGCCACCGCCGAGCCGTACATCTACCAGAACGAGGTCCCGGCCTGGGGCAAGGCCGTCAAGCTGCAGACCATCCACGACACGGGCTTCCCGCTCTACCCCGAGGCCATGTCGGTCCGCACCGGCGACCTGGCGACGCTGACGCCCTGCCTCAAGAAGCTGGTCCCCGTGATGCAGCAGGCGGACGTCGACTACATCAACGACCCGGCCACGACGAACGCGCTGATCCTCGACCTGGTGAAGCAGTACAACAACGGCTGGGTCTACTCCCAGGGCGTCGCCGACTTCGCGGTCAAGCAGATGAAGGACCTCGACATCGCGTCGAACGGCGACAACGCCTACGTCGGCGACATGGACGAGACCCGGGTGCAGAAGATCATCGACATCATGACGCCGATCTACACGGACGCCGGCGCGCCGCCGAAGGCCGGCCTGAAGGCGTCAGACCTGTACACCAACCAGTTCCTGGACCAGACGATCGGCTTCTGAGCCGCGTCGTCAGTCCACACGGCGGCGGGCTCGGCTCCGGCCGGGCCCGCCGCTCGTCCTCGTCCTGGAGGCACCACCCGAATGCAGACCACCACCGCCCTGGACGCCCTGATCGCCGACCTGCGCGCCCTCCTGGGCGACGACGGCGTCAGCACCGACGCGCGCGTCCGCGAACGCGCGAGCGTCGACGGCGCCAAGATGTCCCCCGTCATCCTCGAGCTGCTGCCGCTCGGCCTGGCCGACGTGGTCGCCTTCCCGACGACCGCCGAGCAGATCGCCGGCTGCGTCGCCGCGGCCGTCGCGCACGGGGTGCCCGTCACCCCGCGCGGCAAGGGCACCGGCAACTACGGCCAGGCCATCCCGATGCCCGGCGGCCTGGTCGTCGACACCACGCGTGCCCGTGCGATCGTCGAGATCGGCGACGGCTGGGTGACCGCCGAGGCCGGCGCGACGATGGTCGCGATCGAGGCCGCGGTCCGCGAGACCGGCCAGGAGCTCTGGATGTACCCGTCGACCGCGCAGTCGACGATCGGGGGGTTCCTCTCCGGCGGCTCCGGCGGCACGGGGACCATCGTGCACGGCGCCAACCACCAGGGGTTCGTCGTCGCGCTCGACGTCGTGCACGCCGTCGCGGACGCGTCGTTGCTCCACGTCGACGGCGAGGACGCCCAGGCCTACGTGCACAGCTACGGCACGGCCGGGATCCTCGCCCGCGTCACCGTCCGCCTCGAGCCGTTGCAGGACTGGCACGGGTTCTACGCGTCCTTCGACGACCAGCACACGGCCTTCCGCGTCCTGCGCGAGATCGGCCGCCTGACGCCGGCGCCCCGGCTGGTCTCCGCCGACCCTGCCGCGATCGCCGAGGCGCTGCCCGCGGACGACGCCCTCCCCGACGGTCGGTCGAGCCTGCGGGCGATCCTCGATCCCGCGGCTCTGGACGCCGCCACCGCCCTGGTCGTCGACGCCGGCGGCACCGTCGAGGACCTGCGCGACGGGCCCCAGGCGTCCCTGAAGCTGTCCGTCCTGTCGTACAACCACCCCATCGAGTGGCTGCAGAAGTCCGACCCCGGCACCTATGTGCACCTCGAGGTGGGCGGCGACGCGCTCGTCGACCGGCTCGACGAGGTCCAGGCCGTGATCCCGGGCGGCCTCCTGCACATCGAGGCCGGCCACACCGTGCCGATCGGGATGCTCGCGGGCGTCTACGAGGGGCCCGAACGCCTGGCGTCGGTGATCGCGGCGCTCGGCGAGCTGGGCGTGGGCGTGCACAACCCGCACCAGTGGAACGTCGACTTCGAGGTCGAGCGCACGATCGCCCTGGCGGCCACCACCGACCCGTCGGGCCTGCTCAACCCCGGCAAGCTCAACCCCGACTACGCCGGCCCGCGCAAGGGAGCGATCCGATGAGCCGCCTGCTCGCCGAGCTGTCCGGGCCTGCCACCGCCCGGCTGCTGGGTCCCGACTCGGTCCTCGTCGTGCCGACCGGGGCGATGGAGCACCACGGCCCGCACCTTCCGTTGAGCACCGACGCGCTGATCGCGGAGAGCGTCGCCACCGCGGCCGTCGAGGAGGCGGCCGCACACGGTCTGGACGTCTGGCAGCTGCCCACGCTGACCTACACCAAGTCCGACGAGCACTCGTGGGCCTCGGGGACCGTGTGGGTCAGCGCGAGCACGCTGCTGGCCACGCTGGTGGACATCGGCCGCTCGGTCGCCACGACTCCCGCACGACGCCTCGTCTTCCTCAACGGGCACGGCGGCAACACCGCGATGCTCGGCGTCGCGCTGCGCGAGATCCGTCGGCTCCACGGACTGCTGACGTTCTCGATGCCGGCGGGCGTGCAGCTCGCCGGCGCGGGAGGTGCCGACGAGCCCGACGAGCACGGCCTGGGCATCCACGCCGGCTACGGCGAGACGTCGCTGGTCCTGCACCTGCGCCCCGACCTGGTCGACATGTCCCAGGCGCGCCGGTCCGTCCCCGAGCACATCGCCGCCCTGACCCATCTCGGCTTCAACGGCACGACCGCCCAGTTCGGCTGGCTGAGCAACGACTTCGGTCCCGACGGCGTCATCGGCGACCCGACCGGGGCGAGCGCCGAGGCAGGCAAGGTCCTGTTCGACGCCTCGATCCGACGCGCGGTCGACGTCCTCACCGAGATCGCTGCGTTCACGCACGACGCCCCGCGGTGACTCCCCGTGCGGACCGCGCCGCACCCCGGCAGGGTGGCTGGGTGATCGAAACCGTTCCCGACGAGGTCTGGCAGCTGCTCCAGGACTGGTTGCCGGACAACGACGACCCTGACCGACCGGTGATGACGCTCGCGACCGTCGACGGGTCGGGCACGCCGGACGCCCGCTCGGTGCTGCTCAGCGAGTACGACCGCGCCGGGCTGTACCTGCACACCGACGCGGCCTCGCGGAAGGTCGCCCAGCTCGACGCCCACGCGGACGTCGCGCTCGTGCTGCGCTGGCCCGAGGCGCTGCGGCAGCTCGTCGTGCGCGGCGTCGCCGAGCCCGCCGACCGGCTGGAGACCGACCGGGCGTACGCGGCGCGGTCGCCGTACCTCCGGCAGCTCGCCTGGGTGAACACGCCGGCCGTCGCCCAGCCCGCCCGACGAGCGCCGCGCCGCCTGGGCGGACTTCGCGGCGATCCACCCGGTGCTCGACCCGCCCGCGACCTGGGTGGGCTTCCTGGTCCGCCCGACCAGCCTCACGTTCTGGACCGGAGACCCGGACTCCGTGAGCCACCGCCGTGAGCACCGCCTGACCGCGTCGGGCTGGACGCGCACTGAGCTGCCCGGATGAGCGGCCCGGGGCTGCGAGAGGGTCCGCCCGCGAGCGCGCACGCAGGTCGGCCTGCGGAAACGCGGCCGTCATCTGACCGGGGCAGACTGCCCACATGACGGCCCGACTGCAGTCCCACCAGTACGGCAAGGCCGAGACGCGCGTCGTCCGGATCGTGCGCGACACACCCAGGCACGAGATCCGCGACCTCAACGTCTCCTCGGCCCTGCGCGGCGACTTCGCACCCGCATACCTGACCGGCGACCAGTCCGCGGTCCTGCCGACGGACACCCAGAAGAACATGGCGTTCGCGTACGCCAAGGTGCACGGCGTCGAGTCGCCCGAGCGGTTCGCCCTCCTGCTGGCCGAGCACTTCGTGCACGACATCGCGCCCGTCTCCGGCGCACGCGTCGACGTGCAGGAGTACGCCTGGGTCCGCGCGACCGTCGACGGCGCCGAGCACGACCACACCTGGATCCGCAGCGGCCAGGAGGTCCGGACCGCGTCCGTCACGGTCGACGACGGTACGACGACCGTCATCGCCGGTCTCAAGGACCTCACGGTGCTCAAGTCGACCGGCTCCGAGTTCACGGGGTTCCTGAAGGACGATTACACGACGCTCCAGGAGACGGACGACCGTGTCCTGGCCACCTCCCTGATCGCCCAGTGGCGCTACGCCGGCACCGACCTCGACTTCGACGCCACGTACGCGAAGGTCCGCGCGATCATGCTCTCCGCGTTCGCGACCCTGCACTCGCTCGCCCTCCAGCAGACCCTCTGGCACATGGGGACGCAGGTCATCGAGCAGGTGCCCGAGGTGGTCGAGGTGCGGTTCGCCGCCCCGAACAAGCACCACTTCCTGCAGGACCTGCGCCCCTTCGGCCTCGAGAACCCCGGCGAGGTGTTCTGGGCCGCCGACCGCCCCTACGGCCTGATCGAGGCCGTGATCGTCCGCGACGGCGCCACCCCGGCCGACGCCGCCTGGAGCCGCTCGGTCGGCGCCCCGTGAACCCCGCGGCCTCTGACGACGAGCGGTGGCTCACCGAGGCCGTCGCCCTGGCCACCTCCAACGTCGAGGACGGCGGCGGCCCGTTCGGCGCGATCGTGGTCCGCGACGGCGTGGTGATCGGCACGGGCCAGAACCGCGTCACCCGCGACAACGACCCCACGGCCCACGCCGAGGTCCAGGCGATCCGCGCGGCCTGCCAAGCGATCGGCGACTTCTCGCTGGCCGGAGCCACGGTCTACACGTCCTGCGAACCCTGCCCGCTGTGCCTCGCGGCGTGCCTCTGGTCGCGCGCAGACCGGGTGGTCTACGCCGCCGACCGCGACGACGCGGCCCGCGCCGGCTTCGACGACAGCGTCTTCTACGACCTCTTCGCCGCCGACCGCTCCACCTGGCCCATGCCGGTCACGGCCCACCGGGTCCCCACCACCTCGGAGCCGATGGACGCCTGGCTCGCCCGCCCCACGAGGACCGAGTACTGACCCGGTCAGGTCCCCCGGTACGTGGTGTACCCGAACGGGCTCAGCAGCACGGGCACGTGGTAGTGGCTGTCGTCCACGACGTCGAACACGACGACGACCTCCGGGAGGAAGGACGCCTGCCCGGTGGCCGCGAAGTAGGACGCGGTGTCGAACGCGAACCGGTAGGTGCCGACCGCCACGGACGACGGGCCCAGGGACCGGGCGCGGCCGTCGTCGTCGGTGACGTCCGACCCCACCAGCTCCCACGTTCCGGCGACCAGCGCGGACAGGACGACGGGCACCCCGGCGGCGGCCTTGCCGAGCGCGGTGTCGAGCACGTGCGTCGTGAGCTGACTCATGAGACCTCCGGAGACGATGAAGCGGACGGCGGAGCGAACAGGACCGGCAGCCTCAGCAGCGCGATCTGGCGGAGCTGGTCGGCCACCTCGCGCGACTCCTCGGCGTCGGACAGGGTCAGCCGGCGCTGCAGCTCGGCGAGGATCTCGGGCCGTGACCGTCCGGCGGCGCGGATGAGGAAGATGCGCCCGAACCGCTCCTCGTAGGCCGCGTTGCCCGCCGCCATCGCGGCGACCAAGGCCGGGTCGTCGGTGGACGAGGCGGCTTGCTCGGAGCGGCTCAAGGACGCCGAGGAGCCGGACCCGGCCGACCCGATCCGCGGATGCGTCGACAGCGCCTCGTCCACCTCGGCCGCGGACAGCGACCGCGCCGCCAGGTCGGCCACGGGCAGCAGGGAGTCCACGGACGCGTACGGGCAGCCCGACGCGACCTCCGCCACCCACCGCGACACGTGCAGAGCCGTCGACAGCGACGCGCGCGTCGACGGAGTGTCCTGGATCATGTGCTCACCTTCGTGGCACGGTACGGGACGTGCCAGTCCTCAGCGGGATCGTCCTGGCCGCCGGCGCGGGCACCCGCCACGGCGGCCCGAAGGCTCTGGTCCCCGGCTGGCTCGGCGACGCGACGCACCTGCTCCTCGACGGCGGCTGCGAACGGGTCGTGGTCGTCCTCGGCGCGGGTGCCGACGAGGCACGCCACCTGGTCCCCGCCGACGCGCGCGTCGAGACGGTCACGGCGGACGACTGGGCGCAGGGCATGGGCGTCTCGCTCCGCACGGGCCTCGCGCACGCGTCGGGCGACGCCGTCGTCGTGACGCTGGTCGACCTTCCCGGCACGCCGGTGACCGTCGTCGACCGCCTGCTCGCGGCGCCCGGGACGACGCTCGCGGACGACCTCCGACAGGCCACCTACCGCGGTCGGCCGGGCCACCCGGTCCTCATCGGCGCCCACCACTGGCAGCCGCTGGCCGCCACCCTGCGCGGCGACCGCGGCGCCCGCCCGTACCTGCGGACCCACGGGGTGCTCGAGATCGAGTGCGGCGACCTTCACCACGGTCGCGACGAAGACGTCTAGCTACCTCGCGCCCACCTCACGCCTCGAGCGCGGTCAGCGGCAGCTCGTGGCCCCAGCGCAGGGCGGCCGCCGTCATGCGCGACCGCAGCTCCCCGGACGCGAGATGAGCCAGTGGGCTCGTCGACCGGCCCTCCTCGCTGACCAGCACCCCGCCGACGTACACCTGCTTGAGGTTGCGCAGCCCGCACGCGAGGACGTAGGTGGCCAGCACGTCCCAGACCGGCCCGGTGTCGGGTGCGCGGTGGTCGACGACGACGAAGTCCGCCAGCTTGCCCACCTCGAGCGACCCGACCCGGTCGGCGACGCCCAGGACCTCGGCGGACCCCAGCGTGTGCAGCCGCAGGACGTCGGCGGGCATCATGACCGAGGCGTCGGTGTACATCGCGCGCGTCGTGTACAGGCCGATCCGCATGTTGCCCCACGGGTCGGAGATGTCGGTGCACGACTGGTCGTCGAGCCCCATCCCGACGGGTATCCCGGCCCGCTGGAACCGCACCACGTCGGCGAACCCGGACCCGAGCCGCCCGTTCGAGGTCGCCTGCCAGACCACGCCGCACCCCGACGACGCCACGCGCTCGACCATCGCGTCCGTCGGGTGCACGAAGTGCCCGAACAGGAACGACGGCCCGAACGCCCCGGCGGCGTCGTACCAGGCGAACTTCTCGCGCTGCGTCTCGATGCCCTCGGCCGTCTCGACGAAGTGCGCCTGGTTGCTGATCCCGTGCTCGCGCATCATCGCGACCTCGAGCCTCGGCGGACCGCGCCGTCGACGCCCACTGCACGGCACCCATCACCGACGCCCCGAGGTGCTGCGCCGCCGGCGTCCGCAACGACGACTCCGCGACCATGTCCCCGAACACCCCGAGCACCTCCTCCTCGGGTCCGGCCTCGTCGTTCAGCCGGATCGCGTTCATCACCCGCAGCCCGGCGTCGGCGGCACCGTCCATCTGCCTCGTCGCGAACTCGACGGGCGCCACCCGCCCGAGCAACGGGGACGCCGTGACGGGGTCGTAGCGCCACGTCACCCGCGGGTGCATGAAGTTGTAGGCGCTGGTCACGCCGTTGGCAAGGAAGTCCAGGGCGCCGTGCAGGGTGGACCAGTAGACGTCGTCCGGCTCGCACTTGTCGAGCACCTCGACCATCGACATGACCCACGGGTAGAGCGTCGAGCCGGGCGAGATCCCGCGCATGCCCGAGGTGAACAGGTGCGAGTGCGCGGACACGAACCCGGGCGCGACGATCGCACCGCCGACGTCGAGCAACCGCAGGCCGCCGCGGTCCTTCTGGGCGACCAGGGACGCGTCCGGCTCCCCGCAACCCGTCGCGGCGATCCGGCCGTCGTCGCCGACGAGCAACCACCCGGCGAACCAGGACGGGCCGTCGTCGGACACGGGGATGATCAGGGCGTTGTGCACGAGGAGCCGCATGCCGCCATCGTGCATCGCGCAGATGACACGCCCGTTTCGGACGTGCGGCGGTCGATGTCGAGGCGCCCTCGCGCCGCGCGTCATACGGTCACCATCGACCCAGGAGGCAGCCATGAAGTACGTCATCTTGATCCACGCCGACCCCGACCCGTGGGACCACCCGACGACGGCCTCCACCGCCGAGGGTCGGGCGCTGCCGCCACAGCAGCGCGCGCAGATGGACAGCGAGTTCGACGCGCTGCTGACCGAGCTGTCCGCGTCCGGCGAGCTGGTCATGGGCGAGGCGCTCGCGGACCCGAGATCGGCGACGGTGCACCGGTGGCGCACGGGCGGGTCGCTCGCCAGCGAGGGTCCCTTCGCCGAGGTCACGGAGCAGCTGGCCGGGTTCTTCCTCATCGACGTCGCCACCCGCGCACGTGCCGAGGAGCTCGCCGGACGGTTCGCCGGTCCCGGCAGCCCCGCCGAGCTGCGTCCTGCCATGTGGGGGTAGCGAGCACGCCACGAGCGAACACCGGCATATCCGGGCCCGCCCGACGGCTGTACCCGCCATGACCGACGACGAGGCCCTCGACGCCTACTCGCGCACGGTGGTGTCCGTCGCGGAGCAGGTGCTGCCCAGCGTCGCGAGCCTGAGCGTGCGGACCGTGCGCGGCGGCGGCGCGGGCAGCGCCAGCGTGATCACGACCGACGGGTACCTGCTGACCAGCGCGCACGTCGTGGTCGGCGCCGACGTCGCGGACGCGTCGTTCGCCGACGGGACGACCGTGCGCGCGGACGTCGTCGGCCGTGACCCGCTCTCCGACCTGGCCGTCCTGCACGCTCGCGGCGACACGCCGCCGCCGGTCCCGTTAGGCGACGCCGCTGCGCTGCGCGTCGGCCAGCTGGTCATCGCTCTGGGCAACCCGCTCGGGCTGGCCGGCAGCGTCACCGCGGGCATCGTCTCCGCGCTCGGCCGCTCGCTCCCGACGGCGTCGGGACGCGTGATCGACGAGGTCGTCCAGACCGACGCCGCGCTCAACCCCGGCAACAGCGGCGGCGTGCTGGCCGACAGCGCGGGCCGGATGGTCGGCGTGAACACCGCCGTCGCGGGCATCGGCGTCGGCCTGGCCGTGCCGATCAACGCGACGACCCGCGAGATCATCACGACGCTCATGACCCGCGGACGCGTCCGCCGGGCCTGGCTGGGCATCGCCGGGACGCAGGCGCCGCTGCCGCCGCACCTGGCCGAACGCCTCGGCTCACCCACCGGCCTGATGGTCGCGGGCGTGTCGGCAGGTTCCCCCGCCGCACTGGCCGGACTTCATCGCGGCGACATGGTGGTCGAGCTGGACGGCAACCGCGTGGTCACGACGACGGCCGTGCAGAAGCTCATGGTCGAGGACGCGATCGACCGCCGGATCGAGATCACCGTCTGGCGCAACGGCGCCCTGGTCGACGTCATCGTCTTCCCGCGCGAGCTGACCTAGGACGACGCGTCCGCGTCGGGCGCCCCGGACCACGCGCACGGGGGGCGAGCCGGATACGGTGCCCGAGTGATGCTCGACGCGCCGTCCGACGCAGCCGCCGCGCCGCCGATGTACGTCGACGTCCGGCACCGGCGGAGCTTCCGTGACGGGCAGGCGGGGTTCGGCTGGCTGATCGTGTTCGTCGCCGGGCTGCTGTTCGCGACGGTCGCCGGCGCGACGATGAGCGGGATCGCCGACGACGTCCAGCAGGGCATCGGCCGGGTACCGCGGTCGGTGCTCGGGGTGGTCCTCGTGCTGGTCCAGGTCACCTACATCCTGGCGCTGCTCGTCACGCCGTTGGTGCTGCTCGTGATGCGGCGGTTCGCGATGCTGGCCCGTGGCGCCCTGGCGCTGTCGCTGGCTCCCTTCGCGTTCTGGCTGGTCCAGCTCCTCCCGCAGATCCCGTCGGCGTCGCTCGGCGTGGACGACGCCGTGGACCTCACCAAGGTGTCGTGGCCACCGACGAGCGTCCTCGCCGGGTGCACCGCGCTGGCCGTCACCGCGACCGGCGGCCTGCGCCGACCCTGGCGGCGGGCCGTGTGGTTCCTGCTTGGCCTGCTCATCGCGCTGCGGGTCGTCACGAGCGCGTCGGCGCCGGTCGACGTCGTCATCGCCGTCGGGATCGGTGGCGTGGTCGGCTCGGGCATCATGCTGGCCCTGGGACGCACCGCTGGGCGGCTCACCCCGCACGGGGTCCGGGTCACGCTCGCGGGGTCCGGGCTGCCCCTCGCGGGCGACCCCGAGCCGCGGGCGGGGACCCGCTGGACGTTCCGTGGAACGGCCGACGAGGGCCCGGTCGACATCCGCGTCCTGGAGGAGCACCGATGGAGCTCCGCCCGCCTCGACGAGGCCTACCGGCGGCTGCGCTGGCGCGACGTCGGCGAGACGAGCGTCGACCCGGACCCGCTGCGGCTGGTCACCACCGAGGCCATGACCCTGTTGCTGGCGGCGTCCCGGGCCGTCCGCGTCCCCACCGTGCGCGCGGTCGCGACGGCCCCCCGCGGTGAGTCGCTGCTCGCGGTGGACGCGGTGGACGGCGTGCTGCTCAGCGACCTCGACGAGCTGTCCGCTGACGTCCTGGCCGGGGCGTGGGCGCAGATCGTCCTCCTGCACGACGCGGGCATCGCGCACCGGGAGCTCGACCTGACCCGGCTCTCCCTGGACGGAGACGGCGCCGTCTGGGTCACCGACCTCGACCACGCCCAGCCGGCCGCCAACGCCGCGCTCCTGGCCTGGGACGTCGCCGCGCTCCTGGCGGCGACGTCGGCGGTCGTCGGGCCCGAGCGGGCCGTCGCCGCGGCGGACGACGCCCTCGGCCACGCCGCCCTGACGCTCGCGCTGCCCCGGCTCGTGCCTGGCAGCCTGTCCACGCGGACGCGTGCGGCGGTCAAGGCCGCCGGCGGCATCGCGCCGCTCGTCGACGAGGTCCGGCGGGTGACCGGGGCAGCCGAGCCCGACTTCCAGACGGTCGCCCGGTTCAAGCCCCGCACGCTGGTGGTCGCCGCGTTCCTGGCCATCGCCGTCTACTTTCTCGCCCCGCAGTTCGCCGACCTCCCGCGCTCGATCACCGCGCTCGGCGGGGCGGACCCGTGGTGGGCGGGCGCGGTGCTGCTGGCGTCCGCCGCGACCTACCTCGGCGCCGCGCTCGGCCTGGCCGGTGGCACGCCCGGCCGGGTGCCCGTCGGGGAGGCCGCGAGCGTCGCGGTCGCGTCGTCGTTCGTCGCCACCTTCTCGCCTCCTGGTGTCGGGCAGGTGGGTCTGAACATCCGCTACCTGCAGAAGCGCGGCTTCGTCACCCCGGTGGCGGTCTCGTCGAGCGCGGCGAAGGAGACCGCGGTGCTGGTCGTGCACCTGCTCCTGCTCTCGACGTTCGCCGTCGTCGCGGGCTCGACGGGGGCGCTGACCGACGAGCTGCACAGCCTCCCGCCGGCCGGCGTGGTGCTCGCGATCGTCGCCGGCGTCCTGGCACTCGTGGGCGTCGCGCTGGCGATCCCGCGCGTCCGCCGCCTCCTGCGGGCGTGGCTCGTCCCGGCCGTCCGGTCGTCCGTCGACGCCATGCGGATCGTCGTGTCCAGCCCGGTCAAGCTGGTCACGCTGCTGCTCGGCGTCTCGCTCCTGCCGCTCGGGTACGTGTTCGCGCTCTACTTCTCGGTGCGGGCGATGGGCGTCGACTCGACCACGTTCGTCGCCGTCGCGCTGGTCTCCCTGACCGCCGGCGCCGTCGCGACGGCCGCGCCGACGCCCGGTGGCGTGGGCGTCGTCGAGGCGGTCCTGCTGGCATCGCTGACCGGGATCGGCGTCCCATCCGGGCCCGCCCTCGCGGCGGTCCTGCTCTACCGCGTCGCCACCTTCTGGCTGCCGATCCTGCCCGGCTTCGTCTCGTTCCGGGTGCTGACCCGGCGGTCCGTGCTGTAGCGATGGTCGGAGCCCGACACCCCAGACGGTGATGCCGGCGCGCGATCACGGCCTCAGCGCGAAGGTGCTCCCCCACATCGATGCGAGATCCGTCCATCCGACATCGGTACCCATGCGGACGGTCAGGTCGTCGTTGTCGACATTGCCGGTCCACAGCGAGCCGTCGGACGCGATCGCCGTCCAGGCGGGCAACCCCATCGACAGCTTGTTCCACGTCGCCGGCGCCGTGACCCGCCGTGGAGGCGTCGGATCCCACGTCGACTCGCTCCAGGTCCAGAGCTCCTTCGTCGTGGTGAGCGCACCGAAGACGAAGAAGTCGCCATCGACGCTTGCCCAGTCGGTCGCCGTCCCGACCTGTTGCGGGGTGATCGGACCCGCGACTTCCGGCGTCTGACCCCAGCGCCAGAGAGTCCCGTCGCTCCGTACGCCGACGGCCTCCAACCACCCCGCCGCGACGGACTTCCAGTGGTCCGTGCCGACCCGTGCCGGGACCCCGCGGCTCGCCGACAGGTCACCGAAGGTGCCGTGGGAGTTGTCCCCCCATGCCCAGCTCGCCCGCGGAGGTCAGGCCCAGCGTGTAGTTCTCGTCACCGACGATGCTCTGCCAGGTGGTACCGGCCGGGGCGACGACGGCTGTCGAGACGGTCACCTGTGCGTCCGGCGTGCCCGTACCCATCTCGCCGTCGGCATTGGTGCCCCACGCCTTCAGCCCGCCCGGCGAGAACACCGCGAACGAGCCGGTGGTCAGGGCAAAGATCGACGACGCTGTCTGCGATGTGCCCGTCCCGGGCACCCACGCCGGCACGACGGACGTGGTGGGTGTCGCCGAGTCGACAGGTGCGCTCCACACCGAGCCGTCCGACCGCAGGATCATCGCCTGGTAGTCGCTCGCGGCGATCGACGTCCACCATGTCCCGGTACCCACCTGGGTCGGACCGGTGACGACACCGTTCGAATCGATCCCGAACTGGAACAGACGCTCGCCCGCGACGGTCGGCGCCTTGCCGACGAGGGTCATCGCCGTGGGACCAGGGACAGACGAACCGGCCGTGGGCACCGCCGACACCGTGTGGGTCCCCGCGGTGACCGGACCGCAGGTTTCCGCGCAGGGGTGTGCGTCGAGCGTCACCGTCATCTCGGCGGTCGCGTCCCAGTGGTTGCCGAAGGCGTCGGCCGGTGTGACCGTGACCGCCGGGGACGCACCGGTCGGCACGGTCCCACCCGGCGCAGACAGCCCGGCGACCAGCAGGACCGACGAGACCGCCGGGCCGTGGTCGACGTGCAGCGTGTTGAAGCTGGAGAAGCCCGCCGCGGTGCCGGTGACCTTGTAGTCCCCGGCCGCGGTAGCCCAGCAGGAGCTCGCGGAGCACGTGCCGCCGGCGGAGATGGTGAAGGTGGTCTGACCCGTCACGTCGCGCAGCGCGTAGCCGGCGGCGTCGACCAGCACGGCCGTCAACGCGGCATGGGCCCCGGCGGTCGTCGTCGCACCCGAGACGTAGATCCGGACGGGTGGGTTGGGATCCACCGGCGGCGGCGGGACATCGAGGGCTGTGACGTTGTTCGTCCAGTACTCGTAGCCGCGACGATGCCGCCGATGATGTCCTCGTCGTGCGTGCCGGCCTGCAGCAACGAGATCCAGCTCCGGCGACCCGTCGGGTCCAGACCCCGCCCGAGCAGCTGCTGGTAGTAGCCCGCGACGACGGGCGCGAGGTGCTCCTCGGACAGCAGGATCCCCATCGCGATCGCGGTGCGGGACACCTTCCCGTGCACCAGCGGGTCCGACCACGCGATCGACTCCTGCGCCGACGCAGCCCGGCCGAGCACGTCGTGATACATCGCGCCGACCCACTGGATCGGATCGTCGTGGCTGCGCGCGTAGTACTCGTCCGAGGCGATGAACCCCGCACTGATCTGCGAGATGGTGGCCCCGCCGTCCATCGCGACCAGCCAGCTCTGCAGACCCGCCGGGTCGGGCCCGCGCCCCAGGTACTTCAGGTAGGTGTCCGTGATCAGCGTGGCCCGGAACTCGTGGCTGTGGGTGATCGCGTTCGCCACCGCCACCCGCGGGGTGCCCGACCGCAACGCCGCCGTCCACCCGGCCAGACCCGTCGGATCCGGAGCACGACCGAAGAGGTCCTGGTACACCGCCGTCACGAACTGCTGGCGCTGGACGTCCGATTCGGCGGACGCGGGCCCAGACACGGCGACGCCGAGCGCCGCGGCGACAGCGAACGCTCCCACCGACGCGACCATCCGTCGCAGGGCACCCGCACGAGCTACGTGAAACGACACAATGCCCCCAGCGACGTCGGTGTGCCGAAGGTACCGGTAGGCGTCGCCCTACGGCAGACCACGTTCGGGTGGTTCACCCACGGCCGGCGCGGGGGCACACTCGGACCGGCAAGCGCAGGCCTGAGCGAGTCCGACCTCCACAGCACCTGGCGCGGGCCCTACGCGGTCGCTTGCGGCAGCGGCGGGCGTGCTGGGTCGGTTCGCTGTCGTCGGGGGGTGTCGCGTAGGCCGATGTCAGACCCCGGGTCGAACATGTGTTCGTGCCCGAGAGACGATCGACCATCCTGCACGCGGACCTCGACGCGTTCTACGCCTCCGTCGAGCAGCGCGACGACCCGCGCCTGCGCGGCCGCCCCGTGGCGGTCGGCGGCGGCGTCGTGCTCGCGGCCTCCTACGAGGCCAAGCGCCAGGGCGTGCGCACGGCGATGGGCGGGCGCCAGGCACGCGCGCTGTGCCCCGGACTCATCATCGTCCGGCCACGGTTCGACGCCTACGTCGAGGCGAGCAAGGCGGTGTTCGAGCTCTTCCGCCGCACGACGCCCCAGGTCCAGGGAGTGTCCATCGACGAGGCGTTCCTCGACGTGGCCGGCCTGCACCGCATCGACGTGCCGCCGCTCCAGATCGGCGCGCGGCTGCGGGACTGGGTGCGCGACGAGGTCGGTCTGCCCATCACGGTCGGCGTGGCCCGGACGCCCTTCCTGGCCAAGGTCGCCAGCCGCGTGGCCAAGCCGGACGGGCTGCTGCTGGTGCCCCCCGACGCCGAGGAGGCGTTCCTGCACCCGCTCCCGCTCGAACAGCTGTGGGGCGTCGGCGAGATCACGGCCGCCAAGCTGCACGCGTACGGGCTGTGGACTGCGGGCGACGTCGCCGCGCTCCCCCAGTCGGTGCTCACCGGCACCCTCGGCCCGGCGGCCGGGCGGCACCTCTACGCCGTCGTGCACGGTCAGACGCCCGCGACGGTGATCACGGGCCGGCCGCGCGGGTCGATCGGTGCGCAGCGGGCCATCGGGCACGGTCCGCACGAGGACGAGTTCGTCCGTGCCGCGCTGCTGGGCCTGGTGGACCGGGTCTGCCGGCGGATGCGCACCGGTCACCGCACCGCCCGCACGGTCGTGCTGCGCCTCCGGTTCGAGGACTACACGAAGGCGACCCGGTCACGGTCGATGCCGCAGGCCACGGCGTCGGGAGAGCAGATCGCCGCGGCCGCGTTGCACCTGCTGGACTCGGCCGCCCCGCTCATCCGGTCGCGCGGCATCACGTTGGTCGGGATCGCGCTGACCGGCCTCGAGTCCGACGAGTTCTACCAGATGGTGCTCCCCCTGGACGGACCCGACCACAGCGGTCTGGACGCCGCGCTGGACGGGGTCTCGGCGCGCTTCGGCACGGCGGCTCTGCGGCGCGCGAGCCTGCTGCGAACCGGCGACGGGTTCGCCGCGCCGCAGCCCCCGACTGATTGCCCGAAGGAATCGGCACGGCCGCGCCGCTGTTATGACATAACGAGAACGATTCCGAAGAAGAGGTGGCAATGTCGACGAGGAAGGGCCGGGTCGAGTTCGAGGACGACAACGGTCGGATGGTGCGCTACGACCGGCACGCGAACGGGGGCGGGCTGGTCTCGCCGGACGCGCGCGCGAGCGCCGAGGCCCAGATCGCACGGACCGCGTACGTCGAGGCCGGCGCGACGGTGGGCGACCGCACGCGGATCGGTGCTTGGAGCTGGATCGACCGGGACGTCGCGGTCGGGTCGGACGTCGTGATCGGAACGCACGTCCACGTGGGGCGCGGCTCCCGCGTCGGCAGCCGCGCCCGGATCGGCAGCCGCGCGCGGCTCGGTGCCGGTGTCGTCGTCGAGATCGGCGCCCACATCGAGGAGGACCAGATCGTCGACGACCACGCGGTGGTCCCGGGCCGTCGCCGCACCCGCCGCGGCGACCAGGGCCTTGCGGCATAAAGCAGGGGCGCGCCGTGAGCCCCTCCCGCACTGGACACGCGTGACGTGCGGCGCGGCGCTGCCACACCGCAGCGCCGCGCCGCCCCGTCAACGCACCCGTGCGCTGCGCAGCCAGAGGATCGACGCCGCGATCTCCCCCAGCCCGACAGCGAGGAACACCCACTGCACCGGGGACGTCCACCCGATCAACGGCAGCTGCACGAGCACCCACCCCGTGAGGACGGCTCCCGCGCCGAGGCCCACGAGGCCTGCCTTCGGGTGCCGCCGGAGTCCGAGCGCCAGCGCCACGGTCTGGGGAAGACCGACGCCGACCCCGAGTGCACACGCGGGCAGCACGGCCCCGACGGACACCTCGAGGGATCCGGCCAGCTGTTCGACGAGGGGGTCGAACGCTCCCGACAGGAATCCCTGGACCCCGACGAGCACGCCGACGGTGGTCAGTCCCGTGAGCCCGACCAGCCACAGACGCGACGCCGCATACCGATCGGCGCCACCGTCCGTGCTGTGCTCGAGACCCGCAAGACTCACCCCTCGAGCGTGCTGCGCGGGGCCGTGGCCGACCAGGGCCCAACGTCCCCGTGCGGGGCAAGTTCACCCCGCCGGGTCGGTCCCGATGCGGGATCCTGGGCGGGTCGCTCGCCGAGGAGAGGCGCCAGGATGGACGGGCTGGTCAGCCGCGCGTACGAGTGCCGCACCCCCGCCGGCGCGGCGCGCGTCTGGTCGGCGCTGACCGACCCCGAGCAGACCTCGACCTACCTGTACGGGATGCACCTCGTCTCGTCGTGGACCGAGCAGGCCACGATCGAGGCGGCGCACCCGCTCGGGCACACCTTGCGCGGGCAGGTGCTGTGCTGCCGGCCGCCGGAGCGCCTGTCCTACGTGCTGCAGGGCGTCGCCGACGACCCGCCCGTCTACCTCACGTGGCTGGTCACGCCCGGAACCGGCGGCTGCGCCGTCCGCCTCGAGGTCGACGAGCTCGGGGGTGACGACGACGACGCCGACGACGTCTGGCGGCTCGTCCTCGCCCGGCTGGTCGAGCCGCTCGCCCCGGCATGACGCGCGAAGCCGCCGACCGGTCAGACGGTCGGCGGCTCCGGCGTGCGGTCGGACGGTCAGTGCGCGAGCACCGGTGCGTCGTCGTCGGAGGACGCGTCGGACGCCGACACCGTGGCCGGCGCGGCCTGCGCTGCGGCCTCGAGCCGGGCGCTCCGGTCGGCACGCGTCCGGAACAGGCTCGCCGTCACGATCGCGCCGAGGACGAAGATGCCGGCGGACCAGGAGTACGCCACCGAGAACGAGTGGATCGCGCCGGCGGCCACGACGTCCGGGGTGGCGGGCAGGTGGTCGCTGACGTAGGCCGCCGCGGCGGTCGCCGCGATGGTGTTCAGCACGGCGGTGCCGATGGCGCCGCCGACCTGCTGGCTCGTCGAGACCATGGCCGAGGCCGCACCGGCCGACGAGCGCGGGACGCCGAGCGTGGCGGCCTGGAACGACGGCGGCATGATCGAGCCCATCCCGATGCCCATGAGGATCAGGCCGATCAGGACGTGCCAGTACGGGCTGCCCGCCACGAGCGTCGTGAAGACGAGCATCGCGCTCGCGCCGAGCGCCATGCCGATCGGCACCACGACCTTGGGCCCGAACCGCGGCACCAGGAGGTTGTTCTGGACCTGTGCGGTGATGACGATGAACACGATCATCGGCAGGAACGCGGTGCCGGTCTGGACCGGCGAGTACCCGAGCGTCAGCTGCAGGTAGTAGGTGAGGAAGAGGAAGACGCCGAACATGCCCGAACCGGCGACGAGGATCGCGAGGAACGAGGCGCCGCGGTCGCGGTCCTGCACGATGGACAGCGGCAGGAGCGGGAACTCGGAGGTGCGCTGGCGGAGCACGAAGCCGACCAGCAGGACCACGCTGGCGGCCAGCGAACCCCAGACCTCGGGCGACGACCAGCCCTTGGGCTCGGCCTGTGAGAACCCGAAGACGAGCAGGAACAGGCCGCCCGAGGCGAGCAGGATGCTGGACAGGTCGAGCTGGTTGTGGTGCCGGACGACGACCTTGGACAGCAGCATGGTGCCTGCGACGAACGCGATCGCCGCGATGATGACGTTGACGTAGAGGTTCCAGCGCCAGTTGAAGTTCTCGGTCAGGTAGCCGCCGAGCATCAGGCCGATGGCGCCGCCCATGCCGGCGATCGCGCCGAACACACCGAAGGCGCGAGCGCGCTCCTTGGGGAGCGTGAAGGTCGTCGTCAGGACGGACAGGGCCGCGGGCGCGAGGACCGCCGCGAAGGCGCCCTGCAGGGCGCGGGCGCCGACGAGCATGCTGAAGCTCTGAGACGCGCCACCGAGGGCGGACGCCAGGGCGAAGCCGACGAGGCCGATGAGGAACATGCGGCGGCGACCGAACATGTCGGCCAGCCGGCCGCCGAGCAGCAGGAGGCTGCCGAAGGCGAGGGCGTACGCGGTGACCACCCACTGGCGGTCGTTGTCGCTGAACCCGAGGTCGGCCTGGGCCGAGGGCATGGCGATGTTCACGATGGTCGCGTCGAGCACGACCATGAGCTGAGCGAGGGCGACGGTGGCGAGCACCCACCAGCGGTGCTTGCTCTCCTGTGCGACTACTGGGGTGACGGACATGGCGAAGCCTCCTGGGACGTCGTGGTCGGTGAGAAGACTGTAATACAGAACTCGCCAGTTCCGGAACCCCTGAGTATCGTTACATATGTCATGATGGTCCCGACGACGTGATCTCCGACGAAAGAGGTGCAGTGGACACGACGGTGGCTCGCCGCCCCGGCCGACGACGCGACGAGTCGAAGGACGACGCGATCCTCGATGCAGCCCGCGAGCTGCTGGTCGAGCGCGGCTTCGACGGGATGACGATGGACGCCGTCGCCGACCGTGCGGGCGCCGGCAAGGCCACCGTCTACCGCCGCTGGCCGTCCAAGGTCCTGCTCACGGTCGACGCGATCGTCTGCGGCGGGAACTTCCCGATGAGCGCGCAGGACGTGGTCGACACCGGGTCGTTGCGCGGCGACCTGCAGTCCGTCCGCCTGGGGCGCCCGGCCGCCAACAAGCCGAGCTGATGTACGGGCTGATGCCCGCCGTGCGGGAGAACCCCGAGCTGGCCAGCGTCTTCCACGAGCACTTCGTGGCCTCGCGCGTGCGCCTCATGCACGAGCCCTCGAGCGCGCGCGGCTGCGCGGCGAGCTGCGCGACGACATCGATCTCGAGTTCGTCGCGGCCGTCGCGCCGGCGATGATCTCCTACCGCAAGATCGTGGCCGGTCTCCCGGTCGACGACGCCTTCGTGGCGCGGGTGATCGACTCAGTGATCCTGCCGCTCGCCCTGCGCCCGGTGCACCAGGACGCCGCACCCGACCACCAGGGCTGACCCGACCGCGACGAAGGGCCACGGGCTCCAGGCGTCCAGGCAGCTCGTCGTGCCGGCGGAGACCGTGCAGACCGACCCCGGTCCACCACGGTTCAGCCAGGCGATCCCCAGCGGCGCGGCCGCCAGCCCGCCCACGAGCCCGATAGCGGACCGGTTGCGCAGCCGGGGCGTCGACGACCCGATCGCGGCGAGCACGAGCGCAGCGCCGAGCAGCAGGATCCCGATCGTCAGCAGCCCGGCGATACCGAGCCCCACCAGCGCGCCGACCAGGACCCACCACGCGACCCGTCGCCCCATGCCCCGACCGTAGCGCCCACGCGTCTTTGCCCGCAGGATGGGTGCATCACACCCGACGCGGGGAGCCGACATGACCACGCAGGACGAACGCCTCAAGCGCAAGCAGGACTTCCGCCGCCTGATCAAGCTGATCACGCTCGCCCTGACCGTCACCGCCGTGGTCAAGGAGATACGTACGCCGCCGGAGCAGCGCACCTGGAACGGCGTCGTCGTCGGCTTCGTGCCCTACGACCTGCGGTTCCCGACCCTCTCGCGCGTCCGGGAGCGGATGTGGAACCCCTCGAGCTCGCGACTGATCAACCCGCGGGTGTTCGGCATCGGCTGGACGCTGAACGTCGGCCGCGTGGTCGAGCTGGTGAAGGGACGGATCGTCGGCTGATCAGTCGCTCGTCAGCGCGACGCCGGCCTCGCTCGTCTGCACCAGGAACGTGAACGACTCCTGGAAGTAGAGCTGGACGCTCGCCGCGTCGTGCGAGAGGTACCCGATGGACAGGTCCTGCCCGAGGTGCAGCTCGTAGTCGCCGCCGCGGGTCGAGAGCAGGAACGCCCCGTCGATCGCGGGCGCCCAGATGATGTCGTCGACGACGCGCGCCAGGTGCTCCCGGATCGGGTAGCCGTGGTCGGAGGTCTCCGTGACGGCCGTGTAGAGGTCGGCCGACAGCAGCAGGGCGATCGGGCCGTCGACCCCCGCCAGCCGCAGCTCGGCGAGCGCCTGCGTGACCGCGGTCGGATAGTCGCGAACCTCCGCCGGAAGCGGTACCGGCGCGTTCGAGATGCTCGCGCGGACCCCGTCGATCCCGGCCGCGGCGAACCCCTCGAAGATCGCGCGGTCCTCGGCGAAGGCGATCTGCTTGGCCGCGTCCTTGACCGGCCGCCACTCGGGGTCCTTGCGGCCACGCTCCACGTCGTCGACCGACTGCCGGTCGACGGTGAACGGCACGCGCAGCTCGACCAGCGGCTGCGCGAGCCGCACCTGCGCGCGCACACCGTCGGCGGGCGGCGCGACCGGCGTGACCTTGCCCGTGCCGACGGCGGCGAGGGACTCCCCCGCCGGGCCGATCAGGTCGACGACGCGTCGGCCGGCCACATGCCGCGTGAACGTGCGGCGGGCCTCCGCCTCGAGGTCCTCCCACGCGGCGTCGGAGATCGGCGCAAGGTCACGGTGCAGGTTGTTCATGACGACGTGCTCCTTCGAAGACTGCCGATCCCCAGCGAGGAGTCGGGCGCTGCTGCGGCCTCGGGCGGTACGGGCCCGTCGTCGAGGAACTCGACGGTCGGGACGAAGAAGAGGTTGCCGGTGACCGCCGTCGAGAAGTCCAGGATGCGGTCGTAGTTGCCCGGCGGCTTGCCGACGAACATGTTGGTGAGCATCTGCTCGATCACGTCGGGATGGTTCGCGTACCCGATGAAGTACGTGCCGAACTCCCCCTCGCCCACCCGGCCGAACGGCATGTTGTCGCGCACGATCTGGCGCTCGGTGCCGTCGGCGGCCTCGATCGTGGTGAGCGCGACGTGCGAGTTGGACGGTTTGATGTCGTCGGGAAGCTCGATGTCGTTCAGCTTGGTGCGGCCGATGACGTGCTCCTGGACCTCGACCGGCAGCGCGTTCCAGGTGTCCAGGTCGTGCAGGTACTTCTGCACGACCACGTAGCCTCCCGCCGGCGTAGGCCGGGTCCTCGTCGCCGATCGTGACCGCGGCGAGCGCCGCCGCGCCCGTCGGGTTCTCCGTGCCGTCGACGAAGCCCATCAGGTCGCGCTCGTCGAAGAACTTGAAGCCGTGCACCTCGTCGACCACCACCGCGGCGCCGCGCAGACGGTCGACCAGGTGCGTGGCCAGCTCGAAGCACAGGTCCATCCGCGTGGCCCGGATGTGGAACATGAGGTCCCCGGGGCTGGCGACCGCGCGGTGCTTGTCGCCGTGCACCTCCTGGAACGGGTGCAGCCCGGCGGGGCGCGGGGCGCCGACGAACAGCCGCTCCCACGCACGCGAGCCGATGCCGGTCACCACCGCGAGGCCCCCGGCCGGCTCCCGGAACCCGACGGATCGCTGCAGCCCGGTCACGTCGGTCAGGAGGTCACGGACCTGCTGCTCGCCGCCGGGCGCGATGCTGGCCACGAGAAAGATCGCGTTGCTGGTCAGCGGCGTGAGCACGGGCTGGGAGGTCACGCGTCGTCCCTTCGTCCAGCGTTCATGGCCACGTCGTCAGGATAGGTCGCGGAGGCCCGGGTCCGACCCTAGTGTCGAATGACCGACCCGATGGGAGCGCAGTCATGGGCACGATCACGACGACCGACGGCACGGAGATCTTCTACAAGGACTGGGGCTCTGGTCAGCCGATCGTCTTCAGTCACGGCTGGCCGCTGTCGAGCGACGACTGGGACACCCAGATGCTGTTCTTCCTCGGCCACGGCTACCGCGTCGTCGCCGCCGACCGCCGAGGTCACGGCCGGTCCACCCAGACCGGCGACGGCCACGACATGGACCACTACGCCGACGACCTGGCCGCGGTCGTCGAGCATCTCGACCTGCACGACGCGGTCCACGTCGGGCACTCGACCGGCGGCGGGGAGGTCGTCCACTACATCGCCCGTCACGGCGAGAGCCGGGTGGCCAAGGCCGTCCTGATCAGCGCCGTCCCCCCGATCATGGTCCAGACGGAGGCCAACCCGGGCGGCCTGCCGAAGGCGGTCTTCGACGGCCTGCAGGAGCAGGTGGCCACCAACCGCTCCGCCTTCTACCGTGACCTGCCCTCGGGCCCGTTCTACGGCTTCAACCGGGACGGCGTGGAGCCCGTGGAGGCGATCATCGCCAACTGGTGGCGCCAGGGGATGATGGGCGGCGCCAAGGCGCACTACGACGGGATCGTCGCGTTCTCGCAGACCGACTTCACGGACGACCTGCGGGCCATCACCGTGCCCACGCTGGTGATGCACGGCGACGACGACCAGATCGTGCCGTACGCCGACTCCGGCCCCCTCTCGGCGGCGCTCCTGCAGAACGGCACGCTCAAGACGTACGCCGGGTTCCCGCACGGGATGCCGACCACGCAGGCCGCGACCATCAACGCCGACCTGCTGGAGTTCATCCGGTCCTGATCCCACGCTCCGACGCTGCGACGCCTGGGGGCGGCGCGATCGGCGTGTGGGCCGGCGTGGCTAGAGTGCCGGACGTGACGGGTCTGCGGGTGCATGTGGCCGAGCGCACCGACGTGCTCGTCGAGGCCCTGGCCGGCGTGCTCGCCGCGGCACCGGCCGATCCGTTCACGCCGGACGTCGTCGCGGTGCCCACCCGCGGCGTGGAGCGCTGGGTCGCGCAGCGGCTCTCGCACCGTCTCGGCACGCTGTCGGGAGACGGCATCTGCGCGAACGTGCTCTTCCCCTCGCCGGCCCGGTTGGTCGCCGACGCCCTCGGGTCCGCCGCCGACGACCCGTGGAGCCCCGAGCGGCTGCCCTGGCACGTCCTGGACTCGATCGACGCGCACCTGGACGACGACTGGCTGGTCACCGTCCGGCGGTACCTCGGCGACGCGTCCGACGAGGTCCGTCGCAGCCGCCGGTTCCGGCTGGCCCACCGGCTCGCCCGGCTGTTCGGCTCCTACGACACGCAACGGCCGGCCATGCTGCGGGACTGGGCCCTGGGTCGCGACGAGGACGGCCTCGGCGTGGCGCTGCCCGACGACCTCGGCTGGCAGGCGGGTGTGTGGCGGCGGGTGCGCGAGGCGGTCGGCGTGCCGGCCCCGGCCGAGCGGCTCGACGACGTCGTGGACCGGTTGCGTGCGGACCCGTCGGGCGTCGACCTGCCCGCGCGCGTCTCGGTGTTCGGGGCGACGGCCCTGCCCGACGGTCACCTCCGGGTGCTGGACGCGCTCGCGGCGCACCGCGAGGTCCACCTGTGGCTGCCGCAGCCCTCGCTCGCGCTCTGGGATCGCCTGCGGCCGGTGGGACCGCGTCGGTCGTCGCTGATCACCCCCGCGCACCACCCGATGCTCGCGTCCATGGCGGGCGACGCGGTCGAGCTCGGGACTCGGCTGCTGGCGCTGCGGCCGCAGGTCACGGTCGTCGCCTCGAGGGCGCGGCCGGACACCGTGCTCGGCGCGCTCCAGCGCCGGATCGCCGACGACCGCACGGACGGCCCGCGCGAGCAGCGGGACGACCGCAGCGTCCAGGTGCATGCCTGCCACGGCCGCTCGCGCCAGGTCGAGGTGCTGCGCGAGGTGGTCGTCGGGCTGCTGGCGGACGACCCGACCCTCGAACCGCGGGACGTCATCGTGATGTGCCCCGACGTCGAGGCGTTCGCACCGCTCGTCGAGGCGGCGTTCGGGCCCGCCGCCGGCACCGACGACGACGCCCCGGAGCATCCGGGCCGAACGCTGCGCGTCCGGATCGCCGACCGGGCACCCGCGCGCGCGAACCCCGTCCTGGCCGTCGTCGCCACGCTGCTCGAGCTCGCCGACTCGCGGGTGGGCGCGTCCGCGGTGGTCGACCTCGCGGGTCAGGCGCCCGTGCGCCGGAGGTTCGGGTTCGACGCCGAGGCGCTCGACCGGATCCGGAGCTGGGCGATCGAGTCGGGCGTCCACTGGGGCGAGGACGTGTCCCGCCGCGAGCGCTACCAGCTCGGCTCCCTCCCGCAGGGCACCTGGGCGACCGCCCTCGACCGGCTCCTGCTCGGGGTCGCGATGGCCGAGGAGGACCAGCGGTTCGTCGGCACCGTGCTCCCCGTCGACGACGTGGGCTCCACCGACGTCGACCTGGTCGGGCGGCTCGCGGAAGTCGTCGACCGGCTGAGCGGCACCCTGGCCGGCCTCGCCGGCGCGCACCCCGCGGGCCACTGGTTCGACACGTTGGACCGCGCCGTGGTCCTGCTCACCGACGTGTCGGCGACCGACCGCTGGCAGCGGGTGGAGGCGGCCCGTGCGCTCACCCGGGCGCGGGTGGCCGCCGGCGACTCCGTGCTGCGGCTGCCCGACGTCGTCGCGCTGCTGGAACCGCAAGCCGTCGGCCGGCCCACCCGGTCCGGTTTCCGCACCGGGGCGCTGACCGTCTGCTCGCTCGCCCCGATGCGTGCCGTCCCGCACCGGGTGGTGGCGCTGCTCGGCATGGACGACGGCGCCTTTCCCCGCGGATCGGGTCGCGACGGCGACGACATCCTGGCGCGCGACCCGCTGGTCGGTGAGCGGGACGCCCGACAGGAGGACCGCCAGCTTCTTCCTCGACGCGGTCACCAGCGCTCAGGAGCACCTGGTGGTCGTGTACTCGGGGGCCGACGAGCGCACCGGCGCGGCGCGTCCGCCGGCCGTGCCGGTCGGTGAGTTCCTGGACGCGCTCGACGCCGCCGTCGCGGGCGATGCCCGGTCCCGCGTGGTGCGCCACCCGTTGCAGACCGTCGACGAGCGCAACTTCGTCGCCGGTGCGCTCGGGCGGCCCGAGGCGTTCAGCTTCGACGTCCTGGACCTCACGGCCGCCAGGGCGGGGCGCGGTGCTCGGGACGCAGCGCGGCCCTTCGTCGCGACCACCCTCGCCCCGCCCACCGGCGACACGATCGACCTGGACGGCCTCGCGGCCACGCTCGAGCACCCGGTGCGCGCGTTCGTGCGCACCCGGCTCGGTGCGAGCCTGCCCGGCGACGAGGCCCAGCTCGACGACCGCCTGCCGCTCGCGCTCGACGGGCTGGAGCGGTGGCCCATCGGGGACCGGTTGCTGCAGGCCGTGCTCGGCGGTGTGCCGCTGGCCGACGCGGCGGCCGCCGAGCGACGTCGGGGCCACATGCCCCCCGCCATGCTCGGCGGGGCGGTCCTGCAAGCGATCCAGGCGCAGGTCGAGCCGCTGCTCGCGGCGTCGGCTCCCTACCTCGTCGAGCCCGCCACGAGCGTGGACGTCACGGTGCCGCTGCCCGACGGCCGGGTGGTGACGGGCACGGTGAACGGGCTGCGCGCCGACGTCCTGGTCCGCACGGTGTTCTCGCGCCTCGCACCCAAGCACCGTCTGCGGGCATGGGTGCAGCTGCTCGCGCTGGCGGCGGCGTTCCCCGACCGGACCTGCACCGCGGCGACGATCGGCCGCGGCCAGGGGATCACGTCGCGCGTCGCGATGCTCAAAGCGCCGCCACCGGACGAGGCGGTTGCCATGCTCGCCGGCCTGGTGGCCCTGCGCGACCAGGCACTCAGCCGGCCGCTGCCCCTGCCGTTGGGCACCAGCTACGTGTACGCCCACCAGCGGGTCGGGCGGGCCGACGAGCAGGACGCGCTCGAGGCAGCCCGCACGGAGCTGGGCACGGCCGCGGACGCGGTCGCCGGGCGCGGCGGGTTCGAGTCCGTCGACCCCTACCTCCTGCTCGCGTTCGGCGACCCGTTCACGTTCGACCGGCTCCCCGCCGGCGAGTTCGGCGCGCTGTCCGTGGCGCTCTGGGCGGACCTCGTCGCGCACGAGGAGGTGGCCTTCGCATGAGCGACCCCGGCGTGCTGGCCCCGTTCGACGTCTGCGGTCCGCTCCCCCAGGGCACCGTGGTGCTCGAGGCCAGCGCGGGCACCGGCAAGACCACGACGATCGCCTCGCTCGCGGTGCGCTACGTGGCCGAGGGCGTCGCCCGCCTGCCCGAGCTGCTGCTGGTCACGTTCGGCAGGCTGGCCACCTCGGAGCTGCGCGAGCGCGTCCGCGACCGCCTGGTCGAGGTCGAGCGCGCGCTGCGGACGGGCGACCTGCCGGACGACGACCCGGTCATCGCGCTGCTGGCCCGGGCCGACCGGGTCGCACGCGCCGCCCGACTCACGGTCGCGCTCGCCGAGTTCGACGCCGCGACCATCACGACGACGCACGGCTTCTGCCAGCAGATGCTCGCGTCGCTGGGCACCATCGGCGACGTCGAGCCGGACGCGCGGCTGGTGCCGGACATCGCCGACCTGGAGGCGGAGGTCGTCGACGACCTCTACCTGCGCAAGTACAAGGACGCCGCGGAGCCGGCCCTGTCCGTCACGGATGCGCGGGCGATCGCGCACGAGGCGATCAGCGACTCGGCGGCGACCCTCGAACCCGCGGACGCGGCACCGGGCTCTCGCGCCCGGGACGCCTACGGTCTCGCGGTCGCCGCGCGCGCCGAGCTGCTCCGGCGCAAGCGTGCGCAGCACGTGCTCGACTACGACGACCTGCTGGTCCTGCTGCGCGACGCCCTGACCGAGAACCCCGTCGCGGCCGAGCGGGTCCGGTCCCGGTACCGCGTCGTCATGGTCGACGAGTTCCAGGACACGGACCCGGTGCAGTGGGACATCCTGCGCACCGCGTTCCACCAGCACCGCACGCTGGTGCTGATCGGGGACCCGAAGCAGGCGATCTACCGGTTCCGCGGCGCCGACGTGGCCACCTATCTGCGCGCCCGGGCCGACGCGGCCACCCAGACGCTGCACCGGAACTGGCGTGCCGACCCGGCCGTGCTGGACGGGCTGGCACGGATCCTGTCTGGCACGTCGCTCGGCGACCCGCGCATCACGGTCCGCCCGATCGAGCCGGCGCGCACCGGCCGGCGGCTGCGCGGCGGCCCAGCGGTGCGCGTCCGGCAGGTCACGCGTGCCGCCCTCAAGGCACCCGACGACGCGAAGACCCCACCGGTGGCCCGCGTCCGCCACCTCGTGCACGCCGACGTCGCGGCCCAGGTCCTGCGCACGCTCCGCGACGAGCAGATCGCCGACGGCGACGGCTGGCGTCCCGTCCAGCCCGGCGACGTGGCCGTCCTGACGCGCGTCAACGCCCACGCCGTCGCGGTGCAGCGCGCGCTCACGGCGGCGGGGGTGCCGGCGGTGATCTCGATGCTGTCCAGCGTCTTCGACACCCCTTCGGCACGCGACTGGCTCATCCTGCTCTCCGCGCTGGCCCGCCCCGGGGTGCCGGGGTTCGTCTCGGCGGCGGCGCTCACCCCGTTCGTCGGCTGGACGGCGACGGAGCTCGCCGAAGCCTCCGACGAGCAGCGCGACCAGCTCACCGCGCGACTGCGGGCGTGGTCGCGCGTGCTCGATGACCACGGCGTGGCCTCCCTGCTGGAGGCCACCGCCGCAACGGGTCTGCGCGAACGGCTCGTACGGGTTGCCGACGGCGAGCGCCGGCTCACGGACGTCCGGCACGTCGGCGAGGCCCTGCACGTCGCGGCCACCCAGGACGGTCTCGGCCCGGCGGCGCTGCTCGAGTGGTTGCGCGGCCGGGTCGAGGAGGCGGGCAGCGACTACACCGAGGAGCGCAGCCGGCGCCTGGAGACCGACGCCGCGGCCGTGCAGGTCATCACGATCCACGCGAGCAAGGGTCTGCAGTTCCCCGTGGTGCTCGTCCCCTACCTGTGGGACCAGTTCGTGCCGGACGCCCCGTCGACCGTCGGGTACGACCGCGACGACCGGCGCTACCTGCACCTCGGCGGCAAGGGCAGCCCGGGGTACGACGAGGCGGCGAGGGCCGGGGCGTCGGCCGACGCCGGCGAGGGTCTGCGGCTGGCCTACGTCGCCCTGACCCGTGCGACCAGCCAGGTGGTCGCGTGGTGGGCGCCGTCGCGGAACTCCGTGCGCGCGCCGCTGACCCGGCTCCTTCTCGGCGGTCGGGACGCCGCCGGCAGGCCAGACGAGCTGGTCCGGTCGACCACGGACGCCAAGACGACCGCCGCCCTGAGCGCACTGGCCGGCGACGCGTTCGAGGCGAGCTGGTCACGTCGGCGCCCGAGCCCTGCCGTGGTCACCGCCCACGCCGCCCGAGAGCGACCTGCGCGTCGCGCACCTCGATCGCCGGCCCGACGTCGTGTGGCGCCGCACCTCCTACTCGGCGCTCACCGCCGCCGCGCACGACGAGCGGCGCGTCGGGTCGGAGCCCGAGGCGCCCGGCGTCGAGGACGAGCCGGACCTCGCGGTCGCTGCGGTCGACGCGTCGCACGACCCGCGCGCCGAGGCGGCCTTGCGCGCGTTCGCGTCCCCCATGGCCGACCTCCCGGCGGGCGCGTTGTTCGGCACCGTCACGCACCGGGTGCTCGAGCTGGTCGACACCGCGGCCCCGGACCTCGCGGCCGAGGTGGCCCTGCAGTGCGCGAGCACCGGCGCACCCGACCTGGCCGACGCCCTGCTGCCCGCCATGCGCACCCCGCTCGGCCCGCTGGCGCTCAGCCGGGCCCTCGCCGACTTCGCCCCCGGTGACCGCCTCGCCGAGCTCGAGTTCGAGCTGCCGCTGGCCGGTGGCGACACCCGCGGCCCGTCGTCGTCCCGCACGATCCGCGACGTGGCCACCCTGCTGCGCGCGCACCTGGCCCCCGACGACCCGTTCGCGCCCTACGCCGACCGGCTCGACGGCCTGACCGGCTCGGCACTGCGCGGCTACCTCACCGGGTCGATCGACGCGGTCCTGCGGGTGCCCGCCGCGGCGAGTCACCGCTACCTCGTCGTGGACTACAAGACCAACCGCCTCGGCGCGTTCGACGAGCCGCTGAGCATGTGGCACTACCGCCCCGAGGCGACCCTGGCCGCGATGACGGACGCCCACTACCCGCTGCAGCTCCTCCTGTACTCGGCCGCGCTGCACCGCTACCTGCGCTGGCGGCTGCCGGCGTACGACCCGGCCGAACACCTCGGCGGCGGCCTCTACCTGTTCCTGCGCGGCATGGCCGGGCCCACGACGCCGGCGTCACCGGACGGTGTCCCGTTCGGGGTCGTCTCCTGGCGACCGCCCGCGCCGCTCGTCGTCGCCCTCTCGGACCTGCTGGCCGGAGCCCGCCCATGACCGTCTCGTTCGTTGACGACGACGGCGCCGCCCCCACCGTCCCGTGGCGCGTGACCGGCCAACTGGCGCCCTTCGTGAGCGCCGGGGTCCTCGAGGCGGCCGACGTGCACGTCGCCCGCCGCCTCGGGGTCATCGGCGGCGAGCCCGACGAGCGCGTCCTGCTCGCCGCCGCGCTGGCGGTCTCGGCGGTCCGCGGCGGATCGGTGTGCGTCGTGCTCGCCGACGTCGAGCAGGACGCGCTGCCCCTCGACGCCTGGCACGCGGCCCTGCGCCGCAGCCCGCTGGTTGCCGACGGCCCGGACGGTCCGCCGGACCGCCCGCTGCGCTGGGTGGACGGTCGCGTCTACCTCGACCGCTACTGGCGCGACGAACAGACCGTCCGGAGGGCCATCAGCGACGCGGGACCGGCGACGGCCGACCTCGCGGCCCTCGGCGCGGCGGAAGCCCGCCTGTTCCCCGACCCGGCCGACGACGCCCAGCGGGCGGCGCTGCAGACCGCGGCGACCTCCCGCCTGACGGTCCTGACGGGCGGGCCGGGCACCGGCAAGACCACGACCGTGGCGCGTCTGGTCGCGGCCCTGCAGTCCGCCGCGGGCCCGGGTCTGCGGGTCGCGCTGGCCGCCCCGACCGGCAAGGCGGCCGCGCGCCTGCAGGAGTCGGTGCACGCCGAGGTCCAGCGGCTCACCGCTGCGGACCGCGCGGCGGTCGGGACGCTGGATGCGATGACGATCCACCGGCTGCTCGGCCGTCGGCGCGACTCGACCACCCGCTTCGCGCACGACCAGCTGCACCGCCTGCCGCACGACGTGGTCGTCGTCGACGAGTCGTCGATGGTCTCGCTGCCCCTCATGGCGCGCCTGACCGACGCCCTGCGCCCGGCCGCCCGGCTCGTCCTCGTCGGCGACCCCGACCAGCTGGCCAGCGTCGAGGCCGGCGCAGTGCTGGGTGATCTCGTCGCCGCCCTGCCCCGCGGGGTCGTGCGCCTCACCCGCGCGCACCGCTACGGCGCCGAGCTGGCGTCGCTGGCCGAGGCGATCCGCACGGGCGACGCGGACGCGACGCTCGACCTCCTGCGCTCGGCCGACCCGCACAGCGAGTGGGTTTCCCCCGCGTCCGACGACCGGCTGACGTCGTCCGACGTCGCGGCGCTGCGCTCCGAGATCGAGACGACGGGTCTGGCCCTGACGGGTGCGGCACGCGCCGGGAACGCCCCGGACGCCCTGCGCGCCCTCGGTGTGCACCGACTGCTGCTGGCCCACCGGGAGGGCCCGTTCGGGGTCGCCCACTGGGCCGCGACCGCCGAGTCGTGGGTCGCCGCGGCCACGGGTGGGCCGACCACCGACGCATGGCCGCTCGGCCGTCCGCTGCTCATCACGGAGAACAACCGCGCGATCGGCCTGTTCAACGGCGACACCGGCGTGGTCGTCGCCGACGGCCCGGGCGTCGCGGTGGCGTTCGGCGACCCCGACGACCCGCGCCTGGTCCGCCCCTACCAGCTGCCGACGGTCCAGCCGGTCCACGCGATGACCGTCCACCGCGGCCAGGGCAGCCAGTTCGCCCGCGTGACGCTGCTGCTGCCCCCGTCGTCGTCGCCCCTGCTCACCCGCGAGCTCCTGTACACCGCGGTCACCCGCGCCCGCGAGCACGTCCGGGTGATCGGCACCGAGGCGGCGATCCGCGCCGCCGTGGAACGGCCGGTCAGACGAGCCAGCGGCCTGCGCGAACCGCGCTGACGCATGGCCCGGCTGGCGCCCGACCGTTCACGGCGTCGCGTCGGCTACGTCGCGTCCTTCGACTCCAGGAGCGCGCCCGCGCTCTTGTCCGCGAAGGTCGTGATCGCCTGCTGGGCGGAGCCGAAGACCACCGCCAGGGCGAGCAGCTGTGCCAGGCCGCCCGTCTTCATCGTCGCGACGAGACCGCCCGCCACGAGCATCACCCCGACGACCGCGAGCAGCGGACCGATCGCCAGCTTCAGCAGCCGCTGCTGGATCGGCAGGCGGTACGGGAGCCCACCGGATCGGGCACGGATCGTCGTCGGGACCGCGGTGACGAACGCGCCGAGCGCCCCGGCGAGCATGACGAACGAGAGCAGGACCCACGGCGCACCGGTGAACCCGTCCGGCGCCGGCACGAGCGCGATGGTCGACACCATCGACTGCAGGACCACCAGCGCGACGATCGCCGCGACCGTCCAGGCCGTGATCCCGAGCATCCCGTTGCGGAGCCGCCGTGCGGCCTCGTAGAACGCGTCGGACGCTTCGTGGGACTGTCCGAGCAGGTCCCGCATGCCGCCGCGGAGCTGATCGAGGTCCTTGGGCGGAGTCCGCGACCACCCCACCGCCTGGACGAGCAGCCGGTTGTCCTTGGGCAGGTACTGCTCCGCCTCGGCGATGATCCCGTCGAGGCTCCCCTCGAGGTCCTGGCGCGACCGGTACATCACCAGCGCCCGGTCGACCCCGTGCAGCGTCTGCCAGACGGCCTCGATCCGGGCGCCCGTGAACCACTCGCGCGGACCCTGTGCCCGCTCGGGCCCCCTGCCCGAGTCAGCTGCCGCTCCCGATCAGCAGGCGGTCGACGTCGTCAAGATTCCTCCGGAGCATGTGCGCGGCGTCGTCGGGGATCCCGCCGGCCAGCTCCTCGATGCGGCACACCAGTCTCGTCGTCGCATCTCCGGCTTGGCCTGCCACGAGGCGATCCCCCGGAACGGCTCCGCCGGCTGCTGCTGCGGCTGCGGTCGCGGCGGCGCCGCGACGGCACGACCCCTGCTTCTCGTCCGGCCGTCCGCCGCAGCCTGGGCTGCGGTCGGGTTCTTCGCGCTGACCGGTGTCCCTGTCGGATTCGACATCCCGCACGCTCCCGAGTCACGTGAACCGCGGCCGGTCGTCCAGGCTGCAGCTCCTGTCGAGGTGAGGAGCCGCGAGTCCGGCGTCCGATACATCAAGGCGCCGGTCCGGGAGGAGATCTCATGCTCGACCTGTACGCCACCTGTGCGCCTCGGTAGCGTCTAGGCGGGACGATCCGCACCGCGAGGGGACCACCGGTGGCAAAGACGGGCACCAAGGACACCAACAAGGCCCGCACCTGGATCGCGCTGACCATCGTCGGCGCCGGCATCGTCGGGATCGTCGCCATCTCGGCCGTCGCGCTGACCTCCGCGGCGGCCAAGGACCGGGCCGAGATGGCACGGCTCATCTTCTCCTCGGTGCTCCCGCTGATCGGCACCTGGGTGGGCGCGGTGCTCGCTTTCTACTTCTCCCGCGACAACCTCCAGGCGGCCGCCGAGACGACGCTCACTGCCATCCGGGCCGGTCAGGGCCTCACGGACGAGACGCGCGTGGCCAAGGTGATGATCCGCGTCGACCAGATCCGCCCGCAGCAGTCCGTCGCGGACGTCACCGCGGCGCAGGCGCTCGAGCTCAAGGGCCTGTTCGACGGGATGAAGTCGGCCGGGATGAGCAGGGTCCCCATCTTCTCGGCGGACAAGAAGGCGCTGTTCGTGGTGCACGAGCCGGACATCGACAAGTACGCCCAGGTCAAGGGCGTGACGGCCGCCGCGCTCGCCACCGTGGACACCATGCAGGCGCTGTGCGCGCAGTCGCCCGACCTGAACACCGCCGTCACCTCGTTCGGGACGGTGCTGCCGACGGCCACGATCGCCGACGCCCGGACGGCGCTCCGATCCGTCGTCGGCGCGAAGGACCTGTTCGTGACCGAGAACGGCAAAGCGGACGGGACCGTCGTCGGCTGGATCACGAACAGCGACCTGGCTCGCATGGACTGACGGCCCCGCGGCGGCCGGGCCGAGCACGGGAGTGCGGAGCGGCGACCGCACAAGCAGGTCGCCGCTCCGCCCCCGGCCTACTGCAGCACCGGCGCCAGGGCGCCGATCAGCGTGTGGCTGTCGGAGTCCTGGCTGATCTCCCAGGCCATCGCACCGCGCAGGTGCAGGGCCTTGATGAGCTTGGTGCGCTCACCGATCGACCGCGGGCTGGAGAAGGCGATCACGGTCGGGACGGTGGCCGCCCCGGTCGTGAGGTTGTGGGGCGCGGCCGGGTTGGACAGGTACGGCTCGCCCGCCAAGAGGTCCCAGTTGACCGTGTATCCGGCACCGCCGGTGACGCCCGCCGCATCGACGTAGCCGCCCTGGTCGACCAGTGCGTGATAGGTCGGCTGAGGCGCGAGGTCGGCGTCGAGCGCGTTCGGGTCCAGACCGGTGTTGTCGAAGGCCGTGTACAGGCCGTGGTTGGCCGAACCCGTGCGCAGGTACTGCTGGCCGTAGAACGGCACCCCGACGACGATCTTGCTGGCCGGCACGCCGTTGAGCAGGTAGTAGGCGACGGTGCCGGTCGTGTTCCAGGTCAGGTTGGAGGCGTTGGGGTCGCGCGGGTCGTACGTGAACAGGGTGTTGGGCGACGCCTTCGGGCCGCTGGCCACGTTGAAGTCGTACGTCATCACGTTGTCCCAGTCGAGGTACTTCGAGAAGTCCTTCAGCTCGTAGTACTTGGTCGAGCTGGTGGCCGCCGGGAGCGCCGCGGTGAGCAGATAGTGCTTGCCGGTCGTGGTGCCGTACGCGTCGAGCTGCTTGCGGAACTCGGCGGCCAGCAGCGTGGCGTTGTGCCGGTCGGCGGGACCGACGTCGTTGTTCCCGCCGGCCACCTGGGTCGGGTACTCCCAGTCGAGGTCGATGCCGTCGAACAGGCCGGCCGCCGCTCCCGCACCACCGGCGCCCGCGGGCCAGCCGCCGCCGGGCAGGTTGCCCTTGATGAACGTGTCGATGCACGACGCGACGAACGACTGCCGCAGCTGCGGGGTGGACGCCAGGGTGGAGAACCACGTCGACTTGGTCCAGCCGCCGAGGGAGATCTCGACCTTGAGACCCGGGTTCGCGGCCTTCAGCTTCTGCAGCTGGTTGAAGTTGCCGAACAGGTGCTGGTCCAGGTTGTTCGGGTCGTCCGCGACGCCGTCGACGGTGTTGTCACCCGTCCAGTAGACCTGCTGGTAGTCGGCCCACGGATCGAGGATCCCGCAGCTCGCGGTGCCGGTGGTCGGGTCGTACGTGGGGACGCCGAACGCGTACTGGATGACGTTCAGCTGGGTGGCCGGGATGTCCTTGACGTCATAGCCGCGGCCGTAGACGTCCCAGTCGGCGAAGTAGGCCGACACCACCTTGCTGGGCGCGTCCGGAGACGGCGCTGCGGCCTGCGCGGGCAGGGGCGCGAGGAGCACCGCGCTCGCGCCGAGCGCGAGGGCGGCAGACACGGACAACCGGCGGGAACGACGCATGGGGGCTCTCCCTGACACTGTGGAAGTCGGACCGTGGATTTGTAAGTACTCCTACCAAATAGGAATACCCCCACCCTATGGCCCGATGTCCGATCCGCGTCAAGAGTCCGGTTCGTCCGACACCCGATGCGCCGAGCGCTCAGGACCCCGCGCGCCGCAGCACCTCCTCCGCGTGCTTGAGCACCGGGCCGTCGACCAGCCGCCCGTCCAGGCGGAACGCGCCGTGCTCGCCCACGGCCGCGGCGAGCACCCCGCGCGCCCACGCGACCTCGGCCGGCTGCGGCGCGTACGCGGCGCGGACCACGTCGACCTGCGACGGATGGATGCACGCCGTGGCGGTGAATCCGCTGGCCGCGGCGTCGAGCGCCTCGGCCGCTAGACCGTCGACGTCGCCGATGTCCAGGTGCACCGCGTCGACGGCCGCCTTGCCGTACGCGCGCGCCGCGAGCAGGACCGCGGACCGGGCGTGCGAGGCGACCGCTCGGTACGCCCCCGACGGTCCCCGGCTCGAGATGCCGCCGAGCGACGCGACGAGGTCCTCGGCTCCCCACATCAGGCCGACGACGTTCGGTTCGGCGGCGATCGACGCGACGTCGACCACCCCGGCCGCGGTCTCGACGAGGGCCACGACGTCGTAGCGGGCCAGCGGCCGGACGTCGTCGGCCGACGAGGTCTTGGCCAGCATCACGGTCCGGTACGGCGTCGCCATGAGCGCCCGCAGGTCGGCGCAGAGGTCGTCGGTGCCCGCAGGGTTGATCCGGACGATCGTGCGCGCCGGGTCCAGCAGCGTTGTGCAGAGCGCCGCGCGCGCAGCCTCCTTGGCGTCGGGGTTGACCGCATCCTCCAGGTCGAGGATCACGGCGTCCGCCCGGGCCGCGGCCTTGGCGTAGCGATCGGGCCGGTCGGCGGGGCAGAAGAGCAGCGCCGGCGCCATCGCGAAGCCGGTCACGGCGCGGCGTCCCGGCACCAGAACAGGACGGTCCGGGTCGCAGTCGCGACGACGACCTCGTCCTGGTTCCGGCCCGTGTGCTCGAGCGTCACCACGCCCTGCCCAGGCCGCGACCGTGAGAGCCGCTTGTCCAGCACGACCGTGGACGCATAGAGCGTGTCACCGTGGAACAGCGGGTGCCCGAAGCGCACGTCGGTGAGACCGAGGTTGGCGACGATCGTGCCCTGCGTCAGCTGCCCGACCGAGCTTGCCGACCAGGACGGCCAGGGTCATCATCGAGTTCACCAGCCGCTGCCCGAACGGCTGTCCGGCGGACCAGGCGGCGTCGAGGTGCAGCGGCTGGCCGTTCATGGTCAACGTGCTGAACAGGACGTTGTCCGCCTCGGTCAGGGTGCGCCCGGGTCGGTGCAGGTACCGGGTGCCCAGCTCGCTCCTCGTAGTAGAGGCCCCGCTGCTCGACCTCCCGCGTCATCGCGGAGCGCCCGCCCCGGCCAGCCCCAGCTCGCGCGCGATCACCATGAGCTGGACCTCCGTCGTCCCCTCCCCGATCTCGAGGATCTTCGAGTCGCGGTAGTGGCGGGCCACCGGGTTCTTGTTCAGGACGCCGTTGCCGCCGAAGATCTGCGCCGCGTCGCGCGCGTTGTCCATCGCCGCCTCACTGCCGATCAGCTTGGCCAGGCTGGCCTCGAGCTTGAACGGCCGACCCGCGACCAGCCGGCTTGCGGCGTCGTACCAGGCCAGGCGCGCGGAGTGCACGCGGGCCTCCATCCGGGCGATCGTGAACGCGATGTGCTGGAACTCCGCGATGGGGTGGCCGAACACGTTGCGCTTCTTGGCGTAGCGCGTGGCCTCCTCGAGGCAGCCCTGCGCCGCACCGGTGCACAGCGCGGCGAACGCGACGCGACCCTCGTCGAGGGTCCGGATGAACGAGGCGAACCCGCGGCCGCGCTCACCCAGCAGGTTCTCCGCCGGTACGCGCACGTCCTCGAAGAGCAGCGGGTGGGTGTCCGACGTGTGCCAGCCGACCTTGTCGTAGGGCGGCAGGACCGTGAAGCCGGGCGTCCCGCTGGGCACCAGGATCGCCGTCAGCTCCTTCTTCGCCGAGCCGTCCGGCCGGACGCTCTCGCCGGTCACCGCCGTGATCGTCACCAACCGCGTGATCCTGGTGCCCGAGTTGGTGATGAACTGCTTGGTGCCGTTGATGACCCACTGGCCGTCGTCGAGAACCGCCGTGGTCCGGGTGCCGGCCGCGTCCGAGCCCGCCTCGGCCTCCGTCAGCCCGAAGGCCGCCAGCGCGCGGCCCTGCGTGAGCATCGGCAGCCACTCCTGCTTCTGGGCCTCCGTCCCGTCGCGGAACACCGGCATCGCCCCGAGGCCGACGCCCGCCTCGAGCGTGACCGCGATGGACTGGTCGACGCGGGCCAGCTGCTCCACCGCGAGGCAGAGGTCGACGTAGGTCCGGCCGCGGCCGCCGTACTGCTCCGGGAAGGGCAGGCCGAACAGCCCCATCTCCCCCATCTGGCCGATGATCTCGTAGGGCAGCTCGCGCAGCGTGTCGTACGTGTAGGCGGCGGGGGCGACGACCGTGTCGGCGAAGTCGCGCACCTCGTCGCTCAGGCGCTGCTGCTCGGGGGTCAGTCCGTAAGCTCATTGCGGATCCCTTCGTGGGGGCGTGCCCGTGATGGTGGCGACCACGCGGTCGAGGGCCACCTGCTCGGTCGGTCGGACCGAGAGCGTGACGACGCCGTCGCAGGGCGCGGCGATCCGGTGCTCCATCTTCATGGCCTCGATGGTCAGCAGGACCTGGCCGGCGACGACGGTGTCTCCGGTGGCGACGTCGATCGAGACGACGGTGCCGGGCATGGGCGACCGGACCTGCGGGTCGACCGGGCGCGCGTCGCGGGTGCGGTCGGCGAGCTCGCCGACCATCCGCTCGAGGCGGCTGCGGACGCGGAAGCTCGAACGCCGACCCGCCCTCACCCACCCACGTGACGGGTCCGTCGGACGCGACGCGCGGCCGGTGCACCACGCCGTCGACCTCGACCGATCCACCGGCGCCGGCGGTCACGGGCGGGTGTCCGGCGACGGTCACCGCCGTGCCGAGCACCTCGACCTCGACGCCGTCGACGTCGTACCGGACCGGGCGCGGGTCGCCCAGCCGCCAGCCGTCGAGGCGCCAGGCGTCCGCGGTCGTTCCGGAGGACCGCACCAGCACGACCGCGGCGTAGGCCTCGACCGGCGGCGTGCGCGGCGCCAGCCGCGGGATGAGGCGACCGAGCAGGCCCGTGTCGAGCCGACCGGCCCGGACGTCGCCGTCGGCCAGCACGGTGCGGAGGAACTCGATGTTGGTCCGCACGCCGAGCACGGTGGTCCGGGCCAGCGCAGCGTCCAGCCGCGCGATCGCCCCGTCGCGCGTCGGCGCCCACGCGACCACCTTGGCGAGCATCGGGTCGTAGGTGGACCCGACCGTCAGGCCCTCGACCAGGGAGCTGTCGACCCGGACCCCCTCGCCCGAGGGTTCGTCGAGCGCGAGCACGCGCCCGGCCGACGGAAGGAATCCTCGAGCCGGGTCCTCGGCGTAGACGCGCGCCTCGACCGCGTGGCCCGTCAGCACCACGTCCTCCTGCGCGACCGTCAGGTGCTCGCCCGCGGCGATCCGCAGCTGCCACTCGACCAGGTCGAGGCCCGTGACCAGCTCGGTGACGGGGTGCTCCACCTGCAGCCGGGTGTTCATCTCCATGAAGAAGAACTCCGTCGGTGCCTCGTCGGACACCAGGAACTCGACGGTCCCCGCGCCGACGTAGCCGACGCTGCGCGCCACCTCGCACGCCGCCAAGCCGATCCGGTCTCGCGTCGCGGCCGACAGCAGCGGCGACGGCGCCTCCTCGACGACCTTCTGGTGCCGGCGCTGCAGGGAGCACTCGCGCTCGCCGAGGTGGATGACGTGCTCGAAGCCGTCGGCCAGCAGCTGCACCTCGATGTGCCGCGGGGTGCTCACGAGGCGTTCGACCAGGAGCGTGTCGTCGCCGAACGCCGCGGCGGCCACGCGCCGGGAGCCCCCGAGCGCGGCGGGCAGGTCCGCCCGGTCGACGACGACGGTCATGCCCTTGCCGCCCCCGCCCGCCGACGGCTTCACCAGCAACGGGTACCCGACGCGGTCGGCGGCGTCGTCGTCGCCGGTCCCGGTCAGCGCCGCCCCGGGGATCACCGGCACACCCGCCGCCGACACGTGCTCCTTGGCGCGGATCTTGTCGGCCATGACCTCCAGGGCCTTGACGCCGGGCCCGACGAAGACGAACCCGGCCGCCTCGCACGCCCGCGCCAGGTCGGCGTTCTCGGAGAGGAAGCCGTAGCCGGGGTGGATCGCCTCCGCACCGGTCGCCGCGGCCGCCTGCACCACGTCACCGATCGACAGGTAGCTCCCGATCCGCACCGCCTCGTCGGCGCGCGCGACGTGCAGCGCGTCGCGATCCTCCGGCGTGTACACCGCCACAGCCCGTATCCCCATGCGGTGCAGCGTCGCGATCACGCGGCAGGCGATCTCTCCGCGGTTGGCCACGAGAACGGTCCGGAACACGGCGGTCACATCCGGAACAGGCCGAGGCGCGGCTCGTCCAGCGGCACCGCCGCACACACGTCGAGGGCCATGCCGAGCAGCCGCCGGGTGTCGGCGGGGTCGATGATCCCGTCGTCCCACAGCCGTGCGGTGGCGTAGTACGGGCTGCCCTGGGTCTCGTACTGCTCGCGCAGGGGCGCCTTGAAGTCCTCCTCGTCCTCGAGGCTCCAGTCATCGCCCAGCTGGTCGCGGCGGACCGTCGCCAGCACCGACGCCGCCTGCGGCCCGCCCATCACCGAGATCCGGCTGGCGGGCCACATCCACAAGAACCGCGGGTCGTAGGCGCGCCCGCACATCGAGTAGTTGCCCGCCCCGAACGAGCCGCCGATGACGACCGTCAGCTTGGGCACGCGGGTGGTCGCGACGGCCGTCACCATCTTGGCGCCATGCTTCGCGATGCCGCCGGCCTCGTAGTCCCGGCCGACCATGAAGCCGTTGATGTTCTGCAGGAACACGAGCGGGATGCCGCGCTGGTCGCACAGCTCGACGAAGTGCGCACCCTTGAGCGCCGACTCGCTGAACAGCACGCCGTTGTTCGCGACGACGCCCACGGGGTGCCCGTGCAGGCGCGCGAAACCGGTCACCAGCGTCGTGCCGTACTCGCGCTTGAACTCGTGCAGCTCGCTGGCGTCGACCAGCCGCGCGATGACCTCGCGCACGTCGTACGGGGTGAGCAGGTCGGTCGGGACGACGCCGTACAGCTGACCCTCGTCCACGGCGGGCGGTCGGCTCTCCGTGACGTCCCAGGCCTGGTGGCGCGAGACGGGCAGGGTGGCGACGATGTCCCGCACGATCTGCAGCGCGTGCGCATCGTTCTCGGCCAGGTGGTCGACGACGCCCGACCTGCGCGCGTGCAGCTCGCCGCCGCCCAGGTCCTCCGCGCTCACCACCTCGCCGGTCGCCGCCTTCACCAGCGGCGGCCCGCCCAGGAAGATCGTCCCCTGGCCGCGCACGATCACGGTCTCGTCGCTCATCGCGGGGACGTACGCGCCGCCGGCCGTGCAGGAGCCCATCACGCACGCGACCTGCGGGATCCCCTGCGCGGACATCCGCGCCTGGTTGAAGAAGATGCGACCGAAGTGGTCCCGGTCGGGGAACACCTCGTCCTGCTTGGGCAGGTAGGCGCCCCCGGAGTCGACGAGGTACAGGCACGGCAGCCGGTTCTCGAGCGCGATCTCCTGCGCCCGCAGGTGCTTCTTCACCGTCAGCGGGTAGTAGGTGCCACCCTTCACGGTCGCGTCGTTGGACAGCACCATGACGTGCCGGCCGTGCACGAGCCCGATCCCGGCGATCACCCCGGCGCCCGGCGCCTCGCCGTCGTAGAGCCCGTCGGCGGCCAGCGGCGCCACCTCGAGAAAGGGGCTGCCGTCGTCGAGGAGCACGTCGATCCGCTCGCGGGGCAGCAGCTTGCCGCGGGCGACGTGCCGATCCCGCGACTTCTGCGGGCCGCCTTCGGCCACCGTGCGGAGCCTCGCGTCCAGCTCCGCGACGAGGGCGCGCTGGGCCGCGTCGTTCGCGCGGTAGGCGTCGGCCGTCGGGTCGGCCGCGGTGGCGAGCATCTCCATCGACGCTGTCTCCAAGGGGTGGCTGGAGCACACTTGAGTTAGGGGTCGCTAACTGAAATCAGGCTACAGTTCGTGCAGACCGTTGTCCACGGAAGGAGTGCCGTGACGCTGGATGCCGCCCCGACCGCCCGCGGCCGCGCCAAGGCCGAACGGCGAGCCGCGCTGCTGTCGTCGGCCGCCCACCTGTTCGCCACGCGGGGCTTCGACGGCGTGTCCATCGAGGACCTCGGCTCGTCGGTCGGGATCAGCGGGCCCGCCGTGTACCGGCACTTCGCCGGCAAGCAGGCCGTGCTCGCCGCCCTCCTCGTCGGGGTCAGCGAGGGTCTGCTCGTGGGCGGTCGCGCCGTGGTCGCGGCCGCCGACGACGACCCAGCCGCCCTGCGCGCGCTGGTCCGGTTCCACGTCGACTTCGCCCTGCGCGACCCCGACGTCATCCGCGTGCAGGACCGCGACCTGGCCGCGCTCACCGCACACGACCGCGAGTCGGTCCGTGACCTGCAGCGCCGCTACGTCGACCTGTGGGTCGACGTGCTCGGCCGGCTGAGCCCCTCGACCGAGCGCGCCGAGCTCCGGCTGCGCGCGCAGGCGACGTTCGGGCTGCTCAACTCGACGCCGCACAGCGCGCGGTCGGTCACCCTGACCCGAACCCGCACGCTGCTGGCGCAGATGGCGCTGGCCGCGCTCGGCCACTGAACCCCTACACCAGGCTCAGCACCGATCCCGGGCGCGCCAGGACCCCGCCGACGTCGGTGAGGAAGTGGGCCGCCTCGGCGCCATCGACGAGGCGGTGGTCGAAGGAGACGCTCAGCGTCATGACGTGCCGCAGGGCGATCTGGTCCTGGAACTCCCACGGCTGCCGACGGATCGCGCCCATCGCGAGGATCGCCGCCTGGCCGGGCACCAGGATCGGCGTGCCGGTGTCCACGCCGAGCACCCCGATGTTGGTGATCGTGATCGTGCCTCCGGTCAGGTCGGCCGGCGTCGTGGTGCCCGCCCGCGCGGCCTCGGTGAGGGCGGCGATCGCGTCGGCCAGCTCCGGCAGCCGGAGCCGGTCGGCGTCCTTGATGCTCGGCACCAGCAGCCCGCGCGGGGTCGCCGCCGCGATGCCGAGGTCCACGTAGCCGTACTGGACGATCTCGCCGGCGCCCTCGTCCCAGTGCGCGTTGAGCGTGGGGTTGCGGTGCAGCGCGATCGTCACCGCCTTGGCCACCAGCGTCAGCACGGTGATCCGGTGACCCGCGAGCGAGCGGTCGGCGCGGAACGCCTCGAGCAGCTCGATGGCCGGGGTGACGTCGACCGTGAGCGAGGTCGACGCGTGCGGAGCCGTGAACGCGCTGGCCACCATGGCCGCGGCGGTCTGCTTGCGGACGCCCGCGACGGGGATGCGGACCTCCCGCGCCGTGCTGTCCGGCTCGGCGCGGGGCGGAGCGGGCTCCGCCTTCGGGGCCGGGGTCCGGGCCGGGGCCGGGGTGTGCGGCCTGGGCCGGTGCGCGCTGAGCGCCGGGCCGTTGCCCGACACGATCCGGAGCACGTCCTCGCGGGTGATCGCGCCGTCCGTGCCGGTCCCCTCCACCCAGTCGAGGTCGACGCCCAGGTCGTGCGCGAAGCTGCGGACCAGCGGATTGAGCGTGCCCCGGGGGACGCCCGGGCCTCGCGGTGCGGGTTCGGCGACCGGGTGGCCGGCCGACCAGCCCGCCGAGCGGGACCGACGCGTCGGCCTCGTCGACCCCTCGACCAGCGGCCCGTACCCGACCAGCACGGACACCCGCTCGGGCGCCGCCGGCGGGTGCGGGTCGTCGACCACGGCGGGGACCTCGACGGCGATCGTCAGGAGCGGCGCGCCGACGGGCACGGTCGCTCCGGGCGCGACCAGCAGCTCCGCCACGACCCCGGCGTAGGGCGACGGCAGCTGGACCAGCGCCTTCGCCGTCTCCACCTCGGCCACCACCTGGTTGAGCTCGACGGTGTCGCCGACGGCGACCGTCCACTCGACCAGCTCCGACTCCGTGAGGCCCTCGCCCAGGTCGGGCAGCGTGATCGTCCGGACCGTGGTGCTCATGACGCCCTCCACCCTGTCAGGGGAGCTCGCTCTGCCCAGGACGCGGTCGACGGCATCGAGGATGCGGTCGAGGTCCGGCAGGAAGTGCTCCTCCACCTTCGCCGCCGGGTACGGCGTGTCGAACCCGGTCACCCGCTCGGGGGCCGCCCGGAGCGCGTCGAAGCAGCGGTCGACGACCCCCGCGACGATCTCCGCACCGAGACCGCCGCTGCGCTGGGCCTCGTGCGCGACCACCAGCCGACCGGTCTTGCGCACGGACGCCTCGACGGTGTCGAGGTCGAGCGGCGACAGCGAACGCAGGTCGACCACCTCGATCGACAGCCCGTCGTCCCGCGCCGCGAGCGCGGCGTCCCGGGCGGTCACGACGAGCGGGCCGTAGGCGACGACCGTGGCGTCGGAACCCTCGACCACCACCCGCGCGCGGTCCAGCGGCAGAGCGTCGTGCACGGTCTCCTCGACCTCGCCCTTGACCCAGTAGCGCCGCTTCGGCTCGAAGAAGACGACGGGGTCGTCGCACGCGATCGCCTGCCGGATCATCGTGTGCGCGTCCTGCGGACCGGCGCACGTGACCACGCGCAGACCCGGGGTGTGCGCGAAGTAGGCCTCGGGCGACTCGGAGTGGTGCTCGACCGCGCCGATGCCGCCGCCGTACGGGATGCGCACCGTGATGGGCATCCGGACCGCGCCGCCGGTGCGGTAGTGGATGCGCGCCACCTGCGTGACCAGCTGGTCGACGGCGGGGAACACGAAGCCGTCGAACTGGATCTCGACCACCGGGCGGTACCCCCGGTACGCGAGGCCGACGGCGACGCCCATCATCCCGGACTCGGCCAGCGGTGCGTCCATCACGCGGTCGGCGCCGAAGTCGCGCTGCAGCCCGTCGGTCACCCGGAACACTCCCCCGAGCCGGCCGATGTCCTCGCCCAGCAGCACCACGGTCGGGTCGTCGTCGAGCGCGTGCCGCAGGCCCGAGGTGAGCGCCGCGGCCATCGTCATGGTGGCCATCAGGCGTCGCCCCCCTCGAACATCGCCAGGTAGGCGGCGTACTGGCTGCGTTGACGTTCCAGCGGTGCGGTCGGTTCGACGTAGACGTGGTCGAACACGCTCAGCGGCTCCGGGTCGGGCAGGCCGTAGCAGGCCTCGCGCATCGCGGACGCGAACGCGTCGGCCGTCCGAGTGATCGCTGCGGTGCGCTCCTCGGGCAGCCGCAGGAGGCGCTCGAGCCGGGCGATCGGGTCCTTCGCCGCCCACGCCGCCTTCTGCGACGGCTCGACGTAGCGCGTCGGGTCGTCGGACGTGGTGTGCGGACCCATCCGGTAGGTGACCGCCTCGATGAAGGTGGGGCCGTCGCCGCGTCGTGCCCGGTCCAGGGCGACGCGCGTCGCGGCGAGGACGGCGAGGACGTCGTTGCCGTCCACCCGGATGCTGGGGATGCCGTAGCCCCACGCGCGCTCGGCGATCGGCCGCTGCGCCTGCAGGTCCACGGGCTCGGAGATCGCCCACTGGTTGTTCTGGCAGAAGAAGACGACCGGCGCCCGGAAGCTCGCGGCGAGCACCATCGCCTCGTGCACGTCGCCCTTGCTGGTGGCGCCGTCGCCGAAGTACGCGACCGCCACCGAGTCCACCCCGTCCTTGGCGCAGCCGAGCGCGTACCCGGTGGCGTGCAGGACCTGCGAGCCGATCATCACCTGCGGCGTCGCCATGCCGATGCTGCGCGGGTCCCATCCGGACAGCGCGGTTCCGCGCCAGACGCGCACGAGGTCACGGGGCTGCGCGCCGCGGCAGTACGCCACACCGTTCTCGCGATAGCTGGTGAAGACGAAGTCGTCGTCGCGCAGAGCCCGGGCCGAGCCGATCTGCGCGGCCTCCTGGCCCAGCAGCGGCGGCCACAGCCCGAGCTGCCCCTGCCGCTGGAGCGCGACGGCCTCGGTGTCGAAGCGGCGCGCGACGACCATGTCCTCGTAGAGGCTGGTGAGCTGCTCGTCGTCGACGTCGGCGACCACCGGGTCGTACACGGGGTCGTCCCGACGGACGCCGTCTGGCGTCACGAGCTGGACGAGATCGCCGGTCAGGGGCTGTTTCGTCGGCCGGGCAGGACTGACTGACACATCTGAACGCAACATGTTTCGCTCCGTTGGGGTGGCGGAGCCGTCGCTCTTGTGAAGCTGGGCCCCATTGCCTGATGTATCGCCAATGTAAGTCCATGAGAGCCGTCATGCCCATGCTTGGAGCGGGTGTCGTTTACCCCGAGTGCGCCAGGCGCGACCGGCGCACGGAGTAGCCGAAGTACACGACGAACCCCACGACGAGCCAGATCAGGAACCGCAGCCACGTCTCCACGGACAGGTTGAGCATCAGGTACAGGCACACCGCCGCGGACACGAGCGGCAGGACCGGCACCCAGGGCACCCGGAACGAGCGCGGCAGATCGGGACGCTTGCGGCGAAGCACCAGCACGCCCAGGCTGACCAGCACGAACGCGCTGAGCGTGCCGATGTTGACCATCTCCTCGAGCACCCCGACGGGCGTCAGCCCGGCGACGAGCGCCACGACGACAGTGACGACCACCGTGATCACCCAGGGCGTGCGGAACGTCGGGTGCACCTTGGCCAGCACGACGGGCAGCAAGTGGTCGCGGCTCATCGCGAAGATCACCCGGCTGCCGCCGATCATCAGAGTGAGCACCACGGTGGTCAGGCCCGCGACCGCGCCCGCGGAGATCACGGTCGCCATCCAGTCCTGGCCGTGCGCGGTGAACGCGTTCGCCAGTGCCGCCTCGGGGTCGAGCTTGTCCGTAGCTGACCATCCCGGTCACCACGATCGAGACGGCGCAGTAGAGGATCGTGCAGATGATCAGCGAGCCGATGATCCCGATCGGCAGGTCGCGCTGCGGGTTGCGGGTCTCCTCGGCGGTCGTCGCGACGACGTCGAACCCGATGAACGCGAAGAACACGAGCGCGGCGCCGGCGACCACCCCGCCCCAGCCGAACGTCGAAGGCTCGACGCCGGCGATCGCCTGCAGGAGCGGCTGGGTCAGCCCGGTGGTCGCCTCCGTGGCCTGCGCCGGCGGGATGAACGGACGGTAGTTGTCCCGGGAGATGAACTGGATGCCGGCGACGATCACGAAGAGCACCACGAACAGCTTGAGCGCGACGAGCACGAGGTTGACCCGCAACGACTCCTTGATCCCGATGGTGATGAGCACCCCGAGCACGACCACGAGCGCGATGGCCGGCAGGTCGACGACGCCGCCGTACCCGATCGACTCGGGGACGGTGACGCCGAGGTTGTCGAGCAGAACCCCGAGGTACGCGCTCCAGCCCTGCGCGACGACGCTGGCGCCCAGGAACATCTCGAGGATCAGGTCCCACCCGATGATCCACGCGAAGATCTCACCGAGGCTCGAGTAGCTGAACGTGTAGGCCGACCCGGAGACGGGGACGGTCGAGGCGAACTCGGCATAGCACATCGCCGCGAGCGCACAGCAGACCGCCGCGAAGACGAAGGACAGGACGATGGCCGGTCCCGCCACCTGGTGCGCCGCCCGACCGGTCAGCGTGAAGATGCCCGCGCCGATCACCACGCCGACGCCGAATACGATCAGGTCGAGCGCGCTCAGCGAGCGCTTGAGCTTGAACTCCGGCTCCTCGGAGTCCGCCATCGACTGCTCGACGGACTTGGTGCGCAACAGGCTCATGACCAGCTCCCCCGACTCGCCCCTGATGGTCAGGAAAAAGTGTCGCGGAACCTGGGGGGTCGCGCGCGACGGGTCGCTCCGCGCGCGCCGCACGTCGAAGTGGGACTACCGTCCAGTCGTCCGAATTGCCCCCTCAGGAGGAGATGTGACATGCGAGCACGCACCCGACGCTCGGTGATCGTCGCGACCGCGGTGGCCGCGACCCTCGCCGCGGCCGGCACCGCCTACGCCGTCACCGCCCAGCCCGCCATCTCGACGTCCACCCCGCACTCGGCCGACCAGGTCACCAACATCGACGTGCTGCGCCAGCAGATCCGCAACTACTACGGCGACCCGCTGGGCACCGGCGTGTTCGACCCGCAGGGCAACTACGCCAAGGAGGCGTCCGCGGTGGCCGACTCGGGCGCGCACTGGCTCGCCGCCAAGCAGCACGACCACGGCCACTGGGCCAAGGGCGACAACGCGACGAAGGCGATCGTCCTCGACGTCGACGACACCACGCTGACGACGTGGAACTACGAGCTGGTCAGCAACTGGGCCTACAACCCGACCACCAACGCCGACTACGTGAACGGCCAGCTGTTCCCCGCCACCCCGGGCATGGTGGCCATGGCCACCGCGGCCGCGCAGGAGGGCTACGCGGTCTTCTACCTGACCGGCCGCCCGACCTCCCAGGAGGCCGCGACGCTGGGCAACCTCACCGCCGACGGCATCGGTGTCGACGCCGGCTACCCGGCGCCCACGGCGCTCAACGACGGCGAGGACGGTCTGTTCACCAAGCCCGACGTCAGCGCCTACCCGGACTACCTCAAGGCGGCCTGCGCCGCCGACCCGGGCGGCAAGTGCACGACGATCCACTACAAGTCCGCCACCCGCGCCCACATCGAGTCGCTGGGCTACGACATCGTCGCGAACTTCGGCGACCAGTACAGCGACCTCAAGGGTGGCTCGGCGGACCGGACCTTCAAGATGCCGAACCCGAACTACTACCTGCCGTGAGGCGGTAGCGCGTCACGCGCATGACGTGGGACCGCTCCGCCAGCAGCGGGCGGAGCGGTCCCACGGCCAGTCGTCAGACCGGCCGGTACAGGTCCGCGGCGAACCGGTAGGCGTCGCCGCGGTACTTGTTGAAGCCGATGAGCACGGGGGTGCCGTCGCTCGTGTACGCCACCTCGTCGCCGACGAGCACCGCCGCACCGACGGTGGTCTCGAGGAGCCGGGCCAGGTCGGCGTCGGCCAGCGCCGCCGTCAGCGTGTACGCGGACCGGTGGATGGCGATCCCGCACCGCGAGCGCAGCTCGTCGTAGAGCGACGCGTCGGTCAGGTCGGCCTCAAGCAACCCAGCCGCCCGATGCTCGGGCAGAACGACGACGTCGAAGCACACCGGTGTGCCGTCCATCCCGCGCAGCCGGTCGATCTGGATGACCGGTGAGGCCGGAGCGATGCGCAGCTTGTCGGCCTCGTCCATGGTGGCCGGGCGCACCTCCTGGCGCAGGACCCGCGCGGTGGGACGCAGACCGCGCGCGTGGGCCATCTCGCTGAAGGTCTGGAGCGTGCTGGGGGGCTCGCCGATCACCTGGCGCGGCACGAACCAGCCGCGCTGGGCGGAACGGTGCACCTGCCCCTCGGACTCGAGCCGGCCGAGGCCCGCCCTCAAGGTCGCTCGGCTGACGCCGCTGCCTCGGAGAGCTCCCGCTCGCCCGGGAGGCGGGCGCCGGCCGCGAACCGACCCACTCGGAGGTGATGCGCCAGCTGCTCGTAGGCATGCTCGGCTGCCCTGGTTGTCGTCACGACCGGAACGGTACCAGTTGACTAACTGGATCACCAGTGGTCGATTCTGGATCACGACTGGACTAACTGGTTCATTTCTTGTTACGGTCCTCCCATCGGTCGACGGGGCGAGGATGCCCCGCCGGGTGACACACCCGGAGATGGCCAGAACGCATCGGAGTGATGATGAGGGTTCACCGTGTACGTGCCGCAGCGACCGTTGTTGTGGCTGCAGGCATCGCGCTGACGCTGGGGGCGTGCGCGCCCAGCAGTGGGGGCACCGCGGCAGACGCACCGACCGACGTCTCGACGGACGTCGCGTCCGCAGGAGACGTCACGATCAAGCTCACCGACTTCTGGGGCTCGGCCGAGGGCGACTGGGTCGACGCGGTCATCAAGGACTTCGAGGCCAAGTACCCGAACGTCACGGTCGCCCGCACGTCGGAGGACTGGGGTCAGCGCAACTCGACGCTGAACCTGCAGCTGCAGGACGCGTCCGGCCCGGACATCGCGACGGCGAACAACGGCTGGGCCTCGCTCGGCACGCTCGCCAAGGGCGGTCTGGTGCTCAACCTGGACTCCTACGCGAAGTCGTACGGCTGGGACACCAACGTGCCCACGACGATCCAGCGGCAGAACAAGTTCACGACCGACTTCTCGACCATGGGTGACGGGTCGTGGTTCGCGACGCCGGTCGCCCGCGCGTCCCTCATCGGCCTGTACTACAACGCCGACAAGCTCAAGGCGCTGGGCATCGACCCGCCCACGAGCCTGGCCGAGCTCGAGGCGGCAGCCGCCAAGGCGAAGGCCGCCGGCGAGGTGCCCTTCGAGTACGGCAGCATGGACGGCTCGACCACGGCCCTCCTGGGCGTCCAGGCGTTGCTGGCCGACAAGACCAAGCTCAACGACTACACCTACGGCGATGCCTCGGTGAAGGCGACCGACGTCGCGATGACCGACGCCATCACGACCGTCAAGAAGTGGGCCGACGAGGGCTACTACCCCGACTCGTTCGAGGGCATCGACTACCAGACCGCCGTCTCGAACTTCGTCGGCGGCCAGGGCGTGTTCCGCTGGGAGTACACCGGCTCGCTGGGTCTGAACGCCGAGCAGCAGAAGCACTTCGGCTACATCCAGCTGCCCCAGGACGGCGGCTCGACCGTCGGCGTGGGCGCGGCCCCGGGCGCGCTGGTCGTCTCGGCGAAGAGCAAGCACCCGGACGTCGACGCCGCCTTCCTCGACTTCCTCATGTCGCCGACCTCGGCACAGAAGGCGGCCGACCTCGGACTCGTCCCCGCGCTCTCCAAGGACGTGAAGGTCCCCGCCACCTCGCTGAGCCTGACCGGCGAGTCGGCCGGAGCCGCGGCTCTCGACAGCGACGACGGCTACGTGCCGTACTTCGACTGGTCCAGCCCGACGATGCTCGACACCCTCAGCCAGAACATCCAGCTCGTCTACGCCGGCAAGATGACCCCGGACGCCTTCACGGCCGCCGTGGACACCGACCGGGACGCGTTCCTGGCGCAGCAGGGCTGATCCATGACGACGTCAGCGCACAGCACGACCGCACAGGATGCCGCGGAGCCCCGCTCCGGGCAGCGGTCGGACGAGCGCTCGTCCCAGGTCCACCGGTCCCGGCGCCGCTCCGTGCGGAGCCGGAACCGGTGGGTCGGGCTCGCCTTCGTGGCGCTCCCGCTCGTCGCGTACGGGTTCGTCGTCCTGGTCCCCCTGGCGCAGTCGATCCAGTACTCGTTCTTCAAGTGGGACGGCGTCTCCACGGCGACCTGGGTCGGCTTCCAGAACTACGTGCACTTCATCACCGACCCGGTCCTGCGCTCGACGCTCGGGCACGTTCTCGTGCTCATCTGCTTCTTCGCGCTCCTGCCGATCGCCCTCGGTCTGTTCTCGGCGGCGCTGCTGACCCGGGCCAAGCAGCCCGGCATGGCCGTCTACCGGTGGATCTTCTTCCTGCCGCAGGTCATGACGACGGTCGTCGTCGCGCTGGTCTTCAAGCGGATCTACGCGCCGGACGGGCCGCTGAACACCGTTCTGCGGGCCGTCGGGCTGGACTCGCTGACCCGCGTCTGGCTCGCGGACTTCACCTGGGCGCTCCCAGCCCTCGGGCTCGTGGGGACGTGGGTGACGTTCGGCTTCTGCATGGTGCTGTTCATCTCCGGCACGTCCGCGATCGCACCGGAGCTGTACGAGGCCGCACGGATCGACGGTGCCGGCCCCGTCCGCGAGTTCTTCGCGGTGACGCTGCCCGGCCTGCGCGGCCAGATCGCGATCGCCCTCACGCTCACCATCACGGCGGCACTGAGGACCTTCGACCTCGTCTGGGTCACCACCCACGGGGGGCCAGGGACGTCGACGCTCACACCGGCCGTCGCCCTGTACAAGGCGGCATTCCAGAACCCACAGGTAGGCCTCGCGGCGGCGATCGGCGTCACGATGGCGGCCCTGTGCCTGGTCATCGCGCTGATCATCACCCGCGTGGCGGAGAGGGACTGACGTGACCAGGAACAGCGAACGAACAGTGAACTACATCGTCCTGACGGTCATGGCGATCCTCGTGCTCTTCCCGGTCGCCACCTTCCTGCTCGCGGCGCTCAGCCCGGAGCGGTCGGGGAAGCCGGTCGGGGTCCAGAGCTTCTCGTGGAGCAACTTCTCGACGGCGTGGCAGCTCGCGGGATTCTCGCGAGCCATGGTCGTCTCGCTCACGATCGCGGTCTGCGCGGTCATCGGGCAGGTCTTCCTGGCCGTGCTCGGCGGCTACGGGTTCGGCGTGCTCGGGGTCGTCGGCGAGAAGGTGATCTTCCCGGTCATCCTGCTCGGCATGATGATCTCGACCGAGGCGATCATCGTCCCGCTGTACTACCAGTTCAGGGCCGTCGGGCTGACGAACTCCATACCCGGGATCATCTTGATCCAGCTCGGCATGGGCGTCCCGTTCGGCGTCTTCTGGATGCGGGCCGCGTTCCGCTCGCTGCCGCGCTCGATCTTCGAGTCGGCCGCTCTGGACGGCGCCGGACCGCTGCGGATGCTGCGCCTGATCGCGCTGCCGATCATCCGGCCCGCGATCTACACGCTCATCCTGCTGAGCTTCATGTGGATCTGGAACGACTACTTCCTGTCCCTGGTCTTCCTGCACGGCGCCAACCAGACCGCCACGGTGGCGCTCGGCGTCTTCCAGGGCAAGTACGTGACCCAGATCAACCTCATGGCTGCGGGCGGCATCCTCGTCGCCGCTCCCGTGCTGATCCTCTACGTCCTGTTCCAGCGCAAGTTCATCTCCGGGATGCTCGCGGGCGCCATCAAGGAGTAGCAGCAGCGCCCTGCCCATCCGACCCAGCAAACTTCTCAGGGGTACTGCAGTGACACTCGAACCCATGCTCTTCTCCGACGCGGACGCCGTCGGCGACGCGGTCGCCGCGATGGTCGTCGAACGCCTGGCCGCGACAGCCGGCGGCGGCAAGCCTTTCCTTCTGGGCTGCCCCGGTGGCCGCACCGCCTCGTCGACGTACCGGGCGCTCGCGCGCCACGCCGGCGACGGGGTCGACCTCTCGCGGCTCGTCATCGTGATGATGGACGAGTACGTCGTGCCGACCGACGACGGGGGTCTGCGTCGCGTGGACCCCGGTGAGTCCTTCTCGTGCCTGGGCTTCGCGCACCGGGAGATCCTCGAGCCGATCGCCGCGGCGTGCCGGGCGGCCGGCACGACGCCCCCGAGCGAGGTCTGGATCCCCGACCCCGCCGACCCGGCCGCGTACGACGAGCGGATCGCAGCGGCCGGAGGCGTCGACCTGTTCCTCCTCGCGTCGGGCGCGAGCGACGGGCACATCGCCTTCAACCAGCCGGGGACGCCGCGACCGACGCGGACGCACGTCGCGCCCTTGGGCCTGGCGACGCGCCGCGACAACATGGAGACGTTCCCGGCGTTCAAGCAGCTCGAGCTGGTCCCCGAGCACGGCGTCACCGTCGGCGTCGACACGATCGCCTCCCTGTCCCACGAGGTCGTGATGATCGTCTCCGGCGAGCACAAGCGGCACGCGTTCCACCGCCTGGCCTCGGCCGACGCCTATGAGTCCGACTGGCCGGCGACCGTTGCCGTCGAGTGCAAGAACCCGACCCTCGTGGCGGACTCCGCCGCGGCGGGCCGCTGACCACACACCCAGAACCTCCCGCAGGACGATCGAAGGAAGCGCACAACATGGCAGCCATCAAGCTCGTGTACATCGGGGGTGGATCCTCGCGCGGCGCGGGGACCATGGCCTCGTTCCTGGCCCACGCCAAGGACTTCGCCGGCTCCGAGGTCGTGATCCAGGACGTGAACCCGGACCGCCTGCAGGCGGTCGAGACGATCGCGACCAAGATCGCTCGGGCCCAGGACCTCGACATCACCATCAGCTCGACGACGGACCGCCGCGCCGCGCTCACGGACGCCGACGCGGTGCTGTCGAGCTTCCCGTCCCGGCAACTTCGCGGCTCGCGCCCTGGACGAGCGCATCCCGCTCAAGCACGGCGTCATCGGCCAGGAGACCCAGGGCCCGGGCGGGTTCTTCATGGCCCTGCGCTCGATCCACATCTACGAGGACATCGTCCGCGACCTCGACGCCGTGGCGCCGAACGCGATCCTCTTCAACTACACCAACCCGGTGAACATCGTCTCCCAGGCCGTCACCAAGTTCACCGACCGCACGATCTGGTCGATGTGCGAGGGCCCCATCGTGTTCCCGAAGACCGTGCTCCGGGCGGCCGGGCTCGACATCGACAAGGCCGAGATCGTCATGGCCGGCGTCAACCACAACGTCTGGTCGACCGAGCACACCTACGACGGCCAGGACCTCATGCCCCTGCTGGACGCCGCCTGGGCGGCCCGCAAGGACGACCCGACGCTCAGCACCCTCGCCAAGCGCATGCTGCAGCTCGCCGTGACGATGCGCTCGGTCCCGGCCGACTACTTCCAGTACTACTACTTCCGCGAGGAGGTGCTGCGCGAGCTGCAGGGCGCCCGGACCACCCGCGCAGAGGACCTGCTCGCCGCCCTCCCCGGCTACTGGGAGCACTACGAGGAGCAGTCGCGCGTCGAGGTTCCCGACCTGGACCCGAAGCGGTCGCGCGGCGGCATCCACGAGCTCGAGCTCGCGATCGACGTCATGAGCGCGCACTACAACGACACGGGCGCGCGTCTGCCCGTCAACCTCCCGAACGTCGGGGGCGCGCTCCCCGGGTTCGACGAGGACGTCGTCGTGGAGATGTGGTGCACGGTCGACGGCCAGGGCGTCAAGCCGCTCCCCCAGAAGCCGCTGCCGCACGCCGTGCGCGGCCTGGTCCAGCAGCTGGCCGAGTACCAGTACCTCGCGGCCGAGGCCGCGTGGAAGGGCACCCGTGCCGACGGCATCCGTGCGCTGGCCGCGAACCCGATGGTGCCGACGCTCCGCGTCGCCGAGGAGCTCTACGACGAGATGGCGTACGCCCACCGCGCCTACCTGCCCGAGCGGCTGCTCGCCTAGGCATGAGCGACGCATACCTGGCGCTGGACGCCGGCAACTCCAAGACGGTCGCCCTCGTCGTCGACGGCGAGGGCACCGTCCTGGGGCGCGGCCGCGGCGGCAACGGCGACATCTACGGTGCGGCCAGCGTCGACGACGCTCTCGCGGCCGTGCTCGGAGCCGTCGGCGACGCCCTGGCCGACGCCGGGCTCGCGCCGGACGACGTCGTCTCGGCGGCGTTCCGCGTCGCGGGCGTCGACTACCCCGAGGACGCACGGTTCTGGGACGAGCACCTGCGCGAGACGCTCGGCGCGATCGGGCGCTGGAGCATCCTCAACGACGGCTTCGCGTCGCTGCGCCTGATCGACGGCACCGGCGTCGGGCTGTCGATCACGGTCGGCACCGGGCCCGCGCTCGCTGCCCGCTCGGCGGACGGCCGCGAGGAGTTCTCGGGCATGTTCATGTTCGACGACCTCGGCGGCGGGGGCCTCGGCAACGCGGCGCTCGCGGCCGTGACCCGGGCCTGGATGGGGATCTCGCCGCCGACGGCCCTGACCGACGAGCTCACCACGATGTTCGGCGTCGAGGACGCGTGGCACCTGCGCCACGCCTTCACCCAGCGGTTCGGCGCCCGACCGAGGCGCGACCTGTGGCAGGCGTCCCGCGTGGTCCTGGCCGCCGCCGGCGCCGGTGACCCCGTGGCCTGCCGGATCGTGGTGGACCAGGCCGAGGCGTTCGTCCGCTACGCGCAGTGGTGCGCGCAGCGGGTCGGCGTCGACCTCGCGTCCGGCGAGCTGCCCGTGCTGCTCAACGGGTCGGTCGCCACCTCGGAGCACCCCGCGATGCGGGACGCCCTCGTCGCCGGGCTGGCACGCGTGGCACCCGCGGCGCCGGTCAGCGTGGCGGTGGCCTCACCGCTCTGCGGCGTGGTGCTCGACGCGCTCGCCGAGGGCGGGGTCGAGATCACGCCCGACCTGCTCGCCCGCGTCCGGGACGACCATCCCGACGACTTCCTGATCACCTGAACCCGGAGGACCACCCCTGATGAGCACGCCCCCGTTCGACGTCGAGGCTGTCCTGGCCGCCCTCACCCTCGAGGAGAAGGCCTCGCTGCTCTCCGGGCACGACGACTGGTACACCGAGACGATCGACCGTCTGGGCGTGCCGGCCATCGAGGTCGGCGACGGCCCGCACGGCCTGCGCAAGGAGACCGGCGTCGACATGGTCTGGGTGCCGGCCACCGGCTTCCCGACCGCGTCCGCGATGGGCGCCTCGTGGGACCGGGACCTGGTGCGACGCGTCGGGCAGGCGATCGGCGAGGAGGCGCGGGCCGAGGGCGTCCAGGTCGTGCTCGGCCCGGGCGTGAACATGAAGCGCTCCCCCTTGTGCGGGCGCAACTTCGAGTACTTCTCCGAGGACCCGGTGCACTCCGGAGACCTGGGAGCCGCGTACGTCGAGGGTGTCCAGTCGGTCGGCGTCGGAACGTCGCTCAAGCACTTCGCGGCGAACAACCAGGAGATCGAGCGGACGCGGATCTCGGTCGAGGCGGACGAGCGCACGCTGCGCGAGATCTACCTCTCCGCGTTCGAGCGCGTCGTCGAGCAGGCCGACCCCTGGACGGTCATGTGCTCGTACAACCGGCTGCACGGGCTGCACGCCTCGGAGAACCACTGGTTGCTCACCGAGGTGCTGCGCGACGAGTGGGGGTACGACGGCGTCGTCGTCTCCGACTGGAACGCGGTCCACCACCGCGTCCCCGCACTGCTGGCCGGCCTCGACCTCGAGATGCCCGGCACGGGCGGTCGCACCGACGCGGAGATCGTCGCGGCCGTGCGGTCGGGCGCGCTCGACGAGTCGGTCGTCGACAGCGCGGCGCGCAGGGTCCTGCAGCTCGTCGTCCGCGCCTACCCCGGCCCGGACCAGGTGAACGGGCCGGTCATGGACCTGGGCGCTGCGCCGGGCGACGCCCTCACGGAGACGCAGCTCGAGCTGCTGGGCGCCGACGCGCACCACGCGCTGGCCCGCGAGGCCGCCGCCGGGTGCATCACGCTCCTGCGCAACGGGCCCGCGGCGTCGCCGGTCCTGCCCCTCGCCGTGGACGGCGACGCCCGGATCGCCGTGATCGGCGCGTTCGCCGACCGCTTCCGCATCCAGGGCGGCGGCTCGTCCGGCGTCAGCCCGACCCGCGTCGAGAACGCGCTCGACTCGATCCGTGCGCTGGCCGGCGACCGCGTGACCTACGCGCCCGGCTACGTGCACACGCCGAAGGACGACTACCAGGACGACCTCGACTCCTACCTGGCCGCGCACGGCGCGACCTTCGTCGACGACGGCTCCGGGCCCGCCCGGCGGTCGGCCGCGCTGGCCCGTGCCCTGCGCATGGCGGCGGCCGCCGAGCACGTCGCGGCGGCCCCGCCGTCCCCGCGGGCGGAGCGACTGATCGACGAGGCCGTCGCCGTGGCCGCCGAGTCCGACGTCGTCGTCGCCTTCGTCGGCCTGCCCCTCGCGTTCGAGCAGGAGGCCGACGACCGGACGACGCTCTCGCTGCCGTCCGACCACGTCGCCCTCCTCGGCCGGCTCGCCGACCTCGGAAAGCCCGTCGTCGTCGTCCTGTCGAACGGCGCGGCGGTCACCATGGACCCCTGGCACGACCGCGTCGACGCCATCGTCGAGGCCTGGCTGCCCGGTCAGGCCGGTGCGGCCGCCGTCGCCGACGTCCTGTTCGGCCGGGTCAACCCGTCCGGCAAGGTCGCCGAGACGTTCCCCCTCGCCGTGCAGGACTCGCCGGGGTACGTCACCTGGACCGGCGAGCGCGGCACCGTGCAGTACGGCGAGGGCGTGTTCATCGGCTACCGCTGGTACGACGCCCTGCTCCGCGACGTGCGCTACCCGTTCGGGCACGGCCTGTCGTACTCGACGTTCGCGTACTCCTCGCTGGACGTCGAGGTGCTCGACCCGGCCGCCGGCGACGTTCGCGTGACCTGCACGATCACCAACACGGGCACGCGCGCCGGCCAGGAGGTCGTGCAGCTGTACGTCGGCGACCCCGACGCCGCCGTGCGTCGCCCGGTGCGTGAGCTCAAGGGGTTCGAGAAGGTCATGCTCGAGCCGGGCGCGTCGACGACGGTCGTCTTCGCGCTGGCCAACCGCGACTTCGCGTACTGGGACGTCGCCGCGACACGCGCCGACGGACGCTCCGGCGAGTGGCGTCGCGAGGGCGGCGAGTTCGTGATCGCCGTCGGCGCCTCGTCCCGCGACCTGCGGCTGGACACGAGCATCACGCTGCCCGACGACGACCGCGTCTCGCCGCTCGTGCCCGACTCCGAGCTCCTCCTCGCCCGGGCGTCTCGATTCACGGAGGGCCACCACGGGTAGTCGTCCCCGCGACCTCCCCACCACCCGGCCCCGTGACGGGGGCCGGGTGGCGTCGTGCGCTCGGCTCGGTGCTCGCCGTTCACCGGCCCGTCGCCGAGAAGTGCTGATAGTCGGTGGGTGACGACCAGTCGCCGCCCCAGCCCCACCCGACGGACGCGAACGCCCGCACCACGAGGTCGTCGTCGTGGATCACGCCCGGCAGGTCCGGGCGGCCGGAGAATGCCGCCCCGGCGGAGGGCGCGACGTGGCGGCCGACGACGTAGGGGTTCTCTCTCGGGTTGATGTCGATCGCTCGCCCGTACGCGTGCTCGGACCAGCCCGTGCCGCCGGTCACGGCGCGGCAGTTGAAGGCGGACGTGTTGTCGGCGTCCATCGACGCGTCGTCGCTCGCGCCGAAGTCGTCGACGAGCCTCATCGACCGGACCGGATAGCCGGCGTCCCAGAGCGCGTGGAACACCGTGACGATCTCGTCTGCCGCGTCGGCGTGCACGACGACCTCACCCTGCGCCACCTCGCCGGCGAAGCCGTGGTAGCTCACGGTCACGTAGCGCAGGTCCTCGAGTGCCACGGGGCATCCGGGCCGCCAGGACGACGACGTCCGCGACGCCAGGTCGGGCGTGATGGTGGCGATCGTCGAGCGGAACGCCGCCGGCGCCGGCTCCGGCGCCGGTGTCGGGGTCTGGATCGGGGGCGGCGGTGTCGACTTCTGCGGCGCTCGCGTCGCGGTGACGTCCGGTGGGGCGGTGGACGGCGCGAGCGGAGCAGCCGGGTCGCAGGCGCCGAGGACCGCGACGGCGAGGACCACGCACGTCGCAACGACGACGTGCGATCCGCGACGACCCATCGGCCCAGTATCTCGACCGCTGCGCCATCGGCTGGCTCTCGCCCGTCGCGAGATCGACCAACACACCTAGAGAGTCAGGCCCCGCGCGATCGGGACCCCCGGCCGGTAGGCCAGGTGCCGGTGGCTCGGGGCGTCGAGGACGGCCAGGTCGGCGCGGGCGCCCAGCCGCAGGTGTCCGACGTCGTCCCGACGCAGGGCGTGCGCACCGCCGAGCGTCGCCGCGCGCAGGGCCTCCGCGACGGTCATCCGCATCTCGCGGACCGCCAGTGCGATCATCAGCGGCATCGACGTCGAGAAGCACGTCCCGGGGTTGCAGTCGCTGGCCAGTGCGACCTCGACGCCCGCGTCGAGCAGCCGGCGTGCATCGGGATACGGGGAACGGGTGGAGAACTCGACGCCGGGCAGCAGGGTCGCGACGGTGTCGGAGCCGGACAGGGCGTCGACGTCGCCGTCGGACAGGTACGTGCAGTGGTCGACGCTGGCGGCGCCGAGCTCGACGGCGAGCTTGCGCGCCCGGACCGGGACCGAGCTGGTTGCCGTGCACGCGCAGGCCGAGACCCGCCGACCGAGCCGCCAGCAGGACGACCCGGGCCTCGTCCCCGTCGAACGCGACCGGGCTGGCGGGCTCGCAGAACACGTCGGCCCACCGGGCATAGGGAGCGCAGGCCGCGAGCATCGGGCCGGTGACCAGCGCGACGTAGTCGGCCCGGTCGATCCCGTGCGGGACGACGTGCGCGCCGAGGAACGTCGTCTCGACGGTGACCTCGCGGGCCAGCCGGAGCAGACGCTCCTCGGTCGCGACGTCGAGGCCGTAGCCGCTCTTGATCTCGAGGGTCGTCGTGCCCTGGGCCCGCGCTTCTGCGGCCAGCGCGGCCAGCCGCGCCCTGAGGGCGACGTCGGACGCCGAACGGGTGGCCGCGACCGTCGTCGCGATCCCGCCGCCGGTGTACGGGGTGCCGGCCATGCGGGCCTCGAACTCGGCGGCCCGGTCGCCGGCGAAGACGAGGTGCGTGTGGGAGTCGACGAAACCCGGGACGACCGCCGCGCCGGCCAGGTCGGTGCGACGGTCCGCGGCGGGTGCGTCCGCGGCCGGGCCCACCCAGGCGACGCAGCCGTCTTCCGCCACGAGCGCGGCGTCGAGCAGCGGACCGTCGAACCGTGGGTCGTGCGTGACGAAGCTCGCCGATGCCCGTGAGCAGGTGCGACGTCATCGGGCCTCCTCCCAGGCGGCGCGGATCGCCGCGCCCAGCATGGCGCCCACGTCGCCGAGCACGTGCCGACCCGCCTCGACGCGCACGACGCCACCCGCCACGACCGTGTCCACGTCGGCGCTCCCCGCGACGAGCACCAGCTGCGCGGGGTCCGCGCCGGCGGTCCGCGGGGTGTCCGTCCGGACCGCGACCAGGTCGGCGGGCGCGCCGGGGGCGAGTCGCCCTCCGGTCGGGTCGCCGAGGCTCGTGTGTCCGCCCGTGGTCAGCAGCGTCATCAGGTCGGCCGGGGTGAGCACGCCCCGCGTCTCGGCGGCGAGGCGCTCGTGCAGCTCGACGGACCGCGCCTCGGCCAGCAGGTCCGTGCGCACGTGCTGGTCGCTGCCCACCGACAGGCGGGCGCCGGCGGCGTGCAGCGCGGCCCCGGGCGCGATCCCGTCGCCGAGGTCCTGCTCCGTCGACGGGCACAGGCAGACGCCGGTGCGCGTCGAGCCGAGGATCGCGACGTCCTCCGGCGTGAGGTGCACAGCGTGGACCGCCGTGGTGCCGGGGCCGAGCGCGCCGGCGTTCTCGAGCACCCGCGTCGGCGTCGCGCCGAAGGTGGCCAGCGCCTGCTCGTTCTCGAGGCGCTGCTCGGACAGGTGGACGTGCAGCGGGCGGCCGCTCGCGTGGGCGGCGATGGTCGGCAGGTCATCGAGAGGGACGGCCCGCACGGAGTGGATCGCGGCGCCGACGGTGAGCGTCTCGTCCGGCCGGATCGCGGCGACGCGGGCGGCCCACGCGTCGGCGTCGGCGTCCCCGAACCGCAGCTGGGCGCCCTCCAGCGGCGCGTCGATCCCGCCCGTGAGGTAGGCGGTGTCGAGCAGGGTGATCCGCAGGCCGGCGTCGCGTGCGGCCGTGCGCAACGCCTCGGCCATGACGTTCGGCTCCGCGTAGGCCCGGCCACCCGGTGCGTGGTGGAGGTAGTGGAACTCCCCCACCGCGGTGACCCCGGCGAGCACCATCTCGGCGTAGGTCGCGCGGGCGAGGTCGAGGTAGGCGTCCGGCGTCAGGGTCGCCGCGAGCGTGTACATCCGCTCCCGCCAGGTCCAGAACGTGCCGCCGCGGTCGTGCGTCCGCCCGCGCAGCGCCCGGTGGAACGCGTGCGAGTGGGCGTTGGCGAAGCCCGGCAGGACGACACCCGGGAGACGACGGTCGGTGGGCTCTCGTGAGCCGTGTCCCACGGCCGTGATGCGACCGTCGGCGGTCTCGATGCGGACGTCGGCCGCCAGGCCGTCCGGCAGCCACGCGTGCTCCGCCCAGTAGGTGGTCACGCGAGGAGCCGGCCGAGCGTCGCGGTGAGCGCGTCGATGCCCGCCAGGCAGTCGGCCTCGTCGGCGTCCTCGGCCGGCGCGTGCGAGACGCCGGACGGGTTGCGGACGAAGAGCATCGCCGTCGGGATGCCGGCCGAAGCGAGGATGCCCGCGTCGTGGCCCGCGCCGGTGCTCAGCCGGGGGGTACCGCCGAGCGCGTCGACGACCGTGTCCGCCAGGTCGGCATCGAGCACCGTGACCGGGGTCCAGGACTCCTGGGCCGGTGCGTAGCCGGCGAGCGCGTCGAGGACCGCCCGGACCGCGGACTCGTCCTCCGCCCGGACGTCCAGCCACGCGGTGACCTGCGACGGGATCGCGTTGACCCCGTTCGGGTCGACTCGGAGCTTGCCGACCGTGGCCAGCGCGCCGGCGTCGAGCGCGGCAGTGCGGACGTGCCCGACGAACGCCGCGAGGTCGAGCATCGGGTCGCGCCGGTCGGCCAGCGGGGTGGTGCCGGCGTGGTTGGCCTCGCCGCGCAGCTCGACGCGCCAGCGGCCGTGCGGCCAGATCATCCGGCCGACGCCGACGGGGTCGCCCGTGTGCACCAGCCCACGGCCCTGCTCGACGTGCAGCTCGACGAAGGAGGCGATGCGCCGCAGGGTGTCGGGGTCCGGGCCCAGGGTCGACGGGTCGCGGCCCGCGGTGGTCAGGGCCTCGGCCATCGTCACGCCGTCGGCGTCCTTGAGCGATCGCGCCCGGTCCGCGTCGAGGACCCCGGTGATCAGGCGCGAACCGGCGCACGCGACGCCGAAGCGAGCGCCCTCCTCGTCGACGAAGTTCGCGATGCCGAGCGGACGGGCCGGTGTCACGCCGCGCTCCATCAGCTGATCGAGTGCCGCGAACGCGCTGACCACGCCGAGCGGTCCGTCGAACGCGCCGCCGCCGGGCACCGAGTCGAGGTGGCTCCCGGTGACCACACCCGGGGTCGCGTCCGGGTCACCCCACCACGCCCACTGGTTGCCGGCGCGGTCGATGACCAGGTCCAGGCCGCGCGCGGACGCCTCACCGGCGAACCACTCGCGGAGGGTGTGGTCCTCGCGGGTCAAGGCGAACCGGCGGTAGCCGCCGTCGGCGGCGCGCCCGACGCCCTCCAGGTCCGCCCACATCCGGGCGAAGGTCACGACCCCTCCCGCATCGGCACGCGCAGGCCGTGGGCCGTCGCGACCTCGTCGGCCCGCGCGTATCCCGCGTCGACGTGCCGCAGGACGCCCATGGCCGGGTCGTTGGACAGCACCCGCGCGAGCTTGCGGGCGGCCAGCTCCGTGCCGTCGGCCACCGACACCTGTCCGGCGTGGATCGAGCGGCCCATGCCGACGCCACCGCCCTGGTGGATGGACACCCAGGTCGCACCCGACGACGCGGCGACGAGAGCGTTCAGCAGCGGCCAGTCGGCGATCGCGTCGGAACCGTCGGCCATGCCCTCGGTCTCGCGGTACGGCGACGCGACCGAACCCGCGTCGAGGTGGTCGCGGCCGATGACGAGAGGTGCGGCCACGTCTCCGGAGGCGACGAGTCGTTGAACCGCAGACCGGCGCGGTCCCGCTCGCCGTGCCCGAGCCAGCAGATGCGCGCCGGCAGCCCCTGGAACGCGACCCGCTCCTGGGCCGCGCGGATCCAGCGGTGGAGGTGGTCGTTCTCGGGGAACAGGTCGAGCACGGCGCGGTCGGTCACCGCGATGTCGCGGGGGTCGCCCGAGAGCGCGGCCCAGCGGAACGGCCCCTTGCCCTCGGCGAACAGCGGCCGGATGTACGCGGGCACGAAGCCGGGGAAGTCGAACGCCCGCTCGTAGCCTCCCTGCCGGGCCTCGTCACGGATCGAGTTCCCGTAGTCGAACACCTCGGCGCCGGCGTCCATGAACCCGACCATCGCCTCGACGTGCCGGGCTATCGACTCGCGGGCGCGCTCGGTGAACTCGTCGGGCTTGGCGGCCGCGTACGAGGCCCAGTCGGCCACCTCGACGCCGACGGGCAGGTAGCTGAGCGGGTCGTGCGCCGAGGTCTGGTCGGTGACGACGTCGACCTCGACCCCCCGGCGCAACAGGTCGGGCAGCACGGACGCACAGTTGCCGACGACGCCGACGGAGAGTGCAGTCCTGGACGCTTTCGCGGCGATGACCAGCGCGATCGCCTCGTCGAGGTCCGACGCCACCCGGTCCAGGTAGCGCTCGCGGACCCGCCGGTGGAGGCGCTCGCCGTCGACGTCGACGATCAGGCAGGCGCCGCCGTTGAGCGTCACGGCGAGCGGCTGCGCGCCGCCCATGCCGCCGCAGCCGCCGGTCACGGTCAGGGTCCCGGCCAGCGTCCCGCCGAACTTCGACGCGGCCACCGCGGCGAGCGTCTCGTACGTGCCCTGCAGGATCCCCTGCGTACCGATGTAGATCCACGAGCCCGCGGTCATCTGCCCGTACATCGTCAGCCCGAGCTGCTCGAGGCGTCGGAACTCCGGCCAGGTCGCCCAGTCGCCGACGAGGTTCGAGTTGGCGATCAGCACGCGCGGCGCCCACTCGTGCGTCTGCAGCACGCCGACCGGCTTGCCCGACTGGACGAGCAGCGTCTCGTCGTCGCCGAGCGTGGTCAGGGTCCGGACGATCGCGTCGTAGGCGTCCCAGGACCGTGCCGCCTTGCCGGTGCCGCCGTAGACGACCAGGTCGTCGGGACGTTCCGCGACCTCGGCGTCTAGGTTGTTCATGAGCATCCGCAGCGGGGCCTCCGTCTGCCAGCTGCGGGCGGTCAGCGTGGTGCCACGAAGGGCTCGGACGGGGCGGGGACCGTTCACCGGTGGGCTCCTGTCAGCGTGACGGGCAGTGCTGCAGCGACGACGGCGCCGTCGCGGACGGCCTCGGCCGCGGTCTCCAGATCGGGTGAGAGGTACGTGTCGGGTCCCGGGCCCGGGACGCCGCGTGCGCGGAGCAGGTCGCGGACCGCGCCGGTGGCCGGTGACGGCGTCAGCGGAGCACGCAGGTCGAGCCCGCGGGCGGCCGTGAGGACCTCGATGCCGAGCACACGGGTCAGCGCGTCGATCGACCGCCGCAGCTTGCGGGCCGCGTGCCAGCCCATCGAGACGTGGTCCTCCTGCATCGCCGACGACGGGATCGAGTCGACGCTCGCCGGCACCGCGAGTCGCTTCAGCTCCGAGACGAGGCCCGCGGCGGTGTACTGCGCGATCATCAGGCCGGAGTCGACGCCCGGGTCGTGGGCCAGGAACGGCGGCAGGCCGTGGCTGCGCGAGACGTCGAGGAACCGGTCGGTGCGACGCTCGGACATGCTGGCGACGTCGGCGACGACGATGGCCAGGAAGTCGAGCACGTACGCCACCGGTGCCCCGTGGAAGTTGCCGTTGGACTCGACGCGGCCGTCGGGCGTGAGGACGGGGTTGTCGACGGCGGCGGCCAGCTCACGCTCGGCGACGGCCCGGGCGTGCGCGAGCGTGTCGCGCGCGGCGCCGTTGACCTGCGGGGCGCAGCGCAGGGAGTAGGCGTCCTGCACGCGGGTGCAGTCGGGCGTCTTGTGGCTGGCCATGATCCCGGAGCCCTCCAGTACGGCCCGGATGTTCGCCGCCGAGATCGCCTGGCCGGGGTGCGGTCGCAGGGCCTGCAGGTCGGCTGCGAACACCGCGTCGGTGCCCAGCAGCGACTCGACAGACATCGCCGCCGCCACGTCCGCGCTGGTCAGGAGCGTGTCGAGGTCGTGCAGGGCGAGCACCAGCATGCCGAGCATGCCGTCGGTGCCGTTGATGAGAGCGAGGCCCTCCTTCTCGGTCAGGCTCACCGGGGTCAGCCCAGCCTGCGTGGCCGGCATGAGCGTCCCGGCGGCATCGCGCACGTCCCCCTCACCCATCAACGCGAGCGCGCAGTGCGCGAGGGGAGCGAGGTCGCCCGAGCAGCCGAGCGAGCCGTACTCGCGCACCACCGGCGTGACGCCGGCGTCGAGCATCGCCGCGTATGCCGTCGCGACCTCGGGTCGGACGCCCGTGCGACCGGTCGCGAGCGTGGAGAGCCGGAGCAGCATGAGCGCGCGGACCACCTCACGCTCGACCTCCGGGCCGGTGCTCGCGGCATGGGAGCGGACGAGGCTGCGCTGGAGGTCGCGACGCTTCTCGGCGGGGATGCTCAGGGTGGCGAGCGCGCCGAAGCCCGTCGAGATGCCGTAGTGCGGCTGGGGGTCGGCGGCGAGGCGGTCGACGACGGACCGACCCCGGGCGATCGCGTCGAGCGCCTCGTCGGACAGCCGCACCGCCGCGCCGTGCCGCGCGACCGCGACAACCTCGTCGATCGTGACCGGTCCCGTGCCGACGACGACGGTGTCGATGGCAGAGTCGGTGGAGGTGCCTGTGCTCATGCTTCATGACACCGCGCGGAGGGCTGCCGCCGAAGACCTCCGGGCGCGATACCGTCTGGTATCCCAGACAGGAGGCGTCATGAGCACGGTGCCCGCGGCCGACGCCACGCTCCGCCTGCTGCGCCACCTGTCCCGCACGGGCCCCCTGCCCGCCGCGTCGCTCGCCACCGCGCTCGACCTGCCCCGGTCGACGACGTACCACCTGCTCACGGTCCTCGCCGAGCACGGCTTCGTCGTCCACCTGCCCGAGGAGCGTCGGTACGGGCTCGGCCTGGCGGCGTTCGAGCTGGGCTCCGCCTACTCGCGCCAGGCGCCGCTGGCCCGTGCGGCGCGACCGGTCCTCGCGCGGCTGGTCGACCACGTCGGCGAGAGCGCGCACCTGGCCGTGCTGCACGGCCGGGACGTGCTGTACGTCGTCGAGGAGCGAGCCGCCGGGCGGCCCGTGCTGGTCACCGACGTCGGCGTCCGGCTGCCCGCGCACCTCACCGCCAGCGGACGCGCCATCCTCGCCGACCTCCCGTCCGCGCAGGTCCGCGCCCTCTTCCCCGGACGCGAGGCGTTCGTCGACCGCACGGGCGTCGGCCCGCGCCGGCTCTCGGAAGCTTCGGACGGTCCTCGTCGAGGTGCGACGCACCGGCTGGGCGGAGGAGCACGGCGACGTGACCCCCGGCTTCGCGTCCGTCGCCGTCGCGGTGCGCGACCGCACCGGACACCCGCTCGCCGGGATCGCGGTCACGTTCGCCCAGGGACAGGACCCCGCCGGGTTCGTCCGCGCGATCCGTGGCGCGGCCGCGGAGCTCGCCCGGAGGGTCTAGGTAGTCTCCCTGTGTCCGGTCCGCGCCTTGGAGGGTTCCCCGTGTCGTACGTCGTCGACTTCATCGATGTGTCCACCGTCGGCCTCGAGTCGTCTCCGGTGGCGGACGCCCTCGCCGGCCTGCGCGCCAACGAGGCGCGGTACTTCAAGAACAAGTACGACCACGTCTTCACCCTCGACCCCGCGAGCGTGGCCACGGCGACGGTCGACTGGGTGCACGGGATCCTGAAGGACGAGCGCGACCTCGTGATCTCGTCCCGACCGCTCGAGGCGACGGAGTTCGTCGTCGAAGGGATCCGGATCGCCTACGTGTTCTACGAGTCGGGGCTGTCGATCAACGTGATGTACACGCTCGCGGACGACTCGAAGCGCGCGGTCGGGTTCAAGCTGTCCGACGGCATGGACGTCCCCGAGGAGCTGGCGTCGCGCTTCAAGTTCGCGAGGCAGAAGTCCCGGCTCGCCGGCACCATCCGCGGCTCTTACTTCGTGATCAAGGACGAGCACTAGAGCCGGCGCTCCCAACAGGGCTACCGTGGATGCTGGATTTCCAGGGGGCGCCCGGACAACCGCTCGCCCACGGTCTCCGTCGGCTCGGAGGGAGCCCGCCATGGCACTTTTCCCCGGTGCGAACGTGAGGCTGATCAACAAGATCTTCCTCGATGTGGCCCCGATCGCCGTCCACAACCGGGTCAACCTGCACGCGCAGGGCGGTCTGGGGACGCTGTTCGACTTCAAGAGTCACACGAACCGGCCAAGCTCCCACTTCTGGGTCTCCCAGACCGGGGTGGTGGAGCAGTACGTCGACACCTCGATCCAGGCGGAGGCCGACCTGGACGGCAACGACGCCACCGTGTCGATCGAGACCGAGGGCGGTGTGGACCCGACGGCCCAGACCGAGCAGTGGACCCCTCCCCAGCTCCAGGCCATCACCGCCCTGGTCGCGTGGATCATGTCGACGCACCAGATCGAGCTGAAGCTGGCCACCGACGCGAAGCCCGGCCCCGCTCGCACGGGCTGTCGTGGCACCGGCTGGGGATCGACGGCAACTTCCCCGAGCTTCCCCGACATGCGTGCCGGGCGCAAGCAGCGTGGCGGCGGGATGCACTACTCGACGCAGACCGGGAAGGTCTGCCCCGGGGACGCGAAGATCGCGCAGATCCCCGGCATCCTTGCCGCCATCACGGGCGGGGCGGTGGTCGTGCCACCGGTGGTCGTGCCGCCTCCCCCGCCGCCGCCGCCGCCGGGCGGCGCGGTCGACGTCGACGGGTTCTGGGGCTCGGCGACCACCACCCGCGCGCAGGTGGTCCTCGGGCAGGCGCCCGACGGGCAGGTGCGATTCCAGTTCCTGAAGAACAAGCAGCCCGCCATGACGTCCGGCTGGGTGTTCGACTTCGCGCCGGGCCACGGGTCACCGCTGATCAGCCGCATGCAGGAGGTCATGGCCGCCGCCGGTCAGTACCAGGGCACCGTCGACGGCGTGGCCGGCCCGGAGTTCACCAAGGGCCTCGAGCGCCGGTTCGGCACCCAGGTCGACGGCACGTTGGAGGCGAAGTCTCTGACGGTGATGGCACTTCAGCGGGCGTTGAACGGCGGTGCCTTCTAGCGGGCTCGCGCCGGGTGCCTAGGCTCCAGGCATGGCCACCGTCATCCTCGTCCGGCACGGTCGGAGCACGGCGAACGTCGCGGGGATCCTGACCGGTCGGGCCGCCGGGGTCGATCTCGACGCGGTCGGGCGCGGCCAGGCCGTGCGCACGGCGGAACGGCTCGCGGTCGTGCCCCTCGTCGCGGTGGTCTCGAGCCCCCTGGCGCGCTGCCGGCAGACGGCGCGGGTCATCGCGGCGCACCAGGGCGAGACCGTCCGGACGCAGCTCGAGGCCGGGATCGTCGAGTGCGACTACGGGCAGTGGCAGGGGCGGCCGCTGCGTGAGCTGGCCCAGGAGCCGCTGTGGTCGGTGGTGCAGACGAGGCCGTCGGAGGCGGTGTTCCCTGGGGGCGAGTCGCTGACGGCCATGCAGGCGCGGGCCGTCGCGGCGATCCGTCGCCACGATGCGGCGGCACAGACCGAGCACGGCCCCGGTGCGGTGTGGGTGGCGGTCACGCACGGCGACATCGTGAAGTCCGTCCTCGCGGACGCCCTCGGCATGGGCCTCGACCTCTTCCAGCGGATCACCGTCAACCCGGGCTCGGTCTCGATAGTCCGCTACGGGACCGAGCGCCCCGAGGTCGTGGCCACGAACACCGACTCGGGCGACCTCTCCTGGCTGCGCGCCGCCGGTCCGGTGGGCGACGCGCCGGTCGGGGGCGGAGCGGGTCCGGCACCCGCTGCCCCAAACCCCGCTCACTCGTAAAATGGGTCGTATGCCGGCTCCCCTGGTCCACCTGTTCGACTGGCCCGACCGTGTCGTCGTCGGCACCGTCGGCAGCCCCGGTTCGCGGACCTTCTACCTGCAGGTGCGCGACGGCGCCCGGAGCGCGAGCGTCGCGCTCGAGAAGGAGCAGTCCGCCGTCCTCGCCGAGAAGATCGACGAGATCCTCGACGCGCTGATGGCGGACGACGGGAACCGGTTCAGCGTCCCCGTCGACACACCCGCCGAGCTCGTCGACGACGAGCCCCTGGACCAGCCCGTCGAGGAGCAGTTCCGTGCGGGCCTGATGCGGCTGGGCTGGGACCCGTCGACCGCGCAGGTGGTCGTCGAGGCGTTCCCCTACCTGGAGTCCGAGGAGGAGGAACCCGAGCCCGAGCCCAGCGAGATGCTGCTGGTCAAGATGCCCGTGGGGACCGCCCGCGCGTTCGTCCAGCGCACGCGGGCGGTCGTCCGGTCGGGCCGGCCGCTGTGCCCGCTCTGCGGCAGCCCGATGGACGACGACGGCCACGTGTGCAGCCCGCCCGACGAGTCGTGACCGGCGGCGACGTCGACCTCGCCACCGGTGGCGAGTCGTCGGGCGCATCGCCGTCGCCTCGAACGCGACGTTCCTCGCGACGATCGGCCCGGTGCGGGTCGTCTACAAGCCGGTCGCCGGGGAGCGGCCCCTGTGGGACTTCCCGGACGGGACGCTGGCGAACCGGGAGGCGGCTGCCTACCTGGTCTCCGAGGCGTTCGGGTGGGACGTCGTGCCGGTCACCCTCCTGCGCGACGGTCCGCTCGGTCCGGGGATGGTGCAGCTGGCGGGAGCCCGACGCGTCGCAGGACCCGGTCGACGTCGTCCCGGCGCGCGCCGTCCCGGGCGAGGGCTGGCGTGCGGTGTTCCAGGGCATCGACGACGGCGACCAGCCCATGACCCTGATCCACGAGGACTCCCCCGTGCTGCGCCGGATGGCCGTGTTCGACGTCGTCGTGAACAACGCCGACCGCAAGGGCGGCCACATCCTGCCGACGCGCGAGGGCCACCGCTACGGCGTCGACCACGGTGTCAGCTTCCACGTCGAGCACGAGCTGCGCACGGTGCTGTGGGGCTGGCGCGGCGACGCGCTCGACCCCTCCGAGCTGGCCGGCGTGGAGCGGGTGCGAGCGGACCTCGACGGTCCGCTGGGAGATCGCCTGCTCGACCTCCTCAGCGACGAGGAGCTGGCCGCGCTCGCCACCCGCTGCGACCGGCTGCTGCGGAAGGGCACCTTTCCGGGACCTCGCGGCGACATGCCCGCGTTCCCCTGGCCGTTCTTCTAGCCGGGGTCCCGTTCCGCCGACGCAGACGTCGGCTCCGACCCGAACTTCGTCCAGTCGCCTTCGGACACGACCTCGACCGAGCCGTCGACGACCACGATGGCCGTCTGCTCGTCGATGGCGTAGGCATCGACGCCGATGTCTGCGGCCCATCGCTCCGCGTCGGCCGGGGTGTTCGTCGGAAATGCGTTGAGGTGCGGGAAGATCGAGAAGTCGACGACCCCCAGGGTGCGATCGTCCGGGGCGGCCGGCCATTCCACGAAGTACGTCCCGATCCGCGGCGTCATCACCATGCTCCCGGCGCTCACGCCGACCCAGACCGTGTCGGGCAGCTCCGGCAGCAGGTCGGCCAGCCCGGACTCCCGCATCCAGTGGCTCAGGTACGTCGCGTCACCGCCGTCGACCAGGAGCACGTCGGCCTCCCGGACCCAGGGGACCCATCGCTCCGCGCCGATGCTGGGCAGCGCGGTCAGCTCGAGGACGCCGAGGGACGCCCAGCCCAGCGCGGTGAAGTACTGGAAGTCGGGCTCGGCGGCGACCAGGCCGCGCACCGACGCCGGTCCGCACATCGGGTGGCCCCACTGTGCGGTCGGCACGACCAGCGCGTGGCACTGCGCGACGGGCTTCCCGAGAAGCTGCACCAGCGCCGCGTGGATGCTGTCGTTCGTCACGCCGCCGGACGTGAGCAACAGCTTCACCCTGACCACTCCTCGTCGCGACCCCAGCCGCCGAAGGCGCCGTTGCGCCGCGAGCTCAGGTAGGAGCCGATGACCGCGGCCCCGAGGTTCTCGCTCTCGGGCGTGACGACGGTGCCGCCCGCGCGCTTGGCCATGGCGTCGACGAAGCGCGCGAGGCCGGGGTCGTCGCCCAGCCGGAAGAAGGTGGTGCGCGCGCCCAGCCGCATGGAGACGTCGAGCTCGCGCACCGCCAGGGCGATGGTCACCGGGTTGGGCGGGTAGTCGAAGAAGACCTCACCGCCGGGCTCCAGGTGGGACGTCGGCTCGCCGTCGGTGACGATCAGGAGCACGGGTTGGGCGTTCGGGTGCTTGCGGAAGTGCCGGTTGGCCAGCAGGAGGGCGTGATGCAGGTTGGTGCCCTTCTCGTACTGCGCGTCGAGGCCGACGAGCTGCTCGATCTGCATCACCTCCGCGGCGCGCCCGAACGCGATCAGCTGGAGGTCGTCGCCGCGGAACCTGCTGGTGACCAGGGTGTGCAAGGCCAGCGCGGTGCGCTTCATCGGCACCCAGCGACCGTCCATCGCCATCGAGAACGAGGTGTCGACGAGCAGCGCCACGCACGCCTGCGTCCGCGCCTCGGTCTCCTGGATCTCGACGTCGTCGATCTGGATCGTGACCGCTCCCGGCGAGGACTGACGGACGAGCGCGTTGGTGATCGTCCGGGTCACGTCCCACGGCTCGGTGTCGCCGAACGCCCACTCCCGCGTCGATCCCGACGGCTCCCCGGCCGCGCCGGACCGGTGGACCTCGTGGCCGCCCTGCCGGCCGGACATCGTGTCGGCGACGGCGCGCAGCACCGCCTTGCCCAGCTGGCGCATGGCCTTCGGCGTCAGCCGGAGCTGGCCGTCCGTGCCGCGCTGCAGCGTGCCGTCCCTGAGCGCCTGCTCCAGCCGCTGGAGCGTGCGGGCGTCGACCGCTGCGTCGGAGCCGAGCTGGCGTCTGAGCTCTCCAGGTCGAGGTCGTCCAGCTGGGAGCCCCGGTAGGACTGTGCGAGCTGCTCGGCCAGCGCGTCCAGGTCGGCGAGGTCCTGGAAGACGCCCGTGCCGTCGCCGAGCCCGAGCCCGTTCTGCCCGTCCATCCGCTCCGACCCGCCCCAGTCCTCGCCGGGCCGCAGGTTCCTGAGGTTGTCGTCCAGCCGGCCGAGCGCGTCCATGAGCCCGACGAGCCGAACGCCTGCTGCGCGAGCGCGTCCAGCGTCGCGCTGCTCCTGCGTCATGGAGTTGCGCATCCGCTGCGCGGCGGCGGCCCGGCGTGCCAGAGCGTCGAGGAGCTCGTCGAGGTTCTGCGGCTGCTCGGGGAAGTACTCGCCGTGCTTGGCCATGAAGTCGTCGAACTGCTGCTGGGTGTCGGTCCCGGCGTTGCGGGCAGCCAACAGCCCGTTGAGGTCTTCGAGCATCTCGTTGAGCGCCTGCTTGTCGGCGTCCGTGGCGTTCTCGAGCGCCTGCTTCATGCCGGCGAACCTCTGGTCGAGGACCTCCCGGCCCAGGAGGTCCTTGATCTTGTCGAACTCCTGGCGCGCCTCGCTGCTGCGCCAGTCGTACTCGTTGAGCTCGTTCACGGCTGCCGCCGGCGAGGACGGGAGGTTGTCGAGCTGCATCTGCGCCAGGGCGCGATCACCCTCGTCCATGTCGACGTCACGCGCCAGCTGCTTGCGCTCGGCCAGCACCGCCCGGTCGAGCAGCTCCTTGACCTGCTGCAGCGTGCCGTCGAGGTTGTTCTTCTGCGTGAGCTCGTTGCGCCGCTGGGCCACCCGCCGCGCCAGCTCGTCGAGGCCCGCGTGTTTCTGGCCCCCGCGCCGCAGGAACTCGCGCATCGCCCGCTCGGGCGAGTAGCCCGCCATGACGTCCTCGCCGATCGCGTCGAGCGCCTCGGTGAGATCGACCGGTGGCGCGAGCGGGTCGGGACCGTCGACGTACGGCGTGTACCGGCTCTGCCGAGCCAGGCGGCGGTTGGGCCTAGCCATAGATCGTCTCGCCGCCCCCCGACTCCTTGCTGATCCGGCGCGACAGGTAGAGGCCCTCCAGGGCGAGCTCGATGGCGGCGGCCCGCTCGCCGTCGTTCGTCGCGCCCAGGCGTGCGCAGATCTCGTCGTAGAGCTCGGACTCCCCCAGCGCGGGCAGGCCGGTCAGCACGTCCCGGGCGGTGACCTGCTCGCCGGTGGTCACCATCGACCCCCTCTGGAACGCGTCCACCAGGACCCCGAAGTCGACGCCACGGAAGTGTGCCCGCACGGTCTCCGCCGTGGCCGTGCGCAGCAGGTGGTCGAGGATCTCGTCCTCGCGCCCCTCCTCCCCCGACTCGAACTCGATCTTGCCCGCGAGCACGTCGACCGCGGTCTCCAGGTCGACCGGCCGGGCCACGGCTCGCTCCTCGCCCTGGCGCGCGGCCCGGTGCAGCGCCGACGCGGCGACGGTCTCGGCGCCCGCGATGGCGAACCGGGCGCTGACGCCGCTGCGCTGGTCCACCGCGCTCGACTCCCGCAGCGCGCGCGTGAACCGGGCGAGGATCTCGACGAGGTGGTCCGGCACCTCGGCCTCGAGCGACGCCTCCTGCCGGATGACCGCGATCTCGTCGGCGAAGCTCCGTCGGGTAGTGCGTCCGGATCTCCGCCCCGAACCGGTCCTTCAGCGGCGTGATGATCCGCCCGCGGTTGGTGTAGTCCTCGGGGTTCGCGGTCGCGACGACCAGCACGTCGAGCGGCAGCCGCACCACGTAGCCGCGGATCTGGATGTCCCGCTCCTCCATCACGTTGAGCATCGCGACCTGGATGCGCTCGGCGAGGTCGGGCAGCTCGTTGATGGCGACGATGCCCCGGTGCCCCCGCGGCACGAGGCCGAAGTGGATCGTCTCCGGGTCGCCCAGCGCCCGCCCCTCGGCGACCTTCATGGGGTCGACGTCGCCGATCAGGTCCGCGACGCTCGTGTCCGGCGTCGCGAGCTTCTCGACGTACCGCTCGTCCCGGTGGCGCCAGGTGATGGGCAGGTGGTCGCCCTCTGTCTGTGCGCGACGCTGGCTCACCACCGTGATCGGCTCGTACGGGTGCTCCCCGATCTCCGACCCCTCGATCACCGGCGACCACTCGTCGAGCAGGCCCACCAGGGTGCGCAGCAGGCGCGTCTTGCCCTGGCCTCGTTCACCGAGCAGCACGATGTCGTGCCCGGCGATCAGCGCCCGTTCGAGCTGCGGGACGACCGTGTCGTCGAAGCCGTGGATGCCGGGCCAGGGGTCGCGCCCCTCCCGGAGAGCCACGAGGAGGTTGGCCCGGATCTCGTCGCGGACCGATGTGTGGATGTGGCCGGAGGCGCGGAAGCTCGCCGACCGTGGCTGCTGTGGGACGCATCATCGTGTCGAGCGTACGTCCGGGTGAGACGGATGACCACGCTCCCGTCAGGGCACGTTCGCCCCGCCGTTGACGTTGATGACCTCGCCCACGACGAAGCTGGACTCCGGCGAGGCGAGGAACACGTAGGCGGGTGCCTGCTCGACCGGCTGGCTCGTCCGACCGAGCCACGACGAGTCCCCGAAGCCGTTCAGCTTCTCCGTCGGTTGTCCGTCGGAGACCTGCAGCGGCGTCCACACCGGCCCCGGCGCGACGGCGTTCACACGGATGCCGCGGGGCGCGAGGTCGGCGGCGAGCGCCTTGGTGAAGCCGATGATGGCGAACTTGGTCGACGCGTAGTTGATGATCATCGGCGAGGGGTTGTAGCCCTGGACCGACGTGCTGTTGATGATGGTCGAGCCGGCCGACAGGTGAGGCAGGGCGTCGCGCGTGATCCAGAACATCGCGTACATGTTCGTCTGGATCGTGCGGTCGAGGTCGGCCTCGTCCAGCTCGTCGAACGACTGGTGGTACACCTGGTGCGCCGCGTTGTTGACCAGGATGTCCAGCCCACCGAGGCCCTCCACCGCGCCCGCGACCAGGGTGCGGCAGAACGCGCGCTCCCGGATGTCGCCGGGCAGCAGGATCGCTGTGCGGCCCGCCGCGCGCACGTGACCCGCGATGGCCTCCGCGTCCACCTGCTCCTCCGGCAGGTAGCCGAGGGCGACATCTGCACCCTCGCGCGCGAACGCGATGGCCACCGCCGCGCCGATGCCCGAGTCGCCGCCCGTGATCAAGGCCTTGCGCCCGGGCAGGCGGCCCGTGCCGCGGTAGGTGGTCTCGCCGTGGTCGGCCTTGGGGTCGAGCTCGGCGTCGAGGCCCGGCACCGGCTGCCACGAGGCGTGCGGCTTGATGTGCGAGTGGCGCTCGACGGGGTTGTCGAACGTGAGCTGGTCGGACACCGAGATCTCCTTCAAGGATGCGGCCAGGACGATCATGGAGCGCCGCCCTCGCCGTGCACCTGACGATAACGACGTCCCCCTCCACCGGGCGCCGGGGTCCGTCAGGGCGAGACAGGCCCCGGTGCATCGCGGTCCGTGCGACGGCATCGGTACCGTTTCGACATGGGCCTGCGACAGCTCGGTTGGAGGGTCTGCTACGAGCTGCTCGGTGCGCGGGTCCGGCAGCCGCAGTGGTCGTTCATGAACTACGGCTACGCGCCGGTCGTGGCCGTCGGCCAGGAACCGTTGCCCCTCGACCCGGCCGACGAGCCGGACCGGTACTGCATCCAGCTGTACGCATACGCCCTCGACGGCGTCCCGGTCCTGGGCTCCGACGTCCTCGAGGTCGGCTCCGGTCGGGGCGGGGGCGCGTCGTGGGCGAGCCGCGCCCTGGGGCCGCGCACGACGACCGGGGTCGACTTCGCCGCGTCGGCGGTCGCGCTGTCGTCCCGGGACCGCACGGGGCCGGGCCTGCGGTTCGTCCGTGGCGACGCTCAGGATCTTCCGTTCCCCGATGCGTCGTTCGACGTCGTGCTGAACATCGAGTCGTCGCACTGCTACCGCTCGATGGAGGCGTTCGTGTCGGAGGTGCACCGGGTGCTGCGGCCCGGCGGACAGCTCGTCTGGGCCGACCTGCGGGCTGCCGACGCCGTCGACCGCACGACCGCGGAACTCGTCTCGACGGGCCTGGAGGCCGTCGGCACGCAGGACATCACGGCGGAGGTGCTGCGCGCGCTCCGGCTCGACGACGAGCGCAAGACCGCGCTGGTGAACGCCTGGATCCCGCGCCCGTTCCGACGAGCGATGCGACCGCTGGCCGGCCTGGAGGGAACCCGCAATCCCGAGGGGTTCGCGTCGGGCACCTTGCGGTACCTGAGTGCGCGGTTGGTGCGCCCCGCCTGACGGGACCGTCGACTGCCGTCGACGCGTCGACGACGTGGCCCGCGCTCCCTTGCGTCATCGCACAGGTGGGGACGTTCGACCCTATTGACGCACTGGCGGCCCGAATAACGTTGCCATCGCTTTGGCTGGGCGACTCGCCCCCCGAAGGGGTAGTCGGTCTTTCGCCCACGCGGGAGTGCCTGCACGCAACATGTGTGCACTGCCCGACATTGGTGCACCGAGCGAAAGGACAATACCGATGCGCCGCAGAACCTTTGATTTCCTCGCCAGCTGGGTCGGCGTCTTTCTCGCCGTCGTTCTCGCCGTTGCTGGTGGCCTCCTGATGTACGCGCACAGCTTCGTCAGCGACCAGGTCAAGACCGAGCTCTCCGCGCAGAAGATCGTCTTTCCTGCGGCCGGCAGCGACTCGCTCAAGGCCCTCCCGCCGGCCGACGCCGCTGCGATGGCGAAGTTCGCCGGCCAGCCGCTGACCACGGGCGACCAGGCCAAGACCTGGGCCAACAGCTACATCAACGTCCACCTGGGCAAGATCGGCGGCGGCCTCACGTACTCCGAGTTCTCGGCCAAGGCCATGGCCGACCCGACGAACACCCAGCTCGCGGGTCAGGTCGACACGGTCTTCCGCGGCGAGACGCTGCGTGGCCTCCTGCTCAACGCCTACGCCTTCTGGCAGATGGGTCAGATCGCCCTCATCGCGGGCATCGCGGCCCTCGTCTCGGCCGTGATCATGCTGACGATGTCGATCCTCGGCTTCGTCCACCTGCGCAAGACGCCCGCCGAGAAGGAGCTGCTCACCGAGCGGCACGCCGCCCTCGAGCCGGCGCTCGCGTGACCCAGGCTCGAGCCTGACCGACGCGCAACCAACGGCGACCGTCCCCAGTGTGGGGCGGTCGCCGTCGTCGTTCGTGGCCTCAACAGGTCTGGCCGCGCGCCGGCCCTGCACACGCGTTTCGTCGACCCCTTTCTCGTGCGGCGTACCTTGACCCGTAGTGGCCGTGACCGGACGGACGGGCGGAGCGATCCTCACGTCCGGGCGATCGGGATCCGCGGTCGACGAGCACCGGCATCGGAGCGGCAGGCGGGCACGTCCATGACCGAACCAGACGCGGAGGCGGTCTTCGCACCGCTCGGAGCACGTCTCGCGCCGCTGATCGCCGTCGCCGTCGCCATCCTGTCCCAGGTGCTCATGCGGGACCGCATCGCCGTGGGCCCCCGGCTGCTGGTGCCGGTCATCGAGGTCGCCCTCGTCGCGGCTCTCGTCCTGTGCGACGGCGTCCTGCAGGCCCAGCGCCGGCGCGCGGGCATCCTCCGGTACGCCCTCGCGCTCGTCCTTGCCGTCTCGTGCACCTCGTCGGCGACGCTCCTGATCGCCGACCTTCTCAGGACCCGACCGGTCAGCGTGCAGGTGCTGCTCGGCGAGGGGGTCCAGATCCTGGTGGTCCTGGTCGTCGGCTTCGCCCTGCTGTTCTGGCAGCTCGACCGCGGGGGCCCGGACGGTCGCGTGCGGCCCGATCCGGAGCGCCTGTCGTTCTGGTTCACGCAGGACGGGATCCGGGAGTACTCGGACGACTTCCAGTACTGGCAGCCGCAGTTCCTCGACTACCTGTACCTGGCCATCACCAACATCGTCGCGTTCTCCCCGACCGACACGCTGCCGCTCACCCGGACAGCCAAGATGCTCATGGCCTGGCAGTCGGCCGTCGCGCTCGCCACCTTCGCGGTCGTCTTGGCCCGGGCGATCAACATCCTGACCTGACGGCGTCCGACCCGGGTCCGGTCGCGCCCGGGTATCAGCGCAGCCCTTTCATCCCGATGGGATGATGCCCTCCGTCGACCCCAGGTGCGACGCTCGGAACGAGTCGGCACCGCCCTCGGCGGGCGCCGCCAGCACCCACCGTCGACCCTGGGGAGCACAGGTGTCGGACATCGATCTCGCCCGCCTCCAGTTCGCCTCGACGAGCATCTACCACTTCCTCTTCGTCCCCATCACGATCGGGCTCGGGTTCCTCGTCGCGGTGCTGCACACGATGTGGTTCCGATCCGGCAACCCCGACCACAGGCGGCTGACCAGGTTCTTCGGCACCCTGTTGCTCATCAACGTGGCCGTCGGCGTCGTGACGGGGCTGATCCAGGAGTTCCAGTTCGGGATGAACTGGTCGGCGTACTCGCGCTACGTCGGTGATGTGTTCGGGGCCCCGCTCGCGATGGAGGGGCTGGCGGCGTTCTTCCTCGAGTCGACGTTCATCGGGCTGTGGATCTTCGGCTGGAACTTCCTGCCGGCTCGCGTCCACCTGCTGACGGTCTGGCTCGTCGCGGTCGGGGCCGCGGGGTCGGCGGCGTTCATCATGGCGGCGAACTCCTGGATGCAGCACCCGGTGGGTTACACCGTCGACCCGGCGACCGGACGGCCCGAGCTGTCGGACATCGGCGCCGTGATGACCAACCCGGTCTTCCTCTGGGGGTACGCGCACGTGCTGACCGCGTCCCTGGTCACGGGGGCGGTGCTGATGCTGGCCGTGTCCGCGTGGTACCTGCGTCGGGGCGAGCACGCCGAGGTGTTCACCCGCTCGGCGAAGGTCTCGATCGCCGTGCTGGTGCCTTCGATCCTGCTCGCCCTGGGCGTCGGCAGCCACCTCGGCGTCATCGAGGCGACCTACCAGCCGATGAAGATCTCAGCCGCAGAGGCTCAGTGGACCACGTGCCAGCCGTGCTCGTTCTCGGCGTTCCAGGTGGGTGGCGGCAACAACGACCAGGACCCGTCGAAGCTCATCGAGATCCCGCACCTGCTCTCCATCCTGGCCACGGGTACGTGGGACGGCGAGGTGCAGGGCCTGAACGAGCTCAACGCGCAGTACCAGCAGCAGTACGGCCCCGGCAACTACGTGCCGAACGTGTTCGTGCAGTACTGGTCGATGCGGGTCATGGCGTACCTGGGCTCGCTCGCCGCGCTCGTCGCACTGTGGGGTGCCTGGCTGGTCTGGCGGCGACGCCTGCCGACGGCGCGGGTGTTCCTCGCCGTGGCGACCTGGGCGGTCGCAGTCCCCTTCCTGATGAACACGGCGGGCTGGATGCTCACCGAGAACGGCCGTCAGCCGTGGATCGTCCAGGGCCTCATGCGAACGACCGACGGAGCGTCTCCGTCGGTCGGCTCGACCGAGCTGGTCATCAGCCTGGTCGTCTTCTACGGCCTCTTCCTCGTCGTCGGCGCCGTCAACGTCTACCTCATGATGCGGTTCGCGCGTCGCGGCCTCCAGCTGGAGGAGCCGGATGAGCCGGCGCACACCGACGACGACCAGCCCCGCGTCCCCGTCCTGACGTTCTGAGAAGACCTGGAGGACGACCAGCGATGACCCTGCCCGTGCTCTGGTTCCTGATCGTCGCGTTCCTGTGGACCGGATTCTTCGTCCTCGAGGGGTTCGACTTCGGCGTCGGCATGCTCCACACGGTGGTCGGTCGCACCGACCTCGAGAAGCGGGTGGCGATCAACTCCATCGGGCCCTTCTGGGACGGCAACGAGGTCTGGCTGATCGTCGGTGCCGCCGCGATCTTCGCGGCGTTCCCGAGCTGGTACGCGACGTGGTTCTCCGCGATGTATCTGCCGCTCGTGCTGCTCCTCGTCGCGCTGATCGCGCGTGGCGTCTCCTTCGAGTTCCGGGGACGCCTGGAGGCCACCCGCTGGCGGCAGACGTGGTCGTGGTCCCTGACGATCGGCAGCTCACTGTGCCCGCTGCTGCTGGGTATCGCGCTCGGCAACCTCCTCGCGGGCCTGCCGGTGGACTCCTCCGAGGAGTTCACCGGCACGGTCGCCGACTCCGTCACCGGGTACGGCCTCCTGGTGGGGCTGACGCTCGTCGCGCTCTGCGTGCTGCACGGCGCCACGTTCCTGGCCCTCCGGACGCAGGGAGAGGTGCGCCGCCGCGCCCATCGCGCCGCCGCCGTCGCCCTCGGGCCGGCCGTCGTGCTGCTGCTCGGGTTCGCCGCGTGGACGCCGTCCGTGTCCGACGCGCCCGCGGTCCGCGGCGTCGTGCCGCCCGTGCTCGCCGTCGTGGCGGTCCTGGCCGCCGGGCTCGCGCTGCGCGGGCAACGCGAGGGCGCCGCGTTCTCCGCGACGGCGATCGGCATCGCGCTCACCGTCGTGACGCTCTTCGCCAACCTCTACCCGAACGTCCTGGTGTCGAGCACCGACCCGAGCGACAGCCTCACCGTGTCCAGCACCGCCTCGGGCCCGTACGCGCTCCAGGTCATGACCGTCGTGGCCGTCGTCCTCGTGCCCGTGGTGCTGCTCTACCAGGGCTGGACCTACGTCGCCTTCCGCCGGCGCGTCTCCGGGCCGCCGGCGGCCGCACCACCGGATCCGGTCGTGGGTCCGTCCGCACCCCTCGACGAAGGAGCAAGCACATGAGTCTGCACGGGAAAGTAGCGGTCGTCACGGGTGGCAACAGCGGCATCGGCAAGGCCGTCGTCCTCGCCCTCGCCGCGGCCGGCGCCAACGTCGTCATCGACTTCGTCGCCCATCCCGAGGCCACCGAGGAGCTGGAGAAGCAGGTGCACGCGCTCGGCGACCGGGCGATCGGAGTCGACGCCGACGTCAGCAAGGTCGCGGACCTGGAGATGCTCGTCGCCCGCACGGTCGAGGCGTTCGGGCGGCTCGACGTCATGGTGAACAACGCCGGTATCGAGACTCGCACGTCGGTCCTCGACACCACCGAGGAGCAGTACGAGCGCGTCATGGCGATCAACCTCAAGAGCGCGTTCTTCGGCACCCAGGTCGCCGCCAAGCAGATGATCGCGCAGGGCACGGGCGGCCGGATCATCAACATGACCTCGGTGCACGAGGACTGGCCCATGCCGGGGAACACCGCGTACTGCTTGTCCAAGGGCGGCATGCGGATGCTCACGCGGACGGCGGGCGTCGAGCTCGGGCCCTACGGGGTGCAGGTCGTCGGCGTGGGGCCCGGCGCGGTGGCCACGCCGATCAACACGGCGACCATGAACGATCCGGAGAAGATGAAGACGCTGGACGCGGCGATACCACTGGGCCGGATGGCCCAGCCGGAGGAGATCGCCAGCCTCGTGGCCTTCCTCGCGGGCGACGGCGCGACCTACCTCACGGCGACGACCGTCTTCGCGGACGGCGGCATCATGCACAGCAGCCCGGGTCTGTGAGGCGTCGTCATGAGCGAGCACTACGACGTCGTCATCATCGGCTCCGGGGCGGGCGGCGGGACGCTCGCGCACCGGCTGGCACCCTCGGGCAAGAAGGTGCTCATCCTCGAGCGCGGCGACTGGCTCCCTCGCGAACCGGAGAACTGGGACGCGACGGAGGTCTTCGTCAAGAACCGCTACGTCTCGAAGGACACCTGGTACGACGGCGAGGGCCGAGCGTTCCAGCCGCAGGTGCACTACAACGTCGGCGGTGCGACGAAGTTCTACGGCGCGGCGCTCTACCGGCTGCGCGAGAAGGACTTCGGTGAGCTGCAGCACCACGGCGGCATCTCGCCCGCGTGGCCGGTCGGGTACGACGAGTTCGAGCCGTATTACACCCAGGCGGAGCAGCTGTACCAGGTCCACGGCGCGCGCGGCGAGGACCCGACGGAGCCGCCGTCCAGCGGTCCCTATCCCTATCCGCCCGTCTCGCACGAGCCCCGGATCCAGCGGCTGTTCGACGACCTGGCAGCGATCGGGCTGCACCCGTTCCACTCGCCGTCGGGCGTCCGGCTCGATGAGACAGACCTGCCGGGAAGCCCGTGCATCCGTACGGCCACGTGCGACGGCTTCGCGTGCCTGCTGCAGGCCAAGTCCGACGCGGAGGTCATCGCGGTGCGGCCTGCCCTGCGCAGCCCGAACGTCACGCTGGTGCGCAACGCCGAGGTCCGCCGTCTGGAGACCGACGACGCGGGGCACACGGTCACGTCCGTGGTCGCGGACGTGGACGGGGTGGAGCAGCGCTACTCGGGAGACGTCGTCGTGGTCAGCGCCGGAGCCGCCAACTCCGCGAAGCTGCTGCTGGCCAGCGCCAACGACCGGCACCCCCACGGTCTGGCCAACGGGTCGGACCAGGTGGGTCGCCACTACATGTTCCACAACAGCCGGGCGTTCCTCGCCCTCTCGGTCGAGCGCAACGACACCCGTTTCCAGAAGACCCTCGGGGTCAACGACTACTACTTCGGCGACGACGACTTCGGGTTCCCGATGGGCAACGTCCAGATGGTCGGCAAGTCCTCGGCACCCATGTATCGCGGCGAGAAGCCCGTCGAGGCACGCTTCGCGCCCATGTTCGCGCTCGAGGAGGTCGCGGAGCACGCCGTGGACTTCTGGTTGTCGGCCGAGGACCTGCCCGACCCGGACAACCGCGTGACGCTGGGCAACCACGGCAACGTCGTCCTGTCGTACACCCCGAACAACCGGCGCCCGTTGGAGGAGCTGTACAGCCGGGTCAAGGACAGGCTCGGCCATCTCGGCATGCACCCGCACCACCTCGTCCCGCGTGACCTGTACATGAAGAACGACATCCCGGTCGCGGGGTGCGCCCATCAGGCCGGCACGGTCCGGTTCGGCGCCGACGCCGCCACGTCGGTGCTCGACCGCGACTGCCGCGCGCACGAGGTGGACAACCTCTACGTGGTCGACACCAAGCTCTTCCCGAGCATCGGTGCGGTGAACCCCGCCCTCACGGCCATGGCCAACGCCCTGCGGGTCGGGGACCACCTGCTCGCCAGGCTCGCCTAGGACCATCTCGCGCCGTGGCCGCTCGGCACGGCGGACGTGACAGGAGGTATTCCCGTGGACTCGAACAGCCCCGCATCGCCGTTCCCGCCGATCGCCCAGTACGCCTTCCTCTCGGACTGCCACACAGGAGCGCTCGTGGCGCCCGACGGATCGGTCGACTGGTTGTGTGCACCCCGGTTCGACAGCCCGAGCGTCTTCGGCAGCCTCCTGGACCGGGGCGCCGGGTACTTCCGGTTCGCGCCGTACGGGATCAACGTGCCGACGTCCCGGGCCTACGAACCCGGCACGAACGTTCTCGTCACCACGTGGCACACCCCGACCGGCTGGCTCGAGATCCGCGACGCGTTGACGATGGCCCCGCGCGAAGGCCCCGACGAGACGACGCCCCACACGCGTCCGCCGGCCGACGACGACGCGGAGCACCTGCTCGTGCGCACGGCCACGTGCCTGGAGGGGTCCGTGGAGATCGAGCTCGTGTGCGATCCCGCCTTCGACTACGGCCGGACGCGGGAGCCGTGGGAAGCTCGACGCGGCCGGGAGCCACACCGCCGACATCACTGGCGCCGGCCTGGCGATGCGTCTGAACACCACCCTGGCGCTCGGCGTGGAAGGCGATGCGCTGCGCGGACGGCACAGCCTGTCCGCCGGGGACAGCGCGTTCTGCTCGCTCTCCTGGGCAGCCTCGCTCGACGGACCGACGGACGCAGCGGACGCGCACGCGCGGATCGCCGCGACCCGCGACTTCTGGCGGCGCTGGCTCGGTCGGGCCCGGATGCCCGACCACCGGCTGCGGCCCTACATCGAGCGCTCCGCCCTGGTGATCAAGGGCCTCACGTACATGCCCACGGGTGCCACGGTGGCCGCCCTGACGACGTCGCTGCCCGAGACACCCGGCGGTGAGCGCAACTGGGACTACCGCTACACCTGGATGCGGGACTCCACCTTCACGCTGCAGGCCCTGCACTACCTGCTGCTCGACTGGGAGGCCGACGAGTTCATGCAGTTCGTGGCGGACGTCGAGGCCAACGAGGACGGCGCTCTGCAGATCATGTACGGCATCGACGGGCGTCGTGACCTCACCGAGTCGACGCGCGACGAGCTCTCCGGGTACCAGGACGCCCGGCCGGTGCGTCTGGGCAACGGCGCCTTCGACCAGCGGCAGAACGACGTCTTCGGCTCCGTGCTCGACTCGATCCTGCTGCACACACGGCGCAGCGAGCGCCTGCCCGAGCGCCTGTGGCCGATCGTCAGGTCTCAGGCGGAGTGCGCGGCCGCCGTCTGGCAGGAGCCGGACCAGGGCATCTGGGAGGCGCGCGGCAAGCCGCAGCACTACGTCTCCTCCAAGATCATGTGCTGGGTCGCGATGGACCGGGCCGCGCAGCTGGCAGCCATCCGCGGCGAGCCCGACCTGGAGGCCAGCTGGGCCGCGACCGCAGCCGAGATCAAGGCCGACATCCTCGAGCACGGGGTGAGCGACCGCGGCGTCCTCCGCCAGCACTACGACACCGACGCACTCGACGCCTCGACGCTCCTGGCCGCGCACTTCGGGTTGCTGCCCGGCACCGACGACCGGCTGCACGCCAGCGTGCTCGCCATCGCCGACGAGCTCTCCGAGAACGGCTTCGTGCTGCGGTACAAGACCGACGAGACCGACGACGGCATGTCCGGCAAGGAGGGGACGTTCGTCATCTGCTCCTTCTGGCTGGTGTCCGCGCTGATGGTGGTCGGCGAGAACCAGCGGGCGCTGGACCTCATGGAGCGACTGCTCCGGATCGCCTCCCCGTTCGGCCTCTACGCCGAGGAGTTCGAGGTGGACGCGGCCCGGCACCTCGGAAACTTCCCGCAGGCGTTCTCCCACCTGGCGCTCATCGAGGCCTCGGCGCGCATCGTCCTGGCGGAACGCGTCCAGGAGATGTCCCTGTGACGGTGACGACGGACGTCCTGGTCCTCGGCGGGGGCATGGCGGGTGTGGCCGCGGCCCAGACTCTCGGTGAGGCGGGCGTGCGCACGACGCTCGTCGACCGCGCGGACTACCACCAGTTCCAGCCGCTGCTCTACCAGGTGGCCACGTCGCAGCTGCCTGCCGAGGACGTCGCCCGGCCGTTGCGGACGATCTTCGAGTCCGTCCCGAGCGTCGACGTGGTGGTCCAGGCCGTCTCGTCAGCCTCCCTCGCAGACCGGACGCTGGTGCTCGCCGACGGCCGGTCGCTGTCGGCCGCGCACGTGGTGGTCGCTGCGGGCGCCCGACCGAACTTCTTCGGGGTCCCGGGCGCCGTCGAGCACGCATTCCCTCTGTACTCGGTGGCGGATGCGGAGCGCCTGCGCCGACACCATCGCGCTCTCGTGGACGACGCGGGCGCTCACGGGGTCGGCGGGCCCGGGTCCCGCGACGTGGTCGTCGTCGGCGGCGGGCCGACGGGAGTCGAGGTGTCGGGAGCCCTCGCGGAGCTGGTAGCGGCGCTGGTCGCTCACGGTCGGATGCCCGCAGACGCTCGGGTGCATCTCGTCGACCGGGGGCACGCCGTGCTCGGCCAGTTCTCCCCGCGAGCCCAGGCCTACGCCCACGAGCACCTCGCCGCGGTCGGTGTGGACCTCCGGCTGGGCGCGGGGGTCGCCTCGGTGCACGCCGACGCGGTCGAGCTCGACGACGGCACCCGTCTGCCCACGCGAACCGTCATCTGGGCCGGCGGGGAGTCCGGCGCGGCCGTGGCCCAGTCAGCCGGCCCCACGACCGGCCGGGGTGGTCGCCTCGACGTCCGCGCCGACCTGGGTGTCGAGGGCTTTCCGGGCGTCTGGGCCGTGGGCGACGTGGCCAACGTCCCGTCGGGAACGCACGCCGGGGCGCCGATCCTGCCGCAGCTCGGCTCGGTGGCCCAGCAGTCGGGCCGGTGGGCCGCGCAGAACATCCTGCGCAGTGCGCAGGGCGACGACCTCGCGCCGTTCCACTACAAGGACAAGGGCATCATGGCGATGATCGGCCGCAACGCCGCCGTGGCCGAGCTGGGCGCCCACCGGCACGAGGTGGACGGCCCGCTCGCCTTCGCCGCCTGGCTCGGGGTCCACGCGATGCTGCTCAGCGGGGTGCACAGCCGCACGGACGCCTTCCTCAGCTGGGCCTGGGAGTACTTCGACCGCGACCACGCGGCCACGGTCGAGGCGCACGACTCACCCCGGCGGATCGCCTGGGGCGACGACGCCCACGACGTCCCTCACATCGACCTCGGCGCACCGACGTCGGAGTGACGGGTGCTCGGCCCTCTCCGCGGCCGATCCCGAGGTTGCCCTGCTCGCAGGCGAGCGGGGTAGCGTGACACGGCGTGGGAGAACGCCGCGTTCGGCCCGTTCCGTCTCCGTCGCCGCACGCGAGCGCTGCTGCTGCTGCCGATCCGGTCTCACCCGACCGGCGGCCGACGGGGATCGCGCTGGTCTCCCGCAGCGGGTTGCTCGACACGGTGGCGGCCTCGCCCGCCCGGGTCGTCCTGCTCGTCGCCGGTCCCGGGTACGGCAAGTCCGCAGTCCTGCGCCAGTGGGCCGACCGGCTGGGTGATGCCACGGTGTGGCACACCTGCACGGACGCCGACAACGACCCCGCCACCCTGCTCTCCGCCCTCAGCCGTGCCGCCGGCAGAGCGTCGGGGATCGTGACTGTCTCCGGACTGGTGTCCACTGTCGTCGACGGCCCGCCGCGCGTGCTCCTCGTCGACGACGTGCACGCGATCACGGGCGCGGGGAGCCTCAACGTCCTCACCGACGTCGTCGACAGGCTGCCCCAGGCGTGGCGTGTGGGCCTGGCGACGCGCGCCCGACCGCGGCTGCCGCTCGCCCGGCTCCGCGCCGCCGGCGATCTCCTGGAGATCGGCGTGGCCGAGCTGTCCCTGGACCGCACGGAGCAGGTCGAGGTGCTCGCTCGCTCGGGGGCGAGCCTCTCCCCCACCGAGACGGATGAGATCCACGAGCGCACGGAAGGCTGGCCTGCCGCCGTGGCGCTCGCCGGCATGGCCGTCCGGGCGGGTGCTCGGGACTCCGACGCCGCCCTGATGTTCACGGGTGACGACCGTTTCATGCGCGAGTACCTGCGCACCGAGGTGCTCGCCGGTCTGGGCGCACGCGAGACGGCTCTGCTGGTGCGCTGCGCGATCCTCGACGAGCTCGCCGGCCCTGTGTGCGACGCCGTCCTGCGGGCGCGGTCCTCCGGAGCGGCACTGGAGCACCTGGCGGCGCACGGCGTGCTCGAGCCCGTCGGTCGGGACGGCGAGCGCTACCGGTGCCACCCGCTCCTGCATGACCTGCTGAGCGCGGAGCTGCACCGCAAGGAGCCGGCCCTGGTCCCCGAGCTCCACCGGCGCGCGGCTCGTTGGTTCATCGACGCGGGCGAGCTGGAACCGGCCGTCGCGCACGCCCACCTGGCCGGGGACGCCGAGGAGGTTGCGCGCCTCGTCCTGGACCGGGCCCAGCAGACCTGGACCGATGGTCGCGTCCACACCGTCCAGCAGTGGATGTCCTGGCTCGAGGAGGCCGAGGGCGTCCCCGTCTTCCCGGCCATCGCCGCGCACGCCTCCCTCATCTTCGGTCTCGTGGGTGAGCCCGCACGAGCGGAGCGGTGGTCCGCGATGGCCAGGGCGAGCGACCGGTCCGGAACGCTGTCCGACGGGAGCACCATCGAGGGAACGCTGGCCTACCTGGAGGCGATCGAGGCGCGTGGAGGGACTGCCCAGATGCGGTCGGACGCGCGTACCGCCTGGGCGGGTTTGTCGCCCGCCAGCCCGTACCGCGCGACCATGCTCCACACGGAGGCCCTCTCGTACCTGCTCGAGGGGGAGCGAGCGCGCTGACGACCTGTTCGTCGAGGCCCTCGAGGCCGCGGAGCTCGCCGCCGTCCATCCGCTCGTGGCGATGATCCTCTGCGAGCGTGCGGCAGTGGCGGTGGAGCGCGGTGACTGGACCTCGGCCACGACCGCCGTCCGACATGCCACCTCTATCGTGACCGCCGGCGGGTACTCGTCCTACTGGACCAGCGCGCTCGTGTACGCCTGGGCGGCCCGCACAGCCGTGCACCTCGGACTTCGACCGGAGGCCGCGGCGCACCTGCAGCGCGCACTCGCCCTGCGGCCCCTGCTCACCTACGCGCTCCCGGTGGTGTCGACCCAGGCACTCCTCGTGACGGCGCAGGCGTCCCTCGGTGTGGGCGACCTCCACTCGGCCGCGGCGGCGGTCCGGCAGGCGCAGGAGATCATGCACCGGCGGCCGGGCCTGGGCGACCTACCCTCACGGGTGGCGACGGCGATCGTGGCCGTGCAGGAGGCGGCGTCCCAGGGACGACCCCAGACGCTCACGCCCGCCGAGGTCCGACTGCTGCCGCTCCTCGCCACGCATCTGAAGCTTCCCGCTGATCGCCGAGCGCCTCGGTGTCTCCCGCAACACGGTGAAGACCCAGGCGATCTCGACGTACCGGAAAGCTCGGTGTGTCGTCGCGCAGCGAGGCTGTGGCGCGCTGGGAGCTGCTCGAGGGGTCGAACAGCTGGTGAACACCGCTTCACTCGATCGATCCCGCTCGGGCTCTCGGCACCCCCAGGCGCATCGTACGAAGACCGCATGGTGGGAGGTGGCGCAAATCGGACGCACGCGAACGCCCCATCTGCGGGTTCGCTGCCGCTAGTCCGACGCCTCCGGCGGATCGTGAGCCGATCCGTTGACGTGGTCAACGGGCCGTTCGACGTCGGCAAGTCCGAGGGGCCTGTCGGCTCGTGGTGGTGCTGTCGGCGAGGTTCACGCTGCTCGCGCCCTCGTCGGCGTTCGGTCGTCGTCGACGCCGGTCGGAATCAGACGCTGTCGCGCCACATCGTGGTGACCTCCGGGCCGCCCGGCTCGACGACGAACCGGGTGACGACCTCGAACCCGTGGCGCCGGTAGAGCGCGACGTTCGCAGGGTTGCTCGACTCGAGGTACGCGGGCATGCGTTCCTCGTCGATGAGCCGCAGGTTGTCTGCGAGCAACCCCAGTCCGAACCCGTGCCCGCGGCTCTGGGGGTCGGTGCCGAGGAAGCTCGGTAGTAGTGCGGCTCGGTCAGGTCGCCGTGGGCGTCCTCGATGAGCGCGAAAGCGGCGCTCACGCGAGCTCGGTCGGGTTCGGGCAGGTTGCCCACCAGTGCCTCGATGCTCGCGCCCTGTTCGGGCGTGCTCTCGGTGCCGCCGGGCGGGATCCAGACCGCCGCCGCCGTGCCGCCGTCGGCGAGCCACGTCCAGGGGTAGCGGGCCGCTCCCTCGATGAAGAGGCTCCACATGGCGCGGTGCTGATCTCGCCGGCGAGCTGGGTCAGGGAACGCCCAACCCCAGGTGGGGTCGTCGAAGAACGCATCCACCATGATGTCGGTCACCCGACGACGGTCCGCGGCCGTCGCGATCCGCGGATGCCCGGCATCGTTCATCGCCGGCCCCGGACGTCTCGTCGCCACGCGAGACTCCGGCAGCGATCGGGCTGTGTGCTTCATCCTCACCGTGCCCCTCCCACCATGACGCTGACCCACGCCCACGGTAGGTCTAACCACGCTGCGGGCGAAGCAGCCGAGTGTCGAAGCTCGGCCGAACGTGGCACTCATGCCCCACTGACGATCACGAGTTCGTTGCCTTCGGGGTCGGCGATGCGCCAGCGATCCGCGGACTCGTCCTCGTCGAGGAGCCGTCCACCGGCCGCAATTGTCGTCGCAAGGCGCGTGCGCGCGAGGTCCGACGGCACAGCGAGCTCGACATGGATGCGGTTGCGCTGCCGGCGCCGCTCCGTCTCCGATGCGTCAATCTCTTGGAAGAGCAGCACCGGGTTCAGGCGCCGCGGATCGTAGATGTCGCTGGCCCCGCTTCGTGGGTCGGGGATGTATCCGAGTGCGGCGACCCAGAACGCGCCGACCGCGGCGACGTCGGCAGCGTCGAGGAAGAGCTGAACGAACCGCGGCAGTCTCGGGTCCGCGGTGGCCCCGAGCTTCACGGGCGGCGGTCTGGATCTGCGCGGCGAGCTCGGTGAAGTCGACCTCGAGGCCGTGGACGTCGTCCTCCCACTGGTCCTTGCCGCTGTCGATGATCACGAGCCCGGGGCGCAGGTCGACCAGCAGCGGGAAGCCCATGTCGTCCGACAGTGCCGCAACTGCCGCGGCCAGATCACCCTGCTGGGTCGGCGACGTGATGCGGTAGCACGCCATCGCGCTGAACACCGCCTGCCAGTCGGCGGTCTCGACCCCCTCGCCGAGCGCGTCACCCGGCACCAGGTCGACCTCGTTGCCGTCCGGGTCGGTGTGACAGACCCCGAAAGGTCCGAACGCCTCGCCGAGGCTCGCCTCCTCGACCGCCGCGGCCGGCCGCACCACGTCGAGGTGGATGCGGTGGCGCAACGGCCGCGGCTCGCTCGACTGGCGGATCCGTACCTTGGGGTCGCGCCGCAACGGATCGGTCAGACCGCCGTCCTGCCCGGGCGCGTAGTCGAGCGCGCGCTGCCAGAACGGGCTCACCACCGACGGGTCCACGGATTCGAAGACGACGCTCAGCTGCTGCAGCACGTCAGCGTTCGGTGCCAGCCCGAGATCGCGCGCGGCCGCCGAGACGGCCTCAGCGTGCTCGTCGGAGTCGAGATGCACCCGCAGGCCCGTCGCGCGCAGGTCGACCAGGATCTCGGCCGACAGCCCACGCCGCGCCCGGCGAGCGCCGCCCCCTCGGTCATCGAGGGCGCGTCGAACCATGCCGTGGCGACGCCGTCGAGCACCCGCCAGTCCGTTCCGATCTGTGCCATGCCGGGCACTGTAGAGCCCATTCCGGACGATCTCCTTCCGGATAGTCATCCGGCGCCGTGGAACGCGCGGGCAGGGGAGCTGGTCGCGACGATGTCCATGCGCCCGCTGCGGATGAACGCGGCCGCGCGGGTGATCGCGTCGAGCATCGCCTGGTCCGTCGACATCCGTGCCCGGTGGGGCGAGACCTAGCCCCACAACTCCATCGGTGGAACGCTCGTGTGCAACCGACGAGCGGGACGGCCCTGGCGGAGTCACATGACAGATGGCGGCACCATCGCGGTCAACGGCGTCGACGCCACCTCGGGCGGCTACCTGACCGAACCCTTGTCGGTGGCCGAGGTCGCATCCCTGGCGCTGGGCACGTCGACCTCCTCGGTCGACGCGGCCCAGGCACGTGCGAGGGTCCGCGACGCCCACGAGGCAGTGCTCGGAGTCCGGTACGGCATCGACCCGCTCGACCTTGCCCAGGCCGGCTGGGGCGTCGTCCTCGCCCCCGGGCTGGACCCCGCCGTCACGGAGGCGCTGTGCCCGTTGCTCGAGCTGCGTCGCGAGCAGGCCACGGCGACCTACGAGCGCCGTTACCGCGAGCTGCACCTGCTGCCCGGCGAGTCCAAGGGGGAGCTGCTGGCACGGCACGGCGTCGGTCCCGGTCCGGCCAACCCCGATCTCGTGCCGTACTACCTCCTCCTCGTCGGGAGCCCCACGTCGATCCCGTTCCGCCTTCAGCAGCAGCTCTCGGTCATGTACGCCGTCGGACGGCTCGACCTGCCGACCCCCGAGTCGTACGCGCGGTACGCCCGCGCGGTGGTCGAAGCGGAGACCGCCGTCGCGCCGACCCGCTCGGTCGTGCACCTGTTCGCGCCGCGTCATCCGGACGACGCCGCGACCGAGCTCAGCACCGATGCGCTCGTCGAGCCCCTCGGCCGGCGGTTCACCACCGACCTCGCCGGTTGGGAGGTCGTCGCCCACGAGGGTGACGCCGCGACCGCGACCGTGCTGCGCGGGTTGCTCACCGCACCGCAGGCGTCGAGCCTGCTGGTCACGGCCACACACGGCGTCGGCTTCCCGCCCGGCGACCGTCGCCGCACGGACCACCAGGGCGCCCTCCTCTGCCAGGGCTGGCCCGGCCCGCTGGCCCGGGTACCCGTCGAGCGGGACGACTACGTCGCGGCGGACGATCTCGGGTCGCAGGACAGGATGACCGGCATGGTCGCGTTCAACATCGCGTGCTACGGGGCAGGTTCCCCCGCCGCGGGGGACGATCCCGCCTTCAGCGCGGCGCTCGCGCGACGCATGCTGTCACTGCCGAGCGGCCCCGCGCTCGCCGTCGTCGGCCACATCGACAAGGCCTGGGGCTGGTCGTTCCACTGGCCCGGCGCAGGATCGCAGATCGAGGCGGTCGCGAGCAGCCTGCTCGCGATCTGCGCCGGGCAGCCCGTCGGCCACGCGCTCGACCACCTCCATCTGCGGTACGCCGAGCTGCCGCCGAGCTCGGCGAGCTCCTCGAGTCCAAGCGCGAAGGCCGCCGGATCAGCGACGAGGCGCTCGCCAACGCGTGGACCGCCACGAATGACGCCCGGGACTACGCTCTGCATGGGGACCCGGCGGTACACCTCAACCCCTCCACGTATCAGGACGCACCCAGCGGATCTCTCTCGTAGGTAGGCGAGTACCCCCTGCGGAGGACCTGATGGCCACCGAGTACGCCGGCTGAGATCGGGCTGCACCACCGGGACGAGGCGACGTGGGCTGTCGAGCTTCGCTTCGACCAGCCCGGGCCGGACGCCGAGGTCCTGCTGCAGGACCGTGCGGTCATCACCGACCTCGACCTGGGCAAAGCCGTGACTCGAGGACCGGCCTGACGAGTACGGCCGCGTCCTTGGCGGGGCGGTCTTCGGTGCCGGGGCCGTCCGGGACGCCTACAGCCAGGCGTACGCGGCGGCGCTCGACCACCGCCGCCAGCTGCGGGTGCGGCTGTTCATCGGTCAGAGCGCCCCGGGGCTGCACTCCCTGAGGTGGGAGACGCTCGCAGACCCGGCGGACGGATCGCGCCTGACGGTCGACCAGAACGTGCTCTTCTCGCGCTACCTCAACAGCTACGACTGGCGGCGCAGCGTCGGCGCGGCGTCATGGACGGGGCTGCGGGCCCTGGTCGTCGTCTCGGATCCGCACGACCTGTCTGAGTGGGACGTCGGGCGCACGCTCGCACGCGTCGACGTCGAGGCCGAGGTCGCCCGTGCCCGCACCGCGATGGACCAGATCGCCGTCACCAGCCTCCCCGGCGACGGCGCACCCACCGTCTCCGAGCTGTTCGAACACCTCGGTGGCGGCGTCGACGTGCTCTACCTGGTGTGCCACGGCTACCGTTCGGGCGGCTCGGCGCGCCTGCTGCTCGAGCAGGACGACGGCACGGCGGACAGCATCAACGCCTCCGACCTCGTCGAGCGGATCCGCGACCTCCCTCAGCCGCCGCGCCTCGTCGTCCTCGCTTCGTGCCAGAGCGCCGGGAGCGGAGGGCAGTCGCACTCCGACGACGGTGGCGTCCTGGCCTCCCTCGGACCCCAGCTCGCCCAGGCGGGAGTGCCGGCCGTGCTCGCCATGCAGGGCGACGTGTCGCTGGCGACCGTGCAGACGTTCCTCCCCGTCTTCTTCAAGGCGTTGCGGGAGGACGGCCAGATCGACAGGGCGATGGCGGTCGCGCGGAGCGGGGTCCGCGACCGAGCCGACTGGTGGGTTCCCACATTGTTCATGCGGATCACCAGCGGGCGTCTGTGGTACTCGCACGGCGAGAGCGAGAAGGGTCCGTTCTTGCAGTGGGAGTCCCTGCTCGACCAGATCGAGCAGAAGAAGTGCACCCCGCTGCTGGGGCCCGGTCTCACCGACTCGCTGCTCGGGCTGCGCAGAGACATGGCCGGTGCGTTGTCCCGGACGTACCGCTTTCCCCTCGCGCCGCACCGCGCCGAGGAGATGCCGCATGTCACGCAGTACCTCTCCGTGGTGCACAACCCGAACTTTCCCCGTCGCACGCTGCTGAAGTGGCTGAGCCTCTCGATCGTCGACCGCTACGGTCCGCAGCTGCCTGCAGCCCTTGCGAGCAGGAAGCTCGCCGAGCTCGACGAGCTGGACCTGGCGCGCCGGGTCAACGACCAGATCAGTGCCGCGTGGGCAGCCAGGCACGAGAAGAACGGCGACGACCCGATCGACGCGCTCGCCCGCGTGCCGTTCCCCGTCTATGTCACGACACAGATGTCCGATCTCCTCGGCCACGCCCTGCGCGACGCGGGACGCGAGCCGGTCGTCGAGCTCTGTCGCTGGCGCGACGGTACGGAGGACGACCCGATCGACTGGCCGCAGTCCATCTTCGAGCGTGAGCCCGACTACGTGCCGTCTCCCGCGCGCCCGCTCGTGTTCCACCTGTTCGGGCACCTGAGCGTGCCCGAGTCCGTGGTCCTCACCGAGGACGACTACTTCGACTTCCTCATCGGCATCAGCGCTGACGCGAAGGCGGTCCGGATCCCCGAGATCGTGAGGGCCAACCTGACGAACTCCGGGCTGCTCCTGCTGGGCTTCCGACCCGACGAGTGGGATTTCCGGGTGCTGTTCCGCAGCATCGGGCACTTCCCCGGAGCCAAGCGACGGGGCAGGTACACGAACGTCTCCGTCCAGATCGACCCGGAGGAAGGCGACGCGACGCAGGCCCAGAAGGCCCGGATGTACCTCGAGAAGTACCTCGCCGAGAGCAAGATGACCGTCTTCTGGGGCAGCTCCGACGACTTCCTGCGCGACATCGGCCGCCGCTGGGACCACAGGGCGAACCAGGACACGCCATGACGACCAGTGCGCCCCTCGCCGAGCGGACGGGCCGCGACGCACAGGCCAACCCATTCGTCGGCCCGCAAGCCATACCGCTCGGCACCCCCATCTACGGCCGCAGCCGCGAGACGGCCAGCCTCCTGAACCTGCTTGTCGCCGAGCGCATCGTGCTGCTGTACTCCCCGTCGGGCGCCGGGAAGACCTCGCTCGTCAACGCCGGCCTACGCCCCGCGCTCGTCGAGGACGACTTCGAGGTGCTGCCGGTCGCGAGTCTCCGCCACGAGCCCGACCGGCCCGGCGCCATCCCCCGAAACCGCTTCTCGCTGAGCATCATGAGCCCTCGAGCAACGCCGCCCGGCTGACGAGCAGCTCGCAGGACGAGCTCTCGTCCCTGACCCTGCACCGGTACCTCAGGACCCGCACCGACCTCGACGACCAGCCCGGGAACGAGGTCCTCATCGTCGACCACTTCGAGGAGGTGCTGCGCGTCGACCCGATCGGCCTGGACGCCAAACGGGAGTTCTTCGTCGAGCTCGGCGAGGCTCTCGCGGACCGGGGGCTCTGGGCTCTGTTCGTCATGCGCGAGGACTACCTCGCGAGCCTCGACCCGTACCTGCGCCTGATCCCCACGCACTTCCAGGCGCAGTACCGCCTCGACCTGCTGCAGCCCGACAGTGCGCGGCAGGCGATCGTCAGACCCATCGAAGCCGCGGGCGTGCAGATCGACGACGACGCGGTCACTCGGCTCGTGGACGACCTGCGCCGGGTGAAGGTGCTGGTGGGCGACGAGGTCCGTTCGACGGAGGGCCCGTACATCGAACCGGTGCAGCTCCAGGTCGCCTGCCACCGCCTGTGGGAGGGCCTGGCACCCGGGCAGACGCGCATCGGGGTCGGTGACGTCGAGTCGCTCGGCGACGTCGACTTCGCTCTGCGGACCTACTTCCGGGCGTCCATGGCCAAGGTCGCCGAGGAGACCGGCGTGCCCGAGCGCACTCTGCGGGACTGGTTCCAGCACGAGCTCGTGATGCCGAACGGCCTGCGTAGCCAGGTGATCACCGGCCCAGGCGGACCCGACGTGCTGGCCAGGCTCGTCGCCACCCACCTGCTCAGGGCGGAGGATCGCCACGGCGCCACCTGGTACGAGGCCTCGCACGACCGTCTGGTCGAGCCCGTGGCGGCGGACAACGCGCTCTGGGCCGACGAGAACCTCACCGACTTCGAACGCGACGCACAGCTCTGGGACGACCAGCGCAGGCCCGACGGGCTCCTCATGGCAGGTGACGCCCTGGCCGCGGAGGAACTCGCCGTCGCCGAGGGCCGAGCCCGGCACAACCCCGTCGAGCAGGCGTTCGTCGCCCGGAGCGTCGAGGTGCACGCGGCCCGTGAGCGGGAGAGACGTTCGGTCCGCAACACCCGCCGAGCACTGGTCGTCGCCCTGGTCGGGCTGCTCGTCGCCGTGGTCGGCGGGGCGACGGCAGTCGTCTTCGGCGTGACCGCCTCGAACCAACGGCGTGCTGCGGCCACCACCGCCGTCGTGGCCGCGGGAGGACGGATGGTCGATGCGGACCCGGAGGCCGCTCTCATGATCGCCGCCGACGTCATGCCCGACCACGGTGCGCTCACGCCACAGGTGCGCAACCTCATCGGCGCGGCCGTCATCGCCGGTCCGGTCGCCGGCGAGGTGCTGGGTCCCAAGGGCCTCACGACCTCGAACCTCGCGACGAGCCGAGACGGTCGATGGACCGTCATCTCCGTCGCCCCGCCCGCCGGTGCCCCGAAGGCGGCAGCCGGTCCGGGTCCGCAGATCCTGGTGCTGGACACGTCGACGGGCGCCACGCTCGACGCCACCGACGTCGGCGACATCCCCTCCTCCCTCGGTGTCTCCGACGACGGCCAGGTTGCCTGGATCGACGCCGGCGGCGCCGTCTGGTGGTGGGACCGCGACGCGGGCGAGGCTCCTCGGAAGTTCAGCACCGACGCCATGGCGCTGGGAGTCGACGACTTCCCGTACTCGCTCGTCGTGGCACCCGACGGCACGAGTCTCGGCCTCGTGGTGTGGCACATCGACAAGGACGGCGGGTCCTCCCAGCAGATCGCCACGTTCGCCACCGACGGCACGCCGATCGGTGAGCCCTACGCCACCGACGAGAAGGACGCCTACGTCAATGCGTGGTCATGGGACGGCGACCTGTGGGTGGTGGGCACGAGATCGGGCGTCACGCTCGGACGGCTCGGCAGCAGCACGCTCGCCAGCTTCCCTCCCCGCTGCCGACGCCAACGGGTTCATCGTCGAGACCTCTCGCGACGGCACCAAGGCCTTGGCTGCCGACGGCAGCGGCCACTTCTACGTCTGGGACACGCTGACCCGTGAGCTCGTGTGGGACCAGGCCGTCGGCGGGACGCTCGCCGCGCTCAGTGCCGACGGCGCCCTCCTCGCGGTGACGCGGCTCGACGGCACGGTCGAGGTGTACGACATCGCGACCCGGACCCTTCAAGGCGAGTTCGATCTCGCCGACCGGAGCCAGACGAACGCGCTGTGGTTCCTCCCCGACGGGCAGAACCGACTCGTCACCATCGACTCCTCGGGGCGCACCGTGATCCACGACTGGCGCTCGGAGGGTCACATGACGCACCCCGTGCGCAGCGTCGCGACGACGCCCGGGCACGTGGTTGCGGTCAACACCGACGGTGGGACGACCATCTGGAGCCCGGACGGGCACATGACCGCGTCGCTCCCGACCGGCCCGAGCACGGGAAACGTCGTCTTCTACGACAAGGGCACGGTCGTCGTCGCCCGCGCCTCGACGGACGACAACGGCACCACCGCGGCCACGATCGACGCCTGGCGCGTCGACGGCAGCAGCAAGGAGGCCACCGCCTCGATCCCCCTGGAGGGGATGGACACGATCACCGTCCTCGCCGCAGCGGGCGACGGGAGCGGCCTCGCCGTGTCAGACGGAAACTGGGTCGAGGTGCTGTACCCGGATTCGGACGGGTGCACCATCGATGCTCAGAAGCGGGAGGCGTCGTCGGACTCGACTACACGGACAACGACACGCTCGTCGTCTCGAGCCGACAGTCGGTGACCGAGTACGACCTGAGCACATCGGACTGCCCGAAAGTCTCCGAGCTGCCCACCACGGGCGACGTCCTGGACTCGGCAGTCGACCCCGTCACCGGAAACGTCGCGGTCCTGGGCTACCGGGACGACGTGCAACTCTTCGCCGACGGTGTCGAGCAGGGCAGACCGCTCCCTGTTCCCCCAGGGACCAAGGCGCAGGAGATCGCGTTCCTCCCCGGCGGCGACAAGCTCGTCGTCCGGAACATCGACGGCGCGGTCCGCATCTACGACGTGCAGGAGCGCACCCTCGACCCGCTGCGACTGGAGCCTGGACCCGTCGCGCACCTCGCCACCGGGCCGGACCTGCTCGTCATGGCCGTGCGCTGGCGTGCGGCCCCGGTCGCCGTCCCGCTCTCGGACGGCTCGCTCCGCGCGATCGTCCGCGACCGTCCCACCCACACCCTCACCGACGGCGAGTGCGAGCGGTTGCTCGGCAAGCTCTGCGGCCGGTGATCCCCGAAGGAGTCCCCATGCCCCCGACCGACCGACCGGACTATCCGCTCGCCGAGGTGCTCTGGCGGCTCGGCGAGGAGCTGCGCGCGGTCGCCTCCTTGGGGGACGGGGCCGCGCGAACGCCGATCGTCGAGGTCACGACCGCGACCGCGACCCTGACCGTCACCGTGGCCCGCGACGCCAAGGGCGGGCTGTCGTTCGGCGTCATGGGCGTCGGAGCGGAGCTCGGCGGCGGCGCCTCGAAGTCGACGACGACCGAGCTCACCGTCGACTTGAAAGTGGCGCAACGGACCGGCGCCGACGGCGTGGCGCGCTCGGCCGTCTCGTTCGGGCCACCTCCGCCGCCGAACGAGTAGAACGCACCGGCCCGCCTCGAACGCGTGGCCAGCGGCCTCCATGAGCCCGGCTACGTCGCGGCGTGCGCTGGGCATGGGCCGACCTTGCTCGGCAAGAACCGCCGCCGGCGCCGCAGCGTTTGGACTGGCACGCGATCGCCCGGCTGACCGTCGCTCTCTCCCTGGCCGTGGTGGCGGCCTGTGGCGCGCCATTGCGGGTGGACGGTGCGGCCGAGCAGCAGGTGCAAGGCCTTCTGCTGGCCGCTGCGGTTCTGGTGGTGACGGACGTCCGCCGGGCGGTGACCGCGACCCGGCAGCAGATAGCCAAGAAGCTGACCACCAGCACCTGACCTCCGGCGCCGCCGCACGGCTCGCGGGCAGTCCTCGTGGCCGAGCAGGCGAATGTCACCTACACCGGTCGATGCGCTACAGCTCGGCGGACGGGCGGGGGGTGGCCTCCAACGAGGTTGTTCCCACCTGAGCCAGCTCGAGCCGCCCCCCAGATCAGAGCGCAGTCACTGTGGCGGCAGGTACCGGGAACCGAAGCGGCGGCGGCGGACATGGTGGGCGAAGTGGGGATCTGACCAGTGAGCCTTCCGTGAAGGTCACGCGGGCGTCGTCAGCCACTGCTCGAACGCGTCGAACGTCGTCGGCCTGCCCAGGAACCGCTCGACCAGGTCGGCGGCGTCGGCAGTGCCGCCCGGCGCGAGGATGGCGTCCCGGTACCGGCGGCCCATCTCGGGGTCCATCAGGTCCTCGCCGAACGCCGTGCGCAGGTCCTTCGCGATGACCAGGCTCCAGAGGTAGGTGTAGTACGCCGACCCGTACTCCGGCAGGTGCCCGAAACCGCTCGACATGTGCGTGTCCGGCAACGGCGTGTACGGGCCGAAGCGGGCGTCGATCTCGGCGGTGTACGCGTCGAGGTCCTCCGGCGGGGCAGCGTGCAGCCCGTACGAGAGCGCGGTGAAGTTGAGCTGGCGTCGCGCCCACGCGCCGCGCCCGAACGCGTCGGCGGCGCGCATCCTGGCCACCAGGTCCGCCGGGATGGGCGTGCCGTCGACGTCCGTCGCGAACGCGCGCAGCACGTCGGGGTCCCAGGCCCACTCCTCGAGCAGCTGGCTGGGCGCCTCGATGAAGTCCCATTCGGTCGCGACGCCCGCGAACGCCGCCCAGCGCTGGCCGCCGCCGACGATCTCGTGCACCAGGTGACCGAACTCGTGGAAGAACGTCAGCACGTCCTCGTGCTCCAGTGTGCCGGCCGGCAGGTTGCAGACCAGCACACCCTCTGCCAGGTGCCGGCCTGCTACTCCCGGGACCAGCGGGAACTGGGCATCGTGGTTGAACTTGCCCGGCCGCGGGTGCATGTCGAGGTACACGCGGCCGATCCGGCCAGCGTCCGACGCTACGTCGTACACCTCGACGTCCGGGTGCCAGGTCGGCGCGTCGACGGGCGTGAACGTCAGATCGAGGAGCCGGGCGACGGTGTCCATCACGCCGGTGCGTACCGCGTCGTATCGGAAGTACCGGCGAACCTCCTGGGCGTCGACGCCGTGCTGCTCGCGGCGTACGACCCGCTCGTAGTACAGGTTGTCCGCCGGCGTCACTACGGCCGCGTCGGGATCGTCGAACCGCAACCGGGCCAGCAGGACGCGGACGTCACGGCGGGCGGGCTCCGCCGTCAGCGCGTCGAGCCGCTCCACGAACGCGGCGATGGCCTCGCCGGAGCCGATCATCTTGACTTCGGCGTCGTAGGTCGGCCAGTCCGTGTAGCCGAGCAGCGTGGCGCGCTCCGCCCGAAGCCGCAGCAGCTCCGCCAGGACCGGGGCGTTCTGCGGCCAGCCGATGCGCAGCCATTCACCGGTGAGCGCCCCTCGCACCCCGGCGTCATGCGTGTACGTCCGCACCGGGACCAGGTCCGGGTACTCCGTCGTGAGGGTGACGAGGCCGTCGTCCGCCGCAGGGTGCTCGGCGCGGAAGTCGTCAGGCAGACCGTCGAGCTTGTCAGGTCGGACCCGGATGCTGCGCGTGCCCTCGCGGATGTTCCTGGAGAACTCCAGGCCCAGCGCCGTGCACCGCTGGGCCAGCGAGCGCAGGAGGTCCCGCTCCTGCTCTGGACGGTCGACGCCCGTACGGCGGAAGTCACGCAGCACGTGCTCCCGCAGCCGGGCCGCCTCGGTGTCGAGGCCGTCGGCGCTCGTCCCCGCCAGCACCCGCCACAGCGCGTGGTCGAGCCCCCGCTCCGTCGCGAGGTCCTCGGCGGCCCGCGCCCCCGTCTCGGCCGCCGCGCGCACCTCAGGGTCCGGGTGCACCTCCGCAATCAGACGGGCTGCCGCCGAGGCCCGGCCGAGAGCGACGTCACACTGGTTCCACACGCCCAGCACCTGCGCCGTGGTCCGCTCCGAGCCATCCTTCAACGTCGCCAGACGGTTGCGCGCGGCGGCCAGAGACGCGCCGACGGCGTCCGCGAGGAAGGCGTGCCAGTCCCCGGCGAACGCGGGGAAGCGAGTGAGGTCGGCGGTCATGACTCGACGCTACACAGCACGGTGCACCGGCAACGCAGCCATTTTCTTCCCCGTCAGACGAGCGGCTGAACACGCGATCGCCGAGCTCCACTGAAGCGCCCCAGGTTTGAATCCGCTCCCTTCTCAGTCACCGACCAGGAAGGATGGTCTCGTGCCCAAGAGGATCGATCCGGAGCTCAAGGCGCGTGCTGTGCGTCGCTGCCTGAGGCTTCCGAAATGGTTTCCGGGAAACCGAATTCCGATCGCGAGAGACACTGCACGAAATCCCGGAGTAGTGATCCGGTCCCGCCTACGGTCAAATTGCCTAACTCGTAAACCACGGTCTCCAAGACACCTCGGAATAGGCCCTCATGCGCCGCTCGCTCCCGACGCCGACCCAGGGGGCATGACCGCAGCATGGGCCAACAGGCATGTTCCACTACATCGACGAGAGCAACCGACCGGTCAAGGACTCCGCGAGCTGGCGTTGAACGCCGACGTAGTGGCCGGTACGCGCCGGTCAGACAATCACGAGGGTCACACTGTCGCGGGAACCGGCCGCCCGGGAACAGCTCGCGGTACTGCCGGGCGTACTGCCGCCGACCGACGATCCGGTACAGCAGCTGCACGGGCTTGGGTACGCCCTCGAAGAACTCAGCGCGGGCGGTCGGCTCGGTGTTCGCCAGCAGCATCCCGAGCTGCGGCATCAGCCGCGACTTCGGGATCGCCCCGATGCTGTGCTCGCCCACCTCGTTCCACTCCCGCTGAGTCAGGGTCTTCTCAGCGACGGGGACCACTTCGAGCACCTCGCGCCGTAGGTGGACCTTGAGGACGTCGAGCATCCGCTCGTAGGCGACGGCGAGGTCCTCGCCGTCGCTCGGGTCGCCGCTCACCTGCCAGCGCTCGAGGAGCGGGCTGGCCTCGTGCAACAGCTCCTGGACCTGCGCGTGGTGCGCCCGCATCTGTGCCACGTGCAGCGCGCATGACGGCGCGCGCTGCTCGAGCTTGTCCCAGAGCAGCTCGTCTTCGCTCTGGTGGTGCACGTGCAGCGTCGCGTCGAGGTCCGCGAGCCACTGCCCGACGACGGCACTGCGGTGTGTGTCCCCCGCCGCCGCGCCTCGCACGAGCCCCGGCGCCTCCGCGTAGGCCCACAGGAAAGCGTTGTGCAGGACCCGCATTTCCTTGCCGCTGCACAGCGCGGGCCCGTCCGGCACCGGCGGCGCCGTCTCGCCGGGCGCCGGGGCGTAGAAGTCGACCATCACAACCTCCGACGACATCGTCAATGGGGTGGTCCGGGCCGCGTCAGTCGCCGCGGCCTGTCAAACTGGACGATATCGCCACAAATACCCCACCGGAAGGGCGCGCACACGGGGCGCAAGCGAGCCTCGTGGACCGCGGTCGATCTCCGGCATCGGGGCGAGCGGCGCCTGCCTTCACCGTGCACTTCGTCGTCGCGACGACGAAGCAACGCATAGCGGTGACCGGCCAGCGGCCGAGGGGCGGCGGCCCGGCTAGAGACCCGCTGAACCCCGCAGTCCTCGGTCGATCTCTCGCATCAGCGCGAGCGGGGTCTGCCCGGCCTGCTCGGTGAGATCGGTCTTGTTCAGGGTGACCACGGCGGTGACGTTCGCGATCGAGTCGCGGGGCAGTCCCGTGGCGGCGGCCGGGAGGAATACGTTGCCGGGCATCGTCGCGAGGTCGGTGTTGGAGGTGAGCATCAGCGCCACGACCGTCGCGAGCCGGCTCCGGTTGTAGGTGTCTGCCGAGATGACCACCACCGGTCGCCGTTTCGCCGGGCGAGATCCGACCGGTGCGCCGAGGTCTGCCCAGTAGAGCCCACCTCGTTCGATCACCAGTCCCCAGCCTCGGCATCGAGCACGCGGCATCCAGCCGCGGCGGCGTCCGACGCTGAGTCGTCGACGCCGAGTGCGTCCACAGCGGAGTCGATCTGTCGGGTCACAGACTCGGCGTCGAGCTCGTCGAGATAGCGCGCCGCCGCGCGAGTGAAGAACTCCGAGCGGCTCATCCCGAGATCACGGGCTCTCTGGGAGGCCTTCTCGAAGGTCTCGTCGGGGATCGAGATCGCTGTCTTCACGGACCGAGTATAACTCGGTTATACCTTCGGCGGCGGTGATCCGTGATCGACTCCAGCCTTGCCCGTACTGCTCAGTGGGTCGAGTGGGCTGTGGGTGGTGTGCGTCAGAGTTCGATGCAGTAGTGGACCTGGGTGTCTTGGGTGACGAACCCGGCGCTCTCGTAGCTGCCGAACTCCTTGCTCGAACTATCAGCGTCGACCCGAAGGCTTGCCCGTCCGTAGCCCTGGTCCTGCGCGGCCCGAAGCGTGTGTGAGATCAGGGCTTCGGCCACGCCGCGCTCCTCGTCAGCGGGCCGTGTGGCGATGACCCTGAAGTACGCGTCACGGATGCCCGTCGCCACCGTGTCCGCCTCCCACGAGACGACCAGGAGGACGCCGGCCGCCGTCCCGGTCTCGACGTCACGGAGCAGGAAGCGCTCGGCCGGAAGCTCGCGTTCACGGCCCAGACCTTCCACTCCTCGGCACTGAGCGGCGACCTGCCCACGTCCTGGGCGGCCTCGTTGCGGACCGTCCGGAACTCCTCGTCGGTCGCAGCCGTGTAGCCCTCGATCCGCAGGTCGTCGGGGATCGGGGCGTCCGGAAGGGCGGTGCCGAGTGGATGCCTCATGTGCCGGCTCCGTTTCGTCGCCGTCATTCCTGCCGCACGGTAGAGGGCGACGGCCCCGTCAACGTGCTCGCCGTAGATGGATTCAACGACCAGCTGGAGCGTGGGGTGATGCAGTTCGTGCAGCTCCTGGGCGCTCGCCAGCCCGTGCTGCATGAGCTCATCCCGAGCCCCTGGCGGCGATGGGTGGGACGGACGGCGCCGGCCGCCTGCACCCGGTGGACGATCTCGGCCATCGGCTTGTAGTGGACCGCCGAGAAGCCAAGCATCATCGCGCCGTCGAACACCGCCAGAGTGGACGTCCGGAGGTCGTCGACCGGCGAGTCCAGCTCCTCGGCCGCGTCCTGCTCGGTGTACTGCCCCCAGACGTGGTCCTCAGCGTCGATCGCGTTCAGGAGGTCGGCCATCGCCGCGGCGTCGGACACGGCCAGCGGGCGCCAGACGAGGGTCTGCGATTCGACAGTCATGATCGGAACCCTATGGAGGCGGGCGAGGGCCGTCATCCGATTTCGGGCCGGTGATGGAGTCCGATGTTCGGGCTGCTCAGTAGTCCGGCCGAGCACCTCGAGACTGCCGTCATACACCTCGGTAGACAGCCGCGCCACGTGGTCCGCCATGCGTTCCGGGTGCGTCGCGGCTGTCGACGCGCAGAGCGCCGTGCGGCCAGAAAGTGGCTGCTCATCGAGGCCCATCGTTGTCCGGGATCAGCGTGACGGGCCGGGGCCGCGCAGCTCAGATCGCTATCGCTCACCGTCACCAAACTTCTTCCCTGAAAACAATCACGTACGGCTATGCGAGACCCTTCCGAACTGACCTGTGGCGAGTGCCACAACCGGTAGTTTCCGATCACCCGATCCGCCGCAGAGAGGACCGTTCTGGTGAATTCGACCGCAGTTCGCCACGGTGCGGCAGTGCGATGAGCCTGAGCGTGTGGATGGGTCTGGCGCACGCGGTCGACGGTGGCCTGCTCATCCCCGGAACGCCGACCGGTCGAGGATGCGACATGCTCCTGACCCCAGCCGGCGCACAAGTCAGCATGGGAGACGTCCGTGTCGACCTGCCGTTTGAGAACTACGGCCCGGACGGCAACGGGTGGTGGCTCACCGGCTGGACCTACACCCGAGGAGGCGACCAGATCGGGGTCGCCATCGGCGGCACCGGCACGCACGTCGCGGACATCGCCGCCCTACGAAACGCACGGTCGACGGTGGTGAAGGCGTTCAACTCGGTGTCGACCGCCCGCCGCGTGGCTCCGCTGTACGCGGCGTCGGTCATCACCCCTGGCGTCATGGCAGATACCGCCGCGATGGGCGTCCTGTTCCAGACCCTCGCGCTCCGTCCGGCATGGCGCCAGCAGCTCGGCGACCCGCAACGGGTCACGGCGTTCCTTCGTGACCTCGCGACCCGCGAACACAAGGCGCTGGCGACCAGGACCGGATTTCGTCGGCGCACTGTCGAGACATGCATCGCGATGCTGCAGCTCGGGCTCACGCATCCCGTCCAGGGACGGCCGCTGCCCGACCAGGTGTTCCCGCCCGAGGACGAGCTCGTGCACTGGGTGACGCGCAAGGTCGCGAACAACCCGTACGCGCTGCGCGGTGACGAGGCGAAGATCCGCGCGATCGTCAAGCGGAACTACCTCGACATCAAGCCGTGGCCGTTCTGGGCGCTGATGCCGGCGGCCAGCCCGGCTGCTTGAAGGATTCGGCCGCGGCCCGCCGGCGGTTCAACACCAGCGGTTTACGGACCGACCGATTCGTCCTCCGGTTGAGGCAGATGCCCCATGACGTGGTGCGACACCGGCGGGAGTCTGGTGCCACGAACCGGCGATGGAGGCACTGATGACTCTCTACATGGATGTGCACGAGGCCCTCCCGGAGGGCACTACGGCCGCGGACGTGGCCGGCGCGCACGCGCAGGACCTGCTGGTCCAGGCAAAGTACGCCGTAGCTACCGCAGCTACTGGGTCGACGAGGCCAACGGCAAGGCCTGGTGCCTCGTCGAGGCGCCCGATGCCGAGTCCGCGGCCGCCGTTCACCGGGAGGCCCACGGGTTGGTCGCCGACCGGATGTTCCCCGTGGTCGAGGGGCAGTGATGTCCGCCAGCACGCCGCGGGCCGTCGCCGAGGACGCGGAGACGGCCCCGTGGCTCCCGGAGGGTGACGGCGAGTGGATCAACGGCTACGGGGTGATGGGTCTGTCCTTCGCCTCGGGCGACTACCTCGTGCTGCGCTGCATGACGGCCGCCAGCTTCGGCGCCGGCTACCGCGCGGTGTGGCACCGGAGTCCCGAGGGTGACTGGACCGTGTACTCGACGGCCGACCCCGAGCACAGCTGCGAGCGCTACATCGGCGCCGCGCTCAGCCATCCGTCGGTGCGCTCCGACATCGCCGTGGAGTGGCTCGACGACGTGACGTTCCACGTGCGCGTCGGTGACACCCTGGAGTGGACGGTCGCCCTCGGGCGCAGCGTCGTCACCCGGATGATGTCCACGCTGGGCCAGGCGATGCCGATGTGGATGTGGAACAGCCCGGCCGTTCTCGCGCTGCTCGGCCCGATGGCGGGCCTGATGCTCGGCGTCGGCACGGTGCGCCTCGCCGGCGAGATGCCCAACGGGCAGCACTTCACGGCGGCACCGGTGCGCATCTGGACGATCCGGGACAGCCGGGCCACGTTCGCCGGCCGGGACCTCGGCGGTCCACGATCCCTGCGGGCGCAGGCGCGCATCGGCGGCTTCTGGCTGCCTCAGCACGGCATCTTCATGCAGGGCTTCGGTCATTTCGACGCCTTCGACCCTGCGCGACACGTCTCGGCGGCCGAACGCCAGCGCGAGCTGCTCGAGTCGGCAGCGTGAGTGCCCGGCCCGGGTAGACGATGAGGCTGTGTCTGGTCCCGCGGGCGCGGGTGCAACGCGCCGTACCGAGCTGCTCGCCGCGCTGTCGATCGCGATCGACCTGGGGCTGGGACAGCCGGCAGAGCACGTGCTGCGGTCGGCGGTCATCGCGACCAGGCTCGCCGACAGGCTGGGGCTGACCCGCACACAACGGGACGCCACGTTCCACACCACGCTCGTCATGTGGATCGGCTGCCACGCCGACTCGCACGAGTACGTGCGCTGGTTCGGCGACGACATCGACGTCAAACGAGCGGCGTACCTGGTCGACTGGGCGGGCCTGCCGTACATGCGGTTCCTGATGGGCAACATCGCCCGCGGCGCGCCGCTGCCGCAACGGATCAAGGTGATCGCGCAGCTGATGCGCAGCCCCAGCGGGCAGCTGGGTGCACTGGTGCACTCGCACTGCGCCTCTGCGTCGCTGCTGGCCGCCGAGATCGGGCTGTCGGCGCGCGTCCAGGCCGTGCTGAGTGCGACCTTCGAGCGGTACGACGGAGCGGGCGCCCCGCGCGGCCTGGCGGGTGGCGAGCTGCCGATCGAGATGCGGGTGGCGCAGCTGGCGGATCTCGTCGAGGTGCACGACCGCACCTATGGGCCCGGCGGGGCCGAGCACGTGGTGCGGTCTCGACGTGGAGGCCAGTTCGACCCCGCGGTCGCCGATGCGTTCCTGTCCGATCCGACGGCGATGCTGGCCGCGCCGGCGCACGGCAGCTACTGGGACGCCGCCCTCGCGGAGGCCCCTGACAAGTCCGCGCTCACGGCTGTCGAGCTGGACCGCATCCTGGTCGCGCTCGGCGACTTCGTCGACCTCAAGTGCCCGTTCACGCTCGGCCACTCACGGGCCGTCGCCGATCTCTCCGCGCGCGCCGCGGGGCTGCTCGGACTGGACGACGCCGACGTTCTCGCGCTCCGCCGGGCCGGCCACGTGCACGACATCGGCCGGATCGGGGTCTCGACCCGCATCTGGGAGAGCGCAGCGGACCTGTCCGCGGAGCAGTGGGAACGCGTCCGCCTGCACCCGTACCTGACCGCGCGGATCCTCGACCGGGTCAGCGGTCTCGGCGATGTCGCACGGATCGCGGCGAACCATCACGAACAGCCAGACGGCGGTGGCTATCCGCGCACGCTCGCCGCCGCGTCACTGCCCCTGCCGGACCGGGTCCTCGCCGCGGCAGTGGCCTACGAGTCGGCGCTGGAGCCGCGCCCGTACCGCCCGGCGCAGTCGACGACCCAGGCCGCGGAGCGACTACGAAGCCGAGCCGCGGCCGGTGCGCTGGACGACGCCGCGGTCCGCGCGGTGCTCGCTGCGGCGGGGCATCCTCGCGCGAAGCGCACGCCGCGCGAGGACCGGCTCACACCGCGCGAGGTCGAGATCCTGGTGCACGTCTCGCAGGGCGAGTCGAACCGGCAGATCGCACAGCGGTTCACGCTCTCGGAGAAGACGGTGCGCGACCACGTGGAGCGGATCTACGCCAAGCTCGGCGTGAGCAACCGCATCGGGGCCAGCTTGTACGCGCTGGAGCATGGGTTCGTGCCGGCGCAACCCCATCACTGATCGGACCCGTGCCCCGCGATCATGGAGCGCCGGCAGACGCGGAACCCTCCCGCTTCGGGAACCATGCCCTACCGGGTGATCACCATCGTGAAGCCGCCCGGAGCGACCGGTGCGTTCACCCGGCCATGGGAGCCGACGACGGTCTGCACGAGCCGCCCCTGCGGGTCGTAGGCGTAGGCGACGACGGTGCCTGCGCCGACGGTCACCGACTGGTGGCGCGGGCGGTCCGCGAAGCTGCGCAGCAGCGCCTGCCCCTGCGAGCCGGACCCGCGCAGCACGACCCACTCGAGCTCGGGCTGGAGCAGGACGCCGTCCACGCGGGCGGGGCGTCCGTCACCCATGTAGGACAGGGTGAGCGAGCTCGGTCCGGCCGCGACCGGACGCTGGGTCGGCTGCGACCCGACGTCCAGGAACCCGGGCACGCTCGACACACCCTGCGCGCCGGCGCCGCCCTGGTACTGCACGCCCGCCGAGGCGCCGCCCAGGCTGAGCTGGGTACCGACGGACCGTGCGGGAGCGATCTGGTGGTCGAAGACCGGCATCACGCGGTACCGGTCCGTCGTCGGGAGGTCGACCGGGATCGTCAGCTTGCCGCCCGAGGTCAGGGACACGTACTGGTCGCCGCTCCACTGCGACTCGCCGGTCCAGGAGTCGGTCGGGTTCACGACGGACGCAGACCCGGACAGCTGCCCCGACTCCGCCTCGGTGTACGACCAGGTCACGCGGTCGGTGACGTCGCTGTTGCGCGCCATGGCTGCGACGTCGGGTGCGGCGTCGAGGGCGAGCATCGACATCACGCCGTGGATGGTCGACTCGGCACCGGAGTTCAGGTTGACGTCGCCGGTGGGGCTGATCCCGTCGAACGTGACCCCCGTGCTCGGGTCGTACATGGGCCGGTGTGCCGGGTTGTTCCCGAAGTACCAGGCGGCCGCGACGCCGGCCAGCTGGCGGAACGAGGTTTGGTGCGTGGCGCCGGCCGTGCTCAGCAGGTTCCGGAGCGTCACGTCGGCGCCGTAGGCGATCTGGTCCCGGTAGATGGGGGCCGGGAGCCACTCGTTGTCCGGACCGCCCTGCACGAGCAGGTGGGGTGTGAACTGCGCCGTCTCGCCGACGGCCGTCCGCGTCCAGTCGTCGTGTCCGAGCGCAGAGCCGGCCGCGGCCAGTGCGCCGGCCATCTCGGCTCCCCAGGAGTGCCACAGCGACCGGGACTGCGTCCACGGCAGCAGGGCGCCGAAGGGCCACCCCGGTGTCGTCATCGCGGCGACGCCGTCGGCCAGCTCGGTCAGGTCCCGCCGGGCCCGGGCGTCGCCGCTGGCCCGGTAGTAGGCCACGAGGCCGTACAGCGCCTCGGAGGAGATGTCGGCGCCGTCGCCGATGAGCCAGGACGGCCACCGGAGGCCGTCGACGACCTGCCACGTCCCGTAGGTGCTCAGGTCCTGGCGCTCGACGGCGTCCAGTGCGAGGTCGAGCCGGTCGCGCAGGAACGCCGCGAACTGCGGGTCCGCGGTCTGGAACGCCGCGTACCCGACGCCGAGCGCCCAGATGGTGCGCCCGAGCCAGAACGACGAGCCGCTGTCGGACGGGTCGGGGGCGTCCGGCGGGTCGGCGCTCGGGTGCAGGGTCCCGTCGGGCTGCATCCACAGGACCACGTTGCCGGCGTCGGGCCCGGAGTCGTCCTGGAGGTAGGTCAGGCCGCGCAGGAGTGCGCGGGCCTGCTCGCGGGCGTGGTCGTCGCCGAGCTGCTGCCACGCGGTCGTGTAGGCGACCGCCGCGCGGCTGATGTCGTCCGCGTCGTAGGCGCCCTGACCGTAGGTGTTCGTCGTGGCGTCGTACTGGCCGCCACCGACCCGGCGGTAGCTGCCGTCGGCCTGGTGGTCCGCGTAGACCCACAGGGCACCGATGCCCGGTTCCTGCGCGAGGCGGTACGTGCTGTGGCCGGCCTGCGCCGGCGGGGTCACGGTGTCGGTCAGGAAGTCGAGGTGCGCGAGGTTGGTGAGCCGGGCTGACGTGCTCGCGGTCGCGGCCTGGGCCGGCGAGCCGGGGAGAGCGCCGACCAGCGAGGCGGCGACCAGACCCGCTGTGACGAGCGAGGCGGCCCAGGTGCGTCGTGGCGTCGCGGACATGTGCGTGTCTCCTTCATCGGTGGGCGAGATCGGAGTGCCCGAGCACGGGCCGTGTCACCGGCGCAGGTCCGACCAGCGGTCGCCCGGGCGGTACGTCGCCACACCGAGCGTGGAGTCCGACTGTCCGTAGTAGGCGAGCCAGCGGTCCCGGAACCAGACCAGGGCCTCGACGAAGGTGACGTTCGAGACCAGCCCGCTGAGGTCCTCCGCCGTCGTGGGCTCGAGCCACGGCCGGGTGAGCTCCGCGAGGACCTCCGTCGGCCGCGCTGGGTCGAGCAGCACCTGGCCGGCGGTGTACCGGACGCTGCCGTCGGGGTTCTTGGTCGCGGCGTTGTGGATCAGCAGGACCAGCCCGTCGTCCGTGACGAGCGGCGGGGGGCCGACCTCGACGAGGAAGTCGCTGAACGTCCCCGGGCGCGGCGCCAGGACGGGCGGCTGGTCGTCCGTCGTCATCGGTGTCCAGTGCAGCAGGTCGCTGGACGTCGCCGCCCAGATGGAGCCCTCGCCGAAGTACATGAGGTACCGGCCGTCCACGGGTTGCGCCAGGATGCCGCCGGCCTTGGACCACGGCCCGGGCCGGCCGTGACCGCGCGGTTGGAACGTGTCGAAGTCGGGGAACATCGGCCCGTGCTTGGTCCAGGTGCGAAGGTCGGGCGAGGTGGCCAGGCACAGGAGCGCCGTCTCGCGGTCCCACCCCGAGTACGTGAGGTAGTAGGTGTCGTCGACCTTCGTGACCCGAGCGTCCTCCACGCCGTAGCGGTCGTAGTCCTCGCTCGGCGACAGGACCGGCTCGGGCTCACGCTCGAAGGTCGTCCCGTCGCTGCTCCAGGCCAGGCCCACGTGGGACACGATGTCCTGGGCGTGGGCCCGGTAGAGCAGGGCTACGCGGTCGTCGACGACGGCTGCGGCCGGGTTGTAGACGCTTCCCGACTCCCAGCCGTCACCCTGCGGCACGAGGATCGGGTTGCCTTCGTACGGGGTGAACGGGCCCAGCGGGAAGGTGACTGGTCCGGTTGCCAAGGTGTCCTCCTGGGATCGTGGTGGGGCGGCTCGTGTCAGCCCTTGACGGCGCCGCCGACGGCGCTGGCGACGAGGTAGCGCTGCAGGAACACGTAGACGACCAGCAGCGGGGCGGCGACGATGATGGTCGCCGCGGCCAGCAGGCTCCACTGGCTGACGTAGGCGCCCTTGAAGGCGAAGAGCCCCAACGTCACCGGCGACTTGGCCTGGTCGGGGAGCAGGATCGTCGCGAGGATGATGTCGTTCCAGACGCCGATCGCCTGCAGGATGAACACCGTGGCGAGCACCGGCTTGATCAGGGCGGGCAGGAAGCCGAACAGGTAGCGCAGGTACCCGACCCCGTCCAGCGCGGCGGCCTCGTCGAGCTCCTTCGGGATGGACTTGAGGTAGCCCGCGATCAGCAGCGGCCCGACGCCGACGCCCGAGGCCATGATGAGGATGTAGCCCAGGCGGGTGTCGTACAGGTGCAGCCTCAGGGTCAGCTGGAACACGGTGACGAGGGTGTTGGGCAAGAAAAGCATCGAGACGAACAGCGCGTACCAGAGGCGGGTGTGCTTGAGGTAGCCGCGTGAGACCGGGAAGGCCACGAGAATCGAGATGACGGTGCCGACCGCCGCCGCGGAGAAGGTGTACAGCACGCTGTTCAGCGCGTAGCTGGCGAAGTTCCCCTCTCGCCACGCCGCGCCGAAGTTCGACAAGAGGGGTGAGTGCACGAGCCCGGTCGGGTTGCTGAAGAACTCGTCGTTGCTCTTGAGTGCCGTGTTGAGCAGGTACAGCAAGGGGTACAGGTAGATCAGGACGACCACGGCGAGCAGCGCGTAGCGCAGAAGCTTGCCGGGCGTGAACCCGCGCCGACGCCGGTCGAGGGTCGCCGGGGGACGCGGTTGACCCGTCGCCACCGTCGTGGTCGTGACGCCCGTCACGAGGTCGCTCACAGTGCCGTCTCCTTCCGGCGCAGGTACGCGTACGTGGCCACCGAGACGATCATCACGATGACGAACTGGACCATCGAGATCGCTGCGGCGTAGCCCTGCGACTGCACCGCGCCGCCCTGCGCCCCGCCGAAGCCCTGGGTGAAGATCGCGAGGGAGAGCACCTGGGTGGCCGGATTGATCGGACCGGTGAGCACGTAGATCAGCTGGTAGCTCTGCAGCGCCCCGATGATGCTCAGCAAGGTGTTCGCCGTCACGGCTGGAGCCAGCAGCGGAAGGGTGACGAAGCGCAGCCGCTGCCGGGACGAGGCCCCGTCGATCCCAGCCACCTCGTACAGCTCGCTGGGGATGGACTGGAGTCCGGCAAGGTAGATCACGACGGCCACGCCGATGCCGGACCAGACACTGACCGCGATGACCAGCGCCATGGCCAGGTGCGGGTCACCGAAGAACGCGGAGGACGAACCGAACGACTTCCAGACGCTCGCCGCGGGACCACCGCTCGGGTTGAAGATCAGCGTGAAGATCAGTCCGATGACCGTCACGCCGAGGATCGTCGGCATGAACACGACGGCACGGGCGAAGTTGCGTCCCCGCAGCCGCTGGTTGAGCAGGACGGCGATCAGCAGAGCGAGAGTGTTCTGGATGACCGTCACGGTGATCGCGAACACGAACGTGTTCTTGAGCGCGTGGACGTTGTACGCGATCTGCGCCGACGAGAAGAAGGTGCGGTAGTTCTCCAGGCCCACCCAGTGGGTCGGCAGGAAGGGCAGCGAGCGGATGTCGGTGAACGAGATCACCAGGATGCCGACGGCCGGGACGAGCGAGAACACCACGACGAGGCCGATGCCGGCCAGGAACGTCAGCTGCGCCGTGGACCGGCGCCCGAAGATGAACGAGTTCTGCTGACTCATCGGTGGTGTTTCCCCTCGACGGTGAGCGGACGGGTAGGTCGACCTCCGGACCGCCCGGCGCTGCGAACCGGCGCCGGGTGGTCCGCGAGTGCTACTTCAGGCCTGCCTCCCAGTCCTTCTGGGATGCCTGCGCGGCACCCTGGGCGTCGGACTCGCCCATGGGTGCGACGCCGGCCCAGTTGAACGGGAGCGCCGCGGCGGGACCGGCCTTGGTGTTCGGGATCCACACGGTGTCCCACGCCGGCTCGAAGTTGCTCGTGTACTGCGCGATGCCCTCGTAGAAGGCGTTGCTCTTCGCGCCCGTCACCGACGGCGCGAAGCCCGCCTGGTCGTCGAACAGCTGGTAGTTCTTCGTGAAGAAGTCCAGGTACTCGAGCGCGGCGGCCTTGTTCTTCGCGTTGCTCGGGACCGCCAGCGTCAGCTCGACCTTGCCCCCCAGGGACGCGTTGTCCGCGGCGTTCTCGCTCGCGGGGATGGGGAAGTAGCCGAAGTCGAGGTTGCTGCCACCGGCCTGCTGGATCGTGGTCGTGTTCCAGGTCCCGTCACTCATCATCGCGAACTTGCCGTTGACGAAGTCCGACGTCATCGTCGCGTAGGTGACCCCGGCGAAGTTCGGCTCCGCGAACGAGTACAGCTGCTCGACCTGCTTCAGGACCTGCAGCTGCTTGCCCTCGTCGAGCTTCACCGAGCCGCCGTAGAGCCCCTTGGCCAGGTCCTGCTTGGCCTGCGCGGTCGGGTACAGGCTCTGCACCACGCCCAGCATGTTGAGCCCGGCCGAGTCCTTGCCACCGATGCCGAGCGGTACCACGCCGGCGCTCTTGAGCTTCTGGCAGTCGCTGATCAGCTCGGACCAGGTCGTCGGCACCTGGATGCCGTTCTGCTCGAAGATCTTCTTGTTGTAGAACATCCCGGAGTAGTAGCTGAGCCCGGTCGGCACCGTGTAGTTCTTGCCCTTGTACTTGATCTTGTCCAGCACCGTCGGGTTGTACATCTTCATGAACGGCTGGTCGGTGAGGTCGACGTAGCCGCCGGCGTCGGCCAGCCGCGCGTCGTCCCCCTCGTTGGCCTGGGGCACGTCCTGGGAAGCTCGACCGGACCTGCCAGGCCGACGTCGATGCTGCCGGCGGTCAGGCGCGACGAGTGCGCCTGGGCGTAGTTCTCGTTCGGCACCGACGAGAAGTTGACCTTCACGTCCGGGTACTTCGCCTCGAACGCCTTGTTCACCGCCTTGAAGCCCGCGTCCGAGCCGGTAGAGCTGACACCAGCATGTTGAGGGTCCCGCTGGCCTTCCCCTGTGGGGTGCCCGCGTCGGAGCTGACCGCTCCCCGAGCATGCCCCGGTGGCCAGGATCACGGCCAGGCCTACGCCCACGAGGGCGAGGCGGGGCACACGCAACGTCGTTGTCGCCATGGTTCCTCCAACGTTTCCGAAACGTTTCGGACGAGATGGGAGGCGACACTACCAAAACGTTTCGGACGCGCAACTCGAACGGGCCGGTCGGTGCCGGAGCGGGTCGGGCGAACGGGCGTGGCGCGGCGCGTCAGGCGGCGGGGCCGGTGGACGCCCGGGCGACCAGCCGGGTGGGCTCGGTCTCGACGTGCGACGCCTGCTCCCCGTCGACCATCGCCAGCAGGGCCCTGGCGGCGTGCTCGCCGAGCGAGTGCGGCGCCGTGGCGACGGTGGTCAGCGTCGGCTGCGCGTAGGCGCCGACGTCGATGCCGTCGTAGCCCGCCACCGAGACGTCCGACGGGACCGAGAACCCCATCTCCATGGCCTTGGCGATGAAGCCGATCGCCATGAGGTCGTTCGCGCAGAACACCGCCGTCGGGCGCGGCTGGCGCCGGAGCAACGTCTCGGCCGCGCGGCTGCCCGCGGCCAGCGAGAAGTCCCCTTCCACGGCCGGCCCCGGCCGCAGGTGGCGGGCCGACAGGAACGCGCGCCAGGCGGCCTCGCGGTCGTGCGCGTGGATGTAGTCGCGCGGCCCGCTCACGTGTGCGATGCGTCGGTGGCCCAGCTCGACCAGGTGCTCGAGCAGGGCGTTGATGCCGGGCTCGTGAGACTGGCGGACCGTCGAGATGCCCTTCCACCCGGGCGTGGCGTTGATCGCCACGGCTGGGATGCCGAGCGTGCGCACGAGGTCGAACCGTGGGTCGGGGACGGACACGTCCGTCAGGAACACGCCGTCCACACGGTGGTCGTCGGCCAGTCGCCGGTACCGCTGGACCGCTCGCTGACGGGTGGGGGCCACCTGCAGCACGAGCGCGTAGCCGCCGTCCTCGAGCACCGACTCGACGCCGCTGATGAACCCGGCGAAGAACGGGTCGGAGGCGATGACGGACGGGTCGCGCTGGATGACCAGGCCGACATTGAACGCCAGCTTCTGCGACAGGCTGCGACCGCGCAGCGACGGGGACCATCCGAAGCTCGTTGGCCGTCGCCACGACCCGCTCGCGCGTCGCGTCCGACACTCCCGGCCGGTGATTGAGCGCAGCCGACACCGTCGCGATGGAGACCCCCGCGTCCCGTGCGACGTCCACGATCGTGATCCGTGGCTGCATGGCTCCCCTCCCCCGACCATCCATGACGCGCCGGTCGCGCGACTCGTCGGGCGTCTCGTCCGACTGTCCGCCCTCCGGCCTTGCGGCTATGGTCGAGCAGCCTAAACGTTTCGGAAGGCCGAAGGGGTCCCGATGGGTGTCCTGCGCCGTGTCGGCGTCGTCGGAGCCGGCGCGATCACCTCGCTGCACGTGCCGTTCTGGCGGCAAGCTCGGCTGGGAGGTCTCCGTGTTCGCCCTCGACGGCGCCGCCGAGCTGGCCGACCGGTACGGGGCCGAGGTGCGGCCGACGCTGGACGACCTGCTCGAGGACGTCGACGTCGTCGACGTCTGCACGCCGTCGGCGACTCACGTCGAGGTTGCCGGCGCGGCCGTGCGGGCAGGACTGCCGGTGGTGTGCGAGAAGCCGATGGCGCTGACCTTCGCCGCCGCGCTCGAGCTCGCGCGAGAGGCCGAGCGGCGCGGCGTCCGGGTGCTGCCGGCGCACGTCGTGCGGTTCTTCGGCCAGTACGAGGCCGCCCACCGGGCGGTGCGGTCCGGCGCGGTCGGCGACCTCGCGGTCCTGCGGTTCGTCCGCGGGGGCTCACGCCCCACCGCCGACTGGTTCCTCGACGAGAGCGCCTCCGGCGGCATCGTCTTCGACCTGATGGTGCACGACCTGGACCAGGCGAGCTGGCTGGCCGGGCCGGTCCGCACGGTTCACGCGGTGCAGAACCCGCCGACCTCGGACGGCCGGGTTCCCCCCGAGGTCGTCGCGCACGCGACCCTGGAGCACGACAACGGGGCCATCTCCCACGTCCAGTCGTTCTGGGGCAGCCCGGGAATGACGTTCGGGCCGTCGTTCGACATCGCGGGGAGCGCGGGGCGGCTCGTGAGCAGCCCCGACCACGAGGTCACGGTGTTCGAGGACGTGCCGGGCCTCGCGACCGAGCAGTCCTACCTGCCCCCGGACACGGCCGAGGAGAGCCCCTACCTGAGCCAGCCCGCGAGCCTCGGGCGCCCTCGACGGGGACGGGCCGTGCCGCGTCTCTGTCTGGGACGGCGTCACGGCGGTGGCCCTGGCCGAGGCGGCTCAGGAGTCGATCTCACGTGGTGGGCCCGTCGACTTCCTGCCCTGGAGCGACCAGATGGCGGCGCTGCGATGAGCGGCCCGACGCTGCGGGTGGGTGTGCTGTCGGGGGCTCACGGGCACGCCGGCGGGTACCTGCGCCACCTGCGCGCCCGGTCGGACGTCGCCGTGTCCTTCAGTGACCCGCACGACCCCGGCGACACGGCGGACCGCGGGCGTTCTTTGGCCGACGTCACGGGCGCACGCTGGGTCGAGGACCGCAGCAGCCTCTTGCGCGATGTCGACGCCGTTGTCGTCTGCTCGGAGAACTCTCGCCACCACGACGACGTGATGGCGGCGCTCGCGCAGGGCTGCCACGTGCTCGTCGAGAAGCCCATGGCCACGACCGTGGACCACGCCGTCCAGATGCGGCGAGCCGCCGACGCCGCCGGACTGGTGCTGGGGGTGGCGCACCCGGTCCGCCAGTCGCCCGCCTACCGCCACGTGCGGGCACGCGTCGAGTCCGGCACGCTGGGCGCGGTGCTCGCGGTCCTCGGCACCAACAACGGCATGCTGCCCCGGGACCGGGAGTGGTTCGTCCAGGCCGAGTGGTCCGGCGGGGGCGCCCTCGCGGACCACCTGGTGCACTGCACCGACCTGATCGACGGCCTCCTGGACCGTCCACCGAGGCGCGTCCGCGCAGCCACGAACCGCGTCCTCGAGCAGACGCCCCCGACCACGGTGGAGACCGGCGGCATCGTCACGATCGAGTACGACGGCGGCTTCATCGCCACGATCGACTGCTCGTGGAGCCAGCCGCGGTCCGCGCCGACCTGGGGCGGTCTGACGCTGGACGTCATCGGCACCGCGGGACGCGTGCGGATCGACGCGTTCAACCTCCACCTGTCGGGCCACGGCAGCCGCGGTCCGCAGTGGTGGTCCTTCGGGTCGGACATGGACGCCGCGATGATCGGCAACTTCGTGGACGCCGCCCGGGGCCGGGTGCCCGTCGACGCCGGTGCGACGGCCGGCGTCCGCTCCGTCGAGATCATGACGGCTGCGCTGGAGTCGGCACGGTCCGGGGGCCGGTGCATGGACGTCCGATCGACGACGAGCGCGGCGCCGTGACCGCTCTTCGACATCGCAGCTTTCCCGCCGGGTGCGTCGACGGACGGCCGGACCCACCGACGCGGGCCTGGATGACCGCGCGCTTCCACGGCTTCCTTGAGCCCGTGCCGGCTGAGGACCGGATCGGGGCGCTCGCCGCCCGCTGGGCGGCCGAGGGCCGCACGCTGCACGCGATCTACGACGACGCCCGTCGACCTCCTGGGGCTCTCGGCGACGACGTCCCGGTCGCCACTCTGGCGACGTTCACCGCCGGCCTCGCAGCCGGCGGGGACGAGGACATCCCGTGCACGCTCGTCGCCGACGTGACGGTGCGGGCGACCCACCAAGGGCAGGGGCTGATGCGCCGGCTGATGGACGCCGCCGCCCACGACGCCGCCACTCCCCTGATGGCACTGCACGCCGCGCACCCCGCCAGGTACGCGCGCTTCGGTTTCGCGCCGGCGATCCGCTCCGCGTGCGTCGAGGTCGACTGCGCGCGGTTCCGGTTGCGCGACCCCGCTGCGGGGACCGTCCACGAGGCCGATGCCCATCGGGCCGACGAGCTGGCTCGTGCCGTCGCGATGTCGTCGGCCGTGCTCCGCTTCGGCGCCCTGACGCCGGCCTTGACCGGGGCGGAGGACGACGACGGGGTGCGGTGCCTCGTGCACACCGACGAACGGGGAGTCGTCGACGGCGTCCTGACCTGGGCCTTCCTCGGGTGGACCCCGCGCGCGCAGGTCATCGAGGTCCGCGCGGAGTCCTACGCCACCGTGGACGCCCACGCCGCCCTCTGGCAGACGCTCTGCTCGACCGGGATAGCCAGCACGGTCCGAGCAGTCGATTCCCGTCTCGACGACCCCCTGGCGTGGATGATCGAGGACCGCGCGGCGCGGCGGGTCACAGCCGTGAGCGACGGCTACTCGCTCCGCGTACTGGACTCCGCGCGGGCGCTGGCGACGCGGGGCTACTCCTGCCCGGACACGTCGCTCGTGATCGAGGTCGCCGACGGCACGGGAGCGGCGTCGGGCCGCTGGCTCCTAGCCGTGACGCGCGGTCGTGCCACCGTCGAGCCGACCGCTCGCGCGGCCGACGTCCGGCTGGGCGCCCGCGAACTCGCGGCGCTGTTCCTCGCGGGGACGCGCGCAGACGCCCTGCACGCCGCCGGACTGCTTGCCGACGGGCGCGACGCGCGGATCCTGGACGACCTCCTGCGCTGGCCGGTCGAGGCCCGCTCCGGACTGCACTTCTGACCGGCGGGCGGCGGCGGCAAGGGTCGTCAGGTGAGTCGTCGCCGGACCCGGCCTGCGGTGTGCGTCCGCACCGGCGGTGGCATTTCCGGCATCAAGTGGCTAGGGCCCGAAAGCGATCGGATTTGCTGCGGTGCCGAACGGTGAGGACACAAGGCAGCTCGAACGTCATCGCGCCGCTTCGAGCGCTCTGCGCGATCGGGGCCATCGAGGCTCGCGAACTCCATAGTCGATGACGTACTGGACCGAGCCCAGGCCATCACTGGGTCGACACGATGTCCATCGCGAGGGCCGCGTGAGCCCGTCGGCCTGGTGCGCCGGGGGCCAGCGACATCGGATGCAGGACGGCGCGCGGGACGTGCCGAGGCGCGCCCTGCCAACCGTGATCAGACATCACCCGTCGCGCGAGCTGGTCGAGGGTGAGTCGCTGCGGGCCGCGCACATCGACGACGAGGCCGCGCATCGACGCGTTGGTCGCGACGGCCACCACTTCGGCGGCGACCGTCTCCACCGAGACCCATGCGAACGGGTTGTCCCCCCGCCCGAACACCAGGGGACGCTGTTGCCGCCCAGCGGTCTGTTCGAGGATCTCGACCCACATCTCCTTGAAGGCGTCCGGCCGGACGATGGTCCACGAGCACCGGCTGCGCCGCAGGTGCTCCTCAGCGGCATGCTTCATCCGGAACAGCTCCATCGGACTGTCGGGCGACGCGCCGAGCACTGAGACCAGGACCACGTCGGCGCCCGCACGCTCGGCTGCGTCGATGAGCGCGATGTTCCCGTCCCGGTCCACATCCCTCGGTCGCTGCGTCGGGAATCCCGTCACCGCGGAGACCACCACCGACACGCCCTCGAGACTCGTCCCGGTGATCCCTCTCAGATCGCCGTCGGAGTGGTGGCTCAGTGTCCGCGTCGGCACGTCCAGCGCTTCGAGCCCATTGACGACGAGCGAACCCAGCCTGCCGGTGCCGCCGGCGACGAGGATCATCAGCCGACGATCCGGTGAACGGCTGCGTCCGCGTCGACGTCGGCCTGGTCCACCGGCTCGACGTAGAACCGCGCCGCCGACGCGAGGCCCTCACGCACGGTGAACCTGATGACCCCTCGCATCAGGTGGGGACGGCCGTCGAGGCGTGTGCCGCTCATCTCCCACTCGGTCCAGACCGTCTCGCCCTGTTGTGCCGAGGCGACCAGGGACGCGGTGTGGTCGGGCACACCCGCGAAGATCTGTGTCCAGTTGCGTCGCACCTGCTCGACGCCTGTGAAGCCGCGGGCTGGATGGCCCGGTGTCTCGTTGACGTAGTCCGCAGCGAAGCACGCCACGACCCGGTCGACGTCCCGCGCGTTCGTCGCGTCCCTGAGCGCAAGGGCGAATGCCGCATCCTCCATGAGGGTCTCCGTATTTGATACAGTGAGTTGTAACCAATATTGAGGATGCTCCTGTTGACCGCGACCGTCAAGACCCGCCGCTATGACGCGACCCGACGTCAGGACCAGGCCAAGCAACGACAGAGGGCCATCCTGGACGCCGCACAGGCCCTGTTCTTCGAGCACGGCTACGCCGCCACGACAGTCGCTGGCATCGCCGCGGCGGCGAGTGTCTCGCCCGAGACGGTCTACAAGACCTTCGGAGGCAAGGCCGGTCTGGTCAGGGCGCTGCGGGATCGAGCCCTTCTAGGCGTCGGCTCCGTGCCCGCCGAGCGCCGCTCGGACGACCTGCGGGACCTGTCCGATCCGCGCGAGGTCGTCCGGGGCTGGGCGCGCCTCGCGACGGAGGTCGCACCCCGGGTCGTTCCCCTCCTGCTCCTGGTGCGCGACGCCTCGATCGTCGACGCGACGATCCGTGAGCTGTCCGACGAGCTCGATGCCGAGAGACGACGCCGCATGCGCGCCAACGCACAGGCTCTGGCACGCGCGGGTCACCTGCGTGCCGGCATCTCGCTCACGTCGGCGACCGACGTCATGTTCGCCGTCTCCTCGCCGGAGATGTACGACCTGCTCGTGGTGCGCGGGTCGTGGTCCCTACGGCGCTACGCAAGCTTCGTCGAGTCCACCATCACGAACGCCCTCCTCTAAGAATCCGTTCGCAAGGTCTGGGTCACCCGGCTGCCTCTTCCTCACTACCAGCGCGGCAGTTCCACTAGCACCTACAGCAGCACCCCCTGGACGGAGACAAGACGTTGACGGCGTCGACCAATAGCGTCTCCAGCTGCGCGTTTGCACAGATGAGAGGCATAGAGCTGGTGAAGGTGGCGGGAATCGAAGCCGATCCGCCGAGCAATAACTGACGGCGGCGAGCGCGTGATCTGCGGGTTCGCCCTGACATGTCAGGCGCCTCCGACGGATCTGGTGGATCGTCGTTGACGTGGTCAACATGGCCGGTCCCGAGGCGGGCCGGGCCGCTGCCCAGGCAAGACCGAGGGCACAGTCACCCGGTCAACGTTCCCACGATCGGGCGTCTGGTGCGACCGATCGCGAAGCCGGAGAATTCTGGTCATGGCGGAATCGAGCGACGGGGCGGCGGAGACGCCGTCCCTTCCAGCGAGGCCCCCAAACCCCTCGCACGCTTGGGTCAATGCGCTTGAGAAGCATCTCGACGCAGTCATTGGCTCATCAAGTCTCGAGATGATCCGTGATCGGCTTACAACGGTCAAAGGTCGTGACAGGGCCGCCGTTGCACGAGAGCTCGGCCGAATTGCAACTGAGATGCGCGGGAGCGGTGCCGACCACTCGCTGCGAGGCGACGACCTGAAGTGCCTGGTACTGACCCGTGGATGGCGGCCGCCGGCACCCGAGCCAGTGCGTCGGGTTCCCGTCCGGGTCGTGCCGACCGCTGACGAAGGTCGGGGATTCTGGGGCCAAATCGCTCGTGAGCAGCACCCCCGAGAAGTAGCCGGCGGGCTTCCTGGTCTCGGAAAGAAGCGTTGACGGCGCTCGAGATCCCTCTCGTCGCTGCGCGGTGCCTGGCGGAAGGACCTCCGGCTCCGTCCCGGATCCCAAATCGCGTCCGGTCCGGTCGGCGGCGGCCGTGCCGGCCGATCGGGCGCCTACGGAGTCGAGTTGCTCGGTCAAGCACCTTCGTCGGATGGGTATCCCTCGAACAGGTGTGCGGCTCGCCGATGTCGGTGCTTGTCCTTCAAGCCGGGGCCTGACAAGTTACCGGGGTGCAGCAAGAGTCGAAGCCCAGTACGGTCGCCACGGGGAGCCAGATCGGCGGTCGCAACGCGGTCGCACGGGAATCCGAAGTTGGCGCAAACCTTGTTGAGGATGGCCCGGCCTTTCGGTTCATCGATCTCTTCGCCGGGATTGGTGGCTTCGCGGCAGTTCTGCGCGCATACGGCGGCTCGCCGGTCTACTCCGTCGAGATCGACCCAGCGGCGTCCAAGGTTTACGAGCTGAACTGGGGCCACAGCCCGCTCGGGGACATCACGAAGGACGCGAACGACGACACAATGGTTGTGCCTAGCCATGACATCCTTGCGGCAGGCTTCCCTTGCCAACCGTTCAGCAAGTCGGGTGCGCAGCGCGGCATGGACGAGACCCGCGGGACGCTCTTCTGGAACATCCTGAAGATCATCCAGGCTCACCACCCGACGATCGTGCTCCTTGAGAACGTTCGAAACCTCGCAGGTCCGCGGCATCTCCATGAGTGGCAGGTCATCGTGGAGCGGCTGCGCGCCGAGGGGTACACCGTCTCCGAGACACCGGCGATCTTCTCACCGCACCTCTTGCCTCTCGAGCACGGTGGCCGTCCGCACGTTCGTGAGCGAGTATTCATCACGGCGACCTACGATCCGGACGGCGTCATGGACGGCGTCGAGCCGCAGCCAGCTGTCGAGAATCGCAGTCTCCGTGGCGGCGAGGAATGGGACCTCGAGAGCGATCTGCCTCTGGATCCCGATGACGCCGCCGAGGGATACGGGCTGAGCGACGACGAACGCAAGTGGATCGCAGCCTGGGACGAGTGGGTCCAGATCATGTGGGCTCTCCGAGAGGACGAGGCGCGACGGACCGGCGAGCCAGTTCGCCGGCTTCCCGGTTTCCCCATCTGGGTTGACGCCTGGCGAGACGTCGAAGGTCTCAAGATCCCGGACGGCACGCCGGCGTGGAAGGAGAACTTCCTTCGCAAGAACGCGCAGCTCTACACGGACTACCGGAAGGCGTTCGACGAGTGGCTCGTCCGCCACAACGTGACTGACTTCCCGCCGTCTCGTCGTAAGTTCGAATGGCAAGCGCAGACGACCCGGACCCTGTGGGAATGCGTCATGCAGATGCGCCCCTCGGGTATCCGGGCCAAGCGACCGACACACGTCCCTGCCCTGGTCGCCATCACCCAGACCTCGATCGTGGGATCGAAGAAGCGTCGGCTCTCGCCTCGCGAGGTGGCGCGGCTGCAGGGCCTGCCGGACAACTTCACGTTCGGCGCCCAGCGATCGTCCGCCACGTACCGGCAACTGGGCAACGGAGTGAACGTCGGCGCCGTGTGGCACGTCTTGCGCGAGCACATAAGGCGGCACGAGCCCATCCTGAAGACATCCGACGAAGGCAGGCGCATCTTTTCGGCTGTGGTGACGCATTCGCCGCTGAGCCCCGACGACGTCTTGGAGTCAGTCGTGCGCGAGGGTCAGGCGCGCCGCGGCGACTGACGCGGCTACTCGAGCCGCGGCGAGGCGAGGCACCTCGTGCTCCCAGATTCGTATGACGGTCCAGCCCAGCGCGTCGAGCATGCGATCGGTATCACGGTCTCGCGCTTCGTTGGCGGCAAGTTTCTCTGTCCACCAAGTCGAGTTCGCTTGCGGCTTGGTTCCGTGATCGGGGCAACCGTGCCAGAAGCAGCCGTCGACGAAGACCGCCACATGGCACCGAGTGAAAGCCACGTCAACGGTGCGGCGTCGTTGCCCCGGGACAGGTAGACCGACCCGATACCTGAGACCGAGGCGATGGAGCTCGCGTCGAAGGGCGATCTCCGGCGCCGTGTCTCGTCTACGAGCCGCAGCCATTCGCCTCGAGACAAGCGAGGACGACGCCCCTGGGTGGGGCGGGACATGCTGAGGGATCGCTCCCGGTATCACCTGGTGAGGTTCTCCACAGCCTCGAGCACGGCCAGAAGCCCGTCCTTGGTCACGGTCGCCCCGCGTGATTCGTAGGTCGGTAGCCATCGACCACCATCTGCTTCGACGATGCCGCGCGCAAGTTGAGGCTTGTCTGCCTTCGCGTCGATCTGAAGGCCGAGCCGCGTGTTCACGAGCTCGAAGATCAGCTTCGGCTCTGTCGACCCGGTGGACATCGGGGGGGCCGGAACGCCGATCAATCGAGCGATCTCGACCACGATCTCGTCCTTGCGCCCCGGCCTCGGCCAACTGACGTCGATCGTCATCGTGCGCCCCTCAACCTGTCGATCGTTAGTGTCGTCCAGTCACGGACGCCTGCCAGCGTCTCGTCCGTCTTCGTTTCGACGCCCAAGAGAAGCTGCGAGCCGGATCCGGTCGAGAACCACCGTGCGAGCGGCGAGCGCGCTCCACGCGACACCCGCAGCAACCACTTCGGGGATTGCGAGCGCGGTCGTCGGATCGACATCTAGGCGAAGCCACCCCGCCCACACGCGGACGTCAACGTCGCGGGCCTTGTGCACATAGTCGCGCTCGACGGTGCACTGAACGAGGGTCACGGGGAATCCCGATCGGCCGTCCGGAAACGGCAGCCACGCGACGACGTCGACGCCTCCGTCTTTCGAGTATGGCGGCCTGTAGGCGCTCCCGACCGGTACGCCCAGTTCGGACGCCAGCCATCTGACAGCGTCGGAGAACTCGCGTGGCCGTCCAACGTCCGACGGCCACCCAAAGCGCAGAGCGTGCGTGCCGGCGCCGTAGAGCCGGCGAAGTGCGGCGACCGTGATCTGCTCGTGGATGAGCGCGGCCTGCGACAGCTGGACCTCAGACCGGACCGGCGACTCGGCACTCATGAGGAGCATCGACGTCCAGGCGTAGGACGCGGCGTCAGGGAGAGCGGCGATACCGGACCCCGTCCTGAAGGGGTATGCGCCACCGAGCAGGGCGGCGCGGCGCGCCATCGTGTGCCGACCCAGGTCGACGTCGGCGTCGCGGACACCGGCACCCTCGGCGAGGGCGTGCAGCGGGGCCGCTCCAAGCCCGCGATCCTCCCTGATCACCGTCACCTCAAGCCAATCTGCGACCTTGTCGGCTCTCGGCGACGGCGCGTATGCCTCAGACATCTTCGAAGGCCGCCAGGACCGCGTCGGTCGCACTCTTGACCTCGTCGACGAGGTCGCGAACTTCGGCGTCCGTGACGAAGTCGGGAAGGTCCTCGAGTGCGGCTGCTAGCGAGTTCTTGCCGGTCCTGAGCCGGAGCATGAGGCGCCCTCGCGGATCGGCCTCTGCGTCCTTGACCGTCTGGATCGCGACCTCGAGCGACTCACCTCGACGCAGCGCAGCAAGGCCGGCGCCGGCCGCGACGACATTGCCCAGCTTACTGATGTCGCGGGACTCGCCGATCTTCGGCTCGATCTCGCCGTCGCCGTAGATCCAGGTGATCAGTTCCCTGAGCTTCGGCTCCTTCTCCGCTGCGATCGGGTCGGTGCCCGGGACCGTCTTGGTGCCCAGATCGGCTCCGATGTGGGTCCGTAGTCTCGTGGTGCTCATAGCGACCGTCATAAGTGAGAACGCACGCTCGATGTGACCGGTCTCGATTCCGAGGCGCTGAGCCTGGTCAACGATCGCCTGATCGCGGTAGAGGTTGCCGACGCGAGTCCGGTCGATGCCGATCATTTCGGCGACGTCCTTGAAGCTCATCTCGTCCTCGTCGACGAGACGAGCGATATAGCGCGCCTGTGCGTATGGCTCCCACTGCAAGATTCCAGAGATGTGACGGAACCCGATGATCGGCGTGGCCTCGGCGCGATCGGCGAGGACGACGACGGGGATCAGGTCGCCCATTTTCACCCGGGCCTGCTCCGCCAACGCGTCCCACTGCTTTCGCCCCGCGAACTGGGCTCGCAGGTCGGCATTCGCCAGCCCTAGCAGAGCCGTGAGTCGGCGGTTGCCCTCGACGACGGTCCAAGCGCTCGGTTCGTCGGCAGCAATCACGATCAGCGGTTCGCTGCCGAAGAATCCGTGCGATGCGATCGACTCCGCGACCGTGATCGCTTCGAATCCCAGTTCAAGGCTGACTGCAAGGTCGTCCTGCGCGGCACCCTGGTCGCCTTGCGCCATCCGCGGGTTGTGAGCGTCCAGTCTCAGGTCCTGAAGCGCAACCTTCCGCGCCTCTCCTTTCGACCGGATGTCGGCAATGGACTCCATGTCAGCCCTTCCTTGTAACTTGTCGATCGCCCGCGTGGACGGCGAGTGTGAGCAGGTCGGGTGTGGCTCCGGACTGCGTGGAACGAACCCGGTGAACCTGGAGCACGACTCGAGACGAGTCGATCTGTGCGCCGCCGACGCTGCGGTCGCCCGGGTACCACGGCACTCCGTCCCGCTGGCGGGGATCGGATCCCTGCATCAAGTTGATGAAGCCGGTCTCACGGTCCCAGTCGCGTAATCGGGGGCCACCTTCGGGGTGCTCCATCAGGGCGACCAGGACTGGCCCGTGCGACTCGGGTTGACGTCGTACAAGATCCCGGAGTCGTCGGGTCGCCACCCCGGGCTAGCGCCGATCGGGGAGCCGGACCAGCGCCCGAGAACGTCCGCAGCCTCCTGCAGCGAGACCTCGATCGAACGGTGCGAGAGACGTCCGTAGTCGGCAAACGGAGCCTCGAACAATCCGAGTTCCCGAACGAGGCGAAGGTTCGCGCCAATGTCGGTGTCGACGACCGAGGGTCGGCGGGCTGGTGCCAGCCGGGCCGAGCATTAAAGCTGATCAACGACGTGAGAACCGACTGTCGTGTGGGCTTGGCCCCTGCGGGAAGAAGGAGACCTATTTCGGCGGCCCACTCCCCCACGTCCTGGCCGCTCGCTATCCAGTCCTCAAGCCTCGCGCGCAGGTCGTACTCCGTGTCGACGATCTCGCGAAGCAGGCGCAGCGTTCGAGGAGTGGCAAAGAACTGGCAGTACGGCAAGAGGTCGCCGCGGTAACCGTAGGCGCGCGCCCGTTGCTCGAGCGTGTCCACCTGCGTACTCGGTGGGCGATTCATGTACGTGACCGTCAGGCCCTCCACAGTGAAGCCACGATCGAGTTTGTTGCCGCCAACTAGCACGTGCACCGGCGCAACCCGCCAGTCGATCTTCTTCACGTCGCTCGCCGAGTTCACCAGCCAGAGGGTCGTCTCGCTAAGCACGTAGCGCACTTGCTCGATGAACGCATCGTCAGGCAGGTCTGTGGCGCCCGCCAGGACGAGGCGGTCTCGCTCCTCTCCGATTTCTTTCGGCAGATCAGCGACGACAGCGACCTCGGCGAGATCCTGGACCCATCGGCGAACGAGGCGCTGAAGCAGGAAGTGGTATCGCTCTTGGATCGCGTTCCGCTGGGTCGAGTGAATCAGCATCGAGACCGGCGCCGCCGAGGGGTCACGGCCGAGGAGGATCGCGGTGCCGCCGACGAAGTTGGCGAACGCGGACACCAGCGATTGCGGCAACTGTGTCGGCGCGGCCTTGGCCGGCTGCTCATCGAGGGTCGGAATCGGACGGATAACGGTGTCCGCATTGTCGACAAAGAACTCGCGGCCACCCGTGTAGCCGATTCCCGGGCTGAGCATCTCGACGAAGTCGGGGCGGAGGTGGTCATCCGGCTCAAGTAGGAGCGGAGCGTACGGAGTTGCGGTGAACTGGACGTACAGGTGGTTGGGCACCGCGTTACGGAGTTTGCTGATCGCCTCGTACGTCGTGCTCTGACTCGAGCTGGCGACCTGAGTGTTCAAGCTCGCCTGGTCCGCCTCGTCGTCGACGACCAGTACTGGCGACGCGATCCCAGCCGCGGCCAAGACCTGCGCGAGCGCATCGATGCGGCCGGCGTGTTTCAACAAGGGGACGAGAACGGTGCGCCCGCGGCCCAGCCAATCACTGAGTTCCGCCGCTTTTGCGTTGCCGGAAGGATTGGTCATCGAAACCCAGAAGTAGTCCTCACGCTCACCGAACCCAAGCGATCCGTGCAACCGCGAGCTGTTCTGTTCGAGCAGGAGGTTCGTCGAACCGAGGAGCGCGATCACCACCCTGTACCCGGCATCCGCTGCCGCCGCGACGAGCGCAGTGATCGCCGTAGTCTTGCCAGACTGAACGTAGCCGAGCGCTAGCCCAGTCGCGCCACTCGACCCCGATGCCACCAGTCCGTGCGCCAGGATCTGGTCGACCGAGCGCCAGATGTTGTCACGGTCCGACTCGAGCACGCCACGCATGCGAAGGGCGGCCTCAATACGGTCCCGTTCAGGCACTACCTCTCCCGATGTCCCGACGCCGGTCAGGCGCACGGTAAGGCTATCGACAACGGACGGGCACATCATGAGTCGCCGCGCGGTCTGACTGCTTGCCCCCGACGTGCGCTCGGGACAAAAGCCGTCCTCCCTCAGGCTTCCTCCGGAGCGCGTGCGCTGTACTGGGTACATGCCTAAGATAGTCGACCGAAAAGTCCACGGAGACGACCTTCTGTACGATTTCTTTCAGCATGTATTGGGAGACGACGACGAAGCCTTCGCGGCGGTCCCACAGCTCCTGATTGAAACCATGGGCATCTGGTTGCCCCTCGACGTTTACGAGGCCTGGCCCGTCCTACTTCCATTTGTCGTTCGGGACCCGAATTGTTGGCCAAATAGGGCTCAGCGGCGCCCGGAGGCATGGGGCAGCCCCGACGATCGCGGGTACCTTCGCGATGACAACTCACTCATCAAGAGCCTGCCGCGATCCCTACGGGTCGTCGGCCCGCGCACCAGGAGAACGACCGGCGCCCGCATGGGAACCGAGTTTGTCGCCGCGCACGTGTGGCGCACGGTCGTCGGCACGAACGCACTGGCCAGCCGGATCGCCGCCCTGAACTCATTCGTACCGAACCTAGCGTGGCTCCCTGGCCAGATCGCGAAGCTAACGGACCGTGAGGGAAGCATCGTTCAGCAGACAGTCCAGGCGATCTCCTGGGAGATCTATCGGGACGCTCCGGTCGCCACCCATCTGCGAGAAGTCACGGAGGCATGCTGGAGCGCGCTCGCTCCATCCTCCCGGTCGATCGCTCACGTCAACATCGACAACCTCAACTGGTTCCAGTCGACCTCGGGGTTCTTCGCGATACGTGAGGCGCGCCTGCGCACGGTCATCGACGCCCTCCGCCTCGCCCAGCAGGGCTTACCGATCAACAAGAAGATCGTTACGTCGCGTTACTCCGAAGGGTTGCCACGCGTCCCGGAGGAAGCGCTGGCTCAATTGGTCGAAGCGCTACAGCGATACCTCCGCTGAGAAACACTCGGGTGCCGGACGATGTCAGATCGGCGCCAAACCCTGACTAGCGAACCCGCGGTCGCCCTCCGCCCGGGCGCTAACACACCTTCGGTGGGGACGGCATCGTTGACGGCGTCAACCATTAGTGCCTCGATCTCGCTTATTTACGCTGGTCAGAGGCATGGCGGTAGTGGAGGTGGCGGGAATCGAAGGCGATACGGCGAGTGCCGGCGGACGATGACGAACGTCTGATCTGCGGGTCCGCGATCGCGGATCCGTCGATCCCGACCCGATTCGAGCTGATCCGTTGACGTGGTCAACACGAGGCTTGATTTGCTTGCCGCCAAGGGGCGGGCGGCCCTCCGGGTCGGGTGCCGGGATCCCTGCGGCGTCCGACCCACCAAGCGAGTGTCCCACGCCGTCGCCGAAACGACGTTCATCTGTTGAGCGCCGCCGACGATGAACCCGAAGGGGTGCTGCCTCGTGTCCGAAGGGAGGGCTGTGCGCCGATGCCGGCCCCGGATCGAGGAGGCGTAATTCATGTCTGCCAGATCGACCTTCATCGGAGCTTCACTCTCGGCGGTCCTCGTGCTGGCCATCGCGGGCCCCGCGGCCGCGAACGACGACAACCACGACCACGACCACCACCACGGCGGGCACCAGGCCGCCTTCCAGCAGGTGAACCTCGTCGCCGACCTTCCCGGAGTCGCGGCCACCACCGACCCCGAGCTCGTGAACCCGTGGGGACTCTCCCGGGGGACCAACACTCCTGTGTGGGTCTCGGACAACGGGTCCGACGTGACGACGGTCTACCGGACCGACGTCGCGGGCAGCCCCGTGACGAAGGCGCTCAGCGTCGCCATCCCCGGCGGCGCGCCGACCGGACAGGTCTTCAACGACACGACCTCGTTCGTCGTGCCCGGGACCGGTCAGCCGGCGCGGTTCATCTTCATCGGTGAGGACGGCGACCTGTCCGCATGGAACGGCGGAGCGTCCGCCATCGCCGTCGGGCACGTCGACGGTGCGATCTACAAGGGCCTCGCGCTGGTGCACGCTTCCTCCGGGCCGCTCCTGCTCGCCGCCAACTTCCACGCCAACCGGATCGACGTGTTCGACGGGTCGTTCGCGCCCGTTCCGACGGCACCGGGGATGTTCCACGACCGGTTCCTGCCCCAGGGCTACGCACCGTTCAACGTCGCCGAGATCAACGGCAAGGTCTTCGTGACGTACGCGAAGCAGGACGCGGTCGGCAAGGACGACGTCCGCGGCCAGGGCCACGGGTTCGTCGACGTCTACTCCGACGCCGGCCGGTTCCTGCAGCGCTTCGCCACTCGCGGTGCGCTCGACTCGCCGTGGGGGCTAGCGGTCGCACCGGCGTCGTTCGGCAAGCTTTGCCGGTGACCTGCTGATCGGCAACTTCGGTGACGGTCGCATCCACGCCTTCGACCTGCCGAGCGGGCACCCGCGGGGCACCCTGCGGGGCACCGACGGTCGGCCCCTGACGATCGAGGGCCTCTGGGGACTGATGGTCGGTGACGTCGTGGCCGGCGGAACCGACTCCGTGTGGTTCAGTGCCGGACCGGGCGGCGAGGAGCACGGCCTGCTCGGCCTGCTGAGGGCCGCCCCGTAGCACCACCACGGGCGGTGACGCCGAGCTCGGCGGCCCCGCAGCGGCTGAAAGCGTTCGTCGCGCGCGCGACGCGCGACGAACGCTTCACGGCAGGCGTGCGGGGTGCCCTCGGGTCAGTGGCCATCGGTGCCGACTGTCGGCCGCAGCTGGTAGTGCTTCATCTCCTGGATTGCCGCGAAGAACGGCCGGACGGCGGCGAAGAACTCCCCGAACGCCGGGCTCGTGCGGAAGCCCTGCTCGTGGCCGTCGACCGAGTCCCACTCGATCCGCACGATGAAGTGCTCCGGCTCCTCCACGCCCCGCGCCATCTCCCACCGCGCGCAGTGCGGATCAGCGTCCAGCACCCGCCCGGCCCGACGATACGCACGCTCGAACTCATCGGCCTGCACAGGCGGCACGACGTAACGGATGTACTCCACGACCACGGCGAGCCTCCCTCGTTCTGCTTCAACAATACGATACTGTATTGGAGTGTCAGAGACTACCGCCAGTCCGCAGCGCCACGGTCGAGTTCGCGACCCGGAGATCGACGCCCGCATCCTGGCCGTGGCCAACCGCCACCTGTCCCGCCACGGCTACGAAGCGATGTCGGTTGCCGCGGTCGCCCAGGAGGCGCGCACCACCCGGCAGGCGCTGTACCGGCGCTGGCCGACCAAAGCCAGCCTCGCGGCGGCGGCCCTCAGCGAAACAGGCGAGGATCCCGACACCGTCATGTCGCAGGACCCGCTCGCTGATCTGATCGCCGAGCTGGTCAACTTCCAGCAGGCCGTCTCCCGGCCAGGACGACTGTCCCTGGTCGGCACCATGCTCCAAGACAGCACGGCACCCGAAGCGCTCGTCCGGTACCGAGGTCACGTCATCGCCCCTCGCCGCGCCCGCATCGCTGCGATCCTCGAGCGGGCACGACAGCTCGGCCAGATCGACCCGACCGCCGACCTCGAGGTCGCCGTCACCTTGTGCACCGGTTCGTGGTACGCCCGCGCGCTCGCCGGGTCACCACCGCCCGCCGAGTGGCCCACCCGCGCAGCCACTCTGGTCTGGCGCGCCGTAGGCGGCAGCACACAAGATCGGTATCACGCCCCCGCATAGTCCCCGCCGGCTCGGGGCGACAGTCGCGCCGGCCGGGGCCCCACGGCACTGACGTCCGGCGTGCCGGGTTCGCCAGTAAGCAGCCTGGGTGCAATTGCCCACGCACTGCAGCAGTCAATCCTCGCGCTGCTCTGGAGCGCCGATCCGGTGCCGGTCCTCTGCCCTGTACCGGCCCGGCGTGGTGCCGACCTCGACACGCACGCCACCGACGTGCTGCAGCTTTCGACCGGGCTCAAATCAGCGATGCGACGCTGGTCGGGCACAGCTATGCCGGGATGGTCATCGCGGCGGCCGCGGACCGCGCCGCCGGCCGGGTCTCGCGCCTGGTCCACCTTGACGCCTACGTCCCGCGCGACGGCGAGTCGTGCTGGTCCTCGACGACCGAGGACTACCGGCAGGCGTTCGTCAGCGGTTCCGCATCTTGCGGCTATGCGGTCGATCCCCCGTTCCGCCAGCCCGACGGGGGCGATCCTCGGCGCCGCCCCCACCCCCTCGCCTCGCTCCTGCAGACGGTCCGCCTCACCGGAGCGGTCGGCCACATCGCCCGGCGCGACTTCGTCTACTGCTCAGGGTGGGACGGCACACCGTTCACGGACCTGCGCACCCGACTCGCGGCGGACCCCGCCTGGCGGGTCCACGACCTGCCCACCCGCCACAACGCGATGCGCGAGGACCCTGGAGCAGTCGCCTCATTGCTGCTCGACGAAGGCACCTGACGAGGCGCACCTGCGGCCGCGCGATACGGGAGTGCCGAATCCGCCCTCGTGCGGTGGGACCAGCGGTGGCCATTGGTCACCACGTGCCCGCCGCCCGGCGGCCAGCCGTGGCACGCAGGTCGACCACGTCGCCGACCTGCGATGTTGACGCGGACCGTTGACAGCGTCAACCATTGGCGCGTCTATCGCGCGCATCTACGCAGGTCACAGCATTGCGAATAGTGGAGGTGGCGGGAATCGAACCCGCGTCCGGTGACGCAGTACCAGGGATTCTCCGGGTGCAGCCTGCTGTGATTTTCTCGGCCCCCACGCTCACACAGGCATGTACGTGGACGGGCTCAGTCGGCTAAAAGTCCCGGAAATCCCACCGACGAGGATTTCCAGCAGTGGCTCTCTAGATGACGCTGGTTACTGAGTCGAGAGCGTACTCAGGCCAACGGACTTCGGGGCTCGCTCAGGCGGCGAGGGCGAAGTCGGTGCGGTTGGAATCGGCACCTATGGTTTTGCACGGAGCGTTGACGAGATAACCGTGCGTCCTCGACCCGCTTCTCCTGGTTCGACGATCACCGTCGAAACCGATCACCCCCATGTTCAGTTATCAAGACCGCCCGAAGGCGACAGAGCCCAGTCTAGTGCCCTGCCGCCTCCAGGTCGTGCAGATACCCGCGTCAGGCGGCCGGGCCCTGGATCAGTGTGACGGTCGCGGAGTGCGCCGAGCCGTCGACGCTGGTCCACGCGAACGCCACCTTGTCGCCGGGCTGGTAGGCGGCGATCGCCGCGGACAGCTCGTCGGAAGCGAGACCGCCTTGCCGCCCACCGAGGTGATCGTGTCGCCGGCGGCCAGGCCGGCCTGGGCGGCGGGCGTCCCGTCGACCACGCCCTGGAGCGTGGCCGTGCCGTCGCCGGTCAGGGACACACCCAGGAACGCCGGGTAGCCCTGGACGATGCCGTTTGCGGTCGAGCCCTGCTCGATGTGGATGACGATGGCCAGGGCGTCGGAGATGTCGATGGCGAAGGCCGTCACGGTCGACGACTGGCTGGTGGAGGCCGCGGTCGTCATGCCGACCACCTCGCCCTGGGAGTCGATCAGCGCACCGCCGGAGTCGCCGGCGACGACGGCCGCCGAGAACTCGATGAGGCCGTTGAGCGTCTCCGGGGACGAGCCGGACTCGTCGGTCGCGGTCATGCTCTGGTCGGTGGCCAGCACGGAGCCCGCGGCAGCGACCAGGTCCCCGGTACCCGCGGCGTTGCCGATCGCCGTGACGGTGTCGCCCGTGGTCACGCCGTTGTCCTTGTCGAGGGTCACCGGCGTCAGGCCGCTGGCGCCCTGGAGCTGCAGGAGGGCGACGTCGTGGGTGGCGTCGGTGCCGACGACCTTGGCCGTGTAGTTTGGCCCGTCGACTCGTCGGTAACCTGGATGGACGTCGAGCCCGCGACCACGTGGTTGTTGGTGAGGATCAGGCCGTCGGACGACAGGATCATGCCGGTGCCGGCGGCGGCCGCGCCCTGGTAGCTCCTCGGTGTCGATGGTGACCATGCCGACCGTCTGGTCGGACGACGCCGCGACGGCGGGGGTCTGGGCGTCGGCGGAGGAGCCGCCCTGGCCCGCGTAACCCTGCGCGGAACCGGAACCGGAACCGGAACCGGAACCGGAGCCCGAGCCCGAGCCGCCCTGGTCCGAGTACCCGAACCCCGGCGGGAAGAAGGACGCGCCCTGGACGGACGTCCCGGAGGCGGTGGCGGGCGTCGCCGTGCGGCCGTCGAGCGCGTAGGCAGTGCCCGCGCCGGCGGCGAGGCCGAGCACGAGGGTGCCGCCGGCCAGACCCAGGAGCAGCCGGTGACGACGAAGCCCGGTCGAGGCAGAAGCTGTCGGTTCTGCGGTGCTGGTGTTCTCGTCCATGGTCCTGACCTCCCGGATCGCCACCTCGGTGGTGGCTGCTAGGACTACAGAACCGCGTTCACCCGAAAGGCCCCTGGGCCTTGCCCGAGAGAAACCTGTGGAAGTCAGGCAGTCCAGTGCGGGTCGCGGCCGAGGTAGCGGAGCAGCTCCGCGGCGGCGCCTTCCGCGGACGAGGACGCCGGGACCTCGGCGGCGTACGCACCCCACTGACGCAGCGGCTCGACGAGGGCTCGCGCCGTCGGCAGGATCAGGGCGGCGAGGTCGTCGTCGAGCGGCGAGTCCTGGCCGACGGCCATCGCGATGTCCCAGGCGTGCACGGCCGCGTCGAGGGCGGCGGCGCCGGCGGCGGTGGCGGCGGGCAGGACGCCCTGCGGGAGCGGGGTCGCGGCCGTGCCGTCGGGGTCCACGGCGGCATAGGCGCGCGAGCTCGCGTCGATGGCGGGGCCGACGAGCTCGAGCGGCGTCGCGTCGAGCACGCCGTCGGGCGCGAACGGGTCAGCCGTCGGTCCGTCGGAACCCGTCAGGAAGAACGCGTACGCGCGCTGGTCGCCCGCCGCGTGCTGCAGCACCTGGGCCACGTCCCACTGCTCGCAGGGCGTCGGGCGGGTCAGGTCGGCCGGGGTCAGGCCGGCGGTCGTGGCCCGCAGGGCGGCGTGGGCGCGATCGAGGACGTCGAAGCCATGGGAAGACCTCCAGGTCGGGAACGGAATGCTTCCTTCCGTCTGAGACCAGACTAGCGGAACGGTACGTTCCGTTCAAGTGATAGGGTCGTCGACATGGAAGCGCTCAGCGGACGACGCGGGCAGGCCGCGCGCAACGACGTCACGATCCTCGAGGCCGCCCGGGCGGTGCTGACCGCCGACCCCACCGCCCCCGTGTCCACCGTCGCGCAGGCCGCCGGCGTGGGCATCAGCGCGTTCTACCGGCGCTACCCCAGCAAGGAGGCCCTGCTCGCCCAGCTCTGCCTCGACGGGCTGCAGGAGTACCTCGCGATCGCGCACGCGGCGCAGGCCCTCGACGACCCGTGGGAGGCGTTCGCGACCTTCGTCCGCAGGATCGTCGCCGCCGACGTGCACGGGCTGACCGTCAACCTGGCCGGCCGGTTCGTGCCCACCGACGAGCACCGCGACCTCGCGGCCGCGTCCGGGCGGCTGGCCGAGCAGATCCTCGGCACCGCCCAGGACGCGGGCACCGTCAGGAAGGACCTCGACCCGCAGGACCTCGCGATGATCTGGGAGCAGCTCACCGCGATCCGGCTCGGCGACGCCGACCGCACCGCCGCGCTGCGTCGCCGCTACGTCGAGATCCAGCTCGAGGGCCTGAGGCCGTCCGCGACGACGCTCCCGGAGGACGCCCCGACGGCCGGCGAGCTCGGTGCCCGATGGGTGCCGCGTCAGCCCGCCGACAGCACGTCCGCCAGGTCGTAGCTGACCGGCTCCTCGAGCTGGGCATAGGTGCACGACGACGGGTCGCGGTCCGGGCGCCAGCGACGGAACTGGGTGGTGTGGCGGAAGCGGTCGCCCTCCAGGTGGTCGTAGGCCACCTCCACCACCAGCGACGGCTCGAGCGGCACGAACGACAGGTCCTTGCCGCGCGACCAGCGGCTGCCCTCGGCCTCGCGCGGCGTCCGCCCCTCGGCGGCGTAGTTCCAGGGATGGCCGTCCAGGGTGGTCACCAGCGGCGCGAGCTCGGTGACCAACGACCGACGCCGCGCCATCGGGAACGACGCCGCCACCCCGACGGACGCGAGCACGCCGTCCGCCGTGTACAACCCCAGCAGCAGCGACCCGAGAGCATCAGGCCCGGACGCGTGCGGCCGGTACCCCGCCACCACGCAGTCGGCGGTCCTCTCATGCTTGATCTTCTGCATCGTCCGCTTGCCCGGCTGATACAGGGACGCAGGGTCCTTGGCGACGATCCCGTCGAGCCCGGCACCCTCGAACTGCGAGAACCACCGCTCGGCCACGGCGAGGTCGGACGTCTGGGCGGTCACCGAGACCGGTCCGTCCCCGCGCACGATGCCCTCCAGCCGCGCTCGGCGCGCAGAGAAGGGAAGCGACGTCAGGTCCTCGTCGTCAAGAGCGAGCAGATCGAAGAGCACGAGCCGGGCAGGGGTCTCGACGGAGAGCAGACGCACCCGCGACTCCGCCGGGTGCACCCGCTGGAGCAGCGCCTCGAAGTCCAGCCCGGTGTGCGACGACGACGGCACGATGATCTCGCCGTCGACGACGCACCGTTCCGGCAGGTGCTCCAGGACCGCGGCGACGACCTCCGGGAAGTACCGCTGCATCGGCTTGGTGTTGCGCGAGCCGATCTCCACGGAGTCGCCGTCGCGGAACACGATCGCGCGGAAGCCGTCCCACTTCGGCTCGTACAGCTTGCCGGCGGGAATCGTCGGAACCGACTTGGCAAGCATGGGGTCGACCGGGGGCACGACGGGTAGCACCATGCGCGCTAGTGTGACGCGCCGGCGGGCCGTCCGCAGCCGTGACGCGCGCCGGTACGCTCGTCGCGCGCACGCAAATCCACGGGGGGTCATGTGTCGACGACGGTCACCTGGCGAGACGGGCAGCGGCCCCTCTCGTGCAAGGTCTGCGGCACGCCGTCCGACGCCGCCCTCCTGGGTCTCGTGAACGCACCCGGTGAGGACGCCATCGAGATCGTCCGTTGCCCGGCCTGCGGGTCGATCGACCTCGTCGACGAGGCCCGTGACTCGTCGCCGAACGACGCGACCGTCGACGCCTACCTCGAGGGCGGGGTCGGGCTGGGCGTCATCGCGGCGACGCTGGTCGCCGTCCCGCCGGGACGCGTCAAGCGATTCCTCGATGTCGGGTGCAACTTCGGGTTCTCGCTCGACCTCGGGCGGTTCGCGTTCGGCTGGGACGTGCTCGGCGTGGAGCCGTCGATGGCCGCGGCTCGGGGGTCGCAGGAGGACTCGGCGTGACCATCCTGCAGGAGTACCTCACGGACGAGACGCCGATCGACCAGCCGTTCGACCTCGTGCTCGCCAGCGAGGTGATCGAGCACGTGCCGGAGCCACAGCGGTTCGCGGAGATGCTGCGACGGCGGCTGACCCCGACGGGCACCGTGCTGCTCACCACGCCGGCGGCCGAGATCGTCAGCCCCGACGAGCCTGCGGCCGAGGTGCTGTCCGCGCTGAGCCCGTGGTACCACACCGTGCTGGCCAGCCGGCAGGGACTGCACGACCTGCTGATCCGTGCGGGTTTCGCGTTCGTCGACGTGGTCCGGCAACGTGGCACGCTGCTGGCACTGGCAAGCAACGACCCCGAAGCCCTCCCGCCCACCTGGGAGCGCGGTACGACGCCGGCATTCCTCGAGGACTACTACGCCGCCCGCGCGAGGTCGGCCGCCCCGGGCTCGGCGCTCGCCGGCGGTATGGGGGTGCGTTGGCTGCGGGCGCTGACCAGCCGCGGGGCCTTCGCGGAGGCGAAGGACGCGATCCCGCTCGTCACGTCGATGTTTCGCGCCAGGCACGACATCGACCTCGACGACCCGGAGGCTCTGCTCGCGGACCCGCCCGCGCTCTCGCACCTCGCGGGCGCGGCGTTCGCGATCGGCATGACGTGCCTGCTGCACCGGGAGGACGCCGCACGCGCTGCCACCTACTTCGAGCTGGCGGGAGCTGCCGTCGAGGCGTGGGCGGCACACCACTCCCCCCTGGACCTCGACTCGATCGACCTCCGGTTCCAGGCAGGCGCCCACCGCGCCATCGCACTGGCTCGCGTCCGACCGGCACAGGCGTCGACGCTCGCACTCTCGCTCGGGGACCTGGTCGATACGAGCACGCTCGCCGGCCGGGACCGGGTCGCGGCGCTCCAGTGCCGCGTGCTCGTCGAGATCGTCGCTCGCGGCGCGCTCGAGGAGACGGGAGACCTGGCCGACGTCGTCGCGCGGACAGCGCCCCGGCTCGTGCACGGCGACCCTGCCGCGCGCACGGCGGCTCTGGACGCGCTCTTCTCGCTCGGGATCCGGTCCCTCAACACGGGCGATGCTGTCGCCGCCCGCAGCTGGTTCACGCACGCAGCCCTCGCCGCCGAGCAGCAGCCGGCCGACGACGCACACGCCGCCGCGCTGGCTGCCTCCGCGCGTCACCACATCACCCTCGCCGTCGCCCAGGGCGCGGTGGACGAGCCGACGCCCGCGCTTCATCCGGCGGGCGTCGCCCACCACGCCCTCGACGTCTACTGGTGCGACGCCTCCGGGGTCTACCTCGAGGGCTGGGCGCACGCGGGCGCGGTCCCGGTGTCGGGTGTCTCGGTGCAGGTGGGCGACGTCACCGTGGCGGCTGACCCACGTCCTCGCCTCGACCTCCTGAATCACTGGCCCGACCTGCCCGACGTGACGAGTGCCGGGTTCGCCGCGTACGTGCCGGCGAGCCCGCACTCGCCGATCACGCTCCACCTCCACACGGGGCAGGGCGACCACGTCGTCCCGCTGGAGCTGCCCGGGCACACGCTGCCGTTCCGCGCCGACGAGCCGCAGCGGGCCGACGAAGTGATCGCCCGCATGGTCGCGGTCGCGCCCCCGGGACCAGTACTGGCCCTGGGGTTCCGGGCGGACTCGTCCGAGGTGCTCGACACCCGGCTCGCCGCTCTGGGCGGGCGCGAGGTCGTGACCGTCGACATCCATCCAGGCCTCGGCGTGGACGTCGTCGCCGACGTGCATCGGCTCGCCGACGCGGTCCCGCACGACCACTTCGCGGCCGTCGTGTCGGCCAGCCTGCTGGAGCACGTCGCGGCCCCCTGGCTGGTTGCCGCCCAGATCTCCCGCGTTCTCCAGACGGGCGGGCTCAGCGTGCACGTCGTGCCCTGGACCTGGCCCACGCACGCCGAGCCCAACGACTTCTGGCGGATGTCCGACGAGGGCCTGCGTCAGCTTCGGCCCCACCACCGGATTCGAGCACGTCGACTCGGGCTTCTTCGGCCCCGCAGCAGTCGTCCCGAGCGCCGCGTGGCGCGCCGACTCCATCACCATGCCGAGCCTCGGCGGCCACTCCGGCGCATGGATCGCCGCACGCAAGGTGGACGACAGCGCGGCCTCCGTCGACTGGCCGCTCGACGCAGCGGTCAGTGCCGAGCTGGCACGGCGCTACCCGCTCGACGGACTTGCCCCGGCGGCCCGCGTGCTCCCGTCCGTGGCACACGATGATCTGCCGGCCGAGACGACGATCGACCTCGCACCCGCCCGCGCGTCGTCCGTCGCGCCGACGGTGACCGCGATCGTGCCGGTGTACAACGGCGCGGGCTACGTCGAGGCGGCCCTGCGCTCGATCGTCGGACAGGAGCTTCTGCCGACCGAGATCATCGTGGTCGACGACGGATCGAGCGATGCCTCGGCCGCCGTGGCGGAGGCGTTCGAGTCCCCGGTCCCGCTCAGGGTGGTCCGCCGGGAGAACGGCGGCCAGTCCGCCGCCCGAAACACCGCGGCCGCCCTGGCCGGCGGGGAGCTGCTCGCATTCCTCGACCAGGACGACCTCTGGCATCGGCGACACCTCGCGCGCCTGGTCCGTGCGTACAAGCGCTCACCCGACGTGGGCTGGGCCTACACGGACTTCGACGAGATCGACCACCTCGGACGGACGGTGACCCACTCGTACATCGAGACGGCCGGCCTGTCCCACCCCCACCGCAACCTGCTCGAGCTGCTCGCGGCCGACCTCATGGTCCTGCCATCGGCCTCGCTGATCCGGGCGTCCGCCTTCCACCAGGTCGGCGGGTTCGACGAAGACCTCGTCGGCTACGAGGACGACGACCTGTTCGTCCGGCTGTTCCGCGCGGGTTGGCGCTCCGCCTTCGTCCGCGAGCCGCTCACCAAGTTCCGCGTCCACCCCTCCAGCTCGTCGGCCGGCGCCCGGTTCCGGGCGAGCCGGTTGCGCTACCTGGCCAAGCTGGCCGACGAGGTGCCCGACGACGTTCGGATGCGCCGCTACTACGTGCGTGATCTCGTGGTCCCGCGGATGTTCCAGAACACGTTGGCCGACTACTCCGCTGCGCTGCAGACCGGCGACTACGGCCTGGCTCGGGAGATCGCCACGACCGTCCGGGGTGTCGCCGAGTTCGGCCCCATGACCATGCGCCGACGCCGCGGGCTGATGCTCCTCGACCACCCACGCGCGACCCAGGCCGCGCTCCGCATCAACCGGCACCTGCCCGGGCCGCTGCGACGTGACGTCAACCCGTCGCTGCAGGCCTGACGCGGGGACTACCAGCCGCCACCCCCACCGCCGCCGACACCGCCGCCGGAGAAACCGCCGCCGCTGAACCCTGAGCCGCCGGACGAGCCGGGCGTGGGGGCGGAGATGGACTCGGTGGCGATGCTGGAGAAGCGGTCGAGCGAGCTGGCGAACGTGGATGCCCAGTAGATGTTGGCGCCCGGGTAGTAGCCCCCGACGTACCAGGTGGGCTGCGACATCGTGCGTCCCTGGGCGGCGAGCTCGCTGAACACGCGCGCCCAGCGGTCCGCCAGGCCGAAGATGATCGCGTAGGGGAGGTACCGGCTGAAGATGTCCTCGCCCTCCTCGAACTTCAGCTGGTTGGCCTCGGCGGTCGCCAGGTACCGGCGGAACCCGAGCGACTCGGCGAGCGCGGCCGTGCCGTCGGCGGTCCGAGCGGGCGCCGCCTTGGACATCGCGAGCACCGAGAGGCCGATGATCCCGATCGCGATCGGGACCAGGAGGCTGCCGCGCACGTCGGAGAGCGCGTTGAAGGCGAGGAAGCCGAGGATCCCGGCGACGACGACGAGCGCGATGCCGGCGACCTTCCAGGTCGATCGCACCGACTTGGGGTTGGCGCGGAACCAGCCCTTCGCGGTGACGTCGTCGTAGAGGCCGTCCTGCACCTTGGCCATCGACGCGGCGAACGTGGTCCGCAGGTCCGACAGCTTCACTGTGGTACGCCCGGAGAAGATCTCCGTCAGCAGCGTGTCCTCGAACGGCAGGAGCGTGCCGTCGCGGTTCTTGAGCTGCATCAGGGTCCAGTCCTTGGCCTTCTTGTTCGGGTCGGACCGCGGCACCTCCTCGATGCGCAGCCACCCCCGCACGGCGAGGTCCACCAGGGTCGCGGTGACGTCGACGGGGTCCGCCTGCTCGTCGACGAGCGTGCCCACCTCGCCCGGCACCATGCCCTTCGGCGGCTCGAACTGCACCGACACCGGACCGCGCTTGTCCCGGTACCCGGTGTTGCCGGGCTGCCCGTCGGCGGGCCGCAGGCCGGGTGTCAGACCGAGGTACGCCTGGTCGCGGCCGGCCCGGCGGACGCGTCGGACCGCGTAGAAGACGCCGACGACGAGGACGACCAGGGCGGCGATGCCCAGCGGCGAGACGGGCTGCACCGGCGCGAGCGGGTCGGGCTTCGCGACGAGGTTCGGCTCCGCCCCGGTGAACGTCCCGCCCGGCCAGCCCGTGACGGTGGTGAGCTCGTCGCCGACCGGCAGGAGGTCCTGGGTGAACGTGGCGCCGTTGCCGGCCGGGTCGACCGACGTGCACGGCATGGTCGAGCCGTTGGGGCCGGCGAAGCAGATGGCGTCCTGCACGGCGGCCGGGCCGGTGACCGCCACCGTGACGCCGCCGATCGGGACGTCCCAGCCGGGGCCGATGACGTTCCAGTAGAGCTCGTCGCCGGAGTGCTGCGTGTTCGCGGGGTTCAGCCAGCCGTCCACGGTGAACTGCACGTGGTACGTCTGCACGCCGGAGACGTCGCCGACGTCCGGGTCGCCGATGCGCAGGGTCAGCGCGGTGTCGGACGTCTCCTGGTTGACCTGCGCCGGTGCGCCGGTCAGCTCGACGCCGAGATGTTCGAGTACGTGAACAACCGGTCGTGCTGGTCGTCGTAGTAGACCCGCGTCGGGAACGTCAGGTACGGGCCGTGGCCCGGGTCGTCGCCGAAGTCGAAGTCGAAGTCGAGGTCGACGGTCGTGACGCCGCCGGCCGTGACCGCCGCCGTGACGTCGTACCGGGTGATCTCCCGACCGCTGGTCTGGTCGGGCGCCGCGATCGCCGGTAGAGCGAATGCTGGCAGAGCGAGAGCGACGAGTCCGAGGAGGAGGGCCAGCACGACACCGCCGGCACGCGCCCTCACAGGTCGCGCTTCTCGCGCATGGCGCGCGTCGCCTCCATGTTGTCCTGCCTCTCCCGCAGAGCCTGGCGCTTGTCGTACTCGCGCTTGCCGCGCGCCAGGGCGATCTCCACCTTGGCCCGTCCATCGAGAAAGTACAGGGACAGCGGGATGATCGTCTGCCCCTTCTCGCGCGTCTTGGACTCCAGCCGGTCGATCTCGTCACGGTGCAGCAGGAGCTTGCGCTTGCGCCGCGGTGCGTGGTTGGTCCAGGTGCCCTGGCTGTACTCGGGGATGTGCACGCCCTCGAGCCAGAGCCTCGTGGTTGGTCACCTCGCACCAGCCGTCGACCAGCGAGGCCCGGCCCATGCGCAGGGCCTTGACCTCGGTGCCGGCGAGCACCAGACCGGCCTCGAACACGTCCTCGATGACGTAGTCGTGGCGTGCCTTGCGGTTCGAGGCGATCAGCTTGCGCCCGGACTCCTTGGCCACGGTGGTCGAACCTCGTTCCCAGATCTCGTCGGCACCCGGTGTACCGCCGCCCGAGCCTACCTGGGCGACGCGAGCGCAATGAGGCGACCCCACAGCGTCGCGACGCCGACGGCCGCGCCCAGGAGCACTGCCGCGCCGACGACGTCGAGCACGTAGTGGTTCCCGGTCGTCAGCACGACCGACGCCATGAGGAGCGGGAACAGCCACGCGAGCAGCGAGAGCCTCGGGTGCGATCGGTGCAGCGCCAGCCAGACCGCGTACGCGCACCACGCGGACAGACCCACGTGCAGGCTGGGCATGGCCGAGTAGAGGTTGCCGCCGCCGTGCCGCCCGCCGATGTCGTGCTCGGCGACGATGTCGACGATGCCCGCCAGGGCGAACCGGGGCGGCGAGACGGGCAGCGCCCAGTAGACGGGCAGGATCAGGACCAGCATGGCGACGAGCGCCCGCCGGACGGGGCGGTAGACCTCGGCATGCCGCACGGCCACCCAGACCAGCACGCCGAGCACCGCGAGGTAGTAGGTGCGGTAGACCACCACCGCGAGCCTGATCAGCGCGGGATGCCCCGACAGCCAGGCGTTGACGGGCCGCTCGATGTCCAGGCCCAGAGCGCGCTCGACGGCCTGCACCGTGCGCGCGTGCACCGTCGCCGAGGCCACATCCTGACCGGCGGCCGCGTGCAGGCGGGTGAACACCGCGAACACGAGCAGCAGCCCGAGCGCCTCGACGAGGACCAGTACGGCGGTGCGTCGACGGCCCGCGCGCTCCACGGGGTCACGCTAGCGGTCTCAGACGGGCGGCAGGCCGAGCAGCGGTCGCGGGTTCACGGTCGCGCCGTTCACGTAGACCTCGAAGTGCAGGTGGCACGCGGCCGACGTCCCGGTGTTCCCCGAGTGCGCGATGAGCTGACCCTGCACCACGTGCTGCCCGGCACTGACCGACCAGCTGGTGAGGTGGTTGTAGCTCTCGGACAACGCGTTGCCGTTGACGTACCCGCTGTCCACCATCACCTGGTTGCCGAACCCGAACCGGTTCTTGGTCCACGTGACCGTGCCGGCACGCGCCGCGTAGATCGGAGTGTTGCAGTAGGTGCGCAGGTCGATCCCCGCGTGCAGACGCACGTAGTGCAGGATCGGGTGCATCCGCATCCCGTACTCCGACGTCACGTGGATCGGGCTGACGCTGGTCGGGTTGGCGAACAGCGCGCCCGCGAGGGGCCCCGCCGGGCCGTGCGAGACGCCCGCGGCCGCATCCCTGGCCGCCTGCGCCGCGATCGCCGCCTGCAGCTCGTTCTGGACCTGTGCGGCCTCCGCGTCTGCCGCGGCCAGCTGGGCCTGCAACGACGCCTTCTGCGCGTCGAGCGACGCCTGCTGGGAAACCTGCTGGGCCATCAGGGTGTCGAGCGACTTCTTGGCCGCTGCCGCACTGGCCTTCGCGGCGTCGGCCTCGACCACCTTCTGGTCGGCGTCGGCCTTGAGCGAGGCGATCTTGTTCTGCACGGCCGTGAGTCGCGCCTGGGCGTTCTTGTTCACGGCGTCGCTCGTGTTGAGGGCGTCGAGGATCTGCGACTGCGTTCGCAAGGCCGTGGAGAGCAGGCCGTACCGCTGGACGAAGTCGCTGGTGCTCTGGGAGTCGAGGATCACGTCGAAGCCGGACACCGAGCTTGCCGCCGCCCTTGTACGCCTCGCGGGCCATCTGCCCGATCTCGGCTTGCATCGAGGCGACCTTGGCCGCGTCCTGCGCGATGTCCGCGGTGATCGTCGTCTGCTGGTCCGTGGCGTCCGCCAGCCGCGCGGCGATGATCGCCGCCTCGCGCTGCGCCTTCTCCAGGGCAGCCTTTGCGGCGTCGAGCGCTGCCTGCGCGGCCGGGATCTTGCTCTGGGTGTCGGCCAGCTGCACGGCGAGTGCCTGCAGGCCTGCGTCGACGCCCTCCATCGCGGCGTCGAGGTCGTCCTGGGCCTTGGCGACGGCGGCCTTGTGGGCCTCGGCGGCCTTGCGCCGGTCGTCGATGCTGTCCGCCGAGGCGGGGCCGACGAACGCCGCGCTGACCAGGAGAGTCAGCACGGCAAGGATCGAGATCCGCTTCATCCTCATGTCACACCTTGGTGTAGCGGGACAGGGTCACCAGCGACGAGATCGTCGCCAGCACGATCGCGATGACGATCAGGATCGGTGCGACGGTGAGCACGTCGGCCGGGTCCACGTACGGGATCCAGCTGACGGAGCCCGCGAGCCAGTCGCTCACCAGGTACTGGACGCCCAGCCACAGCCCCCCGATTGCCAGCAGCGCGCCGACGGTTGCCGCGATCGCGCCCTCGAGCATGAACGGCAGCTGGATGAAGAAGGTCGAGGCGCCGACGAGCCGCATGATCCCGGTCTCGCGCCGCCTGGAGAGCGCCGACAGCCGGATCGTCGTCGTGATGAGCAGCACCGCCGCCAGCAGCATCACCGCGGCCAGACCACCGGCCAGCAGGGTGGCGTGGTTGAGCACCGAGAAGAGCTTGTCGAACAGCCTCTGCTGGTCCTGGACGTCCTCGACGCCCGCCCGACCCGACGCCACGTCCGAGACGAGCTGGTACTTCTGCGGGTCGGTGAGCTTGATGCGGAACGAGGAGTTCATGTCGGCCGCCGTCACGGAGGCCGTCCAGGACTGGTCCTTGAACTGCTTCTCGAAGGCCTTGAACGCCTGGTCCTTGCTCTCGGTGTAGATGTGCTGGATGTACGGCTTGATCTCCGGGGACGCGAGCGCGGCCTCGATGTCGGCGCGCTGGTCGTTGCTGACCTCGCCGCTCGCACACGTCGGGGCGCTCGAGTCGCGCGGGCACAGGAAGACCGAGACCTCGACCTTGTCGTACCAGTCGTCCTTCATCTTGCCGATCTGGATCTGCAGCAGAGCGGCCGAGCCGACGAAGGTGAGCGACACGAACGTCACCAGGATGACCGAGATGGTCATGGACAGGTTGCGACGGAGGCCGAGGCCGATCTCCGAGAGGATGAACTGGAGTCGCATCAGCGGTCCGACCCGTAGACGCCGCGGGACTGGTCGCGGACAAGCTCACCGGTGGACAGCTCGATCACGCGCTTGCGCATCTGGTCCACGATCTCGTCGTCGTGCGTCGCCATCACCACGGTGGTGCCGGTGCGGTTGATGCGGTCGAGCAGGCGCATGATCCCCAGGCTGGTCGTCGGGTCGAGGTTTCCCGTCGGCTCGTCGCAGAGCAGGATGTTGGGCCGGTTCACGAAAGCCCGTGCGATGGCCACGCGCTGCTGCTCACCACCGGACAGCTCGTGCGGGCGACGCTTCTCCTTGCCCGCCAGGCCGACCATCTCGAGCGTGTCCGGCACCGTGGTCAGGATGTGGTGCCGCGGCTTGCCGATGACCTGCAGCGCGAACGCCACGTTCTCGAACACCGTCTTGTTGGGCAGCAGCCGGAAGTCCTGGAACACGGCGCCGATCTGGCGACGCATCGTCGGCACCTTCCACGACGACAGCGTGCCCAGCTCCTTGCCGGCGACGAAGACCCGACCCGCGGACGCGCGCTCCTCGCGCAGCACGAGCCGCAGGAAGGTCGACTTGCCGGAGCCGGAGGCGCCGACGAGGAAGACGAACTCCCCGCGCTCGACGTCCAAGGAGACGCGGTCCAGCGCCGGCCGGGCGCCGCGCGCGTAGACCTTGGTGACGTTCTCGAATCTGATCACGGTGCTCGCGGCCAGGGTTCGGGGACGGGTCATGGGTCTAGCACTGGCCTCGTCGAGGGTAGGCAGCGACATCGCCGTTGGTCGGTGGTGACACGCCGACGGTTGCCTGTGAGAACCCGACGGGCGGGCGGAATGCCCCAAGTGTCCGGTCGGTCAGCCCGAGGGCGTGGATCTGGTGCACCACGCCGAGCTCCTTGACCGTGCGGTCGAGCTGGTCGCGCCGCGCGTCGAGGGTGCCGGCCGGGTCCTCCAGGACGTCCGCGAACGCCACCTCGGCGCCGCCGACCAGCTGCGCGTCCGACGCCAGCTCGGACCGCAGCACGCGAGCCTGCTCCCGGTTGGGGCCGAGCGACCGCGCGAAGGCCTGCATCAGCGTCGGCTCCAACGTCGGGTACAGCGCACCGAGGGTCCCACCCAGGACCACGACGCTCGGGTTGAACAGGTTGACCAGGCTCGCCAGCCCGAGTCCCACCCACTCCCCCGTCTTGCGCACACCGGCGATCGCCCGCCGGTTGCCGATCGCGACGTCGCTGACGACGTCCTCGATGTCGGACTCGCGCGGGTCGCGGCCGACCGAACGGATGATCGCGGCGTCGCCGATCTCCGCCTCCCAGCAGCCCCGGGCGCCGCAGGAGCAGACGCGTCCGCCGGGCTTGACCATGAGGTGCCCCACCTCACCGGCATAGCCGCCGGTGCCCTTGAGCAGCTCGCCGTCGACCACGACGCCGCCGCCGACGCCCAGCTCGCCGCGCACGTACAGGACGTCCTGCACGCCGCGCGCGGCACCCCGCAGGTACTCGGCCACGACGCCGAGGTCGCCGTCGTTGCCCACCGCGATCGGATAGTCGTCGCCGATCGCTTCGCGCAGCAGGTCGGCGAGGTGGACCTCGTGCCAGCCGAGCGGGGGCGAGCGCCGCACGAGCCCGTCGGGCTGGCGCACGCTGCCGGGGACCGACACGACGATGCCCAGGCAGATCGAGCCGGGGTGTGCGCGCGCCTGCATCTCCGCGACCAGCGTGGCGATCAGGGCGACCACGCCGGGCACGTCGTGGGACGACGTGCTGTGCAGCCGTCGCCGCACCTGCAGCAGATAGCCGCCGAGCCCCACGCGGGCGGCACCGACGGTGGAGGCGGTGACGTCGAACGCCAGCACGTGCGCGCTCGTGCTGACCGGCTCGACCACGTTGGACGGTCGGCCCTTGCCGCGCACGACGCCGGGTCGCTCACGCACGAGCCCGAGCTTGACGACTCGGACGTGAGCGACCCGACGGTCGAACGGTTGAAACCGGTGCTGGCCACCAGGTCCGACCGCGTGGCCGGTCCGTGGAAGTGCAGCAGCCGCAGCACCGCGGAGAGGTTGGCTCGCCGGACGTCGTCCTGCGCCGCGGCGTCCGCACGACGGACGGGCGGTCCAGCACCGAGCCGCACGAGATCCTCCCCCTGAGGTCAGGACAGCTAGCCGCGACCCGTCGATCGAGCTTGTCGCCGGGAGAGCGCGTCGACCGCGGCGGCCGCGGCCAGCACCGATCCCGTCACGACGTACTTGATGCCCGACGAGTAGCCGAGCAGCGCCATCCCGTTGTCGATGACCGCGATCACCCCGGCGCCGATGAGGGCGTCGATGATCCGGCCCTTGCCACCGAACAGCGAGGTACCGCCGATGACGGCCGCCCCCACCGCGTACAGCAGGACGTTCGAGCCGCCCGCGTTCGGGTCCACCGAGGTGGCGCGCGACGCGGCGAAGATGCCCGCGAAGGCCGCCAGGACGGAGCAGATCATGAAGCACGCCATCCGCACGCTGGCAACCTTGATGCCCGCGCGACGGGTGGCCTCGGCGTTGCCGCCGACCGCGTAGATGTGTCGTCCGAAGGCGGTGCGCGTGAGCACGAAGCCCAGCAACAGCGCGAGCGTCACGATGACGGGCACCACGATGGGCACGCCGATGATGGAGGCGCGCAGCGGGTGCAGGCTGCGCTCCTGGTTGAGCACCGCGATCATGCCGAGCACGAGCACGGCGATCGCCGCGATCTTGATGGCGATGATGCCGACGGGCACGGCGAGCAGGCCACGCCGGCGACGCAGCTGCCAGGTCCGCAGGCTCGAGAGGCCGTAGGCGACGACGGCCAGGATGCCGATGACCCAGCCGAGAGCGGGCGGGACGTTCTTGTTCTGGATCGCCACGATCACCGGGTCGGTGATCGTGATGTTGCCGCCGCTGCCGATGATGAGCAGCACGGCACCCTGGAGGGCCAAGAACGTCGCCAGGGTCACGATGAACGACGGGATGCCGACTCGAGCGACCAGCGCGCCGTTGATCAGGCCGACGACCAGACCGGCGACGAGCGCCCCGACGACGGCCGCGTACCAGGGCCACCCGCCCTTCGTCAGGGCGGTGGCCAGGATGGCGCCGCACAAACCGGACGTGAACCCGGCCGACAGGTCGATCTCGCCCAGCAGGAGGACGAAGACCAGACCCATGGCGATCGTCGCGACGACCGCGCCCTGCTGGAACAGGTTGGCGATGTTCAGCGCCGACGGGAAGGTGTTCGGCCTCAGGATGACGAAGATGGCGAGCAGCACCAGGAGCGCCAGGATGGCCGGCAGCGACCCCATGTCGCCGCCGCGCACCTTGCTGACGTAGTTGTTGACGGCCTCGCCGAACGTCGGCTGCTCGACCGAGCCGGCCAGCAGCGACGTGGGTGCGTTGTCGCGGTCCTTGCGGGCGACGGTGGGCGTGCTCATGCGGGGGTGCTCCCGTTCGGTGCGTCGGTGGGGGCCGAGGCCGCGGCCACGGGAGTCGGCGGGAGGGCGGCCGAGCCGCTGGTGATGAGCTCGATGATCTCGCTGCGCGTCGTGTCCTTCGCGCGGACCTGCGCGGCCGTCTGGCCCAGGTAGAGGACGTTGACGGAGTCCGCGACCTCGAGCACCTCGTTCATGTTGTGCGAGACCAGCACGACCGCGAGACCGGCGTCGGCAAGCCGACGGACGAGCTGCAGCACCTGCTCGGTCTGCGCGACGCCGAGGGCGGCCGTCGGCTCGTCGAGGATGACGAGCTTGGAGTTCCACAGCACGGCACGTGCGATGGCGACGGTCTGCCGCTGGCCGCCGGAGAGGCTGGCCACGTGCTGGCGGATGGACCGCACCGTGCGCACGGACAGGGAGGCGAGCACCTCGGCGGCGCGCGTCTCCATGGCCGACTCGTCCAGGCGGAAGCCCTTCTTGGCTCGCGGCCGAGGAACATGTTGTGGACGATGTCGAGGTTGTCGCACAGGGCGAGGTCCTGGTAGACGACCTCGATGCCCAGCTCGCTCGAGTCGGCCGGCGACGAGATGTGCGCCTCCTGGCCCTCGAACAGGACATCCCCGGCATCGAACGGGAAGATCCCTGCGATGCACTTGATCATGGTCGACTTGCCGGCGCCGTTGTCGCCGACGAGCGCCGTCACCTCGCCGGCCCGCGCCACCAGGTCGACGCCCCGCAGCGCGTGCACCGCGCCGAAGTTCTTGCGACCACCGCGCACCTCGAGCGTCGGTGGCGGAGCCAGGTCGGGTGCGATATTCGCTGCTTGGGTCATCGTCCACCTCGTCGTGTCACTCGGTTCACCCCGCGTGGTCGCGGGTCTGTGCATGTGCGGGAGCGTCCGTGCGCGAGCACCAGGCCGGGGCCGGTCGCTCCCGCGGACCGACCCCACCTGTCACCGGGGCGGCCGCAGCCGCGGCCGCCCCGGTGCCGTGCTCAGGAGATGCCGGCCTTCGTGCAGGCATCGGCAAGGGCCGCGGTGCAGACCTTGTCCTTGGTGGTGAAGCCGTCCGCGATGACGTCCTTGACGTTGGCGAAGTAGATGGCCTCGGGGTCCAGCAGGACCGCGGCGACCTTCTTGCTCGTCTGGGTGTCGGTCACGGAGCCCGTCGCCAGGCTGGACGTGTCCGCGCCCTTGGCGGCGGCGATGGCCAGCGCCGATGCGGCGTCAGCCTCCTTCTTGATGGCCTTGTAGACGGTCATGCACTGGTCGCCCGCGAGGATGTTCTGCAGGCCCTGGTCGGTCGCGTCCTGACCGGTCACCGGGATGGTGCCGTTCACGCCGTTCTTCTTCAGGATGGCGATCGCGGCGTTGCCGAGACCGTCGTTGGCAGCCAGCACACCGTCGATCTTGCCGCCGGTCTGCGTGTACATCTGCTCGAAGATCGTGCCGGCCTGCTGGTTGTCCCAGTCGGGCACGGCCTGGTCGGCGACGACCTTGTAGTCACCGCTCGTCGTCTTGGCCTGCAGCGCGGCAACCGCACCGGCCTTGAACAGGGTCGCGTTGTTGTCCGTCGGCGAACCGTTGAGGAACGCGATGTTCGCGGTCGTCTTGCCGGCGTCCGTCAGGCACTTCTGGAGGCCCTCACCCTGCAGCTGGCCGACCTTGGTGTTGTCGAACGACACGTAGAAGTCCGCGCCGCCGCCCAACGTCAGGCGGTCGTAGTCGATCGTGGCGATGCCCTGGGCCTTGGCCTTGGCCAGGACGGCCGAGCCCGAGCCCGAGTCGAGGTTGACGATCATCAGGACGTCGACGCCCTCGGTGATCATGCCGTCCGCGATCGTCTGGAACTGGGTCTTGTCACCCTGGGCGTTCTGGATGTCGGAGTCGACACCAGCCGCATCGAAGGCCGCCTTGAGCAGCGGCGCGTCGTTCGTCTCCCACCGTGCCGAGGACTTCGTGTCCGGCAGGATCACGCCGACCTTCGGCTTGGCGGCGGCTGCCGCACTGCTCGACGTGCCAGTGCTGCCGTTGTCGTTGCTGCTGCCACAACCGGCCAGCAGAAGGCCGGAGGCCGCGATGGCCACCGACGCTAGAACCATGCTCCGTCGCATTGTGCTCCCTCTCGTGACGACGCCTCGCTGCGCTCGTCTCCACCCGGCGCTTACGGGCGCTCGGACTATGTTGCGGGCCACAACATATGGTCGACCTGCCGCAAGTGACAAGGTCAGGGAGGGTTTTCGTGGTCAAACCGTGACCTTCGGCCCTGGACGGCCGCTCTGGACGGGCCGTTCTGTCCGACAATGGCGTGAATTGTGCGAGCCGAGAACAAACGCGACGTCACCCGATCAGGCGCCGGCCTTCTCCGCCGACCGGCGCCAGCGTATGCCCGCCTCGATGAAGTCGTCGATGTCGCCGTCGAACACCGCGGCCGGGTTACCCACCTCGTGCTCGGTGCGCAGGTCCTTGACCATCTGGTACGGCTGCAGGACGTACGAGCGCATCTGGTCACCCCAGCTGGCCTTGACGTCGCCGGCGAGACTCCTTCTTCTTGGCGTCCTGCTCCGCCTTCTTGACCAGCAGCAGCCGCGACTGCAGGACACGCAGCGCGGCCGCGCGGTTCTGGATCTGCGACTTCTCGTTCTGCATCGACACGACGATGCCCGTCGGGATGTGCGTCATCCGCACGGCCGAGTCGGTCGTGTTGACGGACTGGCCGCCGGGGCCGCTCGACCGGAACACGTCGACCTTGATCTCGGACTCGGGGATGTCGATCGAGTCGTTGGACTCGATCAGCGGGATGACCTCGACGGCCGCGAAGCTCGTCTGGCGACGGCCCTGGTTGTCGAACGGCGAGATGCGGACCAGGCGGTGCGTGCCCGCCTCGACCGACAGGTTGCCGAAGGCGTACGGCACCTTGACCTCGAACGTCGCCGACTTCAGGCCGGCCTCCTCCGCGTACGAGGTGTCGAGCACCGTCGTCGGGTAGCCGTGCCGCTCCGCCCAGCGCAGGTACATCCGCAGCAGCATCTCCGCGAAGTCCGCCGCGTCGACCCCGCCCGCACCGGACCGGATGGTCACCACGGCCTCGCGCTGGTCGTACTCCCCCGACAGCAGCGTGCGGACCTCGAGCTCGCCGAGGTCCTTCCTGATCGTCAGGAGGTCGGCCTCGGCCTCGGCCAGCGTGTCCTCGTCGTTCTCCTCGGCCGCCATCTCGACCAGCGTCTCGAGGTCGTCGATCCGGCCGCTCAGCTTGCTCATGCGGTCCAGCTCGGCCTGGGTGGACGAGAGCGCGCTCGTGATCTTCTGCGCCGCGTCCGGGTCGTCCCACAGGTCCGGCGCCGACGCCTGCTCCGAGAGGACCGCGACCTTCGCCTCGAGCGCCTTCGGGTCGCTCACCGCCTGGATGGTGCCCAGGGTGGTGCGCAAGTCATGGATCGCGGTGCTGAAGTCGGTGGTGGCCACAACCGTCCAGGCTACCGGAGCGGTCAGGAGGCGCGGGCCGAGGACTCCGCCTCGAGGGCGATGCCGTCCTGCCACGGCGACAGCACCCAGGAGAGCAGGACCGGGTGGGTGACCGCGCCCAGGTGGACGTAGGCAGACGAGCCGTCGGGGGTCGTCGCGGACAGGACCGTGAACTGGTCCCACTGCGCGGTCGCGTCCGGGTTGTCACGCAGGTACTGCTCGACCTCGCTGCGGACGGTCGCGTCCGTGAGAGGCACGCCGGGCTGCCGGTCCGCGCCGGGCGCGTAGTAACGGTCTGAGGCGACGGCGTCCGCCCCCTCGAGCGCGAGCACGTCCGCGAGCGCCAGCAGGCGCTTGCGCTCCAGGTGCACGTGCGCGGCCGACGCCACGACGCTGATCAGCAGCAACGCGATCACGACGAACCCGAGCGTGAGGAGCATGACCTGGCCGTCGTCGCGTCGGGCCTTCATCCGTGCACCCGGTACGCGTCGACCGGCGCTACCCGCTGCGCACTCACCGGCACCTCGAGCGGGACGACGCGTCGCACGAAGGCCGGCACGAACGGCAGGGGCACGACCAGGTCGATGCGCGCGGCGACGTCGCTGCCCGGTGCCAGGCATGGCGTCGACGAGCAGCTCAGGGTCAGCGCGTCGACCGGGTCGTCGTCGAAACCCTGGTCACGCAGCGCGATGCCCGCGGCGGCGGCAGCCCGTGCGGAGCCCTCCTGCGCGGTGTCGGCGACGACGTAGGTGCGCGCGGCCTCGCGTGCTGCGCCCTCGGCGGCGAACGAGGCGGCCTCCAGGCGACCGAGCACCAGCACCAGGTAGACGAGCGGCACCATGAGCACCAGGGCGAGGCCGAGGAACTCGACGATGGCGCTGCCGTCGTCGTCGGCCAGGGGCCCGCGCCTCACGGCGTCTCCGCCAGTGCGTGGCCCCGGATCGTCAGCGTGCGGGCGGGCCCGAGCAGCCCGAGCACGGGCAGGGGTGCGACGACGTCCACCTCGACCTCGTCCAGCCCGTCGATCCGCGTTGTCGTCGCGGTGACGTCCTGCGCGTACGAGCCCGCGAGCGACTGCCCGATGAGCACACGTGTGCGGGCCGCACCGTCGTCGGGCACGTGACCCACCTGGGCGCCGTACCGCGCGCCCTCGGAGGCGGAGTCGATGAGCGTGTTGCGCACGTGCAGCACCAGCGTGAGCTGCAGGATGCCGACGAACAGCACGGTGACCAGCGCGCCGACCAGCGTGAAGTCGACGATCGCGGAGCCGTTGTCGGAGCCCCAGTGCAACGTCAGGGACCGGTCACGCCGTCGATCGCGCTCTGGAACACCCCGGCCAGCGCCGGACCGGCGATCAGCCACAGCGCGGTGACCAGGCCGGCCGTCATCAGCGTCACCAGCACCCAGCCGGGCACGTCTCCGCGATCGCGCCCGTCGACCCCCACCCGCTGCAGCAGCCCGCCCATGAGTCGGTGCCGCAAGCCCCCTGCGATTGTCCTCATCCGTGTTCCTCTCGTCGATCGTGATCTCGGTCCGCCGGGACAGCCCCGGGCGCAGGTCGACGGGGCGGCTCACAGGCCGACCCGCAGCACCACCATGCTCGGGAAGACCGCGAAGACGACGGTGATCGGCAGGATCAAGAACACCACCGGCACCATCATCGCGACCTCCTTCTTCCCGCCCGTCTCCATGACTCGCGGCGGCCCTCCTCCCGCACGTCCTGCGCCTGGGCGCGCAGCACGTCGGCCAGCGGCGTCCCCCGCTCGACCGCGACGGCGACGCCTTCCGCGAACCGGGCCAGCGCCGGCAGACCCGTGCGGTCCGCGAGGCCGTCGAGGGCGGCTGTCAGCGGCACGCCCGCTCGGGCGTCCGCGAGGGTCCGGGCCAGCTACCGGCTCAGCTCCCCGTGGGTGGTGCGCACCACGCGCTCCAGCGCTCCGACCGCACCCTCCCCGGCCACCACCGCGAGCGCGAGCAGCTCGGCGACCGTCGGGAGCTCGGCCATCATCCGGGTCTCGCGGGCCGCGATCTCCCGCGTGAGCAGCCAGTCACGCACGAGCACGCCCGCCAACCCGCACACCCCGGCGAGCAGGGCCAGCAACACCGGGCTGCCGCCGCGCGTCGTCGCGAGCACGAGCGCGAGCGCGAGACCGGCCGCGAGCGACAGCACGCCCCAGACCACCTGCTCGGCCCGGAACTGCTCGACGGACTCGGCCCGACCGGCACGCACGAGGCGGCGACGGAGGCCGCGGTCGGCGACCCGAGCCGGGTCACCAGCCGGATCGCGTCGGACATCACCGGCGAGACGAGCCGTTCGATCGTGGCGAACGGACCGCGAACGCTCGGGGAGCGCAGCAGGCCCGACGACGTCCGCTGCGGGCGCAGGTACGGCGCGAGCCGCTGGTCCAGGCTGACCCGCCGCGACCGCAGCCTCGCGACCACCAGCGTCACGCCCAGACCGCCGAGCAGCCCGACGAAGGCGCCCTGCAGCGCCGGGCTCACCGCAGCACCCGGGGGTCGTCGGGCAGCCGGGCGATCCGGAGCATGAGGAGGTACGCGACGACGGTGCACACCCCGCCGCCCAGCAGCACCGCCACACCGGCCGGCGTGTCGTAGGCGGCGGCCGCTTCGGGGCGGGTGGACAGCAGGGCGAGCACGATCCACGGGGCGGCGACGGCGAGCCGGGCGGCGTTGATGGTCCAGCTCTGCCGCGCCTCGAGCTCGCCGCGCGTCCGGATGTCCTCGCGCAGGAAGCCGGCCAGGGTTCGCAGCAGCCGGCCGAGGTCGGTGCCACCGACGTCCCGCGTCAGCCGCAGCGCCTCGATGATCCGGTCCGCGACGGGGTCGGCGAGCCGAGCCTTCAACGCGTCCAGGCAGTCGCCGAACCTGCCGGTCGCGCGGTAGTCCTCGCCGAAGGCGGAGAACGCCGGACGCAGCTCGACGGGTCCGCGCTCGCCGATCTGCGCGACGGCCTCGGGCAGAGCGAGCCCGGCCCGGATGCCGGAGCCCAGGTGGTCCACCACCTCAGGCCACAGCTGCCGCAACCGGGTCCGGCGACGACGCGCCCGGCCACGCGCCAGCGCCCACGGCCCCGCGGCAGCGAACGCGGCGAAGCACAGCGCGATAGCCGGCGTGCGTGTGAAGGCCAGCGCGACGACGAGCACGAGCAGCGCGACGACGAGGCAGGCGGTCACGAGGCCGCCCGGCGTCGCGCCGGTCACCCCCGCCTGCACGAGCATGTCCTGCGTCCGAGCGTGCCAGCCGTCCCGCGTGCGGGTCTGCCCGCCCGCGGGCCGGACCCAGCACGACCACCAGACGCAGGCCACGCCCGCGCCCAGCAGGAGCCCGACGACGACGCCCATCAGCCGCGTCCCCGCAGCAGCGCCGCGAGGTCCGTCCCCGTGCGGCCGAACCGCTCCGCGTGCGGAGGGAACCCGTCGGCCCGATGGAGCTGCCCGTCACGCCACACGAAGATGTCCGCCGTCTCGACGATCCCCTGCTCCACGCGCCCGGGCACCGCGACGATCTCGCGCACCACCCGCCGACCGGAACCGTCGACGTCGAGGTGCACGACGAGGTCGACAGCGGAGGCGACCGTCGGCACGACGAACCGGTCCGAGATGTTCTCGCCGGCCAGCAGCGGCAGCGTGCAGAGCTTGGTCAACGCCTCGCGTGCCGAGTTCGCGTGGATGGTGCACATGGCCGGCACGCCGGCGTTGAGGGCGATGAGCAGGTCGAGCGCCTCGGCCTCGCGCACCTCGCCGACGAGCAGCCGGCTGGGCCGCATCCGCAGCGCCTCCTTGACCAGGCGCCGCAGCGGGATCTCCCCGGTGCCCTCGAGGCTGGGTTGTCGACACTGCATGGCCACCCAGTCGCGGGCGACGAGCCGCAGCTCGAAGACCTCCTCGCACGTGATGACGCGCTCGCGGGTCGGGATCGCGCCGGCCAGTGCGTTGAGCATCGTCGTCTTGCCCGACTGGGTTGCACCCGAGACCAGCACGTTCAGCCCGGCTCGGACCGCCGCGTGCAGGAACGCGGACGCGTGCGGCGTGATCGAGCCCAGGGCCACGAGGTCGTCCAGGTGGGTCGCCCGCACCACGTACTTACGGATGTTCACCGACCAGTGCCGCCGCGTGACGTCCGGGATGACCGCGTGCAGACGCTCCCCGCCCGGCAGGGACGCGTCCACGAAGGGGCTGCTCAGGTCGAGCCGTCGTCCGGAGACCTTGAGCATCTGCTCGACCAGGTCACGTACCTGACCGTCCGTGAGGATCGTCGTGGTCAGCTCGGGCTCACCGCGCCGCGCGACGAACACCTGCGTCGGGGCGTTGATCCAGAACTCTCCCGATCACCATCCCTTCACAGGTCAGAGGCTTGCTACGCCTCGCCGGTCCGCGGGTAGTCCGCAGGAGATCCGAAAGCCTCATCGAACATCGCGCTCGCCGCGGCGCGCGTGCGGTCCTCCGCGGTCGGCCACAGGTGCGAGTACGTCGACAGCGTCGTCGTCGCCTTGGAGTGCCCGAGAGCGCGCTGGACCGTGACGACATCACAGCCCGTCGCGATCAAGCCGCTCGCGTAGTAGTGCCGCAGCGAGTGGAAGCTTGATCGGCACGCCTGCCGCGCGAGCGGTACTGACCCACCAGCCGTTCGCGGTCGATGGCGCGGCTGGCCCCCCAGACACGGACTCGACGAGCCAGTCGTCACCCGTGAGCCGGTGGGCCGCCGCGTGGGCAGCGAGGAGCTCGACAAGCCCGTCAGGGAGGAACACGTCACGCTCGCTGCCGTACTTCGGCGGGCGGATCTCGAGCCCACCAGGGCAGCGCTGCACCTGTCTGGCGACGTGCAGGCGTCGACGAAGGAAGTCGATATCGCTGAGCCTGACCGCCGACAGCTCGCCCAACCGGAGCCCAGCGAAGGCACCGAGGGCCCACATGGGCCGCTGGTAGGGGTCGGCCGCGCTCAGGATCGCGCCGATCTCGGCGGGCGTCGGGATCTGCATCGCATGTTCGGCACTGCGCTGCCTGGGCAGCTCGTCCCGAGCGTTGGGTCAGCTGCGATCACGCGCTCCCTGATCGCGGCACGCATGACCGAGCGGACGCCGCTCACCCGTGTCGACACCGTCAAAGGCGCGAGGCCGGCGCTCACCATCGACTTGACCCAGGACTCGATGTGGGAAGTCCGGAGCGACGCCACGGGAAGCGATCCGAACGGGACCGACCGCCGAAGCAGGTCCATTGCGCGAACCGTCGTGTCTTCCCAGACCTGTCGCTTCGCCCAGTCGCGCATGTACGCGTCGAACGTCACGCGGCCCGCGCGGGGATCGACGTAGGCGCCCGTCACGACCGCTGCCGTGACTTCATCGAGCCACCGCTGGCCGTCGACCTTCCGGGCGAAGTGCTTTGAGTGCTCCTTGCCGGCGGTATCCCGGTAGCGCGCACGCCAGACGCCGTCCGGGCGCTTCGTGATGCTAGCCATCGCCGTCGTCCCCCCCTACTGCCTCGTAGAGCTCCTTCTGAGTGGCGCCTTCCAGAGCGTCGGCAGGGAACCCCGCTACGGCGCGGAATGCCGCCCAGTCCGAAGGTGCGAACGTGAGCAGGGCCTTAGTCTGTGCGGCCGCGACCTTCCCGAGGTCATCGCCATAGGTCGAGGTGCCCCAACCCTCGAGCAACTCGGTCACCGTGTCGTCGATGGTGTCGTCGGCCGCCACATAGGCACGCATTGCCGCCCAGGTGGCCTCGCGCTCTGCATCGGCTTTCGCAGCGGCAGCGGTGGCAGCCGCCCATGCGCCAACCAGCCGAGCCAGTTCTTTGCGTGCGGCCACTTCCGGCGGCAGAAGTCACTCCTGGACGGGCACACCAAAGACCTCGGCGAAGGCGACGAGTTCGTCGACGACGATGCGGCGCGGTGGCTCGCCCTTCTCAATCTTGAAGATCGCCGAGCCGGTCATCGCGCAGCCGGCATCGGTCATGCGCTTCGCGAGGCCGTCGTTGGTCCATCTCCGAGCATCGCGCTCCGCAGCGATCCGCTGCGCAAGGTGCGCTTCCGCGAGAACGGCTCGCGGCCGGTTGGGTCTGGGCATCTCGTCTCCATTCCTAAGCGGAACCCACAGTAGCCGTGTTGGCTTGCGTTGGCAATGCCGTGTCGGGGAGGATCTTCCTATCGAGCAGTTCGCAACCTCCGGAAGGAAGAGTCCATGGGACGGTTCATGACCAGTGCCGAGCCTCGCCGAAGTACTCCATGCTCCTGTGGAGACCGTCCGCTACTGGCGCCACGTCGGCACGGGCCCGAAGAGTTTCAAGGTCGGCAGGCGCGTGCTGTACGCCGTCGAGGACGTCGAGGCGTGGATCACGGCTGCACGCGCTGAGCAGAGCGCCTGACCGGCCGTGGGCATCGAGCTTCTCGACGGTCGAGGTGTACGCGATCATCCGCGGCCGCCTGGCTGTCCTCGTGCTGACGAAGCGGCCTGACGGCTCGATCCTGACTCGCCCGTACGTGAACATCCACGCGGCCGACCGAGCCGTGGGGCGTGCACGCGAGCGCGGGTGCGCCGCGACCGTCGTCCTCGTGCGCCAGGACGTCGCCGCGCTGGCCGGCACTGACTGATGGGCGCGAGCAACGTGAAGCTCGCGATCGCCAACTGGGGTCACCTAGGCGATCGTCCCTTCCGGCTGCTCACCATCATGGCCGTGACGGCGCTCGACACGGCGACCGAGGGCACGCCCGCCCGCCAGTACTTCGGTGGCCGCGAGGCGCTCGCTGTAGGCCTCGGCCGCCTCGTGCCTGCAGAGCCCTCCGTGGACGACGACAGCGACCAGGCGAAGGAAGCGCGCCGCGTGCGTCACACCGCCTTCGTCGCGGTCGAGGCGGCCACCCGAGCACTCGTCAAGGCGGGTGCGATCCGACCCGTTGGCCGAGCTCGCCAGGGCACCCGAGTGCAGCGCTACGACCTCCTGCTCGACCACCCAGTACAGGCGAAACCTGTACTGCCACAACAGGCCAACCCTGTACCGCCAGTACAGGCGAAACCTGTCAGCCAGTACAGGCCAGACCTAGGCCGTATGAGTACTGAGGAACCACATGAGGAACCAAGCGGAGGACAACTCATCTCCCTAGGTGAGTCTCACCAGGGCGCATCGATCGACGAGACCGATGAGAAGTACGCCGCTGCCCACCAGATCCTCGAGCGCGCCGGCCCCGAAGCCCAAGAGCTGGCCTTGGCTGCAGCCCGGTCCTTCCACCCCACCGCCACCACCCGGCAGGCAGTCATCCTCGCCGCCCGACACGTGAAAGCAGGAGCCGCATGAGCATCTACCTCGAACGCAACCGCCTCGCCGTCGCGATCGCTCGTGGCCTCGACGACGAACCAGAAGCCTCCGTGGAAGTCATCGACGCGATGGACCACGGCGAGTTCCGCCAGACGCTGATCACGATGGCCTGCCTGCTGAGCCAGTACGACCAGGCTGGCTTCACGGCGATGATGCGCACGCTCGAGCCGAGGTGCCGAGCATGAGCGACACCCGACCCGAGATCGTCGAGCACGGCATGACACACCGCCACGGATGCCCAGCGCCCACCCCGACCTTCCTCAAGGGCTGCATCGGGTTCATCCGGTTCACGTGCCCGTCCTGCGGCGCCACCGCCCTGCAGCGGACCCAGAGCTTCGTTGAGGTCAAGGCCGTGATCGACGGCGCCGCGTGGGGTGCCGTGACGCGTCGGGGGCAGCGATGAGGGGCGCGGTTCCTGGTGGGGGCAGTACGTCTGACCCCCAGTGTCAGACACACGCACACAACGCGCCCGGTGCCACATCGCGTGGGAAAGCGCTGTGGATAGAGAGGCCTGACACCGGGGTCGGGGCGAGTTTTGCCTCACCAAGGAACGGGGCGCTCCGATGACGACCACCGGCAAGGGGTACGGGTGGCCTCACCAGAAGCTTCCCGAGCGCAGTACGTCAAGCAGATGGAAGTCGACGGCTTCCTCACGTGCGCGCGCTGCGGTGAGGTGATCACGCCGGACGAACCCTTCGACCTCGGCCACGACGACGACGACCGCAGCGTCTACAGCGGGCCCGAGCATGCCAACAGGTGCAACCGAGCGGCAGGTGCACGCAAGGGCAACAGGCTCCGCGGCGACCGCAGGCACGGTCGCACCGACGCGGACCTCGACTACTACGAGTGGTTTGACGGCACTCGGTACTACGCCGACGGCCGGGTCGAGCCACGCCCGTAGAGGGCCCGATTCCTTTCCAGCGTTTCAGCCCCCTGACTCCCAGTGTCAGGCCATATCCCCCCGAAGAGAAAACAACAGGAGGAACCCCATGTCCGACCCCACGACCCCCGACTCCCTGGACGAGCTCAACGCCCGGATCGTGCAGTTCGCCACGGCAGCGCTCGAGGCGATGAGCCCGGAGCGTCGCGCAGAGTGCGAGCTGCTGGCCGCCATCGAGCCGGGGATGCGGATGCGGCCGCGTGAGAGCGACCCCACCATCGTCGAGCTCCTCTGGGCCGGCGCGGTCGTCGGGTGGACGACCTTCAAGTGGCTGAACACCGGAAGCGATCCCGACTTTCGTGACCTGTTAGTGACCGAATCGTGACCGTATAGGGATACTTTCTTGGTAGAATCGCACCAGCACTTGTCCCGGACCACGAGCCGGTACGCCTCAGGGAGTCAGCTGGCAGGACCAGCCCACTTCGCCTGGGCCGTAGCCACTCGCTGGACGCCGAGAGGAAGTCGCTGGTCAGGCCCGAAGGGCCGTCCATAGCGCTTAGCCGCGCGCGCACACGTCGCGCCGGAATCCTCTTCGTAGACAGGTGACACCCATGCGAGACATCAAGCTCATGCGCGATCGGCACGAGGCGATCGGCGACGAGATGCGCGAGATCCACAACGACGCCGGCGGCCGCGAGCTCAACAGGGACGAGAAGACCCGCTGGAACGCGCTCGACAAGGAAGGCCGCGAGCTCAAGCGAGAGATCGACGACGAGAACGACACCCTGATCCGCCAGGCCGCCCTCGCCGAGCAGCGCGACCGCTGGGGCTCGCTCCAGGTCGGCGGCTCCGCTTCGCAGCTGCACTCGGAGCCTGACCAGACCGACGGCTCGGGGTGGGTCCGTTCCGACGGCCGCTCTGCGGTCCTCGCCCGTGGCCAGCGGTTCGCCGACCACGAGGTGGTCCGGGCGGAAAAGCTCGCGGATCGCGGCGCAGGAGGCCGCGACGATCGGGCAGTACGGCAACCTCGGTGAGCTGGTGCGCGCACTGACCACCACGGGCACCTCGGCCGTCGTGCCGACCGCCTGGGCTGGGCAGGTCATCGACCTGGCCCGCAACCACTCGGCGGTGCTCAAGGCCGGCGCGCAGATCGTGCCGATGGAGGCGGGCACCGTGAAGGTCGGGCGCCTGACGGGCGACCCGACGGCGGCGTTCCGCACTGAGGGTTCCACCGTGACCGCAAGCGACGTCACGCTCGACAACGTGACGCTGACGGCCAAGACGCTGAGCGTCCAGGTCGTCGGGTCGATGGAGTGGTTCCAGGACGCGGGCAACTCTGAGCAGCTGGTCACCGACGCGATCGCCAAGGCCCTCGCGCTCAAGCTCGACCTGGTCTCGCTTTACGGCGGGATCACCTCGGGGTCGGGGTCGATCAGCTGGGGGCCCCGAACCCGACGGGTCTCCTGGCCGGCCTGCTCGCACAGGCGTCCGCGAACGTGCTCGGCGCCGCGACGAACGGCACCACGCAGACCCCGGCCACGTTCTGGGGCGAGGTCCTGGACACCATCTACACGGTGCTGGACGGCAACGAGGACCCCAACGCGTTCATCTGGGGCACGAAGCTCGCCCGCCTGTACGCGAAGGCCACTGACACCACGGGCCAGCCGCTCGCGCGACCGAAGGCTGTTGCGGACCTGCAGGAGTTCACGTCGAACCAGGTCCCCTCGTACACCCAGGGCACCATGACCAGCACGGCGACGGACCTGTTCGTCGGTGACTGGAGCAAGCTTCCTCATCGGCCAGCGACTCGGTCTGACGCTGCAGGTGCTGCGCGAGCCTACGCCAACACCGGGCAGATCGGGATCGTCGCGCACTGGAGGGGCGACGTGGGCCTCGCACGGCCGAAGGCGTTCGCCGCCTACCGCGCAATCAAGGGCGCGTGACCGTGCAGATCAAGCTCGAGATCCCGACCCCCGGGAGCCTGTCCGCCCTGGCGGAGGTCTGGATCTCCGAGCGTGGACCCGCACCGGACACCGGCGACACCGAGCACTCGTAGGCCAGGCGTCAACGTCACCCTGGTCGGCTCTCACGCAGACCGGCGGGGATCGATGGACGGAGAGCGGCCCCTTCGGCTGCAGAGACCCGCCCAGCGCCTCGACAGGGCCCCACCCGGGGAACCGCCAACGCGGCCCGGGTGGGGCCACCCCCTCAACTTGAAAGGTGGCCCTCGTGGCGAACTCCAATCTCATCTTCGACATCCTCGCGAACGACCGCGCCTCGGCGAAGATCAAGAACGTCGGCGACGCCACTCAGGTCGCCGGCGGCAAGTTCGACAAGTGGAAGACCGCGGGCGTGCTGGGGGCCGCCGCCCTCGGCGCGGCCGCCATCAAGTTCGGCACCGACTCGGTCAAGGCGTACTCCGATGCCCAGGAGTCGCAGAAGCAGCTCCAGTTCGCGCTCGAGAAGTTCCCCAAGACCGCCGACACGAGCCAGAAGAAGCTCGACGACCTGAACACGGCGCTGCAGAAGAAGACCAAGTTCGACGACGACAACATCGCGTCGGGCCAGGCCGTCCTCGCGCAGTTCGACCTCACCGGCAAGCAGCTCGAGCAGGTCACCCCGCTGCTGCTCGACTACGCGGACAAGACCGGCAAGGACATCCCCGGCGCCGCCCAGGACGTCGGCAAGGCCCTGCTAGGGAACGCCAAGGCACTCAAGAACATCGGCATCAGCTACAAGTCGACGGGCGACTCCGCCACCGACTTCACCAACATCACCAAGCTGATGCGCGACAAGATCGGCGGATTCGCCGAAGAAGAGGGCAAGACCGCGGCCGGTCAGGCCGCGATCCTCGGCAACCAGTTCGGCGAGCTCCAGGAGACCGTTGGCTCGAAGCTCCTGCCGATCCTGCAGAACCTCACCACCGTCGGCCTCAAGGTCGTCGACTGGATCTCAAAGAACACCCAGTGGCTCGGACCCCTCTTGGTCGGGATCGGGGCCGTGATCGCGGCCGTGAAGATCTGGACCGTCACGCTCGCTGCTCAACGCCGCGATGGACGCCAACCCGATAGGGCTGGTCGCGCTAGCCATCGTCGGGCTCGTGGCCGGCTTCCTGTACCTGTGGAACAACGTCGCCAGCTTCAAGACGTTCTTCCTGGACGCGTTCAAGTGGATCGGCAACGCCGTCTCCAACGTCGTCACCTGGGTCAAGGCGAACTGGCCCCTGCTGCTCGCGATCCTCACCGGCCCGATCGGCCTTGCGGCCCTGTTCATCAAGAGCCACTGGGACGACATCCTCGGCTTCTTCAAGGCGATCCCAGGTCGCATCGGCGACGCGTTCAAGGGCGTCGGTGAGGCGATCCTGGCTCCGTACAGGTACGCGTTCACCCAGATCGCGCACCTGTGGAACTCGACGGTCGGCGGCATCAACTTCTCGATCCCCGGTTGGGTTCCTGGCATCGGCGGCAAGTCCTTCGGCATCCCGAAGATCCCTGGGTTCGCGAACGGCACGATGTTCGCTCCTGGTGGTCTGGCGATGGTCGGTGAGCGCGGCCCTGAGGTCGTGAACCTCCCGCGCGGGTCGCAGGTCTATCCGAACGGGACCGGGCCTGGCGGCACGACACGGCTGCACCCGGACGACATCCGGGCGATCGGCGACGTGATCCTCGCCGGCGCCACGGCGGTGTCGACGGTCGTGTCGGATCGGACCGCGGTCCGTGTACTGCGGGCCGCTGGTGGGAGGGCGCGCTGAGGGCGCTGGACTTGTTTCACACCGTTCGGGCACGCGGCGCGGTCGCTCACCGTAGCGTCCTTCCATGTGAGCGACGACCGACCGAGAGCCCCGAGACGCGTGGACGCACGACTCTGGAAGGGGTCGTCACCGGCGTTTGAGTGGCTCGCCCAGAAGCACGCCGCGCCGAACCCACTCGACCCGGTTGCGGTCATGGGCGAAATTGCGTCCCTGCACGACCGCGTTGCGGACAAGCGACCCACAGTCCCAGCGCTGTTGTCAGCGCTCGCTCAGGACGACAAGGCGACCGACCCCTACCACCTGTCTCACGCAGCTGCCTTCGCGGTAGGCATCGCCCTCGACCACCTGGAGGCGTTCCGGTCGATGCTTCAAGACGCACAAAGGACCCAGCCTTGGGCGCCGCACACCCTGCTCCGTGCCGCGCTCGAGAATGCCGCGACCGCGGTGTGGCTGTTGGGCCCCGACGACCCCCTCGAGCGTCGGTATCGCCGACTGAAGATGGCCCTGCACGACGCAACAGAGAGCGCAAACGCTGCCGAGCTTCCACAAATTGAAGCCAGCATCGAGGCGAACTCCAGCGGAGGTTCAGGGCCAGATCCGCTCGCTTAAACCCGACGAGCGGTCGCTCGATGGGCGATGGTCTTATCGGGTGGTTGTGCGGACGGCCTCTGAGCACTTGGGGCAGAAGCCAGACACCGCCGAACTCGTCTGGAGGGTTGAAAGCGGACTCGCGCACGGGCGGACTTGGGCGTCGCTCGGCGTGCTCGAGCGAGACTTTCAACCATCGGCCATCGCCGGCGTCGCCAGCGTGCGGTTGACCTCATCGGTAGAGCAGCTGGTCCCGCCGGCCGAGTTCACGCTGCGGTTCGTTCGCGCGGCCCTGAAGCGCCGAGAAGCCCTCTCCAGCGTCCCTGGCCGAACGGACGACCCGACACCCCCGGCCACGGTCAGCTCGTGATGTGGCCAGGGGTGCCGTCGGTCCTCCTGTCAGTCGCGGTCGATCACTGCGGCCGGGATGACGCCGGTGCTCTGGGTGCCTGAGCGCGGCAGGGCCGCCCACAGATCCCCGCGGCCTGCGGCCACGAGCACGCGGTGCAGGTTCGGCACCGCCATGCGCAGCCGTGCCGCGACATCGGCGAGCGTCTCGCCGACCTTGATGGCCCGTTCGACCGCGACAATGACGATGGTGCGTTCGAGGTCAAACGGTTCGACCGGCTCGGGCTTCATGGGCTCGAGCTGCACGGCGACGGGCTCGGCTCCGACCTCCTTCTGTCGCGGCATCGCAACGAGGTCGCGCACCTCAGTCGCGAAGAATCGCCTGTGGCCGCCGAGGGTCCGGACGGCCGAGATCTTGCCTTCCTGGGCCCACCGCGTGACGGTCTTGGGGTCGACGTGGAACAACGTGGCGACCTCGCCCGGCGTGAGCAGCGGCGTGTACTCCGGGAACATGGAGATCGCGTCGCTCACCGCCGGCCACCCATCCACGTCGGCAGGAGGTCGGCGAACTCGGCTCCGAGCGCGTCGTGAAGGCGCAAGAGGTCAATGACATCGAAGCCGCCGCGGCCGTTCAGGCGCTTGTTGAGCCCGTCGCGCCGCATGCCGATCTCATCGGCCACCGAGGCCTGGGTTCGTCCGCTCTCGCGAATCGTCTGCGCCACCGCGGCGCCAACGGCGAGGTTGACCTGGCGTGCGACGTCCGACGTATCTGACGGCGCTGTCATGCTTCTTTCCATGGGGATCACTCCTGATCAGTGGTTCACCTAGGCCGGGCCCGGTGCTGACACATCGGGCCTGGCCGCTTCTTACTTGAGAGGTCCGACATCGGATCCCAGTCCGCAGACAGTCCGCAGGACGGTCAGCGGCAACCAACTACAGCCAACGCTCGCGCGGGGCATATGGCCAGGTCAGAGGCTCTTTCCAACAATGACCATCGCTAGCCAACGCTCCGGGGCGAGTTGATCCAGATCTCCTCGACCTCGGGATCGTCGAGGTAACGCTGCAGAGGTCCCAGACCGGCCACCGCGTCGAGCACGGCCTTGTGCGCCGCCACGGGATCGATCAGGGGCGGGACCGCGCCGACCACCGACCGCTCGTCGTAGTCGGCGATGACGTCCGCGACGAGGGCGACGACACCCGGCCGGTCCCGCACGGGGTCCATCCCCCGGCGCCGGATCAGCTCGCGGACCTCCGTCTCGAGGATCGCCACACTGTCCACCTGGCGCCCCCTGCCCGTCGGTCACAGTGCCCGATTCATCCGTCATTGTCCGAATATGCGTTGGCGGGAACCCTAGGGGATTCGACCTGCATCCCGCAGCCCGTTGTCCACAGAAGCACCGCCGTTCACCCGTCTCGCCGATACGGGTCGGACGCGAGAAGGCCCGCGGGCGCACTAGCGTGGGCGGGTGACATCGACTCCCCCACCTCTCCCGACCGGCCGTCAGCACGTCCTCGAGCTCGGCGACCAGCGCGCCGTGGTCGCAGCCGTCGGGGCCAGCCTGCGCGAGTACACCGTCGGCGGGCGGGACGTAGTCCTCCCGTACGGCGAGCACGCGATGGCGCCGGCGTTCTCCGGAACGGTCCTCGCGCCGTGGCCCAACCGGCTGCGCGACGGCGAGTTCCGGTTCGAGGACGTGACCTACGACGTTCCGCTCAACGAGCACGACCGGCAGACCGCCCTGCACGGCCTGGTCGCCCACACGACGTTCAGCACCCTCGACGAGAGCGCCTCCGCGGTCACCCTCGAGCACGTCGTCGTGCCCACGCACGGGTACCCGTGGCCCGTCCGTCTGCGCGTGACCTACGGCCTCACGGTCGACGGCCTGCGTGTGACCACCGACGTCACCAACCTCGGCACCTCGACCGCTCCGTTCGGGCTCGGCTTCCACCCGTGGCTGTCACCGGGCGACGCTCCGGTCGACGAGACCACGCTGCAGGTCGACGCCACCCGGCACGTCACCGTCGACACGCGGCTGCTGCCCACCGGCACGGAGGCGCTGACCGGCCGCTACGACCTGCGCGTGGCGACCTCGCTGCGCGGGATCGCGCTCGACGACGCGTGGGTGCAGCCCGTGCGCGACGAGGACGGGCTGACGTGGGTGCGCTTCGGGGGGACCGACGGACGCACCGTGGCGATGTGGGCCGACGCCGGCTTCCAGGCCTGGCAGGTGTGCACGGGCGACTTCGTGGCGGCCATCAAGCGTCGTGGTGTCGCCGTGGAGCCGATGACCTGCATCGCGGACGCGTTCCGCACGGGCGAGAACCTGATCCAGCTGGCACCGGGCGAGAGCCGGGACTGCACCTGGGACTCCAGCTCGTCTGACGGCGAGGCTCGGCGGTCCGCACCCGCGGGCCGACGGGCCGGTCAGCCGTCGTAGTACTCGCCGTCGGCCTTCACGGCCTTCGTGTACTCCCAGTGCCACCGCTCGTAGGGGCCGCTGCCGCCCGGCTGCGCCCAGGCCGGGTTGGCCCAGCCGTACGCCGGGCCGTTCTCGTTGAGCCAGGCCCACTTCACCCCGGACGTCTGGTCCTGGCACAGGTCGACCGCCAGACCCCAGCCGTGGTTGCTCTTGCCGGGCGCCGCCGCGAGGCCGCCCTTCTCCGCCTTGACCGCGCGCTGCTCCGCGAGCGTGCGGTAACCCGAGCTCAGGCAGAGGTCGGCGCCGAACCGGGCCGCGAACGCCTCGTTGAACTCGGCCAGCGACACGGCGGCGTCGGCGCGCAGCTGCGTGTGGTTGTCCCAGAGCGTGCACAGGTCGACGGCCTTGAGCTGGCCGTTGACGCCGGCGTCGCGCACCGAGCCGTCACAGCCCGCCAGGCTCGAGCGGGTGTCGTTGCGGCTGGCACCTGTGGTGTCGACGCGCGCCGCCAGCCCACCGGCGGCAGAGACGAGTGACGCCGGCGGCAGGTCGGACAGCCCGAGCCCGACAGTGCCGTCACCGTGCTGGGCAGCGTGGAGTCCGCGAGCGCGTCCGAGCCGTAGGCCACCGGCGTCGGCACGAGGCCCTGGCTCACCGGGATGGCCACGGTGATGCCGGCGAGGACGCCGAGCACCCCCAGCCGCGCCGCAACCCGCGTCGTCCGACCCGCCCGTCGGGGGGAGCCGCGGTGTGCGAGCGGCCCCGGCGCCGGGGTCGTGGCCACCTCACCGGTGTCGGCGAGCTCCACGGGGTGGGCCCAGTCGCCGTGACGACCGGCACGATCGCCGTCTCCTCGACGGCGCTGACCGTCCGCACCACGTGGCTCGACCGCTGCGCGGCGGGCTCAGCCCCGTCGCCAGGTGCGAGGTCCGTGGCCGGTGTCAGGTCCGCGGTCGGTGCGAGGTCCGCGGTCGGTGCGAGGTCCGCGACGGGAGACCAGGTCACGCTCGCCGACGCTGCAGCCTGAGGCTTCGACGGTGCCGACGGGACCGCCACCGAGTGCGCGACCAGGACGCTCCTCGGGCGTCCCGGGGTCGGCGACACGACAGCCGGCACCGTCGGGGCAACCGGGTCCGGCGCTCCAGCGACGTTCTCGTGCGAAGCGTCGGTCCGCGCGATCGCAAAGGGCTCGTCGACGGTGGATGCCGCGGCCGGCGACACCTGGTCCGGCAGCACGGGGATCGCCACGGTCGACTGCGCCCGGGGCCGCGCGCGGCGCACCGGAGCGGGTGCACCCGCACCGGCCTCGTCGGCCTGAGCAGCACGGGCGGCCCGCCGAGAGGTGACGGCGCCGTCCGCGTGAGCCGTCGACGGCCCGGACGACGCTGCCTCGGCGACGGCAGGGGGCGGGGCTGCTTGCGCGGATCGTGCCGTCGCGGTGCGGACGGCTCGACGACCGCTCGCGGGCGTCGCCGGGATGGCCTGCGACGCAGGAGACGGCATCGCCTGCGACACCGGAGGCGAGACACGCGTGACCGAGTTCGGCTGCGTGGCCGGCGCACTCCGGCCGACCATCGGACGGACCGTCGTGGCGACGGCGGGCTCGGCCGACGGGCGCGACACGTACCGCGTCACCGGGGCGGTGGGCTCCTGGACGCCGTGGGCGTCATCAGCCGGCACAGGCACCGGACCGCCGAAGACACCGCGGGCGGCGACAGACGGCGTCGGCCCGCTGTGCACAGAGACCGGCGAGCGCGGGTCCGACGAGTACGGGTCCGACGGGTGCGAACCCGGCCGGGTCCCGGCGGACGGTACATCGGGCGCGGGACCGGTCGTCGTCCGCTCGGCCTCACGGAGGCCGCGGCGCGTGGGCGGTGCGGTGTCCGGCCCGACGCTGTGCGATCCCACGACACCTCCCGTCCACCGTGCGTTGTCGATTTGTCCCGCGGCCGTTCGAGCGTGCAACGCGCGGTCACGAAACCATAACGGGTGCCGACGAGGCATCCAAGTCCCTGGACGGATGTCCAGTCCACGGATCGGGACAATCCCGGACAACACGCTGAACGACTCGCCCGAGAATGCCCCCGATCAGGACAACTGGTCCCGCTGCATCGCGTCCCGGACCTCGCCGACGAGCTCTTCCAAGATGTCCTCCAGGAAAACGACGCCTACGGTCGCGCCGTCGCGATCGACGCGGGCGACGTGCGACCCGGAGCGCTGCATGACGACCAGCGCCTCCTCGACCTCATCGTCCGGACCGACCACGGCCAGCTGCCGGACACGCCAGACCGGTACCGGCTCGCCGCGGTCGGCGCCCTGGGCGTACAGCACGTCCTTGAGGTGCAGGTAGCCCGTGGGAACACCCCCGGCGTCGAGCACCGGGAACCGGCTGAACCCTGTCTTGGCCACGAGACGCTCGATCTCCTCGGGCGTGCTCCCCGACCCGACGGTGACCAGCCCGTCGGGCGCGATCATCACGTCGGCGGCGGTCCGGTCCGAGAACTCGATAGCGCCCGTCAGCAGCCCCTGGTCGTCGTCGAGAAGGCCTTCCGCCTGCGACCGCTCGACGATCGAGTGCACCTCCTGCGCCGTGAACGCCGACGCCACCTCGTCCTTCGGCTCGACGCCCACCAACCGCAACCCGTGGTTGGCGAGCCAGTTGAGCACCGAGATGACGGGCCGGACCAGCCGCGCGATCCACACCAAGGGCGGACCGAACAGGAGGACCGCGCGGTCCGGACCGGCCACGGCGAGGTTCTTGGGCACCATCTCGCCGAGCACGACGTGCAGGTAGACGACGATCGCGAGCGCGACGACGAACGCGATGACGTGCACCATGTCCGGGCCCACGCCCCACGACTCGAGCGGAGCGGCGATGGCGTGCGCGATCGCGGGCTCGGCCACGACACCGAGGCTCGTCGAGCAGACGGTGATGCCGAGCTGGGCGCACGCGAGCATGAGCGAGACGTGCTCCATCGCCCACACGACGGTCGCGGCCCGCCGGTTGCCCGCGCGAGCGAGCGGCTCGATCGACGATCGGCGCGCGGAGATGATCGCGAACTCGGCGCCGACGAAGAACGCGTTGGCGGCCAGCAGGAGGGCCGCGAGCGTGAGGGCCAGTCCGGCGCTCATCGGTCGGCCTCCTCGTCGGGCACGGCGACCTCCGACACGGCCACGCGCTCGACGCGCCGCCCGGCCATGGCGTCGACCCGCAGCCGCACGCCCGCGACGGTGACCTCGTCACCCTCGACGGGAATTCGGCCCAGCTCGAACATGAGCAGGCCACCGAGCGTCTCGTACGGCCCGTCCCCCGGTACGGCCAGACCGGTCTGCTCGGTCAGCTCGTCCGGGCGCAGGACTCCGGGCAGGAGCCACGACCCGTCGGCCGTCCGGGCCGTCAGCGCGCGACGCCGGTCGTGCTCGTCGGCCACGTCACCCACCAGCTCCTCGATCACGTCCTCGAGCGTGACGACACCCGAGGTCCCGCCGTACTCGTCGACGACGACGGCCATCTGCAGGCCCTGCTCCCGCAGCCCGACCAGCAGCGGGCCGAGGTGCACGGTCTCGGGCACCTGCGGCGCCTCGACCATGAGCGCGCCCGCGGGAACGTTCGCGCGACGCTCGAACGGGACCCCGATCGCGCGGCGCAGGTGGACCAGACCGACGATGTCGTCGCTGTCGTCGCCGATCACCGGGAAGCGGGAGTGCCCGGTCCGCCGGGACAGCTCGATGACGTCGGCCGCGGAGTCGCCCCGGCTGACCACCACGAGGCGCAGCCGGTCGGTCATCACGTCGACGGCCGTCAGCTCCGTGAAGTCGATCGAGTTGGTCAGCAGGGTCGCGGTCGACTCGTCGAGCGTGCCCACCTCGGCGGAACGCCGGACGAGCGCGGCGAGTTCCTGCGGCGACCGGCCGCCGGACAGCTCCTCGCGCGGCTCGACACCGACCCGCCGCAGCAACGCGTTGGCGCTGCCGTTGAAGAACGTGATCAGTGGTCGCAGCGCGCTGGTGAAGGCCCGTTGCAAGGGGGCCACGGAACGCGCGGTGGCCAGCGGGCGGCTGATGGCCAGGTTCTTCGGGATCAGCTCACCGACGACCATCGAGAAGCCGTTGACCAGCACGATCGCGATCAGCGCCGCGACGACACCCCCCACCACCGCGCCGAGCGCGGACCCCTCCAGCGGGATGCGCAGCAGCCGGACGACGGCCGGCTGGGTGGTGTAGCCGAGCAGGATCGTGGTGAGCGTGATGCCCACCTGCGCGCCGGACAGCTCGGTGGACAGCCGACGCAGCGCCTTCAGGACCGACTGGCTGCGCCGGTCGTCCGGGGACGTCTGCTTCTCGACGACGCCCGGGTCGAGCGTGACCAGGGAGAACTCACTGGCGACGAACACGGCGGTACCGAGCGTGAGGAGCACACCCAACGCGACGAGAAGCCATTCGGCGGTCACGCGGTCGCCCTCGAGTGAGGCTCGACGTCGACCGGGTGGCCGGCGTCGACAGGACAGGGGAAGTGGCCGGCAAGGTCTCCGTCGGGTCTGTACCGGTGGAGGCGCCGGCAGCCTTTTCAGCTGCTCATGGTGCGCCACATCATACGGGCGCGGCCCTGCGCCGCGCAGAGCCGGGCGGCGAGGGTGCAGCGTCATTCGTCGCGCCGTGTGCCACGCTGACGGCATGGTGAACGTGAACGGTGGGCCAACGACGGCACCCGGCGCCGGTGCTTCCACGACGGTCCTCGTCGTGGAGGACGAACCGGCGATCGCGCAGGCGATCGTGCACCGGCTCTCCGCGGAGGGCTGGACGGTGGAGTCGGCGGGAGACGGGCTGGCGGGCGTCGCGGCCGCGAGCCGCCTGCGGCCGGACGTGGTGGTGCTGGACGTGATGCTGCCCGGCATCGACGGGCTCGAGGTGTGCCGCCGGATCCAGGCGGAGCGCCCCGTCCCGGTGCTCATGCTCACCGCGCGCGACGACGAGACCGACATGCTGATCGGGCTGGGCGTCGGCGCGGACGACTACATGACCAAGCCGTTCTCGATGCGCGAGCTCGTCGCCCGCACCAAGGCCCTGCTGCGCCGCACCGAGCGGGCCGCGCGGGCGGTCGAGATGGCCGCCGCCGAACAACCCGATCCCCCGCTGGTGTTCGGTGACGTCACCGTCGACCGGGCCCAGCGCCGGGTGACGCGGGGCGAGACCGAGGTGCATCTGACGCCCACCGAGTTCGACCTGCTGCTCGCGCTGGCCGCCTCGCCGCGCACGGTCCTGACCCGCGAGCGCCTGCTCGCCGAGGTGTGGGACTGGGTGGACGCCAGCGGGACGCGCACGGTCGACTCCCACATCAAGGCGCTGCGCCGCAAGCTGGGCCCCGACCTCATCCGCACGGTCCACGGCGTCGGCTACGCCTTCGAGCCGATCGACGGCGGCCCGGGAGGCACAGCCGCCGGCGACGCGGCGACCCAGGGCGCGTGAACGCACCGCGGCACGTCCGCGGCGAGCTCGCCCGCCCGCGGATCCCCGACGTGCGGCCGCTCGACCGGTTCCGCTCGATCAAGATCAAGCTCGGCATCCTGGTCGCTGCCACCGTCGTCGCCGCGGCGTTCATCACGTGGATCGGCCTGACGTACTTCCACCTCGGACCCACACGTACGTTGCCGATCGCCATCATCGGGGCCCTCGTCGTGACCCAGCTCCTGGCCCGCGGGATGACCTCCCCGCTGCGCGAGATGACGTCCGCTGCGCGCCGGATGGCGGCCGGCGACTACAGCCAGCGTGTGCAGGCCACGAGCCTGGACGAGGTCGGTCAGCTGGCCAGCGCGTTCAACACCATGGCCGACGACCTCGAGCAGGCCGACACGTTCCGCCGCGCTCGTCGCCAACGTCTCGCACGAGCTGCGCACCCCGGTGACGGCCCTGCAGGCGCAGCTGGAGAACATCGTCGACGGCGTCAGCGAGCCCGATCCCGTCACCATGCAGGCCGCGCTCGCGCAGACCGAGCGCCTGGGTCGGCTGGTCACCTACCTGCTCGACCTCTCGCGGCTCGAGGCCGGCGACGTCACCCTCGAGATCACCGACCTGCGCCTGCGCGACTTCCTGGAGGAGGCTGCCGAGGGCGCGTTGCTGGTGGGCGCGGCCAAGCACCTGAGGTTCCCGGTGGTCGTCGTCCCCGAGGACCTCACCGTCCCGGCCGACCCGGACCGGCTGCACCAGGTCGTCGCCAACCTGCTGCACAACGCCGTGCGGCACTCGCCCGAGGACGACGAGGTGCGTCTCGAGGCCTCCGTGGTCGGTGGCGAGGTCCGGATCGACGTCGTCGACCACGGGCCGGGCATCGCGCGGGACCAGCGGGCGCACGTCTTCGAGCGGTTCGTGCGCGGGAACAGCCCGGCGCTGACCGGTCAGGGATCCACGGGCGGGACCGGCCTGGGCCTCGCGATCGTGCGCTGGGCGGTCGACCTGCACGGCGGGCGCATCGAGGTGGCGGACTCCGACGTCGGCTGCACCATGCGCGTCACGCTGCCCGCCCACCAGGGAGGAATCGTCCCCGTTCACACCGTTCGCGGGGATGGGTACAAGCATGACCTCGCAGGCCCGCCGACAACCTCGGCTTGAGGTCCCCCGAACTGCCCCGTTGCCCCGCGTTGACCCGGCTGTGTCAGCGAGGTGAAGACGCGTGCGGATCTGGTCCGTCGGGGCGTCCAGAAGCAGGTCGGAAGGCCTCCAGGCCGTAGTGTTGTCATCGACAGATTGCAGCATGTGCACAAGCATGTGAACCGGCACAGACGCGGTCACGGACCGCAGCGGAAGTGGGCGATCCCAGCGTGACCCAGAAGGCCGATCCGGACTCGGCGCGCGCCGTCTTCGGTGCGAACGAGTGGCTCGTGGACGAGCTGTACGAGCAGTACCTGAAGGACAAGAACGCGGTCGACCCCGCGTGGTGGGACTTCTTCGAGGGCTACAAGCCCGACGAGGCCACCACGAACGGCGCTCCCGCCTCCACGAACGGCACGGCGGCCAACGGCTCCGCGACGTCGCCGGCACCCACCAACGGCGCAGCTGCCACCGCCCCGGCTCCCGCGCCCGCCCCGGTCCACGCCCAGCCGACCCCGCTCGTCGCGCCCGCGCAGATCCCGCCGCCGCGACCGCAGGGCGCGCACGCCGCCCCGGCGTCGTTCGTCGAGCCGCCCACCACGACCTCCCCGATCGCGACCGCCCAGCCGTCGACGGCCCCCTACGCCGAGGTCGCGCAGCGCCCCCAGCACGAGGACGACGCGGTCGACGAGGCCGCCGACGACATCCAGAAGCTCCGCGGACCCGCCGCCCGCGTGGTCACCAACATGGAGGCCTCCCTCGAGGTCCCCACCGCCACCTCGGTGCGCGCGGTGGCCGCCAAGCTGATGGTCGACAACCGCATCGTCATCAACAACCACCTCGCCCGCGGTCGCGGCGGGAAGATCTCGTTCACGCACCTCATCGGGTTCGCGATGGTGGAGGCGCTGGCCGAGATGCCGGCGATGAACGCCTCCTACACGGTCGTCGACGACAAGCCGAGCGTCCTGACGCCCGCGCACGTCAACGTCGGCATCGCGATCGACCTGGCCAAGCCGGACGGAACGCGCCAGCTGCTCGTCCCGTCGATCAAGAAGTGCGAGACCCTCGACTTCGCCGGCTTCTGGGCCGCGTACGAGGACGTCGTGCGCCGTGCGCGCGGCAACAAGCTGACCGTCGACGACTTCGCGCACACGACGATCTCGCTGACCAACCCCGGCACCATCGGCACCGTGCACTCGGTCCCTCGCCTGATGCAGGGGCAGGGCACGATCGTCGGCGTCGGCGCCATGGACTACCCGGCCGAGTTCGCGGGCACCTCCGAGGAGGCGCTGAACAAGATCGGCGTCTCCAAGGTGCTCACGCTCACCTCGACGTACGACCACCGCATCATCCAGGGCGCGCAGTCGGGCGACTTCCTGCGCATCATCGGCCGCAAGCTGCTCGGCGAGGACGGCTACTACGACCGCGTGTTCGCCGCGCTGCGGGTGCCGTACGAGCCCGTGCGCTGGGTCCGCGAGTCCAACGACCCGGACGGCGAGGCGATCAAGCCGGCCCGCATCGCGGAAGTGATCCACTCCTACCGGTCGCGCGGCCACCTCATGGCCGACACGGACCCGCTCGCCTACCGCCAGCGCAAGCACCCCGACCTGGACGTGCAGACGCACGGGCTGACGCTCTGGGACCTGGACCGCACGTTCCCGACCGGCGGGTTCACCGGCAAGCCGCGCGCCAAGCTGCGCGAGGTGCTCGGCCTGCTGCGCGACTCGTACTGCCGGACCGTCGGGTCGGAGTACATGCACCTGCAGGACCCGCGCCAGCGTCGCTGGCTGCAGGAGCGCCTGGAGTCCGGGTATTCGCGCACCCCCCGCGAGGACCAGCTGCGCATCCTGCGCCGCCTGAACTCGGCCGAGGCGTTCGAGACGTTCCTGCAGACCAAGTACGTCGGCCAGAAGCGGTTCTCGCTCGAGGGCGGCGAGTCGGTCATCGCGCTGCTCGACGCGATCCTGTCCAAGGCGGCCAACAACGGTCTCGACGAGGTCGGCATCGGGATGGCCCACCGCGGGCGCCTGAACATCCTGGCCAACATCGCCGGCAAGTCCTACGCGCAGATCTTCCGCGAGTTCGAGGGCAACCAGGACCCGAAGTCGGTCCAGGGCTCGGGCGACGTGAAGTACCACCTGGGCACCGAGGGCACGTTCGTCGCCGAGTCCGGCGCGACGACGTCGGTCTACCTGGCCGCGAACCCGTCGCACCTGGAGGCCGTGAACCCGGTGCTCGAGGGCATCGTGCGCGCCAAGCAGGACCGGATCGACCTGGGTGGCGACGGGTTCTCGGTGCTGCCGATCCTGATCCACGGTGACGCGGCCTTCGCCGGCCAGGGCGTCGTCTTCGAGACGCTCAACCTGGCGCAGCTGCGCGGGTACCGCACCGGCGGCACGATCCACGTCATCATCAACAACCAGGTCGGCTTCACCACCGGGCCCTCGTCGTCACGCTCCTCGCAGTACGCGACCGACGTGGCCAAGGGTCTGCAGGTGCCGATCTTCCACGTGAACGGCGACGACCCCGAGGCGTGCGTCCGCGTGGCCGAGCTGGCGTTCGAGTACCGCGAGCAGTTTGACCGCGACGTCATCATCGACATGGTCTGCTACCGCCGCCGCGGCCACAACGAGGGCGACGACCCCTCGATGACCCAGCCGCTCATGTACAACCTCATCGAGGCCAAGCGCTCGGTGCGCAAGCTCTACACCGAGACACTCGTGGCGCGCGGAGACCTGACGATCACCGACGCCGAGCAGGCGCTGCAGGACTACCAGAACCAGCTCGAGCGCGTGTTCGCCGAGACCCGCGACGACGGCTACGCGCCGCCGGACCAGGCGGTCAAGGGTCTGGAGCGGCCGGAGTCGCAGCTCGAGGACGCCGGCGTGATGGTCGGCTGGAAGACCGCGGTCGACGCGGGCACGCTCGAGAAGATCGGCCGGGCGCACGTGCGGCCGCCCGAGGGCTTCACGGTCCACCCGAAGCTGGCACAGCTGCTGGCCAAGCGCGAGCAGATGACCCGTGACGGCGGCATCGACTGGGGCTACGGCGAGCTGCTCGCGTTCGGTTCGCTGCTGGTGGAGGGCACCCCCGTCCGGCTCGCCGGGCAGGACTCGCGCCGCGGCACCTTCGTCCAGCGCCACGCGGTCATGCACGACCGTGAGACCGGTGCCGAGTGGACGCCGCTGCTCTACCTGTCGGCGGACCAGGCGAAGTTCTGGGTCTACGACTCGTCGCTCTCCGAGTACGCCTGCCTCGGCTTCGAGTACGGCTACTCGGTCGAGCGCCCCGACGCGCTGGTCCTGTGGGAGGCCCAGTTCGGCGACTTCGTCAACGGAGCGCAGACGATCATCGACGAGTTCATCTCGTCGGCGGAGCAGAAGTGGGCGCAGAGCCGTCGGTCGTCCTGCTGCTTCCGCACGGGTACGAGGGCCAGGGACCCGACCACTCGTCGGCCCGCATCGAGCGGTTCCTGCAGCTCGCGGCCGAGGACAACATGGTGATCGCGCAGCCGTCGACGCCCGCGTCGCACTTCCACCTGCTGCGTCGCCAGGCGTACGACCGCCCGCGCAAGCCGCTCGTCGTGTTCACCCCGAAGTCGATGCTGCGGCTCAAGGCCGCCTCGTCGCCGATCGAGGAGTTCACGTCGGGAACGTTCCGGACCGTGATCGGCGACGAGCTCGCCGCCGCGAAGGCCGGCCAGGTGGACCGCGTGCTGCTCTGCTCGGGCAAGGTCTACTGGGACCTGCTCGCCGAGCGCGTGAAGTCCGGTGACGAGCACACCGCGATCGTCCGCATCGAGCAGCTCTACCCGCTGGACGGCGAGGCGGCGCGTGCCGCGATCGAGCCGTTCCAGGACGCCGAGCTGGTCTGGGTGCAGGACGAGCCCGGCAACCAGGGGCCGTGGACGTTCCTGTCCATGCACCTGCCGCAGCTGCTCGGCCGCACCCTGCGCGTGGTCTCCCGGCCGGAGTCGGCGTCGCCGGCCATCGGCTCCGCCAAGAAGCACGCGGCCCAGCAGGCGTCGTTGGTGCAGACCGCCTTCCAGCGCTGATCTTCACGACGAAGGCCGCATCCGCCCGGGATGCGGCCTTCGTCGTGCCCGGCCTCCGTCAGCCGACCGGGCTCAGGGCGAAGGTGCGCCGGTAGGCCTGCGGGCTGGTGCCGAGCGTCCGAGCGAAGTGGTGCCGCAGAACGGCCGCGGTACCGAAGCCGCACAGCCGCGCGATCTCCTCGATGCTCGCGTCCGATCGTTCGAGCATCTCCTGCGCCCGCACCACCCGCTGTCGGGTGACCCACGCCGCGGGCGTCGTCCCGGTCTCCGCCCGGAACCGGCGGGCGAACGTGCGCTCCGAGACGAACGCGCGAGCGGCCAGGTCCGGCACGGTCAGGTCGGTCTCGAGGTTCTCCACCATCCACGCGAGCAGCGGCGCGAGCGTGTCGGCGTCGCAGGGCAGCGGGGTGTCGACGAACTGCGCCTGACCGCCGTCGCGGTGCGGCGGCACGACCATCCGGCGGGCCACGGCGGAGGCCGCTGCGGCCCCGAGCTCGCGACGGATCAGGTGCAGGCACGCGTCGATGCCCGCCGCCGTGCCGGCGCTCGTGATCACGCGGTCGTCGTCGACGTACAGCACGGCCGGGTCGATCTGCGCGGCCGGGAACCGGCGGCGGAGGTGCTCGCTGTGCATCCAGTGCGTCGTGCACCGGCGACCGTCGAGCAGACCGGCCTCTCCGAGCGCGAACGCGCCGCTGCAGATGCTGAGCACCCACGCCCCGCGCTCGTGGGCGGCCCGCACGGCGTCGAGCACCGCCGGCGGGACGGGCCCGGTGTCGCCGTACGCGGGGACGATGACCAGGTCGACGTCCGCCGTGGCGTCGAGACCGTGGTCGACGGTGATCGAGTACAGACCGCCCTTCGTGGTCACCAGGCCCGGCGTCTCCGCGCAGACGACGAAGTCGAACGACGGGCCGCCGGTGTCGGCGCGGTCGATGCCGAACACCTCGCAGGCGACCCCCAGCTCGAAGGGCGCGACGTTGGGCAGGACGATGGCGGCGACGGACCGGAGCATCCCCCCAGCATGCGGAACCGTGTGGCAGAAAGTCAACGCCTCAGCAACTTCTGCCACACACGACGGCCGGCTTAACGCTCCCACGGTCGAGCTCCAGCCGCCCCGGGGCGCCGAGATCGTCAGGTTCCGACGACATCGTGAGTCGCAACCAACGATGTCGTCGGAACCTGACGACCTCGAGCCGGACCGGGCCGGGATGCGACAGGCCCGGCGATGAACCGGGCCTCGTCGCGGTCCCCTGAGACACTGGGGGCGCGGTCGTCGGTGACGGTCGCGCGACCGGTCGGACGACGAGAGGTGACGCACGTGGGCGAAGCTGCCGCTGAGGTTGGCGGTGGTCGGCGACGAGCCGTGGCCGGCGCGGGCGACCCTAAGGCCCTGGGCTGGCTGGGGCGTGTGGCCGCCCGGACCCACACCCCGGACCCGCTGGTCGCCATGGCGCTCGCGGTACCCGGCGAGACGAGCACGGCCCTCGGCGCCCGGTGGGACGACGAGGTGACGCGCAGGTTCTCCCCCGACGCCGACAACCGGCTGGTCGTCGCGCTCGGCCGCGCCGACGTCGCCGCGGGCCTGTCGCTCGCCCGGAGCAGGCTCAACCTGGCCAACATCCTCGACGTGGCCGAGCAGCGCCGGATCCCCGCGTTCGTCGTCGGGCCGCCTCCCGGGAGCACGGCGGACGGCGAGAAGCTGGGCGACCTGTCAGCGGCGTTCGCCGACGTCGCCACCCGGCGTCGCGTGCCGTTCGTCGACACGTTCACCCCGCTCGCCGCGCACGAGCAGTGGCTCGGCGACCTCGCCGCCGGCGACGGCACGCTGCCCGGCCAGGCGGGCTACGGGCTCATGGCGTGGCTGGTGCTGCACACCGGGTGGCACGCGTGGCTCGGCCTGCCGGACGACGGCGCCTGACCACCACGGGTCCCAGAGGGTCAACGCAGCGTCCCCCGCACGGCCGTCAGGGCCGTGTCGAGCACGGTCCGCAACGTGTCGACCGTGAGCTGCTCGACCTTGCCCTGCGCGTTCGCCTTGCGCAGGTCGGCGCGGATCTCGTCGCGGAACCGCTGGATCATCACCTCGGCGTCGACGAGCCGCACGTGCGAGACGCTCCGGGCATCCGTCGCCCCCGACGGCGCGTGCGGTACGGCCTCGGCCCGGGCGCGCTGGGCGGCCGCCGCGAGATCCGCACGCAGGCCTCGCATCGAGCCGCTGACGTCGTCGCGCACCTGGGCGGCGCGTTCGCGGACGGACTCGGCGATCCCCTCCTCGAGCGACGCGAGGTCGCCGCGCCGCGCCTCGAGTTCCGCGCGGCCGGCGTCGGTGAGCGCGTACGTGCTCTTGCGCTCCTCGTCGACGCGCACCACCAGACCCTCCTCCTCGAGCCGGGCCAGGCGCGGGTAGACGGTGCCGGGGCTCGGGCGGTACGTACCGCCGAACCGGTCCGAGAGGTCCGTGATCAGCTCATAGCCGTGCTTGGGCCCGGACTCCAGCAGGGACAGCAGGTAGAGCCTCAGCTTGTCCGTGGGCGAAGACCGGCGCCATCATCAGGCCACCCCGTCGGCGACGCCGGAGCCGCGCAGGACGGTCACGTGCCCCGAGACGGTGCTGGCCGACACGAAGCAGGCGCCGTCGCCGTTGCGCAGGTCCAGCTTGCGGTGCCCCGGGGACGAACCCTTGTACTCCTCGCCGTCCACGACGAGCCGCCCGGACACCGACTGCGCCTTGACCTGCACGCCCTTGCCCTGCGGGAGTCGGACCGTGACGTCACCGGAGACGGTCGAGGCGGTCACGCTGGACGTACCGGAGTAGATGTCGAGGGTGAGCGAGCCGGACACGGAGTTGGCCTGGACCAGGCTGAGCTCGCCGGACGCGGCCAGCTCGCCCGACACCGAGTTGAGCCGCAGGTCGCCGCTGTGGTCGCGCACGACGATCTCGCCGGACACGGTCTTGGCGCCCAGCCGACCGCGCGTGCCGTCGGTGATGAGCGTCCCCGAGACCGTGGACACCGAGGCATCCTCGACGATCCCGGCGAGCAGGCCGTCGGCGCTCACCGTGCCGACCCGGGCCTGCACCTCGCGCGGCACGGCGATGTGCACGTCCGCGCGGTCCTTGCCGCGGAAGTTGCGCATCCGCTCCAGGAAGCCCTCCCAGCCGCCGAGCGTGAACTGGTACCCGATGCGCAGCTCGCCGCCCGACAGCGTGATCTCCAGGGGGCGCCCGTCGACCGCGTGCACCTCGATGCGGGCGCCCGGCCCGTCGTGCGCGACGACGTCGACGCGTCCCCCGGCCAGCTGGACCTGCAGGCTGCTGATCGCCTCGATCTCGATGATCTGCGGGCCGGCGACGACCCATGACTCGGTTGCCATGACGCTCTCCATTCGCGATATATCTCGTTCCGGAAAACACGTTATATCGCGTCTTGCGAGAAGGCAAGCCGGAGCGTGGTCGGGAGTGGCGGCGGTGCGCGACGCCCGTCCGGTTCGTCGTCGCGACCCGGCCGGACGGATGGGCTCGGACGCGAACGAGCCCGGGACCCTCGTACGGGTCCCGGGCTCGTCGGCTCGAAGCTTCGGTGGAGCTCGCTCGAAGCTCGGTCAGACTTGGGTCAGCTGACCAGGCCCGCCTGGCGCAGCTCGACAGTGAGGTCGTGGGGGCTGGTCGACGCCGACAGGGCCTCGTCGAACGTGATGATGTCGTCGCGGACCAGCTGGAACAGGTGCTGGTCGAAGGTCTGCATCTTGTAGAAGTCGCCGTCGCGGATCAGGTCGATCAGCGGGGGCGCCTCCGACGGGTCGAGGATGGCGTCGCGCGTGCGGCCGGTGTTGATCATGACCTCGATCGCGGGGCGGCGACCGGCGCCGTCGGCCAGCCGGACCAGACGCTGGGAGACGATCCCGCGCAGGGACTGCGCCAGCGCGATGCGCACCTGCTTCTGCTCGTGCGGCGGGAAGAAGTCGATGATGCGGTTGATCGTCTCGGCCGCGTCGATGGTGTGCAGCGTGGACAGGACGAGGTGTCCGGTCTCTGCCGCGGACAGCGCCGCGCGGACGGTCTCCACGTCACGCATCTCGCCGACAAGGATGACGTCGGGGTCCTGCCGCATGGCAGCACGCAGGGCGACCGTGAAGTCGGCCGTGTCCTGACGGACCTCGCGCTGCGAAACGATCGCCTTCTTGTCCTGGTGCAGGATCTCGATCGGGTCCTCGATCGTGACGATGTTGACCTCTTTGTAGGTGTTGATGAGGTCGACCATCGACGCGAGCGTCGTCGTCTTGCCGGAACCGGTGGGGCCTGTCACCAGCACGAGCCCGCGCGGCTCGAGCGCCAGCTGGCCGATCACCTCGGGCAGGGCCAGGTCACCCAGCGCCTGAGCGCCGACGGCGACGCGCCGGAAGACCATGCCGTAGGTGCCGCGGGCCTGGTACGCGTTGACGCGGAACCGGCCCACGCCCGGCACCGAGTACGCGAAGTCCGCCTCGTGGTTGGTGCGGAAGTGGTCCACCAGGTCGTCGGGGATGACCTCTTCGAGCATGCGCTCGGTGTCCGCCGGCTTGAGGTCGGGCACCTGCAGCTTGCGCAGGCGGCCGTCGACCCGGACGCGCGGTGCAGAGCCGACCTTGCAGTGCAGGTCGGAACCGCCCGTGCTCGCAAGGGCGTGCAGGAACGGGATCACGGACTGTGTCGGCTGGCTCACCCCGTAGTCATCGGACGAGTGTCCACGTGACTTGAGGGTCAGGGCGGGCGATCAGGTGTGGGATCATGGAGCGAGCCCGACGCCAGCAGCGTCGATATCCGAGGAGATCCCATGAGCAAGCGAGGCCGCAAGCGTCGTTCCCGCAAGGGCAGCGCCGCGAACCACGGCAACCGTCCCAACGCCTGACGGTACAGATGAGGCCCGGTGCACGAGCACCGGGCCTTCTTTGTGCCCGCAGGGGCTCAGTCCAGGGTCGTCGTGACCCGCATGATCGTCAGCTGCTCGTGGATCCGTACGCGCAAGGTGTCCGGAGCGACCTCCTGGCAGCCACGACGCACCAGGTTCTTCACGACGACCTCGACGTCGTACTCGTCCAGGCAGCCCTGGCACTCGGCCAGGTGAGCCCGCACGACCTCGGTGTCGGGCGCCTCGAGCTCGGCGTCCAGGTACTCCCACAACCGGTCCAGGGCGTCGGTGCAGTTGTTCCCGCACGACCCGGCCTGCAGCGCGGCCGGCAGCGTGACCGACTCGTCCCACTCGTTCATCACGGCACCTCCGGCGTGGTGGGGGCCGCGGCGACGAGGCCCCGCCCACGCGCATAGTCCGACAACATCTCGCGGAGCTGGGCTCGCCCGCGGTGCAGACGGGACATGACCGTCCCGATCGGCGTCCCCATGATCTCGGCGATCTCCTTGTACGCGAAGCCCTCGACGTCGGCCAGGTACACGGCGATGCGGAACTCCTCCGGGATGCGCTGCAGCGCGTCCTTCACGTCGGAGTCAGGCAGGTGGTCGAGCGCCTCGGCCTCGGCGGAGCGCAGGCCCGCCGACGTGTGCGACTCGGCGCGGGCGAGCTGCCAGTCCTCGATCTCCTCCGACCGGGACTGCTGCGGCTCGCGCTGCTTCTTGCGGTAGGAGTTGATGTACGTGTTGGTGAGGATCCGGTACAGCCACGCCTTGAGGTTGGTGCCGGGGCGGTACTGGTGGAACGCGGCGAACGCCTTGGCGAACGTCTCCTGCACCAGGTCCTCGGCGTCCGCGGGGTTGCGCGTCATGCGCAGGGCAGCGCCGTACAGCTGGTCCAGGTAGACCAGTGCCTCTGCCTCGAACCGCTCGGTGCGGGCCGCGTCGTCCTCGGCCTCGGGGGCGCGGTGGGTGTCCTCGCTCATCGCGGTCGAGCCTAGTCCCGCGACGCCGCGGACACCGACCGGCGTGGGCCACGCCACAGGGCGATCCTTGGGGTCTGCGGGGACGCTCGAGGCCCAACCGGTCGGGGCGGACGTCGTGGGTCGCGTCTCGAGGGTGGCGCAGCCATGGGAGGCACAACGGCGCAGGCCCGCGTGCCATTCCCCACCCCGTCCCACCTGCGGCACCACCGGCCCGCAGGCTTCGCCTTCGCACCGGTCCGGCACTAGCGTGGCGGCATGACGACCATCTCGGACGACTCCACCTACCTGCGGCTGCTCCGCGAGCAGATCGGTCACGAGTTCGACGCCCACCAGCAGTACGTCGCGATCGCGGTCTGGTTCGACGGGCAGGACCTGCCGCAGCTGGCCGCGCACTACTACCGGCAGGCCCTCGAGGAGCGCAACCACGCGCTGATGATCGTGCGCTACCTGCTGGACCGGGACCTCGCCGTCGAGATCCCCGCCGGGAGCCCCGTGCGCAACGACTTCGCCAAGGTCACGGACCCGATCGCCCTGGCGCTGGCCCAGGAGCAGCAGGTGACCGCACAGATCGAGGCGATCTTCCGGGCCGCCCGTGCCGAGAACGACGCGCTGGGCGAGCAGTTCCTGCTCTGGTTCCTCAAGGAGCAGGTGGAGGAGGTCGCCTCGGCGACGACGCTGCTGACGGTCGCCACGCGTGCGGGCGACAACCTGTTCGACCTGGAGAACTACGTCGCCCGCGAGCAGGTCGGTGACGGTGGCGTGTCCGCCGACGCACCGACCGCTGCGGGCGGGGCCCTGTGAGGAGACCACCCGTGCTGCTTCGCCGCGTTGCCCGCCCCCTGTTCGCCTCGTGGTTCGTCGCCGAGGGGCTCGACGTCGTCCGCCATCCGTCGTCGCACGCCGCGCAGGCCCAGGGCGCACTGACCACCCTGCTCGGCCGGCTGCCTGCGCAGGTCCGGCAGGGGCCCGCAGGCGAGGTGATCGGCTACGAGCTGTCCGACCGTCAGCTGGCCACCGTCGTCCAGGTGCACGGCGCGGCGCTCGCCGGCGCCGGGATCCTGCTCTCGCTCGACAAGCCCCCGGACGGCGGCGTTCGCGCTGGCCGTCCTGACCGCTCCCCTGGTGCTGGTGAACCTGCCCCGCAGGAAGGGCACCGAGAGCAAGCCCGAACGCCAGGCGCGCCGTGAGCGGTTCGTCCGCGCGCTGGCGTTCACCGCCGGCGCCGTGCTCGCGGCCGCCGACCACGAGGGCCGCCCGGGCCTGGCCTGGCGGGTGCAGAAGGCGCGCCTGGAGCGGTCGGAGGCCCACTAACCTGGGTGCCATGACATCCGCACCCCCCGTCGACCTCTGGTCGGCGCCGGTCACGGCGGGACCTCTCGACGCGGTCGTCGAGGTCCCCGGCTCGAAGTCGCTGACCAACCGCTACCTCGTGCTCGCCGCCCTCGGCGACGCGCCCGGCCGCCTGCGCGGGGCACTGCGGTCGCGGGACACGCGCCTGATGGCCGCCGCGCTGGGTGCACTGGGCACGGTCGTGCACGAGGACGGCAGCGACTGGTCGGTCACGCCCGGTGCGCTGAGCGGCGGGACGACGATCCACTGCGGCCTGGCCGGCACGGTCATGCGGTTCCTGCCGGCGGTGGCCGCCCTCGCCGACGGACCCGTGCGGTTCGACGGCGACACCTCGGCCCTGGCCCGCCCGATGGGTCCCGTCCTGACCGCGCTGCGGACCCTGGGTGTGCGCATCGAGGAGCACGGCGAGCCGGGCCACCTGCCGTTCACCGTGCACGGGCGCGGAGCGATCACCGGCGGGCAGGTCGACATCGACGCCTCCGAGTCCAGCCAGTTCGTCTCCGGCCTGCTGCTCGCGGCGGCCCGGTTCGAGCGCGGCCTCACGCTGCGGCACACGGGTCGGACGCTGCCCAGCCTCCCCCACATCGAGATGACCGTCGCGCTGCTGCGGGAGGCCGGCGTGGAGGTCGACGACTCGCGGCCCGCCATCTGGCAGGTGGCGCCGGGCCCGATCGCCGGCCGCGACGTGCGCGTCGAGCCGGACCTGTCCAACGCGGCGCCGTTCCTGTGCGCGGCGATGGTGGCCGGCGGGTCGGTCAGCGTGCCCGGCTGGCCGTCGCGCACGACGCAGCCCGGCGGGCTGCTGCCGGGCATCCTCGAGCGGATGGGCGCGCGCACCGTCCTGGACGGTGACGTGCTCACCGTCACCGGGACCGGCACCGTCCGCGGCGTCGATCTGGACCTGCACGCCGCGGGCGAGATCGCCCCGACGATCGCCGCGCTCGCCGCGCTGGCCGACTCCCCCACCCGGCTGCGCGGCATCGCCCACCTGCGCGGCCACGAGACCGACCGGCTCGCGGCCCTGGCGGCGGAGATCACGCGCGTCGGCGGGCAGGCCGAGCAGACGTCCGACGGCCTGGTCATCACGCCGCGCCCGCTGACCGGAGCCGTCTGGCGGACGTACGAGGACCACCGGATGGCCACCGCGGGCGCCCTGATCGGGCTGCGCGTGGCGGGCATCGAGGTCGAGGACGTCGCGACGACGGCCAAGACGCTGCCCGACTTCGTCGGGCTCTGGTCGGACATGCTGCTGGGGACCCGGGCGCCGGCCTGATGGCTCAACGGCGCTACGACGAGCGGGACGTCCGCATCCGTCCCGGTCGAGGCTCGCGCCCCCGCACCAAGCAGCGTCCCGAGCACGCCGACGCCGAGTCCGCGCTGGTCACAGCCGTGGACCGTGGTCGGTACGCCATCCTCGTCGACCCCGACGGCCCCGACGAGCGCGTCGCGATCGCCATGAAGGCCCGCGAGCTCGGTCGCGACCGCGTGGTGCCCGGCGACCGCGTCGACATCGTCGGCGACACCTCCGGCGACGAGGGCTCGCTGTCGCGGATCGTGCGCATCCAGGAGCGCAGGACGGTCCTGCGCCGAACCGCCGACGACACCGACCCGGTGGAGCGGATCATCGTCGCCAATGCCGACCAGCTGGTGATCGTGACCGCGCTCGCCGACCCCGAGCCGCGCACCCGCATGATCGACCGCTGCGTCGCCGCCGCCTACGACGCCCGGATGGACGCCCTGCTGGCGCTCACGAAGGCCGACCTGGCCGACCCCGCGACGCTCGTCGACATGTACGCGCCGATCGGCGTGCACGTCGTGGTGAGCAGCCGTGGCGACGAGCGTGTGATCGAGGGGCTCGACGCCATCCGCGAGGCTCTGGACGGGCGCACGTCGGTGCTCGTCGGCCACTCCGGGGTGGGCAAGTCGACGCTGGTCAACGCGCTGGTCCCGGGCACCGGCCGCGCGGTCGGCGTGGTCAACGACGTGACCGGCCGCGGGCGCCACACCTCCAGCCCGCGGTCGCGCTGCGGGTGCCCGGCACCCGCGAGCCCACGTGGGTCATCGACACCCCGGGCGTGCGGTCGTTCGGGCTCGCGCACGTCGACCCGCAGCACCTGCTCGGGGCGTTCGCGGACCTCGCCGCCGTCGCGGAGGACTGCCCGCGCGGGTGCACCCACGCGGACGACGCGCCCGACTGCGGGCTCGACGACTGGGTGCGGGACTCCACCGACGAGGGCACGCAGGCCGCCCGCGCGGCGCGCGTCGAGTCGTTCCGGCGCCTGCTGGCGAGCCGTCTGGGCACCGGCGAACCCGAGCAGCGGGAGACCGCGCGCCCCTGACGTGCGCGTCTGACCAGCACGCTAGCGTGGCAGCCATGAGCATTCGTCCCGGGTACGACGACGACCTGCGCCTCGCCCACGTCATCGCCGACCAGGTGGACTCGATCACCATGGCGCGGTTCAAGGCCCTCGACCTGCGTGTGGAGACCAAACCCGACCTGACGCCGGTGTCCGACGCCGACAAGACGGCCGAGGAGGTCATCCGCGGTCAGCTGTCCCGGGCGCGGCCGCGCGACGCGGTGCACGGCGAGGAGATGGGCGACACCGGCCACGGGCCGCGACGGTGGGTGGTCGACCCGATCGACGGCACCAAGAATTTCGTCCGCGGCGTGCCCGTCTGGGCCACCCTGATCGGGCTCCTCGACGGAGACCAGGTGGTCCTCGGCCTGGTCAGTGCACCCGCGCTCGGTCGTCGCTGGTGGGCGGCCGTCGGGTCCGGCGCGTGGACCGGCAAGTCGCTCGCCGCGGCCACCCGCCTGCAGGTCTCGAACGTGGAACGCCTCTCCGACGCGTCGCTCTCGTACTCGAGCCTGTCGGGGTGGGAGGAGCACGGGCTCCTCGACCCGTTCCTCGACCTGACCCGGCGCACCTGGCGCACCCGGGCCTACGGCGACTTCTGGTCGCACGTGCTGGTCGCGGAGGGCGCGGTCGACCTGTCCGCGGAGCCGGGAGCTCGCGCTGCACGACATGGCCGCGCTCGTGCCCATCGTCACCGAGGCGGGCGGCACGTTCACGTCGATCCGCGGCGTCCCGGGCCCGTTCGGCGGGTCCGCGCTGGTGTCCAACGGCCGCCTGCACAGGGCCGCGCTCGACGTGCTGGACCCGCTGCCGCAGGCTTGACCGCATGAGCAGCACCGACGACCGGGCCGCCCGCGCGGCGTCCTTCCAGACCGGCGCGGCCGTGTACCGCGCCACGCGTCCCAGCTACCCCGACGAGGTCGTGCGCTGGTCCGTGCCCGCCGACGCCCGGGACGTCCTCGACCTCGCCGCCGGGACCGGCAAGCTCACCGAGCGGCTGGTCGCGTTCGGGTTCCGCGTCGTCGCCGTCGAGCCGTCGGACGCGATGCGAGCCGAGCTGACCGCGTTGCTGCCCTCGGTCGACGCCCGTCCCGGAACCGCCGAGCGGATGGACCTGCCCGACGCGTCCGTCGACGCCGTGACCGTGGCGCAGGCGTGGCACTGGGTCGACGCGCCCGCCGCAGCGCGAGAGATCGCCCGCGTGCTGCGTCCCGGCGGCCGCGTGGCGCCGGTCTGGAACATCCGCGACGAGTCGGTCGACTGGGTGGCCCGCTGGACCGAGATCGTGCACCGCGGCGACACCCTCGGCGGGACGCTCCGGTACGACGAGCCGGAAGCTCGGCGACGTCTTCACCCAGCCCGAGCACGCCACCTTCCACTGGACGGACCGCCTGCGCGCCACCGACCTGCGCGTGCTGGCCGCCAGCCGCAGCCATCTGCTGCTGCTTCCCGACGACGAGCGCGAGGCGCTGCTCGACGAGATCGACGAGCTCGTCGCGACCCACCCCGACCTGCGCGGCCGCGACGTGATCGACGTCCCGTACCGCACGGAGTGCTATCGAGCCCACCTGCGGTAGTGCAGGCCCGCGGCCCACCACAACCGGTCAGGGTGGTCTCGGCGAAAGAACGGGGACGGTCGGCCCTCGGCTAGAGCCCCAGGGCGTCCGGCAGGTCGTCGAGCGACGAGACGACGAGCACCCCGGCGGCCCCGATCTGGGCCTCGGTCACCGGCAGTCGGCGGGCGCCCGGCCGGTCCAGCCAGACGCCGAGCAGGCCCGCGCGACGGGCAGCCGCGGCGTCCACGTCGAGCTCGTCGCCGACGTAGACCGTGCGGCCGGGCTCGGTGCCGAGCAGGCGGCAGGCCTCGGCGAAGACGCGGGGGTCGGGCTTGCCGAAGCCGAGGGTGTCGACGGAGACGAGCAGCGGGACGCGGTCGGCGAGGCCGGTGCGTTCGAGCTTGTCGCTCTGGTAGGCGGACGCCGCGTTGGTGAGGGCGCCCACGTGCAGCCCGGCGTCGAGGATCCGTGCCAGCGCGGTGGCGACGTCGTCGTGGGCCGACCAGGCGGACCGGAAGGTCGTGTCGAACACCGCGTCCCACGCCGTGAAGCCGTCGTCGTCGAGGGCGGGTCCGCCGAACTGGGCGTGCAGCTCGTTGGCCCGGGACATCCGCTGCTCCCGCACGCTGACCTCGCCGCGGGTGTAGCGGCCGAAGTGGTCGTTCGCGTCCGCGCGCCAGAAGGTCAGGATCTCGGTGTCCCGGTCCGGCGGCACGTCCGGCAGGTACTGGCGCGCGATCGTCGCCAACGCGGTGCTGAAGGCTCCCCGGGTGTCCACCAGGGTGTCGTCGATGTCGAACAGGACGCCGTCGACAGCTCGGGTGCTCACCGCGTGAGGTTACTTCGAGGGATCAACCGGCCGTCCAGCCGATCACGGACCGTCGGTGGTCGCACCGGGCGACGTCAGGACGCGGGCCGCGCTGGCGTGGCCCGCGACGCACGCGCTCTCGAGGTCTCGGCGGACGACGAACGACGCGAGGAAGCCCGCGGCGAACGCGTCGCCGGCGCCGGTCAGGTCACGGACGTCGGCCACCGGCGGCACGGGGACCTCCACGCTCGACCCGTCCGGCAGGTGCACGACCGTGGGATCGCCGCCGGCCTTGACGACGATCGTCGTGCGTGGCGACACGGCCGGGCCCAGGAGCGCGGCCTCGGCGCCGTTCGCGAGGAGCAGGTCGGGGGCCAGGTCGGCGAGCAGGGCGCGGAACGCGGCGACGCCGTAGTGCGTGAGCATCCCCGTCGAGGACGCGTCGACCGAGACGAGGATCCCCCGCTGCCGGGCCTGCCGGACGGCCGTCTGGACGGTGGCGGCGGTCGGGCCGCCCTCGAAGGAGTACGCGGGCACGTGCAGCACGTCGAGCCCGTCGAGCCACGCCGGCGGGATGTCGTCGAGCAGCGCAGACGCCGCGCGGTCGGGGAACATCGTGCGCTCGCCGGTCTCGTCGATCAGCAGGACGACCGTGCCGGTCCGGCCGGCCCGCTGCACGCGCACGTCGACACCGGCCGCCGCGAGCTGGGCGACCAACGCGTCGCCCGGCGCGTCCGGCCCGACACAGCCGAGGAACCTCGTCGGCACCAGGCCCGCCGCGAACCGCGCGACGTTGGCGCCGCTGCCGCCGGGCGTCCGGAACACCCGGGCGCGGGCGTCGGTGCCGTGCCGCAGAGGCTCGGCGAGCCAGACGACGACGTCCTCGACGAGGTCGCCGGTGACGCCGAGGACCACGTCCTCAGCCCGCGAGAGCCGTGGCGACGCGGCCACCGAGCGCCACGTTGCCCCGGTACACCTCGACGTTGACCTCCAGGCTGCGGCCGCCGGTGTCGCGCTGTATGAAGTCGAGCAGGAACGGCGTGGTGGCGTTGCCCGTGACGCCCTCGGCCGCGGCCTGGGCCCAGGCGCGCTCGAGGATCGCGTCGAGTTCCGCCGGCGGCAGCTGCTTGTCCTCCGCGACGGGGTTGGCCAGCAGGATCGCCTGCGGCAGGCCCAGCGCGTCGCGCGCCTCGATCACCGCCGCCACCTGCTCGGGGGTGTCCACGGAGTAGACGATCCGGTGGCCGGAGTCGGAGACGTAGAAGCCCGGGTAGCGGGTGGTGCCGTAGCCGAGCACGGGGATGTTGAGCGTCTCGAACCGCTCGAGCGTGGCCGCCACGTCGAGGATGGACTTCACGCCCGCGCTGATCACCAGGACCGGCGTGGCGGCGAGCGTCGTCATGTCGGCAGACTCGTCGAACGTCTCCGCTGCGCCGTGGTGCACGCCGCCGAGGCCGCCGGTCGAGAAGACGCGGATCCCCGCGTGGTGGGCGAGGAACGCCGTCGCGGCGACCGTGGTCCCGCCATGGAGCCCGAGCGCGATCGCCACGGGCAGGTCGCGCAGCGAGACCTTGTCGATGCCGTCCGTGTAGGCCAGGTCGGAGATCTCCGGGGTGCTGAGCCCGACCGTCGGGACGCCGCGGTAGACGCCGATGGTCGCGGGGACCACACCCTGCGCGCGCAGACCCTCCTCGGCCTCCAGGGCGACGTCGAGGTTGCGTGGCCGGGGCAGGCCGTGCGTGAAGATCGTCGACTCGAGCGCGAGGACGGGCCGCCCGTCGCGGATCGCGTCCGTGACCTCGTCGGACACCCGGATCGTCGCCATCAGACTGCCTCGCGCAAGGCCGTCAGGCGCGCCAGCGTCGCGGTCCGGCCCAAGATCTCCATGGACTCGAACAGCGGCGGCGAGATCCGCCGACCGCTGAGGGCCACGCGCAGCGGCGTGAACGCGAGGCGGGGCTTGAGGGCGAGCCCGCCCTCGTCGACCAGGGCCGCCTGCAGCGCGGCCTGCGTGGCCTCGGTGGTGAAGCCGTCCTCCGGGAGCGCCGTGAGCGCGGCGACGGAGGCGTCGAGCACGGCCGGCGTCTCGTCGCGTAGGGCGCCGCGCGCGTCGTCGGCGATCTCGAGGGCGTCGTCGGCGACGAACAGGAACCCGAGCATGCCCTCGACCTCGCCGAGCAGCGTGATGCGCTCCTGGATGAGCGGTGCGCCCGCGTCCAGGAGCGCGCGGTGCTCGACCGACAGGTCCGCGTAGGAGTCGGCCGGGACCAGGCCCGCGCGGTGCAGGTAGGGCACCAGGCGGTTCCTGAAGTCGTCGGGCTCCAGCAGGCGGATGTGGGACGAGTTGATGGCCTCGGCCTTCTTCTGGTCGAAGCGCGCCGGGTTGGGGTTCACGTCGACGACGTCGAACGCGCCCGTCATCTCGGCCATCGTGAAGATGTCGCGGTCGGGGCCGATCGACCAGCCGAGCAGCGCGAGGTAGTTGAGCAGGCCCTCGGGCGTGAAGCCGCGGTCGCGGTAGTGGAACAGGTTCGACTCGGGATCGCGCTTGGACAGCTTCTTGTTGCCGTCGCCCAGCACGGACGGCAGGTGGCCGAACGTGGGCATGACGGTGGCCACGCCCAGCTCCAGCAGGGCGCGGTAGAGCGCGATCTGGCGGGGGGTCGAGCTCAGCAGGTCCTCGCCGCGCAGCACGTGCGTGATGCCCATCAGGGCGTCGTCCACCGGGTTGACCAGCGTGTACAGCGGCTGGCCGTTGGCGCGCACGATGACGAAGTCCGGCACCGAGCCGGGCTGGAACGTGATCTCGCCGCGCACCAGGTCGGTGAACGTGATGTCGTCGTCGGGCATCCGCAGGCGCAGCGTGGGCTCGCGCCCCTCCGCCCGGAAGAACGTCTTGTCCTCGTCGGTGAGGTCGCGGTCGGCGCCGTCGTAGCCGAGCTTCGGGTCGCGGCCGGCCGCCCGATGGCGTGCCTCGATCTCCTCGGGCGTGGAGAACGACTCGTACGCGTACCCGACCTCGACCAGCCGGCGCACGACGTCCGTGTACAGGTCGGAGCGCTGCGACTGCCGGTAGGGCTCGTGCGGGCCGCCCACCTCGACGCCCTCGTCCCAGTCCAGGCCCAGCCAGCGCAGCGCGTCGAGCAGCTGCTCGTACGACTCCTGCGAGTCGCGCGCCGCGTCCGTGTCCTCGATGCGGAAGACGAACGTGCCCCCGGTGTGGCGCGCGTACGCCCAGTTGAACAGCGCCGTGCGGATCAGGCCGACGTGCGGCGTCCCGGTGGGCGACGGACAGAAGCGGACGCGCACGGTGGAGCCGGCGGGAGCGGTGGAGGTCACGGGCTCCAGATTAGTGCTCAGCCGTGGGCACCCAGACTCAGTGCCGGCGCAGCACGGGGTTGCGCAGCGTCCCGATCTCCTCGACCTCGACCTCGACGATGTCGCGGTCGACGATCGGGCTCACGCCGGCCGGGGTGCCGGTGAGGATGAGGTCCCCGGGGAGCAGCGTGAACACCTCGGAGACGTACGCGACGAGGTAGGCCGCGTCGAAGATCATCTGCGACGTGCGGCCGTCCTGCTTGAGCTCACCGTTGACCCGGGCGCGGACGTACAGGTCGTCGACGTCGAGGCCGGGCACGATCCACGGGCCGATCGGGCACGAGCCGTCGAAGCCCTTGCCACGGGTCCACTGGCTGTCGGCGCGCTGGACGTCCCGGGCCGTGACGTCGTTGGCGACCGTGAAGCCGAACACATGGTCGAGCGCACGGTCGGCGGTCACGTCCTTGGTGACCTTGCCGATGACGATGGCCAGCTCGGCCTCGTGCTCGACGTGCTCGGTCCAGTCGGGCAGGACGATGGGGTCGTCGGGACCGATCACGGACGTGTTGGGCTTGAGGAAGAGCAGCGGCGCGGCCGGGACCTCGTTGCCCAGCTCGGCAGCGTGCTCGGCGTAGTTGCGCCCCACGCCGACGATCTTCGACCGCGGGATGACCGGTGCGAGGAGACGGACGCTGTCGTCGTCCAGCCGGATCTGCTCGCCGGTGGGCTGCACCGGCGTGTAGAGCGGGTCGCCCGTGATGACCACGAGCTCCTCGGATCCGGCGGGACCGTCGACCAGGGCGTAGCGGGGGTCTCCCCCGGTGGTGAACCTCGCGATGCGCACGCCTCAGGATAGTCGGACGCCGGAACGCTCGAGGTTCCCGCCCGGGGCGGGACGCCCGTCGCGCGAGCTGACGAGACCGACCTCAGGCGCGCGCGAGCACCTCGCCGTGCAGCACGGCGAACCAGCCCTCGGGCTGCTCGCCCCACTCGCGCCAGGCGTCGGCGAGCAGCTCCAGGCCGACCTCGTCGGCGAGGCCGTGCGCGATGGCCTGTGCCGCGAAGTTCGAGGCGACGGACCGGTCGGCCCACAGCCCGGCCCACCAGGTGCGGTCCTCCGGGGTGGCGTAGCACCAGACACCGGCGCTGGGCACGATGCCGGCCGGGTCGAACCCGGCCTCGCGGACCCAGGCCAGCAGCCGACGCCCGGCGTTGGCCTCCGCGCCGTTGGCCTGCGTGACCTCGTGATAGAGCGCGAGCCAGTCGTCGAGCCCGGCCGACGGCGGGTACCAGGTCATGCCGGCGTAGTCGGCGTCGCGGACCGCGACCAGGCCGCCGGGACGCGTGACGCGTCGCATCTCCTGCAGCGCGGCGATGGGGTCGGTGAGGTGCTGCAGGACCTGGTGCGCGTGCACGACGTCGAACGCGTCGTCCTCGAAGGGGAGCTCGTAGGCGTCGGCCACCTGGAAGCTCACGTTCGCGGCGCCCGCGTCCGCCGCGGCCTTCTGCGCGATCTCGATCACGGTGGACGACGTGTCCACCCCGACCGCAGAACCGGCGCCCAGACGGGCGGCCAGGTCGATCGTCACGGAGCCCGGGCCGCAGCCGACGTCGAGCAGGCGCACCCCGGGCACGAGCGCCGGGAGCAGGTACGCGGCGGAGTTCTCCGCGGTGCGCCAGCGGTGCGACCGCAGGACGGACTCGTGATGTCCGTGGGTGTAGACGTCGGGGTGTGCCGGAGAGTTCACATCGAACTCTAACCATCTGGGCGGGTCCGATTTCAACAACCGGAACAAAACGTTTCGACATACGAGATTCGCGCCTGCCCTACCATCCACGGATGCGGCGGATCGTGGGCATCGACGTGGCACGGGGCCTCGCCGTGCTCGGGATGATGACCGCGCACGTCGGACCGGACGACCACGGCCCGGTGCCTCCGGGTGGCTTCGCCCAGCTCGCCGACGGGCGCCCGTCGGCTCTCTTCGTCGTGCTGGCGGGCGTCTCGCTCGCGCTCCTGTCGGGCGGTGCGCGTCGTGTGGTCGGCCGCGCGATGACGCGGGCGCGGGTGCGGGTGGTGGTCCGGGCGCTGCTCGTGCTCGTGCTCGGTGTGCTCCTCGTTGCGCTGGGCACGCCGGTGATCGTGATCCTGCCGACCTACGCCGTCCTGTTCGTCGCGGGGAGCGCCACGCTCGGCTGGTCGCGCCGAGCGCTCGTGGTGGCAGCGGTGGCGTTCGCGGTCCTCGGTCCGCCGCTCGCCCGGTGGATCGCGCCCGACGCGCCCGACCAGAACACGCCGCTCGGCCTGTTCGTCGGGCCCGAGTACCCGGCCCTGATCTGGATGTCGTACCTGCTCACCGGGTTGGCGGTCGGCCGCTGCGACCTGCGGTCCCGCCCGCTGCGACGGGCGGGCGTCCTGCTCGGCGCCGGGCTCGTCGTGCTCGGGCATGGAGGCGCCTGGCTCGCGGGCCACGTGAGCACGTGGCCGACAGACCTCACCACGAGCGCGCCACACTCGTCGAGCACCTTCGAGGTGGTCGGCAACACCGGCGTCGCGTTCCTGGTCATCGCGGCGTCCCTGGCCGCGGGCGAGCGCTGGCCCCGGGGGGTTGCCCCGCTGGCCGCCGTAGGCGCCCTGGCCCTGACCGCGTACACGGTGCACATCGTCGTGATCGCGATCGTCGGCGACTCCGTCGTCTACGACCCGACCGTGCTCGGCTGGCTCGCGTTCCTCGGCGTGACCGTGGTCGCGTGCTGGACCTGGGCGAGGTTCCTCGGGCGCGGACCGCTGGAGCAGGTCATGCACGAGGTGTCGACGAGGGCAGCGGACGCACCCGTCGGCTAGGCGCACTCCCAGATGACGGACTCCGCATCCGAGCGCAACGCCAGCAACCACTCCCCCGTCGGGCCCTGGAGCGCATACAGAGCCCGGGCCGCGAGGAACGCCTCGTCGGTCAGGTACGGGTATCCGGCGGCGGCGCCGATGACGAGGTCCTCGCCTTGCACCGGATAGCCCCAGGAGTGGCTCTCCTGCCACCCGCGAACTGTCAGGGACAGCGGGTTGCCGCCCTCGACCGGCACGAAGACGGGCTGGCCCTGGGCCGTGTCGCCCGCCTGCCGCCACTGCGCGGCGACATGGTGGACGTCGCGCGAGAGTGTGGCGTTGAGGCACGCGGGTGCGCCCGGAGACACGCTGGAGCGGGTACCGCGCGTATCCCCCGTGCCGTCGTAAGCCGGCACGGGTTCATCCCCGTGGCGCCAGACGATCGACCCGAAGTCACCGCCCGGCGCGTCCTCGGCCGCAAGCGCCACCGTCGAACCGAACGGCGTCGTGAGCGCGTACCGGAAGCTCGTCACCTCCGCTCCGTAGGACTCCAGCTCCTCGGTCACGAGCGACATCGCGCCCATCGTCCGCACCGTTCGCAGCACGGGCGGTTCGGCTCCCGAGAGTGCCCCCGCATCGCCGTAGAGGTAGTCCGGGAAGTACGTCCAGCTCGTGGTGGACGTCGTCGTGACCGCGTAGCCTCCGCCGAGGTCGATCGAGCGCGGCAGCGTGTAGGTGTCGTAGAACGTGGCCTCGTCACGGACGACGCCGGCAGCGGTCGCGGTGCTCGGCGGCGCGCACGGATCGGTGGTCCGCGCGCTGGGGCACGCGATCAGCCGCACGCCCGCGGTGTCGATCTCGTAGAGGCCGGTGACCGTGGCGGGCCCGGGCCCCTCCTGCACTCCCACGGTGATGTAGATCGGGGTCCCCGCCCGCTGTCCCACGAGGAACGCGGTGTCGGCCGAGCCCGACCCGACCAGGACGTCCTTCACCTCGGGGGCAGGCACCGGCGTCTGCCACACCTCGCCCGTGCGGGGCTTGGACAGCCGCGCGATCACCGTCTCGTCGTCGATCGACGCGGCCCGCGTCGGTGGTCCGACGGGGGTGGGCGCCGGTGTGCTGCTGGGTGCCGCCGTCGGCGTGACGCTCGGCGCGACGGTCGGCGTCACCACCGGCACCACCGGCTCCGGGGTCCCGTGGTTCACCCCGATCCACAGGCCCACGCCGATCACGCCGACGACGCCGACGCCCGCCACGGACTCGGCCGTGCGGCGGACGATCCGGCGCCGACGGACTGCCGCCCGCACCCACTGCAGGCGGCCGCGCTCCAGGGCGGGCGCGGCGCCTTCGATCTGGCTCGACGCCTGGCTCAGCAGGGCGTGCAGCTCATCGCTCATGGCGCACCTCCGTCGAGCCGAGCGTCCGCACCGAGATCCGCTCCACCGGGGGCGCAGTGCTTCCCAGGACGGCGTTCAGGCGGGCGAGCCCGTCTGACGTGTACCGCTTCACGGCGCCCTCGCTGAGCCCGAGCACGGCCGACGTCTCTGTCACAGACAGATCCTCCATCTGGCGCAGCACCACGCAAGCACGCTCCCGGGGGCTCAGGGTCGCGAGCGCCCGCACCACGTCCGCGCCCGGCAGCAGATCGACCTCCGCGGTCGCCATCGGCGCTTGCGCCGCCGCGCGCGCCAGCAGACGCGCCTCACGCGTGCGGCGCCGACCCGCATCGACGGCCCGCGAGGCGATCGCTCGCCGGACGTAGGCCTCGGCCTGCTCGACCGACCCGAACCGTGCCCGGCTCGAGAACGCGGCGATCAACGACTCCTGCACCAGGTCCTGCGCGTCGGCCGGCGACGCGGACACCAGGGTCGCGTGCGCGACGAGGCGTCCGTAGCGCTCACGCGCGACCTGCTCCAGCAGGTCCTCCCACGTCGTCACCGCTCCCCCGTCTGTGGTCCTCCACCCGTACAGCGACAGTCGGGCCGTCCGACGTTGGGGTTGGTGCGGGTGAAGTTACGCGACGAGCGCGAGGATCGCGAAGACCACCGCGAGCGCCGGAAAGAATCCCTGCGTCGCGGCGGCCCGGGCCATGCGTCTGTCCGCGCTGATCAGGACCACGGCGGCGGCGAGCATCGAGCCGCAGCCGAACAGGACGAGCGCCAGGCCGACGTCGTCGCTGCCGGCGAGCGCGACGACCACGCCCACCAGCGTGCCGACCGCGAGGAAGAGGTTGTAGAAGCCCTGGTTGTAGGCCCACGGCTTGACGGCGGGCACGTCCAGCGCGGGTGTCCGGAACCGCGCGTGCACGTCGGGCCGCTCGAACAGGACCGACTCGTACGCGAAGAACAGCACGTGCAGCAGGGCGGCGAGCACGGCGAAGACCGAGGCGGCAATGAGCATCGGGCCAGTCTGCCTACCCTGGAGACATGACCACCAGTGCGCCGAGCCGGGGCGCCGTGCTCGATCTGGCCACCTGGCAGATGCTGGCCGACGAGCACGCCGCGCGCGCCGACGCCTTCACGGCCGGTCGTCGCGCGCGCCGGTCGCGGCACGAGAAGCACGCGATCGAGGACTTCCTGTTCGAGTACTACCCGGTCTCACCGTCGGCCCTGCGCCGCTGGCACCCGGGAGCCGGCGTCGCGCTCGCGCCCGGTCCTGTACCGCACGCGGAGTGGCGCTGGTACGTCACGGAGCCCGACGGGTCCGTCCGGCTGGACGTCGACGCCTACGTGGCCGAGCGCGGCGACACGCTGCGCTTCGTCGCGGACCTGCTGCGCCGGACGGCGTCCCGGCCCGCGTTCACCGGCTGCTTCGGCCTGCACGAGTGGGCGATGGTCTACCGCGAGCGCGACGACGAGCATCGGCACCCGCTGCCGCTGCGCCTGGGCTCCGCCGGCACGGACGCGGTCGTCGAGTCGCACCACATCCGCTGCACCCACTTCGACGCCTACCGCTTCTTCACGCCCGACGCGGTCGACCGCAACGCCCTTCGACCGACCCGTGCCAACCAGGTCGAGCTGGAGCAGCCCGGCTGCCTGCACGCCGGCATGGACGTCTACAAGTGGGCCACCAAGCTCGGTCCGCTCGTGCCCGGCGACCTGCTGCTGGACTGCTTCGAGCTCGCGAGGGAGATCCGGACGCTCGACATGCGGGCTTCGCCGTACGACGTGTCGTCCTACGGGCTGGAGCCCGTCGCCATCGAGACACCCGAGGGCAAAGCGTCGTACGCCGTTGCGCAGAAGGGCTTCGCCGAACGGGGCAACGCGCTGCGAGAACGACTACTCGGCGTCTGTGCGCTCGTCTGACCCGCATCGTTCAGTTCGGCCGCCGAACGGTCGATGAGCACGTCGTGAGGTTCAGCCGCGGTCATGTCGTCGCGACCCTCGTGGGCGCCGTCGCGTTCCTCGCGGGCGGCGCGACCGCCGACGTCTGGGCCCACCACCGCGCCGCCACCCTTCCCGACGACCTGCCGGTCCAGACCCTCACTGCGAGCGTCAACCTGCCGTTCGCGGTCCAGGCCCTCGCCGTCGGCCGGTGCCCGGCTTACTCCTTCCGTGCCCCGATCTCGGATCCCGGCACGCTCGACGCCACGTCGAACCGCACGTTCCGGCTGACGGCCAAACCGCTCCAGGCGCTCTTCGTCACCTGCCTGCCCGATGCAGGCAGGTCGGCGGAGGCGGTCGTGGCGGACCACCTGGCCCATCCCGTCGTCGAAGGGGCGACGATCGTCGACGGGCCGGTGCTCGTCCACAGCGCCTTCGGCGACGCGTACCGGATCGACACCCGCCTCGGCACGACGACCCTCCGGGAGTGGTTCACCGACCACGACGGCGTCGTGGTCGGTGTCGGCCTCATGTACGCCGACGGTGCCGAGACCTCGGTGACCTCGGCCACGGTCGAGTCGATGCTCACCAGCTGGTCGTGGGACGTGGCCCCGGTCGCCGGCTGACGTCACACGGCCGGTCCTGCTCGTCCGAGCCGACGCTCACCCCGTCACGCGAGGCGTGGCACGGCCCTCACGTCCCGCCGTAGCGCGCGACGAACGCCTCGAGGATCCGGGCCGGCTCCGACACGACCGCGCTGCGGACCCTCGCGACGACCTCGTCGTACTCCTTCGACCGGTAGTACCCGTAGTCGCGGTAGACGCCGATGCGCGTCGTGATCCCCTCGAGGTCGAGCTCGGGGTGGAACTGCGTGGCGTACAGGTTCTCGCGCACCCGGAACATCTGCACCGGGCAGGTGGCCGACGACGCCAGGAGCACGGCGTGGGGCGGCAGCACGCGGCACGCCTCCTTGTGCCCGACGAAGGCGTCGAACGACGACGGGAGCCCGTGGAGCAGCGGGTCCGCCCGACCCTCGTCGGTGAGCGTGATGGTCACGGCGCTGATGGGTTCGGCGTAGGTCCGGTCGATCACGGCGCCCTGGTGGAGACCGAGCGTCCCGACGCCGTAGCAGGCTCCCAGGAACGGGAAGTCGCGGTCGACGATGTCGTCCAGCAGCGTCGACATCTCCGCCTCGACCCGCCGCTGGGCTGACGACTTGTCCTGCTCCGGCGTGCTCGCGTCGTACGGGCTGCCGCCGACGATGACGCCCGAGTACCGCTCCAGCGACACCGGCAGGAACGGCGCGGCCTCCATCCGGACACGCTCGAGCTCGTCGGGCCGCAGCCGTGCGAACCGCAGGAACGCCGCGTGCTCACCGTCCGCGGCGAGGTCCTCGGCGCGCGAGCTGAGCAGCAGGAACGGCTTCATCGGGCCCCCGTCGCCACCCGGCTCGCGTCGTCAGGGCCGAGCATCCAGCGGATCAGGCGGGTCACGGTTCCACCGGCCGCGCGGGCCCCCGCCCGCCCGACGGCGCCGGGGTGCCGGATACCGAGCTGCTCGCACGCCCACATCGGCAGTGAGGCGACCGCCGCGCGGGCCAGAGAGACATACGCAGGCCGCAGGGTCCACGGAACAGGGGGATCGTGCAGCAGGAACTCGGCGGCCTCGCGGGCCGCCGCGGACGGGCCCAGGACGGGCCGGAACTCGCGCAGCGCCACGGCGAGGCCGGTCACGGACGTCGGCACGCGCTCGGCGCCCAGTGCGATCGCGACGCGCGCGGCCTGGGCGACGTACCGGTCCGCGTCGACCGCGTCGATCGGGCGCTGCCCATACCGGCGGTAGGCGCGCAGGAAGCTGTCCACCTCGGCGACGTGGACCCACCGCAGGAGCGCAGGATCGGCCGCCGCGTACGCCACGCCCTCCGGCGTGACACCGCTGATGCGCTCGTGCACCGATCGGACCCGGTCGATCGCCGCCTGCGCGTCGTCGGCCGTGCCGAACGTGGTGACCGCCAGGAACGTGCTGGTCCGCGCCAGCCGACCCCACGGGTCGCCCTTGTAGCCGGAGTGCGCGGCGACTGCGGCCATGGCCGCGGGATGCAGGGACTGCAGGAGCAGGGCGCGCATGCCGCCGACGAACATCGACGCGTCGCCGTGGACCGTTCGGATCGGTGAACCCGGCAGGAACCAGCGTGGACCGGGCGTGAGGTGGATCCGGTCGCGCTGAGCCAGGCCGTCGGGTCCCGCGACACGCAGGAAGAGCTGGGTGCCGGCCTTGTCCCGCACGCTCGAGAGGCTGGTTGCCACAGGTCCACCTCTCGCCGACGGGTCGCAGCGGCCGACCCGCTCCGAGGCTCGATGCTAGGTCGCCGTCGGCCCGGGCGCGCGGGTGCGGGGCGCCGCCCCTCCCCTGGCTTCCCACCGCGGGTACGGGACACTGGGCCATGCCCGCACCCACGCTCACGCACATCGGCGGTCCGACGCTGCTCATCGAGCTCGACGGCTGGCGTCTCCTGACCGACCCGACGTTCGAGGCACCGGGCCGCCGCTACCACTTCGGCTACGGCGCCCGCGCCCGCAAGGTCACGGGTCCGGCGCTGCAGCCCGCCGACCTGGGCACGGTCGACGCCGTGCTGCTCTCGCACGACCAGCACGCCGACAACCTCGACGACGCGGGGCGTGCGTTCCTGCCGTCGGCGGGGCGCGTCGTGACGACGGCCTCGGGTGCGAGGCGCCTCGGCGGCGGGACGGTCGGCCTGCTCGCGGGCGAGACGACGGTCCTCGAGGCTCCCGGTCGCCCGACCCTCACCATCACCGCGACCCCCGGCCGCCACGGCCCGACGTTCATCCACCAGATCGTCGGGGACGTCATCGGTTTCGCGATCACGGTCGACGGGTCGGACGCGACGGCGGTCTGGATCTCGGGCGACACGGTCCTGTACGACGGACTGCGCGACGCGATCGACGCCATGGACGTCGACGTCGCGGTCCTCCACCTCGGGGCGGTCACGTTCGGCGTCACCGGTCCGGTGCGGTTCACGCTCGACACGACCGAGGCCGTCGCCGTGGTGGACCTGCTTCGCCCGCGGGTCGTCGTGCCGGTCCACTACGAGGGCTGGTCGCACTTCCGCGAGAACCGCGACGTGTTCGAGCCCGCGCTGGCCGCGACCGGCGCCGACGTCCGCTGGCTCACCCCGGGCGAGGCCACCGAGGTCGGCTGACCAGACCGCCGGTCCGTGCTCGTCGGAGGGACCCGACCTCAGGTCTCGGCGCGCACCTTCTCGACCCCGCGGTTGGCCAGCTCGTCGGCCCGCTCGTTGCCGGGGTCCCCCGCGTGCCCCTTGACCCACACCCACCGCACGCTGTGCCGGGCGAGCTCGGCGTCGAGGGCCTGCCACAGATCCTGGTTCTTGACCGGCTTGTTGCCCCCGGTCCGCCACCCGTTGCGCTTCCACCCGACCAGCCACGAGGTCACGCCGTTCATGACGTACTGCGAGTCGACATGCAGGGTGACGTCGCACGGGCGGGTCAGGGCGCGCATCCCCTCGATCACCGCCGTGAGCTCCATGCGGTTGTTGGTGGTCAGCGCCTCTCCGCCGAACAGCTCGCGCTCGTGCTCGCCGTAGCGCATCCACGCGCCCCACCCGCCGACACCCGGGTTGCCCTTGCAGGCGCCGTCGGTCCACATCTCCACCGTCGGGCGCTCGGTCACGGCCCACACCCTAGAACCTCATGGGACCATCGACCCACGATGAGCACCCCCACGCTGGCCGAACGCATCCCGGCCGACCCGAACGATCCCGACGCGCTGTACGAGGCCTTCACCGGCTGGGCCGACGACCAGGGGCTGACGCTCTACCCGCACCAGGACGAGGCACTGCTCGAGCTGGTCACCGGCGCGCACGTGATCCTGTCGACACCCACGGGTTCCGGGAAGTCGCTGGTGGCCGTCGCGGCGCACTTCGTCGCCCTGGCCCAGGGCCGCCGCACGTACTACACGGCACCGCTCAAGGCGCTCGTCAGCGAGAAGTTCTTCGCCCTGGTCGAGGCGTTCGGGTCGGCCAACGTCGGCATGATGACGGGCGACTCGGCGGTGAACCCTGGTGCGCCGATCATCTGCTGCACGGCCGAGATCCTGGCCAACGTGGCGCTGCGCGAGGGCGACGACGCGGACGTCGGCCAGGTGGTCATGGACGAGTTCCACTTCTACTCCGACCCGCAGCGCGGCTGGGCGTGGCAGGTGCCGCTGCTGGAGCTCTCGACAGTCCAGTTCGTGCTCATGTCCGCGACGCTCGGCGACGTCGCCTTCTTCGCGGAGGACCTGACCCGACGGACGCACCAGCCCGTGGCCGTCATCGCGAACGCCGAACGGCCCGTGCCGCTGATCTTCGACTACGTGATCGAGCCGCTGCACGAGCTCCTCGACGAGCTGGTCAAGACGCGGCGAGCCCCGGTCTACGTCGTGCACTTCACGCAGAAGGAGGCCGTCGAGCGCGCGCAGTCGTTGCTGTCCACGCCGCTGGCCAGCCGCGAGCAGCGGGACCGGATCGGCGACGAGATCGCGGGCTTCCGGTTCGGCCCGGGGTTCGGCAAGACCCTGAACCGGCTGCTGCGGCACGGGGTGGGGGTGCACCACGCGGGGATGCTGCCCAAGTACCGCCGGGTGGTCGAGCGGCTCACGCAGAAGGGGCTGCTGCCGGTCGTCTGCGGGACGGACACGCTCGGCGTCGGCATCAACGTGCCCATCCGCACCGTCCTGCTCACCAGCCTGGTCAAGTACGACGGCGTCCGGATGCGGCACCTGTCCGCGCGCGAGTTCCACCAGATCGCCGGGCGGGCTGGGCGTGCCGGCTTCGACACCGTCGGCGAGGTGATCGTCCTGGCGCCCGAGCACGTGATCGAGAACCGCAAGCTGCTCGAGCGCGCCGGCGACGACCCGAAGAAGCTCAAGAAGATCGTCCGCAAGAAGGCGCCCGAAGGGCACGTCAACTGGACGGACAAGACGTTCGAGCGCCTGCGCGACGCCCCGCCCGAGCCGTTGACCAGCAGCTTCGCGGTGTCGCACGCCATGGTGCTCAATGTCCTGGCGCGGGAGGGCGACCCGGTCGCGGCGATGACCAAGCTGCTCACCGACAACCACGAGCCGGCCGGCGCCCAGGGCCGGCACGTCCGTCGGGCCATCGCCGTCTACCGCTCGCTCAAGGCCGCCGGGGTCATCGAGCGCCCGTGGATCGTCGACCAGGACGGGCACCGCCACCGCGGCCTGCGCCTGACCACCGACCTGCCGCCCAACTTCGCGCTCAACCAGGCGCTGTCGCCCTTCGCGTACGCGGCGCTCGACCTGCTCGACCAGGCGGACCCGTCCTACGGGCACGACGTCGTCTCCGTGATCGAGTCGACCCTCGACGACCCCCGCCAGGTGCTGGCGGCGCAGGAGAACAGGGCGCGCGGCGAGGCCGTGGCGGCGATGAAGGCCGACGGCATCGAGTACGACGAGCGCATGGCGCTGCTCGAGGGCGTCACGTACCCCAAGCCGCTCGCGGAGCTGCTCGAGGCCATGTTCGTCACGTACCGCCAGACCAACCCGTGGGTGGCCGACCTCGCGCTGTCCCCCAAGTCGGTGGTCCGCGACATGCACGAGCGGGCCATGAGCTTCGCCGAGTACGTGGCCTACTACCAGCTGGACCGCACCGAGGGCGTGCTGCTGCGCTACCTCGCGGACGCCTACCGGGCGCTGCGCCAGACGGTCCCCGAGGACGCGCGGACCGAGGAGCTGTGGGAGCTCATCGAGTGGCTGGGCGACCTGGTCAGGCGCACCGACTCGAGCCTGCTCGACGAGTGGGAGCGGCTGTCCAACCCGCTCGACGAGCACGGCGCGGACGCGCCCGGCGGTCTGGACGAGGACGTCCCCGAGCCCATCTCGGCCAACCCGCGCGTGTTCCGCGCGCTGGTCCGCGGCGCATTGTTCCGCCGAGTAGAGCTGGCGGCCCGGGAGTTCTACGGCGGGCTCGCGGCACTCGGTGACGTGGACGACGACGGCGAACCGTGGACGGTGGACCGGTGGCGCGACGCGCTGGACCCGTTCTACGACGACCACGACGAGATCCTCACCGGCTCGCCCGCGCGCGGGCCGGCGCTGTTCCAGGTCACGCCGGGACGCAGCACGTGGACCGTCCGCCAGCTTCTCGACGACCCGCAGGGCGACCACGACTGGCGCATCGACGCCGTGGTCGACCTCGCCGGTTCCGACGAGACCAGCGAGGTCCAGCTGCGCATCACGGCCGTCGGACCGTTGTGACAGGCTGGTCGTCGTGTCCAAGAACGTGGCCAAGCACGCACCCACCGGAACCCCCGCGCTCGTCGCCCTGACCGCCGCCGGCGTCGAGCACACGGCGCACACGTACGAGCACGACCCGGCCTCCATGCTCGGCTACGGCCTCGAGGCGGCCGCGGCCATCGGCGTCCCGCCCGAGCAGGTGTTCAAGACCCTCATGACCAGCGTGGACGGCACGCTCACGGTCGCGGTCGTGCCGGTGACCGGCCAGCTCGATCTCAAGGCCCTGGCGCACGCGGTCGACGGCAAGAAGGCCGCCCTGGCCGACCGGCTCGACGCCGAACGGGCCACCGGCTACGTCGTCGGCGGGATCTCGCCGCTCGGCCAGCGCAGCGCACACCCGACGGTGATCGACGAGACGGCCTGGCTGTTCGACACGGTCTTCGTCTCGGGGGGCCGACGGGGCCTCGACGTCGAGCTGTCCCCCGACGACCTGGTCCGGCTCACAGGCGCGACCGTCGCGGACATCGCGCGGGCCTGATGGCCACCTTCGAGGACGTCGCCGCCGCCGCGCTGGCGCTGCCCGAGACGACCCAGGAGGGGCACGTCTGGTCGGTGCGCGGCAAGGTCGTCGTCAAGGCGCGCGGGTTGCGGCCCGCGGACCTCAAGGCGCTCGGCGACGCCGTGCCCGAGGGGCCGGTCCTCATGGTGCACACCGGCACGCTCGTCGCCAAGGACGAGCTGCTGGCCCGGCGGCCCGACGCGTACTTCGTCACGCCGCACTTCCACGGCTATCCGGCGGTGCTGGTCCGGCTCGACGTCATCGACGTCGAGGAGTGACGGACGTGATCGTCGAGGCGTGGCTGCTGGCGGCGCCGAAGACGGTGGGCGCCCGCTGGCTCGCGGAGCACCCCGACGGGCCCTAGTGCCCGTAGGCCGCCATCGCCCGGTCCGACGGGACGATCTGCTTGCCCAGCGGGACCAGCGAGATCGGCACCATCTTCCAGTTGGCCAGCGCGAGCGGTATCCCGATGATGGTGATCGCCTCGAGGATGCCCGTGACGATGTGCATCAGCGCGAGCCACCAGCCCGCCACGATGATCCAGATGACGTTCCCGATCACGGACCACGCGCCGGCGGTCGGCTTGTCGACGACCGTGCGCCCGAACGGCCACAGCGCATAGCTCGCCATCCGGAACGACGCGATGCCGAACGGGATGGTGACGATGAGGATGCAGCACAGCACGCCCGCGAACACGTAGCCCAGCGCGAGCCAGAAGCCTGCGAGCACCAGCCAGATCAGGTTCAGCAGCGTCTTCACAGGTCCAGGGTGCACCACGACGGCCGGATAGGGTGCGTGCCATGACCGTCGACCCCGGCACGTCGGCCGGCACGGTGGCCGACCGGCTCGCCCGCCTGCGGGCCCGGATCGCCGCCGCCGAGAGCGCCGCCGGACGCACCCCCGGATCGGTGCGGCTCCTGCTGGCCACCAAGACGCAGGACGCGGAGACGGTCCGCGCCGCCCTGGTCGCCGATGCCGGGCAGCCGGTCCTCGTCGGCGAGAACCGGGTCCAGGAGCTCGTGGCCAAGGGGCCGTTGTTCCGGGACCTGCACGTCCCGACCCACCTCATCGGCCCGCTGCAGTCGAACAAGGTCACCGCCGCACTGCGCTGGGCGTCCTGCATCGAGTCGGTCGCCTCGCTCGGCCTGGCGCAACGACTGGCGGCGCGCGCCGGCGGCCTGGAGGTGTACGTGCAGGTCAACGTCTCCGGAGAGCCGACGAAGCACGGCGTCGCCCCGGCACAGGCGGTCGACCTCGCTGGCGCGATCACGGCGCTCGACGGGCTGCGGCTGGGCGGCTTCATGACGGTGGGCGCCAACTCCCCCGACGCGGACGTCGTGCGCGGCGGCTACGCGCTCCTGCGCAGCATCCGCGACGAGGTCGTCGCCGCGGGCGTTCCCGGCGCGCGCGCTGTCGATGGGCATGAGCGGCGACCTCGAGTCTCGCGATCGCGGAGGGGGCGACCATCGTGCGGGTGGGCAGCGCCGTGTTCGGGGCGCGGCCGGCCTGAGGTCAGGAGCCGGGCCGGCGCCCCGCCCGACCACCCCCGCGCAGCACGACGACCCGCGTGGCCGCCGACCGTGCGCTGCTGGCGCGACGGCGCGCGTTCGCCAGCTCGCGGGCGTGCAGCAGGCTCATGCGACGGAACTCGCGGTCCAGGCCGGCGTACGCGGTCATCTGCTGCTCCTTCGTCGGGGAAGTCACCGGGCAGTCGCAAGGAAGGAGGACCGGGACGCCCACCAGATACGTCAAGGTCGCTTGACACCGATCGGACTGTCAAGCATCCTTGTCATGTCAAGGCACCTTGACATGCGGCTACGGAGGCACCAGGTGACCGGCACGCTCGACGCCCTGCAGGAGCTCGACCTGCCCGCGGTCACCGCGGTGGCCCTCGTCGCCGCGGCGCTCGCGCTCGTAGCGCTCGAACCGGTGACCGGACGCCGCGCCTACCGCCGCTTCCTCTCGCACCTGGACGGCGACCCGGAGCATCGGCGGGCGGTCCGGGTCCGCTTCTACCGCCGCTGGACGCGGCAGGGCTGGATCCTCGGCCTCGCCGTCGTGGCCCTGGTGGTCGTGCTGCCGGGCGTCTCGCTCCGCGAGCTCGGGCTGCGGCTCCCCGTGCTCGCGCGCTCCCCCGGCGCTGACAGCGCGCTGGCGATCCTCCTCGGCGCCGCGATCGGTCTCGCCGTGGTCGCGATCGCGGCCTTCGTCCTGCGCCGCCGGCTTCCCGGGGTCCGGCGCACCCCGGCGCCGGCGCACCCCATGCACCCGGTGTCGTCGGCCGACCGACGCGGCTGGGCGTGGCTCTCCCTGAGCGCGGGGGTCACCGAGGAGGTCACCTACCGCGGACTCGTCGTGCTGGCCCTCGCGACGGTGCTCCGCGGCGCCGCGCCGGTCGTCGTGATCGTCGCCGCAGGCGCGCTGTTCGGCCTCGCGCACTGGTACCAGGGCGGCCTCGGGATGCTCGCCTCAGGCGCACTCGGTGCCGTGCTCGCCGGCCTCTACCTGTCCACCGGCAGCCTCGTCATCCCGATGGTCCTGCACGTCCTGATCGACCTGGCCGTACTCGCCCGCATCGCTGTGGCACCGACGCCCGAGTCGGTGCAACCCGCATGAGGAACGAGATCCGTCGGCTCCGCGAGGCGTCGGGCCTCTCCCAGGCCGCGCTCGCCGAGGCCCTCGCGGTGTCCCGGCAGACGGTGAACTCCCTGGAGACCGGCCGCTACGACCCGTCCCTCCCGCTCGCCTTCGCCATCGCGCACCACTTCGACCGCACCATCGAGGAGATCTTCCACGTCGACCGGTGAGTCGCGCCGTCCTCTGCGAGCGGCCGTGCCCCTGCTGGCGGCCGGGCTCCGCGGTCCTCGCTCTGTCGGCCTAATTCCTGGCGATCGGTGAACCCGACACCGCCGCCGGCGCCGTCGTCGGCGGGCTGCTGTTCCTGGTGCTCGCCGGTGTCGCCCTGTGGCGGTCCTGGCGACGGCCCGGGTCGACCGGCACCGCTAGCCGGACCCTCGCCGGCCAGCCGGACGAGCGAGACCGGGCGATCGTCGCCGGCGCGTTCGCCTGGGCGGCCATCGCGGCCGTCGTCGCGATCGGCGTCGCGACGGTTGCGGTGACCTTCGGCGCCGATCCCCTGGCTGTGGTCCAGCTGACCGTGCTCGTGGTCTACGCCACGCTGATCGGCGCGTTCGTGGTGCTCAGCCGCCGCACCTGACGCGAAGATGAGCACGTGGCCGACGACAGAAGGTTCCCCCGCTGGGTCTATGGCGTGGGCACGGAGCCCGACGCCCGGTTCTCGCTGGCCAACGAGCGCACGTTCCTGGCCTGGATCCGGACGTCGCTCGCCCTGCTGGCGGGCGGCGTGGCGCTCGAGGCGCTCGACCTGCCCATCGAGGAGCACCTGCGGTTCTCGGCGGCGATCGTCCTGGTGGTCGTCGGGCTCGTCGCGCCGGTGACCGCGTGGATCGGCTGGGCGCAGGCCGAACGAGCGGTCCGGCTCGGCACGCCCCTCCCTGCGCCGTCCCCGTTCGGGCTCCTGGTCGTCGGCGTGTGCGTGGCGGGCCTCCTGGTGCTGATCGGGCTGGCGACGGCATGAGCGAGACCGTCGGCGACGACGGGCACGACGCCGGCGGCACCGACCTGCGCGACGACCAGGCCACCGGGCTGGCGGCCGAGCGGACGCACCTGGCCTGGCGCCGGACCGCGCTGGGTCTGACCGCCGGGGGCGTGGCCGCGGCCCACGTCCTGCAGACGTTCGCCGGAGCGGCCGCCTGGAGCATCGCGGGGATCGGCGCCATCGTCGCCGCGGCGCTCGCGATCACGTCGAAGCGCCGCAGCACCCGTCGCGACGACCAGGGCGTCGGCGGGCGTCTCGTCGCGGTCTGCGCGTGCGGGCTGGTCCTGCTCGGCATCGGCGCGCTCGGCTTCGTCCTGCTGCACGGCGCCTACGCACCAGCTCCGACGCACCGTGGCCTTCGGGCCGGCCACCAGGCTCGCCGCCGGGACGTCGTCGGCCACGACCGCACCGGCGGCGATCACGGCGTCGCGACCGATCGTGACGCCCGGCAGGATCGTCGCGCCCGCTCCGATCCACACGTTCTCGGCCACGTCGATGGGTGCGCCCGTGAGGTACAGCCGACGCTCCGCGGGGTCGACGGGATGCCCTCCGGTGATGAACGTGACCTTGGGCCCGACCATGACGCGCTCCGCGAGCCGGATCCCGGAGTAGTCGAGGAACGCGCAGCCCTGGTTGATGAACACACGCTCGGCCAGGTCCAGGTTCAGCCCGTGGTCCGTGTAGAAGGGCGGGTAGATCGTCGTGCGCGCGGGCAGCGGCCGCCCCAGGATCTGCTCGAAGAGGGCGGCCTTGCCCGCGTCGTCGTCGAAGGGCAGGACGTTCAGGCGCGAGGTGAAGCTCGGTGACGCGCAGCACCCGCTCGGCCATGGCCTGGAACTCGGGGCCGTGGATGAGCATGAGGCGGTCACCGGGCATCCCCCGATCCTCTTCCGGGTCGTTCGCACGCGCGCCGAGACACGCCCTAGGGCACGCGAGCGGTCCAGGCCGGGTCGCCGAACTTCGTCTCGACCAGCTCACCCGCCCGCGCGAGCTCCTCGGGCCGAAGCGCGCCGTCGACGGTGGGGTACTGCCGCCGGAAGTGCGCCACGAAGGCGTCGATGACCGCTTCGCGCGGCAGCTGCGTCTGGGACCGAACGGGGTCGACCCGCTTGTTCGCGCTCGCGGTGCCCTTGTCCGAGAGCTTCTCGCGCCCGATCCGCAGCACCTGGAGCATCTTGTCGGCGTCGATGTCGTAGGACATCGTCACGTGGTGCAGGACCGCACCGCCGACCACCCGCTTCTGCGCCGAGCCGGCCAGCTTGCCCGCCGGCGAGGAGATGTCGTTCAGCCCGGAGAGCGTCGCCCGGACGCCCACGTCCGCGAGCGCGCCCAGCACCCACTGGTTCAGGAACGTGTACGACTCCTCGAACGTCATCCCGTCGACCAGCGAGGCGGGCACCACCATCGAGAACGTGATGCAGTTGCCCGCCTCCATGAACATCGCACCCCCACCGGAGATCCGACGGACCACGGTGATGCCGTAGGCCTGCGCCGCGGCCAGGTCGACCTCGTTCCGCAGCGACTGGAACGACCCGATGATCACGGCGGGCTCCACCCACTCCCAGAACCGCAGCGTGGGCCCGCGCCGGCCGGCGGCGAGCTCCTCGGTGAGCACCTGGTCCAGCGCGGCGTGCAGCGCGGGCGGCAGCGGTCCCGGGTGGAGCAGCTCGAACGTGTGGTCGCTCCAGACCGTCGAGTAGCCGAGCGCGCGCCGGACCGAGATCGCGACGGCGCGCGCGTCGAACCCGACCATCGTGACCGGCCCGGGGAACCACTGCAGGGCCTCGGTCACGCTCTGCGCGAGGACGCTGGCGCCCGCGTCGACGGGGAGCCCCTCGAGCGCCCCGGACAACACCTCCAGGGCTTCGTCCGGCTCGAGGAAGAAGTCGCCGCTCACGCTCACGTGCCGCAGGAACCCGTCCACCACGTCGAGGTCGACCGCGACGAGCTGCCGCCCGGAATCTTGTACTCACCATGCACGCTGAGAGCCTAGGCGAGCGCCTACCCGAGCGCGCGGACCGCCAGCTGTGCGCGGCCCTGCACCATCGCGGACAGCGACTCGGGACCGCCCAACGTGGTCAGGGCGGTCTCCGGCGGCGCCGTCGAGAAGGCCTGCGCCGTCCACGAGACGATGGTGTTGCCGACGAGCATCTGGCCCTCGTACCCGGGGATCGTCGCCCCGCCGACGGTCCGGTCGATCTGGAGCACGATCGACGGGTACACCCCCTGGCCCTCGATCGCCGGCTGGGCGGTCCACTGCGCACCTTCGACCCCGTTGCTGACCTCGCGATAGGTCGGGCACGCGTCGATCGTCGTCACCAGCTCCCGGAACGCCTCCCGCGCCGCGGGCGGGTCGGGCAGGACGGTCAGGTCCTGCTGGAAGTCCATCGTGTCGTTGCCCCACTTGCGCGCGTCGTAGAACGCCGGCTGGGCGGCGACGACGGTCACGGCGAGGGTGCACGTGTCGGGTTCGACGGCCGTCGCTGGGGGCAGCCCCCACGGCAGCTCACCGGACGTCAGCTGCTCCGTCACCCCGGACTTCGCCGCGGGCACGTCGGCGACGAGGTCCGAGGCCGTCACGAACAGGCCGAGGCTCGTCGTCGCGTCGAACACCACGTCGGACCCGGGCGGCGCGACGGAGACCGAGGGCGTCGGGGACGGCTCGGGCGCGGGCGTCGTCGGGCTCTGGGTCGCGGCGCCGGTGGGGTTCGGCTCCGTCTGGACCGACCACGGCTCGGCCACCAGCAGCACGAGGACCGCGAGCGCGCCGACCGCCGCGACGAGCCACCACCACCCGCGAGCCGACGATCGGCCTCGACCCTCGGACCCCGACGGGTCGGACGAGAGCGGGTCGGACACCGCCGCCACCTTCCGCCGGACCGGCCACCGGGTCGCGACCGTCAGGTCCCGAGGTTAGGCGGCGTGGCTGTGCAGCGCAGGGATGAAGTTCAGCGCGGCGCGATGCCGTGGTGGTAGAGGCCCCAGATGGCCGAGTCGGTCAGTGCCTCCCACGACGCCTCGAGCAGGTTGGGGCCCACGCCGACCGTGCTCCAGACGTCCTTGCCGTCGCTCATCTCGATGAGCACCCGCGTGATCGCGTCGGTGCCGTAGTTCGAGTCGAGGATGCGCACCTTGAAGTCGATCAGCTCGAACGTCTCGAGCTCGGGGTACACCCGCAGCAGCGCCTGACGCAGAGCGTGGTCCAGCGCGTTGACCGGTCCGACGCCCTCGCCCGTGCTGACGATCCGCTCGCCGCCGGCGTGCAGCTTGACGGTGGCCTCCGCTGTGGCAGGGGTCCCCCGGGGTCCGCGGCGCTCGACGATGGCGCGCCACGACTCGACGGCGAAGTACTGGGTGCGCTGCCCGTTGAGCTCCTCGAGCAGCAGCAGCTCGAACGACGCGTCGGCCGCCTCGTACGTGTAGCCGTTGGCCTCGGCGTCCTTGACACGGTCCGTGACCCGGCCGAGCACCTCGGGCCGGTCGGCCAGGTCGAAGCCCAGCTCACGACCCTTGAGCTCGATGGACGCGCGACCGGCCATGTCCGAGATGAGCATCCGCATGTCGTTGCCCACCGCTGCCGGATCGGTGTGCTGGTACAGGTCCGGGTCGACCCGGATCGCGGACGCGTGCAGCCCCGCCTTGTGCGCGAACGCGCTGGCCCCCACGTAGGGCGAGCGCGCGAACGGCGAGATGTTCGTGATCTCGCTGATCGCGTGCGCGATGCGGGTCAGGTCCCGCAGTCCGCCCGGGCGTCCCTCGCTCGTCTTGAGCACGGGCAGGTCGTACTTCCAGCTCCAGGTTGGCGACGACGGCCAGCAGGTCGGCGTTCCCGGTGCGCTCGCCGTACCCGTTGACGGTGCCCTGCACGTGGGTGCAGCCGGCCTCGACCGCGGCGAGCGTGTTGGCCACGGCGCAGCCCGAGTCGTTGTGCGCGTGCATGCCGAGGATCGCGCCCGGACCGACGGCGTCGCGGATCTCGTGCACGATCTGGGTCACCCACGCCGGCACCATCCCGCCGTTGGTGTCGCACAGGGCCACCACCTCGGCGCCCGCCTCGAACCCGGCCAGGACGGCCGCCCGCGAGTAGGCCGCGTCGAAGCGGTAGCCGTCGAAGAAGTGCTCCGCGTCGACGACGACCCGGCGCCCCTCGCGCACGAGGAACGCGACCGTGTCCGCGATCATCGCGATGTTCTCCTCGCCCGTCGTGCGCAGCGCGCGCTCGGCGTGCCGCAGGTCGTGCTTGGCGACGATGGCCACGACGGGCGCCTCGGAGTCGACCAGGGCCCGCACCTGCGGGTCGTCGACCGCGCGCGTACCGGCCTTGCGCGTGCTGCCGAACGCCGCGAGCTCGGCGTTGCGGAAGTCGAGCCTTCCTTGGCCGCACGCTTGAAGAACTCGGTGTCCTTGGGCACCGCACCCGGCCAGCCGCCCTCGATGAAGCCGACCCCGAGCTCGTCGAGCAGCGGCGCGATCAGCAGCTTGTCGGCGACCGAGAGGTTCATGCCCTCCTGCTGGGCGCCGTCGCGCAGGGTCGTGTCGTAGACCTGGAACGAGTTCAGTGCGGGGACGGACACGATGTGCTCTCTTCGGTGCGGCTACGGACGGACTGGGTGCTTCACCTACGAACGTTCACCTGCGACGTCGGTGCTGCTGCTCTTCACGGCCCGGCGGGGTGTGCCGGTGCAGTCGACGGTAGCCGGGGCGGGGGTGGTGCCTCGACCAACAAAAAGACCCCCCGGGGTACGGGAGGTCTGCGCGTCAGCGGGTGTGCCGACGCGCTACTCGATAATGAGGGTGGTGCTGTTCACCCTCGCATCGTGGCACACGTCACGTGCCGCGGTCACGCGTTCCACCCCTTGGACACACGGTCCACGCGCCGACCAGTCGATCGCGTGCCGGATCGCACGGGTCTGTCCGCTCGTGGCTAGCGTGGGGTCATGCGGCCGACCGGCCGCACGTGGGACGAGATCCAGGAGACCGTATGTCGATCCCCAACCCGCCGCCCGATCGCCAGTCGGCCTATCAGCCTCAGCCGGGCCAGCCAGCGGCATCGGTCCCGCCGCACCTCGCGGCCCCCACGACGCCCCAGCCCGTGGTGCCGGCGCCCCAGCCGGTCGCACCCGCACCGTTGCCCCCGGCGGTGGAGCCGGTGGCAGTCGCCTACCCGGTCCCTGTGGCGCCGCCGAGATCCACCGCTCCGTCCGTCGACAACGGTCGCTACTGGGCCGGTGTCGCTGCGACCGCCGTCGTCGCCGCGCTCGTCGGGCTCGTGGGCGTGGTGATCCTCGATCAGATCATCAAGATCAACCTGCTGATCAAAGACCTGTTCGGCACGGACTCGGAGGCCGCCGCCTACATCGTCGGCGGCATCCTGTGCGCCGTCGTCGCGGGTGCCCTCCTGCAGCTGCTCGTGATGACCACACCTCGACCGCGTGCGTTCTTCGGCTGGATCATGTTCCTGGCGCTGGTGGTCGCGGCCCTCATCCCGCTCACGTGGGGCGGCACGACCAAGCAGGCAGTGGCGACCGGCCTGCTCAACCTGATCATCGGCATCGCGATCTGGTCGCTGCTGTCCGGCGTGCTCGCCCGCACGCTGCGGCCCGGCAGCGTCGTCGAGTAGCTCGCCTGCGCACGGCCGGACGGCCGGTCACCCATCGTCGGGTGACCGGCCGTCTCGCTGTGCGGCTCTACGCCAGCTGGTGGAGCCAGCCGTGCCGGTCGGCCGCGCGGCCGTACTGGATGTCGGTCAGCTCGGCACGGATGCGCGTCGTGATCGGACCGGCCGTGCCGTCGCCGACGGTCAGGTCGAACCCCTCGCCCGCGAGCCGGCCGATCGGCGTCATCACCGCGGCGGTCCCGCAGGCGAACACCTCGCTGACGCTGCCGTCGGCGAGCCCGGCCTTGAGCTCGGCCAGCGTGATCGGGCGCTCGGAGACCTCGTGCCCGGCGTCGGTGAGCAGGCGCAGGATCGAGGAGCGGGTGACGCCCTCGAGGATCGAGCCCGAGACCGGCGGCGTCGCGACGCTGCCGTCGGCGTACACGACGCAGACGTTCATCCCGCCGAGCTCTTCCAGGTAGGTGTTGGTCGACGCGTCCAGGAAGCACACCTGCTCGAAGCCCTTGGCGTAGGCCTCCTGCTGCGGGAGCAGGCTCGCGGCGTAGTTGCCGCCGCACTTGGCGCCGCCCGTGCCACCCGCGCCGGCGCGGTGGTAGTCCTCGGCGACCCAGATGGACACGGGCCGGACCCCGCCGGCGAAGTACGGGCCGACGGGCGACGCGATGACCAGGAACTCGGCCTCGAGCGAGGGCCGCACGCCGAGGAAGCTTCTCCGAGGCGTACATGAACGGTCGCAGGTACAGGCTCGTCTCCTCGCCGCCGGGCACCCAGGCCACGTCGGTCGCGACGAGGGCCTGGATGGCACCGAGGAAGTCGGCCTCGCTCAGCGGGGGGAGCGCGAGGCGGTGGGCCGACCTGGCGAACCGCGCGGCGTTGGACTGCGGACGGAACGTCCAGACCGAGCCGTCGGGGTGCTTGTACGCCTTGAGACCCTCGAAGATCTCCTGCGCGTAGTGCAGGACGGCCGTGGCCGGGTCCATCTGCAGCGGGCCGTACTTCTCGACGCGCCGGTTCGACCAGCCGGTCTCCTGCGAGTACGAGATGCGGGCCATGTGTTCGGTGAACACGGTGCCGAACTTCGGCGCGGCCAGCGCTGCCTCGCGCTGCGCGTCGGGGACGGGTGTGTCGGTCCGCGTGATCTCGAATGTGTCGGCGGACGTGGGTGTTGCCAGGGTGCTCATGATCGGGGGCCTTTCACCAGAGTCGGAAACGACGGTACCGGTGAGGACGGCCGGGTGTCTCTGCGCAGGACTAGCCGGCGATGCGCGCGGCGAGGTCCTTGCCCACCTCGGCCGTCGAACGTACTCGCGTGTGTGAGTCCTGGCCCTTGCGGTCCGCGATGTCGTCGGCGACGGCCTGCTCGACGCGGGCGGCCGCATCCGTCAGGCCGAGGTGCTCGAGCAGCAGCGCGACCGACAGCACCGTGGCCGTCGGGTCGGCCTTGCCCTGGCCCGCGATGTCGGGGGCCGAGCCGTGCACGGGCTCGAACATGCTGGGCGCGGTGCGGTCCGGGTTGATGTTGGCCGACGCCGCCAGTCCGATGCCGCCGGTGATGGCCGCGGCGAGGTCCGTGAGGATGTCGCCGAACAGGTTGTCGGTGACGATCACGTCGAACCGCGACGGGTTGGTGACCAGGAAGATCGTCGCCGCGTCCACGTGCAGGTAGTCGACGGTGACGTCGGGGAACTCCGCGTTCACGGCCTCGACCGTGCGGCGCCACAGGTGGCCGGCGTGCACCAGGACGTTGTGCTTGTGCACCAGCGTCAGCTTCTTGCGCGGGCGGGCCGCGGCACGGGCGAACGCGTCGCGGACCACGCGCTCCACGCCGAACGCCGTGTTCACGCTGACCTCGTTGGCCACCTCGTGCGGCGTGCCGACGCGGATGGCGCCGCCGTTGCCCACGTACGGACCCTCGGTGCCCTCACGGACCACCACGAAGTCGATCTCGCCGGGGTCGCCGAGCGGCGACGTCACGCCGGGGTACAGGCGGCTCGGGCGCAGGTTGACGTAGTGGTCCAGCGCGAAGCGGAAGCTTGAGCAGCAGCCCCCGTTCGAGCACGCCCGACGGGACGCTCGGGTCGCCGATGGCACCCAGCAGGATCGCGTCGTGCCCGCGGATCGCGTCGAGGTCGGTGTCGGTCAGCGTCTCGCCGGTCGCGTGCCAGCGGCGCGCGCCCAGGTCGAAGTCGGTCGTCGACACCGTGACCGGGCCGCCGTGCAGCGCCGTGTCGAGCGCCAGGAGACCCTGCTCGACCACCTCGGTGCCGATGCCGTCCCCCGCCACGACGGCGAGGTTGATGTGCTGGGCAGCAGAGGTGTCGACCATGGATCGAGCCTAACCCCCGTCCCACGGCTCGGGACGGGCGTCTCAAATTGTGGCAGGGGTCAGTCGACGGCCGGCGTCGGACCGCTGGTGGGGTAGATGATCTCGAACCGCTCCAGGACCACCTCGGAGGCCGACGTGAACGCGTCCCCGAGCACCGCCCCGAACGACGCCTCGTGCTCGGCGACCCACGACTCCAGCGACGCGTCGGGGCCACCCTCGGCGGCCGCGTGCTCGCCGGAGACCTCGTCGAACCGGACGACCTCGACCTCGGTGGTCCGCAGGACCGCCCGGGGCTCACCGTTCGCGTCCGTGACGATCGAGAGGTCGCCGACGCGGGGCACCTCGATACCCTCGCCCTGCAGCTGCGCGAGGAGGGTCGCGGTGCCGGACTTGGTGCCGTCGAGCACGCGGCCGAGGAAGCTCGTCGGCCTCTGCACCGTCGCCGTACGACCAGGACGGCGGCGGCACGACGTCGTCCGGGGTGCCGCCCATGACCGCGTCCATCTTGCCGAGCCCGACGTGACCGCGGGCGGCCTGCCAGAACGCCGAGATCCGCAGATCCTCGACCTCCCCGACCGTGCCCTGCGTCGGTGCCTGCTCGTCGGTCATCGTCGTCCCTCCGTCGTCGGTGCACCCATCCTTGCGCACGCGCCCGACCGACCCTAACCGCCCGACCACATGCGCGCGCACGCCACACGCGCCGCCGTCGGAGCGGTCCGCCCGGCGACGCACTCAGCGGGGGGTGGAACGCCGAACGGCACCGCGGGCCAGGCCGGCGGTGCCGTTCGGGGTGGTGCGTGGACCGGTCAGCGCGCGGCGCTGCCCTCGACGTAGTCGGAGTCCGACGGCTTGACCCAGGCGAACAGCTTGCGCAGCTCGCGGCCGACGGGCTCGATCGGGTGGTTCTGACCCTTCTCGCGCAGGGCCTTGAACTCCGGGGCGCCGGCGTCCTGGTCGGCGATGAACCGGTCGGCGAACGCCCCCGACTGGATGTCGGCCAGCACGGCCTGCATGTTGGCCTTCACGTCGGGCGTGATGACGCGGGGGCCGGACACGTAGTCGCCGTACTCGGCGGTGTCGGACACCGACCAGCGCTGCTTGGTGATGCCACCCTCGAAGATGAGGTCGACGATCAGCTTCAGCTCGTGCAGGACCTCGAAGTAGGCGACCTCGGGCTGGTAGCCGGCCTCGGTCAGGGTCTCGAAGCCGTACTGGATGAGCTGCGAGACGCCACCGCACAGGACGGCCTGCTCACCGAACAGGTCGGTCTCGGTCTCCTCGGTGAAGGTCGTCTTGATGCCGGCGGCACGCAGCCCGCCGATCGCCTTGGCGTAGGACAGGGCCAGCGGCCACGCCTCGCCCGACGCGTCCTGCTCGACGGCCACGATGACCGGGACGCCACGGCCGTCCACGTACTCGCGGCGCACCAGGTGACCGGGGCCCTTGGGCGCGACCATGATCACGTCGAGGCCGGCCGACGGCTTGATGTAGCCGAAGCGGATGTTGAACCCGTGGCCGAAGACGAGCGCGGCGCCGTCCTTCAGGTTGGGCTCGATCTCCTCGCGGTACACGATCCGCTGGAACTGGTCCGGCGCCAGGATGACGACGACGTCGGCGTCGCGCACGGCGTCGGCGATCGAGGCGACCTTGAGGCCCTGGTTCTCGGCCTTGGCGCGGGACGCCGAGCCCTCGCGAAGGCCGACGGTCACGTCGACGCCGGAGTCGCGCAGGTTGAGGCTGTGCGCGTGCCCCTGGCTGCCGTAGCCGATGACGGCGACCTTCTTGTTGGCGATGACGGACAGGTCGGCATCGTCGTCGTAGAACAGCTCGGCCACGGTGGAATCTCCTCGGTGTGTGGTTCTTCTGCTTGCTTGCTGCTGACGGAAAGGAATGCTCAGGCGGATCTTCAGGCAGACCTGTTGACCCGCTCCAGGGCGCGGTCGGTGATGGAGCGCGAGCCGCGCCCGATCGCCACCGTGCCGGACTGCACGATCTCGCGGATCCCGAACGGCTCCAGGGCGGCGAGCAGGGCATCGAGCTTGCCGGGGCCGCCGGTCGCCTCGATGACGACGGTGTCCGGCACGACGTCGACGACGTGCGCGCGGAAGAGCTGGACGACCTCGAGCACGCTGGTGCGCTGCGTGGTGTCGGCCTTGACCTTGACCAGCATGGGCTCGCGCTGCACGGAGGCGGCGTCCTCGAGCTCGACGATCTTGATGACGTTGATCAGCTTGTTCAGCTGCTTGGTCACCTGCTCGAGCGGGTGCTCGTCGACGTCGACGACCACCGTGATGCGCGAGATCTCGTCGTGCTCGGTAGGACCGACCGCGAGGGAGTGGATGTTGAAGGACCGTCGCGCGAACAGGCCGGCGACGCGCGTGAGCACGCCGGGCTTGTTCTCGACGAGGACCGACAGCGTGTGGCGGTTCATCTCAGTCACTCCTCGCGGTCCCACGCGGGGCTGATCCCACGCGCGTACTGGATGTTGTCGTTGCTCACGCCCGCCGCGACCATCGGCCACACCATCGCGTCGCGCGACACGGTGAAGTCGATGACCACGGGCTGGTCGTTGATCTCGAGGGCGCGCTTGATGGTCGAGTCGACGTCCGCGGCCGTCTCGCAGCGCAGACCCGCACACCCGTAGGCGTCGGCCATCTTCACGAAGTCCGGGATCCGCACCGTGCCGTGCCCGGTGTTCAGGTCGGTGTTGGAGTAGCGGGACTCGTAGAACAGCGTCTGCCACTGGCGGACCATGCCCAGCGACGAGTTGTTGATGATGGCGACCTTGATCGGGATGCCGTTGATCGTGCAGGTGGCGAGCTCCTGGTTGGTCATCTGGAAGCAGCCGTCGCCGTCGATCGCCCACACGGTGCGCGACGGGTCGCCCACCTTGGCCCCCATGGCCGCCGGCACCGCGTAGCCCATGGTGCCGAGGCCGCCGGAGTTCAGCCACGAGTTGGGCCGCTGGTACTTGATGAACTGCGCGGCCCACATCTGGTGCTGGCCGACGCCGGCCGCGAAGATCGACTCCGGCCCGGACAGCTCGCCGATGCGCGAGATGACGTACTGCGGCGACAGGTGGCCGTCGGCCGGCTCGTCGTACCCGAGCGGGAACGTCGCGCGCCACTCGTCGAGCTGGCGCCACCATCCCTCGAGGTCCGGCTTGCCGTGCTGGACGTGCTCGCGGGCGAAGCTCGGGCAGCAGGTCGGCCATGACCTCCTTGAGATCCCCGACGATCGGCACGTCCGCCGTGCGGTTCTTGCCGATCTCCGCGGGGTCGATGTCGGCGTGCACGATGGTCGCGCCGGGCGCGAAGCTCGACAGCAGGCCGGTCACGCGGTCGTCGAACCGGGCGCCGAGCGCCACGATCAGGTCCGCCTTCTGCAGCGCGGCGACGGCCGCGACCGTGCCGTGCATGCCGGGCATGCCCAGGTTCTGCGGGTGCGAGTCCGGCAGGGCGCCGCGGGCCATCAGCGTGGTCACCACCGGGGCGCCGGCGGCCTCGGTCAGCGCCTTGAGCTCGGCGGCCGCGCGTGCCCGGATGACACCTCCCCCGACGTAGAACACCGGCTTGCGCGACGTGGCGATCAGCCGCGCCGCCTCACGGATCTGCTTGGCGTGCGGCTTGGTCACCGGGTGGTAGCCGGGCAGGTTGAGCTCCTGCGGCCACGAGAACGTGGTGCGCGCCTGCATCGCCGACTTCGCGATGTCGACGAGCACCGGACCGGGACGGCCGGTCGAGGCGATGTGGAACGCCTCGGCGATCACGCGTGGGATGTCGTCCGGGTCCGTGACGAGGTAGTTGTGCTTGGTCACCGGGAGCGTGATGCCGACGATGTCGGCCTCCTGGAACGCGTCGGTGCCGATGAGGGAGGCACCCACCTGCCCGGTGATCGCGACCAGCGGCACGGAGTCCATGTGCGCGTCGGCGATGGGGGTCACCAGGTTCGTCGCCCCGGGGCCCGAGGTCGCCATGCAGACGCCCACGCGGCCGGTCGCCGCGGCATAGCCCGCGGCCGCGTGGCCGCCGCCCTGCTCGTGGCGCACCAGGATGTGGCGCAGGCGCGTGGAGTCCATCAGCGGGTCGTACGTGGGCAGGATCGCGCCGCCCGGGATGCCGAAGACGACCTCGGCACCTGCCTCCTCGAGCGAGCGGACGATCGACTGCGCGCCGGTGACCTGCTCGGGCCCGATCGCGCTGGTGGTGGCTGCGGGGAGTCGGGGCGTGGTGACGGCCGCCGTCGTCGGGGCGGAGGTGGGCGTGCGCGGCGGTGCCGGGTGTGGGCCCTGGACCATCGATGTCTCCCTGGGTGCTGCGTTGGTGCTGGCTGGCGATGAACACAGAAAAGCCCCTCGAGCCACGGAACGGGCTGGACGAGGGGCGAGCGCGCTGACGAGGCCTGTGCGGGAGGCTTCAGCCGGCGCGCTCAGGAAGTACTACGACGAGGGTGATGTGCACGGGGACGACAGTACGCCCAGGTCTCGTGCATGTCACGCCACCGGCAGCGCGTCTCACATCGTGGTTCACGTGATCAGTGGGCGGACGGGTCGGCCGGTTCGGGATCCATGTCGAACGCGGGCAGCCCGTCGATGCTGGTGCGGTTCTTGAGCCGGCGGTAGTCCGCCTGACCCTCGACGCCCTTGCGTCCCATGTAGGGCGGCAGCAGGTCGCGCTCGCCGTCCAGGCTCATCAGCGGGACGCCGTACCCGCACGAGTCCGCGACCCGCTCGACGTCCACGACGATCACCGCGCGGGCCCCGGCGGTCGGCGGGAACAGCGCGGACAGCTCGTCGAAGCCCTCGTCGTAGAGCGTGACGAAGCGGCCGCGACCGTGCAGCCGGACGATGTTGGGCGGCCCCTGGAACGCGCAGAACATGATCGTGATGCGGCCGTTCTCGCGCAGGTGCGCGATGGTCTCCGAGCCGCTGGCCGTGATGTCCAGGTAGGCCACCGAGTGCTCGTCGAGCACCACGAAGGTCCCCCCGATCCCCTTGGGCGAGACGTTCACGTGCCCGTCCGGGCCGCTCGGCGCGGTCGCGACGAAGAACATCGGCTGCGCCTCGATGAACGTCCGCAGCCGGCCGTCGATCTTCTCGTGCACCTTGCCCACGACAGCTCCTCCCGGTTGCCTCGAGCCTACGTCCGGCCGTCCACCGGATTCAGGCTGGGCTCACCAGCCGGAACGACGGCAGGCGGCGGCGCCGGACCAGCCACTCGGCGACCACCAGGTTGGGCAGGAAGCAGAGGAACGGGACGGCCGCGTAGGCGTTGGCGAACGCCGCGTCCGCGTCGGCGCCCGACGAGATCCACGGCGACTGCAGCCCCATGAGCAACCCGGTCCAGAGGCGCAGCGTGACGGCGGCGTAGGTCAGCGCGACGTTGCGGATCATCCAGGCCTGGTGGCTCGGCACGTCGCCGCCCCGGATCGCGTGGTAGCCGCGCCAGCCCGTACCGACCCAGAGGATCGCCAGGGTGCCGAACCCGAAGAACCCGACCATCCCCGCGGAGTTGACCGGGGCGAGAGTCAGCGCCGCCACCCCTGCCACCAGCACCGCGACGAGGTACAGGCGGCCGACCGCTCGGTGCACGACCCGGAAGCGGTCGCGCAGGCCTGCCCAGAACTGGACCGGGGCCAGCACCAGCGCGATCCCACCGGCGCCGACGTGGGCGTAGAACACGGCGTGCACCCAGGCGGGCTTGCCCTCGTAGGCGGCGGCGAGGCCGACCTTGTCGCCGGCCAGCTCGTGGAGCGGTGTGGTGAGGTACGGGCTGACCGCGTAGACCGCGATCGCGAGCGACGAGAGCAGGATCCACGTCCAGCCGACCCGGTTGCGCGGAGCCGTGCCGACCGACCGAGCGGTGCGGGGCGGTGCGCCTGTCGTCGTCATGTCTCGACGCTAGGGATCGCCGCAGGTCAGCGTCTGTGGGGCGAACCCACGCGCTAGGACGGTGGCTGACCCCCACGCCGGTAGACGCGCGCCTCCCACGGGCGCAGCGGCGGGGCCGGCGCCGCGTAGTTGGACAGGATCAGCTCGCCCGGGTCGTCGGCGAGCGAGACGTCCTGCGACGACCCGGAGAAGTTGCCGAGGACCGTGAGGGTGACCCCGTCGAACGAGCGCGTGAAGGCGTAGACGTGCTCGTGGTCGGGCAGCAGCATCGTGAAGTCGCCGAGCGCCACGACCGGGTCGTCGTGCCGCAGGGCGACCAGACGGCGGTAGTGGTGGAACACCGAGTCCGGGTCCGCGCGCTCGGCGACGGCGTTGACGACGCCGAAGTTCGCGTTGACGTCGATCCACGGGGTGCCGGTGGTGAAACCGGCGTTCGGGCCGGTCGACCACTGCATCGGGGTGCGGGCGTTGTCACGCCCCATCTCGGCGATGCCCACCATCGACCCCGACTCCGCCACGTGCCGCAGCGTCTCGATGTCGCGGTACTGGTCGAGGCGCGTGAAGTGCGCGTTCGTCATCCCGAGGCTCTCACCCTGGTAGACGTACGGCGTGCCGCGATGCAGGTGCAGGACGGTCGCGAGCATCGTCGCGGACTCTCGTCGGAACCGTCCGTCGTCGCCGAACCGGGACACCACGCGCGGCTGGTCGTGGTTGTCCCAGTAGAGGCTGTTCCAGCCCGTCTCGGCCAGTCCGGTCTGCCAGCGGCCGAACGACGCCTTGAGGTCAGCCAGCCGCAGCGGGTGCACGTCGAACTTGCCTCCCGGACCGTGATCGAGACCGACGTGCTCGAACTGGAACACCATGTCGACCTCGGCGCGCGACGGGTCCGTGAAGTCCCGGGCCTGGTCGACCGTGACGCCCGGCATCTCGCCCACCGTCAGCAACCGGTCCGGACGGCCGGCGAACACCTCCCGGTGCATCTCCGCCAGGAACTCGTGGATCCGCGGGCCGCAGACGTACGACGCCGAACCGTCGGCCCACACGCCGTGGCTCACCGGTCCGTCGGGCAGCGAGACGTCCTTGGAGATCATGTTGATGACGTCCATGCGGAAGCCGTCCACCCCGCGGTCGAGCCACCAGCGCATCATGGCGTAGACGGCCTGCCGGACCTCGTCGTTCTCCCAGTTGAGGTCCGGCTGCTTGCGGGCGAACAGGTGGAGGTAGTACTCGCCGCTCGGCTCGTCCAGCTCCCAGACCGGCCCCGAGAAGAACGAGCCCCAGTTGGTCGGCTCGGCGCCCGGCGCCCCCGCCTCCAGGCCCGCACGGGGCGGGCGCCACCAGTACCAGTCCCGCTTCGGGCTCGTCGGGTCGCGGGACTCGACGAACCACGGGTGCTCGTCGGAGGTGTGGTTCACGACGAGGTCCATGACGAGCTTCATGCCCCGCGCGTGCAGGGCCGTGATCAAGGCGTCGAGGTCGTCCAGCGTGCCGAACATCGGGTCGACCGACTGGTAGTCACTGATGTCGTAGCCGTTGTCGTCCTGCGGGGAGGCGTAGACCGGCGACAGCCAGACGACGTCCACGCCGAGCTCGACGAGGTGGTCGAGGTGCGTCAGGACTCCGGGCAGGTCACCGATCCCGTCACCGTTCGAGTCCGCGAACGACCGCGGGTACACCTGGTAGACGACGGCTCGGGTCCACCACGGCGCATCCTGGGCGCTCCAGCTTACTTGATGGCACCTCTCGTCACGCCGGAGATGACCCACCGCTGCGCGAAGACGTAGACGAGGATCATGGGAATCATCGCCATCAGGTACGACGCGAAGGCGACGGTGTAGTTGCTGCTGAACTGGCTCTGGAAAACGTACTGCTGGAGCGGGATCGTGGCGCCTCGGGGGTCGGACACGATGATCAGGGGCAGCAGGAAGTCGTTCCAGGCCCAGATTGCGGCGAGGATCCCGACGGTCGCGTTGATCGGCGTGAGCAGCGGGAAGATCACCTTCCAGAACACCGTCCACGTGTTGGCGCCGTCCATCACCGCGGCCTCTTCCAGCTCCTTCGGGATCGACTGGATGTAGGCGACGTACACGAAGATGTTGAACGACAGCCCGAACACCACGTACAGCAGGATCAGGCCGATCTGGTTGTCCAGGTGCAGCTGGGCGGTCAGCTTCGCCACGGTCAGCATGATGATCGGGAACGGGATGAACAGGGCCGCGATGAAGTAGAAGAACAGGCCCTTGAACAGCCTCTTGTGCATGTTGCGGGCGATCGCGTAGGCGATCATCGAGTTGGTCAGCAGCGTCAGCGTCACCGAGCAGACCGTGATGATCGCGCTGTTCAGGAACGACCGGCCGAAGTTGGTCAGCTTCCAGGCGTCACTGAAGTTGGCCCACCGGATCGGGTTCGGCCAGGTGAACCCCGCGCCCGTGAGCTGGTCGGGCGTCTTGAGCGCCGTGACCACCACGAGGTACATCGGCACGAGGATGCTGAGCGACAGGAAGATCAGGAGGCCCGTGAGCCACCAGTTCCGCTTGCCGCCCTCGTCGCCGTCCCCGTCGCGCTGCCGACGGCGCTTGGCGACCTTGGGCGGCAGGGCGTCGCCCGTCAGGACGATCTCTTCGCTGGCCGGACGATCGGTCAGGACCGGGGCGCTCATCACGACACCTCTCGACGCTGCAGGACACGGAGCTGGACGAGCGCGAACAGGATGATGACGATCATGAAGATCACGGAGTTGGCCATCTGGTAGCCGAACTCACCACCCTGGAAACCGCCCTTGTAGATGAGGACGGAGACCGACTCGGTCGCCGTCCCTGGTCCGCCGCCCGTCAGGGCGATCACGTGGTCGAACACCTGCAGGAAGCCCTTGAGCGCCAGGACCATGTTGATGGTGAAGAACGCCGAGATCATCGGGAACGTGATGCTGCGGAACTTCCGCCAGGCGGACGCGCCGTCCAACGACGCGGCCTCGTAGAGCTCGGGCGGCACTGTCTGCAGCCCGGCGATGTACAAGATGATGTTGAACGCCGCCGCCTGCCACACCGCCAGGATCACGATGGCGATCCAGGCCAGGCTCGGGTCCGCCAGGATCGACGACGAGAACTTCTCATTGCCCAGCGCCTTCGCGATCGCCGGGATCGAGAACGTGAACAGGTACTGGAACACGTAGCCGATGACGATGATCGACAGGATCTGCGGCACGAAGTACACGGCCCGCAGCGACGTCTTGAACTTGATCCTGCTGTTCAGCGCCACCGCGATCGAGAGCGCGATGACGTTCACCAGGATCGTCGCGACGATCGCGAACTGGAAGGTGAACAGGTAGGAGTGCCGGACGCGGTCGTCCGAGAACAACGCCTTGTAGTTGGCCCAGCCGACGAAGTTGTACGGCCCGTACCCGGGTGAGTCCGTGAAGCTGTAGAAGATGCCCTGCAGCACAGGGACGGTGTGGAAGAGGAAGAACAGTGCGAACGCCGGCAGCACCATCCAGTAGAAGGTCCTGGGGGTGCGTGACGCTATGCCTCTGCGCTTCACCGGCGGGGTGTCGACGGGTGGCTTGACCCGCTCCTCGGTGGTGGTCATGACTTCACCGCCCCGAGTCCCCAGGTGCGTCGCGCGGCGACCTTGTCCCAGCTTCTCGTCGAGTTTGGTGAGCATCTTGTTGGCGTCCTTGTCGGTGAGGTACTCCTGCAGCAGCGGCGCCAAGGGGATCGCCGGGATGAACTGGTGGTCGGTGAACCCCACCAACCGCCCGTCGTCGATGTACGACTGGATGCCCTCGAGCGCCGGGTCGTTGTTGGAGGCGCCTGCGATCGCGGGGATCGCGACCTGCGCCTCGGAGTACTTCTGCACCACGTCGGGCTGCATCAGGAACCGGATGAACTTCTCCGACGCCTCGGCGTGCTTCGAGTGCGCACCTTGCGTGACGAGGACGTCCACACCCGAGACGAGCGTGGTCTTGGCGGCGTCGTTGGTGGCCGGCAGCGCGAATGAGCCGACCGTGAACTTCGGCTTGAACGTCCGGATCTGCGGCACGGCGTAGCTGCCGAGCAGCAGCATCGCGGACTCGCCCTCGGCGAAGGCTCGGGTGCCGTCCTGGTACCCGAACGCCCCGGGATCCGGCTGCGTGTATTGATACAGCTCGCCGAGCTCGTCGATCGCCGTCCGCCAGCCCTTGGAGAACGTGGTCTTGTCCGCGAACCGGTCCTGGAAGAAGTTCGCCGGCGCGGTCTGGGCCGTCAAGGGCGCGAGCGGCGACTGCGGGGTCCATGCGTCCTTGAGCATCCCGTAGAAGGGTGTGATGCCCGCGGCCTTGAACTTCTTCGCCGCGGCGAGGAGCTCGTCCCACGTGGTCGGGACGGCCACATCCTCCTGCTTGAACAGAGCCTCGTTGTACAAGATGCCCGAGGCGTTCGCCGCGAAGGGGATCCCGTTGACCGCGTCCGGACTGCTCTCACCGAGCGCCTTCACGACCTTGATGTACCCGGGGTTGATCTCCTTGAGGAGGGGGTCGTCCCGGAAGTCCTTGAAGATCCCCGCCGACGCGAACTCGCCGTAGGTGCCATTGCCGTTGAGCGTCATGACGTCCGGTACGTCGTTCTTGACCAAGCGAGTACGCAAGGCGGTCTCGGGGTCGGCGACGTTCTGGATGACGACCTTGATGTCGGGGTTCTGCTTCTCGAACTGTGCGGTGAGGTCCTCGAAGTACTGCTTTGCCTCACCCTTGAACTGAAAGAACTGGATGGTCTCGCGTCCGTCGTTGCTGGAGCATGCAGCGAGGGGGACGACGAGGGCCGCCGCTGCGAGGCACGCGGCAAGACGGGCCCGGTATGAGGTCATGCGATGCCTCCTGGGGAGATGTGCGCGGGCTGCGGCGCGTCGATGCGCGTGGCCCGGACCAGCACGGTGCGCTCGGGGTAGAGGACGGGAGCACGAACCCCGACCTCGGACAGTGCGTACCCGGACATCCGGACGCCGTCCGTCCACCAGGGCAACGGGCTCTGGCCCGTGCCTTCGATGCGGTTCCCGGGCGGGAGCGGGCGCACGTCGTAGACGCCGTCCGGATCGAGACCGGGCAGCCGGAGCCACCCGCTCGGATAGGTGAGGGTCGTCGTCAGCTGGACGACCGCATAGACGGCCTCGCCCTGGTCGACGGCGACGACGCCGTGGACCCGCAGGGCTGGGTCGGGGTGGTCCGCATGGACGCGGCGACCGGTGTGCAGCAGTCCGCGCAGAGCCTTGTGCGCGGCGATCCACTCGGCCAGCCGAGCGCGCTCCTCGTCGGTGGCACGCGAGACGTCCCACTCCACCCCGAGGTGACCGAAGAACGCGGAGGCGGCGCGGAAGTCGAGCGTGTGCTGCCGTCCGGTCGAGTGCGAGACGGGGGCGCCCACATGCTCGCCGATCAGCGGGGGGCAGGAGCAGCTCGTCCAGCGCTGGATCTGCTCGCGCTCGATCGGGTCGATGCAGTCGCTCGCCCACACCCGGTCGGTGCGCTCGAGGATCGCGAGGTCGACGCGCGCACCGCCGGCCGCGCAGGACTCGATCTCGAGACCCGGGTGGCGTCCGCGCACGATGTCGAGCAGCCGGTAGACCGCGAGGGTCTGACCGTGCACGCCCGCCGTCCCGAGCGGACCGTGGCCGGCGTCGACCAGGTCGCGGTTGTGGTCCCACTTGAGGTAGGCGATCGGGTACTCGACGAGCAGCGCGTCGAGCCGGCTGAGGATGTGGTCGAACGCGTCCGGGTGCGCCAGGTCGAGCACCTGCTGCCGGCGCGACGAGGGAGGGACGCGGTCCGGCGGACCGAGGATCCAGTCCGGGTGGGCCCGCGCGAGGTCGGAGTCCGGGTTGACCATCTCCGGCTCGACCCACAGGCCGAACTGCATGCCGAGCGCCGTCACGTGGTCGGCGAGCGGGTGCAGCCCCTCGGGCCACACCTCGGGCGACACGTACCAGTCGCCGAGCCCACGGCTGTCGTCTCGCCGCGACCCGAACCAGCCGTCGTCGAGCACGAACCGTTCGACGCCCAGCCCGGCCGCGAGCCCGGCCAGCTCGGTGAGGCGGTCGAGGTCGTGGTCGAAGTACACCGCCTCCCAGGTGTTGAGCGTGACCGGTCGGGGCGTGCGCGGGTGGTGCGGTCGCGCACGCAGGTGGTCGTGGAACCGGGACGCCAGCTCGTCGAGCCCGTCGCCGTGGCTGCCGTACAGCCAGGGTGACTCGTACGACTCCCCCGGCTCCAGGCGGACCTCACCGGGCAGCAGGAGCTCACCGCCCCCGAGCAGGCTCTCCCCCGAGATGGCCCGCTCCGCCAGCACGCGGTGGTTGCCGCTCCACGCGACGTGCACCCCCCAGACTCGGCCGGACCGCGCCCCGAAGCCTTCCTCTCCCGCCACGAGCAGGAGCGTCGCGTCGGCTCCTGGCCGCCCCCGGCGGCTCTCGCGCAGGTGCGTGCCGACGACGAACGGCAGTCGCTGCGGGCTGCGCTCGCGCAGGTGCCGACCCGTCGTGTCCAGCAGCTCGGTCGCGGTGTCCGGCACGGGGAGCGTCGGCAGGACGGCCTCGACGTCGAACGCGGTGCCGCCGGTGTTGTGCACGGTGGCACGCAGGCGCACAAGACCGGACGACGTGACCTCGATCTCCAGGGTCGCCCGCAAGCCGGCCCGTTCGTCGGCAGCATGCGCGACGAGGCGCTCCTCGGCCTGCTCGAAGCTCCAGCATCCTCAGTCGCGGCGCGAAGTCGCTGCCGGCGCGATGGCCGGCCAACCCAGGCGTGCCGAGCCAGCCCGCGGCGTGCTCAGGGAGCACCGCGACCGGGACGGGAGCGTCCAGTCCGCCGCTGACGCGCTGCGGCACCTGGGCGTCCGCCAGCGCGACGAGCGCCTCGCCCGACATCACGCCTAGGTCCGCGCCCCAGTGGACGATCCTGGGCAAGCCGTCGCCCCGGACGTCCACCACGAGGCTCGTGCCGCCGGCACGCAGCTGCAGGGGCGCGGAGGTGCGGGACAGGACGGGCACGGCGACCCCTTCGGCGCGGGTGAATAGTTCCATAGTGGAAGGAACTTACAGGCTCGAGTGTGACCCACGCCACATGAACGCGCAATTCGACGGATATTTGCATCCGATGCGGAACAATCTGCCAAGATGGAGCCATGGTGCCCAAGCCGTTCGCGGGGATGCCTGAGGGGGGTCCACCCGCCTGGACACCCGAGGGCGGCACGGCTCTCGACGTCGCGCTCGAGGTCCTTCTGCGAGGACCGCTCTCCCGAGCCGAGCTCGCTCGGCGCCTCGACCTCTCCCAGGCGACCTTGTCCAGGCTCACCAAGCCGCTGGTGGAGCGCGGCCTGCTGGTGGAGTCGACGGGACGCGCCGACACGACCGCGGGCCGTCCTGGGCAGCCGCTGGACGTCGATCGGTCGTCGCACGCCTTCGTCGGCGTGAAGCTCACGGGCGAGGCCGCGCACGCGGTGCTGGTCGACCTCGGCGGCGCCGTCATCGCCGCGCGGACCGTCGACCTCGACTCGCACGAGCCCGACGCCGTGGCCGACCGGGTCGCCCTGGTGGCCGCCGAGCTGGCCGACACGCCACGCGTCGTCGGCATCGGGGTCGGCCTCGGTGGCCACTCGCCCAACCGGTCGACGGTGCGGATCGCGCCGTTCCTCGACTGGCACGACGTGCCATTCGGGGAGCTGCTCGCCGAACGCACCGGCCTGCCGTGCGTCGTCGAGAACGACGTCGCCGCCCTGACCGCCGCGGAGCACTGGTTCGGTGCGGGTCGCGGTCTCCACACGTTCGCCGTGCTCACCGTGGGTGCAGGCGTCGGCTATGGGCTGGTCGTGCACGATCGAGTGCGCACTCATCCCGACATGGGCCTCGGGCTCGTCGGGCACTTCCCCGTCGACCCGAACGGTCCCCTGTGCGCCGAGGGCCACCGCGGATGCGCGACCGCGGTGCTCACCATCCCGTCGCTGACCCGGCAGGCGAGCTTGGCGCACGGTCGTCGGATCGGCTACGACGAGCTGATGGTCCTCGCCGAGCAGGGCGACGCCGTGGCCAGGCAGCTGGTCGACGAGGCAGCGCGCGGGCTCGGCCGGCTCGTCGCCGCCGTCGCCAACCTCACCATGCCCGACCGCATCGTGCTGACGGGCGAGGGCATCGCGCTCGCGACCGTCGGAGGGGAGGCTCTGCAGGACTCCATCGACCGCGAGCGCGACCCGCGTGCGTCGGTGCTGGACGTGGTGGTCCGGCCCGGCGACTTCACGCAGTGGGCCCGCGGCGCCGCGGTGGTCGCCCTGCAGGACTTCGTCCTGCGCAGCCCGTAGACGATTCCCGCCGAGGTCACGTTCCAGATCAAGCGCCACGACCGTGGCGGGCCCCGCAGGGCGGAGCGCGCGGCGCCGCTCAGGGCGTCGTCCGCCTCCGGGGCCGACCAGGGTGCCGCAGTCGAACGCCTGCGCTCGTCCCGAGCCCGGTCAGATGAGGACAGCGCCCTTGGACGCCGACTGCACCAGCTTGGCGTACTTGGCCAGGACGCCGCGGGTGTACTTGGCCGGCAGCGGCTCCCAGCCGACCTTGCGCGCCTCGAGCTCCTCGGCCGGCACCAGCACCTCGAGCAGCTCGTTGGCCATGTCGAGACGGATCCGGTCGCCGTCCTTGACGAACGCGATCGGACCGCCGTCGACGGCCTCGGGCGCCACGTGCCCGACGCACAGGCCGGTGGTGCCGCCGGAGAAGCGTCCGTCGGTGAGCAGGAGCACGTCCTTGCCGAGGCCGGCGCCCTTGATCGCCCCGGTGATGGCGAGCATCTCGCGCATGCCCGGTCCGCCCTTGGGGCCCTCGTAGCGGATGACGACGACGTCGCCGGCGACGATCGTGCCGGCCTCCAGGGCGTCCAGCGCGTGGCGCTCGCGCTCGAAGACGCGGGCGGTGCCCTCGAAGACGTCGGAGTCGAACCCCGCAGACTTCACGACGGCGCCCTCGGGGGCCAGCGAGCCGTGCAGGATCGTGATGCCGCCGGTCTTGTGGATCGGGTTGGAGAGGGCGCGCAGGATCTTGCCGTCCGGGTCCGGCGGGTTCACGTCGGCCAGGTTCTCGGCCACCGTCTTGCCGGTCACCGTCAGGCAGTCGCCGTGCAGCAGACCGGCGTCGAGAAGGGCCTTCATGACGACGGGGACGCCGCCGATGCGGTCGATGTCGTTCATGACGTAGCGGCCGAACGGCTTGAGGTCGCCCAGGTGCGGCACCTTCGCCGCGACGCGGGAGAAGTCGGCGAGCGTGAGGTCGACCTCGGCCTCGTGCGCGATGGCCAGCAGGTGCAGGACCGCGTTGGTCGAGCCGCCGAACGCCATCACCACGGCGATGGCGTTCTCCAACGCCTCCTTGGTCATGATCTGGCGGGCCGTGATCCCCCGACGCAGCAGCTCGACGACGGCCTCGCCCGACTTGAAGGCGAAGGCGTCGCGACGACGATCGGCGCTGGGCGGGGCGGCCGAGCCGGGCAGCGACATGCCCATGGCCTCGGCGACCGACGCCATCGTGTTGGCCGTGTACATGCCGCCGCACGCTCCCTCGCCGGGACAGATGGCACGCTCGATGCGGCCCACGTCCTCGCGGCTCATGAGCCCGGCGGCGCAGGCACCGACGGCTTCGAAGGCGTCGATGATCGTGACGTCCTTCTCGGTGCCGTCCGACAGCTTGACCCAGCCCGGCGCGATCGACCCCGCGTAGAGGAAGACGCTCGCCAGGTCGAGGCGCGCCGCGGCCATGAGCATTCCGGGCAGCGACTTGTCGCAGCCGGCCAGCAGCACGGAGCCGTCGAGGCGCTCGGCCTGCATCACGGTCTCCACCGAGTCGGCGATGATGTCGCGGCTCACCAGGGAGAAGTGCATGCCCTCGTGGCCCATCGAGATGCCGTCCGAGACCGAGATGGTGCCGAACTCGAGCGGGTAGCCACCGCCCGCGTGCACGCCGCTCTTGACGGCCTGGGCGAGGCGCTGGAGCGACAGGTTGCAGGGCGTGATCTCGTTCCACGAGCTCGCGACGCCGATCTGCGGCTTGGCGAAGTCGTCGTCACCGAGCCCGACCGCGCGGAGCATGCCGCGTGCGGCCGTCGCCTCGAGACCGTCGGTGACGGTGCGCGAGCGGGGCTTGATGTCGACGCCGTTGGAGGTGGGGGCCTTGTTGTCGGACGTCACGGTCATGTTCGCGAGTGTAGGACTGCCGGTCGGTTGCTCCGAGCGCGGGTCATCCTGCGGATAACCACATGCTGGACGCCCCTCAGCTCCTGGAGCGCCCCTGCCAGGTGCAGACGCAGGCCTCGTTGCCTTCGACGTCGGCCAGCACCCAGAACCGTGGCGCGTAGCCGTCGTTGACCAGGTGCCCGCCGGCCGCGATCGATGCCGCCACGCGAGCCTCGGCCTCGTCGTGCGGCACCAGCACGTCGAGGTGGATGCGGTTGCGCTGCGGACGCGGCTCGTCCATCTGCTGGAACCAGAACGTAGGCCCGACACCGGCCGGGTCGGCCAGCTCGCTGCTGTCGCCGACGACGCGCTCGTCGTAGGCCAGCACCGCCTGCCAGAACGGGCGGACGGCCGGGATGTCCAGCGCGTCGATGGCGATCTCGACGGTCTCCGATCGCGGCGGCTTCCCGGTCAGGCCCAGCTCGTCCGCCAGGGCGCTGATGGTCGCCGCGAGGTCGACGTCCCGTTGCGTCAGGCCGTCCGCGTCATGGCTGGTCGTGGTCACCGCCACCTCGCCCCAGCGCAGCAGCACGTCCGGGTGGTGGTTCGCGGCGTCGGCCGCCTCGGCGATGCGCGCGACGAACGCGGCGGCGCCGGCGAAGTCGTCGGCACCGAACGTGGCTCGCAACCGACCGCCGATCACGCGCCAGTGCCGGTCGTCGACCCGGTCGGTGACGACCGACCACTTCAGGATCTGCGTCATGCGCACCACCCTGCCATCGGGCGCCGACACCCGCTCGACGTCTGCCCCATCGGTTCACGCCGATCCGGCTCGGGCGCCCTCCCCCGACCCTCGTCCCGACGGTCGCGCCTCGACGCGCGCGCCCGGGGCCCGGGCACGTACCGTCGCCGGATGCCGACCGTCCACTGGTTCCGCCGCGACCTGCGCCTGGCGGACAACCCGTCGCTGCTCGCCGCGGTGGAGGCCGCGCGTTCGTCCGACGACGGCACGGTCGTGCCTCTGTTCGTCGTCGATCCCGGGCTGTGGGCCACCGCCGGCGCGCCACGCCTCGCCTATCTCGCGGCCTCGTTGCGCGCCCTCGACGACTCGCTCGGCGGCCGGCTGGTGGTACGCACCGGGCGAGCGGCCGACGTGGTCCCCGCGGTCGCCGCCGAGGTGGGCGCGGACGCCGTGCACGTCACCGCCGCCACCGAGCCGTACGGCAGGCGACGCGACGAGTCGGTGGGCGTGCCCCTGATCCGCACCGGCTCTCCGTACGCCGTCGGACCGGGCCTCCTGCGGACGAGGACCGGCTCCCCGTTCCAGGTGTTCACGCCGTTCCGACGCGCGTGGCTGGAGCACGGCTGGGCCCCTGCCGCCCCGCGACCCTCGGGCAGCCCCTGGGCGCACCTGCGGTCGGACGGTCTGCCCGCCGCGCCGGCGACCGACGTCCGGCTGCCAGCCGCCGGGGAGGCCGCGGCGCTGCGCCGGTGGCACGAGTTCGTGCGCGACGGCCTGTGGTCCTACCCGACCGACCGCGACCGACCTGACGTCGGCGGGACGTCGCACATGTCGATCCCCCTGAAGTTGGGCGAGCTGCACCCGCGGATGCTGCTGGCCGACCTGCCCGCGACCGCCGACGTCTTCCGGTCCGAGCTGGCCTGGCGCGAGTTCCACGCCGACGTCCTGTGGCACCACCCGTCGGCGGCGCGGACCTCGTTGCGGGCCGTGGTGCCCGACGACTCGTGGGCCACCGGCCGCGGCGGCTTCGCCGCGTTCGCGGCCTGGGCGGAGGGACGGACGGGGTACCCGATCGTCGACGCCGGCATGCGGCAGCCGGGCCCTCGGATGGATGCACAACCGCGTCCGCATGGTCGTCGCGTCGTTCCTGGTCAAGGACCTGCACGTCCGCTGGCAGCGGGGCGCCGAGCACTTCATGGCGTGGCTGGTCGACGGTGACGTCGCACAGAACCAGCTCAACTGGCAGTGGGTGGCGGGCACCGGGCGCGACGCCGCGCCGTACTTCCGGGTGTTCAACCCGGTGACGCAGGGTCGGAAGTTCGACCCGGTCGGCTCCTACGTCCGCGAGTGGGTGCCCGAGCTGCGCGGCATCGAGGGCGGCGCGGTCCACGAGCCGTGGAGGCTGCGCACGCCACCCGCCGGCTATCCAGCGCCGGTCGTCGACCACGCCGCCGAGCGTCGCGCGGCCCTGGACGACTTCCACCGCGGCCGGCCCGGACCGCCGAGGTAGTCGGTTGGCGACGAGATCGTGGGCCACAGCTGACGACCTCGTCGCCGGGTCACGATCTCGGCGGGACGCGGTGCGTCAGGAGGGGATCTGGGCGGCGCGGTACTCGTCCTCGAGGATGGCCATGATGATGGCGTCGCACCAGCCGTCGCCGTCGCGGTACGCGTCGCGCTTGCGGCCCTCGATGCGGAACCCGATGTTCTCGTAGAGCGACTTGGCGCGCGCGTTGATGCTCAGCACGTCGAGCTCGACGCGGTGCAGCCCGAGACCGTCGAAGGCGAGGCCGAGCACGAGCTGGATCCCCTCGGTGCCGTAGCCGCGGCCGCGGTACTGCGGTCCCATGGACAGGCGCAGGTTGGCCGACCCGACGTGCTCGTCCACCTCGTTCAGCACGATCTCACCGCGGAACGTGTCGTCGCCGTCGACCGTGACCGCGAAGTCGTACCGGTCCTGCGCGGTCGCTCGGCTGGCGCACCACGCGTCGATCTCCTGGCGCGTGAACGACGCCGTCGTGCCCGTCAGGCGGTTGCCCTCGGGGTCCGCCAGCATCTCCCACATCGCGTCCGCGTCGCTCGCGCGGATCGGTCGGAGCACGATCATCTCGCCCTGCAGCGTGGGCTTCTCCATCGTCCGCTCCTCTCGCGTCCGCCGAGACTACGGCCGATTTGTGGACACGGTGTTACGACCCGATCCGCTCCAGCAGCAGCTCCCGGACGCGCCCGGCGTCGGCCTGCCCGCGCGTCGCCTTCATGACCGCGCCGATGATCGCGCCGACCGGTCCGAGGTTGCCCGAACGGATCTTCTCGGCGATGTCCGGCTGCGCAGCGAGCGCAGCGTCGATCGCGTCGAGCAGCGGGCCGTCGTCGGACACCACGCCCAGGCCGCGGGCGGCCACGACGTCGGCCGGGTCACCCTCACCCGCCAGGACGCCCTCGAGCACCTGGCGGGCCAGCTTGTCGTTGATCGCCCCGTCGTCGACCAGCTTCTGCGCTGGCCGATCTGGGTGGGCGTCACCGCGAGGGCCTCGAGCTCGACGTCCTGCTGCTTGGCCGTGCGGGCCAGCTCGCCCATCCACCACTTGCGCGCGGCAGCGGGCGAAGCACCCGCGGCGATCGTCGTCTCGATGAGGTCGACGGCGCCGGCGTTGACCACGTCGCGCATCTCGGCGTCGGCGTACTCCCACTCGGCCTGGAGCCGGCGGCGACGAGCGGCCGGCATCTCCGGCAGGCCGGCGCGGATCTCCTCGACCCAGGCGCGGTCCGGCGCGATCGGCACCAGGTCGGGCTCCGGGAAGTACCGGTAGTCCTCGGCGTCCGACTTCACGCGGCCCGATGCCGTCGTGCCGGTGTCCTCGTGCCAGTGACGCGTCTCCTGGATGATCGCCACGCCGTCGTCGAGCTGACCCGCCTGGCGGCTGACCTCGTAGCGCACGGCCCGTTCGACCGACCGGAACGAGTTGACGTTCTTGGTCTCGGTCCGGGTGCCGAGCGGGCTCTCGGGCGTCGGGCGGATCGAGACGTTGACGTCGGCTCGCACGTTGCCGCGCTCCATCTTCGCCTCGGAGACGCCCAGCGCGCGGAAGATGTCACGCAGCGTCTGCACGTAGGCGCGGGCCACCTCGGGCGCCCGCTCACCCGCGCCGGTGATCGGCTTGGTGACGATCTCCACCAGCGGGATGCCCGCCCGGTTGTAGTCGACCAGCGAGTACTCCGCGCCGTGGATGCGGCCGTCGGCGCCACCGATGTGCGTGTTCTTGCCCGCGTCCTCCTCCATGTGCGCGCGCTCGATGTCGACGCGGAAGATGCTCCCGTCGTCGAGCTCGACGTCGAGCCAGCCCTCGTAGGCGATCGGCTCGTCGTACTGGGAGGTCTGGAAGTTCTTGGGCACGTCCGGGTAGAAGTAGTTCTTCCGCGCGAACCGGCAGTTCTCGGCGATCGAGCAGTTCAGCGCCAGGCCGATGCGGATGGCGTACTCCACGGCGGTCGCGTTGACGGCCGGCAGCGCGCCCGGCAGGCCCAGCGAGACGGGCGTGACCTGCGTGTTCGGCTCCGCGCCGAACGTGACCTCGGCGCCGTCGAACATCTTGGTGCGCGTGCCCAGCTCGACGTGCACCTCGATCCCGATGACCGTGTCGTAGCGGGCGACGGCGTCGTCGTAGTCCACCAGGGCGCTCATCGCGCGACCTCCAGCGGGAGCCTGGGCGAGCAGCGGGCCGCCCCAGCCGTTCTCGAGCAGCGCCTCGAGCGCCGCGCCCACGCGGTACAGCCGGTCGTCGGCCTTGGCCGGGGCCAGGATCTGGAACCCGACCGGCAGGCCGTCGTCGGACAGCCCGGCCGGCAGCGACATCCCGGGGATGCCCGCCAGGTTCGCCGGGATCGTCGCGACGTCGTTGAGGTACATCGCCAGCGGGTCGTCGAGCTTCTCGCCCAGCTTGAACGCCGTGGTCGGCGCCGTCGGGGAGACCAGCACGTCGGCGGCGCCGAACGCGGCCGTGAAGTCGCGCTGGATCAGCGTGCGGACCTTCTGCGCCGACCCGTAGTACGCGTCGTAGTAGCCGGCCGACAGGGCGTACGTACCCAGGATGACGCGGCGCTTGACCTCGTCGCCGAAGCCCTGGCCGCGGGTGGCGGACATGACGCGCTCAGCGGTCGGGTGGTCCTCCGGGACGACCCGCAGGCCGAACCGCATGCCGTCGAACTTGGCCAGGTTGCTGGACGCCTCGGCCGGCAGGATCAGGTAGTAGGCCGCGAGCGCGTACGTGAAGTGCGGGCAGGAGACCTCGACGATCTCGGCGCCCGCGCCCCGCAGCACCTCGAGCGACTCCTCGAACCGCGCGAGCACGCCCGGCTGGTAGCCCTCGCCCTGCAGCTCGGAGATGACGCCGACGCGCACGCCCGACAGGTCGCCGGTCGCGCCGAGACGGGCGGCGTCCACCAGACCGGGCAGCGGCTCGTCGATCGACGTGCTGTCGCGCGGGTCGTGGCCGCCGATCAGCTCGTGCAGGAGCGCCGAGTCCAGGACGGTGCGCGTGACCGGGCCGGCCTGGTCCAACGACGACGCCAGCGCGATGAGCCCGTACCGGGAGACGCCGCCGTAGGTCGGCTTGACCCCGACGGTGCCCGTGACGGCGGCGGGCTGGCGGATCGAGCCACCGGTGTCCGTGCCGATGGCCAGCGGAGCCTCGTACGCAGCCACGGCCGCGGCCGATCCGCCGCCCGAGCCGCCGGGGATGCGGTCGAGGTCCCACGGGTTGTGGGTGTTGCCGTACGCGGAGTGCTCGGTGGAGGAGCCCATCGCGAACTCGTCCATGTTGGTCTTGCCCAGGATCGGCAGACCGGCGGCCTTGAGCTTCTCGACGAGGGTCGCGTCGTACGGCGGCACCCAGCCCTCGAGGATCCGCGAGCCGGCCGTCGTCGGCAGACCCTTGGTGACGACGACGTCCTTGACGGCGATCGGGACTCCCGCGAGCGCGTGCAGGTCCTCCCCCGCGGCACGGCGCGCGTCGACGTCGGCCGCGACGGCCAGCGCCTCGTCGCCGCTCACGTGCAGGAACGCGTGCACCGCGGGCTCGACGCCGGCGATGCGGTCGAGGTGCGCCTGCGTCGCCTCGACGCTGGACACCTCCCTCGTGACGAGCGCGTCCGCGAGAGCGGCGGCGGACAGCCGCGTGAGATCGGCGCTCACGCGTCCTCCCCCAGGATCTGCGGCACCGCGAACTTGCCGTCGATCGACGCGGGCGCGGAGGCCAGCACCAGGTCCCGGTCCACCGGGGCCTCGGGCACGTCGGCGCGGAACACGTTGGTCAGCGGCAGGGGGTGGCTGGTGGCCGGCACGTCGGGCGTGGCGATCTCGCTCACGCGCGCGACCGACTCGACGATGACGTCGAGCTCGCCCGCGAGGCGGTCGAGCCGCCGGCGTCAGGTCGATCCGTGCCAGGCCCGCCACGCGCGCGACCTCGTCGCGAGAGAGGGTGGACATGGCTGGGAGTCTAGTCGGGCGCGCTCCCGGCGAGCGTCACCAGGGCCAGCACCGCCTGGGCGTAGGCGTCGGCGGCGTCGTCCGCGGAGAAGACCTGTTCCGGCCTGCCGGCGAACTCCACCAGCACCTGGTAGCCGCCGAACGTCGAGCGCGCCAGGCTGCGGAACGTGCCGCCCAGCAGCTCACGCTGGTCCTCGCGCGGAAGCCAGAGGGCGTCCTCCTGGGCCACGGAGTCCAACGCCCACTCGGTGGTGCCGTTGAACCCGAGCACCGTGCCCGTGGGGTACTCGTGCGGCTCGACCACCATGTCCGCGATCGTGAACACCTGGTCCTCGAGCCTGCGCACGGCGAACGTGTCGCCCGGGCTCGGGTGCCACCGCAGCCCGGCGTCGAGGAGCTGCTGCGCGCGTCCGACGCCGATCATGCGAGCCGCCGACGGTGTCCGACGAGCGCGAGCAGCGCGCCGCCCGAGACGAGCAGGAACGCCAGGATCCCCCACGAGATCGCATCGGTGCCCGTGGCGGACAGCGTCGGCTGCGGTACGACGACCGTCGCATCGTCCTGGACCAGCACGGCCGAGCACTCCGGGCACAGCGGCTGTCCACCGGTCGCGGTGGCGACGTTGGTCAGCGACGTGCCGGGAGCGGCCGTCAACCGGGTGTGCACGACGATCGGCGGCGCGGCCTGTCCGACGGCCAGCGGGTCCGCATAGGTGCAGGTCACCGTGTCGGACAACGCGTTGCAGGTCCAGCCCGAACCGGCCGCGTTCACGAACACCATGCCCGCGGGCAGGTCGTCGACCATCGTGATCGGGGCCGTGGTCGCGTTCGGCCCGAGGTTGGTGACGACGATCTGGTACACCGGCAGCTCGCCCGGGATGCCGACGACGTCCTTGGTGATCGCGAGCTTCGACAGGCCGAGCACGTCGACGTCGTCCGTCGCGGTGTTGTTGTCGGGGTCCACGTCCTCGCTGGGCGTGCTCACCTCGGCGACGTTGGTCACCGACGGGTACGCGTCGGCATGGACCGAGACGACGAGCGTGATCTCGACAGGGGCGTCCATCGCGACGCCGGCGGCGATCGTGCACGTGACCGCCTGGCCGACCGCGGCGCAGGTGACGCCCGTGCCCGTGCCCGAGACATAGGTGACCCCGGCGGGCAGGTCGTCGGTGACCGTCACCGGACCGGGGTCGTCCGTCGGGCCCCCGTTGGCGACCGTGAGCGACCACGTGCCGTCGCTGCCGACGGTGAACGATCCCGCGTGCGTCTTGGTGATCGACAGGTCGACCTGCGGGGGCACCGTGACGGTGTCCGTCGCCGTGTTGTCGGCCGGATCGATCTCGGGCGTGCTGGTCGACACCGTCGCGACGTTGTCCACGCCCGGGTAGGCCTCCGGGCCGACCGTGACGACGACCTCGACGTCCGGTGCGTCGGCGCCCGGCGCCAGCGGGTCGGCCAGCTCGCACCGGACCAACGGACCCAGCTGCAGGCACGTCCAGTCGGTGCCCGTTGCGGACACGTACGTCAGACCGGTCGGCAGCGGGTCCTGGAGCACCACGTCGCGAGCCTGCGACGGGCCGTCGTTGTGCACGCCCACCGTGAACGTCAGGTCGTCGCCGATCCGCACGGGCCCGGCGTGCGCCTTGGTCACCGAGAGGTTGGCCGCCGTGTCCACGGTCACCGGGTCGGTGGCGGTGTTGTTGCCGGGCGTCGGGTCGGTCGTGCCCGACTCGACGCGGGCCGTGTTGGTGTACGTGCCTGCGTCGACCGTCGGATCGACCGCCACCGTGAGCAGCAGGTCCGGTGCCTTGTCGCCGGCGGCCAGGACCGTCACGTCGTCGAGGTCGCAGACCACGGTCGTCGCAGCGCCGTCCGGCGTACAGGTCCACGGTCCCGACGACGAGACGTACGTCAGCCCGGTCGGCAGCGTGTCGGTCACCTCGATAGGCGCCTGGGCGTCCGACGGGCCGTCGTTGGTCACGCCGATGGTGAAGACCACCTGCTGCCCGGCGGAGACGGTCCCCGACGGGTGGGTCTTCGTGATCGCGAGGTCCGCCTCCGCGACGACCGTCATGGTCGCGTCGTCCGTGTTGTTGCTGGTCACCGGGTCCGTGGTGGACGAGCCAACCGTCACCGCATTGGTCAGCGAGGTGCCGTCGAGCACGGTCGGCTCGACCTCGGCGACGACCGTGATCACGCTCGACGTACCCGCCGGGAACGACGCCCGGTCGCAGCCGACCGTCGACGGCCCTGCCGCGCACGTCCACCCGTCACCGACCGGTCCGCTCGCCGACACGCCGGTCAGCCCAGGCGGCAACGCGTCGGCGACGTGCACGTCGTCCGCGTCCGACGGTCCGATGTTGGTGATCGTCAGGGTGTAGGTGACCTGCTCGCCGGCGCGGAACGGACCCGCCCCGACGACGTCCTTGACCACGGCGAGGTCCGCGACGTCGCCGACGAGGACGACGTCCTCGGCGTCGTTGTTGGTCAGGTCCGGGTCCGTCTGCGGACCGTCGACCGACGCCTGGTTGAGGATCAGCGACGGTCCGGCGTCGGACGCGACCTGCACGGTGAGCAGGATCGGCGGGGCCAGCGCGGGCGTCGTCGGCGAGCCGCCCGCGATCCCGGTGGCACTGGTGCACGTGACCACGCCCGCGGCCTGCGTGCAGACCCACCCGGTCCCCGTCGCCGAGACGTAGGTGACGTCGGCGGGCAGGGCGTCCGTCACCACGATCGGTCCGACCGTCGCGGACGGCCCGAGGTTGGACGCCTGCAGCGTCCACTCGAACAGGTCGCCGGCGGTGGCGGGCCCCGTGTGCGTCTTGGCCAGTGCCAGGTCCGAGACCGACGTGAACGCCGTGTTGTCGGTATCGGTGTTGTTCGCCAGGTTGGGGTCCGGCGTCGGCGAGGCGACGCTCGCCGTGTTGAGGAAGGCGCCGGTCCCCGCGCCGGGGTCGACATCGACCACGATGCTCACCTGGGTGGTCGCGCCGAGCGCGAGCCCGGCGGTGCTCGTGCACGTGACCACCTGCCCGGCGGCGGTGCAGCTCCACGTCCCCGACGGCGTGACCGTCGAGCTGAACCTCAGGCCGGTGGGCAGGGTGTCCGTGATCGTCAGGTTGGCCGCAGCGTCGGAGGGGCCGTTGTTCACCACGTCGAACCGGTAGACGCCCGTGGAGCCCGCGACGAACGTGCCGGTGTGCGACTTGGCCAGGGCGAGGTCCGCCGAGGTGGTGACCGGGAAGGTGCTGGTCGCGGTGTTGTTCGCGGTGTTCGGGTCCGGCGTCGTGCCCGACACGGTGACCGTGTTGGTGATCGACCCCGTGACCGTCGGGGCGATGTGCGCGACGACGACGATCTGGGGGGCGACGGCGCCGGCCGCGAGGACCGTGGCACGGGTGCACGTGATCGTCTGGCCCGTCGCACCGCAGGTCCACCCGACGCCCACCGCGCTCACGAAGGTGGTCCCGGCAGGCAGGGTGTCGATGACCGTGATGGTGGGCTGGGAGTCCGACGGACCGTTGTTGGTCACGCCGACCGCCCACACGGTGTCCCCGCCCGCCACGCCGGGGCCTGCGTGCGACTTGCTGACCGCGAGGTCGGCGCTCGTGGTCACGGTCGCGGCGTCGGTGGTCGCGTTGTTCGCGGTGGCCGGGTCGTACGTCCTAGCGGTCACCGACGCGGCGTTGGTGAAAGACGTACCGCTCGGAGTCGTCGCGGGGATCGACGTCACCACCGCGATCGGCGGGAACGACGCCCCGGACGCCAGCGTCGCGCCCGCCGCGGTCCGGGTGCAGGTCAGCACACCGGCGACCGGCGGTGGGCAGGTCCATCCCGTCCCCGACGCCGACACGAACCCCGTGCCCGCCGGGAGCGTGTCGACGACCGTGAACGGCCCGACCGCGGGGTCCAGCCCGTTGTTGCGCACGACGACGCTCCAGGTGGCACTGCCACCCGCGACCACCGGATTCGCGTGCGTCTTGGTCACCTGGACGTCCGCGGAGTCGATCCGGGTCTGCGCCGAGACCTGCCCGTTGTCGTAGTCGCCGGCGAGGTTGCCGGTCGCGCCCGTCGCGTCCTCACCGTCCGCGCGAGCCCGGTTGACCTGCGGCACGGACGATCCGACACCGGGCGACGTCACGACCGTGGCGGTCGGCCGCAGCTGGAACTGCATCGAGGCCGACTCGCCCGGATGCACGGTGCCCAGGTCGGCCCAGCGCGCGACACCGGCGGTGATCACCGGGTCCGCGTAGGCGATCCCTGCACGCCCGGGCGCCGTGAGCACCGAGTGCCGGGCACGAACTCCCAGCCGGTCGGGATCGTGTCGGTCAGGTCGACGCCGAAGGCCGGGGCGCCCCCGGTGTTCGTCGTCGCGACCTGCCAGGTGAAGGGCGAGCCGATGTAGGCCGGCGACGCGGAGACGGCCGTCTTGACCGTCTGCAGGTGCGGGAACGCGGGAGTGACGAGCGCGGTCGCGGTCGGGCCGACGTAGACGCGCCCGCCGCCCGGCAGCGACTGGTAGTTGGTGACCTGGACGGAGTTGGTCAGCGGCGTCGGGTCGAGGTTCTCCGACGGCGCGAGCGTGGCCTCGTAGGTCACCGTCACCTCGGCTCCCGGCGGGTAGCCGACGCCGAGACCCCTCGTGTCCCAGGTGATCGTGCCTCCGCCGCGGACGGGGTCGTTGTCGGTGAGCACGCCACCGAAGCTGATCGCGTCGGGATCGACCACCACGCCGAGCGGCACGGTGTCGACGAGCACACCGTCGAACGAGTCGCTGACGTTCGGACCGCTCGCGTTGTGCGCGGTGATCGTGTACTCGAACCGGTCCGCCGGGCCCGGCGTCGGGTCGTCGACGACCTTGTCGATGGTCACGCTCGGCTCGAGCACCGTCACGGTCGCGCTGGCGAAGTCGCCCGGGGTGTCGAACGTCGCGTCGGCAGAGGTCGGCGCCCGGTTCGGGCTGTCCGCCGTCAGGTTCCAGGCCGTGTGCACGGTGTTGGTGAGGGGGACGCCGGCGACGTTGCCCGGCACGTCCGCGATCGTCCCCGTGTAGACGACGGTCGCGGTGCGCCGGTTGGCGTCGGGCGCGAAGTTGCCGAAGGTCCAGCCGATGAGGGTGGAACCGGCCGGTCCCGGTGCGTCGTCCAGGCGCACCGGCGTCGCCGTGCAGTCCTGCACCGGCACCGTCACGACGTGGCACACGTAGGAGGAGATGGTCACGTCGTCGATCCCCGCGGGCAGCTGGTCGATGAGGCTCAGGTCGTAGAAGCTTGGCGTTGGCCGGAACCACGCCCGTGATCGTCCAGGTCACCTGCTGGCCGATCGTCGCACTGCTGGGCGAGACGGTCTTGGTGATGCCCGTGCCGATGATCGGGACGGTCGAGGACGCGGTGTCGGTGCCGGCTCTCTCGAGGGGGTTGTCGGGCGCCGTCGGGCCGGTCTTCCCGTCGTCGAGCGTCGAGCCCGAGAGCGTGACGTTGTTCGTGTACGACGTCGCCGCGACCGCATCGAGAGGCACCAGCGCGGTGTACGTCAGCACCACCGACGCGCCGGGCTCGACCGTGTCGAGCGCCCAGACGAGCGCGGTGGTCCCGGCCGCGCAGCCGTTGGCCGCCCCACCCGGCGCGGCGGGACCGCCCGGGATCGGACCGTACGCCTGGAAGATCATGCCGGCGGGCAGGCAGTCGACGACGAACGCGTCGTGCAGGGGTGTCCGGGCGGTGGCGCTGCCGTCGCCGTTCGCGTTCCGCGCGGTCACGGTGAACGTCACGGCCGTGCCGCCCGGGACGGGTGTGTCGGCGTCGTTGGTCTTGGTCACCTCCGGCCGGGGCTGGCGGATGTTGATCGTCCACGACGCTGTCGCCGGTGGCAGCGCCGAGCCCCCGAGGGTGGCCAGGCTGTCGAACCGGGCGGTGTTGATCGCCTGCAGGTTGTTCTGCGTGGCGCTCATGGCCGCCGGCGTGACCCGCGCCGTGAGCACCACCTCGAACCGCTGATCGAGGGCGGTCGCGTTGTTGTAGGTGCCGTCGAAGTCCACGGTGCCCGTCGCCGGGTCGAGCGTCACGGTCCCCGGGACCGGCGCGGTCGTCCCGCTGTCCGCATCGGGATGGAAGGTGAGCGTCGCGTCGCCCACCTGCTCGAACCCGGTCGGGAGCGGGTCCTTGAGGACGCCGTCGAACGACGCGGTGCCGGCGAGGATCCGCACGCCGTACGTGTAGGTCACCAGCTCGCCGATGGTCGCGTCGTTCTCGAGGTCGTTGTTCGTCTCGACGATCGACGTCGTGGCGGACTTGTCGACCACCGGGCCGGGCACGCGGACGTTCGACGGGTCGGATGCCGCCGGGGCGTCCCACTGCGGCGGCAGCACGCTCAGGTCGACGTTCTGCCGCGGGTAGAACGTCACGGTCCCGCCACCCGGGACGTTGGTCAGCGCCTCGTAGCTGCGCACGTACGCGGTGTCGGTGTAGACGGTGCTGACGCCCGCCGGGTCGGGGATCGTCGTGTCGTAGAGGATCGACTGCGTCGCGCCCGGGCCGATGCCCTGACCGGAGAGGTCCGGCTGTGTGCCGTCGATCGGGAACACCACCCGCAGCAGGCTCAGGTCGGCGGCACCGAGGAACGCCGGGTGCCCCGTCTGGCCGGGGTTCGTGCAGGTCACGGTCGGGGAGACGGCCTGCGCCGGCTCGAACCGCACGTCGGCGAGGTTGATGTCGTCGCACGTCAGCTGGGACGGGAGCTTGTCCCACACGTCCAGGGCGCCGACCTCGTAGCCGTTGGCCGTGCCCGCGACGCCAGCGTTGGTCACGTCGATGCGGAAGGTCGCGACGGACCCCGAGCGAACCTCCGACCCGTCGACGTTCGTGTTCGGGCCGTTGGGACCGGTAGATGGCACGTCGACCGACTCGACGCCCTTGACCACCTGGACCGGTGGGACGGGCGCACCCTCCATGACGAGGCTGTCGCGGAACGTCTCGGCGATCCCTGCGGAGTTCTCGACGCGCACCTTCATGAGGTTCGACCGGGTCAGCGCGGTGGTGCCCGGAGCCGCCGTCGTCACGTCGGCCTGGAGGACGGCCGCGAACACCGCGCCCGGATCCACGAACCGGTTGCCGCCCGGACGGGTCGTGCCGACGGTGAACTGCACGGCTGTGCTGGTCGAGGCGACGGTGAACGGCGCACCTGCGTTCGTGCTCGCGGCCACCGCCGACCCGGCGACGTACGTCATGGCGGGCGGCAGGAAGTCGGTGACCAGGGGGTTGCGGGTCTCGGTCAGGTCGGAGAACTCGACGGTGAGCAGGTAGCAGACGCGGTCGCCCTTGCGGAACACGGTCTCGTCGGGCGGGAACGACGACGGCTCGCCGTAGACGCTCACGTCGGTCGGGCACGTCCCGCCCGAGAGCGACCGTGGCGCGATGAGCTTCTCGATCGACTCCGAACCCGTCGTGAGCGTCCACTCGGAGTCGTCGAGCGCGATCGTGGTCCCGGTCTCGCCGGTCCCCGCGATCGGGGTCGTGGTGGCCGTGAGCGACGCGTGGTTGGTGAACGAGTCGCCCGTCGAGGTCGCCTGCCCGATCAGTGCACCGCCGAGGTAGGTCGAGAGCATCGCGGCGGAGTACGAGACGGTGGTCAGGGCGTCGGGGCCCTCGGCGATGGGGGCGAACGTCACGCCGAAGGTCCCGTCGACGTGCTGCGTCCCGGTGGCGATCGCCGTGGAGGGCGCGGGCGCGCGTGACCCGTCGCAGGCCGCCAGGGCGCCGGTCGAGTAGTTGGTGCCGGGGCCGCCGAGCGGGCACGTGCCGTTGGGCAGCGTGTCGGACACGACGATGTCGGACGCGTCGACGTACTCGCTCGACTCGATCGTGAGCGTGTAGCGCACGGTTCCGCCGGAGAGGAACTCGGCGCGGTCCGCGCTCTTGCGCATCCGGACGTCCTCGATCGACACCCTGTTCCTGTCCGAGGCTGAGACCGTCGCCGGGGTGCCCGGAGCGGTGCTGCCCGCGAACGTGCCCGTGACCTGTGCGACGTTCGTCGCCGACTGCTCGGTGGTCGTCTCGCGCGTCGAAGGACCGGTGTTGTTGTCGAGGTTCGCGACCTGCAGCAGCCCGCCCGGAGCGGGGTCAGGGAACAGCGCGTTCGCGCGCAGCGGGACGCCCGCCGCGTAGCGCAGCGTGAAGCTGCTCGACGCCGCCATGTCCGGGATCGACCACTGCACCCGCGTGTAGATCCCCGCGGGGTAGGTGGTGCTGCCGTTCGGGGGCGGGTTCTGCACGGTCGTCACGGAGGTCGGTGTCAGGCAGTCGGCCGGTGCTGGGGTCGCCCCGAGCGACGGTGCTCCCGGGTACTCAGGTGCGGCGGAGTTGTCTACGCCACCGCAGCCGAGGAACTCGAGGGTGGCCGGGAGGTAGTCGGTCACGACGAGCCCGCTGCTGGCACCGGCGGGCGCGGTCTGCACGGTCAGCGAGTACACGGTCGTGTTGTCGTGCACGCCGCGCAACAGCTCACCCTCCGGGCTCGGCTCGGCCTTGGTGATCTGCAGGGCGGAGATGACGGTCGTCGTGGGGTTCGACGCCGCGTTCTCGGTCGCCGTGCCCGGCACGATCACACCCGTGTCGTCGAACTCCGGGGCGACGAACGGATCGGTGCTGCTGTAGACCTCGGCCGTGTTCTCGACCGTGGAGCCCACCGGGTACACCGTCGGGTCGGGCAGCACCTGGAACGTCAGGACCGCAGTCCCGTTGACGGAAAGGTCGGTGAGGTTCGACCACGTCAGCGTCGTCTGGCCCGAGTCCGGGTCCACCACCTGCGTCGGGTCGCCCGCACCGGCCGGAGTCGCCGAGCCCGGCACGTAGCTGACGCCGGGCGGGATCACGTCGCGGAACGCGAGGTTGTACTCCGTCGTGGCATCCGGGTTGCTCGACGGGTTGGTCACCGTGAGCGTGTAGGTGATGGGCTGGCCCGCCAGCACCTCTCCCGGAGCCGACTTGGACAGCTGGATCCCCGGTGCCGCGACCGCGACCGCGAGTGGTCCGAACAGGACCGCGACCAGCGTGAACACGCACGTCAGCACGGACGCGCGTACCCATGGGGCGCTCACGTCCTGCACCGCGGGGGCGCCAGTCACCTCTGTATGGTGCCTGATTTCTCGCGGATCGCACGAGTTGTCTGGTTTCACCCGGGTGGCCCCACCTGTCACACAGGTCACTTGCGCCACAGCGAGCGCGCGGCCCAGCAGGTCGCGCGCCGTCCGCACCGTGGCCCCTCAACCACGGCGCGGACGACGCTCGTCCCCCGACGCCCATGTGCACGCCGGCCCGTCTCAGCGCGTGCTGAACGCCGCGTCGAACGACGCCGCGGGCGGGTCGAACGCGTTGCGACGGACGAACTCCAGTGCCTGGGGCGCGCCGACGAGCCGGTCCATCCCGGCGTCCTCCCACTCCACCGAGATCGGCCCCGTGTAGCCGATCGAGTTGAGCACCCGGAACGCGTCCTGCCACGGCACGTCCCCGTTCCCGGTGGACACGAAGTCCCAGCCGCGGCGCGGGTCGCCCCACGGCAGGTGGCTGCCCAGGCGGCCGTTGCGGCCGTTGCCGATGCGCTTCTTCGTGTCCTTGCAGTCCACGTGGTAGATCCGGTCCCGGAACTCCCAGAGGAAGCCGACCGCGTCCAGGTCCTGCCAGACGAAGTGGCTCGGGTCCCAGTTGAGGCCGAAGGCGGTCCGGTGCCCGATGGCCTCGAGCGTGCGCACGGTGGTCCAGTAGTCGTAGGCGATCTCGCTGGGGTGCACCTCGTGCGCGAACCGGACGCCGACCTCGTCGAACACGTCGAGGATCGGGTTCCACCGGTCGGCGAAGTCCTGGTACCCGGCCTCGATCGTGTCGGCGCCGACCGGCGGGAACATGGCGACGTACTTCCAGATGCTCGACCCGGTGAAGCCGACGACCGTGTCGACGCCGAGCTTCGCGGCCAGCCGGGCGGTGTGCTTCATCTCCTCTGCGGCCCGCTGCCGGACGCCTTCGGGGTCGCCGTCGCCCCACACGCGGTCGGAGACGATGTCGCGGTGCCGCTGGTCGATCGGGTCGTCGCAGACGGCCTGGCCCTTGAGGTGGTTCGAGATCGCCCACACCTTCAGGTTGTACTTCTCCAGCAGCGCGGCTTGCCGGCCACGTACTCGTCGTCGTCCCAGCGCCACGGGTCCAGGTGGTCGCCCCAGCAGGCGATCTCGAGGCCGTCGTAGCCCCACGACGACGCGAGCCGGGCGACCTCCTCGAAGGGCAGGTCGGCCCACTGGCCGGTGAACAGGGTGATCGGTCGTGCCATGGAACTCACTCCATCCTGGTCCGGGACCTCCCGGATCTGCTCGGGAACGCCGGGGCCGGGGACCGCACCGTCTTCGGTGCGGTCCCCGGCGCGCGGCGCCTTCAGTCGTGCGGCAGCGTCATGACTTCACCACGACGGTCACCTCCGTCGAGGTCGATCCGGCGACCCCCGCCGGTGCAGCCGGGACGAACGTCGCGGTCAGCTTCGCGGAGCCGACCGACGTCGCCGCGCTCAGGGTGTACACCGCCTTGCCGTCGGAGACGGCCACGGTGCCGACGGTCGTGCCGTTGCTGGCGAACACGACGGTGCCGGCGGTCCGACCGGTGTCCACGGACACCGTCGCCGTCAGCTTGACCGGCTTGTTCGTCCCGTACCTCTGGCTCGACGCGCTCGCCTTCAGGGTGGTCGCGGAGACCGCCTTGACGACCGTCACCGTCACCGCCGCCGAGGTCGATCCGGTCGACGCCGTCGGATCCGACGGGACGAACGTCGCGGTGAGCGACGTGGCCCCGACGGTCGCGTCCGACCGGAGCCGGTAGGTCGCCTTCCCGGACGAGACGGGCGCCGAGTAGATCACCTGGCTTCCGGACCGGAACTCGACCGTGCCGGCCGGCACCCCTCCGTTGGTCAGCGTCACCTTGGCGGTCAGCAGCACCGGCTCGTCGGTGCCGAACGACTGCTGGGAGGCGCTGGCCGTCAGCTTGGTGGTCGACGCCGCGGCGTCCACCACGACCTGCCGGACGGGCGATGCCGACTCCGCCACGGTGGCGTTGCCTGCGAACTTCGCCTGCAACGCGTGGGTGCCCGCCTCCAGATCCGGCACGGTGACGGTCACCGTGCCCTTCCTGAGGATGCCGGCCCCGATCGGGACCGACCCGTCATACAGCGTCACCAGCTCGGCCCCGAGCGTTCCGGCGGTCACCACCGAGATGGTCACCTTGACGGGGCTGCCGACGGTGATCCGGCTGGCGGAGAGCGACATCGAGGTCACGGACGGCTTCAGCTGGACCTGCGTGGCCGGCACCGTGACCGACCGAGGACCGGCGACGTTCCCGGCCTTGTCGGTCGAACGGAACTCCACCACCTGGGCGGCCGAGGTCCGAGCGACGACGAACGGCGCGGAATAGGTCTTCCACGCTCCGGCGTCGACCCGGTACTGCGTCGACGCCACGCCCGAGGTGTCGTCCGACCGGACCAGGGTCACCGTGACGCTGGTGCTGTCGGCGTCCAGGTCGGCGGCGGTCTCCGGCGCCACGGTGTCCCGCTTGAGCGTCAGGGTCTTGACGGACTCGACGTTCCCGGCCTCGTCCGTGGCCCGGAACGTGATCGCCGTGATGCCGTCGGCGATCGTCAGGGGCGCCGTGTAGGCGGCCCAGGCGTCGTCCGTCAGCGCGTACTCGATCCCGGCGACACCGCTGTCGGCGTCGGTCGAGGTCAGGGTGACGCTGACGTCCCCGGTGTACCAGCCGTTCTGACCGTCCGGGCTGGACGGGTCGACGGAGGCCTTGGAGACCGGAGCCGTGGTGTCACCGGCGGCCGGGACGGTGACCGACTGCGTCGCCTCCGTGTTGCCGGCCTCGTCGACCGACCGGAGCTCCGCGGTCTGCTCCATTCTCGTCAGAGCCAGCTGGACCGGCGCGGTGTACGCCGACCACGTCTGCGTGCCGACCCGGTACTCGGTCCTGTCCACACCCGAGGTGGCGTCGACCGACGTGAGGGTCAGCAGACCCGTGTCGGAGACCGTCGCCGTGGTGACCGGCGCGGTCGCGTCGATCTTCGCGGACAGCGTCCGCGACCCCTCGGCGTTGCCGGCCTTGTCGGTGGCCGCGTACGCCACCGTGTGGACGCCGTCGCCGGTGAGGGCGACCGGAGCCGTGTAGGTCGCCGGGTTGCCACCGTCGACCGCTGCCGAGATGGCATCGATCCCGGAGCCGCCGCTCTCGTCGACGGCGGTCAGGCTGACGGTCACCGGACCGGTGTACCAGCCGTTCGCGCCGTTCGGCTGCGCCGGGTCCTTGGTGGCGGTGGTGATCGGTGCGGTGGTGTCCGCAGGAGCACCTCCGACCACGTGGAAGTAGTCGAACACCGCGGTGGCCGAACCGGTCTGGTTCACCCCCAGGGCGAACAGCCCGACCTTGCCGCCGGACGCCACCGGGATGTTGGCGACCGTGTCCGCGAACTTCGTCCAGGCCACCCCGTCGGTCGAGTACCAACCGGCGAAGTTGTTGTCCTGGCGCTCCACCCGCAGGTACCAGACGCCCTGGGTCAGGTTGTTCAGGTTCGGCTGAGGCTGCTGCTGGACGTTGTCGATGACGCTGCGGAACTCCAGCCGACGGGCCACGGCGGCGCCGGCGTCGTTGTCGGTGATGAAGTCGAGCTTGACGTAGTTGCGGTCGTCGCCCAGGACCACGATGCCGGCCTGCTGGTAGTGCTCGTTCAGCGCCGAGCCGTCGACCTTGGTCTCGACCACCCAGTGGTTGCCCGCCGGCTGGTTCTGGACGATCACGTTGTTGCTCGTGTCGATCTCACCCGGCAAGGTGTCGATCGACAGCTTCCCTCCCCCGACCCGCAGGGCCGTGGCGTCGGGACGCAGCGTGGTCCACCGGCAGGTGACGAGTGCGTCACCGGTGAACTCGTCGTCCGGGGTGGAGACGGCTTCCGTCGGGTCCGGGCTCAGCCGGAACCAGTCGAAGGCCGCGTCGGTCACCGTGCCGGAGGCGTTGGCGAAGGCGGCCAGCCCGATCTTCGGGCTGCCCAGGCTCGCCTGGTCCTTGCGGATCGCGTCCCACCCGCTCCACGACTGGTCCGGGGAGATCCAGGTCGTCCCGTCCGTGGAGTACGACGGCGAGAGGGTCGTGCCGTCACTGGTGATCCGCAGGTACACGGTGTCGGGGAAGGCGGTGCCGAGCGCGGCCGAGTTGGCCTCCTGCGCCGAGCCGCCGACCTCGTGGGCGAACTGGATGATGTGCTCGGCCGGGTTGCTGCTGCGGCCCTGCACGACGAGCTTCACGTAGTTCTCGTCGTTGGTGTACAGCAGCAGACCTGCCTGCTGGTACGCGGTGTACGCCTTGACGTTCACCTTCGTCGTGGCCTGCCACGCGCCCTTCGGCAGATCCTGCAGGACGATGTTGGTGACGTCGCCGCCGGCACCGTAGAGGTCGGTCTTGGACGCCGGGATGTGCAGCGCCCCGTCCCTGACCTGCAGGTCCTGGTTGGGCCGGACCACGGTGGTCCACCGGCCGGTGTTCAACGTGGTGCCGTCGAACTGGTCGGACAGGTTGCCGAAGCAGCCCTCCGGCGGTGCGTCGACGGTCACCGGGAAGGTGCGGCTCGCGGTGGCGCCGCCCGGGTCCGTCACCGTCAGCTTGGCGGTGTACTTCCCCGGCACGGTGTACGTGTACGACGCGGCAGCAGTGTCGGCGGTCGCACCGTCGGTCGTCCCGAAGTCCCAGTGGTAGGAGACGGCCTTGCCCTCCGGGTCGCTCGCCGAGGCCGTGGCCGCGACGCTCACCGGCACCGTGCCGGTGGTCGGCGTCAGGTCGGCCGCGGTGATCACGGGCCGCTCGTTCGCCGTCACGCCCTTGCCGATGAAGTCGACCCAGTTGACGTTCGCCACGGAGCCCGTGGTACCTGGCTTCGCTGCGACGAAGTAGATCGTGCCGGTGCCGGTCGGACGGTTGGCGAGGTCCACCCCGACGTTCTGGAAGGTCTGCCACCCTCCCGTGTTGTCGACGTGCACGGTGCCGAGCAGCGGGCCGCCCACCGGGTCGTTCCAGCGGATGTTGAAGTCAGCACCGCCGTCGGCGGGGCTGGCCGCGCGGACCTGGATCCGGTCGATCCCGCTCAGGTTGACCCGGGCGAAGGCGAACCAGTCGTCCGGCTCGATGAAGCCGATGTTCTGGGTGCCTCCCGCCGGGTCGGAGGTGGTCTCCTTCTGCACGCCGGGGTCTCCGGTGGAGGCGGACCCGGGCAGCCGGCCGGTCGAGTCGTAGTGCTCGGCCTGGTGGTGCTTGTCCTGCAGCACGACCGAGGTGGTGCCCGTCAGCGACGGGACCCCGCCCGCGGCGCCCTTGTCGGTGTAGGAGGCCTCGACGACCCAGAACAGGTGGACGTCGCCACCGTGCCCGCCGTCCTCGAGGGTCTGGACCACGCCCGTGCAGCCGGTCGTCTGGCTCATCGGGTGTGCGTGCGAGTCGCTGCCGGAGACGTGTCCGAGCAGGTTCTGCACGTGCACGTCGTCGCAGGAGATCGTGTGAGACGTGGTCGACCCGTCCTCGGGATCGGTCACGGTCACGTCAAAGTTGATCTGGTCGCCGAACTGGAAGAACCCGCCGTCCACCGGTGACGTGACTGTCACCGTCGGGCGGGTGTTCCCGCTGACCACCGAGACGCTGGACAGCCCGGAGCGGCCGTCGGGGTCGGTCGCGGTCAGCACCACGTTGTACGTGCCGGCCGCGAACGAGTGGCTCGGCGACGCCTCGGTCGAGGTCGTGCCGTCGCCGAAGTCCCACGAGTAGGTCAGCGCGTCGCCGTCCGGGTCCTTCGACCCGGCGGAGGAGAGCTGGACCGCCAGCGGGGCCGGCCCGGAGTCCACGTCCGCCGACGCCTTCGCGATGGGCGACCGGTTGCCGTAGACGTAGTCGATCCGGTAGATGCCGGAGTCGCCGTTGTTCTCCCAGCCGGAGCCCCAGTCGATGACGTAGAGGCTGCCGTCCGGACCGAACTTCGCGTCCATCATCTTGACCGAGCGCTGGCCCGCGCCGAGGCTCGCCTCGTTGATCTTCGTGACCTTCTGCAGACGACGGACGTCCGAGGTGGTCAGCAGCGAGTAGACGACGTTGTTGTTCCACTCACCGAAGAGCGCCTTGCCGTCCCAGTACGCGGGCCACTTGGTGTCCGACGTGCTCGTCTCGTCGTACCGGTACATCGGTCCGGCCATGGGTGCACCGCCGCCACCGACCTCGGCGAAGTCCTCCGCGGCGTTGTAGTGGTAGTAGAGCGTCGCCGGGATCGCCGGCGGCAGCTGCGCCAGACCGGTGTTGTTCGGCGAGTCGTTCACGGGGCCGCCCGCGCAGTCGTACGCGGGACCGGACTGGTGGGTGGCGAAGTTCCAGTGGTTGTAGGCCTTGTTCGGGCCCGTGCAGTAGGGCCAGCCGTAGTTGCCCGCCTTCGCGATGATGTTCCACTCGACGGTGTTCTGCGGGCCGCGGTTCGGGTCTGCCGAGCCGGCGTCAGGACCGTAGTCGGCGACGAACACGGTGCCCGTCTTGGGGTCGATGTTGATGCGGAAGGGGTTGCGGAACCCCATCCCGTAGACCTCGGGCCTGGTCTTGTCCGTACCGGGCGCGAACAGGTTCCCGGCGGGGACCGTGTAGGTGCCGTCGCCCTCGGGGTGGATGCGCAGGAGCTTGCCGGACAGCGAGTTCGTGTTGCCCGACGTGCGCTCGGAGTCCCAGGCCGCACGGCCGGCACCCTGGTCGAGCGGCGCGTAGCCGTCCGACGCGAACGGGTTGGTGTTGTCACCGGTGGCCAGGTAGAGGTCGCCGGACGTCTTGTCGAACACCATCGAGCCGCCGTGGTGGCAGCACTCGCCGCGCTGCACGGGCACCTTCAGCACGATCTTCTCCGACCCCTCGACGAGGGTGTTGGCCGCGGAGACCGTGAACCGGGAGAAGCTGGTCGACACTGTCGGCGCCGGCCGGTGAGTAGAAGACGTACAGGTAGTTGTTCGTCGCGAAGTTCGGGTCGAGGGCCAGGCCCAGCACACCGGACTCGTTCGCGGTGAAGGCGTTCAGCGTCGCGACGGCCGACGTGTGGCCGGTGGTCGGGTCGATGACCTTGATCGAGCCCTCGCGCTCGATGTAGAAGACGCGCCCGTCCGCGGCCACGTCGAGCTGCATCGGGTCGAACGTGTTGTCGTCGCTCTGACCAGCTCGTAGTTCTTCGGGACGGAGGCACCGCAGTCGGCCGGGACGACACCGGCGGTGGTCTCGATCCCGCCGGCGACCATCTGCAGGAAGCCCGCGTTCGACCAGTTGGTCGCGTCGTGGCCGAGGCCCAGGTAGAAGGACCGGCCGCCGTCGTAGTCCTGGCACCAGGCGATCGGGTGGTCGAGGCCCATCGTGCTGCCGGTGTACGAGCGCGCGTCCAGGGAGGCGAGCACGTGCACGCTGTCGCGCGGGTTGGTCTGGTAGTCGTAGAGTCGTCGGTCAGGGTGAGCTCGTCCACCCAGCCCCACGGTCGCGGGGTGGACCCGGTCCTCGAGGAGCACCTTGGTCTGCTGGATCGCCGGGTGCTGCTTGAAGTACGCCCCGACGAGGCCCTGGTACCAGGGCCAGTCGTAGTTGGCGTCGGCCGCGGCGTGGATGCCGAACCAGCCGCCGCCGTTCTCGACGTAGGACTGCAGGGCCTGCTGCTGCTCCGCGCTCAACAGGGCGGCTGCGTTGGGCGAGGTCGTCGAGAGGAACACGACCGTGGCGTACTGGGCGAGGTTCGCCGTCGTGAAGACCGACGAGTCCTCCGTTGCGTCGACGGTGAAGCCGTGCTCGGCACCGAGCGCGGTGATGCCCGCGATCCCGGCGACGATGCCGTCGGTGTGCCGGAAGCCCGCGGTCTTGGAGAACAGCAGCACCTTGTACGGCTCGACGCCCTCCTCGTGCATCGGGAGGACCGACGGCAGCGCGTGCTCGAGCGCCGGCACCGCCGACGCGGGCTGGACGGCGCCGGTCGTCGCAGCGTCGGCGGCAGGCGCGACGCCGATCAGACCGGTGACGGCGAGCGCGACGGTCGCGACCAGCGCGGTCAGCGTTCGGCGAGGACGGAAGGGGAGGGTGGCTGCGACACCCTGCCCCTTCCGCCGCTGGGGGGTCATGCGGCGGTCCGTTCGCGGCGGGTGATCGCCTGCGGGTGGAGCGCGTGCTGACCGGCCGGCGAACGGCCGGCACGTCGGTCGAGAAGACCGGGCATGGTGAAGTCCTTTCGAGATCGGGCATGGATCGACGAAGGGCGCGCGCAGCCGCGCCTTCCTGCTGGAGATCTCCGCACCGGCCGGTTGCCGGCGGTGCGAGCTGGCCGCGAGTGCGGCGAGAGTGGGCTGCCTTCGGCAGCGGCGCGCGGCGGGGCCGCGCAGCGGGTGCGACCCGGAGAGGGACCGCAGTCAGGCGGCGATCGGACCTGGACCGTCGTCAAGCGTCGATGAGCACCTCCCGGTTCGGATCGGTCAGGGCGTGATCTCCTGCCACGTGCTGGCGTCGGCGGCGCTGCGCTCGACGGCTTCGAGCACCCGCTGGACGCGCAGGCCGTCCGCGAAGCTGGGTTCGGGCTGCCGCCCCTCGGCGATGGCCGTCACCAGGTCCACGGCCTGGTGCGTGAACGCGTGCTCGTACCCGAGCCCGTGCCCCGCCGGCCACCACGCCGCGACGAAGGGATGCTCGGGCTCGGTCACGACGATGCGCCGGAAACCGGCTTCGGCGGCGGGCTGTGCGACGTCGAAGAAGTTCAGGACGTTCATGTCCTCGAAGTCGAACGCGACCGACCCTGCCGAGCCGTTGATCTCGAGCCTGATCGCGTTCTTGCGCCCCCACGCGAACCGGGTCGCCTCGAACGTCGCCAGTCCCCCGCCCGACATCCGGCCGAGGAAGATCGCGGCGTCGTCGACGGTGACCGGACCGGTCTCGGTGCCTGCCGTGCCGTGCAGGCCGGAGTGCTCCGACGCCACGGGGCGTTCGTGCACGAAGGTCTCCAGGATCGCCGAGACACCGGTGACGGACTCGCCCGTAACGAACTGCGCGAGGTCGATGATGTGCGCGCCGATGTCCCCGAGCGCCCCCGAACCCGCCTTCTGCTTGTCCAGGCGCCAGGACAGCGGCGCGTTCGCGTCCGCGATCCAGTCCTGCAGGTACTGCGCGCGCACGTGCCGCACCGAACCGATCCGGCCGTCCGCCACGAGCTGGCGGGCGAGCTGGATCGCCGGCACACGACGGTAGGTGAACCCGACCATCGCGAGCTGCCCGTTCGCACGAGCCTGCTCGGCCGCCTCCGCCATCGCGACGGCCTCGCCCACCGAGTTGGCGAGCGGCTTCTCGCACAGGACGTGCTTGCCCGCCGCGAGCGCCGCGATGGCGATCTCGGCGTGGGTGTCGCCGGGTGTGCAGATGTCGACGAGGTCGATGTCGTCACGCGTGACGAGCGTCTTCCAGTCGGTCTCCACGCTCGACCAGCCGAGCCGCGCGGCGGCGGCGGTGACCGCCGCCTTGTCGCGACCTGCGACCGCCGCCATGTCCGGCTCCAGCGGCAGGTCGAAGAAGTGCGGGGCGTTGCGCCAGGCCTGTGAGTGCGCGACACCCATGAACGCGTAGCCGACCATGCCGACGCCGAGACGTCTTGTCATGGCTCACGCCTCCCCTCTGTGGTGGGCGCGCCGGACGGGTGTCCGGCGCGCCCGGTCGGCTCAGGACTCGAAGGCCGTCGGCAGGAACTCGTCCACGTTGTCCTTGGTCACCACGGGTGCGAAGAGCTGGACCGTGCGGGGCACCTGCACGTCGACCAGGTCGCTCATGGCCTTGCCCTGCACGATGAGCCGGGCGAGCTTGACGCCGTCCGCGGCCTGCGTGGACGGGTAGATGACCGTCGCCTTGAGCACCGTGTTGTCGGCCTTGATGGCCTCCATGACGTTCTTCGAGCCGGCGCCACCGACCATGAAGAACTCGTCGCGACCCGCCGCCTCGATCGCCGCCAGGACGCCGACGCCCTGGTCGTCGTCGTGGTTCCAGATGGCGTCGAGCTTGGGCTGGGCCTGCAGCAGGTTGGCCGCCGCCGCCTCGCCGCCCTGGACCGTGAAGTCCGCCGCGACGCGGGCGTCGACCTTGAGCCCGCAGGTGGCCAGCGCGTCCTTGAAGCCGCGGCTGCGGTCCTGGGTCAGCGGCAGCGAGTCGATGCCGGCGATCTCGGCCACCTTGGCGCCGGTCTTGCCGCCGAGCTGGTCGCAGATGTAGGTGCCGGCGCTGACGCCCATCCCGTAGTTGTCGCCGAGGACCGTGGTCCGGGCCGCGTTCGGGTCGTCGAACTCGCGGTCGACGTTGATCACGACGATGCCTGCCTTCATGGCCTTGTTGGCCACCTCGGTCAGGGCGGCGCCGTCGAACGGCAGGAGCACGATCGCGTCGACGCCGTCGTTGATGAACTGCTCGATCTGGCTGATCTGCAGGTTCACGTCGTTGGTCGCCTCGGCCTGGACGAGCTTCACGTCCGAGTACTTCGCGGCCTCGGCGACGGCCGACTTGGTGATCGCGCCCATCCAGCCGTGGTCGGCCGCGGGGGCCGAGAAGCCGATGGTGACCATGTCGCCGGGCTCGTCGTTGCCACCGGGAACCACGGCGGGCGCTTCGGCGGCCGCGCTGCTGCCCTCGTCGGTCGGGGTGTTGGACGTGCAGCCGGCCACGACGAACGCGAGGGCTGCCGTGGCGCCGGCGACGGCGAGCCAGCGCCTGTGCAGGGATGTGGACATGACGATCCTCCTTGATCGGAATGCTTGATCGGAATGGGCTGGGTTTCGACGAGCTTGTTCGTCAGGTTCTTGCGCGCGAACGGTCGGCGATCCGCTGCTGGAGCAGCACGGCGACGACGATGATCACGCCCTTGACCACGGCCTGGGCCGAGATGGACAGGTTGTTCTGCGTGAAGACGTTGGTGAGCGTCGTGAAGATGAGCACGCCCAGGACGGTGCCGACGATGGTGCCGCGGCCTCCGACGAGGAGGGTGCCGCCGACGACGACGGCGGCGATGGCGTCGAGCTCGTAGAGCATGCCGTTGGTGGAGCTTGCCGGCCGTCGTGCGGCCGAGCATCATGACGCCGCCGATGCCGGCCGCGAGACCGCTCAGTGCGTACAGGTACATCGTGTGGCGCTTGACCTTGATCCCGGCGAGGCGGGCCGCCTCCGGGTTGCCGCCCACCGCGATGGTGCGGCGGCCGAACGTGGTGCGGTTGAGCAGGATCCAGCCGGCCACGGCGACGACGACGAAGATCCAGACGAGGGTCGGGATGCCGATGAGGTCACCGCGGAAGAAGTCGAGGAAGCCCTGGACCTTGACCACCTGCGTCTGCCGGTTGGCGATGATCTCCGCCAGTCCGCGCGCGGAGACCATCATGGCCAGGGTCGCGATGAACGCGACGACCTTGCCGTACGCGATGAGCACCCCGTTGACCAGGCCCGCGCCCACGCCGACCGCGAGCGCGCAGAAGACCATGACGATCCAGTTGGTGTCCTTCGCGAGCGTCTGGGTGGCCAACGTGGAGGCCCACACCGACGCGAGTCCGACCACCGAGCCGACCGACAGGTCGATGCCGCCGCCGGTGATGACGAAGGTCATCCCGATGCTCAGCACCCCGAGGACCGCCGCCAGGCGCAGGATCGTCAGCAGGTTGTCGACGCTGGCGAACCGGTCGCCGGCCGTGACGACGCCCACGACGCAGATGGCGACCAAGGCGATGACCAGACCGATGTTGCGACCCGCAGGACCGCGCAGCAGCCCTGCGCGCGGGACCTTCTTCTCCGTGTCGACGACGTCGGGGACGACCGTCGTGATCTCCTGCTCGCTCACGCGGCACTTCCTTCCATGACGAGGTCGAGCACGCGGTGCTCGTCGATGCCGGTCGCGGGCCCGTCGTGGACCACGCGCCCTTCGGAGATCACGAGGATCCGGTCGGACAGGCCGATGACCTCGGCGATCTCGCTGGAGACCACGACGACCGCCGCGCCGCTCTTCGCGAGGTCCGCGATGAGGGCATAGATCTCGGCGCGGGCGCCCACGTCGACGCCGCGGGTCGGCTCGTCGAGGAGCAGCACCCGGCAGCCGTGGACGAGCCAGCGCGCGAGCAGCACCTTCTGCTGGTTGCCGCCGGACAGCGTGCGGGCGCTGCGCTCGGGGTCCGAGGGACGCACGTCGAGCGCGTCGATCTGCTCGCGCGCGGCGCGCAGCTCGGACCGCTCGTCGAGGAACGACGCCGTCGCGGTCCGCGAGAACGTCGAGAGCGTGATGTTGCGGTAGACCGGCTCGTCGAGGAGCAGACCCTGGCTCTTGCGCTCCTCCGGGCACAGCCCGATGCCGGCCTTGACCGCGTCGCTGACCGCACCCGCACGGAGGCGGTCGCCACCCACGGCGACGGTGCCCGTGCTGCGCCTGCGTGCGCCGAAGATGGTCTCGAGGATCTCCGTGCGACCCGACCCGACGAGCCCGGCCAGCCCGACGACCTCGCCGGCGCGCACGTCGAAGGAGACGTCGGAGAACGCCCCTCGCAGGCTCAGCCCGTCGACGTGCAGCACCGTGGCGGCGTCGTCGGCGACGGGCGGCCGGGGCGCGATGGCGTACTCGACCGTGCGGCCGGTCATCAGCCGGATCAGGTCGGCGGTCGGCGTCGCGGCGACCGGGAGGCCCGTCGCGACCGTGCGGCCGTCCTTCAGGACGGTGATCCGGTCGCCGATCTGCCGGATCTCGTCGAGCCGGTGCGAGATGTAGACGACGGCGACGCCCGGCTTGGCGGCTCGCGCACCACCCGGAACAGGTTCTTGACCTCTTCGGCGTCGAGCACGGCGGACGGCTCGTCCATGACGATCACGCGGGCGTCGTGCGAAAGAGCGCGGGCCATGCTGACGATCTGCTTGCCCGCCGCGGAGAGCTGGCCGACCTCGCGGTGGGGCGAGATGTCGCCGTGCCCGAGGCGCCGGAGGATCGCGCGGGTCTGGACGGTGGCGGCGCGACGCTGCGAGAAGCCGCCGACCGCGAGTTCGTGGCCGAGGTAGATGTTCTCCGCGACCGAGAGCCCGTCGACGACGTCGAGCTCCTGGTACATCGTCGCGATGCCGAGCTCAGGCCCGCGACCGGGTGGGAGATGGTGACGGGCTCGCCGTCGATGAGGATCTCGCCCTCGTCGGGCTGGTGAGCCCCGGCGAGGACCTTGATGAGGGTGGACTTGCCGGCGCCGTTCTGACCGAGCAGGCAGTGCACCTCGCCGGCACGGATCTCGAGGTCGACACCGTCGAGCGCCCTCGCACCGGGGAAGTGCTTGACGATGCCGCGCATCTGCAGCAGGGGTGGGTCCGCTTTGACCATGTTGCGCAACCTAGGACCGACTTCTGTCGCGCGTCAAGCAAAAGTCGATAACCGCGTGTCAGAGTTACGCGAACGTGACCTACACAAGCCGGAATGGTTCACTGTGCCCATGGACGGCCTCAAGTTCGCCCCCAAGCCGACGGGCGCCGGGGAGATGTTCCAGCTGCTCCGCGACGGGCAGCCGAGAACACGCTCTGACCTGGCCACTCTCACCGGTCAGGCCCGCTCCACGATCGCAGCGCGCGTCGACCTCCTGCTCTCCTCGGGGTTCGTCGCGCCGGCCGGCGAGGCCACGTCCACGGGTGGACGTCCGCCCGCGACGTTCGCGTTCAACCCCGCCGCGCGGGTGGTCCTCGCGGTCGACCTCGGCGCGACGCACGCCCGGCTCGCCCTGACCGATCTCGTCGGCACCGTTCTCGCGGAGGTCGGCGAACCCGTCGCGATCGCGGAGGGGCCCACCGTCGTCCTGGACCGCGTCGTCGCCCTCGGTCACGACCTGCTCACGACGGCGGGACGGCCGCTGTCCGACCTGGTCAGCGTCGGCGTCGGGCTCCCCGGACCGGTCGAGCACCTGTCGGGCCGGCCCATCAACCCCCCGATCATGCCGGGCTGGGACGACGCCGACGTGCCGGCACACCTGTCCCGCCAGCTTCTCGGGCGTCCCCGTGCTCGTCGACAACGACGTGAACGTCATGGCGCTGGGCGAGCACACGACGCAGTGGCCCACCGTCGACCACCTGCTGTTCGTCAAGGTGGCGACCGGGATCGGCGCCGGGATCATCTCCGACGGCCAGATCCGGCGCGGCGCCCAGGGTGCGGCGGGCGACCTCGGGCACATCGCGGTGCCCGGCGGTGCGAAGCTGCCGTGCCGGTGCGGGAACACCGGCTGCCTCGAGGCCCTGTCCAGCGGACCCGCGATCGCCGACGCGCTGCGCGCGCTGGGCGTCGATGCCCGGACGAGTGCCGACGTCGTCGCCCTCGTGCGGGCCGGCGACCCCGACGCCAGCCGGGAGGTCCGCGAGGCCGGGCGCCGGATCGGTGACGTGCTCGCCGCGTGCGTGAGCATGCTCAACCCGTCGGTCATCGTGATCGGCGGGATCGTCGCCGAGGCGGGCGAGCACCTGCTGGCCGGAATCCGCGAGGTCGTCTACCGGCGGTCCTTGCCGCTGGCGACCCAGCACCTGCGTATCGTCGCCTCTCGGACCAAGGGTCGCGCCGGGGTGCTCGGCGCGTCCGCGATGGCCTCCGAGCACGTCCTGTCACCCGCTGCGATCGACAGTCTCATCTCCTAGGAGTCGTCCCGTGCCACAACAACGCCGAGCACTCGTCGTCCGGGGAGGCTGGGACGGCCACGCCCCGGAGGAGGCCGTCGACCTGTTCCTGCCGTTCCTGCGCGAGCACGACTTCGACGTCGTCGTCGAGGGCTCGCTCGAGGTCTACGCCGACGCCTCCCTCATGGCCTCGACCGACCTCGTCGTGCAGTGCTGGACCATGGGCGAGATCCTCGCCGACGAGCTCCACGGCCTGCGCGACGCCGTCGCCGCCGGCACCGGGTTCGCAGGCTGGCACGGCGGGGTCGTCGACTCGTTCCGGATGGCGACGGATTATCTGCAGCTCGTCGGCGCCCAGTTCGCGGCGCACCCCGGCGGGATCGTCGACCACACCGTCCAGATCGTGCCGGGCCGGGCCGACGACCCGATCGTCGATGGGATCGCCGACTTCGCCCTCCGCTCCGAACAGTACTGGCTGCTCTCCGACGACCTCAACGACGTGCTCGCCACCACGACGATCACGCCCGGGCCCGACGACCACTGGCTCGTACCGCAGACGTCGCCGGCCGTCTGGAAGCGGCTCTGGGGCGAGGGTCGGGTGTTCGTCTGCGCGCCGGGTCACCAGCTGGCCGACCTCGAGCTGCCGCCGGTGCGCACGATCATCGAACGCGGGCTCCTGTGGGCCGCCCGCTGACCGTCGGGCTCGATCCGTCAGCGGCGCGACGCGCGCACAAGGTCGGGGCCTGACCCCCTTCCATCGAGCGTGGCAGGTCAGGTGCCGGTCAGGGGGCTTGTCGTTGCCGGTAGGTGTACCGGTCGGCAGGTTCGAACCCGAGACCCCAGTAGAGCGCGGCGGCGGCCTGGTTGTGGGCCTCGACCTGCAGGAACACCCGGCGCGCGCCGCGCTCCCGCGCGTCGTGCAGCGCGTGGAGCGTCAGGGCGCGCGCGAGGCCGCGACGCCGCGCGGAGCCCGCGACGACGAGGCATGACAGCGCCGCCCAGTCCTGCGTGACCGTCACCCGGACGACCGCCACTGGCGAGGTGTCGTAGGTCGAGGTCATCGACAGGTAGCGCGCCGGGACGCCGGTGAGGATCGCGCGACCGGTCGCCCGGTCCGCGGAGTCGTCCTTGGCGCCCAGCCACAGCGCGAGCCAGTCGTCGTCCGGCTCGTCGCGCTCCTCGATCCGCACGCCCGGCAGGTCGAGCCGACCCGGCAGGGCGGGATCGCCGACGAGCGAGCGCACCAGGACGTCGGTCTCCGAGACGGTCCGGTACCCGCGGGCGTCGAGCATCGCGGCCACCTCGACGCAGACCGGCGGGACCACGGTCGACTCGCCCGCTCCCCCCGAACCGACGGGACGCGGCGTCCGGACGATGCTCGGCAGCCCGGCGTCCGCGTAGACCTGCTCGATCCGGTCCAGCGCGCCCATCGGGTCGGCCGGCGTCCCGGTCAGCAGGGCGCTGTTTGCCCGCCGGGTCAGGCCGCCCGACACGCCGACCCGCCAGCCGTCGACCTCGACCACCTGCAGCGGCGGCCAGGTCCGCGACTCGACCAGCGCACCCGGGGGCTCCGGCGGGGTCCAGGTCTGCACGCGCAGGTGCACGTACTCGTGCCCCCAGTCGCGCTCGGGCGCGGCGACGAAGCCGAGCCGGGCGTACAGCCGGTGCGCCGTGACCATCGAGTCGAGCGTCGAGAGCACCACCCGACGGGCGCCCGACGCGACGGCGTACCCGAGCGCGGCCCGCATGAGCGCCTCGGCGATACCGCGACCGCGGGCGCGCGGGGCCACCGCGAGCATCCGCACCTCGAACTCGCCGGGCTCGGCGACCTCGGCGTAGGTGGTGCCGTACGGCGCCAGCGTCACCGTCCCGACGACGGTCTGGCTGCCGTCGGAGTCCTCGCACGGCACCGTCGCCACCAGGAGCATCGCGTCGCGGGCCCGCCTCGTCGCGTCCCGCAGCTGGGCCTCGTACTCGTCGTCCTCGTCGAGCAGCCGGTCCGCGAGGTAGGCCTCGGCCGTCAGCGCGCCGGCACCCGCGATCTCGTCGTTCCGCGCCAGGCGGACGGTCGGCCCGGTCGTTTCCGCCACCGCCTTCACGCCGTCGCCACCCTCACGGGGCCGGGTCCGCTCGTGCGTCGTCGGCCACCCCGCTCGGTCCCTGCGCGAGAAGCCGCTCGAACCCGGCCTCGTCGAGGATGCGCAGCCCGAGCTTCGCGCGCCTTGGTCTCCTTGGAGCCCGCGTTCTCGCCGACCACCACGAAGTCCGTGTTCTTCGAGACGCTGCCGGCCGACTTCCCACCGCGGGCCAGGATCGCCTCCTTGGCCCCGTCCCGGCTGAACCGCTCGAGCCCGCCCGTGACCACGACCGTGAGCCCCTCGAGCGTGCGCGGCGCGGACTCGTCGCGCTCCTCGCTCATCCGCACGCCCGCCGCCGCCCACTTGTCGACGATCGCCTGGTGCCACTTGTCGTCCTCGCCCGGCTGCGCGAACCAGGCCACGACCGCCCCCGCGATGGTCGGCCCGACCCCTTCGGCCGCCCCGATCTCCTCCTCCGACGCCGACGCGATCGCCGGGATCGACGCGAAGTGCTGCGCGAGCGCCCGCGCCGCCGTCGGCCCGACGTGCCGGATCGAGAGCGCGACGATCACCCGCCACAGCGCCGCGCCCTTGGCCTTCTCCAGGTTGCCCAGCAGCGCCGACCCGGTGGCGTTCAGGTCCCCGGCCTCGCGCACCACGCCGCCGACCTTCGAGCTGGTCGAGAGCGTGAACAGCGGCACCCGCCGCAGCGCGTCGGCGTCGAGCGCGAACAGGTCGCCCTCGTCGGTGACCACCCCGGCGTTCAGGAGCGCGCTCGCGGCCTCCCAGCCGACCGCCTCGATGTCGAACGCACCCCGCGAGGCCACGTGGAACAGCCGCTCGCGCAGCTGCGACGGGCAGGAGCGCTGGTTGGGGCAGCGGATGTCGACGTCGCCCTCCTTGGCGGGCGCCAGCGTGGTCCCGCACGAGGGGCACTCGGTGGGCATGACGAACTCGCGCTCCGTGCCGTCCCGCAGGTCCACCACCGGCCCGACCACCTCGGGGATGACGTCCCCCGCCTTGCGCAGCACCACCGTGTCCCCGATGAGCACGCCCTTGCGCTTCACCTCGCTCGCGTTGTGCAGCGTGGCCATGGCCACGGTCGAACCCGAGACGAAGACCGGCTCCATGACCGCGAACGGCGTCACCCGCCCGGTGCGGCCGACGTTGACCTCGATGTTGAGCAGCTTGGTGTTGACCTCTTCCGGTGGGAACTTGTACGCGATCGCCCACCGCGGCGCCCGGCTCGTGGCGCCGAGCCGACGCTGCAGCGCGATCTCGTCGACCTTGACCACCACGCCGTCGATCTCGTGCTCGACGTCGTGCCGGTGCTCCCCCGTGTGCGCGATCATCTCCCGCACGCCGTCCAGACCCTCGACCACCCGCGAGTGGCCCGAGACCGGCACGCCCCAGGACGCCAGCAGGTCGTACACCTGGGACTGCCGCTCGATCCCGGTCCCGCCGCCCGGTGCCCGCTGCCACGCGCCGATCCCGTGCGCGTACATCCGCAGGTCCCGCGACGCGGTCACCCGGGGGTCCTTCTGCCGCAGCGAGCCCGCAGCGGCGTTCCGCGGGTTGGCGAACGGGCTCTTGCCCGACTCGACCTGCGCGGCGTTGAGCTGCGTGAACGCCTCGACCGGGAGGAACACCTCGCCCCGGATCTCGATCAGGTCCGGGTGCGTCGCCGGGTCGCCGCCGAGCACGTCGGGGATGGTCGAGATCGTGCGGACGTTCAGGGTCACGTCCTCGCCCGTGCGCCCGTCCCCCCGGGTGGCCGCCCGGACCAGGCGCCCCTTCTCGTACAGCAGCGCGATGGCCAGCCCGTCGATCTTGAGCTGCACAGGTAGTGCAGCTGCGCGTCGGCCTCCAGGTCGCGGTGCACGCGGTCCGCCCAGGAGGCGATGTCCTCGTCGGAGAACGCGTTGTCCAGCGAGAGCATGCGCTCGACGTGGCTGACGGAAGCGAACTCGGTGCTGAACGTCCCGCCGACGCGCTGCGTGGGCGAGTCGGGCGTGCGCAGCCCGGGGTGCTCGTCCTCCAGCGCCTGCAGCTTCCCCGGAGGCGCTCGTCGTACTCCTTGTCCGACGCCACCGGGGCGTCGCGGATGTAGTACGCGAACTGGTCCGCGTCGATGAGCTGGCCAGCTCGGTCCACCGGTGCCGCGCCTCGGCGGGGATCTCGTGGTCGGGCGATGCGCTCACCGATGCTGCGCTGACGGGGGCGTCGTCGATCTCTTCGCTCACGGTCCCATCATGGCGTGCACCGCCCACAGGAGGACGTCGAACGGATCCGCGTCAGGTCCAGGTGTCGTCGGTGCCGATCCCGGCGTGGCTGTCGGCCATCTGCTCGGTCCAGGCCGCTTGCCGCCGCCCGCGATCATCTCGTCGACGAACCCGATGAGGTGCACGGCCGACCCGAACGCCCCGAGGCTGAGCCCGTGCCCGGTCTCGTGCGGGACGTCGCCGTCGGGGCTCGTGTTCTTGGAGTCGACGAAGACGAAGTGCCCCATGTCGTAGGCCGTGTCGATGGGGTTGGCGTCGGAGAACGCGCCGCCCTTCATGACGAAGCTGCACGTGGCCAGGTCGAAGCTGATCGACGTGATGGCCAGCCCCGGCACCTGGTTCCCCGTCACGCCGGCCAGGATCAGGTTGACGGCGAAGAAGGCGAGGCCGATGCCGTTGACCAGCCAGGTGGTCGGCATGAGCCAGCTGCTCCAGCCGAGGATCACCTGGTAGGCGGCGCTCTGCCGGATCCCGTCGAACACGCTCAGGAACCCGATCACGCCGAGCGCCAGGCCGATGGCCGGGCCGAAGATCGCCGAGGCGAACACGACCGTCAGGCCCGCGTTGAACCCGATGAGCATCCCCTTGAGGAAGTCGCCGAGCGCCGTTCCCCGGGCCGCGGACGCACCGGCGTAACCGGCGATCGTCAACCCGATGATGAGCCCGATCGCGAGCAGCCCGGCCCCGATGCCGGACGCGAACGCCGCGATGGTCAGCACCGCGACCGCGATCCCGATGATGACCCCGACGATCCCGCCGAGCACGGTCCAGAAGCTCGCACCGTCCGGGTCCACGTTGTTGACGGGGTCGTTCGCGCAGTACGCGTACAGGTCGAGCCGCCGCGGGTCGTCGACGCCCTTCTCGGGATGGTGCAGGAAGTAGCCGTCCGGGCTCAGGTACCGCGCGATCGTCGGCGAGTACCAGCGGCGCTGCGCGTAGTAGAGCTCGGCGTCGGCGTCCCACTCCTGGAACGCGAACACCTGGGTCGGGGCCGGGCCGGTGGCCCGGGCCGAGTTGCCGAACGCGCGGTAGTCGATCCTCGCGATGCGGGTGCCCGCGGCGTCCGTGAAGAACGTCGCGCTGGCGCGCGGGTCCGTGTGGATCCAGTGCCGTACTCCCCCGTGGTCGACGGCGATCCGTAGCCCTTGCAGCACCGCGTACGTGACGAGGTTCCCGTCCCGCACCTCGGCGTACGGCCCGAGGAAGACGGTGTCGGGACCCCCCGTCACGGTCTTGTGAACCCGCGAGCCCCGGTGGTCGTACTCGTAGGCGACCGTGGTCCCGTCCGCGCGCACGACCGAGGCGAGCTGGCCCTTGGCGTCCCACGCGAACGTCCGGCCCGGGAGGGCCCCGAGCCGGCCCGCCACGTCGTAGCCGAGGTCGCTCGGCGCGCCGCCGTCGACGGCGAGGGTGTCCGGGCGCGTCGGGTGCGCGACGTCGTCCGCGGTCAGCACGGCACCGTCCGTCGCGAGGAGCGTCCGGGCCTGGTACGTGAAGTCCTCGTCCACACCACCGGGGCGGGCGTCGGTGGTGCCGACGAGCTTGCCGCAGCGGGTCGTACGCGAAGGTGACCCGACCGTCCGGCTCCTCCACGGACGTGCACTGACCGAGGGCGTCGTACCCGTAGGCCGCGTCCTCGAGCACGGCGCCGCCGACCCCGACGGTGCGCTGGGCGACCACGCGGGCGGTGCCCGCCGCGTAGCGTGGTCCGCACCACCCCGTTGGCGTGCGTGACCGTCGTCGCCAGCCGCCGCGGTTCGTAGTCGACGAGCGTCAGGACGCCCGGCACCGACCGCACCAGCCCGCTGTCGTACCGCTCGTACACGGTGGCGCTGCCGTCCGGCTGCACGAGGCGGACCAGCTGGCCCAGCGCGTCCCGCTCGAAGCCGAGCGTCCACGACCGGCCGCCGACCGCATAGGTCCGCGACGCCACCCGGCCCTGGGCGTCGTACGCGAACGTCTGGCTGCCGCCCGGATAGGTGGCCGTCCGTAGCCGGCCCACCCCGTGGCTCGGGGCGTCGTCGTACGTGTAGGTCTCGCGCTGCACCCCGTCGACGGCGAACGACACGATGCGTCCCATGCCGTCGTACGACGCCGACATCCGCGCGCCGGCCGGGTCCACGACCTCCACCGCGCGACCGCGGGCGTCGTTCAGCGTGCGCCACGTGCCGGCGTCGCGGTGGGCGACCTCGACCCGGTTGCCCAGTCCGTCGTAGGCGTACCGGGCGACCACCCCGTGCGCGTCCGAGTGCACCGAGAGGTGGCCGGTGGCGTCGGGTGCGTAGGTGGTGGTGACGCCGGACTCCTCCACGGCCACACGCCGGTGCGCAGCATCCACCCGGTCCCGGCGCTCGACGCCCAGGGCGTCGGTCGAGACGATCTCGAACGGTGCGTAGCGCGTGGACGACACGGCGCCGTCGTGGTCGGTGGTCCGCACCGGTCGGCCCTGGCTGTCGTACTCGAACCGGCGGCTGGTGCGGCCGGTCAGGTCGGTCGGCGCGTAGTCGAGGGCGGCCTCGAACGTGGGGTCGTACTCCGCGGCCGCGTCCCCGAACGGGGTGCGGACCACGCAGCCGCTGACGATCACGCGACCCGCGGACAGCACCTCACGGCGCTGCTGCTCCCGGCCGAGGCCGTCGAAGACGATCGCGGAGTCCGCGGTCGCCGCCTCACCGTGCCGCAGGCGCCGACGGACGGTCACGACGCCCGGGACGGCGTCGAGGTAGGCGTACGTGCGCGACGGCATCGCGAGAGAGTCGCCCGGCAGCACCACGGACGTCAGGCGGCCCTGCGCGTCGTAGCGCATGCTCACGGTCGTGCCGTCGGGGTCGACGACCGAGACGGGCTGCCCGGTCGCCAGGTCGGTCGCGACGGTCGTGGTGCCCTGCGGCGTCGTGGACGTCGCGCGGTGCGTGCCCGACGCGTCGTAGGTGTAGGTGGTGGTCTGGCCGGGGGTGCTGCGCACACCGACGAGGCGTCCGGCGGTGTCGTGCGCCTGCTCCACGGCGACCGCGAACAGGGCGTCGCGCCCGTCGGCGTCCGGCAGCACCTCGTAGCCCAGGCCGCCGACGTCCGCCGGGAGCGTGTCGTCGTATCGCGCGTGCGCGTCCTGGACGGTCATGGCCCAGCGCAGCTCGCGCGTGAGCAGCCCCTGGTCCACGACCCCGGCCGCGAGGCCGACGTAGTCCGGGCCGTCGTAGAACCGCCGCACCTCGCCGATCAGCACACCGGCGCCGTCACGACGCACGATCGAGGCCGGCTTGCCCAGCACCCGGCCCTGCGGGTGCACCGCGAACGTCAGCGTGGTGTCCAGGGCGATCTCCGGCACGGGCGCCCCGAGCGAGGTACCGCGGTGACGCAGGTGCTCCGCGACCACGTCGCCACCGTCGTCGTAGTCCAGCGTGCGCTCCTCGGCGCGCTCGTCGTCGGTGCGTTCCCGCCAGCGTCGTGCGGTCCGCTCCACCCGGACCCAGCCGCGGGCGGCGGGCTCGAGCGTCTGCACCGAGTAGTCGGTGTCCTCCACCAGCACGGGCTGGTCCTGGAGCGCCGAGCCGTCGAGCTGCAGGTGCTCGACCCGGGAGAGCAGCTTGTTCAGCAGCGCCTGCTCCGGGCCGTTCCCCGGCAGCCGGTCCGCGCCGACGACGAAGTGGTGCACCACCCGAGACGTCGGCCGGGACGCGTCACCGATCTCGTCGCGCTCGACGCGGGCGAAGCCCTCGAAGCTGCGCTCCCGCTCGTCGTACCAGCCGTCGTGGTAGCGGTAGGCGGTGCGGCTCGTCTGCCCGGACACGCCGTCGGTGACCATCGTGGCCGACACGACGGCGACGGGGAACGGCACCTCGTCCGGCCACGGCCGGCCTGCGAGTCGGTCGCGCTCGGAGTGTGCCGCGGCGGTGTCGTACTCGACGGTTGCGACGAGGCCCGCGCCGTTGTCGGTGCCCGTCAGCAGGTAGCCCGACCCCGCCGTGGGGTCGTAGCGCACGTAGCCCGTCGCGGACCCGCGCGGCGAGCACCAGAGCACGGCGCTCCCGCGGCCGCTCGCTCCCGGCAGGGCCGACACGGTCCCCGGGATCGGCGTCGGCACGAGCGGGTCGAGCACGGGCGCACCCCAGGAGGCACCCGAGAGGTTGGGCACGATCTGCACGCCGGCCGCCCCGACGAGCACCAGGTCGGCGCAGCCGTCGCCGTCGACGTCGGTCAGCAGCAGCTGGGTGCCGTCGTCGGTGCGGACCCGGGGGCTCCCGGTCATGAGCACCGGTGCCGCGAACCGGCCCCGACCGAGGTTGGGCCAGTAGGTGACCTGACCGGACCGGACGCGCACCAGGTCGGCCAGGCCGTCGCCCGTCATGTCTGCGAGCAGCACCGCCGGGTCCGTCAGGTCCGGCGGGTCCACCAGGCCCGCCAGCGGGTCGTCGTCGGCCAGGTCGGCCAGGACGACATGTGCGGCTGCCGCCCAGCCGTCGGCGCCGAGGTTGTGCCACCACACGATCGTGCGGCCCATCTGCCCGAGGGCGTCCACCCGCCCGTCGCCGTCCAGGTCCGCGAACCGCGTCGTCGTCCCCAGGTCCGGGGTGGTCGCCGATCGCGGGTAGGCGACGTAGGACTGCCAGTCGTGGGCCCCGTCCGCGTAGCCGCGCGGCAGCGCGGTGCCGACGCCGACGAGCAGGTCGACCGCGCCGTCGCCGTCGATGTCGACCACCTGCAGGCGGCTGTCGCGCACGCCCTGGAAGCCGACCGGGACGCTGGACAGCCGGTGCGGGGCGGTGAAGTCGCCGCGCACGTCCTGCGGCCAGAACCACAGGCCCCCACCCCGGCCGGCCAGCACACCGGGCAGCGGACCCGCGTCGAGCTGCGTCAGCAGGGCGTCCGGGTCGGTCAACGGCGGTGGCGGGTACAGCGCATCGGAGCCGACGAAGCGCGCGTGCCACGCGGCCGGGTCGGGCACCGCGTAGGTGAACCGCTGCGCCGGTCGGGCGAGGTCGCCGGAGCCGTCGGTGGCCGGGCCGAGGCTGGTGAGCCGCACCTGCGTCAGCATCGACACCTGCGCGTCCTGGTAGGTCAGGTCCCAGCGCCGGACGGCGCCGACGCCCTGCACCTCCAGCGTGATGCTCGAGCACCGCCGGGTGGTCAGCCGCATCCACCCCGCACGCCCGTTGCGCAGGACGTCCGGCCGGTCCTCGTACAGGAAGGACACGGTGTGCACGGCCCACGAGACGCTCGTCAGGTAGGGCGTCCCGTCCTGCACCGACCAGGCGTACGTCACCGCGTTTCCGCTGGCGTCGAGCACGCGCTCCGGCAACCACTGGAGCACCCGATCCGGATGACCGGGATCGGCCACCCGGGCGGCCGGTGACAGGCCCAGCTCGACGGTGCCGCCGTCGCGCTGCAGGATCGTCCAGCCGTCGCCGGTGCGCTCGAACCGGTCGAACGCCGACTCCTTGCGGGCCCGCCAGTGCCCCGCCGACACCTCGACGATCTCCACGCCGTCGGCGAGGTACCGCGCCTCGACGTCGCCGGGTACCCCGAAGTCCAGCCGCTGCTCCACGGTCCGCACCGGCAGCGCCCAGCCCATTCCGAGCACGCCGTTGCCGGCGTTCTGGCTGTAGACGAGGTCGAGCTTCGCCACCTGTCCCGCGACGCCCTTGGGCACGGGGATCGGGATCGTGTAGGACGCCTGGCCGGTGTTCAGGTTGAGCCCGAACGACTCGCCGAAGCCCGGGGCGTTCCCGCTCCCGGCCGGCGCGCTGACTGCCTGCTCGGAGGTGGCGGCGTCGCTCATGGTCTCAGCGCCAGGTGAACGAGTAGTCCTGGTACACCGACACGTCGGTGATCCCGGACAGGTCCGGGACGCCGCCGGGTCCGACCGCGAGCGTCGGGTTGTCCGCCGCCGTGATGTGCACGGTGAACCTGTCGGCCACGCCGCCCCCGAGCAGGCTCGCCACCGGCGCGCCCTGCACCAGACCGTCCGCGTCGGTGGTGAGCACCAGCTCGGTCCCGGTCGACGCGGGCGTGAGCCGGACCACGGTTGCCGGCGCGCCCGAGACGCGCAGCGTGAACGACGTGCGGAGCAGGTCCTTCTGCGTCCGCGGCAGGTCGGCCGCGGACACGACCAGGTCGCCGCTGCCCTGCGTGCGCAGGAAGAACAGCTCGTCGGGCGCCTGCAGCCGCAGCGACGTCGCCCGGCCCGCCGTGCCCGTGGTGGGCAGGCCCGCCTTGACCGTGCCCTCCAGCCCGCCGTCGAAGAACGCGTCCAGATACACCACCAGGTACACGTCGAGCAGGGCCGACAGGTCGACCTCGTTGGTGCCCAGCGGCAGCTCGAGCCGCCACATCGTCGCGGCGCCGTTGTTCTCGAACAGGCGCAGCTGCTGGGAGTCCGCGCGCAGCACGATCGCGTCGGTCCGCGCGTCGTACAGCGACAGCGGCAGGACGTCCGGGGGGTAGACCAGCTGCTGGACGCTCCCGTCGGCGGCGCGGAAGTGCGACACCCCGATGTTCCGCAGCGTCCCGTGCACCCCGGAGGCGGCGCTGACGCCGACGAACTGCACCTCGACCGCGCGGACCTTGTGCAGGTAGAAGCCCGGGTACAGCCGGTCGAGCTGCTCGAGCGTGGTCTGCAGGTTGGCGACGCCGGTGGTGCGCAGGGCACGCAGCGCGCTGGGGTAGAGCTGGGCCAGGGAGAAGGACACCTTGATCGGCGCCTTCTTCGACCGCGTGCTGGTCAGGAAGTCGACCGTGAAGAAGTCGACGTCGCGCAGCAGGACGTCGGAACCGAGGACGTCGCCCGCGCCGGCGTTGCGGTAGTCGAGCCGGATCTTGTGCAGGTCGCGGGCGGTCTCGGCGGCGTAGGCGCGCTGCATCAGCCACGCCACGCTGGTCGCCATGTCCAGGTAGTCCGCGGCCAGCCCCTTCATCACCTGGGCCATCTCGTACCAGTGCCGGCTGCTGAACTCGCGCAGGTCGAGGAACTCGCGGTTGGCCTCGGCCTGGGCCTGCTGCAGCTGGGCCACCGCGACCCGCTGCTGGGCCACGGCGACGCCGGCCTGCGCCTGGACCACCTGCGCCTGGGCGACCGCCTGGTACGACTGCGCAGCGGCGACCTCGCGGTCGAGGCGCCCCTGCTCGAGGTCGTCGGTGAGACTGGCCCGCTGGGCGGCCAGCCGCTGGAGCACGGTGTTGCGCGGCTCGTGGTCCGACCCGAACGAGTCGTACCCCGTGATGGTGAGCTTGACCTCGTCGTCGTGGTCCACCGCGGACGCCTGCGCCCAGGCGTCGAGCTCGGCCAGCTCCTCGCTTCCCACCGGACGTCCCCGAACGCGGTCGACGCCTCCTGGGCGTTGGTGAGCTGTGTGGTCGCGTAGTCCTTGCTGCGCTGCGCGACCGCGACGCCGGCCTGCGCCTGCGCGACCCCGTCCTGCTCCAGCACGACGCTCGCGGCCGCGAGGTCCACCTGCTGGTCCATCTGGTCCTCGCGGAACTCCTCGTTCTCGGCCTGGCTCTTGAACTGGATGTACGCCTGCTCCATGGTCCCCGCGTGCTCGGCCAGGTAGCGGGCGTTGGTCTGCAGCGCCTCGAAGCTGAACGGGGGCAGGTAGTCCGGCGCGAACCCGAGGAAGTTCTGGCCCGCCGCGATCTGGCTGAGCCGCAGCCGCGCCCGGGTGAGCGGCAGCGCGACGGCCGGGTTGTCGTCGACGCTCGTGGGGTCGGCCGCCGCCGCGATCGCCGCGGCCCTGACCTTGAGCGCGGCGAACCGGGCGTCGGCGTAGAGCGGCGACGTCGCCGGGACAGTGCCGTCCGAGCCCACGACGAGGTGGTACTTGACGGCCGCGGCGGGCCAGCCCGCCGCGGAGTCACCGGCGGCGCGGTAGATCGAGTCGCCCCAGGCCACGTAGGTCTGCGCGAGCCGCGTCCACACCTGGGTGACCTCGACGTTCAGGTTGAGGTACGGGTAGGTCAGCGCGTTGCGGTATGCGGTCTCGGCCGACGCGTAGTCGCCCGACGCGAGATAGCAGTCGCCCAGGCTCATCGGGATGACGAAGAAGTAGATGTAGGGCAGGTACGCGACGAACGTCGTCGCCGGGAGGCCCTGGACGTACAGGAGGCCGAGGTCGTCGGTCACGGCCATCGTCTCGTACAGCGCGGTGAGGTTCCCGGCCTTGTCGCCGGCGAGGCTCACCGTGCTCGAGGCGTCCGTGCCGAGGATCGTGAACGTGTCCACCGTGCGCAGCTCGCCGACGTAGGCCAGGGCCTGCAGAGACGGAGTCTCGGCCTGGCTGATCGGCTGCGGGATCGCGCCGGCGAGCTCGAGCCCGGGCGCGCCGTCGATCCGGCGGAACGGGAGGCCCCGGCCCGGACCCACCACGGTCCGCCCGGTCAGCGCGCGGGTCGGGGCGTCGGCGACGCCGGTGACCCCCGTGACCCCGAGCTCGAAGATGCCCAGCTTCTGGCTCACCGCACCGGCCTGGGCCAGCACCTCCTTGGCTCGGGCGTCGTCCCCCTGCCGCTCGAAGAGGCCCGAGAGAGCTGCCAGCGCGGACACCTGCCCCTCGCCCGACCCGGCCTTGGTGAACAGCTCCTGCGCCGTGGTGAGCTCGGTCGTCGCCGCGTCGGCCCTGCCTGCGCGCTCGAGCACGAGCCCCAGGTCCTGGTGCAGGTGCGCGACGAGCGCCAGGTCCTGGTCACCGGCGGCCTTGATCGCCTGCGTGTACGCCTTGGCCGCACCGGCGAAGTCGCCCGCGACGACCGACCCGGCGGCCCCGGTGAGCAGGCCGTGCACGGTGTCCAGGGTGCTCGACACGCCCGCGCCGAACACCTGCGGGTGCGTCACGACTCGGCCGGGTCCGGCGGCACGGGCCAGACGATGCCGGCGGGCACCGTGCTGAGCGGCGGGACCGTCCGGCTGGCGGACTCGGCCGCCATGGCGAGGAACGCGGGCAGCTGGGACGAGGCGTAGGACACCTCCCACTGCGGGTACGACGGCGCCGCGACCGGCAACGTCGGGTGCGCGGTCTTGAGGATCAGCGCCTGCAGCTGGCTGTAGCCGCGGATCGCGATGCCGAGCTCGTCGTCGAGGTGCGCCTGCCGGGCCGCCGCGAGGTCGTTCTGCACCTGTCGCTCGAACGCCGAGGTCGCGTCGTCCACCTCGTACTGCCCCGTCGAGGTCGCGGCGACGATGGCCCGCAGGTCCTCGAGGTGGGAGTACTTGATCTCGCTGGCGTACGCCTTCATGACCGCTCCTGGTGTCTGGGACTCGCACCGAAGAGAAGGGTCGATCGAGCACAGATACACCCGGTATCGGGTGATCCGTCCGGTCAGGCGCGCGCCTGCCGCAGCCGGGGCTCGACGAGCACCCCGACGCACACCGCCGCGCCGCCGACGGCGAGCAGGGCGGCGACACCGGTCAGCCGCGGGGACGCCGAGGCCACCACGACGTCCTGCGGCTGCCCGTCGACGTCCCAGGTGCACACCCCGCGCGGCGGGAAGACGGTGTACCGGATGTGCGACCCGGGCAGGTCGGCGGCATAGGCCTGCAGGCAGGGCGAGTCGCCCGCCTGCGAGGCCTGCAGCGTCCGCGCGCCGATGCCGATGAACGCGACCGCGAGGATGACGAGGCCGACGAGCGCCGTCGCGGACGCCAGGAGCAGGACGAGCGGACGACGCATCAGGACTCCGCACGTTCGGCGACGAGGCGCGCGGCGCGCACCAGTCCGGCGAGCACCGCGCGGGCGTCGTCCGGCGACCCGACGCCCGTGGCGTCACCGGCGAGCAGGACCACGTCGCGCAACGCCGCGGCCGGCAGCCCGACGGACCGCCACGGCCGGAGCAGGAGGTCGGCCTGCCCTGCGACGTCCGGGCCGGCGCACTGGGAGGACGCCTGCGGCGGCAAGCTCGGGCCAGAACGCGAGCCCGCCCTCGACCACCTCGGCGACCCGCTCCCACGACCGGTCGTCGAGCGCGGTGACGGCCAGGGCGAACCCGTCGGCACCCGACGCCCGGATCGCACCCAGCGACGACCACGCCGCGCCGCCGTGCACGACCACGGAGGCGGCGCCGGCGGCCCGCAGCCCGGTCGCCACGGACGTCAGGTGCCCGGCCGCGACCGGCCCGGGCACCGACCGCAGCGCCGAGTAGCCGGAGAACGACGGCAGCACCCCGGCCATCACCTGCGCGAGCAGCGGTTCGTGCAGGAGCACGGACGGAACGATCCCGGGGACGGCGCGGCTCAGTGCGCCGAGGTGCGCGGCCAGCCCGTCGGTGAGCGAGGCGGCGAGCTCGCGGACCGCGCCGGCGTCGGAGATCACCCGGTCGCCGCGCGCCAGGTAGAGCGACGCGGCGAGCGTGAGCGGTCCGAGGACCGGCACGACGAGCGGCCCGACGTAACCGTGCGCGGCCACCGCGAGCGCATCGACGTCCTCTCGGACGAACGCCTGCGCGCGTCCGAGGTCGCCGCCGGGGTGCGCGGCGAGCTTCCAGCCGTGCGCGCCGAGCTCGGTCGGCAGGTCCGCCAGCAGCGCGGACGCCCGCCCGACCTGGTCGCTCCACGGCCCGCGCGCCGGCAGCGTGACCGTGAACGGCAGGCCGTCCACCTCGCCCGACGGCGTGTCCAGCAGGTCGCCGACGACCACGCTCTGCGCCTCGAGCACGTCGGTGCCGGGCCACGGTCCCGTGCCCGTGACGGACGGGCGGCTCACCGAGCAGCGCCGACGGCGGACCGGACGGCGGCCGTCACGGTGGCCTGGCCGAGCACGCGGGTGCCGTCGTAGAGCACCGCGGACTGCCCGGGCGCGACGCCGCGCAGCGCGCCGTCGACCGACACCGAGACCGATCCGTCGGGCAGGACGCGGGCGCGCGCCGGTACGGCGGCGCCGTGCGCCCGCACCTGCAGCGCGCACTCGAAGGAGTCGCCCGGAGCGGCGAACCACACCGCCCGGTCCGCCTGCACGACGTCGACGGACAGGTCGCCGGCGGACCCCACGACCACGCGGTTGTGCACGGGCTCGACCGCGAGCACGTACCGCGGCTTCCCGTCGGGCGCGGGGCGTCCGATCGACAGCCCGCGCCGCTGCCCGACGGTGTAGGCGTACGCGCCGTCGTGGGTGCCGAGCACCGCACCGGCCTCGTCGACGATCTCCCCCGGCTGCGACCCCAGCCGCGAGCGCAGGAACCCCTGGGTGTCCCCGTCGGCGACGAAGCAGATGTCGTAGGAGTCGGGCTTGGCGGACACCGACAGCCCGCGTGCGGCGGCGTCGCGGCGGGTCTCCTCCTTGGACGCGACGTCGCCCAGGGGGAACAGGGAGCGCGCCAGCCGCTCGGGGCCCATCACGGCCAGCACGTACGACTGGTCCTTGGCGGCTTCCGCCGACCGGTGCAGCTCGCGCGAACCATCAGGACGATCGACGATCCGGGCGTAGTGCCCCGTCGCCACGGCGTCGAAGCCCAGCGCCACCGCCTTGTCCAGCAGCGTCGCGAACTTGATGTGCTCGTTGCACCGCACGCACGGGTTGGGCGTCCTGCCCGCCTCGTACTCGGCGACGAAGTCCGCGACGACCGTCTGCTCGAACTTCTCCGACAGGTCCCACACGTAGTACGGGATGCCCAGCACGTCGGCGGCACGCCGGGCGTCACCGGCGTCCTCGATCGAGCAGCAGCCGCGGGAGCCGGTGCGGAACTGGTCGCGGGTGCGGGACAGGGCCATGTGCACGCCGACGACGTCGTGCCCGGCGTCGACCGCGCGCGCCGCCGCCACGGCGGAGTCGACGCCGCCGGAGAGTGCCGCCAGGACACGCATCAGGACACCGTCGCCAGGCCGGCCGCGCGCGCCCGCTCGACCACGGCGGGCAGCACGGTGAGCAGCGTCTCCACGTCGGACGCGACCGACGAGTGCCCGAGGCTGAACCGAAGCGCACCGCGCGCCTCGATCTCGTCGACCCCCATGGCCAGCAGCACGTGGCTCGGACGCGGTACGCCCGCCTGGCAGGCCGACCCCGTCGACGCCTCGACGCCCGCCGAGTCGAGCAGGTACAGCAGCGAGTCGCCCTCGCAGCCACCGAACGTGAAGTGCGCGTTCGCGGGCAGGCGCCCGTTCCGGGGACCGCGCAGGACGGCACCCGGGACCGAGTCGAGGACGCCGGCCACCAGCGCGTCGCGCAGCGCGCCGACCCGCGTCGCAAAAGTCTCCCGGCCCTGGACGGCAGCCACGACGGCCGTCGAGAAGGACGCGAGCAGGGCCGCGTCGAGCGTCCCGGACCGCACGCCGCGCTCCTGCCCGCCGCCGTGCTGCACGGGCGTCAGCTCGAGCCCGCGCCGGGCGAGGAGCGCCCCGGCGCCGCCGGGTCCCCCGACCTTGTGGCCGGTCAGGGTGAGCGCGTCGAGCCCCGACGCACCGAAGTCGACGGGCACCTGCCCGACGGCCTGGACCGCGTCCGCGTGCACCGGCACGCCGTACTGGTGGGCGAGCGCGACGACGTCGGCGAGCGGCTGCAGCGCACCGACCTCGTTGTTGGCCCACATCACGGACAGGAGCGCGGCCTCGTCACCGTGCTCCGACAGCTCCTGCGCCAGGGCGTCGACCACGAGCACACCGTCGGAGTCCACCGGCAGGAGCACGCTCTCGGCGCCCGCGTGCTCGGCCATCCAGAAGGCCGGGTCGAGGACCGCGTGGTGCTCGACGGCCGACACCAGGATCCGGCGTCGTCGCAGGTCGTGGGTCCGACGGGCCCAGAACAGCCCCTTCACGGCAAGGTTGTCGGCCTCGGTCCCGCCGCCCGTGAACAGGACCTCGCTCGGGCGCGCGCCCAACGATGCCGCCAGGCGCTCGCGCGACTCCTCGACCACGCGACGCGCGGCCCGGCCGGACGCGTGCAGCGACGAGGGGTTGCCGGTGAGCGCGAGCTGCTCGACGAGCACCCGCGTGGCCTCGGGGAGCATGGGCGTGGTCGCCGCATGGTCGAGATACACGCTCACCCGCACAGTCTACGAACGGGGCGGCGCTCGGTCGGACACCCAGTGCGTGGGACCACCCGTCAGGGTGTCGACATCACCTGGCAGGATGTGCCGCGTGAGTGCCGACGACGTCATCGCCCTCCCGCTCGCCTTCAGCGGCCAGCGGCTGGACTGGCGCGACCTCCCGCGGCACATCCGGACCCGGATCGCGGAGTCTCGCCGGCTCCCAGGTCACGGCCGAGATCAGCGCGACCAGCGGCTTCAGCCCCGGGTTCGCGGCGGTGCTCGAGCTGGCCGACGGACGCGGCGTCTTCGTCAAGGCGGTCTCCGGCGAGCAGAACCCGGTCTCCCCCGACCTGGCCCGCGCCGAGATCCGCGTCGCACGTGCCCTTCCGCCGCAGGTGCCGGCGCCCCGGCTGCTCTGGTTCTCCGACGACGACGACTGGGTGATCCTGGGCTTCGAGGTGATCCACGGCCGTTCCCCGGAAGCCCCTGGAAGCCCGCCGACCTCGCGGCCGTGGCCGACGCGCTCGGCGCGCTGGCGGACGCCGAGCCCCTGCCGGGCCACCGGCTGCCCCGCACGGACGATCTGCTGGCCGACGACTTCCGGGGCTGGCGTCGGCTGACGGCGCTGGACGACCAGGACCAGGAGCGGTACGCCGAGGTGGCGGGCGACCTGGGCCGGTGGGCGTTCGACAACCGCGAGCGGCTGGTGCTGTGGGAGCAGGAGGCGCTGCGCGTCTGCTCCGGCGACGCGCTCGTGCACGGCGACCTGCGCGCCGACAACGTGCTCATCGACCCGGACCACGACCATCGCGTCTGGCTGATCGACTGGCCGCACGCGAGCGTCGGCGCGCCGTGGCTGGACCTCGCGTTCATGCTCCCGAGCGTCGCCCTGCAGGGCGGCGGCGACGCGGCGACGAACTTCCGTGGCCACGCGGTGTCCGAGGGCGTGCCCGACGACGACCTGCGCGCCGGCCTGGCGGGGCTGGCCGGCTACTTCGCGTGGAGCTCGCGGCAGCCGCCGCCGCTGGGGATCCCGAACCTGCGCCGGTTCCAGGCCGCGCAGGCGGTGGCCACGCTGCGTTGGCTGAGGGACCTGGCCTAGGACGGTTCGTCCTCCTCCTTCAGCCGCGCCTCGCGCTCGCGCAGCTGCTGCTCCCACTCGCGGAGCATCTGCTCGTGCTTGTCGTCCGAGGCGCGCACGCCGGCCAGGAACTGCGGGTCGTCGTCGGGCGACCCGGGACGCGGCCGCTCGTACTCGGGGAACCCGGCGGTCTGCGTCGACGGCCACGGCACGCTCGGGCCGCGCGAGGACCGCTCCGGCCGCCCGGCGACCAGCCACGCGATCGACCCGACGACGGGCACGAACACGATGAGGAAGACCCAGAACGTCTTGGGCAGGTTTCGGACCAGGACCGAGTCGGTCTGGATGCAGTCGATGAGGCAGTAGACGAGCAGTGCGAGCTCGATCAGGTACGGCGCAAGACGCAGCATGGGACTCCCCTGGAGACGACATCGACCCGCACCGTAGCGGTGCCGAACGAGTGCCGTCAGCCGGTTCACCCGGTCGGCCGACGCGCGTACGGTCGGCTCATGGCGGCGATGCGCGAGGTCGAGCTGGACGACCCGGCACCCGCTCCGACGGCGTCCGAGCCGCGGAACCATCGTCGGCGCACCCGCGTGCTGCTCGCGACGGCCGGATTCGTCGTGCTGGTCGCCCTGGTCGGTGGCCAGCTGGTGGTCAACGCCCATGACCGCGCCGCTGCGGCGCACCTCGTCGGAGTCGTGGACGACCTCGCGAGCCCGCCCCGCGTGCTGCGCGAGGAGCCGCCGCAGAGGTCGGTGATGTGGCGGGGCGCGGTCGACGACGACACGGTCGCCGTCCTGCAGATCGCCGACGACGGGTCGCAGCAGCTGTCGGCGACGAGCACCCGCACCGGCGACCGCCGCTGGACGGCGACCCTCGCCGGACCGTCGGCGCCCTTGTCGGTGGACGCCTCGACGGGTGAGATCCACGGCGACAGCACCTGCACGTCGCCGGTCGAGGACCCCGCACCCGCCCACGTCGTCTGCCTCGTCAGCGACGGCTACAGCCGGGTCAGCCCCCAGCTCGGGTCCGCCGCCGCGAGCCAGGCCACGACGGCGCTCCCGACGACCACCGTCGTCGACGTGGTCGACACGGCGGACGGTTCGGTCGCCGCCCACTGGGCGGTCACGGGCTCGGCCGTCCTGGCACCGGAGCGGGACCTCGTCGTCGTCGCCGGCAGTGACTCGGCCCAGCTGTTCGTCGCCGCCTACGCGCTCGCGACGGGCGAGCAGCGCTGGACCGCGCGCGTCCCGCTGGTCGTCCCGGAGCCGGACAGCCTGGTCGGCAGGACGACGAGCCTGGTCCGGTCGGGGACGGACATCGCGGTGGAGACGTTCGGCACGCGGGTGCTGCTCGACCGGCACGGCGGTCTCGTGCGGGGCGACCTGGGCACGGAGTCGACGAACGTGTCGTTCGTGTCCCGCACCGGCCTGCTCCAGCTCCAGAACGGTGCCGACTACCGGGCGACGACGACGGTGGTCACCACCAGCTCGACGTCCGACGTCACCGTCCCCGGTATGCCCGTCCGGGTCGGCGTCGACGACGGGAGCCTGTCCGACGTCGTGTTCACCACCGGCCTGGGACTGCAGGCCTGGGACGTCCGCACGGGAGCACCGCGCTGGCACGCCGACGACATCCACCCGAGCTACGCCGACGCGATCGTGCTCGACGGCACGCTCTACGTCCCCACGTACGCGGGCGTCGTCGCGCTGGACGGCTGGTCGGGTCACCGGCACTGGCAACGCGGGACGACGTCCCCCGACCTGATGACGACCGACGGCGACCGGGTGGTCGTCGGATGGTCGCAGTCGGACACCCTCGCGGCCTACGCACGCTCGACCGGGGAGGAGCGGTGGCAGATCCCGTACCCGCAGGGCATCGTCGCCCTGCAGCAGATCGGTCGCCGGCTCTACGGTCAGCGCACCGACCGGTCGCTGGTGGCGCTGGTCAGCCCTTGAGCCGACGGATCTCGGCGACGGCCTGCGGCAGGACCGTGAACAGGTCGCCGACGATGCCGAAGTCGGCGATCTCGAAGATCGGGGCGTCGGGGTCGGAGTTGATGGCGACGATCGTGCCCGAGGCCTGCATGCCACCGCGGTGGTGCACGGCACCGGACACGCCCACGCCGACGTAGAGCTTCGGGGCGATCGTCACGCCGGTCTGGCCGATCTGCGCGTCGTGCCCGATCCACCCCTCGTCGGTGGCCACGCGGGTCGCGCCGACGGCGCCGCCGATCACGTCGGCCAGCTCCTCGACCAGCGAGAAGTCGCCCTCCGTGCCGCGGCCGCCGGCCACCACGACGCTCGCGCTGCCCAGGTCCGGGCGTCCGCTCTCGGGCCGCACGATCCGCTCGACGAGCGTGACCCGACGCGCCCGGTCGGTCACCTCGACGGCGTGCTCGGCGAGCGCCGGCGCGGAACCGGTGATCGTCGAGACGACCACGCTGTTCGGCTTCACGGTGACGATCGCCAGGGGCGCGGTGATCGCGCACGACGTGGTCCAGGTGCCGGCGAACACGGTCTTGGCGGCGACGAACCGGCCGTCCACCAGCGACAGCGTGTCGGCGTCCGTGATGACGCCCGCGCCGGTGGAGATCGCCAGGCGCGCGGCGGCCTCCTTGTTCTCGAACGACGACTCGAGCAGCAGCAGCCCGGCGCCCGTCGCGTCGAGCAGCGAGGCGAGCGCCTCGGCCAGCACGGCGGAGAGGTGCAGGTCGGCGTCCGCGGACAGCCGGTGCACGTGCGTCGCGCCCAGGGCGGCGACCTCGTCGATCACGGTGGCCGACGGCTCCACGCCGTCCAGCGGCCACGCCGCGTGCACGGCCTGCGGGCCGGCCAGGTCGCGGGCGAGGGTCAGCAGCTCGCGGACGGGCGCGCGCAGGGCACCGGCCTCGGTGTGGTCGAGGAGGACGAGCACGGGTGCGTTCACGGCAGAGGTCCTGTTCTGGAAGGTCAGACGAGCTGGTTGTCGACGAGGTACGCGGCGAGCCGGACGCCGGCGTCGCCGGTGTCGTTGACCAGCACGCGGTTCTCGCGCGGCGGCCGGGCGGCGGCCTCGAGCACCTCGGTGCGGGCACCGGCGGCGCCGACGCGCGAGGCGTCGAGGTCCAGGTCCGCGAGCGTCAGCGTCGTGATGGGGATCTTGCGGGCGGCCATGATGCCCTTGAAGCCCGGGTAGCGCGGGTCGTTGGCCTGGTCGGTGACCGAGACCAGGGCCGGCAGCGAGGCCGACAGCACCTCGGACGAGTGGTCGAGGTTGCGCCGGATGCGGACGGTGCGGGCATCGGCGTCGATCGTGAGCTCGGCGGCCAGCGGCAGCGCAGGCAGGTCGAGCAGCTCGGCGATCGCCGTCGGCAGCAGCGACGTCAGGGCGTCGAGACCGGCCATGCCCGTGATCACGAGGTCGACGGGCTCCTGCGCGTCCAGGTGCGAGATCGCGGCGGCCAGCACGCGTGCGGTGCCGATGGCGTCGGAGCCGCCGATCGCGTCGTCGAGCACGTGCACGGCCTCCTGCGCGCCGAGCTGCAGGCCGCGCCGGACCGCGTCGGCGGCGTCGGCGGGACCCGCGGTCAGCGCCACGACGGAACCGCCCGACGCCTCGACCAGCGCGATGGCCGCCTCGAGGGCGTTCTCGTCGAGCTCGTTGATGGTGCCGTCACCCCCGTCGCGCACCACACGGTGGTCCGGGCCGATGGCCCGCTCCGACTGGATGTCCGGGACATGCTTCACGCACACGACGATCCTCACCCGCGGAAGGTTACCCGCCGCGGCGGTCCCGACCGACGCCCGTGTCGCCTGCCGGAAACACGCCGGTCGCACGACAGCGCGCACGTTCCCCCACAATGTCGGGGTGACCTCGACCTCCCCACGCCGTCGCCCTCCGCGACTCGGCGTGCACGTGACCGACCACGGGGTGGACGTCGCCGTCTACGCCGCGCACGCCACCGCCGTCGACCTGTGCCTGTTCGACGGGTCGAAGGAGCGCCGCGTGCGGCTGGCCGGACCGGTGCACGGGGTGTTCAGCGCGAGCGTGGCCGGCGTGCGCGCCGGCCAGAGGTACGGGTTCCGGGCGCACGGCCCGTGGGAGCCTGCGGCGGGCCACCGGTACAACTCCGCCAAGCTGCTGGTCGACCCGTACGCCCGCGGCCTGGTGGGCGAAGCTCGGGTACGGGCGGGAGACGTACGGGCACGTCGTGGGCGAAGACCTCGCGGGCGACCCGTACGGTCCCGCCAGCACGATCGACTCCGCGCGCTTCGTCCCGCACGCGGTGGTCGTCGACACCCGGGACCTGACCAGCCCGGACCCCACGATCAACCGACCCTGGGTGCCGTGGTCGACCTCCGTGGTCTACGAGGCCCACGTCCGCGGGCTGACCCTGCTCAACGACCGGCTGCCGCCGGAGTTGCGTGGCACGTACGCCGGCCTCGCGCACCCGTCCGTCGTCGACCATCTGCTGGGGCTCGGCGTCACCGCGATCGAGCTGCTGCCCATCCACGCGTTCGCCTCCGAACCGCACCTGATCGACAAGGGGCTGACCAACTACTGGGGCTACAGCTCGCTCGGCTTCTTCGCTCCGCACGCCGCGTTCGCCACGGCCGCGGCGCAGGAGGCTGGCCCGGCGGCGGTGCTCGACGAGCTGCGCACGGCGATCCACACGCTGCACGCGGCGGGCCTCGAGGTGCTGCTCGACGTGGTCTACAACCACACGTGCGAGGGCGGCCTGCCGGGTCAGCACCTCTCGTGGCGCGGCCTGGACAACGCCGCCTACTACCTGCACAACGGCGGTGCCCCGGCGTCCCTGGACGACATGACGGGCACGGGCAACACGCTGGACTTCCGCCGCCCCGAGGTGGTGCGGATGATGCTCGACTCGCTGCGCTACTGGGCGGACGTCGTGGGCGTGGACGGCTTCCGTTTCGACCTGGCCGTCACCCTCGGCCGCGACAGCAGCGGGTACGCCCCCGACCATCCGGCCCTGGTCGCCATGGCCACCGAGCCGAGCCTGCACGGGCTCAAGCTCATCGCCGAGCCCTGGGACGTGGGGCCCGGCGGCTGGCGGACCGGGCAGTTCCCCGAGCCGTTCGGGGAGTGGAACGACCGGTTCCGCAACGCGGTGCGCTCGTTCTGGCTGGCCGACCCGGCCCGCGCGGCGCACGGCCTGCCCGGCCACCGCGTGCGCGACCTGGCCACGCGCCTGTCCGGGTCGGTCGACCTGTTCGGGCACAGCGACCCGCCGCTGACCCGCGGCCCGGTCTCGTCGGTCAACTACGTCACCGCGCACGACGGCTTCACCATGGCCGACCTGGTCGCCTACGACCACAAGCACAACGCCGCCAACGGCGAGCACAACCGCGACGGCTCCGACGACAACCGCTCGTGGAACCACGGCATCGAGGGCCCGGTCGACCGGGAGTCGCCTGCCGCGGACATCGTGCCGCTGCGACGTCGCTCGATCCGCAACCTGTTCGCCACCCTGGTGCTCGCTGCCGGTGTGCCGATGATCACCGCGGGCGACGAGATGGGTCGGTCGCAGAAGGGCAACAACAACGCCTACTGCCAGGACTCGGAGGTCTCCTGGATGCGCTGGGACCTGGCCCCGTGGCGCAAGGACATGCTCGCCACCGCCCGCTGGCTCCTGGCCCTGCGCCGCGACCACCCGGCGCTGCGGACCGAGGAGTTCTACTCGGGCCGGCCGGACCGGCCGGGCAAGCGACCGGACCTGGCCTGGTACGACGCGCTCGGCATCCCGTTCGACCACGATCGCTGGCACGACCCATCGATCCGGACGCTGCAGATGGTGCGCAGCGCACCGGCACCCGAGCACGACACCGTGCTCCTGGTCATCAACGGCTCGCTCGACGCGATGCACCTCGTGCTGGCCGACGACCACGGCGGAACGTGGCGCCTGGCGTGGGACTCGGTCTGGGAGCACCCCAACGAGGAGTCCGCGGTGGCGATCGAGGGCGGCCTGCACGCCGAGCCCGGCGAGGCCTCCGTCATCGAGCCCATGAGCATGCGGGTGTACACGCTCGTCTGACTTTCTGGACAAGCGTCCAGACGCGTACGGTGGCGCCCATGACCAACACCGTCGTTGTCGTCGGCGCGGGCCTCGCCGGGCTCGTGGCCACCGCCGAGCTGCTCGCGGCCGGGCGGCACGTGACGCTGCTCGACGCCGAGAACGCCGCGAGCCTCGGCGGTCAGGCGTTCTGGTCGTTCGGCGGCCTGTTCCTGGTGGACTCCCCCGAGCAGCGCCGTCTGGGCGTCAAGGACTCCGCCGACCTTGCGCTGGCCGACTGGCTCGGGTCCGCCCAGTTCGGCGACGACGACCGGTGGGGCCGGGCATGGGCCGAGGGGTTCGTGTCGTTCGCCGCCGGCGAGATGCGGTCCTGGCTCGCCGGCCAGGGCGTGAAGTGGTTCCCGCTGGTGCAGTGGGCCGAGCGGGGCGGCTACGAGGCCGGCGGGCACGGCAACTCGGTCCCGCGGTTCCACGTCACGTGGGGCACGGGCCCGGGGATCCTCGAACCGTTCGTCCGCGCCCTGCTCGACGCCCGGCGCGCGGGTCGGGTCGACGTGCGGTTCCGGCACCGCGTGACGGGGCTGGTCACCACGGACGGCGTCGTCACCGGCGTGCGCGGCGACGTGCTGGCCTCGGACGGCGTCGACCGCGCGGTGCCGAGCAGCCGGACGGTGGTGCGCCCCTTCGCGCTGGACGCCGCGTCGGTCGTGATCGCGACCGGCGGCATCGGCGCCAACCACGAGCTGGTGCGCGCCACCTGGCCGGGCAGCGCGGGGAGGCTGCCCGAGCGGATGCTGTCCGGAGTGCCCGACCACGTGGACGGCTCCGGCATCGAGGCTGCGCGGTCGTCCGGCGCCGCGGTCGTGCACGAGGACCGCATGTGGCACTACCCCGAGGGCATCACCAACCACTCGCCGGTGTGGAGCAAGCACGGCATCCGCATCCTCGCCGGGCCGAGCAGCCTGTGGCTCGACGCGGACGGCAACCGGCTGCCCGCTCCCCTGTTCCCGGGCTTCGACTCCCTCGGCGCGCTCCAGCACATCACCGAGCGCGGCGACGACCACTCGTGGTTCGTGCTCGACAGGACGATCCTCGGCGCGGAGTTCGCCCTGTCCGGCTCCGAGCAGAACCCGGACCTGACCGGCAAGGACCTGCGCCTGCTGCTCGAGCGCGTGAAGCCGGGGGCGGTCGGACCGGTCGAGGCGTTCGCCGAGAAGTCCGACGAGTTCCTCTGGGCCGACACGCCCGCCGAGCTGGCCGCCAAGATGAACGCCCTGTCGGGCACGTCCCGCATCGACGCCGAGGCGCTGAGCGCGACCATCGAGGCCCGCGACCAGCAGGTCGCCACCGGGCTGGGCAAGGACCCTCAGGTCGTCGCGACGGCCATGGCCCGCCGGTTCGTCGTCGACCGGCTCATCCGCGTGGCCAAGCCGCACCGCCTGCTCGACCCGGCGCACGGGCCCCTGCTCGCGGTCCGGCTGTCGGTGCTCACCCGCAAGACCCTGGGCGGCCTCCACACCGACCTCGAAGGCCGCGTGCTGCGGCCCGACGGCCAGGTGCTGCCGGGGCTGTGGGCGGTGGGCGAGGCCTCGGGGTTCGGCGGCGGCGGGGTGCACGGTCACCGCGCGCTGGAGGGCACCTTCCTGGGCGGCTGCCTGTTCACGGGCCGAACCACGGGACGCGCGCTGGGCGCCGACCTGCGCTGAGCCCGACGACCCGCCGGCCCCGCCCGAGCGCATGCCGCGGCACGTATCCCACATGCCGCCTCCAGATGCCCGCCACCTGCACCTACGGCTAGGTTCGGGAGGGTGACGACATCTCTCGGCCCGGTCAGCCCCACCATCGGCCGCATCCCCGTCGTGGACGTCTCTCCCGTCGCCGAAGCCGGGCGGTTCCCGGCCAAGGCCGTCGTCGGCGAGGCGGTTCCCGTGCGAGCGACCGTGTTCCGGGAGGGGCACGACGCCGTCGGTGCGACGGTCGTGCTCACCGACCCGTCCGGCGTCGACCGCGCGAGCGCTCGGATGGTCGACATCGCACCGGGTCTCGACCGGCTCGAGGGCCGCGTCGTCCCGACGAGCACCGGCACCTGGACGTTCCGCGTGGAGGGCTGGTCCGACCCCTACGGCACCTGGGCCCACGACGCGTCGATCAAGGTCGAGGCGGGCGTCGACGTCGAGCTGATGCTCACCGAGGGGGCGCTGCTGCTGGAGAAGGCCGCCCGACGCAAGGGGAGCAAGGGGATCGCCGGGGTCCTCGCCGAGGCCGTCGCGGGCCTGCGGGACCACGAGCACAACCCGGGTTCCCGGCTGGCCGCCGGCCTGTCCCCTGCGGTGCGGGCCGCGCTCGACGCGCACCCGATCCGCGACGCCGTCACCGCGAGCCCCTCCTACCCCCTGGTCGTCGACCGGCCGCTCGCGCTGGCCGGCTCCTGGTACGAGTTCTTCCCGCGCTCGGCCGGCGCCACGTACGACTACGAGACCGGCACCTGGACGTCGGGCACGCTGCGCACGGCCGCGCTCGACCTGCCGCGGATCGCGGGGATGGGGTTCGACGTCGTCTACCTGACGCCGGTGCACCCCATCGGCACCACGTACCGCAAGGGCCGGAACAACGCGTTGAACGCCGAACAGGGCGACCCGGGCTCGCCGTACGCGATCGGCTCCAAGGACGGCGGCCACGACGCGATCGAGCCGTCGCTGGGGACGTTCTACGACTTCGACGCGTTCGTCGCGGACGCCCGCGCGCTCGGCATGGAGGTCGCCCTCGACGTCGCGCTGCAGTGCTCGCCGGACCACCCCTGGGTCGCCACGCACCCCGAGTGGTTCACCACGCGCGCCGACGGCACGATCGCCTACGCCGAGAACCCGCCCAAGAAGTACCAGGACATCTACCCGCTGAACTTCGACAACGACCCCGAGGGCATCTACCGCGAGATCCGTCGGGTCCTGCAGGTCTGGATCGACCACGGCGTGACGCTGTTCCGCGTCGACAACCCGCACACCAAGCCGCTCGACTTCTGGGAGCGGATCCTCGCCTCCGTCCGGGCCGACCACCCCGACGTCATCTTCCTGTCCGAGGCGTTCACCCGGCCCGCCATGATGCAGACGCTGGCCAAGATCGGCTTCCACCAGTCGTACACGTACTTCACGTGGCGCAACACGAAGGCCGAGCTGACGGAGTACCTGGCCGAGGTCTCCGGCGAGCAGGGTTCCTGGATGCGGCCGAGCTCTCTGGCCCACCACGCACGACATCCTGCCGCCGTACCTGCAGGCCACGGGCGTGCGGGGCTTCGCCGTGCGCGCGGTCCTGGCGGCGCTCGGGGCCCCGACGTGGGGCATCTACTCGGGCTACGAGCTGGTCGAGGACGTACCGCGGCCGGGCGTCGAGGAGCAGATCGACAACGAGAAGTACGAGTTCAAGCCCCGCGTCTGGGGCATCGCCGACGGCATCGGCATCAACGTGCTGCTCGGCCGCCTGAACGAGATCCGGCGCCACCACCCGGCGCTCCGGCAGCTGCGCAACCTGCACCTGCACCCGACGTCCGACGACGCGCTCGTCGCGTTCTCCCGGCACCTGTCCGCGGAGCACTCACCGACCGGTCGCGACGACACGATCCTCGTCATCGTCAACCTGGACACGTACAACGCCCGCGAGGGCTGGGTCGAGCTGGACCTCGGCGCTCTGGGCCTCGAGCACGGCAGGCCGGTCGTCGCGCACGACGTGCTGTCCGACGACGCGTACGAGTGGTCGTCGCCCGCCTTCGTCCGGCTCGACCCGGCCGTTCGAGCCGCCCACGTCATCCGCCTGGTGTCGCCATGACCGGCGTCGGCCGGCACGCCCACGAGCCTGCGCCCACCACGGCGCAGCTCTCCCTGCCGGGCCGACGCCAGCCGCCGGTCCCCTCGACCGATCCGCAGGGGCTCGCACCCGATCCGCAGTGGTACCGCACCGCGGTGTTCTACGAGGTCATGCTCCGCACGTTCGCCGACTCCTCCGGTCAGGGCAGCGGCGACCTGCGGGGTCTGATCGACCGCCTGGACTACCTGCAGTGGCTCGGCATCGACTGCCTCTGGCTGCCCCCGTTCTACCCGAGCCCGCTGCGCGACGGCGGCTACGACGTGGCCGACTACACCGCGATCGCGGGCCAGTACGGTTCGATGGCGGACTTCACCGAGCTGATCGAGCAGGTCCACTCCCGCGGCATGCGGATCGTCGTGGATCTCGTCATGAACCACACGAGCGACCAGCACCCGTGGTTCCAGGCGTCCCGCTCCGACCCCGAAGGCCCGTACGGCGACTTCTACGTCTGGTCCGACGACAACACCCGCTACCAGGACGCGCGGATCATCTTCGTCGACACCGAGACCTCCAACTGGACCTTCGACCCGGTGCGTCGGCAGTACTTCTGGCACCGGTTCTTCAGCCACCAGCCCGACCTGAACTTCGAGAACCCTCGCGTCGTCGAGGCGATGATGGACGTCGGCCGGTTCTGGCTGGGCCTCGGTGTGGACGGGTTCCGGCTCGACGCCGTCCCGTACCTGTTCGAGGCGGAGGGCACCAACTGCGAGAACCTCCCGGAGACGCACGCGTTCCTGCGCACGGTCCGCAAGATGATCGACGACGAGTTCCCGGGCCGGATCATGCTGGCCGAGGCCAACCAGTGGCCCGAGGACGTGGTGCACTACTTCGGCACGCAGGACGAGCCCGAGTGCCACATGTGCTTCCACTTCCCCGTGATGCCGCGCATCTACTACGGGATCCGCGACCAGCGGGCCACGCAGATCATCGACATCCTGGCCGACACGCCGCCGATCCCGAAGAACGGTGCGCAGTGGAGCACCTTCCTGCGCAACCACGACGAGCTGACCCTCGAGATGGTGTCCACCGAGGAGCGCGCCTCGATGTACGGGTGGTACGCGCCGGACTCCCGGATGCGCGCCAACGTGGGGATCCGCCGGCGCCTGGCTCCCCTGCTCGACAACTCGCGCAAGGAGATCGAGCTCGCGCACGCGCTGCTGCTGTCGCTCCCAGGCAGCCCGTGCCTGTACTACGGCGACGAGATCGGCATGGGCGACAACATCTGGCTGCCCGACCGCGACTCGGTCCGCACGCCGATGCAGTGGACGCCGGACCGCAACGCGGGCTTCTCCACGGCCGACCCGGGCAAGCTGTACCTCCCGCTGGTGCAGTCGCTCGTGCACCACTACGGCCACACCAACGTCGAGGCGCAGCTCGCCCAGCCCACCTCGTTGCTGCACTGGGTGCGCGGCATGCTCAGCGTCCGGCGCCAGCACCCGGCCCTGGGCGCCGGCGACTTCGAGGTCCTGAGCAGCGACAACGACTCGGTGCTCGCCTTCTTGCGCCAGACGCCGTCGGAGATCGTGCTCGTCGTCGCCAACATGGCCGCGACCGCGCGCTCGGCCACGGTCCGCCTGCCCGATCATGCGGGCTGGGCGATGCACGACGTGTTCGGAGGGGCCGACTTCCCGGGCGTCAGCGCGGACGGCGGCAGCACCTTCACGCTCGGCTCCCGGGACTTCTACTGGCTGGAAGGCTGACCACCCCGTGACGGTGACCGCCCGCACGGATCCCGACGACGCACGCCTCCTCGAGGTCGTGCGCGACTGGATGCCGAGCAAGCGGTGGTACCCGGCCAAGGGCGTCACGGCGGACCTGTCGGTGGTGGGCGGGATCGATCTTGCCGACGACGTGCGCATCCTGCTGGTCCGCGTGCACGCGGGGTCGATCGACGTGGTGCTGCAGGTCCCGCTGGTCTTCGGTACCGGCTCCGAGGTGATCGGCACGTTCGACGGTCGTCCCGTGTGCGACGGTGCCGCCCACCCCTCCTTCCTGCGTGCGTGGCTCGCCGCGGCGGACGGCCCGGGGATCGTTGCGGACGTCGCCACGGCCCGGATGATCAGCGGCGAGCAGTCCAACACGTCCGTCATCCTGGGGACCGGGATCCTCAAGGTCCTGCGGGCGGTCGCTCCGGGCGAGAACCCGGACGTCGACGTGCCGCGGCACCTGGTCTCCGTCGGCTGGCCCAACGTCCCGGCGCCGTTGGCGTGGCTACAGGCCACCTGGCCCGGCGCCGACCAGCCGGGCTACCTCGGGGTGCTGGCCACCTTCGTCGACGCCGCCGAGGACGGGTTCGAGCTGGCCTGCTCCTACGCCGGCCGTGGGGAGTCGTTCGCCGGCCCCGCGACCGACCTGGGCGCCGTGACCCTCGGCATGCACGAGGCGCTCGTGTCGTCGTACGGCGTGGCTCCCTCGGCCGTCGACGAGGTGGCGCGGGCCGTCGAGGGCCGGTTCTCCTGGGCCCTGTCCGCGGTGCCGTCCCTCGCGCGGTTCGCCGACGGGGTCGCGGCCGTCGTCGCCGAGGTCCGCGCCCTCCCGTCGGCCCCGCCCCGCCAGCGCGTGCACGGCGACCTGCACCTCGGTCAGGTCCTGCGCTCGCACGGGACGTGGTTCATCACCGACTTCGAGGGCGAACCCCTGGCGCCGCTGGACCAGCGCACGCGGCCCGATCTCGCCGTGCGCGACGTCGCCGGCCTGCTCCGCTCGATCGACTACGCCGCTGCCGTCGGTGGCCTGACCGGTGACGACGCCGCCGCCTGGACGAGCGACGCGCGCGACGGGCTCCTCGCCGGCTACGGGCTGGACCACCACGCCACGCTGGTCCGGGCGCTCGAGCTGGACAAGACCCTGTACGAGGCCGTCTACGAGTCGCGCAACCGCCCGGCCTGGCTGCCGATCGCGGTCGCCGGGCTGGAACGGCTGACGTCCGACCAGCCGCGGGCCGAGAGGTAGTGCCGACGAACCACGTCGGCGCCGGACTTCCCGTACATGCAGTAGTCGTCGTTCGTCGACGCCTCGGAGCGGTCGTACAGGTCCGCAGGCCAGTCCCAGAGCATGAACCCGCCCACCCAGGGGCGTTCGGCGCACGCCGTCAGCATCTCGTCGAGGTAGTCGGCCTGCGCCCGCTCGCTCGGCGCACCGACGAGCGACCAGTCGTTCGGTCTCGCGGGTGAGCCCTCACGGCTCGGGCAGCCGGCCTCGATGAAGCAGAACGGCTTGCCCTCGCGACGCACCACGGCCTCGATGCGGTCGAGGTGCTCGGGCCAGGTGCCGGTCGGGTAGTAGCCGCTCGCCGAGATCACGTCGACCGCGTCCCACCAGGTCAGACGGTCCTCCTGGTACTTGTCGCAGTTGTACGTGACCAGCCCCTCGTACACCTCGCGCACCTGGGCGACCAGCGCGCGCCAGTGCGCCTCCTGACCGTCGGCCCGCACCATCTCGCACCCGATGCAGAACATCTCGACGCCGAGCTCGGCCGCCAGCCGGGCGTGGTGCAGCACGAACTCGCCGTACGCCGCGAACCACTGCGACCACGACGGCTCGCCCGGCACGTCGACGTCGAAGAAGCCGATGTACGCGCGCCACGTGCCGTCGGCGACGTTGACGACGGGCTTGAGGCAGACCTTCAGCCCGCGCTCGCGGGCGGCCGCCACCGCGCCGCGGATCTCGTCGTCGGTGACGGTGGGCCCGTCGGCGAACGGGACGACCGTCGACTGGGCCGTCGCCTGCACGGCGGCGTACGCGAGCGTCACCCAGTTCACACCGAGCTCGGTCATCGCGTCCATCGAGGCGGACGCCTGCGCGGTGAGCCACGTGCCCCGCACGCCGGTCCAGCCCCAGGTCATGCCGCAGATCGGCGCGTCCAGGCCGCTCATCGGTCGGCCGGGATCATGAGCGGCACGGGCACGGCGACGGGGTGGCGCACCTCACCGGGCTCGCGCCGTCTGATGGCGACGGCGTCGAGCCCGGGTCGGGCGGCCGCGCCCCGCAGACCCTCGATCACCAGTCCGTCGACGTCGATCGCCTCGACCGCGTGCGCGAAGTGCTCGTCGGAACCGGCCCACACGACCTCGCAACCGCGCAGGGTCACATCGGTCGCAGTGTCGATGTGGATGCCCGAGGTCGGGTGCGCGTAGACCTCGGGGCCGTTCGAGCTGGGCGGCGGTCGTACTCGCCGGCGGGCCAGCTCGACCAGCGGTCCAGCTCGATGCGCACGCCGTCGAGCACGACGCCCTCGATGAGCCCGGGGGCGTCCGAGCCGATGTAGGCGCCGTTCTCCGAGCGCGCCAGGATGTTGCGGAACCGCACGTTCTTCAGGCGGCCGACCACGTCGTGCCAGGCACCCACGTTGACGTAGATCGGCTCGCCGTGCCCCCACCACCCGCGGTCGAAGTGCCGGGTCTCGACGATGCAGTCGGAGAACAGGATGTTCTCGAAGCTGCCCTCCTGGCCGAGGTTGACGGCGAGCCCGCGGTGCGAGGAGCGGATCACGCAGCCCGTGACGATGACGTCGCGGATGTCGGCGACGGCGTCGACACCGACCACCACCGCGCTGGACGTGGACTGCAGCGTGCAGTTGGTGATCACGACGTCCGACGTGATCCCGTAGGCCGGGAACTCCTCGCTGGTCTTGAGCGAGATGGCGTCGTCGCCGGACGAGATCTCGCAGTCGCTGATCCGCACGCGGCGGCAGCGGTCCAGGTCGATCCCGTCGGCGTTCGGGTACTTCAGGTCGGTGTCGATGGTGACGCCGTGGACGAGCACGTCCTCGCAGCCCGAGAGTCGCACGCACCACAGCGCCGCGTCCTCGATCCGCACGTCTCGGATGACGAGGCGCTCGACACCGATGAGGAAGATCGTGAACGGGCGCTGGTTCGGGCAGCGGTAGATCGAGCCGAGGTCCTCCCGGATGAAGTGCCGACCCGCGCCGTTGATGGTGCCGGCACCGGTGATCGCGATGTTCGTCGCGTCCCGGGCCGTGATGAGCATGAGCGCGGAGTCGTTCTCCTGGTCCACGACGCCCGCGGACAGGGCACCGACCTCGAGCCGGGCGGTGTAGTCGGCGGGGTCGCCGCTGCCCGTCAGCGTCGCGCCGCGCTCGACGTGCAGCTCGACGTTCGACCTGGCCTCATCGACCCGGTGAGGAACGTCGCGCCCGCCGGGACGAGCACCGTGCCGCCGCCCGCGGCGTGACAGGCGTCGATCGCGGACTGGATCGCGGCCACGTCGTTGGTGCGGCCGTCGCCGACAGCACCGTGCGCGCGGATGTCGAAGATGGGCATGGAGAAGTCCTCTTCCTCGAGGGGTGGTTCAGGCGAGCCGCGCCGGAGCGCCGGCTGCCCGCTGGAAGGAGTGCCGGGGAGCGAGCTCGCTCTGGAGCACCAGGGCGGCGCCACCGATGGCGGCCGCTTCGGAAGCGTGCGGGGAGATCACGACGTCGACGGCGTGGCTCGCGCGCCCGAAGAACGTGCGGGCCAGCTGGTCGCGGATGACCGGGACGTACAACGAGCCTGCGATCGCGAACGACGGCCCCGTCAGGACGATCAGGTCGAGGTCGAGGACGTTGGCCAGCGTCTGGGCCGCGACGGCGAGGTAGCGGGCCGAGCGCTGGACGATGTCGCGGGCCGGTCCGTCCTCGCGCATCGCCGCCCGCGAGAGCGCGGCGAAGTCCTCGGCGATCCCCACCCCGGGCAGATCGATACCCGCGGCGCGCGCCTCGGAGACGACGGCCGCCGGCCCCGCCAGAACCTCGACGCAGCCGACGCCGCCGCACCAGCACGGCGGACCGTCGACGTCGAGGCAGATGTGGCCGATCTCGCCCGTGTTGCCGCTCGACCCCCGGAACACGTCACCGTTGGCGATGATCCCGGACCCGACGCCGGTGCCCATGTAGAGCGCGGCGAAGCAGCTCGACGCCTCGATCTGGCCGCCCCAGTACTCGCCGACTGCGGCCGCCGTCGCGTCGTTCTCGAGCAGTGCCGGCAGACCCGTCGCCGCCTGCAACGCGTCGGCGAGCGGGAAGTCCGTCCACGCCTGCATGACCGGCGGCGTCAGTGCGACTCCGGTGGCCTGCGTGATCGGGCCCGGCGACACGACGCCGAGGCCGAGGATGCGGTCAGGTTCGATGCCCGCCTGCGACACCAGCGTGCGCAGCTCGGACGCGACGCGTTCGACCACCGCGCCGGGCGCGTCGGCGCCCGCCCCAGGGCGACGCCACCGGCTGACCACGGCTCCGCCGAGATCGGCGATGACGTAGGTGATCCCCCCGTGGTCGAGGTGCACTCCGACGGCGTACCGCGCCTCCGGCTGCAGCGAGAGGAGCACGGCGGGCTTCCCGCCCGTCGACTCAGCTCGGCCGACCTCCGTCACGAGTCCGTCGTCGATCAGACGACGGACCACGGTGGACACGGTCGCTCCCGTGAGGCCGGTCTCCCGAGCGAGATCCACCCTGCTGATCTGCCCGGCGGCGCGGATGACGTCGAGCAGCGCGGCGCGACTGGTGGCGTGCGGTGCGCCCACGGACGCGGGGTGGCTCAAGGATCCTCCTCTGACCCCGGGTCGCGACACGCGCCCCACGGTAGTTGTCGAGGCGCGGACATCGGTTTCGCCACGCGCTCTTGACTTACTTTATTCATCTATCTAAGAATGTCGCAAGGAGCAGCGCCGAACCCCCGGGCGCACCTCCCCCATGAGCCGGCACGCCGACGTGCCGTCCAGTCGAGAGGAACATCGATGTCCCGCATCCGACGCCGGCAGATCCTGGCCGCCACGGCCGCTGCCTCGCTCATCGCCCTGACTGCTGCCTGCTCGAGCGGGTCCGGCAGCGCCGACGCCTCGTCCGCCGACAGCGGCGCACCGTCCGGCGATATCACCGTCCTGACCAACCGGACGGACCTGGTCGACACCACGTTCGCGGACTACAAGAAGACGTTCGAGGCCAAGTACCCCGACGTCAAGGTCACGTTCGAGGCCATCACCGACTACGACGGTGAGGTCAAGACCCGCATGAACACCGACGACTACGGCGACGTCCTCATCCTGCCGACGGGTGTCGCGAACGCCGACCTGTCCTCGTTCTTCGAGCCGCTGGGCACCACCGACCAGCTGGGCACCAAGTACCGCTTCGTCAACGAGCAGGCCAACGGCGGCAAGGTCTACGCTCTCGCCACGTTCGGCAACGCGAACGGGATCGTCTACAACAAGAAGGTCTTCCGTGACGCGGGCATCACCGCCGAGCCGACGTCGACCGACGAGTTCATGACCGACCTCAAGGCGATCAAGGCCACGACCGACGCCGTGCCGCTCTACACCAACTACAAGGACGGCTGGCCGCTCACCTGGCCGCAGGGCCTCATGGGGGCCTACACGGGCGACAAGGACGCGCTGGTCAAGATGGCCAAGGACGACGCGCCGTGGACCAAGGGCCAGGAGAAGTACGAGGTCGACTCGCTGCTCTACGACGTCGCAGCCGCCGGCCTGATCGAGGCCGACCCGACGACGACGAACTGGGAGGACTCCAAGAACCTCCTGGCCACCGGCAAGATCGGCACCATGGTGCTCGGCTCCTGGGCGGTCCCGCAGATGCAGGACGCCGCCAAGACCGCGGGCACCGACCCGGCCGACATCGGCTTCATGCCGGCGCCGGTCGAGGTCGACGGCAAGCTTGCACTCCCCGGTGGGCGGCGACCGTCAGCTCGCGATCAACATCCACTCGAAGCACAAGGCCGCCGCGCGTGCGTGGTTCGACTGGTTCATCGACGACTCGGGCTTCTACCAGGTGGCCGGCGGCCTGCCGACCGTCAAGGACGCGCCCCCGTCGGACAACCTCAAGGACTTCGAGGCCACCGGGGTGCAGTACCTCGAGATGACTCCGTCGCCGGAGCTGTCGGACCGCAGCAAGGCCAGCGAGGTCGGCATCGACCAGCCGGACTACTACCGCGAGCTCATCGACGCCGCCCGCGGGGCCTCGGGGCAGAACAAGGACCAGATCTTCCAGCAGCTCGACTCGAAGTGGGCCAGCGCCAGCTGAGAACCGCCGGGCGGCGCGTCCCCTCGCGCCGCCCGGCCCTCCGTCCGCTCGCCCCACCCGAGGAGTCCCCATGACCGGTACGAGCCCGGTGGTCGACGCACCCCCGCCGACGACATCCCGGCGTCCGCGCCTCACGCTGCGTCAGGAACGGCCGGCCAAGCAGACGTCGCACGGCTGGCGGATCACGCCGTGGCTGTTCCTGATCACGCCGATCCTCTTCCTGGTCGTGTTCACGTACATCCCCGTGCTGAACATGTTCTGGTACTCGGTCACCGACTGGAACGGCCTCAGCACCACGAAGAACTTCGTCGGGCTGCACAACTACGTCGAGTTCTTCACGCGGCCCGAGCTGTTCAAGGTCTTCGTCGTCAGCCTCTACTACATCGTCGCCTCGGTCGTGCAGATCGCGCTGGCGCTGTACTTCGCGACGATCCTGAGCTTCAGCACCCGGTTCAAGAGCCTGTTCAAGGGGATCATCTTCTTCCCCAACCTGATCAACGGCGTCGCTGTCTCGTTCGTGTTCCTGTACTTCTTCCGCCCGGGCGGCACGCTCGACTCGCTCCTGAACGCGGTGGGGATCGGCTCGACGCCGCAGTGGCTCGGCAACCCGCACCTCGTCAACTACTCGCTGGCCAGCACGTCGGTCTGGCGGTACCTGGGCCTGAACTTCGTGCTCTTCCTCGGGGCGATCCAGTCGATCCCGAGCGGCATCTACGAGGCGGCCGAGCTGGACGGCGCCAACCGCTGGCACATGTTCCGGCACATCATCGCGCCGGGCATCAAGCCGATCATCAGCCTGTCGTTCATCCTCGCGATCGCGGGCAGCCTCGGGGTCTTCGAGATCCCGTTCGTCATGCTCGACGGCGCCAACGGGTCGGCCACCTTCGTCATCCAGACGATCAAGACGGCGTTCAACTTCAACAAGGTCGGTCTCGCCTCGGCCATGGCGGTGATCCTGCTGGTCCTCATCCTGCTGATCACCTGGCTGCAACGCGTGCTGGTGCCCGACGACAAGGTGGACCTGACATGAAGGCGGCGCTCGCCGGGACCGGCAAGTACACCAGCCTCGTGCTGGCCTGTGCGGCCGCGCTCATCCCCCTGGTCGTCATCCTGCTGACGTCCCTGAAGACGGCCCAGGACTACGCGACGAGCAGTCCGCTGGCGTTTCCCAAGCACGTCACGTTCGCCAACTTCGGCGAAGCGTTCACCAAGGCGCACATGGCCACCGCGTTCCTGAACACCACGATCATCCTCGTCGTCTCGGTGGCCGGGACGATCGTCATCGGGACCATGGCGGCGTACGCGATCGACCGCTTCGAGTTCCGGTTCAAGAAGGCCATCGTCGCGCTGTTCCTGCTCGCGACGCTGGTGCCGGCCGTGACCACCCAGGTGGCCACCTTCCAGGTGGTCAACACCCTCGGCCTCTACAACACGCGGCTCGCCCCGATCGCGCTGTTCATGGGCACCGACATCGTCTCGATCTACATCTTCGTGCAGTTCATGCGCTCGATCCCGGTGTCGCTCGACGAGGCTGCCACGCTCGACGGCGCCAACCACTTCACCATCTACCGCCGGGTGATCTTCCCGTTGCTGAAGCCCGCGATCGCCACCGTCGTGATCATCAAGGGCATCGCGATCTACAACGAGTTCTACATCCCGTTCCTCTACATGCCGTCGCAGCAGCTCGGCGTCGTGTCCACGTCCCTCTTCCGGTTCAAAGGACCGTTCGGCACCCAGTGGGAGGTGCTGTCGGCCGGCGCGATCATCGTGATCGTCCCGACGCTGGTCGTCTTCCTGCTGCTGCAGCGGTTCATCTACAACGGCCTGTCCGCGGGCGCGGTCAAGTAACCCTCTAGGAGCCTTCTTCATGGTCATCACCACCCTCGACCAGGGCTGGACGCTGCGCGCGGTGTCCGGTCCCGTGCCCGAGAGCATCGCCGGCCAGGTCGTGCCCGCGCACGTGCCCGGCACGGTGCACACCGACCTGCTGACCGCGGGCCTGATCGTCGACCCGTACGTGGATCTCGCCGAGACGGAGCTCGCGTGGATGCACCGGGTCGACTGGCGCTACGAGCGCCCGCTGGCGATCGAGCCCGCCGCCGACGACGAGCGCGTGGACCTCGTGCTCGAGGGTCTGGACACGGTCGCGACGATCACGCTCGGCGGTGTCGAGGTCGCCCGCACCGCGAACATGCACCGCAGCGACCGGTTCGACGTGCGCGCGCTGGCCACCGGCGAGACCGACCTCGTCGTCGACCTCGCCTCCGCCCTGACCCACGCCGAGCAGGAGGCCCTGCGGATCGGAGGCCGCCCCGGCGCCTACCCCGCCCCGCTGAACATGGTCCGCAAGATGGCCTGCAGCTTCGGCTGGGACTGGGGCCCTGACCTGCAGACGGCGGGCCTGTGGAAGCCCGCGTCGATCCAGCGGTGGCGGACCGCGCGCATCGCCTCGGTCCGGCCGCTGGTGACCGTCGCCGGGTCGACGGCGCGCGTCGCGGTGCACGTGGACGTCGAACGTTCGGGTCTCGACGAGCTGCCGGTGGACCTGCGCGTCCGCGTCGGCGACGTCGTCGCGACCGGCGCGCTCGCGGCGGGCGCGACCTCGGCCGTCCTCGACGTGACGATCCCCGACGCCGCGCTCTGGTGGCCGGTCGGCCACGGCGCGCAGCCGCTGTACGAGACCGACGTCGAGCTGACCGTCGCCGGCGAGCGGCTCGACGGCTGGCACCGCCGCATCGGCCTGCGCACCGTCGACCTGGACACATCGGCCGACGAGCACGGCTCGGCGTTCGTGCTCCGGATCAACGGCAAGCCCGTGTTCGTGCGCGGCGCCAACTGGATCCCCGACGACCACCTGCTCACCCGCATCACCCGCGAGCGCCTGAACCGCCGGATCGACCAGGCCGTCGGGGCCCACCTCAACCTCCTGCGCGTCTGGGGCGGAGGCGTGTACGAGTCCGAGGACTTCTACGACGTCTGCGACGAGGCCGGGATCATGGTCTGGCAGGACTTCCCGCTCGCCTGCGCGGCCTACCCCGAGGAGGAGCCCCACCGCAGCGAGTTCGAGGCCGAGGCCCGCGAGCACGTCACCCGCCTGAGTGCCCACCCGTCGCTCGTGATCTGGAACGGCGGCAACGAGAACCTCTGGGGCTTCGAGGACTGGGGCTGGCAGGACTCGCTCGAGGGCCGTTCCTGGGGTGCCGGCTACTACCACGACCTGTTCCCGTCGATCGTCGCGGAGCTGACCCCACGCGGCCCTACACCCCGGGCAGCCCGTCGTCCCCGGCGGGCGTCCACCCGAACGACCCGGACCACGGCACGCACCACGAGTGGGAGGTGTGGAACCGCGTCGACTACACCGCCTACCGCGCGGACATCCCCCGCTTCTGCTCCGAGTTCGGCTTCCAGGGGCCGCCCGCCTGGTCGACGCTGGAGCGCGCGGTCCGCAACGCCGACGGCGCGCCGCTCGAGAAGGAGGACACCGTCTTCCTGCTGCACCAGAAGGCCGACGACGGCAACGGAAAAGCTCGACCGCGGCATGGCCCCCCACCTCGGCGTGCCTGCTGACTTCTCCGACTGGCACTGGGCCACCCAGCTCAACCAGGCTCGCGCGGTCGCCCACGCCGTGACCCACTACCGCTCGTGGTGGCCGCGCACGGCCGGCGCGATCGTCTGGCAGCTCAATGACTGCTGGCCCGTCACGTCGTGGGCCGCGGTGGACGGCGACGAGCGTCGCAAGCCGCTGTGGCACGCGTTGCGCGCCTCCTTCGCCGACCGGATCCTGACCGTGCAGGTGCGCGACGAGCTCGAGGTGCTGGCTGCCGTCAACGACTCCGACGAGCGGTGGGTCGGCCCGGTCGCGGTGCGGCGCGAACGGTTCGACGGAACCGTCCTGGCCGAGGCCGTCTTGGTGCTCGACGCACCGGCCCGCTCGGTCGAGACCCTCGACCTGCCGGTCGACCTGCGCACCCCGGTCGACCCGCGCGGCGAGGTCCTCGTCGCCGAGCTGGGCGACGTCCGGACCGCACACACGTGGTCGGACGACGTCGAGCTCGACCTCGCGCCCTCCCCGGTCCGCACGAGCGTCGAGCGGGTGGCCGACGGGTACCTGGTGACGCTGACCGCGACGTCGCTGGCCCGCGACGTGACGCTGCTGGCGGACCGCGCAGACCCCGACGCCTGCGTCGACGAGTCGCTGGTGACCCTCCCGGCCGGCGCCTCCACGACGGTGCACGTCCGCTCGACGCGCACCGACCTGGCCGACGCGCTGGTCCGCACCCCCGTGCTCCGCTCCGCCAACGAGGTCTCGCGCACCCGGGCACCCGCCTCGTGAGGCGTCGAGGCTCGTGAAGCGGCCCGCGCCAACCACTAGGCTCGCGCGCATGACGCATCGCGCCGACGCTGTCGGGCTGGTGCTCGCACGGCCGGCGCGGATGCTCGGCCTCGAGCCGTTCTTCATGGAGCCCATCGCGGGCATGGAGGAGGTGCTGGCCACCGACGGCCGGTCGCTGCTGCTGCACGTGGTCAAGGACATGGACGCCGAGATCGCCGCGTACCGACGGTGGTCGGCGGGTGGCATGGTCGACGCCGTCGTCATCGTCAACCTCACCGAGCACGACCCGCGGCTCGGCGTCGTCACCGAGCTCGGCCTGCCCGCCGTGGTGGTCGGCGGACCCCGCAGCGGGTTCGGCTTCTCCAACGTCTGGATCGACGACGCCCAGGCCATGCGCGACGCCGTCGGCTACCTGGTCGACCTGGGCCACCGCCGGCTGGCGCGGGTCAGCGGTCCGGCGCAGTTCGAGCACACGCGGCTGCGCAGCGAGGCCTTCGTCGAGGAGTGCGAACGGTTCGGCGTCGACGGGACGATCGTCGAGGGCGACTACACCGACACGTCGGGCGAGCGGTCCACCCGTGCACTGCTGGGCCGGGGCGCCAACCCGACGGCGATCGTCTTCGACAACGACGTCATGGCCGTCTCCGCGGTCGGCGTCGCCGCGGAGATGGGTGTCACCGTCCCCGACCAGCTCTCTCTCCTGGCGTGGGACGACTCGGCGTTGTGCCGGTTGGCCAACCCGACCGTCTCCGCGATGAGTCTGGACGTGCAGGCGATGGGCATGCAGGTGGCGGACTGCCTGCTCAACATGCTCGCGGGAGGGCCCGTCACGGCGTACATGGCCCCGCTGCCCCGTCTGCAGGCGCGCCGCTCGACCGCCCGCGCGCCGTTGACCGCCTAGCTGTGGCACAGGTAACCCAGGCGACAGACCTGCGCAAACGTCCTCCGGGTGGTTGGGTAGGGGGATGAGCCCGGCCGCACCGTCCCCGGTCCCTGTCGACACAGACGTGCTGCGCAACGTCGCCTATGGCGTGTCCTACGCGCCTCATGACGTCCTGGGCCCGCACGCCGGCGGCAGTGGCATCACCATCCGCACGCTGCGCCCCCTCGCGGACGCGGTCGTCGTGGTCACAGCCACCGGTCGGATCCCCGCCCGGCACGAGCAGGACGGCATCTGGGTCGCGGTGCTGCCCGTCGCCGATGTGCCCGACTACCGGCTCGAGGTCACCTACAACGCCCTCACGACGGTCGCCGACGACCCCTATCGATTCCTGCCCACCGTGCAGGAGCTCGACCGCCACCTGGTGCGCGAGGGTCGCCACGAGACCCTGTGGACCGTCCTCGGCGCCAACGTGCGCAGCTACCCCGGCGAGCTGGGCGAGGTCAGCGGCACGTCCTTCGCCGTCTGGGCCCCGAACGCCCGCGCCGTGCGCGTGGTCGGCGACTTCAACTACTGGCAGGGCGCGTCGCACGCGATGCGCTCCCTGGGCGACAGCGGCGTCTGGGAGATCTTCGCGCCCGGCGTCCGCGCGGGAGCCCGGTACAAGTTCGAGATCCTCGGCCAGGACGGCTCCTGGCGGCAGAAGGCCGATCCCCTGGCTCGCGGCACCGAGGTCCCCCCCGCGACGGCGTCCGTCGTCATCGAGGAGGGCTTCGTCTGGAGCGACCAGGACTGGATCAACGCGCGCACCACCCGCGACCCGCACACCGCACCGATCAGCGTCTACGAGGTCCACCTCGGCTCCTGGCGCGTCGGCCTGTCCTACCGCGACCTCGCACACCAGCTCACCGAGCACGTCCTGGCCCTCGGCTTCACGCACATCGAGCTGCTGCCCGTCGCGGAGCACCCGTTCGGGGGCTCGTGGGGCTACCAGGTGTCGTCCTACTTCGCGCCGACCTCCCGGTTCGGCCACCCGGACGACTTCCGCTACCTCGTCGACACCCTGCACCGCGCCGGCATCGGCGTCATCGTCGACTGGGTCCCCGCGCACTTCCCCAAGGACGAGTGGTCGCTGGCCCAGTTCGACGGCACCGCGCTCTACGAGCACCCGGACCCCCTGCTGGGCGAGCACCCCGACTGGGGCACGTACGTGTTCAACTTCGGCCGGTCCGAGGTGCGCAACTTCCTCGTCGCCAACGCGACGTTCTGGCTCGAGGAGTTCCACGTCGACGGGCTGCGCGTCGACGCCGTCGCGTCGATGCTCTACCTGGACTACTCCCGCAAGCCCGGGCAGTGGCGGCCCAACCAGTACGGCGGCCGCGAGAACCTGGACGCCATCTCGTTCCTCCAGGAGGCCAACGCCACGGCCTACCGGCGGACCCCCGGCATCATGATGATCGCCGAGGAGTCGACGGCCTGGCCCGGCGTCACGGCCCCGACCGACGGCAACGGCCTCGGCTTCGGCCTGAAGTGGAACATGGGCTGGATGAACGACACGCTCCGGTACCTGACCGAGCAGCCGATCCACCGCCGCTACCACCACAACGAGATCACCTTCTCGATGGTCTACGCCTACTCGGAGCGGTTCGTCCTGCCCATCAGCCACGACGAGGTGGTGCACGGCAAGGGCTCGCTGTACGAGCGGATGCCCGGGGACCACTGGCAAGCTCGCCGGCGTCCGCCTCCTGCTCGGGTACCAGTGGACGCATCCCGGCAAGCAGCTGCTCTTCATGGGCAGCGAGTTCGCGCAGCAGACCGAGTGGGCGGAGTCGCGCTCCCTCGACTGGCACGCGCTGAACGACCCCGCCCATCAGGGCGTCATGCAGTCCGTCACGGACCTGAACCGCGTCTACCGCGAGACACCGGCGCTCTGGCAGCTCGACCACAGCCCCGACGGGTTCGAGTGGATCGACTCCGACGACGCGTTCCGCAACACCCTCGCCTATCTGCGTAAGGGGGTCGGCGTCCCACCGGTCGCGGTCGTCGTCAACTTCGCGGGCATCCCGCACGAGGAATACCTGCTGGCGCTGCCCAAGAGCGGAACCTGGCGAGAGATCTACAACTCGGACTCCGTCGCCTACGGCGGATCGGGAGTCGGCAACCTCGGCCAGATCCAGGCCGAGGACGTCGAGCACTACGGCCGCCCGGCATCCGCCTCGATCCGCGTCCCCCCGCTCGGCGTCGTCGTCTTCGAGGCCGCCGACTGACACCCCGCGGGAAGGGGTCCGACGCAGCCGGCACCGTTCATGCCGACGCACGCCCATCCGCACGCAGCACCCCCGTGCGCTCGCGGACCTCAGGAACGGCAGCGCTGGTCACGCTCGGTGCCGCGGCCGTACTGGCGATCGTCATCGGCGCCGGGTGCGCGGTCGGTACGTGGACGACGACGACGTATGCGGACAACGGCGATCGATGCGCCAGCGCTCTGCACTTCCATCCCGGCTCGAGCTACCTGATACACGGCGGAGAGATGTCCGATGCCGCCCGCCGCATGATCAGCGACCAGTGCGACGCGAATGGCGCGGACGCCTGGCACTCAGGCTGGTTCCGCCTGAGCGCGGGGCTGCTCGTTGCGCTGGCGGCAGGCGGCTCGCTGGCAGTGGCCGCACGACGTCGGCCGGCCGCCGTATGAACACGCCGTAGAAACAGGAAAAGCCACCCCCGGAGGGGTGGCTTTCCTGAATGATGTCCGGCGGCGTCCTACTCTCCCACACCCTGGCGAGTGCAGTACCATCGGCGCTGAAGGGCTTAGCTTCCGGGTTCGGAATGGGACCGGGCGTTTCCCCTTCGCTATGACCGCCGTAACGTTGTCGAGTTGTCAAACGGGTTCCCGTTCGTCTCTCGGGAACCGCACAGTGGACGCGTAGCACATTGACTTGAATGAATGTGATGAAGTTGTCGGCTTATTAGTACCGGTCAGCTGCGAGGGTCTTTCGTCCCCTCTTCCACATCCGGCCTATCTACCCAGTGGTCTAGCTGGGAGCCTCTCGGGGATCAAGTCCCCATGGAAACCTCATCTTGAAGCAGGCTTCCCGCTTAGATGCTTTCAGCGGTTATCCCTTCCGAACGTAGCCAACCAGCCGTGCTCCTGGCGGAACAACTGGCACACCAGAGGTTCGTCCGTCCCGGTCCTCTCGTACTAGGGACAGCCCTTCTCAAGTTTCCTGCGCGCGCAGCGGATAGGGACCGAACTGTCTCACGACGTTCTAAACCCAGCTCGCGTACCGCTTTAATGGGCGAACAGCCCAACCCTTGGGACCTACTCCAGCCCCAGGATGCGACGAGCCGACATCGAGGTGCCAAACCATGCCGTCGATATGGACTCTTGGGCAAGATCAGCCTGTTATCCCCGGGGTACCTTTTATCCGTTGAGCGACGGCGCTTCCACAAGCCACCGCCGGATCACTAGTTCCGACTTTCGTCCCTGCTCGACCTGTCAGTCTCACAGTCAAGCTCCCCTTGTGCACTTGCACTCGCCACCTGATTGCCAACCAGGCTGAGGGAACCTTTGAGCGCCTCCGTTACATTTTAGGAGGCAACCGCCCCAGTTAAACTACCCATCAGGCACTGTCCCTAGTCCGGATCACGGACCGAGGTTAGATATCCAGAGCGACCAGAGTGGTATTTCAACGTTGACTCCACCGACACTGGCGTGCCGGCTTCACAGTCTCCCACCTATCCTACACAAGCCGCACCGAACACCAATACCAAACTATAGTAAAGGTCCCGGGGTCTTTCCGTCCTGCTGCGCGTAACGAGCATCTTTACTCGTAGTGCAATTTCGCCGAGTTCGCGGTTGAGACAGCGGAGAAGTCGTTACGCCATTCGTGCAGGTCGGAACTTACCCGACAAGGAATTTCGCTACCTTAGGATGGTTATAGTTACCACCGCCGTTTACTGGGGCTTAAATTCTGAGCTTCGCCTTGCGGCTGACCCGTCCTCTTAACCTTCCAGCACCGGGCAGGCGTCAGTCCGTATACATCGTCTTGCGACTTCGCACGGACCTGTGTTTTTAGTAAACAGTCGCTTCTCCCTGGTCTCTGCGGCCCTTCACGCTCCCCGAGCAAGTCGGTTCACGCTTCAGGCCCCCCTTCTCCCGAAGTTACGGGGGCATTTTGCCGAGTTCCTTAACCACGATTCTCTCGATCGCCTTGGTATTCTCTACCTGACCACCTGAGTCGGTTTGGGGTACGGGCGGCTAGAACCTCGCGTCGAGGCTTTTCTTGGCAGCATAGGATCACCGATTTCCCGCATTCGCGGTCACTGTCAGCTCTCAGGCTTCACGAGGTGCGGATTTGCCTACACCTCACCCTACGACCTTAGACGTGGACTACCATCGCCACGCTCGGCTACCTTCCTGCGTCACCCCTGTTAATACGCTTACCTACTACCGGTTCGGGTCACGCGCTCTACACCACGGTGTCCCCGAAGGGACGATGCGGTGCTTCGGGCGTTTAGCATCACCGGGCTCGGTATGGGCGGTTCTTCGCCGGTACGGGAATATCAACCCGTTGTCCATCGACTACGCCTGTCGGCCTCGCCTTAGGTCCCGACTTACCCAGGGCGGATTAGCCTGGCCCTGGAACCCTTGGTCATTCGGCGGACGGGTTTCTCACCCGTCATTCGCTACTCATGCCTGCATTCTCACTCGTGTGGGCTCCACCGCTGGGTTCCCCCGCGACTTCACTGCCCACACGACGCTCCCCTACCCATCCACACGCCTGAACCACGAAGGCTTAGCGATGTGTGAATGCCACAGCTTCGGCGGTATACTTGAGCCCCGCTACATTGTCGGCGCGGAATCACTTGACCAGTGAGCTATTACGCACTCTTTCAAGGGTGGCTGCTTCTAAGCCAACCTCCTGGTTGTCTGTGCAACTCCACATCCTTTCCCACTTAGCATACGCTTAGGGGCCTTGCATGGTGGTCTGGGCTGTTTCCCTCTCGACTACGGGAGCTTATCCCCCGCAGTCTCACTGCCACGCTCTGGCTTACCGGCATTCGGAGTTTGGCTAACGTCAGTAACCTGGTGGGGCCCATCGGCTATCCAGTCGGCCTCTTACCTCCGGCAAGAAACACGTGACGCTGCACCTAAATGCATTTCGGGGAGAACCAGCTATCACGGAGTTTGATTGGCCTTTCACCCCTAACCACAGGTCATCCCCCAGGTTTTCAACCCTGGTGGGTTCGGTCCTCCACGCGGTCTTACCCGCGCTTCAACCTGCCCATGGCTAGATCACTCCGCTTCGGGTCTAGAGCACGCGACTGAGACGCCCTATTCGGACTCGCTTTCGCTACGGCTTCCCCACACGGGTTAACCTCGCCACGTACCACTAACTCGCAGGCTCATTCTTCAAAAGGCACGCTGTCACCCCTGCTAGGGAGGCTCCAACGGATTGTAGGCACACGGTTTCAGGTACTATTTCACTCCCCTCCCGGGGTACTTTTCACCTTTCCCTCACGGTACTTGTCCGCTATCGGTCACTAGGTAGTATTTAGGCTTACACAGTGGTCTGTGCAGATTCACTCCAGGTTTCTCGGGCCCGGGTACTTGGGATCCCCTTCGGGAGGCCACGCCATTTCGTCTACGGGGGTCACACCCTCTGTGCCGGGCCTTTCAATGCCCTTCGACTATGACGCGACTTTCTGACTCCCTGTCGGATCGGCAGATCCAACGGAAAGGTCCCACAACCCCGTGCACGCAACGCCTGCCGGCTTGAACACGTACACGGTTTGGCCTGATCCGCTTTCGCTCGCCACTACTCACGGAATATCTCTTCCTGGCGGTACTGAGATGTTTCACTTCCCGCCGTTCCCTCCACACACCCTATATATTCAGGTGCGGGTCACACGACATGACTCGTGCGGGGTTTCCCCATTCGGACATCCTCGGATCACGGTTCGTTTGCCAACTCCCCGAGGCTTATCGCAGGCTACAACGTCCTTCTTCGGCTCCTAGTGCCAAGGCATCCACCCTGTGCCCTTATAAACTTGACCACAAAGATCATTCAAAAAGATGCTCGCGTCCACTGTGCAGTTCTCAAGCTACGACCGGTACTGACACCCTCACCCCAGCGCCTACCCCCACCACCAACACCTTGCAGCGTTGATCGCCTGAGCGGTTCGACCGAGCGGTACCAGCCCGCAGTCCCCCGAACCCGCCCCACGCTCGCAAGCGCAGACCCAGATCCGTAGCGACCCTGAACGAACAACCTTCCGGCTGTTCCCTCAGGACCCAACAGCGTGCCCAGCCGACCCCCAACCCCAGCAGCCACCGTTCCCACCCGAACCCCGAAGGGTTGCGGCGTACTAGGCGCCACCAAGCTCGAAGAGCCGGCCACAGTCGATGTTCCACCCTCGAGCACCGTCCCCCACTCGTTCGGCAGGGACAACGGGCCTGGACACCACAGCCACCCCATGACAGGACGACCTGATGCCAGATGCTCCTTAGAAAGGAGGTGATCCAGCCGCACCTTCCGGTACGGCTACCTTGTTACGACTTAGTCCCAATCGCCAGTCCCACCTTCGACAGCTCCCTCTCTTACGAGTTGGGCCACTGGCTTCGGGTGTTACCGACTTTCGTGACTTGACGGGCGGTGTGTACAAGGCCCGGGAACGTATTCACCGCAGCGTTGCTGATCTGCGATTACTAGCGACTCCGACTTCATGGGGTCGAGTTGCAGACCCCAATCCGAACTGAGACCGGCTTTTTGGGATTCGCTCCACCTCGCGGTATCGCAGCCCTTTGTACCGGCCATTGTAGCATGCGTGAAGCCCAAGACATAAGGGGCATGATGATTTGACGTCATCCCCACCTTCCTCCGAGTTGACCCCGGCAGTCTCCCATGAGTCCCCGGCATAACCCGCTGGCAACATGGGACGAGGGTTGCGCTCGTTGCGGGACTTAACCCAACATCTCACGACACGAGCTGACGACAACCATGCACCACCTGTACACCGACCTTACGGGGAGCACATCTCTGCACTTTTCCGGTGTATGTCAAGCCTTGGTAAGGTTCTTCGCGTTGCATCGAATTAATCCGCATGCTCCGCCGCTTGTGCGGGCCCCCGTCAATTTCTTTGAGTTTTAGCCTTGCGGCCGTACTCCCCAGGCGGGGCACTTAATGCGTTTGCTGCGGCACGGAACTCGTGGAATGAGCCCCACACCTAGTGCCCAACGTTTACGGCATGGACTACCAGGGTATCTAATCCTGTTCGCTCCCCATGCTTTCGCTCCTCAGCGTCAGTTGCGGCCCAGTGACCTGCCTTCGCCATCGGTGTTCCTCCTGATATCTGCGCATTCCACCGCTACACCAGGAATTCCAGTCACCCCTACCGCACTCTAGTCTGCCCGTACCCACTGCAAGCCCAAGGTTGAGCCTTAGGTTTTCACAGCAGACGCGACAAACCGCCTACGCCCTTTACGCCCAATAATTCCGGACAACGCTTGCGCCCTACGTATTACCGCGGCTGCTGGCACGTAGTTAGCCGGCGCTTCTTCTGCAGGTACCGTCACTTTCGCTTCTTCCCTGCTGAAAGGAGTTTACAACCCGAAGGCCGTCATCCTCCACGCGGCGTCGCTGCATCAGGCTTGCGCCCATTGTGCAATATTCCCCACTGCTGCCTCCCGTAGGAGTCTGGGCCGTATCTCAGTCCCAGTGTGGCCGGTCGCCCTCTCAGGCCGGCTACCCGTCGTCGCCTTGGTGGGCCACTACCCCACCAACAAGCTGATAGGCCGCGAGCCCATCCCTCACCGATAAATCTTTCCAGACGCGACACATGCGTGTACGTCTCGTATCCGGTATTAGCCACCGTTTCCGGTGGTTATTCCAGAGTGAAGGGCAGGTTGCTCACGTGTTACTCACCCGTTCGCCACTGATCAGACCAGCAAGCTGGCCATCACCGTTCGACTTGCATGTGTTAAGCACGCCGCCAGCGTTCGTCCTGAGCCAGAATCAAACTCTCCGTAAATGTCAACTGGCACCCCACCACCGAAGCAGCAAGGCAACCGACAAAACGAAACAGCCAACCGGTTCAACCCGGCCGACCAATCCAATTCGGCTGTTCGGATGCCCCCTCCCACGGAGGTGAAAGAAAGACACCCATCTCAACCAAGACCCACCACCTCAAACACCCACACCCAAAGGACGCAGACATCATCGATAGCAAGCCATATGGCATCGACTATTTGGCACACTGTTGAGTTCTCAAGGAACAGACGCGCATCCATTCAGGTCCTTCAACCTGGCCGGAGGCAACCGTTCTAACTTAGCGGAGTTGGCCCTCCCAGTCAAACTTCCTCCCGGCCTCCCGGTGAAGGGCGATCCGAGCGTTAGTTCGTCGGGTGAGGAGTCGAGCTTCCGCGTCCCGGACACTCACGATGACCGGCGATGTGATCGTCGGTCGGGGCTTCCGGGGGTGTCGTCCGGGGGACCAGCCATCGAGGTTCGATCCTCGGTGTCCGTTCCTCCCTGCCGGGCGACGTCGAGAACAGTACGGGCCAGGCCCCCCGAGGGCAAATCGCGATCGGGTGACGCGGGTCACCACGCGGAAACGTGCCTTGACCTGCGGGAACGCTCAGTACAGCGCGTTCGTCATCGCCCGGCGAGCCGCCACGACGCGGGGATCGTCGCCGCCGATCACCTCGAACAGGTCCACGAGACGAAGCCGGATGCGTTCCCGGTCCGGTCCGAACGTGGTCCGCAGCGCGTCGATCAGCCGGCCGAACGCGTCGTCGACCTTGCCACCGAGGACGTCCAGGTCCGCCACGACGAGCTGCGCGTCGAGATCCTTCGGGTCCGCGGCCGCTGCCGCTCGTGCGGCCTGGAGGTCTGCGTCGCGGGTGCGGTCGAGCAGTCCGACCTGCGCGAGCCCCGCCCGCGCGAGCCCGTCCCGCGGGTCCTCCTTGATCGCCTGCTCGTACGCGGCCCGTGCGGCATCGAGGTCGTCTCGCTCGATGGCGTCGTACGCGGCCTGGTGCAACGGCGGCAGCTCCGGCTCAGGCTCCGCGTCGGGAGCCTCGGGCCCCTCGCCGACGGGGGCGACGCGCTCGGTGATCCCGTTGGCCTCGGCCGCAGCGAGCACCTGGTCGAGCACCGCGCGCACCTGGTCGCGCGGGTAGGCGCCCTGGAAGAGAGGGAGGGGCTGCCCCGCGAGCACCGCCACGACCGTCGGCACCTCGCGCGGCTGGACCTGGAAGGCCTGGGCGATCTGCGGGTTGGCGTCGGCGTCGATGCGCGCGAGGAGCCAGCGGCCGCCGTCCGCGTCGGCCAGGGCGGCGAGGTCCGCGGCGACCGCCGTGCTGACCTCGCTCCACGCCGCCCACAGCACGACCACGACCGGGTGCGTCGTGGAGTTCTGCACGAGCGCCGGGAAGGACGCCTCGTCGACGTCCACGACGTAGGCGCCCGGCGCGGGCAAGCCTCCCGGACTGCCGGGCGGCGGCGTGGCCGGCCGGGCGAGCGACGACAGGTCGATCGCGCCGCGTACGTCGAGGCGGGGGCGGGGTCCGGTGGGCTGGGACATGCGGCGTGGATCCTTCGTGCGAGGTCGGTCGGTGTGCGGGGCCTGGAGACAGCCTGCCCGAAACTCAGTCGGCGGTCACCGTTGTGATGGCGTGCTCCGCCGCGAGCACCTGCATGAGTGCGCTGCTTCCGGCCGGCGGGACGTACATGATCACGACGTCGGTGAACGTGCGGATGAAGCTGCTCGACGCCGACGACTTCCCGGTGAGCGCGGCGTAGAACGGATCGTCGATCCGGACCGTGCCGCCGGCGGTGAGCTGGACGGTCGAGACGGTGGTGAGCTGTCCGACGACGATCGCGCCGCCGTCCAGCGTCGCGAGCGAGGTGAGCGGCGTCGGCTCGGGCGTGTAGGTCTCCGTCGCGGTGCCGGCCGAACCGACCCCGGCCGCCGTCGTCGCACGCGCGGCCTCGATCCCGGTCCGGAACGCGTCCGGCGCGAAGCTCGCGTTGTACTGGGAGGCCGTGCCGTTGGCGAGCACGTCGGAGTACTGGGCGAAGACGTCGGCCGGCGCGACCTTGAGGCTGGCGGTGTCCGGGGCCAGCACGGGGCTCCCGGTCGCCGGGGCGGCCGTCGGCGGCATCTTGATGCCCTGACCCATGCGGCCCCAGCCCCACAGGTGGTACTGGTCGCGCGGTGCGCTCTGCTGCAGGACGAGGATGCGCGGCGCCTGCAGGTCGTCGGGCTGCTCGGTCACCACCAGCTGCGTCCGTGGCCACGTGTCGGTCTGCGGGAGGATCAGCGCCTGGGCCTTGGTCGGGATGACCGTCGGCGGCTTGACGTTGGCCGTCGCTTTCGCGCGGACGTACTCCGCAGAGCGGATCGCGAGCGCCGGACCCGAGACGCGCGGGGCGAGGAGTGCCGGGTCGAGGGCCGCGTCGCCGGCCGCCAGGACCGCACCCAGGTCGGTGAGGACATCGTCCGACTGCCCGATCGTCGTGGCGGGCGGGGCGACCGCTGGGACGGGCGCCGGGTCCGGCTGGGGCAGTGGCGAGGCGCAGGCGGACAGGACGACCAGGGCGAGGCCGACGGTCCCGGCGACGAGGGCCGCGCGACGACGTGGGCGGCGGATCATCGGCCGTCCTCCTGTTCGCTGGTCTCGTCGGTGCTCTCGGTCGGGGGCTGCGGGGACGGTGTCTCGGTCGGTGGCAGACCCCACGCGCGGCGCCAGGCGTCCGCCCGAGACCCGCCGGCCGTCTCCTGCGGTGCGTCGTGGGCGGTGGTCGCCAGCCACGCCGGTCGGCCCGCGTGCGGGTCGGGAGCATCGGTCGACGACACCGCGGGCGTCGGCGCGGTCACGGTCGCCCAGGCCGCGGCCCCGCGCGCCGGTGAGCCGCCCGGCTCCGCGCCGTCGGCCGTGGGGGCCGTCGGGGCGCCTGTCGCCGCGTCGGTGGGGGCTCCGGTCGACGGGTTGGTCGACGCGGCCGGGCGATCACCGGAACCGGGGCGGCCGGTCGGCGCGTTGAGCGGCGCCTGTGCCGGCGGACCCGCAGACCGCGCGCCCGCACCTGACGCGGTCGAACCGGCAGGGTTGAGCCACGACGGGCGTCCGTGCGGCCCGTCGGGATCGGTCGAGGCTGCCGTTCCCACGGGCGCGGCGCCGGCGGACGCCGAGCCCACCGGTGTGACGCCGTTCGGTGCCGAGCCGCCAGTTGCCGCGCCGGTCGGTGCCGAAGCATCCGGTGCCGACGGACCGGTCGACGGACGCGGGGACGCGGGAGTCCAGCCGGCGGCCCCCGGGCCGACGGGCGCGGGAGACGGGAGAGGGCCCTCGGCCGACGTCGTCGGGACGGCTGCGGTCGGGGACGTCTGCGGCGAGCCCGCCCGGAGCGCCCGGCGGCTCGTCGGTGGCGCGTCGACCGGGGTCGTTGCCGTGCGGACCTCCGTGTCCGGCAACGGTGGCGCCACCTGGCGGACCTGGCCGGTGCGCGGCGCGGCGGGGCGAGCCGCCCGAGCGGCAACGGCCTCCCGCATCTGGCGACGGGTGAGCACCGGGATCGCGTCGACGTCCTCGGCCAGGATGGTGGGGATCGCACCCGTCTCCACCGGGTGCCACTCCTCGTCGAGACCCAGGCGCTGCCGACGCAGGTCGCGGACCAGGAGCCAGACGGAGAGCAGGACGAGCAGGAGCCCGACGACGACCGCCGGCCAGAGCCAGGGCGTCGTGACCGTCCTCGGCCACGCCAGCGTCAGGTGGGGTGCGGAGGCGCCCGTGCTCACCGCGATCAGGCTCCAGCGGCCCTCCTGCTGCGGCCACTCGAGCGACGCCACACCCTTGCCCGTCGCCTGGACGACCCAGAGGTCGGACCCGGCAGGATCCGAAGCCGTCGGCACGACGGCGGCCGCGTCGGAGGTCGGCGTCGGGCTCGGTGCGGGGGCTGCAGCCGCGCCATCGGCCGCAGCGCTCGCACTCGGCGACGGCTCGGGCGTCGTGTCCTTGACACCGGAGACGGCGAGCTCGCGCCAGCTTTCAGGCCGGTCACCTGCCCGTACGACTCGGTGCCGATCCAGCCCTTGACGTCCGTGTCGCGGCCGACCGCGAGCGTCACCGTGCCCTTGTCGGGGACCGTCACGCGCACGGTCACCGGATCCCCGCCGAGCTCGAGCACACCGGGATCCGTGACCAGCGTGTGAGGTCCGTCCGAGGTTCCGGCGACGAGCACGTCGTCGGCCCTCCACACCGTCGCCGAGGCCACGCCGAGACCGATGACGACCAGTCCGACGACGCCGACGGCGGCGATGACAAGTCGCTTCACCACGCAGGATCCTCCAGTGCCGAGTTGCCCCAGGATAGGCAGAGCGGCATGTCACGACCGAACCGGGGCGTTCCTGACGCACCCGGCACGCTTGGGCCGGGCGCGTGATCACGCGCAACGGCCGAAGCCAAGGACGAGTGAAGACGCGTATCGTTGCGCCCGGGCTCCGGATGTCACAGAGCGTCTCGACCGAGGCGGCTTCCCGGAGTCACAGTCCCAGGAGGATCGCTCGTGCCCGACGCCCGGACCCCCTTCCCCGTCGTCAACTTCCGCGGATACGAACGCGAATCGGTCGACTCCCACATCTCCGATCTCGAGAAGTCGCTTGCCGACGCGCGGGCCCAGGTCGAGCAGCTCGACGGTCGCGCCATGCAGGTGGCCGGCGAGCCTCTCGGAGGCCCACCGCCAGCTCCGCGAGGCCGAGCGCCCCACCTACTCGGGACTCGGTTCGCGCATCGAGCAGCTGCTGCGGTCTGCGGAGGAGCAGTCCTCCGACGTCGTCACCCAGGCGAACGCGCAGGCGGCCGACGCCCTGGCGCGCGCCAAGCTTCTCGTCGGGACAGCTGCGCGCCCGTGCGGAGAACGAGGTCGCCGAGCTGATCGCGACCGCTCGTCGTGAGGCCGACGAGGTCCGCACGACGGCGTCGTCGGAGGCCGAGAGCACGCTGACCGCCGCCCAGCGCCGTGCCGAGGAGCTGGTGGGATCCGCCGAGCGCGAGGCGGCGCGCATCCAGAGCGCGATCACGACCGAGGAGAGCGAGCGTCGCGGCTCCCTCGAGCGCGAAGCTGGGCACGCTGCGCGCGAGCGTCGAGCACGAGGCCACGCAGCTGCGGATCGCCACCGAGCGCACCGCCAGCGAGCTGCGGTCGCGGAGCGAGGTCGAGACGACCGCGCAGCGCGAGGACGCCGAGCACTACGCGCAGGACCTGCGTCAGAGCGCCGACGCCGACACCACCGAGCTGCGCCAGCGGGTCGAGGCCGAGCTGGCCGGACAGCGCACCGAGGTCGACCGGTACGTCGCGCAGCAGCGTTCCGACGCCGCCGCCGAGGTGGCCGCGCTGCGCCAGCAGGCCGCCCAGGAGGTCACCTCGCTGCGCGTGCAGACCCAGGAGTACGCGGACGGCGTGCGCGCCGCCGCCGAGCGGGATGGTTCCGCGCTCCAGCAGCGGGTCGCCGCCGAGGTCGCTGCGCTGCGGGTCGAGGCCGAGCAGTACGCCGCCTTCGTCCGCGCGCAGGCCGAGCGCGAGACCGGGGAGCTGCGTGCGTCCGCCGCCGACGAGCTGGCAACGTTCCGCGCCGAGACCCAGCAGGCCGTCGTCGCGCTGCGGGGCGATGCCGAGCGGTACGCCGTGGACCTGCGGGCGACCGCCGAGCGCGACACCACCGAGCTGCGCGAACGGGCGAACCACGAGACCGGGAACCTTCGCGACGTCACCCACCGCGAGGCGCAGGAGCTGCAGGAGGTCACGCACCGCGAGACCGCCGAGCTGCGCGCCGCGACCGACCGGGAGACCGCCGAGCTGCGCGAGCGGACCCGCCTCGAGTCCGAGCGCGCGCTGACCGAGGCCCGACGCGCGGCGGCCGAGCTGACGACGAACGCCAAGACCATGGCCGACGAGCTGGTCCGCTCGGCCGAGCAGCAGCTGGCCGACGCCGAGCTGTCGATCGCGTCGCGACGAGAGGCCGCGGAGCGCGAGGACGCCGACCGGCACGAGACCGCACGCGCCGACACCGAGCGCCTGGTGCGCGACGCCGAGGCGCACGCGTCGGAGGCCGAGCAGCGCGTGGCCAAGGCCCTGGCGCAGGGCGACAAGGTCCGCACCGACGCCGAGACGCACGCCAAGGAGCTGCTGTCCAACGCGCGCAAGAATGCCGACCGCGTGGTCGCCGAGGCGCGCGAGCACGCCGAGAAGCAGATCTCCGACGCGATGATCGAGTCGGAGCGGGAGCGGACGTCCGCCGCACGACAGGTCGAGGACCTGAACCGGCAGCGCGAGTCGATCACCTCCTACCTCGACGAGCTGCGCAACCTGCTCGGGCACAACCCGGACCGAGCCACCCTCGAGCGGGCATCGCGCGCCGAGGCTGCGTTCGAGGAGGAGCAGAAGAAGTCGACGGCGACGCAACCGCCGGCCAAGGAGGACAAGGCCGGCGGGAAGTCGGCGCGACCGGCGGCTCGCCCCGCCAAGTCGCGCCCGGCCCCGGTCTCGGCCGCCGCTGCCGCACCCGCGTCCGGGGTCCCCGCGCAGGCGGGCCCGTCGGACGACTCGTCACCCGAACAGGTGACTCCTGAGGTGAAGTCCGACGCGTCCGCGGATTCCGAGTCGCACGACCAGCAGACTGCGGGCAAGGACGACGCACCCGCGCCGACCCACTGAGAGCGCACCGTCGCGCCCTGACGAGGAGATCGACCGTTGTCCGACCAGAACTCCCTGAACCCGGCCCCCGCGCCCGTCGACGCGACGGCCACGTGGCGTGAGCGCCAGCGGGCGACCGCGGCCGCTCACGAAGAGGTGCTGGCCACGCGTCAGCGGCAGGAGTCCGCTGCGGCCCGCGAGCAGATCACCGCGTTCCTGCGGCGTGTGCAGTCGCAGAAGTTCGGCCCGCAGCCGGTCGAAGCCCGCGCGCACAGCTACGACGGCGGGACGCGGTACAAGACGCCGCTGACCGGCTGGTACCTGCGCAAGGACGAGACGATCGCGATCGACACGGCGGGGAACTTCTACATCCTCACCGTGCCGGGAAGCCTGTCCGCGCGGTTCAAGGGTGTGACGCCGACCCCGTCGGAGCCCACCCTCGTGCTCGGGGCCGGCGGCAAGGACGGCGAGTCGATCGACCTGTCCGCGGCGTTGGCGCGGCTGCTAGGAAAGTAGCCCGCCGAGGGCGGCCGCGACCGCGGCCGGGTTCTCGATCGCGGTCAGGTGGCCGGCGCGCGGGACGACCACGAGGCGTGCGTGGGGTGCCGCCTGAACCATGTGCTCGGCGGCCGCGACCGGGGTGACCGTGTCCTCGGCACCGACGACCACCACGAACGGCCCGTCGAAGGTCCGCAGGACGTCGGTGCGATCGGGACGGCCGGCCATCGCGCGCTGGCACCACGCCACCACGGCGGGGTCCTGCTCGCCGATCCAGCCGTCGACGACGGCCGTGACCTCCGGTCGCAGCGCGCGCGTGGTCTCCCCCAGGAGCACCCCGCTCATGGGCCGCACGACGTCGACGCTCCCGGAGCGTTCGGCCTCGTCGGCGACGCGCAGGCGGTTCGCGTGCGCCTCCGGCGCGTCTGCCGTGGACTTGGTGTCGATCAGCGCGAGGCCGGCGACGAGGTCCGGGTGGCGCTCGACCAGCGCGAGCGCGACGTAACCGCCCATCGACAGCCCGCCGACGAGCACCCGGTCGATCCCGGCGGCGCGCAGCTGCTCGGCCGCGGCGTCGGCGACGGCCTCGAGCGCCGGCTCCTGGCGGAGGAGGTCGCCCGGCAGGTCCGGCGCGAACACGGCCGGGAAGCCCCTGAGCAATGCCTCGACCTCGTCCCACATCCGGTGGTCGAGCGGGAAGGCGTGCAGGAGCAGGAGCGGGATCATGCGGTCGCCTCCACGGTGTCGCCGGCCCATTCCGTCGGCAGCGGCAGCGGATGGTCGGGCAGGACATGGCCGACTATCTCGTCGAGCACCCGGCGCACGGACGACTCCCCCACCCACAGGTGCTTGGCGCCGACGACGCCGATCACCTCGGCCTGCGGGACGCGGGCGAACCGCGCGCGGGCCTCGTCGGGACGCAGGTAGTCGTCGAGCTCCGGGACCAGCACGACCAGCGGCTTGCCGAACGCAGCCCACGCGTCGAGGTCCGCATCCGTGGCGCGGTGCAGCGGCGGCGAGAGCAGGATCGCGCCCTCGATCGCCGGGTCGCGACCGTGCATGAGGACCAGCTCGCTGCCGAACGACCAGCCCACCAGCCAGGGGCGGGGCAGGTCGTGGAACTCGACGAACTCGATCGCCGCCGCGACGTCGAACCGCTCGGCCAGACCACCGTCGAACGCGCCGCCGCTGGTGCCCCGCGGGCTCGCCGTCCCCCGTGTGTTGAACCGCAGGACGGCCAGGTCCGCCATCGCGGGCAGCCGCCAGGCCGCCTTGCGGTAGATGTGCGAGTCCATGTAACCGCCGTGCGTGGGCAGGGGGTGCAGCGTCACCAGGGTGGCCGCGGGCGGCGCGTGCTCCGGGACGGCCAGCTCGCCGACGAGCGTCAGGCCGTCCGCGGTGTGCAGCTCGACGTCCGCGCGTCGCGCGGGCAGGACCGTCAGGGAGCGGATCGGGTGTGCGTCGGTGCCGTCGGTGCTCATCGGGACGAGCCTATTGCCGGTTCGGCAACCCCGTGCGAGCGGGCGGCGTCGCACGCGGCAGGATGATCGCATGAGCCATGACCAGCACGCCGAGATCCTGTACACGCCGGAGTTCTGGGACGAGCGATACAGCTCCGCCGACCGCATCTGGAGCGGCAACCCGAACCCGCACCTCGTCTCCGTCGTCTCGCCGCTCGCGGCCGGGACCGCGCTGGACGTGGGGTCCGGCGAGGGCGCCGACGCCATCTGGTTGGCCTCCCACGGGTGGGACGTGACCGCGATCGACATCTCCCAGGTCGCCCTGGACAGGTCCGCCGCCCTGGCCGGCGCGCTGTCGATCAGCTGGGAGCAGCGCGACGTCCTGACCTGGGGGCCCGGCGTCGACCGCTTCGACCTGGTGTCCGCGCAGTTCATGCACCTGCCGTCCGACGCGCTGCGGTCCCTGCACGGCCGCCTCGCCGCCGCCGTCCGCCCCGGCGGGACCCTGCTCGTCGTCGGGCACCACCCGTCCGACCACGGCTCGACGCAGATCCAGCGGCCCGACCGCGCGGACCTGCTGTTCACCGCCGAGGACATCGGCGTGACGCTCGACCCGGCGCAGTGGGACGTGACCGCGTCGTCGCCATCGCGCACCGTCGTGGGCACCGACGGAGAGCCCGTCGAGATCCGCGACGCCGTGCTGGTGGCGGTCCGCCGGGCCTAGCGGACCCGGGCGATCGCGAGGTCGAGCACGTCCGCCGGGCCGTCGTCGGTGTTGGCGGCGCACCGGTGGGTGGACGCGGCCAGGACGCTCGGGTGAGCGTTGGCCACCGCGAAGGACGCGCCCGCCCAGGTCAGCATCGACAGGTCGTTGGGGGCGTCGCCGAGCGCCCAGACGTCGGCCGCGCCGATCCCGCGGTCGGCGGCCCAGCGTTCCAGGGTCGCCGACTTGGTCACCCCCGGTCCGGAGATCTCGCCGAGGCCGGACGCGCCCGAGTCGGAGACGATCGCGAGCTCGCCGACGACGGCCGCGAGGTCGGCGGCGAACGTCCGCGCCGGGCGGTCGGCGCTCTTCACCAGGAGCTTGAACGTCGACCCGGTGAGCACGTCCTCGACCCGGTCGGCGACCGGGCTCCCCACGGGGTTCTCGTGCGGCGACGGGAACCTGGTGTCCAGACCGATGCCTGCGGCGTTCTCGACGGCGAAGGTGGCGTCCGGCCATGCCGCGCGGACCCGCCGCGCGATCGTCGCGACGAGCTCGTCCGACATCCCGTGCTCGGCCAGCACCTGGCGCGTCGCGACGTCGACGACCGCCGCGCCGTTCGCGCAGATGGCGACGCCGTGGCCGGCGACGTGCTCGGCCAGGTCGTCCAGCCAGCGTGCGGGTCGCGCGGTCACGAACACGACCTCGATCCCGGCGTCGGCCGCCGCGCGCAGGGCCGCGGCCGTCCGGGCGGACACCGTGCCGTCGTCGCGGAGCAACGTGCCGTCGAGGTCCGTGGCGATGAGCCGGGGCGCGCTCGTCGGAGCGCTCATCGGCGGGTCGGGCCGCGGCGGTCGCGGGCCTGCCAGCAGGACGTGTGCCAGTGGCGGCGGTCGTCGACGGCCTCGCCGAACAGGCCGTCCGTGCGCCAGGCGACGACGTGCGCGGTGCCCGCGGCCAGCACCTGGTCGCAGCCGGGGCAGCGGTACTCGCGATCGGAGCCGCGGACGCGCTGGACCGACCACTCTCCGTCGCGATCGCTCTCGCTCGTCCGTCCTGCGGTGGCCCGGTCGAGGTCGAGCTCGACGTGCTCGGCACCGTACGGCCGCTTGGTCGATCGTCGTCCCACGGGCTCCATCCTCCCCCATGCGCCACCGCTCGTCGGGCGTCCCGGAAAAGCCGGACGTCCGCGCTCAGAGGGCTCCCGACCTCACGAGCGCGGACGTCATGGGTGGTGCTAGAGGTGAGCTGCCGGGGCGGGGATCGCGTTGGTGGCGATCAGGTCGCTGTACCAGAGACCCGAGTCCTTGACCGTGCGCTCCAGGGTGCCGTAGTCCACGCGGACCACGCCGAACCGCTTCGAGTAGCCGTAGGACCACTCGAAGTTGTCCATCAGCGACCAGACGAAGTACCCACGGACGTCGACGCCACGCTCGATGGCCTCACCGACCGCGTCGATGTGGTCGTGCAGGTAGGCGACCCGGTCGACGTCGTGGACACGGCCGTCGGGCGTCACCTCGTCGTCGAACGCGGCGCCGTTCTCGGTGATCGCGAGCGGGAGGGCCGGGTAGCGCTCGTGCACCTCGACGAGCAGGTCGACCAGACCCTCGGGCTCGATGTTCCAGCCCATCGCCGTGTGCGGGCCGGGCTGCGGGAGGAACTCGACGTTCGTCGCACCGACCCACGGGCTCGACGCCGAGGAGCGGTGACCGTCGGGGCCGGGACCACCGTCGCCGACCTCCGGGGTGCCCCAGCGGACGCGGCCGGTCGAGTAGTAGTTGATGCCGAGGACGGCCAGCGGCACCTGGATGATGTCGAGGTCCTCGTCCTGCACGAACGACCAGTCGGTGAGGTGCTCGGTGTCGGCGAAGACCTCCTTGGGGTACTCGCCGTCGAGCATCGGGCGCAGGAACACCTCGTTGCCGATGGTGTCGATCTGCCGCTTGGCCTCGAGGTCCTCCGGGGCGTCCGTGGCGGCGCGTGTGACGTGCAGGTTCAGCGTGACGGACACCGGGGTGTCCTGACCGAGCACGTCCTTGACGGCCCGGCCCGCCAGGCCGTGCGCGAGGTTGAGGTGGTGCACCGCGCGGAGCGCCGAGACGTCGTCGGTGCGGCCGGGCGCGTGCACGCCCGAGGCGTAGCCCAGGTAGGCCGAGCACCACGGCTCGTTCAGGGTCGTCCACAGGTGGATGCGGTCCCCCAGCACCTCGGCCATCTTGCGGGCGTACTCGCCGAACAGGATCGCGGTCCGGCGGTTGGCCCAGCCGCCCTCGTCCTCGAGCGCCTGCGGCAGGTCCCAGTGGTAGAGCGTGGCGACGGGCTTGATGCCGGCCGCGATCAGCCGGTCCACCAGGTCGGAGTAGAAGTCGAGGCCCGCCTGGAGGAACGCGCCCGAACCGTCCGGCTGCACGCGGGACCATGAGATCGAGAACCGGTACGCCTGCAGGCCCAGGTCGGCCATCATCGCGACGTCCTGCGGCACGCGGTGGAAGTGGTCGACGGCGACGTCGCCGGTGTCCCCGTCCTGCACCTTGCCCGGCGTGCGGGAGAACGTGTCCCAGATCGACGGCGCCCGACCACCCTCGTGCACGGCACCCTCGATCTGGTAGGACGCGGTGGCGGATCCCCAGAGGAAGTCGTCCGGGAATCGGCGGCCGGAGGGTCGCGGAGTCGTCATGTGAGGCGTCTTTCTGTTTGGGTGGCTGTGTCAGAGGCCGGTACGAGTCGCGGCGTCATTGCGTGCGCGGTCCGTCTGGCATGGCGTCGAAACGTTACGATACGGCACGTGGGAGCGCTCCCGCAACGGGTCGCCCGCGCGCTGCGGGGACGCGTTCAGAGCGTTCAGAGGGCGAGCTCGACCTCCCCGTCGTCCTGGCCCTGGACCGCGGCGCCGTCGGAGCCCACCTGCACCCGCCAGCTTCCCCCGGGCGTTGCGGGCGCTGACCCGCACCCGGTCGCCGTCACGGGTCACGACGAAGGTCGCGGGCTCGGCGTCGTCCTCGGACGGGACGGTGGTCACGGACCGATGGCCGTCGGCGAGCTCGAACAGGCGCAGCGTGACCCCGTCGGCCCACGGGTAGTCCGGCCGGTCCTCGCGCGCACCCACCGGCAGGACCGTGTCGGGGCGGACGTACAGCGGCAGCGACAGGACATCGTGCGTCTCGGAGAACCAGCGCGGTCCGGCGACCTTCTCGCCGGTCAGCAGCGATGTCCAGACGCCCTCCGGCACGTAGACGTTCACTCGGCCGTCCGCCGTGAACACCGGCGCGACCAGGAGGCTCTCGCCGAGCATGTACTGGGTCGCGACCGTCGCGGCGCCGGGATCGTCGGGGAACTCCAGGACCATCGGGCGCATCACCGGCAGCCCGAGCGTGGGCGTCCTCGCCGACGCGGCCCAGGTACGGCATGAGCGAGAAGCTGAGCCGGGTGAAGAGGCGGGCGACGTCCACGGCCTCCTCGTCGAACGCCCACGGCACCCGGTAGGAGTCGGACCCGTGCAGCCGGCTGTGCGACGAGAGCAGGCCGAACGCCAGCCACCGCTTGAACACGGCCGCGTCCGGGGTCCCCTCGAACCCGCCGATGTCGTGGCTCCAGAACCCGAAGCCCGACGACGCCAGCGACAGCCCGCCGCGCAGCGACTCTGCCATCGAGACGAACGTCGACTCGCAGTCGCCGCCCCAGTGGACCGGGAACTGCTGCCCGCCCGCCGTCGCCGACCGCGCGAACAGCACCGCCTCGCCCGCGCCGCGCTCGGCCTCGAGGACCTCGAACACCGCACGGTTGTACAGGTGCGTGTAGTAGTTGTGCATCCGCTCGGGGTCCGAGCCGTCATGCCAGACCACGTCCGTGGGGATCCGCTCGCCGAAGTCGGTCTTGAAGGCGTCGACCCCCTGGCGGAGCAGGTGACGCAGGTGGTCCTGGTACCAGGCGGCCGCCGCCGGGTTGGTGAAGTCGACCAGCGCCATCCCCGCCTGCCAGTCGTCGGTCTGCCAGACCGAGCCGTCGGCGCGCGTGACCAGGAACCCGCCCGCGCGGCCCTCCTCGAACAGCCGCGAGCGCTGCGCGATGTACGGGTTGATCCAGACGCAGACCTTCAGGCCCTTGTCGTGCAGCCGCCGCAGGAGACCCTCGGGGTCGGGGAACGTCGCCGGGTCCCACGTGAAGTCGGTCCAGTGGAACGCGCGCATCCAGAAGCAGTCGAAGTGGAAGACGCTCAGCGGCAGCCCCCGCTCGGCCATCCCGTCGACGAACGACATGACGGTCGCCTCGTCGTACTGGGTGGTGAACGACGTCGAGAGCCACAGGCCGTACGACCACGCCGGGACCCGCGCCGGCCGCCCGGTGAGCGCGGTGTATCGGCGCAGCACCTCCTTGGGCGACGGGCCGTGCACGACGTAGTACTGCAGCACCTCGCCGGGCACCGAGAACTGCGTGCGCGAGACCGCCTCGGAGCCCACCTCGAACGAGACCCGACCGGGATGGTCGACGAACACGCCGTACCCGGCGTCGGACAGGAAGAACGGCACGTTCTTGTACGCCTGCTCCGTCGCGGTCCCGCCGTCGGCGTTCCAGATGTCGACGGACTGCCCGTTCTTGACGAACGCACCGAAGCGCTCCCCGAGCCCGTAGATGTGCTCGTCGACGCCGAGGGCGAGCTGCTCGTGCACGTAGGCCGCGCCGCCCGCGTCCGTGACCACGCCGATGCTGCGGGCCGTCGACGAGGTCAGGACCCGACCGTTCGCCTCGAAGTCCACGTTCCACGCGCCGTCCGCCGACACGCGCGCCGTGAGGCCACCCGACGTGAACGTCGCGACCGAACCGTCGGCGACGACCTTGACGTCGGCATCGCCCCGGCGCACGGCGAACGCCGGCCGGGCCGGCACACCGCCCGTGTGGTGCTCGATCCGGACGCCGATCACGTCGTCCATCGGCGACGTGAACGTCACCGTGACCAGGGGGCGGTTGAGGGTGTCCCCCCGCGAGGTCAGCGGAACCGTGGCGCTGTAGACCGTCAGCGTGTCCTCTCCGACGACGACGTCGGCGATGCTGCGCGGACGCAGCACCTGCACGCCCGGGAGGAGCTGCCAGTAGCCGTTGGTGAACTTCATCGGTGGATGCCTTTACTTGACGGCGCCGGCAGTCACGCCGCGCGTCAGGGTTCGCTGGAAGATCAGGAAGAAGAGCACCGCAGGCAGGAGCGAGACGAGCGCGCCGGCGTTGGTCGTCGGCGCATCCATCATCCGGTCACCCTGCAAGGACGCGAGCGCGACCGGGATGGTCTGCGTGTCGTTCGTCGTCAGCATGACCAGCGGGATGAAGAACTCGTTCCACGTCCAGATGAAGAAGAAGATCATCAGGACGGACAGGGTCGGACGCACCACGGGGAAGACGACCTTCCACAGGACGTCCCACTTGCTGGCGCCGTCGAGCGCCGCGGCCTCGAGCAGCGCCTTGGGGAACGTGCCCAGCACCGAGGCCAGCAGGTAGGTGCCGAACGCCGACTGGATGACGGTGAAGATGATGATGACGGACCACGGGGAGTCCGACAGCCCCACCTTCTGCGCCATGGTGAACAGCGGGTAGATCAGCGCCTCCTGCGGCAGCATCGTCGCGAGCAGGAAGAGCGAGACGACCAGCAGCCGGCCCTTCACGCGACCGATGCCGATGGCGTAGGCGTTCAGCAGCGCCAGCAGCGTGCCGAAGACGGCGACGGCGCCCGAGATCCAGATGGAGTTGAGCAGCTTCCGGGGGAAGTCGACGCGGTCCCAGAACGTGGTCAGGCCCTTGGTGTAGATCTCGGTGGGCCAGCTCAGCGGGCCGTGCAGCGAATAGTCCGTCGGCGACTTGAACGCGTTGAGCAGCATGATGAAGAAGGGCAGCAGGATCGCGAGCGCGACCAGGATCGCGCCGACGAGGACGACCCAGCGGGCGGTCCCTCGGCGGTGCCGGGCACCGGGCGCCGCGGTGGACAGGACGTCGGTGGCCATCAGCCCACCCCTTCCTTGCGCTCGCTGCGCGCCTGCGCGACGAGGATCAGACCGGCGACGATCACGATGACGAGGGTGAGCACGTTGGCCACCGCTGCGCCGTAGCCGACCTTCGACTTGTCGAAGAAGTTGAGGTACGAGTAGTCGCTGGGCACCAGGGTGGACCCCTCGGGGCCGCCGCGGGTGAGCACGTAGATCGGGCCGAACACCTTGAGTGCGGCGACCGTGCAGGTGAGCACGACGACGAACGTCTCGGGCTTGATCTGCGGGATCGTGATGGCGCGGAAGCGGCGCCACCAGCCGGCACCGTCGAGGCTCGGCGGCCTCGTACAGCTCGGGGTCGACGCGCTGCAGGGCGGACATGAAGATCACCACCGGGTAGCCGATCTGCACCCAGACGAGCACGAGCATCACCGTCGGCATCGCCGTCGTCGGCGACCCGAGCCAGTTCGGCGGGTGCTCGATGCCGATCGAGCGCAGCACCTCGTTCAGGGCGCCGGTCTGCGCGTTGAGGATCCAGTTCCAGAGCACGCCCGCCACCGCGACCGGCAGGATCTGGGGCAGGTAGTAGCTGGCCCTGAGCACCGACGCCGAGCGCGACCCGAACTTCTTGCCCAGGTAGTCGAACAGGACGGACGCGAGCACGAGGCCGATGAGCGTCGGGACGACCACCATGGCCACGATCATCGAGATCGAGTTGCGGAACGACGTCCAGAACTGCTCGTCGTGCAGCAGCGCCTGGTAGTTGTCCAGGCCGACCCACTGGTGCGGGGCCAGCCCGCCCTTCCACTTCTGGAAGCTGTAGGCGATGTTCGTCGCGAACGGGATGCCGATGACGACGATGAACGCGAGGGCGCCAGGCGCGAGGTAGGGCAGGTAGCCCACCCACGTCGGACGCTTCTTGGTGCGGCGCGCGATCGCGGGCTCGGCCGGCGGCGGGGCCGTCGTCGTGCGGCTGTCGAGAGCTTCGGTGCTCATGGGGTTTCGTCCTCCGTGGGGCGCTCGGGCGGGACGACGCGTCCCGCCCGAGCGCTTCGGGTCAGGAGCCGAGCAGGTCGGTCTTGCCGGACTCGTAGGCGCCCTTGAGGCCGTCGAGGACCTCGGCGGGCGACTTGGACTGGTTGACCAGCGACTGCAGCTGGCTGACGATCACGTCGTAGAAGCCGGCAACGGGCCAGTCGGGGTAGAAGGCCAGGCCGTCGTCCTTGACGATGTCCGCAAAGTTCTGCGTCAGCTCGGCCGTCTTCGGGTCGGTGATCTTGCTCGTGTCACCGGCCACGGGCAGGCCGCCCTTCTCACCGAGCACGTTCTGGACCTCGGGCCGCAGCGTGATGTCGATGAAGTCCTCGGCGAGCGTCTTGGACTTCGCGTTCGTCGGGACCACCCAGATGTTGCCGGACGAGCCGGGGTGCAGCGTGTTGCCGGGGAACAGCGTCTGGGCCCAGTCGAACTTGACCTGCTCCTGCAGGCGGCCGAACCACCACGAGCCGGAGACCATGATCGGGAACGTGCCGTTGATGAACGAGACGCCCATGTCCTCGGCCGTCAGGCCCGCCGCGTCGGACGCGATGTAGCCCTTCTTGACCCACTCGTCGAGCTTCTCGGTGGCCTTCGTCATGGCGTCGCCCTGCCAGTCGACGTCGCTCTTGAACAGCTGGTAGTTGTCGACCAGCGAGCGGTCGCCGTAGTGCAGCACCAGCTCGTACCAGAGCTGCCCGAGGGGGTACTCGGCGCCGGCCTCGGCCAGCGGAGTGACGCCGTTCGTCTTGAACGTGGCGAGCGCGGCCTCGAACTCGTCGAACGTCGTCGGCACGGCGATGCCGTACTTCGCGAACAGGTCCTTGTTCAGGTACATGCCGACGAACTCGCCGTAGTTCGGCACCCCGTACCAGTCGCCCGAGCCCATGAGCCCGTTCTCGTCGTACTTCGCGGTCGTCTGGAGCGAGCCGCTGACCTCCTTGTCCCAGCCCTTCGCCTTCGCGACGTCGGTCAGCGATGTCAGCAGACCCTGCGAGGCGAGCTGGCCCGCGGTCGCGTTGCCCTTGTTGTACTCCATGACGTCGGGCACGTCCTTGCCCGTGAGCACGATCTTGGCGTTCTTCTGGATCTGCTCGAACGTCTGGTGCTCGACGTCGACCTTCACGCCGGGGTGCTCGGTCTTGAAGATCTCGATCGCCTTGTTCCAGGCCTGGCCCATGGCCGAGTCGTCGGACTCGTAGTGCCAGACCGTGAGGGTCTTGGAGTCCGAGTTGCCGCCGCCGCTGCCGCTGCTGCAGGCGGTCAGGGTTGCCGTGGCCAGGAGGGCGGCGGTTCCGACGGCCGCCCATCGCCGTGTGCTGATCCTCATCCGGGTTCTCCTCGTCGAGTGGATGTCGATCGGATTGGGGGAAACTGCGTCCGATCGTCGAAGCGCTTCGATAAGATAGCGCGTGATTTTCCCGCTGTCCAGACCAGACATCCCGGCTGTTTGGGTGCATGATGAGGCGCACGTGGTCGAAGCGCTTCGCTTGACCGCTCTGACATGGGACGTCACCCGCGGACCGCCCGCTAGGGTTTCTCCCGGCGCCGGTGTGTCCGGCCCGAGCCGAAGGAGGCGGAACGCCGTGACCACGATCGACGACGTCGCGCGCGCTGCCGGGGTCTCGGTCTCCACGGTCTCCTACGCCCTGTCGGGCAAGCGTCCGATCTCGGCGTCGACGCGCGAGCGGATCGAGCATGCCGTGCGCGAGCTCGGCTACCGGCCGCACGCGGGCGCCCGGGCGCTCGCCTCGCAGCGGACCAACGTGCTCGCGCTGATGGCGCCCCTGCGCGTCGACGTCAATGTCGGCGTGATCATGCAGTTCGTCACCGGCGTGGTGACCCGCGCCCGCGACTTCGAGCACGACGTCCTGCTGCTCACCCAGGACGACCATGCGGGTGTCGAGCGGGTGGCCGCCGGTTCGATGGTCGACGCGGTGATCATGATGGATGTCGAGGCCGAGGACCCGCGGCTGCCGATCCTGCGCCGTCAGCGCCAGCCGGCCGTCCTCATCGGGCTCCCCCGCGACGCCTCGGGCCTCTCGTGCGTGGACCTCGACTTCGAGGCCGTCGCCCGGACCGCCGTGGACCATCTGGTCGGGCTCGGTCACCGTCGCGTCGCACTCATCGGGTCGCCCCGCGTGGTCCTCGACCGGCACACCACGTACGCGTTGCGCATGGTCAACGGCTTCCGCGCCGAGACCGAGCGACTGGGCGTCGAGGCCGTGTTCGAGCCGTGCGAGTCGTCCCACGCCGGTGCCGTCGCCGCGCTGGACCGGGTGCTCGACCGGCTCCCCGGCGTGACGGGGCTCGTGGTCCACAACGAGGTCGCCCTGCCCGCCGTGCTGGCCGGGCTGCGCGAGCGCGGCATCGAGGTGCCGCGCGACATGTCCGTGGTCGCCGTGTGCCCGCAGGACGTCGCGACCGGTCAGCCGCAGCAGCTCACGGCCGTGGACATCCCCGCCGCACGGATCGGTGCGGTGGCCGTCGAGATGGTGATGTCCCGGCTGGACGACGGCCAGACGCCGGAGAGCCGCCTGCTCGCGCCCGAGCTCACCGTCCGGGAGACGACGGCCGCGCTATAGCCACTCGCCGTCGCGCAGCACGCGCAGCGGGCGCAGATCGGCGTCGGTGACGACGACGTCCGCGCGCCGGCCCGCAGCCAGCGCGCCGATGTCCCGCCGCCCCAGCACGTCCGCCGGGACCGTCGCCGCCGACAGCACCGCATCCTCGAGCGGCACCCCCGCGGCGACGACCGTGCGCACGACGTCGATCAGGTGCGCCGTACCCCCGGCGATCGCGCCACCCTTCGCCAGCCGGGCCACCCCGCCGTCCACGACGACGCCCATCGGGCCCAGCTGGTAGGCGCCGTCGGGCATGCCGGCCGCGGCCATCGCGTCGGTGACCAGGGCGATCGACCCGGCGCCGAGCAGATCGAACACCGACAGGACCGTCGCGTCGGCCAGGTGGGTGCCGTCCGCCACCAGCTCGACGACGAGCTCCCCGCGCGCCGCCGCGGCCAGGCACGCGGCGATCGGGCCGGGGTCGCGGTGGTGCAGCGGACGCATGCCGTTGAACAGGTGCGTCGCGGTGAGGCGCCGGTTGCTCGTGGCGGCCAGCAGGTCGAAACCACGGTCGACGGCCGCCTCGACCTGTTCCGCCGACGCATCGGTGTGGCCGACCGACGGGACCGCGCCCGCGTCGACGAGTGCCGGCAGGACCTCGTCGACGACCCCGGGCACCTCCGGGGCGATCGTCATGGTGACCAGGTGCCCGCGAGCGGCGTCCGCGATCTCCCGCGCAAGGGCCGCGTCCCCGGTGAGCATGTCGGCGGGGTTCTGCGCGCCGCAGCGGTCGGCGGAGAGGAACGGTCCCTCGAGGTGGATCCCCACGATCTCGCCGGCGTCCGCGAGGTCCGCCAGCAGCGCGGTCCGGGTCAGCAGGTCGTCCCGTGGCGCGGTGACCAGCGACGCGACCAGGCTCGTGGTCCCGTGCCGACGATGCTCGTCGACGGCCGTCTGCGCCGTTGCCACGTCGGTCGCGTCCGGGAAGCTCGCTCCCCCGCCGCCGTGGCAGTGCAGGTCGACCAGACCGGGCAGCAACGTGTCCTCGGTCGCCTCCGGAAGCACCCACGCCGGCGGCAGCCCGTCCGACGGCCCGACCCAGACGATCGTCGTGTCGTCGACCACCACCGCTCCGTCGTCGACGATGCCGCGGGGGGTCACCAGGCGTCCGCGCAGGACGAGGGGTTCGCTCACGGCACCATCCTCGCGCACCGGGTCAGGCCCGGTCGGCCACGGCGCGGCACGGACCGACCGGGACCGCCCCTAGAACAGGCGTGAGCCGCTGTCGTCGACGCCCTTCATGGCGTCGTAGTCCAGGACCAGGCAGCCGATCCCCCGGTCGGTGGCCAGCACGCGGGCCTGCGGCTTGATCTCCTGGGCCGCGAACACACCGCGCACCGGTGCGAGGTGCGGGTCGCGGTTGAGCAGCTCGAGGTAGCGGGTCAGCTGCTCGACGCCGTCGATGTCGCCGCGGCGCTTGATCTCCACGGCGACGGTGCCGCCCGCCGGGTCCTTGGCCAGGATGTCCACCGGGCCGATCGCGGTCGGGTACTCGCGGCGCACCAGCGTGTGGCCGGTGCCGAGCAGAATGATCTGGGCCGCGAGCAGCTCCTGCAGGTGGGCCTCGACGCCATCCTTGACCAGGCCGGGGTCGACGCCGAGGTCGTGCGCCGAGTCGTGCTGGACCTCGTGCAGCTCGATCTCGAGCCGGTCGTCCGACTTCTGGTGCTGGACGGTCCACACCTGGGTGACGCCGGCCGTGCGGGACTCGTCGGACGGGTCCGAGACAGCCAGCGTGCACGGCGGGCTCATCCAGTTCAGCGGCTTGTACGACCCGCCGTCGGAGTGCAGGAGCACGCTCCCGTCGGCCTTCACGACGAGGAGCCGCGTGGCCAGAGGCAGGTGGGCGTTCAGTCGACCGCTGTAGCGCGCCGAGCAGGAGGCGACGACGAGGCGCATCAGGGTGTGCTTTCTGTCAGGTGACGGAGTTGACGCGCGAGGGCGTCGCCTCGATCCAGGACGTCAGGCCCGTGTAGGCCTCGGCGCTCAGCAGGAGGTAGAAGTCGCTCTGGGACCGGCAGGTCGCGACGACCAGGCGATCCCCCGACGTCGCGTCCGGGTCCTGCCAGCGCCGCTCGACGACGGACAGACCGACGCGGTTCCAGCGGATGTGCGGACGGGGCGCCAGCGACCAGCGCCGCCAGAAGTACAGGGTGGCCGAGCCGTACTGCGCGACGCCCGCGGTCCACGGACCGTCGGGGCTCGTCGCCTCCCAGCAGTGGAACGAACCCACCCGGCGGTCCAGGGTGTGGACCCGGGAGAGCCACAGCAGGCCGGTGACGACGGCGAGCAGGGCGGCGCCGAGCAGCAGCGCGACGACCACCCCGCTCACGTGTCAGTGCGCCGTGGGAGCGGGTCGGGCGCCGGCCACGGCGTCGTCGACGACGATCGTCAGGTGGTTGGAGTCGAACGAGAGGAACCCGCCCTCGACCTGCCAACGCTCCGGCTGCGTGCCGCGCTCCGCGAACACCCGGACCTCGCCGGGCTTGAGCACGGAGAGCACGGGCTCGTGACCGGCCAGGATGCCGATCTCACCCTCGCCGGCCTTCGCCGAGACCTGCCACGCGGTGCCGGACCAGAGCTTGCCCTCGGCGCCGACGATCTCGACCTCGATGTCTGCCATGAGCACTCCTCTCGAAAGAATGGGCGGGGCGCCGTCTCTCGACGGCGCCCCGGCAAGAAAACTCAGACGCCGTAGTCCTTCTGGATGCGGGCCCAGTTGCGCTCGAGGTCCTCGAGGCCGCCGATGTTGAAGAACGCCTGCTCGGCGATGTGGTCGAACTCGCCGTCGGCGATCTTGCCGAAGGCCTCGACCGTCTCGCTCAGCGGCACCGTCGACCCGACGACACCGGTGAACTTCTCGGCCATGTACGTGTTCTGCGAGAGGAACTGCTGGATGCGGCGGGCGCGGGCCACCACCGTCTTGTCCTCCTCCGACAGCTCGTCGACACCGAGGATCGCGATGATGTCCTGGAAGCTCCTTGTTGCGCTGCAGGATCGACTTCACGCGGGTCGCGGCGTCGTAGTGCGCCTGGCCGACGTACCGCGGGTCGAGGATCCGGCTGGTGGAGGTCAGCGGGTCGACGGCCGGGTACAGGCCACGCGAGGCGATCTCGCGCGACAGCTCGGTGGTGGCGTCCAGGTGCGCGAACGTCGTGGCCGGGGCCGGGTCGGTGTAGTCGTCGGCGGGCACGTAGATGGCCTGCAGCGACGTGATCGAGTGGCCACGCGTCGAGGTGATGCGCTCCTGCAGGAGGCCCATCTCGTCGGCCAGGTTCGGCTGGTAGCCGACCGCGGACGGCATGCGGCCGAGCAGCGTCGACACCTCGGAACCGGCCTGCGTGAACCGGAAGATGTTGTCGATGAAGAGCAGCACGTCCTGCTTCTGCACGTCGCGGAAGTACTCCGCCATCGTCAGCGCGGACAGGGCGACGCGCAGACGCGTGCCCGGCGGCTCGTCCATCTGGCCGAAGACGAGGGCCGTCTTGTCGAAGACTCCCGCCTCCTCCATCTCGACGATCAGGTCGTTGCCCTCACGGGTGCGCTCGCCGACACCGGCGAACACCGACACACCACCGTGGTTGAGCGCGACGCGCTGGATCATCTCCTGGATGAGCACCGTCTTGCCGACGCCGGCGCCGCCGAAGAGGCCGATCTTCCCGCCGAGCACGTACGGCGTCAGCAGGTCGATGACCTTGATGCCGGTCTCGAACATCTGCGTCTTGCTCTCGAGCTGGTCGAAGGCCGGGGGCTTGCGGTGGATGGGCCAGCGCTCGGTGATCTCGAGCTTCTCGCCCTCCTTGAGGTTGAGGACCTCACCGATGACGTTGAAGACGTGACCCTTGGTGACGTCGCCGACGGGGACGCTGATCGCCTCGCCCGTGTCGCGCACGAGCGCGCCGCGGACCAGGCCGTCGGTCGGCTTGAGCGCGATGGCGCGGATCAGCGAGTCGCCGAGGTGCTGGGCGACCTCGAGCGTCATCTCGACGCCGCCGTCGGCCTCGCCCTCGCCCTGCGCCGACAGGTCGATGGTGACCTTGAGGGCGTTGTAGAGCTCGGGGATCTGGTCGGACGGGAACTCGATGTCGACGACGGGCCCGATGACCCGGGCGACGCGGCCCACGCCGGGACCGGAGGCGTGCTCGACGGCAGCTTCGGTGGTGGTGGCAGTCATGTTGTTCTCCGGTTGGATTCTCGGAAGGGTCTCGGTAGATCAGCCGGCGAGCGCGTCGGCGCCCGACACGATCTCGCTGATCTCTTGCGTGATCTCGGCCTGGCGGGCCTGGTTGGCGAGCCGGGTGTACATGCGCACCAGGTCCTCCGCGTTCTCGGTGGCGGTGTGCATCGCACGCTGGCGGGCAGCCAGCTCGGACGCCGCGGCCTGCAGCAGGCAGGTGTAGATGCGGCTGCGCACGTACCGCGGCAGAAGGGCGTCCAGGACGTCCTCGGGCGACGGCTCGAACTCGTACAGCGGCGCGATCTCGTCGTCGCCGGTCGGCTCGACGCCCTCGACGATCTCGAGGGGCAGCAGCCGGATGAGGCGGGGGGTCTGCGTGACCATGTTCTTGAAGTACGTGAACACGACGTGCAGCTCCGAGACACCGCCCTCGTCGGCCGGCGCGGCGAACGCCGTGAGCAGGGCGTCGGCGATCTCGTTCGCGGTGTCGACCGACGGTGCGTCCGAGTTGCCGGTCCACTGGCCCGCCAGCTCACGACCGCGGAAGGCGTAGTACGAGACGGCACGACGACCGGTCGCGTAGACGACCGGCTCCTTGCCCTCCTCGGTCAGCCGACCGATGAGGCGCTCGGCCTCACGGATCGCGCTGGCCGAGTACGCGCCGGCCATGCCACGGTCCGAGGTCACGACGAGCACGGCCACGCGGTTCGTGTCCGTGCGCTCGGTGACCAGCGGGTGCGTGACGTTGGAGTGCGTCGCCACGGCCGAGACCGCCCGGGTCAGTGCGCGCGAGTACGGCGTCGACGCCGTCACGCGGTCCCGCGCCTTCCCGATGCGCGAGGCAGCGATGAGCTCCATCGCGCGGAAGATCTTCTTCAGCGACTGTGTCGACCGGATCCGCTGCCGGTAGACGCGCTGCTGACCTGCCACGGTCAGCCCTTCTTCTGCCGGACGATCTGCTCCTGCTCGACGTCCACGTCGGCGCCGTCGTCGAGCGAGCCGACGAGCGTGGTGCCGTCGCCGACCAGGAAGCCCTTGCGGAACTCGTCGATCGCGTCGCCGAGCGCCTTCTCCGTCTCGTCCTCCAGCTTGCCGGTGGACGCGATGGTGGAGAGCACCTCGGTGTTGCGGCGCAGGTGGTCGAGCAGCTCGGTCTCGAAGCGGCGCACGTCGGCCAGCGGGACGTCGTCCAGCTTGCCCTTGGTGCCGGCCCAGATCGAGGCGACCTGGTCCTCGACCGGGTACGGGGTGTACTGCGCCTGCTTGAGCAGCTCCATCAGGCGCGCACCGCGGGTCAGCTGCGCACGGGACGCGGCGTCCAGGTCCGAGGCGAACATGGCGAACGCCTCGAGCGAGCGGAACTGCGCCAGGTCCAGCTTCAGCGTGCCGGAGACCTTCTTCATCGCCTTGACCTGGGCGGCACCGCCGACGCGGGACACCGAGATGCCGACGTCGACGGCCGGGCGCTGGTCGGCGTTGAACAGGTCCGACTGCAAGAAGATCTGGCCGTCGGTGATCGAGATGACGTTGGTCGGGATGTACGCCGAGACGTCGTTGGCCTTCGTCTCGATGACCGGCAGACCCGTCATCGACCCGCCGCCGAGCGCGTCCGACAGCTTGGCGCAACGCTCGAGCAGGCGGGAGTGCAGGTAGAAGACGTCACCGGGGTACGCCTCACGGCCCGGCGGGCGACGCAGCAGCAGCGACACGGCACGGTAGGCCTCGGCCTGCTTCGACAGGTCGTCGAAGACGATCAGGACGTGCTTGCCCGCGTACATCCAGTGCTGGCCGATGGCCGAGCCGGTGTACGGCGCGAGGTACTTGAAGCCGGCCGGGTCGGACGCCGGGGCCGCGACGATCGTCGTGTACTCCAGGGCGCCGGCCTCCTCCAGTGCGCCGCGCACGGCGGCGATGGTGGACCCCTTCTGGCCGATGGCGACATAGATGCAGCGGACCTGCTTCTTCTCGTCGCCGGTCTCCCAGTTGGCCTTCTGGTTGATGATCGTGTCGATCGCGATCGCCGTCTTGCCGGTCTGACGGTCCCCGATGATCAGCTGACGCTGGCCGCGACCGATCGGGATCATCGCGTCGATCGCCTTCAGGCCCGTCTGCAACGGCTCCTCGACGGACTTGCGGTCCATCACCCCGGGGGCCTGCAGCTCGAGCGCGCGGCGACCCTCGGTGACCAGCTCACCCAGGCCGTCGATCGGCTGGCCCAGCGGGTCGACGACACGACCGAGGTAGCCGTCGCCGACGGGGACCGACAGGACCTCTCCCGTACGGCGGACCTCCTGGCCCTCCTCGATGCCCGCGAACTCACCCAGGACGACGACGCCGATCTCGCGGACGTCGAGGTTGAGCGCGAGGCCCAGCGTGCCGTCCTCGAAGCGGAGCAGCTCGTTCGCCATCGCGCCCGGGAGTCCCTCGACCTGGGCGATGCCGTCGGCGGTCAGGGTGACCCGACCGACCTCTTCCGACACGACGCCGCTCGGCTCGTAGGACTTCACGAAGCTGTCCAGCGCGGCCCGGATCTCGTCCGGCCGGATCGTCAGCTCAGCCATTGCTCTTCTCCTGTCGTGACCACGCGGTGCGCAGTCGTCGATTCGTTCACGTCGTTCACGCGGACGGCCCGAGGCCGACCGTCAGCTGGCAAGTCGTCGTCGTGCGTCGGCGAGCCGGGCGAGCACGGTCGAGTCGACCACGTCCGCCCCCACCTGGATGCGCAGGCCGCCGAGGATCTCGGGGTCCACGGTCACGTTGAGCTGCAGCTCGCGCCCATAGGCCTGCTGCAGGACCGCACCGAGCCGGTCCATCTGCGCCTGGGAGAAGCTCGCTGCCCGAGGTCACGCCGGCGACGAGCCGCTTGCGACGGTTCGCGGCCAGCTCGGCCACGCGACCGAGGGTCGCGACGAACCGCTCTCCGCGCGGTGCGGCGGTCGCCCGGCGGGCCACCTCGAGCGTCACGTTGCTCACGCGCCCCGACAGCAGGCTGTTCACCAGCGCGACGCGGTTCTCCCGGGTGCCCCGGGCGTCGAACAGCGCGGCTCGCACCTGCCGCTGTCCGACGAGCAGCCGCGTGATGCGGAAGAGCTCGTCCTCGACGAGCGAGCTCGCCCGTTGCCTCCGCGGACGCGAGCAGCGCGTCGAAGCCGAGCATCTCGACCGCATCGCCCAGGTCGTCCTGCGACGTCCACCGCGAACTGACCAGGTCCGAGACCGCGGCCACGACGCGGGCGTCCGAGCGTGCCAGCACGGCCGCGGCGACGCCGGCCTTGGCCTTGCCGGGGAGTGCGGGGTCGGACAGGGTCCGACGAAGCGCTCCCGAGGAGTCCAGGGCGTCGACGACGGCGAACAGCTGCTCACCCAGGCCGGACGCCTGCTCACCCGCGGCGGTCAGGACCGGTTCGAACCGCTCCTGCACCGCCTCGAGAGAAGCGAGACTCGTTCCGCGCATCAGTTCTCCTTGGCCGCAGACGCTGCGGCCGTCGAGGCCTCGAGGTCAGCCAGGAAGCGGTCCACGACGCGCGACTGGCGGGCCGTGTCCTCGAGGGACTCGCCCACGATCTTCGAGGCGAGCTCGGTGGCCAGGGCGCCCACGTCCGCACGCAGGGAGACCGACGCCTGCTGACGCTCGGCCTCGATCTGGCGCTGGGCCGTCTCGACCGTACGGGCCGCGTCGGCCGTCGCCTTGGCCTTGATCTCCGCGGAGATGGCCCCGCCCTCGACGCGAGCCGCCTCCTTGATGCGGGCAGCCTCCGTCCGGGCGTCGGCGAGCTGCTGCTCGTACTCGGCACGCAGCGCGGCCGCCTCGGCCTGGGCGACCTCGGCATGCTCCAGACCGCCCTCGATCTTTTCCGTGCGCTCGTCGAGCACGGACTGGAACCTGGGCAGGACGTACTTGAGGAACACGACCGCGATGATCAGGACGATGACCGCAGACCACAGGATGTCGTACGGCTCGGGCAGGAGAGGGTTCAGGTCTGCGGTGTCGGTTGCCGCTGCCAGGGATGTCGTGGCAGCGACGAGCTGCGCGGTAATCACTTCAAGAAGAACGGAGTGGCGATCGCGAGGAGCGCGAGGATCTCGATGAACGCCAGGCCGATGAACATCGTCGAGCGCAGCTGGCCGGACATCTCAGGCTGGCGCGCCATGCCCTCGATCGTCTTGCCGAACAGGATGCCGAGGCCGATGCCGGGGCCGATGGCCGCCAGACCGTATCCGACGAGGGCGAGCCCGTTGATTGTGGTGGTGGCGTCTGTTGCTGCTGCGAGCATGGGACCTGGTTTCCTTTCATCTACGCGCCGCTCGGCGCGTCCGTTGCGGGCGACGGTCCGGGGATCAGCCCGTCGCGGTGGGTGCGTCGATCAGTGCTCTTCGGTGATCGACATCTGCAGGTAGACAGCGGTCAGGATGGCGAACACGTACGCCTGGAGTGCCGCGACAAACACCTCGAGCAGGTAGAAGCCGAAGCCCGCGACAAACGTGACGGCGCCGAACGGTTTGAGGCCCGGGGACGCGTGGAAGAGCAGGAACGACGTCGCCGCGAAGCAGAGGGCGAGCAGGAGGTGGCCGGCGAGCATGTTGGCCAGCAGCCGGATGACGAGCGTTGCGGGGCGCAGGATGAACACCTGCAGGAACTCGACCGGCGTCAACAGGGGATAGACGAACCACGGGACGCCCGCCGGGAACAGGCTGTGCTTGAGGTAGCCGCCGACGCCGAACTTCTTGACGCCCTGCGACAGGTACAGCACATAGACCCACAGCGCGAAGATGATCGGCAGGCCGATCACGGACGTTCCCGCGATGTTCAGGAACGGGATCACGCCGGTCATGTTGAAGAAGAGCACCCCGAAGAAGATCGTCGTGATGATCCCGACGTACTTCTTGCCGTCCTTCTCGCCCAGGATCTCGTACACGATCTGGACGCGGACGAAGTTGAGCCCCAGCTCAAGGAGGTTCTGGAACCGACCCGGCACCAGCTTGGCGCGGCGGGCGCCGATGACGAAGATCAACAACAGCGCGATCACCGAGATGAAGCGGACCAGGATGATCCGGTTGATCTCGAACGGTGTGCCCTCGAACCAGATGGCCGGCGGGAAGAAGTCGATCAGCGAGGGCGGGTGAAAGCCACCGCTACCGTCATCCGCGGCGAGCGGCAGGATCGTCGCAAGGCTGGACAGGGCGTTCTCCTGGTGGTCGTGTGCGCCGAATGCCGCGTCGCTGCAGGCACAAGCACGGCGTCGGGCCGTCGTGGATGGGGTGAAGCCTAACCTATGAAGCCGCTTGGTCCGGACCCGGAGCGGAGCCGTCGGACGGCTCCTGGACGGCGTTCTGGGCGGGCACCTCGTCGAAGTAGGTGAGGCGCCCGCGCTGGACCGCCCGGGCGTCGAGGATCGCCGACCCGATGACCCCCACCATGAGCACGATCGCGAGCACCTGGGGGTTGTAGAAGTCCAGGTGCCGGATCGAGGCCAGCACGACGATGACCACGATGATCTTGCCCAGCCACGCACCCATCAGGACCGCGAGCATCGTCGTCGGGTTCGACCTCGAGGTCCGCCAGACCGAGATCACCGTGGTGCCCGAGAAGATCAGCGCGACGAGCACCCCGATGAGAGCACCCCAGACGCCGGCCATCCCGTCGACGAGGTAGCCGACGATCACTCCGATCACCGTCAGGATGCCGAGCAGGACGAACATGTCGCGCAGCGCCTGGCGGAACACCCGGTCGGCCCCGGTCGGCGACAGAGACGGGGTGGGCGTCGTAGGACCGGTCACGGCGTGGACTCCAAGGACGGTGCGGCCGCCCGGCCGCGCAGCGGCCCGAGCGTGAGGATCGTGGCGACGACGACGGCGACGCCGCACGCGAGCAGCACCGTCGTCGTCGACCAGACGTACAGGGCGGCGACGCCGAACGCGAAGACCGCCGTCCAGACGTACATGATCGCGACGGCACGACGGTGGGAGTGGCCGAGCGCCAGCAACCGGTGGTGCAGGTGCATGCGGTCCGGGTGGAACGGCGACTTGCCCTTGCCGACGCGTCGGATGATCGCCAGCCCCATGTCCAGCAGCGGCAGCAGCAGCACCGCGAAGGGGAGCACCATGGGCAGGAACGCGGGGAACCGCTGCCGGTCGAGCACCTGCTCGGTCTGCCCGGTCACCACGATCGCCGCCGCCGAGAAGACGAAGCCGAGCAGCATGGCACCCGAGTCCCCCATGAAGATGCGGGCCGGGTAGACGTTGTGCGGGAGGAAGCCGACGCACGCACCCACCAGCACGACGAGCACGAGGGCAGCGAGGCTGGCGTAGGCATAGGTGCCCGAGTTGACGTCCCGCGTCAGCAGGTACGCGTAGAGGAAGAACGCGGTACCGCCGATCGCGAGCACCCCGGCCGCCAGCCCGTCGAGGCCGTCGACGAAGTTCACCGCGTTCATGGCGATCACGACCGTGAGGATGGTCAGGAACGTCCACAGCCCGCCCGAGCCGACGATCCCGCCACCGATCGGGAACTGGTAGAGGCGGACGCCCTGCCAGACGAGGAAGCCCGCGGCAAGCACCTGCCCCATGAGCTTGGTGAGCCAGTCCAGGTCCCAGATGTCGTCGGCGACGCCCAGCGCGCAGACCATGCCCGCACCGCCGACGATGCCCACGAGGGCACGGGGGTTCGCGTACACGCTCTCGAGGAACGGCAGCCGGCTGACCATGACGACCGCCACGAGGATCGCCGCGAACATCGCCATGCCACCGAGCCGCGGCGTCGGGACCGCGTGCACGTCGCGGTCACGGACCGCCGTGATCGCTCCCCAGCGCAGCGCGAACCAGCGGGCCAGGGGCGTGGTCAGGTAGGCGACCGACGCCGCGATGAACAGGGCGAGCAGGTAGACCCTCACGAAGCGGGTGCCTCCACGTCCGCGATCTCGCGCAGCTGGTCGAGGCTGACGGCGCCCGCGCGCACGAGGCGCAGGGTGCCCCCGGTCGCGTCGACGATGCTCGAGGCCACCTGGCCCGGGGCGTCGCCGGCGTCGAGGTAGACCGACACGACATCGCCCAGCTGCTCGTAGGCGCCCTCGGCGGTGACCGCCGCGGGGTTGCCCGTGGTGTTCGCGCTGGACACCGCCAGCGGACCCGTCCGCCGCAGCAGCGCGAGCGCCGTGGGGTGATCCGGCACCCGCAGCGCGACCGTGCCGTTGGTCTCGCCGAGGTCCCAGGCGAGCGACGGCTGCGCGCGCACGATGAGCGTCAGCCCGCCGGGCCAGAACTGCGTCGCCAGGGCGCGCGCGCCGACCGGCACGTCGATGGCCAGCCCGTCGAGCGTGGCCACGTCGGCGATGAGGACCGGCGGCGGCATGTGCCGGCCGCGACCCTTGGCGTCCAGGAGCGCCTGCACCGCGGGCGGCGTGAAGGCGTCGGCGCCGATCCCGTAGACGGTGTCGGTGGGCAGGACGATCAGGCCCCCGCGCGAGACGACGTTGACCGCCTCGTCGATGGCGGGGCCCCAGGTCGCGGGGTCGCTCGCCGGCGTGATGCGCTCGTTCACGGCGCCGAGTCTTTCACGAGCCGGTCGAGTTCCGGCGCGCGACCAGCATCCGCGGGCGCCCCGTCAGGTCGTCGCGCGACTCGATCTGCTCGAACGCGCCCGTGGCCTGCGCGTCCGCGCGGGCGGCCGCGTCCTGCACCTCGGCGTGCTCCATCACGAGCAGGCCGCCGGGCCGCAGGAGCCGCGCGGCCGCGCGCAGCACCGCGCGCGGGACCTCGAGGCCGTCCAGACCGCCGCCGTACAGGGCCAGGTCCGGGTCGTGGTCGCGCACCTCCGGGTCCACCGGTTCGGCGTCGGGGGGGATGTAGGGCGGATTGGCGACGAGCACGTCGACGGTGCCGTCGAGCGCGCTCAGCAGCGTCGGGTCGGCGACGTCGCCGCACTCGACCGTGAGGTTGGTGACACCGTTGTGGCCCGCGTTCTTCTTGGTCAGCGCGACCGCCTCGGGCGAGAGGTCCACCGCGACGACGGTCGAGCCGGGGACCTCGGACGCCACCGCGATCGCGATGCCGCCCGCACCGCAGCACAGGTCGACGACGAGCGGGCCGGGCGTCGTCGCGGCGCCGTCGATCGCCACCTGGGCGACGACCTCCGTCTCGGGCCGCGGCACGAAGACGCCGGGCTCGACCAGCAGCGTCAGGTACCGGAAGCCCGTCGAGCCGACCAGGTGCTGCAGCGGTTCGCGGTTGCGGCGACGCTCGACCAGGCCTGCGTACATCGGGGCGAACCCCTCTGGTACAGGTGGCGCGAGGGCGAGCTTCCAGGCGGTCGAGACCGAGCGCGTGCGCCGCGAGCGCGGTCGCGTCGTGGCGCGGCGACGGCACGCCCGCCTCGCCGAGCAGCCGCGTCGCGCCCTCGACAAGGTCGCGGACGCTGGGCCGGCGTCCGGCGGCGGCGCTCTCGGCCGAGGTCGCGCCGCCGCTCGTCGACACGTGTCCGTCGTCCGTCGTCGGACGTTCGCCGTCGGTCGTCACGCGTCTCCCGCCGCCGCGAGACGCGCGGACTCGTCGGCGTCGATCGCGGACTGCACCACCGGGGCGAGGTCGCCACCGAGCACCGCGTCGAGGTTGTACGCCTTGTAGCCGGTGCGGTGGTCCGCGATGCGGTTCTCCGGGAAGTTGTAGGTCCGGATGCGCTCGGAGCGGTCGACGGTACGGACCTGCGACCGCCGGGCCTCGCTGGCGGCGGCCGCCGCCTCCTCCTGCCGGGCGGCCAGGATCCGGGCACGCAGCACCCGCATGCCCTGCTCACGGTTCTGCAGCTGCGACTTCTCGTTCTGCATCGACACGACGATGCCCGTCGGCAGGTGCGTGATGCGCACCGCGGAGTCGGTGGTGTTGACCGACTGGCCGCCGGGGCCGCTCGACCGGTACACGTCGATGCGCAGGTCGTTGGGGTCGATCTCGACCTCGGCCTCGTCCTCGACCTCGGGAAAAACCAGCACGCCGGCCGCGGAGGTGTGGATCCGGCCCTGCGACTCGGTGACCGGGACGCGCTGGACGCGGTGGACGCCGCCCTCGTACTTCAGGTGCGCCCAGACCCCGTCCTCCGGGGCGACGGTGCCGCGGCTCTTGATGGCCAGCTGGGCGTCCTTGTAGCCGCCGAGGTCGGAGTCCGTGGCGCCCAGCAGCTGCGTCGCCCAGCCCATCTTCTCGGCATAGCGCGTGTACATCCGCAGCAGGTCCGCCGCGAACAGCGCCGACTCCTCGCCGCCCTCCCCCGCCTTGACCTCGAGGATCACGTCACGCGCGTCGTCGGGGTCGCGCGGGATGAGGACCTCCCGCAGCCGTGCCGCGGCGACGACGGCGGCAGCCTCGAGCGACGGCAGCTCGGCGGCGAAGCTCTCGTCCACCTCGGCGAGCTCCCGGGCGGCCTCGGCGTCGTCGCTCGCGGCCTTCCAGGCGGTGTACGCCTGCGCCACCTGACCGAGGCTTCCGCGTACCGGCGACCCAGCTTGCGCGCGTTGGCGGCGTCCGCGTGCACCGCGGGGTCGGCCAGCTGCGCCTCGATCTGCGCGTGCTCGGCGAGCAGCGGCTCGGCGGCGGCGAATGGCTCGCTCATGTTCTTCCTTCGGCTGGGTGCGGCTCCCGACAACGACACAGCGCCGGTGCCCGCGCGGACACTGCCATGGAGGGCAGTCGTCCGCGCCGGGGCACCGGCGCTGTGAGGTTGCTAGTTGGCGGCCTTCTTGCCGTAGCGCGCCTCGAACCGGGCCACACGGCCGCCGGTGTCGAGGATCTTCTGCTTGCCCGTGTAGAACGGGTGGCACGCGTTGCACACGTCGGCGTGGATCTTGCCGCTGGTCACCGTCGACTTCGTGGTGAACGTGTTGCCGCAGGTACAGGTGACCTCGGTGGTCACGTACTGGGGGTGGATGTCAGCCTTCACAGAACTTCTCCTTGGGTGGATGTCTCCGGGTCCGGACGCACGACACGGCGCCGGTGAACCGCAGACCAGCGAACCATTGTGCCAGAACAGCGGAGTGCCTCGAAATCATCCCGCGCGCGGCCCGGGATGACCTCGGTCACGTCGGCTGCGCGTCGAGCCTCGCCAGCTCCGCCTCGACGTCGAAGTCCGCCGGTGGCCAGCCCAGGTCCAGGTCCTCGAGCGCCTCGCGCAGCAGCCGCCCGATCGCCATCCGCGCGTACCACTTGGAGTCCGCCGGCACGACGTACCAGGGGGCGTGCTCGGTGCTCGTGCGGTCCAGGACCGCCTGGTAGGCCTCCTGGTAGAGCGGCCACTGCGTCCGGACGTCGAGGTCACCCGGGTTGTACTTCCAGTACTTGTCCGGGCGCTCGAGCCGCTCCCGCAGCCGCGCCTTCTGCTCAGCCGGCGACACCATGAGCGCGACCTTGACGATCGTCGTCCCGCCGTCGACGACCTCCTTCTCGAAGGCGTTGATCTCGTCGTACCGCGGCTCCCACACCTCGCGCGGCACGAGCCGTTGACGCGGACCACCAGCACGTCCTCGTAGTGCGACCGGTCGAACACGCCGATGTGGCCCGGCGTCGGCAGCCCGTCACGGATCCGCTGCAGGTAGTGCTGGGCGCGCTCTGTCTCGGTGGGCACCCCGAACGACTTGAGCTGGACGCCCTGCGGATCGACCAGGCCGATCACGTGCCGCACGATCCCGCCCTTGCCCGCGGTGTCCATACCCTGGAGCACCAGCAGCACCGACCGGGTGCCGCCCGTGCGACCGTCCGCGAACAGCCGCTCCTGCAGCTCGCCCAGCCGCACGCCGTTCTTGGCCAGGCGCGCCTCGCCGGCCGCACGTGAGTGGTCCCAGCCGGGTCGCGACGACGGGTCGAACGCCGCCAGGTCGAACCCCTTCCCGGCCCGCAGCGCCTCCCGCGGGGACGTGGTCCACTTCGACATCGATCGGCTCCCTTGCGCGCGAGACGGACACGCCGCACGCTAGCCGGTCTACCGGACCGGCGCCCGCCCGCGGACGAGGGTCCGGAACTCGAGCTGCGATCACACCGCTGCCAGGAAGGCCAGCACGCGCCGCCAGACGTCGGGCAGCGCCGGCTCATCCTTGGCCTGCTCTGCCGGGGTCCAATCCGAGCTCACACCCGGCTCTCCCGGATACAGGCCGTCGATCAGGTGCCCGGCGTCGGGCACCGCCACGACCTCGTGCCTCGGTGCCGCCGGATCGGCGTCGAGCGCGGCCGTCGCCGCCCGGGAGAACTCGCAGGACGGCCAGATGTCGTCCGCCTCGCCGCACACGAACAGCACGGGGCCACCGATCGTCGCCACCGGGATCACGGCCTGGGGGTTGTCGGAGGCGTGCGGGTCGCCCCAGGTTCGCGTGTACGGGACCGCCGCACCGCCGAGGGTCCAGGCCGGACCATCGCACGCGGGGATGGAGCACCCGACGACGTCGCTCGGCGACGCAGCGATCACACCGTGCACCTGGTCGGGATCGTGCACACCGAGGAGCTCAGCCGCCGCGCTGCCGCGCGAGCCGCCGAGGACGACGATCCGCGCCGGGTCGACGCCGGGCTGTGCGGCCAGCCAGCCGAGGGCGCGCTCGAAGTACTCGAGGGGAATGGCGGACAGGTTCTGAGGCAGGCCCGGTTCACCGAAGTAGGCCACCGCGAGGGCGGGATACCCGCGCATCGCGAGCATCGCCGCCATGAGGGTGTCCATACCGCCCTCGGATCCACCGATGACGAGCACCGCCGGCCGCGGGGTTGCACCAACCGGCCCCGACAGAAAGCGCCCGACGAAGCCGTCAAGGGCCAGCGACGGGCTGCGCCCGCTGAGCCGGGTCGTCGTCAGAGCCCGTTCGAAGGTCGTCGACGCCGTCGATCCGCCCGCGCGCACGGTCGCCGTGAACGTCGACGGGCCGAAGGTTTGCCAGATATAGCCCGAGTCGCGGCCGCTGGCCGAGCGCATCGACCAGACCAGGCCGGTGGCCGCGACGCCGGTGTACGTGCCGCCCGTGCTGGCGTCCACGTCGGCGTCGACCTCGCCACGGGAGTCCGCGACGAAGGTCGCCGACGAACGCCACACGGCGCCGGTGCGGTCCGTCGACTCGACCGCCACGGTCGTCGGGGCGCCCGGCGGGGCGCCGGAGACCCGGACATGGATCGGTTCGTCGAGCAGGCTCTCGTGCGGCGTCACCGTCACGGTGAGCGGCGGGGCACTCGCGCTGCAGGCGCCGAGCGCGGCCGCGGCCAGGATCAGCGAGGCTACGGCGCCGACACTACGAGCGGCACCCGCGCGCGCGACCACCGTTGCACTGTAGAGGTGGGCGCTCGTGGTCGCCCGACGACGACGGCCCCGCGCTCCCGGAGGAGTGGGGGCCGTCGTCAGGCCGGGGCGATCACTCGCTGCCGGGCGTCGTCTTCTGGACCTGGAGCAGGAACTCGACGTTCGACTTGGTCTCGCGCAGCTTGCCGATGAGCAGCTCGATGGCCTGGGTCTGGTCGAGGGCACCCATGACCCGACGGAGCTTGTAGATGATCTTCAGCTCGTCGTGCGCCATGAGGATCTCCTCGCGGCGGGTGCCGGACGCGTTGACGTCGACCGCCGGGAAGATGCGCTTGTCGGCCAGGCCACGGGAGAGCCGCAGCCCATGTTCCCGGTGCCCTTGAACTCCTCGAAGATGACCTCGTCCATCTTGGAACCGGTCTCGACGAGCGCCGAGGCGAGGATGGTGAGCGAGCCACCGTTCTCGATGTTGCGGGCTGCGCCGAAGAACCGCTTGGGCGGGTACAGCGCCGAGGCGTCGACACCACCCGAGAGGATGCGCCCGGACGCCGGAGCGGCCAGGTTGTAGGCCCGTGACAGGCGGGTCAGCGAGTCGAGGAGCACGACCACGTCCTGGCCCAGCTCGACCAGCCGCTTGGCGCGCTCGATGGCGAGACTCCGCGACGATCGTGTGGTCCGAGGCGGGGCGGTCGAAGGTCGAGGCGATGACCTCGCCCTTCACCGTGCGCTGCATGTCCGTGACCTCTTCGGGGCGCTCGTCGACGAGCACGACCATGAGGTGGACCTCGGGGTTGTTGGTGGTGATCGCGTTGGCGATCTGCTGCATGATGATCGTCTTGCCGGCCTTGGGCGGCGCGACGATCAGGCCGCGCTGGCCCTTGCCGATGGGCGCGACGATGTCGATCACGCGGGCCGACAGCTTCGTCTGCTCGGTCTCCAGGCGCAGGCGCTCCTGCGGGTAGAGCGGCGTCAGCTTGCTGAACTCGGGGCGGTTCTTGGCCGCGTCGGGCTCGGCACCGTTGATCGAGTCCAGACGGACCAGCGCGTTGAACTTGCTCGGCCGGTTGCCCTGCGGCGCCTGCGGCTGCTCGCCCTCGCGAGGCTGGCGGACCGCCCCCGTGACGGCGTCGCCGCGGCGCAGGCCGTAGCGCTTCACCTGGTTCAGCGAGACGTACACGTCGTTCGCGCTGGGCAGGTAGCCCGTGGTGCGCACGAACGCGTAGCTGTCCAGCAGGTCGAGGATGCCGGCGACGGGCAGCAGGACGTCGTCCTCGCTGACCTCGATGTCGTCGAGACCCGCGATCTCGCCGGGGCCGGGGCGGCGGGTGCCCCGCGTCTTGCGGTCACGGTCACGGTCACGGTAGCGGTCGCGCGAGCGCCGGCGACGACCGCCGCGCTCCTCGGTGTCGTCGCCGTCCGTGAACTCGCGACGCTGCTGCTGCTGGTTGGGGTTCTGCTGCTGGCCGCCCTGCTGGCCATTCTGCTGGCCCTGCTGCCGGTCCTGCTGGTTCCCGCCCTGCTGGCGGTTGCCCTGCTGCCGGTCCTGCTGACCGTTGGCCTGCTGGCGCTCCTGCTGCGCAACGCCCTGGTGCCCGTTCTGCTGGCCGTTCTGCTGCTGGCCGTTCTGCTGCTGACCGATGGCCTGCTGGTCGGCGTCGTCGCCGCCCTGCGGGGCACCGGCGCCGCGGCCCGAACGGCGCGAGCGGCGCTCGCCGGTCACGGAGCCGACGGCGTCGGCCGCGCGGGCCGCGCGGTCGTCGACGGGCGCGAGCTTGGCGTCCAGAGCGGCCTCGAGACCGGCCAGGGCGTCACCCTTCGGCGCGTCGCCGCGCGGCGCGCGGTCCGACTGCGTGGGGACGTCGAGGTCGAGCTGCGGAGCCTGGTTGCGGGGCGCGCGGGCGGCCCGGACGGGCGCCTCGGCGACGGCTGTGCTTGCACTGCTCTCGGTGCGGCGCGGCTCGAGCGCCTGGGGGCGCGAGCCCCCGCGAGCGTCCGAGATGGCCTGGACGAGGTCGCCCTTGCGCATCTTGGAGGTGCCCTTGACGCCCAGCTCGGACGCCATCGCCTGCAGCTCGGGCAGGCGGAGCGCCGAGATCCCGGCGCCGCGGGCGGACCCGCCGGAGGTGCTCACGGCGGGATCGATGATGTCTGTCACGAAGGACCCTTCCCCTCGTCGGTGGCCGGGACCCGATGGATCGGGGATCGGCCGACGTCCGGTCGTGATGACCGAGACGGTGGTGGAGCCACACACGCTGCGTACGTACGACGACGTCTGCGCGCTGTGGGCTGGATCGTTCCCGGGTCGTCGACTCTTCGTCGGCACCCGGTCAATAACGACGCGGGTGACCTGAGGACGAGGTCCGGGGAACGCATCGATGCTACCACTGTCGGCTTCTGCACCCGGACGGGTGACCCGCACGGGCGTACTTCACCCGGTGGGTTCACCTGCTGGACGGGGAGCCGACTCGACGGTCGCGCCGGAGCGGTCGACCGCCAGCGGGAGGACCCGCCAGCCGCCCATCGCGCCACCGAAGACCGCCGCGATCGCCTCATCCGCATCGGTGCTCGCGCCGCCGCCGAAGGCCCGTGCGAGCACCAGCACCGTCGGGCCCGCGCCCGACACGACCGCAGCGACGCCACGCGAGCGCAGGGCGTCCACCAGGGCCAGCGAGTCGCGCATGACGGAGCGGCGGTACTCCTGGTGGAGGCGGTCCTCGGTCGCGGTGAGCAGCAGGTCCGGCCGACGGCCCAGCGCCTCGACCAGGAGCGCCGCACGACCGGCCTGGAACGCACCGTCGGCGTGCGGGACGGTCGCCGGCAGCACGCCACGGGCGGCCTTGGTGGACAGGTGCGTGGGCGGGACGATCGCGATCGGCGCGATGGACGGGTCGACCGACAGGCCGATCGCACGGAAGCCCGAGGCGTCCTTCCAGGCCAGCGTCGCACCGCCGAGCACCGCGGGAGCGGCGTTGTCGGGGTGGCCCTCGATGCTCGCCGCGAGGTCGATCACGACGTCGTCGGCGAGCGCCTCGGGCTCGGCGATCAGCCCGCGTGCGGCGATGATCCCCGCGACGACGGCCGCCGCAGACGAGCCCAGTCCCCGGCCGTGCGGGATCCGGTTGTGGCAGACGAGGTGCAGGCCGGTCTGCGGTGCGCCGACCTGGTCGAGCGCCGCGCGCAGCGAGCTGACGACCAGATGCTGCTCGTCGTCGGGAACCTGTCCCGCGCCCTCCCCCGTGACCTCGACGCGGACGCCGGGCGAGCCCAGGGCGTGCACCTCGAGGTCGTCGACGAGGTCCAGGGCGAGACCGATGGCGTCGAAGCCCGGCCCGAGGTTGGCGCTCGTCGCGGGGACGCGGACGCGGACGTGGTCCGCCCCCAGCCGCACCGCTCTAGTCCAGACTCAGGGCGGCGGCGATGGACACCACGTCCGACGTCACCCGCACCGGGACGACCTCGCCGCCGTCGGGCGTGCGCAGCGCCCACTGCGGGTCCTTCAGGCCGTGCCCGGTGACCGTGATGACGATCTGCGCACCGGCCGGGACGCGGCCCGCGGCGGACAGGGCGAGCAGGCCGGCGACGCCCGACGCGGACGCCGGCTCGACGAAGATGCCGACCTCGGCCGAGAGGACGCGGTGCGCGGCGAGGATCTGCTCGTCGGTGACGGACTCGATGAGGCCGCCGGACACGTCGCGCGCCTCCACCGCCTGGTGCCAGGACGCCGGGTTGCCGATCCGGATCGCGGTCGCGATCGTCTCGGGCTCGTCGATCGGGTAGCCGCGGACGATCGGGGCGGCGCCGTCGGCCTGGAAGCCCCACATGATCGGGGTGCGAGCTGTTACGGCCGGCTCCCGTCCCTCAAGCCCTGCGTACTCGCGGTAGCCCTTCCAGTAGGCCGTGATGTTGCCCGCGTTGCCCACCGGGAGTACGTGAATGTCGGGGGCGTCGCCCAGGGCGTCGACGATCTCGAACGCCGCCGTCTTCTGGCCCTCGATGCGGTCCGGGTTCACCGAGTTGACCAGCTCGACGGGGTACGCCTCGGCGAGCTTGCGGGCGGCCACCAGGCAGTCGTCGAAGTTGCCGTCCACCTGCAAGAGGGTGGCGCCGTGGGCGACGGCCTGGCTGAGCTTGCCCATCGCGATCTTGCCGTCCGGCACCAGCACCGCGCAGACCATGCCCGCGCGGGTGGCGTAGGCCGCCGCCGAGGCGCTCGTGTTGCCGGTCGACGCGCAGACGACGGCCTTGGCACCCCGGGCGGCCGCGGCCGACATCGCCGTCGTCATGCCGCGGTCCTTGAACGAGCCGGTCGGGTTCATGCCCTCGACCTTGATGTGCACCTCGGCGCCCGTGGCCTGCGACAGCGTCGGGGAGAAGACGAGCGGCGTGCCGCCCTCACCGAGGCTGACGACGTGCGTCTGGACGTGCGCGGGCAGACGGTCGGCGTACTCGGCGATCACGCCGCGCCACTGGTGGGCCATCAGGATCCTTCGACTCGGAGGACGGAGACGACGCGCTGGACCACGTCGAGGCGTTCGATGGCCTCGATCGTGGCGCGCTGGGCGTGCTCGGGTGCCGCGTGCGTGGTGATGACGAGGTGCGCGACCTCGGAGCTTCTCCAGCGCCGACTGCCGGACGGTCTCGATGGACACGTCGTGGTCCGCCAGCACGGCGGCCACCTGGGCGAGCACGCCCGGCCGGTCGGCCACGTCGAGGCGCACCTGGTAGCGGGTCCGGGCGGCGTCCGCGGGCAGGACGGGCAGCTCGGCGTAGCGCGACTCGACCGGGCCGCGGCCCCCGAGCACGCGGTGCCGTGCCACCGAGACGACGTCACCGAGTACCGCCGACGCCGTCGGCTGACCGCCCGCGCCGCGGCCGTAGAACATGAGCTCGCCCGCGGCCTCGGCCTCGACGAACACCGCGTTGTAGGCGCCGCGAACGCCGGCGAGCGGGTGCCCGGACGGGACCAGCGCCGGGTGCACGCGCACCTGCACGCCCGCCGCACCATCGGAGGATCCCCGCTCGGCGATCGCGAGCAGCTTGATCACGTACCCGGTCCGCGAGGCCCAGAGCACGTCGTCCGCGCTGATGCCCGCGATCCCCTGCCGGTCGACGTCGTCCAGCGAGACGCGCGTGTGGAAGGCCAGCGACGCGAGGATCGCGGCCTTCGCCGCGGCGTCGAAGCCCTCGACGTCGGCGGTCGGGTCGGCCTCGGCGTAGCCCAGCGCCTGGGCCTCCTTGACGGCCTGGTCCAGGTCGAGGCCCTCGGAGGCCATCTTGTCGAGCACGTAGTTCGTGGTGCCGTTCACGATGCCGAGCACGCGCTTGACGGTGTCTCCGGCCAGCGACTCCCGGACGGGGCGCACGATCGGGATGGCGCCCGCGACGGCGGCCTCGAAGTACAGGTCGACGCCCGCCTCGTCGGCGGCCGCGTACAGGGTCGGGCCGTCCTGGGCCAGCAGCGCCTTGTTCGCGGTGACCACGGACGCCCCCGCGGCGATCGCCTTGAGCAGCAGCGCGCGGGCCGGCTCGATGCCGCCCATGAGCTCGACGACGACGTCGGCCCTCTCGACGAGCCCGTCGGCGTCGGTGGTCAGCAGCGACGGGTCGACGACGGCGTCGCGCGGGATCGTCGCGTCACGGACCGCGATGCCCACGAGCTCGAGACGCGTGCCGACCCGGGCCGCCAGGTCGTCCGCCTGCGTCGTGAGCAGCCGCACCACTTCCGTGCCGACGACGCCGCAGCCGAGGACGGCGACGCGCAGGGGCGACCTGGGAGTCGCTGGCACGAGCAATGGCACAGACACAGGACGGCTCCAGTCGGTGGGGTGCCCCAAGAATAGGGGTGCTCAGCCCTGGTCGAGCGCGAGCAGGTCGTCCTCGGTCTCGCGTCGCACGAGCACGCGCGACGAGCCGTCGGAGACCGCCACGACCGGCGGGCGCGGGACGTGGTTGTAGTTGGACGCCATCGAACGTCCGTAGGCTCCGGTCGCCGCGACCGCGAGGAGGTCGCCCGCGCGCACGTCCCCCGGGAGCTGCACGTCGTGGACCACGATGTCGCCGCTCTCGCAGTGCTTGCCGACGACGCGGGCGAGGATGGACTCCTGCGACGAGCAGCGGCCGACGACCTCCGCGTGGTACCGCGCGCCGTAGAGCGCGGGGCGGATGTTGTCGCTCATCCCGCCGTCGACCGACACATACGTCCGGATGGTGCCGTCGTCGATGCGGACGGGCTTGACCGTGCCGACCGTGTAGAGCGTCAGCCCCGCAGGCCCGACGATCGCCCGGCCGGGCTCGATGGAGAACCGCGGCAGCGGAGTGCCCAGGTCGTGCGCGCTCGCCGCGACGGAGGTCGCGATGTCCTTGGCGATGCGGTCCGGGTCGAGCGACACCTCCCCCGGCAGGTAGGCGATGCCGTAGCCGCCGCCCAGGTCGACCTCGTCGACGAGCACGCCGGTCCGGGAGGCCAGGTCCGCGCGCAGGGTGAGCACCGCGCGGGCCGCGACCTCGAAGCCGGAGGGGTCGAGGATCTGCGAGCCGATGTGCGAGTGGATGCCCAGCAGCCTGAGCTCAGGCCGAGCGAGCACCCGCAGGAGGCCCTGCATCGCGGGGCTGTCGCCGTCGGGGGCATGGATCGAGAGGCCGAACTTCTGGTCCTCGTGGGCTGTCGAGATGTACTCGTGCCCGCCCGCGTGCACGCCGGTGGTCACCCGGACCATGACCGGGGCGGGGTGGGCAGCCGAGGCCGCGTCCGCCACCCGGTCGATCTCGACGAGGCTGTCGACGATGAGCCGGCCGACTCCGGCGTCGAGGGCTCGCGCGATCTCGCTGTCCGACTTGTTGTTGCCGTGCAGGCCGATGTGGGCGCCGGGGATGCCGGCCCGCAGCGCGACCGCGGAGCTCGCCGCCCGTGGCCGTGTCGACGCGCAGGCCCTCGTCGTGCACCCACCGGGCGACCGCGACGGACAGGAACGCCTTGCCCGCGTAGTAGACGTCGACGCCCGCGCCGATCTCGGCGAACGCCGTCTCGAACGCGCGCCGGTAGTCGCGGGCCCGCGCGCGCAGGTCGGCCTCGTCGAGGACGTATGCGGGCGTCCCGAAGGTCTCGGCCAGCACCCGGACGTCCACGCCGCTGACGGTGACGACCCCGTCGGCGGAGCGCGCGACCCCCGTGGACCAGGGCTCGCTCACATCCGCTCCGGCGCGCCCACGCCGAGCAGGCCGAGACCGTTCGCGAGCGTCTGGCGCGTGGCGTCGTTCAGCCAGAGCCGGGTGCGGTGGACGTCGCCGACGACCTCGTCGCCGAAGGGCGCCACCCGGACCTGCCCGTACCACGTGTGGTAGGCCGCGGCGAGGTCCTCCAGGTAGCGCGCGACGCGGTGCGGCGCGCGCAGGTCGGCGGCCTGCGCCACGATCCGCGGGAACTCCGCCAGGTGGCCCAGGAGCACCGAGTCGCTCTCGTGGTCGAGCAGGCCGGCGTCGAACCCGTCCTCGCGCCGCACCCCCGTGGCCTCGGCGTTCCGGTCGACGGCCGCCGAGCGCGCGTGCGCGTACTGCACGTAGAACACCGGGTTCTCGTTCTTCGCGCTGGCGAGCAGGTCGAGGTCCAGGTCGATGCTGGAGTCCGCCGACGAACGCGCCAGGGCGTACCGGGCGGCGTCCACGCCGACCGCGTCCACGAGGTCGTCGATCGTCACGACGGTCCCGGCGCGCTTGCTCATGCGGACCGGGGCGCCGTCCTTGACCAGGTTGACCAGCTGGCCGATCAGCAGCTCCAGGTTCACGCCCGGCTCGTCGCCGAACGCGGCGCAGACGGCCATCATGCGGCCGACGTACCCGTGGTGGTCGGCGCCCAGCATGATGATGACCCGGTCGAAGCCGCGCTCGCGCTTGTCCAGGTAGTACGCGATGTCGCCCGCGATGTAGGCGGCCTCGCCGTCGCGCTTGATGACGACGCGGTCCTTGTCGTCGCCGAACTCGGTGGTGCGCAGCCAGGTGGCGCCGTCGGACTCGTAGATGCGTCCCAGGTCCCGCAGGCGCTGGATCGCGTGCGTGACGGCCCCGGACTCGTGCAGCGAGTCCTCGTGGAAGTAGACGTCGAAGTCGACGCCGAAGTCGTGCAGCGCGTGCTTGATCTCGGCGAACATCAGCGCGACGCCGCGCGCGCGGAACGCCTCGGTGGCCTCGTCGGTCGCCAGGGTGCGCGGGTCGGGCTCGCCGGCGGCCAGGGCGTCGGCGACCACCTGCTCGGCGATCTCGCTGATGTACTGCCCGCCGTAGCCGTCCTCGGGCGCGGGCTGGCCCAGCGCGCGGGCGAGCAGCGACCGGGAGAAGCGGTCGATCTGCGCGCCGTGGTCGTTGAAGTAGTACTCGCGGGCCACGGTCGCGCCGCACGCCTGCAGCACCCGCGCCAGGCTGTCGCCGACGGCGGCCCAGCGCACCCCGCCGATGTGCAGCGGGCCGGTCGGGTTGGCGGAGACGAACTCGAGGTTGAGCGAGACGCCGGCCAGGGTGTCGTTGGTGCCGTATTCAGCGCCGAGCTCGACGATCGACCGGGCGAGCTCGCCGGCCGAGGCGGCGTCCAGGCGGATGTTGAGGAAGCCGGGGCCTGCGACGTCCACCGACGCCACGCCGTCCGTGGACGTGAGGCGACGTGCGCCTCCTCGGCGAAGGCGCGCGGGCTGGTGCCGGCCTTCTTGGCCAGCTGCATCGCCACGTTGGTGGCCCAGTCGCCGTGCTCGCGCTGCCGCGGCCGCTCCAGGTGCACCGTCGCCGGGATCTCGGACGGGTCGAGAGCGAAGGTGCCGTCGTCGACGGCGTGCACGAGGGCAGCCCGGAGGGCCTCGGAGAAGCTGAGCGGGAGTCACGGGAAAAGGGTACCGACGCCCGGGAACGCCTTACGCCGGGGTTTCGTCGCCCAGCATCGTGGGCCGGCACGCGAACCACGCGGCCACCAGGATGAGCGCCAGCAGGCTGAGGAGCACGACGAACGGCGCGGTCCACGAGCCGGTGGCCTGGTGCAGCAGCCCGATGCCCACGGGTCCGGCGATGGCCAGCCCGTACCCGAGCCCCTGCACCATGCTCGACAGGGCCGCGGCGATCGCTGGGGTCCTGGTGCGCAGCCCGATGAGGGCGAGCTGCACGGGGAACGCGCCGGGCCCGAGCCCGCACAGGATCATCCAGACTGCCGTGCCGTGCGTCGGCGACTGCCACAGACCGACGTACCCGACGATCCAGCAGCCGACGAACAGCACGATCAGCGGGTACGGGTTGCGCATCCGGGCGGTCAGGATGGGCGCGAACAACGCGGCGGGCAGGCCGAGGATCGCGAACACGGCGAGCCAGCGGCCGCCTACGGAGGTGCCCAGGCCGGCGTCGGCGAGGATCTGCGGTAGCCACGCGAACATCACGTAGGTGCCGGTGGTGTTGGCGAAGAACGTCAGGACCAGCGCCCACCCGAGCCGCGACCGCCACACCAGCCGCGACTCCGCGGCGCCCGAGCGGACCAGCAGCGCCGGGCGGTCGGCACGCGGGGCTCGTCGCAAGATCTCCCGCAGGTGCGAGCGCGCGGCCACGGACCGGGTCACGACGACGATCCACGGCACGATCGCGGCGACGCCGACGACCGCCCACATCCCCACCGACACGCGCCAGCCCGCGGCCTGCGCGACGGGCAGCGCGACGAGCGGCGGCACCGCGGTGCTGACCGTCAGCGCGACCGAGTAGGACGCGGTCACGGCGCCGATCCGGTCGGGGAAGTACCGCTTCACCAGCGGGGGCAGCAGGACGTTGCCCATGCCCATCCCGCCGAGAGCGAGGACGGACCAGCCCAGGAACACCGGCATGGTCGGCGCGACGGCTCGCAGCAGCTGGCCGACGACGGCGAACGCCATCGCCAGGATGATCGCCGGCTCGAGCCCGATCTTGCGTCCGATCGGCGCGGCGAGCGTGCCGAACAGGGCGAACGCGGCCACCGGGATGGTGCCCAGCAGGCCGACCTGCGTCGTCGAGACGGGGAAGGTGTCGCGCAGCTGGCCGACGATCGGCGAGACCGCGGCGACGGCCAGCCGCAGGTTCAGGCCCACCAGGACGATGGCCGAGAGGACCACGAGGCGACCGCGCCACGGTGCGACGACGCGCCCGCTCACGGGGAGGGACGTCATCACAGCCGGCACTCCTGATCTAGCACGCGAGAGGCCGCAGATCATCCCTCGCAGGTCTGGCGTCAGCCCGACCCGCCGGTGTTGACTGCACCGCATGCCTGGACACGGAGCCTAACCGGATGCCACGACGGACCGGACTGATCGACACCGCGGTCGACGAGCTCCGTGGGCGGATCGCGTCGCAGGAATGGCCGGTCGGGGCGCGCATCCCGCCGGAGCCCGCCCTCGCCGACCTGCTCGGCGTGGGCCGCAACACCGTGCGCGAGGCGGTCCAGTCGCTCGTCCACGCGGGCCTGCTCGAACGCCGCCAGGGGTCGGGCACCTACGTGCTCTCGCGGTCCGAGCTGGCCGTCACCATGGGGCGGCAGATCGCCGACGCCCGCCAGCGCGACGTGGTCGAGGTCCGGCGCGCGCTCGAGGTCGAGGCCGCCCGGCTCGCGGCCCGTCGGCGCACGTCCGGCGACTCCTCGGACCTCCTGGAGCGTCGCGACGAGAGGTCCGCGGCCTACCTGGCCGGCGACCTGGACGGCATGGTCGCCACCGACCTGGCCCTGCACCGCGCGATCGTGCGCGCCGGCGCCAACCCCGTGCTGACCGAGCTCTACGAGAACCTGCTGGCCGCGATCGGCGAGAACATCCGGTTCAACTTCGTCACGGACACGCACGGGCACGACTCGCACGACGGGCTGGTCGACGCGATCGTCGCGGGCGACCACGAGCGGGCCGCCGACGAGACCACGCGGTACCTGTCGGCGCTTCTGGGAGAGGCGCGCTGATCCGGTTCGCCGGTGGCTGGTAGTGTCGTGCACCGCATCGTCCCCGGACGATGCCCGGCCCGCGTAGCAGTGGATAGAGCGTCTGCCTCCGGAGCAGAAGGTCGAAGGTTCGAGTCCTTTCGCGGGCACAGTCTGACCTGCACGAACATGTCGCCGTGTCGCCGGCGTGTCGCTAGGACCGGCATTGGCCGCCCGACGACAGGTCTGGACGACTCCTTCCGGTCTGTTCGCTCGTTTTTCCAGCGCCGTGAGGCTCGAGCGTGCTTCGCCCGCTCCTCTTGGTTGTGCCACATGGCACACGCCACCTACACTGTGATCAGCCCGTTGCGCTGAGCTTCGGGAAGTGGACCCGAGACCCTTCCGGACGGTTGTGGCGCTCGGGTCTCGCGCTGTCCGGGGTCAGACGTCCCGGACCACCAGGGTGATGCCCCCACAGAGCGCCCGCCAGGCCCCACCCTTGGCCCATGCCCACGCAACGGCGTCCGGGATGGCCAGCAGCGGCTCCGACGCAGCGGTTTCGTGCTGGTAGCGCAAGGTCCCGCCGATGCCTGCCTTGCGGGCAGCCTCGATGATCTGCTGGTTGTCGCGGGACACCATCGAGGCGTCGCGGTCGAGGGACAAGTGGTCGTGACCCGCAGCTGCGCAGTCCGCGACGAGGGTGCGCAGACACGTCTCGCGGCGCGAGAAGCTCAGTGCGCCCGTCTCTCGGCGCCCGGTAGATCGTCACCTGCGGCTCCAGCAGTGTGATCGTTGCCAGGATGGTGCGCCGGCGACCGTCTGACTCGCGCACCATGTGCAGCTCGGACTGGCCCTGCAGCTGAAGGGTGCGCATCGAGCGCCGTGCCGCATCGACGCCGTTCGGGAGCATCACGGCGGCGACGAGTAGGAAGTCCTTGGCCTTGGACTCGTCGACGAAGACGTGACCGCCCCTCACACTCGCTCCGTCGACTGGCACCGTATCCGCCGACAGTCGTCGGGCACGCGGCCCTCGCCCTGCGGCTCACTCCTGGCCGACCGATGCAACACAGTTCCGGCTCTCCGTCCCTCGGCGCCCTGCGAAGTCGACAGGGTACGGGGCAGGTTCAACAGGCGCGCTCACGTGCGGCTCGCGCGCGGACCGCGTGACCGGTGATCGCGAATCGCCGTCGAGCTTCGCCACGGCGGAACCGCTCTTGCTCATTGATCAGGGCGCCGCGCCGGTCGTTCGCGGTCTGCCAATCCCCGTACCGCACGCCTGGGCTGCTCAGCACAGCCATCGCGTCGTCATAGCGCAGCGCCCGGTTGGCGGCGCCGTCGCCGCTCGACTCGTAGATCCATTTGGCGGCGGTCTCGCATCGTGCTGCCAACGCGCCGGTCAGGGTGGCGGCCGCGCTAGCCGACGGCGCGAGCCGATACGTTGCCGCGGGTATGTCGCCACGCCTCGGCCAGCGCACTCAGGGTCGTGGTCTTTCCCGAACCGGCGGGTCCCACGATCACGTCGAGGCTCCGCGCTGAAAGCAGCACCGCCATGGCGGCGTCGTGCTGGTCGTCGGCAAGGCCGGCCAGGTGCTCGTCGGCGACGCGTCCGGCGAGCCGCGGGATGACGCCGCGCATCGCGGTCTCGTTCGCGTCCACGAGGGTGCGCTCGGCCTGCAGCAACTCGATGGAGGTGAACGTCTCCTCTCCCACCCGATGACGACCAGGATCGGCCGGGTCGTCGATCCGTAAGCAGGCCCGGCCCGCCTCCGTCACGAGGTTGTTGGTCAGCGCGAGCCGGTTTTCGGGTCAGGCCATCCGCAGCATCCGTGAGGACCGCAGTGCGGCGGCGGCGAGGTTCCAGGTCGACCAAACCGATCGGCGGATCGAGACGTCCTCGATCACCTGCGCAACGATCGCGGCGCGAACCTCGGGTCCGACGTCGGCCGCGCGCAGGGGGCGCCCGTACGTGCCCGTCAAGGCGCGAGCGGCCGGGCCGACGGGCTCGATCCCGGTCAGCGTCCGCGCACGGTTGGCCCACTCCGCGAGAAGGTCTCGCAAGGCACGGACCACCTTGGGTGGGCGTGTCTGACGAGTCAGGTGCTGGCGCGCTTTGATCGTCTCAGCGCGTGAAGGGTCTCGTCCCCGCTCCTGCTTGAACTCGTCGGTCCAGCGTTGCTCAGCGCAGTGGATCTGCTCGGCGCGCGTCGAGAAGTCCGCCAGCAGATCCTCGCCGACGCCGTCGAGCTCGAACGCCGGGTTGCGCCGCTCACCCCTGTCGCGGAGCGACGAGGTGGCGCCGAGACGTCGGGTGACCTCGTCGGCGAGCAGCGCGTCATACAGCTCGGACACCGTGACTGCGGCGGAGTGCAAGGTCCGCCCATCCACCGAGCGCCATTGACCGTCGGGACCCTGCACGTTGTTGGCGAGCACGACGTGGGTGTGGAGGTTCGGGTCTCCGGCTCTGGAGTCCCAGTGGTCGAACGCGGCAGCCACCATGCCGCGCGTTCGGACCTGGCGGCAGCCTGCAGCCTCCGACCCGGGTGCGGACTACGGAGTGCTCCATGAACTAAATGGCCGAGGCGAGCGCGGCCCGGTGGGCGTCGTGGAGGACGTTTCGGGTCGTCGCGTCACCCAGGCCCCACACCACAGAGACCGACTTCGGTGCCGTGAATGTCAGATCGAAACCAGCCACGGCGTGACGGCCGCCGCCCGGACGGGCCCGTCGATATGGCGCACCGAGCGGCACGCCGCTGGTCGGGTCACAGCCATCACGAAAAAGAAGTGTCAGCGCCCGCTCGCTGACCACACTGTGGGACGGCAACTGTCCGTCACTGAGGCCAGCGAGTCCCGATCCGACCCACCGGCCAGCGGGATTGCCGGTGTTCTCGTAGTACGCAGTCAGTGAGTCACCAGCCGACAGGTCGGCATCGCCGGCAGCAACATGCCTGGTCAGGTACGCGTAGCCCTCCCCAACGGTCAGCTTGTGCATCGACATCACGACGGCCCACCCCCCAACGGAGCGGCCCGTTCGGCGTCAGCTCCTAGAGATAGGTGTGCCGGAAGGTGTGTAAGACGCGACCCTGCTGCTTCCCGAACGTCCAGAACTCACGTCGCAGCGCGGTTCGCGGGCTCGTCATCGAGGGCCTCTCGAGCCTTCATCTCGGCCGCTTACGCCCTCAGGAAGCCGGCCCCCGTCGCCGTCACTCCTGGTAGTAAGTGCGCCAGAGAGTGCGTAGGACGCGCGCTCGTTCTGCAACGGGTTGTCAGAAGCAGGTGTGCGCAACTTCGCGCAACGCGCGCCCGGCCGCTTCAGGCGCGCCGCAACGATCGCCTCACTTGTCGGGGCTCACGCAGGCGTAGGCCCAGCCGTCGCGGAGGACGCGGTGGAAGCGTTCGATCTCGCCGTTCGTTCCGCCTCAGACGATTGGTCGGATCGCCGTCGCTTCGGCCGCTGCCGGCGTCAGGAACGCCTTCGCGTAGATCTCCATGCCCGCGGCCTGAGCACCCTCGATATCGCCTGCGAGCGCGGCCGACTGAACGTCCTGGTAATCGTCGTTCCAGTCTCCTGTGGGCCCGGACGTCGGGCGCACGACTACGTCAAACTCGAACCCGCGGCTCGTGGACAAGTAGTGGCTCACCGACGACGGACACCAGACATCGAGGACGCCGGTCCCGTCGTCGATGGCAACGCGGCGGCCTGCACTCGAACCGACGACGCCGTTCAGCGTGGCGCGAAGCGTGCCCTCGGCGGCGGCACCCGTGGTCGCGACGCGCTCGAGCAGCTCGGCGACCGTCGTGGTTGCGCCGCGAAGGGTCCGGGTCTCGGGCGTCAGCCCGCTTGAGGACGACCAGTGCTGCGGCCAGTTGAGGACGCGTTCGTCGAGTTCCCGCGCGTGCCCGAAATTGTGTAGCGGCTGGGCGGCCGAGAGGCGGACGGCGAGGGCATCGTTCCAGCGGCGGTCGGGGTCGAACTCCACGTACGAGTGGGTCTCGAGCTGATGGCGAGTGAACTCCTCGAAGCTCGATCATCGTCGCGAGCAGGTCGACGTAGGCCGAGAGCGTCGGAAAGCGCACGTAATACGGTTGGCCCCCGTACCCCCACTCCAGGACGACGTCGCCGCTGCCTCGCCCGTCCTCCAGTTCGACGAACAACAGGCCGTGACTCTCGTACGCGACCGGAAACAGCAGGCGCGGGCTGAGGGCATACCCGTCGCGGTCCGACGTCCAAATGTCCAGGGCGAACGTTGGACTAGTCGGCCGCGGGTAAGGCGCGACGGTGATCGAGTGGGGGTCCACACGTCGCCAGAACCGCTCGAGCTCGGCCGGGAGGCGCATGGGCGCGATCTCCTCGGCGATCTTCGTGAGAACGGCGTCGACTTCGCCGGCAGGGCGGATAGGCGGGAGGTTCGCGGTGTCGTACGCCTTTACCAGACGGTCCACCGCTCGATCCATCAGTTCAGTCTTATCCACCACACATGACACATCGGCGTACCCGCCAGACGACTTGAGGTCGCCGCCGGTCCCGCTGCCGACCGCCAACCATCCAATTGACCGAACGGATCACTGGTCCCGACTCCTCTTGCATCTCTGCGATGCTCGCGGTGTCCCGGGGTGGTTCCGGGTACGCGGCGTTGCCGGGATGGCTCGTCTTCTTGCTGCCTGCCGGGTTCGGTGTGGCTCTCTTCAGTGGCTGCCTTCCGGTGACGTTCGACGGGTGGCGGTGTCGCTCGATAGAGGGCTGGGACTCGTCCCGAGAGATGCATGCGCTCCGCTGCCTGATGCGGTCAGGTTCGGGTAGGAGGTCGCGTGTTCGCGGGAATCGATACTCACAAGGACACCCTGGCGGTCGCGGTGGTCGACGTCCTGGGCAGTCAGCTGGCCGGGCTCGAGGTGGCCAACACCGAGGTCGGGTTCGCTCAGATCCTGGAGCTGCTCGGCGCGCATCGGGTGGTGCGGGTCGGGGTGGAGGGGTCGGGCAACTTCGGGCGCGCGGTCGCGGCCCATCTGTCGGGGCGGGGTGTGGATGTGCGGGAAGTCCCGACGTCGATGAGCTCGCGTGAGCGCGCCGCCCGGCCGGGGCAGGGCAAGACTGACGAGGTCGACGCGTTGGCGATCGCCCGGTTGGCCGGCCGCGAGCCCGGACTGCCGCCGGCGCGGCTGGTCGTGGGTTTGGCGGCGGATTTGCGCTCGTTGCTGGACTACCGCGAGGACCTGGTAGACGAGCATCACCGCCTCGTCAATCAGGTACATGCCGAGCTGACGGGGCTGCTGCCCGGATACCAGCACATCTATCCCCACCTCAAGACGTCCGCGCAGGTCAGCGCCGTCCTGGAGCTCCTCGACGGCGACGACCGTGTCCGCGCGGTGCTCACTCGGCGTCGCTTGTCGCGGGCACTGGAAGTTGTGGTGGAGGCCCGGGCGGTCCACAAGCAGATCGCGCAGATGATCGCCGGTCACGCTGAGCACGTTGCCGCGATCTACGGTGCCGGGCCGATCCTGGCCGCCCGGTTCGTGGCCGAGATCGTCGACATCGAGCGTTACCCGACCCGGGACGCGTTCGCGTCGGCCAACGGCTCGGCACCCCTGGCGGCCTCGTCCGGGCGGACCGTGCGGCACCGCCTCAACCGCGGCGGGAACCGTCGGCTGAACCGGGCGCTCTACGTCATGGCGATCACCCAGGCGCGCGCGGACACTGAGGGCCGGGCTTACTACGCGCGCAAACGAGCCAAGGGCAAGACCGCCCGCGAGGCGATCCGGTGCCTTAAACGCCAGCTGTCCGACCAGGTCTACAAGGCCATGCGCGCCGACGCCGCAGCCGCCGCGCTCGGCGGTCCCGCGGCAGCCTCGACACCCGTGGCCGCCTGACGGACGGCGGGTGCGGCCGGCGCAAACGAGGCGCGTCTGACTGCCTTCCGGCAAGAGCCGCGACGGGGCTTCCAGCCTCCGGGCCCCGCTCTCCGCTTCAGCGATCAGACCGCACCCGCCTGCGATCCAGACTACGACCGCGGCCCGATCCAGCCGAGGGCTTGCACATAGAGGCCCACTGAGTGCCAGCGGGGGCCATTTGATCGTCCGCGGACACCCCGATCGCGGCCGACATCGGGCGGACGGCGACACCTCGATCGCCTGAGTTTGGTTCACCGTGCGACGTCGACCGTCGCCACGGGGGTGCACTGGGTCGCCCACGGACAGTTCGGGAACGAAAACCTCCTGGTCGACCGGAATTCACGACGATGATGTGCCCGTGACGGAAGACCCGAGACCTGGCGAGGACTCAGAGCTCGAACGGACCTGGGCGGAGGCGAAGGTGAACTGCCCTCACCTTGATGACAACGAGTCCTGGGCACAGATTCGCCTCACACCGCTGATTGGTCCGATGCGATGCGTCGACACGGGCAGACCGGAGGGAATCCACGACTTCGAGATCGACATGCCCAACGGAGACCTCGCGGCCGTCGAGGTGACCAGCGAGACGAATGGGAAGCGGCGTAGCGTCGAGGCCGAGATCGATCGCCGTGGCCTGAACGGATACACCATCTCAGGGAGCACGTCGTGGATCGTGTCGCTCACGGACACGGCCAAAGTCTCCTCGCTCACGAGCGGGGTGCTCGATCACATCATCGGACTGCTAACCCAATCCGGTCGCCTCTCGGCCCGGTCGACGACGACGAGCCGCTTTCCTAGATCGTCGAACGAAGTCGTGTGCGACTACGTGCGCCGCGATCAGGACGACGGGCGCACCGAGGACGTGCACACGATGACCACCCGTTCTCGCACGGGCGAGGCGGTCACGTACCGGTGGACCACCAAGCTGGCCGCACATGCCTGAGGCAGCAGCGGCGAACGAGCGCAGGTTGCACCAGGCTGCACCGGGCAGATAAAGCCAGCGCCATCTCATCGGGGCGCAGCCGAGCAGCATCACTTGCCTGGAGAGCAATGCGGCTCCACGTCGCGGTTTCCCCCGGGACGCACAATGGGGCGCTCGCGTTTTCCTGCTTGCCGCGGTCCGCCCGCGTCGGATACACCCATGCAGGAGCCAGCGGAAGGTTGCGGTCCAGCGACGTTCGAGGAAGGGCAGGCAACTCGCGATGTCACGCAGCCGCCTCATCGCTCAGTGGGAGAAAGACCTCCCAGGACTCACCGACGACACGTTGCGTGATCGAATCCGCCTGGCTCACGAGTACGCGGCCGCTTCTATCGGACGAGGAACTGGGAGGAATCCCAAGGCGAGTCGCATGTGGCGGGAGAAGGCCCGTTCTGCTGAGGCGGAATTGGAGCGCCGCGGCCTGCAGGACTGAGAGTTGGGGTGGTCCCCGGTAGCAGTTTTGCTCTGTGCGCGGTCGTTCCGGGCCGATCGCCGGGTGCGCGACCCAACGCTGACCTGCACTAACGCACGTGGCCAGGTCCTCAGGGAACCGCTCGAAGACACTTGGAAAGCGTGTTGGGTGAAAGGCCCTCGGGGGTTCGAATCCCCCATCCACCGCCGGTCGAAGGGCCCGTCACCTGCGCCGATGTGGGTCGTCGTGGTCGGGCTGATCGTGATCGCGGGTCTGCCCGGGGCGGCCGCCGCGAGTGACCGACCCCACTGCTCAATCAACTTCATATCGGGCCAAACGGGAAATTCACCCCATGTCGCTCTGTCCCCCTCTTGCGACGCGGGCCATGGTGAGTCCGTACCTGACTACATCGGGTCGGCGGTGCCCCGACCGCACTTCGCGGTGTTCCGTGTCGCCGGCCAACCGAGGAGGCCTCAGCGATGGGGCTGGAACGGCCGCGGCCGTAGGGGCAGCTCGCGGGTCAGTGACCCAGGAAGGTGATGACCCCCGTGAGCACGGTGATGGTCGTCGACGACGAGGAGCGGATCCGCACGCTCGTCAGCCGTTCGCTCGCCTCCGCAGGGCATGACGTCGTGTCTGCCGCGGACGGCTTCCGCGCCCTGGACCGGCTCGCGGCCGAGGACATCGACCTCGTCCTGCTCGACCTGGTGATGCCCAGCTGCAACGGGCTGACGGTGCTGGCGGCCATGCGTCAGCGCGAGGACCCCACCCCCGTGATCGTCCTGACCGGCGTCACGGACGTGTCCACCCGGGTGCGGGCCCTCGACCACGGCGCCGTCGACGTCGTCGCCAAGCCCTTCTCGCTCGTCGAGCTGCTTGCCCGGACGCGGCGCCACCTCGGGCCGACCACCGTCACGCGGACCGAGACTCGATTCGTACGCGCGGGAGGCATCCGGCTCGACCTGGAGCGGCGTCGGGTCACGCTCGCGGACCACGAGGTGTCGCTGACCGAACGAGAGTTCGCACTCCTGGCGCACCTGATGCGCCGCCATGGCGAGGTGTGCACCCGCGGCGAGCTCGTGCACGACGTGTGGGGACTCGACTTCGACCCCGGCAGCAACGTCGTCGAGGTCTGCATGCGGCGGCTACGGAACAAGCTGCAGCCGGACCCTCCGATCGAGACGATCCGTCGTGTCGGATACTGCTTCTCCGCCGAGTGACCGCACGGCCCGCGGGGACCTCTACTACCCGTGGGTCGCCCTCGCGGTCGTCTGCACCTGGCTCATGTGGGCGTCGCCGGGGAACGAGACGATCCCGTACCACGTGGGGTGGATCGGGCTCGCGCTCCTGTACGGACTCGGCAACTGGCGCCTGAGCCGGGCCGTGACGGGGCTGGCGTTGTACACGCTCGCCACCGGGGTGGTCCTCGTCGACCGCGCGGCGGCCGGCGTGCTCAGCTGGCAGGAGACGGCTGAGATCCCGCTCATGTCCGTGCTCACGGTGCTGATGGTCTGGCACGTCCGTCGACGACAGCTCGCGCTGGCCGAGTTGACCGTCATGGCCGAGCGGGACCGGAAGCGGGCGGAGAGCACCCACCGCCTCACCCGGCTGACGTCCCACGAGATGCGCACGCCCCTGACGATCGCGCGCGGCTACATCGAGCTGCTCCTCAACCGTGAGCAGGAGCCGGACAAGGTGCACGACCTCGCCGTCGTCCAGGACGAGCTCGACCGGCTGACCCGGGTCACCGAGCGGCTGGTCCGCGTCATCCGGCTGCAAGGAGATCGCGATGTCGCCCGCGTCGACATGGACGCGATCCTGCGCGAGACGGCCGAGCGCTGGACGCAGGTGGCAGACCGGCACTGGGTGGTCGAGGCGCGGGCCGGGGTGTACGAGGGCTCGGCGGAGCGGGTACGCGCCTGCCTCGACACCCTGATCGAGAACGCCGTCCGCTACACCGCCGACGAAGACACCGTGCGCCTGATCGGCGCACGCGACGCCGACCAGATCGCCGTGGGCGTCGCCGACTCCGGTCCAGGACTGAGCGACGAGCTGATCGGCGTTCTCAATGGGAGCCCCGACGGCGACCTGCAGCCGCCGCGCGACGAGCTCTCGCAGACGGGTCTCGGTCTCAGCCTCGTCCGCAGCCTGGTGACCGATCGCGGAGGCCGGATCGTGGCCGGGCGTTCCGCCGAGGGCGGCGCCCTGATGCTCATGGTCGTGCCCCTGGGCCCCCGGGCCCAGGTCCCGGGCGAACTCCCCGACGCGCAGAGGGTTCCGGGCGGAGCTCAGGGCGACGAGCTCCTCGGGGTCGAGACCGCCCGTTGAGCACCGCTGCCCGGGGTCTGGACCCTGGGAGCCGTATATGACCGGGCTGTGACTGCCCGATGACAATTCGGTCAGGAAGGCTCCGCCCGCCGTCACAACCGCTTCCATGGAGGCGCTGACGCATCCCCCAGGCACGGCCGCCTGGAGCGGAGCGGCGCCGCCTGGAAGGTGTGACCATGCGCGGACACGGGTCGGGCATTCGTCAGGGCAACCCACGCCTCGGGGCGGCGGGTCGCCGTCGGCCCGCTGCGGGAACCGGGACACGGTCACGGCACGGCGGTCGCGCGATCCGGGCCGCCCAGGGCGCGCTCGCCGCGCTCGCGACTGCGTTCGTGACCTGTGTCGTCGCACTGGCGTCGCCTGTCACTACGCCGCCGGCGCAGGCTGCGACGACCTGCCCGGCCGCTGGGTGCGCGGTCACGGTGGACGCTCGTGACCTTCCGACAGGGACGGCGCTCGCGAACTTCAACTACATCATCAACGTCGACAACTCGAAGCTGCCGACCGACCCGCTCGGCGTGAGCACCGAGAGCAACAGCAAGATCGTCGCAGAGGGGAACCAGGGGAAGACCACGGCGAGCCTGCCGGCAGGGCGGTACCTCATCTCCGTGCGGTCGCTGGGCCACAAGATGTGGGGCAAGCACATCACCCTGCCGAGCGCGACGACCGCCGACGGCTCCATGACCGCCCGCATCGACCTGACCGTGCAGAACGACGACCACCCGCTGCCGCTCGGCAAGATCCGGGTGTTCGTGTTCCAGGACAACGCCTGGACGAACGGCGCTCCCGACACCGAAGAAGGAGGCCTGCAGGGATTCCAGGTCGGCCTCACAGAGCAGACCAACAGCGCCGTCACCGTCGACTACAACAACGACCCGCTGTGCGGCGGCACGTGCCTGACAGGCGCGGACGGCTTCAACCAGATCGACAACCTCGGGCCCGCCACGTACTTCATCGACGTGCACCCGCCCGAGGGCCCCTGCAACTCCGACCCGAACAGCCAGTGGTACCAGACCACCACGATCGACGGCGGGCTCCAGCTTCTCGCCTCCGTCGAGGAGGGCAGCGACGGGACCGGCTCACCTGGTGAGCAGTTGTGGGAGGCGCCGAACAACCGGACGGCCTACTGGTTCGGGTTCGTCTGCGCACCTCAGCCGTTCGCCACCGCGGGCACAGGAGAGGTCACGGGCACCGCACTCAACTGGGTCGAGTGGGCGCCCTACACGACCGGCACGTTCAACGACCCGGTCGAGAACCCGTTCGTCGCACTGTCCGACAGCACGACCGACCGGACCGTCTACGTCGGCCGAGGCGACGCCGCCGGGAACTTCGACATCCAGGGCGTACCCGCGGGCACCTACAACCTGGCGGTCTGGGACGAGCAGCTGACCTACATCATGCGGTTCAAACCCGTCACGGTCGCGGCCGGGCAGTCGGTCGACGTCAACGAGGTGGGCGACGACGGCAGCACGGGCCTAGGTGTCTCGCGCTGGTTCGGCTGGCTCGACGGCCACGTCTACAAGGACACGAACGGCAACGGCCAGCTGGACCCGGGCGAGCCCCTGATCCCGAACACCGACATGGATCAGCGGTGGCGCGACGGCTCGATCAAGGAATCGACCTTCACCGACTCCCACGGCTACTACCAGTACCCGACGGCCGAAGGCGGAGCCCTCGGGCGCTGGTTCGTCAACGAGCAGGGCTTCGCGCGGTTCTCCGCGTACCCCGGGCCGTCGGTGCACGACGAGCTCACCGACGCCGTGACGCCCTCCTGCTCGGTGGTTGCTCCCGCCGTGCCCGCACCCAACTGCATCCCGACCGACCAGGGCGGCGGCCTGCTGACGAACCAGCTGCTGCTCGAGGGTCACCGGGCCACCGTGGACTGGGGCAAGCGCGACTACGCCGCGGGCACGCCGGGCCAGATCGTCGGCATCACCTACTTCGCCACGACCCGAAACGAGTTCGACGCGCGCTTCCAGGCGCACGAGGACTACGAGCCGGCGATCCCCGACGTGACCGTCTACCTCGAGGGTCCGGGCCCGGACGGCGTGCCGAACACGTCCGACGACGTCATCCTCAACAAGTACGTGACCGACCACTGGCAGCAGCCGAGCGCGAACCAGGACCCGCAGCCGGGTGGCAACGCCTTCACCCAGAGCTGCAGCCCGATCCGGGACTTCACCGGGACGGACGTCACGGACCAGTTCGCGGCCAAGATCAGCCCGAACTGCCTCGAGGTCCCGCTCACCGGCGAGCACACCAAGGACGGCGCGTTCGACGGCGGCTACGCGTTCTCGAGCTACTGCGCGAACGGGTACGACATGGCTGCCGACGACGGCACGTGCATCGGCGGCACCGACCCGACCCCGCTCGTCGCGGGCACCTACATCACGCACGCTGTGATGCCGAAGGACAGCTCGGACACCCGGCCCTGCAACCCTGTCGGCGGGTCCCAGAACGTGAGCGACGCCAAGGGCGCCATCCCTGGCAACGGCTCTGGCTGCCTCTACCGCCCGGTCAAGGAAGAGGACGTCAACGTCGACCTGGGCAACAAGTTCACGCCGGCGATCCCGCCGCCCACGTGCACCGGCGACGACCACGTCATCGACCAGACGTCGCTCACCCCGAGGAGCACGTACTACGGCGTGGCCGGCGCGCACGCGCCGCTGTGCGACAAGCGCCTCGTCGTCCTGACCAACGGGCAGAACGCCAACGCCGACTTCCACATGATGACGAACTTCCGGACCGACCCGAACGGGACGAACGCGACCGACACCCGCACGGGTGACGTGCCGGAGCCGGGCCGCCTGGTCGGGCAGGTGTTCAACGACATCTACTTCGAGCGGGACAAGCAGTCCCCCTGGTACGGAGAGCCACGGCCCATCGTCGGCATCCCGGTCGGCATCTACGCGCGCGTGGACACGGTCTGCCCGTCGGACAACCCCGGCTGCGCGACCCCGAACGTGAACCTCCCGTACGACGCGAACAACTGGCGCCTCCTCACCACCACGACGACCAGCGCGGACGGCACGTTCGAGGCCCTGGTCCCGTCGACGGAGACGTTCAACTGCCCGATCCCCCAGGGACCGTGCCCGGGCATGTACCTGATCACGGTCGACGACCCCGGCTCGAAGGCCGCCCCGAACGCCGGGTACAACCCGAACGTGCTCACGGCGACCACACCGGCAGAGGCCTGGCCGGGTACGACGACCCGCTCGACCTCCCGCTCGACCCGATCTCGGGCACCGGCTGCGAGGACCCGGCCGTGCCGGCCCGTCCGGAGGTGCTCCAGGTGTCGACGCCGTACGTCCCGAACGCAGTCGCCGCGAACGGCGGCAACGCCGCCAACCCGCGCCGCATCACGATCCAGGGCGACTTCATCGGCACCGCCGGTCCGACCGGCGCCACGGGCGGAACCGTCACCCTCACCGACGACCGCACCGGAACGGGGACCACGCTGACACGCGCAAACGGCGGCATCGTCAGCTGGACGCCGGGCTCAGGGGCCACACCGGACACGATCGTCATCCAGGTGCCCGCGCTCAGCGCCACGTTCCCGGCCGGGCAGAAGCAGCTGACGATCACGACCGCGAATGCGAACGGCGCTGTGTCCTCGGTCAACGGGATCACTGTGCACGCACTCGGCACCGGCGGCGGGGTGACCTACAACCCGCCGGTGGTCAACGTCGCCGCTCCACCGCCCGGTGCCGGCACCGACGCCCACGCGATCCAGCACGCGATCGACGGAGCGGCCGCGGGCAGCCTGCTCGTGCTTCGGCCCGGTGTCTACAACGAGAACGTCGTGCAGTGGAAGCCTCTGAAGATCCAGGGGCTCGGCGCCGGCGGCATCATCGGTGCCCACGAGCTGCAGGCACGCGACCCTGAGGACCCGCGCTTCAACATCGTCGGTTCCGTCATCGACGGCCGCTACTTCCAGCAGAACGCGACCGCCTACGACGCCACCGTCGCGGCCCACGCTCCGTACGCCGTCGATCCGACGATGCCGACAGTCCTGCGTGGTGCCGACCTGACGGTGGTGGCGCAGAGCGCGACCGCGTACAACGTCCCGGCCGGAACGGTCGGCGTCTTCAGCGCCGCCCGCACCGACGGTGTCGGACTCATGACCGGGCAGGGCGAGGGTGCCGGCGGCATCCAGGTCCAGGCCAACGCGAACAACCTGCAGGTCACCAACACGGTCCTCGAGAACAACAGCGGCGTGGTCGCCGGTGGCATGGCCATCGGCCAGCCGTACGCGCCCGCAAGCCACAACTACAACGTGCGCGTCTCCAACGACCGGTTCCTCGGCAACGGCGGCCTCACGCAGGCCGGTGGCCTCGGGATCTTCGACGACTCCAACAGCTACGAGGTCGCCAACAGCATCGTGTGCTCGAACTTCAGCGTGAACTACGGCGCCGGCGTCTCGCACATCGGGCTGAGCCCGAACGGCAACATCCACGACAACCAGATCTACTACAACGACGCCGTCGACTCCGGCGCCGGGGTCGCGATCGAGTCCGAGCTGCCGGTCGCCGGCGGGCTCGGGGCCGGCACCGGTCCCGTCAACGTGGACCGCAACCTCATCACCGCCAACTACAGCGGCGACGACGGCGGTGGGGTGTTCGTTCTCGACGCCCTGACCGCGGCGATCAACCTCCGCGACAACCTGGTGGTCGACAACGGTGCGGCCGACATCGCCGGCGGCATCATGCTCGACGACTCCTCCAACGTCCGGATCGTCAACACCACGGTCGCGAGCAACGTCTCGACCGCGTCGTCGGAGAACTCCGACGGCAACGCGCACTCGGCGGGCCTGGCCTCGGAGGCCAACGACCCGCTCTTCCAGGCGATGCTCCCCGCGGGCTCCCCGGACTTCTCGCGTCCGGCCGCGCTGTTCAACAACGTCTTCTGGAACAACACCGCGTACACGCTCGACCAGCCCGGACCCGGCGCGACGCTCGTCAGCCAGGGGGTCATCGACCTCGAGATCCACGGGACGACGAACAACGCCGACACGTTCACGCCGCGGTACTCCGACCTGACCAACGGCCAGATCCTCGGATCTGACGGCGTGCAGCGCCCGGTGCCGGCCGGACAGGGCAACCTGAGCTCCGACCCCCTCTTCGTGAACCCGATCGGGATCACGGCGGAGCTGGCCGTCACCGGGTCGCGGCTCGACCCGCAGACGGCGGCTGTGACCCTCACGGCCGGAGACCCACCCGTCGGGCTGACCAGCAACTTCCACATCACGGCAGGGTCGGGCGTGATCGACCGTGGCGTGCGCTGCTCGAACACCGCGTTCCCCGCACCCGCAGGCGCTCTGAACGCCTGCGCGGGCGGCGGCATCCAGGCGCCGACGCTGTCGCCTGCACTCGGTGGTCTCGGCGACTACGACGGCCAGTACCGCCCGCAGCTCCGGAGCCTGCGCGTCAGGACGCCGTGGGACCTCGGGGCCGACGAGCTCGTCGGAGTTCCGGTGGTCCTGCCGTGACCGACATCGTCGCCAGGGAGGGTGGGATGGAAACTCGCCAGAACGGCCTCGACCGGAGGGCTTTCCTCAAGTTCATGGGTCTCGGTGCCGTCGGCACGGTGGTCGCCGTGGACGTGCTGGGGCAGGGGTTGCTCGTCCCTGCCTCGGCCGCCACGACCGCGCTGTCGTTGATCGCGACCGACGGCTACATCAGCGTGCCCGGACGGGAGGGCAACCCGCTGTACATCTTCGGGTTCGTGCCGGTCGACCCGGGCCTGTCGGTCTCGCAGACGATCTCGACGTACAAAGGCCACGCCAAGCACACGGCTCCGACGCTCGACTTCCTGCAGAACGACGACATCAAGATCACGCTGACCAACATGGGCCTGAAGCAGCGCCCGGACCTGGTCGACTCGCACACGATCCACTGGCACGGCTTCGACGTGCCGTCACCTCTGAACGACGGCGTCCCCGAGGTGTCGGTGGCCGTCCCGATCGCGAAGCAGTTCACGTACTTCTACCGCCCTCACAGGGAGGGCACGTACATGTACCACTGCCACTTCGAGGACGTCGAGCACGTGCAGATGGGCATGACCGGCATCGTGTTCGTCCGGCCGCTCCAGGACGGCACGACCGTCGGCGGCTTCTCGAAGTTCGCCTACAACGACGGCGACGGCTCGACGGGCTACCACCGCCACTTTGCGATCCTCATGAACGAGCTCTGGCGCGACTTCCACGACGGCGACCGCGACATCCAGGAGACCATCGCCACCGACTACGACCCGCACTGGTTCACGCTGAACGGTCGGGTCTACCCGCAGACCCTGCTCCCGAACGACTCGGCAAGCCTGCCCGCATCGCTGCGGATCGGCACACCGAACCCCAACTACGACGGCGCGATCGACTACAGCCAGCCCAACTCGGCGCTCGTCCAGGTGAACCCCGGCGAACGCATCCTGCTCCGGCTCGCGAACCTGGGCTACGAGCAGAACGCGATGCAGCTGCCCGGGATCCCGATGCACGTCATCGGGCAGGACGCCTCGCTGCTGCGCAACGGCGGTGTCGGCGGCGTGGACACGTCGTACTGGACGAACACGATCTACATCGGACCGGGCGAGGCCCGGGACGTCCTCTTCGACGCTCCGGCCTACAGTCCCGCCCTGCCCTCGGGCTCGGACACGCGAGGCGTCTACAACGTCTACTACTTCAAGAACCGCGACTGGCGGAGCTCACCAACTTCGGAGCCCCTCCCGGCCCCGGCGGCATGATGACCGAGGTCCGCGTCTACCCGAACGCGCTTCCTCCCCAGACAGTCGTGAGCCAGACCTATGTCTGAGCGAGCGGTGGCCCCGCGCCACGGAGAGAAGTCAACGATGAGGCCACGAGCCCGGCGCGCCGCCGTCGTCGTCGCACTGGCCGCCGGGTTGGCGGTCGCTGCGCCACTGCCGGCCCAAGCCCTCCCGCCGGGCGCGCCCAAGACCGGGATGGTCTGCCTGGCTGGGACCGTCGTCGGCACCACGCGGACATTCGACCTGGTTGCCACGACCGGCTTCGTCGACACGCCGGACGGGAACAGCGTCTTCATGTGGAGCTACGGCAACGCCGACGCCCCGGACAGCGGCCGCTTCCAGACCCCAGGACCCGTGCTGTGCGCGACCCAGGGTCAGACTGTCGTCGTCCACCTCACCAACACGCTGCCCGAGCCCTCCGGGATCGTCTTCCCGGGCCAGGACTCGGCCGTGACGGCGACGGGCGGCAACCCCGGCCTGCTCACGAGCGAGGCCGCCGCGAACACCGGGACCGTCAGCTACAGCTTCACCGCGGGCAGCCCCGGCACCTACCTGTACGAGAGCGGCTCCGACGTCGCCAAGCAGGTCGAGATGGGCCTGTACGGCGCGCTCATCGTGCGTCCGACGATCGGCGACGGCTACGCGTACGACGCGTCCACGCAGTTCAACCCGGGCCGGGAGTACCTGCTGCTGCTGAACGAGATCGACCCTGACCTGCACCACGCCGTCGAGACGAACGGCACGTACGACCTCAACGCCCAACGGAACAGGTACTTCTCGATCAACGGCCGGCAGTTCCCGGACACGATCCGGGACAACGGCGACTCGGAGCTGCCCAACCAGCCGTACGGCTCGCTCGTGCGGATCCAGCCGAACACGCCGTCGAACAACCAGCCCGCGCTGGTGCGGATGATCAACGTGGGGCTGGCCAACCACCCGTTCCACCCCCACGGCAACCACACCACGCAGATCGCGCAGGACGGTCGCCTGGTGACCACGACCGAGCACTTCGGCGAGACGATCGCCTCGGGCCAGACCGAGGACTTCCTCCTGCGCTGGGACGACACCGACAGCTGGAACCCGACGACCAAGCCGTTCCCCGTGACCCCACCGAACTACCGGAACGTGTTCTTCAAGGACGGCAACACCTACTACAGCGGCAGTCCGTACCTGGGCTACAGCGGGACCCTGCCGACCGGGACCGTCTCGCAGAACATCTGCGGCGAGTGGTACTTCCCCTGGCACAGCCACGCACTGAACGAGTTCACGAACTTCGACCAGGGCTTCGGCGGGATGGGAACGCTGCTGCGGGTCGACCCGTCCGGCGGCTGCACCGCCTACCCGACGTCCACCAGCATCGTGGGTGGAACCCTCAAGAGCGGCGCGGTGTCGGCGCTCGGCGTCGACGACGCGACCTACTACCAGGTGAACCCGAAGGTCACGACACGGCCGACGGCGACCACCTCGACGGCCACGACGATCACGGTCGCGTCTGCGGTGGGGTTCCCGACCACCGGAACCTTCGACGTCCGCATCGACAACGAGGTCCTGGCGGTGACCGGCGGGCAGGGAACGACCACCTGGACGGTCACCCGAGGTCAGCTCGGTTCCACGGCCGCGGCCCATGCGACAGGCGCGACGATCACGGCCCTGGCGAACGACTGGTACGGCGCGTTCACGGGCGTGCCCGCCGGTGCCCAGAACCTCGCCGTGACCTACAAGGGCGCGAACTGCGCGACGACGACCGCCTCAAGCTGCTCGAGCCTGACCAGCAACCTCCCGCAGCAGACCGTGAAGATCTGCAACTGGACCGTGGGTGGAGCGGCGGGCTGCGCGACGTCCACATCGGCCGGCTGGGTGACCCTGTCGGCTCCGCCACTGCCCGTCGGATCGACCGACGTCAGTTCCTCATGGGCCTTGCCCAACCCCGCGGCCGCCTACATCGGCACGGGGGCGAACGCGGGGCAGATCCGGGTGCTCGTGCACTCGCAGCGCTACACGGCACCCTCGCCGACCGCCTTCTCGACCTGGGGGAACCTCCTCAAGGTCGTCTACGACGCGCCATGACCAGACCCGAGCTGACCTGGAGGTTGGCGATGCCTGCACGCACCCGAACGAGGATCGCGGCGCTTGCCGCGATCGTCCTGGCCGGCGCGGGACTCACCCTCGTGAGCTCGAGCGCGTCGGCCGCCACGAGGTCCATCGCGTTGTGCGCCACGGCGGGGACCACGACCCTGCCGGGTGAGGTCGCGCCGATCCCCATCTGGGGCTTCGGCGTGCCGACGACCCCCGGCGACTGCTCCACGGCGACGGCCAGCCTGCCCGGCCCGACCCTGACGGTCGATGAGGGCGACGTCGTCACGATCGCCGTGACGAACGCCCTGCCGACCGGGACGGCCGACGTACCGCACACCCTCCGGTTGGAGGCCCCAGGGATCGCGTTCGCCCCCGGAGGAACAGACGCGCCGATCAGCTCGACCGTGACCCGAACGTTCACCGCGAGCGCACCTGGGACGTACCTGTACGAGAGCGGTGGGGACGCCGGCCGGCAGGAGGCGATGGGTCTCTACGGTGCGCTCGTCGTGCGGTCCGCGACCGCCAACCAGGCCTACGACTCCGCCTCGACCGCCTACGACGTCGAGGCCCTGCTCGTGCTGAGCGCCGTGGACGCGGCGTTCAACGCGGCACCGGACACGTTCGACCTGCACGGCTACAGAGCCACGTCGTGGCTCATCGGCGGCAAGGCCTACCCGGGGACGGCGCCCATCATCGCGACCTCCGGCCAGCGTGTCCTGTTGCGCTACCTGAACGCCGGCTTCGACAACTCCACGATGCTCTTGCTCGGCATGCACCAGCACGTCGTCGCCCGGGACGCCCGACTGCTCGGCCACCCGATCGACGCCGTCGCGGAGACGGTCCCGGCCGGCGGCACAGAGGACACGATCGCCACGGTCCCGGCGACGCCGCCCCCGAGCACGAACGGCTTCCCGGTGTTCAACAGGCAGCTGCACGTGACCAACGGCCCCCAGGGTGGCTCGAGCCCGAGCCCGGCGAATGGCGGCGGCGCGCTGACCTTCATCCACCCGTGAACCTTCCCCGAGCGAACCGAGACGTCCCGTGACGAGCCAGACGACCGTCGAGCCGAGCGAGACTCCGACCTCGCCGAAACCCGCACGAGGCTCACGGTTGCTCGGGCTGCTCGTCGGCGCCGCGCTCGCAGCCGGGGTCGTCACGGCCGCGATCTGGCTGTCGCACGGCTCGCACCAGGACGCCACCGCGGCCGCCGACGCTGCGGTCCCGGTGTCGTGGGGCCGGGAGGCGGTCACTGCGGACGGGCTCGTCGCGCGGAGCGGGGTGCGGATCGTCGGGGTCACGGTCACGGGTGCGGGAGGCCTGGTCGACCTGCGGTACCAGGTCGTCAACCCGGACACCGCCGACGCCCTGCACGACCCTGCGAACCCACCGGCGGTCGTCGACGAGGAGACCGGACTCGTCGTCCACGACCTGTTCATGAACCACTCGCACAGCGGTCAGTTCAAGGCGGGCGAGACCTACTACCTCGTCTTCGAGAACCCCAACGGCTGGATCCACACGGGCAGCGTCGTCACGGTCCTGCTCGGGGACGCGCAGGTGGACCATGTCGTCGTCGGGTAGGAGGCGTGTCCTCGCGGCTGTCCTCGCACTGTCGCTGGTCGTCGTCGGCGGTACGGGTGCGGCTGCCGCCGAGACGGGCCGGGCAGCCGCCGGGTCGATCGATCCGGCGCTCGAGGCGCAGCTGGCCGCTGCCGGGCCGTCTGACCTGCTCGACGTCGCCGTCGTCCTCACCACGAGGGCGGACCTCAGCGCGGCACGCAACCTGAAGCGCAAGGCGCGGCTCGGGGCCGTCGAGCGCACCTTGCGGACGCATGCGGACCGGGCACAGAAGGGGGTCCGGGCGCTCCTCGCGGCTCGACAGGACCAGCACCTCGCCACGGACGTGGTGCCGTTCTGGATCACGAACGAGGTAGACGTGCGCGCCACGCCCGCCGTGGTCCGCGAGCTGGCTGCGCGCCCGGACGTGGCGTCCGTGCGGTCCACGTTCGTCGTGCAGGAACCCACGGTCGGAACGATCGCGGCGGCCGCCACCGTCGCGACGGAGCCGAACATCGAGCACGTCGGCGCTCCCGGGATGTGGGCGCAGGGATTCCGTGGCCAGGGGATCGTCGTGGCGAGCATGGACACGGGCGTCGACGCGACCGACCCGGACCTGGCGAGTACCTGGCGCGGCGGCACGAACAGCTGGTTCGACCCGAACGGCCAGCACCCCACGGTCCCGACGGACGTCAGCGGGCACGGGACCTCGACGATGGGAGTCATCGTCGGAGGCGCGGCCGGCGGCAGCTCGATCGGGGTGGCTCCCGCCGCGAGCTGGATCGCCGTGAAGATCTTCGACGACCGTGGCGCCGCGACGTCGACCAACATCCACCGTGGGTTCCAGTGGCTGCTCGACCCCGACGGCAACCCCGCCACCCCCGATGCCCCCGACGTCGTCAACGACTCGTGGACGATGTCCACCGCGGGCTGCTCGCTCGAGTTCCAGCCCGACCTGCGCGCCCTGCGCGCCGCCGGGATCCTGCCCGTGTTCGCGGCAGGGAACGAGGGTCCCCTGGCGGGGTCGGTCCGCAGCCCGGCGAACAACCCCGAGGCCTTCGCGGTCGGAGGAACCGACAACTCCGACGAGCTGTACGCCTCCTCCAGCCGCGGGCCCGCGGGCTGTGCCGGGGCGACTGCGCCGAAGTTGGTCGCCCCGGCCGTCGGCATCCGGACCACCGACCTGTACGGCACCTACCGGACCGCGGAGGGGACGTCACTGGCGGCCCCGCACGTGGTGGGCGCGCTCGCACTGCTGCTCTCCGCGTTCCCGGATCTGTCCGCGGACCGGCAGGAGAGCGCCCTGATCGCCGGAGCCGTCGACGAGGGACCGGCGGGCCTCGACGACGACACCGGCTACGGGCGGCTCGACATCGGCGCTGCCTACCAGTGGCTCGCGAGCACGCCCGACTTCACGGTCGCGGCAGCACCGGCGTCGATGACGGTGCCGGCCGGGGGTTCCGCGACCGTCAGCGTCTCCGTCGGGGCGTCGAACGGCTTCGCCGGGGACGTCGCCCTCTCCTTCGCGGGCCTCGGGTCGTCGCAAGGCACGGGGACGTTCTCCCCGGCCGTCGTGACAGGCGGGGTCGGCTCCTCGACCCTCGCGGTCACGACCGACCCGAGCCTCGCCCCGGGCACCTACACGCTCACCGTCACCGGGACGAGCGGCGCCCTCGCGCATGCGGTTCCGCTCACGCTCGTCGTCCCAGCGCCGCCGGGCTTCACCGTGGCGGCGTCTCCGACATCGTTGACCGCACTGGCAGGCGGCACGGCCACGTTCGCCGTGTCCGTCGCGCCGGTCAGCGGCTTCACCGGCGACGTCACTCTCTCGCTGGCGGGTCTGGCGGCGCCGTGGACCTTCTCCCCGTCGGTCGTCGCAGGCGCGTCCGGGACCTCCACGCTCACCGTGCCGCTCCCCGCGAACACCACAGCGGGCTCCTACCCCCTCACCCTCACCGGGACCAGCGGTGCGACGACGCGGACCACAACCGCCACCCTCATCGTCGCACCGCCGCCGGGCTTCACGCTCGGCGCGACACCCGCCGCACGGACGGTCAACGCGGGCAGCAGCACCTCGTTCACCACCGCCATCAGCGCACTGAACGGGTTCACCGGGGTCGTCACGCTCTCGGTGACCGGACTGGCCGTCAGCGTCGGGTCAGCGACGTTCGCCCCGCAGACGATCACCCGTGCCGGGAAGCGGTTCTCACGATCACCACCCCGACGACCGCTCCGGGCGGGACCTACGCGCTCACCGTCACGGGGACGAGTGGTTCCGTCGTGCACACCGCGAAGGTCTCGCTCGTCGTCGTCGCGCGCGACTTCTCGCTCTCCGCCACACCCAGCTCGATCACTGTCACCCGTGGCCAGACCGGTTCGTCCGTCGTCTCGGTCGGCGCGGTGGGCGGCTTCACCGGAGGCGTCGCGCTGTCGGCCACCGGGCTGCCGTCCGGGGCGTCGGCCACCTTCTCCGTCAACCCCTTGGTCACGAGCGGCTCGTCGACAGTCCGCGTCAGTACAACCTCTCAGACCCCGCGCGGCACCTACTCCGTGCGGATCACCGGCACCAACGGGTCGCTTGTTCACCAGGTGACCGTCACGCTGGTCGTGCGGTAAGAGCCAGGCGCCTCTCGCACACGTGCGTGCCTCGGCCGTCGGCTCGGCCGGCGAACACGTCGGGCCGGCCCGTGCGATGGCCGCAACCCGTCCCCCCGGTCGGTTGCACCCTGCCTCGATGCGGTCCGGCCTCAACGCCGGTTGTCGAGCGTGGCCAACGTGTCGTCCTCCACCCGCCGGTCGGCCTGCACCGGTGCCCGCTCCGACCGGACTGTGCGGGCTGAACGGCGGCGGACCGCGGCGAACACGAGTGCGACGACGACCAGCCCCAGCGCCAGCCCGTTCGCGTACGGGGCGAGCGGGTGTCCGACGGGCCGAGCGGTCGGCTCCTCCCCGGCCGGAGAGCCGACGTGCCACGTGACCGGGACGGCCACCTGCGCGCCGGCCCTGTCAACGACCGCCGTGACGGGGACGACGCCGGTCGCCGCGACCGCGGCGGTACCGAAGTACCGCCCGGGTCCGACCTCCCGAAGCCCCACCACGATGGGCTGCGCCCCGGTCGCGAGCTCCAGCCGGACGCCGTCGACGGGAGCGGGGGCGGGTCGTCGGGTGCTCACGACGCTCACCGTGAACCCGTTCGCGCCGGGCTGGCTCGGCGTCGCCGAGAGGGTGACCACCAGGTCTGCCAAAGACCCGCTGACCACCTGCGCAGGCGCCACGGTCGGAACACCCGGTGCTTCCCGTGGCGCGGTCTCGGCCAGCAGTCCCACGACAACCAGCAGAACCGCTCCGGCACCGGCCTCGACGGCGACCAGCCGCCGGGAGAGCGGCCGTGGGCCGCCGAGCAGCCGGGCGTCGTGCAGGCTGGTCGAGTTGAGCAGGCCGAGGGCGAGCAGCACGGCGACCATCCCGATCTTGGCCAGCAGCGTGTGACCGTATCGGGTCGTCAGCAGGTCGTGGACCGACTCGAGCTGCCGCCCCGCGCCGTACAGCCCGCTGACCAGCACGACGGTGACGCTCACCAGCAGGAGGCGGGTGAACGGCTGCCGGCACGCTCGGGCCAGCGCCACACCGCTCGCGCCGGCGGGATGCGGCCAGAGCATCACCGCGATCCCCCCGACCGTGCCGAGCCACAGGCACGCCGCCGCGATGTGCACGGCGTCGGCGCCGATCGTGATGGCGCGGCTCGAGTCGACGGCGGCTGCATGGCTGCCGAGCGCCTCGACCACAACGAGGGCGACGGTTCCGGCGACAGCCGCGACGCTGCGGCCGATCGCCGGGCCGGTCCGTGATCGCGCACCGACCAGGATGGCCAGCACGGCCAGCAGGACGAGCTCACGGGCGAGCCAGAGGTGTCCCCACCGCGTGGCGCCGAGCAGGCTGCCGACGGTCGACACCCACGAGCCGTCGCGTGGACGCAGAAGGCGCCCCTGCTCGACGAGGTCGGCGAGGCCCACCACCGCGCCGAGTGCCGCGGCGCCGATCCCCATCAGGAACAGCCGGTTCCGCGTGGTGCGCACCGTGACCGCCACCAGCGGCGGCGGTCCGGCGAGCCCCGCCACGATGCCTAGCACGGCCAGGGCACCGACGAGCGCGGCGAGCGCGGCGATCCGCACCCACTTCAGCAAGACGGCGCTCAGCGTCGGACCGGTGGCCGCGCCGAACGTCGGGGCGGGCGCGGCCGTGGGTGCTCCGACAGTGAACACGACCGTCCCGGACGAGGTGTGGCCGTCGTCCGCGGCCAGAACCTGCCACAGCACGCCGTAGGTCCCCGTCCCGAGCCGCGGCAGCGCCAGGGTGAGCACCTTCGCGTCGGCCCCGTGCTTGTTCCGGATGCCGCCGACCGTCGCACCGTCCTGGTCGACCAGGCGGGCCGAGCTAACGGTTGCGAGATCTCCTCGTCAAACCACAGCGTGACGGCCTTGGGGGCCTGCGCGACGACCGACCCGTTCACCGGATCGGACCGGAGGAGCAACGCGTGCGCCTCTGCGGCTGGGGCGCCGAGCGCGAGGATCAGGAACGCCAGCGCGGCGACCACCGAGACGCGACGGGGCGCAGACGTTCGCGTGGCGGCCGCGCCCAGACGGCCGCCCACGGAACCGATGGACGCGTCCATCCGCGTCGCCACCTTCCTGGTGATGGCCGTAACGCTAGAGGTGGACGCCCCACCGCGACGGTGGATGACGGAACTGTCACCGGACGGTCACCCTCCGTCCTGACCGGGACCACCCACGGCTGCGCAGGCGTCGTCGCCGCTCGGCGTCGATCGATGGTTGAGGACTGCCAGCGGATGGCCGCGCGAGAACACCGGCTGCACCGATCGCGACCCGCCGCGGTCATCAGGCCAGTAAGCAGGTCATCTTCGGACAGGAGGCGGTGTGGAGGAGGACGGGTCGGGCTCGGCGCCATCACCGCAGCCGGGCGGAGACAGGCGTAGCGGCGTGCATTCAGACCCCAACTACACCCTCATCTGCGATGAGGGTGTCAAGCCCTCGCTGCAACGGCGAGGTCGGAGAGCGCGTCGGCGATGACGCGGTCGCGGTCCGCCGCCGCGTGCTGGTACTTCATGGCCATCGTCGGCGTGGTGTGCCCGAGACGGGCCATCAGCTCGGCAACGGTCGCTCCCGACGCCGCCGCGAGCACGGCGCCTGTGTGCCTCAGACCATGAAACGTCAGATCCGGTCGGCCGGCGGCGGCCTTGGCCCGGTTGAACGGAGTTCGGAACCTGTGCGGCGAGAGCTGGACGTTCTGTCCCTCCTCCAGCGGGAACAGCAGCGCGTCCGGGCCCCTGGCGACGTGCTGGCGCAGGTGCGTCGCGAGCATCGGCAGCAGGTGCGGCGGGATCGCGACGTCCCGGGAACCCGCCTCGGTCTTCGGGGTGTCGACCACCGGCGCCCCGGTGAGCCAGGTGACACCCCGACGGATCCGCAGCACCCCGGAGGTGACGTCGACATCAGCGCGACGCAGCTCGGTCACCTCGCCGAAGCGCAGCGCGCACCAGGCGCCGAGCAGGACCATGGGGCGGAAGCGCTCGTCGACCGCGGCGGTGATCGCTTCCAGCTCGGCGAGTGACGCCGGACGGATGGGCTTGGCGCGCTTTGTCGATCCTGCGCCGGAGACTCGGCACGGGCTCGCAGCGATGAGGTCGTCCCGGTAGGCGGTGCCCAGGATGGTGCGGAACAACGCGTAGACGTGCGCACGCTCGGTGGGTCGGCCGGGCAGCAGTGTGGCGTGCCACGCGCGGACCGCGGCCGGGGTGATGTCGGCGAGCCTGACGCCGGCCCACGTGGGCATGAGCGCCCTACTGAGCTGACGGGTGTAGAGCGTGCGCGCGCCGCGTGCGAGGACATCCTGGCCGGGCACCCGGGCACCACCGTATCCACGGGCGCGCGCCGACAAGGTGGCCTCCGAACCGCCTCCTCACCGGGGGACATCCCTGCGCCGGAACCCGACCAGCCCGGCCACCACCAACCCGACCGTGACGGCGCACAGCCACGCGATCGCCGAGCGGTTCGCCGCTTCGATCGGGAGTCGGCCGATCGCGTGCAGGGGTGAGATCGAGCGCATCCACTCCGGCAGCGACAACGCCTCGCCCAGCAGCTCGACCAGTGCGACGTACGCGATCGCGGCCCAGATGGCCGCCGTGGCACGAGGAAGTGCACCCACGAGGAGGACTCCGAACGCGCCGATCACGAGCACCGCCGGCAGGTACTCGACGCTCGCGTGCAGCACGCCTCCACCCCCGCCGCCGGTCGATCCAGCGACCACGGCCGCCAACCCGGCACCGCCTGCGAGGCCGACGACGCACGCACCGAGCACGACCGTCGCGCTGTGGACGCCCAGCCAGCGGACCCGCGGGACCGAGGAGGCCAGGACGGGCTCAAGACGCCCCGCGGTCTCCTCGTCCCGGATGCGCCCGATCCCCTGGGCGGCGCACCCGATCGCCATCAGCACGACCAGGACCAGCACGAAGGACACGTACCAGTCCGTAGCCCCGCCGGCGCTCCCGTTGCCGAACACGTCAGCGAGCGACGGGTTCGCGTTGATGACCTCCGCGATGTCATCCGTGAAGATCCCGAACACCGCTCCGACCGTGGCCGCGCCGAGTGCCCAGGCGACGATGGACGGGCCGTGCCCACGCACGGCGAGTCCGATCGGACGGGCGAGCGGGCCGGACGCGCGGCCCGGGCCGGGGCGCGATGGCACCAGCGCGGACCCGAGGTCGCGACGAACGACGAGCGCCAGCCCAGCCCCGACCAGGGTCGCCGCCGTGCCGTAGGCGACGAGCAGCGGCCACCACCGCGGGTCGTCGGCAAATGCTCGGGTCTCCTGCTGCCACGCCAGCGGGGACAGCCATTTCCATCCGTTGTCCTTGACGTCGCCGATCGCGCGCAGGACGTACGACGCGCCGAGGACGAGCAGGCCGACGCCGATGACGTCGGAACCCCGCCGGACGAGCTGGCCGACGAACGTGGCCAGGCCGGCGAACACGGCTCCGAGGCCGACGATCGAGAGGGCGTACAGGCCTGCGTCGTCGAGCCCGACCCCGTACGCCAGGAGCGACGCGACGATGCCCAGCCCGACCAGCACCAGGACGCCGAACGTCACGATCAGCGCGGCCAGCCAGGGCGCACGCGGGCCGACGGAGCGGGAACGCAGCAGCTCCAGCAACCCGGACTCCTCCTGTGCCCGGGTGCCGCGCGTGACCAGCAGCAGCCCGAGCAGTGGCACCGCGATCGCCGCGATGAACCCGAACTCGTTGGCGGCGACACCGCCGAGCGTCGTCGCCCCGTAGGGCGTGCCGTTGATCGCGGCGAGCGCCGGGTCGGAGCCGATGGTGTCGCCATACGTCTGCAGGAGCTCGGGCGTGGGGTACGTGGAGTCGATGGCGGAGACCGTCGCGGCATAGGTCGCGACCGACGCGACCACCCACACCGCCAGCGACACCCAACCCGTGCGCAGCTGCAGACGCAGAACGACCCCGAGACCGCCTCGGCGAGCATCGCTCACGCCGGCTCCTCCTCGTACGCGCTGAGGAACAGCTCGTCGAGGCTCGGCGGCCGCACGGTGAGGGACTCCAGGCCCGGGCTGAGCAGGGGGCGCAGGACGTCGTCGAGCGCCGCGGGATCGACCGTGAACATCAGGTCGTTGCCGTCGACCACCAGGTCACCGACGGCTTCGTGCCCGGACATGTCGGGAGCGGGTCCTCGCGTGACGGCGTGCACCGACGTCCGGGCCACCTTGCGCAGCTCAGCGACGCTCCCCGACAGCACGGTCCGCCCACGGCGGATGATCGTGACGTTGTCGCACAGCGACTCGACCTCGCTGAGGATGTGGCTGGACAGCAGCACGGTCGCGCCGTCGGCCGCGCGCTCCCGGACACACTCTCGGAAGACCTCCTCCATGAGCGGGTCGAGGCCCGACGTCGGCTCGTCGAGCACCAGCAGATCGGCCGGCGCGGCGAAGGCCGCCACGAGCGCGACCTTCTGCCGGTTGCCCTTGGAGTAGTCGCGCACGCGCTTGGACGGGTCGAGGTCGAACCGCTCGAGCAGGGCGGCGCGACGAGCCTCGTCGAGCGGCGCCCCGGGCGACCCGAGCACGTCGATGCACTGGCCGCCTGTCAGCTTCGGCCACAGGTCGACGTCGCCGGGCACGTAGGTGAGCCGCCGATGCAGCCGGACAGCGTCACGCCACGGGTCGGCCCCGAACAGCCGAGCCTGGCCGCCGGTGGGCCGCACGAGCCCGAGCAGGATGCGGATGGTCGTGGACTTCCCGGCCCCGTTCGGCCCAAGGAATCCCCGCACCTCCCCTGGGGCGAGCGTCAGATCCAGACCGTCCAACGCCCGCACCCTGCCGAAGCGCTTCTCGAGCCCCCGCACATCGATGACGAGATCGCTTGCCACTCGAGCCTCCCGGTGGATACTGGCAGCCACTGCCAAATGACAGTAACTGCACGAAACGATCCGATGGAACCTCGAGGGGCGGCATGACGGGACTCAGGGAGCGCAAGCGCGTCGCGGCGATGGTGCAGATCCAGCGCACCGCGCTCGACCTGTTCGCCGACCGCGGCTACGCCGAGGTCTCGGTGGCCGAGATCGCCGGCGCCGCGAACGTCGCCGAGCGGACGGTGTACCGCTACTTCGGCACCAAGGAGATGCTCGTCGCCTACGACCCGCGCGACATCGCCGCGATCGACACCATGGTCGCCCTGGCGGCCGAGCACGGCCTGCTCGAGGCAGCCCGGCGCACCGTCGCCGACCTGCCGGACGTGGCGGCGACCGCCGCCGACGGTCGGCGCGCGATGACGCAGCTGCGTCTCCTGACCGCGGAGCCGGCCTTGGCAGCGGCGTTCGCGATGGTCGGTCACACGCTCGGGGACGCCCTGGGTTCGCGGACCGCCGCCGCTCGGGGGCTTCCTGCCGACGACCTGGCCTCACGGGCCCAGGCCCGCGCGCTGATCGCGGCCCTCACGGCCGCCGTCGAGGACTGGTACGCGCGCGACGGCAGCACCGACCTGCGCGCTTTGCTGGTCGCGGCGCTCGACGCGGTGGGTCGTCTCGGGCAGGTGCCTCACGGACGAGCGTCCTAGCGTGGGTGCCTGCAGCTCGCCGTCGGGCTGACCGTGGTGAGCGTCGGCCCCGAGGTGGACGCTCAGGGCTACCGCACCGGGACGTGCGGGATGCAGAGCGCGATGGATACGGCGACCGTTGGCAGCCCGAAGCGCAACCACCCGGGAGGTCAGAGCCGCTTCTCGACGAGGACGACGTCGCGCCAGCGGCCGGCAAGCGGCCCGTAGGTCATCTGGCCGAGCCGCTCACGCGTGCCCACGACCCGGAACCCGACCGCAGCGTGGACCGCGAGGCTGGGGATGTTCTCGGGGAAGATGCCGGACTGCACGGTCCAGACGCCGCGTCGCTCGGCGTTGGCGAGCAGGCCCTCGAGCAGGCGTCGACCGGTCCCGCGGCCCCGGACGGCGGGGGCGACGTACACCGAGTGCTCGATGACGCCGGCATAGGCGCAGCGGTCGGAGACGGCCGAGGCGGCGGCCCAGCCGACGACGCGGCCTAGCTCGTCGAGCGCGACGAGCCGGTGGTCGGCGAGCTTGCCGGCGTCGAACGCCTCCCAGGTCGGCGGTCGGGCCTCGAAGGTCGCGTGCCCCGTCGCGATGCCGTCCGCGTAGATGCGTTCGACGTCGGACCAGTGGTCGGCCGTGAGCGGCGTGATCGTGAGTGCGGACGCATCGGTCATGCCGAGGCTCCCGCCGTCAGATGCGTGCCCAGCTGGTGCGTGATCGCGTCGAGTGCGCCGGGAACGAGCGCGTAGTACGCCCAGACGCCCCGCTTGTCACGGCTCACCAGGCCGGCATCGACCAGGACCTTGAGGTGGTGGGACACGGTGGGCTGGCTCAGCCCGACGGGCTCGATCAGGTCGCACACGCACGCCTCGGAGCCCTCGTGCGCGGCGATGAGCGACAGCAACCGGAGCCGGGCCGGGTCCGCCAGCGCCTTCATCGTCCGCGCGAGGTCCATCGACGCCCGCTCGGTGATCGGCGCGCGCGCGAGCGGGGTGCAGCAGGCGCTGTCGGTCGTGCCGATCACGGGAAGCAGGTCCAGCGGCATGGGCCCAGTCTCGCGCAGACATCCATGGTTGTCGATATTGACAGACGTCGATGGATTGGGCCAGGTTACGTATCGACGGTTGTCGATACGTGAGGAGGCGGTCGAGATGGACGACATGCGTCAGCAGGTGCGGCGGCGGTATGCGCTGGCGGCGGTGCAGGGTGGCGACGAGGGATGCTGCAGCGCGGGCGTGTGCGCTCCGGACTCGATCGTCGTCGACGAGAAGTTCGGGGCCGGCCTGTACAGCGCCGCCGACGCGGTGAGCATCCCGGCGGAGGCGCTGGCGGCCTCGCTGGGCTGCGGCAACCCGTTGGCCGTGGCCGGCTGCGGGTCGGAGAGCGGGTGCTGGACCTGGGGTCGGGTGGTGGCATCGACGTGCTCCTCTCTGCGCGCCGCGTGGGCCCGGACGGCTTCGCCTACGGCGTGGACATGACGGACGAGATGCTCGACCTGGCCCGCGCGAACGCGACCAGGGCGGGAGCGACCAACGTGGCCTTCCTCAAGGGCACCATCGAGGACCTGCCGCTGGGTGATGCGGAGGTCGACGTCGTCATCTCCAACTGCGTGGTGAACCTCTCCACGGACAAGACTGCGGTGCTCGCCGAGGCGTTCCGGGTGCTCGTCCCCGGCGGCCGCGTCGGCATCTCCGACGTCGTCGCCGAAGATCACCTGACGGCCGAGCAACGTGCTGAGCGCGGTTCTTACGTCGGATGCATCGCGGGCGCCCTGTCCCGGAGCGAGTACCTCGACGGACTCGCGCTGGCCGGCTTCGCCGACGCCGAGGTCAGCTTCACCCACGAGGTCGCGGACGGCATGCATGGCGCCGTCGTCCGCGCCCGCAAGCCCTTCTAGGCGCCACCGCGCACCCGGACCTACCGTCGACCGCGACCAGAAGATGGCTCGCCGACGACAGCGGCAAGCATCCGAGCACGCCGCGGATCTCGGGTGCTTCATCACTCTTCCGGGGCTGTCGACCGGGCGCCGGCGGGCGTACGTTGCGCCTGACCGGCGGCCGAGGGACGCCAGAAGGGGGCGACGACGATGCGTTCGGTCCCGCTCCTGTGCGGCGCGGTAGCCGCGGTGCTCGTGCTGGCGCCGTCCGCCGCGTGGGCCGGCGAGGCGAGTCCCACCCCACCGTCGGCCGTCGTGGCCGCGCTCGAGCCTGGTGGGACCGGGTTCGAGGATGCCGTGCGCCTGGGTGCGAGCAACGAGACGGGTGCGGTGGACGTCCGGACCATGAACGCCCTCAGAGACTCGGCGTCGTTCGGCACGCCCCGTGGGTACTTCTACTACTGGGAGCCGACGTCGAAGGAATCCACCGCCGAGAGGTTCACGGACGCGGACTTCTCCCTCGACCCGGGCGAGATGTGGCTCAGCGTCGAGCTCCAGTCGGGCACCCCGTGGTCGATGATCGCGCTCGAGAACGACGGGACGATCATGGGCGTCGGCGGCTGGACCCCGACGGAGCTGACGGCGATCGACGCCCTTCCGGCGGACTCCATCATCGTCACGGACGGCCGGTACGGGGAGGCGTACGCGATCAGCGGCGACCACCGGACCATCTCGGCCCTGAACGACGCCGGATCGGCCTTGCTCGGTGCAGCAGCGGCCGACGCACCCACATTCCGCCAGCTCAAGGCGCAGCAGGCATCGATGCTCGTCCACGAGAACGGTCCGCCGGACGCCGTCGGCGGCGGACCCTCGTCGCCAAACGCCTCGTCCGACGGGGTCCTGCTCGCGATTGCGATCCTCGCCGGGGTCGCGTTGCTCGCCTGGGTCGGGTCGATCGTCCGTCGACGACGACCACACCGGCCGGTCCTTCGCTCGGAGAACGACGCCGTGTAGACGCGCGTTCGTCGCCACGTGGTCACCGGCTGCCTCGCGACCCTCCGAGGTGGGCGACGATGGAGTGGTGATCGAGACGTCCCGCGGAGTGCGCAACGTCGGCGTGCGTGCCGCGTTGCTGTCCGCGGTGCTGTTCGGGGCGAGCGCGCCGCTCGCCAAGCTGCTGCTGGGCGAGGTCAGCCCGTGGCTGCTCGCCGGGCTGCTCTACGTCGGCGCGGGCCTGGGCATGTGGATCTGGCGTGGCATCCGCCGAGCGCCAGCAGTCAGGCTTCCTCGTCGGGAGGTGCCCTGGCTGGCGGGTGCCGTGCTCGCCGGCGGGATCGCCGGTCCGGTGCTGCTGATGTTCGGCCTGTCGTCGATGCCGGCGTCCGGCGCCTCCCTGCTGCTCAACGCGGAGGGCGTGCTCACCGCGGTGCTCGCGTGGGTCGTCTTTCGCGAGTCCACGGAGCGTCGGGTCGTGCTGGGCATGCTCGCGATCGTCTCCGGCGCCGTCGTCATCGCCATCCCCACCGGACAGGCGCAGGTCACCAGCATCTGGCCGGCGCTGGCGATCGTCGGCGCGTGCGCATGCTGGGCGCTGGACAACAACCTGACCCGCAAGGTCTCGCTGACCGACGCGACCTGGCTTGCCGCGGTCAAGGGCTCGGTCGCCGGTCCGACCAACCTCGTCGTGGCCCTCGCACTCGGTGCCGCCCTCCCGGGGATCGCCACCACCGCAGCAGCGATGTCCCTGGGCTTCGTCTCGTACGGACTGAGCCTGGTGCTCTTCATCGTCGGCCTCCGCCACGTCGGGACCGCGCGCGCGGGTGCCTACTTCTCCATCGCGCCGTTCTTCGGTGCGGTCCTGGCCGTCGGGCTCGGCGACCCGGTCACGTGGCAGCTGCTGCTCGCAGGCGCACTGATGGCGGTCGGAACCTGGCTGCACCTCAGCGAGAGGCACGGGCACGAGCACACGCACGCGTCCGTGACGCACGAGCACTGGCACACGCACGACGACGGCCATCACGAGCACCAGCACGACGAACCCCTGTCGCCCGGTGTGCGGCACCGCCACCCGCACACCCACGACCTGGTGACGCACACCCACGAGCACTACCCGGACGCGCACCACCGGCACACGCACTGACACCGGCAAGGTCGTCATGACGTTCTGACCGTCTGAGCGTGGGACGCCCGGGCGGGCTACCCTGCCCGGGCGTCGCGCACGCCCACCCCACGACCGAGGAGCACCACGTGACCGTCGCCTACTGGATCATCGCCGGCCTGCTGGCGCTGCTGTACCTCTGGTCGGGCGGCATGAAGATCGCGCGCAGCCGCGCGCAGCTGCAGCCGATGATGCACTGGGTCGACGACATGCCCATGCCTGCCGTGCGCGCCATCGGCGTCGCCGAGGTGCTCGGTGCGATCGGCCTGATCGTGCCGCCGCTGACCGGCATCGCTCCCGCGCTCGCCCTCGCGGCCGCGATCGGGCTGCTGATCCTGCAGCTCGCCGCGACCACCTTCCACCTGCGGCGCGGCGAGAAGGAGAACATCGGGCTGAACATCGGTCTCGTGGTGGTGACCGGCGTGCTCGTGTGGCTGGCGACGATCTGGCTCTGACCGTCGTCACGACGAGGTCGTCAGCTCGATCCCCGCGCGCGCGAGCTCGGTCAGCGCGGCGATCGCGGTCGGTGCGGCGACGGCCGCGGTGAGGTCGGTGAGCACCGCGGCGCCGAAGCCTGCAGCGGACGCGTCGAGGGCCGTCGCGCGCACGCAGTGGTCGGTCGCCAGCCCGACGACGTCCACCCGCGTCACGCCGCGGGCCGACAGCGCGGCCGCCAGGCGCACGCCGTCCTGGCCGACGATCCGGCCCGAGAACCCCGAGTAGTCCTGCCGGGACTCGCCCTTGACCACGTGCACCGCATCGGCGGGCAGCGACAGGAGCCGGTGGTACTCGGCGCCCGGGGTGCCCGCGACGCAGTGCACCGGCCAGGTGGTGACGAAGTCCGGGTCGCCGTCCGCGGCGAAGTGGCCGTCGTTGGTGTCCGGCGGCGGGGCGTGCCAGTCGCGGGTGGCGACGACGACGTCGTACGTGTCGCCGGTCCGCGCGAGGTACGCCGAGATCGCCCCGGCGACGGCCGCTCCCCCGGTGACGGCCAGCGAGCCGCCCTCGCAGAAGTCGTTCTGCACGTCGACCACGATCAGTGCCGTGCCCATGTGCACCTCCCTGTTCGTCGCTCTCGGCGAGCGTACGACGAGGGCCCGCTTGTAGGGTCGCCAGAGACGTCGTCGGGAGGTGCCAGCCGTGGAGCACGTCCAGGTGTTCGCCCTGGTCATCGTGGCCGTCGCCGTCACGGCCGTGTGCCGCAACCGCGGATGGCCGGCTCCCCTGGTGCTCGTCGGCGTGGCCATCGTTGTCTCCCTGGTGCCGGCCGTCCCCCGCTACGAGATCCGCCCCGAGATCCTGCTCGAGTTCGTCCTGCCGCCGCTGCTCTACTCGGCCGCCCTGTCGAGCTCGTACCGCGACTTCCGCACCTCGCTGAACTCGATCACGCGGCTCGGCGTGGGGCTCGTGTTCGTCACGGCGTTCGCCGCGGCCCTCGCGTACTGGTGGCTCGACGACGCCGGGATCCCGATCCTCGCGGCCCTCGCCCTCGGCGCCGTCGTCGCCCCTCCGGATGCCGTCGCGGCGGCCGCCATCGGTCGCCGGCTCGGTCTGCCGCGCCGGGTGATGACGCTGCTGTCCGGCGAGAGCCTCATCAACGACGCCACGTCACTGACGCTCTACAAGGTCGCGATCGCGGGCGTGGCCACGGGCGCGTGGGCCCTGGGCGAGGGGATCGCGGTCTTCGGGCTCGCCGTCGTCGTGGGGGTGGCGGTCGGCCTCGTCATCGGGCTCGTCGTGAACTACGTCCGGCTCCGGCTGGACGACCCCGTCGTCGCCTCGGTGATCGGCCTGCTGACCCCGTTCGCGGCCTACTGGGCAGCGGAACAGGTCATGGGCTCCGGCGTCCTGGCCGTGGTGACCGCGGGGCTCTACCTGGGGCACACGTCGCCGCGCGCCGGCTATGCGACACGGTTGTACGAGGAGCCCATCTGGTCGACGGTCGACCTGTTGCTGGAGTCCTTCACGTTCGCCCTGATCGGCCTGCAGCTGCCGTGGGTGTTCCGCGACGTGATCGCCTCCGACCAGGGGTTGCGGCACGGCGTCGTGCTGTCCCTCGGCGTCCTGGTCACCGTGATCCTCGTGCGGCCCGTGTACATCTTCGCGACGGCGCGGTTCGACCACCTGCGCCTGCGCGGGTCGCACCGGCCGGAGCTCGACTCGCTGTCCGCGCGCGAGTCCGCCGTGGTCTCGTGGGCCGGGATGCGGGGCGTCGTGACGCTCGCGGCGGCGGCGGCGATCCCGTTGACGTCGAACGGCGCACCCTTCCCCGAACGCGCGACCCTGCAGCTCGTCGCCTACTCCGTGGCCATCGGGACGCTCCTGGTCCAGGGCCTCACGCTGCCGTGGGTGATCCGTCGGCTCAAGGTCGGGTCGGCCGACGAGACCGCCAGCGACGCCGCGCAGGAGGCCGCGGTGCGCCTGGCGACCGCCGACGCGGTCCAGGGTGTGCTGGAGAAGCAGCGCGCCGACTGGAGCCGCACCCTGGGCACCTCGGGTGCCGACGAGATGATCGACAAGCTGTCCTCGACCTGGCGCGCGCGGGCGACGGCCGCCGCGGTGATGCTCGACCCGTCCACCGCCGACGAGCGTGCCCGACGAGGGGCTGCGACCCGAGGCCGTCTCCGGGGTGACCAGCGCGCTGCGGACCGTCAGCCCGTCGAACGTGCCGACCCCGTCCGAGGGCAAGCGGACCCAGAAGCTGCAGCGCGAGATCGTGTCCGCGCAACGGGCCGTCCTCATGCGGTGGCGGGACACCGGGCAGCTGGACGAGGTCGTCATGCGGCGGGTGATGCGGGAGCTGGACCTCGAGGACGAGAGCCTGTCGTCGTCGTGGTTGTCGCGCGTGCGGGCGTGAAGGGTCGTCCGGCCCCTGACGACTGTGTGCAGCTCGCCCCCGACTAGGGACCTTTGCCTTTATCGCAGGTCGCCACCCGCTCCGTAGCGTCGATGTCATCAGCCACCACCCCGGCATCGACAAGGAGCCTCCACCGTGACCGTCACGGACCGCCCCCGCAAGAGCACGACATCGCAGCCCGACCTCGAGACACCCGAACTGGACGCACCTGACGCGATCGACGCGCCTGACGCGATCGACGAGCTGGTGTCGCGGGCGACCGTGGCCCTCGCCGAGTACGCGCGCTTCACGCAGGAGGACGTCGACCGGCTGGTGAAGAAGGGCTCGGTCGCCGCTCTCGACCAGCACGGAGCGCTGGCCCGGCTGGCCGTGACGGAGACCGGACGCGGCGTGTTCGAGGACAAGGCCGTCAAGAACATCTTCGCGTGCGAGCACGTCACCAACTCGATCGCGGGTCTGAAGTCGGTCGGCGTCATCTCGCACGACGAGCTCACCGGCATCACGGAGATCGCGGAGCCGGTCGGGGTGATCTGCGGCGTCACGCCCGTGACCAACCCGACGTCGACCACGATCTTCAAGGCGCTCATCGCGCTCAAGACGCGCAACCCGATCATCTTCGCGTTCCACCCGAGCGCGCAGAGCTCGTCGGTGGCGGCCGCCCGCGTCGTGCGGGACGCAGCGGTCGCCGCCGGCGCACCCCAGGACTGCATCCAGTGGGTCGAGGACCCCTCGATCGCGGCGACCACCGCGCTGATGCAGCACCCCGGCGTCGCGCTCATCCTGGCCACCGGCGGCAACGCGATGGTCCGCGCCGCCTACTCGTGCGGCAAGCCGGCCCTCGGGGTCGGCGCCGGGAACGTCCCGGCGTACGTCGAGAAGTCGGCCAAGCTGAAGCGGGCGATCAACGACATCGTCCTGTCCAAGGCGTTCGACAACGGCATGGTCTGCGCGTCGGAGCAGGCCGTGATCCTGGACGAGGCGATCTACGACGCCGCGATGGCCGAGTTCAAGACGCTGCACGCCTACCTGGCGACACCCGCCGAGAAGGCGATGCTCGAGCAGCTGATCTTCGGCGTCACGGCCGAGGGCACCAACTGCGGCGGAGCCAAGCTGAACGCCTCGGTGGTCGGGCAGTCGCCGCAGTGGATCGCTGCGAAGGCGGGCTTCACGGTCCCCGACGACACGTCGATCATCCTGGCCGAGGTCCCCACGGTCGGACCGCAGGAGCCGCTGACCCGCGAGAAGCTGGCGCCGGTCCTGGCGGTGCTGCGCGCGACGAGCACCGAGCACGGCATCACGCTCGCCGAGCAGATGGTCGAGTTCGACGGCCTGGGACACTCGGCCGCGATCCACACGCGGGACGACGCGCTCGCCGAGCGGTTCGGCACCCGGGTGGAGGCCGTCCGGATCATCGTCAACGCGCCGTCGTCGCTCGGCGGCATCGGCGACATCTACAACGCGTTCATCCCTTCCCTCACGCTCGGCTGCGGCTCCTACGGCCACAACTCGGTGTCCAACAACGTCTCGGCGGTGAACCTGTTGAACATCAAGCGCGTGGGTCGTCGCAACAACAACCTGCAGTGGTTCAAGGTCCCGGCCAAGACGTACTTCGAGCCGAACTCGATCCGCTACCTGTCCGACATGCCGGACGTCGAGCGCGTCACCATCGTCACCGACTCGACCATGACGACCCTGGGCTTCGTCGACAAGATCATCGACGTCCTGAACCGGCGCGCCAGCAAGGTCGCGCTGCAGATCATCGACCAGGTCGAGCCGGAGCCGTCCGTCAAGACCGTCCAGGCCGGCGCGGCGCAGATGCGCCACTTCCGCCCCGACACGATCATCGCGCTCGGCGGTGGCTCGCCCATGGACGCCGCGAAGGTCATGTGGCTGCTGTACGAGCACCCCGAGATCGAGTTCTCGGACCTCAAGCAGAAGTTCTTCGACGTGCGCAAGCGCGCGTTCAAGTTCCCCGTCCTGGGTGGCTCGCACAGCTTCGTCTGCATCCCGACCACGTCGGGCACCGGTGCCGAGGTCACGCCGTTCGCGGTCATCTCGGACCCGGACGCGGGCAAGAAGTACCCGCTGGCCGACTACGCGCTGACCCCGTCGGTCGCCATCATCGACCCGGTGCTCACGTCCCGGATGCCGGCGTCGCTCGCGGCGGACTCGGGCTTCGACGCCCTGACGCACGCCACCGAGGCCTACGTCAGCGTCTACGCCAACGACTTCACCGACGGCATGGCCCTGCACGCGATCCGGCTGATCTTCGACAACCTCACGCTCTCCGTGAACGGCGACCCGAGCGACCCGGCGACCCAGGACGCCCGGGAGAAGATGCACAACGCCGGGACCATCGCCGGCATGAGCTTCGGCAACGCGTTCCTCGGCATCGTGCACGCCATGGCCCACGTGGTCGGCTCGACGCACCACCTGGTGCACGGCCGGACCAACGCGACGCTCCTGCCGCACGTGATCCGTTACAACGGCAGCATCCCGACCAAGCTGACCAGCTGGCCCAAGTACGAGCACTATGTGGCGCCGGAGCGGTTCCAGCAGATCGCGGTGATGCTCGGCCTGCCGGCGGCGACCCCGCAGGAAGGTGTCGAGTCGTACGCGTCGGCCATCGAGGCGCTGCGCACGAAGGTCGGGATCCCGGTGTCGTTCCAGGCACAGGGGGTCGACGAGGCCGCGTTCCTCGACCGGCTCGACGAGGTCGCGATGGGTGCCTACGAGGACCAGTGCGCGCCGGCCAACCCGAGGATGCCGATGATCGAGGACATGAAGGACCTCATGGTCGCGGCCTACTACGGGACCTCGATCCAGGACGCTCGCGCTCGCCGCGCCCCCGACGCGTCGCTCGTCTGACCGCGAGCACCAGAACTGACCGGGACCTCGCCCATCCCCGTGCGAGGTCCCGGTCTCCAAGCAGCCGTGGCGGGTGGGTTTCCGGGGTGGCGCCCACCCGCCACGGCGACTCGCCGTCGTCGACGCCATTCACTCAGCAGTCGCAGTAGTCTCTGGCTCTTGCGATGCTCGACGACGTGAACCCCGAGGAACCACGCATGACCGCCCCGATGACCTCCCGACCGCTGTCCCGTCTCGCGCTGCCGCTGATCGCCGGCGCGCTGGCGCTCGGCCTTGCCGCGTGCTCCGACTCCGGTATCGACGGCGCCACACAGAAGGCCAAGGACGTGGCGGCGTCCGCGAGCGCCGCCGCCCACAAGCTGTCCGCGAAGGTCGAGGAGGCCGAGTCCGCGGCGACGAAGGCCAAGGCGAAGGCCAACGAGCTCGCGGCCAAGCTCGAGTCGTTCGACGGGTCGGGCAAGAAGGCCGTCAACGACGCGAGCAGCGCGGTGACGGACGCGCAGACCGCGCTCGACGACGCCAAGGCGAACGGTTCGGCGCACGCGCAGAAGGCCCTCGACGACGCCAAGAAGAAGGTCGACGACGCCCAGGCCGAGGTCGAGTCCGCGAAGAGCACCGCGACGGGGTCCGCGGCGGACGCCCTGGACGCGCTGGCCACCCAGCTCTCGGCCCTGAGCGACAAGCTCAACAGCGCGGGCGCCTGAGACGCTCACCGGGCCGGGTCTCCCCGCGGCGCGTGGCGACCCGGCGAAAACGCGGTGTTCGGGCGGTTTGGTGCCCTGCGAAGGGGTGAATTGACCCCGCATCGGCGCGGGATGTTGTACGAAACCGCGTGCGTGCCGATCTTGAATGTATGGCAGATCGTCAGGCGCACCGCGAGTTGCGACGCCACCACGTCGAGTGGTGGATCGTGACCGCATGGGCGTCCCTCGGGCTGGTCGTGGCGGCGGGCTTCACAGCCGCCGCCGGACTGGTGCAGCTGAGCGCACGCGCTCCGGGGCCCGCGCAGGCGGGTCCTGCTCGACGCACGGTCGACCTGGGCTCGCCCACCCGTCAGCAGCCCGTCGCCGCGAGCTGCCCGTCCCCGAGCACATATCCTCGCCCGCATGACTGACGCTCGTTGGCAGGCCGTCGCCCGCGCCACCGGACTGCTCGGCGCCGACGGCGTGCCGCGCGCGACGGTGTTCGCGGAGATGTCGGCCCTGGCCGCCCGCACCGGCGCCGTGAACCTCGGGCAGGGGTTCCCGGACGTCGACGGACCGGCGTCGGTGGCCCGGGCGGCCGCGGACGCGATCCTGGGCGGTGCCAACCAGTACCCGCCCGGGCCGGGCATCCCGGTGCTGCGGCAGGCGATCGCCGCGCACCAGCGCGCGCACTACGGTCTGCACCTGGACCCGGACACCGAGGTGCTGGTGACCGCGGGCGCCACGGAGGCCCTCGCGGCCGCGGTGCTCGCGCTGGCCGAGCCGGGCGACGAGGTGCTCACGCTCGAACCGTTCTACGACTCCTACGCCGCAGTCATCGCGATGGCGGGCGCCACGCACACCACGGCTCCGCTGCGCGCGACGCCCGACGGCTTCCGGCTCGACCTGGACGCGCTCGCCGCGGCCGTCACCGACCGCACGCGGATCATCCTGGTCAACACCCCGCACAACCCGACGGGCACGGTGCTGACCGCGACCGAGCTCGAGGCGATCGCGCGTCTCGCCCGTCGGCACGACGCGCTCGTGCTCACCGACGAGGTCTACGAGCACCTGCTGCTGCGCGACGACGCCGGCGCCCGTCCGACGCACGTCCCGATCGCGACGCTCCCCGGCATGGCCGACCGCACGCTGACGGTGTCGTCGGCCGGCAAGACTCTCTCGTTCACCGGGTGGAAGATCGGTTGGGTGACCGGTCCCGAGCGGCTGGTCACGGCGGTCCGGACCGTCAAGCAGTTCCTCACGTACGTCTCGGGCGCCCCGTTCCAGCCGGCGGTCGCGTTCGCCCTGACCGACCCGGGGGTCGCGCGCTGGATCGACGAGCTGGCGGACTCGTTGTCGCGTCGTCGCGACCTGCTGTGCACGGGGCTGCTGGACGCGGGCTTCGCGGTGGTGCGCCCGCAGGGCACGTACTTCGTGCTCGCCGACGCCGCGCCGCTGGGCTACGCCGACGGCGCCCGGCTGTGCCGCGACCTCCCGGGGCTGGCGGGCGTGGTCGGCGTCCCGGTGAGCGCGTTCACCCTGGCCGGCTCGCCGGTCGACCACGCGTTGCGCTCGTGGGTCCGGTTCACGTTCGTGAAGCGCGACGACGTCCTCGAGGAGGCGGTGGCGCGACTGCGCAGCCTGCGCGCCTGACGCGGCACCGTCAGGCGCGACCCCGGATGCGTCGGCGGGCGACGACGAGTACGGCACCCACGCTCAGCAGGGCGAGCGCGGCCGTCAGCCCGCCGACGGGGTCGGAGCCGGTGTACGCCAGGGACGGATCCGTCGCCGGCGGGTCGGCCACCACCGGGGGCAGCGGGTCCGAGACGGTCGTCGGCAGCGCCATCAACGGTGCCGCGGGGTACCGGACGGTGAGCCGGGCCGAGACGGTCTGCCCCGCGGTGTTGGAGACGCTGTAGCGGAGGTTCGCGTACCCGGCGAACCCCGGCACGGGCGTGAAGCGGATGCCCGTGGGGGTGACCAGCCACGTGCCCTCGTCGGCGACCGTCACGTCGGTGACGGACGGACCGCCCGCCGGATCGACCAGCCGGACGGTGCTCGTGTCGAAGGCCAGGTTGTCGCCGGGGACGTCGTTGTCCAGCTCGGCGAGCAGGACCGGCTGGTCGGGTGTGCCGACCGCCGAGTCGTCGACCGCTGCGGCGAGCTGGACCGGGGCCGTGACCCGCACGATCACCACGGCCGACACCGGCTGGCCCGAGCCGTCGACCGCGTCGTACGTGAACGCGTCGGTGCCGCCCCAGCCGGGGTTCGGCGTGTAGCGGAAGCGGCCGCTGGGGTCCACGACGACGGTGCCGTGCCCGGGTGCCCCGGCGGTGATCACGTGCAGGTCGGTGCCGTCGTCGTTGGTGAGCACACTGGGACCGGCGACGTGGGTCATGTTCGGCGCGATGGTGCCGGCGTCGTCGTCCGCCGCCGTGGGCGTGACGACGATCGTGACGGTGGCCGAGGCCGACTGCCCGCCGCCGCTCGCCTGGTAGGTGAAGGTGTCGGGCCCGGAGAAGTCGTGCGTGGGGACGTAGTCGAAGGTTCCGTCGGTGCGCAGCGTGAGCGCCCCGTGCGACGGTGCCGTGAGCAGCGTGGCGACCAGCGGCGCGCCGGCGTCGTTCGTCAGGACGCCCGGCGAGGCGACCAGGGTCGTGTTGACGGGGATCGTCCACGTGTCGTCGACCGCCCGGGGCGTGACCGTGAGGTGCACGGTCGCCGAGGCGGTCTGGCCCGCGTCGTCGGCAACCGTGTAGACGAAGCTTGTCGGTGCCGAGGTAGCCCGCCGCCGGCGTGTAGGTGTACGAGCCGTCCGTGCCCAGCACGACCGACCCGTTGACCGGCGGGGTCGTCACGCTCGTGCTCACCGTGAGCCGGGTGCCGGTGTCGTTGGCCAGGATCCCTGTGGCCGGGACGACGAGCGGGGTGCCGACCGTCGTCGTGCCGGAGTCGTCCGCCGCCACCGGGACGGCGGGCAGCGGGAGGACGTCGAGGGCCGTCTGGAACTGCAGGGACGGGAAGTACGTCCAGACGTCCAGCCCCTTGGAGTCGCCGAGGGTGCCGTTGCTGGGCGCGCAGCGCGAGTTCGCGTTCGCGCCGAGCCCGTCTCCGAACGCGCGCGCCGTGCTCGCGCTGTCGACGCCGGTGGCCGGGTCCGCGAAGGGGCTCGCGGGCAGCGCGCCGATGAACGACGGGCAGAGGAGCCCGCTCGCCGCGTCGCCCACGAGCACGCCAGCGCTCGACGTGTAGCTGCGGTCGTCGAAGAAGACTCTGGTGCAGTTGGTGCCGGTGCTGGCGGCCAGCGAGAACGGGCAGACCCCGTTCGGCGGGTTCAGCAGCGTGATGCTGGGACCACCATGGGTCGAGCTTTCCACGTCGAGCATGGGCGCGTGGTACTCCCCCGCCCGCAGCACGGCTTTCACCTGGTAGCCCGTCTTGACGGGGAACGGGACGCCGGCGTTGTCCTTGCCGTCCCACGAGACGGTCGAGACGCCCGCGCCGACGACGCCGCGCAGCGCGCGGTTGGTGGGCAGACCGGGGTCGTAGCTGATGCCGTCCCGGGAGATGACGATCTCGTAGGTGCCGCCGGTCCCGGCGTTGAGCGTGAACGTGCCACCCTGCGCGCGGTAGCTGCCGTGGGCGGTCGCCCGGCCCGTGAAGTCGACGGCGCTGAGGACGGGCGGCACCGGGGTGCCCGGGATGCCCAGGGCAGCGAGGGTCTCGGGTGCGAGGGGCTCGAACGACAACGGGTACTGAGGTCTGGCCAGGTGGACGCCGCCGTCGAGCGCGGGCAGCTGCTGCGGCTGGGCGCCCGATCCCACGACGTCGTGGTTGAGCGGCGTCACGCCGTCCGCGTCCAGGAAGCCCTCACGGTTTCCGTAGAAGACGAAGCCGTTCGGGTCGAAGCCGTTCGTGTTCACCAGGTACCGGTAGCCGTCGAGCGTGTTCAGGTACATCGACATCGTCACGGGCCGGGGGTTGCCGCCGGTGAACGCCGCCAGCACGTAGGTGAACACCCGGCCCGGGATGTCGGTCGCCGTCGCGAGGTCGCCCGCGGCGCGGACCGTGACGTCCCAGGCGTTGACGGCCGTCCCGGCGTCGGACCGGAACGTCGTCGGCGCGAGTTCCGGGTCGGGCGTCCCGTCGGCTGTCCCGTCCGGACCCGCGGACCCGTAGAACGCGACGCGGTAGAGACCCGTGGTGGGCGCGACGTACACGCACGGCACGTAGCCGGCGGTGTTGGCCGACCCGTCGACCGCCTGCGCGCGCGCCAGCTCCTGGGCCCGCGTCGAGATGAGCCCGGTCGCAGGCGTCGTCCGGTGCGCGGAGCACAGGAAACCGTTCGACCCGTCGGCCACGGTCGGAAGGACCGCCGCCTCGGGATCGGTGATCTGGCCGGGGTTCCAGATCGCGATGTCGGCCGCCCCCGTACCGACCGACGACGACCCGGTCAGGATCTGCTCGCCCGCGCGCACGAACACCGAGAACAGCGTCCGCCGCTGGATGCGCGTCTCGCCGGCACCCGCGGGTCCGTACGCGTTCGTCCGCCACTCGATGGCGGCCCGGCACAACGTGGTGCCGCTGCAGGCAGGGTCGACCCCGCCGGTCTGCGGGAACAGGTCGGAGCTTCCCGACGCGAGCGCGGGCACGGCGGCACCCCCGAGGGCGAGGACGCACACGAGGACGCTGAGCACGAGGCGACGGAGCACGGGCTGACGGTTCCTTCCGGATGCCCGCAGGGCTGCGTCGCGCGTCGGACACTGCCTGCCTGCGCACGGCCCTTCGGGCGAGTTCGCGGCACGCTACGAGGAGTCCGACTGCGGGCCCTACGCCGTTCGGGTGGATACCCGCCGAGATCTCGACTTCACCCGTGCGACTTGTCCGGCGATGTGCGTTTCGCGGTGCGGCACCGGTCCCGTGGACCTGGACGCGCGATCAGTCCAGGACGGCCGACGCGCCCGACCACGCACCGTCGCGCCGGTACGCGGGCGTTCCGACGGCGAGGACGACGAGCGCTCCGACGGCCGCCGCGAGCATGACCCCGGCCATCGCGACGGCGTCACCGCCGAGCAGCCCCGACAACGGGCTGATGACGCCGGACACGCCCGACTGCGTCGCCCCGATGACCGCCGCCGCGGTGCCGGCGATGGCGCCGTGCCGCGTGAGCGCCAGCGCGGACGCGTTGGGCGGCACGAAGTTGACCATGAACAGGATGAGCCACAGCACGACCAGCAGCGCTGCCAGGCCGCCCCAGCCGGTGACGGCGATCGCGAGCAGCACCAGGGCGAGCGTCACCGAGATCGGCAGCACCACCCTCAGGATCCGGATCGGTGCCACGCGCCGCACGAGCGAGGCGTTCACCTGCGCGCCGAGGACCAGGCCGACCCCGTTGACGGCGAACAGCAGCGCGAACTGACCCGACGTGAGCCCGTACCCCTCGCGGAGCACGAACGGCGAGCCGACGACGTAGGCCATGAGCACCGCCACGCCGAGTCCCGGCAGGATCGCCAGCGCGACGAACCGGCGGTCGCGGACCAGGTGGCGGTAGCCCGCCACCGCGGTGCCCAGGCCGCCGACGCGCCGACGCTCGGGAGGCAGGGTCTCCGGCATCCGACGCCAGACGACCACCCACAGGGTCGCGCCGAACAGGGCGAGCGCGCCGAAGACCGCGCGCCAGCCCAGCTGCCCGGCGATGAGTCCGCCGATCGACGGGGCGAACAGCGGAGCGACCCCGATCACGAGCATGAGCCGGGACATCAGCCGGGACGCGTCGGAGCCCACGAACCGGTCGCGGATGATCGCCATCGCGACCACGGAGGCCGCCGCGTTGAAGAACCCCTGGAACGTCCGCAGCACGATCAGCGGGCCGATCGCCGGCACGATCATGCACAGCAGCGACGTCACCACGTGCATCGCGACCCCGAGCAGCACCGGCAGGCGTCGACCGAACCGGTCCGAGAGCGGGCCGATCACGAGCTGCCCGGCCGCCCCGCCGACGAGCATCGCCGTCATGGTGAGCTGCGCCATGGTCGCGGTGGTGTGCAGGTCGCGCGCGACCTCGGGCAGCGAGGGCAGGTAGATGTCGACCGAGATGGCCGGCAGCGCGCACATCATGCCCAGCAGCAGGACGTACCGGACGTCCGGGGTGTACGTGCGCTGGGGTGCGGCGGGGCCGGCCGCTGCTGCGGTCGGAGCGGTCGTGGCGGGGGAGGTGGTGCGCAAGCCATCGGGATCGATGTTTTCATTGCCCCGGCCGTTTGTCGAATCGATTCGATGTGACGTTCGCCCGTGTGTGACCGGGCGTGCCGGAGCCGGGTGCGATGTCGGTGGCGGCTGGCAGGCTGGGTGGATGTGCGGTCGATACGCCTCCTTCCGGGAGGACCAGGCGCTTGCCGACGAGTTCGCCATCGCGACGATCGCCGACGACGTCCGCCTGCTGGGTCCGTCGTGGAACGTGGCGCCGACGGACGGCGTGCGGATGGTCGTCGAGCGCGCCGACCGACAGACGGGCGAGATCACCCGGCAGCCCGGGTGGCGCGCTGGGGACTGGTTCCGTCGTGGGCCAAGGACATCTCGGTCGGCAACCGCATGATCAACGCGCGCGTCGAGTCGATCGCCGACAAGCCGGCCTTCGCCCGCCCGTTCGCGGCCCGTCGGGCGCTGCTGCCGGCCGACGGCTACTTCGAGTGGAAGAAGCCGGAGCCGGGTTCCACCAGCAAGCGGAAGCAGCCGTTCTACCTGCACCCCGCCGACGGGGACGTCGTCGCGCTGGCCGGGCTGTACGAGTTCTGGAAGGACCCGTCGAAGGCCGACGACGACCCCGAGCGCTGGGTGGTGAGCACCACCGTCATCACGCGGCCGGCGTCCGACGAGCTCGCGCACATCCACGACCGGCAGCCGCTCATGCTCCGGCGGGACGCCTGGTCCGCCTGGCTCGACCCGGCGGTCGGCGCGGCCCGCGCGGCCGAGCTGCTTCGGGCGCCCGCGCCCGACATCGTCGCGACCCCGGTGTCGACCGCGGTCGGTTCCGTGGCCAACAACGACCCGACGCTGGTCGAGGAGGTCCCGCTGGACGACCCGCCTCAGACGTGAGAGCCCAGGCCCAGGCGACCTGATCGTCAGCCCGCGGCGTGCACACGCACCGGAGTGACCGTGCCGATCCCCGAGAGTCTCGCGCGGCGGCCGGGGCTCGAGGACGAAGCGGTCGTCCGTGGCCAGCACCTGCGCGGTGGCCTCGTCGACGTAGACCGTCGACGGGTCGGCGATGTCCGTGAGCCGCGCGGCGAGGTTCACGTGCGGCCCGAACACGTCACCGAACCGCGACAGCACGCGCCCCCAGACGAGCCCGACACGCACGGGCGTCACCCCGCGCGCGCCCTCGAACAGGCCGCCGGTCGTGGTCTCGCGGTCGACGTCGAGCTCCTTGCCCAGGGCGTCGGCCAGCCGCAGCGCGATCGCGGCACCGGTCGCAGCGTCGTCGGCGACGAACAGGACGGCGTCCCCGATGGTCTTGACCACGCGGCCGCCGCCGGCGGAGACGATGTCGCGGGCGGCGGTCTCGAACCGCTGGACGAACTGCGAGAGGTCGGTGGACCCGAGGCCCGCGGTCCGGCGCGTGAACGAGACCATGTCCGCGAAGCCCACGGCCCGCGCCAGGGGGAGGGCCGAGCGGTCGGGACCCGGCGCACGCAGCTCGCCGAACTCGGCGGCGTACCGGCCGGCGATCGCCGCGCTGGCGACGGTAGGAGTGGACCAGCTGCGCCTCGAGCATGGGTGCGAGAGCACCGAGCCGGTCCAGGACCAGCAGCCGCGCGGACGTGTCGTCCAGCTCGTACCGATCGGCCATGTCCTCGACCAGCGCCTCGACCTGCCAGAGGGCGAGCCGGTCGGAGGTGTGCCCGAGCGCGCGCGTGACGGTGATGACGGTCCTCAGGTCCAGGCCGTAGTCGCGCACCAGCGCGGTGGCCCGGTCGACCGCCTCGGCGTCGCGCTCGGTGTAGACCTTGTCGTCCGGGTCGGCGTGCGGCAGACCCATGGTCGTCCAGAAGCCGTGCACGATCTCGATCTCGATGTGGGCGCGATCCGCGAGGTCGCGGGCGCTCAGGGTGCGCGGGCCGCCGAGCAGCTCGGCCTCGAGCCACCCACCGTCGACTCGAGGAAGTCGAGGTCCTGCGATCGATCGTCCGGCACGGATCGAGGGTAGTTCACCCGGCGGTGCGAACGTGGCGTACGTCACCCGCGAGCACGTGGTGCTCGGCGCCGGAGCCGTCCCGCACGACCAGACCGCCGTCGTGCGCGAGCCGCTCCGCGACGCCGTCGACGAACGACCCGCCGGGCAGCTCGACCCGCACGGTGTCGCCGAGGGTGCTGCACACACGCGCGACCTCGTCGGCGAGCCCCGAGGCCGCGGCGTCCCCGCCGGAGTCGCGCCACCGGCGGGCCACCTCGAGCTGGGCCTCGACGAGTGCGACGAGCATCCCCTCCCGGTCCACGTGGTGAGCGCCGGCCAGGGCGAGCGACGTGGCGCTGGCCACGGGCAGCTCGTCGGCGTCCTGCGAGACGTTGATGCCGATCCCGATGACGACCGCCGCGGGACCGCCGTCGTCGAGCGGCACCACCTCGGCCAGGATGCCGCCGATCTTGCGCGCCGCACCCCAGCCCTCGACCTCGGTGTCGGCGGGGACGAGCAGGTCGTTGGGCCACTTCAGCATCGCCGGGACGCCCGCGGTGGCGCGCAGCGCGTTGACCGCACCCAGCCCGGCGAGCAGACCGAGCCAGCCGAGCGACGACGTCGGGATGGGCGGTCGGACCACGAAGCTGCAGGTCAACGACGTGCCGGGCGGGGTCTCCCACGAGCGGCCCGCCCGGCCGCGCCCACCGGCCTGGTGCTCCGCGACGAGGACGCTGCCGTCGGGCCACGACGTCGGGTCGGCCCGCAGGTCGGCCACCACCGCGGTGTTGGTCGACTCCGTGACGGCCACGATCTCGACGCGCGCGAGGGGCCCGTCGGGGGCGAGCAGGAGCGATCGGAGCTCGTCGGCGCGCAGGGAGGGTCGGGGGGCTGCCATGACGCCCATCCTGTCGCGGGTTGTGGGAACCCGACACCCCGACGCGACGAAGACCGTGATGCGCCTGCACGTGCATGGAGGCAATCGACAACTAGCCTCGTCGGGTGACTGAGATCCAGCAAAGCGCCCCGCGCACCACGGCCGGCAAGCTCGCGGACCTCGGGGCGCGGTACGACGCCCAGGCCGCGGCCGAGCAGGACGCCGTCGACAAGCAGCACGCGCGCGGCAAGCGGTCGGCCCGTGAGCGCATCGAGCAGCTGCTGGACGAGGACTCGTTCACCGAGCTCGACGCGTTCGTCCAGCACCGGTCGGTGAACTTCGGCCTCGACAAGAAGAGGGTCCCCGGCGACGGCGTCGTGGTGGGGCACGGCACGATCGACGGCCGCCCGGTCTGCATCTACTCGCAGGACTTCTCGGTCTTCGGCGGGAGCCTCGGCGAGGTGCACGGCGAGAAGATCACCAAGGTGATGGACCTCGCCCTGCGCACCGGGGTTCCGCTCATCGGCATCAGCGACGGCGGCGGCGCGCGCATCCAGGAGGGCGTCGCGGCACTCACGCAGTTCGCCGAGATCTTCCGCCGCAACGTCGCGGCGTCCGGGGTCATCCCGCAGATCAGCCTGATCCTCGGTCCGTCGGCCGGCGGAGCGGTGTACTCCCCCGCGCTGACCGACTTCATCGTCATGGCCGACGGCTCGTCGAACATGTTCATCACCGGCCCGGACGTCATCCGCGCGGTCACCGGCGAGGACGTCGGGTTCGAGGAGCTGGGCGGTGCGACCACGCACAACACCCGCTCCGGCGTCGCGCACTACATGGGTTCCGACGAGGACGACGCCTTCGACTACGTCCGCGCGCTGCTCACGTACCTGCCGCAGAACAACCTCACCGACCCGTGGACCTTCGACCACGTGGCCGACCTGTCGGTGTCCGAGGACGACGAGGCGCTGGACTCGCTCCTGCCCGACTCGGACAACCAGCCGTACGACATGCGGACCGTGGTCGAGCACGTCCTGGACGACGGTGTACTTCTCGAGGTCATGCCGTTGTACGCCCAGAACGTGCTCATCGGGTTCGGGCACGTCGAGGGTCACCCCGTCGGGATCGTCGCCAACCAGCCGATGTCGATGGCCGGGACGCTCGACATCAACGCCGCCGAGAAGGCCGCCCGCTTCGTGCGCACGTGCGACGCGTTCAACATCCCGGTGCTGACGTTCGTCGACGTCCCGGGCTTCCTGCCGGGCACCGACCAGGAGTGGAACGGCATCATCCGGCGCGGCGCCAAGCTCATCTACGCCTACGCCGAGGCCACCGTCCCGCTCGTCACCGTGATCACCCGCAAGGCGTACGGTGGCGCCTACATCGTCATGGGCTCCAAGCAGCTCGGTGCCGACGTCAACCTGGCCTGGCCCACGGCGCAGATCGCCGTCATGGGGGCCGGAGGCGCGGTGAACATCCTGCAGCGCGGGGCCCTGAAGAAGGTGGCCGATGCCGACGGCGACGTCGAGGCAGAACGCCGCCGGCTGACCGCGGAGTACGAGGAGGCCATCGTGAACCCGTGGGACGCCGCCCAGCGCGGCTACGTCGACGCGGTGATCGCCCCGAGCCGGACCCGCGCCGAGGTCACCAAGGCCCTGCGCCTGTTGCGCACCAAACGGGCGTCGCTGCCCCCGAAGAAGCACGGGAACATCCCCCTATGAGTCACGACGAGCACGAGCACGACCACGCCGCGCACGGGCCGGAGCCGCTGCACGGCGTCGACGGGGCCGACCTGCACGCGGTGGTCGACCAGCTGGCCGCCGCCCTGCACGGCTACGTCGACACGGCCGTCGGCGTGCGCGCCGAGTTCGGCTCGACCGAGGCCGACGAGGACCCGCGCATCCTGGCGATCGAGTCGGAGATCGGCAGCCTCAACGCGCGTCTCTACGACGCGCTGCACGACCGGCTCGGCCTGCATGCCGACCTCACCGGCATGTCCTGGGGCGACGAGGACGAGGGCGACGCGGACGGCCTGCCCGACCCGCTCGAGGTGGACACGTTCCACCTGGGCTTCCTCGTCGGCCCTCCGGTCGGCACGTCCGACCTGACGCTCGACTCGGTGCTCGACCTGGTCGAGCAGGGCGGCTCCGAGCTGGCCGGCCGGCTGGTGGAGGCGGGGTTCGTCGTGGACGGCTGGGGCGCCTCGCGCGGCGCGCCGTTCGACTTCGACGAGGACGAGGACGAGGACGAGGACGAGGACGAGGACGACGAGGACGAGGACGACGCGTGAGCGACGCGCCTGAGAGCACGCAGATGCAGGTCGTCCGCGGTACGCCCGACGAGGTGGAGCTCGCGGCGCTCGTCGCGGGCCTGATGGCGGCTGCCTCCGAGCGCGCGCTCCACGCCGAGGCGGCCGTCGACGCGGTCGCGGCGCCGTGGGCGGACCGGCGGCGGACCATGCGCGGGGTGCGCGACGACGCGCTGCGGCCGGGTCCCGACGCCTGGCGCTGGAGCCTGCGCGCCTGACCCGCAAGAACATGGCACAACACCGAAACCCCGGGCGCCGCGACGTACCGACCAGTACGCTCGGCGGCGTGACGAGGATGCCGGAACGCGCGAGCACGACCATCGACGAGATCGCCGAGGAGTACCTGACCCGGTACGCGGTGCTCGATCCCCTGGCCGCGACCGCGATCGGGATCGCGGGCCACGACCACGAGATGACCGACCTCTCGCCGGCCGGTCTCGACGAGCGTGCCGCGCTCGCGCGCTCGACCCTCGAACGCCTCGGCGGCGCGACGCCCGTGGACCTCGTCGACGAGCTGACCCTCGCGGCGATGCAGGAGCGGCTGGGTCTGGCGGTCGAGCTCTACGACACCGGCGAGGAGCACCGGTACCTGAACAACATCGCCTCGCCCGTCCAGAACCTGCGCGACATCTTCGACGTCATGCCCACGGACACCGTCGAGGCCTGGTCGAACATCGCGGCCCGGCTGAACGCGCTGCCGTTCGCGATCGACGGGTACGTCGCGTCGTTGCGGCTCGGCGTCGAGCTCTCGGGCGTCGCGTCCGCGCGCCAGGTCGAGGAGGCCGCCCGGCAGGCCGACGAGCTGGCCGACCCGCAGGGGTCGTTCTTCACCACGTTCATCACCGGTGAGCTGGTGGACTCCGTGCTGGACGAGTCGGCGGCCTGCTCCCTCGTGCGTGCCGAGCTCGAGCACGGCGCCGCGGCCGCGCGACAGGCCTACGGCACGCTCGCCGCCTTCCTGCGCGACGAGCTCGCTCCCCTCGCGCCGGCGGCTGACGGGGTCGGGCGGGAGCGGTACGCGTTGTGGTCCCGGCAGTTCCTCGGCGCGACGGTCGACCTCGACGAGACCTACCAGTGGGGGCTCGAGGAGCTCGCCCGCGTCGTCGCGGAGCAGGAGGCCGTCGCCGCGCAGATCGCCGGGCCCGGGGCGTCGGTCGCCGATGCCGTCGCCGTGCTCGACGTCGACCCGTCCCGCCTGCTGACCGGCACCGACGCCTTGCAGGCCTGGATGCAGGAGACCGCCGACGCCGCGATCGAGGCCCTCGACGGCGCACACTTCGACATCCCCGACGAGCTGCGCAGCCTGGAGTGCCGCATCGCGCCGACCCAGAACGGTGGCATCTACTACACCGGGCCGAGCGACGACTTCAGCCGCCCGGGACGCATGTGGTGGTCGGTACCGCCCGAGGTCACCACGTTCAACACCTGGCGCGAGAAGACGACCGTCTACCACGAGGGCGTCCCCGGGCATCACCTGCAGATCGGCCAGGCGGTCTTCGAGCGGGCCACGCTCAACCGCTGGCGTCGGCTCGCGTGCTGGACCTCGGGGTACGGCGAGGGCTGGGCGCTCTACAGCGAGCGGCTCATGGCGGACCTCGGGTTCCTCGACGACCCGGGCGACCGCCTCGGCATGCTGGACGGCCAGCGCATGCGGGCGGCACGCGTCGTCTTCGACCTCGGCGTCCACCTGGGACTGCCCGCGCCGGCTGAGTGGGGCGGCGGCACCTGGGACGCCGACAAGGGCTGGGAGTTCCTGCGGGCCAACGTGAACATGCCCGAGGCGTTCATCCGGTTCGAGTGGAACCGGTACCTCGGCTGGCCCGGGCAGGCGCCGTCGTACAAGATCGGCCAGCGCCTGTGGGAGCAGACCCGCGACGAGGCCGCCGCCAAGGCCGCTGCCGCAGGCGAGGAGTTCGACATCCGCGCGTTCCACGCCCGCGCCCTGAGCATGGGCTCGCTGCCGCTCGACGTGCTCAAGCAGGCGTTCGCCGTCTGAGCCGCCTGAGCGGCCTGAGCCTCAGGCGATCAGCTGCGAGCCGTACCGCAGCACGATCGCCGCGAACATCAGGACGATCACCGCACCCGTGACGAACCAGTCGTTCCCGTGCTCGACGAACCGTCGCGCACCGACTCCGATGTCGATCGCCCCTTCGCGCACGTTCAGCCGCGTCAGCCCGGCCCACACGAGGGTCGTCGTGACGGTGATGAGCAGGCACCAGGGGCACAGGGCGTGGATGACGAAGTACGACTGCGCGAACAACCACCACGCGAAGACGAAGCCGACCGTGTAGATGGCCTGCGCGCTGAGCATGAACCAGCGGGGGAACACGACACCGCCGAGGATCGCGACGGCGATGGTGATGACCACGGACTCGGCCGCGATCCCCAGGAACGCGTTGGGGAAGAAGTCCCCGAGCAGGTGCGCCTGCCAGGTCTTGGCCACCGCACCGCAGTTGATGATGTGGTTGAGGTTGCAGCTCAGGCCGGCCTTCGGGTCCGCGGCAAGCTTGAGCGCGTCGATCGACAGGACGAACGACGCGAGCAGGCCGAACGCCCCGGACAGGACCATCTCGATCGCCGTCCGACGCCGCCACCGCTGGGTCGGCGGTTCGCGCAGCTCGGGATCGGGGTCGACGTAGTCGTCCAGGTCGTCGTCGAGCTCGTCGAGGTCCGTCTCGGGATCGTGGACGCCGTCGTCCAGGCCCTTCGACGACGCTCGTGCCGCGTCAGCCATCTGCTCTCCTCATGCCCTCGGTCGGGCACCTGCGCCCACCCGCCCGGGCCGGCGGTACCGCCCGCCGCGACCCGACCACTGCGGCTCCATTCTGCCTTGCTCCCCTGTGCCCCCGGACCGGGTCGGAAGTCCTGTCCGATATTCGTCTTGACCGGTATAGGGTCCTGGGCTACTTTATCGGTATAGAACGTTCCGACCGCCGATGAGAGCGAGGACACCATGTCCATGGACGGACCCCAGCTCGGGCTCCTCTTCGGGCCGCCCGCCACCTACCAGGAGGCGCACAGCGCCCAGCCACAGGCCCCGGTCGTCGTGACCGGGCGACCCCGCCCCCATCACGAGCGCCGACCGCCCGCGGCGCGCACACGACGGTCCGTGGCCGGCGTGCTGCACCACCTCGCGGACGCGATCGCGCCGACGACCGCACCCCGGGGCGGCACGGCGACGCGGTGACCGGCGCCTCGGCGACCTACCCTGTCCCGCATGGAGCGGAACAGGGTGTCGCCGTGCGCAGGGGCGGCAGCGCGACGGCGGACCTGCACGCGAACCCGGACGGCGGTGCTCCCGTGGCGCGCGTGACGCTTCAGACGATCGCGGACCGCGTCGGCGTCAGCCGGATGACCGTGTCCAACGCGTTCTCGCGCCCCGACCAGCTCTCGGCCGAGATGCGGCGCACGATCCTCGACGCCGCCGCGACGCTGGGCTACGTCGGCCCGGACCCGTCGGCGCGCGCGCTCGCCCGCGGCACCACCGGTGCGGTCGGCGTCCTGCTCACCGAGTCCGTGGGCGCCGCGTTCCGCGACCCGATCGCGGCGGCGTTCTTCGGGGCGGTGGCCGAGGAGCTGCCCCGACCGGGCTGGCGGTCGTCCTGCTCCCGGCCACGGGCGCCGAGGGCATGATCCCCGCCCGCGACATCCCCATGGACGCGGCGCTCGTCTACGGCTGCGCGGCCGACTACCCCGCGGTGGACTGGCTCGTGCGCCGCAAGCTTCCCGCTCGTGTTCGTCGACGGCGACCCCCGGCCGGGTGCCGCCAGCGTGATCCTCGACGAGCGCGAGGGTGCCCGCCTCGGCGCCCAGCACCTGCTCGACCTCGGTCACAGCCGCATCGCCACGCTCACCATGAACGTCGAGGTCCCCCCGGGCTGGGCGCCGGACGTCACGGCGGCGGCGAGCGGCTTCGTCGCCCGCGAGCGCCAGCTCGGCTGGGTCGAGACCCTCACGTCCGGCGGCGTCACCCCGGTGACGTACGAGGTCTTCGACAACATGGAGCCGTACATCTCGGAGGGCGCCCGCGCGATGCTCGCCGGCGACACGCCCCCGACCGCGGTGCTGTGCTTCTCCGACCTGATGGCCGCCGCGGTGGTGCACGCCGCCGAGCAGCGCGGCCTGCGCGTGCCGCAGGACGTGTCGGTGGTCGGGTACGACGACGTCCCGCTCGCGCGTCGGCTGCGGCCCACCCTGACCACCGTCCGGCAGGACTTCGAGGCCAAGGGCAAGGCCGCGGCGGGTGCCCTGACCCGGTCGATCGCCCGAGAACGCGCGGGGGAGGCCCCCGACCAGGCGCAGCACATGGTCCCGGTCACGTTGGTGGTCCGCGACAGCACCGCTCCCCCACCGGCATAGGCTCGCGTCCCGTGACCCGCCTGCTGCTCGCCTCCGCCTCGCCCGCTCGTCGCGCCACCCTCGTCGCCGCGGGCATCGACCCGCTCGTCGCCGTCTCGACGGTCGACGAGGACGCCGTGCTGGCGGCCGCGACCGAACGGTTCGGCGCGCTGGACCCCGCGGACGCGGTCCTGCTGCTGGCCCAGGCCAAGGTCGAGGACGTGTCGCGGAACCTGCCCGAGGACCTCGAAGACGCCGACGACCTGCTCCTGCTCGGCTGCGACTCGATGCTCGAGCTCGACGGCCGGATCTACGGCAAGCCGGCGGACGCCGACCAGGCCCGGACCCGGTGGCGCGCGATGCGCGGGAACACCGGCGTCCTGCACACCGGGCACTGGCTGATGGACGAGCGCGCGACGCCGACGATGCTCGGCGCGACCTCGTCGACCACCGTGATGTTCGCGGACCTCTCCGACGACGAGATCGACGCCTACGTGGCGACGGGCGAACCGCTCGCGGTAGCGGGCGCGTTCACGATCGACGGGCTCGGCGGCCCGTTCGTCGAGAAGATCGAGGGCGACCACCACGGCGTCGTCGGGATCAGCCTCCCCCTGTTGCGCGAGCTCCTCGGGTCGGTCGGAGTGACCATCCCCGACCTCTGGCGCACCGCCTGATCTTGTCCGGAGCCGACAAAGGCGGGCTCGCAGCGCGAACCTCAGACCCCGGTCGTCGTCGGATCCCTACAAAAACCGACCGGTGGACCTTGGCCGGTTCCCCAATCTTGCCGGGGCACGCGCTCCCGGCACGGGCCAGAGCCGGGCTCCGCGTTACGGTGAGCCGTGCCCGCCATCTCCAAGGTCCTCATCGCCAACCGCGGTGAGATCGCCGTCCGCATCGCCCGTGCCTGTCGCGACGCGTCGATCGGCTCCGTCGCCGTCTACGCCGACCCGGACCGGGAGGCGGTGCACGTCCGCATCGCCGACGAGGCGTTCGCGCTCGGCGGCTCCCGTGCGGCCGAGACCTACCTCGACATCCCCAAGCTGCTCGACGTCGCCCGCCGCTCCGGCGCGGACGCCGTGCACCCCGGGTACGGCTTCCTCGCGGAGAACGCGGCGTTCGCGCAGGCGGTCATCGAGGCGGGGCTGACGTGGATCGGCCCCCCGCCGTCGGCCATCGAGTCGCTGGGCGACAAGGTCAGCGCGCGGCACATCGCCCAGCGCGCCGGCGCACCCCTGGTCGCGGGCACCCCCGACCCGGTCGAGGGTGTCGACGAGATCCACGCGTTCGCGCAGCTGCACGGCCTGCCGATCGCGATCAAGGCGGCGTTCGGCGGCGGCGGCCGCGGCCTGAAGGTCGCTCGCGACGTCGACGAGATCGACGAGATGTTCGAGTCCGCGGTCCGCGAGGCCGTCGCAGCGTTCGGGCGTGGCGAGTGCTTCGTCGAGCGGTACCTCGACCGCCCCCGGCACGTCGAGACGCAGTGCCTGGCCGACCAGTTCGGCACCGTGGTCGTCGTGTCGACGCGTGACTGCTCCCTGCAGCGCCGGCACCAGAAGCTGGTCGAGGAGGCGCCCGCGCCGTTCCTCACCGACGCGCAGAACGAGCAGCTGGTCGAGTCGTCGAAGGCGATCCTGCGCGAGGCCGGCTACGTCGGCGCCGGCACCTGCGAGTTCCTGGTGGCCACCGACGGGACGATCTCGTTCTTGGAGGTCAACACACGGCTGCAGGTCGAGCACCCGGTGACCGAGGAGGTCAGCGGGATCGACCTGGTCCTCGAGCAGCTCCGCATCGCGGCGGGAGAGCCCCTCGGATACGACAGCGTGCCGACCCGCGGGCACTCGATCGAGTTCCGCATCAACGGCGAGGACCCGTCGGCGGGCTTCCTGCCCGCCCCCGGCAAGATCACCACGCTGCGGCTGCCCACCGGACCCGGCGTGCGCGTCGACTCCGGCGTGGTCGAGGGCGACAGCGTCTCGGGCCTGTTCGACTCGATGATCGCCAAGGTCATCGTCACCGGCGCCGACCGCCCGCAGGCCCTGGCGCGGGCCCGCCGCGCGCTGGCCGAGCTGGAGGTGGTCGGCATCCCGACGGTCGTCCCGTTCCACCGTGCCGTGCTGGACGCCAAGGCGTTCGCGCCCGCGGACCCCGACGAGCCGTTCACCATCCACACCCGCTGGATCGAGACCGAGTTCGCCGAGACCGTCGCCGCGCTCGGCGCCTCGACGCCGGCACCGCCGGCCGACGACGACGAGGAGCCGGCCGCGCTCGAGCGGGTCGTCGTCGAGGTCGGCGGCAAGCGCATCGAGGTCGTCCTGCCCGCCGCACTGGCCTTCGGTCGCGGTGCCGCCGGTCGCGCGGCGCCCGCCGCGCGACGCCCGGTCCGGCGGGCCGCAAAGACGAGCTCGTCGAACGGCACGACGCTCGCCTCGCCGATGCAGGGGACGATCGTCAAGGTCGCCGTGGCCGAGGGCGCGACGGTGGCCGAGGGCGACCTGGTCGTCGTGCTGGAGGCGATGAAGATGGAGCAGCCGCTCGTGGCGCACCGCGCCGGCACCGTGACGGCGCTGTCCGCCGGGGTCGGCTCGAGCGTGAGCGCGGGCACGGCCATCTGCGAGATCGTCGGCTGACCGCACGCGTGGAACCGCCGCACCGCCAACGCCAGCCGGGTGACGGCTGGGTCGAGTGCGCCTGCGGCGTGAGTCACTGGGGCCTCTTCGGCGCCGCCGGGCTGCTCCTCGTGCGTCGCGACGACGACGGCCGTGCCGTCGCGGTCGTCCTGCAGCACCGGGTCGAGTGGAGCCACCACGGCGGGACGTGGGGCATCCCGGGCGGCGCACGGATGCCGTCGGAGACCGCCGTCGACGCCGCCCTGCGCGAGGCCGCCGAGGAGGCCGGCATCGACCCGGTGAGCGTCCGGGTGCGCGGCCAGCACGTGCTGGCGCACCCCGACTGGTCCTACACCACCGTCCTGGCCGACGAGATCTCGCCCGTGCATCCCACGGTCACGGACGCGGAGAGCCTCGAGCTGCGCTGGGTCCCCGTCGACGACGTCGCGACCCTCCCCCTGCTCCCGGCGTTCGCGGACGCATGGCCGACGTTGCTTGCCCGGCTGCGGGACCCGCTCGACCGGTGACCCGATTCACAGGGTCAGGTACCGGACGGAGGTCGCACTTAGGGCACCCTCAGGGGTAGTGTCGCCGAGCAGTGAGGTAAGCCTGTCCTCACGGCTCCTGCCACCTCCCTCCTGACGGAAGCACCCATGGTCGCCAACTACCTCATCGGTCTGCGTGAGGGCCTCGAAGCCGCGCTGGTCGTCAGCATCCTCGTTGCCTACCTGGTGAAGTCCGACCGCCGCGACCAGCCCCGCCCTCTGGACGGGAGTCGGGGTCGCGATCCTCGTCGCCCTCGGGTTCGGTGCACTGCTGACGTTCGGGCCGCAGGGGCTGTCGTTCGAGGCGCAGGAGGCCATCGGCGGGACGCTGTCCATCGTCGCGGTCGGCCTGATCACCTGGATGATCTTCTGGATGGCCAAGACGGCCCGCTACATGAAGGCCGGCCTGCACCACAAGCTCGACGACGCCATCGGCGGCGGGCAGAAGGCGGTCTTCGTCGTCGCGCTGCTGGCGGTCGGACGTGAGGGCCTGGAGACGGCGCTGTTCCTGTGGGCCGGCGCGCAGGCGACCAGCGGCACCGCCCCCGGCACCACCGGGAACGCGGCCCCGCTCGTCGGCGCGGCGCTCGGCCTGGCCACCGCGGTCGTGCTCGGCTGGCTGGTCTACCGCGGCGCGCTCAAGCTCAACCTGCGCACCTTCTTCGCCTGGACGGGGCTGTTCCTCATCGTCGTCGCGGCCGGCGTGCTGGCCTACGGCGTCCACGACCTGCAGGAGGCCGGCATCCTGCCCGGCGTGAACAACCTCGCGTTCGACGTCTCGTCGACCGTCCCGCCCAGCAGCTGGTACGGCTCGCTGCTCAAGGGCGTCTTCAACTTCTCGCCCGCCACCACCTGGCTCCAGGCGTTCGTCTGGATCGCGTACCTCGTGCCGACCCTGACGATCTTCATCCGCACCACCTGGGGCCACGCCCCGTCGCGACCCGCCGCTCCCGCGCCGGCGGTCACCGCGTCCGCAGCCTGACCGACCGTCCTTGACCTGGCGCCCGACCGGCGCCTCATGCATCCGTCTCGAGGAGACCCATGTCCCGCCGCCCTGTCCTGACCGCCGCTGCCCTCGCGGCCCTCGTGCTGCCGCTCGCCGCGGGCTGTGTCTCCAACGACACGGCCGGCGCGTCGGCCAGCGCCTCGGCCGGCGCGATCACCGTCACGTCCACCGCGGACGCGTGCGACGTCTCCGCGGCGACGGCACCGTCGGGCAACGTGCAGTTCTCGGTCACCAACGCGGGCAACGACGTCACCGAGTTCTACCTGCTGAGCGACGACGGGCTGCGGGTCGTCTCCGAGGTGGAGAACATCGGGCCCGGGCTGTCCCGCGACCTCGTCGTCCAGGTCAAGCCCGGCACATACTTCACCGCGTGCAAGCCCGGCATGGTGGGCGACGGCATCCGGAGCCCGTTCACGGTCACGGACTCGGGCGCGCAGGTCGGCCCGACCGGCGACACCGCCGACCAGCTCACGGCCGCCTCGGCGCAGTACCTCGCCTACGTCAAGGACCAGGTGGGCGCGCTCCTCACGAGCACCCAGGCGTTCGCCGACGCCTACGGCGCCGGTGACGACGCCAAGGCCGAGTCGCTGTACGCCGACGCGCGCAGCCACTACGAGCGCATCGAGCCCGTCGCCGAGTCGTTCGGCGAGCTCGACCCGAAGCTCGACGCCCGCGAGGCCGACGTCGAGGCCGGCCAGACGTGGACCGGCTGGCACATGATCGAGAAGGACCTGTGGCAGCCCACGGCCGACGCCAACGGCGGCGTCGCGTACGTGCCGCTGACCCCCGACCAGCGCACGGCTGCGGCCGCCGACCTGGTGAGCAACACCCAGGCCCTGGCCGACGAGGTCACCTCCCCCACCTTCACGCTCGAGGCCTTCCAGATCGCCAACGGCGCCAAGGGGCTGCTCGACGAGGTCGCCGCCAGCAAGGTCACCGGCGAGGAGGAGATCTGGTCGCACACCGACCTCTGGGACTTCCAGGCCAACGTCGAGGGCGCCAAGGTCGCCTACGAGGTCCTCGGTGACGTCGTCGCGGCCCAGGACCCCGACCTGGCCAAGCAGCTGGACACCCGGTTCGCCGAGACGTTCGCGCTGCTGGCCGCGCAGGGCTCGTTCGACAGCGGCTTCACCTACTACGACAAGCTGACGCCCGACGAGATCAAGGCCTTCGCCTCGTCGGTCGACGCCCTCTCCGAGCCGCTCTCGCAGCTCACCACCACCGTGACGGGCAGCTAGTCCGTCCCTTCGTCCAAGGAGTCACGTGTCCGCCCCCACGGACCCGCCCGGCCCCCCCGACGAGCCCGCAACCGAGCCCGGACGCTCCCGCATCTCGCGGCGAGGGTTCCTGGGGCTGGGCGGCGGCCTCGCGGTCGGTCTCGCTGCCGCCACCGGCTTCGGTGTCGGTCGCGCGACCGCGCCCGACGCGGCGCCCGCCGCCGGAGCGGGCACGTACCCGTTCACCGGCGAGCACCAGGCCGGCATCGTCACACCCGCGCAGGACCGGCTCTACCTCGCCGCCTTCGACCTCACGACGACGTCCCGCGACGAGCTGGTCGCCCTCCTGCAGACCTGGACGACGATCGCCGCGCGGCTCACGCAGGGTCTGTCGGCGGGCCCGTACGGCCCGGCGTCCGGCCCGTACAACGCGCCGCCCGACGACACCGGCGAGGCCGCCGACCTGCTGCCCGCCGGCCTGACCATCACCTTCGGGTTCGGCCGTTCTCTGTTCGTCGGCACACGGAACGCCGACGGCACGCCTGGCACGGACCGCTTCGGCCTGGCCGACAGGCTGCCCGACGGCCTGGTCGACCTGCCCCACTTCGCCAAGGACGACCTCGACCCGGCCCGCAGCGACGGCGACATCGTCGTGCAGGCCTGCGCCGACGACCCCCAGATCGCCGTGCACGCGATCCGCAACCTGTCCCGGGCGGCCTTCGGCACCGCGACCATCCGCTGGACGCAGCTGGGCTACGGCCGGACCTCGTCGACGAGCACCGCCCAGCTCACGCCGCGCAACCTGTTCGGCTTCAAGGACGGCACCGCCAACGTCAAGGCCGAGGAGGCCGCCGACCTCGAGAAGCACGTCTGGGTCGACGACGCCGCCCTCAGCACGGACTCCGCGTGGCTCGCCGGCGGCTCGTTCCTCGTCGCCCGTCGCATCCGCATGCGCATCGAGACGTGGGACCGCACCTCGCTCGGCGAGCAGGAGGGCCTCGTCGGACGCACCAAGGGCAACGGCGCCCCCCTGTCAGGCGGCACGGAGTTCACCGAGCCCGACTTCACGGCGAAGGGCGGCGACGGCAAGCCGCTGATCCCGCTCGACTCGCACGTGCGGCTGGCGCACCCGACCGAGAACAAGGGCGTGCGGATGCTGCGCCGCGGGTACAACTTCACCGACGGCAACGACAGCCTCGGCCGCCTGGACGCGGGGCTGTTCTTCCTCGCGTTCGTCACGGACCCGCGGACGCACTACATCCCGATGCAGTCACAGCTGTCCAGCCAGGACGGGCTCATGGAGTACCTCACGCACACCGCCTCGGGGCTCTACGCGGTGCCGCCCGGGCTGCCCGACGGGTCGCTGGTCCTCGGCGCCGACGGCACGCCCGTGACCACGGCCGCGAGCCCGTACGTCGGCCAGGCTCTGTTCCGGTAGCCGCCGGGGTACTCTGCCGCGCGTGACGACTGAGCAGCCGGCGCGCACCCCGCTCGACGCCGGAACGCCCACCCGGGTGTGGCTCGTCGCGCTGCTGACCGTGATGGCCCTCGAGATGGTCCGCGCCAGCGGGCCCCTGCTGGACCGGGCGTTCACGGTAGGCACCATCGACGCCGCGCTCGCGTCCCTCGGCACCTACGCCGGCGCGGGCCTGGTGGTCGCCCTCGTCCTCGTGCTCTGCCGGTGCTCGTCCGGTGTGCCCGACGCCCGCAGCCTGCTGCTGGGCACGTTGCTGCTCGCCGCCCTGCGCGTCGTGATCCAGGGTCTCGACGGGCTCGCGCTGAATGTCGTCGGCCTCCTCACCGTCGCCGTGGCGGTCGGGATGCTCACGCTGGCCGTCGCCTTCGTCGCGGGACGTCCCTCGGGCGGTCGGCAGGCCGCCGTCGGCCTCGTGCTCGGGTGCGGGCTGTCCGTCGGGCTGCAGCTGCTCCTGGGCACCTGGGACGCGCTGTGGCAGCCCGGCTGGTCCGGATGGATCGTCGCCGTGGTGCTCGGGCTGTTCCTGGTCGGCACGGCCCGCGCGCTCGCGGCGCTCACCACCGCCGAGAGCGAGCCCACCGGCCGTCCCCGCCGGCTCTGGGCCCTCGGGCCGTTCCTGGCGATCGCGGCGATGGTCGTCGCCAACCCCGCGTTCGCGGCCTCGCAGTCGGGCTCGTCGCTCCGCACGGCCGGGATCGTGCTCGTCGCCGCGAACTTCGTCGGCGCCGGTCTGCTGCTCCGGCCCGCGCAGTGGTCGGCGCCGTGGCGCGTGGGCGCCGCCGTGCTCCTCGTCATCGGCGTGGGTGGCGCGCTGTGGATCACCGACGTCTGGGCGCTCGTCGCGATCGCCGTGCTCGAGGTCTGCCTCGGTGTCGTGCTCTCGGCGGCGTTCAGCGCGCACCGACCGGCCCCACGCGGCATCGCCCGGACCGCGATGGCAACCCTCACCGTCGGGGTGCTGACCATCGCGCCGCTGCTGATCTACATGCTCGACTACGACGTGCCGCTCGGCATCGACAACGCGTGGGTCGTCGTCGTGACCGCGGGCGCGCTCGCCCTGTCCGGCCTGCGCCGCCGCACGCCGCTCGGGCGCTCCGCCGACCGGCTCCCCCGCAGCATGGCCTCCGTCCGGCTGCTCGTGCTGCCCGCGCTCGTCCTGGCAACCATCGGCCTCGTCGCCCTGTCCACGCCGTCCGTGCCGGCGCACTCCGCCGGCGACACCGTGACGCTCGTCGACTGGAACCTGCACTACGGCGTCTCGCCCCTGACCGGCGTCGAGCTCGAGGACGTCGCCTCCACGATCGAGGCCCAGCACCCCGACGTCGTCACGCTGCAGGAGGTCGAACGCGGCTGGATCTTCGGCGGTGGCGCCGACATGGCCACGTGGCTGTCCCGCCGGCTCGGCATGACGATCGAGTTCGCCCCCGCCGCGGACCGTCAGTTCGGCAACGCCGTGCTCGCTCGGTCCGGGCTGACCGACGTCGCGATCCACGAGCTGCCCTACGGCGACGGCCCGCAGAAGCGGTCTGCCCTCGCGACGACGCTGACCACGGCTTCCGGAGCCTCGCTGCGCGTGACCTCGGTCCACCTGCAGCACCGCGCGTCGAACACCCCGACCCGGTTGGACCAGCTCAAGGCCCTGACGACCGCCGCGCCCGTCACGCCTCCCGAGGTGCTCGCCGGCGACTTCAACGCGACTCCGGGCTCCCCCGAGATCACCTTCCTGACGGACGCCGGCTGGATCAGTGCGATCGACGCGGCCGGCGACCCGTCGCAGAACACGTCGACGAGCCTCGATCCCACGGAACGCATCGACTGGGTCTTCGGCCAGGGCGTGACGTTCACGTCGTCGAAGGCGCTGCCCGGCAACACGGAGTCGGACCACCTGCCGGTCGTTGCCCGACTCTCCGTCGGCTGAGCTCGCGGGTCCGCTCGACTGGCGGACCACGAGGGCGACGCCGGTGCGCGTCGTGCCGTCCGGCCCCCGGCCGCGCCGTCCGTCCCCGACGGGAGGATCCTCGACCCATGACCGTCCGGCTGCCCTTGCCCTCCCGTCCCGTCGCAGACCCGCGCGCGACCGTCGTCGGAGATCGCTTCCGTGTCACCGTCCTCACCGACGGGCTGCTGCGGCTCGAGCACTCGCCCGACGGGGTCTTCGAGGACCGCGCCTCGACGTTCGCCCTCAACAGGGAGCTGCCGGTGCCCGAGTTCCGCGTGATCTCGTCGGACACGCACCTCGAGGTGCTGACCGACCGGCTGCACCTCGTGTACGACCGTGGGCCCTTCAGCACCAGCGGGCTGAGCGTCTCCGTCCGCGGTGGCGTCAGCTCGTACCACTCGGTCTGGCGGTTCGGCGACGACCAGCCAAGCCTGGGCGGGACCGCGCGCACCCTCGACGGGGCCGACGGAGCGGTCCCGCTCGAGCCCGGCGTCGTGTCGCGCGAGGGGTTCGCCGTCCTGGACGACTCCCGCTCGATGCTTCTCGAGAGCGACGGCTGGGTGACACCCCGCGACGGATCGCGCACGGACCTCTACGTCTTCGCCTATGGCCACGACTACCGCGCCGCCGTCCAGGCCCTGTACGCGGTCTCGGGTCCCACGCCGGTCCTGCCGCGCTACGCGCTGGGCAACTGGTGGAGCCGGTACCACCGGTACACGTCGGACAGCTACTCCGCGATCCTGGACAGGTTCGTCGCCGAGGACATCCCGATCGCCGTGGCCGTGCTGGACATGGACTGGCACCTCACGGAGATCGACCCGGCGATCGGCAGCGGCTGGACCGGCTACACGTGGAACCGTGAGCTCTTCCCGGATCCCGCGGCGTTCCTGGCGTCGCTGCACGACCGTGGCCTGCGCGTGACGCTCAACGTCCATCCGGCGGACGGCGTGCGCGCGCACGAAGAGGCGTACCCGGCCGTCGCGGCGGCGCTGGGACGGTCCGCGGACTCTGGCGACCCGATCCCGTTCGACGTCACAGACCGCGCATTCCTCGACGCCTACTTCGACGTGCTGCACCGAGGCCTCGAGCGGGACGGCGTCGACTTCTGGTGGCTCGACTGGCAGTCGGGGCCGCACTCGCGCGTGGCGGGCATCGACCCGTTGTGGATGCTCAACCACTTTCACTTCCTCGACTCGGCACGCGACGGACAGCGCGCTCTGACGTTCTCCCGGTTCGCCGGGCCGGGGAGCCACCGCTACCCCGTCGGATTCTCCGGCGACACGGTGATCTCCTGGGCGTCGCTCGCGTTCCAACCGCACTTCACCGCCGCGGCCGCCAACATCGGCTACGGCTGGTGGAGCCACGACATCGGTGGCCACATGTTCGGCGCCAAGGACGACGAGCTGGCCACGCGCTGGGTGCAGCTGGGTGTCTTCTCCCCGATCCTGCGCCTGCACTCAACCGCGAACGCCTTCTCGACGAAGGAGCCGTGGACGTTCGAGCCGGCCGCGCACGCGGTCATGGCGGCCCACCTGCGTCTGCGACACCGGCTCGTCCCGTACCTGCACTCCATGAACCACCGGGCCGCGCATGAGGGGCGGCCCCTGGTCGAGCCGCTCTACCATCAGTGGCCCGACGCCGCGGAGGCCTACGACGCGCCCGCCCAGTTCCTGTTCGGCAGCGAGCTGATGGTCGCCGCGATCACCGAGCCCGCGGACGCCCGCACGCGCACGGCCGCCGTACGGACCTGGCTCCCGGCCGGCACCTGGGTCGACGTGCTCACCGGCCTCGTCTACGACGGCGACCGGCAGCTCCTGATGCACCGGGACCTCGCGACGATCCCCGTCCTCGCACGGTCCGGGGCGATCGTGGTGCTCGACGGCGACGACGTGCTCGGGAACGACCCGGTCAACCCGTCGCGGCTCGAGGTCCTCGTCGTCGTCGGCGCCGACGGTGCGTTCACGCTCGTCGAGGACGACGGGACCGACGCCGGCACCGTCCGCACGGCCCTGACGTTCGACCAGGAGTCCGGGACGCTCACGGTCTCCCCCGCCGAGGGGCAGACCGACTGCCTGCCGGCGCGCCGCCGATGGACGGTCACGTTCGTCGCGTTCGACGGCGCCGACCCCACGGTGGACGTCCCGGACGCACGGACCGCCCGGCGGGACGGCCGGGTCTCGGTGACGGTCGACGACGTCCCTGTCGGCGAGGCGTTCACGGTGTCGGTCGGACCACGACCGCGGCTCGCGTCCAACGACGTGCCGAGCCGCCTGTTCGCGCTCCTCGACCGCGCGCAGATCTCGTACGACCTCAAGTCACGGGTTCTGGAGGTCGCGACGTCGGACGCGCCGTTGGCCGTGCGGATCTCCCACCTGCAGGCGCTCGAGCTGGACCAGCCCATGGCGGCCGCGGTCAACGAGTTCCTGCTCGCACGGGCCGAGCGCGAGTGAGGAGGGGCGCGCAGGCGCCCCACACATCAGTCCTCGATGCGGTGGTGGAGCATGCGCGCCACCTCGGCGATCGTCCCGGACATCGACGGGTAGACCGTGGACGTCTCGGCGATCTGGTCGGTGGTGATGCGGTACTTCACGGCGAGCGTCAGCGGGAAGATCGACTCGCTCGCGCGGGGACCCACCACGACCGCACCGACGACGACGCCCGAACCCGCGTGGGCGAAGATCTTGATGAACCCGTCGCGGACGCCGAGCATCTTGGCGCGCGGGTTGCGGGCCAGCGGCAGCATGCTGACGGAGTACGTGATGCCGCGCGCCTGCATCTGGGTCTCGGTCAGGCCGACGGTGGCGATCTCGGGCATCGTGAAGATGTTCGACGACACCCCTCGCAGCGAGAGCGGCGCGACGGCGTCGCCGAGCGCGTGCGCCATCGCGAGGCGCCCCTGCGTGGCCGCTACGGAGGCGAGCGGGAGGACACCGGTCACGTCGCCGGCCGCGTAGATGCCCCGGACGTTGGTGCGTGAGACCTTGTCCACCTCGATGTGCCCGGACGGCGTCAGCCGGACCCCGGCCTCCTCCAGCCCGAGGCCGCGCGACGTCGGGATCGAGCCGACGGCGAACAGGACGTGCGTGCCCTCGACCACCCGCCCGTCGGCCAGGGTGACCTCGACGCCGTCGGCGGTCCGGACGGCCTTCGACGCCCGCGACTGCGACATCACGGTCATGCCGCGGGTCTTGAACACGTCCTCGAGCAGCTGGGCGGCGTCGGCGTCCTCGCCGGGCAGCACCCGGTCGCGGCTGGACACGAGGACCACCTCGGCGCCCAGCGACGTGTACGCGCCGGCGAACTCGGCGCCCGTGACGCCGGACCCGACGACGATGAGCTTCTTGGGCAGCTCGGGCAGGTCGTACAGCTGCGTCCAGGTCAGGATGCGCTCGCCGTCGGGCTGGGCCTCGGGCAGCATCCGCGGGGTGGCGCCGGTGGCGACGAGGACGACGTCCGCGTCGAGCGTCAGGTCGTCGACACCGTCGGGCGTGGTGACCAGCACGCGCGACGGTCCGTCGAGCCGGCCGTGGCCGAGGACGATGCGGACGCCCTCGCGCTCCAGCCGGGCGCGGATGTCCGCCGACTGAGCGGTCGCGAGCGCCTTGACGCGGGTGTTGACGGCGGCGAGGTCGATGCGGTGGCGCAGGAGGTCCAGGCCGCTGCCGTCCAGGGCCGTGCCGTCCAGGCGGATGCCCAGCTCGGGGGCGCGGTCGGCGATCGTCATCCACTCCGCGGTCGCGATCAGGGTCTTCGAGGGGACGACGTCGGTCAGCACGGCTGCGCCACCGAGGCCGGCGGCCTCGACGACCGTGACGTCCGCGCCGAGGCGCCGGCCGACGAGCGCGGCCTCGTAGCCGCCGGGTCCGCCGCCGATGACGACGACGCGTTGGTTGGCCGATTCCTGCGACGGGGTGCTCACAGAAAGACATTCTGCCGCTCAGACGCCGCCGGGCCAGCGGGTTAGCCTTCGACCATGAGCCACGTCACATCCCTGGACGACCCGACGACAGACCCGTTCGACGTCGCGAGGGCCGCCGCGGCGTACATCGCCGAGGCGACCGGCGTACCGACGCACGACGTCGCCCTCGTGCTCGGCTCGGGCTGGGGCGGTGCGGCCGACCTGCTGGGCGAGACCGTCGCGGAGCTGCCGAGCGACAAGGTGCCGGGCTTCTCCAAGCCTGCGGTCGTGGGGCACGTGGGCACGATCCGCTCCATCCGGATCGGAGGGTCGTTGGGAAGCTCCGCCAAGCACGCACTCGTCCTGGGGAGCCGCACGCACCTCTACGAGGGCCGGGGGGTGCGGCGCGTGGTGCACGGTGTGCGCACCGCCGCGGCGGCGGGTGCATCGACCATCGTGCTCACCAACGGGTGCGGCGGCCTCAACCCCGCCTGGGCCCCCGGCACTCCCGTCCTGATCAGCGACCACATCAACCTCACCGCGACCTCGCCGCTCGAGGGTGCGACGTTCGTGGACCTGACGGACCTGTACTCGTCGCGGCTGCGGGCGATCGCCCGCCGGGTCGACGCCTCGCTCGACGAGGGTGTCTACGTGCAGTTCCCCGGGCCGCACTACGAGACGCCGGCCGAGGTGCAGATGGCGGGCCGCATCGGCGGAGACCTGGTCGGCATGTCGACGTCGCTCGAGGCGATCGCGGCCCGGCACGCCGGGCTCGAGGTGCTCGGCATCTCACTGGTCACCAACCTCGCCGCCGGCATCAGCCCTGTTCCGCTCAGCCACGCGGAGGTGCTCGAGGCGGGCGCGGCGGCCGGTCCGCGGATCAGCGCCCTGCTCGCCGAGATCGTCCGCCACCTCTGAGGGAGCGCCCACCGGCGGGCGTGAGTAGTTTGGCCCCATGACCGGCGACGATGCGTGGGCAGACCTCCGGACGCGCGTGCAGGCATGGATCGACGATGATCCCGATCCCCAGACGGCCGACGAGCTCCGTGCGCTGCTGACGCTGGCCGACGCGCAACGCCCCGACACCCCCGAGCCCGACCCGACGCAGCGGCAGGTGATCGACGCCCGCCGCGCGGCCCGCGCCGAGCTGGCCGACCGGTTCACCGGGCTCCTGCAGTTCGGCACCGCGGGCCTGCGCGGGCGGCTCGGAGCGGGTCCGCACCGGATGAACCGCGCGGTCGTCATCCGCGCAGCCTCCGGGCTGGCGGACTACCTGCTGGGCGAGCTGGACGGCGTGCACCCGCGACCGCGCGTCGTCATCGGGTACGACGCCCGCCACCGGTCGGTGGACTTCGCGCGCGACTCGGCGGCCGTGCTGACCGCGGTCGGCATCGAGGTGCTGGTCCTGCCGGAGTCGCTGCCCACCCCGGTGCTGGCGTTCGCGGTGCGGCACCTGGACGCCGACGCGGGGATCATGGTCACGGCGTCGCACAACCCCCGCGAGGACAACGGCTACAAGGTCTACCTGGGCGGCCGGGTGGTCACCGACTCGGGCCAGGGCTCGCAGATCGTGCCGCCGGCCGACGCCGCGATCGCCGCCGAGATCGCGCACGTGCCGTCGGTCGCGTCCGTGCCGAGGACGACGAACGGCTGGACCATGCTCGGCTTCGACGTGCTCGACGCCTACGTCGACGCGGTCGTGGCGCTGGCGCCCACCGACGAGGCGAGCCGCGCCGCCGCGGCCCGGCTGAAGATCGTGCTCACGCCGCTGCACGGGGTGGGCGGCGAGGTGGCCCAGCGGGTGCTCGAGCGGGCCGGGTTCGCTCACGTCGTGATCGTGCCGGAGCAGTTCGAGCCGGACCCCGACTTCCCGTCGATCGCGTTCCCGAACCCCGAGGAGCCGGGCGCGATCGACATGGCCACCGGCCTGGCCAGCGACGAGGGCGCCCATCTGGTGCTCGCTCTCGACCCGGACGCGGACCGGTGCGCCGTCGCCGTGCAGGATCCGCGGCACCGCAGCCATCGCGGTCCCGACACCGCCGAGGCCGAGGGCTGGCGCATGCTGCACGGTGACGAGACCGGGGCACTGCTGGGCACGGCGATGGCCGCCCGCTGGCTCGCCGCCGACGCGGAGCCGGACGCCACGACCCCGACGTTCGCCAGCTCGATCGTCTCGTCGCGCCTGCTCGGCAAGATCGCCGCGTCGGCAGGTCTCGGCTACGCGCAGACGCTCACGGGGTTCAAGTGGATCTCCCGCGTCGACCACCTGGCGTTCGGGTACGAGGAGGCGCTGGGCTACTGCGTCGACCCGGGCAACGTCCGCGACAAGGACGGCATCTCCGCGGCGCTGCTGATGGCCGGGCTGGCGGCACGGCTGCACGCCGAGGGCCGCACGCTGATCGATGCCCTCGACGACATCGCGCGCACCCACGGCCTGCACCTGACCGACCAGGTGTCGGCCCGGTTCACGGCGCAGGACCAGATCCTCCCGCTGGTGCACGGGGTGAGGCGGCGGCCCCCGACGACGTTGGGCGGCTCGCGTGTGATCCAGGTGGTCGACCTGGCCGCCGGTACCGAGGACGACCGCGACGGCCTGCCGGCCACCGACGGCCTGCGCCTGCTGACCGAGGACGGCACGCGCGTCGTCGTGCGCCCGAGCGGCACCGAGCCCAAGGTCAAGGCGTACCTGGAGGTCATCCAGCCGGTGGGCTCGCACGCCGACCGCGCGGCACTGAGCCACGCGCGCGAGGAGGCTCGCCGGCGGCTGGACGCGGTCGCCGCCGACGTCCGGGCGACCCTCGGGATCTAGGTGCGCCCGGCGCGCTCCGGTGAGCGAAGATGAACCTGTGAGGACGAGCGAGAACGCACGAGGCAGAGCATGACCGGCACCGAGATCGCACCGAGCGAGCGAGCCGTCGCGCTCCTCGGCGGTGAGGCGAACGACGCCAACCTGCGTCGCTACCTGCACGGCATCCCGGGCGTCGACGCGGTCGGCCTCGAGCAGCGCGCCGCCGGGCTGGGCACGCGGTCCATCAAGACGACCTCGAAGGCGTGGGCGCTGGACCGGATCATCGGGCTCATCGACCTGACCACCCTCGAGGGCGCCGACACGCCCGGCAAGGTGCGGTCCCTCGTCGCGAAGGCCGTGACCCCGGACCCCGCCGACCCGACGTGCCCGCGGGTCGCGGCGGTCTGCGTGTACGGCGACATGGTCCCGCACGCGGTCGAGGCGCTCGGTGCGCTGCACGGAGACCCCGCCACCGGCAAGATCGCGGTCGCCGCGGTCGCCACCGCGTTCCCCAGCGGTCGCGCGTCGCGGTCCATCAAGCTCGAGGACACGGCCGACGCCGTCGCCGCCGGTGCCGACGAGATCGACATGGTCATCGACCGCGGCGCGTTCCTGGCCGGCCGCTACGGGCAGGTCTACGACGAGATCGTCGCGGTCAAGGAAGCCTGCCGACGCGCCGACGGCACGTATGCGCACCTCAAGGTCATCCTCGAGACCGGCGAGCTGAACACCTACGACAACGTCCGCCGGGCAAGCTGGCTTGGCATCCTGGCAGGCGGCGACTTCATCAAGACGTCGACCGGCAAGGTCGCGCCCGCGGCCACGCTGCCGGTCACGCTGCTCATGCTCGAGGTGGTCCGCGACTGGTTCCGGCTCTCCGGGCAGAAGATCGGTGTGAAGCCCGCGGGCGGCATCCGCGCCTCGAAGGACGCGATCAAGTACCTGGTGACCGTCGCCGAGACGGCCGGCGAGGAGTGGCTGACGCCGGAGCTGTTCCGGTTCGGCGCCTCCAGCCTGCTCAACGACGTGCTCCTGCAGCGCCAGAAGGTGACGACCGGTCACTACTCCGGTCCCGACTACGTGACGATCGACTGAGGACCCCTGATGACCTTCCTGGAGTACGCACCGGCGCCGGAGTCGCAGGCGATCCTCAGCCTGCGCAGCGAGTACGGGCTGTTCGTCGGCGGTGAGTTCCGGGCCGGCAACGGGACGCCGTTCTCGTCGATCAACCCGGCCACCGAGAAGCACATCGCGACGATCGCGACGGCGTCCGAGGCCGATGTGGACGCCGCCGTCGCGGCCGCTCGCAAGGCCTACGACACGACGTGGTCCCGCCTGAGCGGCGCTGACCGCGGCAAGTACCTGTTCCGCATCGCGCGCCTGCTCCAGGAGCGCTCGCGCGAGCTGGCCGTGGCCGAGAGCCTGGACAACGGCAAGCCGATCAAGGAGTCCCGCGACGTCGACGTGCCGCTGGTCGCCGCCTGGTTCTTCTACTACGCCGGCTGGGCGGACAAGCTCGACCACGTCGGCCTCGGTTCGGCGCCCCGTCCGCTCGGGGTCGCCGCCCAGGTGATCCCGTGGAACTTCCCGCTGCTGATGCTCGCGTGGAAGATCGCCCCGGCGCTGGCCGCGGGCAACACCGTGGTGCTCAAGCCGGCCGAGACCACGTCGCTGACCGCGTTGCTGTTCGCCGAGATCGTGCAGCAGGCCGACCTGCCGCCGGGCGTCGTCAACATCGTCACGGGCGCGGGCGCGACCGGTGCCGCGCTGGTCGGGCACGGCGACGTCGACAAGGTGGCGTTCACGGGCTCCACGGACGTCGGGCGGGCGATCGCCAAGCAGGTGGCCGGCACGCGCAAGAAGCTCACGCTGGAGCTGGGTGGCAAGGCGGCGAACATCGTGTTCGACGACGCGCCCATCGACCAGGCCATCGAGGGCATCGTCAACGGCATCTTCTTCAACCAGGGCCACGTCTGCTGCGCGGGAAGCCGCCTGCTGGTCCAGGAGTCGGTGCACGAGGAGGTCGTCTCCCGGTTGAAGGACCGCCTGTCGACGTTGCGCCTGGGCGACCCCTTGGACAAGAACACGGACATCGGGGCGATCAACAGCGCGGAGCAGCTCGAGCGCATCCGGACGCTGAGCGACATCGGCGAGGCCGAGGGCGCCGACCGGTGGACCGCCGCGTGCGAGATCCCCGCGAACGGGTTCTGGTTCGCACCGACGATCTTCGACAACGTCTCGACGAGCCACCGGATCGCCCGCGAGGAGATCTTCGGACCCGTGCTCTCGGTCCTGACGTTCCGCACCCCCGCCGAGGCGATCGCCAAGGCCAACAACACGCCGTACGGCCTGTCGGCAGGCATCTGGACCGACAAGGGCAGCCGCATCCTGGCCGTCGCCGACAAGCTGCGCGCCGGCGTGATCTGGGCCAACACGTTCAACCGGTTCGACCCGGCCAGCCCGTTCGGCGGGTACAAGGAGTCCGGTTACGGCCGCGAGGGCGGCCGGCACGGGATCGCCGCCTACCTGAAGGGGGCAGACGCGTGAGCCGCCTCGCCGTTCCCAAGACGTACAAGCTCTACATCGGCGGCGCGTTCCCGCGCAGCGAGTCGGGCCGCACGTACGAGATCGCCAGCGCCAAGGGCGCGTTCCTGGCCAACGCCGCCAAGGCGTCCCGCAAGGACGCGCGCGACGCGGTCGTGGCCGCCCGTGCCGCACAGGGCGGCTGGTCGGGCGCGACCGCGTACAACCGCGGGCAGGTGCTCTACCGGATCGCGGAGCTGCTCGAGGGCCGGCGCGAGCAGTTCGTCGCGGAGATCGTCGACGCCGAGGGTGTCTCGTCGGCCAAGGCGACCGCACAGGTGGACGCCGCCATCGACCGGTGGGTCTGGTACGCGGGCTGGGCGGACAAGTACGCGCAGGTCTCCGGGAACGCCAACCCCGTCTCCGGCCCGTACTTCAACCTCTCGGTGCCCGAACCCACGGGCGTCGTGGCGATCGTCGCGCCGCAGGACTCGTCGCTGCTCGGGCTCGTGTCCGTCGTCGCGCCCGCCCTGGTGGCCGGCAACACGGTCGTCGTGGTGGCGTCGGAGAGACTGCCGCTGTCCGCGATCAGCCTCGCCGAGGTGCTCGCGACGAGCGACGTGCCCAAGGGCGTGGTCAACGTGCTCACCGGGTCGCCGGCCGAGATCGCGCCCTGGCTCGCCAGCCACGCCGACGTCAACGGTCTGGACCTCGCCGGTGCGGGCGACCTCGACTGGGTCGACCTGCAGATCGCCGCCGCCGACACGCTGAAGCGCGTCCTGCCCCCGGAGGAGGTCGGTCAGTCGCTGGGCCGCATCACGGCCTTCACGGAGACCAAGACCGTCTGGCACACGAAGGGCCTGATCTAGGCGCGGTCCCACGACGGAGACCCCCCGCCGCCGGGTCGGTGCGGCGTGCCCGGGGTCTCAGGCCAGCAGGGTGCGCGCACGGCGTGCCGTGAGGACGCCCACGACGAGCCACGCGGTCACCAGCCCGACGTACAGGACGACCGCCCACGACGCGAGCACCGCCCACCCGGTCGCCGCGGCCAGGGCGCTCGTGCCGGTGACCACCGTGCCGAGCGGGAACGTGAAGCTCCACCACGGCAGCCCGAACGGCGGCCGCGCGCGGACGGTGATCACCGCGACGACCGCGAGCCACGCCATGGCGGCGGCCCAGGCGACCAGCCCGTACGCCAGCCCGAACGTCCGCGCGCCCGGGCCTGCGACCAGGCCGAGAAGGTGGGCCGCGGTGATCGACTGGCCGAGCGGGCCCAGCACGATCCAGAGGGTCGGCACCAGCGCCGCCGGCCCGGGGCCGTGCGCGACCAGGCGCCGCAGCACGAGGGGGATCACGACGGCGCTCGCCAGGAGCGAGAAGCCGAACAGGCCGTAGCAGAGCACGACCATGGCGTGGCGGCCCGGACCGGGTGCCAGGTGCGCGGCGAGGAGGGCGCCCGTGGCCGCCGAGACCATCGGGGGCACGACGGGCATCAACCAGCCGCCGAACGCTCTGCCGGCGCCGCGTACGACGGGCAGGAGCGCGGCGCACACCAGCCCCCCGAGCGTGCCGACGACCCACAGGACCCAGGCGATCGTGAGGGCCGCAGGAAGCCCGATCAGGTCACGCCCGAGAAGCAGGGTCCCGGTCGCGACGGTGAGCAGCGACATCGGCATCGCACCGTAGAAGTTGCCCATCACGGGGTGCCGCAGGTGGGCGCGGGCCTCGACCGGGTGCAGCCGCCAGTGCGTCACGGTCGCGACCGTCACGGCGACGAGCAACCCCACGGCGAGCAGCCAGACCAGCAGCGCGACGGTGTGCAGCCCCGTCACCTGGTGCGGCAGCGTGACGGCCGCGTCGGCGACGATGCCCGTGCCCATGACCGTGGCGTACCAGTTGGGTCCGACGGCCGAGAGGCGTCGAGGAGGGGTGGCGACAACTGCCGGCCGCTCGAGGATCGAGGTCATGCGTCCAGCGTGCGGTCGAGCCGCGCTCCGCAGTAGACGGCTCGAGCTGATCGAGTCATCAGCCCGCCTGATGGCCGGGCATACACTGGGCTGATGGGCCTGACCCACGTCCCCGACCTCGACTCGCTCGAGCTGCTCATCCGCGTCGCGTCGACCGGCAGCCTCGGTCAAGCGGCGCTCGCCCACGGCATCAGCCAGCCCGCCGTCTCGGCGCGGATCAAGGGCATGGAACGGCTGGTCGGGTTCCCGTTGGTCACCCGCAGCGCACGCGGCTCGACGCTGACCACGCAGGGTTCCCTGCTGGCCGACTGGGCCCGCGACGTTCTGGCCGCCGCCGAGGCCCTCGAGGCAGGGATCGGCTCGCTGCGGCACGATCGCCAGGGTCGGCTCCGGGTGGCGGCGAGCCTGACCGTGGCCGAGCAGCCCTGCCGCTCTGGCTCGTGCGTCTCGCCGCCGCGCACCCCGAGACCGCGGTGAGCCTCTCGGCCCTGAACAGCGCCGACGTCGCCGCCGGAGTGCTGGACGGATCGGCCGACCTGGGCTTCGTCGAAGGACCGCACCTGCCCGGCGGCCTCGATGCGCAGACGGTCGCCCGCGATCGGCTCGTCGTCGTGGTGGCTCCCGGGCACCCGTGGGCCCGTCTGCGACGTCCCCTGGCCCCCGAGACGCTCGCGGCGACCCGCCTGGTCCAGCGCGAGCCGACCTCGGGCACGCGCACGGCGCTCGAGACCGCCCTGCAGCCGTGGGCGCCGCTGGCGGTCCCGCTGCTCGAGCTGGCGAACACGAGCGCGCTGCGGTCCGCGGTCGCTGCCGGTGCCGGGCCCGCGGTGCTCAGTGAGCTCGCTGTCGCCGACGACGTGACCGCGGGCCGGATGGTCCGGGTGCCCGTCCGCGACCTCGACCTGACGCGGTCGCTGCGCGCCGTGTGGCCCCGCGGTCAGCGTCCGACGGGCTCGGCGCGGGACCTGCTCGCGATCGCCGCGACGCGTTCCTAGTCAGGACGCCTAGGCGCGGTGCCGACCGGGACGCGCGGCCGAGTACGCCGGCAGGAGGACCGTCTCGATGAGGGCCTGGCGCTCGTCGTGGTGCAGGAACGTGTGCGAGGCGGCGGTGACCGCGACGTCGCGCAGGTCGTCCAACGTCCAGCCGGCCTGCTCGACCAGCAGCGTCAGCTCGCGGGTCAGCGTGGTCCGGGACTGCAGCCGGTTGTCGGTGTTCACCGTGACCGCGAAACCCAGACGCTTGAGCCGGGTCACCGGGTGCTCGGCGATCGAGGCCGCGCCGCCGGTCTGCAGGTTCGAGGACGGGCACAGCTCGAGCGGGATGCGCCGGTCCCGGACCCAGTGCGCCAGCAGCCCGAGGTTGTCGCCCAGCTCGTCGACGGTGATGTCCTCGACGAGCCGGACCCCGTGCCCGATACGGGCCGCCTGCGCGAGGTGCACGGCCTCCGCCAGCGAGTCGTAGCCCGCGGCCTCGCCGGCGTGGACGGTGACCGGGAAGTTCGCGTCCCGGAGCGTGTGGAAGGCGGAGATGTGCCGCGACGGCGGGAAGCCGTCCTCGGCGCCCGCGATGTCGAACCCCACCACGCCGTTGTCACGGTTGGCCAGCGTCAGCTCCGCGATCTCGTCCCACCGGTCGGCGTGCCGCATCGCGGTGACCAGGGTGCCGATGCGGATCGAGTGCCCCTGCGCGGCGGCCTCGGCCACCCCCTCGGCGAACCCGGCCTGCACGGCGTCGACCACCTGCTGGAGCGACAGCCCCTGCTGCAGGTGCTGCTCGGGCGCATACCGCTGCTCGGCGTAGACCACGCCGTCCGCAGCCAGGTCGATCGCGGACTCGCGCGCGACGCGGCGCAGGTGCTCCTCGGTCTGCATCACGGCGATCGTGTGGTCGAACGTCTCGAGGTAGCGGGGCAGCGTGCCCGAGGACGCGGCGTCGTAGAACCAGGTGCGCAGCTCCTCGGCGTCGGTGGCGGGCAGCTCGTGACCCGCCTCGGCGGCCATCTCGATCATGCTCTGCGGGCGCAGACCACCGTCGAGATGGTCGTGCAGCAGCACCTTGGGGAGCTGGGGATGATCGCGAGGAGGTCGTCGGCGGGCGCGACGGTGTCGTCGGCGGGCACGACGGCGGGGGACTCGGCGGGGGCGCTCATGGCCTCACCGTACCGAATTGCCCCCTATGTCACTCCGCGCCGTCGTCGTCGGGCACCTCGGTGTCCTGCTCGACCACGTCGGCCTCGTCGGCCCGCCCGTCGAGGTCCGCGCGCGCGAACGCAGGCTGGTAGTCCTCGTCGTCGCTGTCATCGGTGTCGTCGACGAGGCTCACGGGCCGGTGCGGGTCCACCGGTGCCAGTCCTGCGTCGCGCCACGCGTCACTCCCGGGAACGGTGCTCATGACGTCCATCGTGCTCCCGCTGGGCGCCGAACGCACCCAGGTGCTGCGGCCTCGTCGAGACCCGTCGACTCAGGCCTCGATGCGGTCGATGACGAGCGGGCGGACCCCCACGGGCGTCCCGGCGGGGGCGATCACGACGCCGCCCTCGAGCGCCTCACGGGCGCGCGCGAACCGCTCCGGGGTGTCCGTGTGCAGGGTCAGCAGCGGCTGCCCGGCGCGGACGATGTCGCCCGGCCGCGCGTGCAGCTCGATGCCGGCGCCCGCCTGCACGGGGTCCTCCTTGCGCGCGCGACCCGCGCCGAGACGCCAGGCGGCGATGCCGACCGCGTAGGCGTCGAGCACGGTCACCGTGCCGTCGGTCTCGGCCAGCACGTGCTCGGACTCGCGCGAGACCGGCAGGGTCGCGTTCTCGTCGCCGCCCTGGGCCGCGATCATCCGCCTCCACACGTCCATCGCTCGCCCGTCTGCCAGGGCCGCGGCGGGGTCGCCGGCCACCCCGGCGGCCTCGAGCATCTCGACCGCGAGCGCGACGGTCAGCTCGACGACGTCGGCCGGACCGCCCCCGGACAGGACCTCGACCGACTCCCGCACCTCCAGCGCGTTGCCCGCGGTGAGTCCCAGCGGCGTGGACATGTCGGTGAGCAGCGCGACGGTGCGGACACCGGCGTCGGTGCCGAGGTCGACCATGGTGCGGGCCAGCTCGCGCGCGCGCTCGACGTCCTTCATGAACGCACCGGAGCCGACCTTGACGTCGAGCACCAGCGCGCCGGTCCCCTCGGCGATCTTCTTGCTCATGATCGACGCGGCGATCATCGGGATCGACTCGACGGTCCCCGTGACGTCGCGCAGCGCGTACAGCTTGCGGTCCGCCGGCGCCAGGCCGGACCCCGCCTGGCAGATGACCGCGCCGACGTCGTCGAGCTGCGCCATCATCTCGTCGTTGCTCAGCGCCGCACGCCAGCCGGGGATCGACTCCAGCTTGTCCAGGGTCCCGCCCGTGTGCCCGAGCCCGCGCCCGGACAGCTGGGGGACGGCGACGCCGAAGACCGCGACCAGCGGGGCGAGCGGCAGCGTGATCTTGTCGCCGACGCCACCCGTCGAGTGCTTGTCGGCGGTCGGCCGCGACAGCCCGGAGAAGTCGAGACGCTCGCCCGACGCGATCATCGCGGCGGTCCAGCGGGCGATCTCGGCGCGGTCCATCCCGTTGAGCAGGATCGCCATGGTCAGCGCGGACATCTGCTCCTCGGCCACCACGCCGCGCGTGTACGCGTCGACCACCCAGTCGATCTGGTCGTCGGACAGCCGGTGCCCGTCACGCTTGGCGACGATCACGTCGACGGCGTCGAAGCTCATGCCCGCTCCTCCAGGTCGGCCGGCCCGAACGCGTCCGGGAGCACCTCGGTCATCGGCTTGATCCCGTGCACCGTCTCGACGAGCAGCCGAGCCCCGCCGTGCTCCCAGAGCAGCTGACGGCACCGCCCGCAGGGCATCAGCACGTTGCCGTGCTTGTCCACGCAGGTGAACGCCACGAGCCGCCCGCCCCCGGTCACGTGCAGGCCGGACACCAGTGCGCACTCGGCGCACAGGGTGACCCCGTAGGACGCGTTCTCGACGTTGCAGCCCACGACGACGCGGCCGTCGTCGACGAGCGCGGCGGCACCCACGGGGAAGCTTCGAGTACGGCGCGTACGCCCGGTGCATGACCTCGGTGGCGGCGGACCGCAGGGCGTCCCAGTCGATGGCGGCAGTATCGGTCTCGGAAGACACGTCAACCCTTCAGGTAGGGCACGCCGGCCGCCGCGGGCCCGCGCACCCGGCCGACGAACCCGGCGACGGCGAAGATCGTCAGCAGGTACGGCAGCATCTGCATGAACTGGCTGGGCACGGGGGTGCCGAGCACGGACAGTGCGGAGGCGAGCTTCGTCGCGAAGCCGAAGAGCAGTGCCGCGCCGAGCGAGCCGATCGGCGTCCAGCGGCCCAGGATCATGGCCGCGAGCGCGATGTAGCCCTTGCCGCCCGACATCTCCTGGCCGAACGCCCCGATGTAGCCGACGGTGAAGAACGCGCCGCCGAACCCGGCCGTCGCCGACCCCCACAGGACGTTGCGCCAGCGGGTGCGGTTGACCTGGATGCCGACGGTGTCCGCCGCCTCCGGGTGCTCGCCGACCGCGCGGACCCGCAGCCCCCAGCGGGTGCGGAACAGCGCGACCGTGAGCGCGACCACGGTGACGTACATGGCGTAGACGATCAGGGTCTGCCGGAACAGGACCGGGCCGAGCACCGGGATGGAGGACAGCACCGGGATCGCGATGGGCTGCATCAGCGGCGGCGTGTTCAGGGTCTCGGCGTTCGGCTTGAGGACGGCGGCGAACAGGAAGCTCGTCAGGCCCACGGCCAGCACGTTCAGCACCACGCCGACGATGATCTGGTTCACCGCGTACTTGACCGTGAAGAGGGCCAGCAGCAGCCCGAGCAGCCAGCCCGCCACCGGCGCCGCCAGCAGGCCGATGTAGGCGTTGCCCGTGACGCTGGCGACGACCGCGGCCGCGAACGCCCCGACGAGCAGCTGTCCCTCGATCGCGATGTTCACGACGCCCGAGCGCTCGCAGAACACCCCGCCGAAAGCCCCGAACGCGATCGGCACGGCGAGCAGCAACGACCCCTGCAGCAGGTCGACCAGCGACGTCGACTTTCCCTCGACGGCCCAGACGAGGAACGCGAACACCCACATGACCCCGAACAGCCCGCTGAGCCACAGCGGCGTCCGGCGGTAGCGCAGGGCCTGGAAGAACGAGTACGCGGCGATCGCGAGGCACAGGATCGACAGGATCACGCAGGTGGCCTTGGTCGACACGACCAGGGGTGAGAGCTGGACGGCGTCCGTCCGGAACGACAGGGCGAAGGTGGACGTCAGGCCGGAGGTCGACCCGATCCCGAACGCGAGCAGCGAGATCACGCCCAGCACGGCCAGCGTGATGGGCACGCGCAGGACCGGACGGGCGGTGACCACCGGGGCCTCGGCGAGCGGCTGCCGCTCGATGACGATGCTCATGCGGTCGCTCCCTTGAGGTCGGCGCCGGGTTCGGGGAGGCGGAAGATCGTGCGGACCAGGGTCGGTGCGGCGATGAACAGGACCACGAGCGCCTGCAGCACGAGGACGATGGAGATCGGGGTGCCGGTCACCACCTCCATGAAGCGACCGCCCGCGCTCAGGCCGCCGTAGAGGAGCCCGGCGAAGAAGATGCCGAGGGGCTTCGAGCGCCCGAGCAGGGCCACGGTGATGGCGTCGAAACCGATCGTGCCCGCGATGCCGTCGGTGAGGTACTTGGACGTGCCCAGCAGCTGGACCGCACCGGCCAGCCCGGCCAGCGCACCGGAGGTGAGCATCACGTAGACGGTGATCCGCTGGACCGAGATGCCCGCGGTGCGCGACGCGTTGGGGTTGAACCCGACGGCGCGGTACTGGAACCCGATGCGCGACCGCGACATCAACCACCAGACGAACACCGCGGCGAGGATCGCGATGATGAATCCCCACGTCACGCGGTACTGCGACCCGAACAGCAGCGGCAGCTGGGCCTCGGTTCGCACGGTGCGCGACTTCGGCTCGGCGGAACCGGCGACCCGGAACGCCTGGGTGGTCAGGAACCACGCCAGCAACGAGATGGCGACGTAGTTCAGCATGATCGTGACGATGACCTCGTGCGCCCCGGTCCGCGCCTTCAGCACACCGGCGATGCCGGCCCAGAACCCGCCGGCCACCAGACCGCCGACCAGGGACACCAGCAGCGCGATCCCGGTCGGCAGGTGCCACGTGAACCCCAGGTACGCGGCGAGCGTCGCGCCGAGGATGACCTGGCCCTGGGCACCGATGTTGAACAGGCCGGCCCGGAAGGCCACGGCCACCGCGAGCGCCGCGATGATCAGCGGCGTCGCGATCGTCATGGTCTCGGTCAGGGGCCGGATGGACTTGCTGAACGTCTTGGCGTCGTAGTCGTAGACCGCCCCGCGGAACAGGGCCGTGTAGGCCTCGCTCACGGCCTGCCACGCGGCCCGGAACAGGTCACCGGGCTTGGCGAAGAAGTAGTGCGCCGCCGCGGTGACCTCGGGGTTCACCGCCGCGATGAGGATGCCGCCGATGACCAGCGCGAGCACGAACGCCAGGACAGTCACCGTCGACCCGCTCGACGACACGCGGCGCAGCCACGACGCCGCGGCGTCCTCCGTGGGGTCCTTGGGCGGCGGCGCAGCCGGCGGGGCGTCCGCCAGGTGCGGCACGCTCGTCGGTCACAGGTCGCCCTCCTCGAGCATGGTCTCGGTGGTCGGGTGCTCTGCGGCCTGCTTGCGGGCCTCGTCGAGCGGGACGCCGGCCATCATCAGGCCCAGCACGTCGCGCGGGGTGTCGCCGGGCACGACGCCGATGATCTGCCCGCGGTACATCACGGCGATCCGGTCGGCCAGCGCGCTGACCTCGTCCAGCTCGGTCGAGACGAGGATCACCGGGGTGCCCGAGTCCCGCTCCTCGACGATCCGGCGGTGCAGGAACTCGATCGATCCGACGTCGACGCCGCGCGTCGGCTGGCTCGCGATGAACAGGCGCAGCGGGCGGGACAGCGCACGCGCGACGACGACCTTCTGCTGGTTGCCGCCCGACAGGCGACCGGCGGGCTGCGTGGGCCCCTGGGTGCGGATGTCGTACTCCTCGATGCGGGCCTGGGCGTTGGCCTGCACGGCCGCCAGGTCGACGCCGAGCGGGCTGCGGAAGCGCGGATCGAAGATGAGGTCGAGGACCAGGTTCTCGGCGACGCTGAACTCCCCGACCAGCCCGTCGTGCGAGCGGTCCTCGGGGACGAAGCCGATGCCGTGGTCGAGGATCTCGCGCACCGACTTCCCCACCAGCTCCGTGCCCTCCAGGACGACCGACCCGCGCAGGGACGGCGTCAGGCCGAGGATGGTCTCGGCGAGCTCGGACTGGCCGTTGCCCTGCACACCGGCGATCGCGAGGATCTCCCCGCGGGCGAGGTCGAACGAGACACCGTCGACCACGCGCGTCCCGGCGCCGTCCAGGACGAGCAGGTCACGGACCTGCAGCACGATCTCCCCAGGCTCGGCCGGCGCCTTGTCCAGGTCGAGCATCACCGCGCGGCCGACCATCATGGCGGCCAGCTCGGACTCGTCGGCGGTCGGCTCCGCGGAGCCCACGACGCGACCGCGCCGGATGACGGTGATGACGTCCGCGACCGCCCGGACCTCTCGCAGCTTGTGCGTGATGAAGACGATCGACGTCCCGGCCGCTGCGAGCTGGCGCATGATCTCGATCAGCTCGTCGGTCTCCTGCGGCGTCAGCACCGCGGTGGGCTCGTCGAGGATGAGGACCTTCGCGTCCCGGGCCATCGCCTTGATGATCTCGACCCGCTGCTGCACGCCCACGGGGAGGTCCTCGATGCGGGCGTCCGGGTTGACGTCGAACCCGAACCGGGCGGACAGCTCGCGCACGCGGGTTCGGGCGGTGTCGAGGTCGAGCAGCCCGCCCCGGGTCGACTCGTGCCCGAGCATGACGCTCTCGGCGACGGTGAAGACCGGGACGAGCATGAAGTGCTGGTGGACCATGCCGATGCCGGCGGCCAGCGCGTCGGACGGTCCCCGGAACTTCACGGCGGTGCCGTCGACGGCGATGTCACCCTCGTCGGGCTCGTACAGCCCGAACAGGACGTTCATGAGCGTGGACTTGCCGGCCCCGTTCTCACCGAGCAGGGCGTGGATCTGCCCGGGCTCGATCACGAGGTCGATGTGGTCGTTGGCGACCAGCGGCCCGAACCGCTTGGTGATGCCCCGCAGCTCCAGCAGCACGTGCAGCCCTCCTCGGCGAACGACCTGGTCCGACACTAGGACCACGACGGTCCCGGACGCGACCGAGCCGGTCCGGGCGTGGCGCCCAGACCGGCTCGATCGATACGACGACTACGACGACGAAGGCGAGCTCTTCGACTCGACCTTGATCTTGCCGGAGATGATGTCGGCCTTCAGCTGGTCGACCTCCTTCTTCAGGTCGGCCGGAACCTGCGACTCGAGGTCGTGGTACGGCGCGATGCCGACGCCCTGGTTCTCGAGGGTGCCGACGTACGGCGTCGCGTCGAAGTTGCCCTTGGCGGCGTCCGTCACGGCCGAGTCGACGGCCGCACCGATGAGCTTCATCACGGAGGTGAGGATCACCGACGACGAGTCGGGGTTGATGAGCGCACCGTCGGAGTCGACCCAGATGACGAGCGTGCCGGGGGTGGCCTTGGCCGTGGTGAGGGCGTCGAGCGCGGCGCCGCCGGCGACGGGCAGGATGATGTCCGCGCCCTGGGCGACGAGCGAGTCGGCGTTGGCCTTGCCGGAGCCCGGCGCGAACGGCGCGTCCGGCGGGTTGAACAGGCCGGTCTGGGCCTTCTCGTCCCAGCCGAGCAGCTGGACGCTCTTGCCCTTGACCTCGTTGTACTTGGCGATGCCCTCGGCGAAGCCGTCCATGAAGACGGTCACCGTCGGGATGGCCAGGCCACCGTAGGTGCCGACCTTGCCGGTCTTGGTCATGCCCGCGGCCAGGTAGCCGGCGAGGTAGGCCGCCTGCGCGGTGTCGAACTGGAGCGGCTTGACGTTGTCCAGCGTCACGGCCTTGCCGGCGGCGTCGGTGGGCAGGGCGTCGACGAGCGCGAAGTCGACGTCGGTGTTCGCCTTGGCGGCGTCCGCCGTCGCGGTCGACAGCTTGAAGCCGACCGAGACGATCATGTTGCAGTTCTGGCTGAGCAGGTTGTCGATGTTCGGCGCGTACGCGTCGTCCGTCTTCGACTCGGCCTGAGCGGTCTGGATGCCCAGGTCCTTCTTGACCTGGTTCAGGCCGTTGAGACCCGACTCGTTGAACGACTTGTCGTTGAAGCCGCCCGAGTCGGACACGATGCAGCCCTTGAAGTCGGACATCGCGGCACCGGCAGACGACGTCGGCGAGGACGACGAACCCGAGTTGTTGTCCGGGGCACTGCCACACGCCGCAAGCGCGAGCGCGAGCGCCCCGCCGAGCGCAGCAACTCGAATGATCCTGTTCACGCGCGTCTCCTGAATCTCGTCAGCACCCGGTCCAGCGCAACGGCGGCGTGATGGCTCGACGATGCGTCGCCACGTGCCCCTGGCTGCCCGGTATTGATGGTTCGGACACTAGCCAGCCGCGTGTGACGAGCACGTTACCGGTGGGTATCCCCGCAGGTTCCGTTATCGACTTGGTACATCTGACCAGCCCGCGGACGGGACGTCTCAACCCGCGAGCAGTGCGGCTCTGGCGAGGAACAGAGCGCCCACCTCGATCGCGCGCTCGTCCACGCGCAGGTCGCCCTGATGGATGTCGTACGTGTGGCCGCCGGGCGTGCGCGTGCCGAGGCGTGCCATGGCGCCGGGCACCTTGGTCAGGTACCAGGCGAAGTCCTCGCCGCCGAGCGACTGCTCCGTGAGCAGCACCGATCCGGCACCGAGCACGTCGCGCGCAGCCTCCTCCAGCACCCCGGTCGCGCTCGAGGCGTTCTCCACCGGAGGGACCCCTCGGTGGTGGCGCACCTCGACCTGCACCTCGAGCGAAGCGACGACGTTCTCGACCGCGTCGTGGAACACCTCCGACGCCTTCTCCCAGGCCCGCACGTCGAGGCAGCGCAGCGTGCCGCGGACGACCCCGGTTGTCGGGATCGCGTTGTGCGCCGATCCCGCCTGGACCGCGCCCCAGGTGAGGTTGACGCCTGAGCGGGGGTCCAGCCGGCGGCCGAGGATCGCGGGGACCTGCGTGATCACCTGCCCGAGCGCGAAGACCACGTCACCGGTCAGGTGCGGTCGCGAGGTGTGGCCGCCCGCACCGGAGATCGTGACCGTGACCTCGTCGCTGGCCGACGTGATCGGCCCGATGCGCGTACCCACCTGACCGACGTCGACCTTGGGGTCGCAGTGGAACGCGAAGATCTGTCCGACGCCGTCGAGGCCGCCCGCCGCGATGACGTCGAGCGCACCGCCGGGCTGGACCTCCTCGGCCGGCTGGAAGACGAGCCGGACCCCGGTGGTCAGCTCGTCGGCGACGCGCGCCAGCAGCAGACCGGCGCCCAGCACGGCCGTGGTGTGCACGTCGTGGCCGCACGCGTGCGCGACGCCCCGCACGGTCGACGCCCAGGGCAGGCCGGTCGTGTCGGGCAACGGCAGCGCGTCGAGGTCGGCCCGGAGCGCGATCCGCTGCCGCCCGGTGGCCGCCGGACCCGGACCGATGTCGCAGACCAGGCCGGAGCCGGGCAGCAGGTGCGGTTCGAGGCCGGCGGCTCGCAGCCGGTCGACGAGCAGCCCCGTGGTGCGCACCTCGGTGCGCCCGAGTCTCCGGGTGCGCGTGGATGTCCCGACGGACTGCGACGAGCTCGTCTCGCAGGTCGTCGTACGACGCGACCAGCCGCGCCGCCACGGCCTCGGAGGGCGCGGGGCGCAGCGACGTCAACGGGGCGACGGTGGTGAGGTCAGGCACGGATCGACCCTAGCCGCGGCCGGCGTGCCGCACCGCGCACGTCCACCTACAGCAGGTCGTCCCGACCCGCCGCGCGCCAGGCGTCGACCCCCTGCTTCACCGACTGGGCGCGCGCGCGGGTGGTGACGAGCACCGCGTCGGGCGTGTCGACGACGACCGCGTCCGGCAGGCCGATCACGGTCACCGTGCGCCCCTCGCCGGTCACCACGAGCGACCCGTCCGAGTCGATCCGCTGCACCGCCGACTGGTCGCCGAGCGTCCCACCGGCCAGCAGCAGCGCGAGCGACGCGAAGTCACCGACGTCGTCCCACCCGAAGTCGCCGGGCACCACCGCGACACCGCCGGCCGCCGCGACGGGCTCGGCGATGGCGTGGTCGATCGCGATCTTGGTCAATCCGGGCCAGACACGCTCGAGCACCGCCTGCCGGTCCGGGCCGTCCCAGGCGGCGGCGATCTCGACCAGCCCCGCGGCGAGCACCGGGCTGCGCGGCGAGGTGGTCCAGCAGCACGCGCGCCCGCACGATGAACATGCCCGCGTTCCAGCGGTACTCGCCCGTGGCGAGGTAGGCCGCCGCGGTCTCGGCGTCGGGCTTCTCGGTGAAGCCGACGACGTGCTGGGCCCGCCGCGCCTCGTCGAGACCCAGGCTCGCTCCCGACCGTACGTAGCCGAGGGCCGTGGTGGGCTCGGTCGCCCGGATGCCGATCGTCACGACATAGCCCGCCTGGGCGGCGACGACGCCCTCGCGCACCGTCTCCTCGAACGCCTCGGTGCCCGAGATGACGTGGTCGGCCGCGAACGACCCGAGGATCACGTCCGCACCGTGCCGTTCCAGCAGGACGGCGGCGGCGAGCCCGATGGCCGCCATGGAGTCGCGCGGGGACGGCTCGGCCAGCACCTGGTCGGCGCCCAGCTCGGGCAGCTGGTCAGCGACCGCCGCCGCGTGCTTGGCCCCCGTGACCACGAGCACGCCCTGTGCCAGGGGAGCCAGCCGGTCGACCGTGCCCTGCAGCAGGGTGCGCCCGGTGCCGGTCAGGTCGAGCAGGAACTTGGGGTGACCCGCCCGCGAGAGGGGCCAGAGCCGGGTACCGGCGCCGCCGGCCGGGATGACGGCGTGGAAGGCCTGGATGGGGGTGCTGCTGGTGGGCATGGGGGCCAGGGTAGCCAGGACTCACCCCCGGCCCAGCATGTGGAGTACCTCACAGGTTGCCGTCCCCGTCGCGTCGCGGTGGATGTCGTTCACTACAGTGAGGTCGTCTAGGGACGCCGTCGTCCGCACCTCTGACTCGCCAGGAGGATCCCCCAGTGTCCGCAGCGCCCGATGCGCCGGTGAAGCGCAAAGCGCCCGCCGGGACGCTCTACCGAGGGCGGGAAGGCATGTGGTCGTGGGTCGCGCACCGCGTCACCGGCGTCGCGATCTTCTTCTTCCTCCTCGTGCACGTCCTCGACACGTCGCTCGTGCGGCTCTCCCCCGAGGACTACAACTCCGTGATCGGCACGTACAAGAACCCGATCATGGGTCTCGGTGAGGCCGGCCTCGTGGCCGCGATCGTGTTCCACGCGTTCAACGGGATCCGCATCATCCTGGTGGACTTCTGGGCGAAGGGTCCGAAGTACCAGCGGCTGATGCTCTGGATCGTCCTCGGTCTGTTCGTCGTGACGATGGCCGGGTTCCTGCCCCGCCACCTCATGCACGTGTTCGGGGGCGAGTGATGAGCACGATCGCCGACCCGAAGGCGCCCCGCGCCCCCAAGGCCCGGCCCTCGCGACTGACCACGCGCGGCAACACCGCTCTACGGCTGGGTGTTCATGCGGGCCTCCGGCGTGATCCTGCTGGTCCTGATCTTCGGCCACCTGTTCGTCAACCTCTGGCTGGGCCAGGGCGTCAAGGCGATCGACTTCGGCTTCGTCGCCGGCAAGTGGGCGTCGCCGTTCTGGCAGGTCTGGGACCTGCTGATGCTCTGGCTGGCCATGATCCACGGCACCAACGGGGTGCGGACGATCATCAACGACTACGCGGAGCGGGACGGCCTGCGGCTCTTCCTCAAGGGCCTGCTGTACCTCGCCTTCATCATCGTGGTCGTGCTGGGCACGCTGGTCATCTTCACGTTCGACCCGTGCCCGACCGGCTCGCCTGCGGACCTGCTGCCGTCGTTCTGTACTGCCTGACCCACCATCAAGGAAGGCATCGACCCCGATGCAGACCCACCAGTACGACGTCGTGATCGTCGGCGCGGGCGGCGCAGGCATGCGTGCCGCCCTCGAGTCCTCCACGCGCGTACGCACCGCCGTCATCTCCAAGCTCTACCCGACGCGCTCCCACACGGGCGCGGCGCAGGGCGGCATGTGCGCCGCGCTGGCCAACGTCGAGGAGGACAACTGGGAGTGGCACACGTTCGACACCGTCAAGGGTGGTGACTACCTGGTCGACCAGGACGCCGCCGAGGTGATGGCCAAGGAGGCCATCGACGCGGTGCTGGACCTGGAGAAGATGGGCCTGCCGTTCAACCGCACGCCCGAGGGCAAGATCGACCAGCGCCGCTTCGGCGGGCACACGCGCAACCACGGCGAGGCGGCCGTGCGCCGGTCCTGCTACGCCGCCGACCGTACGGGTCACATGATCCTGCAGACGCTCTACCAGCAGTGCGTGAAGAACGAGGTCGAGTTCTTCAACGAGTTCTACGTGCTGGACCTTCTGGTGGACCACGACCTCGCCGCCGGGCACGTGCCCGAGGGCGAGGAGGTCAACGTCTCGGGCGTGGTGGCCTACGAGCTGGCCACCGGCGAGATCCACGTGTTCCGGGCCAAGTCCGTCGTGCTGGCCACGGGCGGCGCGGGCAAGATCTACAAGACGACGAGCAACGCGCACACGCTGACCGGCGACGGCATGGCGCTGGCCTACCGCCGCGGCATCCCGCTCGAGGACATGGAGTTCTTCCAGTTCCACCCGACCGGCCTGGCGGGTCTGGGCATCCTGCTCAGCGAGGCGGCGCGCGGCGAGGGCGGCATCCTGCGCAACTCCGAGGGCGAGCGCTTCATGGAGCGCTACGCCCCCACGATCAAGGACCTGGCCCCCCGCGACATCGTCGCCCGGTCGATGGCCAACGAGGTGCGCGAGGGCCGCGGCGCCGGTCCGAACAAGGACTACGTGCTGCTCGACCTGACGCACCTCGAGCCCGCGCACATCGACGCCAAGCTGCCGGACATCACCGAGTTCGCCCGCACCTACCTCGGCATCGAGCCCTACACCGAGCCCGTGCCCGTGTACCCGACCGCGCACTACGCCATGGGCGGGATCCCCACCAACATCGAGGCGGAGGTCCTGCGCAACCAGACCGACGTCATCCGTGGGCTGTACGCCGCCGGCGAGGTCGCCTGCGTGAGCGTGCACGGCTCCAACCGGCTGGGCACCAACTCGCTGCTCGACATCAACGTGTTCGGCAAGCGCGCCGGGATCTCGGCCGCGGCCTATGCGCTGCAGGCGTCCTGGGTCGAGCTGCCCGAGGGTGCCGCGGACTCCGTCGTCGCCGGTCTCGAGGAGATCCGCACGCGGCCCGACGGCGAGCGCGTGGCGGACCTGCGCAAGGCCCTGCAGGAGTCGATGGACCTGAACGCCCAGGTGTTCCGCACCAAGGACTCGCTGCAGCAGGCGCTCGACGACATCAAGGACCTGCAGAAGCGGTTCCGGCACGTGAGCGTCCAGGACAAGAGCCGGATGTTCAACACCGACCTGCTCGAGGCCGTCGAGCTCGGCTTCCTGCTCGACATCGCCGAGACCGTCGTCGTCGGCGCCCTCAACCGCGACGAGTCGCGCGGCGGGCACTTCCGCGAGGACTTCCCGAACCGCGACGACAAGAACTACATGCTGCACACGATGGCGTACCGCCGGCCGCTGCCCGCCAAGGGCCACCGCCTGTGGGGCACGGACGGCGACGGCGACCACAAGGGAGCCTTCGCCCACACCACCGTGTTCGAGGACTACCAGCTCGTGCTGGGCTCCAAGCCCGTCACGGTGACCCGCTACCAGCCGATGGAGCGCAAGTACTGATGACCGCCACCCTGGAAGGCACGGCCGCGGCGACGGCGACCCCGGTGATCCCGTCCTTCGACGTCACCCTCAAGGTCCGCCGGTACCTGCCCGGCGACGACGGCTCGGCCGAGCCGTACTGGGACGAGTTCACGGTGCGCATGCACGGCACCGACCGGGTGCTGGACGCCCTGCACAAGGTGAAGTGGGAGGAGGACGGGTCGCTCACGTTCCGTCGTTCCTGCGCCCACGGCGTGTGCGGTTCCGACGCGATGCGCATCAACGGCCGCAACCGCCTGGCCTGCAAGACGCTGCTCAAGGACCTCGACCTCAAGAAGCCGATCACCGTCGAGCCCATCAAGGGCCTCCCGGTGATCAAGGACCTCGTGGTCGACATGGAGCCGTTCTTCGCCTCCTACCGCGAGATCATGCCCTTCCTGATCACTTCGGGGAACGAGCCCACCAAGGAGCGCCTGCAGAGCGCCGAGCAGCGCGCCCGGTTCGACGACACCACCAAGTGCATCCTCTGCGCCGCGTGCACCTCGTCGTGCCCCGTGTTCTGGACCGACGGGCAGTACTTCGGCCCAGCCGCGATCGTCAACGCGCACCGGTTCATCTTCGACAGCCGCGACGAGGGCGGGGCCCAGCGCCTCGAGATCCTCAACGACAAGGAGGGCGTGTGGCGCTGCCGCACCACCTTCAACTGCACCGAGGCATGCCCGCGCGGCATCGAGGTGACCAAGGCCATCCAAGAGGTCAAGAGGGCCATGATCACCCGGGCCTTCTGAGCCCGGCATGACCGACGAGGTCCTGCTCCCCGGCGGGAACGTCGGAGGTGCGGTGCGCGTCGGCGACACGGTGCGCAGACCGACCGGCCCGTGGACGCCCGCCGTGCACGAGCTGCTCGACTTCCTCGCGGCGGCCGGCGTCGAGAAGATCCCGCGCGTGCTGGGCATCGACGAGCGGGATCGGGAGATCCTGACGTTCCTGCCCGGGCACGTGCTCGACATCCACACCGAGCGGCCCAGCCCCGCGCAGACGACGTCGGCCATGCGCTGGTTGCGCACGTTCCACACGGCGGTGGCGGGCTTCCCCCGCGCGAACCGGCGGTGGCGGTTCGTCGAGCGGGCGCTGCGGCCCGGCGAGATCGTCTGCCACCACGACACGGCGGTCTACAACCTGGTCTTCGACGGCGACGACCTCGCCGGGGTGTTCGACTGGGACGTGGCCGGCCCGGGCGTCCCGCTCGACGACGTCGCGATGTACGCGTGGAGCTCGGCCCTGCTCCATCCCGGTGCCGATGCGGCGGAGGTGGTCGACGGCCTGCGCACGATCGCGGACGGGTACGGCGACCTGGACGTGCGCGCCCTGCTCGAGCACGTGCCCGTCCGGATCACCGCGGCCACCGACCGCATCCGAGCGGGCCAGCTGGCCGGCGATCCCGGCATGCTGCGGCTCGGGAGCGTCGGGGAGCCCGCGTCGACGCTGGCCCGGCTGGGCGCCCTCACCGCGCGGTTCCCCGAGCTTCCGCGAGCGACTCGCCTAGGGCGATCGGTGCGGGTCGTCCGGTCCCCTCGCGGCACTGGCCGGCGGGCTCACGATCATGGGCTCGGGCGCCCTCGTAGGGGCGTCACGTCGCCGGCAAACGTGACGCCGACTTGTCGACATAGGGCGGGTCCGCGGTCCAGGCGGCCGCCAGCAGGATGATGCGTGCGATCAGGTTGATCCAGACGAGCAGCGTGACCAGCACCGCCACGGAGGCGAACAACGGGTTCCTGGTCGCGCTGCCGGTCACCACCGCGGTGCCCAGCAGGCGCACCGTGCCGAGCCCGACCGCCGCGAGCCCCGCACCCTGCAGGAGGTCCCTGCGCGGCGGGCGCTGAGCGGCCAGCGCGGTCACGATGAGGACGAACATCCCGGCATCGACGACGAAGGCGACGGTGAAACCCAGGACGGAGAGCACCGACGTCGTCACGCTCCCCCACCCGAGTGCACCGAGGATCCACTGCGCCGCCGAGGTGACGGCGATCGTCACGATGGCCGAGAGCAGCACGGCGAGCGCCGCCACCGCGAAGCCGCCCAGCTCGCGCGCCTTGCCGCGGATCCCGTTGCCGCGCGGGTCGTCGTCGGCGAACATCGCGCGCACGGACTTGCGCAGCGCGGCGACCGCGGCGATCGCGCTGACCAGGAGCACGAGGACGGCGATCACGCTGGTGATCGTCAGGCTCGTGTTGAGCACGAGGCTCTTCGCGCTGATCATGCCGTTGCCGTCGCCGGTGTCGATGAGCCCGGGCAGCGCCTCGTCCACGGCATCGAGCACCTGGTTGCGGAGCCGCTCGTTGTCACCCAGCACCGCCATGAACGCGGTGAAGCCGATGGTCAGTGCGGCGACGACGGAGAACAGCGTCGCGTAGGCGATACCGCCCGTCAGCACACCCCCGCTCCGCACCGCGAAGCGGGCATACGCTCGCATGGGTCGCGTGTGCTTGACCCAGTCCCACGACGCCATGCCGCGCGCGACGAGCGAGCGCGGCTCCGGCGGTGACTCGGCAGCGAGCGCATGAGCCTGTGCCGCACCCGAGCCGGCGGCCGGGTGGGCGTCCTCGGTCCTCATGTCCTGCACCCTAGGTGGGGCCCAGCGCCGCCCTGGGCATCCTCCGCCGCTCCGGTCAGCGCGCCGTCACGCCGGCGTCAGGCGCGGTCGGCCTCGGACGGCTCCTTCTCGTCCTGCGGGTCGGCGCGCGGCACCTTCTCGACGTAGGGCGGGTCGGCGGTCCAGGCCGAGGCGAGCAGGATGATGCGCGCGATCAGGTTGATCCACAGGAGCAGCGTGACGATCACCGCGACCGACGCGAACAACGGGTTCTTGTTGACGCTCCCGGCCACCACCTGGGTGCCGAGCAGGCGCACCACGCCCAGCCCGATCCCCGCGAGCACGGCACCCTGGAGCAGGTCCTTGCGAGGCGGGTGCTGACCGGCGAGCACGGTCACGACGAGGACGAACACCCCCGCATCGACCAGGAACGCGACGAGCACCCCGGCCACCGTCAGCACCGTCGTGGTCGCGCCGCCCCAGCCGAGGCCGCTCAGGATCCACTGGGTCACGGTGGTCACCGCGATGGTGATGATCGCGGACACCAGCACCGCGATCGCCATGCCCGCGAACCCACCCAGCTCGCGCGCCTTGACGATCACGCCGTTGGTGCCCGTGCCGTCGTCGGCGAACATCGCCTGCACGCCCTTGCGCATGGCCGACACCGCCGCGAGCGCGCTGAGCAGGAGGACGACGACGGCGATGGCGCCGGTGATCGTCAGACCCTTGTTCAGCACCAGGTCGTCGGGGTTGATCCCACCGCCGCCGTCGCCGTTGTCGACGAGGCCGGGCAACGCCTTGTCGACGGCGTCGAGCACCTGCTGGCGGAGCTCGTCGTTGCCGCCCAGCACCTTCATGAAGATCGTGTAGCCGATGGTCAGCGCGGCAAACACGGAGAACAGCGCCGCGTACGCGATGCCGCCGGTCAGCACTCCTCCGCCGCGGACGCCGAAGCGGGCGTTGGCGCGCATCGCCCGGGTGTGGCTGACCCAGTCCCATGCCGTCCTGGCACGGGACACGAGCCCGGGCTTGGCCGGGGGCGGCTCCTCCGCCGCGAGGGCGTGCGCGTGCGCGGCGCCTGCGCCGACAGCAGGTTGCGCGCCCTGGGGGGTCATGCCCTGCACCCTAGGTCGGGCTGACGACCCCGGCATCTGCTGCCGCCCCGGTCAGCGAGAAGTCGCGGACGGGCCGCCACACACCGTCGTCACCGTGCGCGTAGCTGTGAAAGCTGTCCACCAGGAACGAGGCGTCGAACCCGGCCAGATCGGCGTACGCCGAGTCGAGCTGCTCGTCGGCAACCTCGTGCGCCACGGTGACGTGCGGGTGGTAGTCGAACCGCAGCTCCTGCTCGAGCACGTGCGACCGGACGCTGCGCTCCAGCGCGGCACAGCCCGAGGAGCCCTCGACGAGCTGGACGAACACCACCGGCGAGACCGGGCGGAACGTCTCGGTCCCGCGCAGGTGCACGAGGAACGGCCTGTGCGACGCGGCGACGGACGAGAGGTGCTCGTCGACCGCCTCGATCTCGTCGGGATCGACCACGGTGGGTCCGAGCAGCGTGATGTGCGGCGGGATGAAGTCCGCCCACGGGTCGCCGAACCGCCCGCGAGCCGCCTGCAGGACGGTGCTGTACGGCTCGGGGATCGTGATCGCGACACCGATGCGCAGCTTGTCCCCGAGCGCTCCGGCAGCTTCACGCGCGGACCCGCGCGCGACGCGGCAGCAGGCCCGCGCGGTCGTACAGCCGCTCCAGCGTCACCGCGGCGCGGTCGCGGGCACGGTCGGCGCCGTCGGCCAGCACGTCGTCGAGGGAGGCCGGGTCCGAGAGGTAGCCGTTGACCCGCGCCTGGAACGGGCGCAGGAAGTCGACCACGACCTCGGCGAGGTCGACCTTGAGGTGGCCGTACCCCTTTCCGGCGTAGTCCTGCTCGAGGGACTCGACCGACCGACCCGTGAGCGCCGAGTAGATGGACAGCAGGTTCGAGATGCCCGGCTTGTGCTCCGGGTCGAAGCGGATCTCGGTGCCGTCGTCGGTCACCGCGCTCTTGATCCGCTTGGTGACGACCGTGGGGTCGTCGAGAAGCTCGATCAGACCGTTCGGGCTCTCCGAGGACTTGCTCATCTTGGCCGTCGGGTCCTGCAGGTCGTAGATCTTCGCGGTGGCCTTGACGATGTACGGCTCAGGAACGACGACGGTGTCCGCGCCGAACCGTGAGTTCATCCGGTTGGCCAGGTCGCGCGTCAGCTCGAGGTGCTGGCGCTGGTCCTCGCCGACGGGGACGAGCGTCGTGTCATAGAGCAGGATGTCCGAGGCCATGAGCACCGGGTAGGTGAACAGCCCGACCGTCGTTCCCTCGGTCCCGTGCTTGCCGGACTTGTCCTTGAACTGCGTCATCCGGTTGGCCTCGCCGAAGGCGGTGTGGCAGGACAGCAACCACGCCAGCTCGGCGTGCTCGGGCACGTGCGACTGGACGAACAGGATCGAGCGGTCCGGGTCGACGCCCGCCGCGAGGTACTGAGCCGCCGTGCGCCGGGTGCGGTCACGCAGCACCGCCGGATCGGGGCCGACCGTCAGCGCGTGCAGGTCCACCACGCAGTAGAGGGCGTCGTGCTCCTCCTGGAGCGCCACCCACTGGGTCAGCGCCCCGAGGTAGTTGCCGAGCTGGAGGGAGTCGGACGTGGGCTGCATCCCGGAGAAGATGCGCGACGACTGCGGCGCCAAGTGCATCCGCCCATTCTGACAGGTCGACGGGGCCGCGGTGGCCGGGTCGGACTCGTCGGTCAGGTCGCCTCGTCGTCGAACGGCGGCGATACCGGTACGGCGGGGACCGCGGCGGCTGCCGCTCCTCCGCGGACCGCCGTGGTGGCAGGGGTCGAGGCCGACGGCTTGGTGACGGGTCGGACGGGCGGGGTCGGGTCGTCGAGCAGCGCCTCGCGCACGATCCGGCGCGGGTCGTACCGACGAGGGTCGAGCGACGCCCAGTCGACGTCCTTGGCCTCGTCGCCGAGCTCCTCGTCGACACGCGCCTTGGCCTCACGCAGGAACACCCGCCCGCGCCGCACCAGCTTGCCCAGCTGCTCGGCGTACCCGGGCAGCCGCGCGGGACCGATCACGAGCGCGGCAACGAGCAGGAGGATGATCCACTCTCCGCCGTTGATGTCGAACAACACCGCGTCAGCCTACTCGTCGAGCCTGAGGCCGTTCCGCGCGATCACGGAGCGTCGGACTCGTCCAGCTTGACCCGCACGTCCCGCTCCGCCGAACCCGTGCGGACGCGCAGCAGGACCGTGTCGCCGGGCGTGAGCGCGCGGATCGCGACGATCAGCTCGTCCGGCTGCGTCACCGGCCGGCCGTTGATCGCCAGGATGATGTCGCCCGGGTGGATGCCCGCCCGGTCGGCCGGGCCGTTGGCGCTGACCGGCGGCTGGCCGTTCTGGTCCGCGCCCGAGACCTGAACGCCCTCGCCCGAGTAGCTCTGGTCGAGGAGCACCCCGATGATCGGGAACGTCGCGTGACCGGTCTCGATCAGCTGGTCCGCCGTGCGGCGCACCTGGTTGGACGGGATGGCGAACCCGAGGCCGATGCTGCCGCCGACGCTGGCGGTGGAGCCCGGAGGCTGCGCGATCGCGGAGTTGATGCCGATGACCTCGCCCGCCGCGTTGACCAGCGGGCCGCCGGAGTTGCCGGGGTTGATCGCGGCGTCGGTCTGGATCGCGTTGATGAACGCCGTGCTGCTCGCGTCACCGGCCGTGACCGGGCGGTTGAGCGCGCTGACGATGCCGGTGGTCACGGTGCCGGCCAGGCCGAGGGGTGCGCCGATGGCGACGACGGGGTCGCCCACGACGACCTTGCCCGAGTCGCCCAGCCGCAGGGGTGTGAGGCCGTCGACGTCGACCTTCAGCACCGCGAGGTCGTAGTCGGACGTGCTGCCGACGATCGTCGCGGGCTTCTCGCTGCCGTCGACGAACGTCACCGTGATCGTGGTGGAGGCCGCGTTGTCGGCCTGCGCGATGACGTGGTGGTTGGTCACCAGGTAGCCGTCCTGGCGGAGCACGAAGCCGGATCCGGTGGCGCTGCCCTGGGCGCCGTCCACCTGGATCGACACCACGCTCGGCAGGACGCCGCCGGCGATGCCCGCGACCGAGTCCGGCGCCCGCTCGATGGATGCGGTGCCGGTCCCGGCCGGCGGGAGACCGGCGTCCTGGAGGTGGTCGGTCGCCGAGATGCGCCCGCCGATGACGCCGCCCACCAGTCCCGCCACGAGGGCGAGCACGACGAGCGGGAAGATCCACACTGCCGACAGGGCGCGACGCTTCTTCTTGGTCCGGGTCTGCACGGCGGGGTGCGGCGGCTGACCCGGGGTCGGCACCGGGTTGGGGTACGTCGCGGCACCCCAGGGGGCGTGCGCGGCCGGCGACTGCTGGCTCCAGGGGTCGACCGGGCCTGCGCCCGGCGCGGGTGCGCTCGGCGGACCGGCGGGTGGGGTCCCCCAGCCGGCCGTCGCGGGGTACGCGCTCGCGACCTGCTGGGCGTGCGGCGGGGCGTAGGGGCTCGCGACCGGCTGCCCGTGCGGCGCGTACGGGTTCGAGGTGTGCGCGGGGACCTCGGGGGTCGTCGGCAGGCTGCGCTGGCCGGAGGGGGACGCGAAGGGGTTCGGGTCCGCCGCCCGAGGCTCGGGTTCGTCGTGCCGTTCGGCGGGGACCGGCGGGGCGTCGGGACCCGGTCGAGATCCGTCGTGCGCGTCACCCGGGGCGGACGGGTCGTCGGGCGTGCTCATGGTCGCTCGAGCGCTCCTGTCACCGTGTTCCAGCCCCGCGTGATCTGCGCGGGCACTCCGGCGTCGTACGCGCCGCCGGGAAAGGCTCCCACAAGCTGGTCCGCCGAGCCGCTCGACTCGGCAGCGACCACCTGCACGACCGTCGAGTCGGCCTGCCACACGATGTGCCAGGGCTCGTAGGAGAGCACGTAGACGTCACGCCCGCCGACCCGGCTGGTCGGCGCCCCCGCCAGCGCGTCCGTGTCCAGGTGACCCTGCTGCTCGGTCACCACGGCGGAACCCTCCGGGCCGACGACGTCGACCTCCAGCACGGTCGAGTCGTCGCCGGACCAGCGCACCGCGCTCACGGCCCAGCCGTCGGGCAGCTGCGACGGGAACGACCACTGGTGCGCCTGCAGCCACGCCACCGAGTCGCCGCCCGCACCCGCGCCGGCCACCCGGAGGCCGGTGTCGAAGGCGGCGGGCTGCCGGTCGGTGACCGCGCCGCCGAGCAGGCCGAGGTCGGAACCCGGGTGGCTGGTCGGCACGACGTCGGGCCGCTCCCCGAGCACGAAGAGCATCGCTGCGACGGCACCGAGCCCCGCCATCGACCCGGCGGCGATGCGGACGCTGGTCCGCTTCTGGCGCAGGTCGCCGCGGACCACCGACCGGCCGAGCCAGCCGCCGGAGGACGTCACGCCGTACGACGCCAGCTCGGAGCGCGACCCGGACGCCGGTGGGGCGAACGGGTCGGTGGGACGCGGGTCGGCCGGTGCACTGCCCGCGAGCGACAGCAGCCGCGCGGTCAGGTCGGGGGCGGGGCACGGCTCGTCGACGGACGCCAGCGCCGCGCGCGCGGACCGGGCCGCGCCGAGCTCGGACGCGCACTCGGGGCAGACCGCGACGTGGGCCAGCGCCCGCTCGGTGGCGGTCACCGACAGCTGGCCGTCGACGAGGGCGCTGATGCGCGAGCCGAGGTGCGCCGTCATCGCTGCGCGTCCGCGGTCGAGTCGTCGGAGGAGAAGACGCGCAACGCCTCGGGGGCGCGGTGCTCCAAGGACACGCGCAGGCGGGCCCTGGCCCGGTGGATCCTCGACCGCACGGTGCCGAGCTTGATGCCGAGCGTGACCGCGATCTCCTCGTAGGACAGGCCCTCGATGTCGCACAGGACGACCGCGGCCCGGTACTCGGGCGGCAGCTGGTCGAGCGCGCGCTGCACGTCGAGGTCCAGGTTCCCGTGCTCGAACGCCCGCTCGGGCGCACCGAGCTGGTCACCGGACGCGTACCGCTCGGCGTCCTCGCCCATGGCGTCCATGCGGATGCGCTGCTTGCGGCGGGCCTGGTCGAGGAACAGGTTGGTGGTGATGCGGTGCAACCAGCCCTCGAACGTGCCGGGCTGGTAGGAGTGCAGGGAGCGGAAGACGCGGACGAAGGTCTCCTGCGTGAGGTCCTCGGCGTCGAACCGGTTGCCGGTGAGGCGGTAGGCCAGCCGGTAGACCCGCGCGGAGTGGTCGCGGACGATGTCCTCCCACGCCGGTGCCTGCCAGGTGGCGGGCTCGGTGCTCATCGGGTGGTCTCCTCGCGCGTGTGTCAGGACACCCAACAGTCTCCCAGGCAAACCTGTGGGGCTCGAACCCATGCAACGCTCAGGAGGGGCGAAAGGTTTCCGCCTTCAGCGGATCGTCCGGCGTCCCACAGCGGGTTCTGTCGCGCCACTACGCTGGTCGAAGACCGCCCGAGAGAACCCGTAGGAGGCAGCCATCTCCACCGACAAGGCCCAGAGCTGGGTCTACTGCGAGGAGTTCGTGCCGGAGGACGACGTCCTGCTGCGCGCGCGTGAGCGGGCCGGCCAGCTCGGCTGCACGCCCGTCCTGCCGGGCTCAGGTGCGGCGCTGACCGTCCTGGCCGCCACGGTGTCCGCCCGGGCCGTCGTCGAGATCGGCACGGGTGCCGGCGTCGGATCGCTGTACCTGCTGCGGGGCATGCCGGCCGACGGCGTGCTCACCACGATCGACCTCGAGCTGGAGCACCAGCGCGCGGCGAAGGAGGCGTTCGCCGAGGAGGGCATCAAGCCCACCCGCACGCGGACGATCCCCGGCCGGGCGAGCGAGGTGCTCCCCCGCCTGACCGACGGCGCGTACGACCTGGTGTTCGTCGACGCCGACAAGGAGTCCTACCCGCAGTACGTCGAGCAGGCCGTGCGGATGCTGCGGTCCGGCGGCGTCCTGGCGGTCGACAACGCGCTCTGGCACGACCGCGTGGCCGACCCGGCGCGACGCGACGAGACGACGACGATCATCCGCGAGGTCGGCCGGACGGTGCGCACCGACGAGCGGCTCGTGTCCGCTCTGCTGCCCTCCGGCGACGGCCTGCTCGTCGCGGTCAAGCGGTGAGCTCCACCACCGCCAAGGCCTCCACCGCAGGCGCCGTCATCCTGACGCTCGGCGCCGGGCAGTTCCTCATGACCCTGGACAGCTCGGTCATGAACGTCGCGATCGCCACCGTCGCGGCGGACGTCGGGACGACCATCGAGGGCATCCAGACGGCGATCACGCTCTACACGCTGGTCATGGCGATGCTCATGATCCCGGGCGGCAAGGTCGGCACGCTGATCGGCCGCAAGCGCGCGTTCGCCATCGGCTGCGTGATCTACGGTGCCGGCTCGCTCACCACGGCCCTGGCGCCCAACCTGCCGGTCCTGCTGCTCGGCTGGTCGCTGCTCGAGGGGATCGGTGCGGCCTTGATCCTCCCGGCGATCGTGGCCCTCGTCGCCAGCAACGTGCCGGTGTCGGGCCGCCCGCGCGCCTACGGCCTGGTCATGGCGGCCGGGGCCGTCGCAGTCGCCCTCGGCCCGCTCATCGGTGGCTTCGCGACGACCTACTTCTCGTGGCGGTGGGTGTTCGCCGGCGAGGTCGTGGTGGTGCTGCTCATCCTGCTGCGGACCCGCAAGATCTCCGACCCGGAGACCGAGCGCGGCCCGAGGCTGGACGTCGTCGGCGCGATCCTGTCCGCCAGCGGGCTGGGGCTCGCGGTGTTCGGCGTGCTCCGCTCGAGCTTCCTGGGGCTGGGTCATGCCGAAGCCCGGCGGCCCGGCCGTCCTGGGTCTGTCGCCGACGATCGTCCTCGTGCTCGTCGGCGTCTTCGTCATCTGGCTGTTCGCCGCCTGGGAGCGCCGCACGGTGAGCCGCGGGCGCGAACCGCTCGTCCGGCTCGAGATGTTCGGCAACCGCCAGTTCACCGGCGGCCTGCTCATGTTCTTCTTCCAGTTCCTGGTGCAGGCGGGGCTGTTCTTCACCATCCCGCTCTATCTGTCGGTCGCGCTGGGGCTGTCCGCGATCGACACCGGCCTGCGGATCATGCCGCTGTCCATCACGCTCCTGCTCGCGGCCGCCGGCATCCCCCGGTTCTTCCCGAACGCGTCGCCGCGTCGCGTGGTCCGGCTCGGGCTGCTGTCGATGTGCCTGGGGATCGTCTCGCTGTTCACGGCCATGGAGTCGTCGGCGGGTCCGGAGATCGTCACCGTGCCGCTGCTGCTGGCGGGCCTCGGGATCGGCGCGCTGGCGTCCCAGCTGGGCAGCGTCACGGTCTCGGCGGTGCCGGCGGACGAGAGCGACGAGGTGGGTGGCCTGCAGAACACCGCGACCAACCTGGGCGCGTCGCTGGGTACCGCGCTCGCAGGCTCGATCCTCATCGCGATGCTCACGTCGTCGTTCCTGGCGGGGATCGCGCACAACGAGGCCGTCCCCGCGGAGGTGTCCAGCTCCGCGAGCGTCGAGCTGGCCGCCGGCATCCCGTTCATCTCCGATGCCGCGCTGGTGACCGCGCTCGAGGACGCAGGCGTGAGCGGCGACGCCGCCACGGCGATCGTCCACGAGAACGCGCAGGCGCGGCTCGACGGTCTGCGCAGCGCACTCGCCGTGCTGGCTCTCATCGCCGTCGTCGGGCTGTTCTTCACGGGCCGCATCCCGGCCGAGCAGCCGGGATCCGAGAAGAAGGCGGTCGTCGCGGCAGCCTGACCGGTCGGTGCTCGACGATCAGCGCAGGTCGTCGAGGTAACGCAGCAGCAGGCGTGCACCGAAGCCGGTGGCCCCCTCGCTGACCTCGTGCCTGTCCGAGGTCGAGCGGGCGGGACCGGCGATGTCGAGGTGGGCCCAGGTGCGGGTCCCGACGAAGTGCCGCAGGAACAGTGCGGCCGTGATCGAGCCGCCGCCGATCTTCTTGTCCAGCGGCACGTGACGCAGGTCGGCGACCTGCGAGCGCACCGCCTCCTCGTACTCCTCGACGAGCGGCATGTGCCACGCCCGCTCGCCCGACGCCTGCCCCGCCGCCACGAGGTCCTCGACGAGCAGCGGGTCGGCGGAGTAGAGGGCGGCGTGCTGCTTGCCCAGGCCGATGGTCGCGGCGCCCGTGAGGGTCGCCACGTCGATGAGCACGTCCGGGTCGAGGGTCGCGTCCGCCCAGGCGAGCGCGTCGGCCAGCACGAGGCGTCCCTCGGCATCGGTGTTGGCGATCTCGACGGTGGTGCCGCCGAACATCGTCAGCACGTCGCCGGGCCGGTACGAGGACGCGCCGACGTGGTTCTCGGCCAGCGGCAGGACCGCCGTGACGCGGTGCGCGACGCCGTCTGCGGCGGCCCCCAGGACGGTGGCCAGCGCCACCGCCGCCCCGGTCATGTCCGTCTTCATCGGGACCATCGCGTCGCTGGGCTTGATGGACAGCCCGCCGGTGTCGTACGTGATGCCCTTGCCGACGACCACCACGTGCTTGCCGGAGCCCGGTGTGAACGTCGCGGGCGTGTAGCCGACGGTGACGAGCCGCGGCGGCGACACGGACCCGGCCCCGACGGCCAGGATCCCGCCGAACTCGCCGAGCTCGCGTGGACCGCGGTCCGCCACGTCGAGCCCGGCAGCGGTGCCGAGCCGGCGTGCCTGCTCGGCCATCCATGCCGGGTTCTTGGTGTTCGAGGGCGTGGTCGCCAGGTCCCGGACCAGCCACGTGGCCGTCGCAGCCGTGCCAGCCGCGGCGATCGCTGCCGCCGCGCGGGTGCCGTCGCGACCGAGCAGGACGAAGCTCGGCGGGTGACTTGGTGTCGTCGTTCGCCGTGATGCGCAGCGGCGCGTACGCGGCGAGCAGGTAGCCCTCCGCGACGGCACGCGCCGCGGCCGCAGCCTGCGACGCGGTCTGCCGCGCCTCGGCGCCGATGGTGGTGACCACCCGACCCAGTCCGCGGGTGGCGCGCGCGAGGGCGGCACCCGCCCGTCGCAGGTCGTCGGGACGCCCGGCGCCGACGCCGACCAGCACGAGCCGGGGCGGCAGACCGGCCCACGGCAGGGCGACCGAAGAGCCGACCGGGCGCGGGAGCTGCAGGACGTAGAGGTCCCCGGGGTTGCCCGCCAGGCGGGCGCGCTCGCCGATCTCGGCGAGGTCGATGCCGTAGCGGGCGGCAGCGTCGGCGGTCCCCTCGCCGGGGACCAGCGCGTCGTCGCCGGCGCGCGCGGGCGAGACCGGGATCGCGACGGCGTCGGTCGCGCCGTCCGTGAGCAGCGTCGACGTGGCGATCGTCCCGCCGGCGAGCGTGACCGCCGGGAGCGTCCGCCCGATCCGGTCGGTCGATCCCCCTGAGCGTGCCATCGTCAGCTGACGACGGACGTCAGGGCCTCACCCAGCTCCGCGGCCTCGGTCGCGTTGAGCTCGACCACGAGCCGTCCCCCGCCTTCGAGCGGCACGCGCATGACGATGCCGCGGCCTTCCTTCGTGACCTCGAGGGGGCCGTCACCGGTCCTCGGCTTCATCGCGGCCATTCGGGGCGTCTCCTTCGCTCGTGCGTCCGGGCTGCGTGCGGCCAGTGTCGCGGGCGCGCTCGCGCGCACCTCACGTCTGCCTCGGCTGCCGGTTGTCCGGGATCCATCCTAGTTCACAGGATGGCCCTCACCTTGACCGATGCCGTCGCTGCCCCCCGATCGGACGGATGTCCAGGAGATCGGGCGTCGATCACGGGGGCCAGTCGGGCCCCGCGTTGGCCTGCCACATCTCCCGGACCCAGAGGAATTGCAGCCCGAACATGAGCAGCAGGACGCCCACGAACCACCACCGCCGGGCCGCCGTGGGGCGCGTGACCACACCCGCGGTCACGGCACCGAGCGGGTACGCGAGCAGCAGGAAGCGGGCGAGGCTGCTGCCCGGCTCGACGACGGCCGCGATGTAGACGACGTAGGCCGCCGCCCAGCTGTGCAGCTCGTTGCCCAGCCGCCAGGCCGCCGGCACCACGAGAACGGCGATCACCAGGGCGAAGCCCAGGACCACCACGGGGATCGCCAGGTCGCCGAACCAGAAGTTCGGGACGTAGGTCCAGCCGTAGAACGGCGCCACGCTCCGCACGCCCCGCCACGCCTCCTGCGTCTGCAGGTACCCGTCCGACACGCCGGTCACCCACCCGCAGACGGCCGGCCACAGCAGCCCGGACGCCGCGGACCAGACGGTCAGCAGCCCCAGACCCACCGCGGTACGCCAGGTGAACGTGTCGGTCTGCCGGCGCGCGTTCCACCAGCGCACCGCCGCGTGCACGACCACGACGGCTGCCATGGGCAGGGCGACGGCCCGCGTGAACCCGAGCGCCAGCACGGCGGCAGCCATCCAGGCGTAGTGCCGCCGGATCAGCAGCAGCAGCGCGGCCGCGATCAGGGCCAGGGCGAGGGCCTCGGAGTAGGCCGTCTGCAGCACGGCGGCGGTCGGGAAGACGCTGACCAGCGCGACCGTGGCGAGCGGCAGGCCGGGGCGCGCACGGACCGCACGCGGCGCGCCCTGGTCGACGGCCCGGTAGATCAGCAGCATCGCGACGGCACCCAGGAGCAGCGCGACGGTCGGCGCCGCGACCTCCCAGGGCAGCCGGGTGATCTCCATGACAGCCCGCGTCAGGAACGGGAACAGCGGGTAGAACGCCCAGGCGTTCTGCTGCACGTCGCCGGCCGCGCCCACGGGCAGCTGCGCGGGGTAGCCGCTCTCGGCGATCTGGCGGTACCAGCTGCCGTCGAACATGAACCCGACGTACGGGAAGTAGCCCGGGTGCGGTCCGGTCCACGCGTTCTGGCCCTGCACGGAGGCCACCCAGAGGAAGACGACGGTCGTGGCCAGCCGCGCTCCCGCATAGACGGCGAGCACCTGCACCCACCACGGCCGCGTCCGGGACCAGTCCCACAACCGTGCGGCGCCGGTCGGCTCGGCCACGGCTGCGTCGCTCACACCAGTCCTCTCACCGTCCTGGCGGGGGCTCGGTCCCCGCGGATCGTGGCGACCATATCGAGTGTCCGGCGGGTCGCGCGCACGTCGTGCGCCCGGAACACCCGCGCCCCGAGCCAGGCCGCGACGGCGGTGGCGGCCAAGGTCCCCTCGAGCCGGTCCTCCGCGGGCAGGTCCAGGCTCTCGCCGACGAAGTCCTTGCGGGACAGCGCCATGAGCACCGGATGGCCGAGCGCGACGAGCGCCTCTGTGCGGCGGACCAGGTGCAGGCTGTGCCAGGTGTTCTTGCCGAAGTCGTGCGTGGGGTCGACGAGGATGCTGTCCGGGTCGATGCCCAGCTCCGTCGCCCGGCGCGCCGCGGCGGACACCGTGCGCACCACGTCGTCGAGCACGCCGTCCAGCGGGTCGCCGCCCGGCGTCGCGGGGTACTCGACGCGGAAAGGGTCGGTGCGCGGCCGGGCGCCGCCGGTGTGCGAGCAGACGATCCCGAGTCCCCGCTCGGCCGCGACCTCGACCAGGCCCGGGTCGTGGCCGGCCCACGTGTCGTTGATGAGGTCCGCGCCCGCGTCGGCGGCGGCGCGGGCGACCTCGGCGCGCCAGGTGTCGACGGAGACCAGCAGCTCCGGGTGTCGTCGACGCACCCGCTCGACCAGCGGGATCACACGGGCGATCTCCTCGCCGGGCTCGACCCGCGGCCCGCGGCCCGCACGGACCCCGCCGAGGTCGACGATGTCGGCACCCTCGTCGACCGCGCGCGAGACGGCGTCGTCGGCCGTGGCGTCGTCGTACCGGGCGGGAGCGTAGAACGAGTCCGGCGTGCGGTTGACGACGGCCATCACGACCGGGCGGTCCGGGCCGATCTCGCGGCCCCGCAGGCGAAGGGGGGCGCCCGCGAGGGGGACCACGCTCACGGGCTCTCCGGCGACTGCTGCGCGAGCGCGGTCTCGGCGGCCGCCCGTTCCTCCTCCGCACGCAGCTCCGCGCCGCGCGCCAGGACCGCCGCCACGGCCTCCTCGGCGGTGTCGACGAGCTTGATCAGCTCGAGGTCGGCGCTGCCGACCATCCCCCGGTCCAGGACGGAGCCGACCACCCAGTCGAGGAGACCCTGCCAGTACGCGCGCCCGACGAGGACGATCGGGAAGCTGATCACCTTGTGCGTCTGGACCAGCGTCAGGGCCTCGAACAGCTCGTCGAACGTGCCGAAGCCACCGGGCAGCACGACGAAGCCCTCGGAGTACTTCATGAACATCGTCTTGCGCGCGAAGAAGTACCGGAAGTTCACGCCGAGGTCGACGAACGCGTTCATCCCCTGCTCGAACGGCAGCCGATGCCGAGCCCGACCGACAGCCCGCCGGCACCCTTGGCGCCCCGGTTCGCGGCCTCCATGATCCCGGGACCGCCACCGGTGATGACCGCGTACCCCGCCTGGGCCAGGCGTCCGCCGACCTCGATGCCGATGGCGTAGTCGGGGTGGTCGACGGGTACGCGAGCGGACCCGAAGACACTGACCGCCCGACCGACCTCCGCGAGCGCCCCGAAGCCCTCGACGAACTCGCTCTGGATGCGCATGACGCGCCAGGGGTCACCGTGCAGCCAGTCCGCTTCCTCGGAGCCGCTGCTGAGCAGCCGCTGGTCGGAGGTGGTCTTGGGGATCTGCTGGCCGCGCAGCAGGACCGGGCCCCTGCGGTAGCCGAGCCCCGGTGCGGGCTGACCGTCGTCGCTCATGCCCCGACTCTAGGTGCGCCGACGGCCCGGCACCGGCCATCCTCGCGGCCGGTTCAGGTGGTCAGCCAGTGACGGAGGGCGGCGTGGACGAGCGTGATCTGGCCGACCGTGACGTGCTCGTCGCGCGTGTGCGCGAGCAGCGGGTCGCCGGGGCCGAAGTTCACCGCGGGGATGCCGAGCTCGGAGAACCGGGCGACGTCGGTCCAGCCGTACTTCGGGGCGGGCCGGCCGCCAGTCACGGACAGGACCGCGGCCGCGAACTGCTGGGCCGCCGGAGCGTCCAGGCCGGGTCGCGCGCCCGCGGCGGCGTCGGTGAGCACGACGTCGTAGCCCTCGAACACCTCGCGCACGTGGGCCTCGGCCTGGGCGACCGACGACGAGGGCGCGAACCGGTAGTTCACCGTCACCACGCAGGCGTCCGGGATAACGTTCGCGGCGGTCCCGCCGCCGATGAGCACGGCGTTGAGGCTCTCGCGGTACACGAGGCCGTCCACCTCGACGGACGCCGGCTCGTACGCCTCCAGCCGCCGCAGCACCTCGCCCGCGGCATGGATGGCGTTGCGACCCATCCACGCGCGAGCGGAGTGGGCGGCCACGCCGGTCAGCCGGACCTCGACCCGCAGCGTCCCGTTGCAGCCGCCCTCCAGCCCGCCGTTCGTCGGCTCGCCCAGCACCGCGAAGTCGCCGCGCACCCAGTCGGGATGGTGGCGCACCAGCCGACCGAGGCCGTTGAGGTCCGAGTCGACCTCCTCGTGGTCGTAGAACACCCACGTGACGTCGTGCGTCGGTGCCACGAGCTCGGCGGCCAGCGCCAGCTGGACGGCCACCCCGCCCTTCATGTCGACGGTCCCGCGCCCCCACAGCTCAGCCAGAGCGCCCTCTCCCACCAGCCGCGTCGGCAGGTTGTCGGCGATCGGCACCGTGTCCAGGTGCCCCGCGATCACGGCACGCGTGGGTCGGCCCAGGCTCGTGCGGGCGACGACCGCGTCACCGTCCCGCAGGACCTCGAGGTGCGCGTACCCGCGCAGCGCCGCCTCGACGGCGTCGGCGATCGTGCGCTCGTCGCCGCTGACGGACGGCATGTCGCAGATCGCCTGCGTGAGCGCGACGGGGTCGGTGGACAGGTCGAGGTTGACGGAGGTCTCGGGGGCCACGACGCGACCCTAGCCCCACCCGGTTGACCTAGGGTTGCTGCCATGACTTCACGGAAGGCCTGGGCAGACGGCCTGGCGACGGTGACCGACGACGGCACCACGCTCGACGTCTGGTACCCCGCACCTGCGCTCGGCGAGCCCGCGACGGGCGCCGAGACGCCCGCCGAGCTGATCGCGGCCGAGGGCAAGGACGACGCCCGCGCTGTACGCATCCAGGTGGTGCGCACCGTGGTCGACCTGGACGCACCCCCCGCCGACACGGCCGACGCCTACCTGCGCCTGCACCTGCTGTCGCACCGGCTCGTCGCACCGCACGCCCAGAACCTGGACGGCATCTTCGGGGTGCTGCCGAACGTCGTCTGGACCGACCGCGGCCCGTGCGCCGTCGAGGGGTTCGAGGCGACGCGCGGCCGGTTGCGCGCGACCACCGGCGTCCCGGTCACCGTGCTGGGCGTCGACAAGTTCCCCCGGATGGTGGACTACGTGGTCCCGTCCGGCGTGCGGATCGCCGACGCCGACCGGGTGCGCCTGGGCGCCCACCTCGCCTCCGGCACGACCGTCATGCACGAGGGGTTCGTCAACTTCAACGCCGGCACCCTCGGCACGTCGATGGTCGAGGGACGCATCTCGGCCGGCGTCGTCGTCGGCGACGGCTCCGACATCGGCGGCGGCGCCTCGATCATGGGCACGCTGTCCGGCGGCGGTCGCGAGGTCGTCTCGATCGGCAGCCGCACCCTGCTCGGCGCCAACGCGGGCGTCGGCATCCCGCTCGGCGACGACTGCGTCGTCGAGGCCGGCCTGTACGTCACGGCGGGGACCAAGGTCACTCTGCTTGCGCCGGCCTCCGGCTCGGCGCCGGCTGAGCCCACGGTGGTCAAGGCGCGCGAGCTCGCGGGCCGCGACAACATCCTGTTCCGTCGCAACTCGCTGACCGGCGGCGTCGAGGCGGTCGCGCGCGCGGGCTCGGGCGTCGAGCTGAACGCGTCGCTGCACGCCAACGCGTGAACGCTCGTCGTCGTCGTCGGCGCGCCCGGTCCGGCGGGCCCCGTCGGCGCGGTGGGTGTGCCGTCGTCGTGGCGCTGGGCGTGCTGGCGCTCGGGGTCGCGGGCGTGGTGTGGTTCCTCTCCCGGACCCACCCGGCCGCACCCGTCGCCGAGCGGTGCGTCGCCACCGTCGACGGCACGAGCTGGGCGCTGTCCCCGGCGCAGGCGGACAACGCCGCGCTGATCGCCGGGATCGCGGTCAGCCGCGAGCTGCCCGCGCGCGCCGTGACGATCGCGCTGGCGACCGCCCTGCAGGAGTCGAAGCTCATCAACGTCGAGCACGGCGACCGTGACTCGCTCGGCCTGTTCCAGCAGCGCCCGTCGCAGGGCTGGGGCACCGCCGAACAGGTGCAGGACCCCGTCTTCGCGACCGGCACCTTCTACGACCACCTGCTGAAGGTCCCCGGCTTCGAGACCATGGAGATCACCAAGGCCGCCCAAGCGGTCCAGCGGTCCGGCTTCCCCGACGCCTACGCCCAGCACGAGGGCACCGCGCGCGCGTGGGCCTCGTCGCTCACGGGCTTCTCGCCCGGCGCCCTGACCTGCACGCTGCACGACGCGGCACCCACCACCGCCGACGCCGTCGTCGCGCGCATCCAGCGCGACCTCGGCTCCGACGTGCCGGTCCAGGTCACCCCGACGGACGGCGGAGCCACCCTGACGTTCCCGACCGCGGCCGTCACGTCGGTCGAGGGTCAGCGCGACTGGGCGCTCGCGCAGTGGGCCGTCGCGGTCGCGCAGCCGCTCGGTCTGACGTCGGTGACCGTCGGCGACCAGACCTGGGACCGGTCCACCGGCACCTGGGCCACGTCGAGCGCCCCGGTCCCGGCCGGCACGGTCAGCCTGACGATCACGACGGTGTAGCGATACCGGTGGCCGGTACCGATGACTGTCCCGTCGGTGCCGACGCCCGGAGCGCGGACGGCGAGCGCGGGCGTCGCGGTCGCGTCAGCGGGTCTCGATGCCCGCGTAGTCGCGCTCGACGGCGCCCGTGTAGATCTGCCGGGGGCGGCCGATCTTCGTCTGCGGGTCGGTCATCATCTCGCGCCACTGGGCGATCCAGCCGGGCATCCGGCCGAGCGCGAACAGGGGCGTGAACATCTCCTCGGAGAAGCCCATCGCCTTGTAGATCAGGCCCGTGTAGAAGTCCACGTTGGGGTAGAGCTTGCGCGAGATGAAGTACTCGTCGGAGAGTGCGATCTCCTCGAGGCCCATCGCGAGGTCGAGCAGCTCGTCGTTGCCGCCGAGGGCGGACAGGACCGAGTCGGCGCTTTTCTTCACGATCGCGGCGCGCGGGTCGTAGTTCTTGTAGACGCGGTGCCCGAAGCCCATGAGGCGGACGCCGGGCTCCTTGTTCTTGACGCGCTTCATGAACTCCGTCGCGTCACCGCCGTTGGCCTGGATCTCGGTGAGCATCTTCAGCACGGCCTCGTTGGCGCCGCCGTGCAGCGGACCGGACAGCGCGTTGATGCCCGCCGCGACCGACGCGTACAGGTTGGCGTGGCTGGAGCCGACGATGCGGACCGTCGACGTCGAGCAGTTCTGCTCGTGGTCGGCGTGCAGGATGAGCAGCTGGTCCATCGCCGCGACGACCTTCGGGTCGGCCTCGTACGGCTGGTACGGCACTGCGAACGTCATGCGCAGGAAGTCCTCGACGTACCCGCGCGAGTAGTCGGGGTAGAGCAGCGGCTCACCCTTGGACGCCCGGTGCACGTAGGAGGTGATCGTGCGCGTCTTGGCCAGGATCAGCACGGTGGCCAGCTCGATGGTCTCCGGGTCGAACGGGTCCAGCGACTCCGGGTAGAACGCCGCGAGCGCGTTGAGCGCCGACGACATGACCGTCATCGGGTGCGCGTGCCGCGGGAACGTCCCCATGAACGTGCGGAAGTCCTCGTGCACCATCGTGTGCCGGTTCACGCGCTCGACGAACGCGTCGAGCTCGGCCGGCGTCGGCAGCTCGCCGTGGATCAGCAGATAGGCGACCTCGAGGAACGTCGACTTCTCGGCCAGCTGCTCGATGGGGTAGCCGCGGTAGCGCAGGATCCCCTCGTCGCCGTCGATGTAGGTGACCTTCGACTCGCAGGACGCGGTGTTCATGAACCCGGGGTCGACCGTGACCAGACCCGTGTCGCGCAGGAGCGAGGAGACGACGATGCCGTCGTTGCCCTCGGTCGCGGTCACGATCGGCAGGTCCTTGGACTTCCCGTCGACGATCAGCTGGACGGGTACGTGAACCAACCCAGTGGCAACGTCCGACATGGTGTTCCTCTCCTGCGGCGGCTCGGTGGCGGGATGTCCGCGAGTCCTTGCCGCCAGCTGATGGCCGCCGTTCGGCGTGCACGTTCCGGCCCCCGTTGGCCTTGATCGACGGTACCTGCGCAAGACGTTCCGTGACCAATCTTGGACGCGTCGTTGGGGCTGTGACGACGATCACAGGGTGTTGGGCGGGGTTGCGTCAGGCCCCGGCAAGGCGCGCGGCGGCTTCGGCGATGCGTTCGTCCGTCGCCGTCAACGCCGCCCGGACATGCCGCGGTGCGCCGTAGAACGCGCCCGGCGCCACCAGGATGCCCAGCGAGGCGAGGTCCGCCACGGTCGACCAGCTGTCCTGGTCACCACCCTCCGGGCGGACCCACAGGTACAGCCCGGCGTGGGAACCGTCGATCGTGTACCCGGCCTGCTCGAACGCGGCGCGCAGGGTGGTCCGGCGGCGTCGGTACCGCTCACGCTGGTCCGCGACGTGCGTGTCGTCGGCCAGCGCTGCGGTGGTCGCCGCCTGCACGGGTCCCGGCACGATCATGCCGGCGTGCTTGCGCACCTCGAGCAGCTCGCCGACGAGCGCCGGGTCCCCCGCGACGAACGCCGCGCGGTAGCCGGCGAGGTTGGACTGCTTGGACAGCGAGTACACCGCGAGCAGCCCGGTCAGGTCGCCACCGGTCACGCGTGGGTCCAGCACGCTCGGGATGCCCTGCGAGGCCCACGGCTCGGCCCAGGCCAGCTCGGCGTAGCACTCGTCGGAGGCGACGACGACCGGTCGCCCGTCGCGAGCCGCTGCGGCCCGCGCCGCGTCGACGATGCGGGCGAGCTCCTCGACGCCCAGGACCTCGCCCGTGGGGTTGCCCGGGGAGTTGAGCCACACCAGGCGGACGCCACCGTCGGCAAGCCGCGTCGCCGGGTCGTCCGTCGGCTCCGGCGTCGCGCCCGCGAGCCGCGCGCCGACGTCGTACGTCGGGTAGGCGGCCGACGGGTGCAGGACGACGTCGCCGGCGCCGAGGCCGAGCAACGACGGCAGGAACGCGACGAGCTCCTTGGAGCCGATGGTCGGCAGCACACCCGCCGGGTCGAGCCCGCGGACCCCGCGTCGCCGCGCGAACCAGTCGACGACGGCCTGCCGCAGCTCGGGCGTGCCGGCCGTCGTCGGATAGCCAGGCGAGTCCGCCGCGGCCGCGAGGGCCTCCCGGACGACCGACGGCGTCGGGTCGACGGGCGTGCCCACCGACAGGTCGACGATGCCGCCTCGGAACGCGGCGGCGCGTTCCTTGTGCGGCGTCAGGGTGTCCCAGGGGAAGTCCGGCAGCGCTCCGGTCAGCAGGCCCATCGAGCAGGCGTCACTCGCCGTGCACGCGCAGCGGCAGCGTCGCGATGATCGGGTGGTCCTTGTCGATCTCACCCATCTTCGCGGCACCACCGGGCGAGCCGAGGTCGTCGAAGAACTCGACGTTCGCCTTGTAGTACTCGGTCCACTGCTCGGGGACGTCGTCCTCGTAGTAGATGGCCTCGACGGGGCACACCGGCTCGCACGCGCCGCAGTCGACGCACTCGTCGGGGTGGATGTACAGCGACCGCTTGCCCTCGTAGATGCAGTCCACGGGACATTCCTCGATGCACGCCTTGTCCTTGACATCAACGCAAGGTTCGGCGATCACATACGTCACGGTCGGTCCTCCACAGTGGCCGGGGGTCGCTCCTAGTATCGCTCACATGACCGCCCCCGCGATCGCCTGTCCACGGAGCGTGCCGTGAGCGACGCCACGTGGCGCGCCTGGTCGCCGGGGGTGCGGGTGGTCGTCCGACGGCTTCGCGACGACGGGCCCGCGGCCGGCGAGCCGCGGCACACCGACGTCCTCGGGGAGGTGCTGGCGGTCGACGACGAGGGCGTCGTCGTCCGCACCCGCCGAGGCGACGTCCGGGTGCCTGCCGCGGACATCGTCCTGACGAAGCAGGTGCCGCCGCCACCCGCGCGACGGCACCCGGCGTCCGACTAGCCCGTCGGCGCGGTGGCCGGCGCAGGTCCGCAGATGATCTTGTTCTGCGGCTTGTACGTCCAGGAGTTCGACTCGGTCTTCTTCAGCTCGCCGTTCAGCGACGTCTTGCGCGTCACGGTGACCTTGAACCCGGGGTTGCCGGCCGAGGAGGCCTCGCACGTGGGCGACTGCGAGTAGACGGTCGTCGGCTGGACGACGTTGCTGCGCGGGCTGGTGATCGACTCCACGGACCAGTACTTGGTGCCCCACACCCGCACGTAGACCCGGTTGTTCGCCACCCAGGCCTGGACCAGGGCGCCGTACGGGGTGTTGTTCTTCCAGCGCATGTCGAGCGTGCCCGTGAAGATCGTCGCCTCGCGACCCTCCGGGTAGCGCGCGAACCACTCGCTGTGCGGCTTGTGCTCGATGTCCTCGAACCCGGCCAGGAACGCGGCGTTGTAGGTGGTGGTCGAGACCTGGCTCAGCCCGCCGCCCCACGCGTCCGTGTGCTCGCCGCTGACGATCGCGCCGGCCTCGACGAACCCGTGCGCCGCGTCGAGCGGCCCGAGCGCGTCGGTCAGGCTGAACGTCTCGCCCGGCTTGATGAGCGTGCCGCTGATCTTGCTGGCGCCGTTGGTGATGTTCACCGTGCGGCGCGGCTCGCTGGTCAGCGGCGTGTCGAACTCCGAGACGATCTCCTTGATCCCGAGCGCCTCGAGCGCGGCCGTCGACTGCGACGGGTCCGCCTGGCTCAGCTCGACGGTCGCGGAGCGGTTGTCGGAGACCGCCGCCGTCGAGACCGCCGTGGCGACCGCCTTGGGGTCGAGCGTCGTGCCCGGCGTGCCGGGGACGATCACGGGGGCGTCGTTCACGAACTCGAAGTGGGCGTCCGCGGACGGCTGCAGCAGCCCGGGCAGCTGCGCCACGACCGCCGCCGTGAGGCCGTCGCCGTTCACCTGCAGGACCAGGGCCCCGTCGGTCGGCACGTAGGCGCTGTTGGCGGCGAGGGTCTTCGCGTCGAGCGACGCCACCTGCCCGTCGACCGTCACCGAGACCGGCGCCGAGGTCACCTTGGTCGCTTCGGTGAGGGCCGCGTCCGTCTCGTCCTGCGTGATGGCGGGCGCCGCGGCCGTCGTCGGCAGCTGCAGGGGCCGGGGGGCGTCGAGCCAGCCGTCGGAGACGACCTTCGCCGACCCCACAGGGTCCAGGTCCCAGCCGTCCACGGCGGCGGTCGACTGCGCCGTCGCGTCGACGAAGACGATGGTGCCGTCGACGGGCAACAGCTGCAGCGCCGTGCCCAGGCCGTCGACCGACGCCGCGAGCTTCTTGGCGTCGACGGCCGTCACGGGCTGCTGCGCCCCGACTCCGACGATGTGGTCCCAGAGCTGCTTCGGGTGTCCGAGGTCGACGCCCGTCAGCCCGTCGACGGTGGCTTGCGCGTCGAACGTCAGGCCGGCCGCGACCGGGTCGAGCGTCGCCTGGGTGTCCTGCGCCACCACGGGGATCGGCTTGGTGGTCTGGTCCGCGAGCTCGGTGTCGAGCCGGGTCACCGCGGCCGCCGACTTGAGGCCGCCGATGTCGACCCCGGCGACGCTCGCCCCCCGCGGGACCGTGTCGGCCACCGCGTACGACGCGGCCACGTACCCGGCGCACAGGACCAGCAGGATGCCGCCGACGATCGCCAGCCGACGCGGCCAGCGACGACGGCGGTCCTCCGGCTCGAACACGTCGAAGGGCGACGGGGTGCGCTCGCTCGACGGCACCCGGCCGGCGTTGATCGTGCCGGAGGCCGCCGCGGCGGCGGCCGTGACGGGCGCGAACGCGCTCGCGGGTGCGGGTGCGGGTGCGGGGACCGGTGCGGGTGCGGGGACTGGTGCCGGTGTGGCGACCGGCGGGATCACCGCGGTCGGGGCCGCGGCTTCCGCGGGCGCACGCTTGGCTGCCGCCGCGGGCGTTCCAACCGGCACCGTCGTGTCCGCCGACGCGGCGTTGGCGACCGGCACACGCTGGACGACGGGCGCGACTGCCGCGGGCGCAACCGCGGCGGCCACCACCGGCGGGAGGACCTCGGTCCGGTCGTCGGCGGGCTCCGCCGCCTCGGCAGCACCCGGCTCAACGGAGTCATTCGACTCGTCGGCAACAACCGGCTCACCGGCATCACCGGGCTCGTCGGAAGCAGCCGCGTCAACGGAGGCGGCCGGCTCGCCCGCAGCAGCCACCTCATCGGAAGCAACCGGCCCCTCGGACGCAGCAGGGGGGTCGGAATCAACGGGCTCGTCGGCAGCAGCCGCCTCGTCGGCAGCGGTCGCCTCATCGGAAGCAACCGGCTCATCGGCGTCACCGGACTCGTCGGCAGCAGCCACCTCATCGGAGGCGGCCGGCTCGTCGGCATCAGGCGCCTCCTCGGAAGCAACCGGCTCGGCGGCAGCAGCCACGTCGCCCGAAGCGGCCAGCTCGCCGCCACCAGCCACCTCATCGGGCTCGACCGGCTCGGCGGCAGCAGCCGCGTCGTCGGAAGCGGCCGGCTCATCGGAAGCAACCGGCTCGTCGGCGGCGGCCGGCTCATCGGAAGCAACGGGCTCGGCGGAGCCCGACGTCTCGGCGGACACCACAGGGTCGTCGGAGTCGTCGGGCTCGGCCGCCGCCGGCTCGTCGGGCGTCTCCGGCTCGGCGGCCGAGTCGTCCGGTGCGAGCGCGGCGGGTGCCTCGTCGACACCCTGGTCGGCGTCGAGCGCCGGGTCCTCGGCGGCCGTCGTCGGGGCCCCGCCCCAGACGGGCCAGACCGGGTCCGCGACCACGCCGGCGCCCGACGTGGGGCCTCCGCCACCTGCTCGTCCGGACCCGTCCTGCTCGGTGCCGTTGCTCATACCGCTCCCCTGCTGCTCCTCGCGCACACAACGCGCCCGCGCGATTCTACGTGGCGGAGCGGGCTGTCCCGACGACCAGATCGCGCGCCGGGCCGTGATTCACAGCATGTCGACGCCCGGACGACAAAGGGATCCGGACCAATCGGACACCGTCAGCGGACGGGCCGGACACGACCGCGCAGGTGCACCAGTCCCCCGGCGCCCGGTTCACCCTGCTCGGCGGCCAGCACCTCGCCGACGACCACGTCATGGTCTCCGGCGCGGTGGATCGCCGACGTCCGGCAGTCGAACCAGGCCGCCGCGCCGTCCACCCACACACCACCGGACAGCGGCGACGCGCGGTGCGGGACCCGCGCGAGCTGGTCGAACGCGGGTCGCCCGGGTGAGGCCAGCCAGTCGGCGGTGTGCGCCTGGTCGTCGGCGAGGATGCTCACGGCCCACGTGTCGACGTCGTCCAGGGCGTCGCGGAACCGTGCGTCGACGTGCACGCAGAACAACAGCATCGGCGGCTCGAGCGACACGGACGCGACCGCGCTGGCGGTCATGGCGTGCACCGTGTCACGCCAGCGCAGGGTGACCACCGCGACCCCGGCCGGCAGCCGGCCGATGGCCGACCGGAAGTCGTCGGCGGACAGGTCGGGGCTCACAGCGGGACGTCCGGCTCCCCCGCGACGTCGGCCGTGGGAACGGGCGTGCCGGGCCGCGGGGGCAACGGTTCGGCCGAGAACCAGCCGCGCGGCAGGAGCATCGCGACCACCGCGAGCACGATCGAGCCGCCGATCCACACGAGCCCGATCGTCTGGCCGGACGGCAGCAGGACGTCGCCGCCCGGACCCTTCTGCGACAGGACGAGCTCGGTCGCACCCAGAGCCACGACGAAGCCGATCCACGCGACAAGGCCGCCGAACGCACGGACCGTGGTGGCGGCCGCCAGCACGAGCGCCAGGCTCAGGACGAGTCCCCACGGCTGCAGGCTGCGGTGCATGATCGTGCCGATCGCGCCGACGACGAAGCCGGCGACGACGGTCAGGACGGTCTTGCCCAGCAGGACCACGGGAGTGCGCACGCGGTCAGGTTATCCGGCGGACGCCGGGCGGCCACGCACCGTCGAGGTCACCGACCACCCGGTACGTCTCGACCGGCAGGAGCGGCGCGAGCACCTCGTTGCTCAGCGCGTAGCACCCCACCAGCGCCACCTCGTCGTCGACCGACCGTACGGCCTGCACCTGCGTGCCGTGCGCGCGCAGCGCGGCCAGCACGCGATCGCGCACCGGCAGGACGTCGACCGCCAGGTTCACCTTGTCGTCCGGCACCGCGACCGACGGCAGCGGACCGCCGGCGTCGGGGCGACGCAGTGGACCGTCGAGGACGACGTCGGCGAGGGCCGCATACCCGGCGCGCAGGGCGTGCTCGCCCTGGACCGCCATCAGCAGCAACGGCGCCGGGTCCACCAGCTCGAGCGCCCGCCGGGTCACCTCGTGCGCCCGGACGTGGTCCGGATGGCCGTAGCCGCCGCCCGGTTCATAGGTGACGACGACCGACGGGCGCCGCTCGCGCAGGACGTGGGCCAGCCGCTCGGCGGCGTCCTGCGGGTGCACGCCGACGAAGGCGTGGGGCGGGACCTCGTCGGCGAGTGCGGCCTGCCCGGTGCCCACCCACGCCATGCCCGAGTCCTCGAACCGGTCCTCGGACACGCCGGGTACCTCATCGAGGAACACGTGGTCGCGCACACCCAGCGCGGCCAGCGCGTCCGCGAGCTACCCGTGCGGTGCGCGGCCAGGGCCGAGCCATCGCCCTCGAGGTGCGCGAGCGCCTCTCCGATGACCTCGCCGCGCTCCCCTCGGGTGCACGTGACCACCGTCGTCGGCAGACCGGCGCGCGCCCAGGTTGCCAGCAGCGCGCCGGTGCTCAGCGACTCGTCGTCGGGGTGCGCGTGCACCGCGACGAGGCCGCCGAGCGACATGACGTCAGGCGCGCTTGGAGCGGGCCGTGATGCGCGCGCGCTCGGTCTGGTCGAGCACGACCTTGCGGATGCGCACGACCGTCGGCGTCACCTCGACGCACTCGTCCTCGCGGGCGAACTCGAGCGACTCCTCGAGCGTGAGGTTGCGCGGCGGGATGAGGTTCTCGAAGTTGTCCGCGGTGGCCGACCGCATGTTGGTCAGCTTCTTTTCCTTCGTGATGTTGACGTCCATGTCCTCGTTGCGCGAGTTCTCGCCGACGATCTGGCCCTCGTAGACCTCCTGCGTCGGCTGGACGAAGAAGGAGCCACGCTCCTGCAGGTTGATCATGGCGAACGGCGTGACGGGACCGGAGCGGTCAGCGACGAGCGAGCCGTTGATGCGGGTCTCGATCGGGCCGGCCCACGGCTCGTAGCCCTCGGCGATCGACGACGCGATGCCGGTGCCGCGCGTGTCCGTGAGGAAGCGCGTGCGGAAGCCGATGAGGCCGCGCGCGGGCACCAGGAACTCCATGCGGACCCAGCCGGTGCCGTGGTTCGACATGGTCTCCATGCGACCCTTGCGCTGCGCGAGCAGCTGGGTCACCGCGCCCAGGTACTCCTCGGGGACGTCGATGGTCATGCGCTCGACTGGCTCGTGCGTCTTGCCGTCGACCTTCTTGGTGACCACCTGCGGCTTGCCGACGGTGAAGCTCGAAGCCCTCGCGACGCATCTGCTCGACCAGGATGGCGAGCGCGAGCTCGCCGCGGCCCTGGACCTCCCACGCGTCGGGACGCTCGGTGGGCAGGACGCGGAGCGAGACGTTGCCGACGAGCTCCTTGTCGAGGCGGTCCTTGACCTGGCGGGCGGTGACCTTGTGGCCCTTGCCGCCGCGGCCGGCCAGCGGGGACGTGTTGATCCCGATGGTCATCGAGATCGCCGGGTCGTCGACGGTGATCATCGGCAGCGGGCGCGGGTCGTCCGGGTCGGTCAGCGTCTCGCCGATGGTGATGTTCTCGATTCCGGCGACGGCGACGATGTCACCGGGGCCCGCGGAGTCGGTGCTGACGCGCTCGAGAGCCTTGGTCTCGAGCAGCTCGGTGATCTTGACGTTCTGCAGCGTGCCGTCGGCCTTCGCCCACGCGACGGTCTGACCCTTGCGGATCGTGCCGTTGAAGACGCGGAGCAGGGCGAGGCGGCCGAGGAACGGCGACGCGTCGAGGTTGGTGACATGCGCCTGCAGCGGCGCGCCCTCCGTGTAGGTGGGCGCGGGGATCCGCTCGAGGATCGTCTTGAACAGCGGCTCGAGGTTCGGGGAGTCCGGCAGGCCGCCGTCCTCGGGCTGGTTCATCGACGCGCGGCCGGCCTTGGCCGCGGCGAACACGACGGGCACGTCGAGGATCGCGTCCAGGTCCAGGTCCGGCACGTCCTCGTGCAGGTCGGAGGCGAGGCCGAGCAGCAGGTCCGTGGCCTCGTGCACGACGTCGGTGATGCGCGCGTCGGGCCGGTCCGTCTTGTTCACGACGAGGATCACGGGCAGCTTGGCGACGAGCGCCTTGCGGAGCACGAACCGCGTCTGGGGCAGCGGGCCCTCGGACGCGTCGACCAGCAGCACGACGCCGTCGACCATGGACAGGCCGCGCTCGACCTCACCGCCGAAGTCGGCGTGGCCCGGGGTGTCGATGACGTTGATCGTGATGCCGTCGGGTTGGCCGACCTCTGCCGCCGCGGGACCCGTGTACCGGATCGCCGTGTTCTTGGCGAGGATCGTGATGCCCTTCTCGCGCTCCAGGTCGCCGGAGTCCATCGCGCGCTCGTCCACGTGAGCGTGGGAGCCGAACGAGCCGGACTGCCACAGCATGGCGTCGACGAGCGTGGTCTTGCCGTGGTCGACGTGCGCGACGATCGCGACGTTGCGCAGGTCGGCGCGCACGCTCGTGCCAGTCGGCGCAGACGTGGGCTCAGACATGGGGGAACTCATCTCAGAAGGTGGGGAGCGCGCCGGGTCGTCGGCTGCGCCGGTCAATCCTACCCGTCCGTACGGGCGTACGGGGGCAGAGGTGACCAGACCCACTTACTTGCGCGCCCAGGCCCACCACGACGTCAGGTCGGCACGGCCGAGGGCCAGCGGCTGCACGTCGGGCAGCTTCGTGCCGTCGGGCAGCGCTCGCTGGGCGACGACGATCGGCTGCTGGGCGATCGAGACCACGGCACCGCCGGTGACCAGGCTCGTCGCGACGGGCTCCAGCGCCTTCGGCACCGCCGTCGGATCGAGCGCGGTCGCCTCGGGCGCCAGCGCGGCGTCGGTGGCCGGGTCGGCCCAGCCGGTCAGGTTGGCGATGCCCTTCGACTGCCACCGCGTGACCACCGAGTCGACGGGCAGGTCGGCCTGCTGGACGGGCACGAGCGCGACGTCCCAGGCGGCGGGGGCACCCCGCAGGTCCGCCGCCCACGCCTGCACCGGGGTGTACGGCCGTACCTCGAAACCCGCCTTCGCGGCCGAGTCGGTGATCTTCTTGAGCATCGCCGTGCGCAGCGGGTCCGTCGTGTTGGTGAGCACCCGGACCACGACCGGTCCGGTCACCTTCGCCGTCGCCAGGTCGGCCTTCGCCTGGTCGGTGTCGGCCGCGGCATCGGGTGCTGCCGCTCCCCCGGCGTCCGGTCCCACCTGCGGCAGGACGCCCGTCGCCACGGTCCCCTCCGGCCACAGCGGCTTGACCAGCTGATCGACGATCTCGTCGCGCGGGACGGTGCGCAGGAACGCGGTGCGGACCGCGGCGGCCGTCGCGGCGTCGCCGGCGTACGTCGCCTGGTCGAAGACGCCGCCGCCGGCCACCTGCAGCTGAAGCTGAAGGGTGCTGTCGCCGCCCGTGCGGACCGTGGCGGCGTCCACCTTGCCCAGCGCGTCCAGCACGTCCGCGGTGTCCGCGGGGGCGACCACATCGGTCGAGCCCGCCGACAGCGCGGTCACCTCGTCGAGCGGGCTGATGTCGGTGCGCACGACGATCCGGTCGAACGTGGCCGGGCGGTCGCCCTTGTACCGGGTGTTGCGCACCAGCTCGACGCGCTGGTCGGGAACGATCCGGTCGATCGAGTACGGGCCGTCGGTGACGGCCATGCCGGGGTGCTGGGCAAGGTCGTCGGCGTCGAACTGCGTGCGCCAGGTGGCCGAGATCGAGCTCAGCGCCTTCTTGTCCTGCCGGGTGATCGCGGTGGTGACGGCGGTCGCGGCTACGGCCGGGTCCTCATCGCCCAGCGCCGTCTGGCCGACCACGTGTGCCGGGACGTTGACGTCGAGGGCGACCTGCCAGTCGGGCACGGGGGTCACGTAGGTGACGGTGACCGTCGCGCCGGACACGACCGGCTCCTGCTCGGCGTAGACCAGCGCCGGCGACGCGGCGGCGAAGGCCACCCCGGCCGCGAGCGCGTCGTCGTTGGTCACCTCACCGGAGGCGTCGAGGCCGGGGGTGACGTCGTCGAGCTGGCCGCTGCGCGCCGCCCACTCGAGGATCAGGTCGTCCGGCGTGACGGGCACGCCGTCGGACCAGGTGGCGTCCTTCGCGATCGTGTACTTCACCGTGAGCGGGGCGTCCGACACCTTCTCGACCGTGCCGAACGACGGGTCGAGCACCGCCGCGCCGTTCTCGTCGAGACTCGCGAACCCCGACTGGACGAGGCCGCGCACCAGCGTGCTGCCCGGCGCACGGCCCTGGGCGGTCCCCGCGTTCAACGAGGTGAAGGGCGATGCGACGGCGACCACGACGGTCCCCGAGCGCGTGGGCGGTGAGGGGTGCGCCGTGCAGGCCCCGAGCGCGGTGGCAGCCGCCGCAGCCACGACCGCCGCGACCGTCAGACGTGACCCACTGCGCACCGCTTGCCTCCCGCGAGCTCGGACGGGCACCGGCTGCCCTCACGAGGTATCGGTCCCCGTCCGCCGAACATCAACCATGCCGTACGAATCGGTGCAAACTCACAGGAGTCCGCGGGACGCGCCGTCAGGGTCGGGTCACGGCCGGCCGTCGCTCAGAAGCCGCGACCGGTCGTGTGCCCGCCAGGGCCCTGGTCGACGATGTCGTGCGCGTCGAGATCGGCCGTCTCGGAGGCCTCCGTGAGCCCGGCGGCCCGCTCGATCTCCGCCCGCTCGATCTCGTCGCGCTGCGCCTCGAGCAGGGCGTCGCGGGTCAGCCGGCGCTCCTGCTGGGCCACCGGGTCGGGCACGGGCACGGCCGCGAGGAGCCGCTGCGTGTACGGGTCCTTCGGGTGGTTGACCACCTGCGCGGTCTCACCGATCTCCACCAGCCTGCCGTCGTGCATGACGGCGATCCGGTCGGACAGCATCTCCACGACGGCCAGGTCGTGGCTGATGAACAGGCAGGCGAACCCGTGCTCGCGCTGCAGGTCCTGGAAGAGCTCGAGCACCGTGGCCTGCACCGAGACGTCGAGCGCGGACGTCGGCTCGTCCGCCACCAGCAGCTGCGGCTCCAGCGCGAGCGAGCGGGCGATGCCGACGCGCTGTCGCTGACCGCCGCTGCAGCTCGTGCGGGTAGCGGTTGCGCATCGCGCGCGGCAGCTGCACCTGGTCCAGCAGGTGCTCGACGGCCGCGGACATCTCCTTGCCCTTGACGCCACGGTGCAGGAACAACGGCTCGCCGATCGACTCGCCGATGGGCAGCCGCGGGTTGAGCGCTTGCCCGGGTCCTGGAAGACGATCCCGACCTTGCTGCGCAGCGGCTTGAGGTCGTTGGCCGTGGCACCGACCATGTTCTGGCCGACGATCTTCAGCTTCGCCCGACGTCACGGGCAGCAGCCCGACCACCGCGCGACCGATCGTCGTCTTCCCGGACCCGGACTCGCCGACCAGGCCGATGACCTCGCCCTGCCGCAGCGACAGGCTGACCCCGTCCACGGCACGGAAGGCCGGCTGACGGCGACGGCCCGGGTACTCGATGACCATGTCGACGGCCTCGAGGACGACGTCGCGCGTCGGACCGGCGTCCGGCTCCGCCGAGCGGTCCACGGCTGTCGTGTCGGACGTCTCGGCGGCGAGCGCGTCCGCGCTGCGTCCGAGGTGCGGCACGGCGTCGAGCAGCTTGATCGTGTACGGGTGCGTGGGCGCCGTGAAGATGCCGAGCGCGGCGCCCTCCTCCACGACGCGGCCGTCCTTCATCACGATGATCTTGTCGGCCAGGTCGGCGACGACACCCATGTCGTGGGTGATGAGCACGATGCCCGAGTCGATGCGCGTGCGCAGGTCGCGCATGAGCTTGAGGATCTCGGCCTGCACGGTGACGTCCAGGGCGGTCGTCGGCTCGTCGGCGATCAGGAGCTTGGGGTCGCAGGCCAGCGCCTGGGCGATCATCGCGCGCTGCCGCTGCCCGCCGGACAGCTGGTGCGGGTACGCGTCGATGCGCCGGGTCGGGTCCGGGATCTCCACGAGCCGCAGCAGCTCGAGCGCGCGCTCGCGCGCCTCCTTCGGACCGATGTCGAAGTGCGTGCGCAGGGTCTCGATGATCTGGAACCCGACGGTGTACACCGGGTTCAGGGCCGTCATCGGCTCCTGGAAGATGACCGCGATCTCCTTGCCGCGGACCTGCCGGAGCTTTGCGGCGACATGCCGAGGAGCTCCCCGGTCGCCCAGCTTGGCGCTGCCGTTGGCGCGGCCGTTGGGCGGCAGGAGCCCGATGAGGGACATCGACGACTGCGTCTTGCCCGAGCCGGACTCGCCGACGATGGCGAGCACCTCGCCGGGGAACACGTCGTAGCTCACGCCGGTCGCCGCGGGGTACCACTGACCGTCGACGTAGAAGTCCACGCCCAGGTCGCGCACGGACAGCACGGGCGTCCGCGCGGGTGCGCCGGGCGCCGGGGCCGCGTCAGAGATGTCGATTGCCACGGGTGGGTTCCTTACTGGCCGAGGACGGGGCGCCGGGTGGACGGGATCGCCGTCGACGGGCACCGGTCTGGGAGCATGGGCAGATGGGTGGCACGCAGGAGTTCACATCGACCTACGGGCGCTGGCTCACCGGCGCCGCCGCGGTCACCGCGGTGATCGCCCTGGTCAGCGTCGCGATCGGGGACGGTCTCGGCGAGAGCCTGCGGCTGATTCCGCTGTTCGCGCTCGTCGTGCTGCTGGTGTGGGCGCTGTTCTGGAACCCGGCCGTCGAGGTGTCCGACGGCGAGATCGTGGTCCGCAACGTCCTCGCGACCGTCCGCGTCCCGTGGCCCGCCTACCGCGGCTTCACGGTGAAGTACTCCCTCGTCGTGCACACCACCGGGGCGGACGTGACCGCGTGGGCGGCACCCCGGTCCAGCGGCACCGCGCAGCGGATGCGCCGCCGCCGACCGGACCCGGGACCGCTGGGCCCGGGCCGGCACAACGCGAACGCCGATCGCATCGCGGACGCCATCGTCGAGCGTCAGACGGCCCTCAAGGACGCCGGCTACCTCAAGGACGCCGAGGCCGCCGTGGCGGCCGGCATCGGCCCGCAGCGCCGCTGGCACTGGCTGACCATCGCGTGCGTCGTGGTGCTGACGGCCGCGTCGATCGCCCTGTTCTGACCGCATCAGCTCGGCACCTCGCTGCCGGCGACGGCCTGACCGGTGGCCGGGTCGAGGCGCTGGGCCTTGGCCATCTTGCGCTCGGACGGGATGCGCTTCTGCCGGGGGTCGAACGCGTCGCGCAGACCGTCTCCGATGAAGTTGATGGCCAGCGCGATGATCACGATCATCAGGCCGGGCCACCAGAACAGCCAGGGCCGCGTGGAGAACGCCTCCTGGTAGTCGCTGATCAGCAGACCGAGCGACGTGGCGGGGGCCTTGATCCCGACGCCCAGGTACGAGAGCGCAGTCTCGAGGAGGATCGCGGAGCTCATCAGCAGCGTCGTGTTGACGATGATGACGCCGATCGCGTTGGGCAGCATGTGCTTGAACATGATGCGGGTGTTGCTCGCGCCGGCCACCCGCGCGGCGTCGACGAACTCCCGCTCGCGAAGGCTGAGGAAGTCGCCGCGCACCAGGCGCGCCAGGGTCGTCCAGGTGATCAGCCCCAGGAAGATGCCGAAGATGATCGGGTTGTTGCCGCCCGCGAGCTGACCGAGCACGGCACCGATGACGATCACGGGCATCGTGATGACGAGGTCCGTGATCCGCATCAGGATGTTGTCGGTCCGGCCGCGGTTGAAGCCGGCCAGCGCGCCGACGACGATCCCGACGACCGTGGCGGTGATGCCGACCGTCGCCGTGATGATCAGGGACGTCTGCGTGCCGCGCATGACGCGCGCGAACACGTCGCGGCCGATCTCGTCCTGGCCGAACGGGTGCAGCCCCCAGTGGAACCAGAGGCCGGCGTCGCCGCCGAGCCAGACCGGCAGCACGGCCGTCGGCTTGCCGCCGTTGATGATGGGGTTGATCTGGTTGGGCGTGTACCTCCACCAGCCGGTCCACGGGCCGATGCCGACCGACGTGAACGCGAGGACGACGACGAACGCGAGCACGATCACGGCGACCATCGCGCCGCGGTGCCGCAGGAAGCGACGTCGGACGATCTTTCCTTGCGACAGGCCGGCGACCTCGCGCAGCTCGATCGCGTTCTCGATCGACTCGTCCGGTGGCAGCTGCTCGACGGTGCTCATGCGTTCACCCGGATCCTGGGGTCGAGACCCGCGTAGATGAGGTCGGCCACGATGTTGGCGATGATCGCGAGGGCGGCGACGATGACCAGGTACGCCATCACCGGATCGATCTCCGCGTGGGTCAGTGAGAACAGGAACAGCGTGCCCATGCCGGGCCGGGCGAACACCCGCTCCGTGATGATCGCGCCACCGAGCAGGGTGATCACGTCGATGGGCACCACGGTGGCCAGCGGGATCAGCGAGTTGCGGAAGCCGTGCCGCATGACGACCGTCCGCTCGGGCAGGCCCTTGGAGCGTGCCGTGCGGATGTAGTCCTGGCTCATCACCTCGAGCATGCTCGAGCGCGAGTAGCGGGTGTAGGCCGCGAACCCGATGAGCACCAGGGCGATCGTCGGCAGGAGCAGGTGCATGAACGAGTCGAGCGTCTGGACCCAGAAGTTCCCGCCGAGGTTCGGCGTCGAGTTGCCGATGGTCGGCACCGGTCGACCGTTGATGGCCGGGGCGTTGTAGTACGCCGGCCAGACCCGCATCACCTGGTTGACGAACATCATCGACGCCACGAGGAACGCCGTGATCCCCGCCGTGCGCGCCGAGACGCCCGGGTCCGGTCCACCCCAGGCGTAGCCGACACCGATGCCGACGGCGACCGCCAGGACGCCCAGGCCGATCATCATCAGCCAGGACTCCTGCACGTTCTGGAAGAAGACCTTCACCGGCAGGTAGAGCACGAGACCGATCACCACGGTGGTCAGCGACGCGGCCAGGGCCCGGCGGTTCTTGAGCCCCGACGAGAGCGTCGTGACGGCGAACGCGGTCGCCGTGCCGAGCAGGGCGAGCAGCGGCGGGTTGATGCTCGGGTGGGTCCACCAGTCGCTGAGCTGCAGGAAGGCGAACGTGGCGAACGTCGCGGCGAACGCGATCCCGAAGGTGAGCAGCCGCTGACGCCTGTCGCCGCCTATCGCGAGGCTCCACAGCAGGCCCGCCAGGAGCGCGATGACGGCGATCGCGACCCACGACAGCACCGGGTCCGCGAGGAAGTCGTTGAAGCCGATCGCGCCCCACTGCTTGAGCAGCACGGCCACCCAGAAGGCCGGCAGGGAGTAGAGCACGAAGGACACGAAGATCATGAGGTAGTCGAACGAGCTTGTACTGCCGCAGGGCGCTGACGATGCCGACGGCCACGCCGAAGATGATCGCCAGGAACGTCGCGGCGGTGACCAGCTGGATCGTCGAGAGGATCGCCCCGTGCAGGACCGCTGACACCGGCTGGCCCACGAACCACGCCGACCCGAGGTCGCCGTGCAGGATGTTGCCGAGCCACTTGAAGTAGCGGATGACGACGGGGGTGTTCAGGTCGAGCAGGGCGATCCGCTGACGGATCAGCTCCTGCTTGTTCGAGGCCGTCGACTGCCCGAGGTCGAAGAACGGGTCCATCGACGCCGACACCAGGATGAACATCACGAACGTCGACACCAGGAGCGTCGCGAGCCCGGCGAGAACACGTCGCCACAGGAACGAGAACATAGAGGGCGTTACCTCGCAGTTGAGGGTGTGCACACCGAATGCCCGAGTCTACGCGGCAGGAGTGCTCGAACGCCTGGTCAGGCGCTCGCAGCGAGCTGGTGTCACAGAAGGGGGTCGGCGGCGGAGGGCGTCATTGCCCGGCGTCGTCGACAGGTCACGGTGGTTCAGGGACCGCGGGCGCGTCCTACGTGCGGCGGCGCGGTCACACACGGTGAGGGCGGCGGAGCCCGTAGGCTCCCCCGCCCTCACGCGGTGTGTCGGTCAGGCGGCCAGCTGGATCAGCTGGTGGCCTTCGGGGTCGAACCGGAGCCCGAGAGCTTCCAGTCCCAGTACCCGTACATGATGGTCGGGCTCAGGGAGATCGGGTCCGCGCCAGCCAGGTTCTTCGTCCAGGCGTGGATGCCGGGGAACTGGAAGATCGTCGTCCCGAACGCGTCGGCCCACAGCTGCTTCTCGATGTCCGTGAGGATCTGCGTCTGCTTCGACGCGTCGGTCTCGGTCTGCAGCTGGTCGAAGAGCGAGTCGACCTTGGCGTTGCTGTAACCCTGCTTGTTCTGGCTCCCACCGGTACGGAAGGTGGGGTCCGAAGCGGTCACAGCGGTCGAGGTGGACTGCCAACCGAACAGCGAGGCGTCATAGCTCGCCTGGCCGGTGTTGATCTGGTTGACCCACTTGTCGGCGGGCTGCGAGGCGTCGGCCATGGTGATGCCGGCCTTGGCCTCGGAGTCCGTGATCAGCGCGAACTCGTTGACACGGCGCGGGTTGTCGGCGTTGAACAGGAACCGGACCGAGATCGGACCAGTGACGCCGGCGGCGGCCAGGATGGACTTGGCCTTGTCGGGGTCAGCGGCGAGCGGGTAAGCGTCCGAGCCGTTGTTCTTGACGATCTGGTCGTAGTTGGGCGCACCCGGGATGACGTTGAACGAGTTGCGAACCTCAGCCTTGGGGTTGAGCGGCTTGATGAGGTTGTCGATGATCGCCTGCCGCGGCAGGGCCGTCAGGAACGCCTTGCGGACGGCCAGCGCCTTCGCCGCGTCGCCACCGTAGGTCGCCGGGTCGAACGGACCGGCGTTGGTGAACTGCAGGTCGACGTGCTCGTACGTGCCCTCGACGGAGTTCTGCACCTTCACGGTGGACAGCGCGTTGAGCGCGGTCAGCACGTCAGCGGAAGCCTGCGGGCCGATGATGTCGACCTCGCCGTTCTGCAGCGCCTGGACCTGGCCCATCGGGTCGTCGATGTAGCGGAACGTGATGGTGTCCGGGCCCGTGGTGCGGGTGCCCTTGTACTTGTCGTTGCGCGTGACCGTCAGGTACTGACCCTCGACGTAGTCGCTGATGATGTACGGGCCGTCCGAGACGAGGAGCGTCTTGTCGTCGGGAAGCTTGGTGAAGTTGAACCCGTCGTTCCAGAACTTCGCGACCGGCTTGAGCTTCTCGACGTCCTTGTCCTTGATGGCCTGGACGAGCGCCTCGTCGGCCTTCGTCGGGTCGTCGATGCCGAGCGCGTGCATCGCCACGACGTGCGCCGGGACGACCGGACCCTGGAACTCCAGCTCCCAGTCGGCGAACGGCTTGTCGTACGTGAACGTGATCGTCTTGTTGTCGCTGGAGACGACGGGCATCTTCGAGACCAGCGGACCGCCCGTGTCGACGCCGTTGAAGAACACGCCGGACGTGTAGTCCGTGGTGTCGTTGCCGGCGTCGTCGGTGCTGCCCTGGATCGTGTTCAGGCTTCCGGAGGTCGCGGCCCACTCGAGCAGGCTGTCCGTGGCGGTGACGGGCGTGCCGTCCGACCACGTGGCGTCCTTGTTGATCGTGTACTTGACCGTCAGCGGGTCGTCGGACGTCTTCTCGTACGTCCCGAGGTTCGTGTCCTTCTGGAGCTTCAGCTCGGGGTCGTAGTAGTTGAACTGCATGTTCGTCAGGTAGGTCACGACCGCGTTCTGCGTCGCGTTGCCCACGTTGAACTCGTCCGTGTTCACCGAGGTGAGCGGGGACTCCCAGGCAACGTTGACAGCGGTCGACTGGTTGATGCCCGAGTCGTTGCTGTTGTTGTCACCACTACCACTGCTGCACGCAGCGAGCGCGAGAAGGCTCAGCGATGCGACCGCAGCGGTCGACGCCTTCCGTGTGATCTTCAATGTTCCTCCTGAAACGGTGGTGGGTCTGCCGAGTCACGCGGGCGTCGATGGTCACGACGCACAGGAGAACAGAGCCCTCCGGGGGTTGCCGACACGTTAGTGAAGCCCCAAGGGACAAATCGGACAGGTGGCCGCAGAACTGACGATCGTTACGTGATTGATACTGATCGGTACGTCCACGATGTGAGATCGTCACACCGCTGAAACACCACGGTTACCTGTCCGAACCACGCCCGGACGGGTGTCACCGCACCAAAAACCCTGCCGATCCGTCGCGCATCTGCTATGGGACGCGGCCGAGCGCCAGGAGCGCTGTGAAGTCACCGTGTGTCGGGACTTCGCTTTCCACGGTACTCCGGGACGTACGGCGCAGCCCGCTGAGCAGGGACAATCGGCTCATGAGCGTGAAGTCCGTCACCCGCCACCTCGGCCGCACCCGCTGGTTCGCCCGGGCCGGTCGCGCCGTCTCCGGCCTCGATCGGCGCCTCCAGAAGGCGACGCGCGGGCGCATGAGCGTGCTCGGCAAGCCCACCCTTCCCCACCTGATCCTGACGACGACCGGTCGCAAGAGCGGCGAGCGCCGTGAGGCGGTCCTGCTCTACGCGGTCGACGGCGACGGCTGGGTGCTGATCGGGTCCAACTGGGGTCAGGAGCACCACCCGGCCTGGTCCGGGAACCTGCTGGCCGACCCCGGCGCATCCGTGACGATCGCCGGCGTCACCACCCCCGTCACCGCCTCCCTGGCGTCCGACGCCGAGCGGGAGCGGCTGCTGCCGGCCCTCCTGGCCGTCTGGCCGGCCTACGAGACCTACGCCTCCCGTGCCGCGGACCGCGAGTTCCGCGTGTTCCGTCTGGCCCCGACCGCCTGACCTCGTCACTCCACGGCACACCGACCCAGGCCGGCCCGGTAACGTCCGGGACGTGGAGATCCTGCACGTGACCCGCCGGGTGGACTGGGACGACGCACGGGCGGACGGCGCCTACCGCTGGTCCACCCGTGGGCGCACCTACGAGGACGTCGGGTTCATCCACGCCTCGTCGCGGGCCCAGCTGCCCGGTGTCGCCGCGTTCGTGTTCGCCGACGACGACGCCGAGCTGGTCGTCCTGATCCTCGAGACCGACACGATCACGGCCGCGGGGACCGACGTCCGGTACGAGGACGGCGGGAACGGCGAGCTACCCGCACGTCTACGGCCCCATCGACCCGGCGTGGGTGGTCGACGTGATCCCGGCGCACCTCGACGCGGACGGCGCGTTCTCGTGGGGCCCCGCGCGCTGATCCCCTCGACCTAGCCGCGGGCGACGAACACCAGCTCCTTGCCGGGCCGGTCCGGGGCGTCCCTGACCTCGAGGGTCTCGAAGCCCGCGACGCGCAGCGACTCCTCGATCCGCGCCTGGGTCCGGAAGCGGAGCGTCGAGTCCGAGACGAGCGTCGTGCCGTCGTCGTGGAAGACGTTGGTCCAGCGGAACGTGACCAGCTCACCGCTCACGTCGACCAGGTCGCACCAGGTCTCGACGAGGCCGGCGTGCGGCAGGTCTTTCCTCTCGTTCGTGTGCTCCCGGGTCCACCCGGTCCACGCCCGCGCGTCGGGGTCGCGGACCTCGAAGACCAGGTGCGTCGTGATCCGGCGGATCGCCGCCAGGACGAGCGCCCACTCCTCGTCGGTGACGAAGACCTGCGCGACGTTGGCGGTCATCGTCACCAGGTCGACGCGCTCCGTCACGGTCGACGCGTCGCCCTGCACCCAGCGGACCCGGTCGCTCTTGGCGCGGGCGACGTCGAGGGAGGCCGCGGCCGGGTCGACGCCGACGACGTCCAGACCCCGGTCCGCCAGCATCACCGCGAACGTGCCCGTTCCGCAGCCGAGATCGAGCACGCTGTGCGCACCCAGTCCTCGACGATCGCGACGTACGCGTCGAGATCGGCGCGATCGCCGTCGAACGCGTCGTAGACGGCGGCCAGGCGGGGGTCCTCGAAGATCGCATCGGCCATGGGTGGACCGTACGAGCAAACCGGACCGCCGACGACTGCATACCCCTTCTCGACGTCGCCGGCCGGTGGCAGGCTGGCGGAGGGACGATCGTCAGGAGGCGAGATGGACGACGACCTGTCGGACCTCGTCCGGGACACCGCCGAGGCGGCCGAGGCCTACGTGCGCGGGGACACCACGCGCTATCTCGAGCTGACGCACCACGCGCCCGGGTTCACGCTGCTGCCGCCCTTCGGCGGACCGGCCAAGGTGTACGACGACCGCGCGCAGGGCATCACGGGCAGCTTCTTCGCCGACGGTGACGCCGCGCTCGAGCACGTCGAGACGCACCGCTGGGGCGACACGGCCGTCGTCGCGATGGTCGAGCGGCAGCACGGCGTCGTCGGCGGGATGCCGGACCAGGACTGGTCGCTGCGCGTCACTCACGTCTACCGGCGAGCCGACGGACGCTGGCTGCTCGTGCACCGGCACGCCGACCCGCTGGTCCGGCCGATCGACCTGCCGGCCCTGTCGCGGCTCACGGGCGGCGCCCCGACCCGAGCACACGGGTGACGTCCGGCCGGCGGTAACGCCGCCGAAACGGGCCGTCTGTAGTCTCCCGGGATTCGTCGACGGGAGTCCTCCATGACGCTCGACCGGTTCACGATCACGGTGTTCTGCGGCTCCGCCTCTGGCTCGGACCCGCTCTACCCGGCCACCGCCCGCGCCGTCGGTGCGGCCATCGCTCGGCACGGGATGAGCCTCGTGTACGGGGGCGGGCACGTCGGGCTCATGGGTGCGGTCGCCGACGCGGCCCTCGCCGGGGGTGCCCACGTCACCGGCGTCATCCCACGCGCCCTGCAGGCCCGGGAAGCCGTGCACGACGACGTCAGCGAGCTGGTCCTCGTCGACAGCATGCACGAGCGCAAGACCATCATGTCCGACCGCGCCGACGCGTTCCTCGCCCTGCCCGGCGGTCCCGGCACCCTCGAGGAGCTCACCGAGCAGTGGACCTGGGCGCAGCTCGGCATCCACGAGAAGCCGTCCGGCATCCTGAACGTGGACGGGTACTTCGACCCGCTGCTGGCATTCGTCGGCAACATGCGCGACCGCGGCTTCACCCACCCGCGCTACACGGACATGCTGGTGGTGAGCGACCAGATCGACGACGCCCTCGAGCGGTTGCGTGACTACGTGCCGCCCCCGCGCGTCGCGTCGTCACCCGGTGCGGAGATGAGCGTGGCCGAGCCGCTGCGCGCGTAGGTGCGCAGGCCGGTCCACCCGTTCGTCGAGCGCGCGCTCACCCGCCGCCGCGCCAGGTGTCCAGCCGCCGATGGTCGGGCACGAAGCCGTGCCGGACGCCCCACAGCACCGCCTGCGTCCGGCTCTCCACGCCGATCTTTCGGTAGACGGAACGGATGTAGGACTTCACCGTGTTGGCGCTGAGGTAGGTCTGCGCCGCCACGTCGGCGTTGCTCAGCCCCTGGGTGATCAGGGCCAGGACCTCCGACTCGCGATCGGTGAGGCCCTCGGCTCGGCCCGGCCAGTCCAGACCGTTCGGGCGTACGCGACCCGGGACCTCGCTGATCACGACCTCGCCGGCGTGCACGGCCTCGAGGGCGGCGACGAGCTCGCGCGCGGGCAGCGCCTTCGACAGATAGCCGTGGACGCCCTGGTCCTGGGCGCTGGCGACCAGCTCGGGATGGAAGTTCCAGGTGAAGACGACCACGCGGCCGGCGTTCGGGTTGCGCACCAGCACACCGATCTCGTGCTGGTCGGACTCCGGCTGTGCGAAGGAGTCGTACAGGACGACATCGACGTGCCGGCTCACCGGTTCGTTCGCGTCGATCTCCGCCACGACGACGCGGTCGCGGTACGGCTCGAGCATCGTGGCGACGCCCATCAGCACCACGTCGTAGTCGTCGACGAGAGCGACTGTGATCGGACGGTCCACGGTTCGACGCTACCCCCCTTTGGGGTGTACTGCGCCAGCCCTAGGGGTGATGGGGTCGAGAGATCTGCACGCGCCACCCGGGAGGCACACCATGCTCGGACTCATCATCTCCATCGTCGTCATCGGGCTCATCGCCGGCGCCCTCGCCCGGCTGATCGTGCCCGGCAAGCAGGACATGTCGATCCTCATGACGATCGTCCTGGGCATCGTCGGGTCGTTCGTCGGCGGGTTCCTGGGCTACCTGCTCTTCCACAAGGACGGCGCCGACGGCTTCCTGCAGCCCGCCGGGATCATCGGCTCTCTCATCGGCGCGATCATCGTGCTGCTGATCTGGATGCGCGTGGGCGGGCGCCGCTCGGTCCGCTCCTGACCCCTGGTCGGAGGGCCCCGGTCCGTGCGCCGGGGCCCTCTGCACGACTCACGACACGATGGACCGCAACGAGCGGGCACACTCGCGCCCGGAGCAGCCCCGAACCGCGCGTCCGCTCGTCTAGCGAGGCTGACTCACTAGCCGCAACTGCGCGATGACGGCGTGCGCGGCGTAGAAGATGGAGGACGCCCTGTGCCGGCCGCCACCCAGCTCGCGCTCGGGAGCGGAGATCGACCGCTGCCCGCCGAACGTCAGAACGCGGATCACGACCTGCCCATCCTGGGGCAGGTCGTCGCTGGTCGTGGGCGCGAAGAGGTCCAGCCGCTCGCCAACGAGCACGAGCAGAGCGTCGCTTGCCGCGCGAACGGACGCGTGCGCACCGCCCCCGATGATGCCGAACCCAGAGCTGGTGTAGAGACTCACCGTCCCGTCGACGAGCGCGACCAGTGTGAACCAGTCGCTCCCGGACATCGCCGTATCCATGGCGATCCCCCACATCGGGCCACCGCTGCCTGGGCTCAGCCCGATCGCGGCGGGGTCGAGCGACAAGGCCTGCGCGCGCAGGCCGAACCCCGCGCTCGGCGACGGATCGTCGACATTGGTTCGTCGTCGGAACATGGCCCCAACGCTAGCGAGCAGCCTGGCACCGACGACCTCTGTCGAGGACTCTCGTTGGACTCGCCCTGTCGCCGAATGACCGACCGCGCCGATGACTCCGCGGTCCGTGTCCCACGTCGCCGTTCACGCGACGCCGTCGTTGTGGGGTCCGGACCCAAGGGCCGCGACCGCGAGAATCCAACAGTCGGGCGCCATGTCGGATCAGCCCGGCGGGACCCTGGCGGCGTTGGTGATCGCCGTCTGGAGCGACCATGGTTCGAGTTCGTCAACGAGCGCCTGCGCATCCCGACGGCACGCGGGGACTGCCTTGGTCAGCGAGACGGACGTGGGCGGATCGGCTGCCCGCCCACCGCGATGGTCCTCGTACTCTGAACCATGGCGGTCGTCGACGACGTTCAGGCGCTGGGCTCAGAAGCTGGAGCGTTCCTACCATGCCTACGTGCACGGGCGGCTGAAGTTCCGGGTGGGTCAACTGGTCTACGTGGCGTTCTCGCTCGACGAGAGTGTGATGGGTTTCGCCTTCCCGAAGGAAGAGCGAGCAGCGCTGGTCGCGGGGGACCCACGCAAGTTCCAGATGCCGTCAGTGTCGGACCTCCGCTTCAACTGGGTCCACGCCGAGCTTGCGGTCCTGGATCCGACCGAGGCCAGGGGAGCTCGTCGTCGACGCCTGGCGCATGGTCGTCCCACAGAAGGTCTCTCTCGCCTACGACCTCGCCCATCCCGCCGGCCCGAACCAGAGCTGATCGGCGCCCGATCGGCTCGCCCAGGAAGTCAATGGCCCACGTCCTGCAGGGTGCGGGTCCGCGTCAGCGGCTCCCGCCCTGCGCCTGGCCTCGACGCGTCACCGACGACGATGCCCGGAGATCCGCAGAGCGGCTTCGTCAACGTCGCGAGGACGTACCTGCGGACACGTTGAATCGGAAACTCGAGAGCATGGCGCGCCGAACGACACGTCTCGACCGGTCGGCTACTCGGGTCGATCGGGCCGTTCCAGGTAGCGCTCAAGAACGGCGGACTCGCGATAGGGACCGTCCCCGTCGGCGTCCAGCTGGGACTCGTCGAACACCACCCACCAGCAACGCTCAGGTCCTTGCAGTGTTTGTGTCTCGACCCATGGCGCACCGTCCGGCCACACAACGATCCGCCCGAGCGGTCGCCCAGGCCAAGGCCCTGCAGGGAAGTCAGGGTCCTGACGGACTTGCACCGTCGAGCCCGCCGACCACGGAGCCGCCCCTCCCCGAAGTTCCATGCCGCCGAGCATGACATGCCGAGCCGCGCCCGGGTCCGTCACCGCGACTGCGCAGGTCACACGTTGAAGCGGAACTCCACCACGTCGCCGTCGGCCATCACGTAGTCCTTGCCCTCGATGCGGGCCTTTCCGGCGGCGCGGGCGGCTGCGACGGAGCCGGCGGCCACGAGGTCGTCGAAGGAGATGACCTCGGCCTTGATGAAGCCCTTCTGGAAGTCGGTGTGGATCACACCGGCCGCCTGCGGGGCGGTCCAGCCCCTGTGGATGGTCCAGGCACGGGACTCCTTGGGACCGGCAGTCAGGTAGGACTGCAGGCCGAGGGTGTGGAAGCCGACGCGGGCCAGCTGGTCGAGGCCGGCCTCCTCCTGCCCGTTGTCGGCGAGCATCTCGCGGGCCTCGTCGGGCTCCAGCTCGACCAGCTCGACTCGAACTGGGCGTCGAGGAAGATCGCGTCGGCGGGGGCGACCAGGGCGCGCATCTCGTCCTGGAACGCGGTGTCGGCCAGGCCGGCGTCGTCGGTGTTGAAGACGTAGATGAACGGCTTGCTCGTCATGAAGCTGGAGTTCGTCGAGGTGCTCGATCTTCTTGCCCGCCTGGGAGAGCGTCTGCCCCGTCTCGAGGATCGCCTTCGCGTCGACCGCGGCGGCGAGGAGGCCGGCGTCGGCCTTCTTGGCACGCACCTCCTTCTCGAGGCGCGGGATCGCCTTCTCGAGGGTCTGCAGGTCGGCCAGGATCAGCTCGGTGTTGATGACCTCGATGTCGTCCTTGGGGTCCACGGCGCCGGAGACGTGCACGACGTCGGGGTCGGCGAACGCGCGGGTGACCTGGCAGATCGCGTCGGCCTCGCGGATGTTGGCCAGGAACTTGTTGCCGAGCCCCTCCCCCTCGCTGGCGCCCTTGACGATGCCGGCGATGTCCACGAACGACACGCTCGCGGGCAGGATGCGCTCGGAACCGAACAGCTCGGCGAGGGTGTTCAACCGGGGGTCCGGGAGCGGGACCACACCGACGTTCGGCTCGATCGTCGCGAACGGGTAGTTCGCAGCGAGCACGGACGCCCGGGTCAGCGCGTTGAAGAGGGTGGACTTGCCGACGTTGGGCAGGCCGACGATGCCGATGGTGAGTGCCACGTCGGACGAGTCTACGGGGCGTCAGGCGAACGACAGGATGCGCAGCAGGTCGGTGCCGTTGCGCTCCAGCAGCCGGCCGCCGATGCGGAGCCCCACCGCCAGCACCAGCCCGCCGAAGACCGGCCCGACGACGAGCGCTGCCCAACCCGCCGCGGTGGCGTGCTGCGTGATGGCCAGGACCGCCAGCACAGCCTCCGGGGCGCTGAGGAGGAACACCGCAGCCCACCCGAGCAGCTGCGAGACGACGGCCATCATCGAGCCACCCTGGCGGGTCTGGAACGGGTTCTCCCCCGGCTGCTGCACCGGGTAGACGACGAGCGCGGACATGATGCTGGCGCCGCCGAACGCTGTGCACAGCACCCCGGCGCCCAGGCCGAGCAGCGCCGGGACGGCGTCGGGTCGCGACGTCACCAGCGCCGAGCCGACCGCGTACACGACCACCACGGGCACCGCGAGCGCCGATGCCCCCAGCACGCGGCCCAGGCGGTCGGTCACGCCCGTCACCGGCGCGGCGAGGTGCGTCCAGAAGGCCGATCCGTCGTACGCGACGTCCGCCGAGATGCCCCAGCCCATGAAGAACGCCACCGTCGGGGCGACGAACAGCAGCGAGCTGCCGCCGGGGTTGATGATCCACAGGATCAGCGGGAGCAGCGGCACGACCGCCATGGCCAACGCGTACCGCGGGTCCCGGGCCCAGTACGTCAGGCTCCGTGCCGTCACGGCACCCAGCGGCGACGCGGGCAGCCGTCCGAACCAGCCGAGTCCTCGGGAGCGGGTCGAGACCTCCTCGTGCGACGGGTTCACGAGGGCGTGCGCCAGCGAGCGGTCCCAGACGAGGGCCAGGACGGCGAGGGTGCCGACGGCGATCGCGAACCGCGCGGCGGCACCGCTCCAGTCCCCGTCGGCCACGGCAGACGGCACCGCCCACGCGGCGCCGACGGGGGTCCAGCCGAGCACGTCGACGATCTGCTCGAGCCCCTCGCGGCCGATCCCGCCGCCCGACGCCGACGCACGGCTGATCAGCGGCCCGATCACGATCAACGGCACCAGGGCCACCGCCGCCATGAGCTCGCGGACCCGCCGCCTGCCCATGAGGTGCGCCGACGCCGAGGTGGTCGCACGGCTGCCGACGATGCACGTCGCAACCCCGAGCAGCGCGCACACCGGTGCCACCAGGAGCGCGGCCGGTGTGCGCCACCAGGCACCGGCCACGGCCAGCGCCGCGACGGTCGTGACCGCGCCCGGGATGCCGATGACGGCGCCGATCGCGAGGCCGACGAGCATGCTGCGCCGCGGGATGGTGAAGGTGACGAACCGGGCCGGGTCCACCGTCGCATCGACCCCGAAGGAGACGAGCGGCACCACCCACCAGCCGAGCACCAGCAGGGACCCGACGAGGACCGTGACCATCCCCCGGTCGTCAGGCACCTGGACGCTGACCACGGCCATCGTCGCGACGACGATGACGATCGCGATCAGCCCGTACAGCGCCGCGACGGCGAGCCCGACCACCTGCCACGCGCTTCGTCGCAACCCGTTGCGCAGGAGGGCGAAGCTTCAGCCGGACGAGGTGCGCAACCACGCCAGCCCCTCACCGCTGACCCGGCCGCCGACGAGCTGCACGAACCGGTCCTCCAAGCTCTGGTCGCCGCGCACGTCGTCCACCGTGCCCGCGGCCAGGACGTGCCCGGCGGCGATCACCGCGACGTGGTCGCACATCCGTTGCACCAGGTCCATCACGTGCGACGACACGATGACCGTTCCGCCGGACGCCACGTAGGACGCCAGGATGTCCCGGATGTTGGCCGCCGAGACGGGGTCGACCGCCTCGAACGGCTCGTCCAGGACGAGCAGCCGTGGGGCGTGCACCATCGCGCAGGCGAGCGCGACCTTCTTGGTCATGCCCGCGGAGTACTCGACGACGAGGGTCCGCGCGTCGGCGGCGAGATCGAGCGCGCCCAGCAGGTCCTGGGTGCGTGCGGCCACCGTCTCGCGGTCCAGCCCGTGCAGCAGACCGGCGTAGGTGATGAGCTGCTCACCGGTGAGCCGGTCGAAGAGGCGCACACCGTCGGGCAGGACGCCGAGCATCCGCTTGACCTCGAGCGGGTGCGCCCACAGGTCGTGGCCGTGCACCAGCACCGTGCCGAAGTCGGGCTGGAGCAGGCCCGTGGCCATGGACAGCGACGTCGTCTTGCCCGCGCCGTTCGGCCCGACCAGACCGTAGAACGACCCCGCCGGCACCACCAGATCGATCCCGGCGACCGCGACCTTCTGCCCGAAGCGACGCCACAGTCCGCGCAGCTCGAGCGCGGGGACCGGGTCTGCGGGCATCGAACCACCCTACGGTCCGGGTCCGACGCTTGGGCTCCGCCATCAGGTGGATGTCGGTGGCTGCTGGGAGGGTGCGCCCATGGACAGCTCATTGCTGGTGGGACTGCTGATCGGCGTCGTGCTCGGCGCCGTCGTGGGCGGCGTGCTCGCCTCACGCCGCAGCGCGGTGGAGGCCGCGCGGGCGCGCGCGTCGCTGGACGCGGAGCGCAGGATCGCGGCCGAGCGGCTGGCGGACGTGGACCGCCAGGCGGACCAGTTCCGCACGCTGGCCGCGGAGGCGTTGGCGACGAGCACCGACCAGTTCCTCGCCCTCGCGCACCAGCAGTTCGCCGCCGACCATCAGACGCAGTCGGGCGAGCTGGCGCAGCGCGAGGCCGCGGTGCGCGCGATGGTCGAGCCCCTGTCCGGCACGCTCGACGCCGTCCGGGCGCAGGCTCGACGGCGGAGCAGGCGCGTGCGGCGGGCAACGCCGCGCTCGGTGAGCAGGTCCGGGCCATGCACGCGGCATCGGAGCACCTTCGCGACGAGACGTCGCGGCTGGTCACGGCGTTGCGCAGCCCCAGGTGCGCGGACGGTGGGGCGAGGTCCAGCTGCGACGCGTCGTCGAGGCCGCCGGGATGCTCGCGCACGTGGACTTCGTCGAGCAGGCACAGGTGCGCACCGACGACGGCCTTCTCCGACCGGACATGGTCGTGCGGCTGGCCGGCGGCAAGAACGTGGTGGTCGACGCCAAGGTCGCGTTCCTGGGATTCCTCGACGCCGCGCAGACGAGCGACGAGTCCGTGCGCGCGGACCGGCTCGCGGCCCACGCCCGGCACGTGCGGGCGCACGTGGACGACCTGGCGAGCAAGCGCTACTGGGACCAGTTCGCGCCGGCGCCCGAGTTCGTGGTCATGTTCGTGCCGGCAGAGTCGTTCCTGGGCGCCGCCGCCGAAGCTCGACCCCCTGCTGATGGAGTACGCGTTCGAGCGGAACGTCGTCCTGGCCACGCCGATGACCCTGCTGGCCCTGCTGCGCACCGTGGCCTACGCCTGGCGGCAGGACGCGCTCGCGGCGAACGCTCAGGCCGTCCTCACGCTCGGCAAGGAGCTGCACGGCCGGCTCGCGACGATGGGCGGGCACCTGGCTCGGCTCGGTCGGGCGATCGACTCCGCCGCGGGCGCGTACAACCAGACCGTGTCGTCGCTGGAGACGCGCGTGCTGGTCAGCGCCCGGCGGTTCGCCGAGCTCGACGTGGTCGACGACGACCTGCCGATGCCCGATCCCTCCAACCAGCGACTGTCGCGCGTGAGCGCGCCCGAGCTGGTGGCGTCCGCGGACGAGCACGTGATCCTGTTCGACGGCCGCGCCGAGCGCGACGACCGCGCGCTGCGCGCGGAGCAGACGCGGCGCGACGACGAGCCCGGAGCCGCCGGCGCGACGAGCGCCTGAACCCTTGCCGGCGACCGCTCAGGCCGGCTGGACGTCCAGCGAGCGGCGGCCGTCGCGGCGCGGGCGCTCGGGCGGCGTGCCCGCCGCCTTGAGGTCGGCGCGCAGCTCGCGCGGGAGGGAGAACATGAGGTCCTCGGTGGCCGTGCGGACCTCGTCGACCTGCTCGAAACCGTGCTCGGCGAGCAGCGCCAGGACGTCGCGGACGAGGATCTCGGGCACGGAGGCGCCCGACGTGAGCCCCACCGTCGATGCGCCGACCAGCCACGCGGGGTCGATCTCGGCGGCGGTGTCGACACGGTAGGAGCTGCGCGCACCGGCGTCGAGCGCCACCTCGACCAGCCGGACCGAGTTGGAGGAGTTGGCCGAGCCGACCGTGATCACCACGTCGCACTCGGGGGCCAGCTTCTTCACGGCCACCTGCCGGTTCTGCGTGGCGTAGCAGATGTCGTCGCTGGGCGGGTCCTGCAGGTTGGGGAACCGCTCGCGCAGCCGCCGGACGGTCTCCATGGTCTCGTCGACGGACAGCGTCGTCTGGGAGATCCAGATCAGACGGTCCGGGTCGCGCACCTCGATGTCGGCGACCGCGTCCGGGGAGTCGACGACCTGGATGTGGTCGGGCGCCTCGCCGTAGGTCCCCTCGACCTCCTCGTGGCCCTCGTGCCCGATCAGCAGGATGTCGTAGTCCTCGGCCGCGAACCGCACGGCCTCCTTGTGCACCTTGGTGACCAGCGGGCAGGTGGCGTCGATCGTCTGCAAGGACCGCGCCGCCGCCGCCGCGTGCACCGCGGGGGAGACGCCGTGTGCGGAGAACACCACGCGCGCACCCTCGGGCACCTCGTCGGTGTCGTCGACGAAGATCGCGCCCCGCGCCGCCAGGGTCTCGACGACGTACTTGTTGTGCACGATCTCCTTGCGCACGTAGACCGGCGCACCGTAGTGCTCGAGCGCCTTCTCGACCGCGATGACGGCCCGGTCGACTCCCGCGCAGTAGCCGCGCGGGGCGGCGAGCAGGACGCGCTTGGCAGGGGCGGACGTCGGGGTGGTCACGCTGCGAGTCTAGTTGGCGCCCGCACGGGTTCCCCGGGGTAGCACCGGTACGCCCGCAGATCCGCACGTGACGTCCACCGCACACGCACGCGCGGCCCTACAGCGCGAGCATCGCCTCGGCCACCTGGTCCGCGGCCCCGGCGGGGATGGCGGTCGCGGCCTGCTCGAGCACGAGCAGCCGCGCGCCGGCGATCTCGCGCGCGAGCGCCTCGCCGTTGCCGACCGGGAAGAACCGGTCGCGGCGACCGTGCACCACGAGCACGGGCATCTCTATCTCCGGCAGGCGCTCGCGCCAGCGCGGAGCGCAGTCGAGCCTGGCGAACACGGTGCCCAGCTGGTTGGCCATCTGCACGGCTGGCATCGTGCCCGGTGTGCGGTCCCACGTGCGCTCGGCGGTCGTCCGGGCGGCGCCCGGGTCGTCGCCGAGGATCTGCGCACCGCCCGCCGCGAACTCGGCCACCGCCGCCCTGTCGGACCAGTCGGGCATCGCGCGGGAGAAGAGCCGGGCCATCGTCGCCGCGTCATGGTCCGGCAGGTCGTCGTCGACCGGGCCGGGCGCCACCGGGCGCGTCCCGACCAGCGTCAGTGCCGAGAACACGTCCGGATGGTCGAGCGCGGCGACCTGGGCGACCATCCCGCCGACGCCGATCCCCGCCAGGTGGGCAGGCCGGTCGCTGAGCCCGCGGGCGAGGGCGGCGGCGTCGGCGGTGAGGTCGCGCAGCGTGTACGCCGGTGCCTCCGGGTCGATCGTGGTCGACGCGCCGACGTCGCGCAGGTCGTAGCGCACGACGTGACGGCCGCCGCTCGCGAGCGCCTCGCAGAGTGCATCGGGCCAGCGGAGCATCGTGGCGCCGCCCGCCAGGAGCACGAGCGGCGCGTCCTCATCGCCGAAGTGCTCGACCCCGAGCCCGGGGCCGTCGGGTGTGCGGAACACGGAGCCTGTCGAACGGATCGAGCTCTCCTCCCCGAGAACGCCGAGCATCAGCGGCGCGCGACCGGTCCGAGCCATCGAGCGCGGGTCGGTGCCTCGACGACGCTGGGCCGCAGCCCAGGCCAGGCTATCGAGGTCGCCCGGTCGGACTGATTGCACCGGAGATCCGCACGCACCGGCCCGCCGGGAGCGCGAGCCGGGAGCATCGTGTGGGTCGGATGAGGCAGGGTTGGGGGTGTGAGCAGCGAGCCCGTCACCATCGTTCCCGCGAGCTCGGGGCCGCGGCCGCTCAAGGCAGCCGACACCACCCCCGAGCGCCCGTGGCCGGTGCGCCACCTCGCGCCCAAGATCGCGGACTACATCGCCAAGATGCCGCCGGTCTGGGTCGAGGGCCAGGTGCTGAACCTCAAGCGGTGGAACACCCTCTACTTCCTGACGCTGCGCGACACGGACCTCGACATGTCGCTGTCCGTCACCGTCCCGGCGGCGTCGATGCGACTGATCGCGGACAAGGTCTCCGACGGCGCGCACCTGGTGGTCCACGCGCGGCCCCAGTTCCACGCCAAGAAGGGGACTCTGACGTTCGCGGCCGACGACGTGCGGCTGGTCGGACTGGGCGAGCTGCTTGCCCGGATCGAGCACCTGAAGGGCATCCTGGGCGCGGAGGGGCTGTTCGAGCCGGCCCGCAAACGAGCCCTGCCGTTCCTGCCGCGCACCGTCGGGCTGATCGTGGCGCAGCAGGGCGACGCGGAGCACGACGTCGTGTCCAACGCGCGTGCGCGCTGGGCGGCCGTCGAGTTCGAGATCCGACGGGTCACCGTGCAGGGTCCGCGGGCAGTACCGGAGGTCAGCGCCGCGATCACGGAGCTCGACGCGGACCCGCGGGTCGACGTGATCGTCGTCGCGCGCGGCGGGGGGTCGTTCGAGGACCTGCTCCCCTTCAGCAACGAGGCGCTGGTGCGCGTCGCGGCGGCCTGCCGGACACCGCTCGTGAGCGCGATCGGGCACCACCTGGACACGCCGCTGCTCGACCTCGTCGCCGACTTCCGTGCCTCCACGCCGACCGACGCCGCCAAGCGGATCGTTCCCGACGTGAGCGAGGAGCGATCGCGGATCGCGCAGGCGCGGCTCCGGGCGCGGGCGGCGCTGACGTCCCGGGTGCAGCGGGAACAGGCGGGGCTCGAGCAGCTGCGCAGCCGCCCCGTGCTGCGGAACCCGGTCACCCTGGTCGACCAGCACGAGCACCGCGTCGACGCCCTCCGCCAGAGCGGGCGGCGCGCCCTGCACACCGGGCTGGTGCACGGGCTCGCGGAGGTGGCCGGGCTGGCCGCCCAGGTGCGGGCCCTCTCCCCCGCGGCCACCCTGGACCGCGGGTACGCCGTGGTGCAGACGACGGGCGGCCTCGTGGTGCGAGATCCCGTCGAGGTCGCGACGGGTGACGGCCTTCGCGTCCGGGTCGCCCGGGGCGAGCTCACGGCTGCGGTGACGTCCGCGTAGCCAGAGGTACGAACCGGCGCCGGGGTCGCTGATCGTGGCGCCCGACTGGCGCGCCAGCGGCGCAGCGTCTCGCGTGGTGCGTCCGGTGCCTTCGGTGTCGGCCTCGGCTGGTTGACTGTCCCCGTGCCGAAGGCGTCCCCGAACACCCCGAATGCCGACGTGAGCGCGCTCGGATACGAGCAGGCTCGCGACGAGCTGGTCTCCGTCGTCGCCCGCCTCGAGGCCGGTGCACAGACTCTCGAGGAGTCGCTCGCGCTCTGGGAGCGGGGCGAGGCCCTGGCCGCCCGCTGCCAGGAATGGCTGGACGGTGCCCGGCAGCGGCTCAGCGCCGTGCGCGAGAAGGCGCCGGCGGACGCCGAGCCGCAGCCCGACGAGATCACCCCCGACGACATCGAGGAGCAGGGATGACCGCCGCAGCACAGGACCGCGCCCTCGTCGTCGGGGAGGCCCTGATCGACGAGGTCGTCCGGTCCGACGGCAGCCGTGAGCGGCACCCCGGCGGCAGCCCGGCCAACGTGGCGATCGGCCTCGGCCGGCTCGGACGGTCGGTCGACCTGCTGACGTGGCTCGGTCAGGACACCGACGGCGACCTCGTCCGCCGCCACCTGCGCAGCTCGCACGTGAACGTCCTGACCGGCGACCGCCACGCGACGCGGACGCCCGTCGCGACCGCGACGATCGACGCCGCCGGTGTCGCCAGCTACCTGTTCGACCTGGAGTGGGACCTGCCGAGCACCTGGGACGACGCCGACGGTGACCCGCTCGTCGTGCACACCGGCTCGATCGCGACGGTCCTGCAGCCGGGCGGCACGGCCGTGGAGCGCCTGATCGCCCGCAGCCAGGCGACGTCGACGATCACCTACGACCCGAACCTGCGCCCGGTGCTCATGGGGTCACCTGCCCACGCGCTGCCGGTGGTCGACGCCCTCGTGCGGCTGGCCGACGTGGTCAAGGTCAGCGACGAGGACCTCGCGTGGCTGCACCCGGGGGTGGCTCCTGCCGAGATCGCCGAGGAGTGGAGCCGGTCGGGCCCGTCGCTGGTCGTCGTGACGCACGGCGGCGAGGGTGCCTTCGCCAGCACGTCGGCAGGTGCGCGGCTCCAGGTCGTCGCGCCGAAGGTGCAGGTCGCGGACACCGTCGGCGCGGGCGACTCGTTCATGGGCGGCCTCATCGACGGGCTGTGGTCCGCCGGTCTGCTGGGGGCCAACAACCGACAGGCGCTCGCCGACGCCGACAGCGACGTCCTGCAGGGCGTGCTGGAGCGGTGCGCGCGGATCGCCGCGATCACCGTCTCGCGCGCCGGCGCGAACCCTCCGCGCGCGGACGAGCTGGCCTGAGGGCTACGCGCTGGCGGACTCGCGGGCGTGGGCCCGCTGCAGCGACGCCTTGCGGTCGGCCTCGTTCTCCTCGTCGATGCGACGCGCCTCGTCGGAGTTCCAGCTCAGGTTGTCGCCGGACTCGGGGTCGAAGATCATCGCGCGGGCGGGGTCGAACCACAGCGGCGCCTGGTGCCCGTCGCGGATCTTGCTCTCGGAGTCGAGCGCGACGATGAGCTGCGTGCGCAGGCCCTCGCCGTCGAGGTCCCGGTCGAGGTCCTGGAGCTTGCCCGCGACGTCGGGGTTCGTGTCGAACGGGATGTACGCGTAGAGCTCCGACCCGAGCCACTCGGTGACGTCGACGGGCGCGGTGAACTCCACGCCCTGGGTGCGCTTGGTGGCGTCGAGCAGCGACGCGTCCTCGAAGTGCTCAGGCCGCAGGCCGACGATCACGAGGTTCTTGCCGCCGAGCCTGCCGGACATCTCGGGGGTCAGCGGGACGTCGGCGAACGGCAGCCGGAGGGAGCGTCCGTCGATGACCTCGCCCGGCAGGAAGTTCATGGGCGGGGAACCGATGAAGCCCGCGACGAACAGGTTCCTCGGCTGCTCGTAGAGGCCGCGCGGGCTGGCCACCTGCTGCAGCTCGCCCTTGCGCAGCACCGCGACCCGGTCGCCCAGGGTCATGGCCTCGGTCTGGTCGTGGGTGACGTAGACGGTCGTCGTGCCCAGGCGGCGCTGCATCCGTGCGATCTCGGTGCGCATCTGACCGCGCAGCTTGGCGTCGAGGTTGGACAGGGGCTCGTCGAAGAGGAACGCCTGGGCTTCCCGGACGATCGCGCGGCCCATGGCGACACGTTGCCGCTGACCGCCGGACAGGTTGGCCGGCTTGCGGTCGAGGTGGTCCTGGAAGCTCGAGGGTCTTGGCGGCGAACTGGACCTTCTCCTTGATCTGCGCCTCGGTGAACTTGCCCTTCTGCAGCCGCAGCGGGAACGCGATGTTCTCGAAGACGGTCAGGTGCGGGTAGAGGGCGTAGTTCTGGAACACCATGGCGAGGTGCCGGTCGCGCGGGGCGCGGTCGTTGACGCGCTTCCCGTCGATCGTCAGGTCGCCCGAGGTGATGTCCTCCAGACCGACGATCATGCGCAGCAGGGTCGACTTCCCGCAGCCGGACGGTCCCACGAGGATGACGAACTCGCCGTCGGCGATGTCCAGGCTCACGCCCTTCACGGCGAGGTAGCCGTCGCCGTACTGCTTGACGAGGTTGTTCAGGGTGATGGCGGCCATCAGAGGCTCCTTCGTGGAGATAGCAGAGCGGGGCGCTGTCAGCCCTTGACGGCACCCTGGGTGAGACCGGACACGATCTGGCGCTGGAACAGCAGGACGAGGATGACCACCGGGACGGTGACGACGATGGCGGCTGCGGAGATGGCGCCCGTCGGCTCCTCGAACTGCGAGGCGCCGGTGAAGAACGCCAGGGCGGCGGGAACCGGCCGGGCAGCGCTCGTCGACGTCAGCGAGATGCCGTAGACGAAGTCGTTCCACGCGATGAAGAACGCGATCAGTGCCGTGGTGAACACGCCAGGCGCCGCGAGCGGGACGATCGCCTTGCGGAAGGCCTGCCAGGTCGTCGCGCCGTCCACCTGTGCCGCCTGCTCGAGCTTCCCACGGGATCTGCCGGAAGAACGCAGCCAGCGTCCAGATCGAGATCGGGAGCGTCAGCGAGAGGTACGGGATGATCAGGCCGAGCCACGTGTCGTACAGCCCGATCTGGCGCCACAGGTTGAACAGCGGCGTCACGATCGAGATCACCGGGAAGATCGACACCCCGAGTGCCGTCAGCAGGACCAGCCGCTTGCCGGGGAAGTCGAGGCGCGCGATCGCGTAGGCGGCCAGGGTGGCCAGCACGACGGCGATGGCGGTCGCGATGAGCGAGATGCCGATCGAGTTGCGCAGGGCGGACAGGAACAGCTCCTGCGTCGCGGAGCCGCTGTCCGTGAGGATCTGCTCGTAGTTGGTCCACGTCCAGGTCTTCGGGAAGAACGTCCCGAGGTTCAGCTGGCTCGGCAGCTTGAAGGACGTCGCGAAGATCGAGAGCACGGGCAGGAGCGCGTAGACCATGACGACCACCGTGATGGCGGCCCAGCCCCACTTGGCCCGCGTCGACAGCTGCTTCATCAGCCCTCCCCTCTCGCGCTGGCCAGATCGACCTTGAACAGCTTCACGGCGACCCAGCAGATGAGGATCACGCACAGGAAGAGGAGCACCGAGATCGCCGAGCCGAGGCCGATCTCGAGACGTCCGATCGACGTCCGGTAGGCAAGCAGGGAGAGCACCTCGGTGCCGTTCGCGCCGTTCGTCATGATGAACACGTTGTCGAAGATGCGGAACGCGTCGAGGGCCCTGAACAGGACGGCCACCATGATCGCGGCCTTCATGTTGGGCAGCACCACGCGCGTCAGCCGTTGCGCCCAGGTGGCGCCGTCGACCTCCGCCGCCTCTTCGAGCTCGGTCGGCACCTGAGACAGGCCCGCGAGGAGCAGCAGCGAGATGAACGGCGTCGTCTTCCAGACCTCGGAGCAGATGATGACGAACAGGCTGGTGCCCTGGGCCGCGAACCAGTTGGTGTCCTCGCTGATGAACGGCAGCCACGCGAACCAGTGGTTGATGTACCCCGAGTTGATGTCGAACGCGTAGAACCACGCGAATGCCGAGACGACGGTGATGATGCCGTAGGGCACCAGGATGGCGGTCCGCAGGAAGCCGCGCAGGGACTTGATGGCCCGGTGCATGACGAGGGCCAGAGAGAACCCGAGGATCAGCTCGATGACGACCGTCACGATCGTGATGAAGACGGTGACGCCCATCGCCTGCCAGAAGAGCGGGTCGGTGAGCACGACCTCGTAGTTCTTCAGGCCGGCCCAACGCTTGTCGTCCGGCGCCGTGAGCCGGTAGTGGTACAGCGAGTCGAAGAACGCCTGGAGGATCGGGTAGAGCGTGACCGCCAGCATCACGACGAATGCGGGGCCCGCAAGGAGCCACCCGAGCCGCGCCTCAGCCTTGGCCCGGTCGCTGCGCCCGGCCTTCGCCGCAGCGTCGCGAAGGTCGGGCTTCGTCGTCACCGTCGTCATAGCAGCTGCTCCCCGTGAAGTACCGCCGTGATGTAGTCAGTGGACTTCTTCGGCGTCGTCTTCGGATCGACCGAGCTCGGCGGGTGCCACGTCTGCTGCAGACCGGTCGAGACCTCGTTGTAGTACGGGGTCTGCGGACGCGGCACCGCCTGCTCCAGCGACTGCCGGATGACGTCCGCCATCGGGAACGCCGCCTTGACCGCGGGGTCGGAGTACGCCGTCGTGTTCGAGGGCGGGTTGCCGTTCGTCGCGAAGTACTGCGCCTGGTGCTCCGGGGTGGCGATGCACTCGGCGGCCTGGAACGCGAGGTCGGTGTGGTGGCTGAAGGCGCCGATGCCGAGGTTGATGCCGCCGTAGGGAGGTGCCGAAGGCTTGTCCGCGGTGACCTGCGGGTAGAGCGCCCACCCGATGTCGTCGACGAGCGACTGAGGGAACGTGCCGTCCTTGACGCCGGCGTTCGTGGCCGACCAGACGAACGGCCAGTTGACCATGAAGGAGCCCTTGTCCCCCTGGAAGATCGTCAGCGAACCGTTCTCGTCCTCGGTCGGGAGGCTCGGCCCGGCAAGGTTCTGCTTGCCGATGGTCCCCATGATCGTGGCCGCGGCCTCACCGGCCGGTGTCTCGAGTCCGAGCTTGAGGTCTTCCGCAGGTGCGCTGGGGTTCTCGAGGATCTTCCCCCCGGCCGACGCGACGAGCGCGTTGATCCAGACCGTGAGCGACTCGGCCTTGGTGCCCTGGACCGCGAGGTACTTGTTCTGGTCCTTCGCCGCCTTCATGATCTGGTCCCACGTGACGGGCGTCGTCGCCGGATCGAGGCCTGCGGCCTTGGCGACGGACTTGCGGTACCAGAGCAGCTGCGTGTTGGCCCAGAACGGGATCGTGACCAGCTTGTCCTTCCACTTCGCGCCGGCAAGTGCGCCCGCCACGACGTTCTGGGTCACCTTCGAGGCGACGTCGTCAGGCACCGGGGCCAGGAAGCCCGGCTCGGAGAGCTCGGGATGAACGGCGGGTCAAGGCTCATGATGTCGATCGACGAGTCCTTGGCCGCCAGCCGTCGAGCCAGCTGTTCGCGCTGGGCGCTCGCGTCTCGAGGCAGGGTCTCGACCTTGATGGCGTAGGCACCGTTCGATGCGTCGGTGCACTGACCGGCGATCACCGACTGGCCACCGGCGTCGGGGTTGATGTACCAGATCAGCGTCGGGGGGCCGGACCCCTCGCTCGCGCACGCCGCGAGCGGGGCGGCCACCGCCAACCCCACGACGAGGGCGAGTGCCCGTGAGCGTCGTCGCACGTGAGTCCTCCGAACCGAGGCGTCATCACCGTCATAACCTTGGTTACTCCTGTGAGAGGCCCGACGCCACCCCTAGGTCGTAATTCGCGCGTGGCAGTCGCGGCCCCCGACCTGCGACGATGGCGGCGTGACCCGACCGACGACTCCCGCTTCCGCCCTGGCCGCACTGCGCGAGGGGAACGAGCGCTACGTCCGCTCCGAGATGCTGCACCCGTCGCAGGGCGCGGAGCACCGTGCCGAGCTGAGCGCGGCCCAGTACCCGTTCGCGGTGATCTTCGGCTGCTCGGACTCGAGGGTCGCCGCCGAGATCATCTTCGACCAGGGGCTCGGCGACGTGTTCGTCGTCCGCACGGCGGGCCACGTGCTCGACACGACCGTCATCGGCTCGATCGAGTACGGCGTCGACATCCTGGGCGCATCGCTCGTGGTGGTCCTCGGGCACGACAGCTGCGGCGCGGTCGCGGCGGCCACCAAGGCACTGACCACGGGCGAGCTGCCCACCGGCTTCGTGCGCGCCATCGTCGACCGGGTGATCCCCAGCATCGTCAACCTGGCCGGCGGCGGGACCGCTGCGCTCGGCTCGCTCGACCCCGCGGTGCTCGGCCACGAGCACGTGCGGCACACCGTCCGGATGCTGCAGGGCTACTCGCGCTCGCTCGCGGAGGCCGTCGAGGAGGGCCGGCTGGCGATCGTCGGCCTCGAGTACACGCTGGCCGACGGAACCGTCCACCTCACCGAGTCGGTCGGGCCCGTCTGATCGGCTACGGCCACCACACCTCGTCGGGCCTGGGAAGCGCACCCGGCTCGTCGTCGTGCGGAGTCTGCCGTTCGCGCCAGTAGATCGAGCCGTCTGCCCGGCGCCCGAGCAACCCCGCCTCGACGAGGTCCCGACGCAGCCGCACCGGGTCGTCGGCCAGCGCCCGCAGCCGCTCCGTCACCTCGGCCTCCGCGAGCCACTCGCCGGGTGCCAGGGTGCGGGCGGCCACGTGCTCGAGCACGAGTTCGCGATCGGCGCTTCGTCGTGGGGTGCGGATCCAGCGCCCGTCGTCCAGGAATCGCTCTGCGGGACAGTCCATGACTCCATCGTCACCTCGTCGGGTGGCCGTCCGCACGTGCGGCAGGATGGACGCCATGACTTCCGAGTACCGCATCGAGCACGACACCATGGGCGAGGTCCGCGTCCCCGTCGACGCCCTCTACTGCGCGCAGACGCAGCGTGCCGTCGAGAACTTCCCGATCTCCGGCAACCGGCTCGAGCGCAGCCACATCGAGGCGCTCGCCCGCATCAAGAAGGCCGCGGCCCGGGCCAACGCCGAGCTGGGCGTCCTCGACCAGGACATCGCCGACGCCATCGTCGCGGCGGCCGACGACGTCGCCGGCGGCGCCTACGACGGCGACTTCCCGATCGACGTCTACCAGACCGGCTCGGGCACCAGCTCGAACATGAACACCAACGAGGTGCTCGCCACCCTGGCCACCCGGCGGCTCGGTCGGGACGTGCACCCGAACGACCACGTGAACGCGTCGCAGTCCTCCAACGACGTCTTCCCGACCTCCGTGCACGTCGCCGCGACCGCGGGCGTCGTCCGGGACCTGATCCCGGCGCTCGCGCACCTGGCGGACGCCCTCCAGGCCAAGTCCGTCGAGTGGGCGCAGGTGGTCAAGTCCGGCCGCACGCACCTCATGGACGCCACCCCGGTCACGCTCGGGCAGGAGTTCGGCGGGTACGCGGCCGCGGTCCGGTACGGCATCGAGCGGCTCGAGTCGGCGCTCCCCCGGGCCGCCGAGGTCCCCCTCGGCGGGACCGCGGTCGGCACCGGCATCAACACCCCGGCGGGCTTCCCGCAGCGCGTCATCGAGCTGCTGGTCGAGGACACGCAGCTGCCCCTGACCGAGGCTCGCGACCACTTCGAGGCCCAGAGCGGTCGCGACGGCCTCGTCGAGCTGTCCGGTGCGTTGCGCACCATCGCGGTCAGCCTCACCAAGATCTGCAACGACCTGCGCTGGATGGGGTCGGGTCCGAACACCGGCCTGGGCGAGATCGCGATCCCCGACCTGCAGCCGGGCTCGTCGATCATGCCCGGCAAGGTGAACCCCGTGATCCCTGAGGCCGTCCTCATGGTCGCGGCCCGCGTGATCGGCAACGACGCGACGGTCGCCTGGGCCGGCGCCAGCGGCTCGTTCGAGCTCAACGTGCAGATCCCCGTGATCGCCGCCGGGGTGCTGGAGTCGATCCGGCTCCTGACCAACGCGTCCCGGCTGCTCGCCGACAAGACGGTCACCGGCCTGGTGGCCAACGTCGACCGCGCCCGCGCGCTGGCAGAGTCGTCCCCGTCGATCGTCACGCCGCTCAACCGGGTGATCGGCTACGAGGCCGCCGCCAAGATCGCCAAGCACGCCGTGAAGCAGGGCATCACCGTGCGGCAGGCCGTCATCGACCTGGGCTTCGTCGAGCGCGGTGAGGTCAGCGAGGACCAGCTGGACTCGGCGCTCGACGTGCTCAGCATGACCCGTCCGCCGCGCTGACGAGCCAGGTTCCGGACCGCCGAGAGAGACGCACAAGAGGCCCGACCCCCGGCGTACAGGGGTCGGGCCTCTTGTTGTACGTCAGACCTCGACGGCGACCGGTGCGGCCTGGGCGGGGGCGGCGGCCGTGTGGTGCGTGCGGCCGCCCTTCATCGCGACAGCGGCGACGAAGCCGATCAGCAGCACGACGACCGTGGCCAGGATCGTCTGGGTCACCGCGGTGGCGAAGCCGGAGTGGACCGCGGTCGTCGCCGCCTCCCGGATCTGCGCGGCGACGTCGGCCGGGACCGAGTCCGGCAACGTGATGCCGCCGGAGCCGCTGGCGAACGAGCCGCCGGAGTGGGCGAACGCGTCGAGGAACGGCTGGCGGGCGCCCTCCGGCAGGGTCGCCGCCTGCTCCACGGCGGCGGCCGGGATGGTGACGGCGAGACGCGACGTCATCAGCGCCACGATCACGGCGGAGCCGATGACGCCTCCGATCTGGCGGGTGGTGTTGAACGCCCCGGCGCCCGCGCCGGCGGTCCGCTGGTCGAGCCCGGACGTGGCCAGGCTGGCGAGCGGTGAGAAGAGCGCACCCGTGCCGATGCCGAACAGCGACATGGGCAGGACCAGCTGCCAGATCGGCGCGTCGGGCTCGATGGCGATCGCCAGCAGGAACACCGAGATGGACACGAGCAGGAAGCCGGTGGCGACGACCCACTTGGCCGCGATGCGGTCCGACAGTCGGCCCGCGAACGGCGCGACGATCCCGGACAGCAGCGACCCGGGCAGGCCGACGAGCGCGGCGTGCAGCGGGGTCAGGTTCAGCACCGTCTGCAGGAAGAGCGTCAGCGGGAAGAAGATGCCGGTGAGCCCGAAGGTCACCGACGCCCCCGCGACGTTGGACAGCGAGAAGTTGCGGCTCTTGAACAGCGTCAGCGGCAGGAGCGCGTCCGCCTTGAGGTGGCGCTGCCAGAGCACGAACGCGGCGAGCACGAGCACGCCCGCGCCGATCATGCCCCAGACGGTGATGGGGCCGGTGATGGTCCCCCAGTCGTACTTCTCGCCCTCCTGGATGCCGAACACCAGGAGGAACATGCCGGTCACGGACAGCACGACGCCGACGAGGTCGAACGACCGGTTGGCGGTCGGCAGGGTGGGCAGGCGCGTGATCGCGAACCACAGGGCCACGATCGCGACCGGGATGTTGATGTAGAAGATCCACTCCCAGCCGGCCGACTCCACCAGGATGCCGCCGAGCACCGGGCCGGCGATCGTCGCGACACCTGCGACGGCACCCCAGATGCCGAGGGCCGCGCCGCGCTTGGCGGGCGGGAAGACGCGGGTGATCATCGACATGGTCTGCGGCGTCATGAGAGCGGCGCCGATGCCCTGGATGGCGCGGGCCGTGATGAGCAGGCCGATCGTGCCGGACAGCCCGCACGCGAGCGAGGCGAGCGTGAAGATCACGAGGCCGACGATGAACACGGGCCGCGGGCCGAACCGGTCGCCGAGGCGGCCGGTCACCAGCAGGAGCGTGGCGAACGTGAGCAGGTAGGCGCTGTTCACCCAGCCGACCGATGTGAGGTCGGCGTCGAACGACTTCTGGAGCGTCGGGATGGCGATGTTCACGATCGTGGTGTCCACCATGATCATGAAGAAACCGAGGCAGAGCGCGGGCAGGATGCTCCACGGGCTGCGCCCGTGCAGGTCGACGAGTGCCTTGGGCGACTCAGTGGTCATGAGGATTCCTTGTTCGGGGTGGTGATGTGTTCTAGACGAAAGAGGTGCCGACGGATCGACTATGCCGGAGGGGTCTGACACGCCTTGAGCTCGTGCCGGGCCTCCGCGTACTCGCGCGGGATCGGCTGGCCCCACCCGAGCGCGTCGGCACGCAGCTCGTCGACGGTCCGGTCGAGCCACGCGATGTCTGCTCCCAGCGTGGCGATCTCGTGCTCGACGTCCAGCAGATATCGCCGCGGGAGGCCGAGCGAGGTCAAGCGGTCCCGCGCGGACCAGAGCAGCGCCATGCGCTCGGACTCGCGGTCGCGGCGCCGCGTGAGCTGCTCGACGACGGTCTGCGACGGGATCTCGTGGGCCTCGGCGAGACCGACCGGGAACAGCGGGTAGGACGGGTGGTCGTCGCCGAGGAAGGACGTGAGCCGCGCCGCGAACGCCGACCGGCCGGCCTCCGTGATCCGGTAGGTGGTGCGTTCGGGTCGGTTGCCCGCGCGTTCGGTGCCCGCGGCCTCGACGAGGCCCTCCTTCTCGAGCCGCTCGACACCGTGGTAGACCGCACCCGCGTTGACGCGGACCAGCCGGGTGTCGCCGCGCTCCACGAGGTTCTGGTGCACCTGGTAGGGGTGCATCGGCTGCTCGTGCAGCAGCGCGAGGATCAGCACGGCCACCGCCGAGAGCTCACCGATCGCCATCGCCAACATCCTCCCGATCAACTATTCCAACCGGAATATACCCACGGGAGGGATTGGATGTCACGCCGGTTCGACGACGAGCCGACCGATCGGGCTCAGGAAGGACGAACCCGGCGAGGGGTTCTCGCGCCGGACGCGGGAGGTCGCCCCGAGTCCGCCCGCGGCCCGTTGTGCGCGCCGCACCGCCGGCCGCACGTCGTAGATCCAGGCGCGTCCGCCGGGCCGCACCACCCGCCGGACCTCGCGGAGCCCGGTCGCCGGGTCGGCCCAGTGGTGCTGGCTGATGGTCGAGACCACCAGGTCGAAGGTCGCGTCCGGGAACGGCAGCACGCAGACGTCGGCGACCGCGAAAGCGACTCTGGCCGCGCCCGACCCCTGCCTCGCGCGAGCGATCATCTCGGGCGAGAGGTCGACCCCGTCGAGCTGAAGGTCCGGGCACGCCACGCCGAGCAGCCGCGGGACGACACCAGGGCCGGTGCCGACGTCGAGCACGCGGGCGCCGGCCGGCAGGCCGAGCTCGACGATGTCGCGCACCACCCGGGCGTACATCGGCGCGGCGACCCGCAGGGCGAAGCGCTCGTACTGCTGCGGATGGCGCGCCAGCCCGAACATCTTTGCGTGCGCGCCGTGGGTGCTGGCCATGAGGGCCCTCCTCTATAGTTGTACAACACAACTCTCGAGGAGAGCGTAGGTCCGACAGTTGTATGGCACAACCTTTCCCGACGACGAGCTCCCGTCGCTTCCTGCAGCAGCTCGTCCGGCAGGGTGGCCTGCTGGAGCCGAACCATGGACCCGCCGCGCACCTCGGGGCGTCCGCGTCGGAGTCGATCGCGCTCGGCGAGCTCAGCGCCGCCGGCGAGATGTCGCAGCAGGAGCTCGGCGCGCGGCTCGGGCTCGAGAAGAGCACCGTCAGCCGCCTGGCCGCCGGCATGGAGGACCGCGGCTGGCTCTCGCGGGTCCGCGGCGAGGACAACCGTCGGGTCTACCGGCTGCGACTCACAGAGCAGGGCGAAGCGGTGGCCGAGCGCGTCGGTGCGGCGCTGCGGACGACGCACGAGCACCTGCTCGGCCGCCTGACCCGCCAGGAACGCGAGGCGCTGACGACCGGGCTCGGCGCGCTGGCCCGCGCGATGGCCGAGCTGCACGACGAACGCCCGGGTCCCCACGAGGAGGTCCCGGGCGTCGTCGAGAGGTGAGGCTCAGACCTCGATGCCCTCCAGCAGCTCGGTGACCAGCGCGGCGACGGGCGACCGCTCCGAACGCGTCAGGGTCACGTGCGCGAACAGCGGGTGGCCCTTGAGCGCCTCGATCACGGCGGCGACCCCGTCGTGCCTGCCGACCCGCAGGTTGTCGCGCTGGGCGACGTCGTGGGTCATGACGACGCGCGCGCTCTGCCCGATGCGCGACAGGACCGTGAGGAGCACGTTCCGCTCGAGGGACTGAGCCTCGTCGACGATGACGAACGCGTCGTGCAGCGACCTCCCGCGGATGTGCGTCAGGGGCAGGACCTCGAGGATGTCCCGGTCCATGATCTCCTCGACGACCTCCTTGCTGACCAGCGCGCCGAGGGTGTCGAAGACGGCCTGCGCCCACGGGTTCATCTTCTCGTCGGCCCCGCCGGGCAGGTAGCCCAGGTCCTGGCCGCCCACCGCGTACAGCGGGCGGAAGACCATGACCTTGCGGTGCTGGCGACGCTCGAGCACGGCCTCGAGGCCGGCGCACAGGGCGAGCGCCGACTTTCCGGTGCCGGCGCTGCCGCCGAGCGAGACGATGCCGATCTCCTCGTCGAGAAGCAGGTCGATCGCGATCCGCTGCTCGGCGCTGCGGCCGTGCAGGCCGAACACGTCGCGGTCGCCGCGGACCAGCTGCACGTGCTTGTCCGCCGTGACGCGTCCGAGCGCGGAGCCGCGCGGGCTGTGCAGGACCAGGCCGGTGTGGCAGGGCAGGTCGTTGGGGTTCGTGCTGGCCATCGACGTGGGTGCGAACCCGGTGGCCACGTCCGCGAGCGCGATCGACTCGTGCTCCCAGAGGTCCGACATCTGGTTCTCCGCCAGGTCGAGCGAGTCCATCCCGGTCCAGCCGGAGTCGACCACCTGCTCGCCGCGGTACTCCTCGGCCCGCAGACCGCACGCGGACGCCTTCACGCGCATGGGCAGGTCCTTGGAGACGACCGTGACGTCGTTCCCCTCAGCGGCGAGGTTGGCGGCGACCGCGAGGATCCGGGTGTCGTTGTCGCCGAGACGGAACCCGGCAGGCAGGACCATCAGGTCGGTGTGGTTGAGCTCGACCGTGAGGGTGCCGCCCTCGTCGCTGATCGGGATCGGGATGTCGAGCCGCCCGTGCTCGATGCGCAGGTCGTCGAGCATCCGGAGGGCCGAGCGGGCGAAGTAGCCGAGCCTCCGCGTGGTGGCGTTTGGCTTCGAGCTCCGTGATGACGACGACCGGGAGAACCACGTCATGCTCCGCGAACCGCAGGATCGCCCTCGGGTCCGAGAGAAGGACCGACGTGTCGAGCACGTGCATCCGACGACCATCTGCTGGGGGGGTGTTCGCCTTGTTCACCACGGCAGGCTCCCTCTTGGCGCTACGTGCGCCGAGACGAGCACCGAAGACCGGCCACCCACCACAAGGGCAGGTTCACGCACCGATGTTCGGCGACGGGACGGGGGCGGTCGGCCCCTCCGGAGAGGGTGGGCCGGATCCGACCCTCCTCCCGGAGCGAGTGCTCCATGGGCTGGCCTCCCGGGGACAACGGTCGCTGTCCTCTACGGCGGAAACTACCTCGCGAACACCCCGGTCCAGCCCGACACGCGACAACGTCACACCGTGTTCACCTGAAGAGTTCGCGCTATCGGCCCAGCCGCCGCTCGCGCGCGCCATACGCGCGGACCGCGCGCAGGAAGTCGATCCGTCGGAAGTCGGGCCAGTAGGCCTCGCAGAAATAGAACTCCGAGTGCGCGCTCTGCCAGAGCAGGAACCCGCCCAGGCGCTGCTCGCCCGAGGTGCGGATCACCAGCTCCGGGTCCGGCTGGCCCTTCGTGTAGAGCCGGTCGGCGATGTGCTCCATGTCGAAGTCCTCGGCCAGCTCGTCCAGGCTCGACCCGGCCTCGGCGTGCTCGCGCAGGAACGCGCGCACGGCGTCCGCGATCTCGCGACGACCGCCGTAACCGACCGCGACGTTCACGTGCAGGCCGACGATCCCGGTGGTCGCGTCCTGGGCCGCGACGAGCGCCTTGGCCGTGTGGTCCGGCAGCATGTCGAGCGCGCCGACGGCCTGCACGCGCCACCGCCCCGTAGCGGCGAGCTCGCCGACGACGTCCTCGATGATCGCCAGCAACGGCTCGAGCTCGTCGGGCGACCGCTCCAGGTTGTCCGTCGACAGGAGCCAGAGCGTGACCACCTCGACGCCGATGTCCTCGCTCCACCCGAGCAGGTCCGCGATCTTGTCGCCGCCCGCGCGGTGGCCGTGCGCCGTCGAGCTGCCCACGCTGCGCGCCCAGCGGCGGTTGCCGTCGAGGATGACGCCGACGTGGCGCGGGATGCCCTCGGCCGGGAGCGATGCGGCCAGCCGGCGCTCGTACAGCCCGTAGAGCGGGTGGGGCAGGCGCACGCGCGCTCCTTCGGCTGATCGAGGGTCGTCGTCGGGCCGGACCGGTCGGACCCGCACACGCTACTCGCTCGCAACGTCGCCGTCGTAGGCCGGTTCGGGGCATGATCGAGGTCGGTCGACATCGCTACCTACGGTGCCGTAACCTACGCAGTCGTAAGTTACGTCCGACGAAACGAGATCCGCTCCATGAGCACCTCCCCCGCGCCCGTCTCGGGCTCGTCGGACACCCCGGCCGCGGCGGCGGTCGTCGAGAACCTGAAACCCCACCTGCGCGGCTGGATCCACCTCGGCGTGACGCCGTTGGTGATCGTCGCGTCGATCGTGCTGGTGGTGCTCTCGCCGACGTCGCAGGCCAAGTGGTCGTGCGCGGTGTTCGGGCTCACCGCGATCATGCTCTTCGGCACCAGCGCGCTCTACCACCGCGGGCACTGGTCGCCGACGACGTCCGCGGTCCTGCGCCGCCTGGACCACACCAACATCTTCCTGATCATCGCCGGCACCTACACGCCGCTGTCGATCCTCCTGCTGCCCGCCACCACCGCCCGCGTCCTACTCATCGTCGTCTGGTCGGGGGCACTGGTCGGGCTGCTGGCGCGCGTCTTCTGGCTCGGCGCGCCGCGCTGGGTCTACGTGCCGGTCTATGTGGCGCTCGGCTGGGTGGCCGTCTGGTTCTTCCCGTCGTTCTACCGCGCCGGCGGGGCGTGGATCGTCTTCTGGATCGCCCTGGGTGGGCTCGCCTACACGCTCGGCGCGGTGGTCTACGGCACCAAGCGTCCCAACCCGAGCCCGCGCTGGTTCGGGTTCCACGAGGTGTTCCACGCGCTGACGGTGGTCGGCTTCAGCTGCCACTACATCGCCGTGTCGATGGCGTCGTACTCGTCCTAGGTGCCGGGCACGAGCCTGCTGGGCACGACCCGGTAGCGCCGGTTGGCCAGGGACGGGTTCCGGAGTCGGACCTCGAGCAGCGCGTCGCCGTCGATGTCGACCGTGCGGATGTTCGGCCGCTCGTCGAACTCCAGCCCCACGACGCCGTCGGGTCCGACGACGAGCGACCGGCCGACCACCCCGCGGCCCGCCTGGCCGACGCCGATCACGGTCGACGTGTTCTCGATCGCCCGCGCCACGGCCAGCGCACGCCAGTGCATCGCCTTCAGCTCACCGTCGGCCCACGCGGCCGGGACGACGATCACCTGGGCGCCTGCGTCGACCAGGCGGCGCGCGGACTCCGGGAACCGCAGGTCGTAGCACGTCATCACGCCGAACGAGAGGCCGCCGACCTCGACCACGAGCGGGGGTGCGTCCGCCGGTCCGGCGACCAGCCGGTCGGACTCGCGCTGACCGAACGCGTCGTACAGGTGCACCTTGCGGTACAGGCCGGCGATCGCGCCCGACCCGTCGACGGCGACGATGGCGTTCACGCCGTGCTGCGGGTCGGGCCCCGGCAACGTGGTCCCGGCCAGCACCGCGACACCCGTCTTGGCGGCCCGCTCGCGCAGCATCGTGACGAAGTAGCCGTCGAGCGGCTCCGCGTGCTCCGGCCCGACACCGCGCGGGTCGAAACCCGAGGCGTACTCGGGCAGCACCAGCAGGTCCGAGCGACGGCCGGCCGCCAGCTTGAAGGCGTCGCCGATGATCTCCCGGTTGGTGCCGTGGTCGTTGCTGACCTCCAGCTGCGCGACGGTGACCCGGACGGCGGGCCGCTCGGGGGGCTTGCTCATCGGGCGGCCGGCCTCATCGCGACCGGTCCGGCTCGTCGCCCTCGAGCCCGTCGAGCACCACGGGCACGTCCGCGTCGATCTCCGAGTCGGGCCCGCCCGCGCCCGCGTCGATCACGCCGACGTCCAGGTGCGGACGGTCGTTCTCGTCGTCGTCGGCCGGGTCGGGCGTCTCGTCGTCGAGCCCGAGCTGCTTCGAGCGGCGGTCCACCCGGCGCATCTGCTTGGTCAGCGACAGGAACAAGAAGAGTGCCGCGATCGCCACCAGGAACGTGAACACGAAGCCGAGGAAGCCGGGTGAGCCGCCCTGGGTGGGGTCGATGGCGACCCCGGACGGGGACGGCGTGGGGCTCGGAGCGATGAGCAGGTGGATCACGAAACGCCGTCCCGCAGGCCGGCGAACAGGTCGGTCTCCGGCAGTGTCGTCGGCACGCGCGACTGCGCGAGCTCGTACTCCTCGGTCGGCCACTCGGCGAGCTCGATCTCTCGCGGCATCGCGAAGAAGAACCCGTCGGGGTCGATCTGGGTGGCGTGCGCCCGCAGCGCGGCATCGCGCTGCGCGAAGTACGCGCTGGCGTCGACGCGGGTGGTGACCTCGCGCTCCGGCACGTCCCGCGCCTCGCGCGACTCGATCCACTCACCGAACGGCGACTCGCGACCCGCGGCGAGCAGCGCCTCGTGGATCGCGCGCATGCGCACCAGGGAGAAGCCGCCGTTGTAGTAGAGCTTCGACGGCGTCCACGGCTCGCCGCGGCCCACGTAGCGTTCCGGGTCGCCGGCCGCCTCGAACGCCTCGACCGACACCTTGTGGCACATGATGTGGTCGGGGTGCGGGTAGCCGCCGTTCTCGTCGTACGTGGTGATCACGTGCGGCCGGAAGCTGCGGACGAGCTCCACCAGCGGGGCGGACGCCTCCTCGAGCGGGACCAGCGCGAAGCAGCCCTCCGGGAGAGGCGGCAGCGGGTCGCCCTCGGGCAGGCCGGAGTCGACGAACCCCAGCCAGTGGTGCTGCACTCCGAGCGCTGCAGCAGCAGCGGCCATCTCGTCGCGTCGCAGCGTCTGCATGCCCTCGATCCCGCCGGGCACCTCGCCGTAGCCGGGGTTCAGCACGTCGCCGCGCTCCCCGCCCGTGCAGGACACGACCAGGACGTCGACACCCTCGGCCGCGTACTTCGCCGTGGTCGCCGCGCCCTTGCTCGACTCGTCGTCGGGGTGGGCGTGCACCGCCATCAGGCGCAGCCGCTCTCCGGTCACCTCGGGCCTCCCGTCGGTCCGCCCGGCCGGTCTTCGGCGCGGGCGGGTGTGTGGACGAGAGACAATGATCGCGCACGCGACGACCACGTCGCGCCATCGACCGGCCCCCGGAGGATCGAACGTGACCGTCCTGCAGCCGCCGCCCGGCCGCTACGGTCCGGCGCCGACCGTGCGCACGAGGCGCCGCCAGCGGATCGGGCTGATCCTCACCGCGGTCGTCGGCCTGGCCGTCGCCGTCTGGATCGCGCTGAACGTCGCCAGCCAGCCCGTGTCCTGGAAGGACGTCGGGTTCCACGTGCAGGGACCGCAGGCGATCGACGTCACGTTCGAGGTGACCAAGCCCCGCGGGGACACGGTCGTCTGCAAGGTTCGCGCGCTGTCCGAGGCCTTCTCCGAGGTGGGCGTCCGCATGGTCACCGTCGGCCCGGCCGACCAGGCGACCCAGCGTCTGACGGCCACCGTGCAGACCACCGAGCTGGCCGTCAGCGGGACCGTCGACAGGTGCGACATCCAGCCCTGAAGCGGCCTCCTGCCCGGCCGCCTTGCTATCCTGGTCGTTTCTACGCCGCCCCGGTCCGGCGTCACGGCTCGTCGACGCGACCGCGAGGCGGTTCTGTTGTCTCCGGGGCTGGAGCCTCACTACGCACGTTGTGAAAGGAGCGATCGTGACCGAAACGAATGCAGCCACCTGGCTGACGCAGGAGGCCTACGACCGGCTCACTGCCGAGCTCGCCCACCTCGAGGGGCCCGGGCGCGACGAGGTCGTCTCGCGCATCGCGGCCGCCCGCGACGAGGGTGACCTCAAGGAGAACGGCGGCTACCACGCCGCCCGCGAGGAGCAGGGCAAGCAGGAGGCCCGCATCCGCGAGCTCAAGGAGAAGCTGCGCAACGTGCAGATCGGCACGCCGCAGGACAACGGCATCGTCGAGCCCGGCATGGTCGTCACCGCCCTCGTCGCCGGCGACGAGATGGTGTTCCTGCTCGGCTCGCGCGAGATCGCGGGGTCGTCCGACATCGACGTCTACTCCCCCACCTCGCCGCTCGGCGCCGCGATCAACGGCACCAAGATCGGCGACTCGACCAGCTACCTCGCCCCGAACGGCCGCGAGATCGCGGTCTCGATCACCGACGCCAAGCCCTTCACGGGCTGAGCCCACGTCCAGAGGCGCCGCTCCCGATGGGGTCGGCGCCTCTGTTGCGCGTCACGTGAGCCGGTAGCCGGCGGTCGTGAGGGTCTGGACGACGTGGGCGCAGTGGTCCGGGCCCTTCGTCTCCACCTGGAGCTCGATGGCCACCTCGTCGACGGCGAGCTCGACGGCCGTCCGCGCGTGGGAGACCTCCATCACGTTCGCCCCGGTCGCCGCCAGGTCGCGCAGCAGCTCGGCGAGCGCCCCGGGGGTGTCGTCCAGCCGGACGCGCAGGTGCAGGAACCGTCCCGCCGACGCCAGCCCGTGCCGCACCACCCGCAGGAGGACCAGCGGGTCGATGTTGCCGCCCGACAGGATCGCCACGACCGGGCCCTCGAGGCCTCCCGGTTCAGCCATGAGGGAGGCGACGGCCGCCGCACCCGAGGGCTCGACGAGCATCTTGGCGCGCTCGGCGACGAGCAGCAGGGCCCGCGACAGGTCCTCCTCCGACACGGTCCGGACCGGGATGGCGTGCCGGAGGAGGATGTCGAACGGCACGGTCCCGGGCAGGCCGACCGCGATCCCGTCGGCCATGGTGTGCATCGCTCCGGCTGGCACCGGGTGCCCCTCGGCCAAGGACGGCGGGTACGCGGCGGCGCCCTCGGCCTGCACGCCGATCACGCGGACCGACGGGCGCAGCTCGGCCAGCGCGGCGACCACCCCGGCCGCCAGCCCTCCCCCGCCGACCGGCACGAGCACGGTCGCGACGTCAGGCACCTGCTCGGCGATCTCCAGCGCGATGGTGCCCTGCCCTGCCACGACGTCCTCGTGGTCGAACGGGTGGATCAGGACCGCACCCGTGCGCTCGGCGTACTCGTGCGCGTGCCGCAGGGCCTCGTCGACGCTGGCGCCGACGGCCTCGACGCGCGCGCCGTAGTCCCGGGTCGCCGCGACCTTGGGCAGAGCCGCGTCCACGGGCATGAACACGACGGACTCGATGCCGAGCATCTGGGCCGCCAGCGCGACGCCCTGCGCATGGTTGCCGGCGCTCGCCGCGACGACGCCGCGCGACTGCTCCTGAGCCGAGAGGCGCGCCATCCGCACGTACGCGCCCCGCAGCTTGAACGAGCCGGTGCGCTGCAGGTTCTCGCACTTGAGCCACACCTCGGCGCCCACCACGCGCGACAGCGCCCGGCTCAGCTGCACCGGGGTCCGGTCCGTGACCCCTTGCAGCAGCGCCGCGGCGTCCCGGATGTCGGCCAGACCGGTCATCGCGCGGCGCCCCGTGCGTCGCCGGGATCCGTGCCGTCGGACGGGTCGACCTGCTCCGCCAGCGTCGCCTCGTCCTCCGCCTCGGACTCCGCCACCTGCGCGATGGCGCGATCGAGCACGGGATGGCCACGACCGCGGACCGGCACATGGTCGTCGCGCCCGAGCTGGGGGAACTTGTCGTGCCCGTGCAGGTAGAGGATCACCGTGTTGAGCGTCGCGACGAGGGGCACGGCGAACAGGGCCCCGACGATGCCCGCGACGAACGAGCCCGCGGCGACGGCCAGCAGCACCGCAACGGGGTGCAGGGAGACCGCGTGGCCCATGAGGAACGGCTGCAGGCCGTGACCCTCGATCTGCTGGACGAGCAGCACGACCGCGAGCATGAGCAAGGCATTCAGGGGTCCGTTCGCGACGAGCGCGACGAGCACCGCGACCGACCCCGTGACCACGGCACCCACGATCGGGACGAACGAGCCGAGGAACACGAGCACGGCCAGCGGGAGCGCGAGCGGAACCCGCAGGATCGCGGCGCCGATGCCGATGCCGAGCGCGTCGACGGCCGCGACCAGGATCTGCGTGCGTGTGTAGGCGCCGAGGGTGACCAGGCCGCGACGGCCGGCCTGGTGCACGTGCTCGCGCGACCCGCGCGGGAGCAGCCCGACCACCCACGACCAGATGGTGCGGCCGTCGAGCAGGAAGAAGAACGTGCAGAACAGCGCGATCAGCGTGCCGGCCGCGACGTGGCCGACCGTGGTCGTCGCGTGCAGGGCGCCCGAGACCAGGCCCGAGTTGCTGCCGCTGAACGACTCCCGGATGGTGTCGATGTACTTGCTGATGTCCTCGGTGGTCAGCTGCAGCGGGCCCGTGGCCAGCCAGCTGGTCAGCTTGTCGATGCCTTCGGACGCCTGCGTCCACAGCTGACCGATGCCCTTGATGATCGAGCGTGTTGCCAGCGTGACCAGACCCGCGACGAGCAGGACCATCGCCGCCAACGAGATCGCGACGGCGGCGACCCGGGGCAGCCGGGTGTGTCGCTGGAGCCAGCCGACGAACGGCGCGAGCAGCACGGTGACCAGCAGGGCCACGGCGATCGGCACCACGACGACCTTGAGCTCGTTCAAGAGCCAGAGCAGCACCGCGAGCGCGGCGCCGATGAGCAGGAGCCGCCACGACCAGCCGGCCGCGGCCCGGATCGACGGCGGGACCGGCTGGTCCTTGGTGGTCGGCGCGTCGGTCACGCCGGACGCCCGGCGCCCAGGGCGGCATCCAGGTCCGCGAGCAGGTCCTCGAGGTCCTCGATGCCGACCGACAGGCGCACCAGGTCGTCGGGGACCTCGAGCGCCGTGCCCACGACCGACCCGTGCGTCATCTTGTGCGGGTGCTCGACCAGCGACTCGACGCCGCCCAGAGACTCGGCCAGCGTGAACACCTTCGTCGCCGCGCAGACCGCCAGGGCGGACTCCTGCGAGCCCGTGCGGAACGAGATCATCCCGCCGAACCCGCGCATCTGCCGCGCCGCGACCTCGTGCCCCGGGTGGCTCGGCAGGCCCGGGTAGATCACCGACGTCACCGCGTCGTGGCCCTCCAGGAACGCCGCGATCGCCGTGGCGTTGGCCACGTGCCGGTCCATCCGCACAGCGAGCGTCTTGAGCCCGCGCAGCGTGAGCCACGCGTCGAACGGTCCCGCGACCGCGCCGGACGCGTTCTGGTGGAACCGCACCGCGTCGACCAGCGGCCCGTCGAGCCCGACCGGAAGCATCGCGCCGTCACCGACCACGAGCGCCCCGCCGACGACGTCGGAGTGGCCACCGATGTACTTCGTCGTCGAGTGCACGACGACGTCCGCGCCGAGCGAGAGGGGCTGCTGCAGGTACGGCGTCGCGAAGGTGTTGTCGACGACGAGCAGCGCCCCGACCGACCGCGCATGGCCGGCCAGCACCGCGATGTCCGCGATGCCGAGCAGCGGGTTGGTGGGCGTCTCCACCCAGATCACCTTGGTCCGCCCCGGTTCGATCGCGGCCAGCACCGCGTCCGGGTCGGACAGGTCGACCGCGGTGTGGTCGATGCCCCACGGCCCGAACACCCGCGCGACCAGGCGGTAGGTGCCGCCGTAGGCGTCGTTCGGGATCACCACGTGGTCGCCGGGCCGCAGCGTCGCGCGCAGCAGGGTGTCCTCGGCGGCGAGCCCGGACGAGAACGCGAACCCGGCCGCACCGCCCTCCACGGCCGCGAGCGCCGCCTCGAGGGCCGTCCGGGTCGGGTTGGCCGACCGCGAGTACTCGTACCCGCCGCGCAGACCGCCGACGCCGTCCTGCTTGTACGTCGAGGTGGCGTAGATGGGCGTCACCACGGCCCCCGTCGACGGATCGGGCTCCTGACCTGCATGGATGGCCCTCGTCGAAAAGCCGGCCTTGGACCAGTCGTCCTCGTGGAGCTCCGCGTCGTTCGTCACGCACCCAGGCTAGGCGGTCCCGCCGACGCGGCGACCCGTGTCGCGGGAACACGGGCACGATCCACGCCGTTGCACGGGCCGGGAGCAATCAGGTGACCACCCGGCTCCCGGAGAGGATCAAGACCATGAACTGGCTGTTCGGATCCGCCCTCAAGACGACGATGGTGACGCCGGAGCGGGCCCTCGCGGGTCGCGACGGGTACGCCTACACGATCCCGACGACCCACACCGTCCTCGGCACTCCCCTCCAGGGCCCCTGGCCCGAGGGCACCGAGGTCATCTACCTGGCGATGGGCTGCTTCTGGGGCGCCGAGAAGACCTTCTGGAACCTGCCCGGCGTCGTGACGACGGCGGTCGGCTACGAGGGTGGCTTCACGCCCTTCCCGACGTACGAGGAGACCTGCACCGGCCTGACCGGGCACACCGAGATCGTCCTCGTGGCGTACGACCCGAAGCTCGTCTCCGCGGGCGACGTCATCCGCACCTTCTGGGAGAACCACGACCCGACGCAGGGCTACCGGCAGGGCAACGACGCCGGCACGCAGTACCGCTCGGCGATCTACTTCACGACGCCCGAGCAGGAGCTGGCCGCACGCAGCACGCTCGCGGACTTCCAGCCGCGCCTGACCGAGCGGGGCTTCGGCACCATCACCACGGAGATCCGCTCGGCCGAGGACGCCGGGCCGTTCTACTACGCCGAGGGCTACCACCAGCAGTACCTCGACAAGAACCCCGCCGGGTACTGCCCGGTGCACGCCACGGGCGCCAGCTGCCCGCGGCCGACCGGGGCCTGAGCCGTTCGACGATGGACCCGTCAGCCGACGGGTCCATCGGGCGGGCGGCCGACTCGCCCCCGCTTGTCGGCCACCCGCCCGACGTGGGGCCGGTGTGCGTCCCCCTGCGGTCGTCTCCGGCCGCCCTCGAACAGGCTCTTGGTCCGGCGGGCGTCGACGCTGACGCCTGCCGGTCCGGAGGAGAACGTACCGACTGCCGCGACGGTCGGTCTACGCCTGTCCACGCTGCGTTGGACCCCGGTCCACCTGTCCGGGTGGACCCGGCCGAGCCGGGCACGGATGAGCGCGGTCGGGACGGCGGCGCCTACGGTGAGTGTGTGAACCTCACCAACTGGGCCGGCAACTATGCCTACCGCGCGCCCGTCGTCCAGCACCCACGCAGCGTCGAGGAGCTGTCGCAGATCGTCGCCTCGGCGCGCCGCGTCCGCGCGCTCGGCACGCGGCACTGCTTCAACGACCTCGCCGACGGACCCGGCACGCTGGTCGCTCTGGACGGGCTCGCGTCGTCGGTGCAGATCGACTCGCACGCCCGCACCGTCACCGTCTCGGCCGGCACCCGGTACGGCGCCCTCGCGCAGGAGCTGCACGCGGCCGGTTGGGGCCTGGGTAACCTGGCGTCGCTGCCGCACATCTCGGTGGCGGGTGCCGTCGCCACCGCCACGCACGGCTCCGGCGACCGGTCGCAGAACCTCGCCGCCGCGGTGGCCGGCCTCGTGCTGATGTCCTCGGACGGGTCGCTGCGCACCCTCGTCCGTGGCGACGACGACTTCGCCGGGTCCGTCGTCGCGCTCGGCGCGCTCGGGATCGCCGTGCAGGTCACGCTGGACATCGAGCCCACCTACGACGTCGCGCAGGAGGTGCACGAGAACCTGCCCTGGGAGACCGCCCTGGCCAACCTGGACGACGTGACCTCGAGCGCCGGCTCAGTGAGCCTGTTCACCGACTGGCGCGAGCCGAGCATCCAGCAGGTCTGGCGCAAGACCCGGGTCTCCGAGTCGTACCAGCCGCGCGAGGAGTTCTTCGGCTCGACCCCCGCCGCCGAGCAGAGGCACCCGCTGCCCGGCATCGATCCGGTGCACACCACCGCGCAGCTGGCGTCGCCCGGCCCCTGGCACGAGCGCCTGCCGCACTTCCGTCTCGACTTCACCCCCAGCAACGGGGCCGAGCTGCAGACCGAGTACCTGGTGCCTAGGGCGCAGGCCGTCGAGGCGTTGCAGGCGGTGCGCGGCCTGGCCGACAAGATCGCCCCGCTGCTGCAGGTCAGCGAGGTCCGCACCATCGCCGGTGACGACCTCTGGCTGTCGACCGCCTCGGGCGGGGACCGCGTCGGCATCCACTTCACGTGGCAGCCGCGACAGAACGAGGTCACGGCACTCCTGCCGGTCCTCGAGGCGGCGCTGAGGCCCTTCGACGCCCGCCCGCACTGGGGCAAGCTCTTCGCCGACGAGGACCGCTCGCTGGCCCGCCTGTACCCGCGCTGGGACGACTTCCGGGCGCTCGTGGCCCGCACCGACCCGACCGGCGTCTTCGCCAACGACTTCCTGGAGCGGCACGGCCTTCGCGAAGCCTGACCGCGGGACCCGTCGGCAGCGTGCGACGAGTCCCGCGGCGAGCGCGCGTGCCGACCGGCGGCCGGCCTCAGGCCGGGCAGTTGTGGTACGCGGCGATGAGCCACCGCCCGTCCTGCCGGGCGAGGGTCCAGGTGGCGTTGACCCAGGCGCCGTCGGCCACCTCGGTCTGACCCGCGAGCAGGACGGCCGTGCGGGCGTTGACGATCGCGGCGTCGTCGCCGAGGTAGCGGACGCCCAGCACCTCGTCGCGGGTCCGGCTGCCCTTGAGCGGACCGGCGAAGGCCGCCGCCATGCGGTCGCGGGTCGCCGCGGGGCCCACGCTGTAGGAGCCGGGCAGGACCGAGGTCGCGTCGGAGGCGAACGAGGAGACGAACGCGTCCGCGTCGTGGTCCGCCCACGCCTGGTAGAGGTCGTCGAGCACGGTGAGGACCTCGCGGTCCGTGGTCACGGTCATGGTCGTTCCCTTCGTCGTGTGGAGCTGTCACCGGTACATACCCGGCCGGCGCCGGCGGCTCATCGGTGACGGCGCGATGACTTTCGGGACGCCGGCCGGTATGTATGGGCACGACGAGCGAGGAGACACGGTGGCGACGACGACGGACGAGGACTTCACGCTGCGGACAGATCCGTTCCGGAGGGCCCTGGCGCACTGCTACCGGATGCTCGGCTCGGTGCACGACGCCGAGGACCTGCTCCAGGAGACGCTCCTGCGCGCGTGGCGGGCCTACGACCGGTACGACCCGAGCCGGTCCGGCCTGCGCACCTGGCTCTACCGCATCGCCACCAACGCGTGCCTGACCGCGCTCGACCAGCGCAGCCGTCGCCCGCTGCCGTCCGGGCTCGGCGCCCCGCCCGGCGACGACCCGATGTCACCGCTCGTGCGCGGCGAGGAGGTGCCCTGGCTGCAGCCGATCCCGGACGCGTTGGTGGGGGACCCGGCCGACGTGGTGGCCGCGCGGGGGTCGCTGCGGCTGGCGTTCGTCGCCGCGATGCAGCTCCTGCCCGCCCGGCAGCGCGCCGTCCTCATCCTGCGCGAGGTGCTCCAGTGGCCGGCCGCGGACGTGGCCGCAGCACTCGAGATGACCACCCCCGCGGTGAACAGCGCCCTGCAACGGGCACGCGCACGGCTTGGCGAGGCCGGCCTGGGCGAGGAGCAGATCGACGAGCCGGTGAACCCGGACCACCGGGCGCAGGTCGACCGCTACGTCGTCGCCTTCGAGAACGCCGACCTCGCGATGCTGGAACGGCTGCTGACCCAGGACGCCGTCATCGAGATGCCGCCGTTCGTCAACTGGTACCGCGGCCGCGAGCACTACGTCCGCTTCATCGCTCGCGCCTTCACCCTGCGCGGCACGGACTGGCGGATGCGTCCGGTGGCCGCGAACGGGCAGCCTGCCGTCGCCGCCTACACGCGCGCACCCGACGGCGGGTACGCCCTGCACTCGCTCCAGGTGTTCGCTGTCACGGCGGCGGGCATCAGCCGCAACACCACGTTCCAGGACCAGGACGTGTTCGACACCTTCGCTCTGCCGGCGCGTCTCACCGCCACCGCGTGACGCGGGCGGAGAGGTCGGTGTCGCCCACGCGCCCGACCGGCGACAGGGTCACCACGTCGCTCGCGTGCAGCCGCGGATCGGTGGCGTAGCGGTCCTCGAGCTCGCGCTCGGCCGCTTGGTCGCCGGCGTCGGCGGCGACGAGCAGCGTGGCGACCTCGTCGGCCAGCGCGTCGAGCTCCTCGGCCGGGCGCGGGTTGTCAGGCAGCGTGTCGCCCCAGACGTCCCAGAGCAGCAGCTCGTCGCGCTGCCGGTGGGCCAGCTCGGCGACGACATAGCCGCGCACGAAGTCCGGGCCGGTGAGGAGCGGCAGGGACGGGTCGACGCCGTACGACGAGACGTCGGCGCCCGACCGGTGCGCCAGCCAGACTTCGGCGGCCGTCTCGAAGGGTGCGCCGAGACCGGTGTCCAGGTCGTGCGTGTCGAACGGCCAGTCGGTGTCGGCGAGGCCTCGGGGTCGAACCGCACCCACCGCGTGCCGTCCCAGCGTTCGGCGACCACGTGGTCGTGGTGGAAGCCGGGCCGGAAGTACGCCGCGAACCCGACGCGGCTGCGCGCGGGGATCCCGTGCTGCCGCAGCACGGCGACGGCGAACAGCGTGTGGTCGCGGCAGCAGCCGGCGACCTGTTCGTGCGGTGCTCGCGGCTGCGTGAGCGGGGCGGGCGAGCGCTCCTGCGTCACACGCAGGATCTCCGACAGCCAGCGCAGGTCGATGTCCGCGTCCTGGCCGGCGTAGAGCGCGTCGGCCGCCCCTCGGTAGTGGATGACCACGTTGCAGGCGGCCTGCTGGATGGACCCGGTGTCCGTCGCGAGCGCGTCGAGAAGCCCGGCGTACGGGCCAGGGTCGCTGAACGGGCTGTGCATGGCATAGGCGTCGAGATTCGGCATGCGATCAGCGTGGCCTCTGCCCCAGGGGCAGGGTCAACGCCTCGCGCGATCGAGATCGATCGGCTGCGCGACGTGCACCACGACCCCGTCGTCGTTCCACGGCACCGGGTAGATCTCCCGGACCGCCCCGACCGCACGCCGCCCGATGAACCACGTCTCGAGCGCGACGTAGGCACCGATGATCGTCGGGTAGCGGCAGTCGGCGGCCGTCACCGGGACGTACGCGACCGTGTGCGCGGGCTCGTGCCGCAGCGTCACGGGCCCGACCGGCGCGACGAGCCCCTCGTACGGCACGCAGACCTCGATCGGCCCGTCGCCGTCGAACCCGACCGCGCCGTGGAACAGCACCCAGTACTCGGCGCCGAAGGAGGCACCACCCGCGGTCAGGAACAACCGCAGCTCGGCGACGTCGGCCATGATGGTCGCCACCAGGTCCTCCTGGCTCACGTGCTGCTGGATCGTCGCGACGGACCGGGCGGGCTGCGACGTGATGACGACGTCGTCCACCCCGAACCGCCCGGTCGCGTCGAGCGTCGCCCCCGCGCCCAGCGAGGTGAGCACCAGGTCCACCTCCGGGCCCCGGTCGGACAGGTCCCGCTGCCGGGCCGCCCACCAGGCACGCACGGCCGCTCCCGTCGACGGCTGCGCCAGCACGTCGGCGATCGTCGCCAAGGGCATCTCCAGACGCCGCAGCAGCGCGATCGTGTGCGCGCGTTCCAGCTGGTCGGGCGCGTAGTAGCGGTAGCCGCTGACCTCGTCGACGCGGACCGGTGGCAGCAGCTCCCGGGCGTCGTAGATCCGCAACGCCTTGAGCGAGAGACCCGAGCGCCGCGCGAACTCGCCGATGCCCAGCTCAGGCACGCCGGGCCCCGGCAACGGCCCGGGCCCGGCGGTCATGAGGTCAGTGGCTCGTGCCGACGATGTCGACGACGAAGACGAGCGTGTCCCCGCCCTTGATGCCCGCCTGGGGCACGCCGCGGTCGCCGTAGCCCAGGTGCGACGGGATCGAGAGCAGGACGCGCGAGCCGACCTGCTGGCCCACGAGGCCCTCGTCCCAGCCCGCGATGACCTGGCCGACGCCGATGCCGAAGCTGATCGAGGAGCGCCGGTCGTACGAGTTGTCGAACACCCCGCCGTTCCAGGCCTGACCGAGGTAGTGCACCTCGATGTCGTCGCCGGCCTCGACGAGCGCGCCGTCGCCGCGGGAGAGGACCGACACCTCCAGCTCACCGGACGGGGTGCCCGCCGGGAACGACAGGGTCGGCTTCTCGCCGAAGGAACCCGAAACCTCGGGCAGCGCTGCGGACATGACCACTCCTTCTCTGGATGACAGTGCCCGCCCATCTTGCCGCCCCGCCCTGACACGCGCCGAATCGCCGGGGTTGACACAAAAAGCTAATAGCATTAGCTTTTTGCCCATGAGCACAGCCCAGTTCATCAGCCGCCCCGAGGGACGGATCGCCTACACGGTCGACGGCGACGCCGACGCACCGCTCGTCGTCCTCGCGCCGGGGATGGGAGACCTGCGCACGACCTGGCGGGACCTCGTCGGCCCCCTGACCGCCGCGGGCTACCGCGTCGCGTGCATGGACCTGCGCGGGCACGGCGACTCCGACACCACCTTCGCGACGCACGGTGACGTGGTCACCGGCCAGGACCTGATCGCGCTGGCCGAGCACCTCGGCGGCCCGGCGGTGCTCGGCGGCAACTCGATGGGCGCGGCCGCGGCCGCGTGGGCGGCCGCCGAACGGCCGGACCTCGTCGCCGGGCTCGTGCTCACCGGACCGCTCCTGCGCAACCCGCCAGCGTCCGCGGCGGCGACCGCCACCACGCACGGCGCGGTCCGCGTCGCGCTGCAGGGCCCGTGGGGGCCGGCCCTGTGGGCCCGCATGGTCCGCACCTACTTCGGCCGCGGCACGCAAGGCCCGTGGTTCGACGAGCACGTCGCGGACATCAAGGAGTCGCTGCGGCGCCCGGGACACCTGCGCTCGTTCCGGCACCTGACGCTCCAGCTCACGCACGCCCCGGTCGAGGCTCGCCTGGGCGAGGTCGTCGCACCGGTCATCGCGTTCGTCGGCGCGATCGACCCCGACTTCAAGGACCCGGCCGCCGAGGCGCTCTGGCTGCGTTCGGCCGTCGACGCCGAGGTCACGCTCATCCCCGAGGTCGGCCACTACCCGCAGCACCAGGCGCCGCAGGTCGTCATCGACGACACGCTCGCGTTCCTGGCCTCGCTGCCCCGTCTCGAGAACGCGTTCGAGGCCGTTGCCTAGGGCCGGCCTCGACCACACCGCCGTCGTCGACCTCGCCCTGAGCGTGGTCGACGACGGCGGCGCGACGGGCTACGCCGACCTCACGCTCGCGACCGTCGCGGCCCGGGCCGGTGTCGCGGTCCCCAGCCTCTACAAGCACGTGGACGGGCTGCCGGGCCTGCGGCGGGACGTCGCGCTCGTCTGCGTGCGGGAGTTCGCCGCGCTCACGTGCGACCTCGACACGGTCGCGGAGATGGGCCACGCGATGCGCGACTACGCGCTCGCGGCACCGGGCCGGTACGACGCCATCCAGGGCACGTCGTGGGTCCACGACCCGGCCGCGTGGGAGGTCCAGGAGGCCGGCGCCGCCGTGATCGCTGACCTGTCCCGCGGCGTCGAGGCGCTCGGCGTGCCCCCGGAGAAGCTGCATCCACGCGGTCCGCGCGGTGCGCGCCGCGGTGCACGGATTCATCGTCCTCGAGCTGGGCGGCGGCTTCGGGATGCCCGAGGACGTCGACGTGAGCTTCGCGTTCCTCGTCGACGGGCTCGTCGACGGCCTCACGCGACTGCGCGTGTGACCTCGGGACCGGTTGAGCGGGCCTCTGGACGAACCGGGATCACCTCGCCAGGAACCCCAGCAGGTCGTGCCTGGTGAGAACTCCGACCGGCGACCCGTCGTCCACCACCATGAGGGCATCCGCCTTCTGCAGCGCCTCGCGCGCCGACTGCACGCTCTCCCCCGACCCGATCAGCGGCAGGGCAGGGGACATGTGCCGGTCGACGCGGTCGGCCAGCTCGGCGTCCCCCGAGAACACGGCGTCCAGCAGCACCCGCTCGCTCACGGACCCGGCCACCTCGCCGATCTTGACGGGGGGCTCGGCCCCGACGACGGGCATCTGCGAGACGCCGTACTCGTGCAGGATCGAGATGGCGTCGCGCACGGTCTCGTTCGGGTGCGTGTGCACGAGGTCGGGCAGCTCACCCGTCTTCGTCCGGAGCACGTCACCCACCGTCGCGCCCTCCGCCGCCGCCAGGAACCCGTACGACCGCATCCACGAGTCGTTGAAGATCTTGGACAGGTAGCCGCGCCCGCCGTCCGGCAGGATCACGACGACGACGGCGTCCGCGGGCAGGTCGCGCGCGGCCTGCAGGGCGGCCACCACGGCCATCCCGCAGGAACCGCCGACGAGGAGCCCCTCCTCGCGCGCCAGCCGCCGGGTCATCGCGAAGGAGTCGGCGTCCGAGACGGGGATGATCTGGTCGGGGACCGTGGGGTCGTAGGCCGTCGGCCAGAAGTCCTCGCCGACGCCCTCGACGAGGTACGGCCGACCGTCGCCCCCGGAGTAGACCGAGCCGGCCGGGTCCGCACCGATCACCACGACCCGTCCGTCGGAGACGTCCTTGAGGTAGCGGCCCGTGCCGGTGATCGTGCCGCCCGTCCCGACGCCCGCGACCAGGTGCGTCACGCGCCCGTCGGTGTCCGCCCAGATCTCGGGGCCGGTCGACTCGTAGTGGCTCGCCGGACCGTTGACGTTGGCGTACTGGTTCGGCTTCCACGCGCCCGGGATCTCGCGCACGAGGCGGTCGGACACCGAGTAGTACGAGTTCGGGTGGTCGGGAGCGACGGCGGTGGGGGTCACGACGACCTCCGCGCCGTAGGCCCGCAGCACGTCCCGCTTGTCCTGGCTGACCTTGTCGGGACAGACGAACACGCAGCGGTAGCCCTTGCGCTGCGCCACCAGCGCGAGCCCGACACCGGTGTTCCCGCTCGTCGGCTCCACGATCGTCCCGCCGGGCCTGCTTCCCCGGACGCCTCGGCGGCCTCGATCATCTTCAGCGCGATGCGGTCCTTCACGGATCCGCCGGGATTCAGGTACTCGACCTTGGCCAGGATCGTCGCGGCCAGGCCCTCGGTCACGGTGCCGAGCCTGACCAGCGGGGTGCCGCCGACGAGCTCGGAGATGTGCTGCGCGTACTTCACGGTGCTCCGTCGCATTCGGGGACGGGCAGCGGACGCACGACTGCCCGGGTGCGATCCTCGCACCCGGGCAGCGGTCCGACCATGCGAGCGGGGCTAGTTGCGGAAGATCGCGAGGATCCGCAGCAGCTCGAGGTAGAGCCAGATCAGGGTGACGACGAGACCGAAGGCGGCGACCCAGGCGAGCTTCGCCGGGACGCCCTTGTCGACCCCCCGCTTGATCGAGTCGAAGTCGATGATGAGGCTCGCGGCGGCCAGGCCGACCGCGATCAGCCCGACGGCGATGCCGAGCCAGCCCGAGCGCAGCGGACCGAAGTCGTGCATGCCGGTGAACAGCCACAGCACCACGTTGATCAGCGAGAACAGGCAGTAGCCGATCAGGCCGAGCAGGACGGTGCGACGGAACTTGTCCGTGACGCGGACCTTGCCGGACCGGAACAGGATCAGCGAGACCGCGAAGACGGACAGCGTGGCCAGCACGGCCTGCCCGACGATCCCGTTCCACTGGTCCTCGTAGAACTTGCTGAGGCCGCCGAGGAACATCCCCTCGAACGCCGCGTAGAGCAGGATCAGTGGCGGGCTCGGCTGCTTCTTGAACGCGTTGACCAGACCGAGCACCAGGCCGACGATCGCGCCGACGAACCACAGGCCGGGCGCGAGCACCCAGGTCGCGGCGCCGACGACGACCAGGATCGCCAGCAGCCCGGCCGTGCGGATGATGACGTCGTCGTACGTCATGCGCCGGGTGTCGCGCGCGGTCGCCGACGGCGAGCCGTACAGGGCCTCGAGAGAGGCGGCGTCGGTCGCGGCTGCACCGGTGGTGGCGTACGTCGTGGCGCCCGCCGGGGCGGGCTTCTGCCCACGGCGCTGGACCGGGTCCTGGAACACAGGACTGTTGTCGAAGATCGGGTTGGCCATGGCGTCCTCCTGGACGGATCGGGCGCGTCTGTACGAGTCTGTCACCGTAGCGAACGCCGTGGGACCGGGGATCGTTCCAGTCGATGTGTCCCATCCTCCGATCGGAGCGGCGTCCTCCTCCCATGGGTCGATGCAGCGGGTCAGGAATGCCGCCTAGGGTCGTCCCTGGAAGTTCTCGTGCACGTGCTCCCGACGATGAGGATCTGGCAATGATCGAGGCACAAGGCCTGACCAAGAGATACGGACCGAAGACCGCGGTCGACGACATCACGTTCACCGTGGAGCCGGGCCGGGTGACCGGGTTCCTCGGTCCCAACGGCGCCGGCAAGTCCACCACGATGCGCATGATCATGGGTCTGGACCGCCCGACGGCCGGTTCGGTGTCCGTGAACGGCAAGCCCTACGTGCAGCACCACTCGCCGCTGACCGAGGTGGGCGCACTGCTCGAGGCCAAGGCGGTCCACACCGGCCGAAGCGCCCGCAACCACCTGCGCGCGCTCGGCGCGACGCACGGCATCGGCAACAAGCGTGTCGACGAGGTAATCTCGATGACCGGTCTCGACGCGGTCGCCAAGCGCCGGGTCGGCGGCTTCTCGCTCGGCATGGGCCAGCGGCTCGGCATCGCGGCCGCCCTGATCGGCGACCCGCACACCCTGATCCTCGACGAGCCGGTCAACGGGCTCGACCCCGAGGGCGTGCTGTGGGTCCGCAACCTCGTGCGCTACCTCGCCTCCGAGGGACGGACCGTGTTCCTGTCCTCGCACCTGATGAGCGAGATGGCCCTGACCGCCGACCACCTGCTCGTCATCGGGCGCGGCCGCATCATCACCTCCGGTCCGACCGCGACCGTGATCGCCCAGGCGACGCAGGCGACCGTCCGCGTCGTGTCCCCGCAGGCCACCGACCTGGCCGGCCTGCTCCAGGGCCCCGACGTCACGGTGACGTCCGACGAGGCCGGCGTGCTCACCATCATCGGCGCGACGACCGTGCAGGTGGGCGAGCTCGCCGCTGCCAACCGTCTGGTCCTGCACGAGCTGACGCCGGTCTCCGGCTCGCTCGAGGAGGCCTACATGACCCTGACCCAGGACTCGGTCGAGTACCACTCGTCCGAGGTCCCCACCGAGCACACGCAGGAGGTCGCACGATGAGCACCGCCGTCGCCACCCCACCGGCCACCCCGACCGTCACGGCTCGCAAGGGCAAGCTCTCGTTCCCGCACCTGCTGCGCAGCGAGTGGATCAAGTTCTGGTCGGTCCGCTCGACCTTCTGGACGCTCGCGATCTTCCTGTTCACGGTGGTCGCCCTCGTCGTCCTCATCACGCTGGCGATCCACAACGCGCCGCCCGAGTCGCAGGGCGGTCCTTCCGACGCCGACCGGTCCGACCCGCTCAACGCGTTCCAGGCGGCCGTCTACCTCGGCCAGTTCGCCGTGGCGATCCTGGGTGCGCTGACCATCACCGGCGAGTACACCACGGGCATGATCCGGACCAGCCTAACGGCCGCACCCAAGCGGCTGCCGGTGCTGTGGTCCAAGGGGCTCGTGGCCGCGCTCTCGATGCTGGCGTTCAGCCTGGTGACGGTCGCCGCCTCGGCGGGCCTGCAGTGGCTGTTCTTCAACGGCGTCGGGATCGGTGTCGATCTGGGCAACTCCCAGCAGGTGCGCGCCCTGTTCGGCACGGCGCTGTACATCGCCACGATCGGCGTGCTCGCGTTTGCGTTCGGCGCGCTCATGCGCCACTCGGCGGCGGCAGTGTCGACGATCCTCGGGCTCCTGCTCGTGATCCCGATCATCTTCGCGATCGTGCCCTGGAAGCCGCTGAAGTACGTCGAGCCGTTCCTGCCGGGCTCCGCCGGTCAGAGCATCACCATGACGGACGCGCAGATCGCGCAGAACGTCGCCGGCACGGTCGGCGCGCACCTGACGGCGTGGCAGGGCTACGGCGTGCTCGTCGCATGGGTGGTCGTGGTCCTCGGGGTCGCGGCGTACCTGCTCAAGCGTCGCGACGCCTGACGCTGCCGGACGAAGGGGGCGGTCCTCGTCGACCGCCCCCTTCGTCGTCCCTCAGACCAGCTCGCCCAGCGCCTCCTCGGGGGCGCCCTCGAGCGCCTCGGCGTCCTTGTTCCAGCGCGACCACAGGACGCGCTCGCCCACGGAGCGGGCCATCAGGTGACCCGTCACCAGGAACGCCACGACGCCCACCGCGAGCACCCCGAACGCCACCCAGAGCGGCGACGCCAGGCCGACGTGCTCGGCCAGCAGGCCGGCCACGACGGGAGCGGGCGCCGCGAAGCCCCAGCGCACCAGGTTGAACGCGCCGGTGGTCACGCGGCGGTCGGGCGAACCCATGGCCAGCGCCAGGTCCGTGAGGTTGGCGTTGCAGATGCCCATCGCGACGCCCGCGACGACCAGGACGACGACCGACTGCGCGGTGCTGTGAGAGGTCGCCAGGCCGACGAGCGTGACCAGCAGGACAGTGATCGCCAGGCCGACGGTCTGCACGGCGCCGAAGCGGTGCGCGAGCCGGTGCCCGACCACCAGGATGCCGACCGCGAGCCCGATGCCCCAGGCGGTGAACACGAGGCCGAGCGGGACGACATCCAGGCCGAGGAAGATCGGCGTGTAGCCCAGCACGATGAAGAACACGAAGTTGTAGGTGGCCGTGACCACCGACAGGGCGACGAACGCCGGGCGACGGAACGGCTGGAACACCTCGGTGAACCGCAGCGGCGCCGGCTTCTCCTCGGGATCCTTCAGGCGCGTGACGGCGATGACGAGCGCAGCGACCATGAACATCCCGCACAGGAAGAACGGCACGCGCCAGCTGATCTGGCCGAGCAGGCCGCCGATCAGCGGACCGCCGGCGAACCCGAGCCCGACGCAGGTCTCGAAGCTCCACCACCCACTTCTTGTCGCTCGCGAGCGAGACCAGCAGGGCCATGGCCGTCGCGAAGAACATCGCATTGCCCAGCCCCCAGAGCCCGCGCAGCGCGGCGAGCGGCACGATCCCGTTGGACAGCGAGGCGAGGACGGCGGCGACGGCGACCGTGCTCACGCCCGCGATGAGCACCTTCTTGTAGCCGAACCGACCGGTCGCCATGACGGCCGGGATCATGCCGAGGGCCATCACGCCGATGTAGGCGGTGAACAGCAGCTCGATCTGCCATGTCGTCGCCCCGATCGCCGCGCCGATGGCCGGCAGGATCGGGTCGACGATGGCGATGCCGGCGATGGCGAAGAACGCGGTGAGCGCGGTCGCGTAGATCGCGGTCTTGTGGGGTTCGATGCGGGTGGAGGCCACGGACGTCGGTCCTTTATCTGTATGGTGCAGGTACTTACCTGTATGCTACATCCAGATCCCCCTGACCGAAAGTTCGCACGCCGAGGCTCGTACCCCGAGAGTGAGCCCATGTCACACGACGACGCCGTGACCGAGATCGAGGCCCAGGTGGCCCTCCTGCTGCGCCTGGCCGACCGGAACCGACGCGCGAGCGACCGCCTGAACGTGACGCTCGAGCGCTCGGCGTACCTGGTGCTCCGCCTGCTTAACACCACTGGACCGGTGGGCATCAACGCGATCGCGGACCACCTGCGGCTGGACGCGTCGACGATCACCCGCCAGGTGCTGGCCATGGAGGCCGCCGGGCTCGTCACGCGCGAGCGGGACCCACGCGACGGTCGGCGCGCGGTGGTGACCGAGACCCCCGCCGGCGTCGAGGCGCTCGCGCGGACGCGCGTCGCGCGCGCCGAGGTCTACAACGACGTGCTCACCGGATGGAGCACCACGGACCGCGAGCTGCTCGCCCACCTGCTGACCAGGCTCAACGACGACCTGGACGCGCACGCCGGCCGGTCCTGAGGCGGGTTCGGGCTAGCGTGGAGCCATTCCCGAACGAAGGACACCGATGACCGACGCTCCGGCCGCCAAGGCCAAGACCCGCCCCGCACCGTTCGTCGCGGAGGTGCTCCGCACCGAACAGCTCTCGGCGACGATGGTCCGGGTGGTCGTCGGCGGACCCGGCCTGGCCGCGTTCGATCCCTCGCCGCACGCCGACTCCTACGTCAAGGTCGTGTTCCTGCCGGCTGGGGCCCCGCGTCCGCTGCGCGACGACGGCCGGCTCGACATCGAGGCCGTGCGGGCGTCCCTGGCGCCGGACGAGCAGCCGCGGCAGCGCGCGTACACGGTCCGCGGCTACGCAGCCGGTGAGCTCACGCTCGACTTCGTGGTGCACGGCGACGAGGGCGTCGCGGGTCCCTGGGCGGAGGGGGCGAAGGTCGGCGACGAGGTGCTGGTCCAGGGCCCGGGCGGCGCCTGGTCGCCCGACCCGACCGCCGCGTCCTACCTGTTCGCGGGCGACGCCAGCGCGCTGCCCGCGATCGCCGTCGCGCTCGAGCGGCTCGCGCCCGACGCCGTCGGCCACGTCGTGATCGAGGTGCACGACGCCGAGGACGAGGTCCCCCTCACCGCGCCGGCCGGGGTTCTCGTGCACTGGGTGCACCAGGGCTTCGGCGTGCCCGGGCTGGCCCTCGTCGACGGCGTCGCCGCGCTGCCGCCGCTGCCGCACCCCGTCAGCGCGTTCGTGCACGGCGAGGCCGGTGCCGTCCGCGAGCTGCGCCGCCACGTGCGCACCGAGCGCGGCGTCGGGCGCGACCAGCTGTCCGTGTCGGGCTACTGGCGCCTGGGCGCCGACGACGAAGGCTGGCGCGCCACCAAGCGCGACTGGCTCGCCACGATCGAGCAGTCCGAGGTGGCCGCGGGCCTCGCCTGAGGAACCACCCACCGAACGCGTGACGGTGCGAGCGGGCCGGCGTGCCCCCGCCGGGATTTGAACCCGGACTGGGCCGGGTTTAAGCCGGCTGCCTCTGCCAGTTGGGCTACGGGGGCGGACGCCGCTCATCCTGCCAGGGAACGACGAGGCCCCCGGCCCGCGAGGGACCGGGGGCTCGTCGACGAGCGTCAGGCCGAGGCGGCCTTCTTCTCCTTCACCGGCGCAGCGGCGGACTCCTCGACCACGCGCGGCTTGGCCGGCACGGACGCGGCGCGGAACTCGGCGCGCGGGTCGTGCAGGCTGCCGAGCGCGACGACCTCGCGGCGGAGCAGCAGCGCGCCGGTCCAGCCGGCGGCGATGCGGATCTTGCGGTTGAAGGTCGGCATGGCGGCGACGTGGTACGAGCGGTGCAGGACCCAGGCGAGGAAGCCCTTGACCTTGATCCGGCCGAACATCTGCGCGACGCCCTTGTACATGCCGAGCGAGGCGACGGCGCCGATGTTCTTGTGCTTGTACTCGGTGGGCGGGGCCGAGCGGAGGACGCGGGCCAGGTTGTCGCCGAGGTGGTTGCCCTCGCGCAGCGCGTGCTGGGCGTTGGGCGGGCAGAACTTGCCGGGGTTGTAGAGGTCCGGCACCGCGGCGCAGTCACCGGCGCCGTACGCGTCGGGGACGACCGTGCCGTCCTCCTGCGTCACCTGGAGGTAGGCGTTGCAGATGAGTCGGCCCATCTTGTCCAGCGGCAGGTCCGAGTTCTGCAGCACCGGGTTGGCCTTGACGCCCGCGGTCCAGACGATGGTCTCGGCGTCGAACTCTTCCTTGTTCGACAGGACCACGTGACCGTCGACGCAGCTGGACAGGAACGTGGAGAGGTAGATCTCGATGTCGCGCTTGCGCAGGACCTGGAGCGTGTAGCCGCCCAGCTCCTCGCTGACCTCGGGCAGGATGCGCGGCGAGCCCTCGACCAGGACGAAGCGCATCTCCTCCTGCTCGATGGCCTTGTAGTACTTCACCGCGGACCGGGCCATGTCCTCGACCTCACCGAGCGCCTCGACGCCGGCGAAGCCGCCTCCGACGAAGACGAACGTGAGCATCTTGCGACGCAGCTCCGGGTCCCAGGTGCTGGCGGCCATGTCGATGCGGTTGAGCACGTGGTCGCGCAGCGCGATGGCCTCTTCGACGTTCTTGAAGCCGATCGCGACCTCCGCGAGGCCGGGGATGGGCAACGTGCGAGCGACCGAGCCCAGGCCGACGACGAGGTGGTCGTAGGTGATCCAGTAGGCCTCGCCCTCCTCGGGCGTGATCTCGACCGTGCGCTCGCCGTGGTTGATCTGGCTGACCTTGCCCTGGAGCACGTCGACACCCTTGAGCGCGCGGCGGTGCGGGGCGACCACGTAGCGCGCGTCGATGGACCCGGCGGCGGCCTCGGGCAGGAAGGGGGCGTACGTCATGTACGGGCGCGGGTCGACGACGACGATCGCAGCCTCGCGCTTGCCCAGACGCTTGCGCAGCCGGCGCGCGGTGTACAGGCCAACGGTACCGCCGCCGAGCACCACGACGCGGGGAACCTTGCGGGGCTTGGCCGAGCGCACCGGCGACTCCACGGTGGCCGGGCTGCTGGCGACGTCCGAGGAAGAAGGCATGCCTCAACGGTAGCGGCGCAGGACCCTGGACGTCCTGCCCGAACCCGGTGATCATGCGCACAGTGCACTCCCAGGGGGTGTGAGACGGCGCACGGTCCGTGCGCCGTCCCACCGCCTCAGGGAGTCGGGACCGGCGTCGGGGCCACCGCGTCGGCCGCGACGGAGGACTCAGCCGGGGCGTCCAGGGCGGGCGCCTTGGCGAACGGGCGCGGCGGGATCGACGCCGTGGCGCTGCCGGTCAGGGCGTGGGTGCCGTCGTCGGCGAACGTGAACTGCGAGGTCGGGGCGCCCTTGAGCGGGTACACGTTCCACCGCGATCGGCCGTCGGCGTCCGTCCGGCTCACGAACGACCAGGGCTCCTTGGTCTCCGGGAAGAAGAACTGGCCGGCGCCGTTGTCGAAGGTCGTGCGCACCGGGCGACCGCGGTCGTCGAAGATCTGGACGTCGGTGAGCGGGTTGCCCGCCGCGTCGTACGCGAACAGGTTGCTCACCTGGATCCCGTCCACGACGACGCCGTCGACGGCCTTGTCCTTGTAGACCACCTGCGTCTGGACCGACGGGCTGAACGCGCCCCGGGCGTAGCTGTCGTAGACCGTCTCCCAGCGGTGCACCTGGCCCTGGACGGTCACGAAGACCGGGAGCACCAGGACCACGGACGCGACGTTGGCGGCGCCCGCGACCCAGGAGAACGACCGCGACCTGTTCCACATGCCGCGTCCCCACTGCACGCTGAGCACGACCGCGACCGCGAGCACCACCCACTGGACGAGGCTTCGCGGCAGCCACCGCATCGTCGTCGCCCCCGCCAGGTAGCAGAGGACCTGGTAGCCGACCCAGCCGCGCAGGATCCACCAGAACGGGCGCAGCGCGACGAGGAACGACTCGACCGGCGGCCAGAACGGCTTCTCGCGGAGCGCGCCCAGGAGCGTGCGACCTCCCCGCCGGACCGCGCGCACCGGCGTGCCCAGCACCTCGCGGGTGGTACGACGGGCCGCCTCGACGGCCACTGGCGCCAGCCCGGCCGCGGCCCGCAGCTCGGCGGCGTACTCCTGAGGCGGTCCGAACTGTTCGAGCACCCCGCGGCCGTGCGCGTTGTGGCGCTCGTCGGCGAGCGCGTCGGCCAGGTCCGCCTCGAGGTCGTCGGTGAGGTCCTCGACCTGCTCGGGGGCCAGCCCGTCGAGTGCGGCGCGGACGGCCGCGGCGTACGCGGCGACGTCCATGACGTCCGTGGTCTCCAGCACGCTCATCGCACGACCTCCGTCCCGAGCAGGCGCCCCATCGTGCCCGCGAACTCCTGCCAGTCCTTGCGCTGGGCGTCGAGCATGGCCCGGCCCTGGGCGTTGATCCCGTAGTACTTGCGGTGCGGGCCCTCATCGCTGGGCACGACGTAGGACGTCAGCGCTCCCGACGAGTAGAGCCGGCGCAGCGTCCCGTAGACCGACGCGTCGCCGACCTCCTCGATGCCCGCGGCGCGGAGCCGCCGGACCACGTCGTACCCGTACCCGTCCTCGTCGGAGACGACGGCGAGCACGGCCAGGTCCAGCACCCCCTTGAGCAGCTGGGTGGTGTCCATGCGACCTCCCTGTCCGGTCTGGTGCGGGGGACCCCCTGCGACCCCCGCGAGCGCGACGCTATTACACAGTGCGCACTACCGTCCAGAGTGAACCACCGGCGTGTCGCGCCCGTCGTTCAGCGGGTCGCGACGCTCCACGCGATGCCGTCGAGGATGTCGTGCTCGGAGGTGACCACGTCGGTCAGCTTCTCCCCGCCCCGCGCGACCTCGTCACGCACCCGGGCGACCACCTCGTGCCAGACCAGGGCGCCGGCACCGATCACGTCGACCCGTCCCGGGTGCATGAACGGCAGCGCCGCGCGCTCGGCGTGGTTGCGGGCCAGCAGGTCGTCGCAGGCCGCGAGCACCTGTGCGACCGGCAGGACCGACCCGTCGATGGCCTGAGGGTCGTAGGTGGCCAGGCCGAGCGCGTGTGCCGTCACCGTGGTCACGGTGCCGGCCAGCCCGACCAGCGTGACCGCCCTGCCCAGCGGGACGTGGGCCGAGGCCGTGTCGAGGGCGGCGTGGATGTCACGCCGGGATCGCGCGATCTCGTCGACGGTCGGCGGGTCGGAGTGCAGGTGCCGCTCGGTCAGCCGGACGCAGCCGACGTCCATCGAGTACGCGGCCTCGACGGTGTCGCTCCCCAGCACCAGCTCCGTCGAGCCGCCGCCCAGGTCCACGACGAGGAACGGACCCGGATGCCGTCCCGCCAGCACGCCCGTGGCGCCACGGAAGGACAGCTCCGCCTCCTCGGTGCCCTCGACGACCTCGGGCTCCACGCCGAGCGCGTCACGCACCCCGTCGACGAAGTCCGCTCGGTTCTCGGCATCGCGGGAGGCGGACGTCGCGACGAACCGGATCGCCTCGACCCCGAGCGAGGTGCAGATGTCGTTGTACCGCCGGGCCGCGTCGAGCGTCCGCTCGAGGGCCTCCGGGGCGATCCGACCGGTCCGGTCCACGCCCTGCCCGAGCCGGACCACCTCCATCCGCCGGTCCAGGTCCACCAGGGTGCCGGCCGACGGATCGACGTCCGCCACCAGCAACCGGATCGAGTTGGTCCCGCAGTCGATGGCAGCCACACGCGTCACGCGCTCATCCTCGCACCCCGGCACGGCCGGTCCGGGTCAGCAGGTGCAGCGGTCCGGGCGCCACTCGTCGCGGATGAGGGCCAGGACCTCGTCGCCGATCGGGTTCACGCCCGGCCCCGCCGCGAGCGCGTGCCCGACCAGGACGTGCAAGCACTTGACCCGGGTGGGCATGCCGCCCGCGGAGATGCCGGCGATCTCCTCGACGTGACCGAGTCCTCCACGGTCGGCCAGGTACGCCTCGTGCGCGCGCCGGTAGGCGGCCGCGACTCCTCGTCGTCGACGAGCCGGGCGGTGAGCTCCTCCTCCATCAGACCCGTCGCCTCACGCGTGCTCACCGCCGCGACCGCGGGCGGGTTCGTGAGGTAGTAGGTGGTCGGGAACGGGGTGCCGTCGTCGAGGCGAGGGGCCGTGCGCACCACGAGCGGGCGGCCGCAGACGCACCGGGCCGCGATGCCGACGACACCTCGGGGCGGCCGGCCGAGCTGTTCGGCCAGCACGGCGATGTCCTGGTCGGTCACGGCGTCCAGCGGCGTGCGTGTCACGAGAGAAAGGTCCGTTCGGGTCGCGGGTGCGTCAGCCGCCCGGCGCGGGTGTCGGCGACCCATTGTCGCCCGGCGACGAGGCAGCCGGCGTCGGGGCGTCCGTGGGACGGCCGTCCTGCGTCGCCGGCACGGGCGTCGTCCCGGCCACCTGGACCGAGTCCCACACCGACGCGTACCAGGGCTGCGTCCCGCCGGTGTCCAACGCCGCGGCGGGGCCCTGCTCGACCGGGGCGGTGTCCGGCACCGTCTGCGGGTCGACCACGCGGAACGCCTTCTCCCCGGGCAGCACGAACGAGAGCCGTGCACGTGCCTGCGTGGCGACGTACGCCGGGTCGTTCCACCGGTCCAGGTCCGCCTGGAGGTCGTCGTTGCGGTGCTCGGCCGCGCTCACCTGCGCGCGCAGCTGGTCGACCTCGGCCTTCTGCCGCAGGTAGGAGTGCAGCGTCGGGTAGACCAGCACGAACGCCAGCAGCAGGACGCACCCGAACACCATCGCCCGCACCGTGAACAGTCGCGGCACCGTGAGCTGCGACCGTTCCGCCCGGGCGGTGCCGCGCGCCGGGGTGGCCGGTCCCCCTCGGGTCGCGGGGCCCGTGGCCGCGGGTCGCGACGACGCGGAGGGGCGCGATGCCGACGACGAGGGGCGCGCTGCGGAAGGGGGTCGTGGCGATGGCTTGGAGGTCGTCGACGCCCGGGGCGATCGCGAACCGTCGTCGGGCGCGCTCGTCGACCCGTCCCGCGCGCCGGATCCCGACGGCGCCGCCGTTCCCGCGGGGTGCGTCGAGGCCGCTCCCGCGCCCGTCCCGGTGCGCGGCGCCGCACGCCGCCGGGGCGCGCTCGGAGACGCCGGGCGTCGAGGGGCAGACATGGTGCGATTCTGCCCCGGCCCACGCCGAGGTCGCCGGACCCCGCTCCCTGCGGGCGCGCCGGACCGCCGCGGCGCCGAGCAGCCCGGTCATGCACGAGCGCAGCCGGCCCCGGACGCGCCGAAGGCCGGCCACCCGCGAGGGCGACCGGCCTTCCGTCGTGCTCAGCCCTTGAAGCGGGGGAAAGCCGAACGGCCCGCGTACACGGCGGCGTCGTCCAGCTCCTCCTCGATGCGCAGGATCTGGTTGTACTTGTTGATGCGCTCGCCACGGGCCGGGGCACCGGTCTTGATCTGGCCGGCGTTGGTGGCCACGGACAGGTCCGCGATCGTCGTGTCCTCGGTCTCGCCGGAGCGGTGCGAGGTCATCGTCGTGAAGCCGCTGCGCTGGGCCAGCTCGACGGCGTCCAGCGTCTCGGTCAGGGTGCCGATCTGGTTGAGCTTGACCAGCAGCGAGTTGGCCGACTTGAGCTCGATGCCCTTGCGCAGACGCTCGGGGTTGGTGACGAACAGGTCGTCGCCGACGATCTGCACCTTGTCACCGATGGTGGCGACCAGGTGGCTCCAGCCCTCCCACTCGTCCTCGGACAGCGGGTCCTCGATGGAGACCAGCGGGTAGTCGTTCACCAGCTGCTCGTAGTACGCCGACATCTCCTCGTTGGAGAGCGCCTTGCCCTCGAACTGGTAGGCGCCGTCCTTGAAGAACTCGGTGGCGGCGACGTCGAGCGCGAGGCCCACGTCGACGCCGGGCGTGAAGCCGGCCTTCTCGATGGCGACCAGGATCAGGTCCAGCGCGTCGCGGTTGCTCGGCAGGTTGGGGGCGAAGCCGCCCTCGTCGCCGAGGCCCGTGCCCAGGCCCTTGCCCTTGAGGACGGACTTGAGCGAGTGGTAGATCTCGACGCCGGTGCGCAGGGCCTCGCGGTACGTCGTGGGGCCGAACGGCGCGACCATGAACTCCTGGATGTCCACGTTGGAGTCGGCGTGCGACCCACCGTTGAGGATGTTCATCATCGGGACCGGAAGCACGTGCGCGTTGGGGCCACCGATGTAGCGGAACAGCGGCAGGTTGGCGGAGTCGGCGGCGGCCTTCGCCACGGCGAGCGAGACGCCGAGGATCGCGTTGGCGCCGAGCTTGCCCTTGTTGGCGGTGCCGTCGAGGTCGATCAGCGCGGCGTCGACCAGACGCTGCTCGGTCGCCTCGAAGCCGATGAGCTCGGGGGCGATCTCGTCGATGACCGCGTTCACGGCCTCCTCGACGCCCTTGCCCAGGTAGCGGGCCGCGTCGCCGTCACGACGCTCGACGGCCTCGAACGCACCCGTGGACGCGCCCGACGGGACGGCGGCACGGGCGATGGTGCCGTCGTCGAGGGCGACCTCGACCTCGACAGTGGGGTTGCCGCGCGAGTCCAAGATCTCGCGGGCGCCGACGGCCTCGATGCTGGCCATGGGTGCTCCTTCGACGAGCGGGTGGGTTTACGACCTCACCCTAGTGGGCCTCGGCGGCGGCCGAGTATGGACCTTCGGCCTTGGACACCGCGTCCCCGACGGCGAGCATGATCTGCTCGACCCGCTCCTTGGCGTCGCCGAACAGCATCGAGGTGTTGTCGCGGAAGAACAGCGGGTTCTGCACGCCCGCGTAGCCCGTGGCCATCGACCGCTTGAACACCACGACGCGGGCCGCCTTCCACACCTCGAGCACCGGCATGCCGGCGATCGGCGAGCCCGGGTCGTCGAGGGCTGCCGGGTTGACGGTGTCGTTGGCGCCGATCACGAGCACCACGTCCACGTCGCCCAGGTCGTCGTTGATCTCGTCCATCTCGAGCACGATGTCGTAGGGCACGCGGGCCTCGGCGAGCAGCACGTTCATGTGGCCGGGCAGCCGGCCGGCCACCGGGTGGACACCGAACCGCACGTCGATCCCGCGGGCACGCAGCTTCTCGACCAGCTCCGCGACCGGGTACTGCGCCCGCGCGACCGCCATGCCGTAGCCCGGGGTGATGACCACGCTGCGTGCCTCGAGAAGGAGCTCGGCGACGTCCGCCGCCGAGACCTCGTGGTGCACGCCCTGTTCCCCGTCCGACGCGACGACGGTCCCGCCCTCGGCGCCGAACCCACCGAGGATCACGCTGACGAACGACCGGTTCATCGCCTTGCACATGAGGTAGCTGAGGATCGCGCCGGACGACCCGACGAGCGCTCCGGTGACGATCAGCAGGTCGTTGCCGAGCATGAAGCCGGCCGCCGCGGCTGCCCACCCGGAGTAGGAGTTGAGCATCGAGACGACCACGGGCATGTCCCCGCCGCCGATCGAGGCGACCAGGTGCCACCCGAGCGCGAGGGCGACGACGGTCATGAGGACGAGTGGGACCACGCTGTGCGAGCCCAGGAACCAGACCAGCAGGCCACCCGACGCGAGCAGCATCGCCAGATTCAGCACGTTGCGGCCGGGCAGCGTGAGCGGCGCCGATCGGATCCGTGTCGACAGCTTCAGGTAGGCGACGATCGACCCGGCGAACGTCACGGCGCCGATCAGCACGCCCAGGAACACCTCGACCAGGTGCGCCGGGTCGGCCGGCTCGGTGAGGAACGAGTTGTAGCCGACGAGCACCGCCGCGAGCCCGACGAACGAGTGCAGGATCGCGATGAGCTCCGGCATCTGCGTCATCTCGACACGTCGGGCCCGCCACGTGCCGATGGTCCCGCCGATCAGGAGCACCAGCAGGATCAGCCCACCGGTCACCGGGACCGGCCGCTCGGAGTGGTCCAGCGCGAGGCCGATCGTCGCGACCAGCGCGAGGACCATGCCGACCATGCCGGCGACGTTGCCGCGGCGTGCGGTCTCCTGCTTGGACAGCCCGGCGAGGCTGAGGACGAAGAGCAGGGCGGCGAGCAGGTAGGTGGCCTGGGCCCAGGACCCGGGCACCTCAGGCATCCTTCCGGAACATGCGGATCATGCGGTTGGCGACGAGGAAGCCACCGAACACGTTGATGCTCGCGACGCTCGCCGCCACGACCGCGAGCACGGTCACCAGCGGGTCGTCGTCGCCGATCTGCAGCAGTGCGCCGACCAGGATGATCCCCGAGATCGCGTTCGTCTGGGCCATGAGCGGCGTGTGCAGCGAGTGGCTCACGTTCGAGATGACGTAGTACCCGACGATCACCGCGAGCGCGAAGACCGTGAAGTGCCCGAGGAACGCGGCCGGTGCGAACGAGATCCCGAAGAGCACGGCGACGGCGACGAGCGCGAGGACGATCGAGCGTCGCTGCGCGCGGCGCTGCGTGTCGACGGGCGGTCTCGGGACGACGGGCACGGGCACGGGCGGCACCGCCGACACGGCGACCGGCGGCGGTGGCCACAGCACCTCGCCGTCCACGGTGACAGCCATCCCGCGCTGGACCGGGTCGTCGAGGTCGAGCACCAGCTCGCCGTCCTTGCCGGGCGTGAGCAGCTCGAACAGGTGGACCACGTTGGTGCCGAACAGCTGCGAGGTGTGCTGCGGCATACGGCTGGTCAGGTCGGTGTAGCCGACGATCGTGATGCCGTCGTCGCTGACCACGACCTCCCCGGGGACCGTGAGCTCGCAGTTGCCGCCGCCCGACGCGGCCAGGTCGACGATCACGCTGCCGGGCCGCATCCCGTGCACCATCTCGGCGGTGATCGTGGTGGGCGCGTACCCCCGCACCAGCGCGGTCGTGACGACGATGTCGGCGTCGGCCGTCTCTGCCGCGTACATCCGCGCCGTGAGCACCTCCTGCTCGGCGGTCAGCGCGCTGGCATAGCCGTCCGCGCTGACCGCCTGCTGAGCCGCGGCCGCCTGCACGAACGTCGCACCCATGGACTCGATCTGCTCGCCGACCTCGGGCCGCACGTCGAACGCGCGGACCCGAGCCCCCATCGCGCCGGCCGCGCCGATGGCGGCGAGCCCGGACACCCCGGCGCCGATGACGAAGACCCGCGCCGGAGGTGTCTTGCCCGCGGCGGTCACCTGGCCGGTGAACATGCCGCCGTAGACCTGCGCCGCCTCGACGACCGCCCGGTACCCGGCGACGTTGGACAGGGTGCTCAGCACGTCGAGCGCCTGCGCCCGGGACACCCGGGGCACCGCGTCGAGAGCCAGCGCGGTCACGCCGCGTGCGTGGAAGCTCCTCGACCAGCTCGAGCCGGGTGGCCGGCGAGAGCATGGCCACGAGCACGGCCCCCGGCCGCAGCGCCCGGACCTCCTCGGCCGTCGGCGGGTTCACCTTGGCGACCACGTCCGCCGCCCACACCTCGTCGGCGTCCCCGGTCCGCGCACCCGCGACCTCGTAGGCGCCGGGGCCGAACGTGGCCCCGTCGCCCGCGCCGCGCTGCACCACCACGTCGTATCCCAGGGCCACCAGCCGGGCTACCGTCCGCGGCGTCGCCGCGACGAGCCTCTCGCCCGCCCGACTCTCCGTCGGGATGCCGATCCGCATCGATGCGCTCCTTCGTCGTCCGGCCGGGGGTGGCGTCCGGTACTGGTCAGGTCGAGCCGGTCGTGCCCTCGTTCGCTCGCAGCGCCTTCTCCCAGGCGGCGGCCGAGCGCCGCAAGGCCCCTTCGGCATCCACGCCGGTCGACCTCGCCTCGAGCACCAGCGCGAGCAGCCGGTCCCCGAGGTCGTCACCCGACGGCGCCGGCTGCTGCGCCAGTCCGGCGCGCGCAGCCCGGTCCGCGACCTTCTGCGCGCGCGCCAGCGCGCCGAGCGCGAGCGGGACGCCGTCGAGCGCCGACTCGCGCGCCTTCTCGGCGTTCTTCAGCTTGTCCCACTGCACGTGCAGGTCGGTGCCTCTTCGTCCTCTGTCGGCGGCGTCCGGTCCGAACACGTGCGGGTGCCGGCGGACCAGCTTCGCGACGAGGTCGGCGGCCACGTCGTCGACGTCGAACGGGTCGTCGGGGTCCTCCGCCGCGATCCTCGCGTGGAAGACGACCTGCAGCAGCACGTCGCCGAGCTCCTCACGCAGCCCTGCGCGGTCGCCCGTCTCGATCGCCTCGACGAGCTCGTACGTCTCCTCGAGCGCGTACGGCACCAGCGACCCGTGCGTCTGATCGGCGTCCCACGGGCAACCGCCCGGCGAGCGCAGCCGATCCATGACGCGCACCAGCTCCCGCAACGCGTCCGTCACGAGATCAGGGGGTGGCCGACGGGCTCGGACTGCTGTCCGGGTTGGTCGTCGTCCCGTCCGACGGCGGCGACGTAGTCGGCTCGATCATCCACGTCGGCGGGGTGGCCGCGGTGATGGTGTTGTTCTTGCCGAGAGTGCCGTACCGCGGGTTCACCGTGACGTCGAGCTTGGCAGTGCGCTTCGTGATCTCGGCGGTGACCGCCTCCTGGCTCGACTTGTTCGACAGGTTGGTGAACGCGACGAAGTAGCGGGCGATCGCCATCGAGGCCGGGCCGAACGTCGGGTTCGCGTCGGGCGTGGTCTGCTTGACCACCGAGTCGAGGAACGCCTTCGCGTCGGCGTCGGACGCCGCGACACCGGCCTCGGCGGCCATCTGCGTGACCGTCGGCTCGACGACGAGCACACTGAGCACTGCCGAGGGTGATGCGCCCTGGACGTACGGGCCGAGCTCGTCCAGCGCCGACTGCAGGTCGGAGGCCGGGATGGCGGTGCCGTTCACGACCGCCGCCGCACCGGGCTGCCCGGCGCATGCCGACAGCACCGCTGCCGTCGCGAGCGCCACGAGGGCACCCACCATCGAGCGCTTGCCCCACACCCTCACCGAGACCTCCTGCGTCGTCGCCCGTCGATCGGGGCTCATCGTAGGGCCACCGCCTGGGTTTTCAGGCCCGCTTGGAGCCCACCGTGGCGGCCGCGGAGACGTCCCCGCGCACGATCGCGTCGATGAACTGGCGTGCCCAGAGCATGACCTCGCGACCCTGGACCGGCTTGCCGCCGATCCGCGCGGTCATCGGCCAGGGCACCAGCGCAGTGCGGACCGCCGGCTTGAGCACCGCACCCGGGTAGAGGCGCTTGAGCCGCAGCTGCGCCGACTCGGGCAGCTCGACCGGCGCGAACCGCACGAACTTGCCCTGCGCGGTGACGTCGGACAGGCCCGCGTTCCGCACGTGCATCCGGAACTCGGCCACCTCGAACAGGTTGTCGACCGCGGCGGGCACCGGCCCGTACCGGTCGATGAGCTCGGCTCGGACGTCCCCGAGGGCCGTCGCGTCCAGGGACGCTGCGATCTTCCGGTACGCCTCGAGCCGCAGCCGCTCGTGCGCGATGTAGTCGTGCGGGATGTGGGCGTCCACCGGCAGCTCGATGGTGACGTCGGGGACCTCCTCCTCGACGTCGCCCCGGAAGTTGGCCACCGCCTCGCCCACCATCCGGATGTACAGGTCGAAGCCGACGCCCTCGATGTGACCCGACTGCTCGCCGCCCAGCAGGTTGCCGGCGCCGCGGATCTCGAGGTCCTTCATGGCCACGGCCATGCCCGCGCCCAGGTCGGTGTTCGCGGCGATCGTCTGCAACCGGTCGTGCGCCGTCTCGGTGAGCGGCTTCTCCGGTGGGTAGAGGAAGTACGAGTACGCCCGCTCGCGCCCACGGCCCACGCGGCCGCGCAGGCGCAGCTGGCTCAGGCCGAGCAGGTCGGCGCGCTCGAGGATCAGGGTGTTGGCGTTGGAGATGTCCAGCCCGGTCTCGACGATCGTCGTGCAGACCAGCACGTCGAACCGCTTCTCCCAGAAGTCGACGATGACCTGCTCGAGCTGGTGCTCGTTCATCTTCCCGTGGGCCACCGCGACCCGGGCCTCGGGCACCAGCTCCATCAGGCGCGACGCCGTCCGTTCGATCGAGTCGACCTTGTTGTGCACGTAGAACACCTGGCCCTCGCGCAGCAGCTCGCGCCGGATCGCGGCGGTGATCTGCAGCTCGTCGTACGCGCCGACGAACGTGAGCACCGGGTGCCGCTCCTCGGGCGGGGTGGCCAGCGTCGACATCTCGCGGATGCCGGTGACAGCCATCTCGAGCGTGCGCGGGATGGGGGTCGCGCTCATCGACAGCACGTCGACGTTGGTGCGCAGCGCCTTGAGCGTCTCCTTGTGCTCGACGCCGAACCGCTGCTCCTCGTCGACCACCACCAGCCCGAGGTCCTTGAAGTGCACCTCGCCGGTGATCAGGCGGTGCGTGCCGATGACGACGTCGATGGTCCCGTCGGCGAGGCCCGCGACGACCTCCTTGGACTCCTTGGGGCTCTGGAACCGGCTGAGGGCCTTCACGTTCACCGGGAAGCCGCTGTACCGCTCGCTGAACGTGTCGAGGTGCTGCTGCACCAGGAGCGTGGTCGGCACGAGCACGGCCACCTGCTTGCCGTCCTGCACGGCCTTGAACGCCGCGCGCACCGCGATCTCGGTCTTGCCATAGCCGACGTCGCCGCAGACCAGGCGGTCCATGGGGATCGGCTTCTCCATGTCGGCCTTGACCTCGTCGATGGTCGCGGCCTGGTCCGGGGTCTCCACGTACGCGAACGCGTCCTCGAGCTCGCGCTGCCAGGGCGTGTCCGGGCCGAACGCGTGCCCGGTGGTGGCCATCCGGGCGGAGTACAGCCGGATGAGCCCGCGGCGATCTCCTTGACGGCCCGCTTGGCGCGGCCCTTCGTCTTGGCCCAGTCCCCGCCGCCCATCTTGGACAGGGTGGGCGACTCGCCGCCGACGTACTTGGTCACCTGGTCGAGCTGGTCGCTGGGCACGAACAGCCGGTCGCCCGGCTGGCCCCTCTTGCTGGACGCGTACTCGATCACCAGGTACTCACGCGTGGTCGCGTTCGGTCCGGTGCCGATCGTCCGCTGCACCAGCTCCACGAACCGGCCGACACCGTGCTGCTCGTGGACAACGTGGTCGCCCGGCCGCAGCTGCAGGGGGTCGACGACGTTGCGCCGACGGCTCGGCATCCTGCGCATGTCCCGGGTGCTGGTGCCCGCGCGCCCGGTCAGGTCCGACTCCGAGAAGACGGCCAGGTGCAGCGGCTCGGCCACGAAGCCCGTCCCGACGGGGGCCGGCACCACGAGGACCACCCCGCCCTCGGGTTCGGTCTCGATCGTCGCGACGAGCCGCGCCGGCACCTCGGCCGCGCGCAGCTGCTCGACCATCCGCTGCGCGGGCCCGTGCCCCTCCGTGGCCAGCACGAGCCGCCAGCCCGCCTGCTGCAGCACGCGCACGTCGGCGACGGCCCGGTCGACCTCGCCGCGGTACTTCTCGACGTCCCGGGCCGCCAGGACGAGGGTGCGCGCGGTCGCCACCAGGTCGTCGGCCATCCCCGCGCTCGCCCGGCGCCTGGTTGCGGGCGGCCGTGTGCGGGTCGGCCTCCGTGGCCGCGTCCACGTCGAGCGTGAACGGGCTCATGGTCCACCAGCCGAGGCCGCGCACGGCCGACAGCGCGCGGACCTCCGCGAAGGACGCGAAGCTCGCCGCGGACAGGTCCAGGGGTGTCGCGGCACCGGCCGCCGCGGAGGTCCACGCGGCCGCCAGGAACTCCTGCGTCGTCGCGACGAGGTCGTGCGCCCGGCGGCGGACCCGCTCGGGGTCGATCATCACCAGCAGGCTGTCGTCACGGACAAGGTCCAGCACCGGCACCATGCGGTCCACCAGGGCGGGCGCCAGCGACTCCATGCCCTCGACCGCGATCCCCTGGCCCAGCCGGTCGAGCATGTCGGTGGCGCCCGGGAGCTGCGGGATGAGCTCGACGGCCCGCGCGCGGACCTCGTCCGTCAGCAGGATCTCCCGGCACGGCGGCGCCCAGACCCCGTGCTCGGCCACCTCGAGGCTGCGCTGGTCGGCGACGGAGAACCAGCGGATCTCCTCGACGTCCTCACCCCACAGCTCGACGCGCAGCGGGTGGTCCTCCGTGGGCGGGAACACGTCGACGATCCCGCCCCGGACCGCGAACTCCCCGCGCCGCTCGACCATGTCGACGCGGGTGTACGCGGCGCCGGCCAGCTTCTCGGCCAGGTCGGCCAGGTCCACGCGGTCGCCCGTCCTGATCGACACCGGCGCGAGGTCCCCCAGGCCGTCGACGACGGGCTGCAGCAACGCCCGGACCGGCACGACGAGCACCCGGATCGGCCCGGCGTACCCCGCACCCTCGGGGTGGGCGAGGCGACGGAACACCGCGAGCCGGCGCGCGACCGTGTCGCTGCGCGGGGACAGGCGCTCGTGCGGCAGCGTCTCCCAGGCCGGCAGGACCGCGACGTCGTCGGCACCCACGTAGCACCGGATCGCCGCGGCCAGCTCGTCGGCGTCGCGACCGGTCGCCGTCACGACGACCAGTGGACGCCGCTGCGCCAGCGCCGCCAGCAGCGGCGGGCGGATCCCGGCGGGTCCGACGACGTCGAGCTCCGCCACGGGCGCGCACCGAGTCGACCGCCTCGGCTGCGGCGGGGTCGGTCAGGAGGGCAGGGAGCAGGCCGGAGAGGTCCATGGGGTCCTTGTCGAGGCAGCAGGAACGCCCCGAATCCAGAAGGAGCCGGGGTGCGACCACCAGTCTACGAGCCGACACCGACACGCGACCGGCTAGCCTGCGCGCAGGAGCAAGCAACCGAGGGAGTGGCCGTGTCGCACGTCGTGGTGGTCGGTGCAGGGATCGTCGGGCTGGCCGTGGCCGCGCGACTGACGCACGACGGGCACCGCGTCACCGTCGTCGAGAAGGAGGACGGCCTCGCGCGGCACCAGACCGGCCGCAACTCCGGCGTCATCCACTCCGGCCTCTACTACGCGCCGGGCAGCCTCAAGGCGCGCATGTCGGTGGCGGGCGCGCGCCGCATGGCCGAGTTCGCGCGCGACCGCGGCGTCGCGGTCGAGATCACCGGCAAGCTCGTCGTGGCGACGTCCGACGACCAGGTGGCCGCTCTGCACCGGCTCGCCGACCGCGCCGGGGCGAACGGCGTGCCCGCGCAGCTCGTGGGCAAGGCCGGTGCACGCGAGCGCGAACCGCACGTCGCCTGCGTCGACGCGTTGTGGGTCGAGAGCACGGGGATCGTCGACTACGTGGGCATCTGCCGGGAGCTGGCCCTCGACGTCACCGACGGGGGCGGCCAGATCCTGGTGTCGACGCAGGTCGAGTCGGCCGACGAGCACCCCGACAGCGTCGAGGTGCGGTTCACCGACGGCACGCAGCTGCGTGCCGACGCGCTGGTCGCGTGCGCCGGACTGCAGGCCGACCGCGTGGCCCGCGCCTGCGGCCTGAGCCCCGAGGCACGCATCGTGCCGTTCCGGGGCGAGTACTTCGAGCTCACCGACCGGGCGTCCGAGCTGGTCAACGGCCTCGTGTACCCGGTGCCGGACCCCCGGTTCCCGTTCCTCGGCGTGCACCTGACCCGTATGATCGGCGGCGGCGTGCACGCTGGCCCGAACGCTGTGCTCGCCCTCGCGCGGGAGGGGTACCGCTGGCGTGACGTCGACCTGCGCGACGCCGCCGACGCCCTGACGTGGCCCGGCCTGTGGCGGATGGGCGCGCGGAACGTCGTGCCCGGGGCGCGCGAGGTGGTGCGGTCGCTGTCCCGGCACGCGTTCGCCCGCAGCCTGGCCCAGCTGGTGCCCGCGATCGTCCCGGACGACCTCGTGCCCTCCCCCGCGGGCGTGCGCGCGCAAGCCGTCGCGCGGGACGGGTCGCTCGTCGACGACTTCCTGGTGCAGCGCACCGGGCGGCAGGTGCACGTGCTCAACGCGCCCTCGCCGGCCGCGACCTGCGCCCTGGAGATCGCCGACCACCTGGTGGGTGGGCTCGCGGTCTGACAGCGGGTTCACAGACTTGGACCGAACGTGTGAGCGGGGTCCGGTTGCTCGGGTGAAATAGACCCCCGAGCGGCCTTCCCGGGTATCTGCGTAGGTACCGTGAGCACGTTCCATATGTCCCGTTTGAGCGCATGTGTCTCACGCCACAGCTCCACGCCCCCGAGGTAGTCGATGCCCCCCAGCCGCCGCACCCGCACCGCCCTGCGCGGCTGCGGCGTCGCGTTCGCGGCGGTGCTGGTGCTCGGCTCGGCGGCCGCGTGCACGGCGCACGACAGCACCGGCACGGCCGGCGCACCGCCGTCCGGACCGGCAGTCGCCGGCTCGACCACCGGTCCCGGCGCGACGAGCCCCGCCACCCCGCCGAGCGCAGGGTCAGGTGCGGTGTCGACCACGCCCGCAGGTACAGCTGGTGGTGCATCCGGGTCCGCGACCAGCGCCTCCGAGACGCTCCCGGACGCTGCCGCGCGCAAGCCGGGTCCCGCCGGCCTGGCCCCGGCGGCCGCGCCAGGACCCTCGCTCACCGGTCCGCTGCCTGCCACGGCCGCAGCCAGCGGTGTGCTCGTCGCCGGGTTCCCGAAGGACGTCGTCCCCGTACTCGCGGGGGTCGACGTCGTATCCAGCTCCGTCTCGTCGTCGGGCACCAGGCTGCAGGTGGGACTCGAGGGCAGCAGCGGCGCCGAGCCCACCGACGTCACGGGCGCCTATGTCGCGGCGTTGGGCGGCGCAGGTTTCGCTGTCGCCGACTCGCCTGCGATCGCCGGCTCCACCGCGACCGCGTTCACACGCGGACCCGACGGGCTGGTGCTGACGGTGCGCGACCGCGCCGGCGGCGGCACCGACCTGACCGTCGCCGGCACACTGACGACGGCCGGGTGACGCGGCGTGTACCTCTCGCTGCGTGACCGCCCCGCGCCCCGCGACAAGGCCGCCTCGCCCGAAGAGCCCGCGCAGAGCGGGCCGCGCGCCGCAAGAAGGTCTCCTCGGTCGTCGTGACGCTGGGCGTCGTCAGCATGCTCACCGACATCTCGTCGGAGTCGGTCGCCGCCGTCCTCCCGCTCTACGTCACCACCGCCCTCGGGCTGTCGACGCTGGCCTACGGGTTCCTCGATGCGCTCATGCAGGGCGCCAGTGCCATCGTGCGGATCGCCGGCGGCTGGGCGGCCGACAAGGGCGACCACCCCAAGTGGGTGGCGGTCATCGGATATGGCCTGTCCGCCGTGACCCGAGGCGTCCTGCTCATCGCGAGCAGCTTCGGCGCCCTCACGGCCGTCGTCGCGTTCGACCGGGTGGGCAAGGGCATCCGCACGGCACCCCGCGACGCGATGATCACCGCGTCTTCCGACCCGCGGGCGCTCGGCCGGTCGTTCGGCGTCCACCGCACCCTCGACACCGTCGGCGCCGCACTCGGACCGCTCCTCGCGTTCTGCGTGCTCTGGGCCATCCCCGACGGGTACCACACGGTCTTCGTCATCTCCTTCGGCGCTGCGATCCTCGGCCTGGCCGCCCTTGTCCTGCTCGTCCCCGACATGCGCCCGCGCCGCGCGGCGTGGATCACGCAGCACCGCACGCGCGAAGAGCGCAAGCTCCCCCAAGTGCAAGGGCTGCGCCTGCGACATCCCCGGGGTCGCCCCGGCCGGTCGTCCGTTCAGCTGGTCGTTCCTGGTCGAGCCGGGTCTGCGGCGCATCTTCCTCACCGCGGGCGGCCTCGCGCTGCTGACCGTGGGCGACGGCTTCATCTACCTCTCGCTGCAGTCCCGCGACGGCTTCGCGACGAAGTGGTTCCCGCTGCTGTACGTGGGCACCAACATCGCGTACATGCTGCTCGCGACGCCGATGGGGCGCGTCGCCGACCGGTTCGGGCGCGCCCGGGTGTTCGTGTTCGGGCACGTCGGCCTCGCCGCGGCGTACGTGTGCGCAGGGATCGCGACCGCGTCCGCCTACTCGACGATCGCCGCCCTCGTACTGCTCGGAAGCTTTCTACGCCGCCACCGACGGGGTCATGTCGGCCCTCGTCGGCAGGCTCGCGCCCTCGAGCTCGCGCGCCGCAGCGATCGGCACAGCGCAGACCGTCGTCGCCGTCGCCCGGATGGCCGCCTCCGCGGCGTTCGGGGTCCTCTGGTTCACGGTCGGCCGCGGACCCGCGATCCTCTCCGTCGCGGTCCTGCTCGCGTGCGCGATCCCGGTCGCATGGATCACCGTCCGGAGGCTCGACCAGCCCGAAGAGGCCCTCGAGGCCGCGGGCGTCGGCCTGTGAGGGGCTGGTCGCCTCGCGTCACGATCCTCGTCGTCGTCACGCTCGTGGTGGTGCTGGCGGTCGGTGGGTACGTGTACAACGCCTGGAGGTCCCACCAGGACGCCGTCGCGTCGGCGCCACCCGTGGCGTCCACGGACCTGGCCGGCGTGCTGGCGAAACCGCACATCGTCTTCCGATCGACGCTGCCGGGCAACGAGTACGGGCTGGTGGCCGCGGTCCCTCTCGATGCCCCGGACGGACCCCGCGCGTTCACCGACGTCGCGTGCGACCGTGTGGACGTGGCCGGCTCGTCGGCGTCATGCCTGCGCACGGTCGCAGGCATCGCGACGCGCTGGGAGGCGGACGTGCTCGACAGCCGTTCGGCACCGTCAAGACGTGGGGCCTGCCCGGGATCCCGAGCCGCACGCGGCTGTCCGACGACGGCACGCTGGTCGCCACGACCGCGTTCGTGACCGGCCACTCGTACGCGAGCGTCGGCTTCTCCACCCTCACCGAGGTCCACAAGGTCGACGGGACGGACCTCGGCAACATCGAGGAATTCGCGCTCACCGTCAACGGGCAGCCCTTCAACCCGACGGACCGCAACATCTGGGGCGTGACGTTCATCGACGACGACACGTTCTACGCCACGGCAGCCTCTCAGTCGGCCGGCAAGACCTGGCTAGTGAAGGGCTCCCTGTCGGCGCGGACCCTCACGTCCCTCCATGAGAACGCCGAGTGCCCGTCGGTCTCACCGGACCGGAAGAAGGTCGCGTACAAGAAGGTGGTCGAGAAGGTCTCCGGCCAGCCGGTATGGGCCCTGGCCGTCCTCGACCTCGCCTCGGGTCAGGAGACGCTGCTGCCCGCAACGAAGGGTCTCGACGACCAGGCCGAGTGGCTCGACGACGACACGTTGCTGTACGGGCTGCCGCGTGCCGACGAGCCCGGGACGACGGACGTCTGGTCGGTCCGGACCACGGCCGACGCGATCCCTGCCGTGCTGATCCCCGGCGCCTGGTCGCCGGCCGTGGTCCGATGACCGACATCCGCTGCCTGGTCTACGCCCCCTACTCGTTCAGTGGGCGCGGACCCGCCGAGAAGCTGCGCGCAGATCTCGGCGGGGATGTCTGCCGCCGGCGTGCAGACCGAGGTCCACGCGGGCCGGACCAGGACACCGATGCCCGAGGGTGCGGCTGTCCGGGCGCCGTTCCCCGCCGTCACGAGCCGCCTGCCGTGGCACCTGGTCGAGCGGCCCGCTCTGCGTGCCATGGACGCCCGCTTCCGCAGATCGCTCGCCGCGGCCGACCCCCGCACGACGGTGGCCCACTTCTGGCCCGGCTCACCGGTCGAAGCCGTGGAGGCCGCCCGTGCGCGTGGGATCGTGACGGTCCGCGAGATGATCAACTCGGCCTGCGCCACCTCCGGGCCGATCCTCGACGAGGCGTATGCCCGGCTCGGCCTCCAGCCCACGCACGCGGTGTCGCAGGAGGTGATCGCCGGCGAGACGGACGAGCTCAAGCGCTACGACTACTTCTTCGCGTCCAACCCGGAGGTCGAGCGATCTCTCCTCAGGCTGGGCGTCGCTCCCGCGCAGATCCTCGCGACGTCGTTCGGCTGGCGCCCCGAGCGTTTCGACCTGCCGACCCCAACTCGAGGTCCGACCGGGTTCCGCGCCGTCTTCGTGGGTCGCATCGGCGTCCGCAAGGGCGTCCCAGAGCTGCTCGAAGCCTGGGCGTCGCTCGACATCGACGGTGAGCTCGTTCTCGTCGGCACGGTCGACGACGAGATCCGTGAGCTGGTCGACCTCCATGCTCGTTCAACCCGCGTCCGGTTGGCGGGCTACGTGGACAACCCGGCCGGTCTGTATGCCGAGTCCGACGTCTTCGTCTTCCCGACGTGGGAGGAAGGGGGTCCGCAGGTGACGTACGAAGCCGCCGCCTGCGGACTGCCCGTGATCACGACGCCGATGGGTGCCGCCCGCCTCGTAGCCGATGGGCGCACAGGGGTCGTCGTCGAAGCCGGTTCCGTCAGCCAGATCGCATCGGCGATAGCGCTGCTCGCCGAAGACGAGGACAGACGCCGACGCTACGGTGCTGCAGCCCGGTCGGCCGCGGCCGACTTCGCTTACGGCCGGGTCGGAGCGCAACGAGCCGGGCTGCTGCGCTCGGTGCTCGACCTGCCTCCGGCGAACGCTGCCTGAGCCCGCCGGGAGCGGCACCGGGGCTCCACAGTCGGCGTTCGCTACGCGCTCATCTCGCCGGCCGAGGCCTCCCGGCCGAACGGGCGGGCCACAACCTCACCGACTTCTGGGCCAGCCGTCCCGCCCACGGATGCCGCCCGGGCGCCGGCTCGAGGATCTGGACGGCGGCCAGGACGCCCACGCCGCAGAGGATCCAGATCATGGCCAGCGCGCGGAGCTTGCGGCCGTGCATGTACACGATGGTCGGCGTCGACGGGACGACCGCGGTGGTGACCTTGTCGGCCTCCGGCGAGTTCCTCTGGAGCAGAGCCAGCTCGTTGTCGATCTGGTGCAGGAGCTGGGACTGCCGCGCACGGACGTCGTCAGCCGTCGGGCCGCTCACCTGGACGTCGAGGACCTGACGGGAGTAGACCGTGGACCACTGCCCGCCGTAGTTCGGCAGGTGGACGGACCAGCCGTCGAGGATGCCCTGGCCGACGAGCGTCGCCGCGGGGTCGGACATCGGGTTCCACCGGGCATTCCCGTTGACGAGCTTCGCGACGGCGCCCGCAGTGATGATCATGTCGCTCGACGTCGTGCGCAGGCTGTTCGGGTACGCCTCGCTGCTGGGCGCCAGGAATGTCACCTCGGCGTGCGACCAGTACGCACCCTGTTCGTGAATCGCCGCTTGGCTCGCCGCCAGGCCGATCGCAATCGCTCCGACGACCACGTACCACCTGCGAACCAGCGCCTGGAGCGCATCCCAGATGGTCATCTGGCTCGTCCTTCCTGCCGCGGTCTCGATTCTGACACGGACGCCGCGGGTGGAGGCGGGGCGAGCCTTGGGAGAAAGGATGAAGATATCGTGCGAAATCGGACAAACGGCCTCATGCTCAGGTCGGCCCGAACCCTGCGGCGCTAACCTCGGATCACCGTCGCTGCTCGTCCAACGGTGCGGCGATGAACTGACAGGAGCACCCATGGAGTTCAGGACACTCGTCGCTGCTCTGCTGCGGCGGTGGTACGTCGTGCTCGTGGGTCTGGCGCTCACCGGGGGCCTGGTCTACGCCACGTACGGCGCAGTCCCACCGACGTACACAGCGACCGGAAGCGTCCTGCTCCTGCCCCCCGGCGCCTCGGTCCCGGAAGGGTCGAACCCGCTCCTGTCCCTCGGCAACCTCGACCAGCCGGCGTCACTCGTCGTCGCCTACCTCCAGGGCGATGGTCCCCAGGAGGCGTTCACCAAGGTCTACCCGGACGCGACGTACACGATTGCGCTCGACACGCTCTCGCGCGGCCCGGTGATCCAGGTCATCGTCGCGGACCCGTCGCCCGACGAGGTCATGACCGCCCTGAAGTACGTCCTCACGACGCTGCCCGACGCGCTGACGAGCCTGCAGGACCAGGTCGCCGCGCCCGATCCCTCCCGCGTGACCTCCATGCCGCTCGCCGTCGACATCAGGCCGACCACGGACTGGAGCTTCCGCGAAGCGCTCTCCGTGGCTGCCGCGGCGGTCGGGCTCACCCTGACTCTGGTCAGCGCGATCGCGATCGACAGCCTCGCGCTGCGCCGCCGCGAACGCCGCCGCACCAGGCGGCGTGACGAGGACAAGAAGCAGGACCGCAAGAAGCAGGACGGCAAGAAGCAGGACCGCAAGAAGCTCGACGAAGCCGCCCGGCCGGAGGAGCCTGCGACGGCCACGCCGGGGGCCGAGGAGCCGGCGACGCGCGCACTCGCTCCTGAGGAGCCTGCGACGGCCACGCGCACGGCCGAGGAGCCGGCGACGCGCACACTCGCTCCTGAGGAGCCTGCGACGGCCACGCGCACGGCCGAGTGGCCGGCGAACGTCGAGCGGATCCAGCTGCGGGACTTCGCTCGGTCGGAGGCGCAGTACGGCGCGGAGTGGCCGCCCCGACCGCATGACGAACCGGCCGTCGACGATGAGTCTCGCCTCCCCCCGCCCCTAGGGCACCCCGGGCGCGACGCGTCGGGCTCCCGTCCCGGCGCGTCGTCAAGGGGACGGGCGTCCTCACCTGGATGACGATCTATCTCGTCCTGCTCTTCGCCGTGCCGTCCTGGCTCGTCTTCCAACCACTGGGGAGCGCCGGGGCGCCGTCGACCTTGTTCGGGCTGGCGAGCGCCCTGCTGTGGTTCCTCGCGCAGCTGTGGCGCTCCGAGAGCGCCGCCGGCCCCCACCGCCCGATCAGGATCGCACTGTCGTACTTCCTCGTCGCAGTCGGCATCAGCTACGTCGCCGCCATGACGCGCCCGATCGACTACGACGAGGTGAGCCCTGCCGACGTCGCCCTCCTCGTCGTCCTGTCCTGGTCGGGCGCGCTGCTGACGGCGCATGACGGCCTCACGAGGCTGCGAGAGGTCGACGTGCTCGTCCGGCGCTTCGCACTCGGCGGCGGCCTCATGGCAAGCATCGGTCTCGCCCAGTACGTCACGGGCCAGGCGCTGGTCGACCGCATCGCGATCCCCGGCCTGACCGCCGTCCGCGGGGTCGAGGCGGGCTTCCGCGACGGCATGCTGCGCATGTCCGGCACGGCGACGAGCCCGATCGAGTTCGGTGCGTTGCTCGCGGTCCTGCTGCCGATCTCCTTGCACGTCGCACTGCACCCGGCAGGTGCGGGACGGTTCCGCCGCTGGTTTCCCGTGGTTTCCATCTCTATCGCCTTGTCGCTCTCGCTGTCGCGTTCCGCGTACATCGGCCTCGCCGTCAGCCTGATCGTGCTGCTGATCGGTTGGCCGTCGAAGCTGCGCTGGCGCATCGGCGGATCGTTCGCAGCCCTGGCCGCGGTGATGTGCCTGGGCGTCCCGCACCTCTTCAGCTCAGTGCGCAAGATGTTCGCCACCGCGTCGAACGACCCGAGCATCACGTCACGGACGGACAGCTACGCGATCGCGGCGCAGTTCTTCCAGAACGCTCCGTGGTTCGGGCGAGGCCTGGGTACCTTCCTGCCCAAGTACCGCATCTTCGACAACAACTATCTCGGTCTCCTGGTCAGCTGCGGCATCGTCGGCACGGTCGCGTTCATCGCGATCCCGGTCACCGCGATGGTGGTCCTGGTGCGTCGCCGACGACGGTGGGCGGACGCGAAGTCTCAGGACCTCGCGCTCTCCCTCGTCGCGGGGATCGCTGCTGGCTCCGTGTCGCTCGCGTTCTTCGACGGCTTCGGCTTCCCGATGACGATGGGCACGCTCTTCCTCGCACTCGGGATCGCAGGCGCGCTGATCCGGCTGCACCCGAACGACCGAGATCCCGACCCGCCCGAACGCAGCCGAAGGGAATTACCGGCGGGATCAACCGATGCCGAGCCGGACGAGACTCACGACGTTCCGGCGGCTCCGCCGGGCCCCCGCGACCTGACGAAGGCCTCGAGCGCACCGGGCTCGTCGAGGTCGACGTAGGAACGACCCCAGGCGTCGTGCGACGCCTGGACGTCGTCGTCGTGGGGCTGGCTGCTCGGAACCGCAGGAGCTCTCCGAAGACACCGAGGTACCTGCGTCGTTGCGGGCGCCAGTCGAGCTGGCTGGTCGCCCGCTCCCGTGCGGCCAGTGACAGCTCCACCCGACGGTCGTCGTCATCCAGGAGGGCCTCGACCGCATCGGCGAGAGCCGCGACGTCACCGGACGGGACCAAGACGCCCGTCTCACCGGCGGAGAACGCCGTCTCCGTGAGGTCGAACGAGACGGCTGGCATGGCGTAGGCCATGTACTCCATCGTCTTGTTCATCGTCGATACGTCGTTGAGCGGCGTCTTGCGGTCGGGCCCGAGGCCGAGGCTGGCCGCGCTCAGGTAGTTCCCGATCTCCTGCGGCCCGACGCGTCCGGTGAAGGTCACGACGTCGTCCAGCTGCAGCTCGTGGACAGGCGGCGTAGGTCCTCCAAGGTGTCCCCGAACCCGAGCAGGGCAACTCGGACATCCGTACGACCACGTACGGTCACGAGCTCGCGCATGACCTCGAGGACGACGTGCACGTCGTCCTGCGGGCCCATGATTCCCAGATAGACGAGCAGGTGCACGCCTTCGCCGGGGTCACCGACGGGGACGATGGGCCGCATCCGACGGGTGTCGGGACCGCTCCGCACGACCTCCGTGTGCTCCCTCGGCACACCGCCGCGTTCGAGCGCGACGCGGCGGTAGGACTCGTTGGTCGAGATGACCCGGTCGGCTGCGCGGAACGTGCGGCGCTCGAGCCAGAGCAGGCCGCGGTACTGGGCCCGCGCGGCGTACGAGCGTGGTTCCCCGAACCGCGACCGGAACAGCTCGGGGTTGAGGTCGTGGTGGTCGAAGACGAAGCGGACCCCGACCACCCGCCACAGCAGCGCGAGCAGCCAGTAGGTGTCCGGCGGGTTGCACGCCTGGATGACATCGAAGCCTCGCTCGCGGCGGACCACGACCGACAGCGCTGCCGTGCGCAGCCAGGAGTACACGAACTCGACGACGAACCCGAGCAGCCCGCTCGCTTCCGGTGCCGGTCGGTACTTGTAGATCGCGATGCCCTCGAGCACCTCTCGTGCCGGATCACCTGGGCCCTTGGGGCAGATCACGCTGACCCGGTAGCCGGCGGCAGTCAGTGCCTGCGCCTCCAGCCACACCCGGCGATCGAGCGGGACCGGCAGGTTCTGGACGATGATCAGGACGCGCGGAGGTCGCACGGGGCGCGCCGTCAGGCCGAGCCGAGCTTGCTCTCGACGAACTCGGTGAGCGCTCCGAGCGTCTCGAAGATCTCCCCCGAGAACTCCTCGTCGGCGATCGTGATGCCGAACCGGCTCTCGAGGGTGGTGACGACCTCGAGCACCCCGAGGGAGTCGAGCTCCGGCACCGCGCCGAACAGCGGGCTCGAAGCCGACAGGCTGTCCGCGCGATCCTGGATGCTCAGCGTGGTCACGACGACGTTCTTGACGTCGTCGAGGAGGTCGGTGGTCATGAGGCTCCTTGGTGAGGGTTCAGGGGTTCAGACGAGGATCTCGACGGGCGCAGCGTGTCCGAGGAACGCCGTCGGGCTGGCGGTCAGCCCGTAGGCGCCTGCCAGGAAGACGACGATGAGGTCGCCGACGTCGGCTCGGGGCAGCTCGACGCGGTCGCCGAGCAGGTCGAGCGGGGTGCAGAGGCAGCCGACGACCGTCGCCGTCTCCTCCGGGTCCGCGCCGACGCGTGCGCCGACCGCCAGCGGGTAGTTGCGGCGGATGACCTGGCCCAGGTTGCCGGACGCGGCGAGCTGGTGGTGCATCCCACCGTCCACCACGAGATAGGTGCTCCCCCGCGAGACCTTGCGATCGACGACGCGTGTCACGTAGACGCCCGCCTCGGCGACCAGGTAGCGACCAAGCTCGACGACGAAGTCGGCGTCGGGCAGAGCGGGCGCGAGCCGACCGTCCACCTGCTCGGCGAGGTTCTCGGCGACCGCGCCGATGTCGAGAGGCTGGTCCTGGGGGAAGTACGGCACGCCGAAGCCGCCACCGAGGTTGACGTAGCGGACCGGCTGCGGCGCGTCCGCGCTCAGCGCCAGGAGGAGGTCGACGGTTCGGACCTGCGCCTGCGTCAGAAGCTCGGCGGAGAGGTTCTGCGAGCCTGCGAACACGTGGAAGCCGAGCAGGTCGACACCGGCGGCATCGAGCTCCTTGAGGAGCTCGGGGACCTGCTCCGCGTCCACGCCGAACTGCTGCGGGCCACCGCCCATCCGCATACCCGAACCGCGGACCGCGAAGTCCGGGTTGACGCGGATCGCCACCCGCGGCCGGATCCCGAGCTCGTCACCGGCGGCGACGACGCGGCGACCCTCACCGCTCGACTCGACCTCGATCGTCACGCCGGAGGCGACCGCCTGCTCGAGACTCCGCGACCGTCTTGCCGGGGCCGGCGAAGCTCACACGGCCCGCAGTGATGCCGGTGTCGAGCGCGACGCGCATCTCGTAGGCGCTGGCGACGTCGAGCGAGTCGACCAGCGACGAGAGGAGCTGGACCACGGCAGGCATCGGGTTCGCCTTGACCGCGTAACCCAGACTGAGGCGCGCCGGCAGGATGGCGCGCAGCTGAGCGACGCGCTGCCCGACGAGACCGCGGTCGTAGGCGAAGAACGGGGTCGATCCGACGCGCCGCGCCAGGCGGTCGATCCCGACCCCGCCCACAGCGAGCTGGCCGTCGACCTGCTCGAAGGCGGCGATCGTGCTGGAAGTCGTCACGACCCGTGCTCCGCCCTGATGAGGGTGCGGTCGTACTTGCCGTTGGGCGATCGGGGCACGGCATCCCTGACCACGATCTCGGCGGGCACCATGAACGCCGGCAGCGCGCTGCGCAGTGCGGCCAGAAGAGCTGCCGGATCCAGCGTCCGGCCCGGCTCGGGAGCCACCACCAGGACGATCCGCTGCCCGAAGCTTCGCGTCCTCTGCTCCGAACGCGACCGCGTCCAGTGCGAGGCCGGTTGCCAATGCCGCCTCCTCGACCTCGTTCGGGCTCACCCGGTACCCCGAGGTCTTGATCATCTCGTCGGCGCGGCCGACGAAGTAGAGGAAGCCGTCGTCGTCGGCGACGACCGTGTCGCCGGACCAGACCGCGAGCTCCGGCAGCCGTCGACCCGTGGTCGGGCCCGGCACGGGCCGGAAGCGCTGCGATGTCCGCTCCTCGTCGCCCCAGTACCCGAGGGAGACAAGAGCGCCGCGATGCACGAGCTCCGCCGGGTTCCCCCGGGTCGCAGCGCGTCCCGTCCGGACGGACCACGAGGATCTCCGCGTTCGGGATCGCCTTGCCGATCGAGTCGGGACGGCGGTCGACCTCGGCCGGGTCCAGGTAGGTGGACCGGAACGCCTCGGTCAGGCCGTACATCAGGTAGGGCCGGGCTGCTGGGAACGTGGCCCGCAGGCGGTCGAGCGTGGTCTTCGGCATCCGGCCACCGGTGTTCGCGAAGTAGTGCAGTGATTTCGTGGCCTCGGCGGGCCAGTCCAGCCCTGCGATCTGGATCCACAACGGCGGGACGCACGTCAGGCCGGTCACCTTCCATCGGGCGCACGCCCGTGGGACGTCGGCCGCCACGAGGTAGTTGAGAAGGACGACGTGGGCGCCGACGTTCAGCGCCGTCGTCACCTGCGACAGCCCGGCGTCGAAGCTCAGCGGAAGCACCGACAGGATGACGTCGTCGGACGTGTTCTCGAGATACTGGCTCACGCTCTGCGCGCCGACGATGAGGTTGCGGTGGCTCAGGACCACACCCTTGGGGAGGCCCGTGCTGCCCGACGTGTAGAGGATGGCCGCGATGTCGAGGTCGATCCCGCGTGGCGGCGGCTCGGCCGTCGCGTCGTCGAGGAGGTCCGCCCAACCGTGCACCGCGACCCCGACGGGCGCCACGCCCGGCCCGTCGACGACGACGACGTGCTCAAGGTCCGGGCTGTGAGCGACCACGTCAGCCAGGAGGTCGAGCCGTGCCGCCGAGGTCACCAGGACCCGCGCACCGCTGTCGACGAGGATGTGCGCCACCTGCGCGGGCTTGAGCAACGGGTTGACGGGCACGAACGCGGCGCCGGCGACCGAAGCCCCGAGGAACGCGACCACGGTCTCCGGCCGCTTCTCGAGGAAGACGGCTACCCGGTCCTCCCGCGCCAACCCGAGGCCGGCATACGCCGAACCGCATCGGCGCGCGAGCGTCCACAGCTCCCCATAGGTCAACGTCTCGTTCTTGAACGAGAGCGCGGGGGCGTCGGCGGACGACAGAGCGCGCGATGCCAGGAGGTCGTGCCAGACGGTCACCACGGCGTCAGCGTACTGATCCCCGTTCCCCGGATCCGGGACAGAAGGGGTGAACTCACCACCGCACGCAGGTGATCTCGCTGTACAGGTCGTCGACGTCCGCAGGCGAGACACCGGCCCCGCGGTACAGCTTCGGGCGCCCCTGGATCGTCCGCGAGAGCGACACGGGACCACCGACGATGCGACGTTCGGCAAGCAGGAACGGGATGCCCCGCACGAGGAGGTGGCCGCTCAGCCGACCGACCACCCGGCCGAACAGCGCGGTGTCGCCGACGTAGACCATCGAGGCGAAGAGGGGAAGCCGCTTCCGTCGAACGCGGCGGTAGATCACATAGCATGGTTGTCCGCGGAAAAGCAATACTACGTTCGAGATTGCTTCCGCCCCCCGATGGCTCCGAAACACCTCGAGATCGGCGCCCGAGATCAGGTCCGGGATGCGGCTTTCGTCCGTTACCACCTCGACCCGATGATTCACCCGGATGGCGGGTAGTGAGGGTCGGACGTCCGTGGTCGTGTCGAGCCGTCGGAAGCCGAGGCGTTCGTCGATCGTCGCCACCGAGCCGCTGGGCGACAGGTCGGTGTAGACGTCGCAGCCCATCGCGAGAAGAGCTCGCAGGAGGCGCAGGCCATGCGCTCCGTAGCCGTCGAGGACGCACCACGCGGCCAGGTTGCAGACCGTCCGCACCCTCCCCGCGACAACCCGCTCGGAGAAGAACGCGACGTAGACGCCGACCAGATTCTGGCCCACACGCAGGCAAAATCCGTGATGTGGCGGGGCGACGGGCCACGGCGGGACGATCGCCCTCGCCCACTCGTCGACCGACAGTCGCGGGTTCAGGTTCTCGTGCAGGAAGCGCGCCACCTCGGGCACGCTCGCGTCGTCGATCGGCTCGACCTGCGGGGTATCGGTCATGGTCCCAGAAGCATCCCATGTCGGTCCATAGCGGTCACAGGCATCATCGCTCCAGTCAGAGGCCGTCACGACTCGCGGGCCCCCCTCGCGTTAGTCCCCCCGGGCAAGCGGTTACCAAAATCTCACGGAGTGAGACAACAGCGGCATTCTTCCGGATTGGACGTTTGCCCAGATCAGCGCCCGATCGCCGGGATTATCCGATTGACCCGACCGGGTGAAAGTTTGCCGCTACCCTCACTCATGTCAGCATGAGGGCCGCTTCGTTATCAGAACGCAACACAACGGCGCCCCTCCGGACGGAGACATGGGCCAGCGGTCCACCGGGCCGCCCCCGCGGCGCCGCGATGGATGGGAGCAAGACCTCATGAACCGATCGAGCACGCATCGAGTGCCGCCGCGGAGAACCCCGCTGGCACGCGTCCTGGCAGTCGTGGCAACCGCCGCAGTCGTCGGCGTGACCCTGACTGCTGCCAGTTCTGGCGCACCCCTCACTGCGGCGCAGTCGGCAGCGGCAATTCCCGGCAAGGTCACCATCTGGGGTGACGGCACGCCGGTCGGCGTCCAGGACAGCGACACCAACAGTGTCGAGCTGGGCACTCCGTTCACCCCGGCCAAGGACGGCATCGTCGTCGGGGTCCGCTTCTACAAGACGCCGGACAACGGTGGGACCCATATCGGGAACCTCTGGGACGCGACGGGCAAGCGCCTCGCGACCGCCACGTTCTCCGGTGAGACGCGTCAGGGATGGCAGACGGTCTACTTCGACAAGCCGGTCAGCCTGACGGCCGGCGGCGGCTACGTCGCGTCGTACCTCGCGCCCCAGGGCCGGTACATGCAGACGCAGCAGTTCATGTCCGGGTCCACGACGCCGCTGCTGTCGGTCCCGCTGGGTCACACGGGCACCTACGCCTACGGCAAGTCCTCCGCGTTCCCCAAGAACACGTGGAACCGCAGCCAGTACTGGGTCGACGCGGTCTTCGCCCCGACGGATGCGACGTCCGGGACCCCCGCCCCGCCGGTCCCGACCGCGACGCCCACGCCGACACCGACCAAGACGCCTGCGCCGACCCCCACGGCCACGCCCAAGCCGACGCCCACCCCGACGGTGACGCCGACGCCGACCCCGACGGCCACGCCCACACCGAAGCCGACGGCCACCCCGACGCCCACCCCGACCCCGACGTCGACCCCCACCACGCCGACCCCGACCACCGGAGCCTTCCCGAGCGCGTCGACGACCGGCGTGCCCAGCGGCGTGACGCTCACGCCGTACACGGGTCCGACGACGATCACCCAGGCCGGCACCGTGATCGACTCGAAGCTCATCACCAGTCCGCTGGTGATCGCCGCGAGCGCGAGCAACGTGACGATCCGTAACTCGATCGTCCGGACGCACGGCATCTGGCTCGTTCTGAACGAGGCGGGGGCGAAGAACCTGCAGATCCTCGACACCGAGTTCGACGGCCTGAACGACCTGGGCAACGACTCCGCCGTGGCGGGCGCTGAGTACACCCTCACCCGCGTCAACATCCACGGCACCGGTGACGGGCTCAAGCTCGGCGACAACGTCGTCGTGCAGGACTCGTACATCCACGACCTCGCGGTGACCGCCGACTCGCACAACGACGGGATGCAGTCCCTCGGCGGCGACAACGTCAAGATCCTGCGCAACTCGATCGTCGTGAACGCCGGCAGCACCTCGGCGATCATCCTGTCCACCGGGTCGGCCGACTCGATCAAGCACTACCTGATCGACGGCAACCTGCTCGGCGGCGGCGCGTACACCGTCTACGGCGGCTACCAGTCCGGGACCGACGTCCTCTCGCGAGTGTCGGACATCGTGGTCTCGAACAACCACTTCACGACGGCGATCAGCCCGAACGGTGGCACCTACGGACCGCTCACGTCGGTCGACGCACCCGCCGTCACTGTGAAGGGCAACGTGTGGCAGGACGGTAAGAAGGCCGGCCAGACGGTCTCCTGACCTCGCACCAACCAGAGCCGCACCGGCCGTGGTCCCGCTAGTCTCGGGCCACGTCCGGTGCGGCTCTTGCGTGTGATGAGCGCATGGCTCCCGATCCGTCCGAAGGGAGGAAGCATGCGCGGGCTCACGCATGCTCCGCCGCGATGATCAGCGTCATCATCGCGGCGTACAACGAGGCGAACGTGATCGGCCGCAACCTCGACCACCTGCTTGCGGGATCGGATCCTGGGGAGCTGGATGTCGTCGTGGTGGCCAACGGCTGCTCGGACGCGACCGTTGCCGTCGCTCGCGAACGTGCGGTGCGCGTGCTCGACCTGCCGGAGCCGGGGAAGGCCGCGGCCCTCAATGCCGGCGACGCGGCGGCCGCCGGCGTTCCGCGGATCTACCTCGACGCTGACATCGCGACCACCGCCGACACGGCGCGCGCCCTCGCCGCGGCGTTGACCGACGCACGCGCCGACGGCTTGGCTCCCCCGCTTGCCGCCGTCCCTGACCGCCGACTGGTGCTGCGCGGACGACCGCTGGCCGTCCGGGCCTACTACGCCATCCAGTCGCGCCTGCCCGCTGCACGCACCGGGCTCTACGGCCGAGGCATGGTGGCACTGTCCGCGCAGGGTCGGGCGCGGTTCGACACGTTCCCGGACGTGCTGGCGGACGACCTGTTCCTCGACTCGCTCTTCTCGCAGGACGAGCGGGTCGTGCTCATGTCCGTCACGACCGAGGTCGAGACGCCCCGGCGGACGCGCGACCTCGTCCGGCGGCTGACCCGGGTACGGCGCGGCAACGCAGCTCTGCGTGCAGCTGCCGGGGGCGGGGGCGTGCGTGAGGCCGACCGGACGAGCTGGTTCCGTGACGTCGTCGTCCGCCGACCTTGGCTCGCACCCGCGGCTGTCGTCTTCGTGGCACTCACCCTCGTCGCCGAGCGCCGCGCGCGCCGGGACGACGTGGGGTGGGAGCACGACACCTCCTCACGGCAGGCCGAAGGGGAACGACGCTGATGGGCAAGGACGTCCGCAACATCTGCTTCCACGGCATCGATGCACCGGGCCGCTCCGTCGACGCGGACGAGGCGCGGTACTGGACCACCCGGGACCGGTACCTGGAGATCCTCGACGAGGTCGCGACCTGGCCGTCGATCGCTCTGTCGTTCGACGACGGCAACGCCTCGGACGTCGAGATCGGGCTGCCGGCGCTTGTCGAGCGCGGCCTGTCCGCGACGTTCTTCGTCCTGGCCGGGCGGCTCGACACCGCCGGTAGCCTGACGTCCGCGCAGGTGACCGAGCTCGTGGACGCGGGCATGCGGGTGGGCTCGCACGGCATGGACCACGTCTCGTGGCGGGCGATGTCGCCGCAGGTCCGGCAGCGCGAGCTCGTCGAGGCGCGGACCGTCATCGGCAGGCTCGCCGGTGGCGTCACCGAGGCGGCGTTGCCGCGGGGTCAGTACGACAGGGTGGTCCTGCACTCGCTCAGGCGCCTCGGCTACGAGGCCGTGCACACGTCCGACCGACGACCCGCCACCGTCGGGGCATGGTTGCAACCTCGGTTCAGCGTCACCTGCGACGACACCTCGGAGACGCTGGTGCGCAACGCGCTCCGACCGCGCCCCGTGCACGAGCGAGCGACGCTTCAGCTGAAGGGTGCCCTCAAGCGTCTGAGATGACGGACGCGATGCTGTGCGGGCCGGGGGTCTCGTGGATGAACCGCGGGCTCAGCAGCCCGCCGAGCGCCGCGCGACTGGTCCGCTTGCCAAACGCGGCCCGGCTGGCCTCACGCAGCACCAAGACCGCCCAGAACGCCGTCGTCGCGAACCGCCCGTGACGCCGGCCGTACAGCCGCAAGCGGTTGACGACGAGCAGTCGCCACAGGTCTGCGTTCCCGGCGGACCCACCCTCGAGGTGGACCGCGTGAGCGGTCGGCACGAACCAGGTGGCGTACCCGGCGTCGCGGGCGCGCAGGGCGAAGTCAGTCTCCTCCGAGTACAGGAAGAACGACTCGTCCCAGGGACCGGCGGCGGCCCAGCAGGCCCCCGAGACGAGCAACGTCGACCCCTCAGCCCAGTCCGTCGAGCTCTCGTCGAGATACTGCTCGGGGTCGGTGACCACCTCGCCCAGGTCGGCGATCCGCCCGGCACGCTCCGCGCCGAGCAGAGCGTCCGCGAGCGCGCGTCGGAGCGTCGGCTCGCGGCGCCTCGACGCAATGAGCTCACCGCGCGCGTCCTCGAGCCGCGGAACGACGATCCCCGCGGCGGTACGACGAAGCGCGGTGAGCAGCTCGGGCACGCAGTCCTCGCCGAGCCGGACATCGGGGTTGAGCACCAGCACGGCGGTTCCGGTCGGTACTTCGGCAACCCCTCGGTTGATTCCGGCGGCGTACCCACCGTTGCGGCCGGTCGCGACGAGGACGGCGTCCGGCGCTACCGACCGGACGACCTCGAGCGTGTCGTCCGTCGAGCCGTTGTCGACCACCACCACGGTGGCTGCCACTGGTCCAAGACCGCGCGGGAGCGAAGCGAGCAGACCCGGGACGACCTCGGCGCTGTTGAACGTCACGACGACGACGGTCACGTGGTCGTCGGCACCGGTCGTATCAGCGAGCACGCAGATCATCCCTTGGTTCGGTGGGCCGGCACATCGTGCGCGGGCATCGTCGCACGGTGGTTCCGCGTGCCGCATCACCCGGACGTTCACGACCTTCCGGGCGGCGGGTGAACCTCCGTCCAAGTCGTCCAACCGGCCTTTCGGTCGCCTATCGTCAACACGTCAACACGTCGATCCGCCGCTCGACCGAGTACCCGGAGGGTGCCGTGTCCGACTCAGAGTCCCGCCGCACGCCGGTGTCGATCGTGTGCGTCTTCAACGACCTGGACGTCCGGACGACGTGCCTCGACGCCTCGATCCGCGCCGGGCTCGCCGACGCACCTGCGACCGAGTACCTGCCCGTGGACAACCGCGACGGTCGGTTCGCCTCGGCCGGTGCGGCGCTCAACGACGGGGCACGGCGCGCGCAGCACGACGTGGTCGTCTTCGTCCATCAGGACGTCTACCTGCACTCGCTCGCAGCCCTCGAGATCGCGGCAACGGCACTGAAGGACGACGCGTCCGTCGGCCTCGTCGGCGCGGTCGGCATCACCGCGACCGGTTCCGTGGCCGGCGTCGTGCGTGACCGGGTCGTCATGATCGGCGCGCCGTCGTCGCCGACAGCCTCCGTCGACAGCGTCGACGAGGTGCTCTTCCTGGTGGAGCGCGCCCGTGTTCTCGAGGAGCCGCTGACCGAGGATCCCGACCTGGCGTGGCACGCGTACGCGGTTGAGTACGGCGCGCGCGTCCGGTCACAGGGCCTGCGGGTCGTCACGCACGACGTCCGCCTGACGCACAACAGCATGACCACCAACCTGGCCCGGCTGGCCGAGGCCCACGGCCGTGTCGCCGAGATGTACCCGGGGCTGCTGCCCATGCACACGACCTGCGGGGTGATCCGTCCTGCGCGCGCCGGGCGGCGGGTGCGCACGGCGTGGGGGCGCCGGCACGGCGTCGCCACCTGGTGGCGCGAGTCGACGACCGCCGCACGACTCGCGAAGCTCGACGGCATCCGCACCGGTGACGTCGTCCTGGGCGACATCAGGCTGGCGATCGACGACGTGCTGGCGCTCGCCGGCTGCGACGGCGCCCGGGTGGTCAACGTCGTCGCGGAAGTCGACGGTCCGGTCGGCTGGCTGGCAGCCTCGCTCCCTCGTGCAGGGCGGCTGGTGACCTCGACGACGACGACCATCGACGAGCTGTCCGACTCGGTCACCCTCCCGGAGCCCGGGCAGGCGCTGCTCGTGACCGGCGTCGACGCTGCCGTCGTCGATCGACTCGCGCCCGCGCTCGGCCGTGAGCCTCATCTGCTGGGTCTCGTCGAGGACACGGGGGCGTGGGCCCTCTGGGTCGCCGATCCGGCGCACGTGCGAACGACGTGGAGCGCGCGGCGCAACGCACCCTTCGCCATGCCGTCCCGGACCGCTGATGCGTCGGGGGGCTCCGCTGGTGCACCAGCGGAGCTTCTCCCGGTAGCGGACGGACGCGATGTCGATCGACGGCAGGAGCCCACAGCGGACGCCCGGACGCGTTCGACGTGCAACGGCGCGGATCTGCGCAGCAACCCTCGGACTTGCGGTCCGGGTCGAGGACCTGACCCCACCGGGCCTGCGCTACGGCTACGTCCACCCGCTCGCTCGCGCGGTCCTGCACAAGCCGCTCGATGCGCTCGGCGCGGTCGAGGGCGCCGCGTTCCGCCCGTCACCGACTGAGGCGGCGGTGGCTTCTGCCGATCTGCGGTGCGGGCTCGTAGCCGACTCGCTGGACATCGGCGGGATCGGCCGCGTGGTCGAGATGCTCGCCGAGGGGTTGCGCTCGGTCGGCGTCGAGCCCGTCGTCGTCTGCCCGAGCGACGGGCGACGCGTCGAGCGGTTGCGGGCTCACGGCATCGAGGTGCTCGTGGTCCCCGACGCCGGGACGTCGACGCATGTGCTCGCCGAGGCGCGCCTCGACGTGATCCAGGTGCACAGCGCCCCGGAGCACCTCGTCGATGCTGCAGCCATCACGGGTATGCCCCTGATCGCGGTGCTGCACAACACGGAGATCCACTACTCCCCCTCGATGTGGGACGCGGCCGCGCGCCTCTTCGCCAGGGCGACGTCCGTCGTCGCGGTGAGCGCCCTGGTCCGACAGTTCCACGTCGACCGCGTACCACCGGATGTCGGGTCCAAGATCGTCGTCGTCCCCAACGGTGCGATGCCCCTGCCCGCGGCGACCGAGCAGGTCCGCGCAGCCGCCCGTGGCGAGCTGTCGCGGACCGTCGGCGACTCGCTCGACGGCGACGTCGTGTTCGCGTGCCTGGCGCGCTACGACTCGCAGAAGAACATCGCCGGCCTGGTGGCCTCGTTCCTGTCGGCACCCGTCACGGACCTGCGGGTGCGGCTCGTCGTGGCAGGGGACCCGTCGGACTGGCTCGAGTACCGACGAGCCGACGCGATCCGCCGCGCCCACCCGTCCGGGGGCCGGGTGCACCTGCTGGGCGACTCCGACGCTGCCACCTTGCTCTGTGCGGCCGACGCCTTCGCTCTCGACTCGTTCTTCGAGGGCTGGCCCCTTGCAGCCACTGAGGCGGTCGCCGCCGGCCTCCCGATCGTCATCAGCGAGGCGGGGGGTGCGGCCGAGCTCGTCGAGCGCGCAGTTCCCGGATCCGTCCTCGTCGCGAACGCCAGCGGGCCGGCCGCTGACGTCTCCGACCGGCGTGCCCGACGTGCACGTCGCGGAGCGCCCCACCAGATCAACGCCGAGGCCGTCGCGGCCGCGATCGCGTACACCGCCGCCGCGGTGCGGACCGCCGGACGAGCATCTCCTCCGGGCGACGACTCGTTCCGGGCCATGGTCCTGGGGCACGCGGAGCTCATCCGGGCCGCGGCCGTGCGGCATGAGAAGGAAGGGATCAGCTGAGGCATGGGCGAGCACGTAACGACCCCTTCGCCCGCCGCGGACGACCCAACCCGGAGGGCAGCGGCAGGGGTGACGGACCCGGAGAACTCCGAGCGAGCGGCTGACCCGCCCGCTGCCGACGCGCGACCCGCCGAGATGGCGCCACCGATGGAGCCGTCCGGGCAGCCCGGAGACGGGCTGTCGCCGAGCCTCAGCAGCGTCGCCGCGACCGGGGCCGCGTGGTTGACGGCGCAGAAGTGGGTCGTGCGGCTCTCGGGGCTGGTCACCATCGCGATCCTCGCCCGACTCCTCTCTCCGTCGGACTACGGCGTCGTGGCGGCCGCGTCCGTGGTCCTGCCCTTCGTCCTGCTCCTGTCCGACCTCGGCCTGTCGACGTACCTCGTCCAGGCCGAGGAGCCGGACCAGCGCGTGCTGAGCACGGGCTTCTGGTTCTCGATGACGATGGCGCTCGGTCTCGGCGGACTGCTCTTCGCGTTCGTGCCGGTCATGGTCGACGCGCTGGGCGTCCCGCAAGCCGGCCCCGTCATGCGAGCGATGCTGGTCTCCGTCCCGCTGGTCGTGGGCGCCTCCGTGCCGACCGCGCTCCTGAGGCGACGTCTGGAGTTCCGCCGCCTCGCGCTCCAGGGCGCCGTCGCCGCCGGCCTGGCGCAGGTCGCGGCGATCGCTGTGGCCCTCGCTGGTGGCGGCGCCTGGGCGCTCGTGGCCCAGGCGCTGATCACGATCGGGTTCACCTCCACGGCCGCCTGGATCACGGCGCGCTGGAGGCCGTCGCGTAGCTTCTCGCGCGCGGAGTTCCGCGCCATGACCAGCTACGGGTACAAGGTCGTCGCGGTCGAGTTCGTCTCCGTCCTGCGCAACTGGGCGGAGACCGCGATCGTCGCCGTCTCGCTCGGCGCTGCCGCCCTTGGGCTGCTCGCGATCGCGCAACGCCTCGTCCAGGTTGCGCAGGAGCTCGGCGGCTCGGCGCTCGTCCCGGTGTCGCTCGTGATGCTCGCGAAGATCCGCGAGTCACCGGAGCGGCTGCGCACGGCCTACCAGCGCGCCTCGACTCTCACCTACGCGGCGGTCTCACCGCTGCTCACCTACGTCGCCGTGGCCGCTCCGCTGGTCATCCCCATCCTCTTCGGGCCGAAGTGGGACGGTGCGGTGCCCGTCACGCGTGGCCTCGCCGTCGCCGCGATCCTGACGATCGGCGCGGCGGTCGACCACGGGATGTTCTATGCGATCGGCCAGCCGGGCCGTTGGTTCGTGTACTCCGCGATCGTCGACGTCCTGACGGTCGCGGCGACCGCAGTCGCGGTGTCGCAGGGTCTGACCGCGGTCGCTTGGGCATTCGTCGGCGTCGCCTTGGTGGCAACCGTGGCACGTTGGGTGCTCGTGTCGCGGCAGATCGGCACTCGCGTCGCCGAGCTCGCCCGACCGTTCGGCTCGGTCGTCATCTGCGTCGCAGGCTCCGCGCTCGTCGGTCTGGCTGCTGTGCGGTGGGTGCCGGGGCCGGTGCTGCTGCGCGCGGCGGTGGTCGGCGTCGTGATGCTGCTGGTGCACATCGTGCTCACGCGGCTCGTCCTGCCCAAGACCTACGCCGAGGTGATCGCGCTCGGACCGATCCCCGCACGGGTGCGCACGCGTCTTCGGCGGCTCTCCCTGCTCCCCGACTGACCGGCCCGCCTCACCTGCCGAATCGCGTGGCCAGCTGCGCGCGGAGGCGCCACCGCAGGCTGTGCAGCGTGCTCGCGGCGAGGTCCCGCGCATGGGTCGCGGGTCCGGCGTCTCTCGTCCGGTAGTCGAGCCCGGTCACGGTGTGCGCGATCGGCGGCCAGCAGCTCAGCCCGAACTCGGCCAACCGGGCCCGGTCCGCACTCTCTTGATCGCTGTCGGATCGCAGCCGGGCCATCCTGAGTGCCTCGCGCGCGATCGAGCGCAGCGCGAGGCCTCGAAGGCGCTCGGCGTGCTCGAGATCACGACCAGGACCGTCGAAGAACTGCTGGAACCCGAGCGCCCGGTGCTGCATGTCCGTGAGCAGCCCGTCGAAGTCGGTGAGGTGCATGTTGCCACCGTGGTCGCGGTAGTAGGCCTGCGCCGGGCCGTTGACTCGCGCGACGCCGCCTGCCATCGACGCGCGCATCCACAGATCCATGTCGGCCGTGTGCGGCAACGCGGGGTCATAGCCCCCGACGGCCTCGAGCACCGAGCGCCGCATGATGACCTCGGGATTCACGATGCAGTTGCGCCCGGTGCGGCACACCCGGCGCAGCCACCGGTCACCGGACCAGGTCGCCCAGTACGTCCGGCGTGAGCCAGGTGAGCTCGGAGGCCGGCCGCTGAACGTCGGGGCCTCGCCGTACACGAGACCGACGTCTGGGTGGTGCTCGAGCAGGGCGGTCGAACGGGCGAGCGACCCGGGAGCGAGCAGGTCGTCGGCCGAGAGCAGGACGACGTAGTCGCCAGTGACACGTGCCAGTCCGTCGTTGTATGTCGCGATGTGGCCGGCGTTCCGCTCGTGCGCGACGACCTGGATTCTGTCGTCGGCTGCTGCGAGGGTGTGCGCCACCGCAACGCTGCCGTCGGGCGAGGCGTCGTCCACGATGATGACGTCGACGTCGACCCCGGGTTGGCGGAGCGCGCTCCCGACGGCGTCGGGGAGGAACCGGCCGTAGTTGTAGCAGGGGATCACGACGCTCACGCGTGGCCGCTCGGCAAGAGCCAGCGCCCGGCCGATCATGCGGATCGGCCCGCCGGGCCGACGGCACGCGTCAGTGCCTCGACGACCACGGCCTGTTGGGCGGCGGCGAGGTGCGGGAACATCGGGAGCGAGAGGATCCTGCCCGCGGCGGCCTCCACCACGGGGAACGCACCGGCACCCAGTCCGAGGTGCGCGTAGGCGCCCGTCAGATGGATCGGCGTCGGGTAGTGGATGCCCGCGCCGATCCCCGCGTCGTTCAGCTCCCGCAGCACACGGTCCCGATCGTCGACCTGCACGACATACAGGTGCCAGACGTCCTGGTTGCCCTCGGCGCTGACTGGCACTCGCACGCCGTCGACGCCGGCCAGCAGCTCGCCGTACCGCGCGGCGGCCGCCCGGCGGGCGTCGTTCCAGCCCGCGAGCCGACGCAGCTTCGCCTCGAGCACCACCGCCTGCACCGTGTCGAGGCGCGAGTTCATACCGATCGCCTCGTGCTGGTACTTCACCGCAGAGCCATGGGCCGACAGCACCCGCACTGTCCGGGCGATGTCGGCATCGGACGTCGTCACGGCGCCGGCATCGCCGGCCGCCCCCAGGTTCTTGCCGGGGTAGAGCTCGTCCCGGCGGCCAGCCCGAAGGAGCCAGCGGCCCGACCGTTGCGCATCGCGCCCTGGGACTGCGCCGCGTCCTCGATCATCGGCACACCCGCGTCCGCGGCGATCTTGCCGATCTCCTCGACGGGCGCGACCTGGCCGAACAGGTGCACGGGGACGATCGCCTCCGTGCGAGGACCGACCGCTGCGCGGACGGCATCGGGGTCCATCAGCAGATGCACGGGATCCACGTCGACCAAGACCGGGACCGCGCCGATGCGGGATGCGGCCTCCGCGGTCGCGATGAAGGTGTTCGCAGGGATGATCACCTCGCCGCCGACGCGCACACCTGCGGCACGGAGCGCGAGCTCGAGCGCATCGGTCCCGTTGGCCACGCCGATCGTGTGGGACACCTGGCTGAACGCCGAGTAGGCGGCCTCGAACCGGCCGACCGCCGGGCCGCCGATGAAGGCGGTGGCCGCGAAGACCTCGTCGAGGCCGGCACGCACCTCGTCGGCGATCTCGGCCTGCTGGGCACCGAGGTCCACCAGGGGGATCTTGCTCACGCGCGTGCTCCTTCGTCGATGGTCACAGCTTCGTTCTCGGGTGACGCGGCCCCGACGGCCCAGCGGTGCCGGGCCCGGCCAGACTCCTCACCCAGGGGGCGGGCCGGCACTCCGACCCACGTCTCGCCGTCGGGCTGGTCCTCGAGCAGTGCGGCGCCCATGCCCAGCGTCGCGCCGGCACCGACGCGGACGTGCTCGCGGACGCCAGCGTTCATACCGACGTAGGCGCCCCGGCCGACGACGACGGCGCCGCCGAGCGACACCCCCGCGCAGAGCGTGCCGAAGTCCTGCACGACGCAGTCGTGGGTGAGCGTGACGTTCGGCATCACCACCACGTGCGAGCCGACGGTCACGGCCGTGGTCAGTGCGACCCCGGCCAGCACGATCGACCCGGTGCCGATGTCGCAGCCCGCCGGCACGTCGACGCTCGGGTGGACCACGGTCGCGTAGCGGACGGGGAAGACCCCGAGCGCCTCGAACCGCTCGACGATCAGCTCCCGCGACCGACCACGGCCGGCGCAGATCAGGAGGTCCGGGCCCGGGTGGTCGGTGACGCTGTCGAGGCCGCCGAGCACAGGGGCGCCGTCGAGCATCGTCCCGTGCCGGGCGACGTCGTCGTCGAGGTAGCCGACGACCTCGTAGTCCGTGTGCGCGCGGACGACCGCGAGCACCTCACGGGCGAGGCCGCTGGCGGCGACGAGGATGAGCTGAGGCGTCACGCGGGACCGGCCGAGCGCAGGGCGTCGATCACGCGGGCCTGCTCCGACTCCGACAGCTGGTGGAACACCGGCAGGATGAGCGTCGTGTCGGTCAGGTGCTCGGTCACCGGCAGCGGGGCGTGCGCGGCGCCGGCGTACGCGGGCTGACGGTGCGTGGCCATGATGCCGCGACGGGCGGAGATGTCCGCAGCGGCGAGGTGGGCCAGCAGCCCGTCGCGGTCGAGGGGGAACTCAGGACCGACCTCGACCCAGAACGACTGGAAGTTGCAGGTTCCCCACTCGGGGTCCGCGACCGCACGCAGGCCGGGCAGCTCGTCGACCTGCTTCGCGTATGTCGCGGCGATCTCGCGACGACGCGCGACGACCTCCGGGAGCCGGCCGAGCTGGACGATGCCGACGGCGGCCTGCAGGTCGGTCATCCGGTAGTTGTAGCCGACCTCGAGGTACTCCTCGGGCGGCGCCAGGACGCTCGCGTGCCGAGCCGCGGCCGAGACGCTCATCGCGTGCTCGCGCAGGATGCGGGCCCGGGCCGCCCACTCGGCGTGCGGTGTGGTGAGCATGCCGCCCTCGCCGGTGGTGACGATCTTGCGCGGGTGGAACGACCACGCCGCCACGTCCGCGCCGGCCCCAACCGGGCGTCCGCGGTAGGTCGAGCCCGCGCCGCATGCTGCGTCCTCGATCACAACGATGCCGCGCGGGTCCGTGACGGCACGGATCGCGTCCAGGTCCACCGGCACGCCACCCTGGTCGACGACGATCACCGCACGGGTGGCGTCGGTCAGCGCGGCGGTGACCGACACGGCCGTGAGGTTGCCGGTGAGCGGGTCGACGTCGGCAAACACCGGACGAGCGCCCACGTACGTCGGCGCGTTCGAGGTGGCGATGAACGAGAAGGACGGCACCACGACGTCGTCGCCGGCCTGCACGCCCGCCACGACGAGCGCGAGATGCAGCGCCGTGGTGCACGACGAGGCGGCGACGGCGTGCTCGATCTGCATGGCCTGCGCGAACGCCGCCTCGAACGCCGCCACCTTCGGCCCCTGGGCCACCCAGCCCGAGGCGATGACCTCGCTGACCGCGGCGATCTCCTCGGGACCGAACCACGGCTGCATGACGTTGATGCGGCTCATGCGGGTGACCCCGCGGGGCTCAGCGCGCGTCCGGCCGCGATCTCGCTGCGCAGCGGGCGCCACCACTCGACGAGCGCGCGAAGGCCGTCCTCCAGGCCGATCTCCGCCTCGAACCCGAGGTCCATCCGGGCCGCGGTGGTGTCCGCCAGCCGCCGGGTCACGCCGTTGACGGCGCGATCCGGCCCGTGCTCGACCGGCAGGTCGGAGTCCATGGCCCGCAGCAGCGCCTGCGCCAGCCCCAGCAGGCTCGTCTCGGTGCCGGACGCGATGTTGTAGACGCCGTCCACCACGTCGCTGCTCGCGGCCAGGAGGTTCGCGCGTGCGATGTCGCCGGTCACGACGAAGTCCATCGTCTGCAGGCCGTCGCCGAAGATCAGGGGCGGCTTGCCGTCGGCGATCCGCTCCATCCAGCGCACGAGCACCTCGGTGTACAGGCCGTGCACGTCCATCCGCGGCCCGTACACGTTGAAGTAGCGCAGCAGCACGTAGTCGAGGCCGTACATCGCGCGGAAGCTGCGCACCATGCCCTCGTTGAACGACTTGGCCGCGCCGTAGAACGTGTCGTTGTTGTGGTGGTGGTGGCGCTCCCCCGTCGGGAACTGCTCGGCGAGGCCGTACACCGATGCGGACGACGCGGCGATCAGCTTGTCCACCTTGTGCTCGACGGCGGCCTCCAGCACGGTGAACGTGCCGTCCACCAGCACCTCGAGCGCGAGCCGCGGCTCCTCGGCGCACTGCGTGATCCGGATGGCCGCCTGGTGGAACACGATGTCCTGCCCGCGGGTCACGTCGTGCACGAGGTCCCGGTCGCGCAGGTCGCCCTCGACGAGCTCGACCTTGCCGGTCGCGAGCGCGCCTGCGAGGTTCTCGCGACGGCCGCGGACGAGGTTGTCGAGGACGACGACGTGCGCCGCGCCGGCGTCGACCAGCTGGTCGACGATCGTGGAACCGATGGTGCCGGCCCCGCCGGTCACGAGGACGCGGGCGCCCTGGAGCGTGCTCATGCGATGGTCTCCAGCGAGGGTGCGTGGGCGTCGACAGGGGTCAGGCGGCCCCCGTCGGCAAGGCTGAGGGAGGCGGACTCGAGGACGTCCAGGACGCGCAGGCCGGCGTGGCCGTCGGTCCGCGGCGCACGGTCCTCACGGATGGCCGACGCGAACTCGGCGACCATGACGCCGAGCGCCTCCTTCTCGGGGAGCGCAGGCGCCCAGGCGTCACCCAGGCGGTAGGAGATGTTCGCGGTCGTCTTGTCCGGCATCGGCTGACCCAGCTCGACGCCGCGGTCGTACACGGTGAGCCGCTGCTGCGGGGACAGGTCGTCCCAGACGAGCGTGCGCTTGCTGCCCCCGATGACCATCTGGCGGATCTTGGTCGGGCTGAGCCAGTTGACGTGCACGTGAGCGATGGCGCCGCCCGGAAGCGGCAGCGTCAGGTAGCCGACGCACGTCTGGCCGGTGCCCAGCGGGTCCGCGCCCTGCGCTGCGACGCCCGTCGGCACCAGGCCGCCCGGGAGGATGAAGTCGAGGATCGACAAGTCGTGCGGGGCGAGGTCCCAGAACACGTCGACGTCGGGCTGCACGATGCCAAGGTTGATGCGCACCGAGTCGACGTACAGGATGTCGCCGAGGTGCCCCTCCTCGATCAGCTTCCCGCATCTTCAGCACCGGCGCGGTGTAGCAGAACGTGTGGTCGACCATGAGGACCCGGTCCAGCTCGGCGGCCCGGGAGACCATCGTCCGGGCGGCCGTGCCCCGGTCGGCGATGGGCTTCTCGACAACGACGTGCTTGCCGGCCTCGAGGGCCGCCAGCGCGATCGGTGCGTGGGTGCGGGCCGGGGTCGCGATGGCGATCGCGTCGACGTCGTCACGGGCCAGCAGGTCCGTGACGCTCGTCATCACCTCGACCGTCGACCGGGCGCCGACGACCTTCCGCGCACGGTCCGCGTCGAGGTCGCAGACGGCCACGAGGTCCCAGTCGGGGCTGTTCCTGAAGTTGCGGGCCAGGTTGGGTCCCCAGTACCCCGCACCCACCACGGCTGCTCGCAGCTGCTCGGTCATCGTCGTGTCGCCCCTTTGATCTCGTGAGGGACCAGTGTCCCTACCCCTAGGGGGGCATGTCCGCAGAAACCGGACATTTTCACCCCCGTCCGGCGGGGTGAACACCCGATCGGCGGCACACGTTCACCCGGCGTCTCGGTCCAGGTCATCCGCCTGCTGACCCGCAACGAACCGAGACCCGTGACCGACCCCGGAGGAGGTCGGTCACGGGTCTCGGAGTGCGATGTCAGCCGGCCGGAACGAACACGAGGTCGACCCCGTAGAACGCCGAGGACGGGTTGGCCGGGAAGGAGGTGCCGTATAGGTAGGCCCCACCCGTGGCGATCGTCGACAGCGGCCCGACCGTCCGGACGGCGGCCAGGCCGTTCACGGTGACTGCGTACATCCCGGTCGTCGAGTAGTACGAGGCCGTGTACGTCTGACCCGGCGTCACCGCGACGGGCGTGGCGAACTTCACCGTCTGCCATCCGGACGCCGACTCGGCTGTCGACGCCGCCGTGCCGATCAGCGCGTTCGAGCCGTTCCACAGATAGACCGTGTGCGCTCCGGTGTTGGCAGCACCCTTGTAGAACCGGACGGCAGTGACAGTCCCGGGCGCACTGGTGGTGAACCGAGTGCCGACCTGAACGGCGTTGGTGTCGTTCCACGACGCGTTCACCGGGATGTCGGTGTCGGCGTACAAGGACACCGGTGCCGGTACGGCGGCGGTGGTGGTCGTGAACGACCAAGCCCCCGATCCGAGGGCCACACCGGCGAGGCTCGTCGCCACCGAGTACGACGTTCCGAGCGCCAGGGTCGCGGACGGGGTGAACGTGACCCGAAGGGTGCTCGAGTCGAACGTGCTCGTCCCCACGACCGCCCCGCCGGGGCCGGTCAGCGCGATCACCGGCGTGCCCGAGGCAGGCACCTTCGACAAGGTCGACACCACCGTGGTCGCCGTCGAGACACCCGTCGCACCACTCGCCGGCGTCTGTGCCGTCACCGTCGGCGCGCTCGGCGGTGCGGTCGTGAAGACGACGTCGACGAAGTAGTTGGACTGCTGCCACGTGTCCGTCGGGAATCCACCCGACCCGTACTTGTAGCGGCCGTTGCCAGCGGCCGGGACCGTCAACGGTCCCACGACCGAATCCGCCACGAAGGCCGACGATGCCGCCGCGTAGTGCCCCTGGGGCGCGAGGTAGGAGACTACGTACGTGGTCCCGGGCGTCACCTCGTAGGGGGTTGCGAACGTCGCCGTCTGCCAGCCCGTGGCCGACTCGCCGGAGAACGTGACCGTGCGCAGGGCAGTCCCGGTCGAGCTCCACAGCGTCCCGACGTGCGTACCGCCGTTACCCGTCCCCTTGTAGAACCGCACGCCCGTGATGACGCCGGTCGCGGTCGGCGTGAACGCGACCCCGAGCTTCACCGAGGACGAGTCGTTCGCAGCCGGCGTCGAGGGCACGGCCGAACCGAACAACGTGCACGGGCACCCCCCGGCCTGGGCGGTCGTGAACGACCAGGTCTGCGGCGCCAGCGTCGAGCCTCCGGTCGAGACCAGGCCGCTGGCGGTCGCCGTATAGGCCGTCGAGGAAGCCAGGGCAGCGGACGGCGTGAAGGTCAGCGTCTGGCCGTCCGAGGACTTGACGGTCGTCCCCGGCACGGCGGTCGCGCCGGCGGTGAGCGTCAGGGTTGCGCCCGCCGCGAGCGGGGCGTTGAACGTCACGCTCACGGGCACGGACGGGGCCACGCCGAGCGCCCCGTTCGCGGGTGCCTGGGCGGTCGCCGCGAGCTGCACGGCGTCCTGGGTGAAGATGACGTCGACGAGATAGCTGGTCGAGGTCGTCGATCCCGGGTAGCTGTTGGCGTAGGAGTACATCCCGCTGTCGACGGCGGTCCGCAGGGGCGCACGCTGCACACCGAGGCCGGAGAAAGCACCGACGGTCGCCGAGTACTCGCCGACGGTCGTGCGGTACGACGCGACGTACTCGGTGTCCTTGTTGATGTGCACCGGCGTCGCGAACGTCACTGTCTGCCAGCCCTGGGTGCTCTCACCCGTGAACGTCGCCTGCGCGAGGGGCGTCGAACCACCCAGCGCCCACAGGGCTCCGACGTGGGTGCCGGTGTTGTTCGGCCCCTTGTAGAACCGGACGCCGCTCACGACGCCACCCGTGCTGCTGGCGAATCTGACGCCGAGCGTGACCGCGGCGGGGTCCGCCGCCTCCAAGGTGGTAGGAACCGTCGAGTCGTCGAAGAGCGACACCGTCGCGGCCCCCGCGACCTGAGCCGGCGCGGCCGTCGTGAAGGACCACGTGCTCGCGCCCTGGATGCCCGCCCCTGTGGAGTCGACCGCGGCGACTGCAGCCGTGTATGTCGACGACGACGTGAGCGCCGCGCTCGGTGTGAACGTGAGCGTCCGCGTGGCAGCCGTGTACACCGTGCTGCCGGCCACCGTCGAACCTCCCGTCTTCGTGAGGGTCAGCGTCGGGGTGCCCGCCGCCGGCTTCGAGAGGACCACGCTCACGGGCGTCCCGACCGGGACGCTGGTCGAACCAGCGAGCGGCTGACCGCCGCCGATCGTCATCGGGGTCGCGTCGATTGTGTTGAACAGAACGTCGACGTAGTAGTTGCTCGAGTCGTAGCTGTCCGCGGGGAACGTGCCGGGCGCACCGTAGGTGCCCGGCGCCGCCACGCCGTACCCACCGGGCACCGAGAGCGGGGTCGCGGCGATTCCACGATAGGAGAACGCGTTGGCCGCGACGGCGTAGTGGCCGACGGATGCCGTGTAAGAGACGACGTACTCCGTACCGACGACCAGCGGGACCGGGGTCGCGAACTGGGCCGACTGCCATCCCGTCGCAGTCTCGTTGGTGAACGTCACCGTGCTCAGGAGCTGGCCCGTCGCGCTCCAGAGCCGACCGGTGTGGGTACCCGTGTTACCCGCGCCCTTGTAGAAGCGCACACCCGTGGCATACCCGGTCGTCGCGGCCGCGAAGCGCAGACCGAGCTCAACGGCCGCACCGTCGTCCGCGGCGGGTACCGCCGGGACCTTGGTGCCGAGCACACTGCACGGGCACGAAAGGGTCAAGCTGCGCGTGGCCGGCGTGCCGATGTTCGCGCTGTCGTCGATGGCGCGAGCCATTACCGGGACCGCCCCCTGACCCGACTGGACGTAGGTGTACGTCCAGCTCGTCGTGCCTGTCGCGGCGTGCCAGGTGGCGCCGTTGTCCATGGACACCTCGACCCCGGCGACCTGACCACCGACGTCCGACGCCGTCCCGGTGAGCGTGACGGTCGCACCATTGGCCACCGCGGCCCCCGCCGCCGGCGACGTGATGATCGTGGTCGGGGCTGTCGTGTCGGTCGACGCCGTGGCAGCGACGAGGTCGGACTGGAGCGAGCCGGCCTGTGCCTTCATGTCCGCGAGCAGGTTCACGGTCGCCTGCCGCATCCTCGCGTCAGCGGGCGCGGGGGTGTCCCCGTCATGGTTCTGGTCCAGTCCCCACGCCCACTGGATCGACCCGGCCGAGAAGACGAGCGCGCCGCTGGCCGCTCGGTACAGCGTGATGTGGTGCGTCGTGGTTCCGGGCAGGACCGTGCTGCCGAAGTCCTGCATGATCTGGGCCGACGGTCCGGTCGACGTCGACATGTGGATCAGGCCGGACGGCCGGAACCCGTTGTCCAGGTCCTCGTCCGACTCGTAGCCGACGGTGTGCGGAGCCAGGCTGGCGCTGGTGCCGGTGGCGAGGCTCGACAGGCCGGTGTTCCGCCAGATGCGAAGCTTTCCTTCGGCCGACGAGACCGTGATCGGCATGTCCGACGCGTTCGAGACGTACATAGTGCCGGTGAGCCCGTTCTCGGGTACGCCGCCACCCTTCGACGGTGGCGCGAAGCGTGGGTCGCGCCAGGTCCCGGTCCACTGGTCTGTCGGGTCGATCTTCGCGTTCGACCACGTCTCCTTGTACGAGACGAGGGTCCGGTAGGCGGTCGACGGTCCCGCGACCGAGTTCTCGTACCGGGTGCGCCAGTAGACCTCGTTGCCGCTGAAGAACGCCAGGTTCACGCCGGCGTCACGCGCAGCCTCGACGTTGGCACGCTGTGCGGCAGACCAGTACTCGTCGTGCCCGACGGACAGGAACACCTTGTGGTTCTTGAGCAGGCTTCCGTACCGGTCCGAGTCCACCCCTGCCATGTAGCTGACGTCGTACCCGTTGGCCTCGAGGAATCTGACCATCGGGTACTCGTTGCTGAAGTAGAAGTCCCGGCCGCCCGCGTAGCCGCGCGTCACGACGGGCCTGTTGTAACTGATCTTGTAGGCCCTACCGTTCGCAGCACCCTGGTAGAAGTCGGAGCCGCCGTAGGTGTTGTACGCCTGCCACGTCGGGTCTGACGTCTGGTAGATGATCTGGGAGGTGCTGGCGTCGTTGCGCACGACGAACGTGATCTGGCTGTCCTCGCCGGTCGCGGTGATCGTGAGGTGAGCGATGTAGACGCCGGAGACGGCGGTCGTCGGCACCGTCCAGCTGGCCGACTGCGCCCAGTTGCCGCAGTCGTAGAGCTCGGTCGTCGCGTCCGTCACGCATTGGGGCTGGATCTGCGGCAGCTTGACCGACGGCGTCACCGACGCGATCTTGCGGGCACCGAGACCGCCGTAGTAGCCGGTCCGGTAGATGTCGATCGTGTACGCCGACACAGCGGTCTTGATCTTGAACCCGATCGTGCCCCCGACGTTCACTGAGATGTCGGTGGAGAAGCCCTGGATGTTGTCGGAGCCCGCGCCGTTGATGTCCCACTCCGACGGGTCGGCACCCGGCTTGGAGTTCTCGCAGATGATCGGGTTGCCGCCCGCGGCACACGGGTCGGTCGCCGCCGAGGCCGCCGTGGGGATGGCCGTGACAGCGAGCGTTGCGCTCGCGACCAGTGCCACGACGAACCCGACGTTGCGGCGGAAGGTGCTGCGGGGGCTCATGAGGACTCCGAGTGTCGAGAACGAGCTCAGGTGGGTGCGCTACCAGGACATGGGTCTCGCACGAAGGCTCTGATACCGGACGATATGGGACATCTCGGACGTTGACGCCCGTTCTGTCCGGATATCACCCGGCGTGACACGGACAATCGCCCAGATGACGTAGCGGTGCCCCCAGGTGGGCCAGAATCGGACCACCAGGCAATCCGACCCACAAGGAGCGACCGTGCCCGACAACAGCCCGACCGTGGCCCCCTCGGCCGACGTCGACCCGCGCGCGACGGTCGGCGACGGCACCCGGATCTGGCACCTCGCCCAGGTGCGCGAGGGCGCCGTCGTCGGCAAGGAGTGCATCGTGGGCCGGGGCGCCTACATCGGGCCGGGCGTGGTCGTCGGAGACCGGTGCAAGATCCAGAACCACGCGCTGGTGTACGAGCCGGCGGTCCTCGAGGACGGCGTCTTCGTCGGGCCCGCGGTGGTGTTCACCAACGACTACTACCCGCGCGCGGTGACCCCCGACGGCGGGCTCAAGTCCGCGGACGACTGGCACGCCGTGGGGGTGACGGTCCGGACGGGTGCCTCGATCGGCGCGCGCGCGGTCTGTGTCGCGCCGGTGACGATCGGTCGCTGGGCGCTCGTCGCGGCCGGCTCGGTGGTGACCAAGGACGTCCCGGACTTCGCGCTCGTCGCGGGCGTGCCGGCGAGGCGCATCCGCTGGGTGGGCCGGGCCGGCGCCCCGCTCGAGGAGCAGGGCGACGAGACGTGGACGTGCCCGATCACCGACGAGCTGTACGTCGAGATCGACGGCGTGCTGAACCTCGTGATCCAGTGACGCCTCAGTAGGCGCCGGAGCCGCCGAAGACCGCACGGCCCGTCTTCCAGAGGATCAGCAGGTCCATGGTGACGGACCAGTTGTCGACGTACCGCAGGTCCAGCCGGATCGACTCGTCCCACGACAGGTCGGCACGACCGCTGACCTGCCACAGACCGGTGAGCCCGGGGCGCACGCGCAGGCGGCGGTTGACGGCGTCGTGGTACTCGTCGACCTCAGCCGGCAACGGCGGGCGCGGGCCGACGAGCGACATGTCGCCCTTGACCACGTTCCACAGCTGGGCACCTCGTCGACCGAGTACCGCCGGATCAGGCGACCGACCTTCGTGATGCGGGGGTCGGAGTGCATCTTGAACATGAGGCCGTCACGGTCGCTGCTCTCGAGCAGGGCTGCCCGACGCGCCTCCGCGTCGACGTACATGCTCCGCAGCTTCCAGAGCGTGAACTCCTGACCGTCGACGCCGACGCGACGCTGACGGAAGAACGGCGAGCCCGGGCTGGTCACCCGGACGGCGACCGCCGCGGTGATGATCACCGGCAGCGCGACGAGGAGCAGGAGCACGCCGAGCGTGCGGTCCAGCGTCGCCTTGGCCAGCCGACGTCGGCGCGGGGACGAGGTCTCGACCTCGATCAGGGACAGGCCGGCGGTCGGGCGCAGCTGGACGCGGGGGCCGAGCACCTCGACGAGGCCCGGGGCCACGACGAGGTCGACCTGTGCACGTCCGAGTGCCCACGACAGGCGGCGGAGCGCGTCTCCGGCGAGCTCGCTGCCCGCGACGATGACCGTGTCGACCTGGTGGTCGTAGGCGACCTGAGGGATGTCCGCCAGCGCACCGAGGGTCGGCACGCCGTCCTGCGGCGGTTCGTCGGTGACGGCCGGGAGGCACACACCGACGACCTGGTAGCCGTGGTAGGTCGAGCGGCGCAGGTCCGAGATCACCGAGTGGACCGAGCTGGCGTCGCCGACGACGAGGGTCCGGGCCATCGCCATGCCCTTGGAGCGCCGACCGTGCAGCGAACGACGGAGCGCGTACCGGCCGAGCGCGACGCTGAAGGTCAGGACGACGACGATGAGGGCGACCAGGACGCGCGGGAGCACGACACCGACGGCGACGCTGCCGAGGGCCACCACCGCGGCCGAGCCGACGCCCGCGCGGAAGATCGCCTGGAACTCGCCGGGACCGTCGCCGACGTGCTTGTGGTCGTACCCCCGGCCGGCGGCGACCAGTACAAGGAAGGAGACGGCGACGACCACGGCCCACCAGGCGGTGCCGTCGGTGTAGGGCCGGAACAGCACGAGGACGGTCGCGAGGACGAGCGCGCTGATGGCGACGTCCGTCGCGACGGACTGCTGGACGTACCGACGGGACTCGCTCCCCCAGTTCGCTGCGTCGTACGAGGCCAACGGCTCGCGGGGGTGCGTCACGAACGGCTCACCCGACGCCCAGGAGCGTCGCGGTCCGGCGGCGGCCCTGCGACGTTCGAGGAGAACGTCCAGGTCGTCAGCCGGATCCCCAAGGATCGTCATGTCTCTGCCCGTCGACGAATGAAGTAGTACGTCTGTCCGGGTTGGAGGCTATGTCGACAGGTATGGCCGGAGATAGACCTATATGTCCGTTTTCACCCGGTGTTCACCCGGGTGGAAAGGACGTTCACGCCTTGGTGTGGAACCGCAGCTGGGCCTGCTCGAGGCCCTGGGTGACGAGAGTCTCCACCGCGTCGGCGGCCGAGTCCACCAGCCACGGGACGTCCTTCAGCTCGACCTTGGCGAAGTCGCGCAGCACGAAGTCGGCGGCATCCATGCGGCCGGGCGGCCGGCCGACGCCGACCCGGACGCGGACGTAGTCCTTCGAGCCGAGCGCGCGCGTGGTGTCGCGCAGGCCGTTGTGACCGCCCTCGCCGCCGCCTCTCTTGAGCCGGACGTCCGCGAACGGGATGTCGAGCTCGTCGTGCACCAGGACTGTACGTTCGAGGGGCACGTCGTAGTACTTCGCGAGCGCGGACGTCGGTCCGCCCGACGTGTTCATGTACGTCGTCGGCTTGGCCAGGATCACCCGAGGGCCCGGGACACCGCCCGGCAGGACCCCGAGCCGAGCCTCCGCGACGACGGCCTGGGGGCGCGACAACAGCCGACCGCCGCCCGACCCGAACGTCGCACCGTGGCGCCTGGCCAGCTCGTCCAGCACCATCTGACCCACGTTGTGACGGTTGCCGGCGTACTTCGCGCCAGGGTTGCCCAGGCCGACGACCAGCCAGGGTCCGTCGGTCATGTCGCCTCCTCGGTGCGGGCAGTCGTGGAACGGGCAGTCGTGGAGCGGCAGTCGTGGAACGGGCAGAGTGCACGACGCCCGGCACCGTCAGGAACGGTACCGGGCGTCGGCGATCAGCTAGAGCGGACGGCTCACGCCTCGGCGGCGGCGGCGCTGGCGGCCGACTGCGACGCGGCGATCTCCGACGCGGCAGCCTCGGCGGCCAGGTCGTCGGCGGAGGCGTGCGGGACGCTGATCGCGATGACGGTCAGGTCGGGGTCCGACAGCAGGGTCGCACCCTCGGGCAGGGTGATCTCGCCCGCGGTGATGGACGTTCCACCGGTCAGGCCCTCGATGGAGACCTGGACCTCGTTCGGGATGTGCGTGGCCTCGACCTCGAGCGACAGCGCCTGCGTCTCGAAGACGTGGATCGTGCCCGGGTAGGACTCGCCGACGACGGTGACCTGGACGTCGACGGTGACCTTCTCGCCACGGCGCACGATCAGCAGGTCGACGTGCTCGATGGTGTTCTTGACGACGTCGCGCTGGACGTCCTTCGTGATCGCCAGCGTCGTCTTGCCGTCGAGCTCGATGGAGAACAGGGCGTTGGCCTGCTTGACGGCGAGCATCGTCTGGTGGCCCGGGAGGGCGACGTGCTGCGGGTCCGAGCCGTGGCCGTAGAGCACCGCGGGGATCTGGTCGGCACGGCGCAGGCGGCGCGCGGCGCCCTTGCCGAACTCGGAACGGGCGGTGGCGACGAGCTTGATCTCAGCCATGGTGACTCCGGGAGTAGGCGCCCGCGCAGTGTCCGCGAGCGGTCGGTACGAGAGAAGCGTCGTGTGGACGACGCGTACAAGAACAGAGTGGTGGTGGCCTCGACGCGGGACGTGGGACGGGCACGCGGAGGCGGCACGCCCAGTCGATCACGGAAGCTCAGGGGCCGTGCCGGCCCGACGCCACCCTTGACATGATGAGCGCCGTTCCGTCCGACCGTCCTTCGTCCCTCGCCGAGGCAACCTGTAGAGCCTACCCGAGGCGACGGGGTGCTCCCAACCCCAGACGGTCAGTCGGCCCAGGCGTAGCGGACCGTGACGTCGGCCCGGACGGCCTGCTCGCCGGCCTCGACCGGGATCGCCAGGCCCATGGGAGCGGCCGCGACCCGCGCAAACGTCGGCGCGGCGTCCGCGACGCCCTCCTGGACCCAGACGACCTCGCCCAGCGCGCGGCCGGCCAGCGTCGCCCAGTGCGTGGCCTTCGCCACGGCGTCGGCCCACGCGAGCTCTCGTGCGGACGCCTGGGCCGCGGTCGGGTCGCTGACCGCGTAGCGCAGGGTGCCGAGGCGCGCCTCGTCACCGCCCGCGGTGACGGCGGCGCCCAGCAGGTCCCCGGCGGTGTCCACGCCGCGCAGGGTCACGCTCAGGTCCATCCGGGCGACCGTGTGGTCGCCGTCGGTCCAGGACGACGTCCCCCGGGTCTGCAGGGCGCGGGCGTCGAGACCCCCCGCCTGCAGCGAGTCGGTGATCCGGGTCAGCGCCGCGCTCGCGAGCAGCAGGGCGCGCCCGGCGTCGAGCCCGCGGGACTCGGCACCCAGCTCGGCGATGACGACGTCGGGCGCGGTGAGCACCTCACCGGCCCCCCGGACGGTGACGCCCCCGCGGGGACCGCGTCGCTCGTCGTCGGGAGGGCCGCCCATCGGCACCGCTCAGGCCTGACCGTCGAACAGGGACGTGACCGAGCCGTCGTCGAACACCTCGCGGATGGCGCGGGCGATGAGCGGGGCGATCGACAGGACGGTCAGCTTGGGGAAGCGGCGCTCGTCGGCGATCGGCAGGGTGTCGGTGATGACCACCTCACGGGCGCCGCAGCCCTGCAGCCGCTCGGCGGCCGGGTCGGACAGCACGCCGTGGGTGGCGGCGACGATGACGTCCTTCGCCCCCGCCTCGAGGATCACCCGGACGGCACCGGCGATGGTGCCGGCGGTGTCGATGAGGTCGTCGACGAGCACGCAGCTGCGGCCCTCGACGTCGCCGACCACCCGGTTGGCGACCGTCTTGTTGGGGCTGCGGATGTCGCGCGTCTTGTGCACGAACGCCAGCGGCCCCCCGCCGAGCTTGGCGGCCCACTGCTCGGCGACGCGGATGCGGCCGGCGTCGGGCGAGACGACCGTGACGTTCGAGGTGTCCACGCGGCCGCGCACGTAGTCGGTGAGGATCGGCATCGCCCACAGGTGGTCGACCGGGCCGTCGAAGAAGCCCTGGATCTGCGCGGCGTGCAGGTCGACGCTCATCAGACGGTCGGCGCCGGCCGTCTTGAACAGGTCGGCCATGAGACGCGCGGAGATCGGCTCGCGCCCGCGGTGCTTCTTGTCCTGGCGGGCGTAGCCGTAGAACGGGGCGACGACGGTGATCGTCTTGGCGGAGGCCCGCTTGAGCGCGTCGACCATGAGCAGCTGCTCCATGATCCAGGTGTTGATGGGCGACCCGTGCGACTGCAGGACGAAGGTGTCGGCGCCGCGCACCGACTCGCCGAACCGGGTGTACAGCTCGCCGTTGGCGAACTCGTACGTGGTGGTCGGCAACAGCTCGATGCCCAGGTGGGCGGCCACGTTGTTGGCCAGGTCGGGGTGGGCGCGGCCGGAGAGCAGCACCAGGCGCTTCTCGCTGTCCGAGGAGACGATCCCGGTCATCGGGCGGAGTCCTTAGGGTCGGTGGGGACTGCAGGGGGGGCTGCCTGTGCGGCCGTGGCGGCGCGGCCCAGCCCGCGCGCGCCTGCGGGGAGAGGTCGCCGCGTTCTACCGGCCGCGTGACGGCCGCAGCCGCCGCGGTGCCGGCGCGCGAGCGCGCGACCCAGCCCTCGATGTTGCGCTGCGCACCGGCGCTGACGGCCAACGCACCCGAGGGCACGTCGCGGCGGATGACACTGCCGGCACCGGTGTAGGCGCCGTCTCCGACCGTGACCGGCGCGACGAACATGTTGTCCGCGCCCGTGCGGGCGTAGGAGCCGATCGTCGTGCGGTGCTTGTTGACGCCGTCGTAGTTGACCGTCACCGAGGCCGCGCCGATGTTCGTGTGCTCACCGATCGTGGCGTCGCCCACGTAGGACAGGTGCGGGACCTTCGAGCCGGTGCCGATCTGCGCGTTCTTCGTCTCGACGAAGGTGCCGATCTTGCCGTCGTCGCCCAGGACCGTGCCGGGGCGCAGGTAGGCGAAGGGCCCGACGCTGGCGCCCGCGCCGATGACCGCGAGGTTGCCGTGCGTCCGCACGACGGTGGCGCCCGGGCCCACCTCGACGTCGGTCAGCGTGGTGTCCGGGCCGACCGTGGCGCCCTCACGGACCACCGTCGCGCCCTGCAGCTGGGTGCCCGGCAGGATCGTCACGTCGCGCTCGAGCTTCCACGTCCACGTCCACCCAGGTGGTGGCCGGGTCGATCACCGTCACGCCCTCGCGCATCCAGTCCTCGAGGATCCGGCGGTTCATCTCGGCGCGCAGGACGGAGAGCTGGACGCGGTCGTTGACGCCCTCGACGAGCATCGGGTCGTCGGTGCGCAGCGCGCGCACGTGGCCCCCGTCGGTCCGTGCGATCGCGAGCACGTCCGTGAGGTAGACCTCGCCCTGCGCGTTGTCCCGACCCAGACGGCCGAGCGCACCACGTAGCACGGCGGCGTCGAAGACGTAGATGCTCGAGTTGATCTCGGCGATCGACCGCTGCTCGTCGGTCGCGTCGCGCTCCTCGACGATGCCCAGCACGTCGCCGGTGCCGGGCTCGCGCAGGATCCGGCCGTAGCCCGTGGGGTCGGCGACCTCGGTGGTGAGCACCGTGACCACGTTGCCGTCCGCGTGGTGCGCCTCGAGCAGCTCGTGCAGGGTGGCCGCGTCGAGCAGGGGGACGTCCCCGGCGATGACGACGACGGCACCGACGACCAGCGCGTCCGTCGCCGAGCCGGCGGTCCCGTCGCCCGCCGCGTCGGCCTGTGCGGCGGCGTCGAGGCCCGTCATGGCGACCTGGACGGCGCGGCCCGTGCCCGGGATCGCGTCCTGGTCGGCCAGCAGCGCCTGCGGATCGATCTCGGTCACGTGCGCGGCGACCTGGTCCCGCTCGTGCCGGACGACCACGAGCACGCGACCGGGGTCGAGCGCCCGCGCCGTGGCCAGCGCGTGACCGAGCATGCTCCGGCCGGCCAGCGTGTGCAGGACCTTGGGTGTCGCCGAGCGCATCCGCGTTCCTTCGCCTGCGGCGAGGACGACGACGGCTGCCGGGCGGGGGAACGTCACCTGTGGGTGCTCCTCGCGGATCTGCCCGAGAGGTCGGGCGGCGGATCTCGTGCGCACCGTGAACTCTACCGTCGCGCGGCCGTGCGGCAGTTCACGGGCGCTGACCCCGGTGGGCCTCGACCGCGCGGTGCACGCTCCCGTGGATCCGGTCCACGCCGAGCCGTTCGACCACACCGTCCCGGTCGAGGGTCTCGCGGACCGCGGGCTTGACCCGGGCCAGGCGGACGGTCACGCCCTGGTCGTCGGCGAGGTCCAGGATCGCGTGCAGGATCCCGGCGCCCTGCGAGTCGACGATCGCGATGGCTCCGCAGTCAATGACGATGATGTTCAGCCCGGGATGGTCCGCAACCACCTCACGCACCCGGTCCTCGAGCGCGTCCGCGGTGGCGAAGAACAGGCCGCCGTCGATCCGGATGACTGCGAGTCCGGGCTCCACCTCGTCGTCTGGGTACTCGTCTATCTCCCGGAACACCTGCGTCCCGCGCTCCCGGGCCATCAGGGGCAGCGGCGGGCGGGTGGCCACCGAGACGAGCCACAGGAGCGACAGGCCGATACCGATGAGCACGCCGGCCAGCACCCCGACGATGAGCGTGCTGACGAGCGCGACGATCGCGATCCAGAAGTCGAACCGGTGCACCCGGAACAACCGGCGCATGCCGGCCACGTCCATCATCCCCATGACGACGGCCTCGATGATGATCGCCGCGAGCACGGCGGTCGGCAGGCCCGAGAACAGGGGCGCGAGCAGGAGGAGCGTGAGGATGACCATCACGCCCGACGTCAACGACGCGACGGGCGAGCGCGCGCCGGTGCGGTCGTTGAGCGAGTCGCCGACAGGCTCGTCGAGACGGGCATGCCCTGGAACAGACCCGCCCCGATGTTGGCGGCGCCCTGGGCGAGCGACTCCTGGTCGATGTCCACGCGATAGCGGTGCCGCGCGGCGAACGTGCGTGCGTCACCGGCCGTCTGCGAGAACCCGATCATGACGAGGGCGACCGAGGCGAGCAGGACGGTCGCGAGGTGGTTGCGCAGCAGCGTCGGGTCCGGCACGACGAGCGACGGCAGCCCGCGCGGGACGTCGCCGACGAGCGCGACCCCGTGCTCGCCCAGGTCGAGCAGCCAGTTGGCCAGCAGCCCGCCGACGACCAGAACGAGTGCGCCTGGGATGCGCGGCGCGATCCGACGCAGCCCGAACACGGTCGCCAGAGCGACCACGCCCACGATCGCCGTCGCGCGGTTCAGGTCGACCAGCGTGCCCAGCCACGACCCCAGCTCCTGGATCGGGTTGTCGCCGGAGGTCTTGGTCCCCGTGAGTTGGGGGAGCCACCGATGACGACGTCGATCGCGGCCCCGAACAGGAAGCCGGTCACCACGGCGCGCGAGAGGAACTGCGCTATCCAGCCCATCTTCAGCACGTTGAGCAGGACGAAAACGAGTCCGGACACGAGCGTGATCCCCGCGACGAACGTCGCGACGTCGTCGCCCGCGATCCCCGTCGCGAGGACGGCGCTCGCCGCCACGGCTGCCAGGCCCGCTCGGGCCGGTCGAGATCTGCTTGCTGGTGCCGAAGATCGCGTACAGGATCGCGCCCGCCGCGGCGGCGTAGAGGCCGTTCTGCAGCGGGATGCCGGCGATGCCGGCGTAGCCGAGGTTTTTGGGGACGATGAGCGCCGCGACGGCGACACCCGCGGCGACGTCGGTGCGCAGCCACGAGCGGTCGTACGTCCGCAGCGCGCCGATGAGCGGCACACGGCTGGTCCGGCCTCGGCTCATGCGCGGCCCGCCTCCTTCACGACCGGTGCCATCTGCGGCGTCGTTGCCGAGCCGCACTGACGAGAGGCCCGGAACGCGCACGCTAGCAGGGCCGAGACCGTGTGACTCCGAGAACTTCGGTGTCGCGACCGGGTGCACCCGTGCGCGTGCCAGGGCGCGATCGTCGAACGCTGGGCAGGCTCGACGACTCGGCCTGCGCGCCGGCACGGGGATGTCCCCTCCCAGCCGCCGGCCGACGCCTCAAGCTCGCCGACGGAGGCCCTGGCCTGACACATGACGGTGTGGTGCGCGGTGGTTCGATCGTGACCCCCGCCCGCACCCTCCTACCGGGTCCGCTGGGTACGTCGCTGGACCACGACCGCTAGGGATGCGCGGAGGCGGTATGGAGCCGGTCGATGATCGACACCACGCCGAGCACGGCCACGGCGAGCGCCACGGCCGCGACCACGTCGGTCAGGAAGTGGTATCCGAGATAGAGCCGGCTGAGTGCCACCGCCGTCGTGCCGACGACGGTCACGACACCCCACGCGACGAGCCGCGCGGGCGTCGGGCGACGGCTGCACACCAGGTAGCCGAGGACGAGGAGCAGGGTCGCGGTGCCGAGCGTGTGCCCCGACGGGAACGAGGCGGTCAGCTCGGCACCGGGGACGACCATCGTGTCGCTCGGCGGCCGCGGCCGGTCGACCAACCCTTTGACCGCCAGTCCCAGGAGCGACGACCCGAGCATCGCGCCTGCCAGGAGCAGGGGCCGCCACCACTCGCGCCGCGCCAGGCCCCAGATCAGAGCGCCGACGCCCACCACGATCGGCAGGATCACCGGACCCGAGACGAAGGTGATGGTCGCGAGCACCGCTGTCCACGCGTCGGTCCGGTGGGCGACGAGCCAGTCCAGCACGGGCTGGTCGAGATGCCACAGGTCGTCGCGCTCGCGGACGGCGTCGAGAACGGAGAAGAACACCGCCAGCCCCACGGCGACCAGGACGAGCCCCGGCAGCACGGCACGCACCACCCGTCGGTCGCGGCGCTCGCTGGCCGTCTCAGGCGTCATGCGAGACCACGCTAGCGAGCCTCGGCCGGGTCCGGGCGGCCAGGCTGCTGCTGCGCTGCGCCGCGCCGCGGCGCGCTGCTGTGCTGCTCCGCCCTCAGGATTCGAACCTGAACTGCACGGCTCCAAAGGCCGGCGTGCTGCCGTTACACCAGGGCGGACCGGCGGCTCATGCCGCCTCGTCGCCAAGTCTGCCAGGGCGGACGCACAGGTTTGCGCACCCGGTCACGGCATGATGGGCGCGTGGCCACCGACCCCAAGCGCACAGCCCGTACCCGGATGACCGGGACGCAGCGCCGAGCACAGCTGCTCGACGTGTCGCGGCGCCTGTTCGCCGAGAAGGGTTTCGACGGCACGAGCGTCGAGGAGATCGCGGCGCGCGCCGAGGTGTCCAAGCCCGTCGTGTACGAGCACTTCGGGGGCAAGGAGGGCGTGTACGCGGTCGTCGTCGACCGGGAGATCCAGGCGCTGACCCGCGCGCTCAGCGTTCCCCTCGAGGAAGGCGGCCACCCCAAGGCGCTCGTCGAACGGACCACGCTCGCGCTGCTCGGCTACATCGAGACGTCCGAGGACGGCTTCCGGATCCTCGTGCGCGACTCCCCCGTCGCCCAGGCGACCGGCACGTTCTCGTCGTTGATCGGTGACGTCGCCACCCAGGTCGAGCACCTGCTGGCCGACCAGTTCCGGAAGCAGGGCCAGGACCCGAAGACCGCGCCGATGTACGCCCAGATGCTCGTCGGCATGGTCGCCCTCACCGGGCAGTGGTGGCTGGACGCTCGCCGGCCCAGCAAGGACCAGGTGGCAGCGCACCTGGTGAATCTCGCCTGGAACGGCCTGTCGGGGCTCGAGCGGCGTCCGATGCTGACATCTCTCGACGTCGAGTAATCTCGGCCGTATGGCACCCCCGGATCGCGCCGGCGCACGGGACGAGGTCGACAGGATCGTCCTCGCCTGGCAGCGCGAGCGACCCGACCTCGACGTCCGCCCCCTGACCGTGCTCTCGCGCGTGAGCCGCCTGGCCCGGCACCTGGACCTCGCACGACGGTCCGCGTTCGCCCGGCACGATCTCGAGACGTGGGAGTTCGACGTCCTGTCCGCGCTGCGGCGCGCGGGCTCCCCGTACCAGCTGTCGCCCGGCGCGCTGCTGACCCAGACGCTCGTCACGAGCGGCACCATGACCAACCGCATCGACCGGCTGGCCGAGCACGGGCTGGTCGAGCGGCTGCCCGCCCCCGACGACCGGCGCGGGGTGCTCGTCCAGCTCACCGCGGCCGGACTCGCCCGGGTCGACGCCGCCTTCGCCGACCTGCTCGACGTCGAGCGCGGCCTGCTGGGCGATCTCGACGAGCGCGACCGCGACCAGCTCGCGGCGCTGCTGCGCGAGGTCGTCGCACCGTTCGACGCGTCTTGACGACCGTCCGTTCCGCGTCTCGGGGCCTCCTTCTCGCCGCGGTCCTGCTCTACGCCCTGAACCTGCGCGCGCCGATCACGGCGCTGGCGCCGGTGGTCGGCGACGTGCGTGCCGACCTCGGCCTGTCCGCCGCCGGCGTCGGGCTCCTGACCGGCGTCCCGGTGCTCTGCTTCGCGCTGCTCACGCCCCTGATGGCCGTGCTCCTCGGGCGGCTCGGCACCTCGCGCGTCGTCGCGGCGTCGCTGGTGACCGTGCTCGTCGGCACGCTGCTGCGCTCGTCCGGCGGCTTCGGGCTCGCCCTTGCCGGCACCGTCCTGATCGGCGTCGCCATCACCGCGGGGAACGTCGCGGTGCCGGTGGTCATCGGGCGCGACTTCCCGTCGTCCGTCGCGCGCGTCACCGGCCTCTACACGGCCGGGCTCAACGGCGGAGCCGTACTGACCACCGTGTTCACCGCGCCGCTCGCCGCCGCGATCGGCTGGCGGTGGGCGCTCGCCGCGTGGGGGCTGCTGGCGATCGTCGCGCTCGTGGTCTGGCGCAGGGCCTACCCGCGGCGCGACGACGTCGCACCGCCCGTCCTGGCCGCCTCCGGGGGCTCGGTGTGGCGTCGACCCGTGACCTGGTTCCTGGCCGTCGCGTTCGCCGGGCAGGCGTTCGGGTACTACGCCGTCAGCGCGTGGCTGCCCTCGATCCTGCACGACACGCTCGGGCTAGCCCCGACCGGTGCCGGCGGCGCGGCCGCCCTGTTCCAGCTGTTCGGCATGGTGGGCGGCGTCGCCGTGCCGCTCGTCCTGGCGCGGCGCGTGCCTCTGCCGTTCGTGTCGGCGGGCATCGCGCTGTTCTGGCTGGCGCTCCCCCTGGGCCTGCTCGTCGCGCCCTCGTGGTGGGCGGTCTGGTGCGTCTGTGCCGGTGCCGCGCAGGGCGGGAACTTCACCGTGATCTTCACCGTGATCGCGTCCTCGGCCGGCTCCCAGGCCGCCGCGCGGCGGATGTCGGCGACCGTGCAGTCCGTCGGGTACACGGCCGGGGCGCTCGGGCCGTCCGTGCTCGGCGCCGTGCACACGGCGTCCAACGGGTGGTCGGGGCCGTTGGCCGTCGTGCTCGTCGCCGTGGTCACCATGGCAAGTGCGTCGGGGCTGGCGCTGCGATCAGTTCGGCCTGCGCCCACGCCGGCCTGACCCACGTCCGACGCCGTCTACCGGCCTCAGCCGACGATCTCGGCGGCTTCCATCCAGGCGGTCTCCAGGTCGTCCTTCTCGGCGGCCAGCGCTCGCAGCTCCGCGTCGAGGGCGAGCACGGCCTGGTGATCGGTCGCCTGCTCGGACATCTTGTGGTGGATGGCCGACTCCTGGTCGGCGATCCGGGACAGGCGGCGCTCGATGCGCGCGATCTCCTTGCGGGCGGTGCGCAGCTCGGCCTCGCTCGGTGCCGGTGCGACGGGCGCCGGGGTCGATCGGTCGGGCGCCGCATCGCTCACCGTGCCGGCCGGCCGGGCGTCGAGGACCGAGGCCACCGAGCCGCCCGCAGCGATCGCGGTCCGGCGCAGGGTCAGGTACTGCTCGACGCCGCCGGGGAGCTCGCGCAGGAGGCCGTCTCCGAGGAGTGCCATCTGCCGGTCGCAGACGCGCTCGAGCAGGTACCGGTCGTGCGAGACGACGATCAGGGTCCCCGGCCAGCCGTCGAGCAGGTCCTCGAGCGCGGCGAGCGTGTCGGTGTCGAGGTCGTTGGTGGGCTCGTCGAGCAGCAGGACGTTCGGTTCGCCGACGAGGAGCCGGAGCAGCTGCAGTCGTCGGCGCTCTCCGCCGGACAGGTCCCTGACCGGGGTCCGCGAGCGCTCGCGGTCGAAGCCGAGCCGCTCGACCAGCTGCGCCGCCGTCAGCTCCTTGCCGCCGACGACGACCGACCGCTTCTCCTGCTCGATCACCTCGATCACGCGCAGCCCGGCGAGCTCGTCGAGGTCCTCCACGTCCTGGCGCAGCTCGGCCACCTGAACGGTCTTGCCGCGCTTGACCCGGCCGGTCGTCGGTTCCAGGCGGCCGGACAGCAGCCGGAGCAGCGACGTCTTCCCGGCGCCGTTCACGCCGACCAGCCCGACCCGGTCACCGGGACCGAGCCGCCAGGTGATGTCGTGCAGCAGGACGCGCTCGGGTGCGCCGTCGACACCGGGGAAGACGACGGAGGCGTCCTCGATGTCGAGCACGTCCTTGCCGAGCCGCGCCGTGGCCATGCGCGTGAGCGACAGCTGGTCCCGCGGGGGCGGTTCGTCGGCGATCAGCTCGTTGGCCGCGTCGATGCGGAACTTGGGCTTCGAGGTGCGCGCCGGAGCCCCGCGGCGGAGCCAGGCGAGCTCCTTGCGCAGCAGGTTCTGCCGCTTGTCCTCGGCCGTCGAGGCGGTGCGGGCCCGCTCCGCCCGCGTCAGCACATAGGCCGCGTACCCGCCCTCGTACTGGTCCACCCCACCGTCGTGGACCTCCCAGGTCCGGGTGCAGACGGCGTCGAGGAACCACCGGTCGTGGGTGACGACGACGAGCGCGCCCTGCCCGCGCCCGAACCGCTCGACCAGGTGCTCGGCCAGCCACGCCACGCCCTCGACGTCGAGGTGGTTGGTCGGCTCGTCGAGCACGAGCACCTCGTCGTCGCGCACGAGCAGCGCGGCCAGGGCGACCCGGCGGCGTTGCCCGCCGGAGAGCGTGTCGACCTCGGTGTCGAGCGACACGTCGGCGAGCAGGCCCGCGTGCACCGAGCGGATCCGCGAGTCGGCCGCCCACTCGTGCTCGTCGGCAGACCCGTGCACCACGTCCAGGACGGTCCGACCGGGTGCGAGCTGGTCGCGCTGGTCCAGCACGACGATCCGCACGCCGCCCGCGCGCGTGACGCGGCCGGCGTCGGGCTCCTGCTGGCCGGACAGCACGCGCAGGAGCGTGGACTTGCCGGCACCGTTGGGTCCGACCACGCCGATGCGCGCACCGTCGTCCAGACCGAGGGAGACCTCGTCCAGCAGCGTCCGGGTGCCCAGCGTGAGCGTGACGCGGTCCGCGCCGAGTAGGTGAGCCATCGGCGTGAAGATTACCCGCACACGTGCACACACCCTCGACGGGATCTCCACGCAAGTGCCGGCACAGCCCCTGACCTGCGGCCTAGCGTCCGAAGCATGCGCTCAGCGGATGCACAGCATGCCCGACGTCGTCGTCGGCCCACGGCCCGCACGGTCGTCCGCGTCACGGCGATCACGCTCGTGGCGGTGCTCGCGCTCGGCGCCGGGGCCGCGTATGCCGTCTACCGCGACCTCAACGCGAACATCACCAACGCCGGCGACCTGTCCGGGCTGCTCGGCGACCGCCCCGAGCCCACCGCGTCCTCCTCAGCGTCGGCGCCCGCCGACGGACGCAGCGGATCGCCCGTGAACGTCCTCGTCCTCGGTTCCGACGACCGCAGCGGCGCGAACGCGGCGATCGGCGGGGCCAACGACGGGATGCACTCGGACACCACGATCGTCGCCCACATCTCGGCGGACCGGAGCCGGATCGAGCTGGTGTCCATCCCCCGCGACCTCCTGGTGGACCGCCCGACGTGCACGACCAAGACCGGCACCACGATCCCGGCCAAGCACGACGACCAGTTCAACAACGCGTTCGCCGTCGGATGGGACAGGAGCCAGGACCTGGCGACTGCCGCCGCCTGCACGTGGCGCACGGTCGAGTCGCTCACGGGCGTGCGGCTCGACGGGTTCCTGCTGCTGGACTTCGTCGGCTTCCAGGCGATGGTCGACGCCATCGGCGGCGTGCCGATCTGCCTGACGCGGAACTACGACGACCCGAAGACCGGCCTGCACGTCACGGCGGGGCAGCAGGTCTTCGACGGCCAGACCGCGCTGCAGTTCTCGCGGGCCCGGTACAACATCGGCGACGGCTCCGACACGCAGCGCATCCTGCGCCAGCACGACCTGATGGCGGCGATGGCGCGCAAGGTGCTGACTCCTCGGTGCTCTCGAATCCCGGCGCGTCGCTCGGCTTCGCGCGGGCGGCGACGAAGTCTCTGACGGCCAGCGACGGGTTCGCGTCCCTGCAGGACCTGACCGGCCTGGGCCTCTCGCTGCGACACGTGCGCGCGGACCACATCGTGTTCGTCTCGATGCCCACCGTGCCGTCGCGTACCCACAGCGGGCGGGTCGAGGGGGTGCCGGCGGACGCGGCCCTGCGGTCCCGGATCTCCGCCGACCAGCCGATCGGCGAAGCGGCCGGTGACGGGTCCGACCAACCGCAATCCGATGGCCCGGTGTCGGCGCCGACCGCTACGGTCCCAGCGACCACCGCCGCGCCGTCAGTGCCGGCATACAAGCCGCCGGGCGGGCTGCTCACCTCGGCCGACGCGTCGTCGACCTGCTCGTGAGCGACGAGGCCGCACCTCGGGTCGACGGATCGCAGGGGGATCCGTCGCCCCGGTGTGCGGCCGGTGAGCGACGGGGTCGGGCCGGCGCCGCTCAGCGGGCGAGGTAGGCGGCCAGCGCGTCGAAGATGCCACGCGAGCCGGCCTCGCGCTGCGAGCCGTCGTCCTTGCCGTCCAGGAACACCCCGTGCTCCGTGTAGACCACACGCGTGCCGCCGTCGACGACCGCGAGCTCGGTGGTCGTGACGGACGTCGACAGGTGCTCGCCGCCCACCCACATGTCGTACGTGGAGACGATCCGCTGCTTGTCGACGATGTCCGTGTAGGTCGCGACGAAGCGGCTGGTCGGGCCACCGTGCCACTGCCCGTCGTTCACGGCTCCGCCGCCGACGCGGAAGTCCTGGGTGTCCTCGGTGGCCGTGAAGCTGTCGTCGCCGCCGAACCACTGCGCGCGCTGCTCGGCGACGGCGAACGCGTCCCAGACGCGGTCGAGCGACGCGTCGAACGTGCGGTCGATGACGAACGTGGCGTGCGCGACGGTGCTGTCGGTGCTGGTCCCGGTGGACATGATGATTCCTCTCGGAGGGCCGACGAACGGCCGGTGGGGTGTTTTCCGGCTGCATTCAGGGGGACAAGGGCGGGTCGGCCAGGAAGGCACCGAGGCGGTCGAGCCGCCGCTCGGCCGGCAGCCGTTGTCGGCCCAGCCACTCCCCCGCGGGCGCGAGCGCGCCCGCGGACAGCTGGACGGTGCGGACCCGACCGATCTTGTGCGACGACACGATCCCGGCGTCCTCGAGCACGGCGAGGTGCTGCTGGACGGCCGGGAGCGACATCACGAACGGTTCGGCGAGCTGGCTGACCGACACGGGCCCCCGGACCAGGCGCTCGACCATCGCCCGGCGGGTCGCGTCGGACAGGGCCTTGAAGACCTTGTCCAGATCGTCATGCTTAAGCATGTGCTTAAGTATTGGTGGTCGGAACCCGGGAGTCAAGCACGGGGGTGATCAGTCGGTCGAGCTCACGACGCGCGCACCCGCGACGGGGCCGACGGCGGTCAGGACGCGGTCCGCGACGCCGGAGGCGGTGAAGGCGGCGGCCAGCACGAGCGCGTGCTGACGGCTGCGGCCGAGGGCGGCGACGGTCGGACCGGACCCGGAGAGCACCACGCCGAGCGCCCCGGCGTCCTGCGCGACCGCCAGCGGCTCGGCGAGACCGGGGTCGACGGACAGCGCGGCGAGCTGCAGGTCGTTGTGCAGGGCGGCGCCGAGCGCCCGCGGGTCACCCGCGCGCAGGGCCTGCATGAGCGGCACGTCGTCCTCGGCGTCGGGGATCCTGGGCGCGTCGGCGAGCCGGTCGAAAGCGGCGTACACGGCAGCGGTCGACAGACCGCGGTCCTGGACGGCGAACGCCCAGTGGAACTCGCCGCGGCTGAGCGCGGGCGTCAGCAGGTGCCCGCGGCCGGTACCGACGGCGGTGTGGCCCGACAGCGCGAACGGCACGTCGGACCCGAGCTCGGCGGCGAGCTTCGAGCAGGTCGTCCCGCGAGAGCCCGGTGCGCCAGAGCGCGTCGCACGCGATCAACGCCGCGGCCGCGTCGGCGGACCCCCCGGCCATCCCCCCGGCGACCGGGACGCCCTTGTGGAGGTGCAGATGCACACCGTCGTCGATGCCCGCGCGCGCGGCGACCAGCCGGGCGGCCTGCAGGGCGAGGTTGGTCGAGTCGGTCGGAACGTGCTCGGACTGCGGACCGCTGACGGTCAGGGTGCGACGCTCGGCGGGGGTCGCGACGACCTCCTCGAACACCGACACCGCCTGGAACACCGTCGAGACAGGGTGGTAGCCGTCGGCCTCGAGCGGGCCGACGCGCAGCGACAGGTTGACCTTGCCCGGCGCGCGGACCCGTACCTCGTGCTCGGGCAGCGGCGCGACGGGGGTCAGGGTCACGGTTCCACCCTGCCAGGTTCCTCGGGGCGCGCGGCGGCGGAGGCCGCAGACAGGGCCGCTGCGATGGCGGCGAACCCCGCGATGTCGACGACCTCGCCGCGCGCCTGCGGGTCCACGCCGGCGGCCTGGATGGCCGCCACAGCGGCATCCGGCGATCCTGCGAGGCCGGACAACGCCGATCGGAGCATCTTGCGGCGCTGCGCGAACGCGGTGTCGACGACGGCGAACACCGCCTCGCGCGAGGCGGTGGTGGTCGGCGGCTCACGGCGGTCGAACCGGACCAGCGCCGAGTCGACGTTGGGGGCGGGCCAGAAGACCGTGCGGCCGACGGTCGCGGTCCGCCGGGCCGACGCGTACCAGGCGGCCTTCGCGGACGGCACCCCGTACGTGCGGCTGCCCGGCGGCGCAGCGAGGCGGTCGGCGACCTCGGCCTGCACCATGACGAGGACGCGTTCGAGCGAGTCGAACCGCTCGAGGAACGTGAGCAGGACCGGCACGGACACGTTGTACGGAAGGTTCGCGACGAGGGCCACGGGCGGGGGGCCGGGCAGGGCGCGCACCTCGAGGGCGTCGGACAGCACGATCGTCAGCCGGTCGCGACCGTCGGCGTCCCGCAGGACGACGGGCGCGTCGTCGCGACCCTCGAGCACCGTCAGACCCGGGAGGTGGGCGAGGACGGTCGACGGCAGGAGGCGGGCGAGCACGGGATCGATCTCGACGGCGACCACGTCGGCACCGGCCTCGAGCAGCCCGAGCGTCAGCGAGCCCAGGCCGGGCCCGACCTCGACCACGCGGTCGCCCGCCCGCACGTCGGCCTGCCGGACGATCTTGCGCACGGTCCCGCCGTCGAGCACGAAGTTCTGCCCGAGCTGCTTGGTCGGCCGGATCCCCGCGCGTGCGGCGAGTCACGGATCTCCGTGGCGCTCAGCAGCTCGATGCTCGACATGCGCCCGAGCCTAGGCGAGTCGTCGGACCTGCCCACACCGCGACGGTCCATCGGGAAACGGCACGAGGCCTCCGCCCGATCCGGACGGAGGCCCCGCGAGAGGGACGCTCGACCTCCGGTCGGAGGCCTCGCGTGGGTGCGCTCAGCCTCCGGTCCGGAGGCTTCGCGACGAGCTCGCTCAGCCGAAGAGGTTCTTCCCGCAGACGGGCCACTGGCCGGCGCCCGAGCGGTTGTAGAGCATCTTGGCGCGGGCCGTCTGCTCGGCCGCGGACGCCTGCGACGGCAGGCCGGACCCGCCGACCGCTGCCCAGGTGCTCAGCGAGAACTGGTAGAGGCCGTAGTACTTGCCGCTGCTGGAGACCGAGCCGGGGTTGCCGCCCGACTCGCACGCGGCGAGCGCGGCCCAGTTGAGCGAGTCGGCGGACCCACCGGCCGTGACCGGGGACCCGGCAGCGACCGGTGCCTTGGCGACGGGCGCCTTGGCGACGACGGGTCGCGCCTTGCTGCCGACCCCGACCACCTCGGCGACCGGCGCCTGCGTGACGGTGTCGGAGACGGGCGTCCGCGCCGACTCGACGCCGTCGACCGTGGTCACGTGCTCGACGACGGTGCGCACCCCGGCGACACCGGCCGTGAGCACGCGCTTCTGACCGACGTAGCGCGTCGGCTCGGCCTGCTCGCTCGACGTGAAGGGGACCGCGACGGTCGAGGTGACGTCCTGCTCGACGACGCGGTTCACGACCACCTGGACGCGACCGGTGTCGGCGTGCCGCACCGAGACGAGGTCCAACGGCTGCAGCACGATCTTCTTCTCGGTGAGCACCTGCGCGACGGTCGTGTCGGCGTCCGGGACCGGGAGGGTCGTGCCGTCGACGAGCACCTCGGCCGGACCGGTCACGGTCAGGTCCAGGGGCAGCTCGGCGCGGTCGGCGGACCGGGACGCGATCAGGGCGACCGACTGGCCGCGGGACGCGAGGGTGTCCAGCGCGGCGTCGGCGGACAGGGCCGTCGTCCAGAGCGCGGTCCGCGTGCCGTCCACGTTCACCGTGATCCGGTGCGCGTGCCGCACGACGATCTCTGCGCCTTCGCTCAGCGAGCCGCTCGCGCTCACGTCGTCGCGGCTGCCGACGGTGACGTGCTGCCCGTCGAGCAGTCCGTCGACCGAGCCGGCGAACGTGGTGACCTTGTCGACCTTGCCGTCGACGTCCAGCGTCACGGTCTTCTGGGCGTGGGCGAAGGCCGCTGTGCCGCCCGCGAGGACGAGGGCGAGGGTCGCCGCCGAGATGGGAAGGACGCGAGTGCGCATCGACCGATGGCCCTTCGCGGTCGTGGTGTCGGGTGCCGTGCCGTCCGAAGGTGCCGAGGTGGCGTCGTCGTGAGGCTGCGCAGCGCGCGCGAAGGGGTTCAGGGTCGAGAACTGCACGAGGCTCCAGCCGTCGAGGTGCCCGGGCACGGGGTGCGGTCGTGCCGCGGTGCGACACCCGGCGGTGAACCCCTGGTGCGGGCTCGTGCAGACGCCTGGAGGGAGGCGTCAACCGTCGGTTCCGGATCCCCGATCCGGCCGTCACGGCGGCCCACCGGTGGCGGGCCCCGTCGGCTCCGGGAGGGCGGTCGACGGCCCACGTGGGCCGTTGTCCAGTTTCTCGGAGCGCCCCGACCGTAACCGTATCGTGATCAAAAAGCCAAGCCGCTGGGCGTCAGACCCAGGTGATCATGCGGATCTTCGGTGCATCGACCCACGTCAGAGCAGGTTCGGCAACAGACGAGGAGATTGTGTGAACGCAGGGCCGCACCAGCCGAAGTGGGTCAGTACCAACCCGACGACTGGTGCTTGGCGTAGGCCGCGCACGGGGTGCCGTACCGCCCCGCGATGTAGCCCAGACCCCACGTGATCTGGGTGGCCGGGTTGGTCTGCCAGTCGGCTCCTGCGGAGGCCATCTTGGACCCCGGGAGCGCCTGCGGGATGCCGTAGGCACCCGAGGACTGGTTGCCCGCGTTCACGCGCCAGCCGCTCTCGGCGTTCCACAGCGAGACCAGGCAGGCGAACTGGTCGTCGCCCCAGCCGCGGGCGGCCACCATGCCCTTGGCGATCTCCTGGGCGCTGCCGGGTGCCACGACCACGACGGCCGGGTCGGGCAGCTCCTGGGTGCCCACCTTGGTCACCTGCGTGACCGGGGCGACCGTGATCACCGACGAGATCGCCGTGCGGCCGGTGACCACTCCGCCGACCGTCTGCAGCTCGTACGTGGTGGTCCGGACGCCGGCCTTGCCCTTGGTCTCGATGACGGTGGTGCCCTTGATCGACTTCGGGTCGTCGACCTGCTGGGAGTCGAACGGCACGGCTTCGGTGACGGTCGCGCCACCGGTGCTCGCGCGGGTCACCAGGACCACCAGCCCGTCCACGGCGGTGGCGTCGAGCGGCACCGAGACCTGGTCGCCGTCGTCCAGCACGAGGCCGATGTCCTTGAGGGCGTCGCGGACGGTGGCGGCGCTGCTCACGCCGTCGATCACCTGCCCGTCGACCACGAGATGGATCGTCTTGAGCGTCGAGACGCGCAGCATGTCCCGGCCGAGCGACGCCGACCGCGACGCCGAGAGGCGCACCTCGTCGTCGTGCAGCCCGAGCGAGTCGACGGCCTCGCCCACGGTGAGCGCGGTGGTCCACACCTTGCGCTGGGCGCCGTCGACCTCGACGTCGACGTCGTGCCCGTGGCGGACCACGATCTGGTCGTCCGAGGAGATCGTCTCGTCGAGCGAGGGCGCGACCAGGTCGCGGGCGCCGACCGTGATGTTTCCGCTGGCCAGCACGTCGCCGACCGTCCGACCGAAGGCCTCGACGCGGACCGGGTGGCCGTCGACGTCGACCGTGACCTGCTTGTGCAGCACTGCGAACGCGCTGGTCACCCCGGCGACGACGGCGAGCACGGCGGCCTGGGCGACGAGCCGGCCGAGGCGTCCGCGAGGCACGATGCGACGGGTCGTCGCACGCTCCTCTGCGTCGCTCACGCGGTGGCTCCTCGGTCCTGGGGGCGGGGCTGGGGGCTGGGCACCGTCCTGGACGGCGGTCCGACCGTAACCGATCCGTGATGATCCCCGAAACCCGGCGTCCGAGTTGCGGTACCTGCGCTCCGGGCATTCGGGGACAAACGGGTCACCACGCGCCGTAGACCGCCGCCGACGTCGTCGCGACCGACGCGCAGACGTCCTCGAGCGCACGCCCGGTGACCTCGGCGACCGTACGCACGGTGCCGGGAAGGAGGTACGGCGCGTTCGGGCGACCGCGGAAGGGGTGCACGGTCAGGTACGGCGCATCGGTCTCCACGAGCAGCCGGGACGGCGGCACCTCACGCAGCGCCGTGCGCAGGTCCTCGTTCGGCCCGAACGAGACCGGCCCCGCGAACGACAGGTACCACCCCTGCGAGACCGCGAGCCGCGCCAGGTCGGCGTCCCCCGAGAAGCAGTGGAACACGGTGCGGTCCGGTGCTCCGTCGGCGAGCAGCACCTCGACCACCTCGTCGTGGGCGTCGCGGTCGTGGATCTGCAGCGCCAGGCCCAGCTCCTTGGCCAGGGCGATGTGCGCGCGGAACGCCTCCCGCTGGACCGCGCGACCCGCGGGTCCGGCTCGGAAGTGGTCCAGGCCCGTCTCGCCGATCGCGCGGATGCGGTCGTTCGCGCGCGCGACGGACGCGACGTGCGCCAGGGCGTCGTCGAGGCCGGTCTCGTGGGGCTCCTCGGGTTCGAGACCGTCGGCGGCGACCTCCCGGACGCCCGCGTGCCGTACGGCCTCGTTCGGGTGGATCGCCACCGCGCCGAGCAGCTGCGGGTGCGCGCGGACCACGGACGAGGTCCAGTCCACCGCCGCCAGGTCGCAGCCGACCTGGACCATCCGTTCGACGCCCACCGCGGCCGCCTGGTCCAGCTGCGCGCCCAGGTCGTCGGCCTGCTCCCACCCGTCGGCCCGCCACGTCAGCACCGAGTCGAGGTGGGTGTGGTTGTCGACGACGGCCAGCGGCAACGGCTCGGGGGGATCCGGCCAGCCCCTGGGCGCTCGGGACCGCGACATCAGCCCTGCCGCAGCCGGTCGAGCTCCTCCTCGACGATCGAGTCGTCGAGCTTGGTGAACACCGGGGACGGCTTGGCGACGGGTGTGCCGGGCACGAGCGGCTTCGACGCCCACGGCGCGACGGTCCGGCCGAGCTCGTAGTCGCCCGTGATGATCGGGTAGGCCCGCGAGGCGTCGTCCAGGTCGGTGACCTCGTCGATCCGTGGCAGCGGCGAGAAGACGCCCGTGCCGCCGAGCGTCTCGTGGACCGCCTGCGCCGAGTGCGGCAAGAACGGGGCGAGCAGCGTGTTGGCGTCGCTGACCGCCTGCGCAGCCGTGTGCAGCACGGTGCCCAGGCGGTCGCGGTCGGTGGTCAGCTTCCATGGCTCGGTCTCGGAGATGTACCGGTTGGCCTCCTGGACCACCCGCATCGCCTCGCCGATCGCGGCCTTGTTGCGGTGACCCTCGAGCAGCTCGCCGACGCGGCCGAAGCCCGCGGCCGTCGTCGCGAGAAGGGCACTGTCGACGGGCTGCAGGGGTCCGGCGGCAGGGATCCCGCCGAAGTTCTTGGCGATCATGCTGGCCGTGCGGTTGACCAGGTTGCCCCAGCCCGCCACCAGCTCGGTGTTGGTGCGGGTCTTGAAGTCCGCCCACGTGAAGTCCGAGTCCTGGTTCTCCGGCCCGTTGACGCTCAGGAAGTAGCGCAGCGCGTCCGGCTGGTAGCGCGACAGCACGTCACGGACGTAGATGACCACGCCGCGCGACGAGGAGAACTGCTTGCCCTCCATCGTGAGGAACTCGCTGGACACCACCTCGGTGGGCAGGTTGAGCGTCCCGAACACGCCGGGCGATCCTCCGCGCGTGCCGCCGCCGTCGTAGGCGAGCAGCTCCGCCGGCCAGATCTGCGAGTGGAACGTGATGTTGTCCTTGCCCATGAAGTAGTAGCTCAGGGCCGTCGGGTCGTTCCAGAACGGGCGCCAGGCGTCCGGGTCGCCGCTGCGGCGTGCCCATTCGATCGACGCCGACAGGTAGCCGATGACCGCGTCGAACCACACGTACAGGCGCTTGTTCGGGTTGGTCTCCCAGCCCTCCAGCGGCACCGGGATACCCCAGTCGATGTCCCGCGTCATGGCGCGCGGGCGAAGGTCGTCGATGAGGTTGAGCGAGAAGTTCAGGACGTTCGGGCGCCAGTCGGTGCGCGTGCGCAGCCACGCCTCGAGCGCGGACGCGAACGCCGGCAGGTCGAGGAAGAAGTGGGTGGACTCGACGAACTTGGGCGTCTCGCCGTTGATCCGGCTGTGCGGGTTGATCAGGTCGATGGCGTCGAGCTGGTTGCCGCAGTTGTCGCACTGGTCGCCGCGCGCGCCGTCGTAGCCGCAGATCGGGCAGGTGCCCTCGACGTACCTATCAGGCAGCGTCCGGCCGGTGCTCGGCGAGATGGCGCCCAGGGTCGACTGCTCGATCATGTAGCCGTTCTTGTGCACCGTGCGGAACATCTCCTGGACGACCGCGTAGTGGTTGCGCGTCGTCGTCCGCGTGAACAGGTCGTACGACAGCCCGAGGTTGGTCAGGTCCTCGACGATCACGCGGTTGTACCGGTCCGCCAGCTCCTGCGGGCCCACGCCCTCCTGCTCGGCCAGCACGAGGATCGGCGTCCCGTGCTCGTCGGTGCCGGAGACCATCAGCACCTCGTTGCCCGCCATCCGCATGTAGCGGCTGAAGATGTCGGAGGGGACACCGAAGCCGGCGACGTGACCGATGTGGCGGGGGCCGTTCGCGTAGGGCCACGCGACGGCAGACAGGATGCGGGACATGGGCCCGATCCTAGGTGAGCGGCTTTCAGCCGACGTCCACCCGCAGGATCCGGTCGTCGCCCGGCCGGGGGTTGCCGCGGCCGTCCGTGTTGTTGGTGAGCACCCACAGCGACCCGTCCGGCGCCACGGCAACGGTGCGCAGGCGGCCGTAGGTCCCGACGAGCAGGGCCTGCGGGGTCCCGACGCCGTCCGCGGTGAGCGGGACCCGCCAGAGCCGCTCGCCGCGCAGCGCCGCGAGGTACACGGCGTCGTGGGTGACCGCCAAGCCGCTCGGCGACGCCTCGTCCGTGTGCCACACCGCGACCGGCTGCACGAACCCGTCCCCGCGCCCCTCGACGGTGGGCCAGCCGTAGTTGCCGCCCGGGACGATGACGTTCAGCTCGTCCCACGCGTCCTGGCCGAACTCCGAGGCGAACATGCGGCCGTCCGCGGACCAGCCGAGCCCCTGCACGTTGCGGTGCCCGAGGCTCCACACCCGGCTGCCCGGTGTGGGGTTGCCCGGGGCCGGGTCACCGTCGAACGTGACCCGCAGGATCTTGCCGTTCAGGCTGGCGGGGTCCTGCGCGTCCGGCCGGGTTCCCGCGTCACCGGTGCTCACGTACAGGTCGCCGTCGGGGCCCACCGCGAGCCGGCCGCCGTCGTGGTTGCCGGCCTTGTGGATCCCCGTGACGATCGGCGTGAGCGGTCCGAGGTCGTGCCCGGAGAGGGTTCCGCGCAAGACGCGGTTGTCGTCGGCGGTCGTCGCGTAGAACGCGAGATCGGCACCGTCCGCAGACGAGCCGAGCACCGCGACGCCGAGCAGCCCGCCCTCACCGGCGGGCCGGACCTCGGTGGTCAGCTGGTCGGCACCCGGCCCCGTCACGTCCGTCACGCCGCCCTCGGCGTCCACCAGGACCGCCCGGGCGGCGCCGCGCAGCGTCACCACGGCCTGGCCGTCGGGCAGGAACGCGAGGCCCCAGGGGACGTCCAGGCCGGTGACGAGATCCGTGGCCGTGACACCGACGGCGGGTGCCGCGCTCGGTCGCGGCACGTCCGTGGCCGTGCAGCCCGCGAGCAGCAGCACGGCGACGGCGACGAGCACCCCGCGACGAGCCATCCCTCAGCCCAGCACGGTCCGAACCGTGGCGCTAGCCCGGGACGCTCGTGAGCCGGTCCAGCTCGGCGTAGGCGCCGCCCGCCGCGACGACTCGGCGTGCGACCCGATCTCCACCAGCCGCCCGGCCCGCATGAAGGCGATGCGGTCGGCGCCGCGGATGGTGGACAGGCGGTGGGCGACGACGAACGTGGTCCGGCCGGCCATGAGCCGGCCGAGGGCCTCCTGGACCAGCCGCTCCGACGACGTGTCGAGCGCCGACGTCGCCTCGTCGAGGACCAAGATGCGCGGGTCGCGCACCAGGGCACGGGCGATGGCCAGCCGCTGTCGCTGGCCCCCGGACAGGCGCGCGCCGCGCTCGCCGATGACCGCGTCCAGACCGCCCATCTGCTCGACGAACTCGAGCGCGTTGGCGTCGCGCAGCGCGTCGCGGACGGCGTCGTCGGTGAGGTCCGGGCTGCCGTAGGTGACGTTGTCGCGCACGGTCCCCTCGAACAGCAGGGACTCCTGCGGGACCACCGCGAGCGAACGCCGGTACGAGCGCAGGTCGAGGTCGGCCATGTCCCGGCCGTCGAGCAGGATCCGGCCCAGCGACGGGGTCAGGAAGCCGATCACCATGTTGAGCACGGTCGACTTGCCCGAGCCCGACGGGCCCACCAGCGCGATGGTCTCCCCCGCCCGCACGTGCAGGTCCAGCCCGTCGACGGCGACCTCGTCCGGGGCGTCGTCGTAGACGTACCGCACCGACTCGAAGTCGACGTCGCCGTGCACGTGCTCGACGGTTGCCTTGCCGGCGTTGCGCTCGAGGTCGGGCTCGGTGAGCACCTCGGACATCGACCGCACGGACTCCAGGCCCTTGGTGATCACCGGCGCCAGGCTCATCAGCGCGGTGACCGACGCGGTCAGCGCGACGAAGTAGCTGCTCAGCATGGTCACGTCGCCCGCGGACATGCCCCACAGCCCGGTCCACGCCACCCACGCGGCACCGATCAGGCAGGCGACCGAGAGCAGCTGCATCGCGGTCCACGACATCGCACCGAACCGGCCGTTGGTCACGTCGAGGCGGATGCCGGCGTCGCGCACGTCGCCGAGCGTGGCGTCCATGCGGTCCAGCTCGTCGCGCTCCAGGGCGTGCGCGCGGGTGATGGGGATCAGGTGCGTCATCTCGCTGACGCGCGCCGACATCCGCTCCACCTGGACGCGGAAGTCGGCGTTGCGGGCCGTCATCCGGCGGCGCATCGAGACGACGAGGGCCGCGCTGGCCGGCACGGCCAGCGCGAAGACCGGCAGGAACTCGGGCACGCGGAAAGCCGTGATGACCAGCGCGCCGACGAGGGTCGTGATCGCACCCATGCCCGAGTCGAACGCCTGTCGGCTGCTCTCCACCACGTTCTCGACGTCGCGGACGATCTTGGCCTGCAGCACCCCGGCGCTGACCCGACGGTGGTAGCCGATCGACAGCTCCTGCAGCCGGCGGCTCAGCGACATCCGCAGGTTGGTCTCCACGGTGCGCACCGCCACCGACAGGTAGCGGACGTACACCTGCGCGAGCGGCACGTTCTGGGCGATGACCAACGTCATCAGCGCGGCAGCGATCCACAGCTGACGCAGCGGCTGGTGCTGGACCACGACGTCGATCACGTTGGCGGTCAGCGCGGGGATCACCCAGATCGGCGAGTGCTTGGCCGCGAACGCGAGCCCCGCGACGACCATCCGGCGACGCTGAGGCCGGAAGAGGTGCCCGAGCGTGCGCACGGGGTGCGCGCCGTCGAAGGTCTCCTCGAGCGGCGTCTGGGGTGCGGTCACGGCCCCCATCGTAACGATTCGATGCGCCTGATCCAGGCCCCGTCCATCCGTGCCGGAGCACCCGATCAGCGCGGCGCCGGCCCGAATCCCGCCGCCGGCCCGCCCCCCGTCTCGACCGCCCAGCCGCCGAGAACGGCACTGTGACACGAGACCGGCAAGGTGAACTGCCGTTCTCGTGTCACAGTGCCGTTCTCGACCGTGTTGGAGGAGGCAGCGGTGGGGGTCAGCGCGACTTCGCGGCCAGGGCGGCGGCGTAGAGGTCGCGCTTCGGGACGCCCGCCGCGGCGGCGACCTCGGCCACCGCATCCTTCAGGCGTTCGCCGGCGTCGGCCCGGGACAGGACCTCCGCGACGAGGTCGGCTGTGGACAGCTCGACCGCACCCGAGGCACCACCGACCACCACCACGATCTCGCCGCGCACCTGGTCAGCCCGGGCCCACTCCAGGAGGTCCGACAACGGCCCGCGTCGGATCTCCTCGTAGGTCTTGGTCAGCTCGCGGCACACGGCGGCCGGGCGTTCCGCGCCGAACGCCGACACCATCGCCGCGAGCGTGTCGTCCAGGCGGTGCGGGGCCTCGAAGAAGATCATCGTGCGGCGCTCGTCGGCGAGGAGCCTCGAACGCACGGGACCGCTCGCCCGGCCTGCGCGGCGGGAAGCCCTCGAAGCAGAAGCGATCGGTGGGCAGCCCGGACAGCGCGAGCGCGGTGAGCACCGCGCTCGGCCCCGGCGCGGCCGTGACGGGCAGGCCCGCGGCGACGGCGGCGGTGACCACGCGGAAGCCGGGGTCGGAGACGGCCGGCATACCGGCATCGGTGACGACGACGACCGTGCCGCCGCCCGCGACGACCGCCAGCAGCTCGACGGACGACGACGTCTCGTTGTGCTCGTGGTGGCTGACCACCCGCCCACCGATCACGACGCCGAGCCGCGCGGCGAGCGCGCGCAGGCGGCGGGTGTCCTCGGCGGCGACCACGTCGGCCTGCTCGAGCAGCCGGCGCAGGTGCGCGGAGGCGTCCTCGGCGTTTCCGATGGGGGTCGCCGCCAGCACGAGCCGGCCTGGGGCTGGAGCATCCACGCGGTCAGCCTGCCACCTGCCGCCGCGGGCGTTGCACCCGGCCATAGGCGCCGCCCCTACGATGTCGGGCGTGCCGCCCACCGAAGACGACGCCGCGACGCCGTCACCCGACGCCGACGCGTCCTGGGTCGCGCCCATCGCGCCGCCGAGCGGACCGCAGGAGGACGCCCGCGACGCCCTTCCGGTGGGCCTGCGCGGCACGCCGTCGACCGGCGCGTCCAGCGGCTCGGCGGACCCGGCCTCGGACGACCACGCCCGCACCGCGACCGTCGTCGCGACCCTGGACCCCCCCGAGCGCACGGACGACGACACGGACGAGGAGCCCGAGCCGAACCGCCCGCGACTGCTCCGGCTGCTGCTCGGCACGGACACCCTCACCCTCAACGACGCACCCCGTGCGCGCCTGATGGGCTGGGTCTGGCCGATCGCCGTGACGGTGTTCGCAGGTCTGATCCGGTTCTGGGACCTCGGCCGCCCGCACCGGCTCGTGTTCGACGAGACCTACTACGTCAAGGACGCCTGGTCGCTGCTGGTCAACGGCTACGAGGCCAACTGGACGGACAACCCCAACCCGGCGTTCGAGGCCGGCAACGTCAGCGGGCTGGGCACCACCGGCGAGTACGTGGTGCACCCGCAGGTCGGCAAGTGGCTGATCGCGCTGGGCATCCACTTCGGTGGCGGGATCGAGAGCTCGACCGCGTGGCGGCTGTCGGCGGCGATCTGCGGCACGCTCGCCGTGCTCATGGTCGCGCGCATCGGGCGCCGGCTGCTGGCGTCGACCGCGCTGGGGACGGTGGCCGGCCTGCTGCTGGCCGTCGACGGCGAGGCGATCGTGCTGTCGCGGGTGTCGCTGCTGGACCCCTTCCTCATGTTCTTCATGCTCGCGGCGTTCGGGGCGCTGCTCCTGGACCGCGACCAGGCCCGGCGACGGCTCGCGGACCGGACCGCGACGCTCCTGGACGGCGCGCGGGAGATCGGCTGGGGTCCCGGCCTCGGGGTGCGCTGGTGGCGGCTGGCGGCGGCGGTGCTGCTCGGTCTGGGGCTGGGCACCAAGTGGTCGGCGATGTACTTCCTGGCCGTGTTCGGGCTGCTCAGCGTGGCCTGGGACGTCACCGCACGACGCACCGCGGGCGTCCGGCAGTGGGTCTGGGCGGGCATCGTCAAGGACGGGCTCGTCGCGGGCGTCTCGATGGTGTTCATCGCGCTCGCCGTCTACGTGGGCAGCTGGTGGACGTGGTTCACGCACCCGCAGTCCTACGGGCACGAGTGGGCCGCGCAGCACCCCGGCGAGGGCGTGCAGTGGCTCCCGCCCGTGCTGCGGTCGTTCCTGTACTACCACCAGCAGATGTGGGCGTTCCACAACGGCCTCGACACGCCGCACGCGTACGCGGCGCACCCGCTCGGATGGATCGTGCAGTGGCGGCCGACGTCGATGTTCTACCCCACCGAGATCTCGCACCTGACCGGTCAGCAGGCGCAGGACGCGTGCGGGGCGTCGGCCTGCTCGCAGGCGATCACCGCACTGGGCAACCCGATCCTGTGGTGGTGCGCGACCGCCGCGATCCTGGTCGCGCTCGTCTGGCTCATCCGCTACCGCGACTGGCGGGCCGGCGCCGTCCTGTCCGGCATCGTCGCGGGCTGGCTGCCCTGGTTCGCCTACCAGCACCGCACGATCTTCACGTTCTACTCGATCGTGTTCACGCCGTGGATCGTGCTGACCCTGACCTACGCGATAGGTCTGGTGGTCGGCCCGAAGGACCTGGAACCCGTCGGGCGACGGCGGGCGATCATCGGCAGCGGGATCCTCGTCGGGCTGATCGTGCTGGTCGGGGCGTTCTTCTACCCGATCTGGTCCGCGTGGGTGATCCCGTACAAGTTCTGGCACCTCCACATGTGGCTGCGCACCTGGATCTGAGCGGCCAGATCTGACCTACCAGTCCACCTGCGGGCTGCGGTACCAGGACAGACCCAGCCGGTCCCAGAACGGTCCCTGGTCGACGATCCGTGCGCGGAAGTCGTCCCAGTCGCGATCCTCGGGAACCGTCCACGCGACCTCGGCGATCGCCGCGAGGCGCGGCAGCAGCATGGACGTCAGGGCGTGCAGGTCGCGCAACGTCTCGGTCCAGATCGCCGCCTCGACGCCGATCACGGACTCCGCCGGAACGCCCGGGATGAGCGTCGACGGCTCCCACTCGTAGGCGTCGCGCAGCTCGATGTGCCCGGCCCACTCCAGGCCGAGGACGGTGTCGGCGTCGTACTTCATGTCCAGGTAGGCGTGCTTGCCCGGCGACATCAGGAAGAGGGCCCCCGCCTGCGCGGCCGCGGCGAAGGGCTCGGGCTCGACGCGCGTGTCCCAGTACTGCACGACCGTGCCCGGCTCGAGCGGCGTGTGCGCGATCTCCTGCCACCCGACCACCTTCTTGCCGGCCGCGCGGACCGCCGCGGACGCCGCCGCGACGAGCGTCGCGTACTCCTGCGGCTCCATGGTCAGCACCTCGTCGCCACCGATGTGCACGTACTCGCCGGGGGTCATCGCGGCGACGTCGGCGAACACCTCCCGCAGGAAGTCGCCCGTCGCGGGCAGGTCCGCGTACAGCCGGCTGAAGCCCACCTCGATGCCCGTGTAGGCGTCGGTCGGCTCGCCGCTCGGGGTGAGGTTCCCGTACGCGTGCGTCGCGGCGTTGACGTGACCCGGGACGTCGATCTCCGGCACGACACGCACCCCGCGCGCCGACGCGAACGCGACGATGTCCGCGTAGTCGTCGGCCGAGTAGTACCCGCCCGGGTCCCCGTTGACCGAGGTGCTGCTGGACAGGCGCGTCAGCTGCGGGCGCGAGCGGACCTGCAGGCGCCACCCCTGGTCGTCCGAGAGGTGCAGGTGCAGCACGTTGAGCTTGTAGTGGGCCATCAGCCCGATGAGCACCTTGAGGTCGCGCTTGGCGACGAAGTGCCGCGCGACGTCGATGGACAGCCCGCGCCAGCGGTAGCGCGGCGCGTCCTCGACGATGACCGACGGGACCCGCAACGAACCGTCCGGCGCGGCGGTCAGCAGCTGGCGCAGCGTGACGATCGCGCGGACCAGCCCGGCCGGCGACTTCGCCACGAGCTCGACGCGTCCGGCCGTCGACACGAGCCTGTACGACTCGTCGGCGTCGCCCTCGGCAGCGGTGAGCCGCAACCGCACCACGTCGGGGGCGTCGGAGTCGGCGTACCGGACCTCGATCGACCGGCCGGTGACCCGTCCGAGCAGGTCGGCCGCGAGCACCGCGATCCCGATCAGGTCGGGCCGACCGTCGACCACGACGGTGGTCGACTCGGAGATCACGAACGGCTCGTCACCCGTCGCCTCCAGGCGTGCGGGCTTCGGGATGACTGCGGGGACGGCGGGCACGAGGCTCCTGGGGTCTGTGCGTGGCGCGGGGTCGCCGGGGAAACGCTACTCGACGCGAGACGCTAGACGGCGAGCGATCACCGCGCACGTCGCGAGCTGCAGCTGATGGAAGACGACGACCGGCAGCGTGACGCTCGCAGACACCGCCGGGCTGAACAGCACGGCCGCCATCGGCAGGCCCGTGGCCAGGCTCTTCTTCGAGCCCACCATGAGCAGCGCGACGCGGTCGGGTCGGACGAGGCTGCGACCGCCCGACCAGGTGAGGGTCAGCATCGCGGCGAGCAGGACCGCGCACGTGGTCACCAGGATCGCGAGCGACCTCGCCGTGACGTGGTCCCAGGCGCCAGCGTTCGTGGCCTCGCTCACCGACACGTAGGCGACGAGCGCGATGGTCGCGCGGTCCGTCGCCCTGGTCACGCCTGCGTGCGCGCGCAACCACTGCCCGATCCATGGCTGCGCCAGCTGGCCCAGGACGAACGGGAGGAGGAGCTGGCCGACGATGCCGGACACGTCGGTGGTGCCCCGGCCATGGACCAGCAGCAGCCCGACCAGCAGCGGGGTGACGACGATGCCGACGAGGTTCGAGATCGTCGCACCCGTGATCGCGCCCGCGACGTTGCCCCGTGCGATCGACGTGAACACCACCGACGACTGGACCGTCGACGGGAGCAGGCTCAGGAACAGCAGACCGTGCCTCGTCTGGTCGTCGAGCCCCGGCACCAGCTGGACCAGCAGGCCCAGGATCGGGAAGGCCACGTACGTCGCCGCGAGCATCCGCCCCTGCAGGCGCGCGTTGCGCAGCCCGTCCCAGACCTCGCGGGTCGCCATGCGGGCGCCGTAGAGGAAGAACAGGGACACGATCGCGACCGTGCGCAGGGTGTCGAACCCCTGCGCCACGCTCCCCGCCGCCGGGACGAACAGTCCCAGCGCCAGGGCCGCCAGCACCACGATGACCTGGGGATCCAGCCACGCGCGCACCCGGGTCACGGGCGTCAGTCTGCCCGGTTCGACGCGCGGGGCCGGCCGTATCGCTCTATCTTCGCTAGTTGTCGTGGGGGGACCGTCGTCGATCAAGGAGCTGGACCATGACTCAGAACGGCATCCTCAGCGCCATCATCATCGGCGCCATCATCGGCATCCTCGGTCGGCTGGTCGTGCGCGGCAAGCAGCGCATCTCGTGGCTGGTGACCGTGATCATCGGCATCGTCGCCGCACTGGTCGGCACGTGGCTCGCCACGCTGATCGGCGACCGGAACACCCCCGGCGTCGACTGGATCGAGCTCCTGCTGCAGGTCGGTCTGGCGGCCGTGTTCGTCGCCGCGGTGTCGCGGCGGGGTCGTCGTCGGTCGATCCTGTAGATCCTGCGCGACGAGGGTCGTGCGGGCGCGTCCGGACAGACGGCGACGGCGGCCTCCCGAGGGGGGCCGCCGTCGTCTGCGGGTGGGCTGAGGGGATTCGAACCCCTGACCTTCTCATTGCGAACGAGACGCGCTACCAACTGCGCCACAGCCCCGCGAGCGGGCTAAAGACTAACACCACGGCCGCTCGCTTCGCGAAATCGACTGGCCGGCCGACGTCCTCGTCACCGGCTCCACGACGAGGGTCCCGCGGCAGTCATTCCCCGGCGGCGCGGCGCTTGGCCAGGACGGCGTTCAGGTCGAGGCTGCCGGTCGTCTCGACGGGGGCCTCCAGCGGCGCGCGCTCGTCGGGCGTCGACTCGGCGGAGGCCGGACGGGCCGCGGTGGACCCCTCGAGGTTCTCGAGCGGGGCGGGCTCACGACGAGGGGCCGACGCCTTCATCGTGTAGGTCGGGCGCGGCACCGGGACCGGGGACCAGGCATCGTCCTCGCTCGACGTCGTGGCACCGGTCGTCGCGTCGCCGACCTGCGCGACGGGCTCGGTGAGCGTCGAGCGACGCACGACCGGGATCGCGCCCGTCGAGTGCCGGGCCGGACCGCCGGTCTCGCCCTTGTCCTCCACGATGCGCTCGAACACCTCGGTGCTCGCGTCGGAGGGGTGGACGGCACGGCCGGTCACGAACGGAAGCGTCGACCCGCGAGGCTCCGGCGCGACCGCCGGCGCGTCGGCGCCGGGCGCGGGTGCGACCGCGGCGGCGGGCGCGGACCTCGTGGACTTGCCTGCGCCGGGCGCCGCGGACGCGGACCTCGCGCCGGCCGGGACGGTCGTCGCGGCGGGGGCGTTGACCAGCGGCGCCGACCTGACGATGGGCGCGGTCCTCGCGGGCAGCGGCGCGGACGACGCGACAGGGGCGGTCGTCGTCACCCGGGCCGCGGAGGCGGCGGCCGCGGTGGCCACGGCGCGCTGGGCGCCGGTGCGCGGCGACGCGGCGACGCGGCGCTCGTCGGCGATCCGTGCCTCCCACTCCGCGTCGGCCTCGCGGCCGGCGAGGACGGCGCGGCGGCCGAGGACGAGGACGGCGCCGAGCAGGACGGTCGGCGCGACGCCGGCCACCCATCCGACGGTCGGCGCGACGGCCACGGCCGCCCAGCCCGCGACGGTCGCGAGGAGCAGCACGCCGGCCAGGGCGGCACGACGGCGCGCGGCAGCCGCGCGACGGGTGACGGCGGCGGCGCGAGCGGCCCGCGCCTGGGCGGCGCGCCGCGCGGCGTCAGCGGTGATCCGGTCCTGCGTGCCGTGCGGTCGGTCCACGGTGGTGCCTCCTGTCGCGCTCCCGATCTGCACCGGAAGGCCCTTGCCCGGGGTCAGTAGCCCCGCGGTACTGCCGGCCACCGAGGCCAGGGCGGGAACCGCCACCGAGGCCGGACGGGTCGTCACCGCGACCACGCGCAGCGCCTCGGAGAACCGGTCGTCCGCCCGGGACTCGAGCAGCTGTTGCCGGTGCCGCAGCTTGTGCGGCACCAGGTACGCCACCCACAGGCCGACCAGCGCGAGCGCGACCGGTCCTGCGAGATCGTTCACGCCCTGACGGTAGGCGCCCGGACATCCGCGACCGGGGAGGGCGGCGGCGTGTCGGGCCCGGGGCGTCGCCCCTGCGTGGGCGAGCGGCCCAGATCAGCGGCGCGCGTGCCAGCGCGCGAGGAGCCCCTCGGGCACGTCCTCGACGGTCAGGGCGAAGGTCCGGTGGTCGCACCAGCGGTCCTGGATGTGCAGGAACCGCTCGCGCAGGCCCTCGTCGCGGAACCCGAGCTTCTCGACGACCCGCAGCGACGGACCGTTCTCGGGCCGGATGTTCACCTCGACGCGGTGCAGGCCGAGAACCCCGAAGCAGTGGTCGGTGGCCAGTGCGACGGCGGTCGGTGTGATGCCCCGGCCGGCCACGTGCTCCGAGACCCAGTAGCCGATCGCCGCGGACCGCAACGACCCGTAGGTGATGGACGAGACGGTGAGCTGCCCGACCAGCGCGTCGCCGAGGTCGACGGCGAAGGGGAGCGTCGTGCCGGCGCGGGCCTGCGACGCGAGCGTGCGCACGAACGCGCCGAACGACGGCCGGGGCCCGGTGACGGGTGTCGGGCTGGTGGCGTCCCACGGTTCCAGCCAGCTCGAGTTGACGGCTCGCAGGTCCATCCAGGCGTCCTGGTCGCGCCGGCGCAGCGGGCGCAGCCGCACGTCGCCGTCGACCAGGACGGCGGGCCATCCGACCGCGGTCACCCTTCGAGCACCAGACAGTGGATGGTCTGGCCCGGGTGCACGGTCAGCTCGGTCTCGCCGACGACGGCCAGGGCGTTGGCGTGCGCCAGCGCGCTGATGCTCGGCTCCGCCGGGTCGCCGAGCGGGGTCAGGCGGTAACCCTCGTCCGGGGAGCCGAGCACGGTGGCCGGGACGAACTGACGCAGGCCGGGCGGCGAGATCCAGCCGGTCTCGGCGAGGGCGGCGACGGACGGCCGGAAGACCTCGGTGTGGCCGGCCATCGCCCGCAGCGCGGGACGTACGAACACCTCGAACGACACCTGCGCGGCGACCGGGTGACCCTGCAGCGCGAAGATCGGCACCGCGCGGTCGCCGTCCTCGCCGGAGAACGTCCCGAACCCGTGCCGGTGCCCGGGGGTCATCGCGACCTGGTCGAGCCGCACCGTGCCCATCGGGGCCAGGACGTCCTTGACGGTGTCGTGCGTGAGCTCGGACAGCCCGCCGGTCAGGATGATCAGGTCGGCGCGCACCAGCTGGTCCTCGAGCGCCTCGCGCAGCACCGCGCGGTCGTCGGGAAGGGACGCCACCCGCACGGATGCGGCACCGGCGTCCCGGACGGCGGCCTCGAGCGCGTGCCCGTCGGCTTCGTAGACCGCGCCCGGGAGCGTGCCCGTGCTGCCCGGCTCGACCAGCTCGTCGCCGATCGAGAGCAGGACGACCCGGGGCGTCGGGTGGACGCGCAGCCGCCCACGTCCCATCGATGCCGCGAGCGCGAGCTGCCGGGCACCGAGCCGCGTGCCCGCCTCGAGCACCACGTCCCCCGACCGCACGTCCGAGCCCGCGGGCCGCACGTGCTGGCCCGCGACCGCGGGCCGCTGCATCGAGACCCGAGCGGCGCCCCGGTCGGTCTCCTCCAGCGGGACCACCGCGTCGGCACCGATCGGCAGCGGCGCGCCGGAGGCGATCCGGACCGCGGTCCCGGGCACGAGCCGCAGCGGGCCGCCCTGACCGGGCCGGACGTCGTGCGCGACCGGCAGCGGCGCCTCGGTCGCGTAGCCGGACTGCGAGGTGTCGTGCGCGGCCACTGCGTACCCGTCGCGTGCGGCGACCGACAGCGCGGGCAGGTCGCTTGTGGCGACGACGTCGGCGGCAAGGATGCAGCCCACCGCGTCGTGCAGGACGACGTCGAGCGGCGACACGGGGCCGACGGCGGCGAGCACGGCCGCCAGGTGGTCCTGCACCGATCTCATGCGCGCATTCTGCCCCGTGGCAGCGACCCGCGTGGCCCGTCAGTCCAGCGTGGTCGCATACTCCGTCAACCACGAGCGGAAGTCCGGTCCCAGGTCGGGGCGGTCGGAGGCGATCTGGACGACGGCCTTGAGGTAGTCGAGCCGGTCGCCGGTGTCGTACCGACGACCCCGGAACACCACCCCGTAGACGCCGCCGCCCTGCTCGGTGGGCAGGTCCGCCAGCGTCGCCAGCGCGTCGGTCAGCTGGATCTCGCCGCCGCGGCCGGGTTCGGTGCGCTCGAGCACGTCGAACACCGCGGCGTTGAGGACGTACCGGCCGATGATCGCGAGGTTGCTCGGGGCCTCGTCGGCGTCCGGCTTCTCGACGAGCGCCGTGACGCGGACCTGGTCGGCGTCCCCACCACTGCCCTGACCCGCCAACGGTTCCACCGCCGCGCAGCCGTACAGCGAGATCTGCGACGGTGGCACCTCGAGCAGCGCGATCACGGACCCGCCCGTGCGCTCCTGGAGCGTGAGCATGGTGCTGAGCAGCTCGTCGCGCTCGTCGATCAGGTCGTCGCCGAGCAGGACCGCGAACGGTTCGTGACCCACGTGGTGCTTGGCCTGCAGCACCGCGTGACCGAGGCCCTTGGGCTGGCCCTGCCGGACGAAGTGCACGTGCCCGAGCCGCTCGACGCGCGGACCTTGGCCAGCCGCTCGGTGTCCCCCTTGGCCTCGAGCGCCTGCTCGACTTCCGGGGCGGCATCGAAGTGGTCGGCGAGCGAGCGCTTGGAGCGGCCCGTGATGAGCAGGACGTCGTCGAGACCCGCGCGCACGGCCTCCTCGACCACGTACTGGATCGCCGGCTTGTCGACGATCGGGAGCATCTCCTTGGGAGTCGCCTTCGTGGCGGGCAAGAACCTGGTGCCCAGACCCGCGGCGGGGATGACTGCCTTCTGGATTGTCATCTGGGGACCCTACCGGCGCGCCACGCCGCCCGCAGTGGCGTAGGTCACTCGTCCGCCCTGGGGAGGACCACCCGAACGGTCTGTGGTGCGACACTTGACCCATGAGCAGCGTCGCCCAGCCGTATCCGCACGTCGCCGAGGGGGCCGACGTCGAGGACGTCAAGGAGGAGCTGCGGCTGGCCATCCGCGATGCGCGCAAGGCTCGGTCGGCCCGGCGTCGCGACGAGGCTGCGCAGGCGCTGGCCAAGGTCGTGCTGACCATCCCCGCGGTCCAGGACGCGCGCTGCGTCTCCGTCTACGCCGCCCGGGTGACCGAGCCCGGCACGGGTCCCCTGCTCGACGAGCTCGCCGCCCGCGGGGTGCGCGTCCTGATGCCCGTCCTCGGCAGCGGCCTGCAGCGCGACTGGGCGGAGTACGCGGGCGCCGACGACCTGCGCGAGCGCGCACCAGGACGGCCGCCCGAGCCCGGCGGGCCGACCCTGGGCGCCCAGGCGCTCGCCGACGCCGACGTGGTCATCGCCCCGGCGCTCGCCGTCGACACGAGCGGCGCACGGCTCGGTCAGGGCGGCGGCTGGTACGACCGAGCGCTCGAGCACCTGCGGCCGGGCGTCCCGGTCGTCGCGCTGGTGTATCCCGAGGAGCTCTACGACGCGCAGCTGCGCCCGCTGCCGAGCGAGCGCCACGACCGCACGGTCGACGCCGTCGCGACGCCCGAGGAGTGGCACCTGCTCGGGGCGGGCGTCACGGCTAGGGACCAGCGTCAGCTCGTCGCTCGCGTCCGCCTGGGTCGCGGCCGCGGAGAACGGCCACGGGAACGTCTCACCGCGCGACCACGGTCCGAACTGGTCCGTGTAGTGCACGCTCCCCGGGTGCCCGGACGCACCGGTCATGGTCACCCACGTCGACGAGTCCAGGTCTCCCAGGTCGACCACCATGCGCATCGAGGGCGCCGCCGTGACCCCGAACGAGCCCGTGCTCGCGTCCCACGCCGTGGCGTCGACGATCGAGGAGCTTGCCGCCCACCGGGAGCGGCGCCGGGTTGACCAGCGCCCGGACCAGGCCCGGCACCGACGACCCTCCCAGCACGAGGTGCTCGGGCGCCGCCGTGTGCAGCTTCCCCCACCGCCACTGCGACGCGTCGCGGCCCAGCTGGGCCGTCAGCTCTCGACGCGCCGAGATCATGGCGCGGGTCAGCACCTCGTCGCGTCCTTCGACGACACCCGGTGTCGACCTGTCGTCCCACCAGGGCGACGTCGGGTCGTCGAGCAGCGAGCGGACGACCTCGAGCCAGCGCGAGCCGCCGTCCGGGTCGTAGCCGTCGGGCAGGTCGTCGGCGAACGCGAACTTCATGACGTCCGCCCACACGGCCGCGAAGTAGGCCGCCGCCGCCGAGTCGTCGGACTGCACGCGGTCCCAGCTGCGCAGCAGGTTCTGGCCGTCCCGGTCGAACGCCGTCGGGATGTGCTGCTGGAGCAGGATCGGCACCAGCATGTCGGCGTACGGGCTGTGCTGGTCGAACTGGATCGTGCTCATGTCCGCGGGGGTGAGCTTGTGCGTCGAGGTCTTGGTGATCAGGTCCCGGATCCGTTGCGCGCGGTAGCCGTAGTCCCAGTCGTCGGTGAGGAACGGTCCCACCCCGGCCGGGGTGACGGCGTTGTTGGCGGTGACGATGAACCCGGCGGCGGGGTCGAGCGTGCGCGGCATCTCGTCGGCCGGGACGTAGCCCTGCCAGTCGTACGCGCTGTCCCAGCCCGGGCGCGGCCAGGTGCCGTTCGACGGGACGGGTCCGCCGACGACGTCGGCACGGATCGGGATCTTGCCGGGTGCCTGGTAGCCGATGTGGCCGTCCGTCGTGGCGAAGACGATGTTCTGCGCGGGCACGTCGAGCAATGCGGCTGCGGCCCGGATGTCGTCGGCGTCCGACGCGACGTCCATCGCCAGCAGGGCCTGCATGCTGGTGCCCGGCTGCAGCGCGGTCCACTCGAGTGCGACGGCGAACGTGCTCCCGGGCGCATCCACCGGGACCGGCGCCGCGGCCACCGGACCGAGGTCGAGCACGTCGGACACGATCGGGCCGTGCACCGTCTCACGCACCGGGAGGCGGATGATGTCACCGCCGTTGACCTTGATGATCTCCGTCCGGGTGGTGATCGGCTGCGTGCCACCGTCGACCACCGTCGAGCTGCCCTTGACCTTCTCGAGGAAGAAGTCGCTGACGTCGGCCCCGAGGTTCGTCAGGCCCCACGCCAGGTGCTCGTTGTGGCCGATGACGACACCGGGCATGCCCGCGAACGAGAAGCCGGACACGTCGTAGGGGCACGCGGCCGACACGTCGGCGCAGCGCAGGCCGACCTGCTCCCAGACGCCCGGCGCCGAGATGCCCAGGTGCGGGTCGTTGGCCAGCAGCGGCTTGCCCGACACCGTCAGGGCACCGCCGACGACCCACGAGTTGGAGCCGACGCCCTCCCCGTCGCCCATCAGGTGCGGCACGGCCTCGAGGGCCTTGCGGGCGCTCGCCATCGCCCGCTGGAGGTCGTCGTCCGAGAGGTTCAGGCTGGTCGTGGCCGCCGCGGGCGTCACCGTGCTGGGCAGGTCCGCGCCCGTGAGGATCGGCGCGTTCAGCGCTTGCGGGTAGGCCGGGTAGAGCTGGTCGACGCGGGCGACGTCGCCGATCGTGGAGAACGCGGCCGCACGGCCCAGCTCGTCGTCGTAGTTGCCGCGCAGGTCCCACGCCATCGCCTTGAGCCAGGCCAGCGAGTCGACCGGGTCCCACTTCTCCGGGTCCCGGATGTCCAGCTGGAGGCCGAGGATCGTGTACTCGACCGCGATCGCGCCCTTCGGCTTGCCGGCCAGGTAGGCATTCACGCCGTCGGCGTACGCCTGCAGCGCCTTCCTCGTGGCGGGCGTCGCCTGCTCCCACTCCTGCTCGGCGACGCGTCGCCAGCCCAGCGTCCGGGTGACCTTGTCCGCGTCGACGGCCTCCTTGACGTTGCCGACGCCCGCCAACCGGCCCGCCGTCACGTGCCGGCGGTAGTCCATCTCGAAGAACCGGTCCTGCGCCGCGACGTAGCCCTGCGCCATGAACAGGTCGTCCGACGACCGGGCCGTGATCGTCGGCACCCCACGGGCGTCGCGGGTGACCGTGACCTTGGCGCCCAGTCCCGGGAAGCTCGAGCGTGCCCGCGACCTCGGGCAGCGGGCGGCGCACCACGACGAAGCCGGCGACGACCACGCCCACGAGGACGAGGACGAGCACCACGGCGACCGTGATGAACGAGAGACGGACCAGGTGACGACGAGGCACGCTTCGGAGGGTACTTCGCCGTCACCCCGGACGTTCGCTCGGAATGTCGTGGCGTCCGTTGCCGTTACGATTGGCACTCGGATGTTGTGAGTGCCAGGTTCTTCCTCTGATCGCCTGCGCCGCCGACCACCTGCCAGGAGACGTTCTTCGTGCCTACCTACGCCTACGCCTGCACCGTCTGCGGTCACGCCTTCGAGGCCGTCCAGTCGTTCAGCGACGAGTCCCTCACCGTGTGCCCCGAGTGCGACGGTCGCCTGCGCAAGGTGTTCTCGTCCGTGGGCGTCGTGTTCAAGGGGTCCGGGTTCTACCGCAACGACGCCCGCGCCGGTGCCAAGTCGTCGACGCTGAGCCCGGTGCCGTCGACGTCGTCGGCCGACTCGTCGTCGTCCTCGTCCTCCAGCTCCTCCTCCGAGTCCTCGTCGTCGAGCCCGTCGTCCAGCTCGTCGTCGTCCACGACCTCGACCACTGCGCCCGCCGCTGCGAAGCCGGCCGCGTCGTCCTGACCGGCGTCTGACCCGGCGGGTCGGCACGGCCGTTCGGGCGTCGACCCGACCACAGCCCCCAGCCGGCGCCTGAACGGCCGTCACGCGCCCGCGGGCGCCCTTGGCCTCCTACGGTCGGGCCATGCGCGATCACGTCGGCCGACCTCCGCCTCTCCCGACCCGGCGCCGACCCGCGTCGATCCGCCTGCGCGTGCTGCTCTGGCGGTGCCGGTTCCTCGTCTGCGCGACCTGCCTCGGCGTCGCGGCGGCCTCGACCGTGCACGCGCTGCGACCGCCGCAGGCCCCCACGACCGGCGTCGTCGTCGCGGCCCGTGCCGTGCCGGCCGGAGTCACCCTGGACGCGTCGGACGTCCGCATCGCACGCTTCCCGGTCGGCGTCGTGCCCGACGGCGCCCTGACCTCCGTCTCCGCCGCGGTGGGCGCCTCGACGGCCGTCCCGCTGCGCGCCGGGAGCCCGCTCGGGCCGGGCGTGCTCGCGTCTGACGACGTCTCCGGCCCGACCGGCACCGTCGTGGCCACCGTGCGGTTCGCCGACCCTGCGGTCGCCGGCCTCCTCTCGCCCGGCATGCGCGTCGACGTCCTGGCGGCGACCGCCGAGGGCGGACCGGGTGGGGTGGTCGCCCGGCGGGCGCTCGTCCTGCCGGTGGCGAGGCGGCCGACGTCGTCGGGCGGGCTGTTGGGGAGCGGTCCGTCGGGCGACGACTCGGTCCCGGTGCTCCTCGCGGTGTCCCCTGACGAGGCCCCAGCACTCGCGGGCGCCGCCGCCTCCGCCTTGCTGTCCGCGGTGGTCGTGCCATGATCGACCGACCGGCAGTGCACCCCCGCGGCGTCGCTCGGACGACCAGCCCACCCCTCCACGAGGAGCACCCATGACGGATCGGATCGGCAGCGGCCTGCGCGGAGCGGGCGACACGCTGCAGGGCACAGCCAAGGTGTTCCAGGGCTTCAAGGACTTCATCTCGCGCGGCAACGCGATCGAGCTGGCGGTCGGTTTCGTGATCGGCGTCGCGTTCGCGGCCGTGATCAAGGCGATCCAGGACTTCTTACTCAGCCCGCTCATCGGCTGGATCTTCGGCCAGCCGAACCTCGAGAACCTCTGGAACATCGGGCCCTACACGTGGCCGGGCAACGCTGCCGCCGAGCCGATCAAGGTCGGCGTGATCCTGAACGCCCTGATGACGTTCGTCCTCACGGCGGCAGCCATCTACTTCCTCGTCGTCCTGCCGCTCAACGCGCTGGCCTCGCGGCGCAAGTCCGGTGCCGAGGAGGAGCCCGCCGCACCGGCCGAGGACATCCTGCTGCTCCAGGAGATCCGCGACCTGCTCGCCGGGCGCCCGTCGCCGGCCGTCTCCCACGACGCGGGTGCCGACTCCCCCGACGTGGGTCATCCGGACCGCTCGGGTCAGCCCGCCGTCGATCCCGCCCGCCACCTGAGAGCTCGCGCTCCCGGCGTCACCCCAACCCCGCCGACTCGTCGTCGGCCGGGCCGGCGTCACCAGTGCGGTGGCTTGTCGCTGGTCAGTCGGTCGTCGTCGGAGCCGTGGTCGCCGTCGCCCCAGCCCACGTCCGTGTCGTCGGCGCTGCGGTCGAGGTCGCGCGTCCGCGCACCCTTCGCGGCGGACCCGTCGACCTCGGCCGGAGCCGGCGAGACCTCGTCGACCTCGCCCGACATCGCCGGCAGGACCGAGACGAGGTTCGCGTCGTCGCCGCCGACCGTCCCCGCATGCCGGACCGCACGTCGCGACCGACGCACGGGCACGTCGCCGCCCGCATCACCCGAGTGCCCCACCCGTCGATGATCCCACCGCTCCACTCGCGCGCGGGCACGGTCGTGCCGGGCGGGCTCGCGCCCGCTCGGCTGCCCTCGGCCCGCTAGGACCAGGCGCGGGCGACAGCGGAGCGGACCGCCGTGTCGATGCGGTAGGAGCGGCGCGTGACGCCGAGCTCGTCGCGCAGGGCGGAGGCGAGCTGTTCGCGGCTGCGCTCCTGCTCGTCGGACCGCAGCCAGGCGACGAGCTCGTCCAGCTGGTCGTCGCTGTAGGCGCCGATCGGCAGACCCTTGCGGACGTCGGGCCGCTCACGTGTCGGGACGGCGAGCGCCAGCTGGAGCGGCCGGCTCACGGGCGGCTCCTCGGCGGCCGGCTCGTCGGGGGTCGCGGCGGACTCCTCGACGGTCTGTCCGACGGCAGGCGCCGTCGCGGCGGCGGGCGCCTGGACCGGGATCCCGCGCGGCGCGCTGTGGGCGGCCCGCGACACGGGAGCCGAGGCGGCGGCCGGACGAGCGGCCTCGGCGCGCACGGCGGCGGCGCTCAGCGAGCCCGTCAGCACCGAGTCGACCAGCACCGGGTGCGCGGGCACCGAGCGGACCGGACCCGAGTCCGGGTGGGATGCGAACGCCCCGGAGTCCGTCGAGACGGAGCCGTCAGGGTGGACGGGCAGCGCGCCGGTCGTCGTCGGCACACCGTCGGACTGCACCCGTAGCGCGCCCGACGTCGTCGGGGGCTCGGCCTGGGCGGGCAGCGGCGTGCTCACCGGGTCGACGGACTCGACCTGCGGCTCGTCCGTCGCCGGTGCGACGGTGTCCTCGGCGGGCCCGTCGGGCGTCTGCGACGCGAGCTCGGGGTCGGGGTCCGTCGCCGACAGGTCCCCGACATCGACCGGATCCGGCTCGGCGGGCGTCGTACTGGCAGCCGTGGCGACGGAGTCCTGCGTCGGAAGGTCGTCGACCTCGTCGGACTGGTCGAGCTGGCCGGGCAGGCCCAGGTGCAACGGGCCGCTGCGGGGGCTGGCCGGTGCCGGCACGCGAGCGTGCACGGCGCGGCGGATCCGGTCGACCTCGGCCTGCGGGTCGATGAAGGCGGCGGCGGACCAGACGCGCACGACCGACCAGCCGACGCGCTCGAGGCGGTCTGCGGTGAGGCGGTCGCGGACGCGGACCGACGGCTCGGCGGTGTACTCGGCGTCGTCGGTCAGGACGGCGACGAGCATCTCGTCGGGCAGGTCGGGGTGCCCGACGACGAGCGGGATGCGCTCCCCGCCGGGGATGCCGTGGTCGGCCTCGACGAGCAGGCCGTGCTTCCACAGGCGTTCGGCGATGTCGAGCAGCAGCCGGTCGGGCTCGGTGACGGGCAGGTCGAGCGAGGCCGACGACCCGGGCGCGACGGCCACCGCCACAGCGGCGTCGGGTTTGGTGAACCGCGGTGCGACCAGGTCGGCGTCGGCAGAGCCGGCGGAGCGCCGGGCAGCGAAGGCGAGCAGGTCGCCGAGCAGCTGGGGGCCCGCGCCGCGCAGCCGCGTCGCGTCGAGGTCGTCGGCGCCGAAGCAGGACACGACGGTGAGCCGGTGGCGCGTGGACCCGAGGGCGTCGAGCAGCAGGGCGTCGCCGCCCGGCGTGGAGACCGGTCCGAACGAGTGCAGCACCCGCTTGTGGGGCGTCCGGCCCAGCCCGACCGACACGATGATCGCCTCGCGACGGAGCCCGGCGACGTTCGGCAGGTCGGTCACGACGAACGGCTCGGCGCGACCGGCGTCGAAGAACGCGGCCAGCGCGAGGTTGGCGCGGACCTCGCCGAGCACGGCCTCCCGGACGGCCTCAGCGTGCCCGGGCGTCGCGGTGATGACGGCGAGCGACTCGTCGGGACGCAGGAGCGCGTGCGTCAGGACCAGCTCGACGACGTGCTCGACCTCCTCGCGCGTCGAGTCGATGATCCCGGTCGCCCGGTCCGGCATCCCGGTGCCGTCGACGAGGTCCAGGTGCACGAGCGGCCGGTGCTGCGGCAGCGGTGTCGGGCGCAGCACGCCGGCGTAGCCGTGCGCGGCCAGGAACGCGGTGAGGTACGGGTCGCGCCGCGACGCGTCGGCCAGCAGAGCGACGGTCGGCAGGACGTCGGCCAGTGCGCCGACCGCGGTGCTGGAGGCGCACCGGGCATCGCCGAGGACGACCACCTGGCGGCCGCGGGCGATCGCGGCGAGCGCGACCTCGACCGGCAGGTGGGCGGCCGAGTCGAGGACCACGAGGTCGACCGTGCGCGTCGGCGGGAGCACCTGCGGGACGAGCATCGGGCTGGCCGCGATCACGGGACGCAGGCGACGGGTGACGTCCGGGTGGCGCGTCACCGTGTCGCGCAGGGTGGTCAGCCGCTCCTCGACGAGGTCGGCGAACAGCGCCTCTGCCTGGTCGCGGTGCTGGCGCAGGGTCGTGCCGATGTGCCCGACCACGGAGGCCAGCACCGGTCCGGGCAGGCTGTCGACGTGGGCGCGGTCGAGGGTCGCGTAGTGCGCCGACAGCGCGCCGAGCTCCGTGCCGTCGTAGCCCGCGAGCGCCGGGTCGTCGGCCAGGATCTGCTCGATCACCGTGCTCCACCAGGCGAGGTCCAGCTCGGCGGGCGCCAGCGCGGGGTCGGTCCGGCGAGAGGCCAGGTCCTCGACCAGCGGGCCGAGGCCAGCCGACCGCAGGCGGTGCAGCAGTCCGGTACGGCTGGGCAGCGTCTCGAGGGCGGAGGTGTCGGCGCGCAGCCGGGTCAGCCGCTCGATCAGCACCGGGAAGGCGAGACCGGACAAGCCGGCCCCGAGCGGCGTGCCCGCGAGCACCTCGTCGAGCGCGTCGAGGTCGGCCCGCACGGCGGCGAACTCCTCCTCGATCGTCTCGAGCCCGTCGGGCAGCCGTGGCCAGCCGCCGGACGGGCAGTGCGCCTGCCACACCTCGCGCTGGGCCTGGACCTCGAGCAGGGCGGCGTGCAGGTCGGCGACCGGTCGACCGGGGCGCAGCATGTCCTTCGACTGCTTGCGCAGGCGGCGCCGCAGCCAGTAGCCCATGGGCACGTCGTGCTCCTCGCGCCACTGCTTGGAGGCCGTCGCGGTGACGAGGTCGGCGGCGGTGCGCTCGAAGACGATCGGCTGGAACACGTCGAGCGCCGCGCGCACGCCGTCGAGCATCCGGAGCTGCTCGACCCAGGCGTGCACGGTCGTCGCCTGCACCAGACCGGTCTCGGCGGCCACCTGCGCGGTCCGCTCGACCAGTCCCGGCAGCATGCCGTCCAGCAACCGCTCGATGCGGCGCACGGCTGTGTCGGCGTCGGCCTTGGTGCGCAGGTCGGCGCCGTACCAGGGGGTGTCGGTGGGCCGCACCTGGAACGCCCCGAGCTCGCCCGCGCGCACGAGGTCGGCGGTGGCTCGGCACGACGAGGGGCGTCCAGGACGCGGGCGACGTCCGTGCTCAGCCGCACCGTCGTCCTGGGCGTCGGGCGGGTGGACGTGAGCCGGGCGAGCTGCTGCAGCGCGTCGTAGGCGGACACGCCCCACGGGGAGCGCTCTGCGTGCAGGGCGTCGACGTAGCCGCGCAGGCGCTCTCGCTCGGCGACGAGCGAGGAGCGCAGGGCGACGACGCCCTGCGCGTCGATCGCGGGTGCCTCCAGCGTCATCGCGCCGAGCAGCCGGCGCGAGATGGCCGAACGCCAGCCGGCGTCGGGCGCGACGTCGAGCAGCAGGTCGCCGAGCCCGAGCGACGCGAGCCGGGAGGCCAGCGCGGTCGCCGCGCGGCGGTGGCCGGGCACGTACAGGACGGTGCGGCCGGACGCGGCCGCATCGGCGACGAGGGCCGCGAGCGTGCCCGTCACGTCGGCGCCGGCGGGCGCGTCGACGAACAGGTGCGTCCCGGTGGCCACGACGTCGAGCACGTGCTGCTGCGCCGGGTCCAGGTCGCCGACGCCGCGCTCGAGGGCCGGGTCGCGGTCGCCCGGGACCGGCTCGGGCAGGGGCCGACGAAGGTCGGTGTCGATGCCCGCCAGCGCGGCGACCACCTCGTGGCGCTCGAGGGTGCCCGAGAGGTTGTCGAGGTCGTCGACGAGGATCTGCCCCGGGTGCACGAACGTGCCCACCACGACGCGCTCGGTGAGCGAGAAGTCGTCGAGCACGGCCTCGCCCAACGACGCCAGGCGCTGCAGGGCGCCCCGCGGGTCGAACCCGTTGGAGGTGAACGTGCCGCGGGCCACCGCGCCGGGGTCGAGCAGGGCGCCGCGCGACCGCAGCGCGCGTGCGAGCACCGGGTTGACCTCGAGCGAGGGCTCGAGGGCGAGCTCGTAGTCGCTCTCCCCCGACCCGCGCGCCTTCAGGCTCACCGGACGCAGGAGGACGGGCGCGCGCACCGTGCGCGGCGGCGCGTCGGGCTGCTCGGTCGCGGACTGGTCGCGCTGACGGGTGACCGTGGCGAGCGCGGCGACGTCGTCGGTGGCCACGTCGGGCGTGGTCCGCTCGGTCCAGGTGGCGACGCCGATCGCGAGAGAGGTGGGCAGGATCCCGTACCGCTGCGCGTAGACGGCCGCCCGCGCCGAGACGGCGCGGGCCCGGCGGCGCGCGGTGGACAGCGCTGCGCCCTCCCGCACGAGGTTGGACAGCCGTGTCTCGCGGCCGGCGTAGAGCTGGGAGATCCCCGACGGGTGCGCCGCCGACAGGTCGAGCGCGGCCTCGCCCAGCAGCTCGACGTCGACGAGGGTCGAACCGCCCGCCGCCTCGACCAGCGCGGCCCGCCACGTGGCCACGGCGCTCTCGAGGAGCTCTGCGGGACTGGGGGGCTCGACGAGGGCGATCGCATTGTCGGCTGCGACGTCGGCTCCGTCCGCGACGGCAGCGTCAGCGGAGTCGTCGACAGTGAGGGCGGACTCGGGAGCCTGGTCGGGCCCCGAGCCGGAGGAGCGCGCGGGGACGGTCACGCTGGAACGCTAGCCGCGCACCGGTCCCTCGCCCGGGAGGGCGCGCCGAGGCGACCGCACCGCGCCGCCGGAGGCACCGCGCCCGGGTCGGACGCACGAAGGGCGCGGACCGGATCAACTGATCCGCCGCGCCCTTCGGAAGTGAAAGACGGTGCGCACCGCGCAGGGGGCAGGCGATGCGCACCGTCGGGATGAGTCTGCTGCACAAATCCCTCCTGGTCAAACGTCCAGGGAAGATTGCCGGGTGATCTGATCGCATGACGTATCACACGTCGATCCGCAGGATCATGCGGCTAGCGGCCACCCGTGCTCAGTCATTCCGCGCCCGGAATGAGTTGCAGCCGCCCTCACCTGATTTTCCCGCGGGGGGCCGCCCCAGGACGCAATAGTCAGTTATAGAACGACTTCAGTGACATTCTTCTAGACTCACCGCGTTCGCACACGGATCACACTGGCGCCCGTCCCGGGCGGGTCACTGGAACGGAGCAGCGGCGAGCGACACGACGGGAGGCGACGTCGTCGCACGCGCCGCCTACCCGGCTGCGGCAGTCCTCGATCGGCGCGGAGCACGTCGGGACGGCGTGCATGCGGGCGGAATCGCGCACCGAGGCTCGACGCGCGACGGCCGACCGGGGAGAGTACGGACGGGGCAGCCGACGAAGGGACACCATGACGAGCACCAGCGCGCTACGCGACGCCGTCGACCGACGAGCCAAGCACGCCGCATGGCCCCCGGAGGACCGTGCCCGCGCGGCGCTCGACGCGCTCGAGCTGGACGACCCGATCGGCGCCGCCGCCGAGCACCTGACGGTCGTCGGCGACATCTTCGGGCTCTCGTCGACCGACCAGGCGCTGCTCGAGATCGCGCTGCTGGCCGAGCTGCACCCGAGCGCTCACCTGCTGCTGGGCCTGCTCTCCGGCGACGAGGGCCCGGCACGCCCGACCGCCGCCCTCGCCCTCGAGCTCGCCGGCGCGAGCGTGGTCGACGCGGCTGCGCGGGCCCGCCTGACCGACGACGGCCCGCTGCAGCGCCACGGCCTGCTCACGCTGGTGGGCGACGACGTCCTCCTGGCCCGACGCCTCACGGTCCCGGACCGCGTGGTCGCCCGCCTGCTCGGCTCGCACCGGGTGCCGGACCTGGTGGCCCGGGTGCTACGGGACCCGCAGCCGGTGGACGTCGACGGGTACCTCGACGTCGCGGGCGCCATGACGCTCGGCGAGCAGCTGGTCTGGGTGCACGCCCCGGTCGGCACGGCCGGCACCGCGCTCGCGGTCGCGGCCTGTCGCCACGTGGAGGTCGGTTGTCTCGTCGGCGACCTGGAACGTCTCCCGGTCGTGCCGGGCCTGGGCACCGATCCGGTGCTCGTCCGCGAGACCACTCGGGCGCTCGTGCTGGAGGCCGGCCTCGACGGCAGCGTGCTCGTGCTCGCCGGCGCGCACCTCGCGGCCGAGATCTTGGGCGACCTGGACGCCGTCGTGCCCGTGATCGCGGTCGGCCGGACCCCCTGGGACCCGCGGTGGGCCGTCGGGCTGCCCGCGGCCGTCGTCGCCGGGCGGCTCACCCGGGACGAGCGCGCGGACCAGTGGCACCGCGTCGTCGGCGAGCACGCGACCACCCGCGACGTGCTCACGCTGCGGATGACGCCCGAGGAGATCAGCGCCGTCGGCCGACGCGCCGAGACCGACGCCGCGCGGGACGGCCGGACGGTCGAGCCTGACGACGTGCGCCTGGCCGCCCGCCGGCTCGGGAGCGCGCACGGCCCGCGCGTCCGCACGAGCGAGTCCCCCGCCACCCTCGACGACCTGGTGCTCCCGACGCACACGCGCCGCGAGGTCGAGCGGCTGATCGGCTGGGCCCGCGACCGCGACGAGGTGCTCGCGCTCGGGGAGCTGCAGGGCAAGGGCGGCAAGGGCAGCGGGATCTGCGCACTGTTCTCGGGCAGCCCCGGGACCGGCAAGACTCTCGCGGCCCACGTCGTGGCCGACTCCCTCGGCATGGACCTGTTCCAGGTGGACCTGTCGGCGGTCGTCGACAAGTACATCGGCGAGACCGAGAAGAACCTCGAACGCGTCTTCACGCAGGCGGAGTCGCTCAACGCCGTGCTGTTCTTCGACGAGGCCGACTCGCTGTTCGGCAGCCGGTCCTCGGTCTCCGACGCCCGCGACCGGTACGCCAACCAGGAGGTCTCCTACCTGCTGCAGCGGATGGAGGCGTCCGAGGGCATCACGGTGCTGGCGACCAACCTGCGCGGCAACCTCGACCCGGCCTTCGCCCGTCGGCTGCACTTCATGGTCCATTTCCCGGACCCCGACGAGCCCACCCGCCAGATGCTCTGGGAGCACCACCTGGCGCAGCTCCCGCACACCGACCCGGACGACCCGATGGACGTCGCTTTCCTGGCCCGCAGCCTCGAGGTGGCCGGCGGCGACATCCGCAACATCGTCCTGGCGGCCGCCTACGACGCGGTCGCCGAGCAGCGCGCGGTCGGGATGCGGGACGTGCGCGCGGCGACCGTGCGGGAGATGTCCAAGCTCGGTCGACGTACCGGCGACGCCCGCTGGACCGACGACGGGTCGTAGCGGGCGTGCCGGCGTCGCCGCACCCCGGGGGCCGAGCGCGGCGACGCGTCGATCGACAGGTTCAGATCATCTTGCAGCACGGTGAGGCGAGGACGTGGGCCGCGCCGGCGGGTGCGGCTGCACCGACCAGACCGGTCACGGCGGCCAGTGCGATGACGAGGGAGACGCTGAGCTTCTTCATGGGGGAACCTTCCAGGGGGCGTCCGGACTCTCCGGTACACCCCGCATGGTCCCCAACCCTGTGTCTGTGGCGCAATGACGCGAGCCGATGCGGGTATAGACAACCCGGCTCAGACCTGCGGCGGGAGCCCCACCGAACCGCGGATCCCGGCCGCGGCGAGCGCACGGGCGTAGGCCTCGACGACCCGCTCGTCGTCGTCGCCCGCCATCCGCAGACGGTCCCCGATGCGCCTCCAGAGGGTTGCCGCTGACCGGCCCGACGAGATCATGTCGAGCAGCTCGGCCGCGTAGCGGTACTCCTTCACGGCCTCGGTCCGCGAGCTCTGCGCCAGCAGCGCGTCGCCCAGCGCCTCGTGGGCGGCCGCGGCGTCGCGGCGCACACCGTCGCCCAACAGCTCGACGGCCTGGACGGCGTGCCGCTGGGCGGCGGACACGTCTCCCAGCAGCAGGGTGGCTCGGGACCGCACGGCCGCGGCACGAGCGGCTCGACCCGGGACTCGTCGATCTCGAGCGCGATCTGAGCGGCGTCGAGCTCGCGCAGCGCCTCCGCCGCGCGCGGGGGGTCCACCGAGACGAGCAGGAAAGCCCGGTCGAGCCGGAGGCGGGGCAGGTCGCGGTTGGCCTCGCGGGTGTCCGCCAGGGCGATCGCCGCGTCGAGCTGGACGAGGGCCGCATCCATGTCGCCCAGGGCGTCGTCGATGAACGCGAGGTTCCAGTGGACGGACGAGACCGCCTGCCGTGTTCCCTGCCGCTTCGTACGCTCGAGCAGCTGACGGCCGCGGACGCGCGCATAGGTGGTGTCGCCGCGGGCGATGTACGCCCAGATGACCGTGGACTCCAGACGGACGACCTCGTCGGGAGCTCGCCACCTCCGGGGGCAGCTGCGCGAGCAGCTCCTCGCCGCGCTGGACGGCACGGTGCACGTCCGCGAACTCGGTCAGGGCCATGACGATCCGCATGGCCGCGTAGCCGGCCTGGGTGTAGCGGCGCGCGGCGAGCAACGTCCCGCAGACGTCCTCGAGCACCGCGATCGACGCCTCGAGGTCGCCGGCCAGGTCGAGCGCCTCGGCCCTGGCCAGCCCGACCCGTGCCGCGGTGTCGACGTCGAGCAGCGACACGTCTGTCGCCGCGAGCAGCCCGACCGCCGCACGGGGATCCCCCGACCGCGAGAGGCGTCGCGCGGCGACGATGTCCCCTTCCGCGAGCCGGTACTCGGGTGCTCGCTCGCCCTCGAGGAGGAACGCGACGGAGACGCCGAGCGCCGCAGCCACCCGGGCGAGTGCCTGACCGCCCAGCTCACGCTTCCCGCGCTCGATGTGCGAGATGTACGTCGGGTGAAGACCGGACCTCCGGGCAAGCTCGCCCTGGCTCAGCCCGGCCTTCTCGCGGGCGTCGCGGACGTGGTGGTTGAGCGAGGTCACGGACTCACGATAGGGAGCGGCGGTGGCCCGCTGCACCACGTCGTCGGACGGATCGGTCGAGTTCGCCGATTTCCGGGGACGGTGCGGCGGGGGCGAACGGGTGATCTGTGCTGGACACGGCAACCTGCGTACCCCTTACTGATGTCGGGCGGCCTACGCACCGGCACCCTGAGCCTGGGGGATCTGTGTCCTCGCCCGAACTGCCCGGAGGTCCTTGTGAGCAGCCACGACGCACGCGTTCCCGTCGCTGCGGGTACGCAGTCCGCGCCCGCAGCCGAGCGGACGGCGTCGACGCCGATCGCGTCGGGCCCCGCGTCGCCCGCACCCGTCCCCGGGCTCACGGTCGGGCACGCCGAGGACCCCGCGGAGCACGCCGCGGACCGCATGGCGGACAGCGCGCTGGACCGGCTGCACCGGTCGCAGGCGACCGCAGCGGCGAGCCCCGACGCCCACGCGCACGACCCGGGGTGCGGCCACCTGCGCCGGTCGGCCACGCCGACCCCGGCAGCGACCGTCGGCCTCGCCGGCGGCGCCCTCGACGAGGCGTCCAGCGACCGGATCGAGTCCGTCCGCGGCGACGGCGCCCCGCTCCCCGACGGTGTGCGCCGGCGCATGGAGACGGGGTTCGGCACGAGCCTGGGCCACGTGCGCGTGCACGACGACGCGCAGGCGAGCGCGCTGAGCGCCGGGATGAGCGCCGAGGCGTTCACCACCGGGAACGACATCTTCTTCGGCGCCGGGCGGTTCGCCCCCCAGACGCCCGCCGGCGAGCAGGTCCTGGCGCACGAGATCGCCCACGTCCTCACGGAGGGCGGCGGCACGGCGCCGGCCACCACACGCCGCCTCTTCGGCAAGAAGAAGACCCCCGAGGAGAAGGCCGCCAAGGCCGCCGCCAAGCGCGAGGAGGAGGCCAAGGCCGCCCGCGTCAAGCAGAGCAAGAAGACCGAGAAGACCGAGCAGGCGAGCCTCAAGGAGTCGCGCAAGCAGGGCATCGCGGGCCGCGAGGCGCTCACGGCCGAGCTGTACGACACCACCAACGACGCGCCGCAGGCGCCGGTCTCGGGCAAGGTCAACGACGCCGGCCAGGTGCCGATGGCCAAGGACGCGACGAGTGCGCGGGTGGTCGACCTCACGCAGCGGTTCGACGCGGCCCTGCTGCGCGAGAAGGAGGTCTTCGAGCAGCTGAAGGCCAAGAAGCTCGGGGGTTCCGACGAGAAGCGCGCGGAGATCGCCTACGACCAGGTGTGGAAGGGCGAGTACAAGGACCTCAACGCCGTCCGCCCGCCGCGCGAGACGGCCGCCGAGCGCCTGGTGATCCAGGTGCGCCAGGCGCGGGGCGAGGCCGCCGGCACGGAGAGCGCCGCGGAGCAGGAGAAGGCGGTCCTCAAGGTCAAGATGCTCCCGAAGGAGGTCGAGGCCGCCTACGAGCGCATGGTCACGCACCGCAACGACCTGATGAAGAAGGACCCCAAGCGCAGCGAGGTGCTCGCGCAGGACGAGGCGTACGAGCATCAAGAAGGGCATGCCAGTCAAGGACCAGGGGCTGCTCCCCCCGAAGGACGGTCCCCTGGACCAGGCCGCGTTCACCGCTGCGGAGGGCCGGGTCGCCGCGCGCGACAAGCAGGCCAAGCGCGATGCGTCGACCATCGAGGAGAACCTCATGCTCCTCGACCCGGCCAAGCGCGCCGGCGCCGAGAAGAAGCCCGAGCACACCCACGAGACGCTGGACACCGTCAAGACCGTCGGCTCGGGTGTCGGCCTCGGCAAGACGGTCATCAACGGCCTCGGCGGTGGCATCGCGGGGATGGTCGGCACCAAGCAGGACGCCGGCCTGCGCGCGCAGCAGGGCGTCGTGAAGGACAAGGAGTTCACCACGCACCTGCCGGGCGTCGTCGACCAGGGCGTCGGCGAGGCCGTGCGCAGCGGTGAGCGTGCCAACAAGCAGCTCGCCACGGGCCAGTCGAGCTGGAAGGACCAGTCGCTCCCGCAGTCCGACGCGACGAAGGCCAAGTTCGGCATCGGCCAGGTCACCGGCATCCTGTCGGGTCTCATGACGGCCGTGCAGTCCGCGATGCAGATGGTCGAGTCGGCCCAGCAGGCGTGGAGCACGAAGGACCCGTACGAGGCCCTCAAGGCCACCAAGGCCGGAGCCGTCGGGCTAGACGGGCTGGTCAGCGTGGCCAAGAACTCCGCCAACCTGGCCAAGCTGATCGACAGCGGCGTGGCCGACGGGGTCAAGCAGGTGATCCCGGGCCTCGACATCGCGACGTCGGCGCTCGCCATGGTGCGGGGCGTCACCGAGGTGGCCTCGGCGGGCATGCGGCAGCGCGAGACGGACCTCACCATGTTCGAGGCGCGTGCGGGCAGCGGCGAGAAGGTCAACGTGATGGTGTACCCGCTGATGAAGGTGTCGCAGGTCTACACCAAGCACCTCGAGCAGCAGTGCTGGTCGCTGGGCGTGAGCATCATCAACTTCAGCACGTCGGTCGCCCAGGTGGCCTCGGCGGGTGGGTTCGGCGTCCCCGCGGCGATCAAGGCTGCCACGGCAGTCATCGACAACCTGCACAAGATCGCCCACTACATCGCGAGCAAGCTGCTCAACCAGATGGCCAAGACGGCGGAGAAGGAGTCCGCGGTCATGCACCTGGAGGGCGGCGCCGAGGACGAGCTGAAGAAGCACCCGAAGATGGCCGTCGACGGCATCATCATGAAGGCCGCCGCCGGCGACAGGACCGCCCAGCAGTTCCTCTCGAACTACCGCATCGACGGCAAGCCGATCACGCCCGACTACGTCCGGCAGATCAAGCCGCGCCCGGTGAAGCCGTTCAACCCGAAGGCGAAGCTGGACGCGAAGGAGGAGCAGACGAGCAACGACGCGCTCCTGGTCAAGATCCGTGCGGTCGTGCTGGAGGGCATGGACACCAACGCCGACCCGCAGTCGATGTTCGAGGACCTGAAGAAGAAGGCCAAGCCGGTGACCGGTGCGCTCGCGGGCGTGTCGGAGGCGTGGGCCGAGACGGACGAAGCTCGCCCAGAAGCGCAACCAGCAGGCCAAGGACGGCAAGCTCGGCGCGAACACCAAGACGGACCGCGGCCTGGGCTGGCGGATCCGGCAGCTCTTCGCGTCCGAGAACCGCGGCATGCTGAAGGAGAAGACCTCCGCGCTGGGCAAGACGGAGTCCCTGCCGCCGGGGGTCGTGTGCGTCGTCGGCGACCTGCAGCTCAAGGACCAGGCGAGCCCGCCGGACATCAAGAAGTTCACGGACTCGCTGACCGCACAGGCGATCGAGGCCGAGCTCAAGCGCACGCCGCGCCGCAACAGGCCCGAGTGGATCGAGTTCCTGCGCGAGGCGCTGCGCAACAAGTCCGCCAAGGCCGCCCCGTCGAGACCCTCGTCGCCCGCGCCGGTCCCGGTGGCCCCGTGAGCGAGGATCCGTTCCTCACCCTGGTGGCGGACGCGCTCGCGTCTGCCGGCCGAGACCTGCAGATCGACGCGAGCCTGATGGCGATCGACATCGAGTCGGCAGACCCCACGATCGGCTCGGTGCTCGGCGTGGTGCGCCCGGTGGCGCGTGCCGTGACGTTCTACGTCGTGCATCCGACCCTCGTGCCGGCGACCGAGTTCGCGGACGTGTGCGCCCTGATCCTGCGCGCGACGTCCGACCTGCTGGACGCCGCCCTCGAGATCGACTTCTCGACGGGATCGGTGGCCTACCGCTCGCCCGTCCTGCTGGGTGACCTGGAGCTCGACGTCGAGTCTCTCGGCCTCCTGCTGATCGCGTCCGTCGAGGCCGTCGAGGAGACCGCGGCCCGCTACCGGGACCTGCTCGACGCCGTGATCCTAGGCGAGCTCGACCCCGCCGTCGCGGCCGCCCAGGCACGGCGCGCGCCCTTGGACGACTCCAGGAGAGCTCGACGAGCTCGAAGGTCGCTGACCGGACCCGGCGACGGGCCGATGCCTCGGCCCCGAGAACGGCAGTTCGGCGCGAGAACGGCAGTCTGAACTGCCGTTCTCGCGTGGAACTGCCGTTCTCGCCGCGCCCGCGCCGGGTGGGTGGGGAGTGGGTCAGGTTGCTCGGCGGGCGTCCAGGGCGTCTGATGGCAGCCGGTGCCGACGCGCGGCGCCCGGACACGCGGATCGGGAGACACATGAAGGCAGTGGTGGGCGGGACGGTCATCGCCGAGGCACCCGTGGAGGACCTGATCAAGATCGAGGGGAACTGGTACTTCCCGCCGTCGAGCGTCAACGAGGACTACGTCTCGACGAGCCCGACGCCCTACACCTGCCCCTGGAAGGGCGAGTGCCAGTACCTGACGGTGACCGTGGACAACGACGTGCTGCCCGACCGCGCGTGGCGCTACCCGAACCCGTACCCGACCGCGTTCGACCGCGTCGGCAAGGACTTCACCGACTACGTCGCGTTCTGGAAGGACGTCAAGGTCGTCGAATAGCTCCAGGTGCGGGTGGAGCGCACGGGTTCCCGACCCGTGCAGCGTGCTGGGATACCGCTTGCGCACGGTCTCCGCGGTTCTGGTGCCGGAAAGGCAGGGGCGTCGACGATCAGCTGCGCAGCGCGAGCGCGAAGGGCAGGACCGCGGAGGCACCGCTCGACCTGACGGCACGCGCGGCGACCGTCATCGTCCAACGGCTGTCCACCAGGTCGTCGACGAGCAGCACCGGCCCGGGCGGGAGCGCCAACGGTGACGCGTCGAACCGTTGCCAGACGGCCGCCAGCCGGAAGGCGCTGCTGCCGCCCGGCTCGCCGGTGGGGCCGCCGTCGACGTAGGACAGGGCACCCGCGTAGGGCAGGCGGCCGACCTCGGCGAGGCCCCGGGCGAGGGAGGCGACCAGGAGCGGGCGACGACGCGCGGGCATCGCGACCACCGAGGTGGGGCGTTCCTCCCAGCCCCACTCCGCGAGCACGCGGACGCACGCGGCGAGCAGGGCCGGGGTGATCGGAGCGTCTGCGGCACCCGGCGCGAAGATCTCGCGCAGGGTGTTGCCCCACCCCAGGTCGGTCAGGCGTGCGAGGGCGCGGCCCTCGGCGGCGCGCTCGTCCATCGGGATGCGGCCGCGGACACCCAGGCGTTCGACCCCCACCGGCCACTGGGCGCGCGGCTCGACGGCGACGCCGACCCGATCGATCCCGCGGGCAGCGGACTCCGAGGCGGTCGACGTCACGTCGACCGGGTACCAGGCGCCCGCGCACGAGTCGCAGCGGCCGCACGGGACCGCGGTGTCGTCGTCGAGGGAGCGCTGCAGGAACTCCATGCGGCACCCGTCGGTACGCTCGTACTCGATCATGTGCTGCTGCTCGGCGGTGCGAGCGGCGGCGATGCGCTCGTACCGCGACGCGTCGTAGGTCCAGGGCCGGCCCGTCGACTCCCAGCCGCCGCGCACCCGACGGACGGCGCCGTCGACGTCGAGCACCTTGAGCAGCAGCTCGAGCTGGGTGCGGCGGACGTTGACCAGGGCCTCCAGCGCGGGCGTCGAGAGCACCGAGCCGTCGGCCAGCTCCCGCAGCACGCGCGACGCCCGGTCCTGTGACGGCATCGACGCCGTCGCGAAGTACTGCCAGATGTCGCGGTCCTCGGGGCCGGGGAGCAGGAGCACGTCGGCGGAGGCGGTGGCGCGGCCGGCGCGGCCGACCTGCTGGTAGTAGGCGACCGGCGACGAGGGCGCGCCGAGGTGCAGGACGAAGCCGAGGTCGGGCTTGTCGAACCCCATGCCGAGCGCGCTCGTGGCGACCAGGGCCTTGACCTCGTTGGCCTTCAGGGCCGACTCCAGGCCCTCGCGCTCCCCCGGATCCGTCTGGCCGGTGTACGCACGCACGTCGTGACCCGCCTCGCGCAGCAGGCGGGCGGTGTCCTCGGCCGCCGACACCGTGAGCGTGTAGATGATGCCCGAGCCGGGCAGCTCGGCCAGGTGCCCGAGCAGCCAGCCGAGCCGGGTCTTGGCGTCAGGAAGCCGGAGCACGCCGAGCCGCAGCGAGGACCGAGCCAGGGGGCCGCGGATGGTCAGGACCGACGACCCGCCGAGCTGCTCGGCGACGTCGGCGACGACCCGGGCGTTCGCGGTGGCCGTCGTCGCCAGGACCGGGACGTCGGGCGGGATCGCGGCGATGAGGTCGCGCAGGCGGCGGTAGTCCGGGCGGAAGTCGTGGCCCCAGTCGCTGATGCAGTGCGCCTCGTCGACCACCAGCATCCCGAGCCGCTCGACCAGCGCGGGCAGCTGGGTCTCGCGGAACGCCGGGTTGTTCAGCCGCTCCGGCGAGACGAGCAGCACGTCGACCTCGTCGGCCGCCAGCGACGCCAGCAACGAGTCCCCCTCGTGCGCGTTGGTCGAGTTGATCGCGACGGCGCGGACACCGGCTCGTTCCGCGGCCGCTACCTGGTCGCGCATGAGCGCGAGCAACGGCGACACCAGCACGGTCGGCCCGGCTCCCCGGGTGCGCAGCAGCATCGTCGCGACGAAGTACACCGCCGACTTGCCCCAGCCGGTGCGCTGCACCACCAGCGCCCGGCGATGCTCGTCGACGAGCTGCTCGATCGCCTCGAACTGCCCGTCGTGGAACGTGGCCGCGGGATTGCCGACGAGGCGCCGCAGGACCGTCAGCGCCTCGTCGTAGGTGGAAGCCGTCACCCCGCCAGCCTGCCAGCCGGCGGGGACATCCCGTGCCCGTCATCCCCAGGTGGAGATCCGGGACGCCCACCAGGTCGAGTCGCCGCGCAGCACGACGTCCGACCCGCCGTCGATGAAGATGACCTGCCCGCACAGGTGCGTGTTCTCCTCGCCGACCAGCCAGGCGAGGAGCGCGGCGGGTGTGGACGGCTCCATGAACCCCCGCAGCGGCATCGGGATCATCGACGCCATCCCGGCCCGCTTCTCGGGCGTCGCCAGCATGTCCGCCATCATCGGCGTCCGGACGATGCCCGGGCCGACGGCGTTCAGCGGGATGCCCGCACCGGCCCAGTCCTCGGTCGCGGCCGACCGCCGCACCCACCGGCTGACGGCCACCTTGGTGCTGTTGTAGATCCGGCCGCCGTGGCCGGTGTCCACCAGCGTCTGAGCGCGGTCGAGCGCGCCGGTCTCGTCGTTCGCCAGGCACCGGTCCACCAGCGCGTCGTCGTGCGGCAGCAGGCTGGCCACCGACGAGGTCACGACGGCGCGGGGCGACGGTGAGCCGGCGAGCAACGGGCGCAGGCCCTCGAGGGTGGCGAGCGCACCGAAGTAGTTGACGGCGACGTCCGGCACCCCGGTGTTGGCCAGGCCGGCGATCGCGGCGACCGCGTCGACGGTGCCGCCGCTCAGCTCACCCACGCGCCGCACCAGGTCCGCCCGGCCGGTCGGCGTGCTGAGGTCGACGACGACATCGCTCCCGTGCAGGTCCACCCCGATCACGCGTTCTCCGCGAGACTCGAGCAGCGCCGCCGTGGCCCGCCCGATCCCGGACGCGGCACCCGTGACGACCACCGTGCGCACCCTTGGCTCCTTCGCTCCGAGTTGAGACCACTGTGGCTCGCCTCGGCGCGTCGCGCGCGTCGGACCGCCCTGCTGCTACGTGATCGTCACCGTGTAGCTGCCCGTGGCGCAGCCCGTCACGCGCCAGCCGCCCTCGACCTTCGTCGCGGTCGCGTCGGTGACGCCGGTCGTGCTCAGCACGGGCGTGGCCTCGCCCGGCACCCAGATCTCGAGCCGGCAGCTGGCGGCGGGGTCGTCGACGGACGCGGCGAACGAGAGGTCCGCACCGCCCGAGGTCAGCGAGTCGAGCCGCCCCGGGAACGCCTGCGGGTACGCCCGGCTCAACGGCTCGGCGAACCCCGCCGGCGGCGGGGTCGAGGCACCCGTCGCGCAGTCGACCGAGACCAGGTTGCCGGAGCGCTCGGCGTCGGCGTCGGTTTCCGGTGATCCGCAGCCCTGCCGCCACACCCAGAACGCACCTCCGACGCCGAGCCGGTCCTGCGCGGCGACGAAGCGCTGCACCTTCGCGCCGTCGACGGACGGGTCGCCGAACCAGCCCCACTCCCCCAGCCACAGCGCCGCACCGTACGAACGCGCGGCCTGCGCGGACATCGTCAGGTTCCGCTCGATCGAGGCGATCGTCAGGCCGAGGCTCTGGTCGAGGGTGATCGACTCGCTGTACGGGTGCGGGGCGAAGACGAGCTGCGTGTCGGAGGTGAACCCCGGCGGCGGCGTCACGTCGAAGCCGAGCCCCGACCACAGCACGCTCGGCTCGAAGAACACCAGGTGCGTGAACCCGGGCTTCTCGGCGGCGCGGATCGCCGAGATGGCGGCGGCGTAGTAGCGACCCAGGAGGAGGCCGCTGCTGACCGGCGGGTCAGCGCCGATGCCCGGCTCGTTGAGCAGGTCGTAGCCCGCGACCGCGGGCTCGTCGGCGAAGGCCGCGGCGACCGTGGCCCACGTCGTGACCAGCTCGGCCTGGATGCCGTCGCGGTCGGTGTAGAAGTTGCTGAACGCCGTCGCGACGGCCGGCGACAGGTCGCGTGCCATGAACTGGCAGTACGCGGCGCCGTCGGTGAGCGTCGCCCACGCCGGGGCGCCGTCCCACCCGGTCGTCGGCGAGGTCCCGCCCCCGCAGTGCGCGTCGGGCCGGGCCAGCGCATTGCCCCAGGCGTCCTCGTGCAGGTCGAGCACGGTGTAGACGCCGTGCTTCTTGGCCAGCGCGACCGTGGCCTCGACCTGGTCGAGGTAGTCCTGGTCGAACGCTCCCCGGGTCGGCTCCAGCCGCGACCAGGACATGCCGAGCCGCACCACGTTGAAGCCCAGGGCCGCGATCTGCGCGAAGTCCTGGTCGGTGGGCGGCGACGTCGCCGGGACCGCGGGGTCGCGCAGGTAGTAGTCGATGAGCTGGTTCACGTTGACGCCCCGCAGGAGCACCCGCCGCCCGGTGACGTCGCCGATGACAGGCAGGCCGCCCTCGTCGCGGGCGGGCAGCAGGTGCAGGCGCTCCATCCCACCGCTCGCGGCGACGGGGGTGGTGGCCGGCGGTCCCGGAGGGGGCGTCGGCACGACGAGCGGGACGACGAGCACCACCACGGCCGTTCCGACGACGGCCCAGGCGGGCACGCGCGAGACCCGCGCGCGCCAGCGCCAGGTGATGCCGGTGACCACGGCGGCGACCAGCCCGACGCCGACCCCGAAGCCGATCCCCGCGGCGAGGGCGAGCAGGGTGGTCGCCAGGAACCAGCTGTCCGGCCCGGCGTGGTCGAGGTGCCCGGTCGCGGCGCCGACCACGGCCCCGAGCACCCCGAGGCCCAGCCCGCCGACGATCGCGCCGAGCCAGGCGGCCAGTGCGGCCTCGTCGGGAAGCCGGCGCAGCGCCGCCCGGACGGTGATCGTGAACAGGCCGAGGAACACGAGCAGCCCGGCGACCGCGCCGAGCGCGCTGGCGGTGCTGGTGGGCGCGGGCAGGGGTCCGGCGAACGCGTAGCCCGTCGGTCCGCCGCGCCACGACGTGCTGCCGATCGCGGCCAGGGCGACGACGACGACCATGACGGCGATGACGAACCCGCTGCCCCACGCCGTCTTCGTCGTGACCCGTTCGGCGTGCCGACTCCCGTACGCGAGCGCCGCCGCGAGACCGACCAGCGGCCCGGCGACCAGACCCTTGAGCCCGGCGAAGCCGCTCGTCGACACGGCGAACGTGAGCGCGGAGGTGAAGCTCAGGTGCGGGCCCACCAGCGGCAGGGCGGCGGCGAACCCGGTCGCGGCCGCGGCGAGCGCGACGGCCCCGACGACGCTCGCCCACGTGACCCCGAACAGGAACCGGCGTCGCACAGGGCCGCGCCCGACCAGGAGCACCGGCAGCATCGTGGCGACGAGCAGGACCGGAAGCCCGACCAGCAGCGGGGCCCACTGGTAGACGCCGCCGAACCGCAGGACCGGCATCCCGGCCCCACCAACGGGCGCGAGCAGGCCGGTCGGATCGACCACCGCCAGCACCACGACCAGCAGCAGGACGGTCGCGCCGGCGAAGGCGGACGCTCGGACCTCCGGGCGGCGCAGCAGTGTGCGCCACCGGCGCGAGGACGTCGTCGTCTGGTCAGCCATGGTGAGCGCGAAGCCTAACGGCAGAAACCTGAACGCACGTCCAAGTCACCCGATCGGCCGCTGGACGAGCCGTCGCGCGCCGCGGTCAGGGGGTCGGCGCGACCGGCTCGGTCGGGCTGGGCTCCGTCGTCGGGGTGTCCGTGGGACCCGGGGACGGGGTCGGCGTCGCCGGCTCGCTCGGGGTCGGCTGGTCGCTCGGGGTGGGCGACGGGGTCGTCGTTGGCGTCGGGGTTGGGGTCGGATCGGGCGTCGGCGACGCCGTCGGTGTCGGCGTCGGGTCGGGCGTCGGGCTCGGCGACGGGGTCGGCTGCTCGGCGACGGGGTCGACGGGCGCCGCCGGGGTTGCGGTGTTCGGCTGACCATCGACCGTGATCGGTGTCGACGTGCCCGTCCCGCGGTCGTCCGTCGTGCCGAACTCCCAGTGCCACGGCTCGTGCGGCCCGCGACCGCCCTGGTCCATGTACGTGGGGTGGTGCCAGCCGAAGAGCACGGCGTTGACCTTCAGCCACGCATACTGCGCGGACCCGTAGCTGTCGACCCCGTCGCCGACGTCGATCGCGAGGCCCCAGCCGTGGTTCGACGTACCGGGCTCCGCGGCCAGCCCGCCCTTGGCGGCCTTGGTGAGCACCTGGTCGACGAGGCTGCGGTAGGAGTCGGAGATCACCATGTCGTGACCGAACGCCTGGCGGTAGGCCACGTTCATCCGCTCCAACGCCGCGGCCGCGTCGCAGCGCAAGTGCTGCTGGGGGGCGAACGAGAGCACGCAGAGCACGTCGAGCGGGATGTTGCCGTTGGTGTAGCCGTCGGTCGAACGGGCCTGCTGGTCCGCCAGGAGGATCGCGGCCTTCGTCGCGTCGTCGGCGGTGGTGAACGCCTGCTGGGCGGCGAGCGTGATGCCGTCTGCGGCGTCCCGAGCCTGCGCGGCATACGTGGCCGTGGCGACGACGTCGCGGCCGTCGGCGGACGCGTGCGTGGCCGCGACGGCCGCGTCGAGGGCGGCGACGTGAGGGTCGGTGCCGACGAGGAGCCGGGCCAGCGCCGCGTTCTGCGCGGACTGGTCGGCGAGGTCGAGGGCGACCAGGAGCACGTCCGTCTCGACGCCCTTGACCACCTTGGACGCGGCCGAGAGGTCACCGCCGTCGACCTGCTGGCGAGCGTCCACCACCCGGGGAGGCAGCTGCTCGACGGTCAGTGCCGACCCGGTCGTCGGCGGCGGCTCCACCACCTGTGCGACCAGATCGGTCACGTCGATGGAGGGCGGCTCGGTCGGGGTCGGGACGGTGGTCGGATCCGTGGGGGTCGGGACAGCGCTCGGATCGGTGCCGGTCGGACCGGCGACGGTCGGGTCGGTGGCACTCGGCTCGGTCGTCTCCGGCGGGGTTCCGACGAGGGTGACGGTGGCCGCCTCGATCGCCGTCACCCGCACGCCGAGGCGCACCAGGGCGGCCCGGTACGCCGCGCTCGTCGGCTCGGGCGGGACCTGCTTGTCGGTGATCGGACGGCTGGCCACCGCGTGCTCGTGCGGTGTCGGCACGCCCACCGAGGCCGCCGGAGCGAATGAGACGGCGGCCAGGAGCACCGCCAGGAACGTCACGGAGGAGCCGATCGCGCCGGGCCGTGCGCGCCACCCACCGGGAACCGGGCGCGCTCGGTGCCGCGCTCGTCTCGTCCACCGTGGTGCCGGCACTACGCCCCTCTGCAGAATTCCGTCAGTCGACAATGTCACTGCCGGCGCCGCACGTCGACTGGCAGCGTCGTCGCACCCCGCCTCGCGGCGACTCGAGCGAGGCTCGCGGACCGCGGCGAACAGGGCGTGAGCCGCGGACGACGGCGAGGTGAACGATGTCCGATTTCACCCGTGCTCGGTGGTCGCCGCGATCAGGTCGAGGTCACGCAGGGCGAAGCGCCGGTGCTCCCACTCCTCCTCGAGGATGACGTGGAGGCAGTGCCGGACGGTCTCCGTGACCTGCGGGGCGTGCGGGTTGCGCCGCTCGGCGTCGAGCTGCTCCGGCGTGACGGTCGCGAGGAAGTCGCGGACCATCGCGACGCGGCCCGCGCGGACCTCGAGGACCTCGTCGTACGACGGCATCGGCCGGTCGACCACGGCGTCGCGCGCGGACGAGTCGGGCTGACCGATCGGGTGGAACGGCTCGGTGCGCTCGCGGACCGCCTTGCCCAGCCACACGTCGGTGGCGTGCACCAGGTGCCGCAGCGTCTGCGCGAACGACCACTCGCCGCCCACCGACACGTCGACGGTGCCCGCCGGCATCGTCGCGACCCGCTCGAGCGTGGCCGCCCACGCGTCCTGCAGGACCTCCCAGGCCGCGCGCAGGCCGTCCGGGTCTGCCGCCCGGCGCTGCGAACGACCCGGGAACCGGCGGTCGAGCTCGGCCTCGACCAGCGGGGCCACGTCCACCCCGTTGATCCAGAAGGAGCTGCCCTCGTCAGCGATCCAGGGTGCGTCGATGTCGGCGTTCGCGGCATCGACCCCCCGCATCACGACGCCGGACAGGTCGGACTCGACGAACCGCGCGTCGCGCAGGTTCACGCCGACGAACTCGGCGCCCTGCAGCTGGTCGTCCTGCGTGAAGCGGGGCATGGCTCCTCCTGGGCCGGGTCCCGTCATCGTTCCAGCGACCACCGACGCGGGCCACGCGAGCGGCAGGGCTCACGGTGACGGGGCGACTCCGCCGGCGAGGGCGTCGAACAGCCGGTCGAGGCGCGCGCGGTGGTCGGCCAGCACGCCGGTCTCGTCGTCGCCCGCCATGAGCCGGCGCGCGGTCTCCACCAGGACGGTGCCGTAGCCGGCGACGAAGAACGCCGCGAACAGCATGCCGTCGCCCTCGAACGTGGGGTCGTCCTCGATCGCCTCGGCGAGCGAACGCTGCAGGTCGGCGGCGATCTCCCTGGCGCGGGCGCGCAGCGCGGGCGATCCGGCGACGGTCCGGAAGAAGGGGACCGACCGCGGGTCGAGGCCGGACAGCGGGTGCCGCTCGTCGACGAGCGTGGAGGCCACCCCGCGCAGGGACGTCAGGACGTCGACGCCCTCGCCGCGGTCGCGCACCGCCGAGCGCAGGAGTGCGTCGGCGTCGTCCGAGCGGTCCAGGAACAGGTCCTCCTTGCGCGGGAAGTGGTTGAACACCGTCACGCTCGAGACGCCGGCCTCCCGGGCGATCTCCGCGACCGTGACCGCGTCGTAACCCCGCTCGAGGAACAGGGCAGCCGCCACCTCCGCGATCCGCGCACGCGTCTGCGGCCCCCCACGCTCGCTGCTCCTGGCCATGCGCCCCACTCTCTTGTGTAACTAAACTTAGTCAGTTAATCTAGTGGCATGCCGCCCACCACCGTCAGCTTCCCCCGATCATTGCGCGAGGCCCGGGTCGCCCTGGCCGGACTCTCCGCCGTGTTCCTGTTCGAGATGCTCGACAACTCGATCCTGAACGTCGCGCTGCCCACGATCGGGCGCGAGCTGCACGCCTCGACCACCGGCCTGCAGTGGGTGACGGGCGCGTACGCGGTCACGTTCGGCGGGCTGATGCTCGCCTTCGGCGCGCTCGCCGACCGCGTCGGCCGGCGTCGGGTCATGCTCGTCGGACTGGTCCTGCTCGCGGTCGCGAGCCTCGCCACGGCCTTCGTCGACACCGCCGGGCAGCTCATCGCCGTCCGCGTCGCGATGGGCGTCGCGGCCGCGATGACCACGCCCGGGTCCATGGCACTGGCCTTCCGGCTCTTCGACGACGACGGCCTGCGGGTCCGGGCGCTCACGCTCATCACCACCGTGGGCCTGGTCGGTCTCGCCATCGGCCCGGCCGTCGGCGGCCTCGCGCTGTCCGTCGTCCCGTGGCAGGTCCTGCTGCTGGTCAACGTGCCGATCGCCGCGCTCGCGATCCTGGGCATCCGGTGGGGCATCGCCGCCGACGACCCCGCCGACCTGCACGGCGACCCCGCCGACATCCCCGGCGCCGTGCTGGGCACGGTCACGATCGTGCTCGCCCTGGTCGCGCCGACGCTGTTCGTCGACGAGGGTGCCGGCTCCTGGCTCCCGTGGGCCGTCACGGCCGGGGCCTTTGTCGCGGCGCTGGCCTTCGTCCGGCGCGAGCGCTCGACGGCCCACCCGCTGCTCGACCTGGCGCTCGTCGCCCGACCCCTGGTGTCCAGCGGCCTGGCGTTCAAGGCCGCCGCGGGGCTGGCGACCGCCGGCCTCGGCTACCTGGTGACGCTGCAGCTGCAGCTCGCCTGGGGCTGGTCGCCCGCGCTGGCCGCCATCGGCATGCTCCCGCAGGTGATCGTCCTGGTCGCCGCCGGCCCATTCATCGGCCCGTTCGTGCAGCGCGTCGGGCTGAGTCGCGCCGCGTGGCTGAGCCGTCGCGATCGTCGCCGGTCTGGCCGTCTACGCGCTGCTGGGCAGCCTCGGCTACGTCTGGGTCGCCGCGGCGCTGGTCCTCGTGTCGGCCGGGATGCGCGTGGTCGGAGTCGTCGCGGGCGTCAACGTGCTCAACGGCCTGCCGGCGAACCGGACCACCATCGGCGCGGCCCTCACCGACACCGCGACCGAGGTCGCCTCGGGCATCGGCATCGCCGTCACCGGCACCATCCTGGCCGCGCTGTTCACGGGCGACATCGCCCGGTCCGAGTGGACAGCGCAGCAGAGCGCCCAGTTCCAGCAGGCGACCACCCTCGCAGGCCTCGTGCTCACCGCCGTCGCCGCTGTGCTCGTCGGCTGGGGGTTCGTCCGCGCCCGCCGCGCACCGGCGGCCGTCGACGAGGCGGTCCCGGCCGCCGTCTGAGGAAGCCCTCGTCGCCGACCTGGTCAGTCGAGCGACCTGATCCGGACCACGAGCACGGAACCGAGGACGCTCACGGCCGCGGCCAGGACGTAGAGGCCGACGTACCCGAGGCCGACGGCAAGGACGCCGGCCGCGAGCGCCGGCGCCAGCACCTGGGGCAGCGCGTTGGCGATGTTGATGACGCCGAGGTCCTTGCCGCGGTCGCGGGCGCCCGGCAGGACCTGGGTGATGAGCGCGAAGTCGACGGCGGTGTACGCGCCGAACCCGATCCCCTGGATCACGGCTGCCACGTAGGCCGCGGGGAGCGTGGGCACGAGCGCGAAGAGCAGGAGCGACGCGGCCGTGATCAGGCCGGACCAGATGACGAACACCTTGCGCCGGCCGACGCGGTCGGACCAGTAGCCGGCGCCCAGCGCGGTGAGCAGGGTGAACAGCCCGTACACGGCCGTGAGGGTGAACACGTTGTCCTCGGCGGCCTTGTCCGACAGGCCGACGTCGTCCTTCAGGTAGTAGAGCAGGTAGAGGATGAGGAACGCGTTGCCGAGGTTCATCAGGAAGCGCGTGAACCAGGCCCAGCCGAAGTCGGGGTGGAGCCGGGGCGAGACCCAGAAGCTCCGCCAGAACGCGCCCCACGCGAAGGGCGGTCGCAGCTCGGGCGGCAGGGGCACGTCGCGGGAGTCCAGCGCGTACGGGAGCGTCGTGACGAGCAGGACGACGGCGACCGTCAGGTAGCCCGCGGCGATGCTGCCGGTGGCCGCCGCGATGCCGGAACCGACGACCACGCCGATGGTCTGCGCGATCGCGATGGCGCCGCCGACCGTGCCGCGGTCCTTGCCCGGCACCTGGTCCGGGACCGTCGCGGTGATCGCCGCGAGCATGGCGTTGAGCCCGGCCTGCGCGAGCGCCCACCCCGCCACCATGACCCACACCGTGTGGGCGTTCGCCAGCACCACCATCGCGACCACGCCACCCGCGGCACCGCCGACCACCCACGGCATCCGGCGGCCGACGCGCAGGGTCGTCCGGTCGGAGAACGCGCCCCAGACGGGGTTGAGCACCATCGAGACGGCAGCGCCGACACCGGTCACCAGGGCGAGCACGGCCTCCTTGTGGTCGGGCGAGATGGCTTCGGCCTGCTGCGCGAGGAGCACCTGGATCGGTCCGAAGAACCCCGACCAGAGCCCCACGCTCGCCAGGACGACCCACAGGACCCATCGGGTCGGGACGCGCTCCGTCGGCTCCGCGAGGGCGCGCGGGAGGGTCGGCGCGGTCACGCGGTGCCTGCGCGGTACGCGCGGACCACGTCGGCGTACCAGTCGAACGAGCGCTTCGGGGTCCGCACGAGGGTGTCGAAGTCGACGTGCACCAGCCCGAACCGCTGCGTGTACCCGTCGGCCCACTCGAAGTTGTCCATGAGCGACCAGCAGTAGTAGCCCCGCACGTCGGCGCCGGCGGCGATCGCGTCCGCGACGGCGCGCAGGTGGGCGTCGAGGTAGTCGATCCGGGCCTGGTCGTCGACGACCCCGTCGTCGTCGGGACCCGTGTCGAAGGAGCAGCCGTTCTCCGTGAGGATGATGGGCGGCAGGCCGGGGTACCGGGCCGTGAAATCCGTCAGCAGCTCCGTGAGCCCCGCGGGGACGATCGGCCAGCCGAAGCCGGTGGTCGGGTAGCCGCCGACCTCACCGTTCTCGAACGGGACCGGCGAGCCCTCCGGCGCGGCCCGTACCCCGATCGGGTTGTAGTAGTTGAGGCCGTAGAAGTTGAGGGGCTGGGAGATCAGCGCGAGGTCCTCGGCCACCGGGCCCGGCATCGCTGCGGCGAGCTCGTCGGGGTAGCGGCCGAGCAGGACAGGGTCGGCGAACAGCCGGTTCCAGAGGGTGTCGACGAACGCCGCGGCCGCGACGTCGGCGTCGCTGCCGCTGAGCGGCCACGCCGGCTGGTGGTTGGTGGCCGTGCCGATCTGCCCCGAGACCGACGCCGCGCGCAACGCCTGGACGGCGAGGCCGTGACCGAGCAGCAGGTGGTGCGCCACCGGGAGTGCGTCGAACAGCAGGCCCCGGGCGGGAGCCAGGTCGGTCAGGGCGTAGCCGTTCATCGTCACGACGTTCGGTTCGTTGACCGGGCACCAGTGCGCGACGCGGTCGCCGAGCCGGTCCGCGACGAGCGCGGCGTACTCCCCGAACCGCAGCGCCGTGTCACGGCTGAGCCAGCCTCCGCCGTCCTCGAGAGCCTGCGGCAGGTCCCAGTGGTAGAGCGTCGCCATCGGCTGGACACCGGCCTCGAGCAGCCCGTCGACGAGCCGGTCGTAGAACGCCAGCCCCGCCTCGTTGACCGGACCCGACCCGGAGGGCTGCACCCGGGGCCACGCGATCGAGAACCGGTACCCGTCGGCACCGAGGCGCCGGATCAGCTCGAGATCCTCCGACCACCGGTGGTAGTGGTCGCACGCGACGTCGCCGGTGCTGCCGTCGACGATCCGACCGGGCTCGGCGGTGAAGGTGTCCCAGATGCTGGGGCCCTTGCCGTCCGCCGTCGCCGCACCCTCGATCTGGTACGACGCCGTGCTCGTCCCGAACAGGAACCCGGGCGGCAGGCCGCCGACCGCGCGCTGGACTGTGCTGCTCACGTTTCCTGCTCCCGCCGAAGCTCTCCGTTGCTCCTGGATGACACGGGTGCAGGGTAGGACCACCCGAGCCCCCCGACTCGCACCGGCGCGACGACTTCAGCCCACGCCCTCCGCGGCGAGCGCGTCGGTCAGCAACCCGACCAGCGCCTCGAGCTGAACGTCCAGCGACGACGAACCGTCCTCGTCGACGATCCCGTCCAGCGCCCGGGCGGCCAGCGCCGACTTGCTGTCGATCAGCTCGGCGATCTTGGAGTCGATGGTCTGCGCGGCGATGATCCGCCACGCGGTGACGGGCTCGGCCTGGCCGATCCGGTGGATGCGGTCGATGGCCTGCGTCTGCTCGGCGTCGGTCCAGGACAGCTCGGCCAGCACCAGGTTGGACGCGACCTGGAGGTTGATCCCCACGCCGGCGGCCATCAGGGAGCAGACGGCGATCTGCACGTCGGGATCGTCGACGAACGACGCGATGTTCTTGTTGCGGGTCCGGGTCGTCTGGTCGCCGCGGATCGAGGCGTACCGGATGCCGCGGTCGGCGAAGGTCTGCTCGGCCTGGTCCATCACGTCGACGTGCCGCGCGAAGAACACCACCTTGCCGACGTTGCGGGCCAGCTGCGCGGTGTAGTCGGCGGCCAGGCCGGCCTTGGCCTGACCGATCCGACGGACCATCGTGAACACGTTCTCGCCACCGGCCTGCGAGCTTCGAGTCCTTGAGCTCCGCGGCCGCCACCCGGCGCACCAGGTCGACGTCGATCTCGTCGACGACCGCGCCGCCGCTGGTCAGGAACTCCACGGCGGACCGGTAGCGCCCGACAAGCCGTGCAGACAGTGCGGCCTCCGCAGCGCGGATCGAGCGACCCGCCGCACCGTCGAGCTCCACAGGAAGGTCCGCGACGCGGCGGGCGGGGATGTCGGCCACCACGTCGACCTTGCGACGACGCACGATGCCCATGTCGATGACGCTGGCGCGCGCGGCGGAGTAGAACTCCGGCTCGGCAGGGGTGAGCCCGGTCTCCTCGAGAGCCGTCATCAGGGAACCGACGGGCATCTTGTCGTCGATCCACCCGAGGAACTGCCAGATCGCCCGGAAGTCCTCGATGTCGTTGATCAGCGGGGTGCCGGTCAGCGCCATGAGCAGCGGCTTGGCCACGCGGGCGCGGATCTTCTCGGACAGCGCCAGGACGTTCTGCGAGCGCTGGGAGGTCTTGTTCTTGATGAAGTGCGCCTCGTCGACGACCATCCCGCGGAAGCCGAAGTCGCCCAGCCAGCCGACGTGCCGGTCCAGGATCTCGTAGTTCACGATGACGACGTCTGCGAACCCGTCGACCCGGTCGCCGTCGCCATGGACCACCGTGGACTGGCGGAACGGCGTCCACAGCCCCACCTCGTGCGCCCAGTTCGTCTTGACCACGTTGGGCACGACGACGAGCAGCGGGTACGCGTCGGCCGCCTGCGCGGCCAGCAGCGCCTGGGCGGTCTTGCCGAGCCCGGGCTCGTCGGCGAGCAGGAACGTGCGATGGCCGGCGGCGGTCGCCGTGACCACCTGGGCCTGGTGCGGCATCAGCTCGCGGCCCAGCGGGGTCCGCACCGGCCGAGCCTCCGGCAGCCGCATGCAGGCGGGCGAACCGTCGGCGCCCCGCTCGAAGGACCGGAACAGCGGTTCGAGCAGCTCCCAGCCCGCGAGCCGACGAGCCTTCGCCGCGCTCCGCTCGGCCGCGGCCTCGTAGTCCGGCGCGAGGAACGGATTCGCGAGCCGGCGAGAGATGACCGACTGGGGCACCACCTGGGGCGCGGCGGAGAACACCGGCGCGACCGGCGCTGCGGGCGCGGGCTCCTCGGGCGGCTCCAGCCCGCCAGAACGCATCACGGTCGCCTTGTAGGCGCGCGCGGCGTCAGAGACCCGGGCATCGTCCGCGAGCAGCTCGAGCAGCGAGGTGTCCCGGGCGGCGGTCCGGGCCAGCATCGTCGCGACGCCGTCGAGCCGTCGCAGCTGTTCGTCGCGTCGCGCCACGCCGCCGGCCATCACCCTGGCCCGCTCCTCGCGCACCAGCAGCGCCACCACCTGGAACTTCGTGCGCATGGCAGGGCGGGTCGGCGGACGCTGCACCGCGCGGTCGACCTCGCGCGCGATCTCCGCGAGCACCGGGATGATCCCCTGCTCGCTCGGGCGCGGGGCGCGGTTGCCCTGGCCGCCGGGAGCGGTGCGCGCGCGACCGGAGCCGCGCTGCCCTGCTCGTGCCACATCTCCTCCTTCGCAGCATCCACACCCCGACCACGGCACAGCGCGCCGCGGCACGACCGCCGCCGGGCGTCCGGTCGGCGCGACAGGCCGCCCGCGCCGGGCGCTGAGGCCGGGCACCGGGTCACTGCACCATGCCGCGCGTCGTCTGCGGCCCCTGCTCACGCCGATCGTCATACGCCGCCGGGCGCCGCCGTGAGCACCGTGGGGAACGGGTCATGGCTCGGCGGATCGCCGACGAGTCTGGAGCCTACAGCCGCGAGCTCCTCCCGGGTCGGCACCGGGCCCTCATGTTGCTCGGTCGACGCCGGGTTACCGCGCGTCGCGACGCGCGAACACGAGGTGGACGACACCGGACGGGGACGGCGTCGCCTCGATGTCGAAGCGCTCCTCGAGCCCCTCGAGGCCGTCCCAGAGCCGCTCGCCCCTGCCCAGGACGATCGGCACGAGGACGATGTGCATGCGATCGATCAGGTCGGCCTCGAGGAACTGTCGGATGGTGCTGACGCCGCCACCGATCCGGACGTCCAGGTCACCGGCCAGGGCGCGCGCCTGCTCGAGCGCCGAGGCGGGGTCGGCGTCGACGAAGTGGAAGGTGGTCCCGCCGTCCATCTCGAGCACCGGCCGGGGGTGGTGGGTCAGGACGACGACCGGGGTGTGGAAGACGGGGTCGTCGCCCCACCAGCCCTTCCACTCCTCGTCCGTCCACGGGCCGCGCTGGGGTCCGAACTTGTTGCGCCCCATGATCTCGACGCCGATCCCGGGCCCCCACCCGCTGGCGAAGGCCTCGTCGACGCCGAAGGACCCCTCCGACTCCCCGTGGATGCCCATCTCCCGGAAGGTGCGCGTCTCGAAGGCCCACTCCATCAGCCGCGACCCGGCGTGACCGAACGGCGCGTCGAGCTGCTGCCCCTCCCCGGTGCCGAACCCGTCGAGCGAGACCGAGAAGTTGTGCACGCGGACGTGGGACATGTCATCTCCTGACGGCTTTCCGACGTTGCCCCCGCGACGCGCGGCGACGTCAGACGATGCTGCCACACGGCACCTGACGTGCACGGCGGCCGTGGACGACCACGGCCTGCGACCGGGCCCCGTCGCACCGCGGCCTGATCCCACGCTCACCGCGCCACCCATGGACAAACTAATGGTCTTAGGAAAGACTTATGTCGTGAGCACACGGGTGGCGCAGCGGCGCGAGCGGACACGCGCCGAGATCGTCGAGACGGCCCTCGACGTCATGGGCGAGCGAGGCGCGGCGGGGCTCAGCCTCGGCGAGGTGGCGAAGCGGCTCGGGATGCAGACCCCCAGCCTGTACGGCTACTACGCCTCCAAGGCGGCGTTGTGCGACGAGATGTTCGCCGGGGGCTGGCGCGACCTCAACGACGCCATGACCCCGCACCACGAGCGACTCCGACGGCTCACCGGCATCGATGAGCTGAGGCGCGAGATCCACGCTGGTCTGGACGTCTACGTCCGGTGGGCGCTCGGGCATGCTCCGGTCGCGCAGCTCATGTTCTGGCGGCCGATCCCAGGGTGGCAGCCAGGGGCGGAGGCGTTCGCGCCGGCTGTCGAGGCGCTCACCTCGGTCACCTCCTCGCTGGCCGGCCTGCAGGCCCGGGGCCTGCTGCGCGCCGAGGCCGACGTCGAGGAGATGACCAGCGCCCTCACGGTCCTTGCCTCCGGTGTCATCAGTCAGCAGCTGTCCAACGAGCCCACCGCATCGGTGAGCGACGGCAGGCACTCGCGGCATCTGGCCGCCTTGGCCGAGATGTTCCACCAGAGGTACGCCGCGCGGTAGGACCCGTAGCCGCCCAGGAGAGAAGGTCCGATGAGTGCCACGGTCGAGATGACGTCGCGAGCGGATGCCGTCGACGCCGCCACGGCGGAGCTGTCCGCGCTGATCGACGATGTGCGCGCGCTGACGTCCGAGGACTTCCGTAGCCCCACCGACTGCGCAGGCTGGACGGTGCGTGACGTCGTGGCACACCTCACCGGAGCGGCCGACGAAGCCGTCCATCCGATGGTCCTGGTGCGGCACATGGTCACTGCGCGCACCCGCTTGCGCGGGTCGGCGCTCGCGGATGCCCTGACCGCCCAGCAGATCGCCGACCGCGCACCGACGTCGGACGACGAGGTCGTCGCGGAGCTCGTCGCACTGACGCCGAAGGCACCGGCGGCGCGAGCCAGGGTCCCCGGCCTCGTCCGCCGCTGGGCGCTGCCGGACCCTGCCGCGCTGCCCGGCGACACTCTGGGATACCTGCTCGACGTCACCTACACCCGCGACGTGTGGATGCACCGGGTCGACATCGCTCGCGCCACGGGTCGCGCCATGCACGACAGCGGGGCGGAGGCGACGATCGTGGGCCAGCTTGTGCGTGACCTCCAGCGAGGCTGGAGCGGAGCACCGTTCCGACTCGTCCTGACGGGTCGAGTCGAGGGCACCTGGCTCGTGGGTGGAGCCGACCCCGCTCCGACGATCACCGTGGACTGCGTGTCGCTGTTCCGGCTGCTGTCGGGGCGCTCGGACGAGACCGGGCTCGTCGGCGACGCCGCTGCCGAGCGCCCGCGGGCAACGGTCGCTCGTCGGCTGCGCGATCACCGGATCCTCTTCTAGTCCCGCTGGGTTGGGCCCGCGGGCTGAGCCGACCCCGCTCGGGTCAGCCGTTCACCAGATGAAGGGGACCAGTCGGGCGCGGTGCTTGGCGAAGTCGAGGTAGGCGTCGCCCAGGGTGTCGATCATGGCGCGCTCCTCTCGTCGGAGACGAGCGATCAGCGCCAGCAGGATCACGACGAAGGACGCGCACACGCCTACCCAGTTGCCGAGCATCAGGCCGACGCCGACCAGGGCCGCAAGCAGCCCGGTGTAGCTGGGATGTCTCAGAAGTCGATAAGGCCCGCGACTGACGACCACCTGATCCGCCGAGGTCTGCACCACGATCGTGAAGTACCTGCCCAAGGTGGCGAACGACCACCACCGCAGGATCAGACCGAGCCATCCGACGACCGCGCCCAGGACGAAGACCCCGGCACCCTCCAGCACAGCCCCCGGCGCGAGGCTCGCACCCAGCGGCAGCATCAGGATGCCGGCGAAGAACACGACACGGAACGCGGCTTCGCCTCGCAGGTCCACGCGCGAGGCACCACGACGGCGCTTCACCGCCTGCGAGAACTCACCGACGATGAACGCCCCGACCGTGGTGCCGAACACCAGCCGAGCCCAGGCCGCCTGATGGATGTACGCCGTCACACGGCGCAGTCTCCCAGCCGCTCCCGACTGCTGGCCCGAGGTGGGCATCCGCGCCACGTCAACCTCGTCGAACCAGTGGGGCCGCAGGTTGATGGATTCCACGACTGCGCACTCGCGTGGTGGCGCACCCCGGGGCTCTCGACGACGGCGCGTCAGCGCCTACCGTCGCCGCGGTCCCCGCCGGAGCGCGCCGATCAACGGCAGCACGGACACGGCCATCAGCACCTTGGCCAACGTCGGCTCGGACGGGAAGAGCACCGCGCCGGCGAGCAGGAACGCCGCGAACACGATCGCCATGGGGATCCGCTGCACCGAGCGGTCCAGCTGGCGGACCCGCAGGTCGAGCAGCGGCGTCCTGACCGACAGGTCCCCGCGTTCGACGAGGGTCAGGATCCGGTCGGCGCGCGCCGGCAGGGCCAGCAGCGACTGCGCGATCTTGGTGCCCTCCGAGGTGACCGTCTTCCAGAGCCCACCCTCGTCCCCGGAGACCAGCTTGGTGGCGTACGGGGTGATCGAGGTCCACAGGTTGAACTCGGGGTTCAGCCCCGCGCACATCCCGGACAGGACCGCGAGCGTGCGCCCGAGCAGCAGGAGGTTCTCCGGCAGCTGGAACGGCATGCTCACCAGGAGCTCACGGAACTGCAGGCCGATGTCCCGCATCTCCTTCTGGCTGATGTTGCGCAGGTCGCTCATCGCCATGCCGCCGAAGCGGTCGAACACCTGGGCCACGGCCAGGTCCATGAGCTTGGTGTCGGCGGTGGGCAGCAGGACACCCATGGCGGTGAAGGCGTTGACCAGGCGGGCCGAGTCCTGGGTGCCCACCGCAATCAGCGCCTCGCGCAGCGACGTGCGGAGCGTGTCGGGCACCCGTCCCACCATGCCGAAGTCGATGAACGTCAGACGGAACCCCCCGGTCTTTCCCTCCAGCGGCTCCACGAAGAGGTTTCCCGGGTGCGGGTCGGCGTGGAAGACGCCGTCGTCGAAGATCTGCTGCAGGTACGTCTCGACCAGCTTCTCGGCCACCCTCGCGCGGTCGATGCCGGCGGCGGTGATCGCGTCGTAGTCGCCCAGGCGGATCGCCGACACGTCCTCGAGCGTCAGGACGCGCAGCCGGGAGTGTTCCCAGGCCACCCGCGGCACCAGCACCTGGTCGTCGTTCTCGAACACCCAGCGGAAATGCTCGGCGTTGCGCGCCTCGGCCGTGTAGTCGAGCTCCTCGAGCGTGGTCGTCGCGAACTCCTCGACGAGGGCCGGCACGTCGGCGCGGGAGCTGATCGGCTTGTACCGGGTCAGCCACCCGCCCACCCGTCGCAGGGCCGCCAGGTCGACGTCGACGATCTGGTCGATCTCCGGCCGCTGCACCTTCACGACGACCTGGGCGAAGCCGGTCTCGACGGCATCGGCGTCCCGGAGCACGGCTCGGTGCGCCTGTCCGAGGGACGCCGCTGCCAGCGGCGTCTCGTCGAAGCTCAGGAAGGCCTGCGCCAGCGTGCGGCCCAGCTCGGCCTCGGCGCGTTCCCGGATGTCGGCGAACGCGGCCGGCGGCACCTCGTCCTGCAGTCCGGCCAGCTCGTCGGTGATCTCGGCCGGCAGCACGTCCAGGCGCGCCGAGAGGAACTGCCCGACCTTGATCATCAGGCCGCCCATCGACAGCGCCAGCGCCCGGAACCGAACCGCCGTGTGACGGTTACGGGTGCTCCGGTTGCCGTCCGACCACCGCCGCAGCCCGATCTTGGGCAGCACGATCTCCCAGAAGATGAACCTCGCCATCACCCCCGCGAAGAAGGTGACGATGCGTCGGTAGCGTGCGCGCAGTCGAGGGGACTCCGTCACGTCTCAGTCCTGGGCGAGCAGCGTGTAGACCTGCTTGCGCGCGGTGTTGAGGATCTCGATGGTCGACATGATCTGAGTCTTGTCGCCGGACCTGCCGATCTGCAGCACCGCCGCGGCCAGTCGCCCGCCGGCCTCGCGCAGCGCGCCGAAACCGCTCTGGTCCGAGCTCGCGGCCGCGACGTCCCACGGCGCCGGCTCGTCGGCCAGGTCGGCCACCGCCGCCGTGCCGGCGTCCGTCAGCGAGAAGACCTTCTTGCCTCCGGTCTCCTTGGCGACGACCAGGCCCTCGTCGGCCAGCAGCTGCAGGGTGGGGTAGACCGAGCCCGCGCTGGGGTTCCAGGTGCCGCCGCTGCGCGCGGAGATCTCCTGGATGATCTGGTAGCCGTGCATCGGCTCGTAGGCCAGCACCCGCAGCACGGCGGTGCGGATGTCCCCGCGACGCGCCCGCCCGGGCTGCCCGAAGCCAGGTCCGGGGCCGCCCATGCCGAAGCCTGCGAAGGTGCGCGCGAAGCTGCTCAAGTCAGGACCGAGCGGTCCCCTGCCGTGGTGGTGCATGTCAGCGTCCTCTCGTTCGTGATACGTAGCGACACATCGTTAACTATCGTACGCCTGCCCCGACGTCGTGGCCCCGCTAGCCTCGGCGCGACGGCGGTGATGGGCAGGCCGACAGGAGGGCACCCGACATGGCCGAACGGGTGTGGTTCACCAGCTCGACCGGGCCGCGGCTCGCGGGCCTCATCGACCACCCCCAGGGGCCGGTCCGGGGATGGGGCGTCTTCGCGCACGGGTTCACCATGGGGAAGGACTCGCCGGCGGCGAGCCGGATCTGCAAGCAGACTCGCGTCCGAGGGCATCGGCATGCTGCGCTTCGACAACCTGGGCCTCGGCGGCTCCGAGGGCGACTGGGGCGACGGATCGTTCTCGATCAAGGTCGCCGACACCGCACAGGCGGTCAGGTTCATGGCGGGCTCCGGCCGACCCGTCCACCTGCTGGTGGGGCACTCGTTCGGCGGGTCCGCCGTCATCGCCACGGCGCACCTGGTCGACTCCGTGCGCGCGGTGGCGAGCATCGGCGCCCCGTACGACCCCGCGCACGTCGAGCACACCTACGACGCGCTCATCGAGCGGATCCTCCAGGACGGGGAGGCGCCGTTCCTCATCGGAGGGAAGGCGCTCACGCTGCGCCGGCACTTCATCGACGACGTACGCGCCGCGGATCTGCACGATCGGATCCGCACCCTGCGCAAGGCGCTGCTCGTCCTGCACTCGCCCACCGACAACACGGTGGGCATCGGCAACGCCAGCGACATCTTCCGGGCCGCGAGGCATCCCCGCAGCTTTGTGTCGCTGGAGGGAGCCGACCATCTCCTCACCCAGGGCACCCAGGCCCAGCGCGCTGCACGCATCATCAGCGCGTGGGCCGATCCTTATCTCGGCGGCTGACGACCGATCGCACGGCACGCGTCATCGGCGCCTCGGCCGACCCGGTCCCGATCAGCTGTGCCGGAGCAGTCAGCGCCAGCGCGGCTGCTCGATCACGACCCCGACCGCAACGAGGGCCGTGACGACGATCGCGGCGATCGTCGGCATCAGCAGCCAGCTCGCGACGACCGCGGCGGTGAACTCCATCAGCACGATGCCGATCGTCACGAAACCGGGGACCGGCACCGGCGGCCGTCCGTGGCCCCGGTCGCCGATCGTGCCGAAGATCGTCGGCACCCCGATGAGGACGACCACGCTCAGGACCGCGAGCACCACCGAATGACGGGACAGCACCCACGGCGTGGCGATCCACGCCACCAGCTCCGTGGTGAACCGGAAGATCGACGACACGCGGTCGTTCGGCGCCGGGTCGGCCGCCGTGCGATCGTCTCCCGCAGTCTGCTGATCAGTCACTGCGGAAGATTGTCATACCCGGCGGGTTACGACGCGTTGAGCTGGTTCTGGTACTCCTGGGCAGAGGCCATGATCTCGTCCTCGGTGATGTACGAGTCGCCTTCTCGGAGGTACGGGCGATCTTCGTCGACGCCGTTGGAACACAGGACGTCGTTGTGCCAGTCATCGTCGTACGTCGGCACGTAGTGACATTCCCACAGGACGACAGCCTGCGGTGCCGGCTCGACGGGCGGCGCTACCTCAGTGGGTTCGACCGCGACACGCCCTAGTGGTTCGTTGTCGCCCACCTCCGACGGGCCATCGAACCGGGAGTCGGTTCCACATCCGGCGATCAGGAATGCGATGCACGTGGCCAGAACGAGGACCGTCAAGGACGTCGGGCCGGGTGTGCGGGTCACGCGTCCTCCCGGGCCGGTGCGAGCAGATGGCGGTCGCGAGCGTACCGAGACGGACCGACTCGGCGGCAGCGGCCGTCCGGGTGGTTGGCGGCCCTTGACTTTGCGCCGCAAAGTAGTCTACTTTGCATCATAGAGTAGAGCGAGGTAGACATCATGACGCACACACCTCATGCTGCGGCGGACAACGGCGGTCCCTTCGATCCCTCACAGGCCGCCGCCCTGCTCGACAGGGCCACGCAGCAGGCACGCCGCCGGCTCGCGCCCAGCCCGCCATGGCTCCTGGAGACCCGAGCGCTGATGGTCCTGGCCGCCCTCGGCGCGGTCTGGCTCTCGGTGCGAGGACAGCACCCCTACCGTGGCCCCACGACCGCAGACATCCCCGTCCTGATCGCCTTCATCGTGGTCAACTTCGCCGCCACGGTCGCTGTGCGACACCGCGCGCTGACCGGCGTTCAGGGGAGGTCCCGACTTCGTCCGAGCGAGATCACCGTCGCCGCGCTGGCCTGGATCGCTGCGCCCGTGATGATCGTGGTGCTGGCCGCCGCCGGGGTGACCTACAGCGAGTACCCGACCACGGTCCTGATCATCCCCGGCCTGGCTTGGGCTGTCCTGATGGCGGCGCGGGCAGATTGGCGCGACTGTGCCAACGGGACCGCGGTCGTCGTGGTCGGTGTCGTCGGCTTGTTCGCGGGGCCCGCCGGGTCGTGGGCGGTCGCGGGCGTGGGCCTGTGCGCGGTGCTCCTCGGCCAGGCCGCCGTCGCCACCGCACGGCAGCAACGCCGATGACGGCGCGCCCATGAACGACAACGCACTCGACCCGCTGATCCACGTACCCACAAGGCTGAAGATCGTCGCGACGCTCGCGGCGCTGCCCGAAGGGGACACGGTCTCGTTCACCCGCCTGCAGGACTTGATCGGCCTCACCCCCGGCAACCTGATCATCCACCTGCGCAAGCTCCAGGACGCCGACTACATCAGCAGCGAGAAGTCCAGGAACGGGACCGTATCTCTCACCACGGTCGCGCTCACCCCCTCCGGACGCCAGGCGCTCGACGACTACACCGCCACGTTGCGCGGCATCCTCGACGGCGTCTGACTCGCGGTTGACCACAGGCAAGGATCGGTCAGCAGCCTTCGGTCAGCAGCCTCCAACGAGGCCCGACGCTGTTGAAGGGCTCCCGCACCGCAAATTCGTCGCCCGAACACGCTCCCCATGCGGCGAAACCGTTGCAACGATCTGCCTACGAGATTGAAAGCAGAGCAACCGCGATCGGACACCCGTCGCATCGACGGCATCATGTCGTCGAACTGTCTATCGATCGAGCAGCCAGGCGTGACGGTCCATCAAATGGCGTCAGCTCATCGCCTGGGCTTGCGAGTGCGGCGCCGGAGTGCCCAACGGTGTCGCCGCGCCAACACCCGCTTTAGGAGTTCCATCCAGGGGCGCCGCAACGCCGTGATCTGCGGAAATACATGCGGGTAGTTCTCCAACCGCGGCTATTTCATGCTCTCTGCTGACCACCCGCTGACCACGCCGGTGCCCTTGCGAACAAGTCGACGAGATCGTCACGATCGAAATGGCGCAGGCTTCGTTTACCCACGCCCCGTACTTGTGCGAGGTTTGCACGCCGTTACCAGCCATCGACGTACCCCTTTCGCAACACCTGGTGGGCGCGAAACTGCGAGTCGGGCACCCGAGTTGGTCCCGTCTGCGGCTGAGACGCCTGGTCTCGCCGCCGCCAGTTCGTCCCACCATCGCAGCAGTGCCTCGCGAACGATGTACTCAAACGTAGACAGGAGCATGGGCAGTTCAGCCTTCTCCCAGATCGCGCCCGACGCTCCGCCCGCCGTCAGCCCCCACGGCGCCTCTTGGACCGCGCCATTGGGGTCGCTGCGCCGCGGCTGCTCGAGCATCGGATTCGGGAACGGCTTGCCGGTGTGCAGCGACTTGGATCGGTGGTTGTAGATCACGCGCGCGTGCCGTCGCATCTCCGTCCAGTCGAGCTTTGCCCACTCAGGTCTTGGCTCTGGCGGTTCCGGCGAGAGTTCGGCGATGAAGTCGATAAACGTTCGAGTTGCCCTCAACTGAGGGGAGAGGAGCGCCGCGATCTTTGCCCGGACGTCCTCGTCCAAACCCTCGAGGACGTTCCAGAGCTCTGGCCACAACTCTCGGACCAGTTCGACCGGTTCGACTTCGGTGGTCTGCCGGCGCTTGGCTGCAATCTCGACGGCGGTGATCAGATCGAGCCACGCGCGGTTCGGGTCCTCGTTCGCCCACCACAATGCCGTGGCGTAGGCCCGTGCGGCGCGCACCAACTCGATCTGATCCTGTTCGGCGAGGCTGCGAATCGGCGGAGGTCTTCGATGTTCGCCGACCTCGACATCACTCGGGGGATCTGCTCACGGCCGGGAGGGCCGGGCCGGACCAGACGAGAGACCTCGAAGTGCACAGGAGGTCGAAGTCCGTGCGCGTGCAGCAAGGACTGCTGTCGGGTGCCGGCGTAGCGAAGGCGCACTCCGAGCTCGAGGCTGATCAGTGCAGCGATCTCGTCGCTCATGATCCCTCCGTGGTGCGCGTCGGAATCTGCGGGCGCGAGCCCAACACCGTCAATCACCAGTTCCGGCAGGAGCCAGGCGTGGATTCCCGCGTGCAGCAGGAGCGCCGGTCCGACGTCGCCCTCGTCGCGGATGATCACGGAGATGACGAACGGCCCGAACTTCTGCGCGCTGCCAGCGAACGCGCGGTCGGTGAAGCTCGTCGTCGGTGTTCTCGAGCTCTGCATTCCCCGCGTCGAAGTAGCGCCAGTTCTCCCATGCGTCGGTGCCCACGCTGGAAGAGTGCCGGTCCTATGCGCGCAAGCGCCAGCATCAGCACGGGCGGTCACCCGGGTGGGAGTTCCCGCATGGTCTTGATCCATCCTTCAACGACGTCGCGCATCAGGGTCAGCACATAGGAGACCGACTCCGGCGCGGGCGCCGGCTGCGTCGATCCAGCCGGGGTTGGATGAGCTGAGCGGTGGATCCGCAGCGCGGCGTAGGTGTGCAGCCACGGCATGCGTTGTATGAGTTCTTGGTTGTTCACGAGCGCCCCGACATCGGGCTTTGACGTGGCGTTGGAGAGCAGGTCCTCGCTTTGCTTCTGCTGCTTGGGGTTTCCGGTGGCGTACGTGTCGGCGACAGCCATCGCGACCAGGTGCTCGCCGAGGCGGATCGCACCAGCGGCGGCTTCCTTCGGGTCGCCGGCGGCCCCGGCGCGCATCTCGTCCACGCAGTCGATGAAGGTGTCGTCCCATTCTGGGTGCGGCAGATATGTGCGCAGGTGCTTGTCGTCGACGTCGGGCAGGTTCAGCAGGCCGACGAGGTTGTGGAGCGCCTGGCCGATGTCTCCCGATTGGATTCGCCGTAGCGCGGTGCGCAGCTGGTCGGCGACTGCCCGAACCCCCTCGCCCTGCTGGAAGCTCTGGAGCTTCTCGATCTCGTCCACCGATCCCGCAGTGGAAGCGAGAATGTTTGCTGCTACTTGCCGCAGCTGGACGGTTGGGCTCCCCGCGAGACCGAATGCGCACTTCCTTGCTATGGGTTCGTCGGCCCGCTTCGCCAGGTAGAGGTCGTCGGTTCGCTCGCTCGTCGCTCTGTCCGGGTCGCCTGCACGGGTGACGTACCGCTTCGCGAGAATCTGGCGTGCGTCGGCGTAGGCGTTGTCGTCCTGGACATGGCTCGTAGCGGCTTCCACCACGATCTCCAGGAGTTGGCCGTCTAGCGGTGCCGCTGCGAGCCACGCTGCCGCCGCGGCCTGGATGTCCTGGCCGTGCAAGCTGGACGGCGTGGCGGGTGGCGTCGAGCAACTCGCCGTCGACCACCCTCTTGGTTGCAAGTTCTGTGTCGGCGACGAACCTGAGTAGCGGGACGAGAGCGTCCGCGCGCACCTGCCGCGCCTCAGGTCCCGGCAAGGTCAGCAACATGCTCCAGGTGCAGCTCGGCGGTCGCCGGTCGGTCCTCGAGGGCGGCGACGAGCCGCTCGCTGTGTGCGCGGGTCAAGTCGGTGGCACGGATGAGACCGAGGAGATCAACCAACAGCTGGTCGTCGGTGCCGGCGTCTGGGATCTCGACGCGCGTGATCGCCTCGACCGCCGAGACGGAGCGTCGGCAGTCGCCTCCCGCTCTCTCAGGGCATCGATCGCCAGCACGCCCATGCCGGATGAGAAGAGAGCCGCAAGACCGGCGCTTGTCGTGGTGGCCAACTGTACGACTCCGGTGGTCGCGGGTTCAGGTGCACCAAGGCGCCGGCGACGAGATCTCCGATCCCGTCAGGCGTCTGGCTGGCAAGTTCCTGCAGGCGCAAGGTCAGGCGGTCAATGTCGATGCGTGGCACCGAGCGTCCAAGGATCCGCCCCAATCCTTGTCGTCCTGCCGCGTCCCCGTTGTCGAGGAACTCGGCGTTGAAGTCCTCGAGCTGCACAACTGGGAACAAGGCCAGTTCGGCGTGCTGCGCGGGATCGAGCATGAACAGCTCGAGCAGCAGTCGCCGATCGGTCGCTGATCGCTCGGGATCCCATGCGCTGGGCAGCAGCGCGACGAGACGATCGAAGTAGACGCCTAAGCTCGCGCTTCCGTACCGACCGATAGCCCAGATCGCGAACTCCTGCCGACCGTCGACGAGGTTGACCGCACTGCGCACGAGAGCGTCGCGGACTCGTGACGCCCTCTCGTCGACGATCGCGTACTCCTCTACGGCCTCCACGACGGCGCGAAGCCCCGTGCCACCGAGCTTCGCGGTGAGGCCGTCGTCGGTGAGGCGATCGACAGCCGCTGGCACCTCGAACAGAACTCTCGCGAGTCTTGCGGCAGACAGTCTGCTCAGCAGCTCTCCGGGGATCTCCAGCCGCTCATTGCCGGAGTTGCGCAACAGGGGCACCAACGCCTCGGCTACTGCGTCTCCCTCTTCGTCGCTCCACGGCGCGCTCAAGGACTGGAGAAGGCCTAGATCGACCGTCGTTGTCGACGTCGCGGCGTCAAGGACGTAGCGGCGGAGCTTGGGGTCGCTAGAGGCACCAAGGACCACGAAAGCCTTCGGCATCATCGCTCGAGGGACTGTCTCGCTGTCGGATGCGGCCGCCAGGGCGACCCGGCGTGCGATCGCCGCGCCGTTCGCGAGCAGCTCGAAGACGATTCTGCGCAGCTGGTCATCCGCGCTCACCTGCTGTGGCGAGACGGAGGTCGGTCCAGCAAGGAGGAATGCCGTGATTTCAGCCTCCGAGGACGCGGGCACCGCGAGGGGTCTGGGAAGACTCTCGATCGAGTGAAGCCACACCTGAGGGTTCGATTCACGCAGCACGACGCGCCACCACCAGGTGAAGCCGTCCGCCTGCTCTGCCGTCTCTGCCAGTGCCTGCAGGGCTTGGATCTGCAACGGCTGGCCGCTGGGTGTCAGCACGACCAGGGCGGCCAGCGTTGCGTATTGTCGCCGGGCTTTCAGGAGTTCGATGGTGATCGCGTCGACGTCGTCAGGGCCTACCGGCTGGATCTTGTCACTCACCAAAAGCTCCTGACTGGACGTCGCCATCTCGGCGACGGTACCGGGCCGGCCGGTTTCTCTGGAGCACCTCGCCGCGTTCTACTCGCGCGGGCTACGCGTACACTCTATTAGTGAGTGTTAACATGCGTCATATGAGAACCGAGGCACCGGCTTTGGCGCCGATCTTCCGCTCGCCGCTCCAGGCGCGCCTCCTCCTACACGTCCTGACCGGCGACAAGCCGGTCACGGCCGCGGAGCTCGCGCGAGTTCTCGACGCACCCGAGCCCACGGTCTCTCGCGAGGTGCGCCGCTTGCTCGACGCCGGTCTCATCGCTGGCGAGCGGGTGGGCCGCGCGACCGTACTCGGTCCGGCGCTCGACAACCCTGCGACGGCGCCGCTACGCCAGCTGCTCGTGGTGACCTACGGCCCCGCACGACTCATCGAGCAGGCCCTCTCGCACGTCGACGGCATTGAAGCCGCCTACGTGCACGGTTCGTGGGCAGCTCGATACCAAGGCGAGCCCGGCAAGGCGCCCGGTGACGTCGACGTCCTGATCGTCGGCAAGCCCTCCCGCGCGCAGGTCGACGCCGCCCTCGACGGCCTCGAGCGTCAGCTGGCCCGTGAGGTCAACGTCACCTACCTGAGCGCGGACCGGTGGAACGACGCGACCGAGCCGTTCGTCAAGGCTGTGCGCGAGAAGCCCCTCGTCGAGTTGCACGTGGGCCGCCAGGCACAGGCGGTCGCCTCGTGAGCCCTTGGGCGCAGGGCCGCGCGACGGTCGACCAGCTACTCGCCGCCGGGAAGGTCGAGCACGTGCCGGCCAACCTCGAGGCAGCGCGCGCCCTCGTCGACAAGGCCCGCGTGCACCTGCAGTCCGCCGCGGTGCTCGCCGACACCGACGTCGACCTGGCCTACGACGCGCTGCACGCCGCGAACCGCAAGGCCCTCACCGCGGTGCTGCTCGCCCAAGGGCTCCGGCCCACCCGCCTCGGCGGCCACGTCGCGGTCTACGACGCGATCCGCGCCCAGCTCGACCCGCCCATGGGCGGAACCTTGGCGCCCTACTCCCGGATCCGCCGTGCCCGCAACGCGGGCGACTACCTCGACGAACTGCCGGCCACGGGTGACGACGTACGAGGCGACTTGCCGCTGTGCGAGGCGATCGTCGATGTCGCCGACAAGATCCTGGGACAGATGCCGCCGTACTGACCCGCCGATGCGTGGGCGGGCACTGCGAGACCGCCGGCTGCGATCCCAGTTCGAGCTCGTGAACTCGCGTGGCTGGGCGGGGATGCGGGGCCAGACCCTTCCTGTCCTCGGCGACCCGGGCTTTGCCGTGGTGTTCACGAACGAGTCCAGCCACATGGGCATCGCAGAGATGCAAGAAGAGTCATCGCGTGATCAGCTTTGCGGGCTGACCTGGTCGGGTCCGAGTCCGCCGGCGCGACTCCGACCGGTACGGTCCTCGACATGCCCGAGTACGTGAACCCACTCGAAGTCGGTGTCACCTGGGAACCCAACGCCCCGAGCGCCGTGCTGATGGCCGGTGATGGCGGGAGGACGGCGTTCGCTGTCGCAGCTCACCCGAACGATCCTGATCAGCGATGTGTCGTACTCGTCTGGCACGGCGCGATCTTCAGTCAGATGGCGCCCCCGAACGACGAAGCAATCTCGGGTCACCGACTCTTTGACCGCGGGCTTCGAGAGGTTCTGTGGACCGGGTCTGTTCAGGACAGCGACTTGGTTCGCGAACTCGAGCGCCGGAATCGAGTGCACCCAGCGCACAGCGCCACGACCTTCGGCTGACTTATGCACCACGTCGTGCGCCTGAAGGAGTGTGTCGTCGAAGTTGTCAGCGACGGGCTTGCCGTCGAGCGCCACGAGGGTTCGACCGCCCTTGCGGCCGCCAGCGCGCACCGGGGCCGAGCCCGGTAGGGAGCCTGACCCGGTTTCCCGGACAGTTGCGGTGCGTGATCATGCCACCGCGGTAGCGGAGGTGTGTTGGTCCTCGAACTCGTTCGGGGAGCTGTAGCCCAGGCCGGAGTGGCGCCGGACGGGGTTGTAGAAGCCCTCGATCCACTCGAAGATCGCCGAGGCCAGCTCGTCGCGGTTGGACCAGATGTGCCGGTCGAGCAGCTCGCGCTGCATGGTCGACCAGAACGACTCCATCATCGTGTTGTCCACGCTCGAGGCGACCCGCCCCATCGACCCCAGCAGACCGGCCTGACGTAGCCGGTGCCCGAATATCCAGGACGTGTACTGACTGGACTCAACCGGTCGTCGCAACACCTCGATCATGGAGGTGTTGATGGGACGTCAGCCAGGTTGGCTGGTCACTCAGACTGGCCGGCCGGCGATGCGATCGCCGGGGCGGCCTCCCAATCGTCGGGAGGTCGAGCGCGCGTTCTGGCGCGAGATCGCCGCCGGGCTCACCAGCGAGGACGCCGGGGTGGCTGTCGGCGTGTCGGGGCCCGTCGGGTCGAGGTGGTTCCCCGAGCGTGGCGGGATGCCATCGATCAGCCAGGATGCGCCGTCGGGGCGGTACTTGTCGTTTGCTGAGCGCGAGGAGATCGCATTGATGAAGGTCCAGGGTGCTGGGGTGCGCGTGATGGCCCGGGCACTGGGCCGGGATCCGTCGACGATCTCGCGCGAGCTGCGACGCAACGCCGCGCCCGAGGCTACCGTCGCGCGCCCGACTGCGCCGATGGCTTGCCCAGGCTGCTACCCGGGGGCTAGGGTTCGCCTGTGAACGAGACGCTCCTGGCTGGCCTGTGCATCATCGTCGGCGACCTCGGCGGGACGGAGCCGCAGTGCCTAGACACCGCGGCCGTCATGCTCGAGGCCGCTGCACACCTCGGCATCCCGCTGCGGCTGGCCCCGGTGACGATGGTGATCGCCGACCCCCGCGGCCGCGGTGATGCCTTTATGCTCGCCGGGCAGACCACCATCGACGCCCACGCAGCGGAAGGGCGCGTGGACCCGGCGTCATCAATGGTCTCAGGCATGTCGGGCGTGGCGGGACACGTCGTGCTGGTCTCCGATGATCACTGCATGGTGCTCGACCCCGCCTTCCGGCAGGTTCCCGAGCGGTTCGCCGACCCCGTCAGCATCGTTCTCAAGGTGCAGGACACGCACCCGGCCAGTGACACCTGGCACATGCGTTCGCCCGGCCATCCTGACCTCGCCGTGGCTTACGTCATCTCGCTTGTCGACCTGCCCGAAGCTCAGGCCCTGGTCGACGGAGCCAGGCCGGGGTACCGGACGCTGGCACACGCTGCGGCGGACCGGGCGCTCCAGTGGGTGGAGGCGGGAAGCTGAGGGCCACCCACGACCGCTGATGGTCGAGACCGCGTTCGGGCCAGTCGAAGCCAGCCTCGGCCACGCCTATTGACCGACTCGGGTCGGGGTCCGCCAGCTGGGGCTGCCGTGTCCGGTGCCGTTCGGGTACGCCCGAGCGATCGGGTGAACCTGCACTCACGCGGATCCCCTCCGAAGTTCCACAGGGTGCTAAGCGGACGCTCCCGGTTCAGAACCTGGGTCTCCTTCGATCTCAAGCGGCGTCGGGTCGAGTGGCCCCGTGTCGCGCCGCAGTTCCGGCGCGTATACGCGGAAGGGTGTGCCGTCCAGGCCGCGCAGAACGAGTTGCCGGCCGGCGGCCTCACCGAACTCAAGTGCATTGGCCACCTCGCTGGCGTCAGTCGCCTGGGCGCGGGGATGGAAGATCTGAGCTCCTGTGAAGCTCACCCGGTGGTTGAGGACGAGGTACTGCACCGTGGTGGTCATCCCCACCATGAATGCCTCGCTTCTCAAGTGGGGTTCGAGAGTGCCGTTCGTCGTTCCGTTCAGCACCGCGGTAAGGCGGACGAAGTCCGGTTCGAGGACGACGTAACCCTCGACGACGAGCCGACACCTTCGAATCTCGCGGCGCTGGTACCAGGTAAGGCTGGCGGGCAGTCGAAGGGGGAGGCCGAAGTGACGGGCGACGACGTCGAGGTCGCTCACCAGCTGGCGGGTGTAGGCATCTGGCTCGGCGTGGCTGAACGATGAAGTGACGAGGAACGCGGCGAGAAGATTCCCGTCGAACCAGATCTCAGCGCGAGGGGATGGGTTCAGCGTCAGGGCGTCGATGAAGCGGTACGCCATCGCGAGATCGGTGACGTCCTGGTCGAGGCCGTGGTGCTCGAACTGCGCGGTGCCGTGGTTCGGGCAATCCGGAATGGTCGACAAGCCCAATCGGGAGCTCAACGCCACCCCGCAGGCGCAGATGCAACGGAACAGTGGAGTTCTGGATGCGGCCGGCCTCGATCGTGCCCGGCAGACCCACCAGGGTGCCGCCGTCCTTGTCGACAACGCGAAGCTCGACCGGACGTGGTCCGACCGGGATCGGTTCTGGGCGCATGAGGGTCAGCTGCCCACCGCCTAGGTCTTGGGCGAACCACTTCGGTCCGGTAAGCCTCAACTCCTCGATCTCGTTCACGTCGAGCGTGATGTCCGGGCCTCCCTCCACAAAGGCCTCGAGGGAGGCCTGGGCGGACTGCGAATCACCCTTCAGTCGCAGGGACATGCCCAGCGGCTCACGCTCGGCGGCGTCCGGCCGCCTGGCAACGATCTCCTGTGTGATCGCTCCGGCGCGGTCAAGGTGGATCTGCTTGGCCCAGTAGATGCTCTGCGCGTCGATGCGCTCGTACACGCTACGGAGAGCCACCTCCTGATCCTGCGGGTTGTCCAGAGTGGAGCGCTCAAGGCCCCCGATCTTCAACGCATCGCCGAGAGCGGTCGCGGTGAAGTGCCGGAGAATGTTCGGGGCGCGGGTGAGCTCGACCTCAAGGTCTGTGGAACCCATCCAGGTGATGACCGTCTTCGCAGCGCCACCTTGGGATCGCAACCAGGAGCGCTCCTTGGGCGTGAGATTCCGGGGCGTAACTAGTACCCATCGCCGCGGGCGATGCTTCAGGGCCGTGGTCAGCGACTTCTTGATCTGGGCCCGGCGAGTCTTGGCCCACTCCCCCGAGAACCCCTCGGGGAAGTACTTCAGCTGATAGATCGTGTCGATCGAGCCATCCTCGAGGGTCACATCGACGTCGATGCCGTCGTCGCCACCGCGACTGCCATCCACTGCCTGCGCGACGCCCGGTCCGTCCGTTTGATGTTTCTGAACGAGGACCGCTTCGACGAGGCCGTTGAATCTGTCGCGGCCACAGGTGGTCCAGGGGAAGAGCTGAACCATCACAGCGCGCTCTCGGCCGGCGACGGCGGAGTCTCCGACGTCCCATCACGCCGTGCGCCGAACGGCCGGTAACTACTGATCGCCGCCGCGACGGCCGCAGGGATGTTCAGCGCGGCCCACGCGTCCTCCGCGTCCCCGGCCTGTCGCTCAAGCCGTGCTCTCGGTGCGTCCACGAGTCCTCCCCTCGCGCACCGTAGCGGTGCGCCGGGGTCGGGGCGGCGGCCGCGCCGCTACAGCTCGGCGCGAGCGCGCGCGGCGTCACAGGTCCTCGCAGGTTCTCTCACTCGTCCTCTCATAACACCCGCTGGTGCGGCGTCCTCATGACTGCTAACATGTATGCGCGGACTCGCCCCACATACGTGGATTGGCGGGTCTAGCTTTTGTGGGGCCAAGTCGCTACAGCCGCACCGGTCCGCCGTTGATGTCGCTCCCGTGCAGGTAGTCGTCGTACCAGGGCCAGGCGTACGGCTTTCCCGGGTGCCGCTCGAGCGCCTGGTACGTGGTCCAGGCGGCCAAGTCCGCCATCTGCACCCACTGCGAAACGTGGGAGTGCTGGAAGAGCGGGTCCTCGAGGATGCGCCGGGTGGCGAGCTTGAGGTCGCGGTGCTCGCGGAAGTACGTCGGGTCCGACCCGTCGCCGTCCATGAAGATCATGGCGAACTCGTTCGCCGCGGTGAGCCGGTCGTCCAAGTGCTTGATCAGCAGCTGGTAGACCGCAGCGCGCTCGGCGTTGTACGCCTTCCCACGTGCCTTCGTGACGCGGTAGACGGAGCCGATGCGCACGTCCGTGTTCTGCCCGATCCCTTCGAGCGCGTCGCGAACGAAGTCGCGTCGCTCCGCCTTCGAGGCGTTCAGCGATCCCCCGATCGCTGGCATGTCTCGGCCACCGATGAGCTTGGTCGTGTGGATCTCGGTCGCCGGTGGCACCTGGTACTTCGCGTAGAGCCTCTTGCGCAGGTCGAGCCAGTGGCGAAGTCCGGACGGCCACCGCGACGGCGTCACCTCGATCCACGAGTAGATGATGTAGCCGTCGTTCGGTGACCCGGAGTCGTCGATGTAGAACAACCGGAAGCCCTCGCTGGGGACGACCTGGGCGTTCACGGCTGATTCCCTTCGTCGCGGCGCACTCGTCGCGGCCGCCTGTTCTGCTTGCCAGAGGTGGAACTCTTCGCGCCCTCGGTCGTCGCTGCGGACTTCCGCCGGAGGGTCTTCTTCGCCGGCTTGCGCCGCGTCGTTGTCGCAGCAGGTGCCACGGTGAACGGGCCGACCAGGGTGTACACGTTGACCTGCGTGGCTCCGGTGGGAGCGAGCGGCGCCTTCTTGATCCTGGTCTGCACGTCGATGAGGCCTAGGTCCCGAAGCTTCTTAAGACCCCGCTCGGCGGTGTCGGCGGAGAAGCCGTACCACTGGGGCATGTGCTCGGTCGGAAGCTCGAAGCCTGGCTTCTCGTGCAGGGCAACGAGAAGCATCGCGGTGGCCGGCAGGTCCAGCTTCTCGTACCACCGGTCGGTCCAGAACCGGTTGTCGAGCTTCAAGAAGCGGTCTGAGGTCCCGTCCGGACGCGTGTACTCCGATCCCGATCCGTCCGGCTTCAGGAGGGTCACAGTCACCTGTCGCGCCCGCCCCGTTCGTTCGCGCCGGATCAGTTTTCGGGTGGTCAGCCGAGTCAGGACCTTGGTGGCGGCGGTCGACGCGGAGCGGCGCTCGGCGCCCGCGGTCGTGTCGAAGGCGCGCGCCCACGTAGCCAGCGGCAGCGTGGTCGACCACCCGTTGTCACCATCCCCGCTGCTGATGATTGCGTGCAGGAACAGCAGGGCGCGCAGGCCGCGCAGATCACCATGCGTGACGAACGTCGCGAGCGGCGCCGAGCGGTCCTTCAACTTCTGGTTCGAGTTCTGGACGAACCCCTTGGAGATAGGCGCGAACGGCCGATTCGACCGCTCGATCAGGTAGGCCCGGGTCTCGTGCTCGTCCGCCGGCTCTTCGTCCGCGAGGGTTGGGATGCCCTCTGGGTCGGGCGTAGTCGGTGAAGTCATGGTCACACACTGCACCGGCACAGCGTAGGAAGCAAGATCTTTCGCCCGGACTAAAACTGCCGTTCTAGCGGGTGACTGTAAGAACCATGTGATGACCTGCTAGATCCGCTGAGATAGCCATGTCAGAACCACTGTCAGCATCCGTTACACCGTAGCGGTCCCAGTTAGCAGAGCGTGCCGTCTCAGGGGGCGTAGCCCCCGCAATCGACCACTTCATCGGATCCAGTGCACGCCCTAGGTGTACTCGGCTTCGCTTGCCCGGATCACGTGCTTGGTCAACGAGTCGAGGTCTTGCAGCAGTGGCATCCCGCGGCGGCGCAACACCCGGGCGACCGTGCGTGCGGATATGTCGAACTCGGCGCCCAAGACGTCTGGGCCGGCGTGCACCGGGACGCGCGCTGCGCAGATCACGTCCTCAGCTGCCCGCGATGTTCGGTCCGGCTTCGAGTGCGGTAGTGAGGAGCGGTCCCGCAACCCGGCTGCACCTTCGGTGCGCCACCGGCGCACCCAGCGGAAACCGGTCTGCCGGGAGATCCCCAGCTCGTTAACGACGTGGGCCACCGGGCGCCCTTGGTGCACGACGCGGTCGATACGCAGCTGGCGTCCCCGCCAGTCCAGCTTCGCTTTAGCGTGAGGCACGAGAACTTCCGGGTGGGTGCGGGCCTTCGACAAGCCACACTCCAACCGGAGGTTCTCTTCTCGTCAACGGCGAACGCGTCACCAACGTCCCGGCCGAGTACACCTAGGCCGGGCCGCGGTTACCCCGCCTGGCGGGCTTGGCGCGGCGCAGCACCTTCGCCGGACGAACGAGCCCATGCCGCGGGTCAGCGCCCTGAGTTGGGCGCTATCCCGTTCGGTTCCACCAGGGTCGGTGGTGCCGCCGCCGGAGCAGACGACCGCTCACCCGCGCTTCTGGCCACGGTCGGAGCATCTCTGTCGCCGGTCGAGCGGTCAGGCGACCGGGAACGCAGCCGCCAGGAGGGGGACTGCTGCACGGTCGGTTGACACCGTGACCTGCCCAACGGCAGTCCCGACAGACGGTCTCCGCGCGTGTGCTCGAGGTCGTGCTTCTTGGCGGACCTCGCGTGTTACACACCCGCTGGCACACCTACACCTAGGAGCACTCGCCGCTGGGGCCGCTCCCAGGAGGTGCCGCCATGGGGGTGTCGATTCAGCTGCCGGTCCGAAGACTGGTGCGCGCCCCCAACGAGGCCCGTCACCGCTTCGCCCCCGGCGAATCCCGGTTGGGCGTCGCGTCTTCTCGGTTCTCGTCGACACCTGCTTGCAGCAGCACACGCAGATGGTGCTGCTGGGTGGGGGTGGTGTCGATGCGCGGCGTCGCGTGTTGCAATCGCGCACCTCTGCCCAGGACGACGTGCCCTGGGTGCCGCCGGGTGGGGGTCCCGACGTGGTGATGTCGATGCACAAGCTGACGGTCGGGGACGGGTACGCCTACCTGACCCGGCACGTCGCAGCCGGTGACGCCGGCTTGTCCGCGGGCGACTCGCTGACCGCGTACTACGAGCAGACCGGCAACCCGGCCGGCCGCTGGCTCGGGACCGGGCTGCGTGCGGTCGGCGAGGGCCGTCTGCCCGTCGGAAGCGTCGTGTCCGAGGCGGCGATGACGCGGCTGTTCCGCGATGGCTGCGACCCGGTCAGCGGCGCGTCCCTGGGAACGCCCTTCCGCAAGGCTGCCTCGGGTGAGGGCCGGCATGCGGTAGCGGGCTTCGACCTGACGTTCACGGCCCCGAAGTCGGTGTCCGTGGTGTGGGGTCTGGCCGACGACGCGACCCGCGCGACCCTGTACGAAGCCCCCCGCGCGGCATTGGCGACAACGTTGCAGTTCCTCGAGCACTCCGTGATCCGGACGCGGGTCGGGGCGGCCGGGTGCCGGCAGGTCCGCACCCGCGGGATGGTCGCCGCCGGGTTCGATCACTGGGACTCCCGGGCCGGCGACCCGAACCTGCACACCCACGTCGTCGTCGCGAACAAGGTCCAGGGTCTCGACGGGGTGTGGCGGTCCGTTGACGGTCGCACTCTCCACGCCGCGACGGTGACGGTCTCCGAGCTGTACGACGTGCTGCTTGCCGACGAGGTCACCCGTCGACTCTGCACCACGTGGTCGCTGCGGGACCGGGGTGAGAGGCGCAACCCCGCCTTCGAGGTCGACGGCGTCGGTGAGGACCTGCTCGCGGAGTTCTCGACGCGCTCGGAGCAGATCCACTGCGCCGAGCAGCGCTGGGCGGACGAGTTCACGCAACGGCAAGGGCGGGCACCCTCACGCACGGAGACGACCCGGGCGCGGCAGCACCTGACCCGCGAGACGAGGCCGCCCAAGGTCGTGCACGCCCTGCGGGACCTGCTGGCGGACTGGGCCAACCGTGCCCGCACGCTGACCGGGCGGGAGCCGGTCGACCTGGCCTCCCGCGCACTGACCGGCACCTACGGCCGTCCCTTGCACGCCGACGACGTCGGGCCCGAGGTCCGGGCGGCGATTGCCGCGCAGGTCGTCGAGGATGTCTCGACGCGGCGGTCGGTGTGGTCGACGTGGAACCTTGGCGCGGCTGCGGTGCGCTCGTCGATGCTGCTGCGCATGGCCACCCCGCAGGACCGGCTCGACCTCACCAACGACCTCGTGACGCTGGCCAGCGGCGCCTGCGTGCGCCTCGACGACGAGCCCGACCCCGAGCGGCGTCGCGTCGGGGAGGAGACCTACACCTCGCTCGAGCTGTTGGAGGCCGAACGCACGGTCGTGGACGCCGCCGAGACCACCATGGGGATCGGGGTGTCCGTGGTCGCCGGGCGGGTGGCGGACCGGCAAATGGCCCACCTCGCCGACGACCAGCGCGCTGCAGCCAAGGCCGTCGTCCTGTCTGCGCGCCGCCTGGACGTGATCGTCGGACCGGCCGGGTCAGGCAAAACCACCACCCTGAGCGCGCTTGCCGACACGTGGCGCCAGACCCGCGGCAACGTCGTCGGTCTCGCACCTTCGGCCAACGCGGCCGCGACCCTGTCCGCGGCGTTGGGGGCGCGGTGTGAGACCGCCGCGAAGTGGGTCTTCGAGTCCAGCGGTAACGGAGCGATGACGCGCGCGTTGCGCTACGAGGACGAGATGACTGTTCTGGACGCCCCCGGAGGCAGCTATTGGGACAAGCAGGCCGCCAACCAGCGCCGCCATGCCCTGGCCCTCGAGCAGGACCGGTGGGTGTTCCGACGTGGGGATCTGGTCATCGTCGACGAAGCGTCCATGGCCGACACCCGCACCCTGGCCGAACTCGTCCGTCAGGCATCCGCCGCGGAGGCGAAGGTGCTGCTCGTCGGGGACCACCTGCAACGCGGCGCCGTCGACGCCGGCGGCATGTTCGGGATGCTCGCTCGTCGCGGCCCCACCGCGGAACTGCGGTCCTTGTGGCGGTTCAGTGAGCCGTGGGAGGCGCGCGCGACCCTCGAACTGCGGCACCGCCAACCCGCCGCCCTGGACGCCTACATCCGCTACGAACGGGTCAGCCACGGGCCACACGACGACATGCTCGACGACGCCATCGACGCGGCCACCACCGCGACCGCCGAAGGCCGGGTCGCGCTGCTCGCGGCGGCGGACCGGCGCACCGTCAACGAGCTGAACGCCCGCACCCGCGCCGAACGCATCCGCACCGGCCAGATCCACCCTGACGGCATCACCCTTGCCGACGGGCTCACGGGCGGCGTCGGGGACGTCGTCACGACCCGCCGCAACAACCGGCGCCTGCACACGGCCGACGGCTTCGTCCGCAACGGCGACCTCTGGCAGATCACAGCGACCCTGCCCGATGGCGGCCTACGCGTGCGCCCGATCCACGACCCCGATGGCCCGACGCTGCGCCTCCCCGCCGACTACGTGACCGAGTCCGTCGAGCTCGGGTACGCCACGACCACTGCCCGCAGCCAGGGCATGACCGTCGACGAGACCCACACGGTCATCACCGCCGGCATGGGCCGTGAAGACCTCTACGTCGCCCTGACCCGGGGCCGGCACCTGAACCGGATGTACGTCGCCACCGACCGCCCCGACCCCGACCCCGACCCCGACTGCCTACCCTCCGGCGACACCGAGAACCCGCGCCGGATCCTCGAGCAGATCCTGGCCACCAGCCACGCCGAGACCTCCGCCACCGAGACCTGGGCCGCCCATCACCCCGAAAGCTCCGGAACCGCCGCTCCCGGCTCGTCTTCCACAGGCCCCGTCCATCCCGCCGCTTCGTCCACAGATGACGCGGACCCCCTTGACCCCACCGCCCAGCCGAGTCCCCGATGGACCTGTGCTGGAGCGGTGGTAACCGATCCCAACCCACCGAAGGAGAACGACCATGACCACGACGTCGCAGTCCGAGATGAACACGCCGGCCGTCACGCCTCGTCGGCAGTACTACCGCGTCAAGGACGCCGCGGCCGTCCTCGGCGTGCCCGTGCGGACGCTGTACCACCTGGCCGAGACCGAGCAGATCCCGTGCCGGCGGCTCGGGTCCGTCATCCTCATTCCGGCGACGTGGGTGGATCGGGAGCCCGCGCAGCCGCGCCGACGCTGATGTCCGTCACGCGGCGGACGTTGCCCTCGGGCAAGGTGACCTGGCGCGCAAAGCTGTTCTTCGAGCACCGGGTCATCGCCGAGAAGTCGTTCCCGCGCAAGACGGACGCCCGCCGCTGGGAGGCCGACCAGCTGGTCAAGCTCCAGAGCGGCGCCTGGATCGACCCGACCCGCGGCCGCATCGCGTTCGGCACGCTGGCCGAGGAGTGGCAGGGCTCGCGGCAGCACCTGGCCGTGCGCAGTCAGGAGACGACGCAGTTCCTGCTCGACTCCTACATCGTGCCCGTCGTCGGTCGCCTGCCAATCGGCGTGATCTCGGCGACCGACGTCGAGCGCGTGCTCACGGCGATGACGAGTCGCGGCCTCGCGACGGCCACCCGTCGGCGCGCGCTCTCGGTGATCCGGCTGGTCCTCGACTACGCCGTGCGCGACCGACGGCTCACCGTCAACGTCGCCCGCGCGATCCCGCTCCCGAAGGGCTCGACCAAACGCGAGCCGCACTGGCTACGCGCGGAGCAGCTCGGTCGGCTCGCCGACGCCGTGCCGCCGCTATGCCGGCCGGTCGTGCTGTTCCTCGGTCTGGCCGGCCTCCGGTTCTCGGAGATGTGCGCGCTGCGCGTCGACGACGTCGTCCAGACGCCCTACGGCCTCGGCGTCCGGGTCCACCGCGCCGCCCCGCAGTCGAAGCGGAGCAGCGCTGCCATCTTCGGCCCGACGAAGACTCACCAGACCCGCACCGTGCCGGTCCCGCCGACGCTCGAGTCGTACGTCCGAACCCGGATCGAGGCCGTCCCGTCGGGCTCGTACCTGTTCCCCAGCCCCACCGGCGCGATCTGGACCAACACCAATTTCCGCGTCCGCTCACGTTGGACCGAGACGACGCAGGCGGTTGGCCTCGCCGGCACGACGATTCACGACCTCCGCCACACAGCCGCCTCGCTGCTCATCGCCGCCGGTGCCGACGTGAAGGCGGTCCAGATGATCCTCGGGCACGCCACCGCGACGATGACGATGGACCTCTACGGCCACCTGTTCTCCGAGGCGCCGTGGGTCGCGATGGAGCGCATGCCGATGTTCCCCGAACCCTGACCGCGGGGGTCAGAGCCGATCGATTGAAGATCAGTCGTCCGACCCTGGATCCCTCGTCGGCGCCGCTACCCTCACGACGTGACCGAACCATCTGGGAGCGGACCCGCCGCCCTGACAGACGAGCAGTTCATCAGGACCTTCGCGATGGCCAGAAGATATTTCTCCGTTGGCCTCGCCGCGACCGGCCTCCTCGGCGTGTTCGTCATCACCGAACAACCCACCGTCCGTCTCGGCGGCGCCCTTCTGGGAGTAGGCCTCAGCCTTGTCTCGTGGTTCCTCCCCGGACGGGTGATCCGCAGCGCCCTGACGCGCGCAGGATCCACCGGGGGGATGTCCCCGTACCAGGTCCAGGTGACCATCCGATCCGCCGTCTACCTGGGTCTCCCGCCGGCGGTCGTTCCGGCCATGCTCGGCCTGGTGTTCGCTCGTATCGACATGCACGACGTGGGTGCGCTCGTGATCACCGCGCCGGTCGCGATCCTGTCGCTGAACCTCAACGTCCTCGGCGCAGCCTGCGTGGGCCGGTATGTCGCCCAGCTGCGCGCCCTGACGTCGACGTACTGAGGCTGGCAATCGCGGTTCCGGCCGCAACAGCGATCGAGACGGCGGCGACGGAATCGTCGAACCGCAACTCAGTCCTCGCTCCGCGTTAGAGGACCCCAGTCTTCAGCATGACGACCACGACGACGAGTGCGGTGACGATGAGCCCGAGGATCAGCACACCCTGCCAGGAGCGGATGCCAGCCCGGTCCGTTCGTGTTCCGTCGAAACCACGGCTGGCGCTCCTTGCCGCCGGGCCGTTCGATATTCATCGGCGATCCCTGTTCGTCGCTGGGCATGTTCCACTCCACTTCCGTATTTCCTCAGCTTCCGCGAGTAACGCGACCGCCTCGAGCGCAAGGCCCGGCACTCACACCCGTCGCCCTGCCCGCTCGGCGAAGTCGTCCATCGCGGCCAGCACCGTCGGCGCCTGCCACACCCGGTTCCGGAGCGCCGACGACGACGGCCGCAGGACCTCTGCCTGCTCGAGTATGTCGATGGCGTTGCGCGCGCCGCGGTCGGAGATCGCAAGCGTCGTCGCCACGTACTCGGCATTGACCACGGGCTGAGCAAACAAGACATCTGCCAGGCGCCATGCCGCCGAGTCGGAGCGAGCGTGGATCTGGTCGTGCCACGCGGAGCGCAGGCCCAGGACATCGTCGGCGAGCTTGCCGCCCGTTGTAGGTGGCAGCGATCGCAGCTTGGGCGACCTGCTCGACGATGGCGTCGGTGTCCCCCTCGCGGTAGCTCGTCAGCGCGCGGAAGTACCGCTCGGGGCTCCGCAGCAGTCCAGCGGAAACCGGCACGGTCGTGTGCCGTGTGAGGCCGCGCCGCCGCAGCACCTGGTGGAGCACGACACGGCCGGTGCGGCCGTTGCCGTCGACGAACGGGTGGATGGTCTCGAACTGCGCGTGCACGAGCGCGGCATGCACTAAGGCGGGGACGTCGTCCCGTGCCGCGAAGGCGACCAGGTCGTCGATCACGGCCGGAAGGTGATCCTGGTGGGGCGGCACGAAGTCCGCACGGTGCGGACTGACCGACGAGCTTGCCGACCCACACCTGCTCGGCGCGCCACTGGCCGGCGATGGTGGGTTCGGACTCGCTCAGGAGCGCGCGGTGGACGGCCAGGATCGACGCCGCGGTGATCTCGTCGCCTATCGCGAGCGCCTCATTCATCGCGCGCACGTTCGCCGCGACCAGATCAGCGTTCTGCTTCCCTCCAACCCCGAGACTGGCCATGGCCAGGTTCCGGGCGTTGCTCGTGAGGTGCTCGATCTGCGAAGCTCGACGCCGACTCCGTGCGGAGCAGGACCGCCGGCATCGGCACCGGCATGATCGACACCTCGATGTCGAAGCGCGCGACGTCGGATGTCGCCTCGTCGACCAGTGATCGGACGGCGCTGCCCAGTCCCGGGGTCCGGTGCGCGATCGCGGGCAGCACGGACGCCGCGTACGGGCGGGCGATGCGACCGCGCTCCCACCCCGAGAGGCGGCCGTCATCGAGGTTCGACGTCCAGTCCCGCTGCTCCGTCGTCAATGCGGGCCATCGCTCGTCGCCCCGCGCGGCGGTGTCGGTACGTCGCTGATCACTCGCCAACCTTCAACACCTCCCTCGCTTACTGAAGGCTAGCGCATTAGTCTTCAGTAAGCCCGTCCCTTACTGACGGTTCCGGTCGAAAGCTGGCAGACCTCGCGGCTCGCGCATCAGGAGCATCACGTCATCGCGTTGTCTATCGCTAGAAGGACAAGGCCGGAAGCCTGGTGGACCACGGACAGGCAAGCGCTGAAGCACGCGTCGTTGGCGGCACCCCCTCGGCACGCTCGGCGCGTCAATCGAATGCTTACCAAGCCGGGACGGGAGTCTCGTCCCCGGTTTGTTGCGACGACCTGCACCGGCGATTGAGAGCAGAGCAAGCACGCTCTGGACATCCATCGCATCGCCGGCATCACGTCATCGAACTGTCTATCGATCGAGCAGCCGCGCGCCGGTGCATCGATTGGCGTCAGCTCATCGCCCGGGCCTGCGAGTGCGGCGCCGGAATGCCCAACGGCGTCGCGTCAGGGGTCGGACCGCGTCGAGCCCGACCTCCGAAGCCAATGCCGCCCAACAGGCGGGCGTCAGCGTCGCGACCACGGTGGTACCTCTTCGTACCTGCATTCACCGCAGATGCCCTCGGCGGTCGCCTCGAGGTCGGCCCCAGCGTGCTCCGACCACGGGTGACGGCACTGGGCGCAGAGTTCCTTCAGCGGTTGGTATGCCCTCGCCACCGCGATCCTCTCCGAGTTCATGACGACCGGTCCTGGGCAGCACCGGGGACTGCTAACTGCCACGACGACACGGGCGTGGTTTGCGCACTCCGTCGGCAGGAATCGTGACGGGATCGATGCCAGGACGTGCCCTGCCGGGTGAGCGCGCGCTGCGACCATGTCGCGCGTGACCTTATCGGGACTGCCTATCGCTCCGTCCGTCCGCGAAGGGCGGGCGCTGCGCCGGTGGCACGGCTGGATGGTTCTCGGCGTCGTTTTGTTGGTCACCGGGTCGGTATTGACGCCATTATCGATGGTCCGTGGCGATGCGCTGTGCCGGTTCGCTCCCTGTGACCCGTCGGTCCCCTACGTGGCGTTCGCTGGTGCGCCGAACGGCGGCATCCGCATCGAGTTCGGACGTGCCGCCGTAGACGAGGTGACCGAAGTGGTCGTGGTCTCTGGGGCCAACCCGAGCTGGAAGCACTCGCCGGTGCTCTGGCGAGTCGAGCGGACAGGAGACGTCCCCGCCGGGTGGTCGGGCACGGTCGTTCTGGGCGTCACGCCCGCTGGGTTCACGGAGACTGTCCCGCTCATCGAGCCGCTGAGCCAGGCCACTGCGGTCGGTGTGGGGAACGCCTGCTACGGAAGTCTCGCCGGCGTGCCGACGGGTCCGTTGCCACAGGACGGCCAGCTGCGCACCGAATCGGGTGAGACCTTGTCGCCCGAAGCGTTCGCGGCCGACTACGCGTGGGACCTGACCCCGTGCCCCGACACGTCCAGGCCGACACCGTGGCCGCCGGCGATCATCACGGCGATGCTGGGACTGCTGGTCGCCCTCACAGTTGTCATTCGACGCGTAGCCGAGCGGCGCCGCTGGTTCGCGAGCTGACCCAGGCCGCCAGCGCCATCGCCTCAGCGCTGCGGGAAGGGGGCGATCTCGCTGTCCCACGTTGCGGCGGCCTCTCTGATGCCCTCGGGCGTCAGCGTCAGCTCGACAAAGTACTCGTACAGCTCGACGTCGTCGTCGCGCAGGGACGGCGGTAGGGACTCCAGCGAGAGGTGAACTCGGGAAGCTGCACCTCGCCCACGTCGTCGACGCTGACGCTGAATGCGACGTTCGGTTCCGTGAAGGCCAAGAGACGACCCTCGTCGACCGGAAGCGACATCGATGGCACACGATGGCCAGCAACTGCCCTCAACCATTCCGAGATCTCCGGCATCTCGTCGGTTATCAGGCAGGGATCGCGAAACGAGAAACCGCGTCCGTCGACCGTCCGAACGTGCCCCTCGATGACAACCCAGTTGGCGTCGTGATCGAAGCCACCGTCGCCATCCGGTGCGGGAGGCCCGAACTCGTATCGCACAGGGCTCAGCTCAACACATGCCCCGTCGGACGATGCCAGCCGCACGACCCCTCCTCCCGTCGCCGGCCTTCGCGGTTGATGAAGCACCTAGACCATGCTGCTGACCACATGCTGACCACGAACCGGACATTGCGGTCACACCGACGGCATCGGTCGCACGCGACATCGCGCTGACCTGCAACGACACACTGTGCGCCTGGGCAGATTCGAACTGCCGACACCCGCTTTAGGAGAGCGGTGCTCTATCCCCTAAGCCAGGCGCGAACGCCGGGCGGATGGGATGACGGCCCGCCGGATGCCCAGGAGCCTACCGAACTGCGACCGGGAACCCGAAGGCCGGCCGCGTTGGACGCGACCGGCCTTCAGAGCCTTCTCCTAAAGAGCGGAGCGGGACGTGCTCTTGTGGTCCCGAGCATTGCGGCGGGCGACGACGATGAGCGAGCCACCGATCGCTACCGCGACCAGCCCGAGGCTGCCAGCGCCGCCGCGTCCGAGCCGGTCGCGGCCAAGACCTCGCCGCTCTCCGGAGCGGTGGGGTCCTCTGCGGCCAGGACCTCCGTGATCACGACATGCTCCGAACCAGGCGTCACGTTGGGAGTCGCCGGGTCAACCGGAGTCGCCGGGTCAACCGGAGTCGCCGGGTCCGTCGGAGTCGTCGGGTCGACCGGGGTCGTCGGGTCCGTCGGGATCGTCGGGTCGGTCGGGTCAACCGGAGTCGTCGGGTCCGTCGGGTCCGTCGGGTCGACCGGAGTCGTCGGGTCCGTCGGGTCCGTCGGGTCGACCGGAGTCGTCGGGTCCGTCGGGTCCGTCGGAGTCGTCGGGTCGACCGGAGTCGTCGGGATCACCGGGTCCGTCGGGTCGACCGGAGTCGTCGGGTCCGTCGGGTCCGTCGGAGTCGTCGGGTCCGTCGGGTCCGTCGGGATCACCGGGTCCGTCGGGGTCGTCGGGTCGGTGGTGCAGACCGGCGGCTGCCCGCCCTCACCGAAGTGCTCGTTGAACAGCGACACCTGCACCCAGGTGATGCAGTACCCGCCGGGGAACGAGGCGGCGAACGCCGGGTGGTCGGACCAGGTGTAGACGGACTGCCCGATGTACCGCTTCTGCGGCCACAGGCCGTTGTCCGGTACGGCGTTGTGGACGTTGAACGTCACGGCGCCGGAGCCGTCCAGCTGGGTCACGCGGTAGTTGATGTGCCCGTTGGCCTCGAACGTCACGCCGGCGGGCAGGGTCAGGGTCTGCGCGGTGACGGTGTAGGGCGTCGGGGCGTCCGAGCCGGCCGCGTTCGCGGCGGTCGGGACGAGGATCAGGGCGGCGGCGAGCGCGGCAGCGCCCAGGAGACGGAAACGCACGGGAGATCACGCCTTTCGGGCGTAGTCGGGTGGCGCGTCGGCGGTCGGCGCGACGCGTGGTGCAAACAGGGGGGAAGGGGGGCGACGAAGCGGCTGTCAGCCGCGTCGAGTCAGCCCGATGCGGCGGGCGTAGCGCGATGCCCGGTGTTCAGTAGTCATGTGGTTTCGCCTCCTCCGTATCGTTGTTAGGTCAAGGATACGTCAAAACTGGACGTCTGTTCAGTTCTGTGACCGACCACACGTACACAGAGCACGAGACGGTGTCGAGATCCTCGGATCGGCTCCGACCACCGCATGAAGCACGACGCACCGGCACAGGGCCACGCGTCGCTGACGACGGAGGCACCGAGATGAGCATCAGCCCGTTCCTGTGGTTCGACGACCAGGCCGAGCAGGCCGCGCAGCGGTACGTCGAGATCTTTCCCGACTCGCGGATCACGACCGTGGCCCGCTACCCCGAGGGGGCTCCGCAGCCCGCCGGCACGGCGCTCACGGTGGACTTCGTGATCGACGGCCTCGAGCTGCAGGCGCTCAACGGTGGCCCGCAGTACCCGCACACCGAGGCGTTCTCGCTGCTCGTGAACGTGCGGGACCAGGCGGAGTGCGACCGCATCTGGGAGGCGCTGGTCGCGGACGGCGGCGAGCCCGGCTCATGCGGGTGGCTCAAGGACCGCTGGGGCCTGTCGTGGCAGGTGATCCCGGCCGCGCTGCCGGCCCTGCTGAACGACCCCGACCCCGCCCGCGCCGGCCGGGCCATGAACGCGATGCTCACCATGAGCAAGATCGACGTCGCGGCCCTCCAGGAGGCGGCGGACGGCGTCGCGCGCTGAGATCAGCGCAGGACGACCGACAGACCCTCGCGCGAGTGGACGCCGGTCTTGGCGAACACGCGCGCCAGGTGGCTGTCGACGGTCCGCACCGACAGGGTCAGGCGAACGGCGATGGCGCGCGAGGTCATCCCGCCGGCGGCCATCGCGGCGATCTCCTGCTCGCGGCGGGTGAGCGCGACGGGCGCCTCCAGCGGCGGCAGCCACAGGCCGCAGCGGTTCAGGGCGCGCTCGGCGATGCGGATCAGGTCGGGGTCGCCGACGGCCAGCGCGGAGACGTGGGCGACGAGGGCCTCGCCGCGGGGACCGTCCACGGTCACCGCGAGCTCGGCGACGCGGTCCAGGACCGCGGGGTCCACCAGCCGGCCGCGACCGTGCCGGTCGACGCACCGGTGCAGGGCCTCGAGCTCGACACGGTCGAGACCCGACGCGGCCGCCCACGATGCCAGGGCCGCGGCCTCGTCGGCACCGCGCGGGTCCCGCATCCACAGCAGCGCGTCGACGCGCAGCAGCCGGACCTCGGGCTCGAGACCGCCGAACGTTCGCACGGGTGAGGCCTCGAGCGACGACAGCAGCACGCGGGCTGCGGAGCCGTCCCCGGACGCGGCCGCGGCGACTGCCTCGGCGGCCTGCGTGAAGACGGCCACCCCGCCGAGGTCGGAGAGCCCGAGCCGGTCGGACACGGCGTGCAGGTCGCTGCGGGCCGACGACCAGGAGCCGTGGGCGATGCCGAGCAGTCCGCGGGTCACGTGCGTGGCCGCCCAGTCGAGGGCGGGGTCGGAGCGCTTGATCAGGGCGAAGGCCTCGGCGGCGGCGAGGTCGCCTGACCAGAGCATGGACAGGAAGCTCGCGACGGCCACCTCGCCGACGGCCCACCGGTAGCTGTCGCGGTGCGCGACGGCCAGCTGCGTGTACCGGGACGCGATGCGGGCGGCGTCGGCGAAGCGGCCGGACTGGGCCAGGCCGAGGATCGTCGGGCAGGCCAGGGGCAGCGCCATGCCGCCGACGGACGGGGACAGCAGCACCGCGAGCGCGGCGTCGAGGTCGGCACGGCCGGCGTAGCCGAGGCGGGTCAGACGGGCCACGTCGAGCTCGCGTCGGCCGATCAGCGCGAGCCCGGGCGGCAGCCCGTCCAGCCACCACTCGGTCGGTCCGAACGCGATGAGCGCCTGGAGCAGGTCACCGTCCTGGTAGTGCGCGATCCCGGCCTGCATCGCGGTCGCGGCGACCATGAGCCGCACCGCGCGCGAGTCCGGGACCTCCAGGACGCGCACGCTGTCGACCGCCTCTGCCAGGTCCCGGGACGCCTGCGCCACGTCGTCCAGGTGCCACCAGGCGTCGGCCCGCTGCACCAGCAGCTCGATCCGGTGCACGTCGTCGATGAGGCCACGACGCAGGGCCGCGGTGACGATCCGCACGGCGGTGTCCGGCTGCTGCATCTCGAACGCGGCGTCGATGGCGGCGCGCAGTCGCGGGGCGTCGACGGGCATGTCGCAGTCGAGGGAGAGCGACACCGAGCGCACGAGCGCGGGTCCGCTGCGCTGACCGTCGTGCGTCAGCTCGGCGACGGCGAGCAGCACATCGCGCCGCTGGGCGCGCGGGATGCCGGAACGGACCGCCTCGGCGTACAGCGCGTGGGCGAGGTCGACGAGCACGTCGCCCGAGCCTGCGACCGAGATGCGCGGGGTCAGGGTCACCAGGCCCGCGCGGGTGAGCTCGTCGATGGCGTGCCGCGGCACCAGGTCGAGCAGCGCGCTCAACGGGATCGGGCAGGCCAGCGAGCCGACCTCGAGCGCGGAACGGGCGTCCGACGACAGCAGCGTCATGTCGTGCGCGACGAGATCCAGCAGCCGTCGCCCAGGCGTCGCCCGACCCGTCCACACCCACACCCCGTCGATCTGCCGCAGGGCGCCGCCGAGCCGGTCGGCGCGGACCACCTCCGACAGGTGGAAGGCGTTGCCGCCGGTCTCCGCCCAGACGCGGCGCACGGTGTCGATCGACACCTGCCCCCCGCTCCGCGACCAGCCAGCGCTCGACCTCGGCCAGCGTGAACGCCGGGACGTCGACGCGTTCGACCACGTCGTCCTTCCACAGCTCCAGCCACGGCGAGCCCGCGACGGCGGACGCACGAGCGGTCGCGACGAGCTGGACCTCGCCCTGCTGCACCATCCAGCCCAGGGCCTGCGCGCTGGCGGTGTCGAGCAGGTGGGCATCCTCCACCCGCAGCACGAGCGGTCCCCCGCGTGCGCGACCGCGCAGTGAGGCGGCGACGGCGTCGACGGTCCGCGCGACGCTGCCGAGCGAGACGAGCGCGTCGTCGCCGAGCAGCGGCTCGAGGGCGCCGAGCGGGATGCCGCCGCGGGCGGAGGCGCCGGAGATCGTCACGACGTGCGGGACGGCGTCGTCCTCGACGAACCGCAGGGTGGACAGTGCGGCCGTCACGAGGTGCGTCTTGCCCACCCCGGCGTCGCCGACGACGAGCACGGAACGTCCGACGGAGAAGCTCGCCGCGGACCTGGTCCACGACGGGACGGGCGAGCATGGTGCGACGACGGCCGTGATGCGGCTGGACGACCGTCGGGAAGCTGGGGAGCGAGTACTCGTGACCGGCGGACAGTGCCGTCGCCGTCGTCGACGCGTGCTCGTCGCCTGCCACCATCGGTACCCACCTCGTGCACGACACAGCGTCGGACTCGTGTCTTCCGCCTGTGTGTCGGCACGTTACGGCTCGAACTTGAGCCCTTGTGCCGATTCGCACCTTATGGCCCCGGCGGGGGGTTTGAAAACCTCGGTAGCGATTACCGATGCCGGGTACTCAGGCGCGTCCATAGCGTGACCACGACACACCCGCGTCGCAGCGTCCCCGCGCAGGTCATGCCCGGGCGGGAGCGATCCAAGCTAAGGATGGCCAGTGCCCACATACACCGCGCCCGGCGTCTACGTCGAAGAGATCCCCTCGTCCCAGAAGGTCCTCGCTTCGGCGCCGACCGCTGTGGCCGCATTCGTGGGGTTCACCGAGCGAGCGCCCCAGGACGACCCCAACGACCCGCAGGGCCTCTCGCCCCGTCTGGTCACCAGCTGGAACCAGTACGAGGCCCTCTACGGAGGCTTCGTCGAGGGAGCAATTCTTCCCCTCTCCGTGTACGGCTACTTCCTCAACGGTGGCAGCCTCGCGTACATCGTCCGCATCCCGAACGCCGAGCCGTCCGGTGAGCCCGCTCGCCTGGCCCTGCCGGCCGCGGACCGCTCGCTCGGCCTGCCGATCGCGGTCGAGTCCGTCGAGCCCGACGCCAACCTGACCGTCGTCGTCGAGGCCACCGAGGTCGCCGACGACCACGAGGGGCCCGCGCCGTTCAGCATCACGATCGTCGACGGCGGCGAGGCCGTCGAGAAGCTACGACGACCTCACGCTCGGTGGCCCGCGCGACGCTGCGACGGTCATCAACAAGACGTCCACGCGCGTCAAGGTCGAGGTCAAGCTGGCCGCCGACGTGGACCTGACCAGCCAGCTCGAACTGCTCAAGCCCGGCGCGTACGCGCTGGAGCACGCCGCCGCCAAGCCGGTCCCGGTCAACGGTCGCAAGTTCGCAGGCTCGGAGTCTGCCCGCACCGGCATCGCTGGGCTGGCCATCGCCGACGACGTCACGATCGTCCTGGTCCCCGACCTGGTCACGGCCGCGACGAAGGCGGACGGGTCGCTCGACCTGGGTCTCTGGAAGGCCGTGCAGACGAGCCTCATCGCCCACTGCGAGCTGCACGCCAACCGCGTCGCAATCCTCGACTCGCCCCCCGGGCTCTCCCCGCAGGCCGTCAAGGAGTGGCGCACGGACACCGCGCAGTTCGACTCGGCGTTCGCGACGCTCTACTACCCCTGGATCAAGGTGGAGAACCCCACGGGCTCCAACGGCAACTCCGAGATCCTCATCCCGCCGTCGGGCCACGTGGCCGGGCTGTGGGCCCGGACCGACGAGTCGCGTGGAGTGTGGAAGGCCCCGGCCAACGACACCCTTCGCGGCGTCCTGGACGTCGAGCGGAACATCACGCAGGCCGAGCAGGGTGTCATCAACCCGCTGGGCATCAACGCGATCCGCCCGTTCGGCCAGCGCGGCATCCGGGTCTGGGGTGCGCGCACGCTCGCCTCGGACACCGACTGGACGTACATCAACGTCCGCCGCCTGTTCAACATGATCGAGTCGACCATCCTCGAGGGCACCCAGTGGGCCGTTTTCGAGCCCAACGACGTGACCCTGTGGGAAGGCGTCAAGCGCACGCTCAACGCGTATCTGCGGGGACTGTGGTCGGCCGGTGCGCTGTTCGGCGCGAGCCCGCAGGAGGCGTTCTTCGTCAACTGTGACGCGACGACCAACCCGCCGGAGTCGATCGACGCGGGCAAGCTCGTCGTCGAGGTGGGCATCGCGCCCGTCAAGCCGGCCGAGTTCGTCATCTTCCGCATCAGCCAGAACAAGCAGACCGCGTCCTGACGCACCCCGAACTCGCCCCTGACAGGAGCAGCTAGATGCCCAATGATCTGATCAACACAGACCCGCTCGTCTCGCAGAACTTCTTCCTCGAGATCGACGGCTCCGTCGTCTCCATCCTGAGCTCGGTCTCGGGGCTGGACATCGAGATGGAGGTCGTGACCACGGAGCAGGCCGGAGCCAACGGCAAGGTCCAGGTGGTCAAGACTCTCGGCAAGGCCAACAAGGCACCCGACATCTCCTTGACCCGCATGGCGCCGCCCGACATGTCGCAGGACAAGCTTCTGGGGCTGGTTCAACGACATCCGGGACAAGGGCATGAAGGTCAGCGACCGGACGGGCAGCCGCAAGAACGGCTCGATCGTCATGTACGACTCGAGCAACGCCGAGGTCGCCCGCTTCAACTTCACCAACGGCTGGCCGAGCAAGATCGCGACCGACCAGCTGTCGGTGGAGTCCAACGACCCCGTCAAGGAGACCATCACGCTCATCGTCGAGTCTCTCGCGCGGGTGAAGTGAGCCTCAAGACCCGCTACGAGTTCACGCTCCCTCGGGGGTACGTGGACCGCAACGGCGGACTCCACCGAGACGGCGTCATGCGGCTGGCAACGGCGCGCGACGAGCTCGAGCCCCTGCGCGACCCCACGATCAGCGGCCCGGACGACCCGCGGCTCACGATCGTGGTGCTCGCGCGGGTGGTGGAGACGCTGGGGTCGCTCGACATGGTCACCGCGAACGAGATCGAAGGTCTCTTCGCGGCCGACCTCGCGTTCCTGCAGGACTTCTACGGCGTGATCAACTTCGGGTCGCAGGAGGAGTTCGACGAGTTCATCGCTGCACAGCAGCAGGCCGGACCTCTGCCCGGGTCGGCGCCGGAGCCAGTCGCTCCGGCGCCGGCTCCGGCGTCGGCTCCGGCCCCGGAGACCGCTCCTTCAGACGGGCCTGGTCCGACGTATCGGGCCGGCCGCGCGTCGATCGAGGAGATCCGGACCGAGGCTCGGGCACCATGCTGCGCTACCCCTCCGAGGCGCTCTGGCAGGAGATCGCGTTCCTCGCGTACCACCTGCACTGGCCCCTCAACGAGCTGCTCGACCTCGAGCACCTCGACCGCGTCCGGATGGTCCGCGCCGTGTCGGCCATGAACGCGCGAGCGTGGGAGGCGGTGAGAGAGAGTGCCTGAGACGCCCCTCGGAGGTGACCTACCCGTCACCTCCAACTTCGTGTTCGAGGTCGACGGCGTCGAGATCGGCCACTTCCAGGAGGTCAGCGGCCTCCAGCTCACCGTGAGCACCCACGAGTACATCGAGGGCGGTCAGAACCAGTACGTCCAGCAGTTCCCGGGCGTCATCCGCTGGCCGCACCTCGTCTTCAAGCGCGGCCTGGTCGACTCGGACGCGCTGTTCACCTGGGTCGGCAAGTCGTCCGGCGAGGGGTTCGCGGGCAACCAGAACAAGGTCACGCGTGCCACGGGTGCCGTCACCGTCATCAGCAGCAGCGGGACGCGGCTCCGCGCATGGGAGTTCGAAGGCGTGTTCGCCGTGGCCTGGAGCGGCCCGACCCTCAGCACCGCGTCCTCCTCGGCGCTCACCGAGACCCTCGAGGTCGCGCACAACGGCTTCCGGGCGAAGACGCTGTGACCGAGCCGTCCGCGTCGGTCGCTGCGTCGGCCGGCGACGATCCCCGCACCCGGCTCGGCCGCGCGATCGGTGTGCGCCTGCGCCGCCCCGGACCCGCACTCGGCCACCCCAGGCCGGCCCCGATCGGGTCGCTGGCCTCGTCGTCGGTGCGCTTCTCGACGGGGTACGGGCGCTCCGTCGCCGTCCGCCGCGCCCTCGCCGGTCCGGCCTCCACGATCTCCGTCGCCTCACGCTCCGACTCCATCCAGCCGCCCCGCTGGTGGTCCGACGTCTCGGCCGTGCGCTCCGCGGCACCGGACGTCGAGCCGCGACCCCGGGGTCTGCCGCGCATGCTCGACCGCGTGCCGTCCGAGTCCAGCTACCGGCCCGGCGGCACGCCCTCACGCCTGAAGCCGCAGACCATCAATGTCCGGCCGTCGGAGGACGTGCGTGCCGCCGGCCGCATGCCCGACTCTCGTGTGGTGCGCACTGTGCACCGCACGACCCGCGCGGCGGACCCACCGGCACGACCGGGGAACGACGGGGGGTCCGGACGAGCGTCGTCCACCGGTGACCGGACTCCCTCTGCCTCGGCGCTCCCCTCGGGTCCCGTTTCTCCCGGTTCCGCGTCTGCGAGCGCGCCCGCGCCGTCCGGCCGGCTGCTGCGGCGTCGCGCCCTGGCGACCGCCACCGCGGATGCCCGCCGCGCCGCAGCCGCGCCCGCGTCGGCCCGGGCCGCGACGCCCCGTCCTTCGGCTCCGGCCTCACGGCCCGCTCCGGCTTCGGCTGCGGGACTCGCGGGTGAGGAGCATGACCGCGCTGCGGCCCACGTTCCTGTTCCGACGACGTCAGCGCCCTCGCCCGCGGCGGTGTCCTCCGCGATCCCGATCCGTCGCTCGCCGTTGGCGTCGTCTCCGTCCGCCGCCCCGGCCATCTCGTCGCCCACCGCTGCGTCGTCGCCCACCGCTGCGTCGTCGACCCCCGCGTCGTCGACCCCTGCGTCGTCCCCCACCGCGGCGTCGCCCTCTGCCGCGGCGGCGACGTCTGCACGGCCGGCCGGCCCGACCGGTCCGACTCCGAGCACTGCGGGTGTGCCATCGGTCGGCTCGAGCCCGGCACCCGCCACACACGCGACGTCCCCCGCGACCGGCCCGTCGCCGTCGGGCGCCGCCGGTCCGACCGGTCCCGCGGATGCGGCGACGGCCGCGTCCGTCGTGCGCCGGTCGACCACGGAAGGGCCGTCCAGCACCTCGGCCGGGGTCACCCACACCGACCGAGCCACTGCCACAGCCGCCGGCGCCGGCGCGGTTGCCTCCGGTTCCGCCGGGGCCGACTCCACCCCGCGCTCTGCGGTCACGGGCGCCGGTCCGGGTCAGCTCTCGGATGGAGGCCGCTCGTCGGGGTCCGCCGCCGACGCCGGCACGTCACCGTCCCCGGCCGCGACCCGCCTGCACTTCGGGGGCGCGTCCCTCGGCGGGAGCGGCGACGAGCCCATGCCCGCGCCCGCGCACCGACCGTTGGCCAGCGCGGTCCGTCGCACGCTCGCACGGCCGCTGTTCCGGCCGAACAGCACCCTGTCGGACCCGACCCTGCGCGTCCGTCGCTCGGTGGCGCCGACGTCCGCCGCGGTGGCCGCCGTGGCGGCCGACTCGGCAGCCGCAGCCGCGTCGGCCGCTGCCGCCGCAACACGGTCCGCATTGACGGGCTCGGCCTCGCGACCGGCAGCCGCATCGTCGTCGGGCGCGACGGGATCCTCGTCTGCCCAGGCGGCACCCATCTCTGCGCCGACTGCGTCGTCGGGCGCCGCTCGCGTCGCTCCGGCCAACCCGACCGGTCCGAACAACACGGTGCTGTCGAGCACCCCGATCGGCCGCCACGTGTCCAACTCGTCGGCGGGCAGCGCCTCGAGCCCCACCGGCTCGTCGGGCGCCGGATCGTCGTCAGCTCCCTCGTCGACGACCACGTCGTCCTCGACAGGCTCGACCGCAGGCTCGTCGAGCGCCGGACCGACCGGGGCGCCGTCTGGAAGGTCGTCGAGCAGCAGCCTCCCCCGCCGGATCCGTCTCGTCGCCGGCCGGCTCGTCCTCGTCGCTCGACGCCACGACCAGCGGGTCGAGTGCGACCAGTGGGTCGGGCGCGTCGGCGACGCCTGTGCGTCGATCGTTCGCGGGCTCGCCAGGTGCCGACCCCGCAGGGGTGGCGGCATCGGAGACTGTCGGGGGCATCGACCTCACGTCGGGCAACGCGGGGCTCGCCGGATACCTGCCGGGCACCGGCCACCGGCGCAGCGGGCACGGGCACACGCGGGCGTCGTGGCCAGGGCTGGGCATCGAGCGGTCGACGGTCCGCCGCGCCACCCGCGTCCCCGGCGCTTCGTCGTCGATCGCGGTCGGCGACCATCGCGGCAGCCTCGCTCCGCCCACGGGCGCCGCGGCCGCCTACGCATCCGCCCAACGTTCAGCCGCTGCCTCGTCTTCCGACGCCCATGCCTCCTCGTCGTCCGGCGGGACGGCTGCCGCCCCGCGTGCCGAGCTGGCCGGACCCGGCTACGCGCTGCGTGCGATGTCGCCCGTGCCCATCCGGACCGCCAGCGGCGGTGCCACCTCGGCGCTGTCCGCCGCCGCGCCGGTTCGCCGCAGGGTCACGAGCTCGGGTCCGGGCGCCGCGAGCACCGCAGGCCCCAGGGATTCCCGCTCGTCGGGAACCTCGAGCACGACGCCGAACATGAGCGCGACCCTCGCCACCAGGGCGCAGGCCGGCACCAGCGCCGCCGGAGCCAGAGCGTCCGGATCCGCCGCGTCCGGAACCAGCGCGCCGGGGGTCGGCGTCTCCTGGTCGAACGGCGTCCCCACCATGAGCCGCGCGGGCGCGACGGGCGCTGGCCTCCCGACGGTCGGCCTCCCGCCGGGCGGCGCGATCCGCCGGTCGACGTCCAAGGACGTCGGAGCCACCCACGCGTCCACCGCGACCCCCCGCGCCCCCGGCACGAACGCCTGGTCCCCGGGCACGGCCGCGACGGGCTGGCCGGCGGCGATCGGCGGCCTGACCGCTCTGCCGCCTCCGCGACCGGCCAGCGGCGCCAACCCACCGCGCCTCCCGGACGCCTGGAACGTGCTGCCGCCCCGGACGGTCGTGCGCCGCTCGCCGACGACCGGCGAGCCGTCCGCGCCGAGCTCGAGGGCGGCGGACGCCCTGGCGACCCGGACCTCAGGTGGCTCACGCACGGCACCAGCGAAAGCCACAGGCACCGGCAGCGGCACACCCGCCGGCCCCATGACCTTCGGCGCACCGGCCGGTTCGCGAACCGGGCCCATGACCTTCGGCGCTCCCGCCGGCACGCCGCACATCGTGCGACGCTTCTTCGATGGGGAGGGAGGACCTGACATGAGCGCGGACCTCGACTTTGCCCAGTTCGACAACTCCGGGATCGACAGGACCGCCGGTGTCGGCGAGCCCACCCCGGGTGGGGGCGGCGGCGGCGGCTCGTTCGGCGGCGAAGAGTTCCGCATCGCTGTCCTGAAGATCATCGAGGACCGGCTCCAGGAAGAGACCGAGCGTCGCGCATGGCGCCGCGGGTCGGAGGTGTTCTGATGTCGTCGACCACCCCTGCACCCGCCGCGCCCTCGAGCCAGAAGGCATTCCTCGAGACCGAGGACGGCACCCGGGTCTCCTGCCTGTTCAACCCGGCGCAGCTGAAGATCAGCCGGAGCAACACCTGGTCGGGCGCGCCCCTGGCCGGCCGCGGGGTCACGCGCCTGCGCTACACGGGTGCGAACTCGGGTGTGCTGCGCGTGGACCTCTTCTTCGACACGACCGACACAGGCACGGACGTCAGCACCCACACGGGCAAGATCGTCTCGCTCATGGACGTCGACCCGAGCCTGCCCGGCACCGACGAGTCCAAGCACAGCACGCGTCCGCCGTACGTGACGTTCCACTGGGGCGACCTGCACTCGTTCAAGGCGGTCATCGCGCAGCTCGAGCTCACGTACACGTACTTCTCGAGCACGGGCGTGCCGCTGCGAGCGACGATGGCGCTCGTCCTGCGCCAGTACGAGGAGTCCCAGGCGTTCGGGCGTCAGAACCCGACGTCCGGGACGTCGCGACCGCACCGGGTGCACCGCGTGCAGCCCGGCGAGACGCTCGACCGCATCTCGGCGCAGTACTACGGCGACTCGACGCGGTGGCGCACGCTCGCCGCCGCGAACTCGATCGCCGACCCGCTCGCGCTCAAGCCCGGCTCGATGCTGTCGATCCCGAAGCTTCGACTCATGACGAGCCCGCTCCTCGAGTCCGACGGGGTGGTGCGGGTCGACATCACGTCCGAGGGCCAGGCGATCCCGGAGACCATCCAGATCACGCGCGTGCGCGTCCAGCGCGGTCTGCGGTCGGTCGGTCGGTGCACGATGACGTTCCTCGACGACGGATTCACGCTCGTCGCGAGCGGCACGTTCAACATCGGCAAGAAGGTGACGGTCTCGGCCGGGTACGGGGACAAGACCGACCCCGCGTTCGAGGGCAGGGTCACGTCCGTCACGAGCGAGCTGGACTCGGGCGCGGGTCTCACCCTGACCGTCGTCGTCCAGGACGGCGGCTACGAGCTGATGCGGAACACCGACGTCGAGTCGTTCACCAACGTCGCGCTCGGGGACATCGTCAGATCGCTGCTGCAGGCGGCGGGCCTGACCGCCGGGACGATCGACCTGCCGACGACGCCCGTGAAGTACGCGCTGCGCAACGACACCGCCCTGGGCATGATCGACGAGATCGCCCGGCGAACGGGACGCGACTGGTCGATCCTCGGCGACACGTTCTCGATGTGGCCCGCGGCCACCGGCAGCTCCCCGGGGGCGCAGGCCGTCTCCATCACGATGGGCATGGACGTCATCTCGTTCGCGGCCCGTCAGGTCGGCGACGGCGCCACCTCGGTCACCGTCCGCGGCTGGGACCCCGTCGCGCAGTCCGCCGTGGTCGGCACGGCCAACACGCCGACCTCGCGGGCGGGCTTCGACGCGACGACGGGCGGCGGGACGAAGTACACCCGCGTCGACGCCCGCGCGGCGACCCGGTCGCAGACCGACGCCACGCTCGCGGCGCAGGCCCTCGCCGCGCGCACGGGGCGGGTCACCGCGACCGGCTCGTGCCAGTACACCGCGATGCTGGTCCCGGGCGGGCGCCTGATCGTCAACGGCGCCGGGCCCTCGAACGGGAACTACTACATCCGCGAGGTCGACAACGTGTGGATGGACGGCAACGCGATCTCGCGGTTCGTCGTCGGCGACCGCGACCCCGTGCAGCTCGGACCCGTGGGAGACCACCGCCCCGGTGTCGAGCTTCCGGCGCAGCGGGCTGGCCGTGGGGGTCGTCGACAACGTCGTGGACCCCGAGAACCTGGGACGTGTGCGCGTCTCGCTGAGCACCGCCTCCGACCAGCTCTCCAGCGCGTGGGCCCGGGTGCTCGCCATCGGCGCCGGCGCCAACCGCGGCCAGGTGGTCATCCCCGAGGTCGGCGACGAGGTCCTCATCGGCTTCGAGGACGACGACATCACGCGTCCGGTGGTGCTCGGCGGCCTCTACGGCAACAAGTCGACCACGCCCACCGCCGCGGCGGTCGACCAGAACGGCGCCGTGGTGACACGCGCGCTGACCTCGCGCCTCGGGCACACCCTGACCATGAGCGACGGCACGACGCCCGCCACCCAGTCGGTCGAGCTGGCCCTGGCCGGGCTCGACCACTCGCTGAAGATCGGCAAGGACCGCGCCGACCTCAAGGTGCCCGCAGGCGTCCCGCTCAAGATCACGGTCGGGTCGGCGTTCATCGAGTTCGACGGCAACGGCGGCATCACGATCGACGCCACGAAGATCACGATCAAGGCGTCGACCAAGGTCGCGGTCAGCGGCGCCGACGTCGAGGCCACGGCGACGACCGGTCTGAAGCTGCAGGGCACGCAGGCCTCGTTCAAGGGCACCGGTATGGGCGCTGTCGAGGCCGGCGGCATCCTGGAGATCAAGGGAGCGATGGTGAAGATCAATTGAGCGAGATCGCCGCCAGCCCTCCGACGTCGGACTTCGTCGGCCGCGGGTTCGCCTGGCCCATGAGCGTGGACCACACGGGCTCCATCGCGCTCACCGCGCAGGGTGGTGACCTGGAGGACTCGATCCGCATGGTCCTGCTCACGGCGCCCGGCGAACGGCTCATGCGACCGCAGTTCGGCTGCCGCATCTGGGACCTGCTGTTCGAGCCGGTCAACGCCAACCTCATCGGCCTGATCAGCCAGGCCGTCCGTGACGCGCTCGCACAGTGGGAGCCGCGGATCGAGGTCGACGCGGTCACGCCCGTGCAGGACGAGAACAGCCCGGCATGGTCCGGATCGGCATCGCCTACCGCATCCGCGCGACGAACGACAGGCGCAACCTGGTCTACCCCTTCTATGTGATCCCCCGCGAGGACGCCTGATGCCGCTCGACCCGCCGAACCTCGACGACCGCACCTTCCAGGACATCGTCGACGAGACCAAGCGCCTCATCCCGCGGTTCACGCCGGAGTGGACCAACCACAACGTCTCCGACCCCGGCGTCGCTCTCATCGAGCTCTTCGCGTGGGTCAGCGAGATGGTCCTGTACCGCGTCAACCAGGTGCCGGACCGGATGTACGTCGAGTTCCTCAACCTGGTCGGCATCGAGCCGTTCCCGCCGTCCGTGGCGCACACGGACCTGACGTTCTGGCTGTCCGCCCCCGCCGAGCGCATCGTCCGCGTGCCCACGGGCACCGAGGTGTCGACGGCGCTCGGTGACGCCGACGCGATCGTGTTCAGCACGTCCGCCGAGGGCGTCGTCGGTCCCCCGAGGCTCGTCGCCGCCTACACCTCCGACGCGGCCCTCGTCGCGACGAACGACGTGTGGGAGGACCTGACGCTGCCGGGCCAGTCGGCCGTGTGCTTCCCGTCCACGCCGCTGGTCGAGGGCGACGCGCTCTACCTGGGCACCCAGGAGTCGCTGGCCGGCTACGCGGTGCGCCTCGACCTGGCCGCCCGCGCCGAGGGCATCGGCGTCGACCCGCTGAACGCGCCGATCATCTGGGAGGCCTGGAACGGCGAGGCGTGGATCAAGGCGATCGTCGAGTCCGACGGCACCGGCGGCCTGAACAAGCCCGGCTCTGTCGTCCTCCTGGTGCCGGAGCGGCACGAGTCGCTGATGCTCGGCGGAAAAGCTCGCGCACTGGCTGCGGGTCCGGCTGCTGCGGCCCAAGCCCGGTCAGCCCACGTACCAGGCGTCGCCCCGGATCGCGTCGATCGCGCTGCACGCCATCGGCATCACCGTGCCGTCCGAGCACGCGCACGCCGAACCCGCCGAGATGCTCGGGCGCTCGACCGGCGTGGCCGCGCAGGTGTTCACGGTCGCCGTCGCACCGGTGGCCGAGCGACGCGGCGAGGAGCACGTCATCGTCGTCGACCGTCGCGGCACCCAGGTGTGGACCGAGGTGCCGGACTTCTCGGCGTCCGGCCCGGACGACACGCACGTCGTCTGGGACTCGAACACGGGCGAGATCCGGTTCGGGCCCACCATCCGGCACCCCTCCGGCGCGCCACGGCAGCACGGCGCGATCCCGCGCGACGGGGCCGAGATCCGCGTGTCCGGGTACCGCACCGGCGGCGGAAACGCCGGGAACGTCGGCGTGCGTACCCTCACGGCCCTGCGCACGGCACTGCCGTTCGTCGCGTCGGTCACCAACCTGCTCCCCGGCAAGGGCGGTGTCGACGCCGAGACGGCGGCCGAGGCCAAGGTCCGCGGACCCCTGACGCTGCGCACGGGCCAGCGCGCCGTGACGGCGTCGGACTTCGAGGCGATCGCCCGGCAGGCCTCCATCGAGGTGGCGCGCGCACGCTGCCTGCCCGCGTCGCAGACGGGGTCCTCGGTGGTCCGCGTGCTCGTCGTGCCCCAGCTGCACAGCGACCCGCGCACGCACCAGCTGGACGACTTCGCCCTGCAGCCCGAGCTCTTCGACGCGGTGAAGTCGGCGCTGAACGAGCGTCGGATGGTCGGCGTCCCGCTCGAGCTGGGAACCCCGTTCTACCAGGGTGTGAGCGTCGCCGCGCTGATCAGGGCCCTGCCCGGCAGGCCGGCGACGATGGTCCGCCAGCGCGTCGTCGACCAGCTGACCCGGTTCGTGCACCCGCTCACCGGAGGGCCCGACGGGGCCGGCTGGCCCTTCGACGCGACCCTGACGGCCGCCGCGGTGACGCAGGTGATCGAGGCCGTCGAGGGGGTGCTGGCGGTCGACGAGTGCAGCTGTTCGAGTACGACCTGCGCAACGGGCGTCGCGTCGGTGGCGGCCGCGAGTCCGTGCCGCTGAAGAAGTACGCCCTGTTCCTGTCGGCGGACCACCGGGTGGTCGTGCGATGAGGGGCCAGCGGTGACCCGGCACGACGACTGGCTGCTCGACCAGCTGCCCGCGGGGATGCTCGGGGAGGACTTCTTCGTGCGCTTCGTGCGCATCTTCCAGGAGCAGGCCGGCACGCTGCTCGCGCACGCCGACAACCTGCCCTACCTGGCCGACCGCACGATCACGCCCCTGGCGATGGTCCGCTGGATGGCCCAGTGGCTGGGGCTGTCCGGCATCGACGACTCGTTCTCGGACGCGCTGCAGCGGCAGATCCTGGCGACCGCCGGGGCCACCCTCCAGTGGCGCGGGACCACCAAGGGCCTGCGCATGCTGCTCGAGCTTTTCTCGGGCGGGCCGGTGACCGTGAGCGAGGGCGGCGGCGTGTTCGAGCGCCAGGGCGCACCCGTCGGCCCCGCGTGGGTCGTCATGGAGGTACAGTCCACCGGGCTGCTCGAGGAGCCGGACTTCCTGCGCCTGGTCCTCGACGAGGTGCCCGCGCACATGCACGCCGAGATCTGGGTCGGGGAACGCCGCGCGTGGCCCCTGCCCGAACGAATCGCCCAGGGGGTGGCCTCATGACCGACGTCATCGGCTCGCAGGACGGCACGCAGACCGGCGACTCGCTGGTGCTCGCGTGCCCGGAGTGCGGCACGGTCTCGACCGTCCACGCCGACCGCCGCCTGGCCACCGACTTCTGCCCCACCTGCGACTACCCGCTGTTCTGGGCCCGCCCGTCCTCCGGCGCCGGACCCGACGACGGGTCGTCGGACGACGCCCTGCGCCGCGCACCGGGAGCGTCCGGCAACGCCCTGTCCGCCACCCTGGCCTGCCCCGCGTGCGCCGAGCTCAACGTGCCGACCGCCGTGCGCTGCGTGCGGTGCGGTGCCCTCATGGACCCGCCGCCGCCGCCCCCGCCGCCGCCGCTGCCCGAGCCGGCACCCGCGCCGGTCGTCATCGTGCAGACCGAACCGTGCGACCACCCGCCCACGTGGCTCGTCGTGCTGTGCACGTCGATCGTGGCTGTCGGGCTGACGCTGATGATCGTGTGGATGGTCTGAGGGCCCTCTGACCGGCCGGTCCGGTCAGTCCGTCAGGGCACCACGATGTTCGTCGGCGTCCCCGCCTTGTCGGCGTAGACGCCCGTGCCGGACAGGTTCGCCCACACCCTCGTCGTGCCCGTGGCGAGCGTGTCGCTGCAGGTCGCCGTCCCGGACACGACCGGCACGTTGACGCAGCCGGTGATCTGGGTCCCCGGTCCCGGACCGGAGAAGAACGTCACCGTGCCGGTCACCCCGACCGGTCCGACCGCCGCGGTGATCGTCCCCGGCGTGGCCGGTGGCCCCGTCGCGCCCGCCGCGTACGCGAAGCCCCCGATCGTCGTCGGCGTCTGCACGGTGACGGTGAACGTCGAGTCGTCGACGGGCCCCACGCCGCCCCCCGAGTAGACGACGCGCAGGCTCACGGTGCCGGTGCCCCACGAGCTGTCGGTGGTGGCCGTCAGGGTCTGCGAGTTGCCGTTGACCGTCGGGGACGCTCCGACGTCCGTCCAGATGGTCACGGGGGTCGTGCTGCGCTGGAGCTGGAGGGTGCCGTTGTTCGGCTTGCCACCGGACCCGGGCGTGACCTGCGCGGTCACCGTCACGACGTCACCGGTGCTGACGGTCGTCGGCGCCGACGCGGAGGCGGTGGTCGTCGTGCTCTGACCCACGACGTCCATGGTCACCAGGGCCTGACCGGCGTTCGCGCCGATCGTGCCGCCCGTGACGTTGACCGTGTACGAGCCGCTCGTGGTACCGGTGACGGTGGTCGCCTTCGCGGGCACGAAGAGCACGGTGTCACCACCGCCGACGAACACGTTGACGTTCGAGGACAGCGTGGTGGTGCCCTGGGTGATCGTCGCGACGACTGTCGAGGGCGGCGAGGCGGCCGAGTCGTCGCGCGCAGCGCCAGCTGCGTCTCCGTGACGGTGATCGCCGCCTGGTAGGCGTCGGTGCCGGCGTCGACGACGACGTTGGCCAGCGTGGTCGAGCCGAGGTGGCCCGAGGGTCCGGAGACCGTGATGGTCCACGTGCCCACGGGCACCTGGTTGAACGTGGTGCTGTAGGTGTTCGCACCCGCGCCCGTGCGGATCACCGGCTGGCCCGCGGGCGCGGACGGGTTCCCGCTGAGGGCCACGAGCGCGCCGGACAGGTCGGTGTTGTTGGCGGAGGTCACGGTCACCACGACCTGCCGCGTGACGTCGCTCAGCACGAGGTCGACGACGATCCCCTGTCCCGGCAGGACCGTCACGTTGCGCGCGGCAGAGAGGTCGCCGCTCGGCGTCGACAAGGTGGTCGACAAGGTGTAGGCGCCGGGTGCCACGGCGGCGAACTTGTACTGCCCGTTGGTGTCCGACGTGGTGGTGTCCACCGTCGTCGAGCCCTGCTTCAGAGTGATCGTCGCGTTGTTCACGGTGCTCGACCCACCCGTGGCCGCCTGGTGGAGCACGAGGCCCTGGATGGAGCCGGCGGGCGTCGTGATGGGCACCTGTACGGTCTGGTTCTGCCCGGGGCCGACCGTCACGGGCAGCGTCAGGGGCGAGTAGCCGCCCCCGGAGATGTTGAGGTTGTACGTCAGCGGCAGGACGCCGTTGAACTGGTACTGCCCGTCGGTCCCGGGGCAGGTTCCCGCCTTGTCGCCGCCGACGCAGTCCGGCAGGACCGTGCGCGGGCCACCGGGCTCGGTGTAGGTGAGCTGCAGGGTCAGCCCGTTGACCCGCTTGGTGCCGTCGACGACCTCGACGAGGAGGTTGCCCCGCTGCGCGGGCAGGATGATCTCCGGCGCCTCGACGTCGACCGGCATGACGACCGTGGACGACGTGGGGATCGACGTGGTGACCGCGTTGCTCGCCGTGCCGGCCGTGGCGGTGACGGTCCACGCGCCGCTGACCAGGCCGTCGTCGGTCGTGGTGCCGGTGATGCGGTAGCGGCCGTCAGCGCCCGTCGTCGCGGAGAAGTCCGGTGGTTGCGGGCCGGACGCCGTCACCTGCGCGTCGGGCTGCACCTGGTCCCAGTCCACGGCCAGGTGCGTCTTGACCACGCCCGTGAGGGCGCCCAGCTTGACCAGGTAGACGACCTCCGGGGTGAGCACCGTCTGCCCCGCCACGACGTTCACGAAGGTGGTCTGGCGCGCGTATCCCGGCGCCCGGACGGCCACCTGGTACTTGCCGGTCGGCAGGTCGCCGAAGTCCACGTAGTCGTTGCCCGGGTCGGCGACGATCCGCTGCGTCACGCCGCCCGGCAGGGACAGGGTCATGATCGAGCCCTGCACCCCGACGGTGTGGTCCTGGGCCGCCGCGACGGAGACGCGCAGGAACCCGAACTTGTGCAGCGTGAACGTGATCGGGCTCATGGCCTGGTTCGGCGTGACCTCGAACGGGACGACGTCGGTGTCGTAGCCGGCCAGCGACGCGGCGACCACGTACTTGCCGGGCAGGATGAGCCGGCCGCCTGCGGGGTCCGTCGGCTGGGCCGAGTCCGACCAGACCGCGATCGGCCCGCTCGGTCCCATCGCGGTGGTCAAGGAGAGGTTCCCGACGCCCGGGGGCGCGCTGCGCACCTCGAACTGGACCTTGGCGAGCGTGCCGGCCAGGTCGGCCGGGTCGGGCGTCGGGTCGAACCCGACCAGGCCCTGGAACGACACGCCCCTCGGGGTCAACGTGATCGGGTTCAGCGCGCTCGTCGCGACGTCGGTCGCGGTGAACGGCACGTAGCCGGGCGCGGTGACGTGGACGTCGACCCGGTCGCCGATCAGGGCGAGGTTCGTCGACGTCGGCGGACCGGGGCAGCCCGCGACGACGACGCAGAAGGTGAAGCCGCCGAGCGTGTCGGTGGTCGCGGCCGGCGTGCTCGTGGTGCGGATCGGGATGAGCCCGTTGAAGCCCGTGGTGCCCGTGATCTGGACACTGGCGTTCGGCACCTCCTTCGAGAGCCCGGCCGCCTGCTGGTAGACGACCTGACCCGTCACGTTGTCCTTGGCGGCCGAGGCGATGACGAGCTGGACCGTCACCTCCTGGTTCAGGCCGACCGACAGGTTCGTGAGCGACGCGGTGTCGCCGGCCGACGTCGCGGTGACCGTGTAGTCGCTCGCCTGCGGGATCCCGCGCAGCTGCGCGAAGCCGCTCATGTTCGTCGTCACCGGGGCCGGCATCGGGCCGGTCGCGGTCGCGGAGGCGATCGACACCGTCGCGTTGTTCTCGGGCAGCACCTGCGAGGTCCCGTCGGACCGCATGACGGTCACGGACAGGACGCCGTACCGGTCCAGGATCGCGTCGAAGCGGCGCGACGCCCCCGGCACCAGGGCCACCGTCACCACGTCCGGGGCCAGGTACTCGCTGCCTGCTGCCGGGACGACGATGATCCGGAACGAGCCCGCGTGGAGCCGGTTGATGGCGTACGAGCCGTTGGTGCTGAGGAAGCTGCACGCCGCGCCGACGATCGAGCAGCCGTCGGCGGGCGTCGCCCCGGTCTTCACGCACGGCGCGGTCGGGTTGGTCGCGTCGACCGACACCGCGATGACGCAGGTGGTGTCGGGCACCGTGCCGACCCTGGCCTGGATCGTGCCGATGACGGACGGTGACTGCTCCAGCGCGACGGTCGTCGCGTCGACCGTCTGGCCCATCGGCACGACGACGTTGACGAACCCCGGTTCGTAGCCCGGCGCCTCGATCTTGAGCCGGTAGAACCCGGGCAGGAGTCCGCTGGTCAGCTTGCTGTCCGGGAAGTGGTAGTCGATGTCGGGGGTCGGGTTGGTGATCGAGACGGTCGTCTTCACGCCCGACGCGTCCGGGACGGATGCCGAGACGGTGACCGCGCACTTCTCACCCGCGAGCAGGTACGGGCACGTGATCTGACCACCCGTGGTCGCGTCGCGCACCCCGCCCTGGATGAACGACGTGGCCGTCAGCCCGCCACCGGGCACCGGCTGGAGCACGAGGTCGGCGGTCGCGTTGCCGCCACTGGTGACGGTGACCTGGGTCGACGCCGGCGAGTGCGAGAACATCACGGCGGTCAGCACGTATTGCCCGGGCGCGATCCCGCTGAACCGGAAGGTGCCGCCGGAGTCCGAGGACGACATCGTCTTGTACGTCCCGGACGGGCCGTCCAGGACGAGCCCCGCGCCGGCGAGGCCGGTGCCGTCGGGTTCGGTGACCGTGCCCTGGACGGTGCCGCCCGTGCTGGTCATCGTGATGTCGATCGGGGAGATCCCCGCGGAGGTCAGGTCGATCTGGCGCGTCTGGGTGGCGTACCCGTCACCCGAGACCGAGACCGTGTACGAGGCGGGCACGGGCAGGTCCGGCAGGACGAACGTGCCCGCGCGGTCCCCGGTCACCGTGGTGGCGGTGCGGGTGGTGTCCCCCGAGGTCGCGGTGACGGTGAGCCCCCCCAGACCGCCGAACCCGCCGAGGGAGTCGATGCCGCGCACGGTCCCGGAGAGGGTGGCGACGCCGGCGTTCAGCGACAGGTTGACGGTGCGCGTCGCGGCGGGGGCCAGCGACACCAGGGCCGACTGGGCCCCCAGCTTGTCCCCGCTCGCGCTGACCAGGTAGGTGCTCGGCGTCGAGAGCCCGTCGACCTCCCAGAAACCCACGTGACCGGTCGTCGCGCTGCGCGTGGTGACCGTCGTGGTTCCGTCGGACAGGGTCACCTCGACGCCGCCGATCGGGCCCGACGGGCCGCTGATCAACCCGGACATCGTGCCCTTGCCGGGCACCATCACGACCTTCATCGACGCGGCCGCCGCCTGGGCGCCCGTGACCAGGAACCGCTGCGTCTGGAAGCCGGGCTTGGCCAGCACGATCAGGTAGCGCGCGGTCGGGGACAGGTCGGCGAAGGCCCAGCTTGCCGCCGTCGTCGGTCACCGTGCTCCGGCGCTGGGAGATCTGGTCGGTGCGTTCGACGGGCAGACTGGTCGCCAGGACCTTGCCGACCGCGGACGAGTCGGACGGCTCGGCCTTCGCGTGCACCTTGTCCACCACGGCGGCCGCGAGCGCGCGGCTGGGGTCCAGGAGCGCGGTGACGGCCTTCTCCAGACCCGACGCGGTCGGCGGTGGGGTGCTGCTCGGGGCCGAGGCTGTCGTGGGGGTGGTGGACAGGGCCGACGCGGGCTGGACCGAGACGACGACGCCTGCAGGCGCCGAACCCGTGACCAGGCCGGCCACCCGCACGCCGGGCGTCGCGGCGCCGGGCGTACCGGGAGCGCCGGGCGTCCCCGCCGCCCCGCCGCCGGTCCCGGTCCCGGGTCCGGCCGACGCACCGGCGCTCTCGTTCGGCGACGGAGTCGAGCTGCTCGAGGTCTTGTCGTTGCGGCCCGACCCGAACTGCGCGGAGACCCACGGCAGCACCGCCAGGACGGCGCCGATCCACAGCACGGCGACCATGGCGATCGCCACGACCCGCAGCAGCGCGGGGGCGAACACGGCGCGCAGCGAGACGGTCCCGTCGAACCGCTGCGGCGCGCGGGCGCCGGTGGCGGTGACGTGGAAGGACGTCCGGCGCGCGTGACCGACGATGCGCGGCCGCCTGGCCCTGACGGCACCCGGGATGCGCACGGTCTGGTGCGGGCCGACGTCGAGGTCGCCGTCGCCGAGGTCGACCGACAGCTCCGGGTCCGACCCGGCGTCGAGCCGGACGCGGACGGGCTGGTCGCCCGTGTTGGCCAGCACCACGTGGACCTTGCGCCGACGCAGGGCCTGCGAGTCGGCGGGCTCGACCGTCAGCACCAGGTCGCTCACGCCGTCGACGCGCAGGGCCCCGTCGGCGAGCGTCGTCGCCGCGGGCGAACCCGGCGTGGTCCGCGCCTCGACCGTCACGACGAAGGGGTAGTCACCCGGCGCCGCACCGACCGGCGGCGTGAGGGTCATCTCGAACGTCGCCGTCGCGTCCGCCGGGACTCCGGGCACGGTCACGGCGGCGGGCAGCCACGAGCCCTCGAGGCCCACGGCCGAGACTGAGAAGTCCTGCGGCCGTCCGGAGATGTTGCGGGCGTGCACCCGCAGCACCGCGGCCTGCCCTGCGGACGCGTGCGAACCGGGCTCGACGAGCACGCTCGGCGAGCCCTGCGCGGTGCGTTGCGGAGCGACGGCCACGGTCCGGTCCTCTCAGGGGTGCTCAGTGATTGTCGGCTTGCCAGAGCCCGATGCTGAGTCCTGGCGTCAGTTTGTGACCTGTGGATCTGCGGGGGTCACCCCGTGTTGTCGAGCAGCAGGTCGACCTCTTTCTGCTCGCTTGCAGAGACCGTGAACGGCGCGGTCGCGCCGAGCACCTGGCCGTTCGGCGAGGTGCGGACCTCGATGATGTAGTTCTCGGGGGCGTCGACGTCGGCGATCGCGTACCTGCCGTCGGTACCGGTCGTCGTCGTCGCGACCGGTGGGGCGGCCGATCCGTACTGAGCCGCCAGGTAGAGCAGGATCGTGCGGCCCGGCGCCGGGGCCGGGTCGCTCGCGGAGCCCGTCGTGATGAGGCCGGCGATCCCGGCCGGTGCGACGAGCACCGGGCTGAGGATCTTGTCCTGTGCCGCGGCCAGCACCACGATCGAGGACGTCGGCCGCGTACCTGCGCGCGAGAACGTCACGGTGTAGGTGCCGGGGGGCAGCTGGTCGACGAGGTACGTGCCCACCGCGGACGCGGGCGTCGACGCCGTGGTCACCGTGCGCTGCGTGACGCCCGAGCTCACGGACACCGTCACGTTGCCGACGGGCGTGGCGGCGCCGGACGTGCCCGCCTGGCTGACCACACCCGAGATGCTCGCCTGGGCAGCACGCATGGTGGCGTTGACCTGGGTGGCGCTCGGCGCCCCGGACGTCACGTTGCCGAACCCGTCGATGCCCACCGACAGCACCTGCGACTCGAGGTCGCCGCGCGAGAACGTGACCGTGTACGTGCTGGGCACGCGCAGGCCGGTGACCTCCCAGTGCCCGGCGGGCGACGTGGACTGGGTGACGGTCTGGGCCGTGACCGCCCCGTCGGTGACCGTCACGGTGACGCCCGCGGGGCTGCCGCCCGGCACGCTGACCTGGCCGGCCAGCGACGCCTGGTCGCGCCCGAGCACCACCGAGACGCCGGTGAGCTGCTGCGCCGCGGTGAGCGTGAGGTTCAGCGTCGCCGGCGAGTAGCCGTCGGCGGACACGATGACCGTGTACGTGCCCGGCGTGGGCAGGCCGCGCAGGACGAACGACCCGACGGCGTCCTGGGTGAGCGAGACCGTCTCGACGGTGACCTGGCCGGTCGTGGCGACGACGGTCGCACCGCCCACGGGCCCGTTGAACCCCGACACGGTGCCGGCGATCGACCCGTCACCGGTGAGCAGCGACAGCACGACCCCGGTGCGGTCCTCGCCGGCGGCGACGTCGACCCGTTGCACGGTGCTGGCGAAGCCGGTCTTGGAGACGACGAGGTCGTAGATCGCGGGCGAGGGCAGCCCCTCCACGGAGAACGTGCCGTCGGCGCCGATCGGGATGGTGCGCACGATCGCGCCGGACCCGATGGGCGGCGGGGCCTCGTCGGGCTCCGGCTGGACCTGGCCGGCCAGCGGCGGGGTGTCGAGCGGCATCTCGACGGTCAGCATCGCCCCGGCGACGTCCGCGCCGGTCACGGTCCCGCTGATGGTGGCGGGCACGCCGCCCACCACGACCGTCAGCCCGGAGACCGTCTGGCCGGCGGTGACGGTGATCGCGGTCGCGTCCGCCTGGGTGGCCGCCGCCGCGTACCAGACCTCGGTCAGACCCGCCCCGGTGACGCGCAGCGTGTACCCGCCGGCCGGCAGACGCGTGATCGCGAACGTGCCGTCGTCCTTGGTGGTGCTGGTGATCAGCGGGTCCGACGGGTCGGCCGAGGTGAACAGTGCGACGGTCACGTTGGGGACCGGCGCACCGGTCGACAGGTCGATCACGGTCCCGCTGATCGTGCTGGTGCCCGTCTGTGCCGCCGCCACCCGCGCCTGGGCCACCTCGATCGCGAGGTTGCGGTCCGCGGCCGAGCGGCCGACCACCGAGCTCAGCGCCAACGTGATGATCACCGCGAACAACGTGAGCGCGACCAGCAGGCCGAGCAGCCCGAGCAGCCCGCGCGAGAGCCGGGACTTCTGCACGAACACGCCGGCCGCGGCCGGCGGCGCGTCCGGCGCGGCCGGCGCGGCGACGCTGTCGACGCGCAGCTCGAACGGGCGCAGGATCGGGTCGCCCACCCACGGACGCTTGGCCTTGGCGTCCATCGCGACCGACGCGCTCTCCCCCGGGGACAGGCTGAACGTCGCAGGGGCGAACGTGAAGGCGATCTTGGCCTCGGGGTCGCTGGCCACCAGGCCGGCGTGCTGGACCGTGTTGCCCTCGTTGTGCACGAGCACCGTGAAGGCGGCGGCCTTGCCGGCGGTCACCGTGGTCGGTTCGAGCCGCACCGACGTCCTCGGCTGCGCGGGGACGTCGAGCGTGACGTCCTCGATCGCGATCGCGGCCTCGTCGGTGACGTCGCGCACCTGGATGGCGACCCGCCGCTCGCCGGCCGGAACGCCGACGGGCAGCGTGATCAGCACGGCGACGGACACCGACTCACCGGGGAAGAGCCGCGGCGACGGGTCCTCGATCTCGACCCACGACGGGTCCGCGCCGAGCACGCGGAGCACGTACCCCGCGATGACGTCGGACGCGTTGGTGACCACGACGCCCAGCAGCGTCGGGACGCCGGGGTTCGCGGTCGCGCGCTGGGGCTCTACGTTCAGGCGCATGGGTCAGGGACCGCCGATCGGCAGGTCCTGGCTGGCCACTCCGCCGGGCGGGATGGTCACGACGGCCGTGGCGACCACCGGCCCGCCCGTCGTCGTCGTCACGGAGAGCGTGTAGGTGCCGGCCGGCAGGTCGGCCAGCAGGTACGTGCCGGCGCCGTGAGCGCCGCCGGCGGTCGAGGTCGTGGTCCGTGTGATCACCCCGTCGGTCGCCTGGACGGTCGCCCCGGCCACGCCGACGCCGCCCTGCGTGACCTGGCCCGTCACCGACCCGAGCGCCGACGACAGCGTCACCGTCACGGGCGCCGTCGGCCCCGACGCCGAGAGCGTGACGGGCACGCTCGCCGACGTGTACCCGGGCTTGGTGAACGTGAGCGTGATCGACCCCGGCTGGAGGCCGGTGAGCGTGAACGTGCCGACCGCCCCGGAGGTCAGGGTGGTGGTGCTGAGCGTCGTCGCCGACCCGCCGGCGGTCACGGTCACGCCACCGAGCCCGGCACCCGAGGAGTCGAGCGCCGTCCCGGTCACGACGCCCGCGCCGCCGGACATGACGATGTTCAGGTCGCCGCGGATCTGCCCCGCCGTGAGGTCGACGACCACCGTCCGGGTGCTGAACCCCTGCTTGGTGAAGGTCAGGACGTAGGTCGCCGGCGTCGGCAGGTTCGGCAGGACGAACTGACCCACCTGTCCCACGGTGGGCGTCCCGACGACGAGGGTCTTCCCGGCCGAGGTCGTGCTGACCTGCACGCCGCCCAACGGGTTGCGGCCGTCGGTGACCAGCCCGCCGATCTGTCCGGTGCCCGCGCCGAGGCGCACGTCGAGCGCGAACCGGTTCTGGCCGCCGAGCACCCGCTCCGTGATCGTCGTCGGCTGGTAGCCGGGGGCGAGGAAGGTCAGCTCGTACGTGCCGGGCGCGGGCAGGTTGCTCAGGACGTAGGAACCGGACGCGTCGATGGGCAGCGGCGCCGCGGGGTAGAACGTGTTCGGGTCGGCGCCGTCCCAGGCGGGCCTCGCCTGGACCGTCACCGCGACCACGCCCGGCGCCTCGCCGGTGTCGACGTGCCCGCTGATCGTCGCCGGCAGCCCCGTGATCGGCATGTTCACACCGGACTTCACCTGCTGCGCGGGCGCCGCCACGAAGGCGGCCCCGTCGGAGGTGGGCGTGCCGCCGTAGAAGGCCGTCTCGTAGCCGTCGGCGCTCACCCGGATCATGTAGCTGCCGGGGAACACGCCGGCCATCGAGTAGGAGCCGTCGTCCTGCGTCGCCGCCGACGACACGACGACCAGACCCTTCGGCGAGTTGCGCATCGCGTCGACCGTGATCCGCCCGACGCCCTGCCCGTCGGACGCACCCGTGATGACGCCCGTGATCGTCGCACCGACACCCGCCGGCACGGGTCCGTCGGTCTTCTGCAGGGCGCCCGCGGGAGCCGGGTTGGGGTTCTCGGGGGTGCCCGTCGTGCCGTCCTCGCTCACTGTGGCGGCGAAGAACGAGGGCGGCGCCACCTTGGTGAACGGGTCGGTGCCGAACACCTGCTTCATGCCGAGCAGGAATGCAAGCGCCCACAGGGCCAGGATCGACAGCAGGATCAGCGCGGTGAGCAGGCCGCGGCTGATGGTCGAGCGCTGCCGCAGGACGAGGTCCACCTCGGACTGCGTGTCCGTGGCCTGTGCGGCGACCTTGAGCGGCCGGTCGCGGTCGGAACCGAGGAGCTGGCGCGGACCCCTGACCAGCACGGTGCTCGACGTGACCGCACCCGGCACGACGGACAGGGTCGACGGCGTCAGCGTGGTGCGCAGGGTGCGATCGCTGTCCAGCGCCCGCAGCGCCACGTCCAGCGGGACGTTGCCGTCGTTGCGGACCTCGACCACGAAGGCGGCCCGACCGCGCGTGCGCACGCGCGACGGGGTGGCGCTGAGCGCCAGGTGCGGGTGCGGCGGGACGACCAGGTCGAGGTCGTGGAACGCGTCGCGGGCGCCGGGCGCGCTGCCGCTCACCACCAGCGTCACGGGGTAGGTGCCCGCGGGGAACGCATCGGGCAGGGCGAGCGTCATCGTCAGGGCGCCGGACGCCTCCGGGAAGAGCGCCAGCGCGGTGGGCTCGGAGCGGAACAGGTCGTCGGGGAGCCCGATCACGCTGACCGACAACGACTCGATGACGGCCGAGGTGTTGATGACCTGGAGCGGGACGATGCCGCTGCCGCCGGGCGGCACGTCGAGCCGCTCGACGGTGCTGCTGACTCTCACGGACGCGAGCCCGCCGGCATGGGGACCGCGGTGCCGACGACGGAGGTGACCTGCGGGGCCGCGGCCTCCCAGTCGTACGCGTCCGCGGCGACCGTCACCACGATCGTGAAGGACGCCTTGAGCGTGCCGCCGAGACCGCCCCAGACGTCCCTCGGCCGGACCTTCTCGTCCTCGGCGAGCGCGATCTGCACCGACGACTCCAAGGGGGCCGAGACGTGCTCGGGCGGCAGGATCTGGAACGCGAGCAGCCGTGTGAGGGCGTCGCCGAGCAGCAGGTGCTCGTCGCGGGTGGAGCCCGCCCACGCGCTGACCAGGTACGACAGCTCGACCATGGGCAGAGCATGACGGCGCTCGATCCCGCCTGCGGCGTTCGTCCGCAGCGACGGACCGCGGTGCGGCTGGCCGCTGCGCGTGACGCCATACAGGAACAGGTTGACGGTGAGCCGGTTGACCTGTGCCGACCACGTGCTGTTGGGCGCGTCGAAGGAGATGTCGCCCTGCTCGACCGGCAGGGGCAACGTGCTGCGCAGCAGCTTCTCCAGACCGTCCTCGACCGCGGGGATCAGCACGCTCACTGCCTCCTCAAGCGATCGCGGGCGTCGTGCCGGCCCGGGGGCGCCGCCGCACCTCGTCGCGTGCGGACGTCCGTGCGCGCGCGACCCTGCGCCGGGACACCGGCAGGACATCCGCAGGCTATGCAACCCCGCCCGCCGGGAGCATCGGTAATCGCTACCGATGTTGATCCTGTGCATCCCTCGGGCAGGAGAGCCGCTAGCCCTCGAGCGTCTTCATCGCCCCCGGGTTGAGGATCTGGATCACGCCACCGAACGCACAGCTGCACATCGCGCCCATGGTCAGCGCGGGTATCCCGCCGATCATCGTCTGCGCGGCGGGCGGTGCCCACGGTGCGACGACGGTGGGCACGCACGGCATCGGGGTCAGCACCCCGAGGGCCGCGGCGGTGGCGGCCGCGACGGTCGGGTTGGCCAGCGACATGCACATGCCGAACGGGGGGATGTTGGCCCCGGGCATGATGTCGGTGATCGTCGCCGCGGGCTTGCCCTCGATCAGCACGCGCTTGATCGGGATGACGTTGAGCGTCGACGGTGCCATCCCGAAGGTGCACTGCAGGTTCGCGGTCGCGACCGCGGCGGGCTTGCCCATGATTCCTCCTCGCTGGTGCGCTCAGGCGCCGGTGCCCTTGACGGACTTGGTGAGCGTCTGGCCCGTGGTGGTGATGAAGCAGAGCACGGTGAAGTCGTCGTCCTGCGCCCAGCTGCGCGGCGACGGCACGAGGTAGGTGAAGTAGAGGCTCGAGTCCCGGTAGTCGGCGCCGACGTACCCCTGGAACTCCTGCGCGCAGTTCCCGTCGGCGAACGACTTGAGCGCCGCGGCTCCGGGGAACTCGTCGGGCGCCTTGCCCGTGGCCGGGTCCTTGTACGGGAGCAGCGCGTAGGACTCCTGCTGGTGCGGCGTCGAGCACGTCACGCGGTGCAGGTCGGTCAGCTCGGCCTTGGGCGGCGGTGCCGGCGCCAGGAAGCAGTCGCCGACCTTGACGTCGAACACCGAGACCGCGGTCGACTTGTCGTCGCCGTGACCGAAGAACGAACAGCCCGAGACCGCGAGCGCGACCACGACCCCGAGCACGCCGAGGCGTGCCCAACGCCTCACGAGCGACACCACGCACGAACCTCCACCGGGCGAGCGGCCGGGGTCGACCGCGGGTGCAGCCTAACCAGCGCGCCCGGGACGCCCATCCGTAGTCGCTGCGCAACTTCGGCCCGATGGCGCGTCGCGTGGCAGGATCGCGGGATGACGACGGAGCAGGCGACGCCTCAGGGGGCGCCCGATGTGACCAGCAACGCCGACGAGACCCGGCTGTGGGTCGAACGCACCGGCGTGCGCCGCTACACGGGACGCAACTCCCGCGGTGCCGAGGTGCTCATCGGGAGCGTCGGCGACGACGCCGCGTTCAGCCCGGGCGAGCTGCTCAAGATCGCGCTCGCCGGCTGCAGCGGGCTCGCGTCCGACTCCGCGCTGCGGCACCGCCTCGGCGACGACGTCGACGTGACGATCAACGTGTCCGGCATGAGCGACGACGAGCAGGACCGCTACCCGGCGTTGCTCGAGGAGCTCGTGGTGGACCTGAGCGCTCTCGACCCGACCGCACGCGAGCGCCTGCTGACGGTGGTGCACCGGGCGGTCGGGCAGCACTGCACCGTCGGGCGCACCCTCGAGGCCGGCGCCACCGTGCAGCTGACGGTCACCGGGGAGCGCTGAGCCCATGGCTGTCGTCGACGCGGCGCTCGCCAAGGCGGTGACCATCCCGTCGTCGACGATCCACGCGCACGTCGCCTCGCTGCGTCGGCGCAACCCCGAGGCCGGCCCCGAGGCGATCATCCGGCTGCTCGAGAAGGAGTACCTGCGGGTCGTGCAGAGCACGGGCGGTGCCGTCGGCGCCGTTGCGGCGGCCCCGGCGGTCGGCACCGGCGTCGCGCTGGCCCTCACCGCCAGCGACATCGCCACGTTCTTCGGGGCGTCCGCCGCGTTCGCGCTCGCGGTCGCGTCCGTGCACGGCATCGAGGTCGAGGACGCCGACCGCCGCACCGCCCTGCTGCTGGCCTCGATCCTGGGCGAGAACAAGGGCGTCCTCATCACCGACGGCGCGGAGCTGACCTCCGTCAGCGTCGCGCGCGCCCTCCTGACCCGGATGCCGATGGCGACGGTCCGCAAGGTGAACACGACCATGACCCGGCGGTTCGTGCGCACGCAGGTGGGCAAGCAGACCGGCCTGGCCGTCGGCCGGATGATCCCGTTCGGCATCGGCCTGGTGATCGGCGTCGCCGGAGCCCGAGGGCTCGGTCGCACGGTGATCGACGGCGCGCGCAAGGCGTTCGGCCCGCCGCCGGCCTCGTTCGCGCGCGTCTTCGAGATCGCGGGTCCCGACGACGTGCCGGTGCTGCTGCCCGCACCCTCGCGCAGGCTGCCGCGCGGCCGCAGGGGCCGCCGTGCGCTCACGTCCGTGCCGGACCAGCCGTCGGCGCCGGCCGCCGAGGACCTGTCGAGCCACGGGGACCTCTAGCGCCCTCGGGGTCCCGCCACGCTCACCACCGGCCGTGGACGTGCGGCCGGATCGCGCCGTCGTAGACGCCCCGCAGGCCGTCGAGCGTCTCCTCGTCGACCGGCGGCAGGGACGCCGCGGCGGCGTTCGCGCGGGCCTGCTCCGGGCTGCGCGCGCCGGGGATCACCACCGAGACGCCCGGCTGGTCGACGACCCACCGCAGGGCGAGCTGCGCGGTCGTCCAGCCCGCCGGCGTGAGGTCGGCCACCTGGCGAGCGGCCGCGACGCCGACCTCGAACGGGACGCCGGCGAACGTCTCCCCCACGTCGAACGCGTCGCCGTGCCGGTTGTAGGACCGGTGGTCGTCGTCGGCGAACCGCGTGTGCTCGTCGTACTTGCCGGAGAGCAGCCCGCTCGCCAGGGGCACGCGCGCGATGATCCCCACGCCGTTCTCGTGCGCCACGGGGAGCACCGCCTCGAGCGGCTTGCGACGGAACACGTTCAGGATGATCTGCACCGCCGCCACGTGCGGGCGCGCGATCGCGTCGAGCGCCTCGGCGACGGTCTCGACGGACACGCCGTACGCGGCCACCCGACCTTCCTGGACCAGGGCGTCGAGCGCGTCGTAGGTGGACCCGCGGCGGTAGACCTCGCTCGGCGGGCAGTGCAGCTGGACGAGGTCGAGGGTGTCGACGCCGAGGTTCTCGCGCGAGCGGTCCGTCCACGCGCGGAAGGCGTCGAGCGTGTAGGCGCCCGCCGTGTGCGGGTCCGCCCGGCGGCCCATCTTCGTCGCGACGGTGAGGTCGCACGGGGCGGAGCCGGCCAGGAACCGCCCGATCAGCCGCTCGGAGCGCCCGTCGCCGTACACGTCCGCCGTGTCCAGGAACGTGACACCGGCGTCGACGGCCGCGGCCAGGACGCCCAGTGCGACGTCGTCGTCGACCGATCCCCAGTCCGCGCCCAGCTGCCAGCACCCCAGCCCCACCACGCCGACGTCCCGACCCGTGCGCCCCAGCCGCCTGCTCTCCATGACGCCGACGCTACCGGGGTCCACCATGGGGTCATGACCGCCGACGCCGTGGTGCGTGCGTTCCCCGTCGATGCCGCGACCGCCTGGGCGCTCGTGGCGGACCCGCGCAACCACGGTCGGTGGGTGCCGCTGACGCGCGTGGGCCTGTCCACGGACGCGCCCGGGGTGGGGTCGGTGTTCACGGCGGTGTCGGGGCCGTTCGCGCGTCGCGGCGCGCCCGGGCTCGCGGACGTCATGCGCATCGACCGCTACGACCCGCCGACGGACACGCGCACCGGTGTCGCGGAGTTCACCAAGACCGGCCACGTGCTCAGGGGCAGCGCGAGCATCGTCGTCGTGCCCGCCGGGCCCTCGTCGTGCCGCGTCCTGTGGACGGAGCACGTCTGGCTGGCCGGCCCGGTGCCGCACCGACTCACCGAGATCGCGCTGCGTCCGTTCCTCGGCGGCATGGTCCGGTATGCGCTCATGCGTGCCAGCAGCGAGGTTCGCGCAACGGATCACCACTGAGCGGTCGAAGCACGCAACGAATCACGCCTCAGCGCGCAATCCGAGATCCGGCCGTCGGACCGTATCGACTCGTACGCTCGTGGGAACGACACGCCACGAGGAGCCCACCCCATGCCCCCCACCGCCCCTGGACGTACCGATCGCCACTACCTGATGTGCGAGCCGGTGCACTACACGGTCTCGTACGAGATCAACCCGTGGATGGACAAGACCAAGCACACCGACGCGGGTCTCGCGGTCCAGCAGTGGCGACGGCTGCGCGACACCTACCTCGACCTCGGCCATCGGGTCGAGACGATCGAGCCCCTCGAGGGTCTGCCCGACATGGTCTACGCGGCCAACGGTGCGACCGTCGTCGACGGGGTGGTGTACTCCGCGCGGTTCCGGTACGCCGAGCGCGCCGCCGAGGGTCCCGCGTACCAGAAGTGGTTCGCCGACCGCGGCTACGTCACGCACACGGCCGCCGAGACCAACGAGGGCGAGGGCGACCTGCTCGTCGTCGGCGACCTGATCCTGGCCGGTACCGGGTTCCGCACCGACCGGATGGCGCACGCCGAGGCGCAGGAGCTGTTCGGCCGCCCGGTCGTCTCGCTCGAGCTGGTGTCGCCGCACTACTACCACCTGGACACCGCGCTGGCGGTGCTGTCGAGCACGGCCGACGACCCGCAGATCGCCTACTACCCGCCCGCCTTCTCGTCCGGGTCGCGCGCGGTCCTGGAGCAGCTGTTCCCCGACGCGATCCACGCCACCTCCGAGGACGCCCGCGCGCTCGGCCTGAACGCCGTGTCCGACGGCCTGAACGTGGTCGTCGCCCCGGGGGCCGTCGATCTCGCCGCGGCCCTGACCGAACGTGGCTACAACGCTCTGCCGGTCGACACCAGCGAGCTGCTCAAGGGCGGCGGCGGGGCGAAGTGCTGCACGCTCGAGATCCGCACCCGGCCATGACGCTCGTCTCGCCGGTCGCAGCCCCGCTCTCGTCGTCGGAGTCGTCGCCGTTCCTCGCGCACAACTACCACCCCCTGCCCGTCACGCTCGTCGACGGGCTCGGCTCCTGGGTGACCGACGTGGAGGGGCGCCGCTACCTCGACCTGCTCTCGGGCTACTCGGCGCTGAACTTCGGGCACCGGCACCCGGCGCTGGTGGCCGCCGCGCACGCGCAGCTCGACCGGCTCACGCTCACGTCCCGCGCGTTCGACCACGACCTGCTCGTGCCGTTCGCGGAGGCGCTCGCGGGCCTCGTCGGACCGCTGGTCGCGGGCCCACCCATGGTGCTGCCCATGAACACGGGTGCGGAGGCCGTCGAGACGGCCATCAAGGCCGCCCGCAAGTGGGGCTACGAGGTCAAGGGCGTCCCCGACGGTCGCGCGACGATCATCGTGGCCGACGGCAACTTCCACGGCCGCACGACGACGATCGTGTCCTTCTCGACCGACGAGGACGCCCGACGCGGCTTCGGGCCGTACACGCCGGGCTTCCGGATCGTGCCCTACGGCGACGCAGCCGCCCTGGCCGCCGCGATCGACGAGACCACCGTCGCCGTCCTGCTCGAGCCCATCCAGGGCGAGCAGGGCGTCGTGGTCCCACCGCCCTCTTACCTGCCGGCCGTCCGCGAGGCCTGCACGGCCGTGGACGTCCTGCTGATCTGCGACGAGATCCAGTCCGGGCTCGGCCGCACGGGCACGACGCTGGCGTCCGAGCTGTGGGGCGTGCGGCCCGACCTCGTCACGCTGGGCAAGGCGTTGGGCGGCGGGATCCTGCCGGTGTCCGCGGTCGTGGGTCGCGCCGACGTGCTCGGCGTGCTCACCGCCGGCACCCACGGGTCGACCTTCGGCGGCAACCCGCTGGCGTGTGCCGTCGGCCTGGCCGTGATCGACCTGCTCTCGGACGGTTCCCTGCAGGCGTCGGCCGCCGCCCTCGGCGCGGCGTGGGGCGAACGGCTCGACGGGTTCGTCGCCGACGGCCTGCTCGCCTCCGTCCGTCGCGCCGGCCTGTGGGCGGGTCTGGACGTCGTCGGCCCCGTGGCCCCGGCCCCGTGGACGGGACCCGTCGACGGGCGCGACCTCTGCGAGCGGCTGCTCGCCGTCGGCGTGCTGGCCAAGGACACGCACGGTGCGACGATCCGGCTTGCTCCCCCGCTGACCATCACACCGCAGGACCTCGACCTGGCCACGGACCGCCTGGAGGGGGCCCTGCGCCACCCCTGAGCCGTCCGCGTCCGGGTGGCCCCTGACCCACCCGGACGCGGACCTGGGAGACGCGTGGGCGTGGGTGGGCGATGGTCAGCTGAACTTGACGGCGCCGAAGAGCCAGCCACCCAGGCTCGCGCCTCCGACGTTCATGGTCGAGACGTCGGTGCGCCGCATCTGCGCGTCGTGCGGGGGCGAGTTGTGCCACGCGTTGACCAGCGTCGAGGCGGAGCCGTTGCTGACGCAGCCGACGATGTTGTCGCTGCCGCTGTGCCAGATGCCGCCGGTGTTGGCCATCGTGATGGAGTGCGCGACCAGGGTGCCGCTGCGCACGACTGCCAGCTGCGGCAGACCCAGGCCCGCCCGGTAGGCGTTGATCGCGGCGCCGATCGCCCCGACGCTCGACTCACCGGCGCCCGAGCCACCGGACCCGGCGCAGACGAGACCACCGGCGGGGACGCCCGACGGCGCCCCGGCGGGCGGCGCTGCGGCGGCACGCGAGCTGGTGCGCGGAGCGACGGTGCGGGCCGCGCGCGGGGCAGCCTTGGCCTGGGCGCGAGCGGCGGCGGCAGCGGCGGCCTGCGCCTGCGCCTGCGCCGCGGCGGCCGCGGCGGCCTGCTCGGCGGCGATCCGGGCGTTCTCGGCGGCCTGCCAGGCGGCCTGGCCGGCGATCGCGGCCTGCTGCGCGGGCGCCACGGCGGCCGCGAGCCTGTGCAGGGACGCGGCACTCGTGGCCGGGGCGACGATGCTCGCGGCGAGCGACGAGGAGGCGGCGGCGAGAGCGTTGCGCGGGCCGTCGCCGGCGTTCGGGGCGGCGGCGAGGACGGCGTTGGCCTGGTTCACGACCGCCTGGGCCTGCGCCGCGGTACGGGCACGGTTGGCGACGAGGGCGGCGGTGGCGACGGCCAGCTCGGCGTCCTGGTCGGCCGCCTCGTCCCGCTGGGCCGCCAGGACGGACCCGTCGACGCGGATCGACGCCGAGATCGCGGCGTCCTGCGCCTGCCGGTCGCTGCTCTGGCGCGCGTACACGGCACTGCCCGAGCCCAGGGCGACGACGACGGCGGCCGCCGTGCCGATCCAGACCGCACGACGGACGCGCCGCGGGCGGGGCGCGGCGACCGGCCGCACGACCGGGTTGCTCGTCACGAGCGGGGACGGCGCGGGGGCCTGCTGCGGCACCTCGACGGCCGAGTGCGCGGGCAGCCCGACGGACGGGGCCGCCGACGGACGACGGGCGGCCGGACCGCGACGCGGCGTGGTGGTGGTCGCGCCGGCCTGCTCAGCCGACTCGTTGCCCTCGGCCGCGACGTTCGCCAGGACCAGGGGCGACGCGCCGGGAACCGTCACGTCCGCGCCCGGAGCGCGCGGCGTCGGTACGGTGTCGATGCGCTTCTCGGTGTCTCTCGCCACGTCGACTCCCTCACGAACCATGAGGACGCCCTGAGATGGCGCCCCACTGTCCTCTCGGCACGCCCAGTGTCCGGCTTGAGCACGGATGGGGCATTGGCAGACGGGAGACGTCGTCGGGCCGTCATCGGCCGACCCGCTCGGCCATGATGGGCTGGTGAACGACGACACCGGGCTCGATCCCCTCGACACGGCGATCCTGCGCGCGCTCGGCCGGGACGCCCGTGCCACGTTCGCGCAGGTCGGCGAGCAGGTGTCGCTGTCCGCGCCCGCGGTCAAGCGCCGGGTGGACCGCCTGCGGGAGCGCGGCGTGATCCGGGGGTTCACCGTCCGTCTCGACCCGGCGGCGATGGGCTGGCAGACGGAGGCGTTCGTCGAGCTGTACTGCCAGGGGTCGACGAGCCCGGCGACGATGCGGTCCGCCGTCGAGAGCTACCCCGAGGTCGTCGCGGCGAGCACGGTGACGGGGGACGTCGACCTCATGGTCCAGGTGCGGGCGCGCGACATGCGCCACCTCGAGCGCGTCGTCGAGCGGCTGGCCGCCGAGCCGTTCGTGTCCCGCACCCGCTCCACCGTCGTGCTCTCGGCGCTCGTGCGACGTCCGGACATCCCCCCGGGACCCGAGGAGTGAGTGGGGTCAGCTCGCCACGACGGCGTCCGGCGCGCAGCGGTTGGTGACCACCATGACCGGGCAGTCGGCGTGGTGCAGGACCGCCTGGCTCGTCGAGCCGAGCAGCAGGCCCGCGAACCCGCCTCGGCCCCTGGACCCCACCACGATCAGGTCGGTCGCGACGGAGAACTCGGTGAGCAGCTCGGCGCCCGTGCCGTCGAGGGCGTGCCGCTTGACCGTCACGCCCGGGTGGTCGGCCAAGGCCCGGTCGACGACGACGTGCAGGCCCTCGGTCACGTCGCGCAGCACCTGCTCGCGGTCCACCGCGGCCGGCAGCCACGACAGCACGCCGGTCATCGCGCCCACCGGGACGCCGGCGACGGCCGTCAGCTCGGCGCCCCAGACCTCCGCCTCGGCGATCGCGTACCGCAGCGCGTACTCGGCGGCCGGCGAGCCGTCGACCCCGACGACGATACGGCGCAGCGGCCGGACGGCCGGGATCGGGACGTCGTCGGGCAGCGGCTTGCCGCCCTGCCGCAGCGGGACGACGACGGTCGGGCAGTACGCGTGCGCGGGCAGTGCCGACGACACCGTGCCCAGCAGCCGGTCGGCGAAGCCGCCGCGGCCCCGCGTGCCCACGACCACCGCGCGGACCGTGTGCGACATCTCGATCAGGACGCTCGTGGCGTCACCGGTGACCACGTTGGCGGCGACGGGCACGCCGCGTGCCGAGACCCGCGCGGTCGCCTCGGCGAGGACCGCACGAGCACCCTGCTGGATGGTGGAGTCGTCGAGCGCGGCGTACCCACCGTCCAGGGACGCAGCGGTGAACGACGGCAACGAGTCAGCTGCACACCACGCGCAGCCCCCAGCCGTGGGTAGCCGCCTGCGCACCCGCCCAGTCCAGGGCGTGCAGGCTCGCCGACGACCCGTCGACCCCCACGAGGACCACGTCGTCCCTCGTCATGACCGGGCCTCCTCAGGCTCGTCGGGCCACTGTCACACGACGTTCAGGCAACGACGTACTGCGACCAGAGCGGCTCCGTGCGGACCGAGGTGGTCCCGAACGCCACCGACCAGCGCGGCGCCCGCGGGACGAAAGGGCTTCCACCCGATCTCGTGGAGGAGCCGGTCGGCCTTCCGGTGGTTGCACCGGACGCAGGCCGCGACGACGTTGGTCCACTCGTGCCGCCCGCCGCGGGACCGCGGGTTCACGTGGTCGACGGTGTCCGCTCCCCCGCCGCAGTAGGCGCACCGATGGTTGTCGCGCTGCAGCACCGTGCGGCGCGTTGGCGGCACGGGCCGTCGCACCGGGACGTGCACGTAGCGCGTGAGGCACAGGACGACCGGCAGGGGGACGGCGACGTGCTCGGAGTGCAGCAGCCGGCCGTCCGACTCCAGCACCGTGGCCTTGCCGGTCATGACGAGCACCACGGCGCGGCGCAGGCTCACGATGCACAACGGTTCCATGCTCGCATTCAGGAGAAGCGTGCGGGCTGCCGAGCCGGGCGCCGCAGCACCGGCGGGGGCGTCCGCTCCCCCGGTCGTCTCGGCGGTCAGTGCAGGGGCGTTCACGAGCACGGCGTTCTCCCGACCTCGGGCGGTCGGACCGGCTGGCTGCCGGCCCGGCGAAGCGAAGCAACAGCGTGATGCACGGCCAGACTACGCGCCGGGGCTCGGGCTTCGGGGTACGACGGCATCGTGCGCATGGCGCCGGACATCGGGCCGGCCCCCGCGCGGGACATCGCGCCGGCCCCCGCGCCGGACAGGGCGAAGCCCCGACGACAGCGATGTCGTCGGGGCTTCGTCGAGCGGGCGGCTGAGGTCAGCCGATCCGGATGAAGACGGGTGCGCTCTGCCAGATGGCGCGGAACTGGATCGTCTTGCCCGGGCGGGGCGAGTCGATCTGCGAGTCGCCACCGGCGTACAGGGCCACGTGACCGGGGCTCCAGATGATGTCGCCCGGCCGGGCGTCGGCGCGGGAGATGATCGTGCCCGCCGCCTTGATGCCGCCCGAGGTGCGCGGCAGGCTCACGCCGAGCTGCGCGTAGACGTAGCCGACGAAGCCCGAGCAGTCGAAGCCGGCGGGAGTGGTGCCACCGGAGACGTACGGCGTGCCGACGTACTTCGCGGCGATCTCGAGGACGGCATTGCCGGCGACGGCCTGGGGGACGGCGACCGCGGCGACTGCGGGCTTCGCGACGGCGGCGGCACGCGCAGCGCTGCGCGAGGCGGCCTTGGCCTTGGCGGGAGTGGGGGGCGGCGGGGGCGTCTCGGCCGTGACAGCCGGGATGTCGACCGTCCAGGTGGCGTCGGCGGGAGAGGTGACGACCGGCGCACTGTCGAGCACGGCGCGCGCCGAGGCGGTCAGTGCTGCGGTGTCGACGGCGGGCAGCGAGCCTGCGTCACCGGCTGTGGCCGACGCGGGCGAAGCAGCATCGAGACGACGAGTCCCGACGACGCTGCCACGACGGCCGTTCGGCGACCGACGGTGCCGATCTGACCGGTGGCTGCCAAGCAGCTCGGTCAGTGGCGTCGAGGGACGCCGCGCCGCACGGTGGCGGGCGCGAGTAGTGCTCACGGTCACGCTGTGCCTCTCCTGAGGCCTACGAGGTCAGCTGTCGGGTTCGGGTGGGAGAACACCCGGCCACGTCCCCGGCTGGGCCGGTTCAGCGACTTCACCCCAAGGACACCGAACTTCCGGTGCCCGCAATTGGGTCCCCCGCCCCTGCCGGCGGTTTGTGCGAACCTCTAAGCGGCGGCAGGGTTAGGCACTCCGCTCGAAGGGCTTCCTCAGAGGAGGGTTCTGGAGAAGCAGGACGAACGTACATGACGGTCGCTGCGATTGTCACGTTCCGGTCACGAGAATCTTCCCTTGTGTTGGACGGACGTCCTGCATCGCGCGGTACAACCCTCACGATGACCTGCAACGACGCAGGTGAGCGCCTGTTTCGCCCCGCCGGAAGACGTCACCCGTGGCGTCGACGAACATCACGGTCGAATCGGTCGGGTGCTCGGGTGGCGCGACGGACACAGGAGCGGCCAGCGCAGCACCCGCCCAGCACACACGCAGCACCCAGCGGCGCCCCGCTCGCGACGGACCCCTGGGGACCGCTCAGCGCAGCCCGACGAAGATGTGCCGGGCGACGTCCTCGGGCAGGTCGAGCAGGATGTCGGACCCGCCGGTGGACACCGTCACGACGCCGTCGGAACGCTCGATCGAGATCTCGCTGCGCGGCTGCACGCCGGCCTCGGCCAGTCGCGTCAACAGCTCGACGTCCACCTGCAACGGCTCGGCGATGCGCGCGACGACGGCCCGTTCGACCCCGTCGGCCCCGACCTCGCCCTCGAAGCCCACGAGCGACGTCACGCCGTCCAGGAAGCCCTCGTGGGTGGTCTCCTCGCCGATCTCGCCCAGTCCCGGGATCGGGTTGCCGTAAGGGTCGAAGTGCGGGTGGCCGAGCAGCTCGGCGAGCCGGATCTCGACGCGCTCGCTCATCACGTGCTCCCAGCGGCAGGCCTCCTCGTGCACGTACGGCCACTCGAGGCCGATCACGTCGGTCAGGAGCCGTTCCGCCAGCCGGTGCTTGCGCATGACCCGCACGGCCTTGGCCGCGCCCGCGCCGGTGAGTTCGAGGTGCCGGTCGCCGCTCACCACGACCAGGCCGTCACGCTCCATGCGCGCCACCGTCTGCGAGACGGTCGGCCCCGAGTGCCCGAGCCGCTCGGCGATGCGGGCCCGCAACGGGGTGATGCCTTCCTCGGTGAGCTCGTAGATCGTCTTGAGGTACATCTCCGTCGTGTCGATCAGGTCGCTCACTGCTGCAGCCTCCAACGTCGCGTCACCGTGCTGCAGCACAGGCTAGTTGGTCCAGCCGACACTGCGGGGCCCCGACCGCCTATCCTCGCCTCGTGCCCGACGACCACACCGCTGCCGCATCAGCGATCACCATCCCCGCTCACCTGCTGCCCGCCGACGGCCGCTTCGGCTCCGGACCGTCCAAGGTCCGCGCCGCGCAGCTCGAGGCGTTGGTCGGCTCGTCCGCGGCGCTCATGGGGACGTCGCACCGGCAGGCGCCCGTACGTGCCCTGGTCGGTCGCGTGCGCGCCGGCCTGGCCGCACTGCTCGACCTGCCCGCCGACTACGAGATCGTGCTCGGCAACGGCGGCTCGTCGGCGTTCTGGGACGTCGCCACCCTGTGCCTCGTCGACGACGTCGCGGCGTTCGGGACGTTCGGTGAGTTCGGCGCCAAGTTCGCGGCGGCGGCCGCTCGAGCACCCTTCCTCGCGGAACCCGTGGTGAGCGCCGTCCCGCCGGGCGAGGTGTCCGTACCGGCGTTCGTCGACGGCGCCGACACCTACGCGTGGCCGCACAACGAGACCTCGACCGGCGTGGTCGCGCCCGTGCGACGCGTGCCCGGCTCGCGGGAGCAGGGTGGGCTGGTGCTCGTCGACGGCACGTCCGCGGCCGGTGGCCTGTCGGTCGACGTCGGCCAGACCGACGTCTACTACTTCGCGCCGCAGAAGTCGTTCGCCTCGGACGGCGGGCTCTGGATCGCGGCCGCCTCGCCCGCGGCGATCGACCGGGCTGCGCGCATCGAGTCGGGGGACCGCTGGGTGCCGGAGTTCTTGTCGTTCACGACCGCTCTCGCCAACTCGCGCCTCGACCAGACCCTGAACACGCCGGCCATCGCGACGCTGGTGCTCCTGGCCGAGCAGCTGGACTGGATCCTCGGGAACGGCGGCCTGCCGTGGGCTGCCGAGCGGACCGCGACCTCGGCGGGGCACCTGTACGGGTGGGCCGAGGCGCGCGACTGGGCCACCCCGTTCGTCGCCGATCCCTCGATCCGGTCGAACGTCGTCGGCACGATCGACCTCGCCGCGTCGATCGAGGCGCCGACGGTGGCCAAGATCCTGCGTGCGCACGGCGTGGTCGACGTCGAGCCCTACCGCAGCTCGGTCGCGACCAGCTGCGCGTCGCGATGTACCCCGCCGTTGACCCGGACGACGTCCTGGCGCTCACGGCGTGCATCGACCACGTGGTCGACCAGCTGCTCTGAGCACGGACGACGACGCCCGCCCCTGCGGACAGGGGCGGGCGTCAGGCTGTGCAGCGCGAGCGGGTCAGGCGTCCTGGCCCTTGCGCCGGCGAGCGATCGCGACGAGCGTGACGGCTGCTCCACCGATCACGACGAACCCGAGCGCGGCGAACAGCAGCGGGGCGTCGTTGCTACCGGTGGCCGACAGCACGGCGGCGGTCGGGTCGTGGTGCACGTTCGACACGGGGGTGACGTCGCCCTCGGCGAGCACCTCGGTCGTCGGCGGGTTGGTCGCGCAGGTCGGGCTGGACGGCGGGTAGGCGACGGTGACCGTGGCCTCCGGGTTGACCTGGAAGAGGACCTTCACGTCGGGCCGCACCCAGTCGAACTCGTCACCCTGGACCCAGGAACCGTCGGCCAGCTGCGCCAGCCCGGCCAGTCCGCTCCGCGACCGTCCGGACCGACCACGGCTCCGGGCCACAGCACCGTTCCGGACAGCGGCTGGTCCGCGTAGACCACGTTGGGGCCGCTCGGGTTCAGGAATGTGATCTTGACAACCGTGTTCGGCGAGCCGACGGCCTGGATGTCGTACTTGAGCTTGGGCACGTCCTTGTCGCAGATCGGCGTGATGACGTGCACCGCGAGCTGGCACGCCAACGGGGCGCCGTAGGCGTCGACGGCGCCGAGGCACCCGTACGGCGAGACCGTCGCCGCCTGGGTGGGGGCCACATCGGTCGCCGAGGACGGCACCGCGCAGACGACGGCGACGAAGATGGCGAGGAACGCGGCGACCGCGCCCCTGACGAGCCTGACCATGGTTTCGCCCCTGTCGGCTGGCAAATCGGACAATTCGGTTCCCATCATTCACTGCGCAGATCGGTATACACAGGGGCGAAACGGGTGATTTCGGACTTCCAACGGGTGACGTTCGTCTCTGCCCCGCGCCGCGCGGGCCGTCCAGGGGAAGCCGCTCAGCCGCAGGTCGCGACGACCTTGCCGGGCGACGTGATCGTCGGCGTGGTCCACACCGAGACGGTCCCGTCGCGAACCGGTACCTGGAACCGGTAGGTCTCGTGCGCACCCGGGGCCAGCCAGGAGGTCACCACCTGCGCGTTGCGTCCCGCGATGGTCGCCGGTTCCCCGAAGACGTACCCGTCGTCCTTCCGCACGGCGTCGAGCGGGGCCCCGACCGGGGAGTAGGCCGTGACGTTCGTGGCGAGCCAGCCGACCGGCAGGGCCGTACCGGACCAGCCGGTCACGTACTTCGGGAACGTGCCGACGTCTGCGGGCGGGGCGTAGTCGAGGTCCAGCCGGACCGTCGCCGTGGGCGTCGGGCCCGTGCACACGAGGTCCTCGACGGTCACCTTGGACGTCAGGTAGTAGTCGAGCTTGCCCGCGGTGCCGTCGTTGAGGAAGACACCGGCGGCATCCGGGAACGGTCCGGTGAGGAACGCGGCACCGACGCTCGTCGCGGCCAGCCTCGCCTGCTCCGGCGGATGGGCCGACCAGACCCGCAGCCGGTCCTCGGAGCCCGCGCGGGTGAGCGCGTCGACGACGTCGCGCGAGCTCCCCTGGCCGCCGCCGACGGCACGGAAGATCGTGGCGGCGACGCTGGTGTAGAACGCGTCGCCGGCCGCCCCGTCGTCGCCGACCTTCAGGTAGGTGTCCCGCAGCAGCACCTGCAGCACGTTCGAGGCGTCGATCGTCGACCCGTCCGGCAGCGCGACCGGGCCCGTCGCGCCGAGCAGGTAGGACACCGCCACCGGGTCCGTCGCGATGACGCCGTCCACGTGCTGGCCCATGTCGCGCTCCCAGCGCGCGGCGAGCAGCTGCGCGCTGCGCGGGAAGTCCGGGGTCAGCACCGCGTCCTGCACCCATCGGCCCAGTCGGGGCGTGTCCACCTGCAGCTCCTCCGGCGTGAGCGGCAGGATCGGCTCGGCGATGCCGGGCAGGTCCGCGGTGGTCGCCTGGGAGACGAGGTCGACGGCGCCGTCGTTCGCCTGCAGGACCGCGAACGCCCCGACGATGCCGCCGGCACTGCGCAGCTCGGCCGAGTTGAGCGAGACCAGCAGGTACGTGCGCGGGCCGTCCGCGCCGAGCATGCTCGGCATGAGCGTCGCCATCTGCGCGCCGACGTCGAGGGAGTCGACGACCTGACCGAAGTCGCCCTGCAGCTGCGGACACCGGAGCGGCGAGTCGAGGCACGAGCCGGGCGGTGTCGAGCGCGCCGATCGCGTCCTGTGCCCGGTGGGCGGCGGAGGCGGCGTCGACGATGTCCGGGGCCGCGGCCACCAACGGCGCCAGGTCGATGCGACCGTCCGTTCCCGGGGCCTCCTGCGCGTGCAGCACGGCGTCGATCTGTCCTACGGCCGGCAGAGCGTCGTGGGCCAGGTCGGCCAGCGAGACCGACACCACCCGCACGGCGTGCAGCTGCGGTCCGATGCCCGGTACGTGCTCGGCGAGCCGCCATACCGGGTCGCTGGTGGCGCTGCTGGCTGTACCGAGCTGGGCCTGGACCTCCGGCAGTCGCGCCTTGATCGCTTCCGTGTTTCCGTCGCGGACGTCGGTCTGCACCTGCTGGACCACGTCCTTCGCGGCGAACAGCGCCCTGCCCGCCTGATAGCCCCGGAAGGCGACCCAGCAGCCGGCGAGGAGGACCACGCCGAGGAGCGCCGCGATGCTCAGCAGGACGCGCCGCGTGCGCCGGCCGTGCCGGTGCCGGTCGGTCGCAGGCGGCGGACCGTCGTCGGGCACGACGACCACGGGCACCCGCGGCTCGTCGACATCGGCACTCACCACCCGATCCTGACATGTCGGACATTCCGGTCGGGCACGCGCGCGGCCGGTTCACCCGCGCGCCGCGGGTGAACCCGGGCCGGACTCTCAGGCTGCCGCCTGCTGGTCCGCGGCCTCCTGCGCGCCGAGCCGTGCGGCGGCGTCGGCGCGGGGGCTCACGACCTCGAGGTGCGGCCGCGTCCGGACGCTGTAGCGGACACGCACGTCCCACTTCCATCGCGCCCACAGGGCGGCGCCTGTCGCCACGAGCAGCGCGGTGATCGAGCCGATCCCGATCGCCCAGCGCGGGCCGAACGCCTGGCCGATCCAGCCGACGATCGGGGAGCCGATGGGCGTCGCACCGAGGAAGACCATCATGTACAACGCCATCACGCGCCCTCGTACAGCGGGGTCGGTCGTCATCTGGATGGTCGAGTTGGCCGCCGTCATCATCGTCAGGCTGGCCAGGCCCACGGGGATGCACGCCACCACGTAGGAGGGGTACGTGGGCATGAGGGCCATGACGCCGGTGGCGATGCCGAACCCGAACGCCGAGCCGATCACCAGCCGCACCCGTGGCCGCTCGCGGCGGGCCGCCAGCAGGGCGCCGGTCAGGGAGCCGATCGCCAGCACGGACCCGAGGATCCCGTACTCCCCCGCACCTCGGTCGAACACGGTGCGGGCCATCATGGCGCTGGTCAGCTGGAAGTTCAGGCCGAACGTGGACACGACGCCGACGACCACCATGATCACGAGGATGTCGCTACGCCCGCGCACGTACGCGATGCCCTCGCGCAGCTGGCCCTTGGCGCGTACCACCGTCGGCATGGGCCGCAGGTCCGCGGTGCGCATCGCCGTGAGCGCGAAGATCGTCGCCGCGAACGTCGCCGCGTTGATGAGGAACACCCAGCCGGTGCCCACCGCCGCGATCAGCAGACCGGCCACGCCCGGGCCGATCAGCCGTGCCGCGTTGAACGAGGCACTGTTCAGGCCGACCGCGTTGGACAGCTTGGCCGGCGGGACGAGCTCGGCGACGAACGTCTGCCGGACCGGCCCGTCGATCGCCGTGACGCAGCCGAGCGTCAGGGCGAACAGGTACACCTGCCAGAGCTGCGCGTCCCCTGACATAACGAGCAGGCCGAGGCCGGCGGCGAGGACGCCCTGCGCGAACTGGGTGGCCATCAGCAGCTTGCGGCGGTCCACCCGGTCCGCGAGCAGCCCGGCCCACGGCGACAGGACGAGCACCGGCGCGAACTGCAGCGCCGTCGTGATGCCGACCGCGACGCCCGACTCGTCGGAGAGCTGCGTGAGCACGAGCCAGTCCTGCGCGACCCGCTGCATCCAGGTACCGATGTTCGCCACCAGCGCCCCGGCGAACCAGAGACGGTAGTTGCGGAACTGCAGCGAGGAGAACGTGGGACTCATGCCTGGGCGATCCTCCGCAGACGGTGGCGTCGGTCAGGACCTGGCGCTCGTGGGGTGTCATGGCGTCGAGCTGGCCGGCCAGCCACGTGTTGCGGCGGCGGCGGGTCTCCTCGACCTCGGCCGTACCGCTCTCGGTCAGCGTGACCACGACCTGGCGGCCGTCGGTCGGGTGCGGCGCCTTCGAGACCAGGCCGAGGTCGGTCAGACAGTTGACGGTGCGCGTCATCGACGGCGGCTGGACGCGCTCCAGCTCGGCCAGCTCGCCGGGGGTGAGCGGACCCTTCTTGTTCAGCCAGAGCAGGACCGTGTACTGCGGGTCGGCCAGGCCGGCGCCACCGCGTTCGGCCCGGATCCGGCGCGACGCCTGACCGATGGCGATGCGCAGGTCGCCGGTCGGGTCGGGCGTGGTCGAAGGCATGGTCGTTAGCATACGTCATTACCTTGCGTAACGACAATCGTAGACGCCCAGCCTCTGTTCGACCGGACGGTTCGTCGCGACGAACCGTGCGCGCGAGTCTCGTCGCGACGAATCCGTCGCCCGGGTAGCGACGGGGTCGTCAGGGGCGACCGAGGGCCCGGTACGTCCAGCCGGCCGCGCGCCACTGCGCGGGCGCGAGCACGTTGCGCCCGTCGAGCATGCGCCGGTGGGCAACCACCTGGCCGAGCTCGTGCGGGTCGAGCGCGCGGTACTCCGCCCACTCGGTGGCGAGCAGGACGACATCCGCCCCCGCTGCGGCCCCCAGCGCGGTGTCGGCGAAGTGCAGGTCGGGCCACTTGGCGCGTGCGTTGGCGATGGCCTGCGGGTCCGTCACGGTGACGTGGGCACCCTGCAGCTGCATCTGGGCGGCCACGGACAACGCCGGGGAGTCGCGGACATCGTCGGAGTCGGGCTTGAACGCAGCCCCGAGGACCGCGATGCGGCGGCCGACGATCGAGCCGTGGCACACCTCGCGGGCCAGGTCCACCACCCGCACCCGTCGACGCATGTTGATCGAGTCGACCTCGCGCAGGAACCCGAGGGCGTCGCTGACGCCGAGCTTCTCCGGCCCGGGCCATGAACGCGCGGATGTCCTTGGGCAGGCAACCGCCGCCGAAGCCCAGGCCCGCGTTCAGGAACCGGCGTCCGATGCGGTCGTCGTAGCCGATCGCGTCGGCCAGGCGCGTGACGTCGGCCCCGGTCGACTCGCAGGCTTCGCCATCGCGTTGATGAAGGAGATCTTGGTCGCCAGGAACGAGTTGGCGGCCACCTTGACCAGCTGCGCCGTCGCGTAGTCCGTCACGACGAGCGGGGTGTCCTCCGCCAGAGGGGCCGCGTACACCTCGTCGAGCACGGCCTGCGCCTTGACGCCCTCGAGCGTCGGCTCGCCATCGCCGTTCGTCGGCAAGCCGTAGACCAGGCGGTCGGGGTGCAGCGTGTCCTCGACCGCGAACCCCTCGCGCAGGAACTCCGGGTTCCAGACGAGGACCGCGCCCGTGTCGGCCAGGACCTCCGCGATCGCCTCGGCGGTGCCGACCGGGACGGTCGACTTGCCCGCGACGACGTCGCCCGCCCGTAGGTGCGGGCGCAGGGCCTCGACCGCGGCGTTGACGTAGGTCAGGTCCGCGCGGAACTCGCCGTGCACCTGCGGGGTGCCGACACAGATGAAGTGGACGTCGGCGCCGGCCGCGTCGGCTATGTCCGTGCTGAACGACAGCCGTCCGGTCGCGCTCGCCTGCGTGAGCAGCTCGGGCAGCCCCGGCTCGTAGAACGGTGCGCGCCCCTCGCGCAGCGCGTCGATCTTGTGCGCGTCGACGTCGATGCCGACGACGTCATGACCCAGCTGCGCCATGCTCGCGGCGTGCACGGCCCCGAGGTAGCCGCAGCCGATGACGGAAAGTCGCACGAATTGCCCCTTTGTGGTGGATTCCGACGAATGTACCTGGACGGTCGCAGACCTCGTCGGGTGATCCTCTTCCGAGGCCGCCGGACGGGTGAACGCGTCCTGTTACGGTCCCTGACGTGCTCCAGCCTCCCACCCGGCGTCGCGTCGTCGCCGCCCTGGTGGTCTACCTGGCGCTCGTCGCGCGGCTGACCCTCTGGCCCGCACCCGCTCCGTCCAGCACGTTCGACCTGGTCCGATCCGTCCTCGCCTGGTTGTCCCGGACGGGCATCCCGCTCACCTACGCGGGGCTCGAGGCCGGGGCGAACGTGGTCATGTTCGTACCGTTCGGCGTGCTCGTCGGCCTGCTCGTGCGGCGCCGGTGGCTCGTCGTGCTGCTCGGGTTCGGCCTGTCCGCCGCGATCGAGCTGGCGCAGCTTCTTCTGCCGACGAGGGTCGCCACCGTGCAGGACGTCGTCGTCAACACCCTCGGGGCGGCGCTCGGCGTGCTCGGACTGCACCTGGTGAGGTGGCGGACGGCTCGGCGGCGCGTCCCCTCCACCGGCTGATCTTTGCCACTCGATCGGGTCAGAGGGCGTGGCAGCGGACCGCTGACCAGGAATGATGGCCGCATGAACCCCACCGACGAGGCTGCGCCGCTGCGCGTCCTCGTGGTGTGCACAGGCAACGTCTGCCGGTCCCCCGCCGTCGAGCGCCTGCTGTCCACTCGGCTCGGCGCGGCGTTCCAGGGGCGTCCGGCGGTGGGGTCGCTGATGCCGGCGATCGAGATCGGCTCGGCCGGCACGGGCGCTCTGGTCGGACGGTCGATGACTCGCGCGATGGCCGAGTCGTCGACGAGCACGGCGCCGACCCGTCCGGTTTCGCCAGCCGTCAGCTCGAGGCGTCGATGGTCCGGTCCGCCGGCCTCGTCCTGGCGATGACCCGCAGGCACCGGTCGGCGATCGTCGAGCTCGTGCCTGGAGCGGTCGGTCACACCTTCACCCTGCGCGAGCTTCGCCCGGCTCGCGGCCGACGTCGACCCGGCCGCACTCCCCGGCGCCAACGCCACGACCGCCGACCGGCTGCGCGCCCTGGTCCCCCTGGCCGAGCGCCGGCGCGGTCTGCCGTCCTCTCGGCCCGCTGACGACGACGTCGTCGATCCCTTCCGCGGCGACACGGCGCTGTACCAGCGCTCGTTCGACCAACTCCTTCCCGCCGTCGAGTCCCTGACGTCGCTGGTGCGTCGGTAGCCGAGGCGCGGGGACGCCGCACCGGGGGGGCGTCGGGCTAGATGCCCAGCCAGGTCTTGATCGGGCCCAGGAGGAAGTAGACGACGAACAACGCCGACGTGATCCACATGAACGCGTGGATCTCGCGGAACTTGCCGACGGCCAGCTTGAGGACCACGAACATGATGACGCCCGCGCCGATGCCGACGGTGATCGAGTAGGTGAAGGGCATCAGGACGATGGTGAGGAACGCCGGGATGGCCACCTCGTAGTTGCGCCAGTTGATGCCGCTGATCTGCGTGACCATGAGGAAGCCGACGACGACGAGCGCGGGGGTCGCAGCCTCGAAGGGGACCAGCTCACCAGGGGCGACAGGAACGTGGCCAGCAGGAACGCCAGACCCGTGACCACGGAGGCGAGGCCGGTCCGGGCACCGTCGCCGACGCCCGACGCGGACTCGATGTACGCGGTGTTCGACGAGACGCTGCCCGCACCGCCGGCGGCCGCGGCGATCGAGTCGACGACGAGGATGCGCGTAGCGTTGGGCGGCGTACCGGTCTTGTCGAGCAGGCCGGCCTCGCCGCCGACGGCGACCATGGTGCCCATCGTGTCGAAGAAGTCGGCGAGCACGAGCGAGAAGACGAGCAGGATCACGGCGACGACGCCGATGGACCTGATGCCGCCGAAGAGCGAGAACTGGCCGACCAACGAGAAGTCGGGCGTCGCGACGATCCCGCCGGACGGCCAGTGCGGGATGGCGAGCGACCAGCCGCCGGGGTTGTCGGCGGACTTGGAGCCGAGGTCGCCGACCACCTCGACGATCAGGGCGAGGACCGTGGCGGACAGGATGGCGATCAGGATGGCGCCGTTGACCTTGCGCACCATGAGGATGACGGCGATCAACAGACCGACGACGAACACGAGCAGCGGCCAGCTTGCCGAGCGAGCCGCCGATGCCGAAGCTCGACCGGGGTGGCCTGGCTGGCGGGGATGCGCACGAAGCCGGAGTCGACCAGGCCGATGAAGGCGATGAACAGACCGATGCCGACGCTGATGGCGGTCTTGAGCTCCATGGGGACCGCACGGAACACGGCCTGACGCAGACCGGTGGCCACCAGCAGCAGGATGACCAGGCCCTCGATGACGACGATGCCCATGGCGTCCTGCCACGACATCCCCGGCAGGGCGGCGATCGAGTAGGCGACGACCGCGTTCAGACCGAGCCCCGCGGCGAGGGCGAGCGGGAAGTTGGCGACGACGCCCATGAGGATCGACATGATCCCCGCGACCAGTGCGGTGGTCGCCGCGACGGCCGCGAGGTTCGGGGTGCTTCCGCCGCCGAGGAACTGCCCGTCGCCGGACTTCACGGTGCCGATGATCAGCGGGTTCAGGACGATGATGTAGCTCATCGTGAAGAACGTGACCAGGCCGCCGCGGATCTCCGTCGCGACGGTCGAGCCGCGCTCCGAGATCTTGAAGTACCGGTCGATCGCGCTGGTCGAGCGCTCGGTGGTCATCGTCATGGGCGGCAGTGTGCCAGAGCCCGCGGCCTCAGAAGAACTGCTGCGGTCAGACATTCCCTTGGGTGTCGGCAGCGAGGCCCGGGCTCGGAGGAGCTGGGCGACGCCGTCGGGAACTACTGCGGCAGCGCGGCGGTGATGACGTCGAGGATCTCGGGTGCGTCCGGCTCGGTCTTCGGGCGGAATCGGTGGACCGAGCCGTCGGGCGTGACGACGAACTTCTCGAAGTTCCACGTGATCCGCCCGGCCTTGCCGGCGGCGTCCGGCGCCTTCGTCAGCTCCTTGTAGAGCGGGTGCTGGGACCGACCGTTGACCTTGGTCTTGGCGAACATGGGGAACGTCACGCCCCAGGTGGTCGAGCAGTACTCCGCGATGGCGTCCTCGGAGCCGGCCCTGCAGGAACTGGTTGCTGGGGAAGCCCAGAACCGTGAACCCACGGTCGCCATAGGTCTTCTGCAGCTGCTCGAGCTTCTCGTACTGCGGCGCCAGGCCGCACCGCGAGGCGACGTTGACGACGAGCTTGACCTTGTCGGCGTAGGCGCCGAACGTCGTGGGTTCGCCGTGCAAGGTCGTGAGCGGGATCTCGTCAAGACGCATGCCCCGGTCAACCTTGCCCGGCCCCGATACATTCCCGGCACGCCGGTCCGCCGAGCGCGCTCTGGAGTCGAACGGGACGGTGCCTGGCGGCGACCGCGGCCACGTCGCACGCGGAGGTCAGGCGCGCGCCCCGCACGACGTCGTGGCGCTCGGTCGTCATGTCAGGGCGGCCTCAGCCGACGCCGAGCAGCCGGGCGCTCATCACGGACTCACGGGTGGGCGTGACGGCGGCGACGCCTGCGGCCGGAGCGGCCTGGTCGACCGCCTGGTGCCAGGCCTCGGCGAGCGGGAGGATCAGGCCTCGGCAGGCGATCGTCCGATCCACGTCCCCCGTCACGCCCGCCTCGATGAGCGCAGTCAACAGGTGGCGGTAGATCGACATGAGCTGCGGGCCACCGTCCCACGCGCCCTCCTGCATGCTCACCATCAGCTCGGCGACGATCTCCTGCGCGTGCGCCAGGTGCTGGGTGCCGTCGACCCGCCCGCCGGCCTGGAAGGAGATGACCGCGCGGTCCACGTCGAGCAGCATGCGGTCGTACCGCATCGTGAGCAGGCGTGCGGGACCGACCACGGCGACGGCGGCGACCGCGTACTGCGAGCGGACGCTGTGCATGACGGGTGCCTTTCGGTCGGAGCAGACGAACTCAGTACGGATAGCAATGCACGCCCGTGGAAGGCCCGTTCCCGGGTGTGCCCGCCGACGATCACGCGCGACGTCGCGGCGGGTGCTAGCGGGACGACCGAACGTCGACCTCCGCGCGATGATCGTGGATCACTCACCGGGGAAGCGCTTGCTAGGCCGAGTCACAGTCTATGTCACCGCCGATGGGCAGGAGTGACAGAGGCCGCTATCCCCGATTGGTCCCTGTCCCGGAGTGACGACGTCGACCGCGTCATTGCAACCGGCTTCGAGCACACGCCTCCCTTCGGGCGGTGCCGAGGTCCCTGTCCTGAGCGCGGTCCGGGCGGGCTACCCTCGTGCGGTGCCGTCGTCACGCTCGTCGATGTTGAACCCCCGCCGTACGCCGCCGCCGCCCGTGCCGGTGAACTTCGCCCGGGTCATGCGCGTCGGCACGCTCGCGTGGGCCGTCGCACTCGTCGTCACCGTCGTGCTCGCGGCCACCGGGTCGATCGACTGGACCGCGGCGTGGGTCTGCGGGGTCGGCATCGTGCTGGGGCTCCTGGGCGCGCGGTGGGCCCGTCGCCACCCGCCGACCGTGCCAACCTCAGACGCCGCCGCGCAGACCTCCAAGGCTCCCGAGACCGCCGCCGAGTAGTCGGGGCTCGCAGGGGCGTTCGGGCGCAGGGCGACCAGTCGATCGTCGCGGGGCCCGCTCTGGCGTCGACCGTCGGGCGCGGGGCTCGGTCGGGAGTCGTTGCCGCTGAGGGTCGCGGAAGCGGCGTCCGTCCTCCTCCAGGCCGCGTCCAGGGGGCGAGGTCGGCGTCAGTCCTCGAGGGCCGCGTCCAGGGCGAGGTCGGCGGCACGCTCCGGCGCGACGAGCACCGCCTCGACCGCGCTGCGCGCCCACCAGCGACCCGCTGCCTGCGCGAGCCCGGCCGCCAGACCCGCGACGTGCACGGTGCGGACCACGGCGTCCGGGCCGGACCCGGTCACCCACCACTCGACCGGCGCGCCGTCGACGACGAGCTCGTCGTGCTCGACCCAGGTCACCGGCGCGCCCGGCAGGACCGCGGCCACCCCGGCGGGCACAGGCGTCTCGATCCCCTCCTCGGGCCGGTCGACCTGACCCGCGGCGAGGTCGGCGACCGTGGCGACGTCGAGCAGCCGCGCCAGGGCCTCGGCGCGTGCCGGGGTCGACGGCACCATCGCGGCGACGTCAGTGCGCTGCCACCACATCGGCTGGTCGGCGACGGCCGCGTCGTCGGCGTGCACCATCGCCACGCGGCCGGCCGCGACGATCGCCGGGAGCCGTTCGGCGGCCTCCCCGAGACGGGCGCCACCGCCCGACTCCTCGACGCGGACCGCGGTCGCGGAGATCCCGCGCCACAGCGCGACCGCGACCGCGGGGTCGACGGCCGTCCCCGCCGGGCCGAGCGCGTCCAGGAGGCGGGCCCACGCCTGCGGGCCGAGGTCGTCGAGACCGGCGATTCCGCCGAGCGCCACCTGGACGGCGCGGTCGAGACCACGCAGCAGCTCCCGGTGCCGGCGGCAGCACGCCGCGCAGCGCGACGCCGGTGGAGGCGCGCTCCGTGGGGCGCGAGAACGGGTCGCTCGAGAACGGGTCGTCGCGTGAGAGCGGGTCGGCGGAGAACGGGTCACCCGGGATCGTGCGCGTCTCGTCGGCGGCGAAGATCCCGCCCAGCTCGTCGGGTCCACGCTCGCGCAACCACCAGGCCGTGTACGACGGTGCGGTCGACCCACGTTCCCCGCGGACGCGCTCCAGCAGCGCGCGTCGCAGCCCCGGCTCGCCGGCCAGCAGCGCCAGCAGCTCGGGCCAGCGGTCGGGGTCGACGGCGTCGAGGTCCGCCACCGCCACCGCGTCACCCACGTAGTCACCGGCTCCCAGGGTGGCCGACAGGTGCTCGAGGTACTCGGGCCAGCCGTCCAGGGACTGCGCGGCCAGGCTCGCGTCGTCGGTGCCGTCCGGGTCGACGGCCGCGGGCTCGGCGACCACGTCGGCCAGCCGGACCAGGGCCAGGTCGTCACGGACGCCGACGGCGACGAGCGTCGACGCGCCCCACCGCTCGACCACGTCGAGGGCGACCGGCGCGAGCACCCGCGGGTCGAGCAGCGCCGCGGCTGCACCACCCGGCAGGACGAGGCCGTGCGCGGGGGTGGGCTCGCCGTCGACGGCCGCGAGCGTCACCAGGCCCAACCACGGTGCGGCGTCGGCCAGGGCGCCCGCCGGGCGAGGGCGCGGGTCAGCCGCGCCCGTCGTCACGGCATCGGGCGTGGAATGCCGCACGACCGCTCGCACGACCGCGAGCACGGCGTCGGTGACCTCGTCGGCGAGCTCGAGGTCGTCGTCGTCGGCCTGCTCGAGGACGGCCGCCCGGAGTGCGGGGTGTCGCAGCAGACCCTGGACGTCGGGAGCGTCGGCACCGAGCCGGGCCAGCAAGCGATGCGCGGCCCGCGGGTCCACGACGCGCAGGCCCCAACGCGCCAGCTCGCGCAGCGCCTCCGTCCCGACGGCGTCGGCGACGTCGGCGTCGAGCACGACGAGGCCCCGCGCGCCGCGCACCACCCGACCGTCGGCCAGCGGCACCGGCAGCGCACCCATCGCCTCGCGGTCGCGCGGGTCGTCCGCGAGCGGGGCCAGGGCGTCGTACAGGGGCGCCCAGCTGTCGTCCGGGACCGCGGGCAGCTCCTCGACGACGTCCGCGAGCCCGCGGACCTCGACGCCCAGCACGCGCGCCTGTGCCTCCCGACCGGCCGGCACCAGGACCAGCCCGGCGATCCGGTGGCCGAGTGCCTCGACCGCCCGAACCTGGTGGCCGGCCGGCCCCGCGAGCATCACCGCGCGACCGGGCGCGAGGAGCGCGCGGTCGACGGTCGGGCCGTCGACGCGCGTGCCGTTCACATCCGTGCCGTTCGTGACCGTGCCGTTCGCCTCCGGGCCGTTCTCCCGAGTGCCGGTCGCGTCGCCCGACGCCGACGCGCGCACGAGCAGAGGGGTGCGCGCGAGCCGGTCCACGATCCGCTCACGCAGCGCGCCGTCGAGGGCACCGGCCGCGAGCCCCATCGGAACGAGCCCGAGAGCGTCGTCCGTAGAGCCCGCCAGGGCTCGCTCGTGCGCGAGCCGCGCGTACGCGTCGGCGGCGTGGTCGAGGACGGCGTCGGTGAGCCTCCCGGCCGCCACGTGCCGGCGGGTGGGGTCGAGGGGCAGGGTCACGACGAGGAGCGCAGGGACGGTGCAGGGTTCGTCGGTCGGGGTCGGGGCGTGGACCACCCGGAGCCAGTCGACCTGGTGGCGAGGTACCGCCCACGTCACGCGCCAGGTGCGGGCGGTGCGCTCCTCGACCGGGCGGTCGGCCAGCAGGTCGAGCCCGAGGCTCACCCTCTGCCGACAGGACCGTCCAGCGATCCTGGACGTCGGCGATCCGTCGGTTGGGCGCCTCGGCGGTGTTGTCCTCGACCAAGATCTCGACCAACCCGGGTAGCGCGAGGAGCAGGGGGTCGCCGACGTCGCGGAGCAGGCCGCGGACCTCGTCGGCGGCGACCTCGTCCCGCAGCTCGAGCACGACCGCGGTGTCGTAGCCGGCGGGCGGGCGACCGGTGGCGGGGAACGGCAGGCGCAGCGCCGGCAGGGATCCGTCGCGCCGGCGGACCTCGTCGTCCAACCCGGCGTTGTCGGCCGACGCCTCGGCGAGCAGACCCGTGGTATCGCGCGCCGAGAAGCGCACGCCGCCGGTGGTCGACAGCAGGGAAATCTCGTCGGACACGGCCCGGACGGCCGCGAACCCGACCCCGAACCGACCGACCACGTGCGCACCGGCCGGCGAGTCGCCCCGCTTCGACGAGGCCCGCATGGACGACAGCGACGCCACCCCGTCCGCGTCGAGCGGGTCACCGGTGTTGGCCGCGACGAGCACCAGCGTGCCGTCGTCCGAGCGGTCGAGCCGCAGCAGCAACCGCCCCGGGACCTCGGCGCGTGTCGCAGCGTCCGCCGCGTTCTGCGCGAGCTCGACCACTACCCGGTCGCGGTAGTACCCCCGGGCGTGGTCCTCCTCGGTGTTGGCGTCCTCCCGCAGCCGCGCGGGCGAGGTGCGCCACGCCCCCAGCACCGCAGCCCGCAAGGCCGCCGTGCCGAAGGCGTCAGCGGTCACGACTCGGGTGAGGTCGCGCCGTCGATCTCGTCGGCGCCGCCATCAGGCTGGTCCTCGGCCTGGGCTGATGCGTCACCGGCGTCGTCGCCTGTGACATCCGATGCGACGGTCTCGACGACGTCAGCATCCGCGGCCTCCACCGCAGCCTCCGGCTCGGGCACGGCCGTCTCGTCGACATCAACGTGCACGTCACTGGCCGCCACCGCAGGCTCGGGCTCGTCGACATCGACATCGACATCCACGTCACCCGTCGCCACCGCTTCCGCCGGCTCAGGCACGGCGGTCTCGACGACGTCCACGATTGTGTGACCGGACGCCAGCTCGGCCACCGGCTCGGGCACCATGGGCTCGTCGGCGAGCTCAGGCGTCGAGGCCTGGGCCGCGCGGCTCACCGGGGGAACCAGCTCGAGCTTCAGCTCGTCGATGACGGGGTCCGGCGACGGCCACTCGGTCGGCACGGCCTCGGCGTCGGTCTCGGAGTGCGCACCGCAGCCGTGGTCGAGGCTGACCACCATGCCGTCGTCGGGCGACCACTCGTTCGCGCAGACCCCGAACACGGTGCCTAGCGAACCCTGCAGCGGAACGAGGAACCCGCAGCCGTGGCAGGCCGCAGCGGAAGACACGGCACCGGCGCTCGTCGGACCGTGCGCGCCTCGGTACCAGCGCTCGGCGGCCTCGTCGCGACCCTGCGGCGACAGCACCCGGACACGGGCGAGCGCGAGCTCGTCGATCGCGACCGAGTCCAGCTCCTGGTCGCCGGACGGCGTCCAGCCCGGCTCGAGGCGGGGGTCATGGGCACGGAACGGCAGCACGTCACCGGGGCCGATGTCGCCCGGCCGGATCCGCTCCGACCAGGGCAACCAGGCCTGGCCGAGCACGGCGTCGGGCCCGGGCAGGAGCTCGGCCTCACAGACCGTCGCGGTGCGTCCTCGCGGGACACGCGCTACGGTGACCGTCCACTCCCAGCCGCGGTAGCCACGGGCGGTCGAGGCGAAACGGTGCGAGATCAGGCGTTCGCCCTCGACGACCAGGCCGAGGTACTCCCCGACGTCAGAGGCGTCCTCGGCGAGCTCGATCGCGACCTCGCGGGCCAGGTCGACGGCCGAGCCGAGGACCGCGTCCTTCGTCGGTGCGGGCATGCTCAGGCCTCGATGTCGTCGGCGACGGCGCGCAGCAGGGTGGCGTACTGGGTGCCGCGGGCCTTCTCGGGGTAGCGGCCACGGCGCAGGTCGTTGCCGATCTTGTCGAGCACCTTGATGAGGTCCTCGATGATGACCGCCATGTCCTCGGCCGGCTTGCGTGCCGCCTTGGCGACGGACGGGACCGGGTCGAGGAGCTCACGGAGAGGGCCTGCGGGCCTCGACGACCGTCGGCGACACCGAAGTCGACCTTGGCGCCCGGCTTCGGCGCCGTGACACCCTCGGGCAGCGCGGAGGCGTGCAGGAAGACCTCGCCGCCGTCGTCGCTGGCGATGAACCCGAAGCCGCGCTCGGTGTCGAACCACTTGACCTTGCCGGTAGGCACGGTGAACCCCTGTCCTGTGTAAGAGACGTACTGGTCAAGGCTACCGGCCTGCGCACGTTGCGGGCGCCCGGCGCTCGAGCCGCACGGGCATGATCGCGACGAGAATGCTGCGCAGGGTCCCGACGACGGGTGCGTGCCTGATCCATCCGGACTGCGAAGTCGACGCTGGGTCTCGTCGACGAGGGCACCGGTCGCGACGACGAGAGGAGCTGCCGTGGACGCCGACCGCGATCCCGCGGGCGCGCGAGAACGCCTGCTCTCCCTGCGGGCGGCCGCGGCCGAGACCCTCGGCGCCCTCGAGGCGACCCACCGCGCGGTCGTCGACGCATCCCGCGACAGCAACGCCGACGACGAGCACGACCCCGAGGGCGCCACCATCGCCTTCGAACGGGCTCAGGTCGAGGCGCTCGCCAGGGAGACGACGGACAGGATCACCTCCATCGACGCGGCGGTCGGTCGAATCGACGCCGGGACCTTCGGCATCTGCGTGGTGTGCGGTCAGGCGATCCCCGAGGGTCGGCTCGAGGCACGCCCCACCGCGACGACGTGCGTGGCGTGCGTGACGCCGTAGTCAGGATGCCCGGCCTGCAACGACAAACGACGCCCTGTGGGCGAGGTAATTGTTTTCGGGGGCTGTGGACGGCTCGCCAGCTGATTTCGGCCGCATTGTTCTGGCACCTGGCCTGCTGCGATGCCACCTACAGATGTGTCGACCGGAATGTCGGTGGTACCTGGAACACTGGTGCACAGGCGAGAACGCTGCCGGAATTCCACGGCATCGTCGGGCATCTTTGGGGGCGGGGCCAGGTGACGATCGACGCGACGAAGGGTGCGAAGCTCGCCGGCGCCCTCCGGCGCGGTCCTGGACGTCCTCGTCGAGCTCACGTCGTCCGTCGACGCGCTCGCCTCGGTGGCAGACCCGTCGGCGGCGGTGCGCATCGCGGGTGCGGAGGCGGCCGCGGTGGTCGCCGAGGCGCTGGCCCTCGCCGGTCGCTTGACGGCCATCGCGGCTCGGACCGTCACCGTGGTCGAGGCCGACGGGTGGTGGGCGCTGGACGCCCGCAACCGCTCGATCACGTCGTGGGTCGCCGCCCAGGGTCGTGTCACGCACGGTCAGGCGGCGCGCCTCGTCGGACTGGGTCGGGCGATGCGCGACGACCTGCCCGCCACCGCCGTCGAGGCGGTCGCCGGCACGGTGTCGATCGAGGCTGCGCAGGTGCTCGCGGCGGTGACGACGACGACCGAGGCGCGCCGCGCTGCGCTCACCGCACCCGCCGACGCGTGCGGTGAGGGATTTCTGCTCGAGCACGCCCGGGTGCTTCCCGCCGCGCAGCTGCGCCTTCTCGCCCGTCGATGGGCCGCACAGGCCGACCCGGAAGCCGACGAACGAGGCTACCGGGACGCGACCGACGCCGAGTTCCTGGACCTCTCCGACACGACAGACGGCTGCCACCTCGCGGGCTTCCTCACCAGCGAGCACGGCCACGCGCTGCGCGCGGCCCTCACCGCGCTGACGGACAGGTCGACCGCCGGCGCCGGACAACCGCCGGGACGCGAGCGAGCGACGGCGCTGACGACGATGGTCCGAGCCCTCCTCGACAACGACCTCACCGGCGCGACGGGGACGCACCGGCCGCAGATCAGCGTCGTCACGGACCTGGAGACGCTGACGCGCGCGCTCACCCGGTGCGGCACCGCCGCGGCGATCAACACAGGTCCGGCGACAGGGGCCCATCCGGCGACAGGGGCTGATCCTTGGACGAGCGCCGACGCGACCACCGCCGAGCGTGCGACTGGCGCCGATCCCGGGTCGGGGGGTTGCGGCGGATGCGTTCGGTCGACGTCCCGCACCCGTCGGGGACGTGGAGCGGTTCGCGGTGGCCGAGCTCGTGGGTACGGGCCCGATCCCCGATGCGGTGCTCGCGCGCATCGCCTGCGACTCGACGGTGACCCGCGTCGTCTTCGGACCCGGTCGCAGGTCCTCAACGTGGGTCGTTCGGAGCGCACCTACACCGGGCACAAGCGCCGGGCGATCATCGCCCCAGACCTGCACTGCCAGGCACCGGACTGCCACGCACCGCCGGCACTCTGCGAGATCCACCACACCGAGCAGTGGGCCCGCGACCACGGGACCACCGGCGTCGCGACCGGTTGCCTGCTGTGCTTGTCCCACCATGCCTGGGTCCACGACCAACGCATCACCGTCCGTCGGGTGGACGGCCGCTGGAGATTCACCGACCGCCACGGCCAGCCCGTAGACACGGGGTGAGCCCGCGGATATCGACGGGTGGCACCGGCACAGGAGGCGGATCCGCCTGGCGCGGGGTCACGTCGTCGGGACGGCACACCACCGGGGTCACGTCGTGCCGCCACGCGTAGCGTGCCTTCCATGGCGGACGTTCCACGACCCGAGCCGTTCACCGTGCCGACCGACGAGGCCGCGATCGACGACCTGCGCCGGCGTCTGCGGGCGACGCGCTGGCCGGACCAGCCGCAGGACGCGGGCTGGTCGGCCGGGACGGACGTGACGTATCTGCGCGAGCTCGTGGCCTACTGGGCGGAGGAGTTCGACTGGACGGCACAGGTGGCCACGCTCTCCCGACAGCCACACTTCCGCCTCCGGCTCGGCGGCCTCGGGATCCACTACGTCCACGCCCGGGCCGTGGCATCGCCCAGTGCGAGCGACGCCCCGTCGGCCATGCCGCTCCTCCTGAGTCACGGCTGGCCCGACTCCTTCTGGCGCTACTCGAAGGTGGTCCCCCTGCTCACCGACCCGGGAGCGCACGGCGGCGACCCGGCCGACGCGTTCGACGTGGTCGTCCCGGACATGCCGGGCTTCGGATACTCCGACCACCCCACGGATCCGACCCTCGACTCGATCGGCGTCGCCGCCCTGTGGGCTGAGCTCATGGACGTCCTCGGCTACCCGCGGTTCGGTGCCGCGGGAGGCGACATGGGCAGCCACGTGAGCCGGTACCTGGCACTCGACCACGCGGACCGCGTCGTCGCCGTCCACCGGACGGACGCGGGCCTGCCCGCGACGAACCTCGATCCGGCCGATCTCGACCCCGAGGAACGCGACTGGCTCGCTGGCGCGGCTGCCTGGGGAGCGACCGAGGGCGCCTACGCGGCGATTCACCGCACGAAGCCGCAGACGGCCGCCGTCGGGCTGACCGACTCGCCGGCCGGGCTCGCGGCATGGATCGTCGAGAAGCTGCACGGCTGGAGCGACTGCGGGGGCGACATCGAGCGGAAGCTCACCAAGGACGAGATCCTCACCAACGTCACGCTGTACTGGCTCACGGGGACGATCGGGCCGTCGATGCGGATGTACCGCGCGAACGCGGCCATCGCGCCGGCCGAGCTGGCCCGCCGCGTCGAGGTGCCGTCGGGCTTCTCGCTGTTCGCCGGCGACGTCGTCCGGCCGCCTCGGAGATGGCTCGAGCGCACGACGAACCTGGTGCGCTGCACGGAGCCACCCCGCGGCGGGCACTTCGCGGCGTTCGAGGAGCCCGAGCTGTACGCCGAGGAGCTGCGGGCCTTCTTCCGTCCGTTCAGGAGCAGGTGACCCCGCGTTACCGCGGGGTAACCAGATCGCAGGAACCGACGTGGGCCGGGCCACACCCACGTATCGTTGACCGGATGTCCTCCTTCATCGGCTACCTGCGCGATCGCAGCGACGACGAGCGTCGTGCTGCTGCGCAGCAGGCCGGACCTGGCGGCGCCCTCACCGGCGACGCTGTCGTCGCTGGCGGTGCGGGCGACCAGTCGATCGAGCCTCGAACGCGCACTCGCCGGCTCCGACGCGAGCGTCCTGCAGGTGCTCGAGGCGGTCGCGGCGCTGAGCGACGGCGGCACCGTCCGCAGCGCCGACCTTCCGGCGGCCGTGGGCGCGACCGACGACGCGTCGGTGGCCGCCGTCGAGCGTGCGATGCACCTCGCCATCGCCGCTGCACTGATCTACCCCGACGACGACCCCGCGACCGCCTCGACGGACACGGCGCACACGGTGGACACGGCGGACGCCTCACCGAGGGCCGGCGCCGCCGCACCCGCCGGAACAGCGACGGACCCAGGACTCGACGACACCCGGTCCCCCGTCCTGCTCCCGTCGCCGGGGCTCGCGGAGATCCTCGGGCCCTACCCGGCCGGCCTGGCGAGCCCGGAGGCAGGGAACCGCCGGGCGGCGGTCGCGCCGATGGAGCAGCCGACTCCCGACGAGATCACCGCTCTCCTGGACGCCGCCCCGACCGGCGCCCGCCCCGTGCTCGACGCACTCCTGTGGGGCCCTCCCGTCGGCCTGGCTCCGTCCAACAACACGGCAGCCGCGGCGGCCGTCGACTGGCTGCTGCGGCGTCGCCTGCTCGCCCCTGGCGACGCCCGGCACGTCGTCCTGCCCCGCACCGTCGCCCTGACGCTGCGCGGCGGTCGCACGCACGCGTCGCCGGCGACCCCACCGACAGTCTCGACCGGTTCGCCGCACCGGCCGCCTGCGCTCGTGGCCGCCGAGTCGGCGTCGGCGGGCGAGCGGTCGGTGCTCCTCGTCGCGCGCCTGATCCGCCTGTGGGAGCAGAACCCGCCCAGCGTGCTGCGCGGCGGCGGCCTCGGGGTCCGCGAGCTGCGTCGGGCGGCGCAGCTGCTGGACGTCGACGAGTCGGAGGCCGCCTTCGTCATCGAGCTCGCCGGGGCGGCGGGGTTCCTGGCCGACGACGGCGAGGACGCCCCGACCTTCGCGCCGACCGTCGTCGTCGACGAGTGGTCGACCCGCGACGTCCCGGACCGTTGGGCCACCCTGGCCCGCACCTGGACGAGCATGCTGCGCACCCCGTGGCTCGTCGGCAGTCGCGACGACCGAGGCGGGGTGCGCGCGGCCCTCGACCCCGAGCTCCAGCGGACGTGGGCGCCGCGGCTTCGCCGGTCGGTGCTCGACGCGCTGGCGGCGACCGAACCGGGCACCGCCCTCGACCCGTCCAGCGTGCTGGCCGTCCTGCGCTGGCGCACCCCGCGCTCGGTGCCACCGCTCGCCGCGGTCGCGGCCGTCCTGCTCGAGGCCGGGCGCCTGGGCATCCTCGGGGCCGGCGCGCTGTCCGACGCCGGCCGCGCGCTGCTGGCCGAGTCAGGACTCCTCGTCGGGGCGCCGACAGCCACGCCGGACCCCGCGGACGCGCTCGCGGCCGCGCTGCCCCCGGCGGTCGACGAGATCCTGCTGCAGGGTGACCTGACCGGTGTCGTCCCCGGCCGCCCCAGCCCCGAGCTCGAGGACCTGCTGGACCGGAGCACCCACGTCGAGTCGCGCGGCGGGGCGCTCACGGTCCGCTTCACACCCGACTCGATCCGCCGGGCCCTGGACGCCGGCGCCACGGCCGACGGGCTGCTGGCCGAGCTGCCGCCCACTCGCGGGGACCCGTGCCGCAGCCGCTCGAGTACCTGGTGCGCGACGCGGCACGTCGGCACGGGCGCCTGCGCGCCGGCACGGCGTCGAGCTACCTGCGCGCCGACGACCCGGCCCTGCTGGCCGGCCTGGCGGAGGACAACCGGCTGGCGACGCTCGGGCTGGTGCAGCTGGCGCCCACCGTGCTTGCCTCGCAGGCACCGGCCCGCGAGCTCCTGGACGCTCTCCGTGCCCACGGGCTCGCCCCCGTCGCCGAGGGACCCGACGGCCAGGTGGTCCACGTGGCCGCCTCGGTCCGGCGGGTCGGGCGCCGCGGCGCGGCTGCCGCTGCCCGGCGTCGCGAAACACCCCCGGTCCGCGAGCAGGTCTCCGACGAGCGGCTGCTCGCGCTGGTCCCCCAGCTGCGACGCGCCGAGGAGGAGCGACGCGTCGACGAGTCCGAGCGTCTGCCCGGCGCGCTCCTGACCGCTCCCCGGCCCGCCGGAGCGGGCACCGGCCCGGTGCGCAGCGGCACGACGGAATCCGGCCGTCCTGATGCGGGCGCGCCCAGCACGCAGCACGCAGCGGGCGCGGGCACCACGGACCCGGCCGCCGTCGACGACGCCGACACGCGTACCCCTACGGCTGTCGCGGGTGGGGCCTCCGACGCGCGGGACGTCGCGCCCGCCGCAGGACCGTCGGCGTCGCTCCCGACCGACGACGAGCGCCCCGGCGCCCGACCTGCGGGAACAGCGGACCCCGTCGACGCGTTGGTGCTCCTGCGCGAGGCAGCAGCCGAGAAGGTCTCGGTCTGGGTCGAGCTCGTCGGATCCAACGGCGTCCCGGACCGCAGGCTGCTCCGGCCGCTGAGGGTCGAGGGCGGTCGCTTGCGAGCCATCGACCCGGCGCGCGAGTCGGAGCTGACGGTCGCGGTGCACCGCATCGCCTCGGTCATGCGCGACGTCCCGACACCCGTAGCCCGAACCCCGCAGGACGACGACAGCACCGACGACAGCACCGACAGCCCCACCGCCACCGACGAGTTCGACGACGCGGCCGAGCAGCTGACCGACCGCTGACGACGCAGCCGACGAACAGCCACACCGAACGCACCAAGGAGTCCCCTGTGACCGACGGCCCCCTGATCGTGCAGAGCGACAAGACGCTTCTGCTCGAGGTCGACCACGACCAGGCGGAGGCCTGCCGCCGCGCGATCGCCCCGTTCGCGGAGCTCGAGCGCGCCCCGGAGCACGTGCACACCTACCGCCTGACCCCCCTGGGCCTGTGGAACGCGCGCGCGGCCGGCCACGACGCCGAGCAGGTGGTCGATGTCCTGCTCGAGTACAGCCGCTACCCGGTCCCGCACGCGCTGCTGGTCGACGTCGCCGACACGATGTCGCGCTACGGCCGTCTCCAGCTGATCCAGGACCCCGTCCACGGCCTGGTCCTGCACGCCCTGGACCCGGCCGTCCTGGTCGAGGTCGTCCGGTCCAAGCGCACCGCGGGCCTGCTGGGCGCCCGCATCGACGCGACCGACGTCGTCGTGCACCCCTCCGAGCGCGGACACCTCAAGCAGGTGCTGCTCAAGCTGGGCTGGCCGGCCGAGGACCTCGCCGGCTACGTCGACGGCGAAGCGCACCAGATCGACCTGCTGGAGGACGGCTGGCACCTGCGGCCGTACCAGAAGCAGGCGGTCGACGGCTTCTTCCACGGCGGCTCGGGCGTCGTGGTGCTCCCCTGCGGCGCCGGCAAGACGCTCGTCGGCGCGGGAGCCATGGCCCGGTCGTCGACGACGACCCTGATCCTGGTGACCAACACCGTCAGCGCCCGGCAGTGGCGCGACGAGCTGGTCAAGCGCACCTCGCTCACCGAGGACGAGATCGGCGAGTACTCGGGCGCCCGCAAGGAGATCCGCCCGGTCACCATCGCGACGTACCAGGTGCTGACGACGAAGCGGAAGGGCGTGTACGCGCACCTCGAGCTGCTCGACGCCCGCGACTGGGGTCTCGTGGTCTACGACGAGGTCCACCTCCTCCCCGCCCCGATCTTCCGCATGACGGCCGACCTGCAGGCACGTCGCCGACTCGGCCTGACCGCCACGCTCGTGCGTGAGGACGGCCGCGAGGACGAGGTGTTCAGCCTCATCGGGCCCAAGCGGTTCGACGCGCCGTGGAAGGACATCGAGGCCCAGGGCTACATCGCCCCGGCGGACTGCGTGGAGGTGCGCCTGACGCTTCCCGACGCCGACCGCATGGCCTACGCGACCGCGGAGCCGGAGGAGAAGTACCGCCTGGCGGCGACCGCCAAGGGCAAGAACACCGTCGTCGAGCAGCTCGTCGCCAAGCACGAGGGCGAACCGACCTTGATCATCGGCCAGTATCTCGACCAGCTGCACCTCCTCTCCGAGCACCTGGACGCGGACCTGATCACCGGCGAGACGCGGGTCAGCGAGCGGCAGCGGCTGTTCGACGCCTTCCGCGCCGGCGAGATCACCAAGCTTCGTGGTCAGCAAGGTCGCCAACTTCTCGATCGACCTGCCCGAGGCGGCCGTCGCCATCCAGGTGTCCGGTTCCTTCGGCTCCCGCCAGGAGGAGGCGCAGCGGCTCGGCCGGATCATGCGCCCCAAGGCGGACGGCCGCACCGCCCACTTCTACACCGTGGTCGCGCGGGACACGGTCGACCAGGACTTCGCGGCCCACCGCCAGCGGTTCCTGGCCGAGCAGGGCTACGCGTACTCGATCATCGACGCCGAGGACCTCGGACTGGACCCCGCCGAGCGCGACTGATCCCGGCTGGTCGATCGCGCACCGCCCCGCACGCACGATCCGGCAACGACGAAGCCCCGGAGGTTCGCCTCCGGGGCTTCGTCGTCGTCAAGGACGTGCGTCAGACCGGGAGCGACTCCGGCTCCTGCGCGACCGCGCGCACGTGCGCCGCGAACGACTCGGCGAGCGCACGACCGACCGCCGTGACCTCGTCGGCGCGCGCCGCGTACGCCGCCAGCACGGCGGCGGTATCGACGTCGTCGTACGCGTCCGCCCAGGCGCGAAGCGTCTCCGCCGACGCCTCAGGGTGGAACTGCACACCCCACGCAGACCCGACCCGGAAGGCCTGGTACGGGTACATCGGCGACGACGCGAGCCACACGGCGCCGCGCGGCAGGTCGACCACCGCGTCCGCGTGCATGCTCGGCTGCGGCGTGCGGTACCGGTCGTCGGCGAGCGCGGCGACGGGTCCGACGACGGCGTCGCCGGCCGCCTCGGGCCGCCAGCGCACGTCGGCGAGGCCGGCCTCACGACCGGGGGGCGCGGCCACCTGGACGCGACCGCCGCGGGCGACGGCGAGCAGCTGGGCGCCGAGGCAGATGCCGAGCGTCGGCACGCCGCGGGTGCTCGCGTCTGCGAGCAGGGCGCGGGCTGGGTAGCCAGGGCGCGACCGAGTCGGAGTGGGCGGACAGGTGGCCGCCGAGGACGACGAGGCCGTCGCCGACCTCGTCCGAGAGCGGGATCGTCTCACCCGCGAACGCCGCGACGATGCGCAGGTCGACGTCGCCGGGCTCGCCACCGAGCCAGTCGGCGAAGCGGTCGAGATGGACGTCGGGCGAACTCTGGATGACGGTGACGACCGGGCGAGGGGCACCGATGGAGGGGGATGTCACGCGCAGACGGTACCGCCCACAACGCCCGATCATGCAAGGCGCAGGACCCCGATCGTCCGGTACGTGGACAATCGTCCACGTCCGTCCGAGCAATCTGCACCTCGCGAGCACCGAAAGAACATTCGGCCTACATCCAGCCAACTCTCAGGGATTCGGGCCAGACTCGATGCATGCGTGCTGACTCCTCGAACTCCCCGGCCCGGCCCGGGACACAGGCTCCTCCCGAGGCGCGCCTGCTCGTCGTCGACGACGAGCCGAACATCCGCGAGCTGCTGGCCACGTCCCTGCGGTTCGCGGGCTTCGAGGTCCACGCCGCGGCCGACGGAGGTTCGGCGCTGCGCCTCGCGCGGGAGGTGGAGCCCGACCTCGTCGTGCTCGACGTGATGCTCCCCGACATGGACGGGTTCACCGTCACGCGACGCCTGCGCGAGAAGGGTCAGCACGTCCCCGTCCTGTTCCTCACCGCCCGCGACGACACCGCGGACAAGGTGCAGGGCCTGACGGTCGGCGGCGACGACTACGTGACCAAGCCGTTCAGCCTGGAGGAGGTGGTCGCCCGCATCCGCGCCGTCCTGCGCCGGACCCGACCCGAGCTCGACGACGACACGAGCGTGCTGCGGTACTCCGACCTCGAGCTCGACGAGGACTCGCACGAGGTGCTGCGCGCCGGGACGCTGATCGACCTGTCCCCCACCGAGTTCAAGCTCCTGCGCTACCTCATGCTCAACCCCGGCCGCGTGCTCTCGAAGTCGCAGATCCTCGACCACGTCTGGCAGTACGACTGGGGCGGCGACGCCAACATCGTCGAGTCGTACATCTCCTACCTGCGCCGCAAGGTCGACCAGGTCGACGGTCCCGACGGCACCCGCCTGCCCCCGCTCATCCACACCAAGCGCGGCGTCGGGTACCTGCTGCGCGAGTCGTCGTGAGCGGGCGCGAAGCGGTGACCGAGGCAACGTCGAGTCAGCCGTCGCCGAGTCAGGCTCCGTCGACCCCGGCGGCGTCGACCGACGACGCGTCGACCCGGCCTGCGCCGATGGCGGTCGCGCCGTCCCCGGTCGACCCCCCGGGGCCCCGGGCGGGCGGGTCGTCCCGGGCTCGCCGCTGGTGGGCCGCCGTTCGCCGGCGCTGGGCGGGCGTCCCGCTGGTCACCCGGCTCGTCGGCATCGTCACGGTCCTGCTCGCGCTCGGTCTGGTGCTGGCCGGCGCCACGAGCGCAGCCCTGCTCGAGGGCACGCTCACCAAGCAGGTCGACGCCAAGCTGGAGTCCGAGGGCAAGGGCCTGGCCGACAACACGCTCAGCCAGCTGCAGGGCTTCGGCGACAGCCTGACGCCCAGCGACTACTACGTCCGGGTGCAGGACGCCCAGGGCACCACCCTCGGCGGCAGCCTCTCTCGGTCCGCTGCGGTTCGGTACGGCATCCCCGAGGTTCCCGACCTGACCGCCCGGCAGGCCAGCGCCCGAGGCACCGAGCCGTTCACCGTCGGCTCGTCGGGCGCCGGCTCCCCCTGGCGCGTCGTCGCCTACCCGCTGACCAACGGCGGCTCGATCGTCGTGGCGCTCCCGATGGGAGACATCCACAAGACCGTCCAGCACATGAGCGTCGTCCTCCTGATCAGCGGCATCGGGATCCTGCTGCTCGGCGCGGCCGCCGGGACCTGGGCCGTCCGACGCTCGCTCAAGCCGCTGCGCGAGATCGAGGTCACCGCCGCCACGATCGCCGCCGGTGACCTGTCGCGTCGCGTGCCCGCCTCCGACGAGCACACCGAGGTCGGCCGGCTGAGCGCCGCCCTGAACGGGATGCTCGCCCAGATCGAGCACGCGTTCGGCGTTCGGACCGCGTCCGAGGCCCGGATGCGGCGGTTCGTCGCGGACGCCTCGCACGAGCTGCGCACGCCCCTGGCCACGATCCGCGGCTACGGCGAGCTGTACCGGATGGGCGCACTGACCACGTCGGACCAGGTGGACGACACCATGCGACGGATCGAGTCGTCGGCCACCCGGATGGGCGCGCTCGTCGAGGACCTGCTCGCGCTCGCCCGGATGGACGACGGGCGCCCCATGCGCCTCGCGCCGGTCGACCTGACGGTCCTGGCCGCCGACGCCGTGAGCGACCTGCACGCCCTCGACCCGTCCCGGCCCGTGCGGCTCGAACCGCTGCGCGCGGGCGAGCCCGCGGGCGTCTGCGAGGTGCTCGGCGAGGAGTCGCGGCTGCGGCAGGTGCTGGCCAACCTCGTCGGCAACGCCGTGACCCACACTCCGCCCGGGACGGCGGTGGAGATCGCCGTCGGGCTGGATGGGAGTTCAGGGGTCATCGAGGTCCGCGACCACGGCCCGGGCATCGACCCCGAGCACGCCGCCCGCGTGTTCGAGCGGTTCTACCGCGTGGACGCCTCGCGCGGCCGCGACTCCGGCGGCGCGGGTCTGGGCATGGCGATCGTCGCGGCCATCGTCGACGCGCACCACGGCTCGGTCTCTCTCGCGCAGACACCCGGCGGGGGAACGACCGTCCGGGTCACGGTCCCGGTCCCGGGCCATCTGTCGGACGCCCCCGGCACCCCCGGCGCCCCGATCGCACGACTGAAGCCGTCGGCCGCTGCCGCATCGACGACGCCCGCCGGTGCCGCCCGTGCCCCCGAGGCGCCATCGCGGTCATCCACCCCGTCATCCCCCGAGGCACCCGCCCCGTCCCCCGCCCGGGAAGCCGGTTCGGGCCGCGAGGCCCAGGTCTGAGGGCTACCATGACGGGTTCCTACCGTCGGCGTGAGGCTGAATTTCATGGGCGTCCATGACGCACCGCAGTGGCTGTTGTCCGCGTATGTACGCAGTGCCGTCGGGGCTGGCGCGACCGCCCCGACCGAGCAGATCCGCGATGCTGGACAGGCCCTCGTGGACCGCTGGGGCTCGCCCGGCAGGTCGTTCCACAACCTGAAGCACCTGGTCGACGTGCTGAGCCGCGTGGACAAGCTCGCCGAGGAGACGCACAAGCCCGACATCGTCCGGCTCGCCGCCTGGTACCACGGCGCGATCTTCGACGCCGCCGACCGCAAGGCCTACGCCAACCGCGGGGGCGAGGACGAGATCGCGAGCGCGAGCCTCGCCTTCGACGAGCTGACCGCCCTCGGCGTCCCGCAGGAGCGAGCCCAGCGGGTGCACGATCTCGTCGTCGCCCTCGTCCGGCACACGCCGAACCCGGCCGACTCCGACTGCGCCGTGCTCTGCGACGCCGACCTCGCGATGCTGGCCACCGAGCCGCAGAAGTACAAGTCGTACGTGCAGGACATCCGCACCGAGTACGCGCACCTGCCGATCGAGGACTACCTGCGCGCCCGTGTCCGCATCCTGCACAAGCTCCTGGCGCGACCGTCGCTGTTCGTCAGCCCGCTCGGTGCCGCCTGGGAGGAGCCCGCGCGGCAGAACCTGTCCGGCGAGTTCCAGCGGCTGGAGAAGGAGCTGAAGACCCTCGACGCGGCAGCGGCCGCATCGGCCGACGCCTGACCGAAGGATCGATGTGACCCCAGCCCCGTCGCGGGCGCCGCAGTCGACGATGTTCGGCTCGAGGATCCCGACGCGGCTGCCGTCTTCGTAGCGTCTCCTCATCAGGTCGCCGGTCCTCGCCGTCCCGGCGAACGGCGGCGGCCACGACGATGGAGGTCCCGTGACCAGGTTCGAGGTCGACAGCGCGCAGGTGTCCCAGGCGGCCGCGAGCGTGCAGGCGCGCGCCGCGACGATCCGCTCGGAGGTGGCCGCGATGCACCGGCAGCTCGCCGAGCTGCAGGGCTCCTGGCGGGGTGCGGCGGCCACGGCCTTCAGCGGCGTGCTCGCCGACTGGTCCGGGACGGAGGCGCGGCTGGAGACGTCGCTCGACCAGATCGTCGCGGCCATGCACACCGCCGCCCGCGCCTACGCGGACGCCGAGACCCAGGCCAGCCGTCTGTTCAGCGCCTGACGGCGGCGCATCTCTCCGCCGCGACGCTGAGATCCGGGCCTGACGTCGGTGCGCCACGGTGGCCCGCGTGCACTGCGCGGCCCTCGACGGGGCACCATGGCTCCCGTGATCCTCGTCGACCCGCCGATGTGGCCCAACCACGGGATGCTCTGGGGGCACCTGGTCAGCGACTCGTCGCTGACCGAGCTGCACGCCTTCGCTGCGCGTGCGGGCATCCCCGAGCGCGGGTTCGACCACGACCACTACGACGTGCCCGACCAGCGGATCGACGAGCTGGTCCGGCTCGGCGCCGAGCTGGTCAGTGCCAAGGAGCTGATCCGACGCCTCCGCGCCTCCGGCCTCCGCGTACCCGCCCGCGACCGCGGCCACCCGCACTGACTCGCGGGCGTCAGAGGTCGGCCAGGGCGGCCAGCCAGCCGCCCGCGGCCGTGATGTCGGTGCCGCCCGCGCCCGCCTCGACGGTGCAGCCGAACCCGACCACCCAGGTGCCGTCGGACAGCTCGACGGGGCCGAGGCTCATGGGCGCGGGCAGGTCGGCCAGGAAGCGCCCGAGCGAGCCCGGCGACAACCGCCACAGCTCGCCCGCGATGGATGCGCCGTCGCCGGACCCGACGCGCAGCAGGCCGGGCTTGCGCGGTTGCGTGTCCAGGGCGACCAGCCGGTAGGCGTCCGACGTGCCGACGGACCGCTCGAACTTGCCGCCGAGCGCCTCGAAGCTCCGGATTGAGGGGCTGTCCGCGCAGGTGCGCGCCCACGACCAGCACCTCGACGCCCCCGGTGGAGATCAGCAGCCCGCCCGCCGTGCCGAGCAGCCGTGCGGCGAGGTCGACCGCAAGCTGGTCGTCGAACGCACGGGCCAGCACGGTGACCCCGAACGGTCCGCCGTCCGCCGAGCCGGCCGGGATCGCCACCGCGGCCAGGTCGAGCAGGTTGACGAAGTTGGTGTAGGTGCCGAGCCGCCGGTTGATGGCCACCGGATCGGCCCGGACCGCCGCGATCGTCGGGTGCTCGGTGGTCGTCGGCAGCAGGAGCAGGTCGCTGCCGTCGAGCAGCTCGAGGGCCGCGACCCGGGCGGCCGCCACCCGAACCCGGTCGGCGATGTAGGCGTCGGCGGTGATGTCGCGACCGGCCGCGATGATCGTCGCCACCGTCGGGTCGGCGTCGGCTGCATGCTCGAGGAACGAACCCACGGCCTCGTACCGTTCGGCGACGATCGCGCCGTCGTAGAGCAGCCGAGCCGCATCGAGCATGCCGGACAGGTCGACCGTGCGGGTCCGAGCCCCGGTCGCCCGGACGGCCGCGACAGCGTCGTCGAACGCGGCCCGCCAACCCGGCGACAGCGGCGCCAGGTCCTCGTCGCGCGGCACGGCGACCATGGGCGCCGCGCGCAGGCCCAGGCGGACGTCGGCGGGCCACGCGCGCCGCGCCGGATCGCCCGGGTCGGCGCCGGTCATCAACCGCGTCGCCAGCACCCCGAGCTCGAGGTCCCGCGTGAACGTGGTCGCCACGTCGTAGCTGCGGCATGCCGGTACGACCCCCGTCGTCGGCACCAGCCCGACCGTCGTCTTGATGCCGACGATCCCGCCGAACGCGGCCGGCACCCGGCCCGACCCCGCCGTGTCGGTGCCGATGCCGATGTCCGCGATCCCGAGCGCGACCGCAACGGCCGACCCCGAGCTCGAACCGCCGGACACGCGCTCGGGCAGGGTGGCGTGCCGCACCGCGCCGTACGGGCTGCGGACACCCACCAGGCCGGTCGCGAACTGGTCCAGGTTGGTCTTCCCGAGCACCACCGCGCCCGCGTCGACCAGGGCCTGGACGGCCGGCGCGCTCACCGCCGCGGCTCCCGGACGTCCGGCGGGGCTGGTCGCGAACGACGGGCACCCGGCCGTCGTCGGCAGACCTCGCACGTCGACGTTGTCCTTGACGGCGAGGGTCAGGCCGGCCAACGGCAGCGCCGCGCCTGCCGCGACCTGCGCATCGACGGCGCGCGCGGCCGCGACCGCCTCGCCGAGCGGGAGCAGCGTGATCCAGACCTCGGGCCGGTCCACCTCGTCGATGCGTGCGTAGGCGAGCCGGACCCTGACCTCGGCCGTTCCGGCCGGCGAGACGGTCGGCTCGTCGGGCAGCACCGTCGTCCCGGTCACGCAACCACCGCAACGCGTCCCGGCGCCGAGCCGTGTCCGGGCGTGACTGGTGCCGATCCGCGACCGCCGCCCCGGGCCGGCACCCCGGCGCAACCGCGCGTACCGCCGGCCATCGGGACCTCGCGCATCATCGCCCCTCCGAGGTCGCCACCAGCCGGGCGAGCGCCGCGGCACCGACGTATACAACTCCGTATCCACACCGTAGAGAGCGCGTGTTTCCCGCCCTCGGTGTGCGGGTAAACGGCGCGTTACGCCTCCGCGACGTCCCCGCTCGTCGCGCTCGCAGACCGAGCCGACGCGACGACGGTCAGCCGGCCAGAGCCATCCGGGTCATCGCCGTCGTCGCCCGTTGCATGACCACCTCGAGGGACTCGCCGACGTGCTTGTGCAAGGCGGTGAGCGCCTGGGGCAGCTGCCGGTCGAGCACGAGCCGCACGATCGCCATGTGCTCGTCGATCGTCGCGACGATGCGGTCCTCGTCGACGAAGTCGTGCATGCGGACCGCACGGATCTTCTGGTTCACGGTGACCAGCGCGCCCGTGAGCTGGGTGTTGCCGGATGCCCGGGAGAGCACCTGGTGGAACCGCTCGTCGAGGATGACGAAGCTGGGGTCCGGGTCCGGCGGAGCGTCGCGCAGGGGCTCCCAGGTAGCCAGCTCGGAGCGCAGGAGCTGCTCGTCGTGCCGGACCTGCGGGTTCTCGATCGCCCGCGCGATCCCCCGCAGCTCCAGGGTGATGCGCAGCTCGTACAGGTTGCGCAGGTCTTCGAGGCTGGGCACGACGACCGCGTAGCCGAAGTCGGTGCGCTCGACGAGGCCGTCGGACAGCAGCCGCGACAGGGCCTCGCGCACCGGCGTCCGGGAGACCTCGAACGTCTTGCCGAGCTTCGGTTCGGTGAGTCGTTCGCGCGGCGAGACCCGGCCGTTCAGGATGTCGTCGCGGAGCTTGTGGTAGACGACGTCTCGCAGCGACGCGGACGCCGGCGGCGCCACCGCCGCAGTCGCGTCCGACGCATCGTCCGACTGGGCCTCGCCCGGCACGTTCATGGTCCCCGAGGGTAGACCCCCGACGGATACAGCGCTGCAGACGTGACGGTATCCACAAGGCCACAGGTCCGCGGGTGGTCGTGCAGGCGGCCCACCCGCCCGGTCTACCCTCGGTACGTGGCCACCCTGCGCAAGCTCGACCAGTCGTCGAAGCTGAGGAACGTCCTGTACGAGATCCGCGGGTCCGCGCTCGACGAGGCGGCTCGCCTCGAGGCCGAGGGCCACACGGTCCTCAAGCTGCACACGGGCAACCCGGCGGCGTTCGGGTTCGAGGCGCCGCACCAGATCGTCCGGGACGTCATCGCCGCGATCCCGCACGCGCACGGCTACAGCGACTCGCGCGGCATCCTCAGCGCCCGGCGCGCCGTCGTGACCCGGTACGAGACCGAACCGGGCTTCCCCCTGATCGATGTCGACGACGTCTACCTGGGCAACGGCGTCTCCGAGCTTCATCACGATGGTGATGCAGGCGCTCCTCGACGAGGGCGACGAGGTGCTCATCCCGTCGCCGGACTACCCGCTGTGGACGGCGATGACGTCGCTGTCCGACGGCAAGCCCGTGCATTACCGGTGCGACGAGGCGAACGGCTGGGAGCCCGACCTCGAGCACCTCGAGTCGCTCGTCTCGCCACGCACCAAGGCGCTCGTCGTCATCAACCCGAACAACCCGACGGGGGCCGTCTACTCGCGCGAGGTGCTCGAGGGCATCGCGGCGATCGCTCGTCGGCACAGCCTGCTCGTCCTGTCCGACGAGATCTACGACCGCATCCTGTTCGACGACGCGCAGCACATCCCGATGGCGACCGTGGCGCCCGACCTGCTGTGCCTGACGTTCAACGGCCTGTCCAAGACGTATCGGGTGGCCGGCTACCGCTCCGGCTGGATGGTGGTGACCGGTCCGCGCGACCACGCCAAGGGCTTCCTCGAGGGCATCACGCTGCTCGCGTCGACGCGGCTCTGCCCGAACGTCCCCGCGCAGCACGCGGTCCAGGCCGCCCTGGGCGGGGTGCAGAGCATCGACGGCCTGATCGCACCCGGCGGCCGCCTGCACGAGCAGCGCGACGTCGCCTACCGCGGGCTGACCTCGATCCCGGGCGTCACCTGCGTCCGGCCCGCCGGAGCGCTGTACCTCTTCCCGCGGCTCGACCCGGAGGTGCACGAGATCCACGACGACTCCCAGCTCGTCTACGACCTCCTGGTCAGCGAGCACATCCTGCTGGTGCAGGGCACGGGCTTCAACTGGCCCACCCCCGACCACCTGCGCATCGTCACCCTCCCCGAGGCACGGGTGCTGGCCGAGGCCGTCGAGCGCATGGGCAACTTCCTGGCCAGCTACCGGCAGTAGCCGGTGCCGACGGCCCCGTCGTCGAACGCGGCGCCACACATGCAGAACGGGCCGGCCACCCGAAGGTGACCGGCCCGCTCCGTTCGTTCAGACGCGACTCGCTGCGGATCAGAACCCGCCGCCGAAGTCCTCGCCACCGCCGCCGCCGGCCGGGGCCGACTTCTCCGGCTTGTCGGCCACGACGGCCTCGGTGGTGAGGAAGAGCGCGGCGATGGAGGCCGCGTTCTGCAGGGCGGAGCGCGTGACCTTCACCGGGTCGTTGACGCCCGCGGCCAGCAGGTCCTCGTACGTGTTGGTCGCGGCGTTCAGGCCGTGACCCACGGGGAGGTTGCGCACCTTCTCCACGACGACGCCACCCTCGAGACCGGCGTTGATCGCGATCTGCTTGAGCGGAGCCTCGATGGCCAGGCGCACGATCTGCGCACCGGTCGCCTCGTCGCCCTCGAGCTTGAGGCCCTCGAACGCGGTCTTGCCGGCCTGGATCAGCGCGACGCCACCACCGGCGACGATGCCCTCCTCGACGGCCGCCTTCGCGTTGCGCACGGCGTCCTCGATGCGGTGCTTGCGCTCCTTGAGCTCGACCTCGGTGGCCGCGCCCGCCTTGATGACGGCGACGCCACCGGCCAGCTTGGCCAGGCGCTCCTGGAGCTTCTCGCGGTCGTAGTCCGAGTCCGAGTTCTCGATCTCGGCACGGATCTGCGTGACGCGGCCCGTGATCTGAGCGGCGTCGCCGCCACCCTCGACGACCGTGGTCTCGTCCTTGGTCACGACGATCTTGCGCGCCGTACCGAGGACCTCGAGGCCCACCGTGTCGAGCTTCAGACCGACGGTCTCCGAGACGACCTGACCACCCGTGAGGATGGCGATGTCCTGGAGGATCGCCTTGCGACGGTCGCCGAAGCCGGGGGCCTTGACGGCGACCGACTTGAACGTGCCACGGATCTTGTTGACGACGAGCGTGGCCAGGGCCTCGCCCTCGACGTCCTCCGCGACGATGAACAGCGGCTTGCCGGACTGGATGACCTTCTCCAGCAGGGGCAGCAGGTCCTTGACGTTGGAGATCTTGCCCTCGACGAGCAGGACGTAGCCATCCTCGAGGACGGCCTCCTGGCGCTCCGGGTCGGTGACGAAGTACGCCGACAGGAAGCCCTTGTCGAAGCGCATGCCCTCGGTCAGCTCCAGCTCGAGGCCCAGCGCGCTGGACTCCTCGACGGTGATGACGCCTTCCTTGCCGACCTTGTCGAGCGCCTCGGCGATCAGGTCGCCGATCGCCTGGTCGCCGGCCGAGATCGCGGCCGTGGCGGCGATCTGCTCCTTGGTCTCGACCTCCTTCGCCTGCGCGAGCAGGGCGGCGGTGACGGCCTCGACGGCCTTCTCGATGCCCTTCTTCAGCGCGATCGGGTTGGCGCCGGCCGCGACGTTGCGCAGGCCCTCGCGCACGAGCGCCTGGGCGAGGACGGTGGCGGTGGTGGTGCCGTCGCCAGCGACGTCGTCCGTCTTCTTGGCGACCTCCTTGACGAGGCCCGCACCGATCTTCTCGAACGGGTCGTCGAGGTCGATCTCCTTGGCGATGGAGACGCCGTCGTTGGTGATCGTGGGTGCGCCCCACTTCTTGTCCAGGACGACGTTGCGGCCCTTCGGGCCGAGGGTGACCTTGACGGTGTCGGCGAGGATGTTGAGTCCCCGCTCGATGCCGCGACGGGCCTCCTCGTTGAAGGCAATGATCTTGGCCATGGGGCTGTGATCCTTCACTGGGTTCGGGTCGGCCGTAGGTGCCCGCGACGGACGAGCACGTCACCCGCGGTCTTGTCCCGCGTGCGACGGCCCTCACCGGACGGCCGTGGTGATTCTGTCACTCTCCACCGGAGAGTGCTAAGTCCAATGGTTAGCACTCGACCCCCGAGAGTGCAAGCAGCGTTCGCCCAGAGCGGTGCCTCGGCGCCGGTCCCGACGGACGTCCGCGGGCCCGATCGAGCGCGGGCGAGATCGATTTTTCGGCGCGAGATCGGCACTGCGCCCTGCCGATCGCGCGCCGATGGGTCGAGCTCGGCGACGACGAACGTCACGCCCCAGGTGCGAGCGAGACCACCTCACGCAACCCGAACCCGTCGCGGAGCGCCCGCCGTGCCGCGTACCAGCCCGAAAGACCGTGCACCCCGGGTCCCGGGGGGGTCGACGACGAGCAGAGCCACATGCCTGCAGCTCCCGGGGACGCCCCACCCGGGGGCACGAGTACGTACGGGTCCCAGGCGAGCCGGGGGCGCGCGAGCATCCGGTACACCGACACCGCACCTCCGGAGATGTCGCCGCCGACGAGGTTGGCGTCGTGGTCGGTCAACCGCGCGGCCGGGATGCACCGCGAGGCGACGACGAGGTCCCGGAACCCCGGCGCGAACCTCTCCACCTGCGCGATCACGGCCTCGGTGACGTCCACCGTCGACCCGGCCGGCACGTGCGCGTAGGCCCAGAACGGGCGCAGACCGGCGGCGGTGACGCGCGAGGTGTCGACGACGCCGGGATCGCTGACCAGCACCATCGGTCGCTGCGCGTGCCGCCCCGACGCGACCGCCGCCTCAGCCGCGGCCGCCTGGAGACGGCTCCCACCGAGGTGCACCGTGCCGGCCCGGGAGACCTCCGGGTGCGCCCACGGCACCGGTCCGGACAGGACCAGGTCCACCTTGGCTGCCGCTCCACGGCTGCGCGGGAAGGCGACCAGACCCCGCGCCGCACCCGTGGGCAGTCGTCGCCCGAGCACCCGGACCGCGGTGCGGGGGGACGTGTCGAACAGGTAGGCACGGGCCGGTGGAAGGTCCGCCGCACGGTCCACACGCGTCCCGGTGATCACCTCGCCGCCGTGCGCGCGCAGGTCCGCCAGCAGCGCCCCGACGATCGCCCCGCTACCCCCGCGGGGCACCGGCCAACCACCCGCGTGGGCCAGCGGGGCGAGCAGCAGCGCGGTGCCGGCCGCACTGGGCGACGGCAGCCGCGTGATCGCGTGCGCGCCCACGCCGGTGAGCAGCGCCGCTGCCTCCTCGTCGCGAAACCGCGCGCCCCACACGCCCGACCCCTGCTCCAGGAGCCGCGCGGCGAACGCGAGCGCCGTGCCGAGCTTGCCGCGGGACGTGCCGGTGGTCGCCGAGCGCGACCGCGAGGACGCCGTCCGGATCGTCGACCAGCGGGGCGAGCAGCGACCGCCACGCCGGTCCGTCCACCCCGAGGCCCTCGGCGGTCCGTTCCAGCGACCGGTACGCCAGCCCCGCACGTCCGCCGTCGAGGGGGTTGGCGTAGGCGACCTCCGGCTGCAGCAGGTGGACGCCGCGCGCCGGGAGGTCGAACGCGCGCAGGAACGGCGACGCGACGGCCATCGGGTGGACCGCCGAGCAGAGGTCGTGCACGACGCCGTCCGCGAGCCCGAGGTCGAGGGTCCGCGCGCCGCCTCCGGGCACGTCCTGGGCCTCGAGGACCTGCACGACGAGCCCGGCCCTTGCGAGGGTCACCGCGGCGGCCAACCCGTTGGGCCCGGAGCCGACGACCACCGCGTCCACCGCGGTCACGTCGCACCCACGCGGGCCTGCGACCCGGCTCCGCGGCGTGGGACGCGACGACGGGCCGCGCACCCGCAGGTGGACGGCCCGTGGGCTGACGCGGTCGGGCTCAGAGGGCTCGGACCTGCTCGGCCTGCGGGCCCTTGGTGCCCTGACCGACCTCGAACTCGACGTCCTGGCCCTCCTCGAGGGACCGGTAGTGCACGAAGAGGTCCGGTCCCCCGCCCGCCGGGGTGATGAACCCGAAGCCCTTCTCCGCGTTGAACCACTTCACGGTGCCCTGAGCCATCCGGTGCTCCTCGACGCAGCTGGGGTGCCCGGACGCTCCGCCGGCGTCCGGTGCCGGAGAGCCTAGTGGCGGCGGTCGCCGGGCCACCAGGGTGCTGATATGTCGAGCCTCGACCTGCTCAGCCGGGCGGAGCCTTGGCCAGGACCACCGAGATGCCGGGGCCCGACTGGTCGGCCGAGAGCGTCACCGTGGTGATGCCAAGCGTCGTCGCGACCAGCTGGGCGGTCGGCGCGAGGTCCTCGCTCTTGTAGTACACGACCGAGTCGGCGGGCTTGGTGCCCGTGAAGTTCCCCGTGGTCACCGCCGTGAAGCCAGCGCCGGTGAGCTTGGCGGCCTCGGTCTTGGCCAGGCCGGAGATCTGCGCCGCGTTCAGGACCTCGATCGGCGCCGCCTTGTTCGCGGTCGGCGCCGCTGGCGCGGACGCCGCCGGGGACTGCGCCGTGCTGTCGGTCGGGGCGTCGCCGGCCGGCGCGGTCGCGTTGTCGGTCGCCGCCGGGTCCGTGCTCTGCGAGCTTCCCGGCCGTCGGCAGGTCACCCTGCCGGGAGGCGAGCGTGACCAGCCCGTACGCGATCAGGGGCGCGATGACGAGCACCGCCACGAACGGCCACCACCGGCTCCACGCCGAGCGCGGTGCCCGGTGCACGCCGCGGGCCGCATCGGGGTTGGGGACGTCGAACTCGTCCTCGGGGTAGTGGGTCTCGGCCTTGCTCACGCCGGACAGGCTAACGGCTCCGACCATGCGCGGAGCGCCAACTGGCTCGCGCCGTCGCGCATGTCACGTGGCACGGAGCGTGGGATGTACGCGGAACGACCGCGAGGACGGGGGACCGCCGAGACCAGCGACCGCGTGGGAGGCCGACGGGTCGGGACGAGAAGTCAGGTCGCGGCTCGCACCGACAGTCGCGTCGGCCGGGTCAGGCGTCGCCGAGGCGACGGGCCGTCGTCCGCGCGCGCTGGCGCGACGAACGCATGCGGCGCAGCCGCTTGATGAGCATCGGGTCGTGCGCCAGCGCCGACGGGTCGTCGATCAGGGCGTTGAGCACCTGGTAGTACCGCGTGGCCGACATGTCGAAGAACTCGCGGATGGCCTGCTCCTTGGCGCCCGCGTACTTCCACCACTGGCGCTCGAACGCGAGGACCTGCTCGTCGCGCTCCGACAGCTGGCCCGGCGCGCCCGCGAGGGCACCGCGGACGGACGGGTACGACTCCATCGAGATCGTCGCGGCGTCCATGCGTCCTCCGGTGGTCTGTGCTGATCCTCGGTGCTGCTGAACCGTGGTGCGCGTGCTGGTCGGCGTGCTCGGCGACCTGCTCGACGTCGTCATCGTAGGACGGAATGACACTCGTGTCATTACCGCCCGCGCGTCCCGGACGACACGCGGAAACGTCACCCAGGAGCCCATCGCGCGCGCCCCCGACGACCGGCCCCCAGAAGCCGCGAGCTCGCCAGCTCGAGCCGAGCGCGTTCGCTTCGACGGACGCACCCGGGACGGACGGATGCACGCACGGCGGGGTCATGGTTCGCGAGGGGTCGTGGCGTTGGCGGGAGCCGTGGTGCGGGCGGGGGCGTGGCGGGGGTCGTATCCTCGCCGCGTGGTTGCCGCGCCCTTGGACCAGCTCGTCGCTGCCGACTGGGCGCGCGCCCTCGCACCCGTCGAGCCGCAGATCCGGGCTGCGGGCGCGTTCCTGCGCGACGAGGTGGCCGCCGGCCGCGGCTACCTGCCGGCTGGTGACGACGTCCTGCGCGCCTTCCGGCGGCCCCTGGCGGACGTGCGCGTGCTGGTCGTCGGCCAGGACCCGTACCCGACACCGGGGCACCCGATGGGACTGTCGTTCTCGGTCCAGCCCGACGTCCGACCGCTGCCCAGGTCGCTGAGCAACATCTTCACGGAGCTGGTCGCCGACGTGGGCGTCGCACGACCCGACAACGGCGACCTGAGTCCGTGGGCCGACCAGGGCGTGATGCTCCTGAACCGGGTGCTCACCGTGCGGCCGGGTGCGCCCGCCTCGCACCGGGGCAAGGGCTGGGAGCAGGTGACCGAACGGGCGATCTCGGCGCTCGTCGACCGCGGCGGACCTCTCGTCGCGCTGCTGTGGGGCCGCGACGCGCAGTCGCTGCGGCCCGCGCTCCGCGACGTGCCGACCGTCGAGAGCGTGCACCCGAGCCCCCTGTCCGCCAGCCGGGGGTTCTTCGGCTCGCGGCCGTTCTCCCGGGTGAACGCGCTCCTGGTCGCCCAGGGCGCGGCACCGGTGGACTGGTCGCTCGCCTGACCGGTTGCCCGGGGCCCCTGGCAGACTGGCGCCGTGACTGCAGAGCACCCCGCCATCCCCCGCTGGTCCCGCTATGTCGCCATCGGCGACTCCTTCACCGAGGGCCTCTGGGATGCTCCCGACGGCGTGGAAGCCCCCCAGCGAGGATGGGCCGACCTGCTTGCGTCGCACCTGTCCGAGCGGCGCAAGGCGGCCGGCGAGCCGACGCTGCAGTACGCGAACCTGGCGATCCGGGGCAAGAAGCTGCGCTCGATCCTCGTCGACCAGGTCCCGGTGGCACTCTCGATGCAGCCGGACCTGGTGAGCTTGATCGGCGGCGGGAACGACATCCTGCGGCCGTCCACGGACATCGACCGGCTCGCGCGCAACCTCGAGGCACGCCTCGTGCGGCTGCGCGAGGCCGGCGTCGACGTGCTGCTCGGCACGGGGTACGACGCCTACGGCAGCCCCCTGGTCAGCGCGACCCGGAGCCGCGTCGGCATCTACAACTCGCTCATCTGGTCGATGGCCCGTCGGCACGGCGCCTACGTGCTGGACACCTGGGGCATGCGGTCGCTGGCCGACTGGCGGATGTGGTCCGACGACCGCATCCACCTGACCAGCGAGGGGCACGCCCGCGTCGCCCAGGCGGCCCTGGTCGGCCTCGGGCTCCAGCCCGACGACGCGGCCTGGGACGACCCGCTGACGCCTCTGCCGCCGACCCCCCGCCTCGCCCGCGCCCGACAGGACGCCCAATGGGTCCGCGTGCACGTCTACCCGTGGGCCACCCGACGGTTGCGCGGACGCTCCAGCGGGGACCTGCGGGTTCCCAAGCGCCGGCAGCCAGTCCGCTGGACTGAGGTGTGGCGCCTCGGCCTCGTCGCGACGCCGTCGAGGCGCTCGCCCCACGCGTCCTCAGTAAGCGACAGTCGGGACCGCGGAGAGCACCCACGAGCGCGAGCGACCCGTGGAGGCGCACGAGGCCACGCGAGCGAGCGTCCCCTGCACCAGGGCGGAGCTCGGGACGTCCAGGCAACGCGGTCCCGCGGGGTTGGTGCCCGCCAGCGCGCTGCGGATCTGCACGGTCCCGTCCCCGTTGTCCACGAGCGACCATGACTGGCTCGCCTGGGCCAGGACGGCGCCGTTGTAGGCGCATGCACGGATCTGCATGGAGACGTCGTTGGCCGTGCTCTGGTTCGGGATCTCGAGGCACCGTGGCGTCGGGTTGTCGTTCGGGTTGTTCAAGCCGACCGACTGGTAGACCTTGATCGATCCGTCGGGGTTGAACGTCCAGATCTGGGCGGGCGTCTGGTTGCACTCGTAGAGCTGGACACCTGTGCCGTCCGCGTTGGCGCGCGAGATCACGTCGAGGCACAAGGTGGTCCCGCTGAGCTTGACCTGGCCGTACCAGACCCAGGTACCGAGGCTCACGTTCCCCCGGAAGTACGCGGGGTTCGCCCACGTGTTGCCGGCCATGGTCCCTGTCCAACTCGCGATCAGCGTGCCGGTGGCGTTCCAGCATGTCGGCAGGAGGCCGGTCGGCACGGACAGCGAGACCGACGAGGTGGTCGTCCCGTTGTTGTTCAGCGACGTGGTGCCCGGGTTGGCGATGGACGGGGTGACCGCGCAGCCGCCCGTCAACCCGCCCGTGGTCGTGACGGAGACCGGGCCCTTCGCCAGCGTCAAGGCGTTGCCGGCGCCGCTCGTGTTCTGCAGCTGGACGCTGATGCTCGGCGCATTGCCAGGCTTGAGCCCGGCCAGCGTGGTCCCGAGATCGACGGCCGTGCCGGCGTCGCTCGTGTCCGCAGGGGTGTAGGAGCCGCTCACCCGCCCGTTCAGCACGGGCCCGACGACGCTCGCGACCGTTCCGGATGCGTACACAGGGTTCACCCACGCGGCCGAGGTGGGCTCGACGCGGGCCGCCGCCGCGTCGACGCACACGACAGCGAGTGCCGCGCACAGCACGAGCGTCAGCCCTCGGGCGCGCCGACGACCGGGGCGGGCACCCCGAACCGCGGCCAGGACTCGTTCGCTCATCGACCGGCCCGCGTCAGAACGTCGTGCCCTGGACCGTGACTGCGAGCGACGCGGTCTGGTTCGCACAGGTGGTCTGGGGCGCGGTGGAGAGAAGCGTGATGGTGATCGTCGCCGTCGTGGTGCTCGCCGCCGTCGACGTACCCGGGTTGCCCGGCAGGTTCGTCGGCAGTGTGGAGTACGCGATCGAGTAGCACGTCGCGTCGACGATGGACGTCGGTGCCGTCGCCCACGTGAGCGCGAGCGGCGCCGTGCCCGAGTTCCACAGCTCGATGGTCTTGGTCTGGGTCCCGCCCGGCACCATCCCCGTGATCGCGCCGAGCGGCACGGCCGCGCCTGCGGTGTCGGCGGCGAGCCAGGTCGTGGAGCCCTGGAGGCGACCCTGGAGGTTCACCGACGCGCTGTTCACGGTCGTGCTGAAGTAGGCCGGGTCGGTCCAGGCCGCGGATGTCGCGACGGCCCCGACGCCCACGAGCACGAGCCCGCCGAGCGCGCGGTCACCCGCGTGCTCCGCAGGGCACGACGCAAGGGGCTGTCGTGCTCGGGGTTCGGGCGCCCGAGACGCGGGATGCGGATAGTCATGACCGTGCTCCGTTGCTGAGAGAAGTGTCGTCGTCGTCGTCACGCCGGCGCCGGGCCAGGACGACGAGCAGGAGGCCGAGCGCGCAGGCAGCGGCGGCGGCCAGGAGGAGCGGGACGACCGAGTCGGCGCCGGTCATGGCCAGGCTTCCGCCGCCGCTCTCGACCAGCGTGATGCGGCCGTCGAGCGACTGGGACTGCCCTGGGTCGATCGAGACGAGCGTGACGCCGATGCCGAGGTCGTAGGCGCCCGCGTCGATCACGGTCCCGGTGCCGACGGCGAGCAGGTCCACACATGGTCCGCCCGCACGCGGGCACAGCGTCGCCGTCCAGTGCGCGACGCCCGGACCCGTGGCGACCACGTCGGTCTTGGCCACGCGCGCGTCGTTCGGGATGTCGACCGTCCACGCCTGGTGCGCCGAGTCGCCGGGGAACATGTCGACGAACGTGGCGCGAAGCGGCACGGACTGCGGCAAGCTCGACGCCTCGGCCGCGCTCATCCCGACCACGAGGCACGCCGAGGCGAGCAGCGCCACGAGGGCGATGCTCAGCGCTCGGACGCGGCTCGTCGTCATGATCCGTGCGCGCCGGACAGGTGCGCGCCGGACAGGTCGGCGATGCGGTCGGGAAACCGGACGGTCTCGTCGACCGCGGGCGTGGTTGACGATGTCGCGTCGCCCTCGGTCGGGCCCGTGGAGGCCACCTCGGCCTCGGTGGTGGACGTGGGGTCTCGGCGGGCGCGGCCGCGCGACGGGGCCGGTTCGCCCACCGCGAAGCTGAGGCCGAGCAGGGCGAGCAGCGTGATGCCCAGAGGGATCACGACGGATCGCTCCGTCAGCTTGGTGACCACGTAGCCGCCGCGCGGCACCTGGAGCACCGGCCGCAGGACCGAGTCGCCGACGATGTACGTCTCGCCGTCCTCGGAGTGGTTGGCGTCACCCTTGAGGTTGACCTCGTAGTGGCCGCCGGTCGCGACGACCTTGACCACGCGGTGACTGATGAGGTTGCCGGTCACCTCGCTCTTGATCGCGACGACGTCGCCGACCTTGAGCTCGCTCGTCGGGTGGGGCGTGTCGAAGAGCAGGTCGCCGGTCATGATCTTCGGCTCCATCGAGCCTGAGATGACGACGAGTGGTTGGACATAACCAAGAGCGGTCGCGCCCCAGATCAGGACCGACACCACACCGATGACGGCGATGACCCAGAGCAGGCCGGAACCGACAGCACGGACAGCACGCATGAGAACCCTCCACAGTCGTGGGCGCCGCCGTGCGGCGGCGCCCACGAGACGGTCACTTGCCGGTGAACCCGACGAGGATCGAGCCGCTCTTGGCCCGGAAGTCCTTCGACCAGGTGGCGGACGTGGTCACCTTGAGGTGGGCGGTGGCCGTGGCGCCGGCGGCGATCGTCGTCGGCGCCCCCGTGACGGTCACAACCGGGGCAGCGCCGTCGAGCCCGTCGGTCGGCGTCGTGATGGCGGTGAAGAGCAGACCCGTCGCGGCCGGGGTGCCACCCGTGATCGTCAGCGTCTGGGCGCCGTTGTTCTTCAGGTAGAGCGTGATGTCGACGGCCGCGCCCTGGTTCAGCGCACCGAGCTGCGCGCCCGTCACGTCCACGACGACGGTGTGCGTGTTGTCGTTGGCCGGGAGCCACGTGGTGCCGTCGGCGCTGCCCTGGAGGTCGACGCTCGCCGCGGTGGCCGAGGCCGAGAACCACGCGTCGTCGGCCCACTGTGCCGAGGTGGCCGCTGCGCCGATGCCCAGCAGGGCCGCGCCGGCGAGCGAGAACTTGATGATGGCGCCGCGCTTCTTGCGCTTGCGCTCCTGCTGCTGGTCGGCGGAGATCTCGCCGGGGATCGGGGAAGTCATGATGCACTCCAATGAGACGGGGCCGCGGGCTCCGACACCACGTCGGCACCCGTTCACGTTCGACCTGGACGGCCGTCCGTGACATTAGGAGTTATCGGCAGGGCCCTGCCCGGAGCGTGGGTGGCAGCACCCGGGCCGCCCGAAGTGCCGCTTTCTTTCACCCAGAACAGACCGGGTCCGACCCGACGGGAGCACGCGAAGCGGACAGGGTAAGGACGATGCGCCTGCCGGACTCCGCTGGGCCGAACGGGTGAACGCGTCAGCCCACGCCAAGCGGGATCCGCGCCTCGAGGCGCGCTCCGCGCTCCGGCCCGGGGTGCAACGTCAGGGTGCCTCCGACGAGCGAGACGCGGTGGTCGAGGCGAGCCGTGCCGGAGGCCGAGCCGGCGACCTGCGGGTCGTACAGCTCGCCGTCGTTCTCGACCGTCACGACGAGCACGGCGTCGAGCTCGTCGAGCGAGACCGAGATCGTGGCGGCGGGGCCGTGCTTGAGCGCGTTCGTCACGCCCTCCTCCACGACCCGGGCGGCGAGGAGGCGTTCGGTCGTCGTCAGCCTGCCGGTCGCGGGGTCGTCCAGGATCCGGACCGCTGGGCTGACGACGAGGCGCGTCGCGATGCTCGCCGGCATACGTCCGAGCAGCGCACGCACCGCCGGGACCAGGCCGAGCTCGAGGCGGTCGGGATAGAGCAGCCGGCTCATCTCCCGGACGTCGACCTCGCGAGCCTCGCCGAGCAGGGCGCGCACCTGCCCCAGCGAAGCGACATAGTCCTCCTCCAGGCCCGCCGCCTCGGCGTGCGAGAGCACCCGCTCGAGCTGCGCATCGGCCACGACGAGCTTCGCCTGCAACGTCCCGTGAAGACCCTCGGCAACGGCGCGCCGCACGCGGATCTCTTCTTGCTCGAGCGCCTTGATCGCGATCTCGACGTGCACGGCATCGCGGGTGGCCGCGCGGATCTGGTCCCGCATCGCCCGCCTCGAGACCATGGCCCACATGCCGATCAGCCCGGAGATCGTGCCCATCAGGAAGCCGCTGAAGAGCCGCGTTGCGCACCGCGCCCTCGGGATCCTGGTAGATCCCGATCGCGAGCTGGGCGCCGTAACGGATCGCGGCGGCCGAGGCCGCCGCCAGGAGGACCGCGCCCACCATCCGGGCGACGCTCCGCGCGCGGTGAGCGCGGATCAGGGCGAGGGTGCCGACGAGGGCGGCGACGGCGACGACGTTCGCGGCGATCCGGCTCCACAAGGGCACGACGGTCCAGTTGGTGACGTACACGGAGTAGACGTAGGTGGCCTGGAGCGCCGCCCCGATGCCGTACCCGAGCGCGATGCCGGCGGTGCCCCGCAGGAGGACCGTGCGGTCCCGTCGTTCGCTCTCGACGCGCGCGGCGACGGCGGCTGCCGAGTCGTTCGACATCGTTGTCATCGAGCTCCTTCGTCGGGAACGCCGGAACGCCTGGTCGGCCACCCGCGGATTCATCCGGTTCCGCGGGGCGCGTGCGCAGCCGTCGGACCCGTTTCCCGACGATACTGGTCTCGATGAGCACACCCAGCCACCAACCGATCCGCGTCGCCGTCGTCGAGGACCAGCCGCTCTTCCGGTCCATGCTCGAGCACACCCTGTCCTCGACGCTCGGTCTCGACGTGGTCGTCGCGATCGGCACGGCGACCGAGGCGGCTCGGATGATCCGGCCGGGGCTCGTCGACGTCGCGATCCTCGACATCGACCTCCCGGACGGCAACGGCATCGCGCTGGGCGTCACGCTGCGCCGCCGCATGCCCGACCTCGGCATCCTGCTGCTCTCCGCACACGATGCGATGGACCTGCTCCTCGACCTGCCGCCGGACGTCGCCGCCGGCTGGGGCTACCTGTCCAAGAACTCCTCGACGAGCGAGGCGGTGCTGGTCGGCGCCGTCCGGGCCGCGGCGGTCGGCGAGACCGTGCTCGACCCGGCACTCCTTGCGCGCATGACACCGCGAGCCGGATCGGCCGTCGCCCGGCTCACCGACCGGCAGTACGAGGTGCTCCGGCTGCTGGCGGCGGGCCTGTCGAACGCCGGGATCGGCGACCGGCTGGGCATCACGGAGAAGTCTGTACAGAACCACGTCAACGGGATGTACGCGACGCTGGGCATCGACAGCGATCCCAAGCGGAACCCCCGGGTGAGCGCCGCGCTGCGACTGCTCGAGCAGACCGGGCCCACCAGCTGACGCTCGTGTCGGGGGCATGGGTCATGATCGTCAGATGGCCGAACGCCGGGGCGGCGAGCCGGCACCCCTGACCACCAGCTCCGTCCGCGGTGAGGACTGGTACGCCCGCGACCTGACCGGTGCGACGTTCTCGCGGGTCGAGTTCGTCGACCTCGATCTCACCGAGGCCCACGGCCAGGGCGCCGTGTTCGAGGAGTGCACGTTCCGGCACGCGAAGTTCAACGCGTCGGTCCACACGGACGCCGCGTTCGTCAACTGCACGTTCGCGCGGTCGACCTTCTTCGACGCCCGGTTCGAGCGCTGCAAGATGGTCGGCTCCCTGTTCGACGGCTGCACGTTCGACATCACCACGGTCGAGGGCGGCAACTGGTCGTTCGTCGGTCTGCCGGGCGCCGACGTGCACTCGGCCACGTTCACGGGCGTCAACCTGCGCGAGGCCGACCTCACCGGCCTGCGCGCGTCGGGAGGCACCCTGCGCGACTGCGACCTCACGGCGGCGTGGCTGCACCTGTCGGACCTGTCGGGCTGCGACCTTCGCGGCAGCCAGCTGTCCGGGATCGACCCGGCCACGGTCAATCTCGACCGCGCGATCATCACGCTGGAACAGGCGGTCGTGATCGTCGAGGCGCTGGGCCTGGATCTCCGCACGGAATGACGACCGGGGTGAAATGCCCGTTCGGCACGTTCCCACCCCGACCGCGCGCCGCTAACGTCGAGACGGACCGTCCGGGCCGGCCGACGTGGGGACCGTCATGGGACTGCTCGCCCGCTTCACCCGTACGGCGCCCGCGCCGCCACCGAGCCACGGGCCTTCCGTCCTGGAGCTGCGCATCCACGGCGTCGCCAACACCTCGCCGGCGGTGGCGCTCGGCCTGACCGCCGGCCAGGTCGAGCAGGTGGACGGCGACGACCTCGGCAGCTTCTGGGCGCCGACGGAGGCCGCCGCGGCCGCCAGCGCGAAGCTCCCCGCCGACGACTACCGCCGCGTGCCGCCGAACGTGCGGCGGGAGGCGTACTCGTGGGGTGCGATGGCACGGCTCTCCGCCGTCCCCGGTCTCGGCGCGGTCAGCGGCACGCTCGCGGGCGTCATCCGGGCGCTCTGGGTCCTCATCATCCCGTTCGGCCTGGCCAACGTCGCGTACTGGTCGGTCGACCTGACCGAGAAGCTGGGGACGCGGCGCGGGTCGGCGGCCGGCGCCCTGGTCCGCCTGTTCGGGCTGGTGCTCACGCTCCTGTGGGTGGCCACGGCTGCGACCGTGGCGCTCTGGACGCTCGCCGCGCAGTGCTACGGGCCCGTGGTCGCCACGCCCGTGCCGCACGTCCAGGTGTGCGCCGCGCTCCCCTCGTTCCTCGACTCGTGGGCACGCTGGGACGCCGGCCCACGCACCGCTGTCTTGGCGCTGTGCGCGGCGCTCGCGATCCTCGCGCTGGGCGCCGTCGGGTCCACCGGGAACGTGCGCTACGAGAGCCGCCGGTCCATCACGAGCGCCACGGGCGGCACGAGCGACCACACCGAGCGGGCCAACGAGGGCCGCTGGCCGGTCCTGGCACGACACGGGTTCTGGGCGCACGCCAAGCGGTCGGGTGCGCTGTGGCTGAACCACCTGACGGCCGCGTTCGCCCTGCTCACGGTGGTGCTGGCCTGGCACTACCTCTACTACGGCACGCCGGCGTGCTGGTTCGGTCCCGACTTCGGCACGCACGGCTGCCTCGAACCGAGCACCTGGCAGGCCGGCGGCGGCTCCGTGCGGTGGGCGGTGCTGGTCGCCCTCGGCGGTGCCCTGCTGCTCGCGGCCGCGCTGCGTGTGGCCATGCTCCGCATCGACCCCGCCGACCTCGCGCCCGGCACCGCGCACGAGGAGCCTCCGCCCGTGAACCGCACGCCGGACGTCGTCGCGCTCCTGGCCTCCCTCGTCGTGTTCGCCGTCTGCGAGCTGTGCGTCGCCGGCACCGGCGCCCTGCCGGTCCAGCCCGACCTCCCGGCCGACCGCCTGCCGAGCACGGGCACCGAGCCGTTCATCGGGCTGGACGCCGTCCCGACGGTCCTCGTCGCCGTCCTCTTCCTGCTGTGCGTGTGCGCACTCGGGCTGCGGGGTCATCTGCCGGCCGCGCTGTGGGGCTCGCTGACGGCGGTCGCCGCCGCCGCGTCCGTCGCGGCCGTGTGGTGGCGGCACTCGACCCTGTCGCCCGTGCTCTGGGGTGTCACCGTGGTCGCCGGCGTGGCCGTGGCCGTCGCCTCCCTCGTCGCGAACGCCCGTCAACCGGACCGCCGGCTCCTCGGCTGGCGAGGGCACGCGCCGTTCGTGTTCCTCAGCATGGCCGCAGGGGCGGCGATGGTGCTGAGCGCCGCGACGGTCGCGGGGGTGACGGCCTGGCTCGAGCGACCGGGCGCACCGGAGAACGTCGCCCTGGACAAGGACGTGCAGGCCTCGCTCGACGCCGCCGACACGCTGCGGCGGCCGGTCCAGGTCTCGTTGACCCACGCGGTGCACCTGGCCCCCGCGACCGCCTACCGGGACTTCGCGGTGGTCAGCGTGCTCGGTCTGGTCGTGCTCGCCCTTTACGTCGTCGTCATGCTGCTGCGCGCAGCAGCCCTGCGCGGCATCCCGCTGCCGGATGTTCCGGGCGGGTCGACGTCGGCCGACCCCGCCGTGCAGCCGGCCCGGCACAACGCCGCGGTGGCGCACCGGGCGGAGCGGGTGGCCGGCACGCTCGCCACCATCTTCTTCGTCGCGATCGCCGCGTCGCTGTCCCTGCGCGGGCTCCGCACCGTGCTCGACGAGAACGGCGGGCCGGTCTGGACGTTCATGACCACCTGGTCGGGGCAGGCCGTCTGCCTCGCGGCCGGGCTGCTGTTCACCAGCGTCGTGCTCGCCGGGTCGAAGAAGTCGCTGAGCCGGCCCTGGGGGCTGCTCTGGGACCTCATGTGCTTCCTGCCCCGGGCGGCACACCCGTTCGCCCCGCCGTGCTACGCCGAACGTGCCGTCCCGGAGCTGCGCTCCCGCATCGACGACTGGCTGGGCGGTCTCGACGTGCCCGAGGAGGACCGCGCCGCCCTGCCGCCGCGGGCGGTCGTCCTGTCCGCGCACAGCATCGGAGCGGTCCTGGCCGTCGGCGCGATGTTCGCGCGCTGGGACGCCCGGGACGGGACGGGTCCCACCGACCCGCGGATCGGGCTGCTGACGTACGGCACCCAGCTGCGCACCTACTTCGGCCGGTTCTTCCCCGAGCTGCTCGGCCCGGCGGTGCTCGGGACGCACGCCTCGTTGGCACCGCGCCCGTGGGCCGCGGACCCGTGGACGCTCGCCCCGCCGACACCGCGACCGCCGGGGCTGACCGTCGTCGACTCCCTGACGGGCGGCGGCAGCACCGAGGTCCGGTGGCGCAACCTGTGGCGCCGATCCGACTACATCGGCTTCCCCGTCGACGACTACGTCGGCTCGCCCGTCGACCGGGCCGCGGCGGAGGAGGACCTGACCACGTACCTGTTCTCCGTGGCGACGCACTACGACTACCCGCGGGCGCCGCAGTACCGCGACCAGCTGGACGCCCTCGTCGCGCTGCTGACGCGGGGCAGGGCCTGACCTGAGCTGTGGAGCCCCCTATCGGATTCGAACCGATGACCCCCTGTTTACAAGACAGGTGCTCTGGCCGACTGAGCTAAGGAGGCGGGCGAGGTCCAAGGATACGAGATGCACGGGCGCGCCCCCGCGAGGGAGGCGCGCCCGTGCAATCGCCGGATCAGCCCTTGGCGGCGTTGACGGCGGCCAGCAGCGCACCCGGCGTCTGCCAGTTGGTGAACGCCTTGCCGTTGATCAGGATCGTGGGCGTGGAGACCTGGCCGATGTCGGTCTGCATCTGGTTGGTGCCGGCCGCCACCCAGGGCGCCATGGTGCGCCACGTGCCGTCGTGCGAGACCGCGTTGGCGGCGCTGCCGGTCTGGTAGGTCCCGTTGACGGTGTCGGTGAAGGTGTCGGCCACCTTGGTCGGGACGCCCAGGTCGGTCGCGATCTTGGCGATCTCGGCGTCCGTGCGACCCGAGGACCCCTCGGCGGGCTGGTTCTTGTACATGTCGCTGACGAACGCGGCGAAGTGCTCCGGGGACTGGTCGGCCACGATCGCAGCCGCGTTGGCGGCGCGGGTGGAGTAGTTGGTGCCGGCCGACCTGGAGTCGAGGAACGAGATCGGGTGGTACTCGATGGTCGTGCCACCGGCCGCGAGGATCGACGCGACGTCGTCGCCGTTGATCTGCTCGAAGTTGCCGCAGATCGGGCACATGAAGTCGAAGTAGATGGTGAGCACGACGTCGCCGTCGCCCACCTTGCCGACGGCGGCGGCGCCCTCGCCACTGACCGGGATGCCTCCGTTGGCCTGTGCGGGGGCCGGTGCCTTGACGTCGGCGATCGCGGGCGGGATCACGTTCGAGGAGCTGCCGCCGTAGACGACCTCGGAGTTGTTGGCCGCGTTCTGGTTCTGGTTGCTGACGATCTTCCAGACCATGAAGGCGAGCGCGAGGACGGCGACGACCAGCACGGTGATGCCGATGATGCGGTTGCGCCTGGCCTTGCGCTCCTGCTCCTTGCGCATCTGTGCGGCCTTGGCGCGCGCCTCGTCGCGCCGCACCGCCTTGGTGGGACGTGGTTCGTTCGTGGGCATGGTGGACTCCGGTAGCTGTGGGAAGGGGTCGGGCGGGTCTGGGGTCAGGCGGCGACGAGCGGCGGACCGCGGCGGTCGATGCTCCCGACCAGCACCCGGGCGCGCGGCACGGACGGCCGCGCGACGACGATCGACGCGCCCGGCCGCACCGGGACCGGTGCGACGGCAGCGGCGAGCGACGGCAGGACGGCCCGCAGCAGCGCGCGAGCCTGCCGCGCGGCCCGCACGACCACGGCGGAGAGGCCGACGCCGCAGGCCGTGGCGAGGAGGTAGCCGACGAGCACCGGGAGCGCGACGCTGAGCAGCAGGACGGCCCCGCGCGAGACGCCGCCGAGCCCGTAGGAGCCGGCCGGGCAGTCCGCGACGTCCTGCAGCACGGCGAGGTGCAGGCCGAGGGCCCCGAACGCGCCGCCGGTGCTCACGCAGTCGTGCAGGACCACCCGCCCCTGAGCCGCGACCGCGGCGGTGACGAGCGTCAGGACCGCCAGGACACCCAGGGCGGCCAGCGGCAGGGCCGGGCGGCGGGCGCGCGAGAGCGTGCGGATCACCCGTCCTCGCGCCGTCATGCCCGACAGCGTAGGGGTAGCACCTGAGGGGCGTCAGGCACGCGGGTGGCGGACCACCTCGACGTCGAAGCCGAACGACCGCTTCCAGTCCCGCGCCAGCCGGTGCCCGGCGTACCGGACGATGCCCCGCAGCCACCACTCGTCGACGTCGATCCCGCGGTGCGCGTGCTCGACCAGCAGCGGTCGGAACCGGGCGTCGAGGTCGGCGACCCGGCGGCGCAGGACCGCCGTCTCGGGGAATTCGGCCAACGTCGGCTCCCGGAGAGCGGCCTCGAGCGTCGTGCGCGACATCGCCTCGTTGGCGTAGGCGAACTCGTCGTCGCGGTACCCGTGCTCGCACTCCTCGACGAAGCTCGACCACCGCTCCAGGACCGCGCCGGCGGTGTCGTCGCGCCACAGCCCGCGGCCACGCACGAAGCCGGTGAACGCGGCGTCGAACGGGCCGGCCGGTGCGATCACTTGGCCACCTCGCGCAGGTACAGCTCGTAGCCCTCGTCGGGTCGGAACCACGCGATGATCACGTCGGCGCGGTACACGCCGAGCGTCCCGGTGCGGTGGTCGAACCGGACCAGGTCGCCGTTGCTGCGACGTCCTTCGTCGATCTGCGGATCGCTGTGCGCGTCCCGCACACGGTCCGGCCCCTCGTCCTGCGTCACCCGTGCTCCGTCCGCCAGGCCCCCGGTCAGGGCCCCACCCAAAGGTGTGGGACGAGCGACGCGCCAGAGCGGTTTCGCATGGCGAGACTGGTCCGACGACAGCGCGGCCGGGCGCGACGGGGTCAGGGCAGCGTGGGCTCGGGCAGCGGGGCCCACGTGATGTCGGTGCCCGTGAGGATCATGGTGACGAAGATCGCAGACGCACCGAGCAGCACGACGATCGCGACGAGCGCGCCCCTGCGGCCCGGGGCGACGACCGCCAGGACGCGACGAGCCCCGACCCGGGTCATCCGGGACAGCGGCCCCCACCAGACGATGCACACGCCGATCATGAGGATGGCCGCGACGAGCAGGGAGGCGGTCAGGCCCTGCGGCTCCTGACCGGACGGGGACCCGCCGATCGTCCAGTGGCCCTCGCCGATGAGCCACCACGAGACGCCCAGCAGGATCACCACGACGCTGGCGGCGACGAGCAGCGACGGGACGAGCCCGAGCAGCGAGCGCACGAGGTGCCAGGGTCCGGTCGCCACGGCGCGGGCGTGGTCCGAGCGACGGACCCCGACGCGCTCGCGGTGCGCGTGCATCGACTCGACGCTCGAACCGATCGTCCGGATCGCGATGACGATCGCCAGGAACGCGATGAGCGTCACGCCGGGATAGATGGCGCCGGCGGAGCCGGTCAGGACCGCGAACGCGAGCAGCGTGCCCCAGCGGCGCCGAGCGGGCGGGCGCACGTAGCCCGATCCCTCGGGGCCCCCGCCCTCGGACGCGTCGAGGTCCTCCTCGATCCAGTCGACGCCGTCCTCGTCGCCGTCCTCGTCCTCGTCGAGGTCGGGCTCCTCGTCGACGGACCCGGCCGAGGCGTCGAGCGGGCGCGTGAACCCGTCGTTCACGGGTGGCGCGGCGGAGACCACGGAACCGGCAGCACCGACGGCACCGAGCGCGCCGACGGCCACCGTCGCCGGCTCGACGCCCAGCGCGGTGGTCCCGACGACGTCCCGCGGGCCGAAGGCGGTCGTCGCCTCGTCGTCGACACCGAACGGCTCGATGTCCACGGGCTCACCCTCGGCGACCACGAGCGTGAGGGCCGCGACGACGTCCGCGGGGCTTGTCCGCTCCTCGACAGCCGGCGCGAGGGCCCGACGCAACGCGGACGCGGTCAGCGGGCCGACGCCGTCCAGGTCGACGTCGCCGGAGCGCGCGCGGGCCAGGACCGCCTCGAGCGGGCGCGTGCCGAAGGGGGGACGACCGGTGACGGCGAATGCCAGCACGGCGGCCCAGCCCCAGAAGTCGGAGGTGGCGCTCGGCTCGTCGCCCTCGAGGAGCTCGGGTGCCAGGTACCCGGGGGTGCCGAGGACCAGCCCCGCAGACGTCACCCGGGTCTCGTCGGCGGCCTGGGCGATGCCGAAGTCGATGAGCACCGGACCGGCATCGGTCACCAGCACGTTCGACGGCTTGAGGTCGCGGTGGACCACGCCCGCGCCGTGCACGGCCTCGAGGGCGTCCCGCAGCCCCTCCGCCAGGTCCAGCAGGTCGGCGGCGTCCAACGGCCCGCGCTCGCGGACGTGCTCCTCGAGGTTGTCGCCCCGGATGAGCTCGGTGACGATGAACGCCTCGGTCGAGTCCGCCTCCGCGTCGAGGATCGCGGCGACGGCGGGGTGCCTCAGCTTCTGCAGGGCGCTGACCTCGCGGCGCAGCCGGGTCCGGGCGGCGGCGTCGGTGCCGATGTCCGTGCGCAGCAGCTTGAGCGCCACCGGGTCGCCGGCGCCGTCGACGGCCCGGTAGACGGTCCCCATGCCGCCCTCGCCGAGCGGTGCGACGACGGTGTATCCGCCGATCTCCGACCCCGGTGTCAGCCCGATCCGCTCCATCCGTGCACGGTACAGAGGCGGCGGCGCGTGGGCATGGCGGCGCGCAGTGGCGCGGACCGCCCGATAAGGTCGGTCGACATCCCGAGGAGTTGATCACGTGCCTTCCGACGCGCCCGGCTACGACTTCGTCGTCGTCGCCAACCGGCTCCCGGTGGACGTCTCGCTCGACGACTCCGGCGAACCCACGTGGACGCGCTCGCCCGGGGGGCTGGTGACGGCGCTCGCGCCCGTGATGGCGAGCACGTCGGGCGCCTGGGTCGGCTGGGGCGGCGCACCCGACCTCGAGCTCGACCCGTTCGACGTGGACGGCACCGAGCTCATCCCGGTCACGCTCACCGAGGACGACCTCGAGCAGTTCTACGAGGGGTTCTCCAACGACACGCTCTGGCCGCTCTACCACGACGTCATCGCGCGGCCCGCGTTCCACCGGCAGTGGTGGGACGCGTACCAGCGGGTCAACCGACGCTTCGCGCAGGCCGCCGCCGACCAGGCCGCGCACGGCGCGACCATCTGGGTGCACGACTACCAGCTGCAGCCGTCCCCAAGATGCTGCGCGAGCTGCGCCCGGACGTGCGGATCGGCTACTTCCACCACATCCCGTTCCCGCCGCTGGAGATCTTCGCGCAGCTGCCCTGGCGCAAGCAGGTGGTCGAGGGACTGCTCGGCGCCGACCTGGTCGGCTTCCAGCGCAACGGCGACGCCGCGAACTTCGTGCGCGTGGTCCGTCGGTTCACCGACCTCACCACGCGCGGCCAGGTCGTCACGATCACCGACGCCGACGGGCACGTCGACCGGCACGTGCGCGCGGCGGCGTTCCCCATCTCGATCGACTCGCACGCGTTCGACGACCTCGCCCGCACCGACGAGGTCCAGGAACGGGCGCGGCAGATCCGCCGCGAGCTGGGGGACCCGGAGTTCCTGCTTCTCGGCGTCGACCGGCTCGACTACACCAAGGGAATCCGGCACCGCATCAAGGCCTACGGCGAGCTGCTCAGCGAGGAGCGGCTGTCCCCCCACAGCACCACGCTCGTCCAGGTGGCCAGCCCGAGCCGGGAGAACGTCGGCGCCTACCAGCAGCTGCGCGACGACGTGGAGCTGCTGGTCGGGCGGATCAACGGCGACTACGGCCAGGTGGGCCACGCGCCGGTCCAGTACCTGCACCAGTCGTTCCCCATGGAGGAGATGGCCGCCCTCTACCTCGCCGCCGACGTCATGCTGGTCACCGCCCTGCGCGACGGCATGAACCTCGTCGCCAAGGAGTACGTGGCCGCCCGGTCGGACGACCGCGGCGCCCTGGTCCTGTCGGAGTTCACCGGCGCCGCCGACGAGCTGAACGGTGCCGTGCTGGTCAACCCGCACGACATCGACGGGATGAAGGACGCCATCACCTACGCGGTGCACATGGACGCGCGCGATTCGCGCAAGCGGATGCGCAGCCTGCGACGACGCGTGCTCGGGCACGACGTCGTGGCGTGGTCGCAGGACTTCCTCGCGGCCCTGAACGCGGTGCCGATCGGGGGTCCGTCGTGAGCCCGCTCTCGCTGGACGAGGAGATCGCGGCGCTGGCCCGCGACACGACCCGCCGCCCCGTGCTCGTCGCGCTCGACTTCGACGGCACGCTCGCCCCGTTGCAGGACGACCCGCAGAAGTCCCGGATCCTTCCCGCCGGCGTCGACGCGCTCGCCCGGCTGGCGGGCACCGACGGCGTCTCGCTCGCACTGGTCTCCGGGCGGTCCATGAACGACCTGCACACGCTCGCCGAGGTGCCCACCGGCACGTTCCTGATCGGCAGCCACGGCGCCGAGAGGGCGCGGGTCATGACGTTCGGGCTGGACCGGGACGTGGTCCAGCTCTCCGACGAGCAGGCCGACCGTCTGGCGACCCTGGGCTCGCAGGCGCTGCGGATCGCGCGCGGTCGCGACGGCGTCTGGGTGGAGACCAAGCCGACCGCCGTCGTCCTGCACACCCGGCTGGCGGAGGAGGCGGTCGCGGCGCCGGCCGAGCAGGAGGCGATAGCCCTCGGCGAGCAGCTGGGCTCCGGCGTGCTGCACGGCAAGGACGTCGTGGAGATCTCGGTGCTCGAGGCCAGCAAGGGCGAGGCGCTGGCGGCGCTCCGCGACGAGCTGGGCGCGGCCGTGGTCCTGTACGCCGGCGACGACGTCACCGACGAGCACGCCTTCGACGCCCTCGGCCCCCGTGACGTGACGATCAAGGTGGGCGACGGGACCACCGTGGCCCGGTTCCGGGTGGCCTCCCCTCAGGAGCTGGTCGCGGCGCTCGGGACCCTCGCCGACGCCTTCTGAGGTCTGCTGGCTCCCGATCACACCGAGGCGTACCGTCCGCCTCATGAGCGACCGGATGCACGAGGTCGAGCTCGTCGAAGGCGTCGACGAGCCTGAGCCCACGCGCCCGGGTGCAGCGGACGACGGGGCGCCGGCCGACGGCGGCGGGCCCTCGTGGATCCGGCGCAACGTCCGTCGGCTCGCGCCCATCGCGGCGCTCGCGGTCCTGGCCCTGGTCGGGACCCAGCTGGTGGTCGACGCCCGCGAGCGCGCGCGGCTCGAGGCGCTCGCGGCGATCCCCGGCGTGGTCCCGCCCACCGGCCCCGACATCGGGGTGATCTGGCGCGCCGACCCCGCACTGGGGCGCGTGCTGCAGACGGGCGCGTCGATCGACGGTGCCGTCGTCGGTGGCAAGGTCTCAGGGACGGGGACGGCCGCCGCCACGGTCGACCTCGTCGCCATCGACACCGACACCGGCGCCGTGCGGTGGACCACCCCCGTGCAGCTGCCGGCGGCGGACGTGACCCCGGGTGGCGGCCCGGCCTCACCGTCGGTGGGGTGCATGTCGGTCACGCATGCCGGCCGCGTGCTCGCAGCCTGCGAAGCCCAGCAGTACGGGGATGGCCTGGTCGCGACCCCGGACTCCGCCACGTGGGTGGTCGACCCGTCCGACGGTGCGGTCCTGGACCACTCCGTCGTGCCGGGCGGTGCGGCCGTCGCGTTCACCGACGACGCGTTGGTCGTCACCCACAGCATCGCCCCCGACAGCGACGAGCCGGCCCCGAGCGACGCCGGCTCGGTGCGTTGGCGGGCCACCGCGACCGACCTGGTCTCGGGCGCGACCCTCTGGACGTACACGACGCCGGTGCTCGACGCCCCCGTGCAGGTGGACAGCTCGGGCGCAGCGAACGCGTCGCTCCAGCCGATCGGCGACCGGATCATCCTCGGCGTCGACGGCCACGCGTGGATCCTTGGCGCGGGCGGGACCCTGGAACGCGACGTCCCGCTCCAACCAGGCACGTGGGTCCAGGGCGTACGCAGCGGTGTGCTCGCGGAGAAGCTCCTACACGTCGACCGGCGTCTACACCGACGCGCTCCTGCTGCCCGACGGCACCTCCGTCCCGACCGACGAGATCGCGGGCGGGCTCTCGGTCGACGACGGCTCGGCACCGGGCGTCGTGTTCACGGTCGGCAGCCAGCCCTCGGGGTCCGCGGGGCTGAGCGGACGTGACGCGACCACCGGGAAGGTGCTGTGGCACCGCGGAGAGCCGGTGTCGGCGGGCCTGCTGCTGCACGGGGTGCTCTACCTCGTCGCCGACCAGTCGATCGAGGCGGTCGACGCGACGACCGGCCGCACCCGGTGGTCGACCACGCTGGACTTCCAGCCGCAGCAGCTCTCCACGGACGGGCGATACCTGCTCGTGCCCGCCCTGGCCACGTCGTTGCGGGCCTACAAGCTGTCGGACGGTCGGCTCGGCTGGACCAAGGAGCTGCGGTCCGAGGTCGCCGGGGACCGCAGCCCCGTCTACATCCAGGGCTTCCAGGCGGGCATCGCCGACCCCCGGCTCTACGTGTGGATGGACGACGGCGCGGTCGCCGTCCTGGGCTGACCCCCGGCTGCGGGCGCTGGCCCCCGACAGGACCGAGGCGTACCGTCCGCCCCATGACCGGCCGGATGCGCGAGGTCGAGTCGTCGACGAGGTCGACGTCCCGGTCCCGCCGGCGCCCGACGGGAGGGCCGCGCCGGACACCCCCCGTCCGTGGCCCCGCCGGCACGCCTTCTGGCTCGTCCCGACCGCTCTTCTGGTGGTCGCGGGGCTCGTCGGCACCCAGGCCGTGCTCGACGCCCGCGAGCGCAGCCGGATCGAGGCGCTGGCCGAGGTCCCCGGCGTCGTCGCGCCGGCCGGCCCGGACATCGGTGTCATCTGGCGTGCGCCGGCCGAGCTCGGACCCGTGCTTCAGTACGGCGCCGAGGTGGACGGGCTGCTGGTCGGCGGTGTGTCGGGCACGGACGGCGTCCGCGTGCTCGCGCTCGACCCGGACACCGGCGCGACCCGGTGGAGCACAGCGGTCACGCTGCCGACGGCACATCCGCAACCGGACGGGCGGTTGCCCACCTCGGCCGTCATCTGCACGCAGATCCCGCACGGCGACCGCCCGGTCGCCGGGTGCCTGTCGCAGCAGTTCGGCGAGAACATCGTCGGCCTGCCCGACCAGACGATCTGGGTGCTCGACCCGACGGACGGGGACGTGCTGTCGACGCGCACGGTCACCGGGACGTCCGGGGTCACCTTCACGCGCGACGCCGTCGTCGTCGCCTCGCGGGTCGACGCCGCCGGCGCCCCCGCGCGCGCCGACGCGAGCTCGGTCCGCTGGAACGTCGCGGCCACCGACGCGCTCGACGGCACGAGCCTGTGGTCCTACACGACGCCGGCGGTCGACGTCCTCGGCCGCGAGGACGGCCCGGCCGGGGCCGACGCGTCCGGGGGCGCGAGCATGACGACGTCCGGTGACGACCACGTGGTGCTCAGCGTCGACACGGGCGCCTGGATCCTCGACGACGGCGGCAGGCTCGTGCGTGCGGTCCCGCTCGGGCCCGGGTCGTGGATCCAGGGCGCGCGGGCGGGCGCGTACGTGCTCAGCGCCTACACGGCGAGCGGCACCTACTCGGGGAGCTGATCCTGGCCGACGGGACGAGCGCCCCGATCGACCAGACCGCCGCGTGGCTCGCCGTCGACGACGGTTCCGCGCCCGACGTGGTGCTGACGGCCGGCGACGGGCCGACCGGGGTCTACGGGCTCAGCGGCCGCGACGTCGCGACGGGGAAGACCCTCTGGCACGACGACGACACCGTCAACACGGCGCTGCTGCTCCACGGCGTCGTCTACATCGCGACACTGGACGGGATCAGCGCCGTCGACGCCCGCACGGGCCGAGTGCGCTGGATCGCGAAGCTCGACCACCAGTTCCGGGAGATGTCCACCGACGGCCGGTACCTGCTGGTGCCGGGCCGGGGCATCTCGCTCGACGCCTACTCGCTGGCGGACGGCTCGCACGCGTGGTCCGCGGACCTGCGCGACGCGGTGACCCAGGGCAGCCCGACGCAGACCGCCCAGGGCTTCCAGCCGAGCGGGCGTGAACCGCGGATGTTCGTCTGGATGAACGACGGCTCGGTCGCCGTCCTGGGCTGATGGTCGCGCCATGAGCGAGAGCCTGCGCAGCGCCGGTCATCGGCAGATCCTCGTCCTCGAGGACTCCGAACCGGTCAGGTCGACCGACACTGCCGACGCCGTGCGGGACTGGATGCGTCGGCACGCGGCCTGGCTGGTGGTCGTCGCCGTGCTCGCGGTGCTCGTGCTCGTCGGCGCCCAGCGCATGGTCGACGCCCGCGAACGCCAGCGCCTGGCCTACCTGGCCCGGGTGCCGGGGATCCTGCAGCCCGTCCCCGCGCACGTGGCGGCCCTGTGGCGCTGGGCGCCCACGGACCCCGTGACGGTGGTCGCCGACGACACCGCGGGCCGCTGGACGATCGGCACGCGGTACGGCCGGGGCGTCGTCGATCTGCGCGGCACGGACCCGGACACCGGCGCGGTGCGCTGGACGACCCCGTTCCCCATCGACGACGCCCTGCCCCCCGCGGACCGGGGCACCTTCCCGTCGGTGTGGGTGCGGTGCGCCACGGCCGCGGCGGCGCCGCACGCCCGAGCGGTGTGCGGCGCCGACCTGGCCGGTCCGGGGCAGGTCGTCGGCACGCCCCTGATGGTCCTGGACCCGACGAACGGCGCCGTGCTGGCCCGTCAGATCCTGCCCGCGGGCACGCTGTGGACCGTCAGCGCCGGCCACCTCGTGATCGCCACCCCGGTCGCCGACGACCGGGCGCGCACCCACTGGGACGTGACGGTGACAGACCCGAGCACCGGCGCGGCGGTCTGGCACACGCGCACCCCCACCGTGCCGGTCAGCGGCCCGGTGCGCGTCGGGGTCACGACGATCGACCCGGCCGCCACCCTGAGCGCCGACCCGCAGCGCGTCCTGCTGGCGGGCGACGGGCACGCGTGGGTCTGGTCGCCCTCCGGCGCGACGCGCGCCTCGGTGTCGGTCGGCGTGGACGGCACGACCGCTCTCGGCCGTGCCGGGACGCTCGTCTGGACGCCGTTCCAGAGCCTCACGGACCCCGCGGGCGAGCTGGTCACCGACCAGGGCACGCACGTCACCGTGGACGGCACCCAGGTGCAGCTGTCCGTCGACGACGGCACGGCGCACGGCGTCGTCCTGCTGCGGACGGGTGCCGGCGGCACCACCATCGTCGCCGACGACGCCAGCACCGGTCGCGCTGTGGCGGGCCGACGGCAGCACCGGGCCGGTGCTCGTGCTCGACGGCGCGGTCGTCGCCACGGGTTCCTCGTCCGTGGTCTCCCGGGACGCACGCACGGGCGCCCTGCGCTGGCGCACCCAGGTCGGTGCCCGGCCGGTCTACCTGGGCGCGGACCCGCTGCACATCGTCGTCCTCACCGACGACCTCCAGCTGCAGGCGCTCGACCTCGCCGACGGTCGGACGGCAGTCCGCGCGGACGCCGCGTCGCTGCTCGGCAAGAGGTCGGACGAGGGGGTCGGCGGCCTCGACGGCGCCCAGGAGCACGGCGGCCGGCTCCTCCTCACGTTCCGCGACGGATCCGGGGGCGCGCTGGGGTGAAGGTCGTGCGCCTGCCACCCGCACGTGTGGTGCACGTCACGCGCAAATGTGGAGGTTCCGCCGTGGTGTGGCAAGATGACCGCGGGCCACCGACGTAAACCCTGCGTTCGGCCCGTGTCATCGAAGACACCTTTGACACTCTTCACAACGGATCGTCCGGCACGTACCTGCCGGTGAAGGGATTGATCAGTCATGGCAACGGTCACTTTCGACAAGGCCACCCGGGTCTACCCGGGCACCGAACGCCCAGCGGTCGACGCGCTCGACCTGCACATCGAGGACGGCGAGTTCCTCGTCCTCGTCGGCCCCTCCGGCTGTGGCAAGTCCACGTCGCTCCGCATGCTCGCGGGCCTCGAGGACGTCAACGCCGGCCGCATCCTCATCGGCGACCGCGACGTCACGGACGTCCAGCCGAAGGACCGCGACATCGCGATGGTGTTCCAGAACTACGCGCTGTACCCGCACATGACGGTGGCGGACAACATGGGCTTCGCGCTCAAGATCGCCGGCACCCCGAAGGCGGAGATCCGCCAGCGCGTCGAGGAGGCTGCCAAGATCCTCGACCTGTCGCAGTACCTCGACCGCAAGCCGAAGGCCCTCTCCGGTGGCCAGCGTCAGCGTGTCGCCATGGGTCGCGCCATCGTGCGCTCGCCCCAGGTGTTCCTCATGGACGAGCCGCTGTCGAACCTCGACGCCAAGCTCCGCGTCCAGACCCGTACGCAGATCGCGTCGCTGCAGCGTCGACTCGGTGTCACCACCGTCTACGTCACGCACGACCAGACCGAGGCCCTGACCATGGGCGACCGCATCGCGGTCCTCAAGGACGGCCTCCTGCAGCAGGTCGGCACCCCGCGCGACATGTACGACACCCCGGCAAACGTGTTCGTCGCCGGCTTCATCGGCTCGCCGGCCATGAACATCGGCACGTTCCCGGTGCTCGACGGCAGCGCCAACCTGGGCCGCGCCCGCGTGGCGATCCCCCGCGACGCCATCGGCCAGCTCACCGAGGACGACAAGAACCACATCACGGTCGGCTTCCGCCCCGAGTCGCTCGACGTCGTGCCCACCGGCACGCCGGACGGCATCCCGGTCGTCGTGAACATCGTCGAGGAGCTCGGCTCCGACGCGTTCGTCTACGGCTCGCTGACCAACGAGTTCGGGCACGCGGCGGACATCACGTCCGGCGCCGGCGACGCACAGGTCATCGTGCGCGTCGACCCGCGTCAGGTGCCCGCCAAGGGCGAGACGATCTACATCCGGATGCGCGCAGGCGAGACCCACCTGTTCCACGCCGGCTCGGGCGAGCGCATCGCCGTCTGACATCTCGATCGCCGAGGGGCGGTCCCGGCTCGCGCCGGGGCCGTCCCTTCGCTGTTGGCACCTGCTGGGAGGATGGTCGTCATGAACGCGCTGCAGATCACCGCGGCCTCGCCGGACCCGGCGCTGCTCGACCTCCCCTGGGACGTCCCGCTCGAGGACTGGCCCGCGTCCACCCTGGCCGCACTCCCCCGCGGCATCTCGCGGCACATCGTGCGGTTCGTCAAGCTCTCCGGCCGCGTCATCGCGGTCAAGGAGATCGGCGAGACCGTCGCGTACCGCGAGTACGAGCTGCTGCGCCAGCGCGTCGGCTGGACGTCCCGGGCGTCGAGCCGATGGGCGTCATCACCGGCCGGTCGGACGCGTCCGGCGAGCGCCTCGAGGCCTGCCTGATCACCCAGCACCTCTCGTTCTCCCTGCCGTACCGCGCGCTGTTCAGCCAGGTCCTGCAGCCCGACACGGCCACCCGACTCATCGACGCGCTGGCCGTGCTGCTGGTGCGGCTCCACCTGGTCGGTTTCTACTGGGGCGACGTGTCGCTGTCCAACACGCTCTTCCGACGTGACGCGGGGAAGCTTCGCCGCGTACCTGGTCGACGCCGAGACGGGCGACCTGCACGACCGGCTCAGCGACGGCCAGCGCGGCTACGACCTCGAGATCGCCCGCGTGAACATCATCGGCGGACTCATGGACCTGCAGGCCGGCGAGTTCCTCGAGGAGGACGTCGACGCCGTCGCGATCGGGGACGCCCTCGCCGAGCGGTACGGCGAGCTGTGGCGCGCGCTGACGGAGCCCGAGACGTTCGGGTACGGGGACCGCTGGCGCGTCCAGGCACGCATCGACCGGCTCAACGACCTGGGCTTCGACGTGGGCGAAGCTCGACATCACCACCGACGTGGACGGCACCCGCGTGGTCATCCAGCCGAAGGTCGTCGACGCCGGCCACCACTCCCGCCGGCTGATGCGCCTGACGGGTCTGGACGTGCAGGAGAACCAGGCTCGCCGCCTGCTCAACGACCTCGACGAGTACCGCGCGGCCACCGACCGGCAGCGCGAGGACGAGTCGTTCGTCGCGCACGACTGGCTCACCGAGATCTTCGAGCCCGCCGTCCGCGCCGTCCCGCGCGACCTGCGCGGCAAGCTCGAGCCCGCGCAGATCTATCACGAGCTGCTCGATCACCGCTGGTACCTGTCCGAGCAGGCGGGCCACGACGTCTCGATGAAGAAGGCCGTGAAGTCCTACCTCAAGGACATCCTCCCGAACCGTCCCGACGAGCACTCGATCCTCGGCGTGCAGACGGGCGAGATCCCGGAGACGGGCGTGATCCCCCGCGTCGAGGACCCCCTCCTCGGCTGAACCGGCTGATCGTCGGGCGCCCGTGGCGGTCCTCCGCGCCCAGCAGGGCACGGCTCGCGCCTCCGAGATCGTGGGTCGCCGACGAGCTGTCAGCTGCAACTGACGACGTCGTCGCCGAGTCACGACCTCGGCGGCCGCCGGCGCGCCGCTGGCGGGGCGGGCGTCAGATCGCGCGCTGGCGGGCCACCTCGTACAGGGCGATGCCCGCGGCGACGCCGGCGTTCAGCGACTCGACCGAGGACGTGATCGGGATGGACGCGATGGCGTCGCACTGCTCGCGCACCAGCCGCGACAGACCCTTGCCCTCGGAGCCGACGACGAGCACCAGCGGGTCGGTGGCGTAGGGCAGCTCGGTGATCGTGGTGTCGCCGCCGCCGTCGAGGCCGACCACGAAGACGCCGGCCTGCTTGAGGCCCTGCAGGGTTCGCACCAGGTTGGTCACGCGGGCGACCGGCACGCGCGCCGCTGCGCCCGCGGACACCTTCCAGGCCGAGGCCGTGACCCCGGCCGCACGCCGCTCGGGCACCAGGACACCGTGCGCGCCGAACGCACCGGCGGAGCGCAGGACCGCACCGAGGTTGCGCGGGTCGGTGACCCCGTCGAGGGCCACGATCAGCGCGGCCCGCTCGGACTCCGCGGCAGCGTCGAGCAGGTCGTCGTCGTCGACGTACTCGTACGGCGGGACCTGGATGGCGACGCCCTGGTGGACGGAGCCGTCGGTGAGCCGGTCCAGCTCGGAGCGGCTGACCTCGAGCAGCGGGTAGTTCGAGTTGCCGGCCGCGGCGATGATCTCGCGTGTGCGGTCGTCGGCCTCGAGACGCGAGGCGATGTAGACCGTGGACACCGGGATGCCCGCGCGCAGGGCCTCGACCACGCTGTTGCGGCCGGACACGATCTCGTGGGTCGAGCTCTTGCGGCCGCCCTTCGACCCGGCCGCGCTGCGGGACGCGCCCGCGGCCTGCCGCCCGGACGTCCCACGCGTGCCCGCGACCGCACGCCGCTCGGCCGCGATCTTGGCCTTGTGCGCCGGGTGGTACTCGCGGTCCTCCGCCTTGGGCGTCGGGCCACGACCCTCGAGCGCGCGGCGGTTCTTGCCGCCGGTGCCTGCGGCCGCGACCTTCTTGGACCCGGCCTTGCGGGTGGCCCCGCGGCGGGAGGAGTTGCCTGCCATGCTGTGTTCCTTTGTTTGCTGCGTGTGTGGAGGACTGATCGAGCGCGCCGGACGCGCCGCGTCAGCCCTCCGCTTCCGAGCGCGCGGCCAGCGACCAGCGCGCCCCGGTGGACGAGTCCTCGACGACGATGCCGGCCGCGGCGAGGCGGTCCCTGATCGCGTCGGACGTGGCGAAGTCGCGGACGGCCCGGGCCTGCGCGCGGGCCTCGAGCCTCGGCGGCGACCACCGACTCCAGCGCGTGGACGTACCGCTCGTCGCCGCGGGTGGACCGCCAGTGCGAACCGGCCGGGTCGAGCCCGAGCACGTCGAGCATCGCGCGCAGCACGACCATCGACTCCCGGGCCAGGGCGGTGTCCCCGGCCGCGAGCGCGCTGTTGCCGGTGCGCAGGTGCTCGTGCACGACCGCGAGCGCGGCGGGCACGTTGAGGTCGTCGTCCATCGCCGCGACGAACTCGTCCGGCAGCGCCACGGTCGCCACCTCGATGTCGTGCACCTCGCCGACCTTCTCGGTCGCGCGGTCGACGAACCCGGCGAGCCGGTCCCAGGTGGCCTCGGCCTCGCGCAGCGTGTCGTCGGTCCACTCGAGCATCGAGCTGTACTGCACGGCGGTCATGGCGTAACGCACCACGCAGGCGCGCTCCTTGGCCAGCACCGCGGTGACCAGCAGGCCGTTGCCGAGCGACTTGCTCATCTTGGCGCCGCCCTGCGTCACCCAGCCGTTGTGCAGCCAGTACTGCGCGAACCCGTAGCCGGCGGCGCGCGACTGCGCCTGCTCGTTCTCGTGGTGCGGGAACCGCAGGTCCAGGCCACCGCCGTGGATGTCGAACGTGTCGCCGAGGTACCGCTGCGCCATCGCCGAGCACTCCAGGTGCCAGCCCGGCCGGCCGCGCCCGAACGGGGTGTCCCAGGCGGCCGTCTCGGGCTCCCCCGGCTTGGCGGCCTTCCAGAGGGCGAAGTCGCGGGGGTCGTGCTTGGCGTCGTCGTCGACCGTGCCGTCCGGCGCCGGGATCATGTCCTCGATGCGCTGGTTGGTCAGGCTGCCGTACTCGTCGTGGCTGCGGACGTCGAACCACACGTCGCCGGGGCTCGTGCTGTAGGCGTGGCCCTTCTCGACGAGGCGGGTCATCAGCTCGATCATCGCGGGCACGTGGCCGGTGGCGCGCGGCTCGTAGCTGGGCGGCAGCACGCCGAGGGCGTCGTACGCGGCGGTGAACGCGCGCTCGTTGAGCATCGCCCAGGCCCACCACGGCTCGCCCGCCTCGGCGGCCCTGGCCAGGATCTTGTCGTCGATGTCGGTGACGTTGCGGATCAGCGTGACGCGGTTGCCCGAGCGGCGCAGCCAGCGGACCAGCACGTCGAACGCGACCGCGGACCGCAGGTGCCCGATGTGCGGCGCCGACTGCACCGTGGCGCCGCACAGGTACACGCCGACCTCGCCGGGAACGAGCGGGACGAAGTCACGCACCGTCCGGGTCGCGGTGTCGAAGAGGCGCAGGGTCACGCGGGCAAGGCTACCGGGGCGACACCGTACCCGTTGCCCCGGGGGGTCGGTACCGCCCCGGTGCGAGGCCCGGGGTCGGTCAGCCGAAGGTGTGGCCCTCGCCGCGGTACGTCGGGACGGTGGCCTCGATCTCGGCGCCGCGGACCAGGTGCACCGACTCGAACCGCTCCATGACCTCGCCGGACTTCGCGTGGCGGAACCAGACGCGGTCGCCGATGCGCAGGTCCGTGCCGCCGGACAGGCGCAGGGGCGTCTGCACCTCGCCGGCGCCCTCGCGGCTCGTCAGGGCCAGCCCGCCGGGCCAGACCGGGCGCGGCTGGCGGGACTTGGTGGACGGGCCGGACGCGATGTAGCCGCCGCCGAACGCCGTCGCGAAGCCCGGGCCGGGGATGCGGACCACGTCGAGACCGAAGAACGCCGCCGGCCGGGGCGTGAACGACCGGTAGGCGTCGAAGAGCGTCGGGACGAACAGACCCGAGCCGGCGGTGACCTCGGTGACCGCCGGATCGGCGGCGCTGGACGCGACCGATCCGGAACCGCCGGAGTTCACCAGCTCGAGGGGATGCCCGACGGCCGCCTCGACCGCCGCGACGACGGCGGCGCGACGCGAGGCCAGGTCGGCGATGGACAGACGCTTGACCGCGCGGACGGCGGCGCTGGTGTCGGGCAGGCCGGCCACCTGGGCCTCGTAGAACATGACGCCGACCACGTCCACACCCGGCCGCTCGGCGATCGCGGCGGCGAGCGTCCCGGCGTCGGCCGGGGTGTGCACGGGCGATCGCCGGACCCCGAGGTGCGCGGCGAGCGGCCCGAGCTTGACGCGCAGCGAGGCGTCCACGTCGAGGCACAGCCGCACGGTGACGCCGTGGGCCGTCGCGGAGCGCGCAGCGAGGTCGACCTGGGCGGGGTCGTCGACCATGAGCGTGACGGCGGCGACGGCGGCCGGGTCGGCGGCGAGCTTGTCCAGGGCGTCCGTGTCCACGGTCGGGTACCCCATGAGGACGTCGTCGACCCCCTGGGAGACCAGCCAGAGCGCCTCCCGGAGCGAGTACGCCATCACGCCGGCGAACCCCTGGCGGGCCAGCACCCGCTGCAGCACCGCCCGGACGCGCACGGACTTGCTGGCGACGCGGATCGGGGTGCCGCCGGCGCGGCGCACCAGGTCGGTCGCGTTGGCGTCGACGGCGTCGAGGTCGACCACCGCCAGGGGCGCCGGAAGGCCCTGCGTCGCCTGGTCGAGCCGGGCACCGATCGTGAGGGTCATGCACCGGCTCCTGCCGACAGGGGGGCCTTCTCATGCCGCACCACACCGAAACGGCCCGCCAGGACGGCGACCGCGAGAACGAGGACGACCGGCACCAGGAAGCCCCAGCGGAGGCTGGACGCGGTGCCGATGAACCCGACGAACACCCCGCCGAGCACGGCACCAAGGTAGTTGAAGCCGTTGAGGCGGGCGATCACCGCGTCCGCGTGACCCGGGGCGAGGAGCCCGGCTGACGAGAAGCACAGGGGGGCGATCAGGCCCAGACCGGCCCCGGCGATGGCGAACCCGAGCACGGCCTGTGCCGGGGCGTTCGCGGTCAGCACGAGGACCAGGCCCACGGCCCCGACCAGCGACGCGACGCGCACGACCCGGACGCGGCCCCAACGCCGGACGCACGGGTCGCCGGCGAGGCGCGAGACCAGCGTCATCGCGAGGTACGCCGCGTAGCCGAGCTTGGTCAGGGTGCCCGTCGAGTTCAGCACCTCGTGCATGAAGATCGGGCTCCACGTCGAGATCGCCTGGTCGTTGACGTAGTAGGCGACGACGCCCAGCCCGAGGATCAGCAGCGGCCCCCAGGGGATGATCGGCTTGCCGGTCGACACGGCGTCCGGCTCGGCCAGCGCGGCTTCGACGGCGAACGGCACGGCGCCCGACGGCTCGCTCCAGGCGGCGCGGCGCACCGCGACGGACACGCAGAGTGCGACAACGGTGCCGACGAGGAGCGTCCAGCCGATCGGTTCCACCGAGACGCGCCCGGTGGTCACCGCGACCAGGACCGTGCCGAGGATCCCGCCGACGGACCACGCGGCGTAGAACCCCGTCAGCAGCGAGCGGCCGTAGGCGCGCTGGATGGCGACGGCCTGCATGTTCGTGCCGGCGTCGACCATGCCGAGCGCCACGCCGTACAGCGCGAACCCGACGGCCAGGACGGCGAAGGTCGGGGAGACCGAGACGACGACCACGGCCGTCGCGACGAGGAGCAGACCACGGATCAGGACCGCTCGGCTGCCGCCGGCGGACCGGGCGATGCGATCGGCCACGAACGTGCCGACGCCCGCCATGACGCAGACGCCGAGGATCACGAAGGCGATGGTCCCGTCGTCGATCCCGTACCGGGACTTGAACACGTCGAGGCTGGTCAGGATCATCGCGAAGACGAATCCCTGCGCGGCGAACCCGAGAGAGACGGCTATCCGCGCCCGACGTGCATGCTCGGACGGGGCCGTCAGGACGGCATCGTTCACGCGGGCAGAGCCTCGTCCCCGGTGTCCAGCAGCTGCTCGAGGCCGTCCCTGGGGTTGGCGACGGTCGTCGAGAGCAGGAACCTGCCGAAGCCGTGCATGCCCTCGCGTGCCTTCGCCTCGTCACCGTCGACGAGCCAGGCCAGCGAGTAGCCGTCGACCACCGCGACGACCGTGCGCGCGAGCGTCTCCAGCGGGACGCTGAACGTCACGCCCGCGGCCTGCTCGACGCCGCGCAGCACCTGCTCGGCGGCGGCCCACTGGCCGCGGTACTGCTCGATGGCCACCTGGTTGAGCTCGGGATGGCGCAGCGAGGAGGTGGTGAGCTGGTCGCTGCACTGAGCACCCCGCGACTCCTTGATGCCGTCCCAGAGCGCATCGATGGTGCCGTCGATGACGGCGGCGACGCCCACGTCCGGCGGCAGCTCGCCCATGCTGCGCTCCAGGTTGGCGGACGTGATGGCGTGCGCCATCGCGCGCAGCAGCTCGTCCTTGTCCTGGAAGCAGTAGTGCACGACGCCCAACGAGACGCCGGCCTCGGCAGCGACAGCGCGCACGGTGGCCGCGTCGATGCCGTGACGGCTCGCGACCGCGAGCGCTGCCTCGATGAGCTGTTCACGTCTCTCAGCGACTGGCAAACGATTCACGAAGGTCCCCTCCCTCGAACGACGGCCCCACCGGCTGGCTTGGTCACCGGTGCGTGAGGCCGACGCCTCCCCAGTGCACAGTCTCAATATCCATCGTGACGATAGTCAAGGCCTGGGCGCACTTGACTTGGACGGTTGACCAAGAGGACCCTCTGTCTCATGGGACACCTGTCCGACTCCGCGCCGTGGCGCAACTGGGCCCGCACGGCCTCAGCGACGCCGCAGCGCGTCGTGCACCCCGCTGACCAGGACGAACTGGTCGAAACGGTACGGGGCGGGGCGGAGGACGGCCTCCAGGTCAGGGCGGTCGGGGCCGGGCACTCTTTCACCCCCGTGGCGGCGTCGGACGGTGTCCACCTGCACCTCGATCGGCTGAACGCGTTCGAGCGTGTCGCGCCCCAGCCGGACGGCACCACCCACGTCACGGTCGGCGCGGGCATCCGCCTGGGTGCCCTGAACGCCGAGCTGGCGGCTCGGGGCCTGGGCATGCGCAACCTCGGCGACATCGACAAGCAGTCGATCGCCGGCGCGATCTCGACGGGCACCCACGGCACGGGCGCCCGCCTGGGCGGTCTGGCCACGCAGGTCGTCGGTGCCCGCCTCGTCACGGCCAAGGGCGACGTCGTCGAGGCGTGCCCCGAGACCAACCCCGAGCTTCGAGCTGGCTCGCCTCGGCCTCGGCAGCGTCGGGGTCCTGTCGGCGGTCACGCTCGAGGTCGTCCCCGCGTTCAAGCTGGAGGCCGTCGAGGAGCCCTGGCCCCTGGACCGCGTCCTCGAGGGCCTCGACGGGCCCGACGGACTGGTCGAGGGCAACGACCACTTCGAGTTCTACTGGTTCCCGCACACGCGCCGCGCGCTGACCAAGCGGAACAACCGGGTTCCCGACGAGACCGAGCGCCCACTGAACCCCGTCCGCGGCTGGGTCGACGACGAGCTGCTGTCGAACGGGTTGTTCGCGGTCACCAACACCGTGGCGACGATCGCCCCGCGGACGACGGTCGGGATCAACGGTCTGGCCGCCCGCGCGCTGCTCGCGCCGGTTCGTCGCACCGGCACCCGAGGTGTTCGTCAGCCCGCGGCGGGTGCGCTTCCGCGAGATGGAGTACGCGGTCCCCCGCGACCAGCTGGTTCCCGTCCTGGCCGAGATCGACCGTTGGCTCGAGGCGTCCGGCCAGCGCGTCCCGTTCCCCGTCGAGATCCGCTTCGCCGCGGCCGACGACCTCTGGCTGTCCACCGCGCACGGCCGCGAGACCGCCTACATCGCCGTGCACCAGTACATCCGCCTGCCGTACGAGTCGTACTTCCGCGCGGTCGAGCAGATCGTCGCGGCGTCCGGCGGTCGCCCGCACTGGGGCAAGATGCACTGGCTCGAGGCCGACCGGCTGAGCGAGCTCTACCCGCGGTTCGCCGACGCCCAGCGCGTGCGGCAGCAGGCCGACCCGGACGGCGTCTTCAGCAACCCGTACCTGGCCAGGCTCTTCGGGGCGTAGGCGGCTCACAGGTACCGACCCTGGTCAACGGCCGCCCGCGGGTGCAGTCTGTGGCCGTGGCACTCACCAGCAGAGCCGTGGTCGCGATCGCCTACGGCGGCCCCGAGGTCCTCCGGGTGGTCGACGTCGACACCGCGGAGCCCGGGCCGGGCAACGTCCTGATCGACGTCAAGGCGGCCGCCGTCAACGCCATCGACTGGAAGCGGTACTCGGGGGCGTTCAGCTCGACCCGGGACACCTCCCGATGCGGCTCGGCTACGAGGTGTCCGGCGTCGTCAGCGCGGTCGGTCCGTCCGTGCGGTGGCTCGCCCCCGGCGACGAGGTCATCGCCTGGCGGGTCGACGGAGGGTATGCCAGCCGGATCGTCGCCTCGGAGCAGGTGACCGTGCGCCGGCCGGCCAACCTCGACTGGGCCGCCGCGTCCGGCCTGCTCCTGGCGGGCGCGACCGCTGTGCACACCCTGTCCGCGACCGGCACGCACGACCACGACGTCGTGCTCGTGCACGGCGGCTCGGGCGGCGTCGGCCGCATGGTCGTGCAGCTCGCGATCCTGCGTGGCGCCCAGGTCATCGCGACGGCGTCGCCGCAGCAGCACGAGGACCTGGAGGCCCTCGGCGCGCTGCCGGTGGCCTACGGCGAGGGCCTGCTCGACCGCCTGCACGACGCCGTCCGCACCACCGGCCCCGTCACCGTCGCGATCGACACCGTAGGGACTGACGAGGCGCTCGACACCTCGGTCGCCATGGTCTCGGACCGCCAGCGCATCGCGACGATCGCCGGGTTGCGACGAGCGGGCGAGCTGGGCATCCGCGCCCTGGGCGGAGGTCCGGGCGCCGACCCGGGCACGCTCGTCCGGGAGGCCGCCCGCGCCCAGCTGGCCCAGCTGGCCTCCGACGGTTCGCTCGATGTGCGCGTCGCGCAGACCTACGCGCTCGAGGACGCCGGCAAGGCCCACTGGGAGGGCCTCGCGGGCCACGCACACGGCAAGCTGGTCCTGCTGCCCTGAGGACGGGCGTCCGTCGTCGCGGGTGCCCCGCGCGTCGTCGCCACGCGTATCCCGCGAGGGCGGGAGTCCGGGCGGGACCGTTACGGGAGGGTGGCGATCGCTGCCGCGACGGACTGGAGCTCGTGCACGACGCGGCGGACGACGAGGCGCTCCGCGCGGTCCCGACGCAGCAGCGCATCGATGCGCCGGCCCGCCAGCACCTCCGCCAGCGGGACCAGCCGGATGCGCGTGCTGCCGCCGAACGTGTAGCGCGGGAGCAGCGCGATGCCGTGGCCGGTCGCGACGAACGCCTCCGTCACGTGGAAGTCGTTGACCCGGTGCACGATCCGCGCCGGCGCGTCGGACCGAGCCACGACCTCGCGCACCAGCGACGCGATCGGGAATCCGTCCCGCACGGAGATCCAGTCGGCGCCCGCCAGGTCGACGGGGCGGATCGACGCACGCCCTGCCAACGGGTGGTCGAGCGGCACGGCGACGTCGAGCGGCTCGCGCAGCAGCGGCACCACCTGGACGCCGGGCCACACCGGCGCGCCCTCCGGCCGGTGGGCGACGACGACGTCGATCCGGTCCGTGAGCGCCGCGAAGTCCTCCTGGGCGACGTCCTCGTCCGTGCACTCGAGCACGATGCCGCCCAGCGCGCCCACGCGGGCCAGCAGACCCGGCAGGAGCAGCTCTGCGCCGCTCTGGAACGCCGAGACCCGGACAATGCCCTCCGGACGCTCCAGGAACGCCGCACAGGCCGCCTGAGCGCGTTCCAGGGCCACTGCGACGTCCTCGGCCGCCGCCGCCAGCGCCTCGCCGGCGGGTGTCAGGCGCAGACCGCGTCCCACACGCTCCGTGAGGGCGACCCCGGTCTCGCGCTGCAGCACCGCCATCTGCTGGGAGACCGCCGACGGCGTCAGGTGCAGCACCGCCGCAGCTGCTGTCACGCCGCCCTGCGAGCCGATGGTGCGAAGCGTCTCCAGCGCGCGAGGATCCATATAGACACACTACATAGTCAGATAACAATCTTTCGCTGGTGCTGAACGCACGGCGATCGCAGACTCGTCGCATGACCACCCGGGACCGCCTGCTCGCCACGCTCGTCGCCGTGCTCTGGGGCCTGAACTTCACGGCCATCCACCTGTCGTTGCAGCAGTTCCCGCCGTTCTTCCTCGTGGCGCTGCGGTTCGCGCTCATCGCGGTGCCGACCCTCCTGCTCGTGCCGAGGCCGTCCGCGCCGTGGCGCTGGATCCTGCTGTACGGGCTCGGGTTCGGCGTTCTGCAGTTCGTGTTCCTCTACCTGGCCATGTCGAACGGCATGCCGACGGGGCTGGCGTCGCTCGTCCTGCAGTCGTCGGCACCCTTCACGGTCGTCCTGGCGGCGACGTTCCTGCGCGAACGGCTGACCGCCCGGCAGGGGCTCGGCATCCTCACCGCGGTCGTCGGTCTGGGCGGTATCGCCGCGCACCGGGCGGGCCTCAACGGCGGCGCGACGCTCGTCCCCGTGCTGCTGACGCTCGCCGGCGGCCTCGGCTGGGCGATCGGAAACCTGGGCAGCCGCAAGGCGATGCAGGCCAGCCCGCACGAGCCCGTCCGGCTCCTGCTCTGGATGTCGGTGGTCCCGCCGCTGCCGATGCTCGCGTTGTCGCTGGCGACCGAGGGCCCCGCGCAGATCCGGCACTCGTTCACGGGCCTGACCAGCGCGCAAGGGCTGCTCGCCCTGGCGGGGCTGGCCTACACGGTGCTCGTCGCGACCGTCTGCGGCGGCATGCTCTGGACGGGGTTGATGGGCCGGCACCCGTCGAGCACCGTCGCACCGTTCTCCATGCTGGTGCCCGTGGCCGGCATCGCCGCGTCCTGGCTCCTGCTGCGCGAACGCACGAGCCTCACCGAGCTGGCGTGGGGGTCGCTGGTGCTGGGCGGCGTCCTGCTGGGCAGCACCCGGTCACGGGCCGCCCGGGCCCGCCGTCAGCTGGCGGCGACGACGAGCGCGGTGGCGACCGCCGCGACGCCCTCTCCCCGACCCGTCAGGCCGAGCCCGTCGGTCGTGGTCGCCGACACGCTCACCGGCGCGCCCGCGGCCGCCGACAGGGCCGCCTCGGCCTCCGCCCTGCGCTGACCCAGCCGGGGCCGGTTCCCGATCACCTGCACGGCGACGTTCCCCACGACGAAGCCGGCCGCGCGCACCCGCGCCGCGGCCTCCGCCAGCAGGACCGCCCCGGCGGCACCCGCCCACTGCGGCTCCGAGGTGCCGAAGTTCGACCCGAGATCGCCGAGACCCGCCGCGGACAGGAGCGCGTCGGCGCACGCGTGCGCGGCGACGTCGGCGTCGGAATGGCCCTCCAGCGGCCGCTCGCCGGGCCACGTCAGCCCGGCGAGGTGGAGCACCGCGCCCTCGGCGGGCGCGGTCGCGTAGGCATGCACGTCGATCCCGATCCCGGTGCGGGGCAGGGCGCCGCCAGGCGGAGAGGACGTAGCGCCGCCAGGCGGAGAGGACGTAGCGCCGCCAGGCGGAGAGGACGTAGCGCCGCCAGGCGGAGAGGACGTAGCGCCGCCAGGCGGAGAGGACGTAGCGCCGCCAGGCGGAGAGGACGTAGCGCCGCCAGGCGGAGAGGACGTAGCGCCGCCAGGCGGAGAGGACGTAGCGCCGCCAGGCGGAGAGGACGTAGCGCCGCCAGGCGGAGAGGACGTAGCGCCCATCAGGCCTCCAGCAGGAGCGTGGCCACCGCGAGGTCGCGGGGCGTGGTGATCTTCGCAGCCCGCTCGTCCCCGGCGACCACCCAGACACGCTCGCCCAGCCGTTCGACCAGGCCGGCGTCGTCGGACGCGGCCGTCCGCTCGAGGTCGGCGTCGGAGGCGAAGGTCGCGTGCGCCCGCTGGAGCAGCTCCAGGGCGAAACCCTGCGGCGTCTGCACGGCTCGCAGGTCGGCGCGCGGGACGGTCGCCAGAACGGGCTCGACCGGGCCGCCGGGCAGCACCCGCTTGATCGTGTCCGTGACCGGCAGGCCCGGGACCACGGCCGGGTGCCCGTCCAGCACCGCGTCGATCACCCGGCCGATCAGGGACGGGGGCGCGAGCGGACGGGCCGCGTCGTGCACGAGCACCACGGCGATGTCGTCGTAGCCTGCGCCGTGCTCGGCGCCGGCGACCGGGTTCGGCGGAGCGGGCACACCCAGCGCCGCCAGCCCGGCCGCGACCGACGCCTGCCGGGTGGCGCCGCCGGCGACCACACGGACGTCCACCCCGGGACCGGCGAGCTCAGCGACGAACTCGGTGGCGAGCTCGGCGAGCGCGGAGACGTGCTCCGGGGGCGCGGTGACCACCAGGAGCCGGACATGCTGATCGCCCGTCGCGCGCGCCGCCAGCAGATTGCGGGCGGCGTGCACGACGAGCGACCGGCCCCCCAGAGGCACCAGAGCCTTCGGGAGGGAATGACCCAGCCTGCTACCGCTCCCGGCGGCAGTCAGGACAGCGGCGATGTTCAGCGACACACAACGGTCACCCGGCGTCAGGACGCCAGGACCTCGTCGAGGATCGCTTCGGCCTTCTCCTCCTCGGTGTGCTCGGCGAGTGCGAGCTCCGAGACGAGGATCTGGCGGGCCTTGGCGAGCATGCGCTTCTCGCCCGCGGACAGGCCACGGTCGGCGTCGCGGCGGGACAGGTCGCGGACGACCTCTGCCACCTTGATGACGTCGCCCGACGCGAGCTTCTCGAGGTTGGCCTTGTAGCGGCGGGACCAGTTGGTCGGCTCCTCGGTGTACGGGGCGCGGAGCACCTCGAACACGCGGTCCAGACCTTCCTGGCCGACGACGTCACGAACGCCCACCAGGTCGACGTTCTCAGCCGGTACCTCGATGGTGAGGTCCCCCTGAGCGACCTTGAGCTTGAGGTAAACCTTGTCCTCTCCGCGGATGGTCCTGGTCTTGATCTCTTCGATCAATGCCGCACCGTGGTGCGGGTAGACAACGGTCTCCCCAACAGTGAAAGTCATCTGCAGGTGTCCCCTTTCGCAGAGGGGTATCTTATCACGGAGAAATTGGGCCTTTACCGTGCGCACCACCCCGTCGTCGCAGGTCACGCGCCCGCGGATGACGTCGCTCACAGGAGTGGCTCGGCACGCCCCTGGCCGTCGTCGCGGGCTAGGCTTGCGCCACAGATCTGCCCGAGTCTAGGGGCCCTGCGCCCCCTGCAGTCCCGACGCACCCAGGAGCCACCGTGACCTCGCCCCGCCCCCGCACCCGCCGGCTCCGTGCCGCGACCGGCCTGGCCGTCGCCGGTCTCGCGGCAGCCCTGACGCTGACGGGCTGCTCGGCCACCAACCAGATGACGACCGAGAAGGAGTACAACTCCTCCGACGGCGTGGGCGCCCACGTGGGCGACATCAAGGCGATCAACTTCCTGATCGCCTCGGCGGCCAAGGGCGAGCCCGGCGCCCTGCTCGGTGCCCTGGAGAACAGCGGCAGCTCCGACCAGAGCGTGACGATCACGCTCGGCACGGACGACCAGAGCGTGCACGTGCCCGCCGGTCAGACCGTCCTGCTGGGCGCGCCCGGTGGCAACACCGACACCGACACAACCATCACGTTCGACTCGATCCCGGAGCCCCCCGGAGCGGTCGTCCCGGTGACCGTCGCGACGAGGGACGCGGGCAGCGTCAGCCTCGACGTGCCCGTCGTCGACGGCACCCTGCCGGAGTACGCGGGGTCCATCCCGTCGCCCACCAGCTGACCGGCGACAGACGCACGAGAGGGCCGGTCCGCCCGGACCGGCCCTCTGTGCGTGCCTGGACGGCTCAGCCGAAGCGGCCCGAGATGTAGTCCTCCGTGGCCTGCTCGCGCGGCGAGGAGAAGATGGTCGACGTCTCGTCGATCTCGACCAGGCGGCCCGGCTGACCGGTCGCCTTGAGGTTGAAGAACGCCGTCCGGTCCGACACCCGCGCGGCCTGCTGCATGTTGTGCGTGACGATGACGATCGTGTAGTCGCTCTTCAAGCTCCGAGATCAGGTCCTCGATCGCCAGCGTCGAGATCGGGTCGAGCGCCGAGCAGGGCTCGTCCATGAGCAGCACCTGCGGCTTGACCGCGATGGCGCGGGCGATGCAGAGGCGCTGCTGCTGGCCGCCGGAGAGGCCGGAACCCGGACGGTTCAGCCGGTCCTTGACCTCGTTCCAGAGGTTGGCGCTCGTCAGCGAGTCGACCACGTCCGCGGCGTCGCTCTTGGAGATGCGCTTGTTGTTCAGCTTGATCCCGGCCAGCACGTTGTCCGCGATCGACATCGTCGGGAACGGGTTGGGGCGCTGGAACACCATGCCCACCTGTCGGCGGACCGCGACCGGGTCGACGTCCGAGCCGTACAGGTCGATGCCGTCCATCGCGACCGAGCCCTGGACGTGCGCACCCGGGATGACCTCGTGCATGCGGTTCAGGGTGCGCAGGAAGGTGGACTTCCCGCAGCCCGACGGGCCGATGAAGGCGGTGACGGAGCGGGGCTCCACCGACATCTCGACGCCGGCCACGGCGAGGAAGTCGCTGTAGTAGATGTTGAGGTCCTTGACGTCAATTCGCTGTGCCATCGTCGTTCTCCTTGTGGGGGCTCAGGCCCGGGTCTTGGGCGCGAACCAGCGGCTCACGCCGCGCGCCAGAAGGTTGAGCAGCATGACGAACAGGATCAGCACGAGTGCTGCGCTCCACGCCCGGTCGTAATTGATCGTCGGGATGCAATCTGTCGCACCCGGGGCGCAGGGCACAAGACCCGCCGCGTACTGGCGGTAGACGTACACCGGCAGCGTCATCATGTTGCCGTGGAACGGGTCGCGATTGATCGAGTCCGTGGCACCCACCGTGATGAGCAGCGGTGCCGTCTCCCCGATCACGCGGGCGATGGCGATCATGATGCCGGTCGTGATGCCGGCCACGGCCGTGCGCAGCACGACCCGGATGATCGTCAGCCACTTCGGGACGCCGAGCGCGAACGAGGCCTCGCGCAGCTCGTTGGGGACGAGCCGAAGCATCTCCTCGGTCGAGCGGATGACGACGGGGATCATCAGCACCGACAGGGCGACGGCGCCCACGAGCCCGCTCATGGACTGCGGCCCGACCACCAGGTAGAAGAGCGAGAACGCGAACAGACCGGCGACGATCGACGGGATGCCCGTCATGACGTCGACGAAGAACGTCACGGCGCGAGCGAGCGAGCCCTTGCCGTACTCGACGAGGTAGACCGACGTGATCAGGCCGATCGGCACCGAGATGACGACCGTGAGCGCCGTGATGAGGATGGTGCCGAGCAGCGCGTGGTAGACGCCACCGGCGTCCATCCCGCCGTACACGTTGCGCATCGAGTGCGTCAGGAAGTAGAGGTTGAACCGGCCGAGGCCGTTGGACAGGACGCTCCAGATGAGGGACACCAGCGGGATCACGGCGAGCACGAAGGCGCCGTAGACCAGCCAGGTCATGAACCGGTCCTTGCGCCTGCGTGCCCCGTTGACCTGGGTCAGCGCGGCCCGCAGCGAGGCGGCCTCAGGGGTGAGCTGTGCGGTGGTCACGTCAGTTCGCCCCCGAGAATTCCTTGTTGCGCGCGATGATCGCGCGAGCGGCCAGGTTGACCAGCAGGGTGATCACGAAGAGCGCCAGGCCGGTCGCGATGAGCGTCGAGCGGCCGATGTCGTTCGCGTCGTTGAACTTGGCAGCGATGTTGCCCGCGATCGTCTGCTGCTCCGAGGCCACGAGGATCTTGAACGAGTAGAGGATCCCGGGCGACAGGATCATCAGCACGGCCATCGTCTCGCCGAGCGCGCGGCCCAGCCCGAGCATCGCGGCGGACGTCACGCCCGAGCGGCCGAACGGCAGGACCGCCATCCGGACCAGCTTCCCAGCGCGTCGCGCCGAGGGCGAGCGCGGCTTCCTCGTGCAGCCGCGGCGTCTGCAGGAAGACCTCGCGGCTGACCGCGGTGATGATCGGCAGGATCATGACGGCGAGGACGACCGCCGTGGTCATCAGGACGCGGGGCGGGTTCGACGCGTTGCCGTGCTGGTCGCCGGCGAACAGCGGGATCCAGCCGAAGTAGTCGACCAGGAACTGCCAGACGGGCTGAACCTTGGGCGCCAGCACCATCACACCCCAAAGGCCGTACACGACCGACGGGATGGCCGCGAGCAGGTCGACCACGTAGCCGAGGATCGACGCCATCCGGCGCGGTGCGTAGTGCGAGATGAACAGCGCGACCCCGACCGCGATCGGCACGGCGATCACCAGCGAGACGATCGCGGCGAGGATCGTGCCGAAGATCAGCGGCCCGACGACCGACCAGAGGTTGCCACCGGCCGGGATCCAGGGGACCTCGGAGGCGAGGTCAGGGTTCTTGAGAGCGGGCCAGGCCTCGATGATCAGGAAGATCGCGACCGAGGCGAGCACGGCCAGGATGAGGATCCCGGACCACACGGCGAGGTATCGGAAGCCGCGGTCGAGCCCCCGGTCCGTCGTCCGCGCCCTGCGCTTCTTGGGCGTGCGGACGGGCGCGACCGGCGGGGTCATCGCTGTCGTAGGCGAAGCCAACGGATGTCTCCTGTCAGAACGGTGGTAGAGCGCCACCGTCCGGCGGCCGCTGGGCGGCCGCCGGACGAGGACGTTGCGGCTGACCAGCCGGGCTGCGATCGCGTTGATCGACGCCGCGACGTCCGTGGCCAAGGTGTCCGGGATCGGGGCCGAGCCGGCCGCGGTGGCCGCCTTCGACTGACCGTCGGAAGCTCGCCGCGAAGGTGGCGTAGCCCTTGATCAGGTCCGCCTTCGCCGTGGGATAGGTGTTGCAGACGACCAGGTACGAGACCAGGATCGCCGGGTAGGCGCCCGCGGCCGTCGTGGTGCGGTCGATGTTGATGACGATGTCGCCGGTGGCGCGGGTGGTGTCACGGGGCGACGCGGCGACCGTCGCTGCGGCACCGTCAGCTGTCGGACCGTTGAACTCGGTGCCGACCCCCAGCGCGACCTTGCCGAGCGAGCCGACGGCGGAAGCGTCCGCGTAGCCGATGGTGCCGGGGGCGGCCTGGATCGTCTGGACGACGCCGGACGTGCCGTTCGCGCCCTGTCCGACCTGGGCGGGCCAGGTGTTGGAGACCGGGAAGGTCCACACGGTGGGCGCCGTCTTCGCGAGGTAGTCCTGGAAGTTCTTGGACGTGCCCGAGTCGTCGGAGCGGTGCACGACGGTGATCGGGCCGGAGAGCTTCGCGCCCGAGTTGAGGGCGGTGATCGCCGGGTCGTTCCAGGTGGTGATCGCGCCCGAGAAGATCTTGGCGACGACGTCCGGGGTCATCTTCAGGTCGGTGACACCGTCGATGTTGAACGCGACGGCGATCGGGCTGATGTAGACGGGCAGGTCGATGCCGGCGCCGCCGGTGCAGCGGGAGGCCGCCTGCGTGAGCTCGTCCGTGCTGAGCGCGCTGTCCGAGCCGGCGTAGTCGAGCGAGCCGTCGAGGAAGCCCTTGCGGCCTGCACCCGAGTCGGAGGTCGTGTAGTTCACGGTGACGCTGGGGTTCGCGGTCTGGAAGCCGGCGACCCACGCCTGCTGGGCCTTCTCCTGGGCGCTGGAACCGCCGCCGTTCAGGGTGCCGCTGAGTGTGGAGGCGGGGGCCTCCGAGGCGCCGCCGGAGGCGGCGGGGGTGTCGGTAGCGTTGTCCGATCCGCAGGCCGACAGCGCGAGGGCGAGCGTGCCGACGAGGGCAACCGCCCCGATGCGGCCGAGGAGGGGAAGCTTCACTGTGGTCCATCCTGTCGATCGTGTGCGCACCGATGTGTGCGCGGCGAGGCTGATGGTAGGAAGCGCACGTGACCGGCCGGACCGGTTCGGGTGAACCCCAGGTGAACGGTGGCCGACGACTGCTCGCAGCCCGGCCTGTCGAGAGGCGGGACGCACCCGTTCCGGGCGGCTCAGAGCGGGCCGACGACCTCGCCGCCGTAGGAGGCGCGGAGCGTCCGGGCAACGGCCCACGCGTCGGCGTCACGTTCGGCGACCGGGACAGGAGGGAGCAAGTCGTCCCACAGCTGCATGAACGCACCGAGCATCTGGCGCATCCCGGCGGGCCGGGCGTAGAAGAACAGATGCAGGTGCTCGGCGCCGTCGCCCCACTTGCTGACGTGGGCGCGGGCGATGTGCGGGAGCGCCTCGATCGCGCGCGCGACGTGGACGAGGAGGACTCCGAGCTCCCGAGGCCCGATCGTCCGGCAGGTCCGTGAAGTCGACGTGCGCCCGGGAGACCAGCAGGAGCGAGAGCGGCGCCCCGCCGGGCTTGTCGAACCGACGCAGCCGCCAGTGCTCGTCGCGCCAGACCGTGCCGCGATCGTCCTGGCACGACCGGCAGTCGACGCCACCCGCGCCGGCGCGCGGTGACTCCGGCAGCACCGGCGCCGCGAGCGGGCGCACGGTCAGGCCCTCCGCCTCGAACGGGAAGATGTCCCAGTCGGTCATCGGGGAGCGGGGCAGCCGACCGTCCTGATCAGCAGCGGCCAGGGCACGCGCGTGGTACTCGTCGGGGGCAAGCGGCACCGCCAGAAGGTAGCAGGTGGTCCGGTACGTCCCGTCGTGCGCCCGGCGGCGGCCTCGTGCGCACCGTCATCAAGAGGAGATGCCGAGCTGGCGGACCGAGCGGGGCTTTGGCGGACGGTCTGGGCGTGCTGGTCGACCTGCTACTCGACGTCGTCGGCGAACTTGTACCCGAGGCCGCGGACGGTCAGCACGAGGGTCGGGTTGCCCGGGTCGACCTCGATCCGGGCGCGGACGCGCTTCACGTGCACGTCGAGGGTCTTGGTGTCCCCGACGTAGTCGGACCCCCAGATGCGGTCGATCAGCTGGCCGCGGGTGAGCACGCGACCGGCGTTGCGCAGCAGCATCTCCAGGAGCTCGAACTCCTTGAGCGGGAACGCCACCAGCTCGCCGCGCACCCGGACCGTGTGGCGCTCGACGTCCATGCGGACCGGTCCGGCCACGAGCAGCTCGTCGTCCTCGAGGTCGTGGGCGAACGTTGCCGCCGGAGCCCCGACCGGGACGGCCGCGGCCTCGCGACGACGGAGCACGGCCCGCACCCGGGCGAGCAGCTCACGCGACGAGTACGGCTTGGTGACGTAGTCGTCGGCACCGAGCTCGAGGCCGACGACCTTGTCGATCTCGTCGTCCTTGGCGGTGAGCATGATGACCGGCACGTCGCTGACCAGCCGCAGCCGGCGGCACACCTCCGTGCCGGGCAGGCCGGGCAGCATGAGGTCGAGCAGGACCAGGTCGGCGCCGAGCTCGTCGAACCGCAGCAGGGCGTCCGTCCCGGTCGCGGCGGTGACGACGTCGAAGCCCTCACGCTCGAGCTGGTAGGCCAGCGGGTCGCGGTAGGACTCCTCGTCCTCGACGAGCAGGATCCGGGTCATGAGGCGCTCCGGTGCACGGGTGCTCCTTCGGGGCTTGCAGGCTGGTCGGGGATGGCGGGGGCGATCTCGATCTGAGGCGCGATCGTGGGCGTGTCCTCGGGGGCGTCCTCGGCCCGCGGGAGGCGCAGCGTGAAGGTCGACCCGCGACCCGGCTGGGACCAGACGGTGACGTCTCCCCCGTGGTCGGCGGCGACGTGCTTGACGATGGACAGGCCGAGACCCGTCCCGCCGGTGTCGCGCGAGCGGGCCGGGTCGACCCGGTAGAACCGCTCGAACACGCGCTCCTGCTCGGCCGCGCTGATGCCGATGCCCTCGTCGACCACCGCGATCTCGACCAGGCCGTCGACGAGCCGGACGCCGACGCCGACGTGCGCGGCCTCGCCCGAGTACGCGACGGCGTTGTCGAGCAGGTTGCGCACCGCGGTGACCAGCAGCTCGTGCTGGCCGAGCACCCGGGTGCCGTGCACGCCGCCGATGTCGAGCCGGACGTGCTTGGCCTCGGCGGTGGTGCGGGCCCGGTCGACGGCCTCGTTCAGCACCCGGTCGACGTCGACGAGCCCGGCCTGACCCAGCGCCCCGGCGACCTGCAGGCGGGACAGCTCGATGATCTCGTGCACCAGTGCCGACAGCCGGGTCGCCTCGGTCTGCATCCGACCCGCGAACCGTCGCACGGCCTCAGGGTCGTCCGCCGCGTCCTGAACGGTCTCGGCCAGCAGGGACAACGCGCCCACCGGCGTCTTGAGCTCGTGCGAGACGTTCACGACGAAGTCGCGCCGGATCGCCTCGAGCCGGCGCGCCTGGGTCAGGTCCTCTGCGAGGACCACGAGGTGCTGCGCGCTCACCTGGGCCACGCGCACCTGGACGAGCAGGATGCCGGGTCCGACCGGGCCGCGCGGTACCTCGAGCTCCTCGTCGCGGATCACCCCGTCCCGACGGACGGCGGCGATCAGGTCCCGGATGGCGGCCGGCGCGATGCGGCCGTCGCGCACGATGCCCAGCGCATGAGCCGGCGCGCTCGCGCGCACCACCCGGTCGCTCTCGTCCAGGACGACGGCGGCCGAGCGCAGGACGGCGAGCGTCCGGACCAGACCCTCGTCGAGGCCCGGACGGGGCTCGCGGGCACGGGGCCGCGCTGGGCGCGCTCGCTCCAGCGGAACGCCAGGGTCGCCACGACGCCCACCAGCAGGCCGAGCCCGCCGGCGAGCAGCAGCTTCAAACCCTCCGCGCCGTCCACAGGCCCAACCCTAGGACGGGTTCCGGGGTGCCTCGGGCCGCCAACGCGCCGCGCGGGCCTCCTGCCGTCGAGCGTTCATCGAGCGTTCACGCTCCTCGGACGACGTGTGCGCCGGTCAGCCGAAAGTCTCCATGAGTACCGAGCGCTCGGCCTCCGTGAGGTTCGTCGCGACGAGCGTGGAGTGCAGCCCGTGGAAACGCTCGCCCATCCGGTCGAGGTCGCCCTCGTCGGTGACCGCGCAGAGCAGCGACGTGCCCGGCGTGATCTGCTCACGGATCGTCGCCAGCTGGTTGTCGTCGAGACCCACCGCGGCCATCGACTTGGTGATCGCCCCGGCGGCCGCGCCGACCGCCGCGCCGAGCAGCGGGACGAAGAACAGGCCGCCGAAGAGAACGCCCCAGAACGCTCCCCAACCCGTGCCGCGCCACTTGTCCTCGTGGGAGTGGTGCATGTCCGGCTTCGCGGCGCCCTCGGGCCAGGTGATCACGGCGTGGTCCACGATCTTGACGAGGTGGTCCGAAGCGGCGGACTGCAAGGCCTCGGCGGCCTTCTGGGCGCCGTCGGGCGTGTCGAACTTCCAGGCGGTGAACGTCGTCATCGCTGTTCCCTTCCGTTGTGCCGAACTGACAGCCCGCGGTTGCGTGCGGCGACCGTGCCGCCCTGTTCCCGTCGACCGACTCACCCGTGACGGATGACTCAGCCGACGCTAGTGGCAATCTCACCCCGCGGGGGCGATCCGCTCAGCCCTTCGCCCGCGAGACGCTGCAGCATCGCGCCCCTGGGGGTCCCCGTGCTCTACCACATCCGCATCGCTGGGCCTTCGGCCATCGTCGACCTGCACGCCGACCGGCTGGGCGCCTACGACGTGGTCTCGGCGGGCGTCGGCGCGGAGACGGTGCTGTCCTGTCGGCTGCCCGACGCCGAGGCCCTGACCGGGCTGGTGGCGCTCCTGCACGATCTCGAGCTGCCCGTGACCGAGATGGCGATGGTGCCGGACGTCGACGGGTCGCCGTGATGTCGGCGGTTCCTGTGCGGCTTCCCACGCAACGGCCGTCGTCCGTTCACCTGCGTGGGACCCTTCGTTCATCTACCGGTGAAAATCTGATCCTCGCGATGGCACCTGCCGTCGCGGCACGAGAGGGAGCACATGCGGGACATCTTCGACGCCGAGCTGCACCAGCTCGGCGAGGACCTGGCGGCGATGAGCGGCAAGGTCGAGCACGCGATCACGAACGCGGGCATCGCGCTGCTGACCGCGGACCTCGCCCTGGCTGAGACGGTCATCGCCGACGACCTCGACATCGACGCCATGGAGCGGGACCTGGACGAGCGGTGCGTCCTGCTCCTCGCGCAGCAGCAGCCCGTCGCCACCGACCTGCGGATCGTCGTCTCGGCGCTGCGCATGAGCGCGTCGCTCGAGCGGATGGGTGACCTGGCCCGCCACGTCGCGCAGGTGGCGCGAGGGCGCTACCCCCGGCACGCCGTGCCGCACGCGCTGTCGGGCACGTTCGCCGAGATGCACGACGCCGCCGTCCGCGTGGCCCGTCGCACCACCACGCTGCTGACCAACCGCGAGGTGCTGCTGGCCGAGAGCATCGAGCAGGACGACGACCTTCTCGACGAGCTCCACGAGGACACGTTCGCGGCCCTGCTGGGCGGCTCGTGGGCCGGCACCACGCAGGAGACCATCGATGTGACCCTGCTGGGGCGCTACTACGAGCGGTTCGGCGACCACGGCGTCTCCGTCGCCCGCCGGGTGACGTACCTGGTGACCGGCGTCGGCCGCCAGGGCTTCGACCGCACCGCCGGCTGACCCAGCAGACACGAGAGCGGCGGCCCCCTCGGGGGTCGCCGCTCTCGTCGCGCCAGGCGCGGCCGTCGTGGTCGAGGGTCAGCGGCCCTGGTTGGCGACGGCCTTGATCGCTTCCGCGGCGGCCTCCGGGTCGAGGTAGGTGCCGCCCGGGTTGGTGGGCTTCAGCGTCTCCTCGTCGAGCGTGTAGAGCAGCGGGATGCCGGTGGGGATGTTGATGCCGGCGATCGTGCCGCTGTCGACGTCGTCCAGGTGCTTGACCAGCGCGCGGATCGAGTTGCCGTGGGCCGCGACGAGCACGGTCTTGCCGGCCTGCAGGTCCGGGACGATGTCCGAGGCCCAGTACGGCAGCGCACGGGCGAGCACCTGGTCGAGGGCCTCGGAGCGCGGGATCGGCTCGCCGGCGTACCGCGGGTCGGCGTCCTGCGAGAACTCCGAGCCCAGCTCGATGTCCGGCGGCGGGAAGTCGTAGGAGCGGCGCCAGAGCATGAACTGCTCCTCGCCGTACTCCTCGAGGGTCTGCTTCTTGTCCTTGCCCTGCAGCGCGCCGTAGTGCCGCTCGTTCAGGCGCCAGGAGCGCTTGACGGGAATCCAGTGCCGGTCGGCTGCGTCGAGCGCCAGGTTGGCGGTCGTGATGGCGCGGCGCAGGAGCGACGTGTGCACGATGTCGGGCAGCACGCCTGCGTCGGTCAGCAGCGTGCCGCCGCGCTTCGCCTCCACGATGCCCTTCTCGGACAGGGGCACGTCCACCCAGCCCGTGAACAGGTTCTTCGCATTCCACTCGCTCTCGCCGTGGCGGAGCAGCACGAGGGTGTAGGTCATGGTCGCCATCCTGCCGCAGGGTCGCGGCCGGGGCGTCGAGAGGGTCAGACCGTGGACGCCGCGTTCTCACGCACCCGGGACGAAGGTCCCGGGTGAGAGATCCGACGGACGACGCGCAGCCGGGCCGGCCACGACATCGGCGATCAGACCGTGGACGCCCGGACCTCGCCGGCGACCGAGTAGACCTTGAGCATCTGGTCGGCGGTGGTCGACCAGCCGAAGCGCTCCGCGACGCGCCGGGCGCCGACCGCGTAGGTCGAGCGCAGGGCCTCGGAGGCCAGCACCTCGGCGAGCACGTCCGCCCAGACGGCCGGGTCGTGGCCGCGCACGAGCCGGCCGGAGACGTCGTGGTCGACGATGGTGCGCAGACCGCCCACGCAGGCCGCGACCACGGGGATCCCGCTCGCCTGCGCCTCGGCGGCGACCAGCCCGAACGACTCGCTGCGCGACGGCATCGCCACGACGTCGGCCGCGTGGTACCAGCGGGCGAGCGTGTCGCGGTCCGCCGGCGGGTGCACGACGACGTCGTCGGCCACCCCCGTCATGGCCGCGAGCGCGAGCAGCTCGCGCACGGCGGTCGTCCGGCCGGACGGGCCCCCGAGCACCACGAGCAGCGGGACGGGACGGCCGGTCGCCTTGAGCACGCCGAGCGCACTGACCAGGACGTCCGGCGCCTTGAGGGCCTGGACACGGCCGGCGAAGAGCACGATCTGGCGGTCCGGGGGAAGACCGAGCAGGCGACGCGCGGCCGCACGGTCGCCCGGCACGAACCGGTCCAGGTCGACCCCGGGCTCCACGACGTGCACGCGGGCGGGGTCCGCGCCGTAGAGCTCGACCAGCTCCTCGGCCTCGACGGGTGTGCTGGCCACGAGCGCGTGCGCGTCGGCGACCACCTGCTCCTCGCCGATGATCCGCACGTTCGGCTCCGCAGGGTCGCCGGGCGCCAGCGACGCGTTCTTCACGCGGGCCAGGGTGTGCGCGGTGTGCACGAGAGGGACCTCCCAGCGGTCCGCCGCGATCGCGCCCACCTGCCCCGACAGCCAGTAGTGCGAGTGCACGACGTCGTACCAGCCGGGCCGGCGCGCGGCCTCGGAGCGCAGGACGCCGGCGGCCATGCCGCACAGCACGCCCGGCAGGTCGTTCTTGTCCAGCCGCTCGAACGGGCCGGCCGGCACGTGGTGCACCAGGATCGGCGGGACCACGCCCGCCTCGACCTCGTCGGCGAGCAGGACCTCGCGCTCCTGGGCCGTCGACAGCACGGCGCCCGCCGCGTCCAGCCCCGGCAGCGTGACCGTCTCGGCCTGGTCCGACGACGTCGCACGCGTGAAGATCTCTACGCGGGCACCCCGCGCGGCGAGCGCCCGGGACAGCTCCAGCACGTAGACGTTCATGCCGCCGGCGTCGCCGGTGCCGGGCTGCTCGAGGGGTGACGTGTGCACCGAGAGCATGGCGACGCGGGGTCCGGATGTCACGAAGGCTCCTGTCAGGGGACGGGTCGGCCTCCATTCTCCCTGAAATCGCGGCGAGTCACCGCACGACGAGCGCGCGAGGGGCAGCGGCCCACGGCAGATAGGTGCCGTCTCCGCTGTAGGTGACGACGACCAGCGCGGTCCTGGTGGCGATCGCGAGGTGCACGACGACGCTGCCGGAGGAGTTCAGCGCCACCGTCGTCTTGCGCAGCCCGTTCACCCAGACGGTGACGGTCCCCGTCGGCCGGGGGTCCGCGATTCCCGTGACCTGGACGTGGATCGCCTTCGGGTCCACGCGCCGGACGGACCAGTCGGTTCCGTCGGTGCGCACGGCGGCCAGCGTCCTGGTCACGGTCAGCGTGCGGGCGGTGGCGGACGACGGCAGGACGGGAGGGTCGGCGTACGGCGCACCGGCGTAGCTGGCGGTGACGGCGTGCCGGCCGACCGCTACCGTGCCGGGCAGCGCCACCCGGGCCGTGCCGTGCGCGTCCAGCTCGCCGTCGGCCACGGCGGTCCCGTCGACGAGCACCTGCACCTGACCGGTGGGCGTGCGGCCCGAGGCGGTCACCCTGACCTCGGCGGAGACCGGGAGCCCGGCGATCGTGAGCCCGAGCGAGAGCGCGAGCGTCGTGGTCGAGGCCGGCCCGTCGGGCGGGACCGGCGCGTCGTCGCCCGCGGCGTACGCGGCCGCCAGCGTCAGCGCGGCCCGGTCGACCGGCGGTGCGGCAAGGCTCAGCAGCGCGAGCGGGACCACGAGCGCCAACGCGGCGACGCTCGCGGGCAGCCGGTGTGCACCACGCACGGGTCACTCCCTCGTGACACGGCCGGGCTCCGTCGCACGACCGGTGCCGCGCCGCCGTCGGTGCCTCCTTGCACCAGCCGCGACCGGCTCCCGTCAGGTAATCACGGAACGCTCAGCGGCGCACCGGCAGGACGCACGCCGGCGACGGCAGGGGCCACGAGCCCCGCACCGACCCGTCCACGGACAGCACCGCGAGGTCGCCGGAGACCTGCTCGGCGACGACCGTCCATCCGTCGACCACCTCGAGATGACGGGGCCAGCGGCCGGGCAGGGCGTGGTCCGCGACGTGCTCGAGCAACCCGTCGTCAGCGGTCGTGAACTCGGCGACGACGTCGGCGGTGCGGGTGCCGACGAGCAGCCTGCGCCCGTCGAGGAGCACGTGCGAGGGGAGCGCGTCCTCGGTCCGGGTCGTGATCGCGGGCACGGTCTGCACGAGCGCCCCGGTGCCCGTCGCGGCGTCCCAGGCCAGCACGCGAACGGTCACATCGAGCTCGCCGACGACGTACGCGTGCCGACCGTCGGCGGCGAAGGCCAGGTGTCGCGGGCCGGTGCCGGGCTCGAACGCGACCGCGATCCCGTCGTCCTGCAGGCCGTCCGGTCCCCGCCGGTAGCGCCGGATCTCGTCGGTCCCCAGGTCCACCACGAGCACCCAGCCGCCGGGTGCGTGCGCGACGAAGTGCGCGTGCGGCCCTTCCTGGCGCTGCGGGTGCGAACCCGACCCGACGTGCCCGAGCACCCGGACCTCGTCGGTGAACCCGCCCGCCGCGTCGAGCGGCAGGACGGCGAGCGACCCGCTGCTGTAGTTGGCGACGAGGAGCGCGCCGCCGTCGGTGTCGAGCAGCAGGTGGCACGGGTCTGCGCCGCCGCTGGAGACGGTCTCGCGTACCACCAGCGTCTCGCCGACGACGTCGAACGCAGTGATCGTGCCGTCCGTCTGCTCGTTCACGGCGTACAGCACGGTCCCGCTCGGGTGCAGCGCGAGGAAGGACGGCGAGGGCGTCGCGACGAGCTGACGCGGGTCCTGGACCACACCGTCCACGAGGCCGACCCGCCAGATCCCCTCCCCCAGACCGACCGGGGTGCCGGCGCCGGCGACGGGATAGGTACCGATCCAGAGGTGGCTCACGGGGGACGAGCCTACGGCCGGGAGTCCCGCAGCCACTGTCCCGGGTCGGCCAGCACGCCGCTCAGCACGGCGAGCGCCGCACCCTTCATGGCCGGGTGGGCGCCGGCCCGGGCGCGCGAGACGGTCAGCGGCGCCCAGGGCGCGAAGATGACCGACGCGTCGAGCTGCTCCTGCACCGGTCCGCGGACGTGGTCGTACAGCCGGCCGAACGTGCCGCCGAGCACCACCTCGTCCACGTCGACGACGTTCACCGCCGCCCCGAGCGCGGTGCCCAGCGCCCGGCCCGCCTGCGCGACCGCCCGCTCGGCGTCGGGGTCGCGGGACTCGAGCGCACCGAGCAGGACCTCGAGCCTGCCCGTCGGGGCGATGCCCGCGTTGCGCAGCATGGCGTCCTGACCGGCCTGCTCCTCGAGCGGGACGCCGTCCACCTGGATGTGCCCGATCTCGCCGCTCCACCCGCGCCGGCCGCGGAACAGCTCACCGTCGAGCACGATCGCACCACCGATGCCGACCTCGCCCGACACGTACACGAACGAGCCCCCGCGGCGCTCGTGCGCCTCCGCCCGCGCCGCGAGGTTGGCCTCGTTGGCCAGCCGCAGGCCCGGGCGCTCGAGCATCGCGAGCACATCGACGTCGCGCCATCCCAGCCGAGGCGCGAACCGCAGCGGTCCGGTCACCCGGTCGACGAGTCCGGGCAGGGCGAGCACCGAGCCGGCCACCCTGACCCGGTCCAGCGCCGCGACGGCGTCGTCGGCGATCTGCGCGAGGCGTCCGAGCACCGTTGCCGGGTCGGAGTCGCGCAGGTCGTCGAACTCGACGTGCTCGGCGAGCACCTGCCCCGAGAGGTCGAGCACCAGCACGCCGAGGTAGTCGACGTTGACCTCCATGCCGATCCCCGCGACGGTCCCGGGCTGCGCGACCAGCGGCACCGCGGGCCGGCCGGCGCGCTGCGTCTGCGTGGGTTCGAGCTCGCGCACCAGCCCGGCGTCGACCAGCTGGTCGACCAGGCCGGTGACGGTGGCCCGGGCCAGTCCGGTCTGCGCGGCCACCTGCGCTCGCGAGAGCGGTGCCACGGCCTCCACGATGGAACGCAGCGCGACCGCGAGGTTCTGGTCCCGCATCTGCTCCTGGCGTGCCATGGGTTGACCTTAGTGGTCTCAGGGGATAAATTCATCGCGTAAATCAATCTCGACGAGGAGAGACGTCATGGCAACGCAGCCGACCCCGCAGGACAAGTTCTCGTTCGGTCTGTGGACCGTCGGTTGGAACGCCCAGGACCAGTTCGGTGGCGCCTCGCGCCCCTGGCTCGACCCGGTCGAGTCGGTGCACCGGCTGGCCGAGCTCGGCGCCGCGCACGTGACGTTCCACGACGACGACGTCGTGCCGTTCGGCTCGTCGGCGAGGGAGCGCGACGCGATCCTCGACAAGTTCAAGGCGGCCCTGGACGAGACCGGGATCACCGTCGAGATGGTCACGACGAACACATTCAGCCACCCGATCTTCAAGGACGGCGCGTTCACCTCCAACGACCGCCGCGTGCGTCGCTACGGCCTGCGCAAGGTGGTCCGCAACGTCGACCTGGCCGCATCGCTCGGCGCGTCGACGTTCGTCATGTGGGGCGGTCGCGAGGGCGCCGAGTACGACTCCGCCAAGGACCTGTACGCCGCGCACGAGCGCTACGCGGAGGGCATCGACACCGTCGCCGCCTACATCAAGGAGAAGGGCTACGACCTCAAGATCGCGCTCGAGCCCAAGCCCAACGAGCCCCGCGGCGACATCCTGCTGCCGACGATCGGCCACGCGCTGGCGCTCATCGCGAAGCTCGAGCACGGCGACATCGTCGGCCTGAACCCCGAGGTCGGGCACGAGCAGATGGCGGCGCTGAACTACACGCAGGGCATCGGCCTGGCGCTGTGGGCCGGCAAGTTGTTCCACATCGACCTGAACGGCCAGAAGTCCATCAAGTACGACCAGGACCTCGTGTTCGGTCACGGCGACCTCTTCTCGGCGTTCGCCACGGTCGACCTGATCGAGAACGGCTTCCCCTCCGGCGGCCCCCGCTACGACGGCCCGCGGCACTTCGACTACAAGCCGTCGCGCACCGAGGACTTCCGGGGCGTCTGGGACTCCGCGGCGGCGAACATGGCGACGTACCTGCTGCTCAAGGAGCGGGCGCTGGCGTTCCGTGCCGACCCCGAGGTGCAGGCGGCACTCGAGGAGTCCGGCGTGCTCGAGCTCTCGCAGCCGACGCTCGCGCCCGGCGAGTCGCTGAGCGACCTCCTCGCGGACACGTCCGCGTACGAGGAGCTGGACGTGGACGCGGTGGCCGCGCGCGGCTTCGGGTTCGTGCGCCTCAACCAGCTGGCACTCGAGCACGCGCTCGGCGCACGCTGACCGGTCGGCGGCCGCACCTGGGCTTCCCGGTGCGGCTGCCGCCACGGAAAGACCCATGACGTCCGCGCTCGTGCGGCCCCCTGAACCGCACGAGTGCGGACGTCGTGGCCCGTTCTCCCCGGTAGCCTCCGCGCCGCCGGGACTCGTCTGCTGTGTGAGGGGATCGTCATGACGCTCGTAGCCGGGGTGGACTCCTCGACGCAGGCCTGCAAGGTCGTCGTCCGCGACGCCGAGTCCGGCGCGCTGGTGCGCAGCGGCCGCGCGCCGCACCCGGACGGGACGTCCGTGCACCCGCGGCACTGGTGGGACGCGCTGCAGTCCGCGATCGCGCAGGCCGGGGGTCTCGACGACGTCGCCGCGATCTCGGTGGGTGGCCAGCAGCACGGGCTCGTCGCACTGGACGCGTCCGGCGAGGTCCTGCGTGACGCGCTGCTCTGGAACGACACCCGGTCGGCGGGGGCCGCAGCCGACCTGACCGAGGAAGCGGGGCCGCCGAGTGGGCGTCCGCCGTCGGGTCGGTGCCCGTGGCCTCGCTCACCGTGACGAAGCTGCGCTGGCTGCGCGACGCAGAGCCGTCGATCGCGGAGCAGGTGTCCGCCGTCGCGCTCCCCCACGACTGGATCACCTGGCAGCTGTCGGGCGCGGTCGGTCTGGACACGCTGGTCACCGACCGGTCGGACGCGTCCGGCACCGGCTACTGGTCCCCGTCGAGCGACACCTACCGGTACGACCTGCTCGAGCTCGCGCTCGGTCGCCGCGCCCTGCTCCCCCGCGTCCTGGGTCCGTCCGAGGCAGGCTTGCGCGCGCTCGGCGGCCAGGTGCTCGGACCGGGCGCCGGCGACAACGCCGCGGCCGCGCTCGCCCTCGACCTGGCCCCCGGTGACGTCGCCGTCTCGATCGGGACGTCCGGCGTCGTCTCGGCCGTGTCGAGCGCGCCGACCGCCGACGCCTCCGGCCTGGTCAACGGGTTCGCCGACGCCACCGGCGCCTTCCTGCCCCTTGCCTGCACCCTGAACGCCTCCCGCGTGCTCGACGCGACCGCGCGCATGCTCGGCGTCGACCACCGTGGCCTCTCCGACCTGGCCCTGAGCGCACCCGCAGGCGCCGACGGACTCGTCCTGATCCCCTACCTCGAGGGCGAGCGCACGCCCAACAAGCCCGACGCGACCGGCGCGCTGCACGGGATGCGCCTGGCCAACACGACGCCGGCGCACCTCGCACGCGCGGCCGTCGAGGGGATGCTCTGCGCGCTGGCCGACGGCATCGACGCGCTGCGCGCGCAGGGCGTGCCCGTGCAGCGGCTGTTCCTCGTCGGCGGCGGTGCGCAGTCCGCCGCGGTGCGTGAGATCGCACCGAGCGTCCTCGGGCTCGACGTCCAGGTCCCGACCCCTGGCGAGTACGTCGCGGACGGGGCCGCCCGGCAGGCCGCCTGGGTGGTCACGGGCGAGGCCCCGGCGTGGAGCTCGTCGACCGAGGCCGCCGTCCACCGCGCGGAGCCCCAGCCGCAGGTCCGGGCGCAGTACGCCGCGGTCCGCGAGCTCACGGGCACGCGGCCGATCTAGCCTCTGCTCCCGGGAACGCGGAAGCGCCCGGCGCGGGGCGCCGGGCGCTTCGTCGACCGGGCGGGGCCGGCGAGCGTGCTCGTGCGGTCAGTGCGCCGCGTCGTACGCGGCCTTGACCTCGGCCGAGATGCGACCGCGCTCGGACACCTGGTGCCCGTGCACCTTGGCCCACTCCCTGATGGCCTGCGCGTCGCCGGACGACGAACGACGACCACGGGGGGCGGCCGACTTGCCTGCCGCCGCACGGCCGCCGACCTTGCGCGCGTGCCCGACCCACTGGGCGAGCGCGTCCCGCAGCTCGGTCGCGTGCGCGCCGGTCAGGTCGATCTCGTAGGTGACGCCGTCGAGCCCGAACGTCACGGTCTCATCGGCGGTTCCACCGTCGATGTCGTCGACCAGGAGGACCTGGACCTTCTGCGCCATTGTTCGCTCCGTCTGACAGATGTTGCAATGCTGACGCCGTCACTATGACACCGCCGCATTAAGCCGTCAAACGCTGGAGGGCGGCGTTTCGCTTTGTGCGTTTCGCGCCTTCGCGGCTTCCGCGATGCGTTCCTCGGCATCCATTTTGGCCAGCGCCTGCCGTTCCGTGCGGTCCGCATTGACCAGAGCGCGCATGGCGAACCAGAACAGCAGGCCGACGCCGATCGAAGGGAGCAGTGCCGCAAGGGCCAGGAACAGGGGATTCACGTCACACCAGAGGTTTCACGAGAGGAAACAGGATGGTCTCGCGGATACCGAGCCCGGTGAGGGTCATGAGCAGTCGGTCGATGCCCAGGCCGATGCCCCCGCTCGGCGGCAGCGCATACTCGACCGCCGTGAGGAAATCCTCGTCCACGCGCATGGCCTCGTCGTCGCCGGCGGCCGCGAGCAACGCCTGCGCCTCGAACCGCTGCCGCTGGATCACGGGGTCCACCAGCTCGGAATAGCCGGTCGCCAGCTCGACGCCGCGCACGTAGAGGTCCCACTTCTCGACGACCCCAGGGACCGTGCGGTGCGCCCGGACCAGCGGGCTCGTCTCCACCGGGAAATCGCGCACGAATGTCGGTGCGTGCAGGTCGTCGCCCACCCGGTGCTCCCACAACAGCTCGATCAGCTTGCCATGATTGAGCTTCTTGGGATCGGTATCGATGTCGAACTTCTGCGCCAGAACGTGCAGGTCGGCCAAGGACGTCTCGGGAGTGATCTCCATTCCCAGCGACTCCGCGAGAGAGTCGTACATCGACAGCTGCGCCCAGGCACCGCCCAGGTCGTAGTCCGAACCGTCAGGCAACGTGACCGTCGTGGTGCCCAGAACGTCGAGCGCCGCGGTCTGCACGAGGTTGCGCGTCAATTCCGCCATCGTGTCGTAGTCGCCGTAGGCCTCGTACGCCTCGAGCATCGCGAATTCCGGCGAGTGCGTGGAGTCGGCCCCCTCGTTGCGGAAGTTGCGGTTGATCTCGAAGACGCGCTCGATCCCGCCGACCACCGCGCGCTTGAGGAACAGCTCCGGCGCGATCCGCAGGTAGAGGTCCATGTCGAACGCATTCATGTGCGTCACGAACGGCCGGGCGGCGGCTCCGCCGGGCTGCGTCTGCAGCATCGGCGTCTCGATCTCGACGAAGTCGCGCGCGTGGAAGTTGTCGCGCAGGGAGCGGATCATCGCCGGGCGCAGGCGAGCTGTCTGGCGGGCCTGAGGGCGCACGATCAGGTCGACGTAGCGCTGCCGGACGCGGGCCTCCTCGGACAGCTCGACGCCCTCGTACAGGTTGGGCAGCGGGCGCAGCGACTTGGCGGCGATCAGCCAGGAGTCTGCGAGCACCGACAGCTCGCCGCGCCGCGACGAGATCACGCGGCCGTGCACGAACAGATGGTCGCCCAGGTCGACGTCCGTCTTGAACGCCGCAAGACGCTCCTCGCCCACCGCTTCCAGGCTGAACATGGCCTGCAGCCGGTTGCCCTCGCCGTCCTGCAGCGTGGCGAAGCACAGCTTGCCGCCGACCCGCACGAAGACGACCCGGCCGGCAACGCCGACCTCGTCGTCCGTCTCGGTCCCGGCCTCGAGCTCGGGGTAGGCGGCGCGGACGGCGGCGATGGTGTGCGTGCGCGGTACGCCGACCGGGTAGGCCTCCTGGCCTGTCGCCAGCAGCCGTTCGCGCTTCTCCCGCCGGACGCGGATCTGCTCGGGGGCGTCGTCGGTGGGGGCCTCGGTCACCGGGCAAGGATACCGGCGCTCCCTGTGCCGTTCTGCGCCGGGCGTCAGGTCAGCGCCCGGGCGCTTCCAGGTCGAGGGCGAGGTCCAGGATCGGCGACGAGTGCGTGAGCCCGCCCACCGACAGGTAGTCGACCCCCGTCTCGGCCACCTCGCGCGCGCGGTCCAGGGTGAGGTTGCCGGTGGCCTCGAGCTCGACCGCGCGGTCGCGTGCGCGCACCGCCTGGACGACCTGCCGCAGCAACGGCGTCGGCATGTTGTCGAGCAGCAGGAACCGTGCGCCGGCGTCGACCGCCTCGAGCGCCTGGTCCAGCGTGTCCGCCTCGACCTGGATGAGCACGTCCGGGTACCGCGCCCGGATGGCGTCGATGGCCGCGGTCACCGAGCCGGCCGCGACCACGTGGTTGTCCTTCACCATCGCGACGTCGAACAGGCCCATCCGCTTGTTCGTGCCTCCGCCGCAGCGCACCGCGTACTTGTCCAGGGCGCGCAGGCCGGGTGTGGTCTTGCGGGTGTCGAGCACCTGGGCGCCCGTGCCCTCCAGCGCGTCCGCCCACCGGCGCGTGTGCGTCGCGACGCCCGACGCGCGGCTGGCCAGGTTGAGCAGCGTGCGCTCGGCCACCAGGAGCACCTGGGTGCGTCCGTCGAGGACCGCCAGCACGTCTCCGCGCTGCACACGTGTGCCGTCGGGGACGCGCTGGTCGACCGTCGGCGCGGGCAGCCCGAGGCGCTCCGCAACCTGCTGGACCACCGTCGGCACGAGCACGAGGCCCGCGACGACGCCCGCCTCCCGCGCGACCAGGTCCGCCGTGCCCGTCGCGTCCGGGGAGATGGTCGACTGCGTGGTGACGTCCCGCCCGGGCGCCGGCCCGAGGTCCTCGTCGAGGGCGGTCGCGACGATGTGGGCGACCCATTCGGGATCGAGCGTGTTCACGCGCCCACGCTAACCCGCGCCGCCCCACGCCCGAGCCTCCGGTCCACCCCGGGCCGCCGGACCCCCGCCCCGAACGGCACGTCGGCGCGAGAACGGCACTTCTACGCGAGAACGGCACGTCCAACTGCCGTTCTCGCACCAAACTGCCGTTCTCGGCGCCGGCAGGGGGGCGGCGGGGGCGCCACCAGGGGGACGCTGGCATGGGGCCGGCAGCGGCGCCGACACGGCGGCGCCGGCCGGGGCCCGGCAGGGGGCGGCGGGGTGCGCCGGCAGGGGCGTCAGGTGAGGGGGGTCCGGCGTGTGGTGAGAGTGCCGTCGGCGTCCAGGGCGGCCTCCAGGCGCAGGCGCCACGCGGCGACCTGCGTCGGGAAGTCGCTGCGGGCGTGGCCGCCGCGGCTCTCCTCGCGCTCCAGAGCGGTCGCCGTCAGGACGGTGGCCACCTGGTGCACGTTGGTGGTCTCCCACTCGGCGACCTGTGGGGCGGCCAGCCGGCGGCCCTCGTCGCTGCGCAGGTGCGCGTCTGTCGGGACCGCCGCCAGCGCTGTCGACGCGCGCGTCAGGCCCTCGCCCGACCGCACCACGCCCGGGCCGTCGGACGCGATCCGCTGCACCCGGGCGCGCGACGCGGCGGCGACGAGCGCCTCGGCACCCGACCGCTCGACGGGTTCGACGTGCGCCAGCGGCTCCCGGGCGATGTGGCGGGCCGCGCGGGTGGCGAACACCAGGCCTTCGAGCAGCGAGTTCGACGCGAGCCGGTTGGCGCCGTGCACACCTGTACAAGCGGTCTCGCCGACGGCGTACAGACCGGGGACGGTCGTGCGCCCGACCAGGTCGGTGACGATGCCGCCCGAGTGGTAGTGCTGCGCGGGGGCGACGGGAACCAGGTCGGTGGTCAGGTCGATGCCGTGGTCGCGCAGGCGCTCGTGGATGGTCGGGAAGCGGCGCCGCAGGAACGCCGCGCCCAGGTGCCGGGCGTCCAGCCACACGTGGTCCGCGCCCGTGGCGGCCATCCGGTGGACGATCGCGTGGGCGACGATGTCCCGCGGCGCGAGCTCGGCCATCGGGTGCACGTCTGGCATGAACCGCACGCCGTCGGTGTCGAGCAGCAGCGCGCCTTCACCGCGGACCGCCTCGGACACGAGCGTGAGCTGGCCCTTCACGCCGGCGCCCAGCCACAGGACGGTCGGGTGGAACTGCACGAACTCGACGTCCCCGAGCACCGCTCCGGCCCGCAGCGCGGCGGCGATCCCGTCGCCGGTCGCCTGCGACGGGTTGGTGGACGAGCGGAAGACCTGGCCGATGCCGCCGGTCGCCAGGACGACGGCGCTGCCGAGCGCCGCACCGACGCCGTCACGCTGACCCTCGCCGATGACGTGCAAGGTGACACCGCAGGCGCGGCCCGGGCGGCCGTCGGCCGTCGGTGGACCCGTCAGGACGTCCAGCACGAGTGCGTGCTCGATCACCTCGATGCCCGGGTCGTTGCGGACCGCCTCGATCTGCGCGACGAGCGCGCGAGAGACCTCGGCACCCGTCGCATCCCCGCCCGCGTGCACGATGCGGTCGGCGTGGTGGCCGCCCTCGCGGGTCAGCGAGATGGAGCCGTCGGGCGCTCGGTCGAACACGGCACCGCGCGCGACCAGCTCCCGGACCCGGGCGGGACCCTCGGTGACGAGCACCTCGACGGCCCGCGGGTCGCACAGGCCGGCACCCGCGACCAGGGTGTCCGACAGGTGCGCCGCCGGCGAGTCCGACGGGTCGAGCGCCGCGGCGATGCCGCCCTGCGCCCAGACCGTCGAGCCCGACGCGAGCGTGTCCTTGGTGACGAGCAGGACCCGCGGCACCCGCGTGCGCAGCTCGAGCGCCGCGGTCAGGCCTGCGATCCCGGACCCGACGACCACGGCGTCCGCCTGGACCGTCCAGCCCGGTTCGGGCGCTGCTAGTCGCGTGGCCAGGGTGATGCCCGTCGCGGTCGTGCGGGTCGGGTCACCGACGAGGGCCGTCACCGTGCACGTCCCACGGCCACGGCGGCGCGCCCCTGTGCCAGCGGCAGACCGCTCGGTTCGAGGTCGGGCCATCCGACGGGCACCTGGCCCGGGTCGTCGCCGACCGCGACCGCCCGGTTGCGTCCGTCGACGAGCACGACGTGGGGCGCGTAGGTACGCGCCTCCTCGTCGGACAGCTGCCCGTAGGCGATGAGGATGACGACGTCGCCTGGGTGCATCAGGTGGGCGGCCGCGCCGTTGACGCAGACCTGGCCGGCCGAGCCCGCGATCGCGTAGGTGGTCAGGCGCGCGCCGTTGGTCACGTCGACCACGTCGACCTGCTGGCCCGGGAGGATGTCCGCGGCGGCCAGCAGCGCGGCGTCGACCGTGATCGAGCCCACGTAGTGCAGGTCGGCCTGCGTGACGGTCGCGCGGTGGATCTTGCCGGTCATCATGGTGCGCACCAGGCTCGTCACGCCGAAACCTCCACGGTGTCGTTGTCGATGAGTCGCGTGCTGCCCACCTGGGCCGCGAGCAGGAGCAGGGCCTCGCCCCGGTAGGACGGCCCGACGTCGTCGAACGTGTCCGGGTCGACGAGCGCGACGTAGTCGACGTCCTCGACGCCCGCGGCGTGCAGGACGTCGAGCGCGGTCGTCCGGATGGCGACCGCCGAGCCCTTCGGCGACGCGAGCCGCAGCGCCTGCGAGAGGCCGAGCGCACGGCGGCGCTCGTCGGTGGACAGGTAGGCGTTGCGGCTCGACAGGGCCAGGCCGTCCTCGTCGCGGACGACGGGCGCACCATGGACGACGACCGGGACGTCGAGGTCGCGGACCATGCGCCGGACCGCGGCGAGCTGCTGGGCGTCCTTGCGGCCGAACAGGGCGACATCGGGACGCGTGAGGTGCAGCAGCTTGAGGACGACGGTGAGGACGCCGTCGAGGTGACCGGGCCGGGAGGCGCCCTCGAGCACCGCCCCGATCGCGCCGCCGCCGACCCGCACGATCGGGTCGCCGTCGGGGTACATCACGTCCGGGCCGGGGGCGAACACGATGTCGTCCGGACCCAGCAGGCCCGGGCCCGACAGCAGCGCGAGGTCACCGTCCAGGTCGCGCGGATACCGGGACAGGTCCTCGCCGGCGCCGAACTGCAGCGGGTTGACGAAGATCGTCACCACCACCGCGTCAGCCAGCTCACGGGCCTTCGCAACGAGGGACAGGTGGCCGGCGTGCAGCGCACCCATCGTCATCACGACCGCCCGGCGGTGCGGCCGGGCGGTGTGGGCGCCGCGGCCCTCGGTGCGCGGGACCGCCTGCACGTCCTGCACCGCCAGCGCAGCGGCGAGCTCCTCGCGCGTGCGCACGAGCGTCGTGGTCTGCGTGGTCATTCCTCGTCCTCCTGCTGGCCCGACTGCCGCTCCACGTCCCCGTACAACGTCACAGAGCCCTCGTTGATGCCGTCGAGCACGTCCTGGGCTGCCGACGCCGAGATCAGACCGGCCGCGAGCGCCCGGCCCGCCGCCGAACGGGCCAGAGCACGGTACCCCTCGACGACGTCGACCGCCCCCGTCCGGGCGGCGAACCCGGCCAGCGCCGCCCCGTGCTCGCGGACCGTGCCCGCGTCACCGCGGCGCACCGGACCGGTCAGCGCACTGATCGCGCCCGGGCCGCGGCTGCCGGTGGCGGGGTCGGTGGGCGACTCGGCCCGCAGGGCACCGTCGAGCGCGGCCTCCAGCAGCGGGGCGAGCATGCGTCCGGGGTCGGTGACTCCTGCGGCCGCCAGCGCCTGGGCGGCCTGCGCGACGAGGACGACCAGGTGGTTCGCACCGTGCGCGAGGGCCGCGTGGTAGAGGCCACGCGCGTCCTCGTCGAGCACCACCGGCTCGCCACCGATCTCCACGACGAGCGCCTGCCCGATCGGCAGCACCGGGTTGGGGGCGGTGACGGCGAAGGAGCAGCCGACGAGGCGCGACAGGTCCAGCGACGTGCCCGTGAACGTCATCGCCGGGTGCAGGGCGAGCGGGATGGCGCCGGCCGCGCGCGCGGGTGCAAGGACGCCGACGCCGAACCGACCCGACGTGTGCACCACGATCTGGCCGGCCTGCCAGGCGCCCACGTCTGCCAGGCCCTGCACGAGGCCCGCGAGCGCGTCGTCGGGGACGGCGAGCAGGACCAGCTCGGCACGCCGGACCACCTCCGGGATGTCGAGCACGGGCACCCCGGGCAGCAGCGTCGCGGCGCGCTCGCGGCTGGCCTCCGAGATCGCCGACACCGCCACGACCGGATGGCCCGCGCCGCGCAGGGCGTTGCCCAGGACCGCGCCCACCCGGCCCGCGCCGACGACGCCGACCCCGAGCCGGCCGGGGCGGGTGGCCGGGTCGCTCACGCGGACTCCCCCGTCGGTGCGGCGTCCGTGCGCACGCCGACCGCGCGCATCCACTGCTCCGGGGTGGCGACCGCACGGGCGTCGCGCGCGCGGGCGGCCTGCTCGTCGATGAGCGCAGCCGCGACCGCGCCCGAGAGGTGCTCGACCCGCGGCGAGACCGGACCGGGCGTCGAGTGCAGGACGAAGGAGGCCAGTCCCAGCCTGCGCTGCAGCCACCCCTGCTCGATCCCGAGGGACTGGGTGCGCTCGTGCGGCACCACGTCGACCTGCCGCCAGAACCGCCCGCTGCGGGTCACCAGCGCGCGGTCGGTGACCCGGAACCCGTGCCGGCGCCAGCCGACCGGGTCGACCCAGCGCGCGCTGCGAGGAGCACCGGTGAAGCCGGCGTCGTCGCCGGAGCTGTCGAGCGCGGCGTCGATCAGGGCCACGGGGTCCGCCACCCCGAGGTCCGGGAGCACCATCCAGAGCGCCGTCATCGCCTCGCTGCGCGTCGCCACCGGGTGCAGCACGGTGTCCCGCTGCGACTCGTTGCCCTGGCCGTACCCCGCGACGTTGATCTCGACACGCCACCAGTCCTTGCCGCGCCACAGCGGCGTCTGCGAGAGCCGGATCGCCTGCACGCGGCCGGGTGGAACCGTCTGGGCCCGGTTCTCGGTCAGGCCGTGCCGCAGCCGGATGCCGTCGGGCGAGATGGCGGCCCGGAAGTTGGCGCCCTGGTTCACGCGGTTCCAGACGAACGCCGCACCACCGGCCAGCGCCGGCAGCAGGTAGAAGATCGAGCCGAAGTCCCCGGACAGTGCCACCGCGACGACGATCCCGGCACCCGCCAGCAGAAGGACGGGCACGGCGCCCGACCGGAAGCTGGCGACGACGAGCCGGGCGATCGGCAGCTCGTAGACCTCCCGCTCGGGCGCGGCGTCGAACCGCGCCGGCGCCTGCTGCGGTGCGGTCTCGTCCACCGGCGCCGGTGACAGAGGTGCTGGTGCTGATGCCGGTGCGGTGGGCGCAGACCCGGGTGCGGCCGGGCGGTGCAGCCCGGCAGCCAGGGCCAGCAGCTCGGCCCGCAGCACCTCGGCGTCGGCCTCCCGCAGGAACGCGAGCGACACGCCCGACCCGTCGCCGCCCGCGGTCTCGATCTTGAGCTCCCAGAGCCCCACCAGCCGCGCCAGGAGCGGCTGGACCACGTCGACGGCCTGGAGCCGGTCGAGCCGCGCCTGTCGCTGCTGCCGGAACAGCAGTCCCGTGCGCAGGTGCACCGCCTCGTCGGTGACGGCGAACCGGGTCACCCGCCAGGCCAGCGACGAGTACGCGAACCCGATCAGGGCCACCAGCGCGACGCCGCCCAGCACCGCGAGCCACGCCTTGCCGTGCCGCAGGTCGACCGCCTGGCGCAGGTTGTCCGACTGGATCACGACGATGCCGATGACGACCGCGAGGATCCGCCACCCCTTGAGCGCCGGGGTGATCGGGTGCATCCGGCGCCAGCCGACGATCGCGTCCGGACCCTCGACCGGCTCGGGCCCGACCTTCCGCAGCTCCGCCTCGACGGCTGCGCTGTCGACGGCCGCCGGCTCGTGCCCGTCGCCCGGGTGGGGCTGCGTCACAGCCCCGCCAGCCGGGCCTCGCCGCGCGAGGCCATCCGGTCGCGCAGGCGCGCGGCCTCCTGCGGGGGCAGGCCGTCGATCGCGGCGCTCGTCGCCGGGGCGGCCGTGTGCAGCTGCACCGTCGCGATGCCGAACCTGCGGGCCAGCGGGCCGGCGTTCACGTCCACGTACTGCATCCGCCCGTAGGGCACGACGACCATCGAACGGATCATGATCCCGTGCCGCACCAGCAGGTCGTCGGCCCGCTCGGCGTAGGCCATCGCACCGACCTGGCGCGGCACCAACCAGGCGATCCACACGCCGAGCAGCACCACGACCACCGGGAACGCCCAGACCCACGTCACCCCGGCGGCGACCGCGATCACGACCGTCAGCAGCAGGAGCGGGACCAGCACGATCGCGGCCACCGTCAGCCGCGCACCGATCAGCTTGCGGGACACGGGTGTCCACGTGACGTCGCTCGGGTCGAAGGGCTCCCGGCTCGGCGCAGGCGCGTCAGAGGTCATGCGTCCATCCTGTCATCGCACGGTCGGTCGGTCGGCCGGCCGTCACGGCGTGCTCGCGCCCGGCGCCGGGCGGTCCCGCGCCGCGTCGGCGCTCGCGTCGGGCGGCGGGATGCGGCAGAAGCGCTCGACGACGAGCCCGACGACCGCGAGCACGACGCCCCCGGCCATCGCGATCGCGGCCGACAGCACCCGCCCACCCGTGCCCGGCTCGTCCGTGCCCGAGAGCAGCGCGAGCACGTGCCCGCCGTACCACCCGGCGAGCAGCGCGCCCGTGTAGCAGGACGCCTTGGCGAGGACGACGGTCCGCGCCGCCCGCAGGGCCGACAGGTTGGGCCGCTTGCCCTGCAGGTACTGCCGGACGTGCCAGCCGAGCACGAACACCACGGCGGCGATGGCGAGCTCGACGACGACGACGAGCCACGGCACGCTCGGCGGCAGCGCACCGTCCCGGGCCATGGAGCGCAGGACGATCCAGGTGCCGACCGCGACGCCCGCCGTCGTGAGCAGCAGGGTCTGCCAGCGGGTGCTGTGCATCACGACCTCGGCGCCTCGGAGCCGTCCTCGGACGTGCGCTCGTCCTGGCTCGGCGCCGCAGGCTGCGCGGTCAGCCAGTCGAGCGCCAGCCAACGGATGCCGTCCCGATCGGGCGCCGTCGCCGCCAGCGCCGCGACCGGGCCGCCCCCGAGCCCGGGCAGCACAGCCTGCGGGTCCAGCTGCGCCCAGGGCTCCAGGACGAACGCGCGCTCGTGCGCCCGCGGGTGCGGCAGCTCGAGGTCGTCGGTCACCGCCAGCACCGAGCCGAACACGATGATGTCGATGTCCAGCGTGCGCGGCCCCCAGTGCTCCTCGCGGACCCGGCCGTGGTTCTGCTCGATCGCCTGGGTCGCGCGCAGCAGCTCGCGCGGCGACAGCATGGTGCGCGCCAGGACGACCGCGTTCAGGTAGTCGGGCTGGTCGGGCCCGCCGACGGCGGCCGTGCGGGCCAGCGGCGACACCTGGACCACCTCGAGGCGCGTGGTGTGGGAGAGCGCGTCGACGGCGGCGCGCAGGGTGTCCTGGGCCGCGCCGAGGTTCGCGCCCAAGGCCAGCACCACGTCGACGACCGTCGACGGGGGCACGTCCAGCGCGTCCGACACGACCTCGCCCACGACCAGGTCCGTCCGGGTCTCGACCAGGTCCGCGCCGAACGCCGGGACGTCGCCGGTCGGTACGTCGGACGCCTGCGGCGAACCGCCGGCGTGGGTCTCGTTCGCCGCCTCGACGGTCGGTGCGGGTGCAGGCTCCGGCGTCAGCCCGGTCGGCGTGAACGCGACGGGCACGGGAACGGCAGCCGTGCCGTCGGGGTCGTCGGAAGCGGTCCACGGCTCCGACCCGAGGGGCGGCACGATCTCCGACCAGGGCACGGTCGGTGGAACGACCGCGGTCGCGACCGGAGGCGCGACGACCGGCGGGACGACGACCGGGGGCGCAGCGACCTGCGCGACGACGACCGGGGCCACCTCGACGGGTTCGGCGGCGACGAGCCCCGCCACCAGCGGCGCACCGGGCGCCGGGGTCACCGGGAACGACGCGGTCGGCGTCGGCGTGGGGCGCGCGGCGGCCGAGCCGTCGGACTGGGCACGCGGCAGGTACGGCTCGGCGGCCGGCAGCTTGGCGCGATCCCGGCGGATGCGGATCACCACGTCCCCGAACGGCACCTCGATGGGCGCCTGCGGCTTGTGCACGCTGACGTCCACCGCCTGCACGACCGCCTGGGCCAGCACCGTGGCGGCGATGCGCTCGGCCACGGTCTCGATCAGGTCCACGGGCTCGCCGGAGAGCACGGCGGCCACCTGCTCGGCGAGCTCGCCGTAGTGGAGCGTGCGGGTGAGGTCGTCGCTGGCGGCGGCGCGGCGGGTGTCCAGGTGCACGACGACGTCCGCGACGAACGTCTGGCCCGCGCGGCGCTCGAAGTCGAACACGCCGTGATACCCGGTGGCAGCGATGCCGAGGAGCCGGATCTGGTCCAGCAGACGGCCGCTGCCGTCCAGGACGCCGCCGCCCTCCCACTGCTCGTCGGTGGTCACCGCGTGCTCCCTCCGGTTCGTGCGTCCTCGTCGACTGCGAGCTCGTCCTCGCCGTCCGCCTCGGCCCGACGGATCTGGCGATCCTCGCGCTCGAGCCGGGCGTCCCGACCGATCTGTGGGTTCCCGGCCCGCCAGGCAGCGGCCACCCGGACCGCATCGGCAGAGCCTGCCACCTCGTGCACCCGCACGCACCAAGCCCCCGCGGCGGCGGCCAGCGCGGAGACCGCGGCGGTCGCCCCGTCGCGGGCGAGCGGTGGCGCGGGCTCTCCGTCGGCGCCCGCGAGCAGGTGCCCGAGGAAGCGCTTGCGGCTCGCACCGACCAGCACCGGGAACCCGTCGGCAAGCAGCCCGGCAGCCGGGCCAGCAGCGGCCAGTTGCTCGCGCCGGCCTTGGCGAACCCGAGACCGGGGTCGAGGATGATCTGCTCGTCGCGCACGCCGGCGGCACGCAGCGCCGCCACCCGCTCGGCCAGCTCGCGCCGGACGTCGGTGACCACGTCGTCGTAGTCGTCGAGGTCGTCCATCACGTCGGCGTGCCCCCGCCAGTGCATCGCGACGTAGGCGGCGCCGGTCTCGGCGACCACGGCGTACATGGCGTCGTCGGCCAGCCCGCCGGACACGTCGTTGACCAACCGGGCCCCGCGCGCGACGGCCTGGCGCGCGACGACGGCACGGGTGGTGTCGACGCTCACGACCGCACCCCGCGCGACGAGCCCCTCGATCACCGGGAGCACGCGGTCCAGCTCGTCCTGCACCGGCACCCGGCGCGCGCCGGGACGGGTGGACTCGCCGCCGACGTCGAGCAGGTCGGCGCCCTGCGCCACCAGCTCCAGCCCGTGCGCCACGGCGGCCGTCGGGGTGAACCAGCGGCCACCGTCGGAGAACGAGTCGGGCGTGACGTTCACGACGCCCATGACCAGGGTTCGTTCGGCGTCCGGGATCCCGATCACGCTGCCGAGCCTAGGGGCGGCGGCGGACATGACGTTCGAGGGCGGCGTCAGCGGCCGAGCACGAGGCTCATGGCCTCGGCCCGCGTCGCGACGTCGCGCATCTGCCCGCGGACGGCGGACGTCACGGTGCGCGAGCCCGGCTTGCGCACGCCGCGCATCGACATGCACAGGTGCTCGCACTCGACGACCACCAGCACGCCGCGAGGCTGGAGCTCGGCCACCATCGCGTCCGCGATCTGCGCGGTGAGGCGCTCCTGCACCTGCGGGCGGCGCGCGAACACCTCGACCAGCCGGGCGAGCTTGCTCAGGCCGGTGATCCGACCGTCCACGCCGGGGATGTAGCCGACGTGCGCGACGCCGTGGAACGGCACGAGGTGGTGCTCACAGGTGGAGTACACCTCGATGTCCTTGACCAGCACCATCTCCTCGTGACCGAGGTCGAACGTCGTCGTCAGCACGTCCGCGGGCTCCTGGAACAGCCCGGCGAAGATCTCCTTGTACGACCGCGCCACCCGCGCCGGCGTCTCGCGCAGGCCCTCGCGGTCGGGGTCCTCGCCCACCGCGATCAGCAGCTCGCGGATCGCGGACTCGACGCGCGCCTCGTCGTACTCCCCGACCGCGGTGCCCCGGTGGGTGGTGGCCGGCCCGATGTCGCCCACGGTCAGCTGCTCGAGTCGGGCGTGTGCCCGGGCGGGACCTCGATGATCCGCTGGCCCGGGAACCCGAACGCCTCGGCCGCCTCGTCCTCGGGGATGATCGGCTTGCCGTTGCGGCCGGCGATCTCGGCGGGCGTCATCACCGGCGGCCGGTCGGAGACCGCGCGCTGGTCGCTGGACAGCCAGATCTGACGCGGGGGGCGCTTGGTGATCGGCTCGAAGATCTTGGCCAGCTGCTCCTGGTTGAGCGTCTCCTTGTCGAGCAGCTCGAGCACCAGGGCGTCCAGCACGTCGCGGTACTCGACCAGGATCTCCCAGGCCTCGTCGTGCGCCCGCTCGATCAGGGCGCGCACCTCGAGGTCGATGGACGCGGCGACGTCCTCCGAGTAGTCGCGCTGGTGGCCCATGTCGCGGCCCATGAAGACCTCGCCGGACGCCTGGCCCAGCTGGATCGCGCCGAGCCGCGCGCTCATGCCGAACTGCGTGACCATCTTGCGGGCCGTGGACGACGCCTTCTCGATGTCGTTGCTGGCACCGGTGGTCGGGTCGTGGAAGACGAGCTTCCTCGGCGACGCGCCCGCCCATCGCGTAGGCCAGGGTGTCCAGCAGCTCGTTGCGGGTGGTCGAGTACTTGTCCTCGGTCGGCATGACCATCGTGTACCCGAGCGCGCGGCCGCGCGGCAGGATCGTCACCTTGGTGACGGGGTCCGTGTACCGCAGCGCCGTCGCCACCAGGGCGTGGCCGCCCTCGTGGTACGCGGTGATCTTGATCTCCTTGGGGTTCATCACCCGGGTGCGCTTCTGCGGCCCGGCGATGACCCGGTCGATCGCCTCGTCCAGCGTGCGGTCCGTGATGATCTGCTGACCGGTGCGCGCCGTCAGCAGGGCGGCCTCGTTGAGCACGTTGGCCAGGTCCGCACCGGTGAAGCCCGGCGTGCGGCGCGCGACGACGTTGAGGTCGACGTGGGGGGCCATCGGCTTGCCCTGCGAGTGCACGTGGAGGATGCGCTCGCGGCCCTTGAGGTCGGGCGGGTCCACGGCGACCTGGCGGTCGAACCGGCCCGGCCGCAGCAGCGCCGGGTCGAGGATGTCGGGGCGGTTGGTAGCCGCGATGAGGATGACGTTCGCGTTGGCGTCGAACCCGTCCATCTCGACGAGCATCTGGTTGAGCGTCTGCTCGCGCTCGTCGTGACCGCCGCCCATGCCGGCACCACGGTGCCGCCCGACCGCGTCGATCTCGTCGATGAAGATGATCGCGGGGGCGTTCTCCTTGGCCTGGTTGAACAGGTCGCGCACGCGGCTGGCGCCGACGCCGACGAACATCTCGACGAAGTCCGAGCCGGAGATGGCGTAGAACGGCACCCCGGCCTCGCCGGCGACGGCACGCGCGAGCAGGGTCTTGCCGGTTCCGGGGGGCCCGTACAGGAGCACGCCCTTGGGGATCTTGGCGCCGACCGCCTGGAACTTGGCGGGCTCGGCCAGGAACTCCTTGATCTCCTGCAGCTCCTCGACGGCCTCGTCGACACCCGCGACGTCACCGAACGTGACCTGCGGGGACTCCTTGCTGACCAGCTTGGCGCGCGACTTGCCGAAGCTCATCACCCGCGAGCCGCCGCCCTGCATCTGCGCTGAGGAAGAAGAACAGACCGATGATGATGATCAGCGGGACCAGGAACGTCAGGACGCTCAGCCACCACGGGCTCTGCGGGACGTCCGAGGTGTAGCCGTCCTTCGGGTTCGCCTCGGCGATCGCGTTCACCACCGACTCGCCCTGCGGGACGACGTAGTTGAACTGCACGAGCTTGCCGTAGTTCTTGCTGTCCTTGGTGAAGTCCTCGGCCAGCGTGAGGTTGACCCTCTGCACGCCCTCGGTGATCTTGGCCTGGTCGACCTTGCCCGCCGCGATGAGGGCCATGCCGTCCGACGTGTCGATGCTGCTGACCTTGGGCGAGTTGAGCGAGCTGAAGCCGAAGGCCGCCACGACCAGCGCGAGGGCGATCCACAGGATGAGGCTACGAGAAAGACGCTTGACGTTCATGGGTGATCGGGGCCGGGCCCCTCATCCTCCGCTCGCGGGTCTGGTTGCTCGAAGTTACCCGATGAACCTGGCGACTCCCGACCGTGTTCACCGAGGGCGCACTCGGACGAACGCGCGTCCCGCGGCTGCTCAGGCCCCGTACACCCGTGGGGCCAGCGTGCCCACGAACGGCAGGTTGCGGTACTTCTCGGCGTAGTCGAGGCCGTATCCGACGACGAACTCGTTCGGGATGTCGAACCCGACGTAGCGGACGCCGACGTCGACCTTGGCCGCGTCGGGCTTGCGCAGCATCGTCGCCACCTCGACCGTGGCCGGGCCACGGGAGCGCAGGTTGGACAGCAGCCACGACAGCGTCAGGCCGGAGTCGATGATGTCCTCGACGATCAGGACGTGGCGGCCCGTGAGGTCCGCGTCGAGGTCCTTGAGGATGCGGACCACGCCCGAGGACTTGGTGCCCGAGCCGTAGGACGACACCGCCATCCAGTCCATCTGGACCGGGGTGTGCAGCCGCCGCGCGAGGTCCGCCATGACCATCACGGCACCCTTGAGCACGCCCACCAGCAAGAGCGGCTTGCCCGCGTAGTCGGCGTCGACCTGCGCCGCGATCTCGTCGAGACGACCGTGCAGCTGCTCCTCGGTGAGGAGCACCCGCTCGAGGTCGTCACCCATGTCCGCCGGGTCCACCGCAGTTGCTCCTCGAATATCAGGACGGCTGTACGCCGCTGTCCGCCGGGCCGAGTGCAAGCCTGCCATACGCCCGGCGCGCGGCGACCCCGCCCGGGAGGGCGACCGGGCCCTGCCCGTGCCAGTCGGTGACGAGCGCGTCGACCGCGAGCACGTGCGCCCGGCTGAGCGCACCCGCCGGGCTGCCCGCCTCGATCATCGCCGTGCGCAGGGCGCGGCGACGGATCGCGTCCGGAGCGTTCGCCAGGACGTCGACGTCCAGACCGGCGGCGTGCGTCCGGGGAGCTCAGCCAGCTCGCCCGCCAGTCCGTCGAGCGCGTCGGCGTCCTCGCGCAGCTGGGCCGCGGTCCGGGCCAGGGCCTGGGCGACCCCCGGACCGAGCACGCGGTCGAGCGTGGGCAGCACCTCCGTCCGCACGCGGCTGCGCAGCGGCGCGTCCGGACGCGAGCCGTCGTTGGTCGGGTCCTGCCAGGCAGTCAGCCCCTGAGCCGCGCAGGCCGCCTCGGTGTCGGCGCGCCGCAGGCCGAGCAGGGGTCGGCGGAACCGCCCGCGCGTCGCCGGCATGCCCGCGAGCGCCCGGGCGCCCGAGCCGCGCGCGAGACCCAGCAGGACCGTCTCGGCCTGGTCGTCCAGGGTGTGCCCGAGCAGGACCGCGGCCGCCTCCGGGACGTCCAGGGCCGCGTACCGGGCCGCACGGGCCGACGCCTCCGGCCCGCCGGGGCCCGTCGGGTCCACGCGCACGACCTCGACCGGGTCCAGGCCGAGGGCCACGCACGCGGTCGCGGCCGTCGCCGCGACCTCGTCGGAACCAGGCTGCAGCCCGTGGTCCACCACCATCGCGCCGACCCGCCAGCCCGTCTTCCTCCCGACGAACGCCGCACCCGCCGCGAGCGCGAGCGAGTCGGCGCCGCCCGAGCACGCGACGAGCACGAGCTCCCCCGGGGCCGACGTCTCCCAGCGCCGCCGCGACCGCCGCCCGCACCGCCGCGACGGCGGGCGCGGGACCGGTCACCCGTGGACCCGGCGGACCCAGGCGCGCGGGTCGGCGATCTCCGGCGGGAGAGGCAGGTTCTGGGCGGAGGCGAACACCGCGTTGAACCCCGTCGTCCCGACCGACCGCCGCACCTCCCGGACGAACTTCGCCCCGTCGCGGTACTGGGCCAGCTTGGCGTCCAGGCCGAGCACCCGGCGCAGCACCTGGTCGAGTCCCTTGCCCTTCGACGCCTGGTCGCGGCGGGCGTCGAACGCGGTGCGGATCCGCCGGACGGTCGGCACGACCGACGGGCCCACCTCGTCCATGGTCACGTCGGCATGGCCCTCCAGCAGCGACATGACCGCGCCGACCTCCTCGAACACGGTCCGCTGCCGCGGCGAGAGGGCGTCGAGGATCCCGCCGCCGTCGTCGCCGAGCGCCCGCGTGACCGATCCCACCAGGTCCGGCCGGGCACCCTCACCGGTCAGGTCGTTGAGCAGCTCCGCGGCCCGCGAGCGCACGTGCTCCGCGAGCCACGGCGCGGCCGCGAACTGCATCGCGTGCGTCTGCTCGTGCAACGCCACCCACAGCCGGAAGTCCGACGCGTCGACCTTGAGCTTGCGCTCGTGGTGCAGGACGTTGGGCGCGACGAGCAGCAGGCGGCCGACGTGCCGGCCCTGGGGCGTGAACGGGTCGAACTGGCCGAGCACCTTGGTGGACAGCAGCGCGAGCACGCCGCCCACCTGGGCCGCACCCGCCGCGCGCGCGCCTCGACCGCTGGGGACCTCGACGTCCCCGGTCATCACCCCGAACATCTGCGCGTTCGCCTGGGCCCAGCGCGCCCGGTCCACCACCAGCACGTTCGAGACGTCCTTCGGGTCGGTGCCGTCGGCCGCCTCGAGCTGGGCGATCTCCGCCACGTGCACCGCCGCCCGGCCGGCGGCGTCCCGCAGCTCGTCGACGAGGCTCTCCAGCTGGCCGCGCTCGGCCGTCGGGCCCGGCATCGCCAGCCGCCCGGCGATCGCCGCGGCGCGCCGCCAGTCGACGAGATCGTTCTGGTCGTTCGCAGAGGGCTCCACACCGTCACGGTAACCGCCGGTCCCGCGGTCGGCCCCCGAGTTCGGCCGTCGGCGCAACGAGGGTTGAGACGACGTGCGCGGCACGCGCAGCCCGACAGGTCGGTCGCGGCTCAGCGGCAGCCGCAGGCCGCCAGCGTGCTCACGAACTGGTCGATCGCGGCGCGCGGGTTCCACTGACCGCCGTCGGGGGTCGCGTCCGCCAGGACCGCGAAGACGAGCTGCCGCTGCTCGGCGTCGAGAACCGTGCCCGACAGCGCGGTGACGTGCGGGAGGCTGCCGGTCTTGGCGCGCACCATGCCGCGCGCGTCCGACTGCGTGAAGCGGTCGGACAGGGTGCCGGTCAGGCCCGCGATCGGCATGCCGGTCGCGACGTCGCGCAGGGTGGGGTGCGCGGGGTCGGTGGACAGCCGGACCAGCCCGGTGAGCAGGCTGGGCGGCAGGTACGAGCCCGCGCCGAGACCGGACGCGTCGACCAGGTGCGCACCCGTGGTGGGGACGCCCGCGACGTCGACCGCGTGCAGCACCGCCGCCGACGCGCCGTCGAAGCTGGCCGGCAGCCCCTCCTTGAGGGCGACCAGCCGGGAGACGACCTCCGTGATCGTGTTGTCGGAGGTGTCGAGGAAGTGGTGCACGATCTTGTCCAGCGTCGCCGACTCGACCTTGCCGATCTCGCGCCCGTTCGACGGCTTGTCGGCGCGGAACGGCGCCCCGGTCACGGTGATGCCGTGCTCGGCCAGGCGCGCCGCGAACGTCTTGGCCGCGGCGATCGACGGGTCCGCGTAGCGCGGCGGGTACTCGCCCGCCTTGATCTTGGCGGTGTCGACGGCGAGCGCGGTGACGGGGGCGACGAATCCCGCGGCGATGTCCGAGGTAGCCCAGTTCGGGCTCAGGGTGGGGCCGGTGAACAGGCTGTCGTCGACGCCCAGCTCGACCGTCGTCGCGCCCGCGAGCTGCAGGGCCTTCGCGACCTGCGCGGCGAGGTCCGCCAGGCCCGCGTGCCCCTCGGTCGCGGAGGGGTCGCCCGCGCCGGCCGCGAGCATCATGTCGCCGCCTCCCACCAGCACGATCCGGTTCCCGTCGCCCTTGACCACCGTGGTCGGCAGGGTCAGGTCGGGGCTGAGCGTGCTCAGGCTGGCGATCGCGGTCACCAGCTTGGCCGTCGACGCCGGAGTGCGGCCCTCGTCGGGAAGATGACTCGCGAGCGTGTCCCCCGTGAGCTGGTCCTGCACGAGGATGCCGACGCTCGCACCCATGCGGGGGTCGGCGACGAGCTTGTCGACGAGCGCCTGCACCTGGGCGTTGCCCGGCACGGGCACCTGAGGGTCGAGATCGGCGAGCGCGGGCGTCAGGGCCGCCGGCTCGACGGCCCCGGGAGCGGTCGGGAACGGTGCGGGCTGCGCGGGCTCCGGGGCCAGCGTGACCAGGCCGGGGACCACGTCGTAGGCGTCCGCGGTGGCGTACGCGCCCACCGCGAGGACCACGACGAGCAGGCTCGTACCCACCACGCGCCCCGCTGTGGTCATCGTCACCTCGCCCCACTCGTTACCAGCCGTTCGGTGCGTCAGACTACTGTCCGAGACGAAGGCGCCCCTGACACCCGGCGCGCCGCACGACGAGTGTCGCTGCGACCGCCGGTCCCGGAACCCCCGGGCGCGGACGCGGGGCGAAGGAGAGTGCTGTGGAGTTCGACGTCACGATCGAGATCCCGAAGGGTCAGCGCAACAAGTACGAGGTGGACCACGCGACGGGGCGTATCCGGCTCGACAGGATGCTGTTCACCTCGACCCGCTATCCCGACGACTACGGCTTCATCGAGGGCACCCTCGGCGAGGACGGCGACCCGTTGGACGCCCTGGTGCTGCTGGAAGAGCCGACGTTCCCGGGCTGCCTCATCCGCTGCCGCGCCCTGGGCATGTTCCGCATGCGCGACGAGGCGGGCGGCGACGACAAGGTCCTGTGCGTCCCGACCGGTGACCAGCGCGCCGCGTGGCGCCAGGACATCGACGACGTCTCCGACTTCCACCGCCTCGAGATCCAGCACTTCTTCGAGGTGTACAAGGACCTGGAGCCCGGCAAGTCCGTCGAGGGCGCCCACTGGACCGGCAAGGCCGAGGCCGAGGCGGAGATCGAGCTCAGCCGCCAGCGCGCGATCGACACCAACTACTACAACCACTGACAGCGCCGCGACGTCCGCACCCGGGGCCCCTCCGCCCCAGAGGTGCGGACGTTCGCACGTGTGGGCCTCGCGCGGCCGGACGACGACCGAGCGCGGAAGTTACGGGCGGCCCGCGTAGGGCATGGTGCCTGACCAGCGCATCTTGGTGACGCGCAGCGGGCTCAGCGGCTGCGGGGCCTCCATGATCTGGCCGTTCCCCGCCCACATGGCGACGTGGTAGATCGCGTCCGGGTCGTTGGGGTCGGTGGACCAGAAGACCAGGTCGCCGGGGCGCAGGTCGTCGTAGCTGATCTTGAGCACCTGCTTGTACTGGTCGCGCGAGGTGCGGTTGAGGCTGACGCCGCCGGCCGCGCGCCAGGCGCTCATGGTGAGCCCGGAGCAGTCGTAGGCGTCCGGCCCGGCCGCCGCCCACACGTACGGGAAGCCGATCTTCGTCTCCGCCCAGGCCAGGGCTGCCGCGCCGGCACCGGCGGAGCCGCGAGAGGTCCCCGTACCGAGGCCGTACTTGCTGGCGGGCGGGGCGGTGGTCGCGGGCGGCGCCGTCGTGGCCGGTGGCGTGGTGGTCGCCGGAGGCGTGGTGGTCGCCGGCGGCGTGGTGGTCGCCGGCGGCGTGGTCGTCTTGGGCGGCGTGGTCGTGGTGGCCGGCGGCGTCGTGACGGCCACGGTCTTCGCAGGCGGCGCGACGACGGGCGGGGCCGGAGGTGGCTTCAGGGCGGCCGCCCGGGCGGCCGCGTCCTCGCGGTCACGTCGCTGCTGGTCGAGGAAGTCCTGGCGGGCGCGCTCGACATCGGCGCTGGTCTGCCGGGCGGCGGCCAGCTGGGCGAACAGGGTGTCGCGCTCGGCGGCGGCGGACGCCTGGGCCTTGACGGCATCGGACTGCGCCTGCTGCGCCGTGGTCAGGGCGCCGGCCGCGTCGGCCTTGGCGGACGCAGCCTTCGCGGCGGCGGTGTCGGCGCGGTGCGCGAGCATCGTCGAGATGAGCAGGGCGGCCCGGTACTTCTGGACGGCTTCGTCGGTCTTGCCGCTGATCCGGTCGAGTGCGGAGCTGCGTGCCGCGACGTCCTGGAAGCCGTCGGCGGACAGCAGGGACTGGAGCAGGTCGGTCGAACCGCCGGACCGCGCGATCTCCCGGGCGATCGCGACCAGCTGACGGCGGGCGGTCTCGGCGGTGGCCGCGGCGGTGCTCGACGCCGTCTTGGCGTCGGCGGAGGCTTGCGCGGCCGCGTCGGCGTCGGCGACGGCCTGCGTGTAGGCCTCGCCGGCCTGCTGGACCTTGAGGTTCGCCGCGTCCGTGATCGCGCTCAGCTGGGCGAGGCGGACCTCCATGCCGGCGACCGACTGGGACGCCGCGGCGACCGCACCCTTGGCGTCCTGGACGTCCTGTGCCGACGGAGGCGTGGGCTGCGGGGGGGCCGCGACGACGTCCGAGGCGGCGCCGACGAGCAGGGTCCCGACGAGCGCGACCGTCGCGACGACCGACGGAAGTCGGTACCGAGATGCGGCGCGCGGGCTCACGTTCCTCCAGCCGGACGGCCGTCGGCCACCCTCAGTTCCTCGAGCGTGACCAGGTGGCCACCCTCGGGGACGCTACCGGGCGAAACCTCAGAAGTGAACACCTGTCACACCAGTCCCACGAGTCACACGGTTGTGCTTTGGGACGAACGGGACATCGGCGGCGGCGCATCACCCGTATGCCATGGATATCGGCATGTCGGGTGGCGATCAGGAGGATTCCGGCCGAGACGAAGACCGACGACCCGTCAGCCGAACTGACCCTTCACATAGGCCGCCGTGCGTGGGTCCTGGGGCGCCCCGAACATCGCCTCGGTGTCACCGTGCTCCACGATGACGCCCGGCGTTCGGGCCTCGGCGAGGAAGAACGCGCACTGCTGCGACACCCGCAGCGCCTGCTGCATGTTGTGCGTGACGATGACGATCGTCACCTCGCGCGCGAGCTTCGAGCATCGTCTCCTCGATCACGCGGGTCGACGTCGGGTCGAGCGCCGAGCACGGCTCGTCCATGAGCAGCACGCGCGGCTGCACCGCCAGCGAGCGCGCGATGCACAGCCGCTGCTGCTGACCGCCGGAGAGCCCGCCACCGGGAGCCGAGAGACGGTCGCGCACCTCGTTCCAGAGCCCCGCCTTGGTCAGCGAGCTCTCGACGAGCCAGTCCTTCTGCTGCTGCGACACCCGTCGGCCCGTCAGCCGCAGGCCGGCCACGACATTGTCGTAGATCGACATGGCGGGGAACGGGTTGGGCTTCTGGAACACCATGCCGACCTGCCGGCGGGCATCGGTCAGCCGACGGCCGACGTCGTACATGTCCTGGCCGTCGAGCAGCACCTCGCCGGCCAGGCTCGCACTGGGGACCAGCTCGTGCATCCGGTTCAGGATGCGCAGGAAGGTCGACTTCCCGCAGCCGGACGGCCCGATGAGGGACGTGATGACACCGCCCGGCATGGTCAGCGAGACCCGGTCCAGGACCTGGTGGTCGCCGAACCAGGCCGAGATGTTCCGCGCGTCGAGCGAGGACAACGGCGCCGACGATCGAGGCACCTCCGTCGACGGGGCGATCACGGAGACCGCGCCGGACGCCGGTGACAGTGGCGTGGGCGCGGCCGGGCCCCGGTCCGTCAGGGGGACCGGGGAGATCACCTGCGTCACGTCGTCGGATGGTGCGATCGGTCTCATCGGTCCGGGCTCCTGGGTCACATGAGGTTGGGCAGCATGCGGACGGACTGGTCCGCGACGAGGAAGAAGGCCAGCAGGCCGAGGGGCACGAAGACGGCCCACGCCTGACGCGCGCCGATGCGGCGATGCGTCCACACGGCCCCGGCCGCCACGACGATCGCGAGCTGGAGGGCGAACACGAGTGCCCACGCCCGGGAGGTGTCGCCCGCCATCTCCTTGTCCGTCGCCGGCAGCGTCCGGAACGTCGTGTCGCGAGCGCCCCGCGGCTGCGGCTCCGAGATGAGCTGCGCATAGACCCGCACGATGCTCGTCGGGAAGAAGGCCGGTCCGCGCGCTGTCTCCAGCAATAGCCGGCTCTCGCCCGCCTTGGCCGACGCCGGACCGGCGTCGCCGCCGTAGAAGACGCCGATCACCTCGAACGTCTGCTCGCCCTGGCCCGTGACGGCGGTGAAGCGGTCCCCGGGGCCGAGCTCCTCGATATGACGGAACGGCCCACCGAACGTGCTGTGCCGGCCCATGATGACGCTGACACCGGCCTGGCCCGGGAGCGACGTGTCGCGCCGATGGCCGGGTCCGAGCGCCAGGTTCGACGAGTCGGTGCCCTCGACGACCGTCTCGTCGACCCCGATCTGCGGGATGGTCAGCTGCGCCACCGGGGCGCCGTCGCTCAGCAGCACGTCGTCGAACCTGCCCTCGCTCACCGGCGCGGTCCCCTCAGCCAGCTGCTGCGTGAACTGCTGGTGCAGGCGGTCCTGCGCGATCAGGTGCTCGAGGTTGCCGACGACGACCACATAAGCGGCCAGCGACAGCAGGACGAGCGCCAGCAACCGCGCGATCTGCGCGCCGAGCCTCTGGCCAGGGCTGACGGGACCGACGCGTCGACGGGGTACCCACCGCCAACGGGGCCGGCGCGGACGCCGCGGCGGATCGGACGGAGGCGGCGCCCAGATGGCATCGAGCTCGAGGGTGTCGTCGAACGCGCGGGTCGGGGCGACGGTCAACGCGCCACCACCGGGGTCTGCACGCCTCGGTCCGGCGCCGGCCGCGCCGACGCGGCTCCGCGAACGAGGCGATAGTGCCCGAGGAACCAGGCGACCACCCCGACGATCGCCACGAGCGCCACGAGGTGCAGTGGCGGCGCCAGCACCCAGCGGTCCCGCTCGAGGGGCGAGAGCTGCACGCCGCCGACCTCGGTCGGCGGCGTGAGCGTGGCGTCGACGTGGAAGACGCCCCACTGTCCGACACCCCGGACGTCGACGGCGATCACGCGAACCTCGCCGGGCTCGATCCCCCTGACCGCGACCGACGAGTCACCGCCCAGGTCCATGCCCAGCAGGTTGCGCGCGCCGAACGATGCCGACGCGTCGACGACCTTCGAGTAGGCGTTGCGGACGACGAGCTCGACGTGCAGGGTGCCGCCCAACGGGTCGGGCGACGGGTGGTAGACCGTCCGCAGGCCGCTGACGTAGAGCACGCCGCCGGCGTCCACCTGTCGCAGCGCAGGGGCCGTCGCCGTCGCCGACGCCGACGGCAGCGGCACGGCGGCCGAGGCGGCCGGCGTCGGCGCGAGAGAGGCGCTGCTCGTCGGGTCCGGTGCCACGGCTGCACCGGCCGGGGCCGCGAGCGCGGTGAGCACCAACCAGCCGAGCAGGATCGCGCTGCCCGTCCGAGGACCGCGTACTCCGCGCCTCATTGCCGACCCCGGGGCCCCGTCGTAGCGCTCTTCGTCCGTTCGTCGTCGCCGGAGCCCTCGGATCCTTCATGACCCAGACCGACCGCACCGGAGGCAGGTCGGTCGGAGCCGGCGCGTCGACGTCGCAGGACGACCACGACGCCGACCGCCGCCAGGATGACGACGACTCCGGCCACCGACCAGAGCACGACGGCCGGCAGCACTCGAGCGCCACCCCCGGCCGGGGCGGCGCTGCCATCCACCGGCGCCCATGTGTACGTCGCCTTCTCCGGGTCGGCATCGCCCCTGAGATGGATGTGGATGAAGTAGAGCCCACCGTCGGCCACGTGCCCGCCGGCCGCCAGGTAGGCGACGCCGAGTGAGTAGTCACCGCTCACGGCGGCCGTCGCACCGGTGCCCGGCGGGGTACCGGTGCCCACCGTGACGAGGTGGTACGGCGTGACGTCGACCAGCCACTGGCCGGGCGGGGTGGCTCCCACGGGGCGGTCGCGTTCCAGGACGTGGGGTCGGACTCGTGCCCCACGGGGCTGACGAACGTCACGACCGACTCCGCGCCCGACGGGGCCGTGAGACGGTCCGTCTGGTCACCGGGCGTGGGCAAGGCCGAGACCGGCTGGTTCCACCCCAGGCTCGCACCCACCGGGATGTCCGCGAGGGTGTTGGCGTCCGCGAGATAGAGGGTGCCGCCGAAGGACGGGTCGGCGGAGGCGTTCGCGGAGGCGGTCCCCACGCCCGGGAGCCCGGCTAGGACCATCAGGAACGCCGTCGCCACGATCCTGGCCCAGCGTCGCGTCGTCGATCCGGTCACGAGACCCGCTCCGGCTCCGCGACGGTCGGAGCGCCGCCTCCGCCCGGGGGTGAGCCGGGCCGCGAGTCGTCCCACGGGCTCTCCGGCGGACCCCAGACACCCGGCCGGTTACGACGCCGCCGGACGACCACGGTCGTCACCACCGCGGCGACGAGCACGAGCAGTGCGACGACGAGCCACGACCACGCCCACGACCAGGTGGACGCACGGACCGTCCCGATCGCCGGGTCGTCGGCCCCTCGGGCCGCCACCGCGTCCGCGGACACGACGACGTTCTCGAGCAGGAGCGGCACGACGTGGTCCAGCGTGACGGTCTGCGTCACGCTCGAGTGAGGCAACAGCTCGTCGATGGCCTCGCCCTTGGCGGACCGGGGCTGCAACCCGAAGATCCCGCTCGCCCGCACACCGGGGTTCGCGCCCAAGCGCACGTTGCCGCTGTTGGTCAGCGTGTACGTCACCTGGAGCGTGCCTGCGCCGAACGTGCTGCCGGCACGGAAGCGGGAGTGGACCTGCGTGATGGTCAGGCCCGCCCGGATGTCGCCCTGTACGCGCACGTAGACGCGCACGCCCACCCGCTGCTCCAGGTCGACCGCCGGGGTGTTGGCTCCCGCAGCACCGGTCGTCGTCACCGACGAGAGCACCGCCGCGAGGTGGTCGCCGGGCTCCGCGTCCTTCGGGACGTTGATCGTGACCGGCACCAAGACCATGCCGGGGCCTTTCGAACCCTGCGCCGGCACGTGGACGCTCGAGTCGTGCAGCGTCACCCACGCGCCCGCGAGGCTCTTCGGGTCGTCGCGCCGCCCGACGTCGAGGCCACCGTCGGCGGCGTTCGTCACGTCAGCGGTATACAGGTCGACGTCGAGAGGGGCGTCGGAGATGTTGACCACGCCGACGCCGTCGAACAGCGTCGATCCGGGCGGCGCGTCGACGGCGATGAATCCGCGCGCGTCGGGAGCACCTCCGGATGCCGTCGTGATGCCGAACGTGAGACGTGTGCCGTCCGAACCCCCGCCTGGGTCCGCGGCCGGGAGAGAGCCGACCGCAGCGCCGGGTGCCGCGGCACGTGGCACCGACGCCGCCGCGGCGGCGGTCGGCAGAAGGATGCCCGCGGCGAGCGCGAGCACGAGGGCCGGGACGCACGCCGCACGAGCGGCCGTCCGGGTGCGGTGGACGAACACCCGGTCATGTTCGTCCGCAGGTGGGCTCGTCGTCACCGCACGGCCGGTGAACTTCGGGGGAACTGCCGGAGGGGCAGGGGCCGGTGGCCCCCACCCCTCCGGGTGGTGCTCGTCCTACCGGCGGGCGGTGGGACGTCGTGCGGATGCGGATCGGCCGATCACATCACCGTGAAGGTGAGCGTGGCCCGGTAGAGGCCGGGCTGCACCGAGCTCGGGATGCCCTTCAGCTCGACGTCACCCGAGATCCACGCGGTGCCGGTCGCGTGACCGGCGCCGTAGGTGGCGAACGTCTGCGACGACCCCGACAGACCGGGGGTGTTGGCGGGGATGTCGGTCAGCGTGACGTCCCCCGCCTGCAGGGTGTTCGAGGTCACCTGGTGCTTGGCCAGGTTGACCAGGCCGAGGTGCGACGCGTCGAACGCGTTCGCGCCCGACGTGAAGGGCGTCGACGTGACCTGGGCGGTGAAGCCCGGGGCGCCCGAGCGGCGGTCGATGACCTGGATGGCCTGGGCCTGGTCCGTCGCCGAGCCGAAGACCGCCGGGTCCGTGTAGTACGTCGACGTCGCATCGTCCAGGATCGCCGTGCCGAGGTCGAGCGGGTCGGCGGAGGTCCAGGGCGTCGTGATCGTCAGCGTGCCCGCCGGGATCGTGACGGTGACGTCCTGCGGGTCCTCGCGCTGGTCCGTCGGAACGGTGACAGCGGTGAGGCTGAGGTTCGCCGCGGTGGTCGACGCCGAGGTTCACGTACGGAGCGACGCCCGTGAACGCGGCGTTGATGACCCAGGCGCCGGCACCGAGCGTGCTGATGTTGGCCGAGGCGACCCCCGACGCGTTGACCGGGATCGGGCCGGCGATCGTCGTGGCCGGGGCCCCGTCGAGGGAACCGGTGAACACGACCGAGCCCGCGCCGGCGGCGGCCACCGGCGACACGTTCGCCGTCAGCGCGACCGGACGGTTCTCGTTGCCGGAGGCGGACGTCGCCGTGACCGTCGTGGTGGTGACGATCGGGCCGGGCGTGACCGAGATGGTCGAGGCCGCCGACGTCGACGTGGCGAACGACGTGTCACCCGAGTAGACGGCGGTGATCGACGCGTTGATCGGCGAGGCGGTCGCGTTCGCGAGCGTGGCGCCCGTGAGCGTGGCCGTGCCGCTGGTGACCGTCACCGGCGAGCCGAGCGGCGTCGCTCCGTTCTTGAACTGGACGGTGCCGGTGGCGCCGGCCGGGGCGACCGTGGCCGTCAGGTTGAAGGGCGTGCCCGACGCGACCGTGGTCGGAGCCGCGGTGATCGTCGTCGTGGTCGGCGTGGTCACCACCGTCTGCTGGACCGTCTGGTAGGTGTACGTCGCGGTGCTGGTGGTGCCCGCCGTCACGTGGATGTGCACGTAGAACAGACCGCCGTTGACGACGTTGAGCTTCCCGGAGTCCGTGTAGGCCCAACCGAGCGAGTAGTCGCCACCGGCCGCGGCCACCGCGGCCTGGCCGGACGGGCTCCCGGCGCCCGGCTGGGCGATGCCGAGCGGGAACGTGTTCTCGAGGTACTGACCGCCGGTGATGAGCGGGGTCGAGGTGTAGGCGTTCCAGGCGCTGATGTTCGCCTCCTGGCCCTGGGGGGAGATGAACTGGTAGACCAGCTGCGCGCCCGCGGGCACGGAGCCGACCGGGTTCGTCGAGTCACCCGCAGCCGGGAACGCGGACGTCCCCTGGCCCCACTGGATTGCCGAGCTTCCCCTGGGTCAGGTCGGCGAACGTGTTCCCGTCCGCGAGATAGAACGTCCCACCGAACTTCGGGGTGGGCGGGACGCTGTCGACAGCGTTCGCGCCCGAGGCGAGGCCGACGAGACCGAGGCTGACCAGGGCGAGAGCCGTGGTGCCCGCCGCGATCCTGCGGCGAACGTTTCGTGCACTGCTCATGTCACTTTCCTTTCGTATGGCTTGCGGGAGTCAGACGGAGGTCAGAGCGTTGCGAAGGCACGCTGGGTCGCCGTGGTGCTCGGCGGCCGGAAGCCGAACTTCGCCTTGACGGCGCCCGGCTGGTTCGGCGGGGCGTTGAAGCTGACGAGGCTGCTCAGGCCCTGGGTGGAGTCGACGAGCTTGGCCAGGTTGGCGTCGTACGTCGGGGAGGCCGGGTTGACGCGGGCGTACTCGACCACCAGGTAGGTGTCGCGGCCGAACGTCGTGCTGTCGTAGGCGGGCTGGTTCGGAACCAGGGAGGTGCCGGTGCCCGTGTACGTGGCGACGCCATCGACCGCACCGAGCTTGAGGTTCGTGTCGCCGGCGATCGTGTTGGGCGCCGCGTTGTTCGACTGCGCGATCCAGCTCGCACCCGAGAACGGGATGATCTGGTAGTCGGCGATCTGGCCGCCGGTGTTCTCCTGGGGACCGGATGCGACGTTGTCGCCGGCGGGGACGGCCGTACCCGGGCTGGTGTTGCTCACGCCGATGGCGCCGGTGAAGAACGAGCGCGTACCGGAGTTGATCTGCGGCAGGCGCGGGGTGATCGGGGTGCCCGGGCACAGGGTCGTGTTGGGGGCGGAAGCGGAGTAGAGCGCGGTGAGCTCCGCCTTGGTCAGGACGGCCAGCGACGCCGCGCAGGCGGTGTCGGAGGCGGGCACGCGGTAGGCGTACGACACCGCGTCACGGGCGTACGGCACGTAGACGAGCACGCCGTTGGCGTTGGCGTTGGCGCCCGGGCCGCCCGACGACCGCGCGATGTCCACCTGGTCGTTGAGGGTCTGACCATTCAGGGTGTAGTGACCGGCCGACGCACGCAGCGCGTTGACGCCTGCGCCCGAACCCCCGGGACGGGTGAAGTACCCACCGGCGTTCTTGGTCCGGATGAGCGGCGAGCCGAACGCGTCGAAGCTGCCGATGAAGACACCGTTGGCAGACACGCGGACACCGGCCCCGGTGATGCTCGAGCCGTTGACGAGCGCGTTCATCGAGTCCTGCAGCGTGTCGGAGCCGACGGCAGCGTATCCGCCGGTCACCGGGTCGGCCGAGGCCGGGGTGGCGACGACGACGACGCCTCCGGCCAGCAGGCCGGCCATGACGCCGATCGATCCGCTTTCGGATATTCATGAACGTTCCTTCCGTGGTGTGTTGCCTGGTACTTCCTGGGGAGGGGAGATCTGAGTCATGGCAGTCGCCTGGGGCGCGCCACGAAGGGGACGGCGAGCGCCGCGAGCAGGCCGCCAGCTGCGCTGACCGGGAGGGCCGCACCGAGGGCGCCGGCCGAGGAGTCCGACGCGATCGCCGCGCCGACCGCCGGAGCAGGCGGGCCGCTCGCGCTCGGAGTCGGGGTCGGTGCTCCTGCGCCGGCACCCGCCGTGGGTGCTGCGTTCGGGGGAACGCTCGAGCCGGGCAGCCCCGAGGACGGCACCGAGGTGTCGCCCGGCTGGAACGGCGGGACCGGGTCGGTTCCGGTCGTCGGCGCCGGGGCCTGGTTCGCCGCGATCGCGTCGGCGGCCGCACGCGCCTGCGCCCGCCAGGCGTCCGGGACCGGTGCGTAGCCGGGTGGCAACTCGCCGAGGCTCGTTCCCGGCGTCTGGCCGCTCCCGGCGGCGTACCGGATGAGGGCGACAGCCGCCGCCCTCGACCCGGCGTCGCCGCCGGCGGGGTTGGTCGCGGCGTACACGGGCAGCGTCAGCGGGTACGCGTCGGTCGACGCCTTGGCCTTGTCGCTCGTCGTGTCGAACGCCACGACCTGGGGCTGCGTCGAGTTCGCCGACATCGCCCCCGCGGCCGCGGTCATCGATGCCGTGGTCGGGGTGACGAAGGACCCGGCCGGGTTGCGCAGGGCGGCGGTGTAGACCTGATAGGTCGCCGCCGAGGCCGTGTCGGTCAGCCCCATCACCTGCTGGACTCCGGGACTCCTGCGAGCCTCCGTCGTGAACCCAGGAACGCCGCCACTCGCCTGCCCCGTGCTCCACCCGGTGACCCGGTTGTCGCCGCGCAGCACCCAGTACGCGCTCTGGTCGAGCTTCGTCGAATAGGGCCGCCAGGCGATCGCGTCGACGAGGCTCGCGGGGTAGGCGGCGTTGAGGTACCCGGTCGACGGGTCCGGCTTGGGGAAGCGGTTGATCGGGTACTCGTTCGCGACGCCGGGCGGGTTGACGGTCGCGTTGGTGTCGGCGTCGGTCGTCGCCCAGGGGTTGACCTTCGTACCCCACGGGTCGGCGTCGCCGGCGAGGAAGTGCCGCGCGTCCGCGTCGGCCATGATGTACGCCCACACGGCCCAGGCGCTGTCCGAGCTGCCCAGCGGGACGAAGACGTCCGCCATCGCCGCGACGTTCTGCAACGCCTGGTGCCGCCAGGCCGGGTTGATCGCGAGGAAGTCCTCGTCCTGCGTGATGTTCCACGGGTTGTGCGCGAGCACGTCGTTCACGACGGCCGTGTTCGGGATGGAACCCCGGTACGAGTTGGTCAGCAGCTTCGCCAGCAGCCGTGGCGTCAGGTTCATCTGGGTGAAGGGCAGCTGCTCGAGCGCCTTGACGTCGTCCGGAGCCGGATCAGTCGGGTCGGCGGAGGCGAAATGGTCGACAGCAAAGGCCACGGTGAGGCCGGTGACGGCGATCGGCGCGTACGTCAGATGGTCCTCAGTGCCGTACGCGGCGGCGTCGAACGGCCGGCTGATCAGAGCGAGCGGTGCGACTCCGGTGCCGTTGGCCCGCGCGGCGGCGTCGCTCTCACCCGTGATCACGACGTTGTAGATCGACCCGCCGGCCTGGTTGCACACCACCGGCTGCCACGAGTGGATCGCGGCCGCCACCAGCTCGCTGCCGGACACCTGACGCTCCGCGGCGCCGAGCGCGCACCGTGCGCCGACCGGCTGGAAGCCGAGCCGCACGGCGACCTTGTGCTGCCAGTACGGCCACAGCAGACCCGACTGGGACGTGATGATCGAGTTGGCGTCGTGGTCGCCACGGGGCACGACGACCAGCCAGCACGGCTGACCCGTGACCGTTCCGTCGGAGGCGGTCTGCGGGTTCCCGCACCCGAGGCCGGGAGCCTGCATCGCGGTCTGCATCTCGAAGGTCACGGTGCCCGTGCCGTCCGCACCAAAGCCTGCCCACGGCACCTCGTTCGTGGTGTACGGGCCGAAGAACTCGTTGCTGACCAGCTCGACGGAAGGGTCGATCTTCCCGTCGACGATCCGGGCGACTGTCTTGCCGGTGGCGCTCCGGAACGGGACCGACACCTCTGGCGGGTCGAAGGGACCGGTGCCGGCATGCACGTACGGCAGGTCCGCGGCGGCGACGTCCGTGGGAACCGCGTTCCCGTCCCACGGAAACACCCGGCTGCGCGTCTGACCCTGGCCGATGTCGAGCGACCCGTACTGGCACGTCGTGCGGTCCGGTTGCGGCTGGCCTTGCACGTCAAGGATCGCGTTCCCCGAGGCGTCCTTGAGGTCTCCCCAGCACTGCATCACCTGGAGGAAGTTGGCGCCCTCGACGTTGTCGTTCTTGTAGATCGACCGCTTGCCGCCCGAGTACGTCAGCCGGACGCCCTGGTTCACCAGGTCCTTGGTCTGAGAGACGGTGACCGACAGGTTCGGGAACGGTGCGTCTGCGGCGTCCGGGTCCTGCTGGGCGGCGGTCACCGTGACCGAGGAGGAGTCGGCGTCTGCGGCGACCGCCTTCGGCGCCGCCGCGACCGTGCCGGCGAGCAGGACGCCGAAGGTTCCCAGCCCTACGGCGAGGGATGCTGCCGCCGTCCGCACCCACCGAGCGCCTGCGGAACCCACAGCGGCCACGACTCCCCTTGTTCGCGGGGCACGCGCCCCGTCGGATCCCGACGACCACTACCGTCGCGGCACTGGGTGAAGGCCCGACGAACGGAAGCCATCCGCCGTCCACCTGGGGGATTGCCCAGGGACGGCCATGAACCAGGTGAGAGGACCGGTCAGCTCTCGAGTCGTGTCGGACGGGGGACGGTCGCCCCCGCGAAGTCGGCGTGAGAGGACCGGCGGCAGCGCGACGAGCGCCAGGAAGAGCACCGCCGCGCCCGCCATCACCCAGGGCAACCAGCCCGAGCCGGACGACGGCAGCGTGAACGTCGACGACTGCGCCGTACCCACGACGGCCGCGCCCGAACCGTCATCGCCCGCCGCGATGACGTTGCCGAACTCGTCCACACCCTGCGGCTGGTCACCGGCGGCCGCGGCTGGGGCCGATGCGACGGGCGCCGAGCCGCCGGGCTGCTGGCCGGACCGCTCTTGCCGCCTCCGCTGCTCGACCCGCCGCCTCCCCCGCCGCCGGTGCCGCCACCACTCGATGACCCGCCCGAGACGCTGTGCGTCGTGAAGTACGAGCCCGGGACGCCGCCGGTCGGCGTCGTGCACTGATGGGCGCTCGTCTTGGCGTCGCAGTCCGCGGGCTGCGGCGCAGTGAGGGCGAGCTGATCGTCGACGGGCTGTCGCCCGGCTTGAAGGTCGGGTTGTTGCACGTGGAGATGTCGACCGCCCCGGCCCCCGGGATGCGCTTGATCTGGTCCGCACCCGCCTGGACGAGGTTCATCGGGAGGGGGGAATAGCCCAGCGACTCGGCGCTCTGCTGGCCCTCGCAGATGACGTAGTTGGCGAACGCGGCGAGGGTCTTGCCCTTGTCCGTGTTGAAGTTCGAGCCGGCCACCACCGCAGTCGGCTCGATGAGGTAGGAGTAGCTCGACAGGGGGTAGGCGCGCTTGTCCGCGTTCGTGTACACGCCCGAGAGGTCCTGGGTCAGATAGTTGGCGGCATTCGGGTCCTCGGTGTGGATCTTTGCGCCCAGGAGAGCCACGGCGACGTTCTGGGCCGTGGGCTCCACGAAGTAGCCCGCCGAGTTGAGCACCTTCACGACCGGGAAGTGCGCGAGGGTGGCCGCGTACGAGAACTCCGCGTACGTGATCGCCCCCTCGCTCGTGTTCTGCGACACGTACCCGGTCACGCCGTCCGAGCCCTTGAGGCTCTTGAAGACCGCGGGGTACAGCGACGTGAAGGAGCAGTGCCCGTCCGATCCCATGGGGCGGCCGGCCCTGGTGCAGAACGCGTCCCACAGGGCCTGGTGCTGCGTCGCCATCCAGAGGGTGAACTGGGCACTGGTCCCGGAGCCGTCCGAGCGGACCACCGGTGTGATCGCGCGGTCCGGCATGGCCAGGTCGGGGTTCGACCCCTGGATCTGCGGGTCGTTCCACCTGGTGATCGCGCCGGTGAAGATCTTGGTGATGGTCTGACCGTCGAGCCGCAGGGTGGTGACCTGCTTGCCGCCGATCTTGAGGTTGTACACGAACGAGGTGCCACCGGCGACGATCGGCATGTACGCGTACGGGGTCGACGGCTTCTCGGGGGCGGAGCCGTCTTCCGGGCTCGACTGGAACGGGATCTCCGAGATCGCGAAGTCGACGATCTTGTTGATGAAGTCCTGGCGGCCTGCGCTCGAGCCGTTGGCGTTGAAGTTGATCTGCATCCCGTAGTTGGACGCGACGTTCGACTGCCACGACTGGACCGCCACGGACGACCATGTCGAGCCGGACCCGGTGATCGGCGTGAAGCTGTCCGCGGCCGCCTGAGGAGCGACCGGGAGGGCCGCTGCCAGGGCCAGCATGCTCGCGAGCACGACGAGCGCGAAGCGGTGGGCGTTGTTCATGGCAGCTGCTCCTCGGCAGGTTCCGGCGGAGCCGTGGTGGGGGCGGCGGGGGTGCGTCGGTAGGCGGCGAGGCGGTTCGCAGCTGCGACGGAGGCCGAGTGCACGGCGCGCTGCTGCCTCGGTGTGGTGTGCCCCGGTCCGCGGCCGCCGATCCTGCGGGCGATCCCGAACAGGATGAGGACGACGATCAGCAGCGTCGCGGCCGCGCCGAATCCCCGCACGACCTGGTTGGGCTGCGGGGACGTGACGAAGTTGTACACCGCGAGCGGCAACGAGAGCATCGGCCCGTTCAGCGGGTTGACGGTCATCACGGCTGCGACGCCGGACGTCAGGAGGACCGGGCTCGTCTCGCCGAGCCCCCGTGCGGTGCCGAGGATGACAGCGGTCGCCAGACCGGACTTCGCCGTGGGGAGCACGACGTGCCACACGGTCCGCCACCGGGACGTGCCGAGCGCGTAGGACGCCTCGCGCAGGTTGTGCGGGACGAGCCGGAGCACCACGTCCGCCGAGCGGATGATGATGGGCAGCATCATCACCGAGATGGCCAGCGCCGCCGCGAAGCCGTTGCGCTCGTGGAACACGGGCTGCACGACGGCGGCGAGGATGAACAGGCCCGCGACGACCGACGGCAGCGCCGTCATGGCGTCGCTGATCGTCCGCACGAACTTCGCGAACCGGCCGCCCACCTCGTTGAGGAAGACCGCCGTCATGATGCCGAGCGGCACCGTGATCGCCAGCGCGATGCTGATCTGGATCAGCGTCCCGACGATCGCGTGCAGGATGCCGCCGTCGGTCAGGGGGGACTGCGGTCCGGCGACCCACATCGTCTGCGTGAAGAAGTTCAGGTGGTGCAGGGCGGAGAACCCGCGGACCAGGGTGTAGACGACGATGAACACCAGGACCGAGAACAGGGTCGCGCCCGCCATGCGCAGCAGCACGGTGACGACCTTGTCGATGACCTCCTGCGCCGTGGAGTGCAGCGAGACGAGCAGCGCGTAGTACCCGACGAAGCCGGCGAGCGCGACGACGACCAGCCCGATGCCGCCGTGCATCGCGGTGAGCTTGCCGAACAGCAGGAGTGCCGTCGCGAGAGCCGCCGCGGCGGCACCGATGAGGTCGAACACCTCGACCCTCGTCGCCCCACGCACCCGGCGACGTCGTCCGACCGGACCGCTGGGCACGGGCAACGTCGTGGGGGGCGGAGTCGCGGCCGGGATGGGTTGCGGGCGACCGGACCGTCGCTCCTCGGTGATCGTCACGTCTCACCCGTCGCTCTCGGCACCGGACCGCGACCGGGCGACGATCGAGGACGCGGTGAAGTTGACGACGAGGGTGACGACGAACAGCGCCAGCCCGGCGGCCATCAGTGCCGACAGACCGAACTGGCTCGCCTCGCTGAACTGCAGAGCGATGAGGGCGGAGACCGAGTTCGTACCGCTCTTGAGCACCTGCCAGTTGAGGCCGAAGACGGGCGAGATGATCATCGCGACGGCGATCGTCTCCCCGAGTGCGCGACCGAGACCCAGCATGGTCCCGCCGATCACCCCGCCTTTTCCGAAGGGCAGCACGACCGCCCGGATCATGCCCCAGCGCGTGGCGCCCAACGCGTAGGCGCCTTCGCGCTCCCCGACGGGCGCCCGCGAGAACGCCTCCCGCATGACCGAGGTCATCGTCGGCACCGCCATGAAGCCGACCACGATCCCGGCGAGGAACGCGGTGGACGTGTAGGAGTTCGTGTCGCTGATGTGGTTCCCGTCGGAGTCCGTCACCGCGAAGATCGGCAGCACGCGCCCGACCGTCTCGGAGAGCCACTGGGCCACGGGGATCATCTGGCTCTGCAGGAAGTAGAAGCCCCACAGCCCGTACACGATGCTCGGCACGGCGGCCATCAGGTCGACGAGCCCCACGAACAGGTGGCGGAACCGGTCGCCGACGATGTCCGACAGCAACAAGGCTGTGCCGAATGCCAGCGGGAACGCGACGACCATCGCGACGAGGGCGATCGTGACCGTGCCGAACAGCACCGCCCTGATGCCGAACACGCCACTCTCGGGCACCCACTGGTCCTCGGTGAGGAGCTCCACCGGGCGACGCCCAGCGCCTGGGCCCCGCGCAGCGAGAGGAACAGCCCCACCGCCAGCAGGATCCCGACCGTCGCGCCGCCCGCCGCGTAGGCGAAGCGGCGGAACACCGAGTCGGCCGGGGACGGCCGGGACACGAGCGACCGCTTCTGCTGCGGTCCCGCCGGGAGGAACGACTCGGGCGCCGTCGCGTCACGCAGCGTGGTCATCCTGCTCCATCCGGGCCGGCGCCGCGGTCACGACGTCCGTCCGCGATCGTGACGACCGGTGATGAACGACGGCCGACGGACGGGCGGCCGGCGGACCCCTGCGGGATGACGTCTGGTCTCATGGCCGCGCCTGCGTCGAGTAGGCGGTCGCCCGGGCGAAGACGCTGGCCACGTACGACTCCGAGTGGTTGTACGAGAAGACCGCGGCGTGCCAGCCGTCCCATGTCGACAGGTCGCGCGCTCCGGCACACAGATACCGGGCGGTCGTCAGCGCGGCATCGTCGATGTCCTGCGGGTCCGCCGTGCCGTCTCCGTCGCCGTCCGAGCCCCACCGCGCCCACGTCGATCCGATGAACTGCATCGGGCCCACGGCGTGGTCCCACGACGGATCGCCGTGCCACGCCTGCGACTGCGGCGTCGCCGGGATCGCCGCCGTTCCGGGGCCACCGTCGAGCACCGGCCCGACGATGGCCACCGAGGGCCGCCCGTCGTCGTCGAGGGTCGCGCCTCCGTGCGTCCCGTGGCCGGACTCGATCCAGCCGATCGCCGCGATCGTGGTCCAGCCGAGGTGGCACGCCTGGTCCTCGACGGCGATCTCGAGCGTCGCGTTGGCATAGGCCCGCACGGCCCGGGCCGGGATGCCGGTCGCCGCGGCGGCCGACGCGACCCAGTCGTCGACGGTCTGCGGCCGCGACGCCGTCCGAGGGACCACGATCGCCTGTGCCACGGGGGCGACGGTCCCGGACGCGGCCGGGACGGACGGGGCCGCGGCTGCCTGGAGCGGCGGGCCGGCCGGTGCAGCCGCGGGCCGTGCTGCCGCCTCGTCGAACGTCGTGGCGTCCGGCTGGTCGTTCGCGACGTGCGCGAAGGGGTCGACGTAAGGGACGCGCGCCTCGGGCTCCGACGGCGGCGCCACCGCCGCCGCGACGTTGACGGCACAGGCGAGCGCAACCCCGGCCGCAGCCACGACGACCGTGATCGAGCGGAGCCTCACGACCTCGTCACGTTCTGCGCGGCGGCCCGCGACGGACCGCCCGCTCGCGGCGACACGGTCTCGCGACGGAACACGATCACGTCCGGCTCGACGGGCGCCACCCGCGACAGCAGCTGGAACTTGCGGCCGGCGTCCATGCACCGCACCCGGCGGTCCTGGTCGCCGATGCCCTCGGCGACGGGCGTCCCGTCCAGCTGCAACGACCAGTGCCACCGGTAGGTCGGCGTCAGCCGCAGGCCGAGCTCGAGGCTGTCGACGGACGCCAGCACCAGGTCAAGACTCGAGCGCGCCGATGCGACCGACGGGTGCGAGGTCGCCGACCGCGCGAGGCCTCGACCGTTCGGGCTGACGAGCCTCCACCAGACCGGGGAGTCGTCCGAGAACTTGTAGAGCTGGAACACGGGCGCCACCGTCCGCATCCCGTCCTTTCGTCGCGGCGCCGAGTTCGACTCCTCGGCGCGTCCGATGCAGTTGAACCCATGTCCGGCATCTATGAGCGGCCTGTGCGGGACCAGGGGACGAACACCAGGCGTCGACTGGTCGACGATCCGGCGTCGTCCACACCGGCGGGTGAAGCCATCTCACCCAGCAAGACGCGAGTTCCATCTCGCGGACACGTCGGTTTACAGTCGCTCCATGTCCCGCCGAATGTGTCGCTGACCAGCGCACGCTCGGCTGTGCCCGCGGGCAGGTTGTCGTCCCCACATGGACCACCCTGTGACCCGCCCGAGCCATGGCTCGATCCGTGCGCCCCACTCCCCACCCTTCGCGGGACGGATGTCGGCTGCCCGAGGCCTCCTGCGGATTCGCTCGAACCACACGAACCCGAACACGAACCAGGAGCAGAAACCGTGAGCAACGAGAAGCTGGAACTTCGAGACCCGCCAGATCCACGCCGGCCAGACGCCGGACCCGGCCACCGGCGCCCGGGCGCTGCCGATCTACCAGACGACGTCCTTCGTCTTCCCGGACGCCAAGGTCGCCGCCGCCCGCTTCGCCCTGCAGGACCTCGGCCCCATCTACACGCGCATCGGCAACCCGACGCAGCAGGTCGTCGAGGACCGCATCGCCTCCCTCGAGGGCGGCGTCGGCGCGCTCCTCGTGGCCTCAGGCCAGGCGGCCGAGACGTTCGCGATCCTCAACGTCGCCGAGGCCGGTGACCACATCGTCGCCAGCCCGTCGCTGTACGGCGGCACGTACAACCTCCTGCACTACACGCTGCCCAAGCTCGGCATCGAGACGACGTTCGTCACCGACCCGCACGACGCGCAGGCGTGGAAGGACGCGATCCGCCCGAACACCAAGCTGTTCTTCGCGGAGACCATCCCGAACCCGAAGTCCGACATCCTCGACATCGAGTTCGTGGCCGGCGTCGCGCACGAGTACGGCGTCCCGCTGATCGTCGACAACACCGTGGCCACCCCGTACCTGATCAACCCGCTGACGTGGGGGGCCGACGTGGTCGTGCACTCCGCCACCAAGTACCTGGGCGGCCACGGCTCGGCCATCGGCGGCGTGATCGTCGACGGCGGCTCGTTCGACTACGCCCAGTACCCGGAGCGGTTCCCCAACTACAACACCCCCGACCCGTCGTACAACGGCCTGGTCTTCGGGCGGGACCTCGGCGTCGGCGGCCTGTTCGGGATCAACCTGTCGTACATCCTCAAGGCGCGCGTGCAGCTGCTGCGCGACCTCGGCTCGGCGATCTCGCCGTTCAACGCGTTCCTCATCGCCCAGGGCATCGAGACGCTGTCCCTGCGCGTCGAGCGGCACGTGCAGAACGCCGAGAAGGTCGCGGCCTGGCTGGAGGCCCGCGAGGACGTCGGCACCGTGCACTACGCCGGTCTGGAGTCGAGCCCGTGGCACGCCGCGCAGCTCAAGTACTCGCCGCGCGGCGCCGGTGCCGTGCTCGCGTTCGAGATCGAGGGCGGCACCGAGGCGGGTCAGGCGTTCGTGTCGGCCCTGGAGCTGCACTCGAACGTCGCGAACATCGGCGACGTGCGCTCGCTGGTCATCCACCCGGCCTCGACCACGCACAGCCAGCTGACCCCCGAGGAGCAGCTGCTCTCGGGCGTCACGCCCGGCCTGGTCCGGCTGAGTGTCGGCATCGAGCACATCGATGACATCCTTGCTGACCTGGACGCGGGCTTCCGCGCCGCCAAGGGAGCCTGATCACCGCATGAGTTCCGGTACGCAGCCGACGCCGCCCGAGTCCACCACCGACTCGGGCGGCCCGGCCGCGCGCCCGCTCTTCAGCACCCCACGGGCACGCCCGCGGACGCTGGCCTCGCGGCCGTCACCGTCGGACCAGCCGCCGGTCAGGGCGAGCAGCGCGTGGCGCGACGGGGACGCCGTGGGCCGTCGCCAGTTCGCCGACCTCGGTCCGTTCGCCCTGGAGTCGGGCGGCCGGCTGCCGGCCGTGCGGCTGGCCTACGAGACGTGGGGCACGCTCGACGAGGACGGCAGCAACGCGGTCCTGGTCCTGCACGCATTGACGGGCGACTCGCACGTGACCGGTCCCGCCGGCGACGGGCACCCGACGGCCGGCTGGTGGCAGTCGATGATCGGGCCGGGCGCGCCGATCGACACCGAGCGCTGGTTCGTCGTCGCCCCGAACGTGCTGGGCGGCTGCCAGGGCTCCACCGGCCCCGCCTCGCTCGCGCCGGACGGGCGTCCCTGGGGCGGCCGCTTCCCGTTGCTGACCGTCCGCGACCAGGTCGCCGCCGAGATCCGGCTGGCCGACCTGCTGGGCATCGACTCGTGGGCCTTGGTCATCGGCGCCTCGCTGGGCGGCCTGCGCGTCCTCGAGTGGGCCGCCGGCGCACCCGAGCGGGTGGACGCCGTCGCCGCGATCGCGACGGCCGCGCAGACCTCCGGCGACCAGATCGCCGGCTTCCACACGCAGATCTCCGCCATCCGCGCCGACCCCCTCTACCGCGACGGCGACTTCTACGACGCCACCGACGGCGACGGTCCGCACGTCGGCCTGGGCCTGGCCCGCCAGATCGCCCACCAGACCTATCGCAGCGCCGTCGAGCTGGACCAGCGGTTCGGCCGCATCCCGCAGGGCGCCGAGGACCCGCTGGAGGGCGGCCGGTTCGCGGTGCAGTCCTACCTGGACCACCACGGCGACAAGCTGGCGCGACGCTTCGACGCCAACACCTACGTGATCCTGACGCGCACGATGATCACGCACGACCTGGGTCGCGACCGCGGCGGGGTCGCCGCCGCGCTCGCGGCCATCACGGCGCGCACGCTGGTCATCGCCGTCGACAGCGACCGGCTCTTCCCGCCGGCCCAGTCCCAGCGGATCGCCGACGGCATCCCCGGCGCGGTCCTGCGCACGGTCCACTCCGACTTCGGCCACGACGGCTTCCTCATCGAGGAGCAGCTGGTCGGGTCCCTGGTCAACGAGTTCCTGGAGACGGGCGCCCGCCAGCGCCCGTGACGGTCGGTCGGGCGTCCGGCTCGAACCGTCGGACCCGTACCGACCTTCGACGGGAGCCGCTCACCTGCCCCATCCGTCGCAGGCGCGGCTGGATCGACGCACCGGGCGCCGCATCCGCAGAACGACCTCGACGCGTCGGGTGCTGACCGCAAGGATGGCGCCATGCCCGTCCCCTCCGGTGAGCTCGCCGACGCATCCGCCGCCCTGCACGACCAGTGGGAACGTCTCCGACGCTGGGTGGGCGACGTGGTGGACGACCAGGTGGCCGACGAGCCGTCGGTCCTTCCCGGCTGGACGGTCGCGGAGCTCGTGGCACACCTCGGCCGCGCGATGGAGGCGCTCGCCGTCGCCACGCCGCTGCCCGACGGCACGGTCCCGCTCACGCTCGGCGAGTACGTGGGCACCTACGCCGACAGGGCGGCCGAGACGGCACAGGCGACCCGCGAGCTCGCCACGGCCATCTCGGCGGACCCGCTCGGCGAGGTCGATGCGCGCGCGCAGGCCGCCTTCGACCGGCTCGACGAGCTGGGGCTGGACGAGCGGGTGGTCCAGGGTCGCCGGGGCCCAGTGCTGCTGAGCACCATGACGGTCTCGCGGGTGCTGGAGCTGGTGGTGCACGCCGACGACCTCGCACGGTCGGTGCCGCGGGGTGTCGACCCCGTCGAGCCCGGTGCGCTGCGGCTCGTCGCGGACGCGCTGCTGCGGGTCGTCGTCGCGCGCGGCGGCTGGGACCTCGAGGTCAGCGACGCCCGGCGCTGGGTCCGGCTCGCGACCGGCCGTCAGCCGTACGACGTCGACGAGCTGGCCGTCGCCCTGCACCCGCGCTACACCAGCGACGCCGTCCCCGACCTCGGCCGGATGCTGCCGCTCCTCTAGCCAGCTCGACGCGGATGAGCAGCTGCCGGCTGACCAGGCCGACCGTGTGGGCCAGGGTGTCGCGGGCGGCGCGCTCCAGCACCGGGACGTCGCGCAGGTGCCAGAGCGTCAGTGCGGCGACCCAGGCGGCGTCGCGTGCCTTGTCGATGGAGAAGTTGCTGACCAGGTCGGCCAGCGGTGCGACCGCGGCGCCGTGCTCGACGACCGCCTTGTCGAGGAACGAGTCACGGATCGGGCGCACGACCTCGGCGAGCACCGAGTTGACCTTCTCGAAGTCGCGATGGATCGAGCCGTCGTCGGGCTCGACGCCGCGCGCGGTGCACGTCGCGACCACCGCGAGCGCGAGGTCGTTGTTGATGTGCGCGTTCATCCCGGCGAGCGCGAACTGGATGGGCAGGATCCCGTGCACCGCGCGGCGCTCGACCAGCGGGGCCCAGGCCTTCGAGACCGGGCGCTTCGCGACGATGTCGGACGGCACGTCGAGGAAGAGGTCCGCGAACCGCACGTCGAGGTCCGCCGTGAAGACCGGGTCCTGGAACGTGGTGTCCACGACCCGCAGGGCGACGAGCGCCGTGACGCGCCGGTAGACGTCGAGGAACACCCCGATCCCGTCGGCGTGCGGCATCCCGGCGCGCAGGCCGTCCATCTGGGCGACGACATGGTCGATCTTCGCGGAGGAGGAGGTCACCGGCCCAGGATCACAGGTCGGGTGGCGCGCGGGAAGGTTACGTTGGGGCAGTGATCGCCGCGTACGCAGCCCGCTTCGACCCGACCGAGCCGCTGACCGGGCTGGTGGTGGGCGATCAGCCCGCCCCCACGCCTGCACCGGGCTGGACCGTCGTCGATGTCCGCGCGGCCGCCCTGAACCACCACGACCTCTGGTCGCTGCGGGGCGTCGGGCTGCGCGCCGAGCAGCTGCCGATGATCCTGGGCACGGACGCCGCCGGCGTCACGGCGGACGGCCGCGAGGTCGTCGTGCACGGCGTCATCACCCTGCCCGACGAGCCCCGCTCGCTGCTGTCCGAGCGCTACCCCGGCACCCTGGCCGAGCAGGTCGCGGTCCCCACCCAGAACCTCGTCGACAAGCCGTCCGCCCTGTCGTTCGTGGAGGCCGCCTGCCTGCCGACCGCCTGGCTCACGGCCTACCGGATGCTCTTCGTCACCGGCCGCGCGACGCCCGGGCAGCGGGTGCTCGTGCAGGGCTCCGGCGGTGGGCTCGCCACGGCGGCGATCGTCCTGGGGGCGGCCGCGGGCCTCGAGGTGATCGTGACGGGTCGCGACGAGGCACGTCGCGCCCGTGCCGTGTCGCTGGGCGCCGCCGCGGCGGTGGAGCCGGGAGCACGCGTGCCGCGGGTCGACGTGGTCCTGGAGTCCGTCGGCAGGGCGACCTGGTCGCACTCGGTGCGGTCGGTCAAGCCGGGCGGGATCATCGTGGTCGCCGGCGCGACGAGCGGCGACGCCAGCCCCGCCGAGCTGACCCGGATCTTCTTCCAGGAGATCACGGTGGCGGGCACCACCATGGGCTCCCGCGACGACCTGTCGCACCTGCTCGCGTTCCTCGAGCGGACCGGCGTACGGCCGCTGGTGGACTCGACGTTCCCGCTGGCCGAGGCGCACGCGGCGCTCCGCCGGCTCTGGGACGGTGCACAGACCGGCAAGATCGTGCTGGAGGTGGGCGCGTGACGTGGGAGCCCGACGTCCTCGGCCCGGACTACGTGGCTCGCACGCTCCAGCTGCGCCCCGACGACGAGGGTCCCGTGGTGGCCACCCTGGTCAAGTACGCGCCGCCCGCGCCGGAACCTCTGCGCCCGTCGCGCGCGATCCTGTACATCCACGGTTGGTCGGACTACTTCTTCCAGACGGGGCTCGCCGAGTTCTGGCACGCCCGCGGTGCGGCGTTCTACGCGCTCGACCTGCGCAAGTACGGCCGCAGCCTGCGCCCGCACCAGACCCCCGGCTACATCGACGACCTCGATGCCTACGACGAGGAAGCTTCGAGGCCTCCCTGGACGTCCTGCGCGCCGAGCTGGGCGTGCACGCGCGGCTCATGGTCATGGGCCACTCGACCGGCGGCCTGATCGCAGCGCTGTGGGCGCAGCGGCATCCCGACGACGTCAGCGGTCTCGTGCTGAACAGCCCGTGGCTCGAGCTGCAAGGGTCGTCGGTGCTGCGCCACCTGTCCGGCCCGGCGGTCGCGCGCCTCGCACGGTTCCAGCCCAAGGCGCCGCTGCCCAACATCGACCCGGGCTACTACGCCCGCACGATCGACGTGGCCACGGGTGGCGAGTGGACGTACGACACGACCTGGCGACCGACACCGTCGTTCCCCGTCCGTGCCGGTTGGCTGCGGGCCGTCACCATCGGCCACGCACGGATCGCCCGCGGGCTGTCGATCGACGATCCGATCGTGATGCTCTGCTCGAGCCGCACGATCATCAGCCCGCGCTGGAGCGAGGACATGCGCTCCGCCGACGTCGTGCTCGACGTGGAGCTGCTGACCCGCCGGGCCGTGCAGCTGGGGTCGCACGTGACCGTGATCCGGGTGCACGACGGGCTGCACGACCTGTCGCTGTCGCCCGCGCCCGTGCGGATGCGGTTCTACGCCGAGATCGACCGCTGGGTCTCGGCGTACGGCTGGGGCTGACCTACAGCCCCGAGAACGTCACCTCGTCACGAGAACGGCAGTATGAACTGCCGTTCTCGTGACTAACTGACGTTCTCGAGGCCCGGGGGCTGGGGGTGGCTCCGGCCGGATGACGCCGGTCGCCTCGGCCAGCGTCGGGCCACCCTCGCCCAGGCGCCAGGCGCGCCAGCCGTCGACGGGGTTCTCGGAGGCGACCGACACCGACGCCGCCGCGTCCGGGTCCGCATACACCTCGCCCGTCGGCAGCTCGATCAGGCCGTCCGAGCGCAACATCGCCTCGATCCGCTGGCCGCGGCGCGCGCGGACCCACACCAGCGTGGTGACCGCACGGCGGCTCTTGGCCAGCGTCGCCAGCTCGGGCAGCGCCAGCGGCACACCGCTGCCGGTGGACCGCTCGGGACCGCCGTAGTGCTCGACGGGCAGGGTCGCCGGCCGCGTCACGGGACGGGAGGGACGCAGCGGCTGCGTCGGGTGCGCGGCTCGCGCGCTCGGCCCAGACCTGCTCGACGTCCTGGGCCGCCTGGGGGGTCTGCTCGGCAGGGACGACCTGGTCGTCGGTCGGCGCGTCCGCGTACGTGCTGGCCGCGAGGAACGGTCGGGGCCCGGCCACGTCGTTCGACGTGTCCCGCGGCGTCTGCTCGGCCGGCGGCTGGTCGCGGGGCGGCGTCTGCTCCTGGGACGCGCGCAGCCCGACCACCGGCGTCAGCGTGGCCGGCGCCTCGAACGTCGACTGGGGCGCCGCGGGGGTGGTCAGGACGCGCTCGGGCTCGTACCGCCAGACGGGCGGAGCGACGGCGCCCGGCTCGGCCGACGCCGGCTGCGGCGTCGGGGCCGGCTCGTCGTCGCGCACCGGCTCGAGGAGCACGGTCTCGTCCACGGGCGCCGTCCGGCGGACGATCGGCGTGGGCTCGGTGAGCGTCGGCGGCGCCGGAGGAGGCGTCACCGACCGGGAGCTCGCCTGACGACGGCTTGCGCGGCGGCGCTGGGCTCGTCGGACCCGCGAAGCCCTCGCTGGCCCGCACCAGCCGCAGCGCCGTCGGCTCGACGGACCGGCGGGCGCCCTCGTGCGTGGCCAGCGGCGAGACGTCCAGCAGCCGACGCTCGTCCTCGCCGCGCACGACGCCGACCTGCAGCACGTCGACGTGGCGACCGGGGCCGCGCAGGAACGCCAGGGTGTCGCCGGCCTCGGCGGCCACCTCGGAGCAGAGCAGGATCAGCCGGACGCCCTCGCGGCGGGTCGACTGCGCGCCGAACGCCGCCTGCTCCCGGAACGCGGCGAAGTCGACCGCGAACCGGGACGGGTCCGGGTGGTACGCGCGGGCGAGGTCGGTGGTCGTCATCCGGGCCGCCGCGCCCGCGTGCCGCAGGGCCGAGACGGTCGCGTCGTCGTCGAGCACCTGCCCGACGTCGACAACGACGCAACGGCCCGTGGCGTCGAGCGCGAGCAGCGCCGGCAGGTCGGCGTGGTCCGGCGACGAGGTCCGCGAGCGCACTGCGAACAGGGGCTCACCGGCGATCGCCGCGAGGTGGTGCGTGAGGAGCGCGGAGGCCTCCTGGGCGAACGAGCCGGCCAGGGGCTGCATCGGCTGGACAAGGCGGGGTCGACCCTCGTCGAGCTCGAAGATGGGCATCTGTCCCGGCCTTCCTGGGCGCGCCGCTGCCCGCCGTACGGTCGTGTTGTGCCGCCCGCGGAGACGTCCTGTCGGCGCGTGCGACCACACTGTCCCACAGCGCGCTGGGCTCGTCAGCCGCTCGCCCGGACGCGCCGGTAACAGTTGGGCGCGATCACCCGGATGGCTGGATCCGGGCCTCACGATCGTGGTCGATCACACATCCGAGACGGCCCGCGGGCGGCCGTTCAGTCCTGCGCGAGGGCCGCCTCGACGCGCTCGACCTTGCCCGTGGCTCGCCCGTGTGGCCCGGGCGGATGTCCGCCTTGAGCACCAGGCTGACCCGGTGGCCGTGCCGCCCGACCGCCTCCGTGGCGCGCCTGACCACGTCCATCACCTCGTCCCACTCCCCCTCGAGCGTGGTGAACATGGCGTCGGTGCGGTTGGGCAGGCCCGACTCGCGGACGATGCGCACGGCATCGGCGACGGCGGCGGTCACGGACTCGCCCGCACCGAGCGGGGCGACGGAGAAGGCAACGAGCATGCGTCCACCCTGGTCGGACGAGCCGTTCGTGTCCATTCGGCCCGACGCGCAGGGCGCTAGCGTGGCCTCCCCCGGGGTCGTCGAGGAGAGAGGTCCGGTCGTGCGTCGAGTCGTCGCCGCCCTGCTGCTCTCGTCCTGCCGCTGGCCGGGTGCGCGGCCTCGCCTGCGTCCGGGCCGAGGCCGTCCGCCGGCCAGGGGACGGCGACCGCCGCGTCGTACACCTACGTGCTCGAGTCGAGCTGCGGCGAGCGGGCGCTCCTTGGTCGCTACGCGGTGACCGTGAAGGACGCGCGCGTCACCGAGGTCGAGGACCTCGCCACGCACGCACCGGCCGCGGACTACGTCGCCGCGTACGTGCCGACGATCGACGCGCTGACCGACCGAGCCGCGTCCGAGCACCCGTCCGAGCTCGCCTACGACCCCGGCACCGGCATGCTGACCGCCGTGCGGTTCGAGGGTGACCCGAACGCCATCGACGACGAGGAGTGCTACGTCGTCTCCGCGTACTCGCCCACCTGAGCGGTCCGGACCGCGACGTCACGCAGGGGGTGGCGGAGCGGTCGTGCGTCGCACGACGAGCTCGCAGGACGCGGTGGTCCGCGACCGCACCAGCGGGAGTCCGCGCAACACGTCGAGCACCTCGAGCGCCGCCCGTCGCCCCTGGTCGACCGGGTCCTGGCGGACGGTCGTCAGGCCGAAGGTCGCCGAGAAGTCGTGGTCGTCGATGCCGACCACCGACAGGTCCTCCGGGACCCGCAACCCGAGCTCGCGGGCAGCCAGGATCACGCCGAACGCCATCTCGTCCGACCCCGCGAACACCGCCGTCGGGCGGTCGTCCGGGTCGCGCAGCAGCTCGAGCGCGGCGGGGAACGCGCGTTCGAGCACGAATCCGCCGTTCACGAACCAGTCGGCGGCGGGCGAGACCCCCGCCTCCTGCAGCACCTCGCGCCAGCGCGACTGGCGCTCCTGCGGCACGTGCGCGTTCAGACCCACCGGGTCGTCCCCGCCCACGTGGGCGATCCGGCGGTGCCCGAGGTCGAGCAGGTGCCGGACCGCGAGGGTGGTCGCCTCGCGGTCGTCGACACCCAGCGATCGCATGCCGTCGACGTCCCCGCCGACGGCGATGGCCGGGACGGGCGCCGAGTTCGGCTGCGCCAGCTCCCCCGGGGTGCAGTTGAACGCGAGCACGATCATGGCGTCGACCCGCCTGCGCAGCATCGCGTGGTGGAAGTCCCGCTCACGGGTGCCGTTGGAGTCGCCCAGGTTGAGCACGAGCATGTCGTAGCCGGCGGGCCGCAGCACGTCGTCGACACCCTGGATCACGGTGGTGTAGTACCAGCGACCGAGGAACGGGACGACGACCGCGACCGTCATCGAGAGGCCGGTGACCAGCCCCGACGCGACCGACGACGGGACGTAGCCCAGCTCGTCGGCGGCGGACCGCACCCGGGCTCGGGTGGCGTCGGAGACGTACGCCAGCCCGCGCAGGGCGCGGGACACCGTCGCGGGGGACACGCCCGACGCCCGCGCGACATCGTGGATGCTGACCACGAGCGTCCCCCCCTCGACCTTCGAGTCACGGTCCCCGACGGCGCCGTTCGCGAGCGAGCGCCACGGCGGCAGCTCGTCGCCGGGAGGCCCAGAGGATGCCGATGAGGACGACGAGCCCGAGCAGCGTGAGCGACCACGACAGGGCGGGCTGGCCGCGCACCTCCACGACGATGGCGCCGACGAGCGTGACCATAGCGAAGAAGCCGACGGCGCCGACCGCGATGTCCAGCATCTCGACGATCGCCGGATCACGCTGCGGGCGGCTCATCCCTTCACCCCGCCGGCAGTGAGGCCGGAGACGATCCGCCGCTGGAAGGCCAGGACGAGGAAGATCAGGGGAACCACGACGATGACGCCCGCGGCCATGATCGCGGTGTAGGGCTCCTGGTGCGGCTGGCTCCCCGTGAATCCTGCGATCGCGACCGTGACGGGTTGCACCCGCGCTCCTGACAGCAGGCTCGCGATGAGGTACTCGTTCCAGCTGGCGATGAACGCGAGGATCGCGGTCGTGAAGATCGCCGGCGTCGCGAGCGGGATGATGATCCGCACGAACGCTCCCGCGGGGCTGCACCCGTCGATCCGGGCCGCCTCCTCGAGGTCCCACGGCATCTCGCGGAAGAACGAGTTGAGCGTGTAGACCGTCAAGGGCAGGACGAACGAGATGCTCGGGACGATCAGACCCTGGTACGTGTCGATCCATCCGATGTTCGTGAACAGCTGGAACAGCGGGGTGACGATCGCGACGCCCGGGAACATCGACGCACCGAGGATGGCCCCGAGCACGAGACCTCGGTAGCTGAACCGCAGCTTGGCCAGGGCGTACGAGGCGAAGATGCCGACCAGGAGGCCCACGATCGTCACGCACGTGCCGATGATCAGGCTGTTCCCGAGCGCCCGGACCAGGTGGTTGCCCGAGCTCGTGGACAGTGCGGCCCGGTAGTTGTCCAGGGTCACGTGGGTCGGCCAGGGCGTCGTGTCGAACGTGAAGTTCACGTCCCGCAGCGACGTGACGACCATCCAGTAGAACGGCAGGAGGCACCACAGGACGATGACCGCGGCCTGGATGCCGGTGCGCCACCCTCCCGCACGGTCCCGACGATCGGGGCGCGGGACCATGGTGGTAGGTCCGGCGGCGCGCTCGGCATCGACAACAGCCTGTCCGCCCCATGACACGGTCATGCTCCGACCTCCTGCAGCTGCGGTTCGGACGCCTCGAGTCGCGCCAGCTCCTCCTGCTCACGGCGATCTCGGCGCGCTTGGCGCCTCGACACCCGACCGGTGCCGGTGATGTCGGCTCCGAGGAACCGGATGAACACGATGGCGACCAGGAAGATGATGAGGAATGTGATCGTCGACAACGCGGACGCGCTGTTGTAGCCCTGTTTCACTTGGTTGACGACGAGGATCGACAAGGTCGTCGTCGCGTGGCCGGAGCCTCCACCGCCCCCGTTGAAGATCGCGGGCAGGTCGTACATGCGCAGCGCGTCCAGGGTGCGGAACAGGATCGCCACGATCAGAGCCGGCCTCGCGAGCGGCAAGGTGATGCTCATGAAGCGTTGCACCGTGGTGGTGCCGTCCATCTTGGCGGCCTCGTACACCTCCTCGGGGATCAGCTTGCAGCCCCGCGAGGATCAGGAGCGCCATGAAAGGCGTGGTCTTCCAGGTGTCCGTGATGATGATCGCGGCACGCGACGCCCACTGCGCCGTCGTCCACAAGGTCTCGGTGCCGGTGATGGCGTTGACGATTCCCGTGGGGGCGAAGATGAAGTAGGCCAGCTTGGCGCTGACCGCGGTGGGGATGGCCCAGGGCACCAGGATCGCGGCGCGAACGAGCCCGCGGCCCCGGAAGTTGCGGTTCATGATGATCGCCATCCACATGCCGAACACCAGCTCCAGCGACACCGTCGCGACGGCGAAGAAGAACGTGATGCCGACCGACGCGTAGAAGTTCGACGCGAGGTTGCCGTCGGGGCACGAGATGTACGTGCCGTCCGGACCGGCGCACCGCTGCAGCAACCAGTGCAGGTAGTTGTCGAAGCCCGCGAAGCCACCGTTGACGAACAGCCCGGTCGCGGGATCCAGCCCCGGATCAGCCTGGAAGGAGTGGATCAGGGCCGCGATGATCGGATAGCCGATGACGACCGCAAGAAGCAGGAGCGTCGGAAGGAGCAGAAGGTACGCCGCGCGGTTCTGGGTATGCGACGGCCGGATGGCGAGCGGGTCGAAGGCCTTGCGGCCGCGCGCGCTGGGGAGATCGACAGTGGCCACGGTGCTACCTCGTCTCTAGGGCCGCACGTGTCCAGGCGCTCGTCGTGCCGAGCACCCGGACACGTGCGGCGTACCGGGTCAGCCTGCGCTGGCCGTCTTGATGGCGGCGGACATGTCGGACACGGCCTGGTCGACCGACTTGTCGCCCTGCAGCGCGGCGAACGCGTTGTCCTGGATCGCCTTGGTCACGGCGGGGTAGAACGGGCTGACCGGCCGCGGTTCAGCGTTCGCGATCGAGTCCTTGAGCACCTTCAGGTACGGGAACTGCGCGTTCAGCGCGGGGTCGTCGTACAGGGCGGCGAGGACGGGTGCGTTCGAGGCGATCGTCAGGTACATGTTCTGAACCTCTTGCGACTCCAGGAACTCGATGAAGTCGTGGGCGGTCGCCTTGTGCTTGGAGTAGACGCTGATCGCCGCGTTGTGACCGCCGAGCGTCGACTTGCCGGGCAACGGCGCGACGGCGAACTTGCCCGCGACGGCCGAGGAGCCGTCCGTCTTCGAGGTGATCGAGTACACGTAGGGCCAGTTGCGCAGGAAGAGCAGCTTGCCGTCCTGGAACGCCGAGCGCGACTCCTCCTCCTTGAAGGCGATGGCGGCGGCCGGGATGTTCCCGTTCTTGAACCCGTCGACGAGGTTCTGCAGACCCTTCTTGCCCTCAGCGCTGTCGACCGTCGGTGTCTTGCCGTCGGCGCCGACGATGGAGCCGCCGGCGGTGGCGACGGCCTCCGCGACGTTCACGGTCAGGCCCTCGTACTGGGCGAACTGTCCGGAGTAGCAGTCCATCGAGTTCGCCTTGGCGATGGAGCACATGCTGATCATCTCGTCCCACGTGGTCGGGGGCGTCTTGACCAGGTCGGAGCGGTAGTAGAGCAGACCGCCGTCAGAAGTGACCGGGCCCGCGTAGAGCGTCTTGTTGTACGTCGCGGCCTTGACCGGGCCGGCGAGCATCTTGCTCGTGTCGATCGCCAGGTCGCCCTTGAGGGGCTCCAGCCACTGCTTGGCCGCGAACTCGGCGGTCCAGACCACGTCGACGCTCGCGACGTCATAGTTCGCGTTCTTCGCCTGGAAGTTCTGCACGAGGTCGTCGTGCTGCTGGTCGGCGCTCGACGACTGCTCCTTGAAGGTGACCTTCTCGTCGGGGTGCGCGGCGTTCCACTTGTCGAGGATGGGCTGGACGATGTTGTTGTTGTCCTTGCCCTGCACGTACGTGATCGGGCCTCGGCCGCCGGCGGCCGCGCCGCTGGTACCGGAGCCGCTGCTGCTGCTGTTGCCGCTCGAGCATGCTGCCAGGGCGAGGCACGCGGCGGCAGCGAGAACCACCGCGGGTGTGCGCTTGAGGTGTCTCATGGCTCTCCTTTGAGTCCCTGATGCGGGCGTCGTTGCGCCTCGTCTCGGGACGCTAGTACCGTGTCGCCGATATCTGCAAGCGTTTGCAGAGAAGACGTTCATCACGAATCGGACACGGGAGAAGGCCGACATATGCACGCCGACTGGTGGCGCGACGCCGTCGTGTATCAGGTCTATCCTCGTTCGTTCGCGGATGCAGACGGCGACGGCACCGGCGACCTTCCGGGGGTGCTCGAGCACCTCGATCACCTCGTCGACCTCGGCGTCGACACGGTCTGGCTGTCGCCCTTCTACCCGTCCCCGGGGGTCGACGCGGGCTACGACGTGAGCGACTATCGCGACGTCGACCCGGTCTTCGGCACGCTCGCGGACCTGGACGCCCTGCTCTCCCGGGCGCACGCCGCCGGGCTGCGGGTGCTCGTCGATCTCGTGCCCAACCACACGTCGTCGGCGCACCCCTGGTTCGTCGAGGCGCTGGCCTCCGAGCCCGGCTCGGCCGCTCGAGCGCGGTACGTCTTCGCCACCGGCACCGCCGACCGGCCCCCCAACGACTGGGAGTCGAACTTCGGCGGTCCGGCCTGGGAACGCGTCCTGGAGACCGACCAGTGGTACCTGCACGTGTTCGCCGCGGGCCAGCCCGACCTCAACTGGCGCAATCCCGAGGTGCGCGCCGAGTTCGAGGACGTGCTGCGGTTCTGGCTCGACCGCGGGGTCGACGGGTTTCGCGTGGACGTCGCTCACGGGCTGATGAAGGCCGAGGGCCTCCCCGATCGGGGCGGGACGTTCATCGGCGCGGTCGAGGCCGGGGGCGACGCCGGACCCATGTGGGACCAGGACGAGGTGCACGACATCTACCGGGAGTGGCACGCTCTGCTCGCGGCCTACGAGCCGCCGCGGATCCTCGTCGCCGAGGCCTGGACGCGTCCCGAACGGTTGCACCACTACATCCGGTCCGACGAGATGCAGCAGGCCTTCAACTTCGCCTACCTCGCCGCGGGATGGGGCGCCCGGCGGTTCGCCGACGTCATCACGTCGTCGGTCGAGATGGCGAGCTCGGTGGGCGCGGTGGCGACCTGGGTGATCTCGAACCACGACGTCGTGCGCCCGGTGTCCCGGCTCGGTCGACCGGATTCCAACGTCTGGCCGAACGGCATCGGCCCGGACCACCCGTCTCCGGACCACGGCCTCGGCCTCGAGCGAGCCCGTGCGCTGGCACTGCTGACGCTGGCGCTGCCCGGGTCGGCCTACGTGTACCAGGGCGAGGAGCTCGGCCTGCCCGACCACGTACGCATCCCGCCCGAGTCACGCCGGGACCCGATGTTCGTGCGCACGGGCGGGGCGATGGTCGGCCGCGACGGCGCGCGCGTCCCCCTGCCCTGGCGGCACGACGCACCGGGGTACGGCTTCGGCTCGCCCGGGCACGAGCCCTGGCTGCCGCAGCCGGCGGAGTACGCCGCGCTGGCCGTCGACGTCCAGGCGGCGGACCCGCACTCGACGCTCGCGCTCTACCGGCACCTGATCGCGCTCCGACGCGAGCACGGGCTGGGCCGCGCGCAGCTTCTGGACGCCCGGGCCGACGAGGACGGGGTCCTGCGCGTCCGCACGTCGGCAGTCGAGATCGTCGTGACGATGGGTGCGGCTCCCGCCCGCGTCGACGGCACCGCGATCGCCGCCTCGGCGCCCGACGCGGTGTCAGGCGGTCTGCTGCGCCCCGACGCGGCGGTGTGGCTGCTGTCGTGAGGGTCGCCGGACGCATGTGGGCGGCCGGCGGTAGAACAGCGTCATGATGCGATGGGCTGACATCCGGGCGGCGGAGCCCGCGTTCGCCGCCGAGGTCGAGGCGCTGTTCCGGTCCGGCACCAACAAGACGATGGCCACGCTGCGGGCCGACGGGTCCCCGCGGATCTCGGGCACGGGCTCCAGCTCGGCGACGAGGTCACCCTCGGGATGATGCCGCGCAGCCGCAAGCTCGCCGACGTCCTGCGCGACCCCCGCGTCGCCATCCACTCCCCCACGCTGGAGCCGCCCCAGGACCCCGCGGCGTGGGCCGGGGAGGCGAAGCTGGCCGGACGACTCGTCGAGATCGCGCCGCCCGAGGGTGCACCGCCCTCAACTGCGTTCGCGCTCGACATCACCGAGGTGGTGCACACGCGGGTCGACGAGACCGCGACCTACCTCGTCGTCCGCTCGTGGCACCCGGGCCGCGGACTGACGCAGCTGCGCCGGGAGTAGCCGGGGTCCGTCAGGCGGTGGGTTCGCGTGCCGGCAGGTGCGCGGCCAGCAGCTCGGCGAGGTGGACGCCCTGCGCACCGGCCAGCTGTTCGCCCTGGGTGCGGCACGAGAAGCCGTCGGCGACGTACACGTCCCCCGGAGCCGCGTCGCGGAGCGCGGGCAGCAGCGAGTTCTCGGCGACCGCGACCGACACGTCGTAGTGCCCCTTCTCCATGCCGAAGTTCCCCGCGAGCCCGCAGCAGCCGGCCAACGCGGAGAACTGCGCGCCGGCGTCGGTGAGCAGCTGGCGGTCCGGGTTCCACGTCATCACGGAGTGGTGGTGGCAGTGCGGCTGGACCACGGCGGTGACGTCGGAGAGGTCCGGGACCTGCCAGCGGTCGCCGGGACCCACCGGGGCGGGGGCGGTCAGCAGCTCCGCGAGCGTGCGGGTCTCGCGGGCGACCGCGACCGCCCGCGGGTCGTCGGGAAACAGGTCACGCAGGTCGGAGCGCAGGACGGCGGTGCACGACGGCTCCAGGCCGACGATCGGGATGCCGTTGACCGCGAACGGCCCGAGCACGCCGAGCAGGGTGCTCAGCTGGCGGCGCGCGCCGTCCAGCTGGCCGGTGCTGATCCAGGTGAGCCCGCAGCACGCGTTCTGCTCCGGCACGAGGACCTCGTACCCGGCGTCCCGCAGCACCGCGACCGCGGCGTGCGCGACCGTCGGCGAGAGGCTGTCCGAGAACGAGTCGGTCCACAGCACCACCTGCGGCCGACGGCCTCCGGCGGCTCCCGAAACCCCCGCGCTGACCATCGTGACCTCGTCGCGACCCGACCCGCGGGTCCAGGCGCGGAACGGCTCGCGGGCGAACGTCACCATCTCGCGGCGCGTGTCCATACCGCCGCCCGCGAGGACGACCTTGGCGAGCGGGCGGATGCCGAGGATCAGGTTGGTGAGCGCGGCCAGACCGGGCACGCCGGTGATCAGCCGGGCCCAGCGAGGCAGCCAGCCGAGCGCGTAGTGGGACATCGGCCGGGCTTGCGGCGATATGTACGGTGCAGGACCTCAGACTTGTACTGAGCCATGTCGACGCCCGCCGGGCAGTCCGACGAGCACGCCTTGCAGCTCAGGCAGAGGTCGAGGGAGTCGTGCACCTCCGGCGAGGACCAGCCGCCGGAGACGAGCGTGCCGTTCGCCATCTCCTGCAGCACGCGGGCGCGTCCCCGGGTCGAGTCCTTCTCGTCCTTCGTGGCCAGGTACGACGGGCACATGAACCCGCCGGTCGCCGTGCTGTCCGCGCGGCACTTGCCGACGCCGACGCAGCGGTGGATGGCGGTGGTCAGGTCGCCTGCGTCGTGCGGGAACGCGAACCCGTGGCCGTCGGCGAGCAGCGGGCGAGCCCAGGGGCGTCGGAGGTCGGCGTCGAGCGGGCGCGGTCGCACGAGCACGCCGGGGTTGAGAAGGTCGCGCGGGTCGAACAGGTCCTTGAACGCGCCGAACAGGCCGATCGCCTTCGGGCTGTACATGACGGACAGGGAGCTCCGAACGGGCGCGCCCGTCGCCGTGCTCCCCGGACAGCGAGCCGCCGTGCGAGGCCACGAGCGCGGCGGCGTCCTCCATGAACGCGCGCAGCGGGTTGCCCGACCGTTCGAGCGGGATGTCGAGCCGCAGGTGTACGCAGCCGTCGCCGAAGTGCCCGTAGGCCAGGCCGTCCACGCGGTGCGACGCCATGAGCGCCTCGAGCTCGCGCAGGTACGCGCCGAGCCGGTCGGGCGGGACCGCCGAGTCCTCGAATCCCGGCCAGGCCTGCTCGCCCGACGGCGTCCGCCCGCCGAGCCCGGCGCCGTCCTCCCGGATGCGCCACATGCGGGCGGCGTCGGGGCCCGGCGGGAAGAGACCGACGGCCTGCGTCCCCGAGGACGCCGCGAGCGCACGGGCGTTGTCCATGGCTTCCGCCAGATCGGCACCGCCGACCTCGACCATCAGCCAGCCGCCACCGGGCGGGAGCGTCGGCACGGCGGCCGCGCCGCGGACCCGTCGGACCACGTCGACCAGGCGCGAGTCCATCCCCTCGATGGCCAGCGGAGCGTGCGCGAGCAGCGCAGGGACGGCGTCGGCGGCCGTCGGCATGTCGGGGTAGCCGAGGACGACGAGCACCGGGGCGGCGGCGATCGGGACCAGCCGCACGGTCGCGCCGAGCAGCGTCCCGACCGTCCCCTCGGTGCCGACGAGCGCCTTGGCCAGGTCCGTGCCCTTCTCGGGCAGCAGGTGCTCGAGCGAGTACCCCGAGACCTGCCGGCCGAACCGGCCCAGCTCGGTCCGGATCACGTCCAGGTGGGAACGGACGAGCCCGTCGAGACCCGGGACCACATCGAGCGCACCCGCGCCGGATGCCGCGGTGAAGCGACGCCCGGTGCCGTCGACCAGGTCGAGAGCGAGGACGTTGTCGGCGGTGCGGCCGTAGGCGACCGCGCGCGGGCCGCACGCGTTGTTGCCGATCATCCCGCCGAGCGTCGCGCGGGCCTGCGTGCTCGGGTCGGGGCCGAACCGCAGTCCGTGCGGCGCTGCGGCCTTCTGCAGCGCGGCCATGACGACGCCGGGCTCGATGCGGGCGGTCTGCGCGTCGGGGTCGACGGACAGGATCCGGTTCACGTGCCGCGAGAAGTCGAGCACGATGCCGGTGCCGACGGCGTTGCCGGCCACGCTCGTCCCGCCGCCGCGCGCCGTGAGCGGAACGCCGAGGGCGCGCGAGACCTCGAGGGCCGCCTCCACGTCGTCGGTGTCCCGAGGGAAGGCCACGACCTGCGGCACCACGCGGTAGTTGGACGCGTCGGTGGAGTACTCGGCGCGTCGCCGGGTGGAGTCGTCGACCGTGCCACGCATCGCGGAGCGCAGCTCCGCCACGACCTGCGCGTCGTCGACGTCCACGGTCTCGGTCACGGCCACCACCCGCGCAGTGTCGCACCGCCCACGCGCTCACCGGCACAGGTATCCACGCGACGTGACGAACCTGACGGACGTCCGCCCCCGCGGACTCCCACGAGGGCGGACGTCGCGGCCGGTCAGTCGAGGGCCGCGTCCAGCGTGATCGTCGTGCCTGTCAGGGCCTTGCTCACCGGGCAGCCGGCCTTGGCGGTCTGCGCGGCCGCCTGGAAGCCGTCGGCGTCCAGGCCCGTCACCTCGGCGCGGACGGTCAGGTGGATGGCGCTGATGCGGACGCCACCGGCCGGGTCCGGCGAGAGCGTGACGTCGGCGGTGACCTGGTGCGCGACCGGGGTGCCGCCCGCACCGGCGATCTCGGCGGCGAGCGCCATGGAGTAGCAGGACGAGTGCGCGGCCGCGATGAGCTCCTCGGGGCTCGTCGTGCCCCCGGCGTCGTCGGCCGTCCGAGCGGGGAAAGAGACGTCGAACGTGCCGACGCCCGAGCTGGTCAGCTCGACCTGGCCGCTCCCTTCCTGCAGCGTGCCGTTCCATGCCGTGCGAGCGGTGCGAGTGGCCATGGTGCTCCTTCGTCGGTGTGCGGACGTCCCACGCTAAGAGGACCTCAGCGCGCGCGCTCGAGATGGGACGAGACGATCTGCGCGGGGGCTCCGGCCTGCCGCAGGGCGACGGCGGCCTGCGCGTGCAGGGCGCGACGCTCGTCGGGGTCCAGACCGTTGTACAACGCGGCGCGCACGAGGTCGTGCCCGAACACCAGCCGGTCGCCACGGGCGCGGACCACACCGGCCGCCAGGCCGTGCCGCAGCGTGCGCCAGCAGTCGGCGACGGGCTCCCGGGCGAGCAGGGCGAGGTCGGACATCACGAAGGACGTGCCCAGCACGGAGGCCTGCCCGAGCAGCAGCAGCACGTCGTTGCCCAGGTACTCGAGTCGTCGTCGGACCAGCTCGTCGAGCGGGAGCAGCCACTCGGAGCCGGTCGTGTCGTGCACACCGTCCACCGTCACGAGGGCACCCGTGGACCGGGCGGTGCGCACCACGTCCGCGACGAACCGTGGGTTCCCGCCCGTGGTCGCCAGCGTGCCGCGCAGCGACGGCCCGATGTCGCCGCCGACGAGGTGCTCGGCGAGCTCGACGGTGGCCCGTCCGCTGAGCGGGCGCAGCTCGAGGTGCCGCGCCCCAGCGCGCGTCCAGGCCGCGACGACGGCGGCCAGCTCGGCCCGGTAGGGAACCGGCCGCATGGTCAGGATGACGAGCGCGTGGTGCAGGGCGCCCTCGTGCGCGAGCCCGTGCAGGACCTCGAGCGACGCGGTGTCGGACTCGTGCACGTCCTCGAGCACGAGCGCCCACGGACGCGTCGCTCCGCGGCTGCGGAGCAGGTCGGCGAACATCGCGCCTGCGCGGGCGATCTCGTCGGCCGGCACGACCGGGAGCGCGTAGAGCGTGTCCAGCAGGGCGGCGAGCGCTTCCAGGGCGGTTCGCGACGAGGTCTGCATCAGCGCGTCGGACAGCAAGGCGAACGGCCACGGCCGCATGCTCGACGCCCGGGCGGTGCTCAGCTGGACGTCCAGCAGCCGCGCGGACCCGCGCAGGGCGTCCACCAGGCTGGACTTGCCGACCCCGGCCTCGCCCTCGAGCAGGACCGTGACGCCCTGGCCGCCGGCGGTGGTCGCCAGGAGCTCGTCGAGGTCGTCGAGCTCGGCTGCGCGCCCCACGAGGGGCCAGGTCCGCCCGGGGCCGGAGGAGGCTCATGGCCCGATCGTATGACCGGTCAGCCCGAGTACTCCCAGTGCCACGCCTCGGGCTTCGTCCCGCGGGGCTCCGCCCAGCTCGGGTGGACCCACAGCAGGCCCGGCGCGTTGTTGTCCATCCAGGTGTGCTGCTTGGTGCCGAACGTCTCGATGCCGCCGCCGAGGTCGACCGCGATGCCGTTGCCGTGGTTGGACGTACCCGGCGTGGCGCAGAGGTAGCCCTTGGTACGCACGCAGTCGAGCTGGCCCGCGTAGGAGCGGTAGGAGTCCGAGACGACGAGGTCCGTCCCGAAGGCTGCCTTGAAGGCGGTGTTCAGCACGTCGAGCTGCTGGGCGGCGTCGCAGCGCAGGCGCACGCTCGCGTCGAAGCTGACGCCGCAGAGCGCCGAGTCGGGGATCCGGCCGTTCGCGTAGCCCTGCAGGGACTGCTTCCAGGCGGCGCGCTGTGCGGCGGCGGCATCGGCGGCCGCCTGGGCGGCGGCGTCAGAGGCGGCCTGCGCCGCGGCTGCGGCGGCGGCCTGGGCTGCCGCGTCGGCAGCGGCCTGCGCCGCCGCGGCGGCCGCGACGCGGTTGGCTTCGGCGCTCTTCTGCACGTCCGCCGTGAGGGTGGCGACGGTCTCGACGGCGTCACGCAGCCTGGCCGTCGTCTCGTCCTCCTGGCCGTCCGTCCGCGGGATGGTCGGGATGGTCGACGGGGTGGGCGACACAGTCGGTGCCGGGTCGTCGACCGGGAAGCTTGGCGGCGCTCGTCGGCGCGGGGTCGGTCGACGGCGTGGGTGTCGGCGTGGCGGCGGCGGCCGCGGCGGGGTCGGCGGTCGCTGCCGGGGCGGCGGTCGCTGCCGGGGCGGCGGTCGCTGCCGGGGCGCCGGTCGCTGCCGGGGCGCCGGTCGCTGCGGGCGCGCCGGCGGTGGGGACCGCCGCGGCTGCCGGGGCCGTCGGGGCGACCGCGTCGTCGGCGACCGAGGCCGCGGCGACGGGGTCGACGGAGGCAACGAGATCGTTCAGCTTGGCGGTCGCGGCCTCGAGTGCGGCGAGCTGCGTGGCGTCGACGGCCGCCTTGCTGCCCTCGGCCTGCACGGCGTGCGCCACCTCGATGGCGTCGGTCGCGACGCTGACCGCGCCGTCCCGGGCGGCGGCCACCTGTGCCGCGGCACGGGCGGTGTGCGAGATGCCGAGCGCAAGCCCGCCACCGTCGTGGGCGCTCGCCGCCGCGGCCATGGTGGCGCACAGACTCACCGCGAGGACGGCGACCACACCCCCCTGGGCCAGACGTGCGGGGCGCAGGGAGATGCCGGCGTGCGTGGCCTGCGCGGGGCGCGCGGCAGCGTGCCGACCACCCTCGGGCCGACTGCGCCGCAGAAACTTGTTACTCACGCGTAACACGTTAAGTGTTTCGGACGAGTGTCCAGGTCAACTTGAGGCCGAACGCGGGGGAGATCTCGTGCGCATCCTGTTACGGCGTCGTCACACAATTCATAGACTCGGCCGGTTAGGCTTCCGCCGTGCCTGCCGACGACACCCCCGCGCCGCGGACCGCCCACGGTCTCGACGACCTCTACGACATCGCCCGCCTGGCCGAGCGCCTGGGCGTCGAGCACGCGACCATCCGCGTCTGGCTGTCCCGCAAGGTGCCGTGGCTCCCCCAGCCCGACGGACGGCTCAACGGCGGTGCGGTCTGGCGCGCGACCACCCTTGAGGGCATCGAGACGCGCCGGGAGCGCGGTCGCCCGGGTCGCAAGCCCCGTTACGTCCCGGCGCCCGCGGCCGCCGAGATACCCCGCACGGGCATGATCCCGGTGGTCGCCCCGGCAGCGCCGGTCCCCTCCGTCGACGAGCGCGAGCAGCGCGTCGGCTGAGCGCGGAAGCGCGACGGGCGCCCCGGCGCGCTGCGTCGGGGCGCTCGTCAGCACATCGTCGGCGAAGGCACCCATCTTCACGCCGTCGGCACGCCACCCGGTCGACTGAACCCCGGACCCGCCGGACCACCCCGTTGGCGCACCGGCGCTCGTAGGCTCGTGCGATGCGCGAGGGCGACGACCCGCAGCGCGCCGCCGACGTGGCCGACGCGATGCGCGCGCTCGCGCGGGCCGGCTTCCTGCCTACCGACCAACGCGAGCACGCGACCGAGGATCGACCCCTGCCGCTCCGGAACGGGCAGACCAGCTCGCAGCCGAGCACGGTCGCGACGATGCTGCGCCTGCTCGAGATCCCGGTCGGCGCCCGTGTCCTCGACGTCGGCGCGGGATCCGGCTGGACCACGGCGCTGCTGGCGCGGCTCGTCGGCCCCCGCGGGCTGGTGCTCGGGCTCGAGCTCGACCCCGATCTCGCCCGGTGGGGTGCCGCCAACCTCGCGGCGCACGAGATGCCCTGGGCGTCGCTGGAGCCGGCGGTCCCGGGGGTCCTCGGACGTCCGACGGACCGCGGCTGGCCTCGGATCCTCGTCTCCGCGGCACCTCACGAGCTGCCGGCGGAGCTGGTGGCCCAGCTGGCGCCGGAGGGCGGCCGCATGGTGATCCCGGTGCGCTCGACGCTGCAGGTCGTGGTCCGCACGGGCGACCGGACGGCCGTCAGCGCGTACGGCTCCTACCGGTTCGTGCCGCTGCGCTGAGCGGGCCGCGAGCGCAGGAGCCGGCTGCGAGGCGGCGGTGAGCGGACGAACCGCCCGGCCGATGGCGAATCGGGCATGTCATCAGTAACGTGCACGAAGTCGGACGCTCGGTGTGACTCCCGTCATGCCGAGTGTTCGCATGTTGGTCCGTCGCGAACCAGGGATGCGCACATGTCACGTCGATCGGTCGTCGCCACACTCGCCGCCTTGTCCCTCACGGTCGGCACCGTGATGCTCGGGACGGGAGCCGCCTCGGCGGCGCCGCCACCTCCGAGCGGCGGCCCCACCGCAGCCGGACCGATCGCACCGAGGCCCGGCGCCAGCTCGGGCATCCCCATGTCGACGACCTCGCGGGCGTCACCGGGACGATCACCGCCTTCGTCCAGCTCGACGCCAAGGCGGGCACGGACGTCGCAGCCGCGGGTGGCAGCCCTGCCGCCGTCAAGGCCAACGCCGCCGACACCAAGGCGCTCGCCGCCGACGTCGTCCCGCAGCAACTGACCGAGCGCTCCGCCCGGACCGCCGCACCCAAGCGGATCGCGACGCTGACCAACCTCGTCGCGGGCACGCTGGTCACCGGCGACGCCGCCCAGATCCGCGGCCTCGAGTCGTCGCCGGACGTCGTCGCCGTGTACCGGGTGGTCCCGAAGACCGTCGACAACGCGCACTCCGTCGAGTTCACCCGCGCCCTGCAGGTCTGGGAGAACACCGGCCAGACCGGCGCGGGCGTGCGGATCGGCGTCATCGACACCGGCCTGGACTACACCCATGCCGACTTCGGCGGGGCCGGCACGGTCGCGGCCTACGACGCCGCGTACGGCGTGGACGGCACGCAGCCGATCCCGGCCGGCTCGTTCGACCCGACGAAGTTCATCGGCGGCCACGACTTCGCCGGCCCGCACTACGACGGCGACGGGCAGGTCCCCGGGTCCAGCACGGTGCCGGTGCCCGACGAGAACCCCATCGACGCGGTCTACACGGGTGGCAACGACGGGCACGGCACGCACGTCGCCGGAACCGCCGCGGGCTTCGGCGTCCTGCCGGACGGCACCACGTTCCGCGGCGACTACAGCGGGCTGACCAGCGTCGCCGACTGGCAGGTCGGGCCCGGCACCGCACCCGGAGCGCAGCTGTACTCGCTCAAGGTGTTCGGCGACGGCGGCGGCTCCACCAACCTCGTGGCCGAGGCCCTCGACCGGGCGGCCGACCCGAACCAGGACGGCGACTTCTCCGACCGGCTCGATGTGGTCAACATGTCGCTCGGCGCCGACGGCCAGCCCGCCGACGACCCGGAGAACCTGCTCGTCGACCAGCTCAGCGCGCTCGGCACGGTGGTCGTGAACTCGGCCGGCAACTCCGGTGACATGACCGACATCGGCGGTGCCCCCGGCAACGCGGCCAGCGCGCTGACGGTCGCCTGGTCGGTCGGCTCGCCGCTGACCTACGACGCCATCAAGGTCACCGCGGCCTCGAACCCGGCGCTCGTCGGCCTGCACGCGGGCCAGAACTCGATCGCCTACTCCGGCGCGGACGTCACGGCCCCGGTCGGCGACCCCGGCGGCGACTTCGACGGGTGCACGCCGTTCACGCCCGCGCAGGCCGCGGCCGTCGCCGGCAAGATCGCCTACCTCTGGTGGGACGACAACGACTCGACCCGCAGGTGCGGCTCCGCGGCCCGGTTCGGGAACGCGGCGACGGCCGGTGCGGTCGGCGTCCTCCTGCCCTCCTCGGTGCCGGTGTTCACGGCCGGCATCACGGGGTCGCCCCTGATCCCGGGCACGCAGATGACCGCGAGCACCACCGCGGCCCTGCTGCCCGAGATCCACGCCGGGACGCTCACCGTCGAGATCGGGCCCGGGCTCAAGGGTTCTGTCGAGGAGGGCGGGGCCGGCGACGTGCTCAACCCGAACCTCGGCGCGCGGCCTGCACGGCTCGCTCGGCTGGACCAAGCCCGACGTGTCCGCGCCCGGGTCGCTGATCTACTCGGCGGCGTCGGGCACCGGCAACGAGCCCAACTCGCTGTCCGGCACGTCGATGGCCTCGCCGCACGTCGCGGGCATCGCCGCGATGGTCGTCGCGGCCCACCCGGGCTGGACGTCGGCCGACGTCAAGGCCGCGGTGGTCAACACGGCGACGCACGACCTGTACCAGGGTCTGAACCAGACCGGTCTCACGTACGGGCCGGAACGTGTGGGGTCCGGGCGCGTCGACGCCCTCGACGCCGTCGGCACCAACGTGATCGCCTACAACACGCAGTCGCCCGAGCAGACCTCGGTCAGCTGGGGCATCGTGCCCGTCGGCGCCGGCACGGTCGTGCAGAAGAAGACCGTCACCGTGCGGAACTTCGGGTCGACGAGCCAGCGGTTCACCACCTCGGTGTCCAGCGCGTCGACGTCCGGCGGCGCAAAGATCACGGCGTCACCGGCGGCCCTCACCATCCCCGCCGGCAAGACCGCGCTCGTGACCCTCACGTTCACCGCCGATCCGGCCACGCTCGAGCGGCAGATCGACCCGACCATGGAGCCGGAGCTGCTGGGCATCCCCCGCGACTTCGTCTCCGAGGTCACCGGCCGGCTGGTCCTGACGTCCGGCGCGACGCAGCTGCGTGTGCCGCTGCAGGCCGCCCCGCGGCTCGTCGCGAACCTCACCGCGGCACCGGTCACGTTCCCCGACGCCACAGCCACGACCGCGGGCCTGGCCCTGTCCGGGCGCGGGGTCGCGTCCGGCGGCTGGTACTCGCTGACCACGCCGCTCGTCCTCGGCTCCACCAGCCCGCAGCTGGATCCGACGACCGACACCGCGGTGTCACCGTCGACCCGGGCGGCCGCGGACCTCAGGTTCGTCGGCTGGGCGTCGACCGCTCCGGTGGTCGCGGCCGCCGGGGGCAAACCGTCCGACGGCATGCTCGGCATCGGCGTCGCGACGAACGGGGACTGGGCGAGCCTCGGCCTGGCGGTCTTGCCCTACATCGACATCGACATCGACGGCGACGGGACGTGGGACCTCCAGACCGACATCGGCAAGCTCGATCCGACGACCGACATCACGGTCGCCACGACCTATGACCTGGCCACGGGCGACGTGCTCGACACCGAGCTGATCAACGGCTTCGACGGATCGGTCGACTCCGGCGTCTTCGACTCCAACGTCTTCGTCGCACCGATCAGCCTCGCGGCTGCCGGCATCCCCGCGGGCGCGACACCGATCGTCAAGGTGTCGACGTCCTCGACCTACGGCGACATCGACACCTCGCCGCAGTTCACGGTCAACCCGTACGACCCGCCGTTCTGGTTCGACAACACCGTGGACGGCACGTTCACGTCGGTCGGCGCGGACGGCGAGACCATCGGGGTGCACAAGGGCACGGGCGCCGCGACGGGCAAGCTGCTGGTGCTCCAGACGCAGAACCCCGACGTCGCCTCCCGCTGGCAGGTGGTCGACGTCACCGTTCCGACCGCGACGGCCACCACCACGACCCTGGCGGTCACCGGCGACCGGACGGCGGGGAAGAAGCTCACGCTCAAGGCGACGGTCTCGCCCAAGGCGGCCACGGGGACCGTCACGTTCCTGGACGGCAGCACGCCGCTCGGGTCCGCGCCGGTGGCCCAGGGCAAGGCGAGCATCACGGCCACGCTCGGAGCCGGGAAGCACTCGCTGACCGCGTCCTTCGCACCGACCGACGGGACCTACGCCGCGTCGACGTCGGCCGCGGTCGTCGTCGACGTCAGCAGGTCGACGTCCACGACGACGCTGAGCCTGTCCCGCAACACCGCGCCGTTCGGCTCGGCGACGACCGCCACGGTCAAGGTCAAGGGCGCCAGCGCAGCACCGGCGGGCACCGTGACGCTGAGGTCGCACGGGGTGGTCGTCGGGTCCGGGACGCTCACCGTCTCCGGCCTCACCGGCACGGCCACGATCGCCCTGCCGAACGACCTGACCGTGGGCACGCACAGCTGACCGCCGTCTTCGGCGGCAGCGCGGACGTGTCCGGGTCACAGGCGAGCAAGACCTACACCGTGACCAAGGCCAAGTCGTCGACGGCCCTGTCCGCGGTCACGTGGTCGGTGCCGAAGGGCAGCACGCCGACCATCACGGTCACGGTGACCGGTCCGACGGGCGCACCGACCCCGACCGGCACCGTGGTGCTCACGTTCAACAACAAGCGCGTCGGGACCGCCCAGCTGACGGGCGGCGTCGGCACGATCACGCTGCCGGCCGTCCAGAAGACCGGCCCGGTCGTCGCCTCCTACGGCGGGGACCGCGGCTACTCCGGCTCGGCCGCCAGCCGCACGCTGACGGTGAAGTCCATCAGGTAGGCACGTTCCGACGAGGGCCGCGCGATCCCGTCCGGGGCCGCGCGGCCCTCGTCTTGCCGGTCATCGAGCGTGCCGCGGCGCTCAATCCGCGGTCGCCGCGAGCCGATGCCTGGGCATGGGACTGTTCCGACGAGCGGCGCGACCCGAGGACGGCCTCGAGGTGCCGCACCCGCGCACCCCGGCCGACGAGGTCCGCGACGTCCACGTCGAGCCGCTGAACGCCGCCGAGGTGATCTGGGCGGCCCAGCACCGTGAGATCGTCGCGGACCTGTGCTCCGGTTCTGTCGACGCGCAGACGGTCAGCGACCTGTTCGACCGCGTGCAGGCCATCTGGCTGCAGAGCAGCGACCGCACCGACTCCGCTCCCCTGGTGCACGCCTTCGGGGTCGCGCTGGGCGACCTGGTGGCCGAACGGGTGCCAGGCCTCGCGTGGGCCACGGCGGACGACGGCGGTGAGCCCGAGCTCGTGCTCAGCCACCCCGCGCACGACCTGGTGATCTTCCCGATCGCGTCCGTCGGCAGGAACTGGGGGCACGCGCCGAGCGGTTGGCTGGCCGCACACGTGCACGAGGCGGCGGGCGGCGCGCTCGCGATCCTGGCGGGGCACCGCTCCACGCACTGAGATGCTCCTATGGATCGTCAAGCCAGGAGCGCGTGGCGTACCTCGCGGGCGATGTAGCGCTTGAGGCAGCGGATGATCTCTGGCTTGCTGAGCCCGTCCTTGGTTCGTCTTTCGACGTAGGCGCGGGTGGCGGGGTCGTAGCGCAAGCGGCAGAGAGTGATTCGGTAGAGGGCCGCGTTGGCTTGGCGGTCGCCGCCGCGGTTGAGCCGGTGTCGGCCGGTGGTCTTGCCGCTGCTTGCCGGCAGCGGTGCGACTCCGCACAAGCTGGCGAAGGCGGGGTCGCTGTGCAGGCGATCGGGGTTGTCGCCGGCAGTCACCAGCAGGGCGCTGGCGGTGTCGATGCCGACGCCGAACAGCTCGAGCAGTTCAGGGCAAGCGGCGGGGACCAGCTCGGCGAGCAGGAGGTCGATCTGCTGGACGTCGGCGTCGCTGTCGTGATGGCGGCGGGCGAGGATCCGCATCGCGTGCTTCGTGGCGGTCGAGGGATCGAGCGTGGGACCTGGTCGGAACGCGGCGGCGGTGCGCACGAGCTCACGGGTCGACAGGTGGCGCAGACTTTCCCGCAACGGCGCAGGAGCGCTGATCACCAGCGCGTGCAGCTGGTTGGCGACCTGGATCCTGATCCGCACTGCGCCGCGGCGGGCCACCCGTAGCGCCCGGATCGCTTCGACACGGCCATCGCGGGACTTCGGAACCCCGGTCGCCGTCCCGGCCAGGACTGCCCGAGCGGCCGCTTCGGCGTCGACGGGGTCGGACTTGCCTCGCGCGCGACGCGTCCGGCGGTCGGGGCGATCGACCTCCACCACGCGGTGACCGGCCCGACGAACCGCTCGGGCAAGCCCCGCGCCGTAGCAGCCGGTGCCCTCGATCCCGAACGCGACGACGCGGCCCAGGTCAGCACCCCAGTCGAGTAATGACCGGTAGCCGCCAGGGTCGGCGGGGAACGACTCTTGAGCCAGGACGCGACCGACCTGATCGACCGCGACCGCGACGTGCACATCGAGATGCGTATCGACCCCGATAGTGACCTCGGCGCCGATGTTTGCCATGGTGGACATGCCATCTCCCTCATCCGGTGGTGGCACGGCACCCACCGAGCGAGGCGGACAAGACAGTGACGGGGCCTCTAGCCAGGCTCCTATGAGGTCACGCCGCTCACGCAGGTGACGTGCAGGACGAGGTCACCCGGCACCGAGCGACAGATCTCAGCAAGGACACCCATGGTCGGTCAGCCAAAGGGTCAACTCGAGCCGGGCGACCCCGATCCCATTGTCACTGTCAGAAGAGGACGTCGGGGTCGTCGTCGAGGCCCGCGGGTACCTGCGCGAGCACAGGAACGGGCTGAGCGGCCGCGAAGACCGGGGCGACCCCGTCGCGCACCGCGCGGGCGGCGATGCCCGCGAGCTCGTCGGCCCGCTCGTTGAACTCGTCGCCGCGGTGCCCACGGACCCACACGAACGTCACCCCGCCGGGTCGCGACGAGATCTCGGTGTCGATCGACCTGATGAGCTCGAGGTTCTGCACCGGGCCGCCCGACGCCGTCCGCCAGCCCTTGCGCCGCCAGCCGTGGATCCACTCCGACGAGCACTTGATGGCGTACTGGGAGTCGGCCTGGATGGTCAGAGGCTCGTCGCCGGGGTGCGCGCGGACGGCCTCCAGCACTGCCATGAGCTCGGCGATCTGGTTGGTCCCCGACGCGTGCCCGCCGCTGTCGTGCGTGCCGTCGTGGTTGGCCCACGCCCAGCCGATGGCTCCGCCGGGGTTGCGCAGGCAGGAGCCGTCCGTGCTGACCGTGATCACATCGAGCATTCTGCCGTCCCCCGCGGGCCTGCCGGACGACCGCATCGCCCGAACGAGGGACGAATCGACCACAACACGCGTGTGCTCCTCAGGTCCGCGCCCCGGGCGTCCGATGATCTCGGGTATGACGACGTACGACACGACGTACGACACGACGACCGACGACGCCGACCTGTTCAGCGACGCGTTCACCGGCTTCAGCGGCGTGGCACCGTCGCCTCGGCACTCGCGGCTGGTGACCGGGCTTGCCCTGTCGGGTGCCGCATTGGTGGTCGTCGGCGCCCTGGTCGGGGTCCGGCTGGCCCAGCAGACGCCCACGGCGTCGCCCGTCCAGCCGGGGATCCTCGTGCCCGCCCTCGCCGAGACCCAGCGGGCCGGCGACGTCATCGCGGCGGACGACCGCGCCGACCTGCTGATCTCCCCGGACTCCACACGCCTGCTGCTGACCGACGACACCGGGTCGTACTACGCGGCGACGGCGCCCGGCAACCAGCTGTGCCTCGTGTCCGTCCCGCTGGGCGACCTGCCCCAGACCAGCTGCACCTCGACCGCGGGCGACCTCGGCACGCTGCGGCTCGACGACGTCATGCTCGTCCCTGCGGGCGTCACGGCACCGGCCGGCTGGCACGAGTCGTCGGCGAACGTCTTCGTCAAGGACTGAGCCGTCACCCGAGCGCGAGGGCGTCGACCACGCGCTTGATGCTGGACGCGAGCCCCCACCGCTCCGCGAGCGCGACGAGCGCCTCGGCGTCACCGACGACGTCGGGCAGCCGGTCGTCGACCTCTCCGACCGGCGCGTCCGGGGCCACCCGCACGACGGCGGGTGCGACCGCGAGGTAGTCGGCCGACTCGGTGAGCCGCCGACGTTGCGTCGAGGTCAGGCCTGCGTCGGCGGCGTCGCGGGCCGCCAGGATCCCGACCAGCGACCCGTACCGGTGCACCAGCGCGGCCGCGGTCTTCTCACCGATCCCCGGCACGCCTGGCAGGCCGTCGCTCGGGTCGCCGCGCAGCACCGCCATGTCGGCGTAGCCGGGCCCGGTCGCGACGCCGTACTTCTCGTGCAGCCGCGCCTGGTCGATCGTCTCGAGGTCACGGATGCCGCGCGCGGTGTACAGGACGCGCACCGGTACCTCGTCGTCGACGAGCTGGAACAGGTCGCGGTCTCCCGTGACCACCTCGACGATCGCCCGGTCGGCCGGCTTGGCCACCTCCCGCGCGACGAGCGTCCCGATCACGTCGTCGGCCTCGTAGCCCGGCACCCCGACCCGCGCGATGCCCAGCGCCGCCAGCACGTCGACGATCATCGGGACCTGCGGTGCGAGGGTGTCCGGCACCTCCTCCACGCCCGTGGTCCCCGGCACCTCGACGGCCACCCGGTGCGCCTTGTACGACGGGATCGCGTCGACCCGGAACGCCGGACGCCAGTCGTCGTCCCAGCAGCAGACGAGGCGCGTGGGCCGCAGGTCGCTCACCAGCCGCGCGATCATGTCGAGCAGCCCGCGCACAGCGTTCACCGGGGTGCCGTCGGGCGCCGTCATCGACTCGGGCACGCCGAAGTACGCGCGGAAGTACAAGGAGGCGGTGTCGAGCAGCAGGAGCTTGTCTGGACGTCCGGGCATGCGGTCAGTCTGTCAGCAGCCCGGCTGGCGGCGTCGAGAACGACGTTGCACTCCCGTGGCGTCGCCGACGTCGTTGTCGACGGCCGGCCCGCTTCCCCTCCAGGCGCGGGCCGGCCGTGGTCGGGGAGGTCAGCCGGCGAAGTCCAGGCCCGTGTCGGCCACCGCGATGACGGTCCAGGTCGTGCCGTCGGCGTCGGCGAGTCGTACGTCGGGACCAGGACGGACGCTCCGTCGGGCAACGTCGTCTGGGCGAGACCGAGGCGCGCCGACACGATGGTCACGTGCTGCACGGGCCAGGCCAGCGGGCTCCCGGCCGCGGGCGTCGCCGGGACGGTCGGCTCGTCCGAGGGCGCGGGCGCGACGTCGGACGTCGCCGACCCGCTCGCGGCGCCCGCCGCCGCCATCGGCATGATGCCGCCGTCGCCTCGCCCGAAGCGCGGGTCGGTGAGCCGGGCGACCGCGTCCGTCGGGCTGACCACGGCGTAGTCCCCGAGCGGGACCGTCGGCGCGAGCGAGCCGTTGACCGACTGGATCCCGGACGACACGACCGTGAAGTTCCAGGACACCCCGGACCGCTGGCCGTCGACCACCTGGTACGCCGACACGCTGGTGACCTGGGCGCCGGACGTGTCGGTCGACGGTTCGAACTCGAAGCCCGACGGGTCGACACCGAGCGCGGTCATCGTGTCCTTGGCCTGGCCGACGGCCGCGTCGGCGCTCGGCGCGGGGCCGGTGCCAGGGCCGGTCGGGCAGGTGACGGGACCCGGCGGCGCGACGGCGTCGGTGCCGGCCCCGTCGTTCGCGGCGTCGGGCGTGGGCGGCTGGATGGGGACCATGCCGGCCTTGATGCACGTCCACGGGTCACGGGTGGGGTCGTAGTAGGACAGGCTCGTCAGGCCGTCCGACGAGACCGACACGCTCGGCGCGGTGCCGTCGTTGGGCCCGACGGTCCACGTGCCGTACTGCTGCTGGGCGGTGCCGGAGACCCCGAGGGCCGCCGCGGCCTTCTCGGCCGTCGCCTGCGAGTACGTCGAGGCGGCGTCAAAGCCGTACGCCGCTGCGTTGCCCCCGTCGCTCGACAGGCCCTTGGCCGTGAAGACCGTCCGCCCGAACCCCCAGCCGGCGATCTTGGCGTCCGCGCCGGCCGCACCCCCGGCGAGGCTCTCGGCTGACTGCGGAGCAGCCGCCGAGTCCGCCGCGCCGCGGCCGCCACCCGCGAGGTTCATCGCGGGCGCCGCGGCCGGGGCCGCGACCGGCGTCGTGCCCGCGCGGGCCCCCCCGAGCGCGTAGCTCCCGCCGCCGATGACGGCGATCCCCGCGACGACCGCCGCCACCTGCAGCCAGCGGGGCGCGCGCCGCGCACGGCGCACCGCGAGCTCGTCGACGAGGATCGTCTCCTCGGTCACGACGACGCCCGTCGACGCGGTCACGGCCGCGAGCACGGACGCCAGGTCGGGGGCGGAGCCGCGGGCAGGGTCGGCCGCCTGCAGCCGCGCGAACGCGGTGTCGTCGGCCTCGTCGCGGCGGTCGTGCTGGGGCTGGTCGTCGTCGGTCATCGCGTCGCCTCCTGAGCGGGGTGGTCCTCTGCTGCGTATGTGTCGCGACGCGCTCAGACCTTGCAGCCACAGCTGCGCCGACGTCAGGCCTCGGCGGCGGCCCAGGCCTCACGCAGTCGGGCGCGGGCGCGGCTCAGCGCCGCATCGGCACCCCCCCGGGACACGCCCAGCACGGCGGCGAGGCCCTCGCCGACGAGCCCCTCCCACGCGTTCAGCAGCAGGATCTGCCGGTCGCGGGCGCCCAGCGCACCGAGCACGGCCCGCACCTGCTCGTCCTCGACGAGCTGGGCCGCCGGGTCGTCCGAGCCGAGCGCGTCGTCCGGGACGTCCCCGACGGGCTCCGGACGGCCCTTGCGGCGGTGGTTCGCGACGACGAACCCCGCGGTCCGGTACAGCCACGGCAGCTCGGCGCCGTCGGGGATGTCGTCCCGCCGGCGCCACGCGGTGGTGAGCACGTCGGCCGCGAGGTCGTCGGCCTCGTCGCGACCCACGCGACGGACCAGGAACCGGTGCACCGCGGCGGCGTGCGCGCGGACCAGCGCCTCGAACCAGGGGCCGTCGTGCACCGGGCCGACGGCGTCCGGCTCGGCGCCCTCGAGCACGGCGTCGCCCGCGGTCTCGGACGTGGACGTGCTGCGCGGTGGCACGGTGCTCCCGGGGTCGGCGATGGCCTACACCTCACCTGTGTCGTCAGCCGGCCCGATCTTGCACCCGCCGGCTGCGGGGCTGCGCCCGCGTCACAGCCCGTCGGCGACCACCGCGGTCACCTGCAGCCAGGCGTCGCGGGTCCGCTGCTCCAGGGCCTCGTAGTCGATGGGTCCGCCGGCCACGAGGGCCTTGTCGTGGGGGACGTCGACGACCGTGCGAGTCAGGGCCCCGAAGTGCGTGCGCAGCCGCTTGCGCAGGTCCTTGTCCACCTTGGGCTCGGGTGCGGAGAGCACCGTGACCGCGCGACGGACGGCCTCCTCGTGCCCCGTCGAGCGCAGGGCGTCCAGGGCCCACGCGGCCGACTGGGCGGTGTCCTCGCGGATGGTCGACACGACGACGATCTGGTCGGCCGCGTCGATCGCGGCCTGCCAGTTGGAGGCGCGCATGTTGTTGCCCGTGTCGATGACCATCACCCGGTAGAACCGCGAGAGCACCTGGTGCAGGTCGGCGAACGACCGGGCGTCCACGGACGACGCCGACGCCGAGTTCTCGTCGGAGGCCAGCACGTCGAACTGTTCGGTCGGCTGCGTGCGGACGAAGCCGTCGAGGTCGCCGATGCGCACCGTCCCCTCTTCGCCCAGCGTGGGCAGGGCGTCCAGCAGGTCGACCGCGGTACGGGTGTGGTCGGCGTGCGACGAGCGCCAGCCGAGCGTCCCGCGGGTCTCGTTGTTGTCCCACGCGAGCGTGTACCCACCGCGTTGCAGGCCGAACGTCGCCGCCATGAGCATCGTCGCGGTCGTCTTGTGGGCGCCGCCCTTGGGGTTGATGACGACGATGGTCTTGGGCCCGTCGAGAGTCCGGCGAACGGAAGCCGACGAGGCGCGACGACGCCGCTCGGACTTGCCGGGACCGGGCTTGACCGCGCCGAGCGTGACCCGCCGGACGCCGTGCCGCCAGCCGTGCTCGGCGGGTCCGCCGGTCACGACGGGGTGCCGAGCGGCGAGCAGGTCGTCGAGCGTCGGGAGCGGGCCGGACGCTGCCGGAGGCGCGGGCTGGGGAGGCGGGGCGGGGGTCGACGGCGCGTCGGCGCGCTTCGCGACGGGTCCCCGGCCGACGGTGCTGGGCGGGGCGACGGGCGCGGCCGGTGCCGCCTCCGGCAGACCCGCCACCGCGGCGACGGAGTCCTTCTCGCTGACGGCCGGCGACCCGTTCGTCGACGGGCGGGGTTCAGCAGGCGGAGCCGGCGCCTCGTCGACCACGCCGTCCGGGTGGATCATCAGCGACCACAGCCCTTCGGGGTCGCGCACCTGCACGGGGACGGGCTGCCCGACGGTCCCGGCAACCTCGGCGATGCGCGACGTGATGGCCGCGCCCGCCTCCGCGAGGTTGGCCTTGGTGATCCGTTCGATGACTCCGTCGATCGAGATCTCGCCGGTGCCGTCCTCGCGCACCTCTGCGCTGATCTCGGGCAACCGGGTCGCCGTCGACCCCTTCTGGCCCTCGTCGCTCATGGTGTCGCTGCCCCTCGTCCGCCGATGGCTGTCCCTCGAGTACGCCCCGAAACTACGCCGGACGGACGCCACGCGCACCGCCGAACCGCAGGCCAGGGCGCATCCGATCCGTCGGGAACGCGCAGCTCCCCCCACGCAGACCTCAGTCGTCGGCGGGAACCTCGAACCAGACGGTCTTCCCGTCGGGCCGACCGAGCGTCCCCCAGTCCGACGACAGGGCCTCGACGAGGGCGAGCCCGCGACCGCTCGGAGCCGTCGGCTCGGGGTGCCCGACCGTCGGCACACCGCCTCCGGCGTCGCTCACCATGACGCGGACGACGGTGGCGTCGATCCGCACGCGGACCGTCACGGAGCGGTCGGGCGGACCGTGCACGACGGCGTTCGCGACGAGCTCGCCGGTGAGCAGCTCGACGACCTGGTTGGCGGACCCGCCGACGCCTGCCTCGGCGATGGCCCGCATCACCCAGTGCCGCGCCGTGCGTGGGGCGGAGCGCTCGGCCTCGACGACGAGCTGGGCGTCCACCACGTGCGCGTCGGCGCGCCGCGCGCTCGCCGCGCTGCGGAGGTCCCGGACGTCGCCCATCTGACTAGGGTGCCCGAGTCGGGGGCCTCCCGCCCGGGCGGTGCCCGCGCGCGTCCGGGTGAAGCGCCGCCGGCAGTCACGGCCCGGTGAGGGTTCGCCCGGGCGCCAGGGTCGGAGGTCCCAAGGCTCAGGACCGCCTGCTGACCAGCCCGACGAGGTTGCCCTCCGAGTCGCGCACGAACGCGTGCCACTCGTCGGTCCCGGCCGGGCCGAGCGTGTCGTCCGCGTGCCGGAAGATCATGTGCGGCTCGGACTCGATGCTGACCCCCGCCGATCGCAACCGGTCGACCGTGCCCTCGAGGTCGTCCACCCGCAGGTAGAGCAGCGCGCTGGGCGCGTTGACGTCGAGGAGCAGCCGGACGCCGGCGAGGTCGAAGAACAGCAGCCCAGGTGGGTCGAAGCGGGCCGTCGGCGCGGTGCCGAGCAGGTCCGTGTAGAACGTCGCCGCGCGGTCGAGGTCGGTCGCCCGCTGGGCGACCTGCAGGAGCTCCATCGCCCCATCGTGCCCCCGTCTGAGGTGCCTCAGACCACCTCAGAGGCACCTCAGGGCAGATGGGCGACGAGCACGACCCCACAACCGGTCGGTCGACCGATCCGGTACCCCCTCCCTCACGACGAGATTCGTGGATGTCAGCAACGAGTCGTCGGAAACCGTCCGGCGGTACAGAGGAGGAACACCATGGCTGAATTCTGGGGAACCGCCCTCGACGGCGAGCTCGCCTACCGCCGGGACCGCATGTCGGCGGCGCTGCGGCGCCCGACGCGGGACGCGCGGGTGGTCCGGCCCGACGGGCGGCTGCGGCCCGTGCGTCCCACCCACCCGCTAATCAGTGCCGCGCGTGGGTGGCTCCTGCGAGGATCGGGAGCATGGCACGTGGCTCGATGAGCACACCGTTCGTGGCACGCGCGCCGCAGGTCGACCAGCTCACGCTGGCCCTGCGGCGCGCGGACGCCGGCGAGCCCACCGCGGTCCTCATCGCGGCGGACGCCGGCGTCGGCAAGACCCGGCTCCTGCGGCACGTCGCGGAGCTGGCCGAGGCGTCTGGCGGCCGGGTCGTCATCGGCCACTGCGTGGACCTGGGCGAGATCGGTCTGCCCTACCTGCCGTTCGCGGAGGCGCTCGCCCAGCTGCGCGCGCTGGATCCCGATGCGGTCGACGCCGTCGTCGCCGACCGGCCCGCCCTGGCCCGCCTGCTGCCCGGGCCGACGGGCGCCACCGGCCCGCTCGACGACCAGTCCAGCCGGCTTCAGCTGTTCGACGGCCTGGTCGAGGCGCTCGCCGCCGTCGGCGTGCCCGGGCACCCCCTGCTGCTCGTGCTGGAGGACCTGCACTGGGCCGACGCGTCCAGCCGCGACGTGCTGCGCTTCCTCGTCTCGCGGCTGCGCGACCAGCACCTGGTGGTCGTCGCGAGCTACCGCACGGACGACCTGCACCGTCGACACCCCTGGCGGCCCGTGGCCGCGGAGCTGGCCCGGCACCCACGCGTCGAGCGGTTGGACCTCGCACCGTTCACCGACGCCGAGGTCCGGGAGTTCACCACCGCGCTGGCGGGAGCGCCGCTGGAGGAGCGCACGCTGCGGCGGGTGATCGACCGCTCGGAGGGCAACGCCTACTTCGCCGAGGAGCTGATGGAGGCGGGGACGGACGGCGTGATGGCCGACGAGCTGCCGTGGTCGCTCGCGGACGTGCTGCGCGCGCGCCTCGAACAGCTCGACCCGTCCGTGCAGCGCCTCGCGCGGGTGGCGTCGGCGGCGGGTCGCCGGGTGTCGGAGCCGCTGCTGCGCGCGGTCGTGACCGCGGACGGCGACGCGCTGCTGACGGCTCCGGGCGCGTTCGACGCGGCGCTCCGCGAGGCCGTCGCGCACCACATCCTGGGCGGGGAGGACGAGCGGATCGCGTTCCGCCACGCCCTGCTCGCCGAGGCGGTCTACACCGACCTCCTGCCCGGCGAGCAGTCCGCGCTGCACCGCGCCTACCTGCGGGTGCTGCGCGACGACCCGACGCTCGGCCCCTCCTCGCAGCTCGCCTCGCACGCGCTGCGCGCGCCCGACCTGCCGACCGCCCTGCTCGCCTCGCTCGACGCCGCCCACCAGGCGCGCAGCGTCCTCGCCCCGGCCGAGGAGCTGCGGCACCTCGAGGTCGTGCTGCGCCTGTGGGGGGCGGTCCCGGAGGTCACCCGGACGCTCGCGGAGGACCACCCCGACGTGCTGGACGCCGCGGCGGCCGCCGCCTCCCGGGCCGGACAGGCCGACCGCGCCGTCCAGCTGTCGCGCGCGGCCGTCGACGAGACCACACCGCAGGTCGAGCGGCAGGCCATGCTGCGCACGGTCCTCGCGCGGTACCTGCTGGCAACGGACGACGCCGACGAGGCGATGCGCGAGGCGTCGCTGGCGCGCGACGCGCTCCCGACCGGCAACAGCGCCGCCCGGGCGTGGGCCCTGGCGGCGTACGCCCGCGCGGCCCTGAACGCCGACTTCGACGAGGAGGCCGACGAGAGCGCGCAGGAGGCGGTGATCGTGGCCCGCGCCGCCGGTGCCGCCGACGCGGAGTCCGACGCCCTGACCACCCTCGCGGTGCTCGTCGTCGACGACGCCGACCGCGCGGCCGAGCTGCTCGACGCTGCCCTGAAGCGGGCGCGCGAGGCGTGCGACTACGTGACCGAGCTGCGCACGATGTTCAACCTGACGGCCAACCGCTACTACGCGGGCGACCTGCCCGAGGCCGCGCGGCTCGCCACCGAAGGGGTTGGCCGCGCACAGGCGCTCGGCATGACGTGGAGCGCGTACGGCCTCGAGCTGCACATGTTCGTCAACCTGGTCCGTTACGTCATGGGCGACCTGGGTGCGGCCGACCTGGGCGGCGCACCCGACGAGCTGGCGGACGTGCTGCGGTCGCAGGCCCTGTACGCGGCCGTGGCCCGCGGGGACGCCGACGCCGCCGAGCGCGGGTTCGCGCTGGAGCAGTCCTGGCACCGCGACGGGTTCATCGCGCTCGTCGGGGGCGGGTGCACGGTCGACGCCCTGACCTGGCGCGGGGACCTCGAGGGTGCCGTCGCGCTGGCCGTGCGGCTGCTGGAGTACCTGTGGCGCACCTGGTCGGACTACTTCCTCGGCGGCATCTGGCTCGTCGCGCTCGCGCTCGCCGCGCTGGCCGACCAGACGCAGCAGGACCGGCTGCTCGGCAAGGACGTGTCGGCGGCGCTCGCCACCGGCGCGCGCCTGCTGCAGAGGGCGGTCGAGACCGCGGACCGCGGTCGGCCGCGCGGCGGGACCATGGGCCCCGAGGGCCGGGCCTGGCTCGCGCGCGCGCACGCCGAGCACTCGCGGCTCGTCGGCACCAACGACCCCGAGCTGTGGCGCGCCACCCTGCACGAGTTCGACTACGGCTACCGCTACGAGGTGGCGCGCACCCGGTTCCGGCTGGCCGAGGCGCTGCTCGAGGGCGGTGACCGGGAGGGTGCGCTCGCGGAGGCCGGGACGGCCCTGCGCGAGTCCGACGCGATGGGCGCCGTGCCATTGGCCACCGCGGTCCGGGGACTCGCTCGGCGCGGGCGGCTGGACCTGCCGGGCGTGCGCGTCGCGGGCGCCGACGTGCTGACCGCGCGGGAGGCGGAGGTGCTGGCGCTGGTCGCGCAGGGGCTGTCCAACCGCCAGATCGGCGAGAAGCTGTACATCTCCGGCAAGACCGTCTCCGTGCACATCTCGAACCTGCTGGCCAAGCTCGGGGTCTCGGGTCGGGCCGAGGCGGTGTCGGTGGCGCACCAGCGGGGGCTGATCGGTGCGGGCTGATCCCGACCGCTCCGGGACCCTGGGCGCGTGCCGGACGCACGCCCTAGGTTGAGCAGCATGTCCCCGTCGAAGGTCCCCGCGGTCGAGCTCGAGGTCGAGGGCCGGACCGTGCGCGTGAGCAGTCCCGACAAGCTCTACTTCCCCGAGCTGGGCCTGACCAAGCTCGACGTCGTGCAGTACTTCGTCTCGGTGGGCGACGGGATCCTGGGCGCGCTGCTCGACCGGCCGACCACCCTGGAGCGTTGGCCGAAGGGCGTGTTCGAGGGCGCCAAGCTGGCCACGCGGATGGACTCGACGGGCGATGCGTTCTACCAGAAGCGCGTGCCGCAGGGCGCGCCCGACTACGTCAGGACGGCCCGCATCGCGTTCCCCAGCGGCCGCACCGCCGACGAGGTCGCCCCCAGCGAGCTGGCAGTGGTGGCGTGGGCGGCCAACCTGGGCACGCTGACGTTCCACCCGTGGCCCGTGCTCGGCGATGACGTCGAGTCGCCCGACCAGATCCGCATCGACCTCGACCCGCAGCCGGGCACCGACTTCACCGACGCCGCGCGCGTCGCGCCGCACGTGCGTGAGCTCCTCCAGGAGCACGGCATGGAGGGCACACCGAAGACGTCGGGCGGCCGCGGGATCCACATCTTCGTGCCGATCGAGCCGCGCTGGTCGTTCGTCGAGGCACGCCGGGCCACCATCGCGTTCGGTCGCGAGCTCGAGCGGCGCATGCCGTCCGAGGTGACCATGAAGTGGTGGAAGGAGGAGCGCGGCCAGAAGATCTTCATCGACTACAACCAGATGGCGCGCGACCGCACGATCGCCTCGGCGTACTCCATCCGCACCAACCCGCGCGCGACGGTGTCCGCTCCCCTGCGCTGGGACGAGGTGGCGGACGTCGCGCCCGACGACTTCACGGTGAGGACGATGCCCGCACGGTTCGCCGAGGTCGGCGACCTGTTCGCGCCCCTGGTCGCCCGGACCACCCCGCGGTACTCCATCGAGTCGCTGCTCGAGCTGGCCCACAGGCAGGAGTCCGACGAGGGCGAGGGCGACCTGCCATACCCGCCCGAGTACCCGAAGATGCCGGGTGAGCCCAAACGGGTGCAGCCGAGCAAGGACCGCGACCGACCTCGCGAATGACCGTCCCTGCCGGTCCCGACCCCATCGTCTATGCCTCGGCGCGTGGTCGCTGGGTGCTGCTCGCGACCGTCCTCGGGTCCGCGATCGCCTTCATCGACGCGACCGTCGTCACCATCGCCCTGCCCAACATCGCGGACGACCTCGACGCGACCACGGCGGACCTCCAGTGGACCGTCAACGCCTACGCCCTGACCCTGGCGGCGTTCCTGCTGCTCGGCGGCTCGCTGGGCGACCGGTTCGGGCGCCGGCGCATCTTCCTGTTCGGCGTGGTGTGGTTCGCGGCCGCGTCGCTGGTCTGCGCGATCGCGCCCACGGTCGGCCTCCTGATCGCCGCGCGAGCACTGCAAGGGGTGGGCGGCGCGCTGCTGACCCCCGGGTCGCTCGCCATCCTGCAGTCGACGTTCTCGGGCACGGACCGCGGCCGGGCGATCGGGGCGTGGTCGGGGCTCGGCGGCATCGCCGGCGCGATCGCACCGTTCCTCGGCGGCTGGATCGTCCAGGTGGCATCGTGGCGCTGGGTGTTCGGGATCAACCTTCCGCTGGCCGTCGTCGTCGTCGCGGTGACCATGCGGCACGTCCCGGAGAGTGCGGACGCGACCGCGTCCAAGCGGCTCGACGTCGCCGGGACGGCGCTCGGGGCGCTCGGCCTCGCCGGCCTGACCTACGGGTTCACCGCCTGGACGGCGTCGGGGAGCCCCGATGCCGTGGTCGTCGGGACGCTCCTGCTCGGTGTCCTGGCGCTGGCGGCGTTCGTCGTCGTCGAGTCGCGCGCCGCCGCCCCGATCCTGCCGCCCGCCCTCTTCCGCTGGCGGCCGTTCTCGGGCACGAACGCGGCCACGCTGCTGATCTACGCGGCGATCTCCGGGGTCTTCTTCTTCCTCGTCGTGACCCTGCAGGTCGTCGCCGGCTACTCACCGCTCGAGGCAGGTCTGGCACCCCTGCCGGTCACCGTGCTCATGCTCCTGCTGTCGCCGCGGGCCGGTGCGCTGAGCACGATCATCGGCCCCAGCTTCCGATGACGATCGGCCCGCTGGTGTGCGCGGTCGGCGTCGTCCTGCTGCTGGGCGTCACGCCCGACACCCCGTACCTCACGCACGTGCTGCCGGGGATCCTCGTGTTCGGGCTCGGCCTGTCGGCCACGGTCGCGCCGCTCACGACGACCGCCCTGGCCGCTGCGCCCGACCACCTGGCCGGTGCGGCGAGCGGGGTCAACAACGCGGTCGCCCGCGTGGCCGGTCTGCTCTCCATCGCCGTGCTTCCGCTCGCGGCGGGCGTCGGCTCGTCGCTCACCGACCCCGCCACCCTCGAACCCGCCTACCGGATCGCACTGCTGGTCTGCGCCGGGCTGCTGGCCGGGGGCGCCGCCGTCTCCCTGCTCACGGTGCCGAACCGCGCCGACGCGGTCCGGCCTCCCGCCTGAGCGCTGCTCAGAGCCTCCAGGTCGTCTCGTCGAGCGGGTCGGGTCGGTCCACCACCAGCTCGGCCACGGGCTCCCGCTCCATCCCGAAGCTGACCGGACCGACGTAGGTGCGGCCGAGCTCGATGCCCTGCACCTCGTCGAGCCCTCAGCGTCCCATGCGCGTGGTCTGTGGAGTGCGATCAGCCGACGTAGTCGAAGTGCCAGTACTCGGGGTTGGAGCCGTTCTGGTGTGCCCACGCGGGCGAGGTCCAGCCGTACGTCGGGCCGTGCGTCACCAGCCAGGTGCGCTGCGGGGTGTCCCAGCCGTACTCGCAGGGCAGCTCGGGCACGTCGAGCGCCAGCCCCGTGCCGTGCGTCGACGTGCCGGGGACGGCGGCGACCGTGCCCAGCGCCGCCCGCATGGCGACCTGCGTGTCGTAGTCCCGGTACGTCAGGTCGAGGCCGAGGTTGTGCCCGAACGCCGACCGGAACGCCACGTCGAGGCGTTCGAGCGCCGCGGCGGCATCGGAGCGCAGGTAGTACGGCGTGCCGTGCGGGTCCTTGGTCCACGAGATCGCGGTCAGGGCGCTCGGCGGGAAGCTTTCCGTTGGAGCCGTCGCCGCCGACCGTCGGCGGGGACGTGTAGAACGGCGGCCCGGTGTAGGTGGTGCCGCAGGATGGCGCCTTGGTCGGCGCAGCGACCTTGGGCGGCTTCGGTGTCGCGGCCTTCGCGGCCGCCGCGGCTGCGGATGCGGCGACCTGCTGCTGCGACCACGCGTCGTGGGCGGTGAGGACAGCCGCGTTCGCGGCCGCGAGCGCCGCGGTGAACGTCCGCAGGTCCGCGGCGCCGTAGCTGGTGGTGCCCGGCGACGATGCAGGGGTGTTGTCCGACGGTGCCGCCGGGACCGCGCCGAGGGCGGCGTCCGCTGCGGTGACCTGGGCCACGAGCGCCTGGCGGACGGCGTCGTCGCCCACCTGTCCGTCGGTCGCGACCAGCGTGGCGCTGGCCGTGTCGCTGGCCTGCTGCAGGTCCGCGCGGGCAACGGCCAGGACGGCGGCGGCCTGCGCTCGGTCGAGGGCGGCGTCACGCCCGACCGCGCCGTCGACATCGGCGTCCTGTGCGTCGACGACCGCAGCGGCCCGGTCCTCGGCCTGCGACTGAGCCGTCTGCTGGGCGGCGACGTCGTCCCGGTGGGCGTCCCACGCCCAGGCACCACCCGCCACGCCGACGACCAGGACGGCGGTCACGGCGGCGGTGATGCTGCGTGCTGGTCGGCGGATTTCGGTCTCCGGGACGGCGAACAGGGACACGGCCCCCCGCGTCAGGTCAGGGTAGCCGCCGAGGCCGTGCACGCCACCCCGCGCCCGACGAAGGCCACCCGTCCCGGGCGCACGCGGGTCGTCATCGGGCACTTCGGTGCACTTCGGACCGCGCTCGGACGAGTGTCTTCTGGCAACGGGTGGAATCAGGGGCGCGGGACTCAAGGAGCCCCTCGAGGCGGTCGATCCCGCCCGCATGAACGATGCGCGCTCGACGCTGCCCCCACCCGCGTCCGGCGCCGTCGACATCGCCCCGGGCATCCGCACCCTCACCCCGGCCGAGACGGCACACCTCGACCGCGCGCGCGACAACCTGCGGTCGGCGGGCGTCGACGTGACCGACCCGTCGGCCGTCGGAACGCTCCTGCACCACGCTCGGACGTCCTGGGCGGCCCTCCCGGCGTCGGCACCGCCCGCGGCCATGATCCTGGCCCTCGGCGTGGGCGTCGGCGACCTGCTGATCGCGCGCGTCCCGGGTGCCCGGTGGGCGTTGCACCACGGCTCCCACGACCCGACGCCCACCGTCGTGTCGGCGACGGGGCTGGACGCCGCGCTCCCGCTGACGGACGTCCGCACTCGGTGGGTCTCCGGGTGCACACCGCAGTGGGTGGGCGAGTACGTGACCAACGCGGCGGCTCATCTTGCGGCGGCATCGACGCCTCCCCGGGCCGAGCTGCCGACCCCGCGGCTGGCCGCGGACGACCTGCCCCGCACCCCGGCCGAGCCCGGTCCCGCCGTCCGCGGCGGCGCAGGACATCGCGCTCGGTGCCCTCGAGCACGCGCTCGAGCAGGTCCTGACCACCCCGGCCGCTCCTCAGCCCTTCGCGCTCGTCGACGGCGCCGAGGGGCCGCAGGTGCGCAGCTTCGACGGAGACCCGGCCCGGGCGCAGCACGTCGCCCGGGAGTGGGTCCGCTCCTCGGGCGCGGCCCGCGGCGCGGTCGCCTGGTACGGCTCGCTGGCGACGCCGGAGGCCGGCGACGGACCGGCTGTGCTGGTCGAGGCGTCAGACGCGCACCAGCCCAGCCTCGTCGTCGCTCACCGCTACGTGCCCGCGACCCCCAGCGGCCAGGGCCGGGCCCGCGCGGCACGACCGCTGGGCGAGCCGTTGGTCCTGGGGCAGGGCGAGCCGCTGCTCTGACCCGTAGTGTCGGGGCCATGCGCTTCCGGACGGTTCTCGAGCTCAGCGGCAAGTCGGCGACCGGCCTGCAGGTGCCCGCGGACGTGGTCGAGGCCATGGACCGCGGCGCACGCTTCCCGGTCGTCGTGACGATCAACGGGTACTCCTACCGCAGCACGGTCACGCCGTACGGCGGCCGGACGCTCCTCCCGGTGAGCGCCGAGAACCGCGCGGGGGCGGGGATCGCGGCGGGCGACGAGGTCGACGTCGACATCGAGCACGACGACGCACCTCGCACGATCGCGGTCCCCGACGACCTCGCCGCCGCCCTCTCGGACGGCGGCCGCGCGGCCTTGGACGCCCTGTCCTTCAGCCGCAAGCGCGCGATCATCGAGCCGATCGAGGCCGCCAAGACGGCGGAGACGCGCACCCGGCGCATCGCCAAGGCCGCCGAGGAGCTGGGCCCGGCCTGATCAGCTCGTCTGCGCCCGGACCGGGTACCAGCGCGACCCGAACCGGCGCATGACCGACCGCCCGCTGATCTCGGCCAGCTCGTCCAGACGGGCCAGCACGGCCCAGCCGACGCGGCGCGCGTACTGGTCGTCGGCCGCCTCGAACCGGACCGTCACCCGCGCCTGACCCCGCACGACGCTCACGTCGAACGCCTCCACGGTGGTGAACGACTCGGCCACCTGCACCGCCTGCGGCAGCACGTCGGGCGCGTCGACACCCGGCTGCAGCAGCCCGACGGCGGCACTCACGCGGTAGGACGGCACGTGTGCACGGTACGGCCGGCTCAGAGCATCCGGAGCATCTCCGCCACGACGACCGGGGACAGGGCGGGCCTCTGGTGGTGGATCTCGGTCATCGCCGCTCGGTCGCCACCCTGGGTGCGGGCCGCCCGCACCCGGCGGACGTCGAGGTCCGTCATCGCGCTCGCGGCCGCGAGCGTGGTCTGCGGGGTCGCCGCGCCGAGCGTCGCCGGGACCGCGGACCACTCGCTGACGGGCGGGCGCACGCTCAGCCGCTCGGCCCGACGGGTGGCGGACCGGTAGTAGATCGCGAGGACGAGCCCGCCCCAGACCGCCGCGAGGAGCGCCACGAACGGCCCGAGCAGCCACCACAGCAGCCCGAGCCCGATGAGGCACAGGCCGGCGACGGAGCCGAACGCCCACCGGAGCGTCGACCTCCGACGGTCGTACGCCTCGGGATCGGGCGTCCCAGCATCGGGCTCCTGCGCCATCCGGACCTCCCCTGCGATCTCGTCCGCGGACGACCGTAGCCTCGCACGACCGAGCAACCCGGGCGGCCGAGCCTCTGCGCAACTCGTACGTTCGCCTGAGGTCCGGGCGAGGTTCACGGTCGCAGTGCCCGAGGCCTCACCGGGCGGCTGACTGGTCGGGTCGCAGGAGGGCGACGAGCAGGTCGTGGACCGGTCCGACCAGCTCGTCGTACCCGGCGGAGCCCAGGGGGTCGACGCCCATCCATGAGCGCGTGATCGAGATGCCGAAGCCTGCCGCGACCACCAGCTGCGCACCGAGCAGACGCCGTTCGTGGTCTTCCGGAGGCCCACCGGCGATCGCGGCGAGCCTCTCCGCGAACGACCGCAGCGTTCGCGTCCGGATCAGCTCGGCCCGCTCGTCGCCGGAGGTCCGCACGAGCAGCAGCAGCTGGTTGGGGCGGTCCACCGCGTCGGGCGCGGTGGAGCTGACGAACGATCCGGTCGGCCACCTCGCCGAGGGTCGCGTCACGCTCCAGCGAGCGTTCCAGCTCGTCGGCGGCACCCGTCAGGCACGCCTCGAACAGGCCCTCCTTCGAGCTGAAGTAGCGGCTGATCAGCGCGACGTTGACTCCGGCGTCGTCGGCGATGTTCCGGACCGTCGTCGCGGCGTAGCCGTCGGTCGCGAACCGGCGCCGACCGGCCGCGAGGAGCAGCTGCCGGGTGCCGTCGGCGTCGCGTCGCCTCGGTGCGACCTCGGTCCCGCTCACGTGCTCAACCTAGTGCCCGACCCGGCCGATGTAAACGATCGTTGACTTAGGTCGACCGCATGCGCTATCCATAGGTCAACAGTCGTGTACATCGAGACCGAGGACCGTCATGTCGCACCCCACCGCGGAAGCCGGCGTCGCCACCGCCCCCCTTGCCGACAAGCCCGCTGCCGGACGGTTCCTGGTGCTGTACCTGTCGCTCGGCGGTCTGGCGTTCGCGGTCCTCCAGTCGCTGGTCGCGCCCACGCTGCCGGTGATCGCGAAGGACCTGGGAGCGACCACGGCGGACGCGAGCTGGATCCTGACCGCGTACCTGCTGTCCGCCTCGGTCCTCACGCCGGTCCTCGGGCGCCTCGGCGACATGACCGGAAAGCGTCGCGTCCTCATCGGCGTCCTGACCGCCCTGGCCGTCGGCACGCTGGTGGCCGCGCTGGCCCCGAGCCTGCCGGTGCTGGTCCTCGCACGCGTGCTGCAGGGGTCCGCCGGCGCGATCCTGCCCCTGTCCATCGGCATCGTCCGCGACGAGCTTCCCCGCGAGAAGGTCAGCGTCACCGTCGGTCTGCTGTCGGCGATCTTCGGCGTCGGCGCGGGCATCGGCATCGTGGCCGCCGGACCGATCGTCGAGCACCTGTCCTGGCACTGGCTGTTCTGGCTGCCGCTCGTCCTCGTCGCGATCGCGCTGCTCGGGGCGATCTTCGGGATGAAGGAGTCGCCCGTCCGCACGCCGGGTCGTCTGGACGTCGTCGGCACCGCGATCCTCACGATCGGTCTGGTGTCGGTGCTGCTCGCCATCAGCAAGGGCGAGACGTGGGGCTGGTTCGAGGGCAAGACGCTCGGCCTGTTCGGGCTCGGCGTCGTCGCGCTCGTCGTCTTCGTGCTGGTCGAGCTGCGCGTCTCCCAGCCCCTGATCGACGTGCGCCTCATGACGAACCGCGGCGTGTGGGCCACCGACGTCGTCGCGCTGGCTCTCGGCTTCGCGATGTTCGGCACGTTCCTGCTCGTCCCGACGCTGCTGGAGCTGCCGACCACCTCCGGGGTCGGGTTCGGCAAGTCGGTGTCCGAGGCCGGGCTGTTCCTGCTGCCGACGGTCCTGATGATGGTCGTCTTCGGACCGCTCTCGGGACTCTTGGACCGCAGGTACGGCCCGAAGGTCCCGATGACCCTGGGGACGGCCCTGGTGGTGGCGGCGTTCGCGCTGCCGGCCGTCGTGCACGACCAGCTCTGGCAGGTCGTCGGCTCCGGCGTCCTCACCGGCGCGGGCATCGGCCTGGCGTTCGCGGCGATGGCCAACGCGATCATCGAGGCGGTCCCGCCCGCGCAGACCGGCGAGGCCTCGGGCGTCAACGCGATCTCGCGGACCGTCGGCAGCAGCATCGGCACGGCGGTGGTCGCTGCCGTCATCACGTCCCACACCACGGCAGACGGGTTGCCGACCGACCAGGCGTTCACCTACGGGTTCTGGGTGTGCGCCGGGGTCGCCGTCCTCGCGGTCATCGCCTCGCTCGCGGTGCCGTCGGCACGACGTCGCCGCCAGGAGGCCCGGGCGGCCGGCGTCACGGACCTGCCGGCCGAGCCGCACCCGCACCACTGACGACCGTCACGCTCTCAGGGGCGGTTGACGACACCGTCGGCGCGACGCGCGATCGGCTGGGCTGCGCCCTCCCGGGTCGGTTCCGAGAGGATGAGCCCATGGAGCCAGAGGTCGAGCATCCCGGTGACGAGCGGGCGGTGGAGCTTCGTCGCGAGCGCAACACGATGGCGCTGTACGTGTCGATCTGCCTGCTCGCCGCGCTCGCGGCGATCCCGACCGCGGACAGCTCCCATGCCCGGGTGCTCGAGCTCGTCTGGGGCGTCACCCTCGGGCTGGCGTTGGCGCACTGGTTCGCGTTCCGGGTGGCGACGCGCCTGGTGGGCGCGGGCGGCATCGGACGTCGCGACCTCGACCTTGCAGGCGCCCAGCTGACCGGTGCGGTCGTGGTGGCCGCACTGGCATCAGTCGCCGTGCTCGTCGTCCCCGAGTCCGCCGAGCTCGAGGTCACCGAGCTGGTGCTGGCGCTGTTCGTCGCGGGCGTGGGCTTCGTCGCGATGCGCGGAGGTGGCGGATCCAGGGCCCGCGCCGCCCTGTATGCGGCGGTGGTGCTCGCGGTCGCCGTGGCGGTCGTGCTGGTGAAGAACGCGCTCGCCGGACACTGACGCCCGCGCCACCGGTCCTCGACCGGCGGCGCGGGTCGCCGGCGTCAGCGCCAGAAGCCGCTGAGCGGTGCGGCGAGGGTCGCGCCCTGGTCATACCCGGCCCGAGCGGCCGCCGGGCGCATCGACAGATCCATCGCGTTCGCGCCGAACATCGGCTCGGCGCTGCTGTCCGGGAAGACCGTCTCCACCCTGCTGCCGTGTGCGCGGAGCTCGTCGACCTGGGTGGCCAGATGCGTCCCCCAGCCCGCCGGGTGCAGCGACCTGCCGCCGAAGGGCGAGAGCACGAGCACCCGTGCGTACCCGGCTGCCAGGTCGGCGTTCTCGGCGTTCGACCGGTAGCCGCCGTCGATGTACCGGCCGTCCCCGATCCGGTAGGGAAGGCCGCTGGCACAGCTGGCGGCGACGGCGTCGACCAGCTCGACACCGCTGTGGCGGTCGAACGCGACCGGATCACCGGTCCGGGCGTCGACCGCCGTGATGAGCACCGCTCGATCCGGCCAGAGCCCACCGGGCAGCCGCGCGGCGACGGTGGTGCGCCACTGCGCCGGCCAGGAGCCGTCCGAGGCCGCATCCATCTCGAGCGCCGCCGTACCCATCCGTCGGCGCATGTCGGCCGCGTCCACGGCGGACGCGATGATCGTGCGGATCCGGTCGAGGTGGTCGACCACCGGCCGGGTCGGGACGCGCCCGGCCGGGCCACGGGTCCGTTGCGGGGGCGCGGCGTCGACGATCGCGGCAAACAGCTCGGCCGGGGTCGCGCCGGCCAGCTGGGCCGCCGCCGTCGAGCCGGCCGACGTCCCGATGGTCAGGTCGGGTGCGGTCACGTCCAGCCCGGCATCGAACAGGCCGGCGATGACGCCGATCAACCAGGCGTTGCCGGTCGATCCGCCGCCGCCGAGGACCAGGGCTCGTGTGACACCGACCCGCGGCCTCTCGGAGGGCGCCGTCGAGGCGGGGTGGGGCGTGGACGAAGGTGTTGTGTTCATGGGAGTCGCCTTTCGCGAAGTGCCTGTCGGGCGCTCCCAGCGGCGACTACGTCAGTCGCGCGATCGTGGACTGCAAGGGAGCGCCCACTGTGGGTACTGCGTTCATGGGTCTCACCTCCCGCCGTCGGATCACGATCGCGCAGACGGTAGCACCGCGGTGGCCCGATGGGCAGCGGATATCCGCGGTCACGGCGTCGACATGGGGACGACGAACCCGAGTGACGCCTGGAGGCCCGAGACCACGACGCGGGCAACGGCTTCCACCGCCACGGGCCCCGTCACTCCGGGAAGCCGATGCCGGGCTCCTGGTCGCCTGCGAGCGGGAAGACGCCGACGAACTCGACGCCCTCGTCCTGAGCGTCGAAGTGCGCGATCGGAGCGCCCTCGGCCTCGAAGAACACATCCCCCGCGGTCGGGACCCGCACCGGCTCCCCCGCGGCCCCGAAGAGGACCGAACCGCGCAGGACCGTGCCGAAGACCGGGCCGTTGTGCACGTGCAAGCCGGAGGCGACCCCCGGCGCCATGGTGATGCGTCGCATCTGCACACGTCCCACCGTCTTCGGCGCGCCGAAGGTGATGTCGTGCTCGAGCACTCGGGTGACGGGATCGCCGTCGATCGGGGTGTCGGTCATGGGCGGTTCTCCTCAGGTGGTGTCACGAGTCCGTAGAGCACCAGCGTCGCAGTCCTCGACATGCATTCACTCTAAGAGTCCGACGTCACGACGAACGCCGACGAGGCGCGGAACCGGTGGGTACCCTCGGCGTGTCACCGTCATCCTGGAGAGCACCGTTGACCATCACACCCACGTGGAAGCCGGCCGACACCGGACAGGGTGGTCGGGCGTTCACGGCAACGATCGGGGACGTCGACGTCCGAGTCACCTTCGCGGGTGACCTGACAGGCGAGCTCGCCGGTGACTGGGAGGTCAGGAGCGCGCTCGACGACACCCTGGTGCTGGGTGGGGTCGACCCCGCTCTGGCAGGTACGCGCTCGGCCGTCCAGATCTACGCGTCCCTCGTCTCCATCACCGAACGGCTCGCACCGTTGCTGATCTCCGCCCCGGAGGTGAACCCGGCAGTGGTCGAGTACAAGCTCGTCAAGATCGTCGCCGACGACAGCGACCCGACGTTCGCGCGGGACGTCGAGGCAACCTTGGGCGAGCACGCCGCCGAGGGATGGCGTCTGGTGTCCGTAGACAGGTCGTGGGCCTACCTCGAGCGTCCCGTCTCCGCGTGACCGTCGGCACCGCCCGGGCTCCCGTCCGAGCGTTCCGCGCTCGCCGCACCCCGACGTGGTCGCCGCCTCAGTACCGGTCGGCCCTCCGCAGGTTCGGTGGTCGGCCATCGGGGTCCTGGATCAGGTCGAGCGGCAGCGCTGCGCCGAGCCGCTGGCGAGCGGTGAGGTGCGGCATCGGCAGCCGTCGCAGCCGGCCGGGCGGTCGCGGCCCGTGCTTGCCGGCCTCGTGCCACTCGTCGAGACGGGCGGCGTGAGCGGCGTAGACGTCGAACATCTCAGACGGGTCCAGGCTGTCGGCCATCGTCGCCTCGAGGCCACGCCCCGGCGCCTCGTCGAGCCGGTCCAGGTGCTCCGCGGCGAGGGTGAGCCGCAGGTCGCGGGCGTAGGACTCGTCGAGGACGACGGCACTGAGCTCGGAGTCGTGGGTCCACGAGCGGCGGCTGAAGTTGTCCGAGCCGGTGCTGGCCCAGGTGTCGTCGACGATGCAGACCTTGGCATGCACGTAGATCGGGACACCGGCCTGATTCTCGAGGCCGTACGCCGCGACGCGATCAGGGGCGACGGCCTGGAGCCGGCCGATCGCGCGGTGGCGCCCGAGCAGCTGCGGCACCCGGTTGACACCGTCGAGGTCGGGCACCAGCGGGATCACCACGACGATGCGCAGCCCGGGGCGCGCCCGCAGCTGCTGCTCGAACACCCGCGCGACGTCGTGCCCCCAGAAGTACTGGTCCTCGACGTACACGAGGCGCTCCGCCCGCCGCACGGCCTTCTGGTAGCCGCGGGCGACGCTGCGCTCACCGCGCGGGGCGAAGGGATAGTCCCGGCCCACACCCAGCTGGGGATAGGTCCTCAGGAGCTGCACCGTGTGGGGACCTGCGGGTGGTGGCGGCGGCCACTGCTCGGGGAGGTGGCTCGGCGTGCTGTCGAGGCTCCGCAGCTTGTCGGCGGCGCGCCGCCAGGGCGCCCGCGAGAGCGGCGCGGGATCGTTCCAGCGCTCCCTGAAGACCGTCTCCACGTCGTACACGGCGGGCCCCCGGATGGCCACCTGGACGTCGTGCCACGGCGGGTGCGCGCCGTACTCGTGGGTCAGCGGCTGGGCCTGCGGGTCCCCGAGGTGCGCGGCGTCGTCCCTGCGGTTGTGGGCGAGGTCGACGCCGCCCACGAAGGCCACGTCTCGCGCGCTGTCGTCACGATGCCGGATCACGACGAACTTCTGGTGGTGGGAACCGCCGGCACGCACACGCATGTCGAGCAGCACCTCGGCGCCGCGCTTCTGCAGCTGCTCACCAAGATGGCGGTTCTCCGTCGCGAAGAACCCCACCTGGTCGAGATGGGACCGCCACACCAACCCGTGCACCGCGACGTTTCTCTGGTCGGCCCGACTGAGCACCTCGACCACCTCGCTCCCGGGCGCCCCGGTCAGGCGCTCGTCGGCGTCGCCCTGCCAGTCGGTGAACAGCACCAGGTCACCCGGCCCGGTCGCTTCGAGCGCGTCGAAGAGAGCCCTGAAGTACGTCGCTCCATGGATCAGCGGCTGCACGAGATTGCCCTCCGACCACGCACGGTCGCCCCCATGGCGGTCGTCCAGCCGGGTCCACGGGTTCGCCCGCTGGGGTCCGGTCAGCAACCACTTGGCTGGGTCCACCATTCTCCGAGAATGCCCGATCACACGTCCTTAGGCACGTGATGGGCCACGGCACCTTCCGGGTGGCGCGGCGCAGCACGAGTCACGGCTCCCCGACACCGGAGAAACGGCCTCTGACCTGCCGCCTCGTTGGCCTCGCCGGGCGGCTCTCGGGCCCTAGGCGTCTCGCGATCGGTCCAGGCGCTCCGGAAGCCTCTGAAAGCCGGCCGACCGGTAGGTGGCGACGGCCGCAGCACGGGCGCTCTCGGTGCAGACGAGCACGCTCGACGAACCCATCGTCCTCAGCTCGGCCGCCGCGGCGACGCAGATCGCGCGGCCATAGCCGCGACCGCGATGCTCAGTGTGAACGCCCATCGGCTCGATCAGACCTGGTTTCCCCGGACCGGCCGACCACACCGTCACTTCGGCCACGGCGGTGCCGACGTCGTCGTAGGCGAGCAGGCATCGCGCGTCGACGAACGGCAACCCCGACGCCATCGCGTGCCATCGCTCGTCCGTGAATCGCGTACTGCCGAACGCCGACCTCAGGACCGTCGTGTAGTCGGACGCCTGGTCCGGCCCGATCACCTCGATCGCCACGTTCGTCGCTGACACCGGCCCGATGAGGTCACGGCGCAACGGCGTCCACGGCTCGCCGGCGCTCCAGCCGACCTCGTCCAACAGATCGCGAACGCGGGTGCCGTCGGGTGCCTCGACGGACACCCTTCCCGCCGGCAGGACGCCACGGGCAGGCTCTGCGACGTCCGCAACGACCTGCTGAGCCACCTCCTCGTCGCGCCAGACCGACGGCGCGACCGTCATCCGCAGCACCTCGGGTCCGTCGAGGAGTCCGAGAGCGAGAACCTGCCCGTCTCGGCTCCAGGTCCGAACCGCCGCCGCTGTCGCCTCCGCGCCGAACCGCCAGAACCAGCCGAGGTCGCCCGGATGCAGCTGGAGCGGCGAGGCGTCGTCCTGCCAGTCTCGAAGGGCACCCACGACGGCGCCCAGCTGACCGACGTCCGGCGTGCTCAGCTCGATCGACATGCTTGCGAGCACACACCGTCTCGTGGATCGCGTGCACGTGAATTGTTCGATCAGGCGACGGCCGATCACCGTGGCTCGAGTGCCAGGTTGTCGGCGCTCCGGGGGGCCTTGACGCGCTCGACGCATCGCGAGGAGCATCAATAGGCACCAGCTTGACCTGCGGATTCGGGCGGCGCTCGAAACACCTTCCGCCGTACAGGTGACCCTTCGCCTCGGGCCACAGGAACGCCACCCGCCTTCCCGTACCTCCGGAGTCCCCATGGTCACGCCCGGCGTCCCGTCCGACCGCGAGTCGCGCTCCACCCCGCGAGCACGCCTGCACCGAGCCATGGCGTGGGTGGCCTCCGCACTGTCGGTGGTCGCGGCCGGCCTCGCGCTGCTCAGCCTCGCGCGCCCGGAGTGGATCGAGGCGTTGTTCGAGGCGTCGCCGGACGCGGGTTCTGGGCAGGCCGAGTGGATGGTGACCCTCGTCCTGGCTGCGATCGCAGTCGTGCTCGCGATCGCCGCCCGAGTCGAGTGGCGGCGCGCACGGATCGTCCCCTCCCGTGCGTGACGACGAAGCGGACCCGGACGCGGCGACACGGGCGCACCCCATCCGCTCGGGGTCAGTGCCCGCGCGCACCACCAGCAAGTTCCCGGGTCCCGGCGCGGCGCCGGACTCGCAACGGCACGACGGTCCCGAGCGCTCCCGACTGCGGGTGCCGACCGTCGCGCCGATAGAGCCGGACGCCGAGACAGACACCGAGGAGACACCATGAAGTCGCGCGAAGCTTCGGGATCATCGAGGGACGCCAGAAGGCCAAGCACGTCGAGGGTGCACGGTACCCGGCCGTCACGTTCCGCTCGCGGGAGAACGCGGGCCGCGAGGCCGTCCCGGTCAGGAGCCTCAAGCGGCACCGCAAGCTCTGGGACCCGAGCCCCGCAGCGGCCGTGGCACGCCTGGGTGACGACCCGGCCGACGATCGCAAGCCCGTCGTCCTCTCGACGTACGGCCCGGCCGGCACGCTGAACAAGGGCGTCACCAACGCGGCGGACATGAGCGGCGCCGAGGCTGAGGGCGGCGTCCTGTTGATGTCGTTCAACTGGGGCATCGATGTCAGCGTGGACGACGGGGCCTCGTGGAAGCAGCTCGATCCCACGACCGTCTTTCCCGCCGTCGCCGGCTTCCCCGGTTTCTGCTGCGACCAGGTCGTGACATATGTGCCGAAGATCGATCGCTTCGTGTGGTTCATGCAGCACGACTCGGACGCAGCCGGGCAAGGTGCGTTCCGGATCGCCGTGGCGTCCTCAGGATCGGTGCGCAACGACCCGACGGCGTGGACGTACTGGGATTTCCTGGCGGGCGACCTGGGTTTCCCGACGACCGACATGGACTACCCGGACCTGTCGTTCTCCGACGTCAATCTGTATGTCGCCACCGACATGCTCGGCACCGCGAACGGGCGAGTGGTGGTCCGGTTCCCGCTGGCGGACCTTGCAGCGGGCGGCACGCTCTCCTACGGGTACACCGACCCCACGCGCGCCAAGAACGCGATGTTTTCCCACCTCGCCCAGCAGTCGACCGACCAGGCGATCTGGTTCGGCCACCGGAACAACTCAACGCTCGAGGTCTACACGATGCCCGACGCGGGATCGACGTACTCGTCCTTCACCGTCCAGATGGCGACGTGGCCGAACGGCACCCTGACGTGCGTCGGCCCGGATGGTAACGACTGGCTGACGAAGCTGCAGGCGTCCATGAGCTTCGCCGTGACGGGGGCCGTACGGCGCCGCAACGGCAACCTCTTGGTCGCGTGGACGGCGAGCGACGGGCAGGGCAGCGCACAGGGACAGACGTTCAAGCGGGCGCACACGCGCATCGTGGAGCTCGACGTCGCCAACCGCACGCTGGTCGCACAGTGGCAGATCTGGAACGACGACTATGCGTTCGCCTACCCCAGCCTCGCCGTCAACAGCAAAGACGAGGTCGGCCTGCTGTGCGGCTGGGGCGGACCGAACGACCACGCGAACTGCGCCATGGGAATCCTCGGCGACTTCGTCCTGTGGTTCAGGGACGGCAGCACGAAGACGGTCCAGCGCTACGGCGACTACCTCACGACGCGCCCGTCGCAGAACGGCGGCGCGCGCTTCGGGGCCGTCGGCTACTGGGTCACCGATGACCCGGCCGACGCCGCGCGGTACACCTACCACCCGTTCTATGCCCGCTACGAGCGGTCCTGACAGCGGCACCCCGAAGTGGGTCAACGCGCCTGAGCGAGGCGCGGCAGGTGCTCTCCGATCGGGCCGTCGCGCGATCGTTCGTCGTCAAGGCTCACGAGGATCCGAGTCGTCGCCGGATGCGCGGACAGCGACCGACTGGCGGGCCGTGACCTGCCTGTGCTTCCGCGCTCACGATTGCGCCGTATGGCGACGTGGGCTAGGCGCCTTTGCCGCCGTCGACGGCCAGCACAGTCCCGGTGACGTAGGCGGCCGCCGGTGAGGCGAGCCAGAGCACGGCCTGGGCGACGTCCTCTGGGGTCCCCATCCTGCGTAGGGGGATGAAGTTTCCGACCTGATCGCGCACTGTCGCTGGCTGGCCCATGATCGGCCCCGACGCGATGGGGCCGGGCGCGACGGCATTGACCCTGATGCCGCGTCGGGCGTAGTCGATCGCCGCGGTGCGGGTCAGGCCGACGACGCCGTGCTTCGCCGCGGCGTATGCCGACATCCCCGGGGCGCCGGAGATCCCTGCGGACGAGGTGACGTTGACGATCGCGCCTCCGTCGGTCAGGGCGTTCAGCTCCGCACGCATCGCGACCGCAACGCCACGAAGGTTCACGGCAAGAACCCGATCGATGTCCTCCAGCGGGAGCGCACCGAGGGGCGCAGGCGCGTGCGTGGTGCCCACGTTGTTGATGGCGACATCGAGGCCGGGCTCTCGCCCCGCCGGATCCCCAGCGGCGCGAGCGACCAGTGCCAGCACCGCATCGTCGTCGCGGACGTCGACGGACACCGCACTGACGTCGGTGCCGGACGCCGCGAGCGTCATGCAGTCGCCCCAGCGCGCCTGCATCGCGCGCCGCGAGAGTGAGCCGCGCGCCGGCGTCGGCGAGAAGGCGAGCGATCGCGTTCCCGATCAACCCGTTCGCACCAAGGACGAGAGCCCGCGCCCCCGACAGCGGGCACGGCGGTGGTGTAGTCGGACGGAGCCCGGTGTCGGGAGCCATCGGGGCCGTCACAAGTGCGCGGCCGGCCGCACTGCGGGCGTGACCCGGGCGACCTCGTGGCGGGTATGCGGCAGAAGGAACCCATAGGCAATCAGCCAGATCAGACCGCCGAACCGTGCGATCGGCAGGAGATGTTCCAGCGGTGTGATCACGAGCGAGAAGAAGGTGAGCCACCGACCGCGGCGAGGACCAGGCCGGTCCAGGCGAGCCAGCGCGGGACCAGCCGGAGGACCAGCGCCGGGACCGCGGCGCCGGCCACGAGCAGCCCGAGCCCGACGGCGAACCCGACGCCACCGGTCGCGAACGCGAGATAGGCCAAGGCGTGGGTCAGAACCGCATCCGAGGCGACCCCCGCTTGCGCGGCGGTCCAGGTGATGAGTCCGGACAGACCGAGAAACACCGCGGCGAAGACGCCGCCGTAGAACCCGATCGACGGGCCGGGCACGCGGATGCCGAGCCGGAGCTGTCGGCTGTAGACCGTCGCGGCAAAGATGCCGAGCGGCACGGCAGCGCCGAACTGGAGCAGTGCCGCGAGGCGGAACGCCTCGTCGTGAGCGGCGTAGCGTGCGGCGACGTCTGCCGCGCTCGCCCCGAAGGGCGAGGCGAGCGTGGCTCCGCCCGACATGGCGCCCCCCACGACCAGACCCACGACGACAAGCGTGAGGGCGACCGCGGCCAGGGCGCCGGGGTTCGGTCCACCCCGCGAGTCCCGAGCGCTGCGCCCGGAAGTGGGAAGCGTTCGTCATAAACGTAACCATTACACCGCGGAATCATTCGGTCAAGCCCTGTATCCTCGAACCATGGCGTCGCCGCGGCAAGCAGGATCTCGCGTGGCCTTCGGGCTCGCACAGGCCGGGTCGTTCGTCTCCGACTCGTTCTCCGACGCGGTCCGCGACGTCGGGCTGACACCGTCCGAGGCCGGCGTGCTGAGGCTCCTCGCTCGGTCCCCGGGCCTCAGTCAGCGCGAACTCGCGGCGCGGCTGGGCACGCAGCCCAGCCGGGTCGTCGCGTTGATCGACGGCCTGGAAGATCGCGGGCTCGTCGTTCGCCGGCGCAGCGAGGTCGATCGCCGCAACTACGGTTCATCCCACCGATGCCGCGGCCGACCTCGGGGCGCGGTTGCGCAGGATTGCCGAGGCCCACGAGGACAAGGTCCTCGCGCCGTTGTCGGCGGCCGAGCGAACCGACCTCTCCGCGCTTGTCGACAAGCTCAACGCGGCGCACGGACTCGACCGTGACGTGCATCGAGAAACTGCTGCGCCTGTCGAGCATCCCGACTCGCGCCCGGGCAATTCGGCCAGCGCGACGGGCTGACCAGCGACGGAGCACGCCGCCGTCGAGGCGGGCCGTTCGGACCGGGGTGCGGGAGACGGGCCCGTCAAACGGGTCTCCGAGACAATCCGTCGGCAAAGTTGGAGCGATCTACACTCGTGACTGGACTGCCGGCGAGATCGAAGCGGCACCGGCGAGAGTCCACCAAGTCCCGGCCGATGGACTTCGGTCGCTTCTCGCGGGAGGCGCACGTGCTTGGTCCCATCGACTTCCTGGCGGTGGAGTTTCCCGACGGCAAGATGACCGGGGCAGGGTTTCGCCTGCTGGGTGAGCTGGCAGCGCGCGGCACGATCGCGGTCCTGGACCTCGAGTTCGTCGTCAAGTCGCCCGACGGCACGGTGAGCCGTGTCGCCTTAGAAGACGTCCCACAGATGGTGCCGGTCGATGTCTCGTCATGGGCGGGCTCGTTCTCAGGAATCCTTGACGAGTCGGACCTCGAGACAGTCGCCGCAGCAATTGGTCCAGGGAGCCTCGCAGGAATACTCGTGTACGAGAACGCGTGGGCCTCGCCGATCATGACCGAGATCGTCGACAGCGGAGCGCGGCTCCTCGGCAGCGGACGCGTCGACAACAACGACCTCAACGACGCACTGGGTATCACCGGTGTGACCAACACGTGAGCCGAATCGTGCTGAGGAGGTTGGGATGGGCTTGATCAAGACGGCATTGAAGGCGGCGGTGGCTGTCAAGACCGCGAACGTGGTCCACGATCGGATCCAGCGACGCAAGTACGACGAGTGGGTTGCGGCTGGCCACCCGCCGGAGTCGTTCCCGCGTCAGAACCTAGGCGACGCGACGGCGACGGTCGCGGGAGCCGCGACCGCATGGCTTGCGCCCGGAGCGGGTAGCGCTGCCGCAGCGGCGCCCCCTACGCAGGCTGCCCCTCCGCCACCACAGGCGCCCGGCCCTTCCCCATCGACCGCGCCGGACGGTTCAGCGGATCGCGTGCTCGCCCAGTTGCGTGAGCTGGCCTCCCTGAAGGAGACCGGGATTCTCACTGAGGAAGAGTTCCAGACACAGAAGCAGCGCATCCTCGCGGTCTGCTCGGCCACCAGTGCGGCAGATCGAGGGGCGCAACCAGGGGCTGCACCGCGCCGATCTGCGCAGGTCAGGGGCTGACGTCAAGCCGGTCGAGTCGGGCGCTCACGTACCGCACGTCACCCGGCAGGGACGACCGTCAGCGTCGCCCAGTCGTTCAGGCCGCGGTACTCCGCGTGGATCTCGTGCGGGCCAACGGATGTGGGTTGGCAGAATCCCACGATGCACGGCTGACCGTCCCAGGTGATGTGGGCCTCGTCGGTGGCGTCGCCGATAGGCACGCCGGTCCACAAGTACGCCTCGACGGTGTAGCTCCACCCGGTACCGAGGGGCACGGTGGTGTCGGACCTCGGCGACACGATGATGTACCCGACGGACGGGCGGTACGCCTCGTTGGTCCAGTACTCCTCGGACGCGATGATGCCGCCGATGATCTGCTCGTCGCGGGCGCCCTGCTGGATCGCCGAGACCCACGCGCTTCGACCGGTCGGATCCAGACCGCGGCCGAGCAGCCACCAGTAGTAGCCTTCGACGACCGTCGACAGGTACTCCGTCGACAACAGGAAGCCCATCGCCACCTGCGCACGGGTCGCTCCGCCATTGAGCTGACCCACCCAGGCGGCGACTTCCGAGTCGCCCGCGTCGCGGCCGAGGACGTCCGCGTACAGCGCCCTGACCCAGTCAGCGGAAGTCCCGCCGGCGGCCGCCCAGTACTCGTCAGAGGCGATGAACCCGGAGTCCAGCTGCTCGACGGTCGTGCCAGCGCCCATGGCCCGGAGCCAGGACTGCAGGCCCGCGGCGTCGGGTCCACGACCCAGGTACGCGGCGTAGGCATCGGTGATCAGGTCGGACCGGAACTCCTGCGACGACGTGATCGCGTTGGCGACCGCGATGCGGGGCGTGCCCGTTCTCAGTGCGGCTGTCCAGTCCGTCAGGCCCGTCAAGTCCGGCGGGCGGTCGAAGAGGTCCTCGTACACCGACGTCACGTAGTTGTCCACTGCGTTGGGGTCGGGGAGGGGGACCGCAGCGGCCGATCCTCCGGCGAAGGGGAGCAGCAGGCTGACGACGGCGAGCGCGACGGCCGGGCGAACGATACGCACGTGGTCTCCGGAGGGAACGGGAGGAGCGCGCACGGCGACGCCGCCGTGCCCGACGCCGGAGTCCCGCAGGCCGCTACCGCGGGCACCGCCTCGGAGACCTGACGTGAGCGGAGCGTACAGAGTCGTCGACCGCTCGTCGGCAGCTTCCGCCGCGAGACCGGGGCAATGTCGCCCGGACGGCGCAACCCACGCGCGCGAGCCGGCGCTCAGGTTCCACGGGCCCTGCCGACGCCTGTCGCGCCGAGCGAAGCATCAGCACCTCGTCCCTGCCACTCCGGGCTCTGTCACTAGTCCTCGGACGAGCTCAGGGGCCTTCACACCGCACCTGTCCGAGAAGACCGGGCAGGCTCCCGGCGCGGGCCCGAACCGCGTCTACTGACCTTGGGCGCGCTTGATGACGCCATTCCAGACGTCCGGGAAGTGAGCACTGTCAAGCTGGTCGCCGGATGTCACCAGGATCCACGCGAGGAGCACGGCCGCCACCAATGGGGCCGCCGGGACCGGGGGCACGACGGGGACCGCCCACAGGGGGCCCAGCCCCTCCTGGACCACTGCCACAGGCGCTAGCCAGCGCTTGTTCGATCGGCCGAGTCGATGGAGCCGGTGTGCGCGGGCGGGGACCTGCGCTTTCGGGGCGGCGCCGAGCTGGGCGACGCCCTCGTCAAGAACCGACTGGGCGCCGAACAAGCGCCAGAGCGCCGGCGCGAGCAGACCACCACCCTCGTAGCCGGTCACAAGCTCCCGGGCGACGCGGACGACTCCCTGGCGGTTGCTCCCTACGAGTTGCCCGAGCAGTCGCCTGGCACGCGCCAGGGCGCGGCGCACAAGCCGAGAGATCCGCCCCGACAGCCTGTCGAGGGCCCACTCCGTCGCTTGACCCGCAACCGGCTCGAGCGCCAGCCGAACCGCCTCGGAGAAGGGCAGCAGGTGCGCGAGCGGACCCAAGCCCGCCGCAACCAGAACGCCGCTCGCCCTGCGCGCTGACTCGAAGACGATGCTGCGGACCGTGGAGTCGACCTCGAGGCCCACGGAGGACGTCGCGTTCGATTCGTGCAGCGCGTCGTCGTCGGTGCCGCCGCGGAGCAGCTCGAACAGCCCGCCAGCGCCGAATGCGGCCGCCTCGAACACGGGCGGGAAGCGGCCGGGCCAGTCGGGCACGTCCCTTATCCGCTGATCCGGGGGCAGGTCCTCAAGGGGTTGTAGCAGCGCCAGCTCGCCGGCCACAGCCACGTGGAGGAGCGTCAGCGCCGAGCGGCTGGCCTGAACCTCCGCAGCGAGGTCCGTGCGATCCTCCGCCAGCGCATCGAGCGCGGCTTCGAGGTAGAAGGTGGCCGCGAACCAATTCTCACTAGCGTCCTCTGCAAGGCCGAGCGCGTCGGAGACCCGTAGCCCGGCCTCTGGCTCCTCTGGCCGCCGGTCGAGCCGGGCGGCGTCGACCGCGTCGATCACGCCCCGTGCCGCTGCCTCGACCAGAGCCAGCTGCGGGGCCAGAATCTGCGGAAAGGCCACAACCCCAAGTTAAGCAGGACGGCAGGCCTGGACACCGGCCAGGCTCGGGACATCGCAAAGCCGGGCCCGTCGCTGACCTGCCTCACGAGGTCAAGATCAAGCTTCGCCCCCGACACCGGCCGACCTGGTCTTGCGCCATGGAGGATCCGGTGACACCGGCACCGGAAGGCATCGAGCCCAGGACGCCCGATCGGCGCCCGCTGCGGCACCCGACGGTCGTTGCACGCTCCCATGACAATGGCCCCGGTCCAGCGTTTCCGCTGGTCACGGGCCTTCGACTCGGAGCCGCCTGGTCGAACTCTTGACCTTCTCATTGCGAGGTAGACCGAGAAGTGCGGGCTGGGTCGGGGGGTGTCGGTCTGTGCAGGTCAGGGCGTCCGAGCGTTCCAGCGGCGCGCACGCTCGCGCACGCGTATTCGCCGTGTTTGACACCCAGGATGGCCCCACCCACCGTCAGCGCCTAGGGACAGCGACGTTCGGTGCCTCGTTCGTGCGTTGCCGAAGGGAGGCGTCGTGCGGCCATGGGTGCGCTCCCGTACATCGGGAGGTGCCACGGACGCTGGCAAAGGCCAGAGCAGGCGGAGGTCTCGAACGTCCTTGGGACGCGTCGGTCAGGCGGTGTGGCTCTGCGCGTACCACGCCTCGTTGATGCTGCGGCGCGCCGCTACCCTCTGCCGGGTCTGGGCGACGAATCCGACCAGAGCCAGCGCCAGCAGCAGCACGTACCAGCCCCAGCTCGCGTCGACCGCACTGCCGAAGCTGCCCTCCGTCAGATCGGCGGAGTTCAGGGAGCCCACCAGGAGCATCAGGCCGGCGACCACACTGACAGCCCCCGCGAGGGCTGGCCGCCGCGAACACGATCATCGGCATGTTCCCGACGACCGACACGATGCCGAAGATCGCGCCGACGGCCACACCCACAAGAACCGCCACCCAGCTTCGAGTCGATCCCCAGGGCCACGACCAGACCCGCCCCGATCACGTACCCGAACGCCGCCATGGCGAGGATCACGGCGACCGCGTAGTAGAGGTAGGCGAGCACTGCGAAGATCAGGGCGAAGACCAACCCCGACACCCAGCCGAGCGCCGTGCCGAGGAAGCTTCTGGTCGGCGGCCTGAGCGAACAGCCCTGCGCCGAAGGCGAACCCGGCAAAGAACCCCCAGATCGGGAGGACGAGCCGCAGCACGAACTGCCCCGCGAAGAGCATGACGCCGCCAGCGAAGATCGCGAGGATGCCCAACAGGATGTCTGCCATCTCCGCAATGTAGGACTCGACGCCCTCGATCCGTTCAACGACACGGAGAGGCCGTCGCGCCGATGGGTGCTCGTTGATGACGAGCCCCAGCGCCCTTCACCAGGAGATCGGCGTGGCGCACAGCGACCCGAACCCGAACGACCCCCTACGCGACGGGTCGTCGATGGCGGCAAGGCCCGGTGCCGGACCGCGGACGACGACTGCAACCGATTCGCAACGCAGATTCGCCATTTCGCAACGAATTTCGGCTAGGTTCCGTCGATACGACGCCGATATCGGCCGTCGCGGCAGTCATCGGCCACGGAGAGGGGCTGCGTGATGGCGGACACGGTCTCTCCGGCGGTACGCCTGCGCGGCGTGCGCAAGGAGTTCGGCGAGGTCATCGCCGTGGACGGCGTGGACCTCGACGTGCGCGACGGAGAGTTCATGACGCTGCTCGGCCCGTCGGGCTCGGGAAAGACGACGGTCCTGCGGATGATCGCCGGCTTCGAGCTGCCGAGCGGCGGCACCGTCGAGCTCGCCGGGGTCGACGTGACGCGGCGGGCGCCGTTCGAGCGGGACGTGAACACGGTCTTCCAGGACTACGCGCTCTTCCCGCACATGACCGTGCAGGACAACGTCGCGTACGGGCTGCGGGTCAAGAAGGTCGGCCGCAAGGAGCGCAACGCGCGCGCCCTCGAGGCGCTGGAGAGCGTGCAGCTCGGCGGTTACGGAGCCCGCAAGCCCGCGCAGCTCTCGGGCGGGCAGCGGCAGCGCGTCGCGCTCGCCCGCGCGCTGGTGAACCGCCCCCGGGTGCTGCTCCTGGACGAGCCGCTCGGCGCGCTGGACCTCAAGCTGCGCGAGCAGATGCAGGTCGAGCTCAAGGCCATCCAGCGCCAGGTCGGGATCACGTTCCTCTTCGTCACGCACGACCAGGAGGAGGCGTTGACGATGTCCGACCGGATCGCTGTCTTCGCGGGTGGGCGCATCGAGCAGGTCGGGTCGCCGGCCGAGGTCTACGAGAAGCCCGCCACGCCGTTCGTCGCTGGCTTCGTCGGCACCTCGAACCTGATGGACGGCCGGGTCGCCACGCAGGTGCTGGGCCGGGAGGGCACGTGGTCCGTGCGCCCGGAGAAGATCCGGATCGCCCAGGCCGACGCGCAGCCCGGCCCCGGGCAGCACGGCGCGGTCGGCACGGTCCGCGAGGTCGTGTACGTCGGATCGGCGACACGGTTCCTGGTGGACCTGGACGCCGGCGCGACGCTCGTGGCGCTGCAGCAGAACCAGCAGACCTCCTCCATGGACGTCCAGGAGATGCGCGGTGCGCGCGTCCTGCTCGTCTGGAGCAGGGAGCACGAGTTCCAGGTGACGACCGCGGCAGAGTCCCCCCTGCCGTGAGCCTGCGAGAACGAAGGAGACGACGATGAGGCACACACGTCTGCTGACGCTGGCGGCCGCCGGTGCGGTGATCGGGCTGGCCCTGGCCGCGTGCTCGAGCGGCGGTTCGAGCGGCGGCGGATCTGGCAAGGCCACGCCCCCGCCGATGCAGGCCCTGAGCCGCTCGGTGACGGCGAGGGCGAGGTCAACATCCTCGCGTGGGCCGGCTACGCGGAGGACGGCTCCACCGACCCTACGGTCGACTGGGTCACCCCGTTCGAGACCGCCACAGGCTGCAAGGCGAACGTGCAGGTGGCGGACACGTCCGACAGCATGTTCGAGAAGATGGGCACGGGCGACTTCGACGTCGTCTCGGCCTCCGGCGACTCGTCGCTGCGGATGATCTACGCGGGCAAGGTCGCGCCGGTGAACACGTCCCTGCTGACCAACTACGCGGACGTGCCCGACTTCCAGAAGATGCAGGCCTGGAACTCGGTGGGCGACGTCGCGTACGGGATGCCGCACGGCTGGGGCGCCCAGCTGCTCGGCTACCGCACGGACAAGGCGACCCCGGCGCCCGACTCGTGGAGCGTCGTCTTCGACCCCAAGTCGCCGTACTCCGGGAAGATCACCGACTACGACTCCCCGACCGACGGGATCGCCGCCGCCGCCGTCTACCTGATGTCGACGCAGCCGGACCTCAAGATCACCAACCCGTACGCCCTCGACAAGGCGCAGTTCGACGCGGCCGTGGCGCTGCTCACGGCTCAGCAGCCGCACGTCGCCAGCTACTGGGCCAGCACGCAGACGCGCAGAAGGCGCTCGAGAACGGCAGCACCGAGGTCGGCTCGACCTGGCAGATCATCATCAACCTCGCCAAGGCCGACAGCTCTCCGGTGGAGTCCGTCCTGCCCAAGGAGGGTGCGACAGGCTGGGCCGACACGTGGATGGTCGACGCGAAGTCGCCGCACCCGAACTGCGCGTACCAGTGGATGAACTGGGTGACCAAGCCCGACGTCCAGGCGCAGATCGCGGAGTGGTTCGGCGAGGCCCCGGCCAACGTCAAGGCCTGCGCACTCACCACCGACCCGACGCACTGCGACACGTTCCACGCGCAGGACGAGGGCTACTTCAAGAAGATCTGGTTCTGGTCCACGCCACAGTCCGACTGCCTGGACGGGCGCACGGACGTCAAGTGCATCCCGTACTCGGAGTGGGGCAAGGCGTGGAGCAGCATCAAGAACGGCTGACCTGGGGGCGCGCAGCGTGATCAGCACCACCGAGCGGCCGGCGTCCACCTCGGGTGGGCGCCGGCTCTCGGCCGCCCTCTTCCGCCGACCGCGCCTGCGGCTGGTCGGGCTCCTCGCGCTGCCGACGACCTGGCTCGTCCTCGTCTACCTCTCGGCGCTGCTGGCGCTGCTGGCCACCGCGTTCTTCTCGGTCGACGAGTTCACCAACGAGGTCGTCCGCCACCTCACGCTGCAGAACATCCAGGACGTCCTGGCCGACCCCGCCTACCGGTACGCGACGATCCGGACGGTCGGCATCGCTGCGGCGGTGACCGTGCTCTGCACGCTGCTGGGCTTCCCGATGGCGTTCTTCATGGCCAAGGTGGCCCGGCCGCGCTGGCGCGGGCTGCTGATCGCCCTCGTCGTGACGCCGCTGTGGGCGTCCTACCTGGTGAAGATCTACGCCTGGCAGGCGATGGTCCAGCCCGACACGGGCGTGCTCGCGTGGATGCTGAAGCCGTTGGGGCTGGACGGTCCCGGGTACGGCATCGCGGCGACGATCCTCACACTGACGTACCTGTGGCTGCCGTACATGATCCTGCCGGTCTACGCGGGCCTCGACCGGATGCCCGACAGCCTGATCGACGCGTCCGGCGACCTCGGCGCCCGCCCGGCCCGCACGGTGCGCAGCGTCGTCGTCCCGCTGGTGTACCCGTCGATCGTCGCGGGCTCCGTGTTCACGTTCTCGCTCAGCCTGGGGGACTACATCACCGTGCAGATCGTCGGCGGGCGCACCCAGATGCTCGGCAACATCGTCTACCAGAACTACACCAGCAGCCTGCCGTTCGCGGCCGCGATCGCCCTGATCCCCGTCGTGATCATGGTGATCTACCTGCTGCTGGTGCGCCGCACCGGGGCGTTGGACAACCTGTGAGGAACTCGCGCCGCGCGCGCTGGACCTTCGGCCTGCTGATGACGTTCGGTCTGGCGTTCATCTACGTGCCCCTGGGCGTCATCGTCATCAACTCGTTCAACGCCAGCACCGTGTTCGCCTGGCCGCCGAAGTCGTTCACGACGCACTGGTGGTCGCTCACGTTCAGCAACAAGAGCGTCCGGTCGGCCGTCCTCACGTCGATCGAGGTCGGGATCGTCGCCACGTCCGTCGCGCTGGTGCTCGGCATGCTCCTCGCGTTCGCCCTCGGCCGGTACACCTTCTTCGGCCGGCACACGGTGTCCCTGCTCGTCGTGCTGCCGATCGCCCTGCCGGGCATCGTCACGGCGCTCGCCTTCCGCACCGGCTTCCGCACGTTCCTCAGCCTCGAGCTGTCCTTCTGGACCGTCGTGATCGCGCACGCGACGTTCTGCATCGTGGTCGTCTACAACAACGTCCTGGCGCGACTGCGGCGGATGGGCACCACCGCCGAGGAGGCGTCGATGGACCTCGGGGCCGACACGTTCACGACCTTCCGGCTGGTGACCTTCCCGCTCCTGCGCGGCGCACTGGTCGCGGGGGCGCTCCTGGCGTTCGGCCTGTCGTTCGACGAGATCGTCGTCACCCTGTTCACGGCCCCACCGGGCGTCACGACGCTGCCCATCTGGATCTTCCAAAACCTCTCGCGCCCGAACCAGGGGCCCGTGGTCAACGTGGTGGCGGCCGTGCTGGTGCTCGCGTCGATCATCCCGATCTACCTGAGCCAGAAGGTCGCGGGAGAGTCCGCCTCCGGGGGCCGGATCTGAGGCGGCCCCAGCCGGACGCGCGCCGACGCGGCGGGATGGGACCGACCGTGTTCTTCGATCAGCCGCGCAAGCCCGCGAGCAGCGCGCCCAGCACCAGGCCCGTCCCAGCGAGCCAGAGCAACGTGGGCAGCCGGTAGGCGAAGCGTCGTCTCACGTCCTGATCACCTCCCCGTCACGCACGACGACGTCGACCGCCTCCAGGGGTCGGGTCGCCGGTCCCTGCACGACCGCCCCCGTCGTGGCGTCGAACGCGCTGCCGTGGCACGGGCAGTGGATCTCGCCGCCTCGCACATCCCGCACGAGGCAGCCCATGTGCGTGCAGACGGCCGTGAACGCGTGCACCGTCGGGCCGGCGCGCGCGATCACGACCTTCTGGTCGGTGACCACCAGACCGCCTCCGTCCGGGACGTCGGACAGCGCGGCCAGCGGCGCGTCCCCGGAGCCGGTGCTCGAGCGGGCGTGGTCCTGGGGCGCGGCCGGGTACGCGACAGGTCCGGTGCCGGGCGGTGGTGCGAGAGCGTGATACCCGACGAAGCCGACGACTCCGGCGGCGACGACGACGCCCGTGCCCTCCAGCACCGCACGCCGACCGGGTCCGTCCACGGCCGTCCCCCTCTCAGACCAGCGCGTACCCGGAGCGTGTGAAGAACCACAGCGCCGAGGTGAACCACACGACGAGGATCAGGGCCACGAGCAGTCCGCCCAGCAGCGGGACCGTGCCCCGGGGCAGCGAACGCAGCCGCAGAGCGAGCATCTTCGCGGCGAAGACCCCGTAGAGCGCGCAGCCCGCCACCGAGTGGACGACGGTGCGGGCGTCGGCCGTGGCGAAACCCAGGGACCACACGCAGTGGAACATCACGGGCAGCGTGAGGAGGAAGGCTGCGGTGCCCGTCCAGCGGTGCACGGGCGTGGGCCACGTCGCGGAGGCGGCCACCCCCGGCAGGCGCCCCCACATGGCCAGTGCGCTGACCACCTGGACCACGACCAGGAGAGCGGCCGCGGACGACAGCCACGCCTTCATCTGCAGCATTCCGCTGAAGCCCAGCGTCGTCAGCGCGGCACCGTCCCCGGGGTGGACCCGTGCGTAGGCGGCGAGCCCCGCGGCCACCGCGAGGCCCAGGGCGCCGATGGCCGCGAGCGCCCACTGCCGCGCCGGGGTCTCACTCTCGTCCGCACCGACAGCCTGAGCCACGACGCCTCCTGACGTTCGTCCGTCCAGGTATGCACCCCAACCGTGCCCGGGCGCAAGGCACGGCGCACACTCAGGTTCGGGGGGCGGTCACTCACAGTCCTCGCGACGCAGCCACCGCATCGCAGCCGAGCCCCAGATCGGTGGGAGGTTGAAGGTCAGAGCCGGTAGGTGATGGCGGTGGAGATGGCGATCGCGCTGGGGACGCCGACGGCATGCAGGTTCCCGAGAGATGCCGTCGCAACGACACGGCGGACCACCGACCGTTGAGGCTGCTGCCAGCGGCGCGTACTCGCTGTCGACGGCTGGACACCCCGTCGCCAGGGGGTTCACTTTCAGGCGTCGTTGAGACTCGCGTCAAACCATCGGCATCTCGACGACTCCGGCGGGTGTGATGCAGGCGTGCAGGTCCCCTCTCGGCGGCGATCATCGCCTCAGTCAAGGTGTCCGGAGAAGCGGGTCAGGCTCACGCCCAAGCCGGCGGACCTCGAATCGACCACTCTGCTCTAGCTGGCCCACGCGCTGCGTTGGCGGCGTCGGTAAAGGCGCAGTCCGGCGAGCAACCACACGCAGCTCGGGTCACGACGTAGCCGAACAGCGACGACGGCACGCCCGCACTGGCACCCCATTGGCTACCAGTGCGCCTGGGCACGCAAATCAGCCGCGCAAGACTGGGGCCGCAAACAGCGTTTTCGCTGATCGCGGGCACTTTATTGGAGCCGCCTTGGAGAGGCGAACTCTCCAGTCCTTCCCATTACGAGGTACATCGAGAGGTGCGGTCGAGGTCGAGTCGCGTCGAGCTGCGCAGGTCAGGGCATCGACGTCGTCCACGTTCGTACCCAGTCGTGCGCGCCGATTTGCGGCAGATGGCACCCACGATGGCCGCGCTTGCTTCACGTTGTGAGCACGTTGCTACATCCGCGGGTCCGGTGTTCGGGAAAGCGTCAGCTTCCCTGCGTGGGTTGCCGTCTATGGCCGTCTTCTCCCCCGACCTACTTGACGGCGCCCGAGGTGATCCCGGAGATGATCTTGCGCTGGGCGATGATGAAGGTGAGCAGGAGCGGCAGGCTCATGAGGATCACGTAGGCGAAGATCAGGTGCCAGTTGTTGAGGTACAGGCCGGCCGATGCGACGTTGTAGAGGTTGAGCGGGAGTGTCTGCACGCGTCCGCCGATGACGAAGAACGCGTAGAAGATGTCGTTCCAGATGTACAGGCAGATCAGGATCGTTGCGGTGCTCAGGACGGGAACGAGCAGCGGCAGGATCACCTTGAGGAAGACGCGCAACGGTCCGGCGCCGTCGACCCGGGCAGCTTCTTCGAGCTCGTGCGGAATCGTGCGGACGAAGCCGGTGACGAAGAAGATGACTGTCGAGAGGTACATGCCGACGTAGACGCCGACCATACCGACGATAGAGCCGGCGAGGTGGAGCTGGCGCAGCAGCAGCACGATCATCACGACGGCCGGGGGGAGCACGATCCCGGAGATCGCCAGGGCGTAGAAGACGGCGACGACGCGTGACGTGCGCCGGGCCAGGATCCAGGCCGCGGCTGAGCCGAATATCAGGACGATGAAGACCGCGGGCACCATGATGACCAGCGAACCGAGGAACGCGGCGGGGACGTGCCCGTCGTGCCAGACCTGGGCCAGGTTCTGCCAGAGCTGCCAGTGCTGCGGCAGGGCGAGGTTCGGGTTGAGCGCCTCGGCCTGCGTCTTGCCGGCGGTGACGACGATGATCCACAGTGGCATGCCCACCAGCAGCACGACCGCGAGGATGACGACGAACGGCTGCAGTCGCGCCCAGGGGCCACGACGTCCCCCGAGGGAGCGGTTGGTCGGGCGGGTGGCGGCGGTGGTGCTCACAGGACGTCCTCTCGGCGGCGCAGCATCGTGATGAGCGGGATGGCCAGCGCGATCACGGCCAGGAAGAGCACAAGGCTCATGGTCGTGGCCTGGGCGAACAAGCCCTGGCCGAAGGTGCGGAAGATGAAGATGTTCAGAAGCTCGGTGGAGCGGGCCGGGCCACCGGCCGTGGTGGCTTGGACGATGTCGAACCCGTTCATCGATCCCAGCAGTGCGGTGGCGACGTTGAAGGTCACGGCCGGCGCTAGCAGGGGGAACCGGATCTTCCAGAACGTCATCCACGGGCCGGCCCCGTCGAGGCGGCTCGCCTCGAGGACGTCTTCACTGATGGTCTTCAGTCCGGCCAGGTAGATGAGCATCGACAAGCCCATCCACTTCCAGGCATGGATGGTGGCGACGACCAGGATCGTCCAGGTCGTGCTGCCCAGCCAGGGGATCGTGACGTCGTGGCCGAGCAGGGTGGTCAGTATGCCGTTCAATGCGCCGGTGGGCTTGAGGATCGCCTGGAACACGTAGCCGACCGCCAGCGCGGACATGACCACGGGGATGAAGAACATGACGCGAGCGAACCTGTTCACGCGGGTGTCGGCCTCGAGGAGCAGGGCCAGTAGGAGCCCGAACAGATTCTGGAGGAGGGCGACCAGCACCGCATAGGTCAACGTGACCTTCAGGGCACGCACGATGTCGCCCGTCTCGAACAGGCGCGTGAAGTTCTCGACGCCGACGAAGTTGATCTCGGACTTGAAGCTGGACCAGTTCGTGAACGCGTAGACGAAGTTGAAGATGGTGGGCAAGAAGAAGAACACACCCAGGAACAGGAACGCCGGTGCGGCGAAGGCCCAGGGGTGGGTGCCTGCCCGCCGGGTCTTGTTGGCTCGGTCGGGCCGACCGTGTCTGGACCGGGAGGCGGGCGTGCCGACCTCGTTCTGGGCCAGTGTGGGGGTGCTCATCGGATGCTCCTCGTGGTGCGCCGGGGCCGCCTCGCCGCGTGGCGGGCGGCCCCGGCAGTCGATGCTAGAAGCCGGCGACGCCCTGCGCGGAGGCGAGCTGGGCGAACTGGTCCTGCGTCTGCTGAGCGACCTGTTCCGGGGTGAGGCTGCCCTGGATCATGTCTCCGAGCCGCAGGTACAGGTCGGGGTTGGCCACGGCCAGGGCCTGCATCGAGCCGGCGGACGTGCTCAGGGACTTGGCGACCGCCAGGAGTGCGTCCGGGACCGTGGACGGGGTCGGCACGCTCGGCTGGAGCGAGACGGTGTTCAGCGTGTTCACGAAGTCGGCGTAGCCGTCACCGAGCCAGAAGTGAAGCTGCCGGGAGGCGGCCTCACGCTTGGCGTCGCCCGTCTTGAACGCGACCAGGGCGTTGGACTGGTCGGGGATGTAGGTCCCGACGTTGCCGTCCGTCGAGATCGGGAAGAAGCCGATCTTCTGGTTCAGCTCGTCCGTCTTGGCCAGCGACTGCAGCTGGCTGAAGTAGGAGTTGACCTGCATGACCATGCCGGCGTCACCGGCGAGCAGCGCCTTGCCCTGGTCCTCGAACGTCGCGGTCTTGATGTCGGAGTTGAACAGGCCGTCGTCGATCATCTTCTTGTACCCGGTGATCGCGTCGATGATCGGCGCGTCCGTGAACTTGGTCGTGTTGGCGTTCACCTTGTCCCACAGGCCGCCCTGGGCGGCCTCGGCGAGCGGCGCCTGAACCCACCACTGCGTCGCCCACGGCGCACCGGCGTTGCCGCCCATCTCGAAGAACGGGGTCACACCGGCGGTCTTGAGTGTCTGCGCGTCCTGGAGAAGTCCGGTCCAGTTGGTCGGCGTCGAGGTGATCCCCGCCTTCGCAAGGACCTCCTTGTTGTAGTAGACGCCGATCACCGCGGGCGTGCTGATCAGTGCCGCGTAGCGGGTCTTGTCGAAGATGCCCGTGAGGTCCTTCAACGCCGGCTCCATCTTGTCGAGCCACGGCGCGCCATCGAGGGGCTGCAGGTTCGTCTTGGCGTTGATGGCCGCGAGCTGGGAGGCGGTCGGCTGCCAGAACGCGAGGTCGGGCTTGTCACCCGTGGCGACCTTCGTCTGGACGCTCTGCTCGTAGGGGTCGGTGATGGTCACGACGTTGACGGTCGCGCCGGTCTTCTTCTCGAATGCGCTGACCACGGACTTCGGCACGGTGTTCGAGTTCTGCGCCGCCCAGATGGTCAGCTTGACGCCGGACAGCGACGCGTCCTGCGCCGGCCATGCCGCGGCGGTCGCCGACGCGCCGCTGTCGCTGGACCCAGAAGCTGGGGTCGGAGCAGGCCGCGGTCAGGAGCCCGATCGCCAGCACGCCTGCGACGAGGGCGGGGTATCGCATCTTCATGGGTATCTCCTCAAGGAGTGACCGGCTTCGGTGCCGGTGACGGTGGAGGGAGGCCTGTCGGTTGTCAGGCCGTGTGAGCTGGGGTGATGCGCAAGATGCGGGCCTGGGGCTCGCTGGTGGAGGTCTCGACGCGGACGGTGCCGTCGTGGAGTCGGGTGAGGGACCAATCGGCCCCTGGTCTCGGTAGCGCGCTGCTGTCCGGGAAGACGACGCTCACGGCGCCGGCCGGCACGTCCAGCACGATCGACTGTTGAGCGCCGCCGCGGAACCACACGGTCACGAGGGTGCTGGCTTCGCACTTGAGGCCGCTGGCTACCCAGGGGTCATCCCAGCGAGGTAGGCCCAGGGGCCAGACAGGAACGGACCGTTCGACGTGGGAGCGTTCGCGTTGCGCCATGTCGACACCGGCGCGGACCAACGCGAGCTGGTCGGGGTTCATGGCGTCGAGGTGGCCCGAGAGGTACAACCGCCCGGACAGACCTGTGCACAAGGTGAAGATGATCTCCTCGTCGCTCATCTCGGGCTGCGGGTAGGCCCAGTTGGCGGCCTGCTCCGGGGAGATCGACATGAGCGCGCCGCTGGCGATGGGTGGGTACAACAGCGGGTTCTGCTGGTCCGAGGTCGACTGCAGGTCGGTGCGGGACAGCATCGCGAAGTCGGAGCGCATGCCACCCGAAGCGCAGTTCTCGATCAGTACCTCGGGATGGCGCGAACGCACCCCGTCGAGCCAGGCCAGGTGCGCCCGGTTGTGCTGCAACAGCCCGTCGCCGGCGCTGTCTGCGGCATGGTCGGTACCCGAGCCGGGGATGACGTTGTAGTCGAGCTTGAAGTAGCCGATGCCGAACTCGTCGACCAGGCGGTCGACGACCGCGTCGAGGCGCTTGATCGAGGCCTCATGGCGTAGGTCCAGGAAGTAGCGGTCGTGCTCGACCACCCGTCGTCCGGCACGCAGCAGGAACGCCTCGTCCGGCAGCTCGTTGGAGACCGGGCTGCGGACACCGACGACCTCCGGCTCGAGCCACAGTCCAGGGACCATGCCGCGCTCGCGGATGTGGTCGACCACCACGGCGAGGCCACCCCCGGGGAAGCGGTTCACGGACGGCTCCCAAGCACCCACGAAATCCCACCAGTCGCCTGAGTCGTCGTACCAGCCGGCGTCGATGCAGAACACCTCGGCTCCGGCGGCGGCGGCGGCGTCGACCAACGGCAGGAGCTTGTCGGTCGTGGGGTCACCCATGAGCGTGTTCATGTAGTCGTTGAAGACCACCCACGCACCGGCCCCGGATGGACCCCGCAGGGCGCGGCGGTGGTCGGTCAGGGCGGCGATGGCGCCCTGCCAACCTGTGCTCGCCGAGACCACAGAGACAGGCACGGTCTCGAACTCCTCACCCGGAGCGAGCGCGTGCTGCCAGGCGTGGTCGGTGTCGTTCGGGCCCAACAGGACCACGGCCAGAACCGGCGTTCCGGCGGTGTCGAGTCGCGCACCGATCTCGACGCGCCAGGCCCCGTTGTGCTCGACCTGCCAGGCCAGGGCCGTCCCGTCCTCCTGCTCGGCCAGGACCCCCGCAGGCATCCGCGAGCCCGAGGACCAAGTGCTCGCGCTGGAGATGATGCGGGCCCCTCGTCCGTCCTGGTGCTGGTGAGCCGCCAGGTCGAGGCGGACCAGGCCGTCGTTGCCGTCGAGACGGCTCCGCGTCCACCGGCTCTCGCCGAGCCAGTCGCTGTAACCCTCGATCGAGACGACCTCGTCGGCGCCGAAGCGCCCGGCCGGAGCGGAGACGGCGAGGGACGACACCGCCTGCAGCACCAGCGCAGCGGTTCCGTCGTTGCGGACGATCGTGCGTGCCCGCACCGTGTGAGCCTCGACCTGCAGGACGACTCGCACGCGCAGTCCGGTCACCGCGTCGGACTGGACGACGACCACCTCGCGACCGATGCTGCCAAGCCCGTCGAGCATCTCGACGACACGCAGCGAGGCACCGATCGTCGTGGCCGTGTGGCGGATGTTCCCGCTATGACGTCCGTAGCCCACGGCGAGGATCTCGACCAACGGCTGCACCGCGCGCTGGATCAGGGCGTTGTCGCCCTCGGTGGCTCGGTCCCCGCCGACGAGGGCCGCCGCCGACCCGGGGCGGCACACCAGGTGCATCCCGTCAGGACCGTCCCACAGCGTCAGGATCTGCTCCTGCGCTGCGCCTGCGTCGGTCATCGTCGACCCCATCGTCTCGCCCGTCGTCGGTCGAGACCTATGAAAGCGGTGATCAAAGAAAATGGCAAGGCCCCGCGCCAAACGTTACGAACTGCTGTGATATCGCTATCAAATCGTGACCTGTCGTCGCATGGAGACCCCGCGCGCGCGACTGCCGCGGGGCGCGTCGAACCTCACGGCGACCACCGTGGCGGCACGGACAAGAGATCAGGCGTCGACCTGACCGGCGCGGTGCACAGCCGGGATCCGGTCCGGTCGCGGTGCCAGACCCGACGACCGTCGGACGATCAGGTCCGGGATGATCCGTGAGGTGATCGCCTGATCGCCGCCCGAACGAGCCCGCTCGAGCAGGTGGAACGCGCGCCGGCCAAGCTCGACGAAGTCCTGGCGCACAGTGGTCAGCGCGGGTGACCAGAGCTGCCCCAGTGGGTGGTCGTCGAACCCGATGACGCTGAGGTCATCGGGCACTCGCCGCCCCATGTCCTGCGCGGCGCGGATCAGACCCATGGCGAGCTCATCATTGCCGCACAGCACGGCGGTGACGCCGCGGTCGGCGAGCAAGGTCGTCCCGATCTCGTAGCCCGACATCGGGTCCCAGTCCGCCTGGACCACGGGAGGGACCGGAGCGCCGGCCTCGAGCAGCGCATCTCGCCAACCGCGCAGTCGCGAGTCTCTTTGCCTGCGGACGGGATCGCGACGTGATGAACCGTCGCGTGCCCCAGCTCGAGCAAGTACTGGGTCGCGCGACGGGCTCCGAGCGAGTCGTCCATGTACGCGTGGGCGATGGTGCCCTCGCTCCGCCCGCCCGCGGCCACCGCGACCACGGGCATCCAGGACGGGATGGCGGCAAGCGTGGCGACACCCGGAGGGTCATACTCCAGCACGATCGCGCCCGAGAGGGGCTGACTCAGGGCGAGGTCGACCGCTTGCTTCACCGATGCCGCCTCGTCGGTCTCGACCACGGAGATGACGACCATGAGTCCCTCGGCGCGCGCAGCCTCCTCGATCCCCTGGATGGTGGTCGCGTAACCGAAGCGAGTCGTGTTCCCGGCGAAGACGGCCAACATCGGCTGCCGACCACCCGCGAGCGCACGAGCAGCACCGTTCGGGCGAAACCCAAGCTTCCTCGATCGCCGCCTGAACCCGCGCGTGACGCTCAGGACTGACCTTGGTGGCACCGGTCAGAACACGCGACACTGTCGGGACCGAGACGCCCGCCACGCGTGCCACATCAGAGATCGTCGGCTGGCGGGCGGAATAGGGGTCGACCACGTTCCTACCGTACGGGAGCGATCCCGATGACCTTCTCACCTCGCGGTAGATCAAGGGGTGCGGGTACCGACGGGTGGCGTCTGTCTACGCAGGTCAGGGCGCCCAGGTGTTCCGGCGGCGTACACGCTCGTGCACGCGGATTCTCGGCGTTTGGCACCCAGGATGGCCCCAACCCCGCGTCCAGCGCGCGCGAGGTCGGAGGCCGCGCATCGGCTACGCGTCACGATGCTTGAGGAGCAAAAGGGTGGCAGCGATGATCGTGCCGGCGAGCACGGCGAGCCAGCCGAACTCGATCCATTGCATCGCCCAGTAGCGGCTGCCGGGTTGGTGCTGGTCCATTGGGTGTAGCCATGGTGGAGGAGATAGGTGATCGGGTCGTCGCTGATGGCGCCTGGGGAGACTGACTGGCTTCCCGTGTCGATCTGCTGCAATCCGGCCGCTCGCAGGACGGAGTCAAGGTCGGCCGTGCCGACGTGGGCGCCGGCCTTCTCCCACCACTGGGAAACGCTCTGGGATCCGGCAACGTAGTCCAGACTGCTGGTCTTGAGCGGCGTGAGGTACTGCCAGCGCACTCTCGAGGCGGCGAAGGCGACTCCAAAGGTCGCTATGACGGCGGTGCCGAGGGCTGGCAGCGCCCGTCGCAGCAGGAGCCCGGCGAGCAGGCCGACGGCGTAGGCCAGCAGGGCCCAGCCGATGACTGCGACTCCCGTCCAGGGTATCGCCGCGAGTCGAGGGGCCACGTCCGCGGACCACAGCGGTTGGTCGTGCCAGCTGATGAGAGCCCCCGAGGCCTCCGGCGAGTGCGGCCACGACGACCGCGCCGCTGGTGATCATGGCGTAGGCCCAGCGGGTTCGGCCGACGCCTTGGGTCCAGGTGTAGCGGAATGTGCCGCTCTCGAGTTCGCGGCCGAGCAGTGGTGCGCCGGTGAACGCCCCGATGAGCAGGGGCGCGAACAGGAACAGGGCGCTCAGGATGGCTGGATTGGAGTTGGCGTTGCTGAAGTTGTTCCAGGCAAAGGCGCAGACCTGGGAATGCGCCGGGGTGCAGGCCTGGACGGTGTGCCAGGCCGATCGGCTCTGGAATCCGGTGACGACTAGGTAGACCGTCACCACTGCGAGCACGGCGAGCGTTGCGGTCAGGGTGCCGCGGTGCCGGCGCCACACCACCCAGCCGAGCCGATGCCAGGGCAGCGGCTTGGGGGTGACGGACGGGACCGCGGCGAGGGTGATGGTGCTCATCGGATCGACTCCATCACGCTGGATTGCGGGGCTTGGCTGCCTTCGCGGAGGTAGGCCATGGCGAGCTCTTCGAGTGTCACAGGACGCGACTCGAAGTCGGCCGTGGCCGGGAGGGCGCCGTGGATGGTGCGGGCGAGCACGTGCTGCTGGGCGCCCGCGCCGGCTGCCTGGATGGTCTGCCAGCCCGGCCCGGGTGTGTGGGCGGTAGGGCCTGTGAGCAGGCGGTGGCTGCCAAGGAGGTCATCGACGGCGCCGTCTATGCGTACCTGTCCGTGCGAGATCAGCACGAGACGGTCGGTGACCCGTTCGAGGCTCGGCAAGGACGTGTGAGGAGAGCAGAACCGAGACTCCGTCGTCGGCCATGGCCGTCATGACGGTGGCCATGAAGTCGTGACGCGCGAGAGGGTCGAGGGCGGCGGTGGGCTCGTCGAGTACCAGCAGGCGCGGGCGCCTGGCCAGCGCCAGAGTCAGGGCGAGCTGGGCTCGTTGGCCACCGGAGAGCTTTCCGGTCTGACGGCCCGGCGCGATGTCCAGGTCGCGCAGCCGGCGAGATGCATAGGTCTCGTCGAACCCTTGGTTCAGGTTGCGGGTCAGGTGGATCATGTCCTGGGCCGAGAGGTTCCGGTAGAGCGGTGTGTCCTGTGCGACGAACGCAACGCCGTCGAGCGCGGCCTGCGAGCCGGCGCGCAACCCGCCAAGAACAGTGACGTCGCCGCTGCTCGGGGTGGCAAGTCCGACGATCAGGTTGAGCAGCGTGCTCTTGCCCGCGCCGTTCGGGCCGACGAGCGCGACGAGCTGCCCCCCGGGGATCTGCAACGTGCATTCGGACAGTGCAGTGACGCCGCGGTATCGCTTGGTGAGCTCGTGCGTCTCGATGATGTTCACGCGGCCCCTCCTTCCGCTCGGCGTGCGTCCCGGTCGCCCGTGTCGACGGCACCGCGACGTTCAGCGAAATCCCGCAGCGCGCTCGAGAAGAGGGCCACGATGCCGTCCTGATCGAGACCGGACTCGGTCGCATCCGCGAACCACGACGTCAAAGACGCTCGTAGCCCGGTCAGGCCGGCGAGGTCGACCCGCCGGATGTCGGCCCGGATGAAGGTTCCTTGTCCAGGCCGCCCCGTGGTCAGCCCTTTTCCCTCCAGGTCCCGGTAGGCCTTCAGAACGGTGTTGGGATTGATCGCCAGGTCCGCGACGACCTCGCGGACCTTCGGCAACTGGTCACCGGCCTTGAGATAACCCAGTCGCAGCGCCTGCTCGACCTGCTGCACCAGTTGCAGGTACGTCGGGATCCCCGAACCAGGGTCGAGGGCGAACGCGATCGGCGAGGCCCGATCCTCGGTTCGACCTACCCCCTTATCTATGTTCATAGTGAAAGGGTATAGCCGCATCGTTCTGGCGGCAAGGCCCGACGCCCATCGGGCGAACGGCTGACGTGTCTCGCTAACGCCCGAGCAACCGGTGCCGGGCGATTTCGAGTCCAAGCCGTGGCGCGGATGACGAAGCTGGCCGAGCAGCCGTCCGCGGTGGGGGCATCGGATGATCCATGGGCCGTTGGTCGCCGAGGGGTGGGCGGTGAACAAGAAGCGTGTCGAGCGGCTGTGGCGTCAGGAGGGCCTGCAGGTGCCCCCACGGCGCGTGAAAGCCAGCGGCGGTAAGGGCGTCGGGCAGGACGCGAACAGCGCCTGGGGGCCGCCGCACAGATCGTTCCCAGTGACAGGTCGGGGGTTGGGAAGATGGCCGGATGACAGATCACAGCACCCTCGTACTACCGCCCCTCTACGAGTCGCTGACCTGGCTCACCCCTCTCTCCGAGGAACGGTCCGCGCGACTCGTGAGATTTCTGTCTGAACCGGAGCCCGCTGAGGTTCTCGACATGGGGTGCGGGTGGGGCGAACTCCTACTTCGGGTCTTGACGGCGGCACCGCAGGCGCAGGGCCGCGGCGTCGACAGCGCAGCGGCCTCGATCGCCCGCGCGACGGAGCAGGCGGCGGTTCGTGGGCTAGCCGATAGAGCCACCTTCGAGGCGATGCCGGGGATGGAACTCGAGAGCGACCCCGCGGACGCAGTTATTTGCATTGGAGCGAGCCAGATCTGGGGACCGCCGGTAGAAGACGAGCAGCCGGTCGACTACGCCGCAGCTCTGCGTGCCCTCCGAGGTCTGGTGCGTCCCGGGGGTCGGCTGGTCTACGGCGAGGCGATCTGGTCGAAACCCCCTCATCCGGCCGCGACAGCACCCTTGGCTGGTCGTGATGATGAGTACTTGACGGCAGGTGCTCTGATAGAGCAAACCCGCGCCGCTGGATTTGAGGTAGTGGACTGCGATCAGGCAGACCTCCAGGAGTGGGACGTCTTCGAGGCTGGTTTTCGCGCCAGGTACACCCGCTGGATAGAACTGAATGGAGCGGATCATCCCGCCGCGGCCGAAGTGCGTGGGCGACACGAGCGTCAGCGCACCGCCTACGAAGACGGCTACCGGGGCGTCCTCGGAATGGCGTACCTCTGCCTACGGGGGTAGAAGGAAAGTCAGACTCGCTTCCGGCCAGCCTCGAGGAAGCCATCGCCTCCTCCCGGGCGTGTCGTGCAGAGCCGCCCGCCAGGTCGCAACCGACCGAATATGGCTCGTTGTGGACATCCGACCACGGAGGTCGGCGAACAGCCGCGTGTCCTCAACGCCGGAACTTGGCCGTCACGTTGGTGCCAGTCGGGTGATCGGGGCGGCGCCGATGGCGGAGTGGTTGCGTTCAGTGTTGTAGGTCGTGAGCCATTTTCAGGGGGCCGGTTACCCCCAGGCTGGAAGGGCGGCCGCCCATCGGTGATCGGCTGGCAGCCCGACGCGGTCCTCGAGCGCGTAGTCGCGGAACCTCGGAGGCAGCAGCACAGGAGCGTCGAACGCAGACTCAAGCAGCAGGTCCCAGCGGTTCTCGTAACGCTCGAACGTGGAAAGGGCCGAGCGCGCCCGGTCCGGTCCGACGTTTCGCTTCCCGGGCGCGATGCCCGGCTCGGTCAGCCAGTGCATGTGCTCTATCCATGCCGCTGCCGCAATGTGGTCACGCGGCGCGACGAAACACCTCACGGGGCCGGTCGGCTGGGCGTCGATCGCGACGAAGACGAACCACTCCCACGAGTTGCGGGCGTGTGTCTGCTCCTTGAGCCCGAGTGGCCAGGACAAGTTCTGCCCAGAGCCACGCGCACTCTTGACCTGTACCTCGATCATCGCCCGGTTGCCCTGCGTCTGCACTGCAAGGATGTCGGTTCGCTCCAAGCCATCGCGGGTCAACGCCGGCGCCCAGCCATGGCGCGCCAGCATCGACGCGACGTAGTGCTCACCGATCGTCCCGGTCATCTTCGTATCCGCTGGCACGGTCAGCATTGAACACCCCACCGTGCGCCGGAACGGCCTTCAACCTCGAATCGGGGCAGGTGTCTTCGCTGGACCTCCGAGCGGCGTGTCTCCCTGATGGTCACGGTCGTGGCGCTCCTGATGATGGTGACCAATCGAGCATCACGCCGATGATGCGATCGGTGCGCTTCGCAACTCTGGCCCCGACGGCGCTAAGCCCTGGTTCTGCGGCGTTGACCGCGCCGCGTCCGTTCGAGGACGACGCCAACCCGGCGGTTGGCGACCGCCGCCCGCGCGGTGCGGTTGTTCGCGGAGGCCGTGCTCACTGACGGGAGCCTGGCCCAGCTGTCGGCCGACGGGGACGAAGCTGCGTAGGGCCTTGGCCATGGCGCGGGCCGGTAGTGTGCGCGTCGTGGAGCTGGTGCGCGAGCTGGTCGAGTCGGTCGTCGCGGAACGGCTGAGCTGACCTGTGAGCGTCACCTATCCCGAAGTGGGAGCGACCGCCACGGGCTGCCGGTCGGGTATCACCACCTGCGCGCATCCGTGACCGTCGGGACCGGTCGGGAGCTCTTCGAGGAGCGCGCCGAGACGGTCCTGACCTGGGGCATCCAGCGCGGTGCAGACCTGCGGGTCGTCCCGGGGCATCGGGTCCGCGTCGGTGAGGACCACCGCATCGGGCTCCGTCTCGGACCCGTGCGGGTCTGGGCTCCGTGCCGGATCGTGTACGTCGTCGACGAGCCCGACCGGAAGGGCTTCGCGTACGGGACCCTGCCCGGACATCCCGAGTGTGGCGAGGAAAGCTTCATCGTCGCGCTTCAAGAGGACGGGACCGTCGAGTTCGAGCTCGTCGCGTTCTCCCGCCCCGCCAGCCGCCTGGCTCGTATCGGTGGGCCGGTCACTGCGGCGATCCAGCGTCGGACCACGGTGCGCTACCTCCACGCGGCCCACCCATAGCGGCGCCACAAGCACCCGTTCGCCACGCCAAAGGCGGGTCCACGTCGGCGCGGGCGGCGCTTCGATGACCGTCTCACCTGGCATGAGATGTCATGCCACTCTCCGGCAGGCCATCGCGAGCGTCTCTGCAGGTCAGCGACCTGCGCCGCCTCTCACGAGAACGTCCAGGAGCCCTTCGAACGCCCGATCGTGGCCCCACTTGGCCCCCACTTTGGCCCCCGGCGGTCGTCGCGCCCTCCATGACAAAGGCCCCGGCCCAGCGTTTTCGCTGGTCACGGGGCCTTTCCCGGAGCCGCCTTGGAGAATCGAACTCCAGACCTTCTCATTACGAGGTAGATCCGGGGGTACGGGTGAGGTCGGGCGACGTCGATCTCTGCAGGTCAGGTCGCCCAGCTGTTCCAGCGGCGTCCACGCTCGTCCACGCCAACTCGCTGCGGTTGGCACCCAGGGTGGCCCCCGACCTTGACGCGCAACTGTCCGGACAACCGGGTCAGGCTCCGTCTGCGCGAGATGCCGGTCCGGGCACGGTACGGCTCCATCTCGCGCGCACCGGATTAGTGCGAGAACTGACCAGTTGCCCGGCCGGGCTGATCCCCAGCCTGCACTAGGACGGTGAGCGGCAATCTGCGAGACACGCCCCACACCGAAGAGCGCGGGCCTCTAACAGGGTCGTCGCGAAGTCATCTTCCGTGCGAGGCGATAGTCGGCAGCGCGCAGGGGAAATTCCTGACTCTGGCCTGATACTCCTTCGTCGTCATGACGTGGCCGTCCACCCAGAACGATCCGGTCGGCAGGGACGTCATCTCCGCGATCTGAGCGGCGTTCTGTACCGCCGTTCCATACGTGTTGCCTTGGGTGTTGGTGGTCGCGCTGAACCAAGTCCATCCTGCGTAGCTGCCGTCGACGGAGGTCCAGTCCGCCGAGCCCAGAACGATCCCGGAACTGGCTTCACCAGTGAAGCCCGACGCTTTCCACGGTGGATCGGACGGCACATCGGCCGCCATCCGGTCTACCTCGGCCGACTCCACAGGTTCGTCGGGACAGTTCGGCACAAGGATCGACACGACGCCATCGTCGATACGCACACCGAGCGGTGGAGCGTCAGGTTCTATCTCGCACGAGGAAGCCAGCAGCGCGACAGCCAATACGATGACGAGATTGGGCAGTCGCCCTTTTAACACTTGACATACCCGCCGGCGCACAAATTGGCCCGCTGTTCAAACATCATTTTTTTCGGATCCCCATTCGCTTGACGCCGGCTACGGCTGGCGCTGCACTCAGCGCACCGAGCGATACCGCCACAACGGCCACACAAGCGACCGCCGACCATGCTGCCCGTCTAACCGCCCGATAACGCCCACCACGCATCACGGCCACCGATCGCGCACCCCTACACCACCGAGTGTGCGGGCGCACGGAAGGTATCGGCAAACCTCGTGAACCGTGGCCGAATCGAGTGACGTTCCCTCTTGCGGCCCAATGAGCTATGACTCGTCGGGCACTTGGTCCGCCCGAGCTGGTCCTTCGCACTCGAGGGAGGCCGCCGCCTTCCTCCGGTCGAAGCAGCTCTGGAGCCGGCCCAGGCTGTGGCGGGGGCGTGGTGCGAGCACGATCGGCCCAGAACGAGTTCCAAGGGGTGCGCCCCGCTGGTCACAGGCATTCGCGCAATCCGCGCAGCCCGCGGTCATCCAGCGGGGCAACGCGGAGCAGGGCTCGCGGCCCTGGTGCTGCTCTCCCATTGGTTACCAAGGCCGCCCGCCGTCGTGCTGGCGCTCACTCGAACCGTGACCCGAACCCGCGACGGTGATGACAGTTCCCATGTGCTCTGTGAGCTCCTGCCGAACCTCCGGGTGTGATGCGCGGGAGCCCGTCAGTACGAACCATCTGAGTGCGCGGAGCATTCGAATGACCTTCTCACTACGCATGAGATGTCATGCCAGTCCCCGGCAGGCGATCGCGAGCGTCTCTGCAGGTGAGGCGGCTGCGCGCTACTGACGAGGGGACTCACGAGCCCTTCAAACGCTCCATCGTGGCTACCACTTGGCACCCAGATTGGCACCCGACGGTCGTTGCGGCCGGCCACGCCAAAGGCCCCGGACTAGCGTTTCCGCTGGTCAGGGGCCTTCGAGGGTGAGCCGCCTTGGAGAATCGAACTCCAGACCTTCTCATTACGAGGTAGATAGAGGGCTGCGGGCTGGGTCGGGTGGTGTCGATCTGTCCAGGTCACGGCGCCGGCCGCTTCCACGCCCGTCCGCGCTCGTGCACCCGGATTCGCGGGGTTTGGCACCCAGGATGGCCCCCGCTAGGTGGATGTTCTACCACCCTTCCAAGTTCAAGAGGCTCCACGCAACCGGGCGAGTCAGTGCCCGGGTCGCAATGGTCAGCCAAGCACGTACGAGATTAAAACAACCCCAGCGACGCAGAACTGCACAATGACAAATTGCCACACAAAATCGAGCCAGTTGCGATGCACGGCGTCGGGCACTTCCATCGGCATTCGTTCCTGAAGAGCGCGGTCCAAATCCCGGAGGTGGCGGTCTCCCAGCATGCGAGCGAGCAGCGAAGACGAAAATGCAAACGCAAACACTTCGCCTTCAGAGCTCTTCAGCACCGGCGTTGGGTACGACTGTGCGTGTTGTAATTGAACATTGCCCTTAATCGCGGACCGGTCGATCGGATTGCGGACGGCCACACATGGGCCGCTTACAATCACGGCCGGCCAAACGGCGCCCCGGAAGACAGCGTAGGCGAGCGTGCCGAAAACTATACATCCGACCATGCGGTCCCAGAGCGAAATGCTCGCCGTAAGGATGTGCGATGCAGCGAAAGCGATCATGCCCACGACCACGAGCGCACCGACGACTACTGTTCCCGGGCGGCGGAAGGTTCGGCGAGAGTCAGAAGGCATTCAAAGTACCGAATCCATTTGAGGCCAGGAATATCTGGCCGTTCGTCACCATGGTGCCCAGCATGTCAGTCATCCAGCAGGGCGACATGGAGTCTGGTTGCCCGCTCTGGGGTTGGCCCTCCCATGGGGCACCAAGGCAGCCCACCGTACTGGCGCTCACTCCATCTGTGACACGGGCCCGCGACAGCGATGACCTCCGTGTGCATCTGTGATCTCCTGCCGAACCTCCGGGTGAGATGCGCCATAGTCGAGACGATGGCGAACGGGCGTCACCCTCTGAAGGAGCCCGTCAGTTCGAACCATTTGAGTGCGCGAAGTATCTAGAATGACCTTCTCACATTGCGTGAGAGGGCCCGCCGGTCGGCAACCCGCGGTTGCAGACATCTCTGCAGGTCAGGGGCCCGCGCCGCTGCTGACGATGGGCACTACGAGCCCGTTGAGCGCCCGATCGTGGCACCACGTGGCACCCACTTTGGCACCAAGCGGTCGTGAGGCACCTGCATGACAAAGGCCCCGCACCAGCGTTTTCGCTGGTCACGGGGCCTTCAACAGGAGCCGCCTTGGAGAATCGAACTCCAGACCTTCTCATTACGAGGTAGATCGACGGGTGCGGGCAGGGTCGAGGGATGTCGGCCTGTGCAGGTCAGGGGCGAGAAGCCTTCCACCGGGGTACACGCCCGTGCACCTCGGTTCGGTGTGTTTGGCACCCAGGATGGCCCCAACCTCCGTCCAGCGCAGAGGCACAGCCACGTTCCGCGCCGGCACCCGTTCGACCGAGCTGCCCGACGCCGTAGCCAACCCTCGTCGGCGATGAGCCGGATTAGGTCTGGCTCTTATGGCTTTAGGCAGTGAGGACGACGCACCGGGCGCCCACCTCACTCGCGCTGCTCTCGGCGTATCGATGAATCTGCGCCCATTGCGAGGGAGAGCTGGACGGTCCGCCGAAAGGTTCGGATCGACCTGACCGATCTCGTCGGGTTGGCGGATAGTTCGCGCTGCCCGCTGGCATATGTGCGTGAGAGGGAGGACCGGGCCGCATGGTCCGAACGCACCGACCCCGAGCGAGCCCACGGATAGTCCGCGTGGCTCTGCTGGACGATTCCGTCAAATCCGCACCTCCACTGCAAGCCCGACGTCGCTAGGCCGTCGCTCGTAGCGCTGGGAGCTGCATTCACAAGAAGGGAGTACCGCATGACCCGCGGCATGAACGTGTTTGAGGACCTGGCGAGGGACGCGGAGGGCCTCGCGTCCCTTCTCCGGTCCGTCGGCAACGAGCCACTGAACCACGAGGGATCGCGGCAGATCTCGTCCTGCATCACCATGCTCTTCGAGTCAATGGGCAACGTCGCGCACGTCAACCCCCAGGCCGGCGAAGCGTTCGACATCACCCCGCCCAAGGCGCAGGAGAAGGTCGAGGAGAAGGTCGTCCGCATCGAGGTCAACGACGAGATCCTCGACGGCCTCTCGGAGGACGGCTACTTCGAGCAGTTCAACGAGGCGAACCGCCAGCGCGTCTGGGACGCCCTGGACACGCTCGACGGCCTCCAGTTCACGGTGAAGCACTTCACCCGGCTCCCCGAGTGGACCCCCGTCGAGCTCACCGACATCATCGCGTACGCCCTCCAGCTCGCCATCACGGGCAACGACGCGACCCTCTGGATCGAGTCCGGCGATGCGCCGTGGATCCCCACAAGCAAGGAGGACAACGCATGAGCTCGACCGAGATGCTCCGCCGCCGAGCCCAGGCGGCACCCGTGCCCAAGCGCGGCGAGGCCCTCTTCGAGGGGACCGACTACCCCCGCAACTGGGCCGACTATGTCGGGCAGGACGAGGCGAAGGACTTCCTACGTGCTAGCGCAGCCTCCGCGAAGTACCGCCAGACGCGGCTCGACCACGTGCTCATCGCCTCCGGCACTGCCGGCATCGGCAAGTCCGCGCTCGTTCGGCTGATCGCTCATGAGATGGGCGTCGGCCTCATGGAGATCCAGGGGGTCGTCGAGGTCAACGACGCGCTGCGCACCCTGCGCAGCATGCAGGACGGCGACATCCTCTTCTGGGACGAGATCCACAACGCAGTCGCCGGCGGCAAGGCCAAGGCCGAGTGGCTCCTGTCCTTCCTGCAGGACGGCGTCGTCATCACCGCGCAGGGCGTCATGGCCGTCCCGAACGTGACCGTCATCGCGGCGACCACGGACGCCCAGAAGCTCCCCGAGGCGATCCTGTCCCGCTTCACCGTCAAGCCCGTCCTGGAGTCCTACACCCGGAGCAGGCCAGCATGATCGCCGAGGTCGTCAGCCGGAACGTCTTCGGCTCGATCGGCATGACGGTCCCCGGCGAGTGGAACCGGATTGCCGTCGTGGAGGCTGCGAACTGCAACCCCCGCGTCATCACCCAGCTGCTCCGCATCCTGCGCGACTCCGCGCTCGCCCGCGGACTGGCCGGCACCGGCACGGACACCTACCCAATGGACGACATGTTCACCTGGTCGGGCCTGACGACCGACGGGCTGGACCGGCTCGCGCAGCAGTACCTCATGACGCTCCTGACCTCGCCCAACTTCAAGGCCGGCGAGAAGTCGATCGCGCAGGCGCTCGGCGAGCCCACGCCCCCACGGCACACCGAGAAACTCCTCATCCAGAAGGGCCTCGTACGGATCTGCGCCTCGGGCCGCGAGCTCACCGCTGATGGCATCGACCGCGCGCAACTCCTCCTGGACGAGGCAGCATGACGGGCGCCCACTCACCGTCATCTGCGATGAGCCGACTCCTCGCGATCCGGGCCACCATCATGTGCGGGACCACCAAGGCCTCGAGCGCCTAGGCCAGCGCGGCGGGACAGCTTCGCCCGAGTTTCGACACCACGCGGCCGGTGTCCTGACGCCACTCGTGACCGCAGCCGCTGCACTGGTAGCGGGAGATGCTCACCAGCAGCGTGGTCGACCGCCAACCCGGCGGCTCGTGCGCCAGCGCCCGGGTCACGCTATGCCGTGCGGTGCCCTCGGACCCGCAACCGGCCGCGAGAAGCGCGACCGTGACCAACGTTTCCGCTGGTCTCAAGGATCGAGATTTCTCGGCTCTTTCCATGCTTCACCCGCTCCCGTTTGCCCCGCGCGATCCCATTTCATCCAGTTCGGAGCGTGCAGGAACGGAACGAAACCTGCTTATAGGTAGGGGCATCACCATGCGAAACGCGCCCGCCGTGACTAGTAGGTAAGGCCTATCGCGGAAACCGCTTCGCATCGACTCGGCCCGGTGAGCCGAACGCGCTCCGCCGGCGTACTCGATCAGGCCGCGCACCGATTTACGGTGCGCGGCCTGTGTCGTGCCACGACACCCGGCTCGCCCCAAGAAAGGGAGAGCACTCCCGCCGATCAACCCAAAGGAGCACAGCTATGTCCACCTCGCACCGTCTCGACGAGGTCCTGACCGCCGCACACACGTCCATCGCGTTGTTCACCCACAACATCGAAGAGGCCCGACTGACCAACGCGCCGATCACCTACGTCGCCGGATATGCCACCGCGCTCATTGCAACACTGTCTCGGCTCCAGACTCTGGCCGCAATGCACCCCGCGCTGACCGTCGCATCGCCAATCCCCGCAGGCGCGGTCACGGACATCGAGTACGAGACGTGGGCAGCCGAAACTCGCGTCCTGGACGACCTCGCCTCGATCACCCCAGCACCTGTCATCGTCCGCATCTGCGCCGAGGTGCCATTTCACGCATCCGAGCAGCTCGCCGCCGTGGCCGACGCATTGAACGGCACCGCCGTCACCGTGCGGAACACCTGGGACGGCCCCGTCGTCGACCTCAGCGCCTCCCTGTCGGCGCGCGCGCCGGCAAACTACGACGACCATGAGGAGGAAGGCGACGACTACACGGCGTTCATCGACTCCGACAGCCCGGCCGCCATCGAGGTTCGACGCAACCTCGGGTGGCGGTGACGCCCATGGCCACCACACGAGGACCACAGGTGCGCACCAACCGGCGCGCCAGCCACCGCACCGTCCAGCGAGAACGACCGACGACTCAAGAGGTGCGCCTCGCCCGCACCGCCGCCATCGTAGACACGGCCCTGGCAGGTGCCGCATGGGATCCACACGCCCCAGCCGAAGAACGGGTGTCGTTCGTCCCGCAGCACCTTGCAGAGCTCTGCACGCATGCACGGCACCGACGAGAACCGGTGTGGAATGTAGTAACCGCGCGCGCGGCCGAGATTCTCGCCTCACTGGACGGCCGGTCGCCCGCAACGATGGGCGAACAACGTGCAGTCGCGGTCCTCCTCGCGCTCGGCGACCGGCTCAGCCGGTCCGGGATTGCGGCCATGTGACACCCCAGGAGCCGGCACGTGCGGGCCGGTAACTCAACCTGGGCCGCTCATATGCCGATGCGCGCAGTGGGAGGTTATCCGGTGGCATATACACCGCCGCAGGCGTGGAGAGAAGACATCTTCGACCCGGCGCCCGGCGCAGCACGACGTCGAACTGGCGCGCGCGTGCATTTGGACCCTGGGTGCCGCTTCATCATGGCGGACAGTGAACTCACCGGTCCGATGCTGCCCGGCACCGCGGGATATGGACGAGATGCGCGCGGCTGTCCCAAGTGCGCCGACGACCTGTACCGCCCTCACTGGCGCGGGGAAGGGCCCTTCGTGATTTCGACAGGGATGACCGGCTGAGCGACCTGCCGAAGTGGAGCACGAGGCATCCGGTCGACTCGGCAGTCTAGGTTGTGAGATCCGGCCACGGATTCATCGGGCGGGTGTGTTCATTTGCGCCAGGACGGCGGCGTGGATCCTGGCGCCGACTTCGACGATGACCCTGTGGGAGTCGGCGTGGCCGGAGGCGATGTAGTAGGCGATGGCGTTGCGGGAGCGCTGGTTGGTGAAGACGGCGTCGCCGACGGCGTCGCCGTGGTCTGATGACTCGAGGAACTAGGCGCGGGAGTTGGCGCGGGCCTGGCCGACGAGGGCCTGGAACGCCGGCCCGAGCGAGGGCGTGACCCCGAGCAGGACGACGACGTGTCGACGACAGGTGAAAACTACCCCGAGCGAGCCCCCGAAACCGCCCGTCGCCCCTCGGCAACGCTTCAGGGGCGCGGGCCGTCCGGGGCAGGCAGCGGCACGAGGTGAGGCGGACTGCCGGCAGCGGTGACGACGAGCACCGGACCCGCGGGGCCCGGCACCAGAGCGGGGCAGGTGGGGTTGTCCATCGGCATGCGGATCTCCGCGAGCGTCTCGCCCGTTGGCGCGAGGCGACGGACGGCCGCTCCACCCCAGAACGCCACCCAGAACGAGCCCTCGTGCTGGCACATGCCGTCGGGGATCCCGTCGAAAGGCGCCGTGTCGATCCCCCCGGTCCGCGGCCCGCTCGCCGCCGCGTCGGTCGTACCCGAACGCGTCGACGCGCCGGGTCAGCGAGTCGATGAACCACATCCGCTCGCCCTGCCAGGCCATGCCGTTGGGGCAGCCGAGGCCGTCGAGCACGCGGTGCGTCGACCAGTCCCGGTCGACGCGGTACAGCACGCCGTCGTCGGGTCCGGTGCCGGCGTCGAAGCGCATCGTCCCGACCCAGATCCGGCCGTCCGGGTCGCAGTGCGCGTCGTTGGCGCGTCGGCCTGCGCCGGACGGTTCGAGTGTCGCCCGCACCCGCGCCGTGCTGCGCAGCACGTCCAGCTCCTCGATGCCGCGTTCGGTCGCCAGCAGCACCTCCTGGCCACGCAGCACCACGGCGCCGACCGTCGTCGGGTGGTACCACGTCCGGAGCAGGCCAGTAGCGGTGAGGTTGCGCACGCGTCGTCCCAGGATGTCCACCCACCACAGGCACCGGCGGCCGGAGTCCCACACGGGCCCCTCGCCCAGTTCGTCGGCATCGACCGGAAGAGGGACCGCAGCGCTCCCGGCGCTTTGGTGCGACGACCTCCAGTCCCGGGGCACGCGCCTGGTCTCGAAGCGGAGTCGTCGACGAGATCGGGAGCGCTCATGCGCGCGTCGCGGGCGTCGCCAGCCGGTCGACGTAAGGGCGCATGAACCGTTCGCGGGGGACCTGGTTCGCCAGCACGCCGCCGTCGGCGACGAGCGAGTGCCCGGTCACGTAGGAGGCCTGCGGCGACGCGAGGAAGACGACCGGTGCGACGATCTCCGCCGCCTGCGCAAACCGGTGCTCGAGGGGGATGTGCTCCTCGTACGACTCGACGAAGGCGTCCCAGTCGAGCGCGAAGTCGCCGGCGAACGGCGTCTCGATCATCCCGGGCGCCACGCTGTTCACGGTGATGCCGTACGCGCCGAGCTCGACCGCGAAGGACTGTGTAAGCAGCTCGAGGCCACCCTTGGCGGCGTTGTACGGCGCAAGGCCTGCCTCGGCCTGCAGGCCGTTCTTCGACGAGATCATGACGACACGACCGGGGCGGCGCTCGTGGATCATGTGCTCCGCGACCCGCTGAGTGAGGAAGAACGGGGCCTCCAGGTCGACCGTCATGGCCGCGCGCCACGACTCACGGGTGACCTCGTTGAAGCGTTGCAGGTGCGCGACGCCGGCGTTGTTGACCAGCACATCCAGCGGACCGCACTGCTCCCACACCCGGTCGACGAAGCCGCGCAAGCCGTCGATTTCGACGAGGTCCTGGGTGTGCCAGCTCCAGGCGGTGCCCTCTTCGTCGAGCGCACCCCGCAGCGCCTTGGGCGCGGGCTTGCCGGGTCGCTCGGACAGGACAAGTTCGTACCCCGCGCGTCCGAAGCCCAGGGCGAGTGCCTGCCCGAGCCCACCGGCCGCCCCGGTGATCAGCACCCGTCGTGCCTGCACGTCGGTCATGTCCTCAGCGCTCCTCGTCCGGGTCCGGTCGCCAGCCGAGCTTGGCGGAGATCTCGTCGGCCGCCTCGCGCACCATCGCCCCGATCTCGGCCGCCCGGTGACCGGGGAAGTTGACCTTGAGGCCGGTGACCGAGATGGCACCCGGGCAGCCGCCGGCGTGGTCATGCAGAGCGACGCCGATGCACAGGATGCCCGCGGCATCCTCTTCGTCGTCCACGGCGAAGCCCCGCGCGCGGATCCGCGCCACCTCGGCAGCCAGACCCTCGGCGGTCGTGATGGTCCGGTCGGTGTGCCGCTCCAACGGCGCCCGCTCCGCGAGCTTCCGCACGGCGTCGTCGGAGAACGAGGCAAGGATCGCCTTCCCGATCCCCGACGAGTGCAACGGCTCGCGCGCACCCATGTTGAGGTTGAAGCGCACCGACGAGGGCCCGTCGATCTGCGCGACGACGACCGCATGCTCCGCGACGCTCATGGCGACCCGCGACGAGAAGCTTGGTGCCCGCGGACAGCCGACGCAGGTACGGGAGGGCGACGTCGGTGAGGGTGACCTGCCGGGTCGCCTGGTGCCCGAGGCGGGCGAGCCCGAGACCGAGCGTGTACCCGCGAGCGAGCCCCTCCCCGTTCGACTCGACCAGCCCGCGCGCCTCGAGGGTCTGCAGGACCGCGAACGCGCTCGACTTCGATGCCCCGATCGCGGCGGCCACCTGCGTGACGGACTGCGGTTGGCTGGCGCCGGCGAGAGCGAAAAGGGTGTCCACCGCGCGGTCGACGGCCTGGACGCGGTAGACGTTGGCCGGACGCGAGTCATCCGCCTGGGTGGCCGCCGCGGTCACTTGCCGATTCCAGCGGTCAGCCCGACGGTGATGTACCGCTCGAAGAGGAAGTAGACGATGAAGCACGGGATGGCCGAGATCATGGCGCCGGCCATCGCCATCCGGACGTCGAACACCTTCAGCGACTCGGCCGTCGCCAGCACGACGCTGATCGTCCGGCTGTCACCCTGGGGAAGGTACAGCAACCCGGTCAGCAGGTCGTTCCAGCAGCCGATGAAGTTCAGCACGCCGATCGTGATCAGCGCCGGCCCTGACATCGGCAGGAACACGCGTGCCAGTGCCCTCGGATAGCTGGCGCCGTCGACGACCGTCGCCTCGAGGAGCTCGTCCGGGATGGACCGGAAGAAGTTCGTCAGGACGAAGATGCTGAACGGAAGGGCCTGGGCGGCGTAGACGACCGCGGTCATCGGGATGTTCCCGATTCCGACCAACCGCGCGATGTTGAAGTACTGCGGGATGATGTACACCTGCCCGGGGACGAGCATGAGCACGACGATCGTCATCAGCAGGGGCTGCGACCCGCGGAACCGGAGCTTGGCGAACGAGAACGCCGCGAGTGTCGCGACGATCGTCGTCACCGCCCCAGAGACCACGCACAGGGTCAGCGAGACCAGGGCGGCCCGTAGGATGCCCGCCTGCAGCACGTGCGTCCAGCCCGCGGTGCTCCACTCGCCGGCGGTGCCGAACGACTGGCGGAGCATGTAGAGCAGGGGTCCCACGGACAGCAGGGCGCCGAGGGCCACCAGTACCCAGGTCACGCGTCGGCGCGCGGCGTGGACCACCTGACCCGGTCGGCTGGGAACGGCGGCGAGCGGGGGTGCCACGAGGGTGTCAGTCGTCATCGGCCTTGGCTCCCGATCGGATGCGGATGATGGTGAAGGTCAGGGTGACGAGGAACAGGACCACGCCGAGTGCGGCGCCTTGCGCGAAGTTGCCGTTCTGGAAGCTCGTCGTGTAGAGCGAGTACTCGATCGTGGTCGACGAGACGCCCGGCCCTCCGGCGGTCATGGTGAAGATGAGCCCGAACAGCTGGGTGGTCACCGCCGACATCGTGATGATCAGGGTCAGCTCGATGTAGCGGCGGGTGTGGGGCAGGATGATGTGCCGCATGAGCTGGTAGCCCTGACTTCGTCGAGGCGGGCGGCCTCGATGACGGTCCCGTCGATCGCCATCATGCCCGTGTAGAGGATGAGCACGTTCATGCCCAGGTAGCCCCAGTTGAACACCGCGATGATCATGACCATCGAGGTGCTGGGCTGCCCGAGCCAGTCCTGGGCGAGCGCGCCCAGTCCCACCGCCTGCAGGATCGAGTTGACCAGGCCACGGCTGGACAGCAGGTAGCCCCAGGCAAGGCCGATGATCACCCAGGAGAGCACGACGGGCAGGAAGTACATCGTGCGGAACGTTCGCGCCCCGCGGACCCCGGTCGACAGCAGGAACGCGATGAACAGCGCGATCGCCACCGCGAACGGCGTCGACGCGACCGCGAGGAGGTTGTTGAAGATGATCCGCCCGAAGTCCGGCGACTGGCCGAGCCCCTGGATGTAGTTGCTCAGTCCGACCCAGTGCGCCTCGGCCCCGTCCCAGTCCGTGAACGAGTAGTAGAACGCCTGTAACGACGGCCAGACCGTGAAGTACCCGAGGATCAGGACCGCCGGGACGACGAACGTCGCCCCCCACCGTGCCTGCGCACGCTTCAACGCGCTCCGACGTCGTGGGCCGGGGGCCGCCGGCTGGCGGCCCGGGGCTGAGGTGCCCGGGGCCGCCAGCACGGATGTCTGCTTCGTCACGGCTGCGGCGCGCCCAGGTTGTAGTTGACCTGCTGGTCCTGCGGCACCTTCTTCGTCGCGGTGTCGACCTGCTTGAGCGCGTCCTCGGGACTGATCTGCCCGGCCAGCGCCTGGTTGAACGCGCTGCCCAATGCCGTGTTGACCGAGGTCGCGACGAAGTTGTCGAACATCGGGACGATCTTCCACTTGTTCGTCTGCGCCTCGGTGATGAGGTCGTTGTTGATCCGGTTCTGGACGGCCACGCCCGGCAGCGACGGCACGGAGCCCGCCTGGGAGATGATCTCCTGACCCTCCTTGCTCACGACGTAGTTGATGAACGTCACCGCGGCGTTCTGGTTCTTGGTGTCCTTGTTCACCGACCACCCGGAGTCAGGGAGCTGGACCAACGTGTTGATCGGCGTGTCGCTCCAGGGCGCCGGCGCCGCGGCCACCTTGTCGCCCAGACCCTCCTGCGCCCACGACCCGTCCCACGAACCGGTCATGTAGAACGCCACGTCACCCTTGAGGAACGCGTCGCGATACCCCTTCCAGGTCATGACGTCCTTGTTCGTGTAGCCCTGGGTCTGCAGGCTGACGTACTTCTTCATCTGGTCCAGGATCTCGGGCGAGCTGTACGGCTTCGTCCCGGCGATGAGCTTGTCCCAGTCGGAGAGCGGGTCGGCCGAGAACATGTAGGTGAAGTCCGGGGCCGCGAAGAACTGCGACGAACCCTGGTCCGAGCCGTACCCGACGCAGGTCTTGCCGGCGGCCTTGATCTTCGCGCAGGCGGCGAACATCTGGTCCCAGGTCGTCGGGACGTCGGTGATCCCGACCGAGCTCAGCACGTCCTTGTTGTAGAGCATCTGGTACAGGCCCTTGGTGATCGGGACCCCGTAGACCTTGGACGTCGTCGTCCCGTCGGGCGAGTAGTAGCTCGCGCCGATCGCATCCAGGGTGGCCTTCGGCACCGCGTTCGTCAGATCGAGGGAGTAGGGCGCGAACTGGCTCTGATAGCCGCCGGGGAACATGCCGAAGACGTCCGGGCCGGTCTTGGAGACGATGGCCGCCTTGAGCATGGCGTAGTAGTTCTGCGCCGGCTGGGCCACGACATTGACCTTGACGTGCGGGTACGCCTTTTCGAACCCGGCGACGAGCGGGGTGAGGTGGGGCGAGCTGTCGATGGCGCCGTAGGCCCACAGGGAGATGCTGCCGGTCGGGTCGCCTGTGGGCGAGGCGGCGGCGCCGGGCGTCCCGGCGCTTCCGCCGGACGTTGAACAGGCGGCCAGCGCGAGCCCTGCGGCCACCAGCGGCGCGAAGACCTTGAAGAGTTTCATGAGCGTCTGCCTTCGGTGTTGGGGGTCAACATTTCGGAGTGCACTACTGCGGGACGTGACGTGGGGAGCTCACGCAAGGGGGGCCTCCCGGCCGGGGTTCACCCCGATGCCGGCGGTGAAGAACCGGGGGTCGGGAACGTGGACCCACGCCCCGTTCTGGGCGATGGAGGCCTCGGCCGCCATCGCTGGCAGCGAGAAGTCGAGCGCCGTGTAGATGTCGATCTCGGGCTGCTCCTCGGCGAGGATGTTCCCGACGAAGTCCTGGATCGGCCACGAGTCCGAGCCCCAGTGCTCGGCGCCCTCCACGGGGTGGGCGTACTTGGCGGGAAGGAACCGGTCGGCGTACTTCTCGATCGACTCCCACTCGTCCTCGGGGCTCTCCCCCACGAGGTGCACGCGGGCGTCCTCCCCCTGGGTCCGGGACGCCTCGTAGGCACCGTTCGTGCCCTGCACCGCGTAGTACTCCATCAGGTGCGGCCGGTTGGACAGGAGGTCGAAACGGATGGACAGCAACCGGCCGGCCGCCGTGCGCATGAGCGTCACGGTCGTGTCCTGCAGGACGTGCTCGGGGTCGGTGTGCCGGCCCGATCCGTGACAGCTCACGGCGACCACCCGGTCGCCCGTCCACTGCAGCAGCGGGCCGAGGGAGTGCGTCGGGTAGGTGTGCCCGTCACGGCCGACCTGCCAGTGGTGCCGCCACGTGGGGCTGCCGTCGGCCGTCGTATGCCACGACTTCATCTCGTGCAGGTACTGGCCCTCGCCGTAGTAGACGTCGCCGAGCAACCCCGCCCGGATCATCTCCCGGATGATCAGGTTGGGCCGGGTGTAGCAGTAGTTCTCGGCCATCCCGTACAGCGCGTTCGAGCGGCGCGTGGCGGCCACCAGTCCTGCCCCTGCTCGAGCGAGACCGCGGCCGGCACCTCCGAGAGGACGTGGACTCCCTGATCGAGCGCCATGACCGCCTGCGGCACGTGGTACTGCTGAGGCGACGCGAGGACGACGAGGTCGCAGCGCTCCAGGAGGCCCTCGAAGGTCGAGCACTGCTCGACGCCACCGTTCTCGCGGACGAACGCCTCGCTCGCGCTCGGCAGCGGGTCGAAGACCGCGCTCAGCGTCGCCTGCTCGGGGATCGCGCGGAGCCCGGCGAGCAGGTGCCCACCGCGCACGGCTCCGGCGATGCCCACACGGATCGGGACGGTCATCACTTGCCTCCAGACGAGGTCACGGCGTCCGCACGGCGCGGCGCCAGAAGCACGGGAAAGAAGGTCGACCAGGCGAGGCGCTCGGCGTCGGACCGGTACTGCGGGACGAAGCCGAGGCGTAGGTACGTCACGACCGCCGGCTGCCGGAAGTCGTCCGTCTCCAGGACGCACGACGTGTACCCACGGGCCGCGACCTGCGCGAGGACCTGCTCGGTCACCACACGTCCAAGCCCTTCCCCGGCCCGGTCGGGGCTCGCCGCGACGTAGTGCAGGTACCCCGCACCCGGGAACCGCTCGGGCAGGTAGCGCTCGGAGGCGGTCGCGATGATCCGCCCTGCGTCCTCGACGACCCATGTGGCCGGCACATCGTCCGCGTCGAGCAGCTCGCGACGCACGCGCTCGAGGCCCCAGTCCTCCTCGCCGTAGGCAGCGAGCATCAGGTCCGCCAGCGCGCCGGCGTCGGCGTCGGTCGCGCGGCGCACGTCGAGGCGCACCGAAGCGCCCAGCTCCACCTCGGGCAGGTCCAGCCGTCCCACGTCGGGAAGGACCATGAACAGCTGCGTCATGCCTGAGCCACCTCGTCGTCGTCATTGGTTCGTCGATGTGGGTCCAGACCCTAGGCGGCGTTCTCTCGAAACCGAAACGGCGTTCTGTCCTGCCGAACCGTCTGGGTCGTCGAGCCGATCCGCACCTACGCTCCCGCCATGGCCGTCAACGATCAGGTGCATGCGGGGCAGGCGCCCCCGACATGGCAGGTCCCCGGGTGGGGTGGGCTGGTGGGCGTCGCGCGCCGCGACATCACGCCGCCGCTCGGCATCCGCATGCGCAACTGGGGCTACGGCGACGCCGACGTCGCCCGGGCCGTCCACCACCCGATCACGCTCACGGCGCTGGCCGTCGACGGGCCCGACGAGGTCGGCACCCAGCTGCTGATCACGGCAGACCTGGGATGGTGGCGGACCCTGGCCGACGAGTGGCAGGTGCGTGGCGCGGTGCTGCGCAGGACAGGACTGCCCGAACGCAACGTCCTGCTGCACCTCACGCACACCCACGCGGGGCCGTCGATCTGCGCGGAGGACGCCGACCTGCCGGGCGGAGAGCACGTCGCCGACTACCTCGCGCTCGTGGCCACGCAGGCCGCCGACGCCGCTCAGGCCGCCATCGCCGACCTCGCGCCGGGCACGCTGCAGTGGGCGCACGGCAGCCACGCCCTGGCCGCCGTGCGCGACGTGACCATTGCCGACCGCGCCCTGCTCGGCTTCGACCCGCGCAGCACGGCCGACGAGACCCTCTTGGTCGGCCGCGTCGCGACGGCGGCCGGTGACGTCAAGGCGATCCTCGTCAACTATGCGTGCCACCCGACGACCCTCGGCTACGACAACGACGCGCTTTCGCCGGACTTCCCCGCCGCGATGCGCGACGTGGTCGAGGCCGCGACCGGCGCAACGTGCCTCTTCCTGCAGGGGGCATCGGGCGACCTCGGTGCGCGGGTGCAGTATGGGAACGACCTCGAGCTCACCGACCGGTACGGCACTGGACTCGGTCACGCCGTGCTGGCCGCGCTCGCCACGCTGGACGCACCCGGCGCCGGGCTGATGTTCGACGGCATCATCGAGTCGGGCTCGCCCCTGGGCATCTGGAGGTCGGCCCCCGCCGAGCTCGACGCCCGGCGGGGCGCGGTGATGCGCGAGGTGCCCGTGCAGATCAAAGAGCTCGCTCCTATCGAGGAGCTGCAGCGCGACTGGGCGGGCATCGATCCGCGTGCGCTCACCGAGCGCGTGCGACGAGCCCAGCGCCTGCGGGCGACCTACGCCGACATGGACGATCCCCACCACCCGGTGTGGGCGTGGCGGTGGGGCGGCGCGATCGTCGTCGCCCATCCCGGCGAGGCGTACTCCGCGCTGCAGGTCCGCCTGCGGGCCCGGTTCCCCGAGCTGGCCGTCGTCGTGCTGAACCTCACGAACGCTCCCGGGTGGGTCTACCTGCCGACCCGCGAGGCCTACGACGACGACCGCTACCAGAGCTGGCAGACCCTGGTGAAGCCAGGTGCACTGGAGGCGGTCACCGACTCGGCGGCCGAACTGATCGAGGAGCTGCACGTGAGCGCGCAGCTGCGGTCGGCCGCCTGGTTCGACGGCGACGACGAGGTGGCGATGCTGCATCGCGTGGCGCTGCCCTCCGCCGACGAGGGCCGCCCGGTCATCGGCATCGCCGACGCCTCATCCGACCTCAACCCCTGCCACTCGCGCCACGACGACATCGCTGCGGCCGTCGCCGACGGGGTCCGCGCGGCCGGTGGCGTCCCGGTGCGGTTCTCGGTCATGTCGCTCGGCGAGGACCTCATGAAGCCCTCGGCGATGCTCTACCGCAACCTCGTCGCGATGGAGATCGAGGAGACCGCGCGGGCCAACCCTCTCGACGGCCTCGTGCTGCTCGCGGGCTGCGACAAGTCCGTACCGGCCGCGCTCATGGCCGCGGCGTCGATCGACCTGCCCGCGCTGCTCGCGCTGGCCGGCGCTCGTGCCGTGGTCCCATTCCAGGGGAGACCCCTGGGCACCGGCACCGACCTGTGGCGCGCCCTCGAACGACGTCGCGCCGGCACCCTCGACGACGCCAGCTGGGGGGATCTCGAACGCTGCCTGGGCTGTGCGGGCGGCGGCACCTGCAACACGATGGGCACCGCCTCCTCGATGGCCGCCCTGACCGAGGCCCTGGGCATGGCGCTGCCCGGCTGGACCGGCATCGACAACGGTGGCGAGGAGATCCTCGACCTGGCGCGCCGCACCGGCCAGGAGGCCGTCGCTCTGGTCCGCGCGGACCTGCCACCCTCTGCCCGCATGACGCAGGGTGCGCTCGACAACGCCCTGCGGCTGCTCGCGGCGATCGGCGGGTCGACCAACGCCGTGGTGCACCTGGCCGCGATCGCCGGACGCCTCGGGCTGGACGCGACGCTGGCCCACGCGGACACCCTGTGGCGCGACATCCCGCTCGTCGTCGACGTCGAACCCTGCGGGCGACGCCTCATCGCCGACTTCCGTGCGGCCGGAGGCGTGGCGACCGTGATGGCGAGCCTGCCCGAGATCTTCGACCTAGACGTCGTCGCGGGCGACGGGACGTCCTGGCGCGAGCTGGCCGGCACGGCCCCGGCGCCGGGCCCGGTCATCCGCCGCTCCGACGACCCGGTCCTCGACGGACCGGTCCTGGCCGCCGTCTTCGGCAACCTCGCCCCGGACGGGGCGGTCGTCAAGGTCGCCGCCGCCACCCCGGAGCTGCTGGCACACGAGGGGACCGCCCTCGTGTTGGAGGACTACGCCACCATGCGCGAGCGCCTCGACGACCCCGACCTCGACGTGCCCGACGACGTCGTGGTCGTGCTGCGCGGCGCCGGTCCGGTCGGCGCGCCAGGGATGCCGGAGTGGGGAGAGACGCCGATCCCTGCGCCCCTGCTCGCCCGAGGCGTCCGCGACGTTGTGCGCGTGACCGACGCGCGGATGAGCGGGACCAGCTTCGGGACGGTTGTCCTGCATGTGGCACCGGAGGCCGCGGTCGGCGGTCCTCTCGCGCTCGTCCGCGACGGTGACCGCATCCGCCTGGATGTCGGCGCCCGCCGGCTCGATGTCCTCGTCGACGACGCGGAGCTCGAGGCCCGGCGCGCAGCGTGGAGCCCCGCACCGTCGCCCCGCTCCGGGGCTGGCCGGCGCTCTACCAGCAACTGGTCCTCCAAGCGCCCGAAGGCTGCGACTTCGAGGTCCTCACCGCACCCACCCCCGCGCACCGCGTGCGCGTCGAACCGACGATCGGCCGCTCGTGATGCGGCCGCCGAACACAGAACGGAGCGCGGGATGACACACCGCCCCCTTACCGGCGTCCTGCCCGTAGTGCAGACACCGTTCACCGACGACGGCGCGATCGACGTTGACGCGCTGGTCACCGAGCTCGACTGGGTGTTCGCCCAGGGAGTCAGCGGCGCGGTGACCGGCATGGTCAGCGAGACGTTGCGGCTGTCGGGCACCGAGCGACGCGAAGTCGCCCGCGTCGTGTGCGAACGGGCCGCCGCCGCGGACCGCGCCGCCATCATCAGCAGCGGCGCGGAATCCACGCACCACGCGGTCCGCCTGGCCGCGCACGCCCAGGAGGTGGGCGCGGACGGTGTCATGGTGATCCCGCCCACGACCACGGCCCTCGACGACCACGACCTCTTCGCGTACTACGCGGCGGTCCTTCGGGCCGTGGACGTCCCCGTCATCGTCCAGGACGCCTCCGGGTACATCGGCCAATCCCTGACCATCGACCTGCAGGCGCGTCTGCTGGACGCCTACGGCGACCGGGTCCTGTTCAAGCCGGAGGCCGCGCCGATCGGTCCGCGGCTGACACTCCTGCGCGAGGCGACCGGCGGCAAGGCCCGCGTGTTCGAGGGCTCCGGCGGAGCCGCGGTCCTCGACTCGTACCGGCGCGGCATCGTCGGCACGATGCCCGGTGCCGAGGTGTGCTGGGCGGTCCAGGCCCTGTGGGAGGCCTGCGAACGCGGCGACTGGGAGACGGCCTACCGGATCTCCGGACCGCTGGCGCTGCTCACGGCGACGCAGGTCTCGGTCGAGACCTACGTGACGATCGAGAAGCACCTCCTGGTCAAGCAGGGCGTGCTGTCGTCGGCTGCGTTGCGCGGGCCGGTCAGCTACACCCTGGACGACGACACCCGCGCCGAGGTGGGCCGGCTGTTCGACCGGCTGGTCGCGGCGGTGCAGCCGTGAGCGCGGGACTCTGGGGACACACCACCAGCGACGGGGCCCGCATCCGAGCGGCCCGCGACGGCGCCCCGGCCACGGGTGTGTGGTCGACGCTCGCCGACACGGCCGTGGCCGAGGTGCTCGCCGCCTCACGCTTCGACTTCGTCGTCGTCGACACCCAGCACGGCCACGTGGCTCTGGCCGATCTGCCCACCGTCCTGCAGGCGCACCGCGCCGGTGGCCGGTCTCCCCTGGTCCGGGTGCCCTCGGACGAGCCGGCGACGCTGATGCGCGCCCTCGACGCCGGCGCCTCGGGCGTCATCGTGCCCATGGTCGAGTCGTCGGCCCAGGCCGCGGCGATCGTCTCGGCGCTCCACTACCCGCCCACGGGAACCCGCAGCTGGGACCCGATGTGGTCCTACGTCTACCCGCCGGCGCCCACGCCGTCCGAGCAGGACGACGCCGTCTTCGTCGCCGTCATGGTCGAGACCGCGGCCGGGCTTGCCGCCGTCGAGGAGATCGCGCGCACGCCAGGAGTGGATGCCGTGTTCGTCGGCCCCAACGACCTGGCCCTGTCCTGCGGCCACGGCCGTGCGACCTACCGAGACGAGCCCGCGATCGAGGCGGCCCTCCAGCGGATCGCGTCCGCATGCACCGCTGCGGGCGCCCTCCCCGGGCTCTACTGCTCCGACTCGCCGATGGTCGAGCACTGGTTCGCCCGAGGGTACGTGTGGGCGAGCGCCGCGTCCGATGCCGGCCTGCTGCGCGACGCCATGCCCTGACCGGGTGCATGGCACTGCCACGACGAAAGCCCCATTTCCTGTTGATGCAGGTAGCGGGCCTTCCTCTGTGAGCCACCCAAGAGAATCGAACTCTTGACGTTCTCAATGCGAAGTAGATCGAAAGGGGCTCGCGGGACGCCTCGGCGCCGGTTCGAGACGTAGGCCGATTTCGAATGGCCGTTCCCATGGGAACCAGACCGAGGCGACCTCCCAGTTGCCGTCTACTCCACGCAAGAGTTCGTTGAGGCGTGCCCGGACGACCTCAGCTTCGCTCTCGCCCTGCGAACCCTGCAGCGTGACCTCGTCCTCGTGTCCGCGGGCGATGAGTTCGTGGCGTGCGATGGACTGGTAGCCGTAGTCCTCCATGACGCGAGTGAGAAGGAATCGTCGCTGAGCCTCGGCGTCGAAGGTACCGGCGCGCAGGCCGACGACGGTCGCGACGGCGGCGGCAACGGTGGAGCCGACGGCGTTCCCCGCTGTGTTCCAACCGCCGTAGGCGACCAGGCGACCGAGGTGCCCGGCCGTCGCGAGTGCTTCGACGAGATCGGGGTCGCCGCCGTTGGGCCATCTGCAGTCCGCCACGGCGACCTGTCGGCCGCCCCCCAGCGCGGACGCCACGGCCTCGACGGTCGCTCCGAGGAAGCTCGGTCCTGGTCCGCTCGGGGCGGGCGCCGTACATGTCGCCACCCTCGGGAGAGGGCGCGTGCACCACGAGCTCGACGTCCGCGCCGTTGTCCGCCAGGCGGCCGCCGGCCGCCTCGATCTGTCGGCGGACGGTCGTGGCCAGCGGGACGTTCTCGAACGGCGCGATCCGGTTGAGTCCCTCAGGCTCGACGCAAGTCACGGTGAAGGTCGTGGCGACGTCGTAGTGTCGGCCGAGCATCCGGGCGGTCATCACGGCAGCCACCTCGTCGGCGCCCGGATAGACGAGCAGGTCATCGTGCGGTCCCAGAAGGGTCCGCCAGTAGTCGACCCAGACCTGCTCGGCAGAGCCGGCCGACATCGGTGCCGTGTCGTCCGCCGTGAGCAAGAGGGTCTCGACCGTCCCAGCGTGCAGGAGGTCGAGGCCGGTGAGGTTCAGGGAGTGGTTGCGCAGCCGTCGTACGGCGAAGTCCCGTCGGACGTCCTGCGGGATCTGCGGGACCTCCGCGGTCGCCGGCCCTTGCCCGAGCCCATCGAGCCATGCTCGATGCGCCTCGGCGCCGAGCGAGTGCAGGAGCCGGCCGTAGTCGGCCCAGTACGCGGGCTCCTCGGCGGCGCTGTTGGAGTCGCTGGCGCGCAGGAACACGTTGAGGGCGCCGAGGCGGAGCTCGGGCAGCTCCTCGTGGATGCGCTCGAGGACTGCGATGCGCTGTAACGCGACGCGCAAGGGGTCGTGGCTGGTCCGAGACGGGATCAGACCGCCGTATCCGAGCATGTCGAGCGAGACGATCGCAGCGTCCAGGGTGTCGCGCGACATGTCCAGCAGCCATGTGCCGATCGCATCGGCATTGCCCGCGGTCCGGTACTTCGGGAGGAGCTGTGCCGGTGGGATGTCCAGCGTTGCGCCCGCGATGGCGGCGACGTCGCGGACCAGCTCGGTGTTGACCGGACGCTCGTCGAGCGGGACCAGGGCGATGCGCATGGCTCTCTTCCAGTGGCGGTGGCGAGGAGGTCAGCCGCCGAGTGGGTGCTGGCGGGCGACCTCGACGGTGAAGACGTAGGAGTAGCGATCGCCCCGGTACAGGGAGACGGCGTGCTCGACCGGACGACCGCGATCGTCCACGGCGATGCGGCTGACCCGGAACACGGCCGAGTACGGCGGGATGCCGAGCTGCGCGGCATCGTCGGGGTCTGCGACTGTCGCGGACACGGAGGTCTCTGCCCGGTCGATCGTGATGCTGTAGCGCTCGCGCAGGACGTCGTAGAGCGACGTCTTCACGTCGTCGGCGTTCAGTCCGGGCACCAGATGTGCGGGGATCTCGCTTCGCTCGAGGCACATTCGCTCGCCGTCCGCGGTGCGTACCCGGTGGACGGAGGCGACGGGCGTACCCGGAGTCAGCTCCAGAAGCGCTGCCAGCTCCGCATCTGCCGCGCGCTGGCTGATCTCGACGCCGAGCGAGCCAGGGACCAGCCCGCGCGATCGCATGTCCTCGGAGAATGAAGTGAGCTCCATGGCTTTCGCGATCCGGTGCGGCCGGACGAAGGTGCCCGAGCCCTGAATGCGGTAGATGACGCTCTCGCCGGCAAGGGAACCGAGGACGCGACGGACGGTCACACGGCTCACATGGAGGGCGTCGGCGAGCTCGCGCTCGGTGGGCAGTTTCGCGTGCGGAGCGAGGCCGCCGTTGATCAGCGCCAGGACGTGGTCACGGACGCGCTCGGACGGACGGGTGTCCCGCTCCAGTCCCAATGTGGTCACCATTGTTGGACCCTTCTCGTCTAGTGGTAGACACCATAGCGGACGAACGGTGATTGGTCGATGCGGACCGATCCGTGTGGACCACCAGGACGCAGGCTGGTGCCGGCGCCAGACACTCTTGACTCGGTCCCGATTGGGGTACACCATGACGCTGTCACTAGCCAGGTTGGTGTAAGCCATTCGTTCTCGCAGGGGTACCATCCTGAACTCACTCGGCTGAAAGGACCCACCTCGATGAAGACCGCAGGCACGATGATGAGCCTCGGACTGGTCGGAACGGCACTATTGCTCGCCGGCTGCGGCCCGGCCGCTGACTCAGGCGGAGCTCTGGGGACTCCACGAACTCCTCGGCGTCCGGAACCGTGACGGTATGGGACTACTACGGCCAGGCCACTCCGCTCAAGAAGTCGATCGCCGAGTTCTCCAAGGCGCACCCGGAGATCACCGTGGACTACCAGGCCTTCGACTACGAGGCGCTGCACTCCAAGTTCCCGGTCTCCGTGGCCGCCGGCCAGGCTCCCGACCTCGCCACCGTCGACATGACGTGGATCCCGTCGTTCGCCGCGAACGGGCTGCTGGGTGATCTGACTGACGTGAGCGACGGCCAGCTCAACGGCACGCCCATGGCCGACCAGTACAGCGCGGGCGCCAACGAGGCCATGCAATTCGACGGGAAGACCGTGGCCGCGCTCTACGACTTCGACGCGTACGCGCTCTTCTACCGGAAGGACGTCCTCGACAAGAAGGGCATCTCGGTCCCGACGACGTGGGACGAGATGCTCAGCGCGTCGGCGAAGATGGCGGAGCGGCCGAGCGCCGGCGAGCAGCCGACGAAGTACGGCTTCGCGGTCCAGCCCGACACGTTCCACTACTCCCAGTACCTCTTCCAGAACGGCGGTTCGATCCTCGACGACGGCTTGAAGAAGGCGGTGTTCAACCAGCCCGCGGGCGTCGCGGCGGCGGACTACATGAAGTCGCTCGTCTCCGACGGCGGCGGCGTGTACTTCCCGGACGCCAGCACGCTCACCGCTGCGATCAAGTCCGAGCAGATCGGGATGTTCGTGAACGGGCCCTACATGATGGGCGTGCTCAAGGCCGCCGTGCCGGAGCAGTCCGGCGACTGGGCGGTGGCGCCCGCTCCTACCGGCAAGCAGCCGGGCAGCTACCTCGGCGGAACTGGTCTGGTCATCCCGACCGGTGCAAAGAACAGTGCGGCAGCCTGGGAGCTGGCGCAGTGGCTGCTGCGACCCGATCAGATGGGGTACGTCTTCACGGAGGCGGGCGCGGCACCGGCGACGAGTGCAGCGCTCGAGCTCCGGCTCTCTCGGCCCCGGACCCGTTCTTCGGGGGCCAGGCGCCGTTCTCGGTCTTCAAGGACGCCATGTCGACGGCGACGCACTTCCCGTATGTCGCGAGAGCGGGGCGACATCGACAGTGCGATCACGGACGGGGTGACCTCCGTCCTGCTCGGCAAGCAGTCGTCGCAGTCGGCGCTCGACACCGCGGCCAAGGCCAGCGACGCGGCGCTGGGCAACTGAGATGACGGGGATCTCGTCGGCGCCACGGGCAACCAGGCGCACCCGCCCTCGGGGCGGGAAGGTCGCGCTGCCGCTGGTGGCGCCGGCGGTGATCCTCACCGTCATCTTCTTCTTCGTGCCGATGATCCTGTCGTTGGTGTGGAGCTTCACCAAGTACAACGGGATGACGCCTCCGACGTGGGTCGGGGCTGCCAACTACGCCTACCTCGCGCAGTCCCCCGAGTTCCGGACTGCCGTCTGGAATACCGCCGTATTCGCTGCCGTCACCATGGTCATCGGCCCCGCACTGGGCCTGGGCGCGGCGCTGCTGTTGAACAGCGGGGTGCGCGCACAAGGGTTCTTCCGCAGCATCTTCTTCCTACCGGTCACGCTGTCGCTGGTCGTGGTCGGCACCATGTGGAAGGTCCTCCTGGCCGACAACGGCTTCATCAACCAGAGCCTCGCGCTCGTCGGTATCCATGGACCGGCCTGGCTCGAAGACCCGTCGACCGCGCTGTTGTCGGTGTCGCTCGCCAGCGTGTGGGCCGGGTTCGGCTTCGAGACCGTGATCTTCCTCGCAGCGCTGCAGAACATCCCGCGGGACCTCTACGAGGCCGCCGCCCTTGATGGCGCCGGACGATCCGCATCGTTCCGGGCGGTGACGTTGCCGGCGCTTCGGCCGACGCTCGTCTTTGTCTACGTCGTGGGCATCATCGGCGCTCTTCAGGTGTACGACCAGATGTTCGTCATGACCCGTGGCGGGCCCCTGAAGTCGACGACGACGATCGTCTACTACCTGATGGACCGGTTCCAGCGCTTCGACCTCGGCACAGCGTCGGCGGCGGCCTACGTTCTCGTCGTCGTGCTCGCGCTGCTCTCGGCGCTCCAGTTCAGCTTCTCCCGGAGGGCCGCGTGAGCACGACGGTCTCGACGAGCGACCGCACCCGGCGGGACGTGAGCACGACGGTCTCGACGAGCGGCCGCACCCGGCGCCACACCGGCACGTTCGTGGTCCTCTGCCTCATCTCTGCCGTGCTCCTGATCCCGGTGGTGTGGACCGTGAGCACCTCGCTGAAGCCGGCCGAAGACGTCTTCTCCGCCGGACTGAACCTCTGGCCCACGCACGCAACGCTCGACGCGTACAAGAACATCTTCAGCAGCGTGCCCTTCGGCAGGTACCTCTTCAACAGTGCCGCCGTGACGATCGCGATCGTCGCCCTGAACGTCGTGTTCGACTCATGTGCCGCCTACGCCTTCGCCAAGCTGCGCTTCCGCGGCAGCTCGCTCATGTTCGGCGCACTCCTGCTCACCCTCATGATCCCGATGCAGGTCAACCTGATCCCGCTGTACCGAATGATGGTGTGGCTCCACAACCAGGTGCCGTTCCTGGGCGCCGACACCCTCCCCGGAATCATCGCGCCATCCATGGTGCAGGTGTTCGGCATCTTCCTGATGCGGCAGTTCTTCGCGTCCATCCCCGACAGCCTCATCGAGGCCGCAAGACTCGACGGCGCCGGCGAGCTCACCATCCTGCGCAAGATCGTGCTGCCGATCGCCCGCCCCGGCATCGCGACCCTCGCGATCTTCACGTTCCTCGGTGCCTGGAACGACTTCCTCTGGCCTCTCATCGTCTCGGCGTCCGACGCCTCGCGAACACTGCCCGTCGGGCTGGCGGCCCTCTCGAACAAGAACACCGTCAACTGGCCGGAGACGATGGCAGGAGCGGTCGTCACGGCACTCCCCATGGTCATCATTTTCCTGCTGCTCCAGCGACAGTTCATCGAAGGACTGGCCGCAGGCTCCGTGAAGGACGTGACGTGATTCCCGACACTGCTCCCGTCGACCTCGACACCATCCTCCAGGGGTTGCGCGACCTCGGGCTCCGCTCCGGAAACCACGTCCTGGTGCACTCGTCCCTTTCCGCGCTCGGGCACGTCGAGGGTGGCGCGCAGACCGTCGTGGACGCGCTGCTCCGCGCGGTCGGGCCCTCGGGAACACTTCTGGTCCCTACCCTGACCGGCACGGAGACCGACGGGCCAGAGCACGACCTCATGTTCGACGTCGCGGCGACCCCGTGCTGGACCGGGGCCGTCGCCGAGACCGCGCGGCGTCGACCCGAAGCGATCCGATCCGCCCATCCCACGCACTCGGTCGCAGCCATCGGAGCCTCCGCGGGCCGGCTCGCAGCAGACCACGAGCAGTGCATCACGCCCTGCGGCGCCGGATCCCCCTACGACAAGCTGGCCGCGGACCCCGACGCCGTGATCCTCCTTCTCGGATGCGACCACGAGTCCAACACCACGCTCCACCACGTCGAGGAGCTCGCCGGCGTCCCCTACCACCTGCAGCGGGACCCCGTCCGCGGGATCGTCCAATTCCCCGACCGGACCGAGGCGCGCGACTACTGGGTTCACGACTGGGGCACCCCTCGACGCTTCAGCGCGATCGAGCCACTCCTGGAGCAGCGAGGACTGCAGACCAAGGGCCAGGTCGCCGGGGCACAGGCGCGCCTGATCCCCGCCGGACCCCTCGTGGCGCTGGGCCTCGACGTCCTTCGCGCGGATCCTTCGTACTTCATCGCGAGAACGGCATCAGCATGACGACGGCGCTGAGCGCACGACCAGCGCCCGACATCGCAGAGCGCGGAGAGCCCGCATGGTGACCGTCCTCGGCATCGACGCCGGACAGTCCGGCTCAAGGCTGCGACTGCACGTGCCCGGCGCCGAGGGGACGTCCTGGACGAGTGCGGGGATACCGCCTGGAATGACGCCACTTCACGCGATGACCGGTCCACTCCTCGAGAGCGCGGTCCGAGGTGTCCGTGATTCGAGCGTGGAGAGGCCCGACGTGGTCGTCGCCGGCCTCAGTGGCTTCCACGGAGGCGCAGCCGACGCCGCCGAAGCTCTTGGCGCCTGGCGAGAGGCGCTGGGTGTTCGTCGGCTCAGCCTGACCGATGATGCCGTCACGTCGTATCTCGGCGCCCTGGGCGACACGCCCGGCGTCGTGGTCGCGGCGGGAACCGGGGTCGCGGTTCTCGCCTCGAGCGGAACGACCTCGATCCGGGTGAACGGATGGGGTCCGACCCTCGGCGACGAAGGTGGGGGCTACTGGATCGGACAGAAAGGGCTTCGAAGCGCCTACCGATGGCTCGACGGGCGAGGCGGATCAGAGCGACTCGCTGCCGAAGCCCGAGCGAGGTTCGGCGCGCTCACGAATCTGCCGGGCGACCTCGCCGCGTCAGCCGACCGCGTGGCGATGATCGCCTCGTTCGCCCGCGGCGTCGCAGCCGCCGCCCACGAATCCGACGCAGAGGCAAACAGGATCTGGGCCGAGGCAGGAGGAGCTCGCCGGGGCCGTGCTGACCGCTCTACGGAGAGTCGGCGAGACCGAAGCCGGGCTGGCAGATGGTGCGCGGGTCTCGTGGAACGGGTCCCTGTTCGATGCCGGCGACCTACTGCTCGTGCCGTTCCACGAAGCGATCCGCGCCGCACTCCCAGATGCCCAGATCGTCGGGCCGCAGTCGGACTCCCTGCACGGGGCACTGGAACTGACCAGAGATGACGTCATCACACGCTTCGGTGCCCTCATCGACACCGCCGACATCGGAAGAGGTCCCTCATGCTGAAGCTCCCGTTCGGTTCCGTGGTCGTGTCCTGCCAGGCATCGCACGACAGCCCAATGGCGGGACCTCACTTCATGGCCGCATTCGCGCGCGCGGCGGAGCGGCGGAGCGAGCGGCTTCAGGGCAGAAGGAGCCGCCGACGTCGAGGCGATCCGTCAGATCTCGACCCTTCCGATCATCGGGATCACCAAGCGGAAGTCCGGCACAGGATCGGTTGTCATCACCCCGACCTTTGCCGACGCCGCCGCGGTGGTCGCCGCCGGTTCCGATCTGGTCGCGCTCGACGCCACGAGACGCCCTCGGCCGCACGGCGAGCCACTGCCTGACCTGGTTCGACGCATCCACGAAGAAGCTCGGTGTGCAGGTCCTGGGCGACATCGACTCCGTCGACTCCGGCCTGCTAGCGCTCAAGGCGGGCGTCGACGCGCTGGCCACGACATTGTCGGGATACACCGACGGGCCGGTCCCCGAGGAGCCGGACCTGGACCTGGTCCGGGACCTGGTCGCACTCGACGCGTGCGCCGTCGTCGCCGAGGGGCGCATCAGTCGCATAGACCACGTCGCGGCGGCATTCGCGCTCGGTGCCCACGCCGTCGTGATCGGCGGTGCGATCACCGACCCGGTGCAGCTCACCCGGCGCTTCGTCACCGGGGCTCAGCACGCAGTCGCGGGGCTCGCTCCTGCTCTGTAATCGAGTCCGGATGCAACCTCCGAAGCGCGAAGCCTCACGAAGTCGTTGACGCCCGACTCGCCGAAGTTGGTGCTGTCGTCCGCGGGGACGTGCGCCGAAGGAAGACCAGCGCAGGGAAGCTCACCGCAATGACGGGCTCAACGAAGCGCTGGAGTACAGGTTGAAATGCGTCCTGCACGATCCGTCGTCCCACAGGTCGACGCTGATGTGGCCACCCAAAGCCGAACCGCTTGGCGTCTCGAGGACGCCTTCGAGGTGGACCGTGTCCATGACAGCCTCCGCTGCCGGACGTCGGCGCCCATGCTGGTGGTTCATGTGTGACCTCGTCGACCGCGACGGCAACGCCGCCGACGGTGCCTGTCACTGGAGGCGTCCGAGGTCCAGACCGTCAGGGCGCCGATCATCCCCGTCGACCCCTACCCGAGATCAGGCTGAACTCCTGCGCGCGGTGGCCGACGCCCAGCGGGCCAACGGCTGACGTAGCTGGCTAACGCCTTGGTGAGGACTCGCCCGCAAGTCTCGGGCAAGCGAGAACGGGAGACCAAGTCGAAGCGGTGCGGGGAAACGCACCGGACACACCCACAGGTATCTAGCCTTGCACGGACTGCTCATAGCGTTTCGATGACCTTCTCACCCTGCATGAGATGTCATGCCACTCTCCGGCAGGCCATCGCGAACGTCTCTGCAGGTCAGGGGGCTGCGCGCTACTGAGGAGGGGACTCACGAGCCCTTCAAACGCTCCGTCGTGGCTACCACTTGGCACCCAGATTGGCACCCGACGGTCGTTGCGGCCGGCCACGCCCAAGGGCCCCGGACTAGCGTTTCCGCTGGTCAGGGGCCTTCGAGGGTGAGCCGCCTTGGAGAATCGAACTCCAGACCTTCTCATTACGAGTGAGACGCTCTGCCGACTGGCTAAGGCGGCGTCGTCGCGGTCCGGGGACCTCGGCGAGCGCGCCAACTGTACCCGCACGACCCCGCCCGCTCCAAAGCGAGCCTCAGCCGGTCGGCCGCCCGGGCAGGCAGGCGAGGGCGGCGGCTCCGATCGCGACCACGTCCTCCAGCAGGGCCGCCTGCACGTCGGGCATCCGACCGACGGCCCACCTGCGCCACGACGCGCCCGCGTGGGTGCCGACGAACCCGGCGACCGCGCCCGCGAGCGCGGGGACGACCGGCGGTGCGCCGACCCGGCGCGCGAGCATCACCGCAGCGGTCGCGCCGGCGATCGCGCGGAGCCCGGCGCCGCCGTGGGCCAACCTGCTGGGTGCGGTCGGCAAGCTGTCGCCGACCAGCTCGCCGACGATCGAGGTGGCCGCACCCACGCGGACGACCCGGCGCCCGCCGCCGGTCAGCGTCGCAGACCCCGGGCCCAGCGATGCGCGGGCACCCGACGCCCAGCCGACGAGCAGCGATCGCACGACCAGCCCGGCGCTCAGTCTCTCGGTGACAGCCATGCCGCCACCGTCACCTGGAAGCCGTCGATCGGCAACTCGAGGACGTCCTCAGCAGTGCGTGTCCGGCGCCGGCGCATCGCCACCGAGCAGGTAGGTGTCGACGGCCTTGGTGACGCAGTCGTTGGACGCGCCATAGGCGGTGTGGCCCTCGCCCTTGTAGGTCAGGAGGACGCCGCTCGAGAGCAGTGCGGCCATCTTCTGGGCCCAGGGGTAGGGGGTGGCCGGGTCGTTCGTGGTGCCGATGACGACGATCGGGGGCGCGCCCTGCGCCGAGAAGTCGGTCAGCTCGGGGGCCGACGGGACCGGCCACTTCGCGCAGAGCGTCTCTCCGTACCCGAAGTAGCGGCCGACCGTCGGCGCCACCGCATCGATCTGCGCGGCCTCGGCGCGCATCGCGTCGAAGTCCGGCGTCGGGTCGTTGGGGTGGTCGACGCAGCTGATCGCGTTGAAGGCGTCGATCATGTTCGAGCTGTACGCCCCGTCGGCCTGCCGGTCCGCGTAGAAGTCCGCGAGCTCGAGCAGGACCGTGCCGTCGCCCTTGTGGATGGCCCCCTGCAGCGCCTGGGTGAGGTACGGCCACCAGCTTGGAGTAGAGCGGCTGGGCGATGCCCAGGAACGCCAGGGCACCCGTCACCTCGCGGTCCGTGCTGGTGGGCAGGGGGTTGGTGCGCGCACGGTCGAGCAGGCGACGGACCTGGTCGAGACCGTGGTCGACCGATCCCGTCAGCGGACAGTCGCTGCCCGCCTGGCAGTCCGCGACGTACGCCCGCAGGGCACCCTCGAAGCCGGCCGCCTGACCCTCGGACACTTCGTCGCTGGTCAGCGTCGGCGGCAGCGCGCCGTCGAGGACCATCTTGGCGACCGTCGTCGGGAAGAGCGCCGCGTACGTGGCGCCGAGCTCGGTGCCGTACGAGAAGCCGAGGTAGTGCAGCTGGTCGTCACCCAGCGCCGCACGCAGGATGTCGAGGTCGCGGGCCGCGCTGATCGTGTCGACGTGCGCGAGCGCGGGACCGGTCTTCTTCAGGCACGCTGCGCCGTACTCGCCGTAGATGTCGATCACGTGCTGGATGCCCGCGTCGGTCGAGTAGTCGGGGTCGAACGCGAGCAGCTTGTCGGTTCCCGGGCCGTCCAGGCAGGTGATCGGCTTCGAGCGCTGCACACCGCGCGGGTCGAAGGCGACCAGGTCGTAGTGCTTCTGGACGTCCTTGCTGATCCGGTCCTTGGCACCCTTGAGGAAGTCCACGCCCGACGCCCCGGGCCCGCCCGGGTTGATGAGCAGCGAGCCGATCGGGTCGTCGTCCGTGGCACGGGACCGCGCGAGCGCGATGCCGATCGAACCGCCGGCGGGGTTCGCGTAGTCCACGGGCACCTGGGCCGTGGCGCACTCGCCGGCGTCGCACGACGACCACTCGAGCGCCTGGTCGTAGAACGCCGCGAGCGGGCCGGCCGACACCGACGGCGCGGCCGCGGCGGGCGTCGAGATGGTCGTCTGGTTCTTCGGGGCCACGCAGCCGGACAGCAGGAGGCCGAGGCCGACGAGCGTCGCGACGGCGGCGGCGAGACGGCGCGGCCCGCGCGGTCGGCGGTCGTTCGCGTCGCGTCGGGGCGCGGCGGGGTGAGCGATCGACGGCAGCATGCCCACACGGTAGCCGTCGCGGCTGGACGGCCCGTGGGAGTCTCGCGGAGATTGCTGGGAGACCCGCCCGGTCCTACGACGCGCGTCCAGGCCGTCAGCCCTGCGGGCGCAGGGCCACGGCCATCGCCTCGACCGCGAGCAGCGGCGCGACGTTGCCGCCCAACCGGGTGCGCGCCTGACCGACCGCGTCCATCCGCCGCAGCGTCTGCTCGGCGGTGCTCGACTCCGCGAGCGCGCGCACCGACGCCTCGTGCTCCACGTTGACCAGCTCGACGCCCGCGCCGAGCTGCACCACGAGCACGTCCCGGTAGAGCGAGAGAAGGTCCACCATCGCGCGGTCGAGCACGTCGCGCTGCGCACGGGTCGCGCGCCGCTTCTGCTCCTCCTCGAGCTGCTTGACCTGGGCGCGCAGCGACGGTGGCAAGGTCGCGGCTCCCTCGGCGCCCATGGCGTGCAGCAGCTCGGCGCGTTCGTGCGCGTCGCGCTCCTCCGTCGCCGCCTTGGCGTCGGCCTGCGCGGTCTCGACGAGCTCCCCGGCGGCGAGCACGGCGTCGCCGACGCCACGGATCTTGGCGGCGATGCCCAGAACCGCCGACCGTCGGGCACGCGCCTGCGGGTCGCGCGCGAGCCGACGGGCGATGCCGACGTGGCTCTGGGCCGCGCGCGCGGTGATGACGGCGACGGCCGGGTCGATCCCGTCGCGCGACACGAGCAGCGCCGCGACCGCGTCGACCGGCGGGACCCGCAGGGCCACGCTGCGGCAGCGCGACCGGATGGTCACCAGCACGTCCTCCTGGCTGGGCGCGCACAGCAGCCATACCGTGCGGCCTGCCGGCTCCTCGATCGCCTTGAGGAGCGCGTTCCCGCTGGTGTCGTTGAGGCGGTCGGCGTCCTCGATGATGATCACGCGGAAGCGCCCCTGCGCCGGGCTGCGCTGGGCGAGCTCGACCAGCGGCCGCGCGGTCTCGGCCCGGATGAAGACGCCCTCGGTCGCGACGACCGTGACGTCCGGGTGCAGACCGCGCAACGTCGTCGTGCAGTCGTGGCAGACCCCGCAGCCGCCGGTCGCGCACTGCAGCGCCGCCGCGAACGCGCGGGCGGCGTTGGAGCGACCGGACCCCGGCGGGCCCGTGAGCAGCCAGGCGTGCGTCATGGCCGACGGGTCCGAGATGGCGGTCCGCAGCACCTCGACTGCGGGCTCCTGCCCGACGACGTCGTCCCAGACGCTGGTCACGCGAGGCTCCTGCCCGAGGGGACGTCGCCGAGGGCCGTGACCCGCGCTCGGATCGCCTCCGCGAGGTCGTCCACGGGCCGCGTGGCGTCGAGCACGAGCCAGCGGCCGGGATCGGCGCTCGCACGCGTCAGGAACGCCGCACGGGTCCGGCGGTGGAACTCGTCCCCCGCACGTTCGAGCCGGTCGGGCTCACCCGTCAGCCGTGCTCGCCCCGCGACCGGGTCGAGGTCGAGCAGCACCGTGAGCGCCGGAAGCAGGCCGTCGACGGCCCACATCGAGAGGCGTTCGACCTCATCGGCACCCAGGTCCCGCCCGCTGCCCTGGTAGGCCACCGACGAGTCGAGGTACCGGTCGGTGACGACGACGGCCCCGCGCGCGAGGGCAGGCCGGACCACCGATGCGACGTGGTGCGCGCGGTCGGTGGCGTAGAGGAGGGCCTCCGTCCGCGCGTCGACGTGGTCGCCGTGCAGGACCGCGTCGCGGAGCTGGACGCCCAGGTCGGTGCCGCCCGGCTCGCGCGTCAGGACGACCTCACGGCCGAGCCCCCGCAGCCACGCACCCAGAAGGCGGGCCTGGGTGGACTTGCCGGCGCCGTCGCCGCCCTCGAAGGAGACGAACAACCCGTGGGGGCTGGAGGTCGGCGAAGGCTCGGTCACGTGCGTCAGGGTAGCCGCCGCCGGGGACACTCACTCCCCCGGGTAGACCACCCCGACCTGCGCCCGGACGGCGTCCATCGTGCGCATGACCTCGAGCGTGTTGTCCCACGTCATGCGGGGGCTCTCGACCTCGCCGAGCGCGACCCGCCGCGCGACCTCGGCGGCCTCGAACTGCAGACCCTTGACGCCGGGCTTCTCGAACGTCCAGACGCGGCCGTCCAGACGCTGCACCCGGAACGATGTGGTCCCGTAGAAGTCGCCCGCGACGCTGATGCGTCCCTCGGTGCCGGAGATCTCGGCGGTCGTCGGCGACTTCGCCCACAGGGTCGTCATGAGGGTGGCCTGCGTGCGCTCGCCGTACGTGAGGGCGATCGAGATCTGCCCGTCGACACCGGTCTGCGTCAGCTGGCCCACCGCCTGGATCGAGTCCGGCACCCCGAGGAAGTCGTGCGCGAACGAAACCGGGTACACCCCGAGGTCGAGGAGCGCGCCCCCGGCCAGGTTGGGGTCGAACAGGCGGCTCTTCGGATCGAACGCGAAGTGCTGGCCGTGGTCGGCCGAGATGTTGATGATCTCGCCGATCTCACCGGCGTCGACGACCTGGTGGAGCGCGTCGACGTGCGGCAGGAACCGCGTCCACATCGCCTCCATGACGAACACGCCCGGCAGCTCGGGCCGCCGCGAAGATCTCCTCCGCCTCGGCGGCGTTGCGCGTGAAGGCCTTCTCGACGAGCACGTGCTTGCCCGCCGCGATCGCCAGCAGCGCGTGCTCGCGGTGCTCCGAGTGCGGTGTGGCGACGTAGACGGCGTCCACCCGCTCGTCCTCGACCAGCTGGCGGTAGCCGACGTGCACCGTCGGGATCCCGTGCGCGGTCGCGAACTTCTTCGCGCGGTCGCCGTTGCGCGAGCCGACGGCGACGAGCTGCGCACGGGTGTGCGAGTTGACCGCCGACGCGAAGACGGCGGCGATCCCGCCGGCACCGAGGATGCCCCAGCGGATCGGAGGTGCGGTGCGGGGGTCCTCGGTACGTGCCATGGCGACAACCTAGCGCGCACCGCCGGGGCTGTCCGCCGGGCCCGCCTCCACGTGACGTCCGTCGACCTCAGGGCGCCCGGAGCGGTTGACCGTGTCGATCCGTGAACCTCCACCGTCCGCCGTCGTCGCGACGGATCTCGATGCCGGCGTCGTGGACGCTCTCGTGGTGCGCCCAGCAGAGCAGGCACCCGGTCTCGACGTTGGTCTCACCACTGTCACGCACCCAGTGCTCGACGTGGTGGATCTCCGACATCGCGGGCGGCGCGTCACAGCCCGGGTACCGGCAGTGCAGGTCACGCGCGATGATCGCCCGGCGCTTGTGCCCGCCGTAGGTCCGCTCCGTACGCCCGACGTTGAGCACCTGCGACTGATCGGCCAGGTCCAGGAACTCGCGCTCGTCGGCCTCCCGGTAGCCGCGTTCGTCGGCCGCAGGATCGGCACGCGCAGCCCAGCGCCGAGCGAGCATCCGCAGCCGGCCCACCGGCAGCTCTCGCGCGTGGTCGACCAGGAACCCCTCACCGCAGTCCTCCGCCGACGCGCTCAGCGCCGACCGCCGGGCGGGCGTCGTGGTCACGGATGCCAGGGCATGCGCCGACTCGAGACCGATCACGCCCTCGACCGCGGCGCCGGCCGCGATCGGCAGGTCGTCCCGGAACGCCCGGCCGAGGGTGACCATCCGCCGCGCCTGGCCGTGCGACAGGCGTCCCGTCGCCGCGACCCACGACGTGATCGACCCCCCACCGCCGTCGAGCGCCCACCACCCGTCGGCCTCGACGACCGGCACGAGTCGCGCGGCGACGGCCGAGAGCCGACCTGCCAACATCAGTGCCTCGCGCACGGCACCCGCGGCGTCGGCACCGTCGAGACGCCCGGCAACCGTCGGGTCGGCCAGGCCCGCGAGCGCCTCGACCGAGGCTGCCAGCTCGGCCAGCACGCCGTGGACCGGGTGGCTCGGCGTCGGAGGGCCGGACGCGTTCGTCGTCGAGTTCGTCACGCGCACACCCCCTGGCTCGTCGCTCGGGCCGGAATTGCCCTACGACGAATCATTCCAGGGACCACTGACATTCACGGGAAAACGCACAAATGCCGCGGGACCAAAGGAGTGTCATCCACAGACACAAAGGAACAATGTGTCCAGCCGCCCACAGCCCACGTTCGGCGAGCGTCAGAGAATGGCGGCGAGAAAAGCGCTGCTACTTCTTGGTCGCAGCCTTTTTCGCTGCAGCCGGTGCCTTCGCACGAGTCGTCGTCGCGCGACGAGCCGGCGCCTTCTTCTTGGCGGGAGCGGACGCCCGCTTCTCCGAGAGCAGCTCGACGGCCTGCTCGCGCGTGATCGTCTCCGGCGTCAGGTCGCGCGGCAGGGTGCGGTTGGTGACCCCGTCGGTGACGTAGGCCCCGAAGCGCCCTTCCTTGACCGTGATCGGCTTCTCGGAGGTCGGGTCGTCGCCCAGCTCGCGCAGCGGCGGGGCCGACGTCGCGCCGCGCCCGCGCTTCGGCTGCGCGTAGATGGCCAGGGCCTCGTCGAGGGTCGTACTGAAGAGCGCCTCCTCGGAGGCGAGCGTCCGGGAGTCCGTGCCCTTCTTCAGGTACGGGCCGTAGCGGCCGTTCTGCGCGGTGATCTCGGCGCCCGACTCGGGGTCCACGCCCACCACGCGGGGCAGCGACAGCAGCAGGAGCGCGTCGTCGAGCGTGATCGAGGCCAGCGACATCGACTTGAACAGCGACCCCGTGCGCGGCTTCGGAGCGGCCGCCAGCGCGCGCTTCTGCGCCGCCTGCGACAGCGAGGTGTCGATCTCGGGATCCGGCAGGACCTCGGTCACGTACGGCCCGTAGCGGCCGTTGCGCGCGACGATCGGCGTCCCGGCGACGGGGTCCGTGCCCAGCACCTGGTCACCCTCGGGCTGCGTCTCCAGCAGCTCGCGGGCCTTCGCGACGGTCAGCTCGTCCGGCGCCAGCTCCTCGGGCACCGAGGCCCGGCGCGGGTTGCCGTCGTCGCCGGGCTCGGCCGCCGAGTCCTCGAGGTAGGGGCCGTAGCGGCCCACCCGCAGGACGATGCCCTCGCCGATCGGGATCGAGTTGACCTCGCGGGCGTCGATCTCGCCGAGGTTCGCGACGAGGTCGCGCAGACCCTCGCCCTCCTCGTTGCCGGAGCCGTCGCCGAAGTAGAACCGCGACAGCCAGGCCACCCGGTCCTTGTCCCCCGCCGCGATCGCGTCGAGGTCCTCCTCCATCTCGGCCGTGAAGTCGTAGTCGACCAGCCAGTCGAAGTTCTCCTCGAGCAGCCGGGTCACCGCGAACGCGAGCCACGACGGGACGAGCGCCTGCCCGCGACCGGTCACGTACCCGCGGTCCTGGATCACGGAGATCGTCGCGGCGTACGTCGATGGGCGGCCGATCCCCCGCTCCTCCAGAGCCTTGACCAGCGACGCCTCGGTGAAGCGCGGCGGCGGCGAGGTGCGGTGCCCGTCGGCGGTCAGGTCCGACGCCGTCAGCGGGTCGCCCTCGCTCATCGACGGCAGCCGCGCGTCGCCCTTCGACTCGTCGACGGTCGACGAGTCCGTGTCGTACCGGGAGACGTCGCGACCTTCCTCGTACGCGGCCAGGAACCCGCGGAACGTGATGACGGTGCCGGACGCGGAGAACAGGACGTCGGTGCCGTCGGAGGCCGTGGCGCCGAGGCGGACGGACGCGGTCTGCCCGCGGGCGTCGGCCATCTGCGAGGCGACCGTGCGCTTCCAGATCAGCTCGTACAGCCGGAACTGGTCACCGGAGAGCTCACGGGCGACCTGCGCCGGCGTGCGGAAGTGGTCACCGGCGGGCCGGATGGCCTCGTGCGCCTCCTGGGCGCCCTTGGCCTTGCTCGTGTAGACGCGCGGTGCGTCGGGCACGTACTCGGGCCCGTACAGCTCGGACGCCTGCCGGCGGGCGGCCGAGATGGCCTGCGCGCTCAGCGACGAGGAGTCCGTACGCATATAGGTGATGTAGCCGTTCTCGTACAGGCCCTGCGCCGTGCGCATGGTCTGCCGGGACGCCATGCGCAGCTTGCGCGAGGCCTCCTGCTGCAGCGTCGAGGTGGTGAACGGCGCGGCGGGACGGCGGGTGTACGGCTTGGTCTCCAGCGAGGCGACCTCGAAGGACGACTCGGACAGGTTGGCGACGAGGGCCGTCGCGACCGCCTCGTCGACGTGCGCGACGTCCGCGGACTTCAGGGTCCCGTCGTCGGCGAAGTCGCGGCCCGAGGCAACCCGTCGGCCGTCGACCGACGAGAGTCGCGCGGAGAAGGAAGGCTCAGCGGCGTCGGCGACCGCAAAAGAACCGGTGATGTCCCAGTACTCGGCGGCGACGAACGCCATCCGCTCGCGCTCACGCTCGACGACGAGCCGCGTCGCGACCGACTGCACGCGGCCTGCCGAGAGCCCCTGGCGGACCTTGCGCCACAGCACCGGGCTGACCTCGTACCCGTACAGCCGGTCGAGGATGCGGCGGGTCTCCTGCGCGTCGACCAGCCGGTCGTCCAGGTCGCGGGTGTCGACGAGGGCGCGCTGGATGGCCTCGCGGGTGATCTCGTGGAACACCATGCGCTTGACCGGCACCTTGGGCTTGAGCCCTGCAGCAGGTGCCAGGCGATGGCCTCGCCCTCGCGGTCCTCATCGGTGGCCAGGAAGGCGTCGGAGTCCTTCAGCAGCTTCTTCAGCTCGCTGACCTTCTTCCGCTTGTCGGCGTCGACCACGTAGTACGGAGCGAAGCCGTTGTCGACGTCGACCGCGAACTTGCCGAACGGGCCCTTCTTCATGTCCGCGGGCAGCTCGGACGGCTGCGGGAGGTCGCGGATGTGCCCGACGCTCGCCTCGACGTCGTACTCGTCGCCCAGGTACCCGGCGATCGTGCGCGCCTTCGCAGGCGACTCCACGATGACGAGCTTGCGCCCTGCAGACATCCGTTCGGCCTTCCTCAGACTGCGCGGCGTCGGTTGACACCGCACCTAGTGCACCGCTGGGGACTCTACGGCGTTCCGTCAAGCCTCCGGCAATCCGCCCGTGTTCCGGGAGTCCCTACCTACGCGTAACTCCCAGGTGGGCGAGTCGATTGCACATCCGTTCCGACGACGCCCGGCCGAGCCGCCGCAGCCTGCCGCAGGACGAGCATGATCGCGAAGGCGAGGCAGGACGCCATGAGGGCCCCCGCGGCTCCGCCGAAGTACGCGGTGAGCTGGTCCGCGCGGCTCGTGAGCTCGTTGCGGTTGTGCCAGGTGTGCGAGATCGCCACGGCCGCGGCGCCCCCGGCGGCGACGCCGACGACCACGAGCACGGACACCACGGCTCGCATGGTCGCGGGTGTGGCGTCGCGGTCGGCCTCGCGACCCGTCGGGATCCGCAACGCCCCGGTCGCGGTGGGCACCCGGGGCGGCGTGAGCGCCACCAGCGCGCACGCGATGGCCGTCCAGGCGAGGACCACGAGCACGGCGGCGACCACGTCGGACGGCCGGTGCCACTGCCCGATGAGCGTCGAGACGCCCGTCGCCGTCGTGTAGGCCGCCCCCAGGACCGCCGCCCACGGCCGCACTCGCGGGGGCACGACGAGCAGGAGCGCCGCCGAGATGGAGGCCGCGGCCGTCGTGTGGCCGCTGGGCAGCGTGTTCCCGTAGCTGGCCTCGACACCGAACCAGGTCTGCTCGAACACGTGGTTCTTCAGCACCTGCGTGGTGAGGTTGGCCCCGATCATCAGGACCGCGACCTGCACGGCGAGCGACCAGCGGCGACGCAGCGCGGCGATGAGCATGGCCGCGATCAGCACCGTCGCGATGAACCCGACCGACACGACGTCCAGCACGTGCTCGGCCACCCGCCACAGCTGCGTCTGCCCGTAGCGGGCACCCTGCAGCGCGGCGTTGTCCACCTCCTGGCCCGCCAGCGTGTCGACGAACACCCGCCACAGCAACCAGACCCCGACGAACGAGAGCACCGCGACCAGCAGCGAGACCACCACGACGCCGGTCCGTCGGTCGCGGACGACCGGGACCGGACGCACCGGCGCGCGCAGGACGGGGGCATCGCTCACCGCACAACGGTAGGTCACCGCGCCGAGCGGCCTCGCCGCGGCAGCGGCTCAGCGCGGGACGCCGACCGGCGTCGGCTCGCCCTGCGCGACGACGACCGCGTGGGTGCAGGTGCCCAGCGCCCTGACCTCGTCGTCGGCGTTGATGCACAGCAGGCACCCGCCGCGCCGCTCGAGGCTCGATCGCCGCCTCGTCGATCACGTCGGCGGCGTGGTGGCTGCGCAGGCTCACGGCCCCGAGGTCGAGGACGACCATCGACGCGCTGGCCGACAGCGCGTCGAGCAGCGCCCGCAGCCGCACCACGTCGGCGCGCCCGAACGAGCCGGCGGGTCGGACGTTCGCAGTGAGCCACGGCTCCTGCCAGGAGAAGGACGCGTCCGGGGCGCTCTGCGGCTCGAAGGTCCGGCCGAGCTCTCCTACGGTCATGGTGCTCATCGCGTGCCTCCCGGCGTCGGCGAGCGGGTGGTCGTCCACGGGCTCGGGAGCCACTTCACCCACCTGGCCTGTGGAACACCTGGACGTGGGCGCCTCTTGACCTGTGAGAGACCTTCGCGACGAAAGGCCGGCGGCAACGGCGCGCCGCTCATGAACGGCACGATCGCGCCCGCGGAGCCCGGACAGCACAGGCACTCGCCAGCGCCCGGTCTCCGCAGGCTGACCCGTCCTGACGCACGCTCACGCGAACCGGCCCGCCCTCGGTGGCGACACGGTCGTCGACGGGCGACGACCGAGGCGGATGCCTCCGAGGACGGACCGGGGGATCAGCGGAGAACGGGTTACCGGACGGACAGCTCCACGGGCACCGGGACCGGCTGGAAGCCGGCCGCGGCGACCGCCGCCGGGTCGTGCCGCAGGCAGGCGACCTGACGACGCGGGTCGTCGCCGGGGACGGCCGGGACCACGGCTCCGGGTGGACCGTGGCACACGCGTCGAACGCGTGGGCGCACCGGTCCCGGAACGGGCAGCCGGTGGGCCGCTTGGCCAGGTCGGGCGGCGAGCCGGGGATGCCGCCGAGCTCACGCCGCGGCCCGCGCAGCGGCGGGAACGAGTGCAGGAGGGCGTCGGAGTAGGGGTGCCGTGGACGCCGGTAGACGTCCTGCGCCGCGGCCTCCTCGACGATCTCACCGGCGTACATGATCGCGATGCGGTCCGCGATCTCGATGAGCAGCGAGACGTCGTGCGTGATGAAGATGACCGAGAACCCGAGACGGTCGCGCAGCTCGGCGATCTGCTCCACGATCTGCCGCTGCATCACGACGTCGAGCGCGGTGGTCGGCTCGTCCATGATCAGGACCTGCGGGTCCAGGGCCAGCGCCATCGCGATCATGACGCGCTGGCGCATGCCCCCGGAGAGCTGGTGCGGGAACGAGCGCAGACGGTCGGGCGAGATGCCGACCATGTCCAGCAGGTCGGCCGACCGCTCCGCGGCCTCGCTCTTCTTCATGGCCGGCAGGTGCGCCAGCAGGGCGTCGGAGATCTGCCGCCCGATGCGGTGCACCGGGTTGAGCGAGTTCATCGCGCCCTGGAACACGATCGCCATGTCCTGCCACCGCGAGGCACGCAGGTCCTGGTCGCTCATGGCCAGCACGTCGACCTGCGAGCCCGAGCGGTCGGTGAACACGACCTCGCCACCCGTGATCATGCCCGGCGGCGGCAGCAGCCGCGTGGCCGCGTAGGCGAGCGTGGACTTGCCGCAGCCCGACTCGCCGGCCAGGCCGAGCACCTCGCCGCGGTTCAGGGTCAGCGAGACGTCGCGCAGGACGTGCGTCGGGTTGGCGTCGAAGCCGTAGTCGACCGACAGGTTCTTGATCTCGAGCACGGGCTCCGCGACGCGGCCGACCTCGCCCGGCGTCCAGACGGACCGCGTGGGGACGGCGCTCATGCTCGGTCATCCTTCCTGCTGTGCCCGCTCGGATGGTGTCCGGTCGACGGAGCGATGTTCTGCACGGTGGCTTGTTCGGACTCGGTCACCAGCTCGGTCGTGCGCTGGCCGCCCGCGGCCTCATACACCACCGGCGTGAAGCCGATGCGGGGCCGGATGCCGCGCTTGCGCAGACTGCGGGCGTTCAGGCCGACGCTGCGCAGCCGCGGGTTGACGAACTCGTCGATACCGAAGTTGACGAGCGTGAGGGCCATGCCGACCAGGGCGATGCACAGACCGGCGGGCACGAACCACCACCAGGCGCCACGCTGCAGCGCGAGGTTGTTCTGGGCGCCGTACAGGATGGTGCCCCAGTTCCAGTCGTTCGGGTCACCGATGCCGATGAAGGCCAGCGTGGTCTGGGTGAGCACCGCGAACACGACGGTCGCGACGAAGCCCGAGGCGATGATGGCCGTCAGGTTCGGCATGATCTCCGCGGTGATGATGCGCCACGTGCTCTCCCCGCTGGCGCGCGACGCCTCCACGAAGTCCCGCCGTCGTAGCGACAGCGTCTGCGCACGCAGGACGCGCGCGCCCCAGGCCCAGCCCGTCACCGCGATCACCGCCGCGACCGTGACCCCACCGACCGACGGGAGCTGGCCGGCGATGATGATGATGAGCGGCAGCTGCGGGATGACCAGGAAGATGTTGGCCAGCATGGACAGGCCCTCGTCACCGATCCCGCCGATGTAGCCCGACGTCACGCCGACGAGCACCCCGATCGCCGTCGCGCCGATGCCGGCGATCAGGCCGACGATCACCACGCTGCGGGTGCCGAAGATGATCTGCGACAGGATGTCCTGGCCCAGCTGGTTGGTGCCCAGCCAGTGCGCGCCCGACGGCGCCTGCAGCAGGTCGGCGCTCAGGGCACCGGGCGGGTAGGGCACGATCCAGGGCCCGATGATCGCCAGGATGCCGAAGAACGCGAGGATGACGAACCCCGTCAGGGACTTCGCGTTGCGCAGGAAGACGAACCGCTGCTTGCCGGAGGTGGTGGTCTCCGCGGTCGTGACGTCCGGGGTGTCTTCCAGGAGAGTCAGGTCGATGGCCATGTCAGCCCTCCTGCCGGGTCCGCGGGTCGAGCGCGGCGTAGACGAAGTCGGCAACGATGTTGGCGACGAGGACGGCCATGGTGATCACGAGGAAGCAGCCCTGCATGAGCGGGTAGTCGTGCGTGGACACCGCGGTGAACAGGATGTAGCCGATGCCCTGGTAGGAGAAGACCATCTCCATGATCAGGGTGCCGCCGACGACGAACCCGAGCGACAGGGCGAAGCTGGACACCTGCGGCAGGATCGCGTTGCGCGAGGCGTACCCGCTCTTCACGCGCCGCTCCTTGAGGCCCTTGGCCTGCGCGACGGTCACGTAGTCCTCGGAGGACACGGTGACCATCATGTTGCGCATGCCGAGGATCCACCCGGACACGGACGCGACGACGATCGTCATCGCCGGCAGGAAGCCGTAGTAGATGACGGAGCCGATGAACTGCAACGACCAGCTGGGCACCATCGAGCGGTCGTAGCTGCCGCTGGAGGGGAACCAGCCGAGACGCACCGAGAACACCGAGATGGCGATCAGGGCCAGCCAGAAGTACGGCACCGCCGAGAAGAAGGCCGAGATCGGCAGCGCCGAGTCCGCCCAGGTGCCGCGCCGCCAGCCGATGGACCGGCCGATGAGCGTGCCGAGGGTGAAGGCGATGATCGTCGCGACACCCACGAGCCCGACCGTCCAGGGCAGCGCCTGCTTGACGATGTCGAAGACCGGCGTCGGGAAGAACGTGAACGAGCGGCCGAGGTTGCCGTGCAGGATCAGCTGCCAGTAGTTGAGGTACTGCTGCCACAGCGACTGCGTGTCGTCCAGGCCCAGCAGCACCCGCAGCGCGTGCTCCGCGTGCGAGTCCATCTGCCCCTGCAGGCGGCCCATCAGCGCAGTGACCGGGTCGCCCGGCATCATGCGCGGGATGAAGAAGTTCAGCGTCACGGCCGCCCAGAAGGTGACGATGTAGAAGATGATGCGGCGGACCATGAACCTCATCGGGGGCCCTCCTGGTCAGGGGCTGCGCTGCTCAGACCGGCGTCAGCGTGGGCGACCGCCTCGACGTCGATCGTCGGGCGCTGGCCGTAGGCGTCGAGCACGGAACCGAGCTGCGGACGGTCGGGACGGTCGGAGTAGCCCCAGCACGCTGCCTTGCGCCCGACCCCGACCTCCATGAGCGGCGGGAAGCTCGCTGCGGCAGACGTCGTTGGCGAACGGGCAGCGCGGGTTGAACCGGCATCCCTCGGGGGGCGTGACCAGGCTGGGGGCCTCGCCGCGGGCGCCCCGGGCCCGGGCGTCGAGGTCGTCGGGGTCGGGTGCCGACCGGACCAGCAGCTGGGTGTACGGGTGCTTGGGGTCCTGGGTGACGGACTCGCTGTCGCCGCTCTCCACCACGCGGCCCGCGTACATCACCATCGTGCGGTCGGCGAAGTAGCGGGCCGACGCGATGTCGTGCGTGATGTAGAGGATCGCGATCTGCAGGCGGTCGCGCAGGTCACGCAGCAGGTTGAGGATGCCGAGGCGGATCGAGACGTCGAGCATCGAGATCGGCTCGTCGGCGAGCAGCACCTGGGGGTTCGCGGCCAGGGCGCGCGCGATCGCGACGCGCTGGCGCTGGCCGCCCGACAGCTCGTGGGGGAACTTGTCGATGTACCGCTCCGACGGGCGGAGGTTGACGCGGTCGAGCAGCTCGTCGAGCGCGTTCTCCAGGTCGTCCCCGCGCAGGCGTCCCCGGTGGATCTTGAGGCTGCGCGTCAGCGTGTACCGCACGGTGTGCACGGGGTTCAGCGACGCGAACGGGTCCTGGAAGATCATCTGGACCTTCGACACGTACCGCCGGAAGCCGGCGCGGCTCGTGGTCTTGGCGTCCTCGCCGTTCAGCAGGATCTGGCCGTCGGTCAGGCTCATCAGCTGCGCGAGCAGCCGGGCGATCGTCGACTTGCCGGAGCCGGACTCGCCGACGAGGGCGACGACGCGCCCGCGGTGGAGCTTCGAGGTCGACGTCGTCGACCGCGTGCACGACCTTCTTCGAGCGGAACCCGCGGACGGGGAAGTACTTGCGGATCGACACGGCCTGCAGGACCGGCGTGTCCGCCGGGGCGGCGCCGTCGCCGCGCTCCTGGGTCGGACCTTGCGTGGGGGCAGTCATCAGCTCACCTGGGGGGAGAAACGTGCGTCAGGGCGGGCGGTGCCCGCAGGTGCGGTGGGGAGGAGTCCCCACCGCACCCGCGGTCGGATCGTCGTCAGGCCATCATCGTGCCGTTCACTGCACAGCACCCTGACGACAACCCTCGATCGTCGAGAGGCTCAGCTGGCGGGCTTGAGCTTCATGACGATCTCGGCAGCACCCGGGCGGGTCGGCTGCGGGCCCGCGTACGGGTTGTCCGTGTCCGGCCACCCGACGTAGTTCTTCGTGGAGTACTGCGCCGTCTGCGGCCGCGACCAGATCGCGATGGCCGGGACGTCGTCGACGAAGATCTGCTGGATGTCGTTCAGCGCCTTGGTGCGGTCGTCGGCGCTGGCGCTGCTGGCGTACGTCTTGAACGCGGCCGTGGCGGCGTCGTTCTGGTAGCGCCCGAAGTTCCAGTTGGCCTTCTGCCCGATCGGCTGGTACTGGGCGCCGTCGAACATGTCGGAGTACATGTCGTACGGCGTCGCGCCACCGTCGGTCCAGTGCAGCGCCGCCTGGAAGTTGCCCAGGGGGACGTCGCTGAACCAGTTGTCGGCCGGGGGCTTGTCCGCCGTGGCGTCGGCGCCGAGCTCCTTGGCCGTGGCGACGATGAGGTCCTGAGCCGTGTTGTAGTCGTTCCAACCGGTCGGGTCCGTGATCGAGAACTTCACGGCCTCACCATCGGGGTCCTTCAGTGCGGTCCCGACCCCGGTGTACCCGGCGTCCGTGAGGATCTTCTTGGCGTCGTCGAGGCTGGACGCGTAGTTCTTGCCGTCGAGCGCCGGGTTCAGGAACGTCTGACCGGCCGGGAGCGGCAGGCCGGTGACGTTCGTGAGGACCGGGTAGGTGCCCGAGGACGCCGTCTTCGTGATGGCCGCCCGGTCGATCGCCGTGTTCAGCGCCTGACGGAACGCCTTGTTGTTGAACGGCTTGGTCGTGCTGTTCAGGAACATCGTGTCGATGCCCAGACCCGCCGCCGCGTACTGGTGGAAGTGGTCGGGGTCCTTCGCGATGTAGACCTTGTCGAAGTCCGCGATGAACGTCCAGCCCCACTGCACCTCACCGGTGGTGAGGGCCGTGGTGAGCGCGTTGTTGTCCGTGTAGGACGAGTAGCGCAGCTCGTGAACCTGCGACTTGCCACCCCAGTAGGTCGGGTTGGGGTCGAGGGTGGCCGCCTGCGGCGTCCAGGACGTCAGGGTGAACGGGCCGGTGCCGACGGGCTTGGTGTTCGGGTCCGTCGTCGGGTCCGCGATGCCCTTCCAGATGTGCTCCGGAACCATCATCAGGCTGTACAGCTTGGTCTGGTTGACGAACTGGCCGGCCGTGAAGCCGACCTTGACCGTGCCGTCGTCCTGCACGGCGACGTCGCCGTACGGCAGGGCCGCGGCGTTGATCGCGTCGTTGTTCTTGCGCAGGTTGATGCTGAACGCGATGTCGGCGGCGGTGAAGTCCTGGCCGTCGGACCACTTGACGCCCTCACGCGGCGTGATCGTGGCCTCGGTGAAGTCCGCGTTCCACGTGATCGACTTCGCGAGCCACGGCTCGGGGTCGGCGGCCGGGTTGGCCTCGTTGACCATCATGAGGGGTTCGTAGATGACGTTCGCGTAGCCGAGGGACATGGCCGACGAGTTCGTGGCGAACGGGTTCTGGTTGTTCGTCTGCGCGCCGTTGGGCATGCCGATCGTCAGGACGGCGTTGGACGAGCCGCCACCACCGGGCTGGTCGAGCTGTCGCTGCCACTGCCCGACGAACAGGCTGTGGCGAGCAGCGCGATCGTGGCCATACCGGCCATCATCGTTGCGAGCTTGCGCGTTCTCACGGAGTGCCTCCTTGCACTGCTGGGGTACTTACGGGGGTCGTTCGCTGTCGGGACTGACTAGGGAGCCTTGCCGGGCGACTGCGGATCGCCCGTACTTCAGGGACTACAGGTGCGGGTCTGGCCGGGTGGGCGCGGACCCCGGAAGGTCGACGTCCACCGCTAGACGTAGGTCGCCTGACGAACGGCCCACGCGGATCGGGTAGGTACCGGCCGGGGTGACCCAACCGGGCTGTTCCGTGTCCCAGGTGCGGAACGCACGCGCGTCCACCCGTACCCGGACCGGCTCGTGCGCACCGGGCTCGGCGTGCACGACACTGAAACCGCCGAGCCAGCGCACGGGACGCTCGGCACCGGGCGTACCCGAGGACGAGTCCTCGGGCGGCTCGACGTAGACCTGGACGACCTCACGACCGGCGCGGGTCCCCGTGTTGCGGACGATGACGTCCAGCACGACCCCCCCGTCGGCGTCGAGGGCGGATGTCACGGCTTCGTACTCCCACGTGGTCCAGCCCAGGCCGTGCCCGAACGGGGCGGCGGGTGTGCGGCCGAGGGCGAGCCAGGAGCGGTACCCGACGTGCACCCCCTCGTGGTACTCGACCACGCCGTCCACGGGGACCGCGTCCGGCACGGGGACGTCCGACTCGTGCGCGGGAAGCGTCCACGGGAGGCGTCCCGACGGCTCGGTGAGGCCGGTCAGCACGTCGGCCAGCGCCTCGGGCCACTCCTGGCCGCCGAGCCAGGCCCACACGACGCACGGCACCTCGTCGAGCCAGGGCAGGATCACGGGGGCGCCGGCGTTGACCACCACGATCGTGTTCGGGTTCGCCGCCATCGTCGCCTTGACCAGCTGGTCCTGCGACCCGGGCAGGGCGAGGCTCGTGCGGTCGTACCCCTCGGACTCGATCTCCTCGTTGGTGCCGACGACGACGATCGCGAGGTCGGCCGCGGCGGCGGCCTCGACGGCGACCGCGAGCAGCTCGTCGGGGGACGTGCCCGGCGTGCGGTGCACCAGCTCGGCCCGCACGAAGGAGGCGTAGCCGACGGGGTGCACGGCCTGGACCATGGCGTCGACCTCGACGGTCGTCGGCTCGGTCACGTCGATCACCAGGGTGGCCGGCGGCGGCTGGTTCACGCTCGAGTCGAGGATGACCTCGGCGCCGACGACGGTGTCGCTCGAGGAGAGCACCCGCCCGCCGACCGAGATGACGTGCTTGCCGACCGTGCCGACACCGACCTCGTGCCGGCCCGGCTCGTCGAGACGCACGGTGGTCCGCAGGCGCAGCGCGACCGCGGGGCCCGGCACCTCGCGGAGCCAGCCGCCCCACTCGGTCACGTCGGCCGTGGCGAGCACGGCGCCGTCCGCGTCGAGCAGCTCACCCTGGGCGCCGACGTGGCCCTCCGGGGTGGTGCAGCGACCGGCGAGATCCAGCGCCGGGGGCAGCAGGCGGGAGACCGCGCCGGCGTGCAGGTCGACCTCGACCTCACCGAACGCGGAGCGCAGCGCGTCGGCAGGGGTGGACGAGCGGTCGGGCCGGACATAGCCGGAGCCGCCCCCTTGCTGGAAGGGATGGACCGCGTTGGGGCCCAGCAGCGCGATGCGCGTGACGGCCTCGGGTGCGACGGGCAGCGCGCGCTCGTCGTCGCGGAGCACGACCATCGAGCGGGAGACCAGGCGACGGAGGACCTCGCGGACGTCGACGTCGCCGACGTGGTCCCGCAGCGCGCCCGACGCCTCGAGACCGTCGAGGGCGCCGACTCGCTGCGCCATGCGGAGCAGCCGCAGGACCTTGTCGTCCAGGAGCGACTCGCTGACGTCGCCCGAGCGCACCGCGTCGAGGAGGCCGTCGCCCCAGGGTCCGTCCGGCCCCGGCATCTGCAGGTCGAGACCGCCCTCGGCGGCACCGATGACGGACTTCGTGGCCACCCAGTCGCTGATCACGACGCCGTCGAAGCCCCACTCGTCCTTGAGGACGCCGGTGAGCAGCGGGCGGTGCTCGAGCACGGGCGCGGCGGTGACACCGTCGTCGACGCCGGAGTAGGCGCCCATCACGGACCAGGCCTGCGCCTCACGGACCAGCTGCTCGAACGGCGCCAGGTACACCTCGCGCAGCGTGCGCTCGTCGACGCGGGCCAGGTAGCTGGTGCGCTCGGTCTCGGAGTCGTTGGCGACGAAGTGCTTGATGCACATCCCGACGCCGCGGTCCTGCGCGGACCGCACGACGTGCACGGCGATCGCACCGGTGAGCAGCGGGTCCTCGGAGTAGCACTCGAAGTGGCGGCCGCCGACGGGGGTGCGCTGCAGGTTGACCTGCGGGGCGAGCACCACGTCGACACCGTGCCGGCGGGCCTCGGCCGCGAACACCGCGCCCACCTCGTCGGCGAGGTCCACGTCCCACGTCGCGGCCAGCGCGCTGGGGGCGGGGAAGGAGGCCGACGTCTCGTCGGCGCTGTCCGAGATGCCGCGGACGCCGGCGGGGCCGTCCGAGACGTGCATCGAGCGCAGGCCGATGTGCGGCACCGCGGTGGTGGACCAGAGGCCGGCACCGACGACGAGGCGAACCTTCTCCTCGAGCGAGAGGCGCGTGAGCAGTGCGCTCAACGAAGCTTCTCCGGTGGTGGGCCGTTCAGCCGTGGGCGGCTGGGTGGCCGTGTCGAGTGACACAGCGCGTTCTCCGATCGACGTCGTTGTCTTCTGCCGAGCATCAAAGCACAACTTACTGACTTGTCAGTAAGTGCAATGATCACAGTATGGTTTCGGTCATGGACGACGAGGTTCCCCCGAAGGCGGGCGCGCGCAAGCCGCGACAGCCCCGCCAGGCCACTGCGGAACGCAGGGCCGAGATCTTGCGTGCAGCCGCCAACACGTTCGGCTCCAAGGGGTACATGAGCGGTTCGCTGACGGAGGTCGCCGAGCAGGTCGGCATCACGCATGCCGGCGTCCTGCACCACTTCGGCTCCAAGGAGCAGCTGCTCGTCGAGGTGCTCGAGTACCGCGACAAGGAGGACGTCCGCGACCTCGAGGGCCAGCACATCCCGGGCGGTCTGGAGCTGTTCCACCACTTGCTGCGCACGGCCCGGATGAACGTCGACCGACGCGGCATCGTGCAGGGCTATACCGTCCTGACCGGCGAGTCCGTCACCGAGAACCACCCCGCGAGGGCGTGGGTGACCGAGCGTTTCAAGGTCCTGCGCGGCGAGATCAGCGCCGCTCTGCTGGCCGTCGGCGACGGCACGGTCTCCGAGGAACTCGCGGACCGCGCGGCCAGCTCGATCATCGCCGTCATGGACGGGCTGCAGGTCCAGTGGCTCCTCGACGACGAGAACGTCGACCTGCCCGTCGCCACCCAGTTCGCGATCGAGGCGATCCTCACGGCGACGCTCGCGGGCGCTCAGCGACCTCACCTGCTCGACTGAGCGAGGACTGAGCCGGCCCTGGCCCCGGCCCGGGCGATTTCTCAGACTTTTCACAGGGTCGCTCCAGGCCCGCCTCAGGTAGCGGTCCGAAGGTCGGACCATGACGATCACGACCAGCCGCCGCCCGGACGTGCTCACGCGCCCCGACGGTTCACCCGTTCGCGCACTGGTAGTCGACGACGAGCCGACCCTTGCCGAGCTGCTCTCCACCGCCCTGCGCTACGAGGGCTGGCAGGTGGACCACGCCCTGACCGGGCACGCCGCAGTACGCCAGGCGAAGGCGCTCGACCCCGACGTCATCGTCCTGGACGTCATGCTCCCCGACCTGTCCGGCATCGACGTGCTGCGTCGCGTCCGCGCAACGCACCCCAACGTGCCCGTCCTGTTCCTGACCGCCAAGGACGCCGTCGAGGACCGGATCGCCGGTCTCACCGCCGGGGGCGACGACTACGTCACCAAGCCGTTCAGCCTGGAGGAGGTCGTCGCTCGGCTCCGCGCGCTGCTCCGCCGGACCGGGTCGGTCTCGTCGCACGAGGAGGCCGTGCTCGTCGTCGGCGACCTGCGGATGGACGAGGACAGCCACGAGGTGTCCCGCGGCGGCGACGACATCCGCTTGACCGCCACGGAGTTCGAGCTGCTGCGGTACTTCATGCGCAACCCCAAGCGCGTGCTGTCCAAGGCGCAGATCCTCGACCGCGTCTGGCAGTACGACTTCGGCGGCCAGGCCAACATCGTCGAACTCTACGTCTCCTACCTGCGGCGCAAGATCGACAAGGGTCGCGCCCCGATGCTGCACACGCTGCGCGGCGTGGGGTACGTGCTGAAGCCGACCGTCTGATGGCTTTCCTCGGGGCCCGGCCGCGGTGGACGCTGCGCCGGCGACTGGTGGTCACCGTCGTCGCGCTCGTCGCCGTGGTCGCGGCCGGGATGGGCGCGGTCACCACGCTCGCCCTGCGCAAGCCGCTGGTCGACCAGCTGGACCAGAAGGTCTCGGCGGCGCACGAGCGCGCCACCAACCAGCGCTTCCAGTCCCCGGCGGGCGGCGAGGCCCTCGGCGGCGCCTTCGGCTCGACGCCCAACCTCCTGACCACCCCGCCGCCGGTCAACGACACGGACGGCGGCACCCTCACGGGTCGGCCCAACGTGGACCTCGGCACCGTGAACCTTCTGCTGCCGGCGGGCACGGACCCGTCCAGCGTCAGCGCCCGGGACGCCGGCTACTCGAGCGGCACGGGCTTCACGCGGCTCACCGACCAGCAGATCGACGAGATGCTCGCCATCCCGGACGACAACGTGATCACGACCGTCACGCTCACGGATCTGGGCCAGTACCGCGCGGTCTCCACGACGACGGCCGACGGCACGGTCGCCGCGACGGCCATGCCGCTCGCACCCGTGAACGCGATCGTCACCAACTACCTCGCGATCGAGGCCGTGGTGGCGGTCTTCGCCCTCATGATCGCCGCCGCCATCGGCATGGTCCTGGTGCGGCGCGAGCTGCGGCCTCTCGACCGCGTGGTGACCACCGCCAACCGGGTCGCCCGGCTGCCCCTGGACCGCGGCGAGGTCGTCCTCGCCGACCGGGTGCCCGTCGCCGACACCGACCCCGCCACCGAGGTGGGCCAGGTGGGCGCGGCCCTCAACCAGCTGCTCAGGCACGTCGAGCAGGCGCTCGCCGCCCGGCACGAGTCCGAGTCGCAGGTGCGGCAGTTCGTCGCGGACGCCTCGCACGAGCTGCGCACGCCGCTGGCCTCGATCCGTGGCTACGCCGAGCTGGTCCGCCGCTCGCCCGAGGAGCTGCCCGCCGGTGCGCTGCAGGCGATGGGACGCGTCGAGTCCGAGTCGCTGCGGATGACCGGGCTGCTCGAGGACATGCTCCTGCTCGCGCGTCTCGACGCCGGCCGCCCCCTGGCCAGCGACCCCGTCGACCTCGCGCTGCTCTCGATCGACGCGCTCACCGACGCCCACGCGGCCGGTCCCGACCACACCTGGTCGCTCGACCTCGCCGAGGACACCTCCCCCGACGACGTGCTCGTGATCGGCGACGACCACCGCCTGCGCCAGGTGCTGGCGAACCTGCTCTCCAACGCCCGCCTGCACACCCCGACCGGCACGACCGTGAGCGTCCGGCTCCGGCGAGCCGGGTCGTCCGTCGTGCTCCAGGTGGCCGACGACGGCCCCGGCATCCCGCCCGCCCTCCGCGAGAGCCTGTTCCAGCGGTTCACCCGCGGCGACGCCTCCCGCAACCGCACCACCGGGTCCACCGGGCTCGGCCTGGCCATCGTCTCCGCGGTCGTCACCGCCCACGGCGGGACCATCACGGTCGGCCCCGGCACCGCGCCCGACCCTCGTCGCGACACCGACCTGCCCACACCCGGCACCACGTTCACCGTCACGCTCCCCGCCGCACCGGCACCCCCGCCGCCGCGCACCGAGCGCCCGTCCAGCACCAAGACCCCGGCCCGCGTCTGACGGCCGTACCCGCGGCCCGTGTCTGACCACGTGGCCCCCGACGTCCGCGCTCGAGCAACCGTGCCGCCCGAGCGTGGACGTCGCCGTCCCCCGCGTAGCGGTGGCCCGGCCTTCGCGAGCGGGGCACAGTGAGGTGTTCCGACGACGACGATCGAGGGGTTTCTCATGGCCGGGCTCAGTGAGGCGTTCAGCGGGTTCTCGACGGACGACATCCCCGCGGCGCAGCAGTTCTACGGCGAGACGCTCGGGCTGGACGTGTCCGAGGAGCACGGGATGCTGTTCCTGCACCTCGCGGGCGGCAAGGACGTGCTCGTCTACCCGAAGGGCCCGGCGCATGCGCCCGCCACCTACACGGTGCTGAACTTCCCGGTCGAGGACGTGCCGGGGACGGTGGCGGAGCTGCGCGCCAAGGGCGTCGAGTTCGAGAAGTACGCCGGCACGCCGGGCGAGACCGACGACGACTTCGTGTTCCGCAAGGGCGGCCCGCTGATCGCCTGGTTCACGGACCCGGGCGGCAACATCTTGTCGATCATCGCCCGCGACTGACCCTCCGCCACCACGCTCATAGGGGTGCCACAGGGTCGGCATAGGGGCGCGACAGGGGCCCACCGCATCGTCGGAGCATGGACATCACGACGACGCATCCCGCGGACGCACCCGCGTATGCCGACGAGGTCACGACCGGGCCCGTGCTCGACCTGGTCATCCCCGTCTACAACGAGGAGGCCGGTCTCGAGGCCACGGTCCGCGCCGCGCGGCGCTTCCTCGACACCCAGTTCCCCTACCCCGCGCGGCTGACGATCGCGGACAACGCGTCCACGGACGGCACGGCGGTCATCGCGCGGCGGCTCGCCGACGAGATCGACGGAGTCGCCCTGGTCCACCTGGACGCCAAAGGTCGCGGACGGGCGCTGCACACGGCCTGGCTGGGGTCCGACGCCGAGGTCCTCGCGTACATGGACGTGGACCTGTCGACGGACCTCAGCGCCCTGCTCCCGCTCGTCGCACCGCTGGTCTCGGGGCACTCGCACCTGGCCATCGGCACCCGCCTGAGCCGGACCGCGCGCGTGGTCCGCGGACCCAAGCGCGACTGCATCTCCCGCGGGTACAACCTCGTCCTGCGCGGTGCGCTGCACGCCCGGTTCTCCGACGCCCAGTGCGGGTTCAAGGCGATCCGGGCCGACGCAGCCCGTGGCTGCTGCCGCTCGTCGGGGACACCGGGTGGTTCTTCGACACCGAGCTGCTGGTGCTCGCCGAGCGGGCCGGGCTGCGCATCCACGAGGTGCCCGTCGACTGGGTCGACGACCCCGACTCGCGCGTCGACATCGTCGCCACGGCGAAGGCCGACCTGCGCGGCGTCGCACGCCTCGTGCGGGACCTGACCGCCGGCCGCATCCCCCTCGACGAGCTGCGCGCGCACCTGCCGCTCGTCGGCGACAGCCGCCCCGCCACACCCGTGACCAGCGGGAACGTCCTGCTGCGGCAGCTCGTGCGGTTCGCGCTCGTCGGTGTCGCGAGCACCGCCGCCTACGCCCTGATCTACCTCGTGCTGGCCGGTCCGGTCGGCGCGCAGGCCGCGAACGTGCTCGCGCTCCTGCTCACCGCGGTGGCCAACACGGCCGCCAACCGACGCGTCACGTTCGGCATCCGCGGGCGCGCCCGAGCCGCCCGGCAGCAGGGTCAGGGCCTGATGGTCTTCGGGCTCGCCTGGGTGCTCACCGCCGGGTCGCTCGGCCTCCTGCACCTCGCCGCGCCCGGTGCCTCGCGCGGCGTCGAGCTTCGTCGTCCTCGTCGTCGCCAACCTCGGGGCGACCGTCCTGCGGTTCGTCCTCCTGCGCAGCTGGGTCTTCCGCCGCGCCACCGCCAGCACCGCCCCCGTCGAAGGGACAGTCCGATGACCGTCACCACCGCCCCGCTCCGGATCCCCGACCGTCCGGACGCCCCCGACGACGTCGCACCGCCCGTCGTCACCGAGCCCGTCGTCACCCCTCCGCGCGCCCGCTGGGAACGCCCGGCGCTGGGCGGGCTCCTGCTGGCCACCGGGCTCCTGTACCTGTGGGACCTGTCCGCCTCCGGCTGGGGCAACTCGTTCTACTCCGCGGCCGTGCAAGCCGGGTCGGAGTCGTGGAAGGCCTTCCTCTACGGGGCCTCGGACGCCGCGGCGTCGATCACCGTCGACAAGCCGCCGGCCTCCCTGTGGATCATGGCGCTGTCCGTGCGGGTGTTCGGGCTGTCGTCGTGGTCGATCCTCGTGCCGCAGGCGCTCATGGGCGTCGCCACGGTCGGTGTCCTGTACGCCAGCGTCCGGCGCCGGTTCTCCGCCGGTGCCGCCCTGCTCGCCGGCGCGACGCTCGCACTGACGCCCGTCGCCGCGCTGATGTTCCGGTTCAACAACCCGGACGCGCTGCTCGTGCTGCTCCTCACGCTGTCGGTCTGGGCGACGATGAAGGCGATCACCGGCCCGCGGACCACCCGCTGGATGCTGCTGGCGGGCGCGCTCGTCGGCTTCGCGTTCCTGACCAAGCAGCTGCAGGCGTTCCTCGTCCTCCCCGGGCTCGCGGCCGCGTTCCTGTGGGCCGCGCCCGTCTCGCTGGGCCGGCGCATCCGCGACGGTCTGCTCGCGGTCGGCGCGATGGTCGTCGCAGCCGGCTGGTGGGTGGCCGTCGTCGAGCTGGTGCCCGCGAGCATGCGGCCCTACATCGGCGGCTCGCAGACCAACTCGTTCCTCGAGCTGACGTTCGGCTACAACGGCCTCGGGCGGATCACCGGTGACGAGACCGGGTCGGTCGGTGGCGGCGGGGGTGCCGGCGGCACGTCGATGTGGGGTGCGACGGGTCTCGGTCGGCTGTTCTCGTCGGACGTCGGCGGGCAGATCGCGTGGCTCATCCCCGCGGCGCTGGTGCTCGGTGCGGTCGCCTTCGGCCTCTACCGGCGGGCCCCGCGCACCTCGACCCAGCGCGCCGAGATCCTCGTGTGGGGCGCCTGGCTGGTGGTCACCGGTCTGACGTTCTCCTTCATGGCCGGCATCTTCCACGCCTACTACACGGTGGCCCTGGCCCCCGCGATCGCGGCGCTCGTCGGCATCGGGTCCTGGGCCCTGTGGGTCCGACGCACCTCGCTGTGGGCCGTCTGCACCCTCGCCGGCGTCACGCTGATCACCGCCGTGTGGTCGTACGTGCTGCTGGGTCGGTCCGCCGACTGGCTCCCCTGGCTCCGCCTGGTGGTCCTGCTCGCCGGCTTCACGGGTGCCGCGCTGCTGGTGGGCGGCTACTGGTCCGGGCGGCGCGTCCTGCGCGTCGGGGCCGCCCTGGCGCTCGTCGCTGGGCTGGTCGGTCCGACCGCCTACACGCTCGACACCGTGACCGTCGGCAAGTCCGGGTCCATCGTCACCGCCGGCCCGACCGTGACCAGCGGCGGCGGGACGGGGATGCCCGGTGGTCGCGGCGGTGGGCAGGGCGGCGGTCCGCAGGGTGGGTTCGGCGGCCCTCCCGGGGCGCAGACGGGCACCGCGAACGGCACCGCCCCGACCGGTACGGGCACGTCGCAGACCGCACCGACCGGTGGGTTCGGCGGCGGCGGGACGGGTGGCGGCGGCGCCGGGGGCGGTGCAGGCGGTCTGCTGAACGGCGCGACCGTGAGCACCGCGGTCGAGGCCCTGCTGCTCAAGGACGCGGACCAGTACCGCTGGGTCGCGGCGGCGATCGGCTCGCAGAACGCCGCGCGAGCCAGCTCGCCACGCAGGAGTCGGTCATGCCCGTCGGTGGGTTCAACGGGTCGGACCCGTCGCCGACGCTGGCCCAGTTCCAGGCGTACGTCGCCGCCGGCGACATCCACTGGTTCATCGGCGGCAGCGGGTTCGGCGGCCAGAACGGCGGGTCCAGCGCGTCGTCGGACATCAGCGCCTGGGTCGAGGCCAACTTCACGGCGCAGACCGTCGACGGCGCCACGGTCTACGACCTCACGGCGCCCACGACCGCGGGCTGACCCCGAACGACGACGGCGCTCGCGGCCCCCGCCGCGAGCGCCGTCGTGCTGCTCAGAGCGGGTAGGCCGCGTACAGGTTGACGATGTCGGCGACCGGGCCGGTCAGCTGGAACACCGTCGTCCCGTTGGTCCAGACGGCCACCCCGTTGCCGCCGCCGGCATCGGCGATCGTGTAGGTGCCGACCGGCGCACCGGCCGCGGTGACGTCGCCCGACTGGGGCAACGACGAGGCGGCGGCCGTGGCCGTCGGGGCGGGCGACGGGGCGGCCGGAAGGGCGGCCGTGAGGGTCGCGGCGAACGCGGTGGCCTCGGCCGGGGTCTCCCACTGGCCGGCGTTCACGGTGACCGTCCCGGAACCGCCGTCGGTGTAGGTCTCGGTGTAGGCCTCGATCGCGCCGCCAGCGGTCCACGTGGGGTTGTCGGCGGACGACGCGAGCGCGTACTGCAGGAGGGAGGTGGGGAGCGCCGTCGCGAACGCCGTGGTGGCCGTGCGGGCGACCGGGTCGATCGTGGGCGTCGGCGAGGGAAGAAGGATCGTCGACGCGACCGCGGGCGGCGCCGCCGCGTCGGACCCCTTGTTGGAGGAGACGATCCCGATGATGACGGCAGCGACGACGAGGACGACCACGCCGATGATCGCGGGGACCAGCCAGCCCGGACGCCGCTTCGACTCGCCGGCGGGCGGCTCCCCACCCGTGGCCGGGGGACGGCCGCAGGGGCCGCAGGAGTCACTGCGGTCGGCGCCGCTGCCTGCCAGCTGGTGACCGGCGGGGGCGTCGCGGGCGCGACGGGCGGTGTCTGGCCCGTCTGGCCCCAGCTGGGTCGACCGCTGTGGTGCGCGGGGTCGGGGCCGGGCCGGCCGGTGTCGCTCATCGGGGGTCCCCCTCGGGTCGTGATGCCCGGACCCTCGCCGGACGCCCCGCAGCCTACCTAGGCACCAGCGCAGGACCCCGGCACGTCCTCGGAGCGCCGCGAACGTCAGCCGGTCACGTCCCGCCGTCGGAACGCGGCCAGGCCGGCCACCATCAGGACCGCGGCGACGACGGTCAGGACGACCACCGGGGTCCAGTCCATCGCCTCGGCGGGAAGCTGCGGGGTGTAGGTGAACGGCGACAGGGCGTCCGAGCCGTCGGGCAGCAGCGGGCCGAACAGGCCCACCACGAACACGTAGACGACGTACGCCCAGATCAGCCCGAACACGCGCGGCGCGAGCCCGAGGACCAGCACGGCGAGCCCGAGCATGCAGCCGATCGCCGGCAGCGTCACCAGAGCGCCCCCGACCACCTGCCCGACGCTCACGGCGCCGTCCAACGAGCCGGCCGCGGTCGCGCCCATGGCCAGACCCGTCACCAGCATGATCACGACCGACGCGACGCCCGCCACGCCGGCCTGCGCGCCGAGCCAGCGCCACCGGGACACCGGCAGGGCCAGCACGGCCGCCCCCCGGGTGGCCACCTCCTCCGCGCGCGCGGCTCCGAGCGCGGTCGCCGCGTACGCGCCGGTGGTCACGGCGAGGAACACGGTGTAGACCGCGAGCGCACCCGCGGCGGCACCGTTCGGACCGTCCGGGAAGGCCTGGGAGAGCGTCGGGTCGGAGGCGAGGAAGTCCACCAGCGCACCGGCGAGCAGGCCGACCACCGCACCCATCGCGACGATGGCGAAGCCCCAGGAGAGGATCGGTCCGAGCTGGGACCGCGCCGTCAGGGCGACCATGCCCGTCAGGCTCCGGGGAGCGGCCGGGCGGCCCAGCCGCTCGGCCACCAGCCCGGTGCCGACGTCGCGCCGCCCGACGAGCCAGAACGCGAGGACGACGAGCCCGGCCGTCACGACGAACCCGATGGCCAACGGCCAGAAGCGTGTCGCGACGAAGGCGGCGGTCGCCTGCGCCCAGCCGAACGGGGACAGCCAGGTGAGCACGCTGGTGCTCTGGGGACCGTTCACGTCCCCGATCGCGCGCAGCAGGAAGGCGACCCCGAGCACCGCCATGCTCAACGCGCTCGCCGTCCGGCCGTGGGCGGTGAGCTGCGACGCCACGGCGGACACCCCCGCGAACACGAAGCCGACCATGACGACACCGCCCGCGAGCGCCGCGGAGCCCGTCGCCTCGAGGCCGCCCGCGACGAGCGCGAGGAACGTCAGCAGCCCGACGGCCAGGGTCGCGACGAAGGCCGCCACCAGCCCGGCGACCACCGGCGCGTCCCGACCGACCGGCGCCGACCGCACGAGCTCGAGCCTCCCGTCCTCCTCGGCCGCCCGCAGGTGCCGGGTGACGATGAGCAGCGACATGATCGCGACCGGGATCATGATCCACAGACCGATCTCGTTGGCCGTCATCGCGCCGATCGTGTAGTCGTCCAGCCCGTATCCCGGCCCGGCCAGCGCGGTCGCGGCGGGCGACGAGATGAGCGTCGCGCGGGCCTGCCGCGCCTCGGGCGTCGCGTACGCGGTGTTCAGGGCGCTGAGCGCGCCGAGCACGATCACGCTGACCGACAGCGCCCAGACGATCGTGCGGAACCGGTCCAGGCGCAGCGCGACCCGGACGAGTCCCCGGTGCCCGACGCCGGCCCCGACCGGAACGTGGCGGGCAGGGCGACCGCGGTCATCGCGACCCCTCCACCACACCGAGCGTCGCCAGCTCGTCGCTGTACTCCCGCAGGAACAGGTCCTCGAGCGTCGGCGGGTGCGCGGTCAGGGAGTCGACACCGAAGGTGGTGAGCCGCGCCAGGACGTCGCCGAGCGCCGGGGTGTCGATGTCGAGGGTCAGGTGCCCGTCGTGCCGCTGCAGGTTGTGCACGCCGGCGGTCTCGCCGAGGGCACGGACAGCGCCCTCGAGGTCGCGGACCGCGGCCGTCACGGTGGTCCGGCGCAGGCTGCGGAGGCTCCTCCAGCGAACCGGTCTGCACCGCCTTGCCGGCCCGGATGATCGTGACGCGGCGGCAGAGCACCTCGACCTGCGCCAGGATGTGGCTCGACAGGAGCACCGTGCGGCCCTCGTCGGCAACCTCCCGCACGACCTGCTGGAACACCGCCTCCATCAGCGGGTCCAGTCCGCTGGTCGGCTCGTCCATCAGCAGGAGCTCGGTGTCCGCGGCCAGCGCAGCCACGAGGGCGACCTTCTGCCGGTTGCCCTTGGAGTACGCGCGACCCTTGATCCGCGGGTCGAGCTTCGAACCGCTCGATCAGCTCGTCCCGACGTGCAGGGTCGAGGCCGCCGCGCAGCCGCCCGAGCACGTCGATCGCCTCCCCGCCGGACAGGTTGGACCACAGGTTCACCTCGCCGGGCACGTACGCGAGCCGCCGGTGCAGCGCGACCGCGTCCTTCCACGGGTCTCCGCCGAGCAGCGAGACCGAACCCGCGTCGGCGCGCAGCAGGCCGAGCAGCACCCGGATCGTCGTGGACTTGCCCGCGCCGTTCGGCCCGAGGAACCCGTGCACCTCGCCCGCCGCGACGGTCAGGTCGAACCCGTCGAGCGCGCGCTTGGCCCCGAACGACTTGACCAGACCGCGGATGTGGATGGCGTCGGTCATGACTTCTCCTTGAACTCTCTGTAGGCGTCGAGGTAGCCGCTGTCTGTGAACAGGCCGTGCGTGTAGAGCTTCCAGGCCGGCGAGCAGGGTCGCGTCGTAGAGATCCTTCATGGCCGTCGTCGGATCGTCGGTCGGGGCAGTGCCGCGGCCGAGCGCGCCGTCCAGCTGGGCCATGACGATCAGGCCGACCTGCGTCGCGACGAGGGTCCGGGACCGGCCTCGCGGGTCCTCCGACGCCCTGACCGTCCCCGTCCGCTCGCCGGTCTCCAGGTACGCGTCCGCATCGGCGACGAGTCCGTCGACGAACTTGGCCGCGAGCGCGCCACCCTCGAGCAGGCTGCGCACGATGTAGGCGAACAGAGGCGCGTACTCCTCGATCCGCGCGAGCCGGCCGATGACGTCGCTCGGCGCCTGGTCCTGCATGGCGTCCGACTTCTCCCGCTTGACCGTCTCGAGCACGTGCTCGTCGCACGCCGCGCGCAGGCCGTCCTTGGAGCCGAAGTGGTGGATGACCAGGGCGGCGCTCACGCCGGCGTCCGCCGCGATGGCGCGCACGCCGACGCCGAAGCCGTCGCGCCCGAACCGCGCGACGGCCGCGTCCCGGATGCGGGCGCGGGCGGTGAGGTCCTCGTCTGAACGCACGTTCACTACGCTAAACCGTTGTTCAGTCGTTGGCAACAGACAGGTTGTCGCGCGCCGCCGGCGTCCGTGTCAGACGCTGCGTCTAGCGTCCCTCTCGTGACCTCGACGAGCGTGAGACGACCCGGCAGATCCACACGGCCCGCGCAGCCACCTTTTCGCTGCTCGGAGTGCGGGTGGTCGGCCACCAAGTGGGTCGGGCGTTGCGGGGAGTGCCAGGCGTGGGGCTCCGTCCTGGAGGACACCGGCCCCGGCGGCGGCGCGCCCAAGACGGTCGCGACGACGCCGACGAGGTCGTCCGCACTGCCCATCGACCAGATCGATGTCGAGACCGCCCGGGCGCAGTCGACGGGGGTCGACGAGCTGGATCGCGTGCTCGGCGGCGGGCTCGTGCCCGGCGCTGTGGTGCTCCTGGCGGGGGAACCGGGGGTGGGCAAGTCCACGCTGCTGCTCGACGTCGCCGCCCGAGCCGCGCGCACCGGGCGTCGCGTCCTGTACGTCACGGGCGAGGAGTCGGCGGCGCAGGTGCGGTTGCGCGCCGGTCGGATCCACGCGCTCGCCCCGACGCTGCTGCTCGTCTCGGAGACCGACCTGGCCACGGTGCTCGGGCACATCGAGCAGCAGGACCCCGACCTCCTGGTGATCGACAGCGTGCAGACCATCGCGTCCTCGCAGGTCGACGGCACCGCCGGCGGCGTGTCACAGGTGCGCGAGGTCAGCGCGGCCGTCATCCAGGCGGCCAAGGCCCGGGACATGCCCGTCGTGCTCATCGGCCACGTGACCAAGGACGGGTCCGTCGCCGGACCGCGCACGCTCGAGCACCTGGTGGATGTCGTCTGCCAGTTCGAGGGCGATCGGCACTCCCGCCTGCGCATGCTGCGGGCCACCAAGAACCGCTACGGCCCGACCGACGAGGTCGGCTGCTTCGACCTGTCCGAGACCGGGATCGTCGGCCTGACCGACCCGTCGGGCCTCTTCATCTCCCAGGCCCTGCACCCCGTGCCGGGCACCTGCCTGACGGTGACTCTCGAGGGGCGCCGCCCGCTGGTCGCCGAGGTGCAGTCGCTCGTCGCGCTGTCGTCCGTGCCCAACCCGCGGCGGACCACCAGCGGCGTCGACAGCAGCCGGTTGGCCATGGTGCTCGCCGTCCTCCAGAGGAGGCTCGGCGCGCGGCTGGCGGACCAGGACGTGTACGTGTCGACCATCGGCGGCGCCCGCGTGATCGAGCCGGCGGCCGACCTGGCGCTCGCGCTCGCGGCCGTCAGCCCCCGCGAGAACGTGCCGCTGCCCCGCGGGCTGGTCGCGATCGGCGAGGTCGGGCTGGCCGGCGAGATCCGGACCGTGTCGGGGGTCGGTCGACGCCTCGCCGAGGCCGCGCGGCTCGGGTTCACGCGCGCGATCGTCCCGGCCGGGGCGCTGGACGGGGCCACGCCGCCCGCGGGGCTGACCGTCACGACCGCGGCCGACCTCGGGGAGGCGGTGCTGAACGCCGGGCTGGCGGCGGACGACCCGCGGCGCTGAGCATCCCGCGGGCCGTCGCCGGTCGGCCCTCTCAGGACCAGGTCGACTCGGGGTAGGCGGTCGGCGTCAGACGACGGTCGGCGTCAGACCGGCGCTCGCCCGAGCCCGCGCCAGCGCGTCGGGCGGCGCTCCGTGGTCCTCGAGCACCAGCAGCGCGGCCCCGACCACCGGCCGGTCGGCGACGAACGTCAGGTGCGCGCCGGGTGCACCGGTCGCTAGCCGCGCGCGGATGCCCTCGGTCAGCCCCGGGTGCCGGGCGGCCAGGACACCGCCTCCGAGCACCACGGGGACCGTGGACCCGACGAGGTCCAGCCGTCGAAGGGCCGCGAGCGCGAGGGTCGCGATCTCCTCGGCCTGTCGCTCCACGACCGAGAGGGCGACCGCGTCCCCGTCGGACGCAGCAGCCAGCAGCACGGGCGACAGGCCGGCGACGTCGTCGTGCCCGAGCACCCCGAAGTGCAGGTCCTCGATCACGACCGCCATCGACGGACGCCCGAGCGCCGACGGCACCCGGGTCGCCAGCGAGGTGGCCGGCCCGCGGCCGTCGAGCGCCCGGGCCGCGTGCCAGAGGGCCTGCTCCCCCAGCTCGAACCCACCGCCCCAGTCGCCGGAGATGCGGCCGAGCGCCGGGAACCGGGCGGTCGCGCCGTCGGACCGGCGCCCGACGCAGTTGATCCCGGTGCCGCACACGACGACGACGGCCTCGTGGGACGGCGTCCCGGCGCGCAGGAGGGCGAACGTGTCGTTGTCGACGACGGCCGCGTCCGGCGTGAACCACGGGAGCGTCTGCAGGGCGGACGTGAACGTCGCGATCTCGACCGGAAGGTCCAGCCCGGACAGGTAGATCCCCACCCGTGCGACGTCGGAACGCCCGCCCAGGGCCGACCGTACGAGCCCGTCGATGACCTCGAGAGCGGGCCGCACCCCGATCACCTGCGGGCACGACCCGGGCCCGCGAGCGTGCGCGAGGACCGTCCCGTCGGGGTCGAGCACCAGTACGTCGGTCTTGCTGCCACCTCCGTCGACGGCCACGAGGACGCTCATCGGGCCCACGCGAGATGGGCGCGGTTCTCCGCGAGCAGCAGGTCGGTCAGGCGCGCCGCACGGTCGTACTGACCGACCAGCGGGTGGGCGAGCAGGGCGCGCTCGACCCGGTCGCGGCCGCCGTGCACCGCGGCCTCCAGGGCAAGCCGCTCGTAGCCCGCGACGTGCGACACGAGTCCCGCGATGTCGGTGGGGAGGGGCGCCGCGGGCAGCGGCGTGATCCCCCCGGCGCCGATCGTCGCGGGCACCTCGATGACGTGGTCGTCGGGCAGGAACGGAAGCGTGCCGTCGTTGCGGACGTTGACCACCTGCACGTCGCCGCGGTCGGCAGTGAGCGAGGCGAGCAGGTCGACCGCGGCCTCCGAGTAGAACGCGCCGCCCCGTCGTTCGAGGGCGGCCGGTTTGGTGTCCACGGACGGGTCGGCGTACAGCGCGAGGAGCTCGTCCTCGACAGCGGTGACCGCCTGGGCGCGGGTCGGGGCGCCCTGCTGCTCCGCGAAGACGACATCGTGCGCGTAGTAGTAGCGCAGGTAGTACGACGGCACGACGCCGAGCAGCGACACCAGCGAGGAGGGCAGCTCGACCTCGTCGGCGATCTCGGAGAGCCTCGAAGCCAACAACGAAGGCAGCCGGTCGACCCCGTCCACCGACGCTCCACGCACCCAGGTCAGGTGGTTGAGGCCGACGTGGTCCAGGGCGACCGCCGACGGCGCCACGTCGAGCATCGTCGCGAACCTGCGTTGGAAGCCGATCGCCACGTTGCACAGCCCGACGGCGCGGTGGCCCTCGGACAGCAGGGCTCGCGTCACGATGCCGACCGGGTTGGTGAAGTCGACGATCCACGCGTCCGGCCGGGCATGACGGCGCACCAGCTCGGCCAGCGACAGGACGACCGGGACGGTGCGCAGCGCCTTGGCCAGGCCGCCCGGACCGGTGGTCTCCTGGCCGATGCACCCGCAGGCGTGCGGGAAGGTCTCGTCGGTGTGACGCGCCGCCTGCCCGCCCACCCGCAGCTGGAACAGCACCGCGGACGCGTCCGAGACACCCGCGACGACGTCCGAGGTGGCCGTGACGCTCACCTCGTACCCGAACCGCGCGAACATCCGACGCGAGACCCCGGCCACCAGCGAGAGCCGGTGGGCGTCGGGGTCCACGAGGCAGGCAGCCGGTCAGGGGCAGCAGCGAACGCAGCCGTGCGAACCCGTCGACGACTCGGGCGTGTAGGTGGACCCGCCACCGATGACGGTGAGCTTCATCCCTTGACTCCGGTCAGCGTGACGCCCTGCACGAAGATGCGCTGGGCGAGGAAGAAGATGAGCAGGACCGGGATCATCGCGATCACCGTGGCGGCCATCGTGAGGTTCCAGTCGACCGAGTGCGCGCCGCGGAACTGCGCGAGCGCGTAGGAGACCGGCCACGCCGACTCGTTCTCGGAGGTGTAGAGCAGCGGCCCGTAGTAGTCGTTCCACGACGCGAAGAACATGAAGATGGCCGTTGCCGCGATGCCCGGCTTGGCCATCGGGACGATGACCTTCCACAGCGTGCGCAGCTCGCCGCAGCCGTCCAGCCGGGCGGCCTCGGTGTACTCCTTGGGGATCGTCAGGAAGAACTGCCTCAGCAGGAAGATCGAGAAGGCGTCGCCCAGCAGGTTCGGCAGGATCAGCGGCCACAGCGAGCCGGTCAGGCCGAGCTTGGACCACATGACGTACAGAGGCACGCTCGTGACCTGCGGCGGGAGCAGCATCATGCCGATGACGGCGATCAGCAGGACGCCCGAGCCGCGGAACTGGATGCGCGCCATGGCGTAGGCCGCGGGGACCGAGGAGACGAGCATGAACAGCGTGGCCAGGCCCGCGTACAGGAACGAGTTGCCCGTGTACTTGAGCATCGGCAGCTTGCGGAACACCTCGGCGTAGTTGTCCCAGTGGAACGACGTGGGCCAGCTGAACGACGTGCCGGCCTGCGCGGGCGACATGACCGAGGTGAGCAGGATGAACGCGAACGGCGCGAGGAACATGACGGCCAGGGCGAGGAACACCGCGTGGTCGGCCACCCAGACCAGGGTGGACGAGCTGCGGCGGTTCAACTGGCCACGTCCGGCGTGAAGGACTTGAACCGGCGCAGCAGCACGGCCATGACCAGGGCGGCGACGACGAACAGCACGACGGCCATCGCTGACGCGTACCCCATGAGGTTGGCGCCGAACGCCTTGGAGTACAGCAGCTGCCCGTAGGTCAGCGTCGACTGGTCGGGCCAGCCGAGCGCGCCCGCGGCACCCTCCCCGACGGTCGACTTGCCCATGGCCGTCGCGGACGCCACGGCCGGTTCGGTGAAGTACTGCAGCGCGCCGATGATGCCCGTGATCAGCGCGAACAGCAGGACGGGCGTCATGTTGGGCACGGTGACGAACCAGAACTGCTGGCGCGTGCTTGCGCCGTCCAGCTCGGCCGCCTCGTACTGCTCCGTCGGCACGTCCAGCAGGCTGGCCAGGAAGATCACCATGATGTCGCCGAGCACCCACAGGCCCAGGAGCACGAGCGACGGCTTGGCCCAGGCCGGGTCGGTGAACCAGCCCGGCCCGTCGACGCCGAACCAGCCGAGGATCTGGTTGACCGGTCCCGTGGCGGGGTTGAGCACGAAGACGAACGCGATCGTCGCCGCCACCGGCGGGATGAGGGCCGGCAGGTAGTAGACGGTGCGCAGCACACCCGACGACCGTCGGGCCCGCGTGAGCACCCAGCCGACGAACAGGGCCCCGACGATCCGAGCCGGCACGAGGATCGCGACGAACCACAGCGTGTTGACGGTCGCCGTGCCGATCAGCGGGTCACCGCTGACCAGGAACTTCCAGTTGGCGAAGTCGTTCCACCTCGGCGGGTTCGACAGGTCGAACGACGTGAAGGAGTAGAAGACCGTCATCACCAGCGGGAAGACGAAGAACACGATCATGCCGAGCAGTGCCGGCGTCAGGAGCAGAAGGGCTGCCCTGTTCCGTCGGCGTTGGATCGTCGAGGCCATGTGCGTCAGCCCGCCTGGAGCTTGACGGCGGCGTTGATCTCGTCGTCGACGGTGCTCAGCATCCCTGGCAGGTCCGTGACGTCGCCCTGCTGCCACTTGGCCGTGTGGGTGCCGAAGATCGTCTGGTATTCCGCGCCGATGCCGCTAGGCGGGGTGGTGGACGACTTCGGGTTCTCGAAGATGTCGAGGAACGTCTGGAACTGCGGCGTGACCTCGAGGTCCGGCGACACGATCGCGTCGTGCATCGTCGGCGCGTTCTTCAGGCCGTTGGACAGCTTGACCTGCGCCTCCGTGTTCGTGGTCAGGTACTTGATGAGCGCCCACGCGGCCTCGGGGTTCTTGGCCCCCTTGCCGATGCCGACGATGTTGCCGGTGATGTAGCCGGCGCCGTAGCTGTCCTCGTAGCCCTTCGCCGACGGCATCGGAGCGGTGCCGTAGTTCAGGTTGGGCGTCTGGTCCGCGATGAACGCGGTGCGGTACTCGCCGTCGACGTTCATGGCGACCTTGCCGGTCTGGAAGTCGTTCTCCGCGGAGAACTCCTGCCCCAGCGCGGCCTGGAAGTCGGCCAGCTTCTGGTACCCGCCGAGCTTGGCGATCAGGTCCTTCTGCCACTCGAGGATGGCGTTCCAGCCGGGCGACGACCCGATGGCCGAGGTGCCGTCCTCGTTGAGCCACTGTGCGTCCGCGGCGGGCGCCCAGTGCGCCTCGGCGTTCTCGTAGTAGCCGAGCAGCGGCATGAAGCCGAGCTGCTTGATGGAGCCGTCGTCGTTGAACGTGGTGAGCTTGACGGCCATGTCGGTCAGCTCGTCGAGCGTCTTGGGCGGCTCCGTGTAGCCGGCCGCCGCGAGCAGGTCCTTGTTGTAGTAGAGCCCGTAGACGTCGGCGAGCGCAGGCATGGTGCAGCGCACGCCCTTGTACGACGTGTAGCCGAGCACCGTGTCCGGGATCTGCGTCAGGTCGACCTTGTCGCGGGTGATGAAGCTCGACAGGTCGACGAAGTCGCCCGACGAGCAGAGCGGACCCACCTGGTCGGTGGAGTAGGACAGGCCGACGTCGATGGGCTGACCTGCGGAGATGGCCTGTCGCATCTTCTGGTCGTCCTGGCCGGACTTCACGACGACCTTCACGCCGGGGTTGGCCTTCTCGAAGTCGTCGACGACCGACTGGATGACGCCGGCCTCGCGGTCGGTGAAGAAGTGCCAGAACTCGACGGTCCCGGTCACCTCCGAGGGGGCTGTGGCGGCAGCCGTGGGGCCGCCGCCGGACCCGCCGCTGCAGGCACCGAGGGCGGTGATCGCCACGAGGGCGGGGATGACGAGCCAGGACTTGCGTGTTCTCACCGAAGGCTCCTTGCGCAGGGCGCGACCGACCGCCCCCAGGACCGAGTGCGTCCGGGCGGGTCGTCGTGCGGGTGGTGGGGGCTAGGGAACGAGGTCCAGAAGTCGTGTGCGCAGGTCCGCGCCGACGACGGATCGAGCACCGCGCAGCACCGGGTGATCAGCCACGGAGTCACGGAGATGTGCGGGGACCACCGGGTGGTCCTGCGGATGTGCCCTCGCACGAGATCGACGAGGGTCTGACCACCGGCGACGCCGGTCGGTCCGCCGAGCACGACCACGGGTGGGTCGAGCACGGCGAGCACGGGGATGACACCGACGGCCACGCGGGCGGCCAGCTCGGCCAGGACGGCCTGCCGCTGCGGGTGCGTCGCGAGCTCGGCGAGCATGGCGTCGAGGGTGCGGCCGCGGACGTCGTGCGCCCGCGCCAGCTTGCCCATCGCGATGCCACCGATGAGGTCCTGCAGGTCCTTGACGCCCGCCTGGGGCACGCGCAGATAGCCGATCTCGCCGGCGCCGCCCGCCGCACCGCGGTGCAGGGTCCCGCCCAGGTCGACCGCCAGGCCCAGGCCGTCGCCGATCCAGAGCAGGGCGAAGCCGTCGACGTCGTGCCCCGCCCCCTCGACGCGCTCCGCGACGGCGGCGAGGTTCACGTCGTTGTCGATACGGACGCTGATCCCGAGGCCGCCCTCGAGCTGCGCCCGCACGGACTTGCGCGGCCAGCCGGGCATGAGGCCGACGAACGCGAGGTCGTCGGTGCGCGGGTCGACCGCGCCCTGGACGCCGACGGCCGCCGCCACCACCGTGTCGGGGGTGGTGCCCGCCGCCTCGCAGGCGGCCTGGATCGCGGTGGTGATGTCCCCGACGGCGGACCGCTCGGACGCGGTGCGCGACAGCTGGACCTCCGCGACGGGGTGCTCGCCGCCGGTCGCGTCGACGAGCGTCGACAGGACGCGGAACGGTCGCACGTCGACCGCGACGGCGTGTGCGCGGTTGCTGCGCACGCCGTAGGTCACGGCGCTCGGACCGCGGACGGCGGCCACCGAGCCGACGACGTCGATCAGGTCCAGCTGTTCGAGACGGGCCACCACCTGGGACGCGGTCGGCTTCGACAGGCCGGTGAGCTCGCCGATCTGCGCGCGGGTGAGGGGGCCGTGCTCGAGCAGCAGGGCGAGCGCGGCCCGGTCGTTCATGGCGCGCAGCAGCCCGGGAGTTCCCGGCTGGCTGGGCGTGCCGCTCATGCGCTGCGCTCCGATCGTCGTTGACCGCTGGATGGTGCCCTCGCAGGGCACCCTCTCAGGCGCGATCAAACTAACAGGTAAGTTTCCTAATAGACAACAGTCTTCGGACGTCGGATGCGTCTCGGTCGGGTAACGGCCCTGTTACTTCTTCGTCCGTCCGCCAGGTGTTTTGACGGTCCGCGGATCATCCGCCGTCGTTACGATGCACCCGTGCCCCACTCGCACGTTCCCGACGACCTGCTCAGGTCCACGCTCGCCGCCGTCGCGCCCGGCGGTGAGCTTCGCGACGGCCTGGAGCGGATCCTGCGCGGGCGCACGGGTGCGCTGATCGTGCTCGGGTTCGACTCGACCGTCGAGAGCATCTGCTCGGGCGGGTTCGTCCTGGACGTCGAGTTCTCCGCCACCCGCCTGCGCGAGCTGGCCAAGATGGACGGCGCCGTCGTGGTGGACGCGAACATCACCCGGATCGTGCGCGCGGCCGTCCAGCTGCTGCCCGACGTGACCATCGAGACCTCCGAGTCGGGCACCCGGCACCGGACCGCGGAACGCGTCGCCAAGCAGACCGGCCTGCCGGTCATCTCCGTCTCGGCCTCCATGCGGATCATCGCGCTGTACGTCGACGGCTTCCGGCACGTGATCGAGGACTCGACCACCATCTTGTCCCGCGCCAACCAGGCGCTCGCCACGCTCGAGCGCTACAAGTCGCGTCTCGACGAGGTCAGCGGCACCCTGTCCGCCCTCGAGATCGAGGACCTGGTGACGGTCCGCGACGTGTCCGCCGTCGTCCAGCGCCTCGAGATGGTCCGGCGCATCTCCGAGGAGATCGAGGGCTACGTCGTCGAGCTGGGCACCGACGGACGCCTGCTCACCCTGCAGCTGGACGCCAGCTCGTCGGCGGCATCGAGCCCGACCGCGCCCTGGTGATCCGCGACTACGTGGACACGATGCGGCGCGACGTCGACTCGGTCCTCGACGAGTCTCCGACCTCGACTCGACCGAGCTGATCGACATCGGCCGGATCGCCACGGTCCTCGGTTTCCCGGGCGGCGGCGACGACCTCGACGCGGCGGCCGGCCCGCGCGGCTACCGCCTGCTGTCCAAGGTGCCGCGTCTGCCGGGCGCCATCGTCGACCGGCTGGTCGCCCACTTCGGCGGGCTCCAGAAGCTCCTGGCCGCCGGCATCGACGACCTCATGGCCGTCGAGGGCGTCGGCGAGCAGCGTGCCCGCGCCGTCCGCGAGGGCCTCTCCCGCCTGGCGGAGTCGAGCATCCTCGAACGCTACGTCTGACCCTGCCGAGCGACAGGTCAGCTCAGGCCGAACACCGCCGGGGCCGCCGCGACACCCGCGAGCGTGAACTGGGCGGAGTAGGTCCCGGCCCCGGGCGTCGGCAGGCCCGGCGGGCAGCCGGGTGCGGACCGCACCCGGTTCCAGGCGAGCTGGGTGGCGTCGGAACCGGCCGCGGGCAGCAGCAGGTCGCGACTCTCCGTACCCGCCACGATGCAGTCGCGGTTGTCCCAGACGCGGTCGGCACCCGACGTGATGAGGATCTCGCGGCTGGCCTCACCGGCGTCGACCAGGCACGGCACGGCGCCCGTGTTGGTGATCGTGACGTCGAATGTGGGGTTCGCGCCGGCGCCGAACGACGCGGCGGTGGCCGTCATGGCCAGCACGAGCGTCGCAGCATCGCAGTCGGGGACGCCACCGGCCTCTTTCGACGGGGTCGGCGACGGTGACGGTGTCGTCGCTGCCGCAGGCGCAGCGGCCGGCGCGGTGACCGGGGCCGTGCTCGTCGTCGACTGCGCCGGCGGCGTCGAACCGTCCCCGCGTCCGCCGATCCACACGATCACCAGGACGACGACCAGCAGCGGGATCCCCAGCACGACCAGCCGGCGGACCCAGTAGACCCGAGCCGGCAGCCGCGGCGGCGGAGTCTGCGCACCCATCGACCCACCTGCCTTCCGCTGCTCGTCGCCACCCCATCTGGCCCGAGGTGGCGCGACCACGGTAGAGGCAGGCTCGTGCGAGAACGGGTCCGACGCACCGGGAGGGGCGGATCAGCGCGTGAGCCGCACCACCGCCCGACCGGCACTCGGCCGCGCGACGACCGTGAATCCCGCCGCGAGGAACGTCGACAGCCGTCCGCGGTAGGTCCCCGAGCCCGCGCGCGGCCGCTCCGCGGCGTCGACCGGGTAGCCCTCGACGGTGTGCGCGCCGCTCGCGCGGGCATGGTCGACGGCCGCGTCGAGCAGCACTGCGGACACCCCGTGCCGGCGGTACCGCGTCCGCACGACGAAGCAGGTCACCGACCAGATCCCCGCGTCGTCGAGGTCGGCCCTGGTGTCGACCGTCGACATCGAGGTGCTCGACCCGATCCGCGGGAACGTCGCCCGCGGGGCCACGGACGCCCAGCCGACCGGCTCGTCGCCGAGCATCGCGATCACGCCCGGGCTCGCACCGCCCGAGGCGACCTGCGCGAAGAGGTGCCCGCGCTTCTCGTCGTCGGACATCCCGCGGTACGCCGGCATGCTCCACCGGTCGAACTGGCACCAGCAGTGCCGCTGGTCACCGGGCGTGCCCAGAACGGCCTCGGCCTCCCCCGCGCCCCCGCACGGCGCCGCTATCAGCTCCATCCGGCCACGGTAGACACCACCCGGCCACACAGCACAGCGGGGACGTGCGACCGGGCCGAGGGCGCACCACCAGCGCTGTGAGGCAGGATGCTGCGGTGCAGCCCTCCCCCGCCGACCTGCGCGCGCCGGTGCTCGCGTGGTTCGACGTGCACGCGCGCGACCTGCCGTGGCGCTCGCCGGACCGCACGCCATGGGGCGTCCTGGTCAGCGAGGTCATGCTCCAGCAGACGCCGGTCGCGCGGGTCGAGCCCGCCTGGCGCGCGTGGATGGCCCGCTGGCCGACGCCCGTCGACCTCGCCGACGCCTCGACCGCCGACGTGCTGCGTGCGTGGGACCGGCTGGGCTACCCGCGCCGCGCGCTGCGGCTCCAGGAGTGCGCCCGGGCGGTCGTCGAGCGGCACGGCGGGGTCGTGCCCGCCTCGGAAGCTCGGCTCGAGGCGCTGCCCGGCGTCGGTTCCTACACGGCCGCCGCGGTGCGCGCGTTCGCGTTCGGGCGGCGCTCGGTGGTGCTCGACACGAACGTCCGACGCGTCCTGGCCCGGACGGTCGCCGGCGATGCGCTCCCCGCGCCCACCCAGACAGCCGCCGAGGTGCGGCTGGCCGACTCGTACGCGCCCGCCGACGACGCGACCGCCGCGCGGTGGGCCGCTGCTTCCATGGAGCTGGGCGCGCTCGTCTGCACCGCCCGGAACCCGCGGTGCGACGCGTGCCCGGTGGTCGACCTGTGCGCCTGGTACGCCGCCGGCCGGCCCGCCGACGTGCACGCCGCCCGCCGCCGGACCCAGGGTTTCGTCGGCACCGACCGCCAGGTCCGCGGCCGTGTGATGGCGCTCCTGCGCGAGGCGATCGCACCCGTCCCGCAGACGGCGCTCGAGGCGGTCTGGCCAGAAGGCGGTCAGCTGGCCCGCTGCATCGAGTCCCTCGTGGCCGACGGCCTGGTCACGCGCGAGCCCCCGACCAGCGACGACGCCGACCCCACCTACCGCCTCCCCCACTGAGGAGGACGCCGAGGACGCGTCAGGCGAGCTCGACGAGCATGCGGGTGTTGCCCAGGGTGTTCGGCTTCACCCGGGCAAGATCCAGGAACTCCGCGACGCCGTCGTCGTGCGAGCGCAGCAGCTCCAGGTAGACGTCGGGCGTGACGGGCGTGCCCTCGATGACGTGGAACCCGTGCGCCTCGAAGAACGCGACCTCGAAGGTCAGGCAGAACACCCGGCGCAGGCCCAGGTCGCGGGCGCGCTGCAGGAGACCGTCGAGCAGGGCATGCCCGACGCCGGCGCCGCGCCAGTCGGCGGAGGCGGCCAGGGTGCGGATCTCGGCCAGGTCCTGCCACATGACGTGCAGCGCCCCGCAGCCGACGACGGTCCCGTCCGGAGCCTCGGCGACGAGGAACTCCTGCACACCCTCGTAGTAGCCCACCCACTCCTTGGCCAGCAGGATCCGCTGCTGCGCGTAGGGCTCGACGAGTGCGCGGATGGCTCGCACGTCCGCGGGGAGCGCCGGACGGACGCGGATGTCGGAAGGCACGAGGGAGAGGGTAGACGCCTCAGGACACGGTCGACGGCTGCCCGGACCGCCACGCGGCGAACCGGCGATCGAGCGCGAGCCCGCCGCGCGAACCCTGCAGGAGGTTGCGCAGGACGACGGCGAGCAGCTGCTGGTGCTCGGGCTCGAGCAGGTCGGAGGTCCGCGCGTCCATCTCGGTCTCGATCTGGCGCAGCGTCGGCACCAGCGCGTGGGCCGCGGGCGTCAGCTCGAGCAGGACCGCGCGCCTGTCGCGCGGGTCCGGGTTCCGTGCGACCAGGCCGCGCTGCACCAGCGCGTTCACCACGCGGCTTGGGCTGCCCGCCTCGCACACGATCATGCCGCCGAGGTCACGCAGGCTCAGGGGCCCGAAGTCCTCCAGGACCACCAGGATCTCGGCTTGCGGCGGCGTCAGCCCCAGGTCCTCGAGCAACCGGGAGAACATGCGGAAACCCTCCCGCTGCGCCGCGAGGATCATGTAGCGCAGCTGGGTGGGCGCGGGCCCCTGGATGCTGATCGAAAGGTCCTCTGCCACGCGTCCCCATCAGTCGTCGGGGTCCGCTCCACGGGTGGGGGACCCTCATGCACCTTCGAGGACCGGCGATGCCCGTCGGTCCCACGCCCCCTGCGTAGGCACTGATACTCCCTGATGTCAGGCTGACCAGGTAGTGCAAAGCACGACTATTTTTCTCACCCAGGGGCTACGACCTGGGGCGGGCGCGACGGCGGTGCGGGGGTTCGGCCACCTCCAGCAGACCCGTGGCGGTGATCTCGTCGACGACGAGGTCCGTGACCACCCCCGCACGCAGGGCGGCGAGCAGCGGTGCGACCTTGTTGTCCCCGGCGACGATGCACACCCGCCGCGGGATCCGTTGGAGCTCGACGGGCGTCGGGCCGGTGGCCCGCTCGTTCAGGTGGACGTCCTGCCACGACCCGTCGGCGCGCAGGAAGACGGTGCAGACGTCCCCGACGACACCCTCGTCGTGCAGGTTCTTCACGTCGGAGTCGTCCAGGTAGCCCGCGGAGTAGACGTGCGACGGCACCGCTCCGGCGACCGCACCCACCGAGAACACCGCGATGTCCGCCCTCCGCTGCATGTCGAGCACCCGGCGCACGGACCGCTCGCGCCACATGGCGGCCTTGGTGTCGGGGTAGTCGAAGAAGGCGGGGACCGAGAAGTGATGGACGGCGGCCGCGAACGCGGTCCCGAACGTCGAGATCAGGTCGCTCGCGTACTCGATGCCGCTGGTGCGCATGTTGGCCGCGCCGTTGAGCTGGACCACCGCCGAGCCACGGGTCGGCTTGGGCGCCAGGTACCGGGACACCGACGCCAGCGTGGTACCCCATGCGACGCCGAGCACCATGTCCGAGTCGAACCAGGACGACAGCAGGCGCGCCGCCGTGATCGAGACCTGGTCGAGGCGTTCGATGTGGCTGGCGGAGTCGGGCACGGGGACCACGTACGTCTCGATGCCGAAGGCCGCGGCGATCGTCCGGCCCAGCCCCGGTGCACGGGTGCTCGCCGGCCGCAGCGTGATCTCCACCAGGCCCGACTCGCGGGCACGCTTGATCAGGCGCGACACGGTCGAGCGTGACGTGCCGAGGTGCCGGGCGATGACCTCCATCTTGATGTCCTGCAGGTAGTACATGGACGCGGCCCGGAGCACGTCCTGCTCCCGTTCGACGTACATCTGACGCCCCTCCGTCACGTCACGCGTCGCTGCACATATGTGCAGCCAGGTTGCGCGTTCGTTCGCCCCGTGACGACGATAGCCAAGGGCCCGGGAACGGGCGAACGGGACGAAGCGGTCCCGTCGGCAGAACCGCAGGCGAAAAGCAGGACAGACCAAGGGGCACGAGATATGCGAACGGCGCCGTTGACGGCTCAGGCACGACAGGATGCACTCGATGCGCTGCGAGCGAGTGCGGAGCGCGGGAACGAGCTCGACGTCCTCGTGATCGGCGGCGGCGTCACCGGCGCAGGGATCGCCCTCGATGCAGTGAGCAGGGGTCTGTCCACCGCGATCGTCGAGGCACAGGACTGGGCGAGCGGAACGTCGAGCCGCTCCAGCAAGCTTCGTGCACGGCGGCCTGCGCTATCTCCAGATGCTCGACTTCCACCTGGTGCGCGAGGCGCTCACCGAGCGCGACCTGCTGATCAACCGGCTCGCCCCGCACCTGGTCAAGCCCGTCAGCTTCCTGTACCCGCTGGAGAACCGGGTGTGGGAGCGGGCCTATGTGGGCGCGGGCGTGGCGCTGTACGACACGTTGGCCTCGGTCAACGGCGCCAAGCGCGCGCTGCCCATCCACCGGCACCTGACCCGCAAGGGCATGGAGCGGCTGTTCCCCGACCTGCGGCACGACGCCGCGATCGGCGCGGTCCGGTACTGGGACGCTGCCGTCGACGACGCCCGGCTCGTCGAGACCCTGATCCGCACGGCGGTCTCCTACGGTGCGCGCGCCGCGAGCCGCACCCAGGTGCAGGCGCTGCAGACGACCACGGGCGGTGCCGTCACCGGCGCCGAGCTGGTGGACCTGGAGACCGGCGAGCACATCGACGTCCGCGCCCGGCACATCATCAACGCCACCGGCGTCTGGACCGAGCAGACCGAGTCGCTGGCCGGCTCCGAGGGCGGTCTGCGGGTGCTGGCGAGCAAGGGCGTCCACATCGTGGTGCCGCGCAGCCGCATCGCCGGCGAGGTCGGGCTGATCCTGCAGACCGAGAAGTCGGTGCTGTTCATCATCCCGTGGTCGCGGTACTGGGTCATCGGCACCACGGACACGCCGTGGGTGCAGGAGCTGACGCACCCCGTCGCGACGAGCGCCGACATCGACTACGTGATCGAGCACGCCAACGCCGTCCTGTCCCGCCCGATCACACGCGAGGACATCATCGGCACGTGGGCCGGCCTGCGGCCGCTCTTGCAGCCGCAGGTCAAGGCGGGCACGACCTCGGCCAAGGTCTCCCGTGAGCACACCGTCGCCAGCCCCGCACCCGGGTTCACCGTCATCGCCGGCGGCAAGCTCACCACCTACCGCGTGATGGCCAAGGACGCCGTCGACTTCGCGATCGGGTCGCGCGCCACCACGCTGCCGTCGATCACGGCCGACCTGCCGCTCGTCGGCGCCGAGGGCCTGCAGGTGTTCCAACGCCAGTCGCGGGCGATCGCGCAGAAGTACGGCTGGACCCGGCCGCGGATGGACCACCTGCTGCACCGGTACGGGTCGCTGCTGGGCGAGCTGATCGACCTGGTCGACGCCGATCCCAAGCTGGCCGAGCCGCTGCAGAACGCGGACGCGTACATCGGCGCCGAGATCGTCTACGCCGCCAGCCATGAGGGCGCACTGCACCTCGACGACGTCCTCATGCACCGCACCCGGCTCAACTACGAGCAGGCCGACAAGGGTGTCGGGGCGCTGGAGGAGATCGCGGACCTCGTCGCACCCGTCCTGGGCTGGGACGAGGCCACCCGCAACCGGGAGATCGCTGCGTACGTGGCTCGCGCGGAGGCCGAGGACGCCGCCGCTCGCGAGCCCGACGACGCATCGGCGGAGAAGGTCCGGCTGCGTGCCGTCGACCTCGCGCCGATGCTCGGGGAGCCCGCCAACACGTAGGGGGAAAGCAGGACTCCGCACGGTCATCCGTGCGGAGAACGTGACAACGACGTCCGTCAGAAAGGGTCGACTGTGACAATGACAGATGCCTTCTGGTCCGAGGTAATAGGGACCGGGCTACTCGTGCTGCTGGGTACCGGTGTCGTCGCGAACGTCATCCTCCCGAAGAACAAGGGGTTCGACGGCGGCTGGCTCCTCATCAACGTGGGATGGGGCTTCGCCGTCATGGCGGGCGTGTACGCGTCCTACAAGTCGGGCGCATACCTGAACCCTGCGGTGGTGATCGGTCAATGGGCGAGCGGCGCGGACGAGTTCACGAAGGGCGTCCCCATCACGGCGGCCAACGGGTTCTACTACGTGGTCGCAGAGATGCTCGGGGCCGCGATAGGCGCAGGGCTCTGTTACCTCGCCTACAAGAGGCACTTCGACGAGGAAGCCCCCGGCGCCACGAAGCTCGCGGTCTTCTCGACCGGCCCGGCGATCAGGTCCTACGGCTGGAACTTCATCACCGAGGTCATCGGCACGTTCGTGCTGGTGTTCGTCATCCAGTGCTTCGGCAAGAACCCGGCCAGCCTCGGGCCGATCCCCGTCGCCTTCCTCGTGATCGGCATCGGCGCCAGCCTCGGTGGCCCGACGGGCTACGCCATCAACCCGGCTCGTGACCTCGGTCCGCGCATCGCGCACGCCCTGCTGCCCATCAGGGGCAAGGGCTCCAGCGACTGGTCCTACTCGTGGGTCCCGGTCTTCGGTCCGCTGGTCGGCGGCGTTCTCGCCGGTCTCCTCGCCAGCGCCTACGTCGTCTGACGATCACCGACCGACCGATCTGGTCACCTCAAGCGTCCGGACGGCGCCACTGGCCCCCTGGTCGGCGTCGTCCGGACCTCATTTCGCACACCTCGCACCCGCACGAACTTGCGCACGACCTTCGGAGGAATTCCCACCATGCCGGACACCAAGTACGTCCTCGCCATCGACCAGGGCACCACGCAGCTCCCGCGCCATCGTCTTCAACCACTCGGGCCAGATCGTCGAGAGCGGCCAGCTCGAGCACGAGCAGATCTTCCCGCGGGCGGGTTGGGTCGAGCACAACGCCGCGGAGATCTGGAAGAACATCCGCGAGGTGGTCGGCATGGCGCTGACCCGCGCGAACCTCACCTACAAGGACATCGCCGCCGTCGGCATCACCAACCAGCGTGAGACGGCCGTGGTCTGGGACCGGACCACGGGCGAGCCGGTCTACAACGCGATCGTCTGGCAGGACACCCGTACGGCGAAGATCGCCGACGAGCTGGGCGCGCTCGGTGGGGGCGCCGAGCGCTACAAGGCCAAGGTCGGTCTGCCGCTCGCCACGTACTTCTCCGGACCGAAGGTCAAGTGGATCCTCGACAACGTCGAGGGCGCGCGGGCCAAGGCCGAGGCGGGCCAGCTCGCCTTCGGCAACACCGACTCGTGGGTGCTGTGGAACATGACCGGCGGAGTCGACGGCGGAGTGCACGTCACGGACCCCACCAATGCGTCGCGCACCATGCTCATGGACCTGGAGACCTTGTCGTGGGACGCGGACATCGCGAACGACATGGGTATCCCGCTGTCGATGCTCCCGGAGATCCGGTCCTCGTCCGAGGTCTACGGCACCGGGCGCGAGGGCGGCCTGGTCCCCGGAGTGCCGATCGCCGGCATCCTCGGCGACCAGCAGGCCGCGACGTTCGGTCAGGCGTGCTTCGAGAAGGGCATGGCCAAGAACACCTACGGCACCGGCAACTTCATGCTCATCAACACCGGCACCGAGGTGGTCCCGTCCAAGAACGGCCTGCTCACCACGGTCTGCTACAAGATCGGCGACCAGCCCACGGTCTACGCGCTCGAGGGCTCGATCGCGGTCTCCGGCTCGCTGGTGCAGTGGCTGCGCGACAACCTGGGGATCATCTCGTCGGCACCCGAGATCGAGCAGCTCGCCGCGACGGTCGAGGACAACGGCGGCGCCTACTTCGTCCCGGCGTTCTCCGGCCTGTTCGCGCCGTACTGGCGCTCCGACGCACGCGGTGCCCTGGTCGGGCTGACCCGGTACGTCAACAAGGGCCACATCGCCCGCGCAGCCCTGGAGGCGACCGCCTTCCAGACGCGTGAGGTGCTGGACGCCATGAACGCGGACTCGGGCGTGAACCTGACCGAGCTCAAGGTCGACGGCGGCATGGTCCAGGACGAGCTGCTGATGCAGTTCCAGGCGGACATCCTCGGCGTGCCCGTGGTGCGTCCGAAGGTGGCCGAGACCACCGCGCTCGGTGCGGCCTACGCGGCCGGCATCGCGGTCGGATTCTGGAACGGCGAGCAGGACGTCATCGACAACTGGGCCGAGGACAAGCGCTGGGAGCCGACCATGGCCGACGACGAGCGCGACCGCCAGTACCGCCTCTGGAAGAAGGCCGTCACCAAGACCTTCGACTGGGTGGACGACGACGTCGTCTGAGCACGTCATGAGCTCGGCTGCAGGAGGCTGAGCTGCGGCCGTGCGCGGGAGCACGGCTACAGCAGGGGGGCGGAGCGGAGCGCGCTGGTGGGAGCCGGCGGCGCCCGCCCGTCACGACGAGACCCGGCACTCGGAGGGGAGCGCCGGGTCTCGCCATGTCCGTGGGATCCGTGTCGAAGACGCGTTCACACCTTCGGTGCCGTGTCAGCACGTGGACCCAAGCCGACAGGCGTTGCGTAGCTACAGTGGAGTACATGACGGGCGACGACGACCGTACGCGGGTGGATCCGCGCGTGCTGCGCACGCGCAGGCTCCTGCAGGATGCGCTCCTCGGACTCGCTCGCGAGAAGGCGCTCACCGAGATCACCGTCGCCGACGTGACGGACCGCGCGACCGTCAACCGCAGCACCTTCTACCAGCACTACCCGGACACCGACACGCTGCTGGCCGACGCCCTCGACATGCAGGCGTCGCAGTTCGGCGTGGACCTGGCGACGATCGTCCCGGACGCACCCGCCGACCAGCCGCCCGCGGTGATGGTGCGCTACGCGCAGCTCATCGCGGAGAACATCGACCTCTACCGGGACGCGCTCGGGCCGCACGGCTCGGCTGTCGCCGTCGCCCGGCTGCACTCCAGGTTCCGCGAGCTGATCCTCGAGGCGATGGCGACGATCGGCGGGACGCCGACGGTCAGCGACATCCCGCCGCAGATCATCGCCGCAGCCCTCGCCGGGTCGGTCATCGGCGTGTTCAGCGCCTGGATCCAGCTCGACCCGCTGCCGCCGGCGCAGGATGCCGCACGCTGGGCCTGGTCCACGGTCACGGGGCGGACGACCCGGGACCCGGTCGACCACCGGCACGACGCGTACGGCTGACAGGTCTCGCCGACCTCACCGGCCTGGTGACGCCGCCGACGTGCGGGCGACGCCGCGGAGTGTCGGTGCCGCCGGGTAACGTCCTGCCCCATGCGCCTGGCCACCTGGAACATCAACTCGATCCGCGCCCGGACGGATCGCGCGCTCGCCTTCCTGGAACGCACGGGCGTGGAGGTCCTGGCGCTCCAGGAGACCAAGTGCAAGGACGACCAGTTCCCCCGCGAGGCGTTCGAGGCCCTCGGGTACCAGGTGGCGACCAGCGGCTTCAGCCAGTGGAACGGCGTGGCGATCGTGTCCAAGGTCGGGATCGAGGACGTCGAGGTGGGCTTTCCCAGCATGCCGACGTGGGGAGTGCCGGCGACCGCCGAGGCGCGCGCGCTCGGGGCGACCTGCGGGGGCGTGCGTCTGTGGAGCCTCTACGTGCCCAACGGGCGCGAGATCGACGACCCGCACTTCGCCTACAAGCTCGACTGGCTCGGCCGGCTGAAGGACGCGGCGCGCGGCTGGCTCGAGGCCGACCCGCAGGCGCAGGTCGCTCTCGTGGGCGACTGGAACATCGCGCCCCTGGACACCGACGTCTGGGACATGGCCTGGTTCGCGGGTCGCACCCACGTCACCCCGGCGGAGCGCGACGCCTTCGCCGCGATCGGCGCGGCCGGGTACACGGAGGTGTCGCGCGTCCACGTCCCCGCCGAGCACACGTACACGTACTGGGACTACCAGCAGCCCGATTCCCCCGGAACGAGGGGATGCGGATCGACCTGACCTACGCCACGCCCGCGTTGGCGGCGCGCGTGACCGGTGCGCACATCGAGCGCAACGAGCGCAAGGGCAAGGCGCCGTCCGACCACGTGCCCGTGGTGCTCGAGATCGCGGACTGACGGCGCCGGCGGGTGATCTGTGCGCGGATCGATGACGACCGGCCCGGTCTGGACTAGGTTGCGCGCATGAGCAACGAGCCTGGGGGGCCGGCTCCGCTGCCCGAGCCGTACGTCACGCCCGGCGGGCGCGAGCCCGATCGCCGACCTACGCCGCCGACGCCCAGCGGCTACGAGGCCACCCTGCCACCTCCCGCGCCCTACGTGGCAGCGGTCCCTGCGCACCCGGATCCAGCGGGGCCCGGCGGTCAGCCCGCGACAGTCACCAACCCGTTCCTGCCGCCGACCGCGGGCGGTCAGGCGACCTACGGGACGCCGCCCGCGGCGCAGCCGGCCTACGGTCCTCCCCCGACGGGCTCGCCGTACGGGCAGGTTCCGGGGTACGGGCAGGCTTCGGCCTACGGGCAGGCGCCCGCCGGCGGGTCGTTCCCGGCGTACGGGCAGGCCCCCACCTACGGGCAGGCCCCCACCTACGGGCAGGCGCCCGCCTACGGGCAGGCCCCGCCCTACGGCGCTCCTTACGGCTCGCCCTACGGCGCGACGCCCTACGGTCCCGGGCCCGGCTATCCGTACGCGGCGCCTCGGACCGAGCCCCTCGCCATCGGCGCGATGGTCACGAGCATCGTCGGCCTCGTGGTCCTGGGCGGCCTCGCCTGCCCCGTCGGGCTCGGGCTCGGCATCGCGGCCCTGCGGCGGGTCCGACGCAACGGCACGCAGGGCCGCGGCTTGGCGATCGCGGGGATCGCAGTCGGCGGAGTCGGCACCCTGTACCTGATCGGCGTCATTGCGATCGTCGTCGCCGTCATCACCGGTTCGCTGACCACCTACGACGACAGCACCTTCGACACCGGCACCAACCAGGGCAACGAGCAGCAGACCAACGACACGGTCCCCGACTACACGCTGCGCTCCGACCTGCTGGTGGGCGACTGCCTGGACGTCTACCCGTTCGAGTGGGACATGAGCGACGCATCCGTCGTCAGCTGCGCGGTCCCGCACGAGGGCGAGGTCGTCGCCATGGTCACGATGACCGGACCGAGCAGCACGAGCACATCGGGCGACGACCCGGTCTGGGACCTCGCCTCCCAGGAGTGCGACCAGCGAGCGACCGAGCTGCTGGGCGACGACGTCGACCTCGGCGAGATCGACCTGTACGCACCGCACCCCGACGACTTCGCGAGCGGCGGGACCACGGCGTACTGCACGTTCTTCAGCACCGCCGACGGCGGCCTGTTCACGGGCTCGGCCGTGGAGCACACGCTGACCGCAGCCCCGCCCACAGGGAGCGAGACCTGAGCGCTCCGGGCGGGCAGTACAGCTACCCGGACCCTCACTACGCGCCGGGCTGGCCCCAGCCGCGCACCCGGGTCGAGCCGCTGGCGATCTGGTCGCTGGTCGCCGGGATCCTGCTGATCGGTCCGGTCGCCCTCGTGCTGGCGGTCCTGGCCCTGCGGCGGATCGGGCGACGGGCCACGCGCGGTCGGGCCCTGGCGATCGCGGGTGCGGTCCTCGGCGCGATCGGGACCGTGGCACTGATCGCCGCGCTCGTCGTCGGGGTGCTCACCTGGTCGGGGACACGGCCGCTCCCGGCGGACGTGCGCTCGGCCAAGGACGCGCACGCCCAACAGCTCGTCACGGGCAACTGCCTGGCGGCGCTGCCCTCGGACGGCCACGTCTCGACGGTCCACGTGGTGCCGTGCGCGGACCGTCACGTGGCCCAGGTGGTCACCGTCTATGAGTTCTCGGGCGACTCCGTCTGGCCGGGACAGCGGGCCGCCGACGCCCGTGTCGCACGCTCCTGCGTCATCGACCAGGCCGAGCTGGACCAGGGCGTCACCGCGGTGGCGTGGGCGCCGACCGAGCAGTCGTGGGGACGCGGTGACCGGGCGGGGCTGTGCCTGGCAGTCGTCGAGAGCGGCACCACCGGCTCGTTCCTGGATCACACCTCCACCACCGGCTGAACCGACACTTACCACCCGGTAGGGAATGGGCTACTGTCATCGGGTAGCGCTTCTGTACCGATACACCCCGCAAGGAGACCCCCGCGATGACGCAGGTTTTCGATGTCGAGCACGTCCTGGCCCAGCTGACCCTGGAGGAGAAGGCGTCGCTGACGTCGGGTGCCGACTTCTGGCACACCCAGGCGGTCGAACGCGCGGGCGTCCCCGGCGTGATGGTCAGTGACGGCCCGCACGGGCTGCGCAAGCAGGCCGAGGCCGCCGACCACCTGGGCATGGGGAGCGGTGCCCGCCACCTGCTTTCCCACCGCGGCCGCGCTCGGCTCGTCGTGGGACGTCGACCTGGCGCACCGGGTGGGCGAGGCGCTCGGCCGCGAGACCCGCGCCAACGACGTCGCCGTGCTGCTGGGCCCCGGCGTGAACATCAAGCGCACCCCCCTGTGCGGCCGCAACTTCGAGTACGTCTCCGAGGACCCGGTGGTCGCCGGCGAGTCGGTACGGCGATCGTGCGCGGCATCCAGAGCCAGGGCGTCGGCACGTCGCTCAAGCACTTCGCGGCGAACAACCAGGAGACCGACCGCATGCGCGTCTCGGCCGACGTCGACGAGCGCACGCTGCGGGAGATCTACCTGCCCGCGTTCGAGCGGGTGGTCCGAGACGCGCAACCGTGGACCGTGATGTGCGCCTACAACAAGGTGAACGGCATCTACGCGTCCGAGCACCACTGGCTGCTCACCGAGCTGCTGCGGGACGAGTGGGCGTTCGACGGCCTCGTCGTGTCCGACTGGGGCGCCGTGCACGACCGGGTGCCCGCCCTCGCGGCCGGGCTGGACCTGCAGATGCCGGCCTCCGGCGCGGGTTCCGACGAAGCCGTCGTGGCCGCCGTCCGGGACGGCTCGCTCGACGAGGCGGTGCTCGACGTGGCCGTCCGCCGCGTGCTGCGACTCGTGCAGCGCTCCCAGCCGGGGCTGGCCGAGGCGGTGACCTTCGACGTCGATGCGCACCACGCGCTCGCCCGGGAGGCCGCCGCCGCCGGGTCGGTGCTGCTCAAGAACGACCCGGTCGGTGGCGCCCCCCTGCTGCCACTGACCGGGTCCTTTGCCGTCGTCGGCGAGTTCGCCCGGACGCCGCGCTACCAGGGCGCCGGCTCGTCGCAGGTGAACCCGACGCGGCTCGACGACGCGCTGACGGCCCTGGGAGACATCGCGTTCGCGCCCGGCTTCACCATCGCGGGCGGTCCGGAGGGGGCCGACGACGCGCTCCTGGCCGGTGCCGTCGAGCTCGCACGGACCGCCGAGACCGCGGTGGTCTTCCTCGGCCTGCCCGGACCGGACGAGTCCGAGGGCTACGATCGCCCCCGGCTCGGCCTGCCCGACAACCAGGTCGCGGCGCTGCGTGCGATCGCGGCCGTCAACCCCCGGATCGTCGTCGTCCTGGCCAACGGGTCGGCCGTCGCGGTGAGCGACTGGCAGGACCTTGCGCCCGCGATCCTCGAGACGTGGCTGGGCGGCCAGGCCGGCGGCTCGGCGGTCGCCGACCTGCTGCTCGGCACGCGCAGCCCGTCGGGCAAGCTCACGGAGACGGTGCCGCACCGGCTCGAGGACACCCCGGCGTTCGGCAACTTCCCGGGCGAGCTGGGGCACGTGCGCTACGGCGAGGGCGTGCTCGTGGGCTACCGCTGGTACGACACCCGCGCGATGGACGTGGCGTTCCCCTTCGGGCACGGGCTGTCGTACACGACGTTCGCCTACGACGACATCGTCGCCACCGAGGCGTCGGTCTCCGTACGCGTGACCAACACGGGAACCCGGGCCGGCGCCGAGGTGGTCCAGGTCTACGTCCGCGACCCCGAGGCCTCGGTGCTGCGGCCGACCCGCGAGCTGAAGGCCTTCGGCAAGGTCGCGCTGGAGCCCGGCGAGTCCCGCACGCTGACGTTCGAGCTGACTCGTCGCGACCTGTCCTACTGGCACACCGGACTGCACCGGTGGGTGGTCGAGGGCGGCGAGTTCGTCGTCGAGGTGGGCGCCTCGTCGCGGGACATCCGGGGCTCCGTGTCGATCCAGGTCGAGGGCGACCCGCTGTGGGGCGCGCTGACGTCCATGTCGACGATCGGCGAGTGGTTCGCGCACCCCGTCGGCGGGCCGCTGCTGCAGAGCATGCTGACCATGCCCGCCGACATGCCGCCGCTGGACGACTCGACGCGGGCGATGCTCGGGTCGATGCCCGCCAAGGTCCTGGTGACGTTCGGCATGACGGACTTCACGCTGGCCGACCTGGACGCGTTGGTGGCCAAGGTCGCCACCGCCTGACCAGTGTCCGGGCCGGGCGGGCTGGGCACCCGGGCGAGGTCAGCGCGGGGGGGCCGACGGGCTGACCATCGCTGTGATCTGCTGGCGGAGCGCGTCGGCCATGTCGACGCGGGAGTCCGGGGTGTCGACGTCCATCAGGAACTGGACCTGCAGGCCGTCCATCACCGCCACCATCAGGCGTGCGGCGGTCGCGGGGTCGACCCCCTCGTGGAGCCGGCCCTCGTCCCGCCACCGCTCGAACCCCTCGACCGCGCCGGCGATGATCAGCCGGTAGCGGTCCTGGAAGTAGCGGTGCGCGGGGTGCTGCGGCGAGGTCGCCTCGGCGGACAGCGTGGCGAACAGCTCGACGATGCCAGGGCGCGCGGCGTTGCGCTCGACGATCCGGACGAGGGCGTCGAAGAACTCGTACCCGGCGTCGAGGTCGGCCTGGTATGCGGCGCCGTCGATCTCGTCGCGACGCACGAGCACCGCCTCCAGCAGGGCGGCCTTGCTGGGGAAGTGGTGCAGCAGCCCGGGGTGCGAGATGCCCACCCGTGCGGAGACCTCGCGCAGCGACGCGGTGTGGTAGCCCACCTCCCCGAACAGCTGCATCGCCGAGTCGAGGATCTCCTCGCGCGTGGCCCGACCCTTGGCGTAGCCGCCTCGGGGATGCGGGGGGACGGTCGTCGTCATGGGCTCAGGATGGCACCTTTTGATGAATTCCGACCAGGTGGTAACTTTTCCTCACGCGCGGTCGGTATTCACTGCCGAACCGACCTGCGGTCCGACACCGGGGTCGGCGCACGGCCCTCGCGGGCCGGTGGCCGCCCTTGCACGACCCGGCAGGTGCTCGTCCACCGCATCAAGGGAGTCCGCTGACCATGGCCACCACCGACGAGACCTACCTCGACCCCGCCCGCAGCGTCGACGATCGGGTAGAGGACCTCCTGGGGCGCATGACGCTGGAGGAGAAGGCCGGGCAGCTGTTCCACGCGATGATCACGATCGGCGAGGGCGGCGCGCTGGCCGGCGCGGACAACATGTTCGGCACGCCGTCGACCGACGAGTACCTCAACACCTTGCACCTGACCCACGTCAACGTGCTGAGCGTCCCCGACGACCCACGCCAGATGGCCCGCTGGCACAACCTGCTGCAGGAGCTGGCTGCGCGCACCCGCCTGGGCATCCCGGTGACCATCGCGACCGACCCCCGGCACGCGTTCACGGACAACCCCGCGGCGGCCCTGCTCTCCGGTCCGTTCAGCCAGTGGCCCGAGACCCTCGGGCTCGCGGCGACCCGCGACGAGGCGCTGATGGAGCAGCACGCCGACATCGCCCGTCAGGAGTACCTCGCGGTGGGGCTGCGCACGGCGCTGCACCCGCAGGTGGACCTGGCCACCGAGCCGCGCTGGGCGCGGGCCAACGGCACGTTCGGTGAGGACGCCTGCCTGACCGGCCGCATGGGCGCTGCGTACGTCCACGGCTTCCAGGGCACGGGCAAGATCGTGGGCGGCGAGTTCGGGCCGGACAGCGTCTCGACGATGACCAAGCACTTCCCCGGCGGCGGCCCGCAGAAGGACGGCGAGGACCCGCACTTCGCCTACGGGCGCGAGCAGGTCTATCCCGGTGGACGGTTCGACGAGCACCTGGCGCCGTTCCGGAAGCTGCTCGAGGCCGGCACGCGGCAGATGATGCCGTACTACGGCATGCCGGTGGGCCTCGAGGGGATCCCCGAGGTCGGCTTCGGGTTCAACAAGCCGATCATCCAGGGTCTGCTGCGCGACGACCGGGTTCGACGGGATCGTCTGCACCGACTGGGGCCTGGTCAGCGACGCCGAGATCTTCGGCGCCGCGTTCCCCGCCCGCGCGTGGGGCGTCGAGGACCTGTCGGTGCAGGACCGCGTCGCCATGATCCTCGACGCCGGCGTCGACCAGCTCGGTGGCGAGTCCTGCCCGGAGGTGGTGGTCGAGCTCGTCCGGCAGGGGCGCGTCTCCGAGGAGCGCATCGACGCGTCCGTGCGTCGGCTGCTGCGCGAGAAGTTCGTGCTCGGGCTCTTCGACGAGCGGCGCTACGTGGATGTCGAGGCCGCCGCGGCCGTCGTCGGGAAGCCGTCGTTCGTCGCCGCCGGCCTGGCCGCGCAGGCAGCGAGCATCACCGTGCTGACCAACGACGGCGTCCTGCCGCTGCTGGCCGGCCGGCGGATCTACGGCGAGGGCGTCGACGTCTCGTCGTACGGGACCGCGGTGAGCGATCCCGCGCAGGCGGACGTCGCGATCCTGCGGCTCAAGGCGCCGTGGGAGCAGCGCTCGAACGGGTTCGAGGCGTTCTTCCACACGGGCTCGCTCGACTTCCCGGCCGACGAGGTGGCACGCATCCAGGCGATCTGCGCCCAGGTGCCGACGATCGTCGAGGTGTACCTGGACCGGCCCGCGATCCTCACGCCGTTCGTCGACGCCGCCGCGGCCCTCGTGGTCGACTTCGGGGCCGCCGACGCTCCCCTGCTCGAGGCGCTCGGCACTCCCGGCGTCGCCCGCGGACGCCTGCCGTTCGACCTGCCGCGCTCGATGGCCGCCGTCGAGGCGTCCCGCGAGGACGTGCCGTTCGACACCGCGGACCCGCTGTTCCGGTTCGGGCACGGCCTGAGCCTCTGAGCGCACACCCCTCCGTCGTCGCGCTTCGCAGGCATCGGACGCACGAGAGCCCGGCCCTCGTCAGGGGGGCCGGGCTCTCGTGCGATCAGCGTGAGGTTAACCCACGTCCCTGCGGCGTCCTCGAGCTGCACGCCGGTGGGAGTCCGTCAGCCGTGCGCCGAGACCAGGAGCCCCTGCTCACCGCGCTCGACCACCACCGTGTCGCCATCGGCGATCTCACCTGCGAGCAGCCGCTTGGCCAGCCGGTCGCCGATCTCGCGCTGCACCAGCCGGCGCAGCGGGCGGGCGCCGTAGGCGGGGTCGTAGCCCTCGAGCGCGAGCCACTCGGCGGCCGCGGGCGACACGTCGAGCGTCAGCCGGCGGTCCGCCAGCCGCTTCGCCAAGGACGCCACCTGCAGACCCACGATGTACCCGATCTCGTCGAGCGACAGCGGGTCGAACAGGACGACGTCGTCGAGCCTGTTGAGCAGCTCCGGCTTGAACGCGGCACGCACGGCCCCCATCACGGCGTCGCGCTTGTCGCGCTCGGACAGCAACGGGTCCACCAGATACTGCGAGCCCAGGTTCGACGTCATCACCAGGATCACGTTGCGGAAGTCGACCGTCCGCCCCTGACCGTCGGTCAGGCGCCCGTCGTCGAGCACCTGCAGCAGAAGGTCGAACACCTCGGGATGGGCCTTCTCGACCTCGTCGAGAAGCACCACCGAGTACGGGCGGCGCCGGACGGCCTCGGTGAGCTGACCGCCTTCCTCGTACCCGACGTAGCCCGGAGGGGCGCCGACGAGCCGGGCCACCGAGTGCTTCTCGGAGTACTCCGACATGTCGATGCGGACCATGGCGCGCTCGTCGTCGAACAGGAAGTCCGCGAGCGCCTTGGCCAGCTCCGTCTTGCCGACGCCGGTCGGCCCGAGGAACAGGAAGCTGCCCGTGGGCCGGTCCGGGTCGGAGATGCCCGCGCGGGCGCGGCGGACGGCGTCCGACACCGCAGCGACGGCCGTCTTCTGGCCGATCAGCCGCTCGCCCAGCACCTCCTCCATGCGCAGGAGCTTGGCCTGCTCGGCCTCCAGCAGCCGGCCCGCAGGGATGCCGGTCCACTGCGCCACCACGTCCGCGACCTCGTCGGGACCCACCCGGTCCGCGATCATCGGCGGTCCGGAGTCGACGAAGCCCTCGGCCTCCTCGGACGCCTCGGCCGCGCTGATCTGCTCCTGCAGCGCGGGGATCTCGCCGTACTGGATGCGCGCGGCGCCGGACAGGTCCCCCTCGCGCAGCAGCCGCTCGGCGTCCGAGCGCAACGAGTCCAGCTTCGCCTTGAGGTCGCCGACGAGGTTGTGGCCCGCCTTCTCCTTCTCCCACCGAGCCGTCAGCGACGCGAGGTCCTCGCGCCGGTCGGCCAGGTCCTTGCGCAGCCGTGCGAGCCGGTCCTTGGACGCGGGGTCGTCGGACTCGGACAGGACGACCTCCTCCATCTCGAGCCGTGTGACGGCGCGCTGCAGCTCGTCCACCTCGATGGGCGACGAGTCCAGCTCCATCCGCAGCCGCGAGGCGGCCTCGTCCACGAGGTCGATGGCCTTGTCCGGGAGCTGGCGACCGCTGATGTACCGGTCGGACAGGGTGGCGGCCGCGACGAGCGCCGAGTCGGCGATCGTGACCTTGTGGTGCGCCTCGTAGCGCTCCTTGAGCCCACGCAGGATGGCGACCGTGTCCTCCACCGAAGGCTCGCCGACGAACACCTGCTGGAACCGACGCTCGAGGGCGGGATCCTTCTCGATGCGCTCGCGGTACTCGTCGAGCGTCGTCGCACCGACGAGGCGGAGCTCGCCGCGCGCCAGCATCGGCTTGAGCATGTTGCCCGCGTCCATGGCACCCTCGCCGCCCGCGCCCGCGCCGACGACCGTGTGGATCTCGTCGATGAACGTGACGACCTCGCCGTTGGACCCGGTGATCTCCTCGAGGACCGCCTTCAGGCGCTCCTCGAACTCACCGCGGTACTTGGCGCCGGCCACCATCGCGGCCAGGTCGAGCGAGACCAGCTTCTTGCCGCGCAGGCTCTCGGGCACGTCGCCGGCGACGATCCGCTGGGCCAGCCCCTCCACGACGGCCGTCTTGCCGACGCCCGGCTCGCCGATCAGCACGGGGTTGTTCTTGGTGCGGCGCGACAGCACCTGCACGACGCGGCGGATCTCGGCGTCGCGCCCGATGACCGGGTCGAGCTTGCCGTCCCGCGCCAGCTGCGTCAGGTCGACGCCGTACTTCTCCAGGGCCTTGTAGGTGCCCTCGGGGTTCGGGGTGGTGACGCGTGCCGAGCCGCGCACGGTCGGGAGCGCTGCCGCGAGCGCCTCGCGGGACGCACCCTGTGCCCTGAGGGCGTCGGCGACGCCGGACTGGCCGGCGGCCAGACCGAGCAGCAGGTGCTCGGTGGAGACGAAGTCGTCGCCCAGGGCCCGCGCCTCGGACGAGGCGGCATCCAGCGCCGTGCTCATGGCGCGCGACGCGGACGGCTGCGCCATCGAGGCGCCGCTGGCGGTGGGCAGGCCGACGAGCATGGCGCGCACGGACCGGCCGAGCACGGCACGGTCGGCGCCGACCGCGTCGAGCAGCCCGTTGGCCACGCCGCCCTGCTGCGCGAGCAACGCGGCGAGCAGGTGCACGGGCTCCAGCTGCGGGTTGCCGGCGGCCGAGGCGGCCTGGATGGCGTCGCCCAGGGCCTCCTGGGAACGGGTGGTGAACTTGGCGTCCACATGACCTCCTGATGAGTCGAGACGACCCTAGCAACCACGAGCAAAGTTGAGTCTATTCCGCTCAACTCTGCGATGCCTACGGGCGGAGGGTTCCCCACGCGTCGACATCCGCACCGTCGGCCTTGGACTTCTGCCAGGCGAGGTAGTCCGCCGAGTACGCGTCGAGCTCCTCCAGGGTGTCGAAGGCGCGCGTCGCGTGCAGGTCGTGCTCGGTGTCCGCGTCGGTGGTGGTGAACGTGCCCTTGCCGGCCCGGGTGAGCTCCACCAGGTCATCCTGCGTGATCCGGCGGCCCTGGTAGAGGACGTCGAGGGTGTCGGAGTCGACCACCACCGAGTCGCTGCTGCTGCGGTGGGTCGCCGTCACCGTGATCGCGACGGCCGCGGCCAGCCCGGCGACCAACAGGACGAACACCAGCACTGCGGCGACGAGCAGCCCGCGCGTCGGCGGGGTCGTCGCGCGAGCCGGCCTGGGCGGGTCGGCGAGCATCGTGTCCATCAGCTGCCGGCGCAGGACCGCGGTCCGGTCGACCGTCAGCTCGCGCGTCTCGGGCAGGTCGATCATGACGCGACCACCGGCTCCTCCAGCGGTCCGCGGGTGCGGTCCAGCGACCAGCGCACCGAGGAGGCCTGCACGCCGAGCGCGTCCGCGATCTGCTCGTCGGACAGGCCACCGAACGCGTGCAGCTCGAGGATCTCGCGGTGCCGTCCGCGCACGTGCGCGATCCGGCGCAGGACGTCGCGCATGGCGACCTCGTCCGCCTCGGGCGGGCGTCGTTGCGTGGGGATCAGCCGACGCCCCCGCGGTAGGCAGGCCGTGGCCAGGCTCAGCAGCACGGGCAGCGCGTCGTCACCGAGCGGTGTGATCTCGTCGCGCCGCCGCCACGCCTGCAGGAACGCCTCGGTCAGCAGGTCCTCCGCGGCGACGCGCGACCCGGTCAGCCGGAAGCAGTAGCGGTGGACCGCCCGGTGGTGACGGTCGAACAGCGTTCCGAACGCGGGCGCGTCGTCTCGATCCTCGGACAACCAGAGGTCTCGATCAGTGCGCGCGTCCACACCGGTTGTGATCGGCACGGACCGCCCGCGATGTGAGGCAGTTCACGCGAACGACGTGGCACGATCACGCCATGACCATGCAGGAGCGCCCCGACGTCCTCGGCGCCGGCTGGACGGCCCGCACCCTCGAGCTGCGGCCCGACGGTCGCACGCCCGGGCCGGTCGCCACCCTCGTCCACCACACCCCCGCCGGGGCTGCACCGCGTCGCGCCGTCCTGTACGTGCACGGCTTCGTCGACTACTTCTTCCACACCGGGTTCGCCGAGGCGCTCGCCGAGGCGGACTGGGACCTGTTCGCACTCGACCTGCGCGACTTCGGCCGGTCTATCCGGGAGGGGCGGCCCGCGAACTTCACGACGAGCCTGGCCACCTACGCCGAGGAGATCGACGCCTCGATCGCGCTGCTGCGCGCCGACCACGACCAGGTCGTGCTGCTGGGCCACTCGATGGGCGGGCTGATCACCTCGCTGTGGGCCGACGCCCGCGCGGGAACGGGTCGCATCGACGCCCTCGTGCTGAACAGCCCATGGCTGGACCTGCGCGGGAGCGGGTCGAGCGCCGGGTGCTCACACCCGTGCTCGACGTCGTCGGCAGGCTCGCCCCGATGCTCACCGTGGCTCGACTCGGCCAGTACTACGGCGAGGCCCTGCATCGCGACACGGGCGGAGAGTGGGACTACGACCTGACCTGGAAGCCCCACCGCGGGTTCCCGGTCCGTGCCGGGCTCATCCGGACCGTCCGCCGCGGGCACAGGCGGGTGGCCCGCGGGCTGTCCATCGACGTCCCGGTGCTCGTGCTGGCCTCCGACCGCTCCGGGCCGGACGCGGCATGGCACCCCGACCTGGTCACCACCGACTCAGTGCTCGACGTCACGCAGATCCGGGAGCGCGCGCCGCTGCTCGGGCCCGACGTCACCTTCGCCGAGGTCCCGGGCGGGGCGCACGACCTCGCCCTGTCGCCCGCGCCCGCGCGCGACCTGTACACGTCGGAGGTCCTCGCGTTCCTGGCCGACAGGCTGCCGTGAGCGATCGGTACGGGCGCTGGAAGATCCGGGTCCTGCGCTTCGTCGCGCGCTGGAAGATCCGGGTCCTGCGGTACTGGGACGGCTTGCGCGGGACCCCGCTCGGCACGCTCATCGACCGGATCATCAGCGGATTCACGGCGATCGAACCGTTCGACCGCGCCATGACGCTGGCCGCGCAGGTCTTCGTCTCGATCGTGCCGATCATGATCTTCGCGGCCGCCGTGCGACCGAACGAGGACAGCTTCGGCGCCTCCATGGGCGACGCGATGGGGCTGTCCGACTCGGTCCAGGCGACCCTCGCCGGGAGCATTCCGAGCTCCGCGACGGCGGCGAGCGGGCTCGGGATCTTCGGGTTCCTCATCGCGTTCTTCAGCGCGACCGCCTACTCCCGGGCGCTCGAGCGGATGTTCCTCAAGGTCTGGGCCGTGCCCAGACCCCGCTGCGCACGGCCTGGCGGTGGGTCGCGACGATCGCGGCGGTCCTGGTCGCGATCTCGTTCCTCGCCTTCACCGGCGCAATCCTGTCGAACACCCCGCTGAACCACCTGATCGAGTTCGTCATCCGGTTCGCTGTCTGGACCGTGGTCTGGACCTATGTGCCGTGGGTCCTGATGCGCACCAAGATCTCCCTGCGCGCGCTCGCGTTCACGGGCGCCCTCATCGCGCTGGCGCTCACGGTCCTGGCCGAGCTCGGAGCGTTCTACCTGCCGCTCGTGCTGACCAACGGTGCCGAGGAGTTCGGCGTGCTCGGGCTGGTGTTCGCCTACATCAGCTGGTTGTTCGTGCTCAGCTTCGCGATCGTCGGGGCGACCGTCGTCGGGCGGGCGTGCGCGCAGGACGAGGGGATCCTCGGCCGGCTGGTGCGCGGGCCGTCCCCCGAGGACGCCAACGTGCCGAACCTCAGCGCCGATGCCTGGCGGCGCTGGGGCGGGATGGGCGACTGACCAGCACGAGTACCGGTCGCGGCGAGCCACGACCCACCCCACGGGTGATCAGACGGGCGCTCCCACCTGGGCCGGAGGCTCGGGGGCCTTCGGGGCGATCAGCCCGGCCGGTTGGTCACCAACAGCCACGCGACGAGGGTCGCGAGCAGGAACGCCGGCAGCAGGACCGTCTGCGGCACCACAGCAACCGCCATGAACAGGCTCAGCCACCCGTTGCGCGTGGCGGCCACGACGATGCCGGCGCTCGCGCAGCCGACGGCCAGCGGCAACGAGACGCTGGGCCACGCCTGGTGCACGGCGAACCCGAGCGCGACGCCGATGAACAGCGTCGGGAAGATGCGACCGCCGCGGAAGCCGGACGTGCCGGCCACCAGCAGCGCGAACAGCTTGATCACGGCGAACACGAGGAAGCCGGCCGCGGTCGTCGTCGCCGCGAGCCCGGGCAGCTCCTGCATCTGCTTGAGGCCCTTGAACAACGTCACCTCGCCGCCGATGGCACCCAGCACGCCGAGCAGGAGACCGCCGACGGTCAGCATGAGCACCGGGTGCTTCAGCTTCTGGAACGCGGTGTGGAAGGGCACGAACAGGTAGACCGCGACCAGACCGACCAGGGCCGCGCCGAGCGAGATCAGGATGCCCAGACCGAGGTCCTTGAGCCCGCCGTCGACGTAGGTGCCCACGTCGACGGACAGGCTGAAGTCGGTGGTCAGCTGAATCGTCGTCAAGGCACCGGTCGTGGCCGCGACGAGCGGCGGGAACAGCCGGTCCCACAGCGGGATGCGCCGGTCACCGGCGTCGAGCTCGGACAGCAGCAGGGCCGCCGCGACGGGGGTGCCGAACATCGCCCCGATCGTCCCGGCGACCGCGATGGCGAGCCAGACCGGTGCGTTGACACGGGGGAAGAGCTTCAGCCCGACCCAGACGATGATCCCGACGTTGATGCCGATGATCGGGTTCTCCGGGCCGAGGCTGACACCACCGGCGAGCATGAGGACCAGGGCGACGGCAAGCCCGGGCAGGACGATCGGCTTGAGCGGCTCGGCGACGAGCTGGATCGTCGCGGGGTCCGGCCCGGCGTGCCCGGGCGCGTACCGCACGACGAGCCCGACCAGCAGGCCCGTGACCGTGAGCATGACGATGATCCACGCCGTCGAGTACGCCTCGAAGCCGAAGAAGTCCGACAGGTCGTCCCACATCCAGCTCGACAGGTGGTCGGCGACCGCGCTGATCCCCAGGAGGGACAGCGAGCAGAAGATCCCCATCACCGCGGCGGGGATCGCCAGCTTGATCAGGCCGGAGACCGGAACGCGGAAGGGGGCCTCGTCGAGCGTGGTCACAGATCTGCTCCTCGATCGTCATGGTCGGGCGCGTGGACGACGTCCTGGTTGGTGATCCTGCCCGCCCTGGTCACGACCGGCCCCTGGGGACCAGGGCGGCGTCCTCGGGTTCGGAGAGCGACAGCAGGGCACCGACGATGTGAGGGTTCGCCGAGATCCGGCGCTCCACCGAGGCGAGCACGTGCGACGCCTCGTCCTCGGCCGGGTTGCCGACGAGATCGACGGCTCCGGTCACGAAGAGCAGCCCCGCGCCGACGTACTCCAGGCGCAGCTCGGTGACGCGGGCGACCTCGGTGAGCCGCAGGATGTCGCGCAGCGCCGCGTCCTGGAAGCCGAGTCGGCGCTCTGGCCGACGAGGAAGCGACGGTTGCGGTCGATGAGCACGATCGCCACGACGCCGAGCAGGACGCCGACCAGGATCGACCCGATCGCGTCCGGGGTGGCCGAGCCGGTCACCTGGTGCAGCCCGATCCCCGCGAACGCGATCGCGAGGCCGACCAGCGCCGCACCGTCCTCGAAGAACACCGCCCGCACGGTCGGGTCGCTGGTGGCCAGGACGTGCTCGAACAGGTCACGGTTCCGGTCCGCGGCCGCGCGTCTCGCCTGCCGCGACGCCTGGAAGAACGACGCCCCCTCGAGCAGTGCGCTGACGCCGAGGACCGCGTAGGCGATGCCGAAGTCGGTGGCGGGCTCCGGGTTGGCGAGTTCGGAGATGCCGTGCGTGATCGAGACGCCGGCGCCCACCGCGAACAGCCCGATCGCCGCGAACAGCGACCAGACGTACACCTCGCGACCGTGGCCCAGCGGATGCGTCGGGTCCGCCGGCTTGGCGGCCCTCCGCTGCGCGATCAGCAGGAACACCTCGTTGCCGGTGTCGGCCCATGAGTGGGCAGCCTCCGCGAGCATCGACGCCGAGCCGGTGATCGCCGCCGCGACGGACTTGGCGACCGCGATCAGGATGTTGGCCACGAACGCCACGACGACGGTCATCACGCTCTCGTCCTGCGGGCCGTCGTCGTCCGCGGACGCCGGCGGTTCGCTCGAGGACATGCCCCCTGGGTAGCACACCGCGCGCGGACCTGTCTGCCGACCGGCCTGCGCCGATGCCGACAGGAACGCGCGCTGGCACCGGCCGACCCTGGGGTGTTGGGTGGATGCATGACCACCCACCGTGACGCCTGGCCGGCCGGCTCCCCTGCCTGGGCCGACATCACCGTCCCCTCGCTGGCGGTCGCTCAGGACTTCTACGGACCACTCTTCGGCTGGACCTTCGAGGTGGGCGGGCCCGAGACCGGCGGGTACACGCAGGCGTTCCTCGACGGCAGACGCGTCGTCGGGCTGACGGAGCCGATGGGTCCCGCCACAGCGCAGCCGCCCGCGTGGTGCCTGTACCTGGCGACGGACGACCTCCTGGCCACGGCGTCGACGGTGCTGGAGGGCGGCGGCCGCGTGGTGCTGGCGCCGATGGCGATCCTCGGCTTCGGCACCATGGGCCTGTACGCCGACCCGACCGATGCCGTCTTCGGCCTCTGGCAGTCCGGCACCCACACCGGCTGGGACGTCGAGGAGGAGCCGGGGTCGGTGACCTGGAGCGAGGTGATGGTCCACGACCAGCCCCGCGCGCTGGCGTTCTACCGGGAGGTCTTCGGCTACTCCGTCGACGACCTGAGCGCGCCGGGGTTCACCTACTCGGCACTCTCGTTGGGCGCCGGGCCGCTCGCCGGGGTCGGTCAGTACGGTCCTGCCGCCGGGGACACAGCACCGCCCGCCTGGACCCTCTACTTCGCGGTCTCGTCGACCGACGAGGCGGCCGCCTCGATCGCGAGCCTCGGCGGGACGGTGGTCAGCCCGCCCACCGACACGCCCTTCGGTCGGATGGCCATCGCGGCCGGACCGTTCGGCGAGGTCTTCGCGGTGATGGGCCCCCGCCTCGACGCCTAGGCTCGGTGCGTGAGCCTCCCGTCCGACGCGTTCCGCCTCGAAGCCGCGCGTCCGCACGAGCCGCTGCGCACCTACCACCCGCGCCGGTCCGCGCTGGGCCCGGAGCGCGAGGAGGACCTGCGCACGCTCTTCCCGGTGCTCGGGTTCTCGGTGCACGAGGACGAGGCCTTCGACGCCGCTGCGATGTTCGGCCGGACGGCTCCCCTGGTCCTGGAGATCGGCTCCGGAATGGGCGAGACGACGGCAGCGATGGCCGCCGCGGACCCGTCCCGTGACTACATCGCCGTCGAGGCGCACCTGCCGGGCGTCGCGTCGCTGCTCGGGCTCGTGAACCGGGCGGGGCTCACCAACGTCCGGGTCGGCCACGGGGACGCGCTCGACCTGGTCCGGCGGTCCATCCCCACCGACGCCCTCGACGCGATCCACGTCTTCTTCCCCGACCCGTGGCCGAAGGCCCGCCACCACAAGCGGCGGCTCGTCCAGCCGTCGCACGTGGCGCTGCTGCGCTCGCGGCTCGCGGTGGGCGGGGTGCTGCACTGCGCGACCGACTGGGTCGACTACGCGGACGCGATGCTGCAGGCCCTGTCGGCGGACCCGTTCCTGGCGAACACGGCCGACGCGTTCGTCGACCGCCCCGCGCACCGACCCGTCACCAAGTTCGAGCAGCGCGGCCTCGACCTCGGGCACGAGGTCCGCGACCTGGTGTTCCGGCGGGTCCGATGACGGCCGCCACGAACCCACGCACCGTCTTCCGGATCGCCCTGGTGCCCGGTGTGAACCCCGACCGCTGGCTGCGCGTCTGGCAGGAGCGGCTGGCCGACGTGCCCGTCGAGCTGGTGCACAGCTCACCGGCGGAAGCGCTCGCGCACCTGCGGGCCGGGTCCGCCGACGTGGCGCTCGCCCGCCTGCCCGTCGCCGGCGACGAGCTGTCCGTCATCCCGCTCTACACGGAGGCCACGGTCGTCGTCGTGCCCAAGGACCACCTCGTCACGGCCGCCGACGACGAGATCGACGCCGCCGACCTGGCCGACGAGACCCTGATCGTCCCCCTCGACGACACGCTCGTCTGGGCCGACCCGCCGGGTGAGCGGTTCGCCGGTGGCGTGGTCGAGACGACCGCGGACGCGGTCGACCTGGTCGCCGCGGGCGTCGGCGTGCTGGTGGTGCCGCAGTCGATCGGTCGGCTGCACCAGCGTCGCGGCCTGACGGTGCGCACCGTCCGCGACGCCCCTGGCTCCGCGGTCGGCCTCGCCTGGGTGACCGACCGCTACGACGACCTGACCGAGGAGTTCATCGGGATCGTCCGCGGACGCACCGCGTCCTCGAGCCGGGGCCGCGGCGCCCCACCGGCGGAACCGACGCCGAAGGCCAAGCGGCCGCACCCGCCGCGCTCGTCGTCGAAACCGCGCGCAGCGACCAAGGGCAAGCCACCACCGAAGCCGCGCCGCCCCCGCTGACGTTCATCAGACCGGCCGAGCCGCACCATGGCAAGGGTCGACCGCGCGGACGGGTCCCGGCGTCAGGACTTGGACTTGTCCGCGGCCGCTGCCGACGCCGCTGCGGCGCGACGGTCGGCCTCGCGGGACTCCTGGCGACGCTCCTCGCGACGAACCTCGGCGGCGATCTCCCGCTCGCGGACCAGCCACGACGGCGGGTCGGCCTGCAGGGCGTCGATCTCGGCGGTCGTGAGCGGGTCGCTGATGCCGCCGCGGGCGAGCCCGGAGATCGAGATGCGCAACCGGCCGGCGACGACGGACCGCGGGTGCGGACCGTCGCGACGGAGGTCGACCAGCCACTGCGGCGGGTTGCGCTGCAGCTCGGTCAGCTCGTCGCGCGTGACGGTCCCTTCCTGGAACTCCGGCGGCGTCGCCGGCAGGTACACGTCGAGCTTGGCGGCGGCGGTCGACGCCTTCATCTCCTGGGACTTCTTGGGCGGTGTCACAAGGGCAAGGGTAGGCGCAGCACCACCCCGGGACGTCGCGGAGTCCCGACGAGGTGCGCTGCGACCTCGTCGGACCCCGCGACCTCAGCTGGTCGGAGCCACCGGCTCCGTGTGCCAGATGCGGTCGATGTAGTCGCGCATGCTGCGGTCGGAGGAGAAGAACCCGGACCGCGCGACGTTGAGCACGGCCGACCGCGTCCAGCCCTCGGTGTCGGCGTACGCGACGTCGACGCGGGCCTGTGCGTCGATGTACGCCTGGTAGTCGGCGAGCACCAGGAACCGGTCCTCGTTCAGCAGGTTCGAGACGATCGGCTCGAAGACCGTGCGGTCACCGTCCGAGAAGTGTCCGGACGCGATCAGGTCGAGCGCGTGCCGCAGCGGGCGGTTCGACTCGTAGTACGAGGTCGGGTGGTACCCGCGGTCGACGATCTCCGCGACCTCGGGCTCGAGCAGCCCGAAGAGGAAGAAGTTGTCGTCGCCGACGAGCTCACGGATCTCGACGTTCGCCCCGTCGTCCGTGCCGATCGTCAAGGCACCGTTGAGCGCGAACTTCATGTTGCCCGTTCCCGACGCCTCCTTGCCGGCGAGCGAGATCTGCTCGGACAGGTCGGCGGCGGGGATCAGCTTCTCGGCCAGCGTGACGTTGTAGTTGGCCGGGAACGCGATGCTCAGGCGACCCTTCAGCTTCTGGGTCGGAGTTGATGGTCCGCCCGACGGCGTTGATCAGCCCGATCGTCTGCTTGGCCATCCGGTATCCGGGGGCGGCCTTGGCTCCGAAGGCGAACGTGCGAGGCGTGACGTCCTCGATCGAGATGTGCCCGGACCGCACCTGGTCGTACAGCGTGACGATGTGCAGGAGCTTGAGCGTCTGGCGCTTGTACTCGTGCAGCCGCTTGACCATGACGTCGAGCATCGTGTCGGGGTCGACCGTGATGCCGTCGCGGTCCGCGAGCACGTCCACGAGCCGGGAGCTTGTTGGCGCGCTTGACCTGCCGGAACGCGGCCCGGAAGTCGGCATCCTCGGCCAGGGGCTCGAGCTCGCGCAACCGCTCCAGGTCCGTCACCCAGCCCTCGCCGATCGCCGACGTGATCAGCCCGGACAGGCCGGGGTTGGCCAGCCGGACGAATCGGCGGGGTGTGACGCCGTTGGTGACGTTGGTGAACTTGTCCGGGTAGTGGTCCGAGAAGTCGTGCAGCACCTTGTCGCGCAGCAGCTGCGAGTGCAGGGCGGCGACGCCGTTGACCTTGGAACCGGCCACCGTCGCGAGGTAGGCCATCCGGACCGCACGCTCGGGGTACTCCGCGATGATCGACATGCGGCGCACGCGCAGCTCGTCGTCCGGGTAGGCGACGCGCAGCCCGCCATGAACTCCTCGTTGATCTTGTAGATGATCTCGAGGTGGCGGGGCGGAGCTTGCCCAGCAGGTCGGTGGACCAGACCTCCAGCGCCTCGGGCAGGAGCGTGTGACAGGTGTACGCGAAGCACTTCTGCGTGACGGCCCAGGCCTCGTCCCACTCCCACTTCTTCTCGTCGACGAGGATCCGCATGAGCTGGGGATCGCGATCACGGGATGCGTGTCGTTGAGCTGGAAGATGATCCGGTCCGGCAGCTTGCGCAGGTCGAAGTCCGGTGTCAGGACCTCCTCCAGGAAGTTGCGGATCGAGCAGGCGACGAAGAAGTACTGCTGCTGCAGCCGCAGCTCCTTGCCCTGCGGCGTCGAGTCCTCGGGGTACAGCACCTTGGTGATGTTCTCCGCGAAGGTCTGCGCGCGCACCGCCTGCGCGTAGTCGCCCGCGTTGAAGATCTCGAGGTCGAACGCGCGGGTCGCCTGCGCGGACCAGAGGCGCAGCGTGTTGACACGGCCGTTCTCGAACCCGGGGACCATGTAGTTGTACGGGATGCCCAGCACGCTCCACCCAGACACCCACCGCGAGCGAGTCACGCCGGCGTCGTCGTACGTCTCGGTGTGCCCGCCGAAGTCGACGGTGACCGCCGACTCCGGGTGCGGGAACTCCCACGGCGAGCCGAGGGCCAGCCAGTCGTCGGGCTTCTCCACCTGCCAGCCGTCGACGAACGTCTGCCGGAAGATGCCGTACTCGTAACGGATGCCGTACCCGATGCACGGGACGTTCATCGTCGCGAGGGAGTCGATGAAGCACGCGGCGAGGCGGCCGAGGCCGCCGTTGCCCAGACCCGGCTCCACCTCGGCGTCGCGCAGCTCCGCGAGGTCGATGCCGAGGGAGGCCAGGCCCTCCTCGACGATCCCCTCCAGGTCCGAGGCCAGCAGCGCGTTGTCCAGCTGCCTACCGAGCAGGAACTCGGCGGACAGGTACGCGACCGACTTGGCCTGGATCTGGTACTGCCGTCGCAGCGTGGCCAGCCAGCGCACCATGAGGTAGTGCCGGACGGTGCGGGCCATGGCGAGGTACTTGTCGTTGACCGACGCCTTGGTGAGGTCCGTGCCCTGCCCGAAGTTCGCCTCCCTCAAGAACTCCCGGACGAAGCCCTCGACGGTGTGCTCACGGGTTGCGATGGGGATCGTTGTTTCCGTCACCCGGGCCACGCTAGCGGCACTCGGTGAACTGGACACCGCGCAGCGATCACTCGTAACAATCGAACAGGTCACAACACTTTTTGCGGGGATACCCGCGGCCACCCGCGAGTACCTAGGGTGTGGGCAGAGGCGACAAGCCGTCGACGACGGCCGCGCCTCGCCGTCCCGAGGAGATGCACCGGCCATGATCCGCTTCCTGCTTCGCGCCCTGATCTTCCTCGGTTCGGCCGCGCTCGGCCTGTGGATCACGTCCCTGATCCTCGACGACTTCGTGATCCACTCCGGCGGGTTCTTCGTCGCCGTCGTCATCTTCGCGGTGCTTCAGAGCATCCTGTCGCCGTTCTTCTTCAAGACGACCACCAGGAACGCGAGCGCCCTGACCGGTGCTGTGGGCCTCATCTCGACCTTCGTCGCGCTGGTCGTCGCGAACCTCGTCAGCGACGGCCTGTCCATCACCGGCACGTCGACGTGGTTCATCGGCACGATCCTCGTCTGGATCATCACGATGCTCGGCACGCTGCTGCTGCCGCTGGTGATCCTCAAGAAGGGCGCGGAGGAGCGCAAGGCCACGGCCTGACGACGAACGACGAAGGGCGCGACACCTGGGGACGGTGTCGCGCCCTTCTTCTCGGACCGATCAGCGCAGCCAGCTCATGCGCCGCACGATCGGGAAGCTTGCCCACCGGCCGCCAAGGCCCCAGGTGTCTCCGGCCAGCAGCACTGCGCACAGGATCAGGACCAGCGCGTAGATCACGTGGTAGTCGATCAGCGGGTTGGTCGAACCCTGCGTCGGCGGCCACTCAGCGAGCCACATCATGCCCATCATGATCGAGCCGGCCACGGCCGAGACGCGCAGGCCGATGCCGAGCATCACGGCGACGCCGATACCGAGCATCCCGAGCATGAACAGCCAGTCGGTCACCGGACCGGCGATGTTGCCGAAGAAGTCCTTGAACGGGCCCTGGGTCCCGAAGAGCAGAAAGCCCTGGCTCGGCTTGCCACCGTTGAGCCACGACAGGGACACGGGGCTGCCGTCGGCAGTCGCGGCTCCCGTGCTGTAGTGCAGGCCGAAGCACTTGTCCAGGAACGCCCACAGGAAGATGAACCCCGTGGTGACCCGTGCTGCTGCGAGGACCTTCCGGCCTGTCGACGACGTGACGAGGTCGTCTTCGACCAGCGTTGCCGGATGGACCGACGTCGTGATCTCGGGGTGGGTGGCGGCCATGGTCTGCTCCTTGGTGCGGGGGTCTTGTGAAGGACCCGGGGTGAGGTTGTGCTCTGTGCTTCACACGCTCCTCCGGGCGCCGAGCCGCCCCACAGGGCCGAACGTCCCGCCATCTCGGGGTGGCGAGCGCCCGATCCGGGACCTAGGTCCCGGGACGCAGGAGGGCGCAGGGGACCAGGGTGGGCGGAGCGGACCAAGGAGGCTCCCATGCGTACCGACGGACCGGTCGTGATTGCTGTCGACGGCGCGGTGCACAGCGCGGGCACGCTCGCGTGGGGCGTCGCGGAGGCGGTGCGCCGTCGGGCCCCGGTGGTGCTGACGCAGGTGGTCGACAACCCGTGGACGTCGACCTTCTGGGGCACCTACCCGGTCATCGACACCCTGGACGCCGAGCTGGCGGCCAAGGCCCACCTGGCCCGGCTGCGCAACCGGGAGGCGGCGCGGCACCCGGGCCTGGACATCTCCACCGACGTGCGCCACGGGTCGACGGTCCCCGAGCTGCGGGAGCTGAGCACCGACGCCCAGCTGGTGGTGGTCGGAGCCGGTCAGCCGAACGGCCGGGGGCGCACGGGCGTGCTCGGCGGGCACCTGGCCGCCCACGCCCGCTGCCCGGTGGCCGTGGTGCGTCACCACCCCGACAGCCCCACGTCGCCGCAGGCACCCATCGTGGTGGGGGTCGATGGTTCGCCGGCCTCGCTGGAGGCCGCGCGCGTTGCCGCCCGGGAGGCCTGGATGCGCGGTCGCGCCCTGGTCGTCGGGCACGCCATGTCGCCGAGTGCGCAACCCGACCGGACGCACCAGGCCGCGGCCAGCGTGCGGCACTCGCTCGCCGAGGAGAACCCCGGACTGGAGGTGCGGCTGACCCTCGTCGACGACGATCCCGCGAACGCGCTGGTCGGGCTCGGGCGCGGTGCCGCGTTGCTGGTGGTGGGCACGCGGGGGCTCGGCAGCTTCCGGGGCATGCTGCTGGGGTCGGTGAGCACGGAGGTGCTCCGCTCCGCGTCCTGCCCGGTGCTGGTCGTGCACGGGCAGGGCTGAGCCGGACGCCCTCAGGGCAGGTGTCTCACGCGAGGTGCAGCGGGACGCTCCAGGCCAGCAGGGTGCCACCGTCGTCGACCGGCTGCACCGTCATCGCGCCGCCGCGTCCGCGTGCCCGCGCCGCGAGGTTGGCCAGACCGCTGCGCCGGGCGACGTCCGTGGGGATCCCGACGCCGTCGTCCTGCACCTCGACCAGCAGGTCCGCACCCACGAACACCCGCACGACGACCTCCCGGGCGCGTGCGTGCCGCGCGACGTTGGCCAGGGCCTCGCGCACGACCGCGACAGCGTCGTCGCTGACCTCGTCGGCCACCGTCGCCGTGACCCCCTCGATCCGCAACCGCGGCAGGAAGCCCAGCGCCTGACGCGAGCGGACCACCTCGGCGTCGATCGAGGGCCGCAGCCCGGTCGTCCCGGCGCCCCGGGCGCCCAGCCGGAAGATCGTCGTGCGGACGTCCTTGATCGTCTCGTCGAGGTCGTCCACCGCACCCTCGAGCCGCCGGGTGACGTCGGGCCGGACCGCGTCCTGGGCGGCGCCCTGCACGTCGAGACCGATGGCGAACAGGCGCTGTATCACCATGTCGTGCAGGTCGCGGGCGATCCGCTCACGCTCCTCCAGCACCGCCAGCCGTGCGCGGTCTGCCTGCGCCTCGGCCACGTCGAGGGCGAGCGCCAGCTGTTCGGCGAAACCGGCGACGGTCGGCAGGTCCACCTGCGGGCCCGCGTCGCCCTCCGGTCCGGGCCAGCACGCGGTGAGCCCGGCCACCCAGCGCTCTCCGCTGCGCAGCGGCACGGCGAGCACCCAGACGGGGCCCGGCAGCCCGAGGTCGGTGCCGTCCGGCAGCCGGCTCAGGACCGGGGCGTGGCCGCCCAGGTCGTCCTCCAGGCCGGGCGGCAGCGCGTCGTGCAGCAGGACGACGCTCGCCTCGGCCACGGCGGCGACCCGTGCCCGGACCACCGCGAGCGCGTCCTCCCTCGGGATGCCGCCCGTCAGCGCCTCGCTGCACGCGGCGGCAGCCTCGAGCCAGAGCTCGTGCTCGCGGGAACGCCGGTACGCGCGGGCGTGCCCGACCGTGATGCCGGCCGCGGCGGCCAGGGCGACCGCGACCTGCTCGTCGCGTGCCGTGAAGTCACGGGGTTCGTCGTCGGGGGTGTGCTTCTCGGTCAGGTAGAGGTTGCCGAAGACCTCGCCCCGCGCGGAGACCGGCACCCCGAGGAACGTGTGCATGGGCGGGTGGTGCGCCGGGAAGCCGACCGAGTCCTGGTGGTCCGCGATCTCGTGCAGCCGGATCGGGTGCGGGCTCACGATGAGGTGTCCGAGGACGCCCCGACCAGTAGGCAGCGGGCCGATCCTCGCGGCGGTGTCGTCGTCGATCCCGCGGTGCACGAACTCGACGAGTCCGCCGTGCTCCCCCAGCACGCCGAGCGCGCCGTACCGGGCGCCGGTCAGGCTGCACGCCGCCTCGACCAGGCGCTCCAGCACGATGGCCGTGTCCAGCGTGGACGAGAGCGAGACGACGGCCGCCATCAGGCCTTCGAGGCGGTCGTCGTGATCCATGGTCGGAGCATAGGCAGTCAGGGCCGTTCGGCCCTGTGGGGACCCGGCGAGCCCGTCGAACACTGGGGGTGACACAAGGAGGTGGGGACGATGCGCGCACTGGTCGTGTACGAGTCGTCGTTCGGAAATACGGGACTGGTGGCCGAGGCCGTCTGGCACGGTCTGGCCGACCACGTCGAGAGTGCTGCGATCCGACGCGTCGACGTGGCACCGACGAGGTTGCCCCCCACGGTCGAGCTCCTCGTGGTGGGTGGCCCGACGCAGGCGTTCGGCATGAGCCGCCCGTCGACGCGCTCCAACGCCCGCGCCGAGGCCGGCCTGCCGTCGTCGGCACCGACCACGGGCGTGCGCGAGTGGCTGCACCTGCTGGAGCCTCCGGGGCGGCCGGTCTGGTCGGCCACGTTCGACACGCGCCTGCACAGCCCGCACGTGCCGGGATCCGCCGCCGTCGGCGCATGGCGGCTGCTCAACCGGGGCGGCTTCGAAGCTCACGGCCGAGGCGGAGAGCTTCTGGGTGACCGGGCTGAAGGGGCCCCTGCGCGAGGGCGAGCTGGAGCGCGCCTACACGTGGGGCGTGAGCCTCAGTGGTCTGTTGCTCGGTGCTGTTCGGCGATGAACAGCGCCGCCTGGGTCCGGCCCCGGACCCCGAGCTTGGCCAGCAGGCTCGAGATGTAGTTCTTCACCGTCTTCTCCGCCAGGAACATGCGCCCCGCGATCTCGCGGTTGGTCAAGCCCTCGCCGATGAGGTCCAGCACGGCGCTCTCCTGCGGCGTGAGCAGGTCGAGGCGGGCGTCGTGGCTCTGCGACTCCCGGACGCGCTCGAGCACCCGTGCCCGGGTGGCCGGGTCGATGAGCGAACGCCCCGCGGCGACCGCCCGGATCGAGTCGAGCAGCTGCGGCCCGCGGATCTCTTTGAGCACGTACCCGGAGGCACCGGCGGTGATCGCTGCCAGCAGCGCCTCGTCGTCCTCGTAGGACGTGAGCATCAGGCAGCGCAGGCCCTCCTGCGACGACACGCTCTCGCGGCACACCTCGACGCCGCTGCCGTCGGGCAGCCGGACGTCCAGGAGCGCCACGTCTGCCTTGGCCACCGGCGCGCGCACCAGTGCCTCGGCCACGGACGACGCTTCGCCGACGACGGTCATGTCCGGGTCGGCGTCGATCAGGCGCAGCAGACCCTGGCGGACGACCTCGTGGTCGTCGAGGAGGAAGACGCGGATGGAGGGCACGGGTTCAATATCTCAGACCTTGGGCGCATCCTGGCCGCTTCCGCACCCGACGGGGTGTCCGTGAACGGATCGGGGGGCGACGCGACGATCGGGCCGGGTGAACCTGCAGGTCAGGGAGCTCGGGCGAACCAGGGGAAACAGGATGGTGTCGCGGATGCTCAGACCCGTCAGGTTCATCACGAGTCGGTCGATCCCCATCCCCATGCCGCCGGTCGGCGGCATGCCGTACTCGAGCGCGGTGAGGAAGTCCTCGTCCACCGCCATGGCCTCGGCGTCGCCCGCCGCGGCCAGCAGCGACTGCTCGACCAGCCGGCGGCGCTGGTCCATGGGGTCGATCAGCTCGGAGTAGGCGGTGCCCTGCTCCGAGGCGAAGATCACCAGGTCCCACTTCTCCGCCAGCCGCGGGTCGACGCGGTGCTGGCGGGTCAGCGGCGAGTTCTCCTTGGGGAAGTCGGTGTAGAACACGGGCGTCGAGGTGGTCTTCTCGCACAGCTCGCCGTAGATCTCCTCGAGGGCGACCGCCCACGACGCGTCCTGGTCGAGCTCGAGCCCGATGGCGTCGGCGTGGCGCAGGAGGACCTCACGCGGCGTGTCCGCAGTGACCTCGTCGCCCAGCTTCTCCGAGACGGCCTGGCAGATCGTCTTGACCGGCCACTGGCCCGACAGGTCGAACTCCTCCACCCGGCCGTCGGCATCCGTACGTCGGGCTATCGGCGATCCGTACACCGCGACTGCGGCCTCCTGGATGAGCCTGCGTGAGCACCCGCATCGTGTTGTAGTCGCCGTACGTCTCGTAGAGCTCGAGCGACGTGAACTCGGGGTTGTGCTTGAAGTCGACGCCCTCGTTGCGGAACTGGCGTCCGATCTCGAACACCTTCTCCATACCGCCGACGAGCAGCCGCTTGAGGTGCAGCTCGGTGGCGATGCGCAGGTACAGGTCCATGTCGTACGCGTTGATGTGCGTCTCGAACGGGCGGGCGTTCGCGCCGCCGTGGATGACCTGCAGGATCGGCGTCTCGACCTCGGTGAACCCGCGGGCGTGCAGCGAGTCGCGCACGCTGCGCACGACCGTCGCGCGCGTGTAGGCGATGTCGCGTGCTGCCGGTCGGACGATCAGGTCCACGTACCGGGCGCGGATTCGGGCCTCGGGGTCGGTCAGTCCGTGGTGCTTGTCCGGCAGCGGGCGCAGCGCCTTGCTGGTCATGGCCAGGGACGTCGCCCGCACCGACAGCTCACCGCGCCGGGTGGTGATCACCTCGCCCGTGACCCCGATGTGGTCGCCGAGGTCGACGTCGTGCCGCCACAGCTCGAGATCCTGCTCGCTCACGTCGTGGGCGTCGACCATCACCTGCAGGTCACCGCTGCCGTCGCGAAGCGTGCCGAAACCGAGCCGACCGCCGTCGCGCTTGCGGATCACCCGCGCGGTGACGGAGACCGTCTCGCCGGTCCGGGTGTCCGGGGGCAGGTCCGGGTGCGCGGCGACGACCGCCGCGAGCGTGTGGGTGCGCGGATACGTGACCGGGTACGGGTCGATGCCGCGGGCGCGCATCCGGTCGGCCTTGTCGCGGCGGACGCGCTGCTGCTCGGGGAGGTGCTCGGCTGCGAGCGCGAAGCTCGACCGGGTCGAGCGCCTCCGGGATCTGCGCCTCGACCTGCGCCGCGTAGTCGAGCGCCGCCCGCTCCAGGTCCCCCGACCCGGCGCCCTTGCCGCGCCGGTTGAGCAGCCCGAGGCTCGGCCGGGTGAGGAAGCCTTCGGCGCTGCCGGCGGCCGTGCCGATCCGCGGCAGGTCCGAGGTGTACTCGAAGCAGATGAATCGCGGCTGCCACTCCGGCTGATACTTGGCGTTCGAGCGGTACAGCGACTCGAGCTGCCAGTTGCGGCTGGCCAGCACCAGCGACGAACGCCACAGACGCGCGATCGGCCCCGCACCCACCTCGGCGCCCCGCTCGAACGCCTCCCGGAACATCGCGAAGTTCAGCGACAGGCGACCGGCGCCGAACGCGTTCGCGCGTTCCGCCAGGGAGGCCACCATGAGCTCGACCAGACCGTTGTCGGCCGTGGGGTCGCGACGCATCAGGTCGAGCGACAGCCCGTTGCGGCCCCACGGGACGAAGCTGAGGAACCCGCGCAGCCGGCCCTCCTCGTCGTGCGTCTCGATCAGCACGCAGTCGTCGTCCAGGTCGTCGCCGAGGCGGCCGAGCGCCATCGAGAAGCCTCTCTCGTCGCCGCCGTCGCCGCGCCACCGGGCCGCCGCGGCGTCGAGGGTGGCGAAGTGCTCCCGGTCGATGGCCGAGTGCCGCTCGACCCTCGTGGTGTAGCCGCGCCGCTGCAGGCGTGCGACCGACTGGCGCACGGCCTTCATCCCGGGCCCGCTCAACGAGAAGGCCCGCAGGTCGAGGATGGCCTCGTCGCCGATCTCCCAGGCCTTCAGACCGGCCTCGGTGTAGGCGACAGCACCGCGGCTGCCCGCCCCCATGACTGCCAGGGACCAGCCGTTGGTCCGCGCCTGGCGCCGCCACGCCTCGATGGCCTCGGGCCAGCGCAGCGGGTCGCCCACGGGGTTGCCGCTGGCTAGGCTGACCGAGCCGACGACGCGGTAGGAGATCCCCGCGCGAGCGGTGGGCGCGTCCCCGGAGTCCCAGACCACGGCCTTGTCGCGACGGGTCGCGAAGTAGCCGAGCGAGTCCTCGCCGCCGAAGTCGCGCAGCAGCGTGCGCACGCGGGCCTCGTCGGCGGCATCGAGCGTGTGCGTGTAGCGCGGCGTCCGGAACAGCAGGTACGCGGAGCCGAGGACGACCCCAGCACCGATCAGGTTGATCACGGCGCGGACCCAGAACGGTGCGGTCGCGTTGCTGGCCTGGTCGATCTTGCCGAGGTCGCCCAGCATGCTGTCCCAGACGAAGAAGACCGACGAGCCCGCGCCGTCGGTCTGCCCGAACCGGGTGACCAGCCACGTGCCGACGAACAGGATCACGGTCCCGCCGACGAGGAAGAACCCGAGCGCGGCCCAGAACGAGCCCCGACGAGTGCGCGCGCGGAACTGCCGTCGGCAGCGCCACAGCTGGACGAGCACCGCGCTGACCAGGACGAACCCGACCGCGTTCCACCAGGATCCGCCGTCGATCAGCGAGAAGATCCGGCCGAGCTGCGGGAGCACGAACCACCAGATGACCAGCAGCCACCAGGCGGAGTGCAGCCTCCGGTTCAGCGCGACGCCGATCGACGCGAGGAGCGCCGCGTACACGATGTTCGGGATGATCGGGATGGTGAGGATCGAGACGATGTCGTCGACACGCATGAAGTAGTGCCGCAGCGGCGGGATCACCGCCGAGACCAGCACGACCGCGAGCGCGAGGAACATCGCGGCGGCGATCCGGTCGGGCCACCGGTCGTCGATGGCCTGCGGCTCCCGGCGCGGCTTGTCCCGCCGCGCGTCGGGCTCAGGCGGAACGACCTCGGTGCTCACCACGTGCGGATCCGATCCTCGAGCCGTGGATCTCGGGCTCGTGCCGCGGACCCGTCGGGCAGGCGCACAGCCCTGGCCGCCGCCCAGGTCGGACCCTAGTGGCGGGGGTCCGGATGGTCCACAATCGCCGAACGTGTCTGCGCCGACGCGTCCACAACGTCAGATCGACCCTGATGTGCCCGTCGGTCGATGCCCGGAGAAACGAACGAGGCCCGCCGCAGATGCGGCAGGCCTCGTGGGTGTGCGCCCGAAGGGACTCGAACCCCCAACCTTCTGATCCGTAGTCAGATGCTCTATCCATTGCTACGGGCGCGCTGGTCCCGCGGGACCGGAGACGACGATACAGGCCGCGGGCCGCACGCCCAAACTGCAGGGATGGCAGGATCGCGCGCATGACGGACCTCACACGGCTGGGGACCGGCGGCGGCCGGTGGGGCATGCGGGCCGACGTGCTGCGTCACGGCGCCGGTCACGACTCGAGCCGGGTCGGCTACATCGAGCTGTTCTTCGACCTGGTCTTCGTGTTCGCGGTGACCCAGCTGTCGCACATGCTCATCCACCACACCGACGCACGGACGCTGCTGGAGACCGTCGTGCTCGCGTGGGCCGTCTGGTGGCTCTGGATCGACACCACCTGGGTGACCAACTGGCTGGACCCCGACAAGGTCCCGGTCCGCACCATGCTGCTGGTGCTGATGCTCCTGGGCCTGCTGATGTCGTCGGCGATCCCGGAGGCGTTCGGGGACAAGGCGCTGCTGTTCGCCGTCCCGTTCGTGCTGATCCAGCTGGGCCGCTGCCTGTTCACGGTGTGGGCGATGGGTCGGCACTGGCCGGAGAACGCCCTCAACTTCCAGCGGATCGCCGTGTGGCTCGCTGTGTCGGGCGGGTTCTGGATCGCGGGCGCGCTCGTCGACGGGGATGCGCGGCTGGTCCTGTGGATCGTCGCGGCCCTGATCGACGTCGCCGGGCCGCGTTCGCTGTTCTGGGTGCCGTTCCTGGGGCCGACGGACCCCAGCACCTGGGAGGTCCGCGGCGCCCACATGGCCGAACGGGTGTCGCTGTTCCTGATCATCAGCCTGGGCGAGTCGATCATCGTCACCGGCGAGGCGTTCTCCGAGGTCGAGGTCTCGGTCACGACGGTGCTCGCGTTCCTCGCGGCGTTCGTCAGCACCGTGCTCATGTGGCTGCTGTTCTTCGCCCGGTCGGAACGCCGCGCCACGGAGTTCTTCGCCGCCCAGGCGAACCCGGGCATGGTCGCGCAGACCTCCTACACCTACGTGCCCTACCTGCTGATCGCGGGCATCGTGCTCACGGCCGTGGCCGACGAGCTCGTCCTGCTGGACCCGCTCGGGCACGACGGCCCCACCGACGCCTGGACGGCCGGCCTGGTCTGCGGTGCGGCCGCCCTGTACCTGGTGGGCAACGCGCTGTTCCGACGAACCACGGGCGGGCGCTGGTCGGTGACCCACCTGCTCGGCGGCGCGGTGGTGCTGGCAGCGTTCGCGCTGCGGTTCGTCGTGACCCCGCTGACCCTGAACTGGGTGTCCAACCTGGTGCTCGCCGCGGTGATCGTGGGCGACGTGCTGATCGCCCGCCGGACCGCCGCGCGGTCGGCCGTCGTCGCGGCCTGAACGACGAAGGCCCGATCCTCGTCGGGACCGGGCCTGAATCGTGTGGTGCTGCGTACTGGGCGGAGACGGTGGGATTTGAACCCACGGAAGGCTTACGCCTTCACGACCTTAGCAGGGTCGCGCACTAGACCGGGCTATGCGACGTCTCCAGGACCAGCACAGGCTACCGGTGCGAGCACCCGTCCTCCAAAGCGGCCTCTGACCTGGCCCTGAGCCGGGTGTTTTAGCCCAGCCGAGCCGGAATGTTCGGGCACCCGACAGGGTTGGGGGCCTACGAGCGACCACCTGCGACAGGCCCTGAGAGGAGCCTGAGAGAATTCGCTCCGAGCGAAGACAAACTCCTTGACCGCCGTAAGCATCGGCTGATGCACTGGCTGGGCGCCCGGCTGAGGAGACTCGGGTCTGCTCCTTCGGACCGTCCTCTGGTCCTCTCCTCCGGCGACGCCGCCACCCTTCTCTCCCTCCGGAAGCTGCTGTGTCCGAATCTGCCCTCTCGACCGTCGAACCGGTCGATCCCCCACTCGACGACGCGGCAGTCGCCGCCGCCGCAGCCGACCGTCGCCGGTGGCTGATCCTCGGTGTCGTCGCGATCGCCCAGCTGATGATCGTGCTCGACTCCGCCATCATGAACATCGCCCTGCCGTCGGCCGCCAAGGACCTCGGCATCCCCCAGCAGGACATCTCCTGGGCCATCACGGCCTACACGCTCGCGTTCGGCGGGCTGCTGCTGCTCGGTGGTCGCATCGCCGACTACATCGGCCGCAAGCGGGCCCTGCTCATCGGCCTCGTCGGCTTCGCGGTGGCCTCCGGCCTCGGCGGCGCCGCACAGTCCGAGGCGCTGCTGTTCGCCGCCCGCGGCCTGCAGGGCGCGTTCGGCGCACTGCTCGCACCGGCGTCGTTGGCCATCATCACCGTGACCTTCACCGAGGGTCGCGACCGCGCCCGGGCGTTCGGCGTCTTCGGCGCGATCTCCGGCGGTGGCGCGGCCATCGGCCTGATCGTCGGCGGCATCCTCACCGAGTACCTCGGCTGGCGCTGGTGCCTCTACGTCAACCTGCCGATCGCGCTGATCACGGTCATCCTGGCGATCCGCTTCGTCCAGGAGTCCAAGGCTCCCGGCGACCGACACCTGGACATCCCCGGCGCCGTGCTCTCGAGCGTCGGCCTGGCCACCCTGGTGTACGGGTTCACCGAGGCCTCCAAGCGGAAGGCCGACGGGAGCGGCACGGTGGGCTGGGGCGACCCGACCGTCGTCACCCTCCTGGCGATCGCCGTGGTCCTGCTGGTCTCGTTCGTCATCGTCGAGAGCCGCGTGAAGAACCCCCTGCTGCCCATGCGCATCGTGCTCAACCGCAACCGTGGCGGCTCCTACATCGTCTTCCTGATGATCGGCGCCGGGCTCTTCTCGATGTTCCTGTTCATGACGCTCTACCTGCAGAACATCCTCGGCTACACGCCGCTGCGGGCCGGCTTCGCGTTCCTGCCGTTCAGCATCGGCATCATCATCGGTGCCGGGATCGTGTCGCAGCTGCTCCCGCGGCTCGGCCCGCGCCCGCTGATGCTCGTCGGCATCACGATGGCGATCGTCGGCATGCTGCTGCTCCTGCGGACCACGCCCGACTCGTCGTACGCCACCACCGTGCTCCCGGCCATCACGGTCATGAGCCTCGGCATGGCGGCCGTGTTCATCCCCGCGTCGAGCACCGCGCTCGTCGGGGTGGGCAAGCACGACGCCGGCGTCGCGAGCGCACTGCTCAACACGTCCCAGCAGGTGGGTGGCTCGCTCGGCCTGGCGCTGCTGAGCACCTTCGCGATCAGCGCGACCGCGTCGAAGCTCACGCACCTGGCCAACGGCGGGACCCCGACCCAGGACATGCTCGCGACCGCCCAGGTTGCGGGCTACCACGTCGCCTACCTCGGCGGTGCGGTGCTCATGTTCGTGGGCCTGGCGGCCGCGGCGACTCTCATCTCGGCCAAGAAGGACGACCTGCCGGCGGAATCCGCCGTCGCCGTCTGACCGTCCCGCACAGTGCGAGAGCCGCGCGGCCCCTCATCGGGCCGCGCGGCTCTCGTGCGTACGGGTCGTGGCGTCAGTCCTCGTCGTCGCCGATGAACAAGAACTTCACCGCGAGCGTGGCGAAGAAGATGAGCGAGAAGACGATGCCCACCACGAGGATGTACTGGATCGCGGGATGGGACTCGCCGTCGGACACGGCCGAGATCCGGAAGACCGCGAGGACGACGAAGACGACGAGCAGGGCGATCGAGATGTAGCCCAACACCTTGGTGTTGCGGACGGGCTTCTCGTAGTTGGTCGAGTTCACCCCGGAAGTTGACCACAAGCGGGGGGTCGGCGGCCAGCCGTCCTACCGACGAGTCTGCTGGTGGGCCGGGATTCCTTGGCCGGCCAGGTCGGCGGTCTCCTCGACGCGGGCCGCGCGCGTGACGTCCCGTCTGGCGTCGACGATCCAGCGCAGGATCGCGCGGCGGACCGCCTCGCTGAACGACTCCCAGTGCTCCCGGGAACCGTCCCGGAGCGCGAACGCATCGACGAGGTCGGCCGGGAGGACCAGGCTGTCGGCGTCGTCGTAGCGGGACCACGACCCGTCCGCCTTGGCCTCGTCGATGACCGCACGCCCGACGGGCGTCATGCGACCGTCCGCCTCGACACGCGCCACACGCTGCTTCGACAGGACGCTCCACCCGCTGCCCGGGCGGCGCCGGGTGAGCCACAGGGCGGTGCGGTCGGCGTCGAGCGTCTGGGCCTGACCGTCGATCCAGCCGAAGCAGAGGGCCTCCTCGATGGTCTGCTCGTAAGTGACCTGCGGTTTCCCGCTGGCCGGGCGCCACGTGACGAGCCAGATTCCCGACGAGGTCGCGTGGTGCTCCGTCAGCCAGTCGCGCCACTGCCGCGGCGACTCGACGTGGACCTGCTCGGCGTCGTCCTTCACAGCTCGTCCCTCCGTGTCGCGGCCGCGTCCCGGGCGCGCTCGGCCCGCTGGAGCGCGCGCTCGGTCGTCGTCGCCTCCTTCTCGTCGTGCCGCAGGTTGGCCTGCGCCTGGCTGACGTCCTTGTCGGCGATCGTCGCTGCCTTGCCCGCGGCCGCGAGCCTGCGGCGGACGTCGGCGAGGGCCGTCACCAGCTCGTCCTCCTCCTCGTGGGCCGCCTGCGCGGCACGCTCCGCCCGGTCGAGCACCGCGGCGCTCTCGTCCCGGACCTCCTGCGTGGCGTCGTGCGTGCGCCGGGCCTCGGTGAGCGCCTGGTCGGCGATCTCGAGCGCCCGGTCGGCCTCGTCGCGCAGGCGCTGCTGGCGTTCGGCCGCCCGGGCCCGCCGGGCCTCCTCCGGGTCGACCGGCGAATTGACCAGGGTGAGCCTCGGGCGGGCCGGCTTCTCCGTCGCGTCCGGCTTCGCCGACTTCGGCTTCGGTGCCGGCGGGGTCGGCCGGCTCGGTCGAGTGGTCGTCGCGCTCGAGTCGGCGCTGCCGAAGCCGGCGTACTCGCGGGCGACCGTGAGCCGTCCCGACGTGACCTCGCGGGCCACCTCCGGGTCCGCGAGGGCGGCCGTGAGGGTCGCGTCGAGCTCCTGGGTGACCGAGTCGCCGATGCGCTGGCCCGCCGGCGCGGCCAGCTTGCGGGCGCGGGCCGTCAGCGAGCGGACGAGCGCCCGCCGCTGGGTGCTGAGCTCGCGCAGTGCCGGGCCGTCCAGCGAGCGCTCGGCGTCGCGCAGCCCCTCGCCGAGGGCGACCACCTGGTCGGCGAAGCCCGGGTCGTCGCGGACCAGCAGGTTCATCAGCCAGGCGGACACCGTCGGCTTGCGCAGCTCGGTGATCTGCTTGGCCAGCCGCGGTCACCGTCGGCCCGAGCGGCCTTGGCCGCGGCATCGCGGTGCTCGATGAAGACACCGGGCGGGCCGCCGTAGAAGCTCGTCGGCGACGTCGTCGAGGCTCGGACATCACGGCGCCCCGCGTGGAGTAGGAGGCTGAGCCACCTCGAACCGGACGGTGCGGGTGGCGACGTCGGCCGCGACGACCCGGACGCGGACGTCGGTGCCGAGCGGCAGGTCGACGCCCTCGATGCGGCCGCGGACCGCGGGGTCGCGCAGCTGCACCACGCCGGCGTCGCGGTCGGCGCGGACGTCGACGATCGCACCCTCGAAGACCTCCCCGACGCGCGCCGTGAGCAGGGCCGCCTCGACCAGGTCGATGCAACCGCGCTCGTACTCGCCCGCGTGCTTGTCGCCCGACGCCATGAGACCCGGCAGCTCCTCGAGCGCGTCGCGCGCCCACGCCGGGACCGGCGTCCCCGCGCTCAGCGCCACGCAGACCTCGCCGACGAACCGGTCGACCAGGCGCCGCAGGGGGGCCGTCGCGTGGGCGTAGGGGGCGGCGATCGCTGCGTGCATCGTGTAGCTGGGGACCTCGCCGTCGAACGCGACGTACGCGGCGCCGCGCAGGAGGCTGGTCGCCTCGGTCAGCAGGGCCGCGTGGGCGGGGTTCGACGCGTCCAGGTGGCGGATCACGTCGCCCGGGGTCGCGCGGGCCGGCCAGGCGACGCCCAGCGCGTGCGCGGACCGCTGGAGGCGTTCGACGTCGCGCGGGTCCGCCGCCGGGAGCGTGCGCAGGACGCCGATGCGGCCGTCGATCATCAGCTGTGCCGCGCACATGCCCGTGAGCAGGGAGATCTGCGCGTTCCACTCCTCGACCGGCAGGGTCGCGCGGCTGCCGAGCGTCCAGGTGCCGTCGGGCTGCTGCTCGACCACCTGCTCCGGGGTGGGCAGCGTGATGCCGCCGCGATCGACCTCCGCCGCCTCGCGCAGGAGCCCGACCACCTTCAGCAGCCGCAGCGTCTCGCCGGCCGTGCCGTCGTCGATCGACCGCTGAGCGCCGCTGTACGTGAGCTGCGCGCGACTCTGTACCCGCCTGCGCTGGACGCGCGTGCGCGTCGGGGCGCCGTGCTCGTCCAGGTCGATCGTCCACAGCAGCGCGGGGCACGTCTGCCCGGGCAGCAGGCTCGCCCTGCCCTCGCTCAGCTCGGGCGGGTGCAGCGGGGTCCGCCCGTCGGGCGCGTACAACGTCTCCACCCGCACCCGTGCCTCGTCGTCGATCGCCCCGCCCGGCACCACCCACGCGGCGACGTCGGCGATGGCGTAGTGGACGCGGTACCCCGCGCCCGCACGTTCGATGTGCACCGCCTGGTCGAGGTCCATCGACCCTTCGGGGTCGATCGTGACGAAGGGGATGTCGGTGGCGTCGTCGCCGTCCGGGTGGGGCCGCGCCGCTCTCGCCTCTGCCGTCACGGCCGCGGGGAAGCCCACGGGGATGTCCAGCTCGTGGCGCAGCGCCGCGAGACCCTGGCGGACCAGCCCGTCGACGGCGGGGCCGTCGGGGAGCGTCTGGCCCGGTTGCAGCTGGACGTGGCGTCGGGGCACATCGAGAGCGTAGGCCGGGCCGTCGGTCCTTGCTGTCCATCCCGCGTGCGAGCGAGATCCGACCGCCGACGGCCCGGCGCGCGATCCTCCCTAACGTGCCGATCGGATGGTGGGGAAGGTCCACTCACGAGAGATCGCCTCCGCCCGCGGGAGGTAGAGCCGCACCATGTAGTTCCAGTGCTCGGGCGTGGGGATGGTGTTCGGCTCGTCGCCGTCGCCGAAGCGCACGGTGATCGAGCCGTCGGCGCCCGGTTCGGCCGTCACGCTGTTCACGCTGACGATCCCCTGGGGATCCGGCTCCATGAAGCCCTCGGCGTTGTAGACGGTGACGGACCAGAAGGCGTCGACGGGAACGTCCCTCGCCGTCAGCTGTACCGTCCGACCGGCAGCCCAGGGTCGACGTTGAGGTACATCGCTTCTCGCTCCGGGAAGCCGCCCCACGCAGCGGCTGCGCCGAGGAGGTGCCGGACGGGATCGACCTCGTCGGGCATCCCGAAGGCGCCCCGAAAGTCACCGAGACCACGCGACAGTGCGAGAAGGTGCTCACGGGTCGATGCGAACGACGTCGGGTCGTACGACGTGTGCACGAACGCCCGAGCGGAACCGGCCTCGAAGGTGAAGCGGTCCTGGAGGGCGTTGACCTCGGCGACGTCCGCGGGGTCGGCCGGATCGACCAGGATCCGGACCCCGACCATCGCGAACGGCGAGCCGATGTCGTCCTGGGAGAGCTCGTGCACCCCGGCGTCGTGGAGGATGTGCGGCACGTAGTGGTCCTGGTTGATGACCATGACCGACGCGTACCGCCCCCCGGTGTCGGGAACCGTGATGGGCGCTCCCGCCGACACGTCCGCGATCGTCGCGCTGTAGAGCGTGTCGCGGTTCTGACGAATGATCGGCTGGTGGTCCAGGGGCGTCGGCGTCCGGTTGACCAGCCACTGGTTGGTGCCGCCGGTGTCGTGAAGGACGAAGTCGAACATGCGGTCGGACTCCGCCCGCACGAAGTTGTCGACACCTACGGGGACGAGATCGTTCGCCATGGCCTACCTCTTCGAGCAACCGGTGGGAGACGGTGTCATCCCAGCACGGCACGGTCGGGCGCGCCCGGTGGATCAGGGCCCGGGCCGATCGAGGTCCGGTCGTCGCCCTCGCGCGGCCGAGCACGGCGACCGGCCGAGAGGCCGGTTGGCGGAGGGCGTGGGATTCGAACCCACGAGAACGGGGTTGTCCCGCTCCAACGGTTTTCAAGACCGTCTCTTTCGGCCGCTCAGACAGCCCTCCCGCGCGACCGGGGCCCGTCGGGGCGGTCGCAGCGCGCACGAGTCTCCCACAGGCGCCCGTCAGACTCCGTGGATCGCCTCCAGCCGGCCCGTCGCGATGGCATCCAGCAGCAGCGCGTGGTCCTGCTCGGTCCGGTCGCCGTACTCGGCGGCGAAGGTGGCGAACGCCTCGTCGGCGGTCTTCGAGCTGCCCAGGTAGGCCGCGATCGCGACGCGGTCACCGGAACGGGCGTGCGCCCGGGCCAGGGTCCACGCGCACAGCTCGGCGTAGCGGGACATCCCGTCGGGCACCATCGTCTCGATCGTCGCGGAACCCTTCCAGTCCCGCAGCTGACGGATGTAGAAGTCGCGCTCGACACCGTCGATCCCGCGCGTGCGCTGCCAGCCGAGCATCGTGTCGCTCGCCGCCTGCATGAGCCGCTGGCCCTCCACCACGCGCTGGCCGGCCTGGGTGTACTCGCTGTGGCCGAGGAACTGCTCGAGCACGGAGGCCTGCGCCTCCTTGGCCTGCAGCATCAGCAGGTCGTTGTCGTCGACCCCGCGCAGCAGCAGGATCCAGGCGCGCGTCCCGACGCTGCCCACGCCGACGACCTTGCGCGCCATGTCGATGAGCTCGTACTGCTCGAGCAGGTGGCGGCGGTCCGGCTGCAGCGTCACCCGATAGGCGTGCACGAGCTCGATCAGACGCTCCGCGAAGTCGGTCGCCCCCTCCGCGCCGAGCATCTCCTCGAGGGTGGTGACCAGCGGTGGGTCGGAGACGAGCCGGCGTTCACCGTCGATGATCGCCGTGAGCTTGTTCACCGACTGCAGGTGGTCGCGGGTACGCGCCTTGGCGATCGTCGACTCGGTCCGCTTGGCCTGTGCCTTGCCGAGCTGCGAGACGTACTCGCCCATGAACTCGTCGACGTCGACCCGGGCGTACCAGACCTCGAGCTCGGTCTTCGTCGCGAAGCCACGCATGGCCTCGCGGTACGCACGCGCCGTGCGGACGATCATCGTGCGGCGGTCCTTGCGCGGGATCCCGTTGCCCCGCGCGGCCACCTCGATGGACGCGAGGAGCCGCTTGACGTCCCACTCGAACGGACCGGGCAGCGTCTCGTCGAAGTCGTTCAGGTCGAAGAGCATCCGACGCTCGGGGGTCCCGTACAGGCCGAAGTTCGACATGTGTGCGTCGCCGCACAGCTGCACCGTCAGCCCGCTGTTCGGGGTCGATGCCAGGTCCGAAGCCATGATCAGTGCCGCACCGCGCAGGAACGCGAACGCTGAGGTCGCCATGCGGCCGTACCGCAGCGGGACAGCTCGGGGACGCGCGACGTGCCCTGACTGACCAGCAGGTCGATCGGGTGGGGGCGCCGCTCGCCGCCACCAGCGAGCGCGAGCGAGCTGCGGGGGGTCAGCACGCGCGCCGCCGCGCCCCGGGCCTTGCGCTCGTCGCGGGTCAGGTGCTCGACGTGGTCGGCCGCTCGGCGTCGCGACGGGCTGAGCGGTGCCGCCACGCGCACCGCAGTGGAGTCGAGATGCTGGGGTTCCTGCGCTGCGGCCATAGGGGCAACCTAGGCGCGAAAGAGCACGTCAGGGAAGTGCCGCGCTCAGTCGTCCTGCTCCCACCAGAACGGCGCCATCCCGGGTGAGACCACCCGGAGGCCGTGCAGCGCCGCGACCCGGGCGAGCTGCGTGTCGTACGTGGCCACGGCGACGACCCCCGGGTACGACAGTGCGGCGCCGATGTGCAGCGCGGTGAAGGGCGGGAGCACCCCGGAGACCTTCGTCGCCGCGCGCAGCGTCTGGTCCGAGAACCGCACCACGGTGACGCGCGCCTCGACGTCGCGGGCGACACCACGGGCCTCCACACCCGTCGGGAGCGCGAGTCGACGCAGCTCCGTCAGGCCGAGCGGCGTGGTGAGCAGCTCGGCCTCGTGGTCCTTGGCCCAGGCCAGCCACTCGTCGTGGCTCGTCGACCCCGCGACGAACTGCACGAGCGCGGAGCCGTCCGCGTAGACGCGCGGGACGGGGGCGGCCGCGGGCGCGGCGGGGGCTCGTGGCGCCCGTCCGCCGGCGGGGGCCCGGCGCGGGGTGCCGGTCACGACGGGGCCCGCGTCCGGCTCGTCGTCGAGGGCGGGACGAGGGTCGGCCAGCACGGCTGCCGCGTCGGGTGCGGTCGCGGGGTGGGGTGCGGTCTCGGCGTCGGGCGTCCGTCCGTGCTCGTCCGCCGCCTCGCGGGGCTGCGGGAGCAGCCCGGCCTCGTCGTCGCCACCACCGGAGCGGGGCGAGGGGACGGGGGCGGACGGCATCGTCACATGATTCCCTACTCCGCGCCCGAACATCGATGCCCGAGCGGCCGCGGCCGACCCCCCTGCAGGGGCCGGCCGCAGTCGTGGTGGAACCTCAGCGGTTCACCGGCCGCGCAGACGCTCCATCGCGAGCTGCACCAGCGAGATCAGGGCCTGCTTCGTGGCCGCACGCGACCGGGCGTCCGTGTAGAGCACCGGCACGTGCGCCGGGATCGCCAGGGCGTCACGGACGTCGTCGAGCTGGTGCTTGGCGACGCCGTCGAAGCAGTTCACGCCGACGACGAACGGGATGCCGCGGCTCTCGAAGTAGTCGACGGCCGGGAAGCACTGGTCGAGCCGGTCGGTGTCGACCAGGACGACGGCACCGATGGCGCCGCGGACCAGGTCGTCCCACATGAACAGGAACCGGTCCTGGCCAGGGGTGCCGAACAGGTAGAGCCAGAGCGAGCCCGGCAGGGCGATGCGACCGAAGTCCATCGCCACCGTCGTGGTGGTCTTGCGGTCCGACACACCGCCGGCGTCGTCGACGCCGACCGAGTGCTCGGTCATCGCGGCCTCGGTGTTGAGGGGCTCGATGTCCGAGATCGAACCGATGAACGTCGTCTTGCCGACGGCGAAACCGCCCGCTACGACGATCTTGACGACTGTGGGTGCGACGCTTCCTGCCGTGCCCGCCGGAGCGGCCACAGCGGCGTCAGAGGGCGGAAATGCCATTGAGAACACTCTCCAGCACGCTGAGGGACAGGGCAGGGGACTCACCGGTGTTGACCTCGACCGGCTGAGAGGTGTGCACGCGCACGTATTGCTGCTCCGCGAGGTCGGACACGAGGATCCGGATCACGCCCAGCGGAAGGTGGAGCAGGGCCGACAGCTCGGCGACCGAGATGTAGTTCGACGCTGCGTGCTGCAGGATCGCCCGCTTCTCGGGCGGCAGACCCTGGCTGGCGACTGCGCCAGGCATCGCCTCGACCAGTGCCTCGAGAGGCAGGTCGGAGCGCGCCGAACGCACGCGGCCACCGGTCACGGCGTAGGGCCGGACCGTTCTGGCCTCGTACTCGATGTGCTCGCTCATCGTCGCCGGATCCGTCGGCTCAGGCCACGGGAGCGCGCGTGGCGCCGTCGACGGGGAGCTGGCCGCGCATCTCGGAGATGAGCTGCGGGGTGAGCGTCGCTTCGGTGCGGGAGACGAGCATCGCCATCTCGTAGCCGATGAGTCCCACGTCGCAGGACGACTCGGCGACCACGGCGAGGACGGAGCCGTTCGAGACGCTCATGAGGAAGAGGAACAAGTTGTCCATCTCGATGATCGCCTGACGCACCTCCCCCGCACGAAGCTGGCGCGCTGCGCCACGGGTAAGGCTCGACATCCCGGAGACGATGGCCGCGAGCTGGTCGCCGCTGGTGCGGTCGAGCTGCTCGGACATCGCCATGAGAAGACCGTCCGCAGACACCACGAGTGTGTGGCGAGTGCCGGGCACGGTCCGGACGAAGTTGTCCAGGAGCCAGCCGAAGTTGGCTGCCTCGGTGCTGAGCGCGGTCACACTTCCTCCTTGCTGGTGCAGTCGATGACTGCGGGGTCGGACGTCACCAGGGCGGGGACGACGGTTGAGGGGTTCGGGTCTGTCATCAGCTCGCGCCATTCTGGCTGGAGGGGTCGTCCGAGGCCTGGCGGCCACGGCTGGTCCCGGACTGGAAAGCTCGACAGCCGCGAGCGGAGCTGGTCCGCGTCACGCTGCACGGGCTTCCCTTCGTCCTCGGCGATCGTCGACGCCGGGACAGCTTGGGCGACACGCTTGGTCAGTCGCTCGGCGGAGCCACCCGATGCCGACGGCCGGTAGGCCGAGAAGCTGGGAGAAGCTCGGAGAGCGCCTGCTCCTGGATGTCCGAGCGGAGCGCGAGCATCGCGGCCACCTCGTCGTCCAGCGTGCCGACCCGCGGTGCGACCGACGGCGGCAGCGCAGGCTGCGGGACCGTCGAGTGCGGAGCGGGGTTGGGGCGGGAGTTCCAGTCCGGCCGCGACCAGGAGCCGGCCGAGGGGTGCTCGGGGGCGGCCGGGGCGACGGGCGCGGGGAGGACGGGCGCCGGGGCGGCGGCCTCCGGGAACCCGGTCTGGACCGGGGCCGGGGAGGACCACTGGTTGGTGGACGCCATCCAGGACTGCGGCTCGGGCTGCGCGGCCGGGGCCTCCGCCGTCCAGGCCGAGGTGCGGACCGGGGCGGCCTGGCTCGCGGGGGGCTCGTAGGCGACGGGTGCGACCGCGACGGGCGCGACCTGGGCCGCAGTCTCCTGGTCGGCCTTCTTGCGGCCGAACAGACCCCAGCGCCGGCGGCCCTTCGCGTCCTCGGTGGCAGCCGGCTGGACCAGCTCGCCGAACGTCGCCTGCGGAGCCGGGGCGGCTGCGGCGGCCATCGCCTCGGGTGCCCAGGCGGGCGCCTCGGCGACGACCGGAGCCTCGGCCTGTGCGGCCGGAACCGGCTCCTGGTCGAACGACGGTGTGTACGGCTGCTCGTAGGTCGGCGCGAACGAGGACGGCTCGAACGCCTGCTCCTCGGCCGACATCGTCTCGGCGGAGACCGCATCCTGCGCCTGGATCGGCGTGAACAGCTGGGTCGGCTGCTCGACCTCCGGGTGCGCCTCCGCGAACGTCGGCCAGGCCGGTGCGTCCTGCTCGGGTGCCGCCCAGATGGGCAGCGTCTCGGCGACCGCGGTCTCGGCGACGGGCGCCTCGGCTGTCGCGGCCTCGGGGGCCCAGGCAGGCTCCGCGACCTCGGCGACGGCCTCCGCAGCCGTCGGCTGCGGTTCGACGACGGGCGCGCCAGCGTCAGCCCATGAGGGCGCCGGCCAGGCGGCGTCGGTCGAGACCTCGGCAACCGGCTCGACGACGGGCTGAGGCACGATCGGCATCGCGCCGGTGTGCCAGGCTCGCGCCTCGTCGAGAGTCCGCTCGAACGGCACGTAGGCCGTGGGCACCTCGGCGGCCGGAGCCGCCCAGCCGGCGTAGCCGCTGTCGCTGGTGAAGGTCTGGACGGGCGCGACCTCAGCAACCGGCGCGACCTCAGCGACGGGCTCGACCTCGGCGACCGGCTCGACCTCGGCGACGGGCTCGACCTCGGCGACCGGCACGATCTCCGTGACCGGCTCGACCTCGGCGACGGGCTCGACCTCCGCAACGGGCTCGACCTCGGCGACGGGCACGATCTCCGCGACGGCGGGCGCCGCGCTCTCAGGAGCGGAGATCGGCTCCCAGGCGGCCGACTCGGCGACGGCCAGGTCCCAGGCCTGCGTGTCGACGACGGGCGCCTCCCAGGCCGGAACGTCCTCGGACGTCGCGTCGGCGGTGGGCCGGACCTCGAGCGCCGCAGGAGCGACCCCGTCGGTCACCGGCTCGGCAGCGGGCACGTCCCACGCGGGCGTCGGCTCCCAGACCGGCTCGTCCACGGCCTCGGCAGCGGGCACGTCCCACGCGGGCGTCGGCTCCCAGACCGGCTCGTCCACGGCCTCGGCAGCGGGCACGTCCCACGCGGGCGTCGGCTCCCAGACCGGCTCGTCCACGGCCTCGGCAGCGGGCACGTCCCACGCGGGCGTCGGCTCCCAGACCGGCTCCTCGGCGGCGGCGGCCTCAGGAGAGACAGGCGCCTCCTCGGCGTCGGCGGCGTCGGTTTCAGCGGCGTCGGCAGGGACATCGGCCTCGGCGGCAGGAGCCGCCCAGCTCGAGGCGTCCTCGGCGGTGGGCGCCTCCCAGGCGGCGGGCGCCTCCCACGTCGGGGCGTCCACGGCCTCGGCGGCCGGGGCCTCCCACGCGGGCGTCGGCTCCCAGACGGGTGCGTCCTGCGCGCTCGGGGGGGCCCAGGAGGGGTCCGGCTCGAAGACCGCGACGTCGTCGCCCTGCTCGAGCTGCTCGGCGAGCACGATCTCGGCCGCGGCCTCCATCGAGGCGGCCTCGCGGTCGTCGGCCTGCTGCGTCTCCCAGGAGTCGTCGTCCTCGTCGGCGAGCGTCGGGATGACCATCGGCTCGACGGGAGCCGCGTGGGCACCGGACGACATCCACGGCGCGCGGACGTTCGACGTCGAGCGCTCCTCGGTCCCGTCGGCCTCGGCGATCTGCTCCGGGGTGCGACCACGGAAGCCGGAGAACAGACCGGCACGCGCTGCCGGCGCCGGAGCGGCCGACGCGTTGGCCGTCGTCGCGGGCTCCTCGGGAGTCGCCCACGCCGGCGTCGAGGCGCGGCTGCGGCTCGGGAGGCCGCCGCCCGCCGGCGCTGAGGTCGGCGGGTTCCACTCGGAGCCCAGTGCGGCCGCGGAGATCTCGGCGGCGATGTGGCCGTCGGGGGCCTCGGGCAGAACGAGGTTGTCCTCGTCGAAGGTCTTCTTCGAGCGCGACGGCAGCGTCTGGGACGGCTCGAGCTGCGTGACCGGGATCGGCCCGTCCTCGTGCGCGGGGTCGTCGTCGCGGCTGCGGCGCTTGGGCAGGCCGAGCGACGTCTGACCGTCGGTCAGTGCCGCGAGGTCGACCTGCTCGACGAGCGGGGCCTCGATCTGGGGCAGACCCGGGTCGACGCGCGGTGCGGCCAGCGCCGCGGGGGCGCCGTTGCCGTACGGCGAGGCCTCGGTGGCGACGAACAGCGTGGCCGGGAAGCGCACGATCGTCTCGGTGCCCGTGCCGTGGGCGGCCTTGAGGAGCTTGACGTCAGCGCCGAGGCGCTGCGCGATGCGGCCGACGACGAAGAGGCCGAGGCGCTGGTTGCCCAGCGAGTCGCTCGCCGACGTGGACGTGATCTTGGTGTTCGCGGCGTCGAGCTCGACCTCGCTCATGCCCAGGCCGTGGTCGAGGATGCGCACGATGACGTACTGGCCCGAGACACCGGTGGTGACCGTGACGGGCGTCTCCGGCTCGGAGAAGATCGTGGCGTTCTCGAGCAGCTCGGCGAGCATGTGCGCGGCACCGAGGGCGTTGAAGCCGTGCATGTGCGGGTCGACCTGCAGGTCGAGCTCGATGCGGTCGTACTGCTCGATCTCGGAGGAGGCGGTACGCACGACGTCGGACAGCGGCATCGCGTCGCGCAGACGTCGGCCGGTGTCGATGCCGGCGAGCACGAGGAGCGACTCCGCGTTACGGCGCATGCGGGTGGCGAGGTGGTCGAGTCGGAAGAGGTTGGCCAGCGTGCTGGGGTCCTCCTCGGCGCGCTCGAGGGAGTCGATGAACGACAGCTGCCGGTTCAGCAGGACCTGGTCGCGGCGGGCCACGTTGACGAACATCTCTGCGATCGAGCCACGCAGCGCGGCCTGCTCCTGGGCGACCTGCACGGTCGTCTGGTTGACCGCGTTGAAGGCCTGGGCCAGCTGGCCGACCTCGTCACGGGAGGTCACCGGGATGGGCGCCAGGGTGATCTCGGGACCCTCACCGGGGACGGCCACCTGCTCGACGAGCCGCGGCAGCTGCTCGCGGACGTCACCGGCGGCGACGGTCAGGCGGCGCAGCGGGACGACGATGGCTCGGGCGACGAGCAGCGCGAAGAACAAGGACGCGACTGCGGCGGCGATGGCGATGGCGATGGTGGTGAGGGCCTGGCTGCGCGCGTCGCTGGCGGCGTTGGCGGCGACGACCGTCGCCTTGCTCAGAGCCTTCTTCTGCAGCGTGTCCAGCATCACCAGCTGAGCGTTGATGTCCCCCGCGAACTGCACAGGGTCGACGTGGCTGAAGGAGAGCTGCTCGCCGGTCGCGAGCTCGGTCCGGTCGTTCGAGAACGCCGCCGAGGGGTCACCGAACGGCATCACCAGGTCCTTCTGGCCAAGCCTGTGGACAGCCGTACGAGCCTTCAACCGGTCGACCTCGGTCGCAGCCGCGTTGTTCGCGTAGGTCTGAGCGTCGATGTGAGGCGTCGAGGCTCGGGGCAGGTTGAGACCACCGATGAGCTCGACGACAAGGTCGTTCGACGTGTTGCCGAGATTGTTGATGGCGGTCAGGTAGTCGGCAGCGTCACGGTTCTGCAGGACGTCGGAGAAGACCTGGCCGACCGCCATCTGCGCGTCGATGGCCGACTGGTAGGAGGCCTCCTGCGTCCTGGGCTGGTCCGACAACGTGCGGGCGTACTTGGTGTTGTTCGAGCCGTTGGCCAGCGCGTCGTCCAGCGCGGTGGCGACCGCTGCCGGGAACATGCTTTCGTCGACGCCGGCCACGGTCCGCGCCCACTGGCCGTATGCAGCGTCGGTGGTTGCCTGGGCTGCCTTGTAGTCGTCGTCGGACGCACCGGTCAGTGCCGCGATCCGCTCGGCCATGAGCGCATCGGTGAAGTCGATCAGCTGGTGGCCCGAGCTGATGGCGACCTTGGACGCGGCCGCATACCGGTAGTCGTTGACGGCGCTGAGCGAGATGTACACGCCCGCACCGAACAGGGCGAGCATGGGGACGGCAAGGACAGCCATCACTTTGGCGCGGATGCCGAGCCGTCGCAGCATGTCGTTCCTTTCCGTCTTCCGACAACGGGTGTTGCCACCAGGTCGATCCGGTCGAGCGTCTGTCGACCCACGAGGAGTCCCGTTCGCTGTCATCGGCTGCTGGACGCCGGACCATTAGCCCGCGGCCAGAGTTTGCCATGGACGTCACCCGCTGGGATACGAGGACTTGCTCCCGAACTGCGGGTCACCTGTGCTAACGGGGGTGTCGTGCACGGTTCGAGATGACGATCGGAACCTACCGGCGGCTACGTCGAAGTGCGGGGAGGTTGCAGCGAGTTAGTGTGCCGTCGTGCGCGCGGTCGTGATCACGGAAGCCGGGGGCCCGGAGGTCCTGGCCGTCCGCGACGTGCCCGAGCCCGAACCCGGACCGAACGACCTGACGGTCGAGGTCGCAGCGGCCGGTGTCAACCGTGCGGACCTCCTCCAGCGTCTCGGACAGTACCCCCCGCCCCCGGGCGCACCCTCCTGGCCGGGCCTCGAGGTCTCCGGGCGGGTGGTCGAGGTGGGCGCCGGCGTGGCTGGGGACGGCTGGCGCGTGGGCGACCGGGTCGCCGCCCTGCTGCCCGGGGGCGGGTACGCCGAACGCGTCGCCGTGCCCGCGGGGCTGGCGCTGCCGATTCCCGACGAGCTCGCGACGATCGACGCGGCGGCGCTCCCCGAGGGCGTCGCGACCGTCTGGTCCAACCTCCGGGCGGCTCGGCTCTCGCCCGGCGAGACGCTGCTGGTGCGCGGAGGTTCCGGCGGCATCGGGTCGCTGGCCGTCCAGATCGCCCACGCCCTGGGCACGCGGGTCCTGGCGACGGCCGGGGGGCCAGAGCGCACCGCGCGGCTCGGGGCGTTGGGGGCCGCGTCCTCGTTCGACCATCGGCTGCCTGGGCTTCCCGACCGTGTTCTCTCCGCCACCGACGGGCTCGGCGTCGACGTCATCCTCGACGTGCTGGGCGCGGGCGGCCTCGCCGAGAACCTCGGGATGCTCGCCGTCGACGGTCGCCTGGTCGTCATCGGCCTGCAGCAGGGTCGGCGCGGCGAGATCGACCTCTCCGTACTGATGGCCAAGCGCGCGGCCGTCCTGGGCACGATGCTGCGGTCGCGACCCCTCGAGGAGAAGGTCGCGATCCTCGACGGCGTCCGGCGGCACGTCTGGCCGTTCGTCGAGGACGGCACCGTGCACCCCGTCGTGCACGCCCGTCTCCCCTTCGACCAGGCGCCCGAGGCCCACCGCCTGCTCGAGTCCGGCGAGGCCTTCGGCAAGGTCCTCCTGATCCCCTGACCGCGTGCCGGAGCGCGGCGAGGTCAGTCCAGGAGACCTGCCGCGAGCGCCGGGACGATCATCGGGGTCAGCGGCAGGCGTGGGATGAGCGTCGCCTGGACCGCGTGGTAGAGGTCGGCCTTTCCGGCCCAGACCGTCCGCGACACCTCGTTCGTCGTGCCCAGCTCGTGCCACCACGAGCCGCCGACGCGGTCGAGGTGGTGCGCGCCGATGTACTCCCACCACGTGGTGTACGCGTCGTCGAACCGCTGCTCGCCCGTCGCCGCGTGCAGCGCGGCTGCGGCCCCGACCGCCTCGGCGGCGACCCAGTGCATGCGCTCGCGCACGACCGGCTTGCCTGACCAGTCGACCGTGTAGACGAATCCGGGCGCACCGTCGACGTCCCAGCCCTCCGCGACGGCGGTGTCGAAGAGTGCCGTCGCATCGGTGAGCATCCAGGCGGGGGCGACGTCACCCCGCGCCGTGAGGGCCGCGCGGGCGTGCAGCGTGAGCCGGGACCACTCCAACCAGTGGCCGATCGTGGCGCCGTAGGGGCGGAACGGGTGCGCGGGCTCGTCGATGTTGTAGGCGAGGTCGGGGTTCCACCTGGCATCGAAATGCTCCGGGATGCGCCACCGGTTGCCGGCCGCGAACCCGTGCACCACGGTCGAGATGATGCGCACCGCGCGGTCGAGCCAGGGGCGGTCGCCCGTGACGTCGGCCGCGGCCAGGTACGCCTCGACGGTGTGCATGTTGGCGTTGACGCCCCGGTAGTCGTCGAGAACGGAGAACGCGCGGTCCCACTGCTCGACCGACATGCCTGCCTCGTGGTCCCAGAAGTACCGCGACGAGACGGCCAGCGCCTCGTCGAGCAGCTCCCTGGCGCCGGGGCGGCCGGCGGCGGTCGCCGACGACGTCGCCAGGATGACGAAGGCGTGCGGGTAGGCGGCCTTGGCGGGGTCGACCGGCGTGCCGTCCCGTGCGACCTCGGCGAACCAGCCGCCGTGCTCGTCGTCGTGGAAGGCGCCGCGCAGCGCGTCGAGCCCGTGGTCGACGATCGCCGACGAACCCGCCCGCCCGAGCAGGTGCCCGATGGCGTACACGTGCGTCATCCGGCACGCGATCCACAGCTCCAGCGGCCCGTCGACGGGCTCACCCGTCTCGTCCTGCCGGGCGAAGCCGCCGGGGACGACGCTGCGTCGTCCGAAGTCGAGGAGCCGGTCGGTCTCACCTTCGAGCCACCGGGCATGGGCAGGGGTAGTCAGCCAGGCCATGGACGTCACCCTAACGAGAATGGAGGAATGGTTCCGACGTGACCAGTGGGCGGATCGGGCGCCGTCGGACACAATGCCCAGATGAGCGAGAGCGAGCCCCAGGTCCCCCGCGTCGTGGTCGTGCAGTCGTCCGACGCGCCTGAGACCGAGGCGGAGGCCGAGGACATCTCGTCGCTCGTCGAGCAGCCGGCCAAGGTCATGCGGATCGGCACGATGATCAAGCAGCTTCTCGACGAGGTCCGCAGCGCCCCGCTCGACGACGCCGCGCGCCTGCGGCTGGCCGAGATCCACGAACGGTCGCTGCACGAGCTCGAGGAGGGCCTGTCGCCGGAGCTGGTCGCGGAGCTGCACCGCATCACGCTGCCGTTCGTCGAGGACCAGGCGCCCTCCGACGCCGAGCTGCGGATCGCCCAGGCCCAGCTGGTCGGCTGGCTCGAGGGACTGTTCCACGGCATCCAGACCGCGCTCGTCGTGCAGCAGATGGGCAACCAGGTCCAGATGGGTGGTCCACGCCGCGCGCTCCCGCCCGGTCCGCCGCACCCGGGCATGGCCATCACGACCGACGACGACCCCCAGCGCTCGACGGGCCAGTACCTGTAGAACTTCCGGTCGAACGACGTCAGGCGGGGGGTGGGACGTCGTCGGTCTCGCTGTCCAGGCCGGTCAGCACGATGGCGCCCGTGATGAGCAGGAGACCCACGAGATCCAGCCCGTGGGGGACCTGCTGCAGGGCGACCGCGCCGACGAGGGCCGCCATGGCCGGCAGCATCGCCAGCAGGACCGCGAACGTCGCCGCCCGTACGCGCCGCAGCACCACCTGCTCGATCGCGTACGGCACCACCGACGAGCACACCGCGATCACGACGACGAGCACCGCCAGGCGGCCGTCGTGCAGCACGGGCGCCGCGCCGGAGGACAGGAACGGCGCGAACACGACCGCACCGGCGGACATCGCGACCGCCAGACCCGTCACTCCCCCTGCGCGCCCGTGGGCGACCCGGCGACCGAGCAGGATGTAGGCCGCCCAGCACGCCGCCGCCAGGAAGATGGCGACCAGCCCCACGGCGGCCTCGGAGCCCGTCGTCAAGGAGACGCCGGCGAGCAGCACCACGCCGAGGGCCGCGATCCCGATGCCGGCGCGGTCGCGCCAGCCGTGCCCGGTGAACGCCGCGACGGCCACGGGACCCAGGAACTCGATGGCCACGGCGGTGCCGAGCGGCAGGTGGTCGATCGCGATGTAGAAGGTCACGTTCATCAGCGCCAGCACGATGCCGAACACGATCGCCGTGCGGAGCGCCGGCCAGGTCCACAACCCGCGCGTCCGCCACGGCCGCCGCCACAGCAGCAGGACGACCGCCGCGATGGTGACGCGCAGCCATGCGACGCTCGCCGGCGTCAGCGTGCCGAACACGCGCACGGCGACCGCGGCCCCGAGGTACTGCGTCAGCCCGGACAGGGCGAACAGCAGCGGGGCGGGCACCGGCCCAGGCTAGGTCAACCGGGCAGACCGATGCGGCCGGGCCGAGCGGGTCAGGCCCTCAGGCCGCGCAGGACGGCGAGCGCGCCGTCGTCCTCGATGCCGCCGGTGACCTCGTCGGCGGCCAGGCGGGTGGCCTCCGGGGCGTGCCCCATGGCGACCCCGCGGGCGGCCCAGCGGAGCATCTGCACGTCGTTGCTGCCGTCGCCGATGGCAACGGTGGCGTGCGGCTCGACGCCGAGGTCCCGGCGGATCTCCTCCAGGGCGCTCGCCTTGGAGACGCCGCCGGGCGTCAGGTCGAGCCACGCGCTCCAGCCGACGGCGTACTCGACCTCGTGCAGACCGACCCGGGCGACGACGGCGTGGAAGTCGTCGGGACTGCTGTTGGGGGCCCGGATGATCACGCGGGTCGCGGGGGTGTCGGCGAGGACGTCGAAGCTCACGCGCTCCAGCTCGCCGGACAGCTCACCCTCGGGGAAGTCGCCGGAGACGCGGAAGCCGACGCCGAGGTCCTCGACGGCGTAGAGCGCGTCGGGGAGCTCCATGACGATCGCGCGCAGGGCGGGACCGGGGTCGAAGGTCACCGTCCGCGTCACCTCGTAGCCGTGCTCGGCTGCCGGGTCGATCCGCGCCGTGACCGCCCCGTTGGAGCACACGACCCAACCGTCGTCCAGGCCGAGCTCGTTGGCCACGGGCACCGCGGAGTGCACGCCGCGGCCGGTGGCCAGCACGATGTGCACGCCCGCGTCGCGCAGCCGACCGACCTGCTCGACCACCCCGGCCGAGATGACCCCGTCGTAGGTCATCAGCGTGCCGTCGACGTCCAAGGCCAGCAGGTCGACCCGCGTCATCGGACGGGCTCCAGCACCTCGAGGCCTCCGAGGTACGGCCGCAGACCCACCGGGACGCGCACCGACCCGTCCGCGAGCTGGTGGTTCTCGAGCAGGGCGACCAACCAGCGCGTCGTGGCCAGCGTGCCGTTGAGCGTCGCGACGGGCCGCACGGACCCGTCGGCCGTGCGCTCGCGGACGCCGAGGCGCCGGGCCTGGAAGGTCGTGCAGTTGGAGGTCGAGGTGAGCTCGAGGAACCGTTGCTGGCTGGGCAGCCACGCCTCGCAGTCGAACTTGCGGGCGGCGCTCGAGCCCAGGTCGCCGGCCGCCGTGTCGATCACGCGGTAGGGAAGCTCGGCCAGCGCGAGCATCTCCTCCTCCCACGCGAGGATGCGGCGGTGCTCGTCGGCGGCGTCCTCGATCGTCGTGTAGCTGAAGGCCTCGACCTTGTGGAACTGGTGGACACGGATGATCCCGCGGGTGTCCTTGCCGTAGGAGCCGGCCTCGCGCCGGTAGCAGGCGGACCAGCCCGCGTACCGCTTGGGCCCCTGCGACAGGTCCAGGATCTCGCCCGAGTGGTAGCCCGCCAGGGCGACCTCGCTGGTCCCGACGAGGTACAGGTCGTCGGCCTCGAGGCGGTAGATCTCGTCCGCGTGGGCGCCGAGGAACCCGGTGCCGGCCATGATCTCGGGCTTGACCAGCGTCGGGGTGATCACCGGCGTGAACCCGGCGGCCAGGGCCTTGTCGACCGCCGCGTTCAGCAGCGCGAGCTCGAGCCGCGCGCCGATCCCGGTCAGGTAGTAGAACCGGGCCCCGGACACCTTGGCGCCGCGCACGGTGTCGATGGCCTGCAGGCCCTCGCCCAGCGACAGGTGGTCCTGGACCACGAAGTCGGTGCCGTACTCGGCGGTGAAGTCGCGTCCCTCGCCGACGTGCTTGAGCACGACGTAGTCGTTCTCACCACCCGCGGGGACGCCCTCCTCGACGACGTTGGAGATACGACGGCTGAGCTCGGTGGCCAGCTGGTCGGCGGCATCGGCGTCGGACTGCAGGGCCTTGACCTGCTCGGCCAGCTGCTTGCCGCGGGCCAGCAGCGCCTGCTTGTCGTCCCCGCTCGCCTGCGCGACCTGCTTGCCCAGGTTCTTCTGCTCGGCGCGCAGGGTCTCGAACTCGGTGAGCGCGGAGCGTCGGCGCGCGTCGGCGTCGAGCACCTGGTCGACCAGGTGGGGGTCGTCGCCACGCGCCGCCTGGCTCGCCCGGACGACGTCAGGATCCTCCCGTAGGAGCCGCAGATCGATCACCCCACGACCCTACCGACCGCACTCGAAGCCTCCGACCGCATTCCACGGCGCGGGTCGATCTGGGAGCGCGCTGGGTATGCGCTGATGCATTCCGGTGGCGGGGCCGTAGATTCTGCCCATGACGTGGGAGGCCTGGGTCGCGGTGAGCATCGGAGTCGCCGTGCTCTCGGCGGTGCTCCTGGTCGTCGCCCTGTGGCTGCGCAAGAAGGAGCTGCGCCGACGCATCGAGTCGCCCCGCAACCGTGCCGCACGGCGGGCCCTGCAGCTGGCCCGGGACGTCGAGGCGTCCGGCCAGCAGGTGGCCTTCGTCGCCAACCCGTCCAAGCCGGACGTGGACCGGCTGCGGGCGGCGATCGAGCGCTACACGCGCGAGCACAATCGCCCTGAGCCGCTCTGGTTCGAGACGACCGTCGCCGACCCCGGCATCGGGCAGGCGCGCAAGGCCGTGGCCGAGGGCGCCGACGTGGTGGTCGCGATCGGCGGCGACGGGACGGTGCGCGCGGTCGCGGAAGGTCTGGTCGGGACCGGCGTGCCGATGGGCCTCGTACCGCTCGGCACCGGAAACCTGCTCGCACGCAACCTCGACCTGCCGCTCAGCGACCCGATCGCCGCCATCCTCATCGCCCTCGACGGCCGCGACCGGACGATCGACGTCGGCTGGCTCAAGGTCATCACCTGGGAGTCGGAGGCGGACGGTGGCACCGCCGACCCCGAGACCGAGGCTCTGCGCGACTTCCTGTTCCTCGTCATCGCCGGGCTCGGCTTCGACGCCGCGATGGTGGCCGACACCGACGAGCAGCTCAAGCGCCGCGTCGGCTGGATCGCGTACTTCGTCGCCGGGTTCAAGCACCTGCACGGTCGTCGCACCCGCATGCACCTGGCGCTCGACGACCAGCCGATGCGGTCCGCCCGGCTGCGCAGCCTGCTGATCGGCAACTGCGGCAAGCTCCCCGGCGGCATCACCCTGCTGCCCGACGCGGTCCTCGACGACGGCTGGCTCGACATCGCGGCGATCGACACGCGCGCCGGGATCGCCGGCTGGGCGCAGCTGTGGGGCGAGGTGATGATGCAGGGCGTGGGTGTGCGGAACGACCTGCCGGCGAAGATCGGCCGCATCGACCACACACGCGCCCAGGAGGTGCGCCTGGCCGTCCAGGGCGGCGAGCACGTGCAGGTGGACGGCGACCTGGTGGGCCGCGTCGCCGAGCTCAGCGCGCGCGTCGACCCCGGGGCGCTCGTCGTGCGGGTGGCGTCCTTCTAGGTCGCGTCGCCGTCGCGGATCGACGTCAACCAGTTCCGCGCGCCGAGGAAGTCGTCGTCGGTCGTGCCCAGGTGGACGGTCGGCGCGACGCCGTCGGCCCGCGGGTACGAGCCGAGGTACAGCACGAACGGGCACCGGCGACGCAGCCCCATCACCGCCTCGCCCATGCGCTCGTCGGTGATGTGCCCGTCGGCGTCCATGGAGAACGAGTACCGGCCGAGGGCGTCGCCGATCGGCCGCGACTCGATCCGCGACAGGTTCACTCCGCGCGCCGCGAACTGCTCCAGCATCGCGAGCAGGGCGCCGGCCTCGTTGTCGGGCAGGTGCACCACGAGGGTCGTCTTGTCGGCGCCCGTGCGCGGCGGGACGGTCCCGGGCTTGCCGATGACGACGAACCGGGTCTGCGCGGACGGGTTGTCGGCGATGCCCTGCGCCAGCGAGACCAGGTTGTACAGGTCCACCGCGGCCGGTGGTACCAGGGCCGCGTCGAAGCTCAGCGGGGACTCCCCGGACGCGATCAGGGCCGCGGGAGCGGTGTTGGACGTCGCCGGGACGTGCACGCTGCCGGGCAGGTGGCTGGCCAGCCAGTGCCGGCACTGCACCCAGGCGTGCGGGTGCGCGGACACGCGGCGGACGTCGGCCAGCGTGACCCCGGGCGCGGCGGCGAGCGTGAACTGCACGGGCACGAGCACCTCGCGCAGGATCACCAGCGGCTTGCCGGCGACGAGGCTGTCGAGCGTGGCCGTCACCCCGCCCTCGACCGTGCTCTCGATCGCGACGACGGCGAAGTCCGCGGCGCCCGAGCGCACCGCGTCGATCGCGGAGGCGACGTCGGAGACCGGGAGGTCGACGCAGGCGTCGGCGGCGACCACCTGACGCAGCGCAGCCTCGGTGAACGTGCCCGCCGGCCCGAGGTAGGCATACCTCGGGAGCACGGTCAGCAGCGCGTCCGTCATGGCGTGCTCCTCCTGCGTCGATGTGGTGGTGATCCCGGGCCTGGGACTCGGGTACGCCCGGGTCGAGGGTAGTGCGCCCGTAGGCTGGAACGGTGCCGACCCCTGTCCTCCCGCGCGCGCCCCGGCGTCGGCTCCTGCGCATCCTCGTGCTCGCGCTGGTCGCCGGCGTCGCCGGACTGACCCTGGCGGGCCCCGCGCAGGCGGCTCCGACCGCGACCGCCGAGGCCGCGCCGCCCGTCCTGCTGGTGGGCGTCACCGGCCTGCGCTGGGACGACGTCGGCGCCCTGACCACGCCCGCCCTCTGGAGCCTGTCCCGTGAGGGCGCGATCGGCCTGGTGGCCGCGCGGAGCGTGGCGGCCCGGTCCTGCCCCGTCGACGGCTGGCTCGTCGTCTCGACCGGCACCCGCGCTGCGGACGCACCGGCCGCCGACCGGACCTGCCGCACCCTGCGGTCCCCCGGGTCCGACGGCACCGTGCCCGCCTGGTCGGACTACCTCGAGGCGGCCGCGGCCGAGTCCTACGGTGCGAAGCCGGGCATGCTCGGCGACGCCCTCTCCGACGCGGGCACTCCGGTGTCGGGCTTCGGCCCGGGCGCCGCGATCGCCCTCGCCGACAGCACCGGCCACGTCGTCGGGACGCACGCGAGCGTGCCAGGCTCCGCGGCCGGGATCACCCGCGCGCTGCGCGACTCGCTGTCGACGTCGGCGCTCGTCGTCCTGGACGCCGGCTCGATCCGCGACCCGGGATTCGCGACGACGAGCCGGCCGGAACCCGTCGCCACCGAGGCACCGCTGCCCGAGCTGCCCGGCGTGGTGACCGAGCCGGACCCCGTGATCACCGGACCCGACGCGATCACCGAGCCCACCCGCGAGTCGCAGGTGCAGGCCGTCGACGACCGGATCGCCGCCGCCCTCGCCGGCGCGCGCGCGTCCGGCGCGACGGTGCTGGTGGTCTCCCTGGCGGACTCCGGTCGCGCGACCCTCCAGCTCGCCGCCGCCACGGGTCTCGCACCGAACGGCGACCAGTACTCCCAGGCCCTGCTGACCTCCGGTTCCACGCGGCAGAAGGGGCTCGTGCAGTCGGTCGACGTCACCCCGACGCTGCTGGACAGCATCGGGCTCGACGACGCGGCCGCGGCTCTGACGGGCGCGGACATCCTGCCCACCCCCGGACCGGCCACGGCGGTCGGTCGGCTCGCCTTCCTCGTCGACACCCAGAAGCACTCGTCGCTCATCGGCCCCCTGAGCGCCACCTACTCCAGCCGGCTCGTGCTGGTGCAGGCCGTCCTGTTCCTCGCCGCGGCGATCATCCTGACCCGCAAGGGCCGGTCGGACGCCCGCCCCCTGCGCCCGGCGCTGCGCATCCTGTGGGTCGCCGCACTGGCCCTGGCCGCCGCCCCGGTCGCCTCGTTCCTGACCAACGTCGTGCCCTGGTGGCGTGGCGACCGACCCGGCAGCGCGTTCTGGTGGACCCTCACCGGCTGGATCGTGGTGATCACCGTCGCGGCCCTCGTCGGACCGTGGCGCAAGAACCTGCTCGGGCCGGCCGGGGTCGTCTCCGGCGTGACGGTCGTGGTGCTGGTGATCGACGCGTTCACCGGCTCCAACCTCGTGATCGACTCGCCGATGGGCGCGCACCGCCTCCTGGCCGCGCGGTTCTACGGGATGAGCAACCAGGCGTTCGCCCTGCTCACCGCCGGCGGGCTCCTGCTCGCGGTCGCCGTCGCGGACCCGCTCCTACGACGCGGGCACCGTCTTGTCGCCACCTGGTTCGTCGCGCTCCTCGGCCTGCTGCTCGTGGTCGTCGACGGTGCGCCCGGCCTCGGCAGCGACTTCGGCGGGCCGCCCGCGCTCATCCTGGCGTTCGCGATGCTCACCATCGTCGTCAGCGGTCGCAAGGTGAACTGGAAGGCGCTCCTGCTCATCGCCGCGATCGGCGTGGCCGTCGTCGGCGGCTTCGCGGTGATCGACTGGCTCCGACCCCCCGACCAGCGCACCCACCTCGGCAGGTTCTTCGCCACCGTCCTCGACGGAGGCCTGTGGGACGTGGTCAGCCGCAAGATCTCGGTGAACCTTCGGGTCCTGACGTCGTGGCGCTACCTCGTGCTCGCGATCGGCGGTGTCGCCCTGACCTGGCTGGTGATCGCCGGCGGCCGGCCGAAGCGCGGCGCCCTCATGGGGACCGGCGGCTCGATGGCCGGCCTGCGTCAGGCGGTCCCGCTGCTGCGTCCGGCGGTCGCCGCGATCGCCGCCGCCCTGGGCCTCGGGTTCCTCATGAACGACTCCGGCATCGTCGTGCCGGCCACCGGCATCGCGCTCGCCGTGCCCTGCCTGGTCGCGGCCGCCGCCCAGTGGCGGCTGGGTGCGCCCGAGGGCACGGTTCCCGACGAGGTCAGTGGTGCGTCTGTGGAGGCTGCGGACTCGGTGTGACGGTCCGCTTCACGGCCCCGGCGGCCCGGCGCACGCGGCGCGCGTTCACGGCCAGCTGGACGTCACGGTACTGCGCGGCCCGGTGCACCTGACCCTTGAAGTCGCTGCCCGACGGGCGGTGCCGCAGCTCGCACGGCACCTCGATCACGCGGAAACCCGCGCGGAGCAGGTCGATCGTCATCCCCGTCTCGACGCCCCACCCGCGGGCCAGCGGCGTCGCCGCCTCGAACGCGGCGCGCGTCAGGCAGCGCATGCCTGACAGCGGTTGCGTCGGGGTCCACCCGGTCATCGACGCGATCGCCCGGCGGGCCGCCCCGACGACGATCCCCCGTCCCCCCGCGCCTGGCTGCGGCGGCAGCAGCGCGATCGCGAGGTCGGCGTGACCCTCGAACACCGGCGGGACGAGCGGCGCCGTGTTCACGGCGGTCTCGCCCAGGTCGCCGTCGATGAAGAGCAGGATGCGCGGCTGACGGTCGGGGGCGTCTCGCATGGCGACGACCGCCGCGCCCGTCTCCATCGCCGCCGCCTTGCCGCGGTTGTGCGAGTGCCGGACGACCACCGCACCCGCATCGCGGGCCACGTGCTGCGTGTCGTCCTCGGAGCCGTCGTCGACCACCAGCACCAGGTCGACGTGCGGGATCGCGCGCGCCGAGCGGACCGTCGCGGCGATCCGTCGGGACTCGTCCTTGGCCGGGATGATCACCGCGACGCGCTGTCGCGCCTTGTGTGCCGCCGCCTTGCGCGCGTCGGTCGCCGCCTTGCGGGCGTCGCTGACCGCGGGCTGGCCCGGTGCGGGCGACACGGATCCGTCGGCGGGTGGGATCTCGGCCGGCTCGTCCTTCGCGACCGCGTCCGTGGCCTCGGTCCGTGCAGCGGCTTCAGCCCTCGAGGAGGCGGCCCCGCTCCTCGCGACCTCGTCCGTGGTCTCGGTCCGTGCAGCCGCTTCAGCCCTCGAGGAGGCGGCCTCGCTCCTCGCGACCTCGTCCGTGGTCTCGGTCCGTGCAGCGGCTTCAGCCCTCGAGGAGGCGGCCTCGCTCCTCGCGACCTCGTCCGTGGTCTCGGTCCGTGCAGCGGCTTCAGCCCTCGAGGAGGCGGCCTTTCCGCCCTTGCGCATCACACCACTCACCCTAGCCACCGATGCCGCGCGAGCCGGTTCTCGGGCGCGGGTTGGACGCCCGTTCACCCGGTGGCGTCAGCGGAGCGTGACCTGGCGGGCGACGAGGCCGGCGCGGGCACGGCGGGCGTTCGCATCCAGGGGCGTCGTGTCGGCGATCGCGGCGAGGAACGCGTCCTTGAACGCGGCGAGCGGCGCCTCGACGTCCTCGGCCTCCGAGCCCTTGGCCAGCTCCCAGACGGGGACGACGAGCCCGCTCGACCGGAAGTAGCCGACGAACTTGGCGCCCTCGAAGCCCGACTGGCGCGCGCCGTGCAGGCGAGCGAGCCCGTCGAGGACCACCTGCTCGTCGAGGGGCTGCGCCCAGCGCAGGAACTCGCGGGCGCCCATCCGGCACCAGTAGGCGGCGTCGGCGGCCTCGAGCTTCTTCGTGTCGATGATGCCGGCATCGGCCTCCTCGATGGCGGCGACGAGGTCCGCGGTCCGCTCCGTCTCGGGGTCCAGCCAGTAGGCGAAGGACTCCTCGATGGTCACGACGAACGGCACGGACAGGTCGAGCACGTCCTGCAGGCGGGGGCCGGACTCGGGCAGTCCGATCGTCTCGACGGCCGTGCCGGGCTCCGAGTCGATGGCCTCGAGGAGCGCGTGCGCGAGGTCGCGGCTGGTGTCGCCCGAGCTGCTCGTGGTCTGCAGGGCCAGCAGGATCGTGCCGTCGGCGCGGTGCAGCGCGGGCCAGCTCGTCGGCAGCACCGTGGTGACCAGAACATCGACGGCGCCGTGGTCCTTGGTGGTCCGGGCGGTGGCGGTCGCCGCCGGGACGAGCTCCTTGAGCGCGACCCAGTCGGGCTCGGCGGGGAGCCCCTCGAACGGACGCAGCACGAAGTCGGACGAGTTCTTGGCCATGCGGTCAAGGCTACCGGCGGTGCCGTCCCCGGCTGAACGGGGGTCGGGGGCCGACCGCTCGTTCGTCGCTACCCTGCGAAATCGCAGGTCGGGGGGTGCGCACGTCACGCCCGTGCGGGAGGATCGGGAGATGGACCCGCGCGCCGGAACACTCGCCCAGCCGTCCGACCTCGTCGACCTGGACGCCCTCACCGGCGCCTACTACGACCGGGAACCCGATCTGGACGATCCCGCACAGCGGGTGGCGTTCGGCACCAGCGGCCACCGCGGATCGGCCCTGGACACGGCGTTCAACGAGGCGCACATCGTCGCGATCACGGCGGCGATCGTCGAGTACCGACGCAGTCAGGGCACCGACGGTCCGCTGTTCATCGGCCGCGACACGCACGCGTTGTCGATGCCGGCCTGGCGCTCCGCGCTGGAGGTCCTCGCGGCGGCAGACGTCGAGGTACGCATCGACGCCCGCGACTCGTACACGCCGACACCGGCCGTCTCCCACGCGATCCTGCGGCACAACGGCGCCGGTACCTCCGAGGGGGTACGCACGCACGGTCCCGGGCTCGCCGACGGCATCGTCGTGACCCCGTCGCACAACCCGCCCCGCGACGGTGGGTTCAAGTACAACCCGCCCCACGGCGGGCCGGCGGACTCCGACGCCACCGGGTGGATCGCCGACCGCGCCAACGAGATCCTCGCGACCGGCTTCCGGAACGTCCGCCGCGTCTCGCTCGACCAGGCGGTGGCGGCCGACACCACGCTGCGGCACGACTTCCTGTCGTCCTACGTCGCGGACCTGGCCAACGTCATCGACGTCGAGGCGATCCGGACCTCGGGCGTCCGGATCGGCGCGGACCCGCTGGGCGGTGCCTCCGTCGAGTACTGGGGGGAGATCGGCGAGTACTACGGCCTCGACCTGACCGTCGTGAACCCGACGGTCGATCCGCGGTGGGCGTTCATGACGCTCGACTGGGACGGCAAGATCCGCATGGACTGCTCGTCGCCGTACGCGATGGCGTCGCTCGTGCAGCGCATGGCCGGCGACCCGCCCCCGTTCGACATCGCGACCGGTAACGACGCCGACTCCGACCGGCACGGCATCGTCACGCCCGACGGCCTGATGAACCCGAACCACTACCTCGCGGTCGCCATCTCCTACCTGTACGGCGGCGCGCGGCCGGGCTGGCGCCCCGGGACCGCCATCGGCAAGACGCTCGTCTCGTCCAGCCTGATCGACCGGGTGGCAGGCAGCTCGGCGCAACGCTGCTCGAGGTCCCGGTCGGGTTCAAGTGGTTCGTGCCCGGGCTGGTCGACGGGTCCGTCGGGTTCGGCGGCGAGGAGTCCGCGGGCGCATCGTTCCTGCGCAAGGACGGCACCGTCTGGACCACCGACAAGGACGGCATGCTCCCCGCGCTGCTTGCCTCGGAGATCCTGGCGACGACCGGCAAGTCGCCCTCCCAGCACCACCGCGAGCTGGTCGACGAGTTCGGCGCGTCCTGGTACGCCCGCGTCGATGCCGTCGCGACCCGTGAGGAGAAGGCCACGCTCGCGGCGCTGACCCCGTCGCAGGTGACGGCGACCACGCTGGCAGGCGAGGAGATCACCGCCCGGCTGACGCAGGCCCCCGGCAACGGCGCGTCGATCGGCGGCCTGAAGGTCACGACGAAGAACGCGTGGTTCGCGGCACGCCCGTCCGGCACCGAGGACGTCTACAAGATCTACGCCGAGTCGTTCGTCTCGGCCGAACACCTGGCCGAGGTCCAGTCCGAGGCGAAGAGCGTGGTCTCGGCAGCCCTGGCCGGCTGACCCACAGCTCGAGCCCTTCGGCCTGCACCGGCACGTCGGGGCGGCGATCGGGGTGACCCGGCCGTACCCGGTCGTCAGCTCTTCGAGTGACGCACGAGGTCCTGGTAGTCGGGGTGCCGCGCGATCCAGCCCTTGACGTACGGGCAGTACGCGACGACGTCGCGGCCGCTTGCCCGCACCGCGTCGAGCGCCTCCCGGACGAGGGTGCTCGCGATGCCGTGCCCCTCGAAGCGCGGATCCACCTCGGTGTGCGTGAAGACGACTGTCGTGCCGACCGTGTCGTACATCGAGAACGCCACCACCACGCCGTCGGTGACCGCCTCGAACCGGTGCTCGTCCGGCGCGTCCCTGACCTGCACATCCACCATGCCCTCGATGGTGGGGCATCGGGCGCGCCGAGCGATAGGCCTGATGCGACACTGACCACATGCTCCAGCCGTACCGAGACGTGCTGTCGCGTCCCGGGGCCGTCGCCTTCTCCGCGTCCGGCGTCCTGGCGCGGCTGCCCATGTCGATGGTCGGCATCGGGATCGTGCTCATGGTCTCGTCGCTGTACGGCTCCTACGCGCTGGCCGGCGCCGTCTCCGCGGTCTACGTGGTGTCGCAGGCGATCTGCTCGCCCCAGCTGTCCCGGCTGGTCGACCGGCACGGGCAGGCACGGATCATGAACCCGTCCGTCGCGATCGCGGCGTTCGGTCTGGTCTGGCTGATCGTCTCCGCGCTGGCCGGGGCGCCCGCCGGCTTCCTGTTCGTCGGCGCGGTGGTCACCGGTGCGTCCATCGGGTCGTTCGGGTCGCTGGTGCGGGCGCGCTGGGCCTCGTTGCTCGGCGACGACGCCCATCGGATGCATACCGCCTACTCGCTCGAGTCGGCGCTCGACGAGCTGGTGTTCGTCGTCGGACCCGTGGTGGCGACGCTGCTCGCCACGGGCGTCGCGCCCACCGCCGGCCTGGTGGTCCCCCTGATCGCCATGCTCGCCGGTGGGTACTGGTTCCTGTCCCTGCGCTCGACCGAGCCGCCGTCCGCGCCGGTCGGCTCCCCCCGACCGCGCGGGTCGGTGCTGGCCAGGCCCGGCATGATCGTGCTCGCCATCGTCTTCGTCGCGATGGGCTCGATCTTCGGCGCGACCGACGTCTCGACGGTCGCCTTCGCCGACGAGTCCGGCTCCAAGGGCCTGGCCGGCGCGATCCTCGCGGTGTTCGCGCTCGGCTCGCTGATCTCCGGGCTGCTCTACGGCACCCGCCAGTGGAAGCGGCCCCTCTACCTGCGGTTCGCCAACGGGATGGTGCTGCTGGCGGTCGGGGTCTGCGCGTTCTTCTTCGTGCACTCGCTCGCGGCGCTGGCCGCCGTGATGTTCGTCGTCGGGTTCGCCATCGCACCGACCCTCATCAACGGCAACGGGCTGGTGCAGGAGCTGGTGCCGCGGTCCCGGCTGACCGAGGGGCTGACCTGGGTGGGGACGTCGCTCGGGGTGGGCGTCTCGATCGGGTCCTCCGTCGCCGGCGCCCGCATCGACGCCGCCGGGTCGCACGCCGGGTTCCTCGTCGTGGTGGTCGCCGCCGCATGCGCCGTCGTGGCCACCCTGGCCGCCCTGCGGACACTGCGCGGCGACCCGACGGAGCACGTGCACGACTCGGTGGAGCCGGGCTCGCCGTCGTCGACGGGCGGCGCCGCGGTGGCCGCCTGCGAGATCGCCGAGTCGGTCGACCCGTCCCGGCCGTGATCCGGCCGGGCGCGTGACGGACCTGAGCCGGTGAGCTCGTGGGTTGCCGACGAGGTCGTCGGTCGCGACCCACGAGTCGTCGCTGGGTCACGATCTCGGCGCCCGGGAGGGGCTAGGGGACCGGGTGGCGGGCGTCGTAGTCCCAGAACGAGCGCTGCGAGCGGACCAGCAGCGTCAGCAGGATCACGCACAGGCAGCCGCCGATGACGGCCGCCCAGCCCTCGCCGATGTGCTCGGCCGCGCCCCCGAGCATCGCCTCGCCGAGGCGCGGGCCGCCCGCGACCACCACGATGAACACGCCCTGCAGCCGACCGCGCATGTCGTCCGGGGTCGCGGTCTGCAGGATCGTCTGGCGGAACACCGCGCTCACCGCGTCGCTGCCGCCGGCGACCACGAGCGTCAGCACCGCGAGCGCGAGGGCGACCCAGAGCACGTGATCGGGGTGCGTCCCACCGGTCACCACGAGCACCGCGCCGAAGCCGGCGATCGCCAGCCCCCAGATCACGATCGCCACGCTGATGATGCGACCCTGCCAGCGGATGCGGGTCAGCCGTCCGGAGAGCAGCGCCGCGAGCATGACGCCGACGGCGGCCGCGGCCGTCATCACGCCGGTCGTCGTCGCGCCCCCGCCCAGGTAGACCAGCCCGACCGCGGGGAACAGCACGCGAGGCGACGAGGTCAGCATGGCGACGAGGTCCACGGCGAACGTCATGCGCACGTTCTTCTGGGTGCCCAGGTAGCGGAACCCGTCGATCACCGAGCTGATGCCGACGCGGCCCGTGCTGGCGGTCAGCGGCGGCTGCGCCGGCAGGCGGAACACCGCGACGAGCGCCGCCGTGAACAGCAGGGCGTCGACGGCGTAGGCGGTCGCGTACGAGAACGCGGCGACCAGCACGGCACCGAGCAGCGGCCCGAGGGTGAACGAGATGCTGTTGCCGAGCGTCTGCAGCGCGTTCGCGGCCGGCATCAGCCGGGGCTCGAGCAGGCGCGGGATGATGGCCGACCGCGCGGGCGCGTTGACGGCGAACGCACCGGACTGGATGGCCACCAGCACGAACAGGACCCAGACCTCCTCGACGCCCGCCCAGGCCTGCACGGCGAGCAGGAGCGTGACCGACCAGGTCACGAACGCGCTGATCAGGGCGACCGTGCGGCGGTCGTAGTGGTCGAGGATCGCCCCGCCGTACAGCCCGAAGACCACCAACGGGACGAGTGCGAAGAGGCCGAGCAGACCCACCGAACCGGTCGACCCGGTGAGGTGGTAGACCTGCAGCCCGACCGCCACGACCGTCAGCTGCGCGCCGAGGTTCGAGATGCTCAGCCCGAGCCAGAGCCGCCGGAATGCCGGGCTGACGCGCAGCGGCGTCAGGTCCATGGCGAGGGAGGGCACCGCGTGAGTTTAGTTGCCCGGGGCTGCGCTCTCGTCGCGAGGCCCATGTCCCGAGGCCCGTCGACGTCGAGCGAGGGTGGGCACGGCAGAGCGCGTGGGAGGGTGGGCGCGTGGAGCATCTGGTCGTCATGGGCGTGTCCGGGACCGGGAAGTCGACGGTCGGGCGGCTGGTCGCGGAGCAGCTGGGCAGGCCGTTTATCGAGGGCGACGAGCTGCACCCCGCGGCCAACATCGACAAGATGCGGGCCGGCATCCCGCTGACCGACGACGACCGCGGCCCGTGGCTCCGCGCGGTGCGCGACGCGATGGACGACGCCGGCGGCCCGACGGTCGTCGCGTGCTCCGCGCTGCGCCGCTCGTACCGCGACATCCTGCGGACGGCCGACGGCCGCGTCCGCTTCGCGCTCCTCGTCGCGACCCCCGAGGAGCTGGCCCGGCGCCTGGCGGCCCGACCGGGCCACTTCATGCCGCCGAGCCTCCTGGCCAGCCAGCTGGCCACCTTGGAACCGCTCGCCCCGGACGAGGACGGGATCACGGTCCGCTCGGACGACGACCCGGTGGCCACGGCGACCGCGGCGGCGCAGGCCCTGACGGAGGACCCGCAACGTCCGCACCCGTGAGCGCGGACGTTGCGGGCGAGCGTCAGCCTTGCAGCGGCGCGCCCGTCTCCAGCAGGGTCTTGAGGTCGGAGAGGACCTGCGGCCAGCCGCCGCCGAACTGCGGCAGGTCGCCCGAGAGCAGGGCCGCGCTGCGAGGCGCGTTGGTGACGTCGTGCGTCAGGGTCAGCTGCGTGACGCCCTCGCCGCGGGGCTCGAGCTCGTAGGTCAGCCGCTGGAAGCCCTCGGCGCGTGCCTCCTCGTCCCAGAGGGTGCGCCAGGTGAGCACGAGGCGCGCGTTCTCGACCACCTCGATCACCTCGCCGTCGATGATCGGCTGGTCGGCGGGCATGCCCATCTCCGGCGACGGCAGCGTGCGGAACGCGCCGCCCGGCACGAGGTCGTAGTAGGACGGCGACCCGTAGCCGTAGCGGGCGTTCCACTCGGGCGACGTGATCGCCGTCCAGACGCTGGCGGCGTCCGCCTTGATCCAGATCCGGTTGACCACCAGAACGGTGGCCGTCTCGGTGCTCGTGCTCGTGCTCATGGTCGACTCCAGTGCGGTCTTGAGGTCGGTGAGGGCGTGCAGACGCTCCGCCCCCAGCAGGTCGTACTTGTCGATCCACCGTTCGTGGATCAGCTGGATCGGGACGGCGTTGAGGAAGTGCAGCTTCTCCCGCCCCGATCTCCGGGTGACGACGAGGCCCGCCTCCTCCAGCACCGACAGGTGCTTCATGACACCGAACCGGGTCATGTCGAGGCCCTCGAGCAGCTCCGTCAGCGTGCGGCCGTCACGCGTGAAGAGCTGGTCCAGGAGGTGCCGGCGGGTTGCGTCGGCCAGTGCCTTGAACACCTGGTCGTCGCGGTCCTCGTCCATAGCGACGACAATAGGTGACCATTTGGTCACACGTCAAGACCTACCAGCCGAACGTGCCCGGGCCGCCCTTGAACGGCCCCGTCACGCGAGACGTGATCCACCCGCCGTAGAAGCCACCCGCCTGCGGCTGCACCGGCTCGCCGTCGACGGTGCAGGCCAGGTCGGTCGCATAGAGCGCGACGCGGTCCTCGAGCACCTCGTACCCCGGCAGCGGCGACGGGTAGCCCCAGCCCACGCGGGACAGGACGCGGCCGCCCGCGCGGACGGAGAAGTACGTCGCGGCGCCCTTGAACTCGCACACCGACGACCCGCCGGCCCGCTGGAGGACGCCGGGCGCGAAGGCGTCGAGGGGCAGGTAGTACGCGGGTGGGTGGCTGGTCTCGAGCACACGCACGCTTGCCCGCGTCGACGCCACGAGCACGTCCCCGAGCCGCACGACGACGAGCTCGTCGGACGGTTCGACCCGGGGCGGCCGGGGGTAGTCCCAGACCGACTCAGTGGGCGGGGTTGGCGTCATCCGCGTCCATCAGGGGCTCGACGGGCTCGTCGTACTTCGTCGTCGATCCCGACGTGGCGCTCTTCGCGGTGTCGACCGCCTTCTCCCAGAGTGCCGCACCCTGCTGCTTGGCGAACGCGGCGGCCTGCGCCTCGTACTCCTGCACGTAGCCCTGCACGCGCGGATCCGCCCAGACGTCCGAGGCGAAGACGCGCAGCTTATCCAGCTGCCGACGCCCGGACTGGGTGCCGAACAGGTAACCGACGGCGACGCCGACGATGAACACGATCCTCTTCATGCGCGGGACCTCCAGATGAGTCGGGCGAGGCTCCGAGCCTAGGCACCGTTCCGGCTGGACGCGCGATGGTTGCCGGGCCAGGGTGGCAATGAGCCGTACGGGTCACGACGGGAGGCGTCTCCAGGATGAGCGCGACGCTGCCCCCCGAGGTCCGCGCGGCCGCAGACGCGGGGCTGGCGAGCATCGACGCCGCCCGCCGTGAGCTGTTCGGGCTGCGGCTCGAACGCTGGTGGCCCGACCTGCGGGACGGCGTCGAGGCGATCTATCCCGGCGAGGCGGGCCGGGTCCTGCTGGTCGACCTCGTCGGGGCCGCCGCCCGCGCCTACGCCGTGCGGGACCCCGACCTGCACCGGCTCGACCAGGAGCGCACGCTGGCGCCGGACTGGTTCCAGCAGCCGCGGATGCTCGGCTACGCCGCGTACACGGAGCGGTTCGCCGGCGACCTGCGGGGCGTGCGCGAGTCGGTGGACTACCTGCGCGACCTCGGCGTCACCTACTTGCACCTCATGCCCCTGCTGCGCCCCCGCGACGGCGACAACGACGGCGGCTACGCGGTCGCGGACTACCGGACCGTCCGCCCGGACCTGGGCACCATGGACGACCTCCGCGCACTGGCCACCGACCTGCGGCGCGTCGGCATCAGCCTCGTGCTCGACCTGGTGCTCGACCACGTCGCCCGCGAGCACGAGTGGGCGCAGCGGGCGCGGGCGGGTGAGCAGCGGTACCGGGAGTACTTCCACCTGTTCCCGGACCGGAGCGTCCCGGACGCCTACGAGCGCACCCTCTGGGAGGTGTTCCCGGACTTCGCGCCGGGCAGCTTCACGTGGGACGACGACATCCAGGGATGGGTGTGGACCACGTTCCACGCGTACCAGTGGGACCTCGACTGGTCCAACCCGGCGGTGCTGGCCGAGCTGGTCGACGTCGTCCTGTTCCTGGCCAACCAGGGCGTCGAGGTGTTCCGGCTCGACGCGATCGCGTTCCTGTGGAAGCGGATGGGCACCTCCTGCCAGAACCAGCCCGAGGTGCACGCGATCACGCAGGCCATGCGGGCCGTCGCGCGGATCGCCTGCCCCGCCGTGGTGTTCAAGGCGGAGGCCATCGTCGGGCCGGCCGACCTGGTGCAGTACCTGGGCACGGGCGCGCACCACGGCAAGGTCAGCGACCTGGCGTACCACAACGGCCTCATGGTGCACGTGTGGTCGATGCTCGCCTCGAAGGACGCGACGCTCGCGGCGCACGCCCTGCGCGCGCTCCCGCCGATCCCGTCCAGCACCGCCTGGGTCACGTACGTGCGGTGTCACGACGACATCGGCTGGGCCATCGGCGACGAGGACGCGGCCGCCGCGGGGCTCGGCGGGTACCTGCACCGGCACTTCCTCTCGGACTGGTACGCCGGGTCCTTCCCCGGCTCCGACGCCCGCGGGCTCGTGTTCCAGCACAATGCGGCCACGGGCGACCGGCGGATCAGCGGCACCGCCGCCAGCCTGGTCGGCCTCGAGACCGCCCGGGCCACCGGCGACGGGGTCGACGCCGCGATCGACCGCCTGCTGCTCGCGCACGCCGTGGTCCTCGGCTGGGGCGGCGTCCCCGTCCTGTGGTCCGGCGACGAGCTCGGTCTGCCGAACGACCCGGTGTGGGACCAGGAGGACGGGCACGCCGACGACAACCGCTGGGCGCACCGGCCGCGCCTCGACCCCGCCGTGGTCGCCCGGCTGGACGATCCGTCGTCGATCGAGGCTCGGGTCTACGGCGGCCTGCGGCACCTGGCCCGCGTCCGGGCGACGCTGCCGCACCTCCACGCGGCCGTCGCCAGCGAGGTGCTGGCGCCGGACGACTCCGGCGTGCTCACGATCGTGCGCCGGCACCCGCTCGGCCCGATGGTGGCCGCCTACAACGTCACGGGCGACTGGCGGCCCTTCCCGGGCGCACGGCTGCGGGCGATCGGGCTGGACGGCTCGCGCGACGCCCTCACCGGCACGCAGACCGACCTCGGCGCCGACGACGCCCTGTGGCTGGCCCCGTGGAGGGCGGTCTGGCTGATCTGACCGCTGACGGCATGTCACAACGCCCACCCCTGCCTCGTCTCGGGTTCCGACGGAGGTTGCGACGAAGGTCGCGACGACGCTGGACGACCCAGGAGGAACGGTCATGCGGGTGTTCGTGGCGGGCGGTACGGGAGTAGTGGGCCGGCGGCTGGTGCCGCAGCTGGTGGCGCGAGGGCACGACGTGGTGGCGACGACGAGCAGGCCGGGCCGGGTGGACCTCATCGAGGGTCTGGGCGCCGCGGCCGTCGTGATGGACGGGCTGGACGCCACCTCGGTCGGCGAGGCGGTCGCCGCAGCCGGCCCCGACGCGGTCGTGCACGAGATGACGGCGATCAGGGGAAAGCCGGACATGAAGCACATGGACCGCTGGTTCGCCGTCACCAACCGGCTGCGCACGGAGGGCACCGACCACCTGGTCGCCGCCGCGTCCGCGACCGGCGCGCACCTGGTGGCGCAGGGCTACGCCGCCTGGAACGGGATCCGCGAAGGCGGCTGGGTCAAGACCGAGGAGGACCCGCTGGACCCGGGGATCAGCAGCGCCCAGCCGAACTTCGACGCGATCGGGCACCTCGAGACGGCGGTGCTCGGCGCGGGCGGCGCCGTCCTGCGGTACGGCGGCCTCTACGGACCGGGCGCCACCGACGACCAGGTCGAGCTCGTCCGCAAGCGCCAGTTCCCGCTCGTCGGGAAGGCCCAGGGCTACACGTCGTGGATCCACGTGGACGACGCCGCGAGCGCCACCGTGCTCGCCATCGAGCAGAAGGTGACCGGCGTGTTCAACATCGTCGACGACGAGCCCGCGCCCGCCGACGTGTGGCTGCCCTACCTGGCGCAGTCCGCGGGGGCCAGGCCGCCGATGCGCGTGCCGGTCTGGGTCGCCCGGATGCTGGCCGGCGACGTGGCGGTGACGATGATGACCGAGGGCCGCGGGTTCTCGAACGCGAAGGCCAAGCGCGAGCTCGACTGGGAGCCGCGCTACCCGTCGTGGCGCCAGGGGTTCAGGGAGGGCATCGGATGAGCCGGGCCGACGAGTTCGAGGAGCTGCGGCCGCTGCTGTTCGCGATCGCCTACCGCATCCTGGGCAGCGTCAGCGAGGCGGAGGACGCGGTGCAGGACGCGTGGCTGCGCTTCGAGTCGACCGCCACCGAGCCCGTGTCGACGAAGGCGTTCCTGTCGGCGGTGGTCACGCGGATCTCGATCGACGTGCTGCGCTCCGCACGCGTGCGGCGCGAGCAGTACGTGGGGACCTGGCTTCCCGAGCCGCTCGTCTCGGACCCGTACGAGGACCCCGCGCGCGCCGCCGAGCTGGCCGACTCGGTGTCGACGGCGGCGCTCCTGCTGCTCGAACGCCTCACCCCGCTGGAGCGCGCCGTGTTCGTGCTGCGCGACGTGTTCGGGTACGACTACCCGTCCATCGCGTCGATCGTCGGGCGGTCCGAGCCCGCGTGCCGACAGCTCGCCGGCCGCGCCCGTCGGCACATGGACGCCGGCCGGCCCCGGTTCGACGCCGACCGGCGCGAGCGCGAGGAGCTGGCTGCGCGGTTCTTCGACGCGATGCGCGAGGGCGACGTCGACGGCCTGCGCGAGCTGCTCGCCGCCGACGTGCAGATGATCGGCGACGGCGGCGGCAAGGCGCCGCAGTGGGGAACCGGGATCTACGGTGCCGACAACGTGGCCCGCGTGCTGGCCACCAACGGTCCGCTGTTCGTGCAGGTCGGCGTCACGGTCGAGCTGCGCGAGGTGAACGGTCAGCCGGGCGCGGTCCTGCGCGACCGCGACGGCCGGGTGGTCAACACCCTCACGCTCGACGTGCTCGGCGGGCGCATCCAGGCGATCCGGTCCGTGCTGAACCCCGACAAGCTCGGGCACGTCGGCCCGGTCGCCGACGGATTCGCGCTCATGCGGGAGGCCAACCAGGTACGTCGGTCGCCCGCCGGCTGAGCCACCCGATCGAGATCGAGTCCGCGACGGCCGCCTGGCAGGATCGGCTCATGGAACGCGTGGTGGGGATCGGTGGGTACTTCCTGCGATCGGCGGACCCGGTGGCGCTGGGGGCCTGGTACCGCGAGTGCCTGGGCCTCGACGCCGACGAGAACGGGTTGTGGTTCCCCGACGCCGGGCCGACCGTGTTCGCGACGTTCGCGTCCGACACCGGCTACTTCGGCTCGCCCGACCAGCAGGTGATGCTCAACTTCCGCGTCCGCGACCTCGACGCCATGCTCGCGCAGCTGCGCGAGCGTGGCGCCTCGGTGGTCGGGGAGCCGGAGTCCATGGAGGGCGTCGGCCGGTTCGGCTGGGTCACCGATCCCGAGGGCAACCGGATCGAGCTCTGGGAACCCGTCTCGTAGGTGTCCGATCCTCGACGCCGCCGCACGTACGGTGTCGAGGTGGCCCAGCAGAAGACGATCGTGCTCACCGGCGCGTCCGACGGCATCGGCGCCGCCGCCGCGCGACAGCTGACCGGCCACCGCCTCATCCTCGTCGGACGCTCCCCGGCCAAGACCGCGGCCGTCGCCGGGGCGCTCGGCGCCGAGCACCACGTCGCGGACTTCGCGCGGCTCGACGGCGTGCGCGAGCTCGCCGCCCGGATCCGCGAGACCACCGACCACGTCGACGTGCTCGCCAACAACGCCGGCGGGGTGCTCGGGCGCCGCGCTGACGGTCGACGGGATCGAGAAGACCCTGCAGGTCAACCACCTGGCGCCGTTCCTGCTCACGCACCTGTTGCTCGACCTGTTGCAGGCCGGCGAGGGCAGCGTGGTGAACACGTCCAGCTCGGGCGCGCGGCTGATGAGCCGCCTCGACATCTCCGACGTGCAGAACGAGCGGTCCTACCGTCCGGGCCGCGCTTACGGCGACGCCAAGCTGGCCAACATCCTGTTCACGCGCGGGCTGCAGGCACGGTACTCGTCCACGGGGATCAACTCTGTCGCGTTCGACCCCGGCAACGTGCGCACCAACTTCGCGGCGGGCTCCTCCAGCCTCGTCCGGCTGGTCTACCGCACGCCCCTGTCCCGGCTGGTCCTCATCCCGGCCGAGAAGGGCGGCGCCAACCTCGCGTTCTTCGTCGACGGCACCGCCGGCACCACCTGGCTGCCCGGCCGGTTCTACACCCAGACGGCGCTGGCCACCCCGGGCCAGACCAACCCCCGCATCTTCGACGACGCGCTCGTCGACGCCCTCTGGGCGCAGAGCGCTGCACTCGTGGGACTGCCCGCCGCCTGATCGTCTGCCCCCACGGGCGGACGGCCGACGAGTCCCCGGGTTGATGTGCGGGGCGTCGCGCGCGACGGAACCTGGGGGCATGACGCTCTACGTCGTCCCTCGCCGTCTCCGCCGACCCCGGCGCTACCTCCTCGCCGTGGTCGTGGTCGCCCTCGCCGCCACCGCCGCCGTCGTCGCATCCGCGCTCTCGCGCCCGTCCGACGCGGCCGCCCGACCGCTCGCAGGAGCCCGGGCAGCGGTGCTGCCGGCGACCGGCCTGGAGGGCGTCGACCAGGACCTCGCCGACCGGTTCGCGGCCGCCCGGGCCGCCGCGGCCGCGGACGGGATCACCCTGCGGGTCACCTCCGGCAAGCGGTCCGTCGCCGAGCAGCAGAAGCTGGTCGACGACGCCGTCACGAAGTACGGCTCGACGACGGAGGCCCATCGATGGGTACTGCCGCCGGAGTCGTCGGCGCACGTGCAGGGGCTGGCGCTCGACGTCGGGCCGACGGCCGGGGCGCTGTGGCTCGGGAAGCACGGCGTCGACTTCGGCCTGTGCCGGACGTACGCCAACGAGGTGTGGCACTTCGAGAAGCTTCCCCGCCCGGCTGACGGCCTGCCCGCCCATGCACGAGGACTCGTCGTGGGGCTGGCGCTGAACGAGCCGTCCCAGCCCGAGAGACGGCGCCGGAAAGGCTGGGCCCCTGTTCGTCGGCAGGGTACGTTCACGGCAGGTGTCGGACGATCGTTCTGGAGCGAATGCCCAGGTCACGGCCCGCAACATGAGCGAGGGCAAACCGATGGCCGGGGAACGCGGGCACCTCGTCGGCCGTGACGCCGAGTCGCTCGCCCTGCGCCGGCTGGTCGCGGACGCGTCGGGTGGTCTGGGCCGCTCGATCGTCGTCGTCGGCGAAGCGGGCATCGGCAAGAGCCGCCTGCTGCAGCAGGTCGTCGACGGGGCGCACGGTCCGCGCGTGCTGCGGGTGGCGGGTTCGGAGCCCGAGCAGCAGATGAGCTACGGCGGCCTGCACCGGATCCTGCGTCCGCTCGAGGACGAGGTCGGCCGACTCCCGGAACCGCAGCGGACGGCCCTGCAGGTGACGTTCGGCGAACGCGCGGGACCGGCGCCGAGCCAGTTCCTCGTCGGGTTGGCGACGCTGACGGCTCTCGGGACGGCCGCGCAGGCGCAACCCGTGGTCTGCGTCGTCGACGACCTGCACTGGATCGACCGGGAGACGCTCGACGCGCTGGCCTTCGTCGCGCGACGGCTCGAGCGCGAACGCGTCGCACTGGTGCTCGCGACCCGTGACGACCCAGCGACCTTGACGGCGCTCGCCGGCGTCGACCGCAGGATCCTGCACGGACTGACGCCGGCGGCGGCGACGGCGATGCTGTCCGACCGGGTACCGGAGCGCCTGCGCGCGTCCGTCGTCGACAGCATCGTGGAGCACTGCAACGGCAATCCGCTGGCGGTGCTCGCCCTGGCCCGTTCGCTGACCCCCCAGCAACGAGCCGGGAGCGCGGCCCTGCCCGACCTCCTGCCGATCGCCACCGGGGTCCAGGAGTACTTCCTACGGGCTGTCGCCGCGTTGCCCGACCCGACGCAGGAGTTCGTGCTCGTCGCGGCATGCGGATCGGCGGACGATGCCTCGACCGTCTGGCGAGCGGCGCACGCGCTCGGGCTCTCCGCGCAGGACGCCGACCCCGCCGACGTCGCTGACATCTGCTCGGTCCGCGCCGAGGTGCGGTTCAGTCATCCGCTCGTCCGCTCGGCGATCTACGGCTCCGCGGCACCCCAGCAGCGCAGGGCGGCGCACGCCGCGCTCGCGGAGGCGACCGGCCCGACCGATCCCGACCGACGGGCGTGGCACCTGGCCCAGGCGGCCGGCGCCCCGGACGACGCGGTGGCGGCCGAGCTGGAGCGCTCCGCGGACCGCGCCCGGTCCCGGGGCGGGTACGCCGCGCAGGCGTCGTTCCTTGAGCGCTCCGCCGAGCTCACGACGGAACCGTCGCTCGCCCTGCGCCGTGCCCTCGACGCGGCGGAGGCATACGTGCTCTGCGGTGACCTGGCCACGGCGGCGGTGCTCGTGGAGCGGAGCACGCCGTCGTCGACCGGCCCGCAGCGCGCACGGGGGCTCCGGATCGAGGCCGAGATCGACATCGCGAGGGCGCACCCGGCCCACGCCGCCGCAACCCTCATGCACGCCGTCGCGGGGGCGGCCGCCGGTGACACCGACTTCGTCCGGGGGTGCCTGTTCGACGCGCTCCTGTCGGCGATCATGGCCGGCCGCTACCTGAGCGGCACGACGCTTCGGGCGGTGGCCGCTGCGACGCTGTCGACGGCCGTCCGGCGACCGCAGCACGAGGCGCTCGACGGCCTGCACGATGCGTTCGCCGTCCGGGTCGGGTCGGGTTACGGGCCTGCGGTCGGGCCGCTGCGCGACGCCGTCGAGGCCTTCGCCGCCGATGTCGGCGACCTCGGCCGCCACAACGTCAGCGCCGTCATGCTCGCGATGATGGCGTGCGACGACCTGTGGGACGAGGCGGCTCGGGAGGCCCTGTTCGGCAGCCTGGAGCTGCCCTTGCGTCGGGAAGGAGCGCTGGTCGCGCTCGCCGTCATCCTGTCCGGCCAGGCCGGCGGGCTGGTCCGCCAAGGGCGCTTCGCCGAGGCGGCCGTCATGTACGCGGACGGTCAGGACGTGAGCGCCGCGTACGGGGTGCACCACGACGTGCCGACGATCCTGCTCTACGCCTGGCAGGGTCGCGCGGAGGAGGTGCAGGCCCGTGCCGACGTCGTGCGCTCCCAGCAGGAGCTCGGCGTCTGGGCCTCCCTCGGCAGTCAGGCCCTCGCGATCCTCGCGCTGGGTCGGCAGGACTACGCCACCGCCCGGGACCTGCTCAACGAGCTGTACGACGACGACACCCCCGGCATCTCGAGCCCGACGCTGCCGGACCTTGTCGAGGCCGCCGCACGTGCGGGCGACCACACCTCTGCCCGGCGCGCCCTGGACCGGCTCACCGACCGGGCGACGGCGGCCGCGACGCCGTGGGCGCTCGGTGTGCTCGCTCGCTCCCAGGCGCTGCTCGCCACCGACGACTCGGCCGACGGCCTGTTCGCCGACGCTCTGGGACACCTCCAGTCAACGCGCGTCGCGACCGAGATCGCTCGCACGCACCTCCTCTACGGGGAGTGGCTGCGGCGCGCCGGACGCCGGACCGACGCCCGGGTGCAGCTGGGCCGCGCACACGACATGTTCGCGGCGATGGGCGCCGACGCCTTCGCCGAACGCGCGCGTTCGGCCCTGCTGGCCACGGGCGCGCGCGCGAAGGCCGCAGTCCAGCCGACGGGCGACGCGGCGCTGACGCCGCAGGAGTCCCGGATCGCGGCGCTCGCCGCTCAGGGGCTGACCAACGCCGAGATCGCGACCAGCCTGTTCGTCACGGCGTCGACCGTCGAGTTCCACATGACCAAGATCCTGCGCAAGACCGGCACGCGGTCCCGTCGTGAGCTCCGGGGCCTGCTGGCGCGCTGACTGGGGTCTTTCCCGGGTGCGGACATCTCGGGCGCCGTGGTCCGGTGGGGGTCATGGACACGGAGCTGGCAGGCAAGGTCGTCGTCGTCACCGGTGCGAGCCGCGGGATCGGTCTCGCGATCGTCCGCGCGCTGGCCGCGGAGGGCGCACAGGTCGTCGCGGGGGTGCGGTCGTCGAACGCCGACCTGGAGTCGCTCGACGTCCAGGTGGTCACCGGCGACCTGGCGACCCCGGAGGGACCGGGGCTGCTCGTCGAGGCCGCGGTGGCCGCGCACGGCCGGCTCGACGTGCTGGTGAACAACATCGGCGGCGTCCGGCCCCGGCTCGACGGCTTCGCGGCGGTCTCCGACGACGACTGGCTGTGGGCGTTCGCCACGAACCTCATGCCGGCCGTGCGGGCCACCCGCGCCGCGCTGCCGCACCTGCTGGCCTGCGCGCCGTCCTCCGTGGTGACGATCAGCCCGTGAACGCGGTCCTCGCCGACCCGGCGGTGATCGACTACAGCGCCGCCAAGGCCGCCCTCTCCAACTTCAGCAAGTCCCTGTCTCGGGAGGTCGGACCCCTGGGCGTCCGCGTCAACACGATCAGCCCCGGGCCGGTCGCCACCGACCTGTGGCTCGGCGGCGGCGGCGTCGCGGAGACGATCGCCGCACGCACCGGCCACTCGTCGGCGGAGGTCGCAGCCGGCGCGGCCGCCGACTCCGCCACCGGCCGGTTCACGCGTCCCGACGAGGTCGCCGACCTCGTCGTCCTGCTGGCCGGATCCCGCGCCTGGAACGCCACCGGCATCGACATCCGCATCGACGGCGGCCTCGTCACCACCCTCTGACCCTCCCCAGGAGATCGCCATGCCCGCACGGACCACCCGCACCGCACGCGTCGTCGTGCGCACGGTCGCGACCTCGCTCCTGCTCGTCCTCGCCGCCGCGTTCACGATGGGCAGCGCCAGCGCGCACCGGCCCGAGGCGCCCAAGCCGACGATCGTCCTGGTGCACGGCGCGTTCGCGGACGCATCGAGGACTGGTCCGGGGTGACGCAGCGGCTGCAGCGCAAGGGCTACACCGTCTACGCCCCCGCCAACCCGCTGCGCGGCATCGCCCCCGACGCCGACTACCTGCGTTCGTTCCTGGCCACGATCCCGGGCCCGATCGTGCTCGTCGGCCACTCGTACGGCGGCGCGGTCATCACCAACGCGGCCACCGGGCTCTCGAACGTCCGCTCCCTCGTCTACGTCGCCGCCTACGCACTCGACGAGGGCGAGAGCATCGGTGCGGCGAACGCCCTGGGCGGCGGCACGGCGCTGCTCGGCCAGCACATCGTCGTCCGCCCCACGACGGGCGCCGCACCCGGTGACGTGGACGCCTACATCGACCCGGCGTACTTTCGGGACGTGTTCGCGGCAGACCTGCCGGCAGCGCAGGCTCAGATGATGGCTGCGGGTCAGCGACCTCTGCTCGCCTCGGCTCTCGGCACCCCGTCCGGGGTGCCCGCCTGGAAGACCATCCCGTCCTGGTACGTCGTCGCGACCAAGGACCACGCCATCCCACCGGAGGCCGAGCGGGCGATGGCCGCCCGCGCCGGCTCCCGCACCACCGAGCTGAACGCGTCGCACGTCGTGATGCTCAGCCGCCCTGACGCCGTCGTCCAGGTCATCCTCGACGCCGCCGGCCGATAGCCCTCACCCCTCACAAGGAGAACGCCATGTCCGAGACCCCGCCCGTCGTCCTCATCCACGGCCTCTGGATCCACGCGTCCGCCTGGGCGCCCTGGATCGACCTGCTGGCCGCCCGAGGCTTCACCGCGACCGCACCCGGCTGGCCGGGCGAGGCCGCCACGGTCGCGGAGACCCGCGCCGACCCGGACCCCCAGAACGACGTCGGCATCACGGCGATCTGCGAGCACTACGCCGAGCTGTTCGCGTCCGAGGGGATCAAGCCGATCGTCATCGGCCACTCGTTCGGCGGCCTCATCGCCCAGGAGCTGCTCGCCCACGACCTCGCCGTCGCGGCCGTTGCCATCGACCCCGCGCCCATCCGGGGCGTCAAGGCCCTGCCGTTCTCGCAGCTCAAGTCCGGCCTGCCGGTCCTGGGCAACCCGGGCAACAAGAAGCGCACCGTCGCCCTGACCGCCAAGGAGTTCAAGTACAGCTTCGGCAACGCACTGAGCCAGGAGGAGTCGGACGCGCTGTGGGAGGCCGTCACGATCCCCGGCCCGGGGCGCCCCCTGTTCGAGGACGCCGCCGCCAACTTCTCGCGGCACTCCCCGGCTCAGGTGGACACCCACACGGCTGTGCGCGGCCCCCTGCTGCTCACCTCGGGCTCCGTCGACCACACCGTCCCCGCCAAGGTCACCCGCGAGGTCTTCACGCTCTACTCCGACAACGAGGCCTCCTCGACCGAGTACCACGAGTTCGAGGGCAAGGGTCACTCGCTGACCATCGACGCCGGGTGGTCCGAGGTCGCCGAGGTCGTGCTGGACTGGCTGGCGACGAAGGGCTTCGGGGCCACCGCGCCCGCGGCCACCGACGCGGCGAGCGCGTACCGCTCTCACGGGGTGGCGGCCAGCCCGCCGCCACCCCGTCGCCGCGCCCGTCCGTCGCCTCAGCGCGTGACCGGGCGGGTCGACTGCCGCACGATCAGGTGCGTCGGCAGCGGCGTGTCCGCCGTGGCGCTCTCGGGCTCCTCCACGGCGACCAGCACCTTCTGCATGATCAGCTCACCGAGCGCGGCGAAGTCCTGCCGGACCGTCGTGAGGGCCGGGTAGAGATACCCGGCCTCGGGCACGTCGTCGAACCCGACGACGCTGACCTCCTCGGGGACGCGCAGGCCCCGCTCCCGGAGCGCGGACATGAGGCCGATCGCCATGTGGTCGTTCCCGACGAACACGGCCGAGTCGGGTGCGACGTCCAGGTCGGCCCCGAGGCGGTAGCCGCTGGCCGCCGACCAGTCGCCGTGCAGGGGCTCGACGACCTCGAGGCGGCGCGCGGCGAGCTCGTCGCGCCAGCCCCGCACGCGCTCGATCGCATCGGGGGCGCGCTGTGGGCCGGCCAGGTGCAGGATGCGCTCGTGGCCGAGCCGCCAGGTGGCGCACGGCGGCACGTGCCCCGCGGTACTGGTCGATGGAGACGATCAACGGGCTCCGCCGGGCGACGGACGCGGCGGCGACGACCGGGATGCTGAGGTCGAGACCGCGGACGGCCTCGAGCACGTCGGCGTCGACGACGACGAGCACGATCGCGTCGACGCGCTGGCGCAGGAGCCCCTCGACGATCGACCGCACGCCCGCGGCGTCGGCGTCCAGCGAGTTCACGGTCTCCACGCTGTAGCGCGCGGCACGCGCGGCCACGTTGAAGTGCATGGCGGTCGAGGTCGGGCCGAAGTCGGACGCACCGGGAGTCACCAGCCCGATCGTGCGCGTCCGGCGGGTCACCAGCGCCCGGGCGGCCGGCGAGGGGCTGTACCGCAGCTGCGCGATCGCCTGCTCGACGCGGGCGCGGGTCACGGGCCGTACGTTCGGCAGGTCGTTCAGGACGCGCGAGACGGTCTGGTGCGACACACCGGCGAGCCGCGCGACATCGAGGATGTTCGCGGTGCGGGAGGTCTTGTCGTCGCTCACGACTCACCCTCGGCGTCGTCGGGGCCGGCCACCATCGCCATCAGCGCGTCCGGCGTCAGTCCGTCCGCCGGGAGGATGTCGACGATGCGGCCGGCATGCAGGATCGCGACGCGCGTGCCCACCCGGAGGACCTCTTCCAGCTCGGCCGAGATGAACACGACGGACAGCCCGTTGTCGGCCAGCTCGCCGACGAGGTTCTGGATCTCGACCTTCGCCCCCACGTCGATGCCGCGCGTCGGCTCGTCGAGCACGAGGACACGCGGCGACAGCGCGAGCAAGCGCGCGAGGAGCACCTTCTGCTGGTTGCCGCCGGACAGCGTGCCCACGGGCCGGTCGATGTCCGCCGGCCGGATGTCGAGCGCCTCGACCCAGCTCGCCGCGAGCTCGCGTTGGCGCGCGGACCGGATGCGACGCACGACGCCGCGCTGAGCCTGCAGGGCGAGCGTGATGTTCTCGAGGACGCTGAGCTCGCCGATGAGCCCCTCGGTGCGGCGGTTCTCCGAGGAGTACACGACCCCGACCGAGAGGGCGCGGCGCGGGCTCGACAGGTGCATCGGGCGGCCGGCGATGCGGATGATGCCCGCGTCGAGCCGGTCGACGCCCGTGAGCGCGCGGGCGAGCTCGGTGCGCCCCGAGCCGAGCAGCCCCGCGATGCCGAGCACCTCGCCCTCGACGAGGTCGAGGTCGGCGTCGGCGATGCCGGGCAGCGCGGTGACGCCGCGCGCGCTCAGCGCGACCGGTGCGTCCGGGTCGTCGAACGTGTCGGCTCGCGACCGCGCGGCGAGCGAACCTGCGGAACGGCCCAGCATCTTCTCGACGAGGTCGATGCGCAGCAGCTCCCTGGTGAGGTACTCGCCGACCAGCCGTCCGTTGCGCAGCACGGTGATGCGGTCGCAGATCTCGTACACCTGGTCGAGGAAGTGCGAGACGAAGAGGATCGCGACGCCCCGCCGCTTGAGGTCGCGGATCACCCGGAACAGCTCGGCGACCTCGTCGAGGTCGAGGCTCGAGGTCGGCTCGTCGAGCACGAGCACCTTGACGTCGGTCGAGATGGCACGCGCGATCGCGACGAGCTGCTGGACGGCGAGGGGATGCGTCCCCAGCAGCGACGCCGGGTCGACGTCCAGGCCGAGGTCGGCGAGCGCCTCGCGCGCGAGGCGGCGCATGGCTCGCCAGTCGATCGCACCCAGCCGGCCGCGCGGCTCCCGGCCCAGGGCGATGTTCTCGGCCACCGTGAGGTTCGGGAGGAGGTCGATCTCCTGGTAGACGGTGCTGATGCCGGCCAGCTGAGCGTCGTGCGGCGTCGTGAACTGCACGGTCTGGCCGCCGACGCTGATGACCCCGGCGTCCAGGGGCAGCGCTCCCGTCAGCGCTCGGATGAGCGTCGACTTGCCGGCACCGTTCTCCCCCATGAGCGAGTGCACCTCGCCCGCGAACATGCGGAAGTCGACGCCGTCGAGCGCCGTGTCGGACTGGAAGCGCACCGTGGCCCCGGTGACCTGCACCAGGGGCGTCGCGTCGTCCATGGTGCTCATCATGCCGTGGGCGGGCGGCCCACCCGCCCACGGCACAGGGCGACTATCTGCGCCGCGCCGAGCGGGCAACGATCACTCGCTGGACGACGACGAACACGAGCAGGAGCGCGCCGATCGTGATGCGGGTCCAGGACTGGTCGACGCCCAGGAAGTTGATGATCGTCTTGATCATCCCGTAGACGAACACGCCGATCATGGAGCCGACCACGAAGCCGCTGCCTCCGGTCAGCAGGGTGCCGCCGATCACGACGGCCGCGATCGTGTCGAGCTCGGTGCCGATGCCGTTCAGCGGGTATGCCGCCCCGGTGTAGGCGGTGAAGACGACGCCCGCGAGCCCGGCGCACATGCCGCTGACGACGTAGGCGAGCAGCTTCGTGCGCGCGACGGGCAGACCCATGAGACGCGCCGACTGCTGGTTGCCACCGAGCGCGTAGATCGTCCGACCGAAGCGCGTGTACGCCAGCAGCAGGGCGCCCGCGGCGACGACGAGCAGCGCGAGGATGCCCGTGGGCGTGATGTACCAGCTCCCCTGGCACGGCCTGGATACGCGTGCCCTCGAGCCAGAGGATCGCGGGATTGGTCACCTTGATCGAGTTGAGGCTCACGACGAACCCGAGACCGCGGGCGAGGAACATCCCCGCGAGCGACGCGATGAATGGCTGCACGTCGAAGTACTGCACGAGCACGCCGATCCCGAGGCCGATGGTGGCCCCTCCGCCGAGCATGATCGGCACGACGACCGTCGTCGGCAGCCCCTGGCTGAGCAGGCTCGCCCCCAGCATCCCCGAGAACGACATGACCGCCCCGACCGACAGGTCGATCCCGCCGGTCAGGATCACGAACGTCATGCCGACCGCGAGGATCAGCAGGTAGGCGTTGTCGAGCAGGAGCGACGACAGCAGACGCGGCGTGAGGAACGTGCCGAAGTACAGCTGTGCGCCGATCAGCATGGCGACGAGGATCGCCACCGCGGCGAACACGGGGATCCAGGAGGCATGCCGGCTCATGAACCGGTGGTAGCCGCCGACGGCGCGCGACTCGCGGGCGGGTGCCAGCTGGGTGCTCGTCATGATGCAGCCTCCGCTTGGTTGGCGGCCCGGGGGGCCCTCGGGCGGCGCAGCCCGGCTCCGACGTGGGCTATCCAGCCCTGGAACCGGCGTGACTGCACGAGCACGACGATGACGACGACGGCGGCCAGGAAGACCGGCGTGACGGCCGGCGGCACGCCGAGGAAGGTGATGGTCGACTTGAGCGTCTGGATGGTGAACACCCCGATGACGGTCCCCGCGATGCTGAACGTGCCGCCCGCGAGCGACGTCCCACCCAACACGACCGCGAGGATCGCGTCGAGCTCGATGTAGAGCCCCGCCGCGTTCGCGTCGGCCGCCATGATGTTGGAGCTGTACAGGATGCCGGCGAACCCCGCGAGGAGGCCGCTCACCGCGTACGCGCCCCAGATGATGCCCCGCGAGCGCACCCCCGCGAGCCGGCTGGCGGCTGGGTTGATGCCCACGGCCTCCGTGAGCATCCCGAGCGCCGTGCGTCGCTCGACCAGCGCGACGATCGCGATGGCTGCCACCGAGACGTAGAACGCGAACGGCAGCCCCAGCACGTACCCCTGTGCCATGAACTTGTAGGGGTCGCTGTTGATCGTCGTGATGAAGCCGCCCGTGATCAGCAGAGCTATCCCTCGACCTCCGAGCATCAGGACGAGGGTCGCGATGATCGGTTGGATCCCCAGGACGGCGATCAGGAACCCGTTCCACAGCCCGCAGACCAGACCGGCCAGCACGGCCGTGCCGATGGCGACGATGAGGACGCCCGGGTTCGTCGGATCGCCGGAGTCCTTGATGATCGTGAGCGCCACCGCGCCGGACACCGCCATCACGGCGCCCACCGAGAGGTCGATGCCACGGGTCGCGATCACGAGGGTCATGCCCAGCGCCACCAGCATGAGCGGTGCGCTGTTGCGCATGATGTCGATGAGCGACCCGTACAACCGCCCGTCGAGCACCGTGATGCTGACGAACGACGGCCGCGAGATCGTGTTGACCAGGACGAGTGCCAGCAGCACGACGACGGGCCAGAACAGCCGATGCTTTGCGACGGCGCTCATGCTGCACTCTCCGTGCTCGTCTGGCTTTCCTGGGCGATGAAGTCGATCACGTCGTCGACGTCGACGTCGTGCGAGAAGAACTCGCCGATCTTGCGACGGTCGCGCATCACGACGATCCGCTGCGACAGCCTCAGCACCTCCTCGAGCTCCGAGGAGATGAAGACGACCGACAGGCCACGCTCCGCCAGCTCGGCCACCTTGCGCTGGATGTCGGACTTGGCGCCCACGTCGATGCCACGGGTGGGTTCGTCGAGGATCAGCAGCTTGGGTGCCGTGGCGAGCCAACGGGCGAGGAGCACCTTCTGCTGGTTGCCGCCGGAGAGGTTGCGGATGAGGGTGTTCGGGTTCGTCGGACGTACGCCGAGCGCGTCGATGTACTCGGCCACGACGGCATCCTGCTCCGCCTTGCGCACCTTGCGCCATCCGCGACGCGCCTGGATGCCCAGCACGATGTTCTCGGCGACGGTCAGGTCGGGCAGGATCCCCTCCGCGCGACGGTCCTCCGACGAGAACACGATGCCGTGCCCGATCGCGCTGCGCGGGCTCGTGAGCCGGGTGACCGCACCGTCGACCTCGATGTGCCCCGTGTCCGCGCGGTCGGCGCCGGCCAGCAGGCGGGCCAGCTCGGTGCGGCCGGAGCCGAGCAGCCCGGCGATGCCGACGACCTCCCCCGGGTAGACGTCGATGTCGGCGGGCTCGATGACGCCCTTGCGTCCCGTGCCCGTCGCCCGCACCACGGGCGTCGACGTGCGGTCGATCTGACGCTCGGACGCACTGGACAGCGCCGCGAGGTCCTCGAGCTCGCGGCCCAGCATGAGCGACACGAGCAGCCCGGGCGACAGGCTGTCGACGGGGTACTCGCCGACGAGCCGCCCGTTGCGCAGGACGGTGCACCGGTCAGAGATCTCGAAGACCTGGTCCAGGAAGTGCGAGACGAACAGGATCGCCACGCCCCGGGACCGCAGGTCGCGCATGACGCTGAACAGCTGCTCCACCTCGCTGCGGTCCAGGCTCGAGGTCGGCTCGTCGAGGACGAGCACCTTGACGTCGGTCACCATGGCGCGGCTGATCGCCACGAGCTGCTGGACCGCGATGGAGTGTGTGGCGAGGGCCGTGCGGGTGTCGATCCGCACGCCGAGGCTCTCGAGGTGCTGCGCCGCGGCGCGGTGCGTCGCGCGCCAGTCGATGCGACCGGCGCGGCGTGACTCGTGCCCGAGCATGACGTTCTCGCCGACCGACAGGTTGGTGCAGAGGTTGACCTCCTGATAGACGGTCGAGACCCCGGCCGCCTGTGCGTCGGCGGTGCCGTGGAACACGCGGTGCTCACCCGCGACCGAGATCGTGCCGGCGTCCACGGAGTACTCACCGGTGAGCGCCTTGATGAGCGTCGACTTGCCGGCGCCGTTCTCACCGAGGAGGGCGTGGATCTCACCGGCCCACAGGTGGAAGTCGACATCGTCCAGGGCCTTGACCCCTGGGAACTGGATGGTGATGCCACGCATCGCGACGAGCGGGTCGCCCGTCGTCGCGGCGTCAAGACTGGACATGGGTGCTTCCTCCACGGTGGGACGGGGCCAGGGGCCGGCGGTGGTGCCGGCCCCTGGCCCCTCTGACTGCAGGACTGAGCGTGCTCAGTACTTGCGATCCGGCAGCGCTGCCGTCGCCTGCGCCTGCGTGAAGCTTCTGGTCGGTGGCGGTGTAGGCCTTCTCGACCGGATCGCCCGCGACGACCTTCTTCACGAGCTGGGCCACCTGGTCGCCGAGCAGAGGGTTGCACTCGACGACGAAGTTGAACTTCCCGTCCGACAGCGCCTGGAGGCCGTCGTGCGTCGCGTCGATCGACACGATCTGGATGTCCTTGCCGGGCACGAGACCGGCCGCGGTGATCGCGTCCAGGGCGCCCAGACCCATGTCGTCGTTCTGCGCGAACAGCACGTTGATCGTCTTGCCGTACTTCTGCAGGAAGCCCTCCATGACCGTCTTGCCGTCGGCGCGCGTGAAGTTGCCCGTCTGCGAGTCGAGGGTCGTGATCGGCGCGCTGCCCATGCCCTTGGCGAACCCGGTCGCCCGGTCGATCGCGGGAGCCGAACCGGTCGTTCCCTCGAGCACGACCATGTTCGTCGCGCCCGTGAACGTCTGCTTCGCCCAGGCCCCGGCGGTCTCGCCTTCCTTCTCGAAGTCGTCGCCGATCCAGCTGGCGTAGAGGCTCTTGTCCGACACGTTGATCGTCCGGTCCTCGAGGACCACGGGGATGCCGGCGTCCTTGGCCTCCTTGAGCACGTCGTCCCAGCCGTCGACGGTGATCGGCGCGATGACGATCGCGTCGACGCCCTGGTTGATGAAGCTGCGGACGGCGGCGATCTGCGCCTCCTGCTTGTTGTCGGCGGCGTTGAAGATCAGCTTGAAGCCGTTCTTCTCGGAGAACGCGTCCTTCATCGACTGGGTGTTGGCCGCCCGCCACCCGGACTCCGACCCGGTCTGGGCGAACCCGACCGTGAGCTGCTTGGCGCTGCCGCCGCTGGCACCGGCAGTGCTGTCACCGGAGGAGCTGCTGCCGGAGCATCCTGCCGTTGCGAGTGCGAGGGCCCCGACCAGCGCGAGCCCAGCGAGCAATCTCTTCCTCATCCTCAAAACCTCCTTGTTTTGACTCCGGCGACGGTGCCGGACTGAGCCACGAACCAACCTGACCGGTTCCTGTGAGCAAGATGTTAGCGGTCACATTCTGTGCTCGAACAGTTGTGAGCGATCACATTTTGATAACAGGCGCATCGCGACACGGGGCACGTCGGCGCACGGATCCGGCGCCCGCAGACAGTTGCCGCGCGCATCGAATCGTTCACAACGGCCGCGCGGTAGAGATGGCAGGGGGTGCTGCGATTGTGATCGATCACATCCGCGACGCCAGCATCCATGGACGTCGGGCACCCCCTGGCGGAGCAGCCGAGCGGATCAGGTCGCGGTCAGGAGCCCTGCGCAGAACTCCGTGAGGTCCTCGTTGCCGCCCAGGACGTCACGCTCCGTCATCGTGTAACGCTCGTCGCCCGGTACACCGACGTCCTCGATGGCGATGCCGGCGGCGGTGCCGGACCGGGCGGCGCGCCGCACGGAGAGCGAGTACGCGATCCCCGGCGGTCGAGCGGGGAGTGGCAGCGCGGCGACGTGGTAGGCGTACTCGATGTCGTCGCTGGTCCACACGTTGGCTCCGCCGCCCCCCGTGCCCTCGCCGATCGAGACGATCTGCCCGATGCCGTGGTCCGCGATCCCGGCGGCGAAGATGTCGCCGCTGGAGAAGGTGGTGGGGTTCACCACCGCGACGACCGGCCCCTCGTAGGCCACCGGACGACCGTTGCAACGGTCGGGGTCCGAGATGGTCAGGTGCTGCGAGTACTCCTCGCCGAGGCTCATCGCGATCCGCACCGACGCCGCCCAGTCGGCCAGGTCGGCGCCGTTGCCGTCGGCATCGGCCAGCGCGGTGAGGGCCGGGGTCGCCCGCAGCGCGAAGCGGACCGGCTGCACCACCTGGTTGGTGAACAGCTGCAGGAGCCTCTCCGCGACCTCGATGACGCCGCCCGGGTTGGAGCGCAGGTCGATGATCAAGCCCGTGCGAGGCATGGCGCGCAGCACGCGGTCGACCTCGTCGAGGAACTGGTCGCCGTGGTCCACGTCGAACGTCCACAGGCGCAGGTACCCGACCGTCCCGTGGCTCGTGGACACCGTGCGGGCTGAGATCGCGTCCGGGAACGCGGTCGGCATCCAGTCCGCCGCCTTCGCGACGCGCTCGGGCCGGTCGGCCTCCTGCTGCCAGAGCGCGGGCTGGAACAGAAAGCTTGCGGGCCCGTCGCGCGGCCTCGCTGGTGGCGTCGACGGCGCGTCGCGTGCGCAGCTCGACCGTGTCCTTCGCCGTCAGCGCGGTCGAGGGCTCGATCGCACGCCACTCGAAGCGGACCGTCCGGTCCGGTCCCTCGCCCGTGCGAAAGCCGACGTCGACCCACAGCTCGTCGGGCTGCGGCAAGAACGCCAGCGGCCGTTGGGTCATCGTCTCCAGGGCACGCGCACGTCGGGCGTCCAGGCGGCCGCCGGTGAGGGTGTCGGCGTACAGGTCGACCGCCCGCGAGAACGGCACCGCGTTCCAGGTGGTGACGCGGACCCCGGGGACGAGGCCGTCGTCGCCGGCGGCGTCGCTGACCTTGGTGACCACGTAGGTCGGGGTCTGGTACTCGCCGAAGACCTCGACCAGGAACGGCAGCGCGGCGACGAACGGCGCTCGCAGCGGGTCGCGACCGTGCACGTAGAGCTGGGTGTGCTGGTCCCGCAACCGGTTGATCACGAGCGTGAGCTCGCGCAGGAACTCGGCCGAGCCCAGGTACGGGATCTGCCGGCGCAGCGCCTGCAGGGCACGCTCCGGGTCGTACCCGTAGAGCGACCTCTTCTGGTCGTGGTGCACGTAGATCTCGGCCATCAGCTGGCACCACAGGTCGATCAGGTCGTGGCGCTGCGGGACCGTCGAGCTCGACCGGTCGGTCGTCGGCCGGTCCGGACACCGGCAGCAGCGGGCGGCCGCGCTGAGCCAGCTGTGTCGTGCCGTCCGGGCCGCTCACAAGCCGAACTCCCGCCGCAGCGGAGCCAGGATCCCTGCCTGGATCGGGCTGGCGTCGAGCGCGTCGAAGTAGTCGCGGTCGTGGTCGATCGCCGGCACGGGCGGGATGCGCACCGACCCGGGGTCCTTGGGCGGTCCGGCCCGGCCGGTCCGCCGCGTGTCGGGCATGTCCAGGAACAGCTCGAGGTCGGCGTCGTCGGCGAACCGCGAACCCGCCAGGGCTCGTGCCGACGCGTTCGCGATCGCGGCCGACGGGTCGCTCTGCACCGTACGGAGGACGTCCATGATCTCCTCCCACGACCAGGCCCGTGAGGTGTCGGCCGGGTCGGGCAGCGCGGCGAGCTTGCGACGCCCGCGGACGGTCATCGGGAAGGTGCCCGTCGCACCGGCGGCGTGCATCCTGCCCTCGTCGCCGTAACGCGGCACGCCCTTGGCGACGACGAGCTCGACGTGCTGCTCGGTGGCCGCGAGGACCTGGTGCCACGCGTCCCCGGGGCCGTGCCCTCGCAGGACCGTGACGTCGGCGAAGCCCCCGGGCACCAACCGACCGACCGGGCGTCCCCAGCACCGGGCCAGGAGGTCCCCGGGGTTCGAGGTGACCATCTGGACGATGTCGCGGTCGCGCAGGGAGTAGCCGAAGTGCTGGGCCGCGACGCGCGCCACCTTCATCTCCCCCAGCAGGTTCCGCGTCCCCGACGGACCCCAGTCGGAGCCCAGGCAGACGCGCACGCCGCGGGACCTGGCATCGTCGACGAGCGTCGTGTCCCGGTACAGGACGAGGTTGGACAGCGGCGACCACACGACCCCGCCCGCGTTCGGCGGGGCCCACTCGAGCCAGTCGTCGGCCTCCAGGGCGCAGCAGTGGATCCCGATGAACGTCGGCAGGAGCCCGTCGGTGCGCTGCAGGTCCGTGTAGTCGCGGCGGACCCGCGAGTCCTTCATGCCCTCGGCGCAGTGGTAGATGAACCCCGCGCCGTTCGCCATCTGGCGCACGGCGACGGCCAGGCTGTCACCGGTCTTGGTCACCACCGAGGTGCGGATCAGGTCGTCGCCGACCTTGCCCGCACGCCCGGCGCGCTCGTCGTCCACGTTGCGCATCACGGTCTGGTAGCCGCGGTTGGACGACGGCCACCCCTGCGCCGACGTCGCCCCGCCCGCCATCTCGCGCACCTGGACGTACCCGAGGATCGCCTCGGGGCAGGCCTTGGCGTACGTCCACGCGGGTTCGGTGACGGACTCCGTGTACGTGTCGGCCAGCGGCCAGGCCTTGTTGTGCGACCACGGCTCGGTCCGGTGCGGCTCCGACCACAGCGGCAGCGCGTTGTAGGCGAGGTGGTTGTGCAGGTCGATGAAGCCCGGCAGCACGAACGGCTGCCGACGTCGACCATCGTCGCGTCGGCGAACCCGTCGACCGGACGGTCGTCGAACGTGACGTCGACGATGGAGTCGTCGCGGATCCACACCCGCCCCGGCCGAGGTTCGTCGGGGACGTCGCCCACCATCGGCGCGACCTGGCCGGCGATCACGAGCTGCGCCACGGACGCTCCCTAGGGCTCCTGGAGCACGGGCCAGGTGCGGAACCGGGTCGGCACGGTCACGGTGATCGTCGCCCGCTTGTGCTGCGCGTCCACGCCCGTGCGGGCGGCCCACGCGTCCAGGTCCCCCATCCACGCCGGCAGCCCGGCGGGCAGGTCCACGTCCGGGATCGGCGCGAGATCGGCGGGGGTGATGGTCGAGCCGTAGTGCCGCAGCGCCACAGGGGCGTCGGGGGTGACGACCCCGTGGAGGGCGTCCAGTGCCAGGTTCCACGAGTCGCAGAGCTTCTGGAACGCCTCGGCCTTGGTGATCGAGCCCGTCCGGCTGGCCGACTCCGGATAGGTCGGGTGGCGGACGGTCATGTACGCGGCCGTGCTCGCGGTTCCGGAGGGCGTCTTCTTCCAGGCCGTGTACGCCTGGTCGGCCAGCTGGCCGAGGCTGATGATCGCCTCGATGTGCTGGTCCTGCACCACCGCGTCGATCCACCGGTGGCGGTAGTCCGCGATCCCCTGGTCGGCGATGTGCCGCGTGCCGCCACCCTGGCCGTACACGGAGTACAGGAAGGTGTTGATCAGGACGTAGCTGCGCGTGATGCCGAGCCGCGCCAGCAGACCCTGCGTCCGCTGACCGGCCTCGCCCACCAGGATCCGCCGCGTGATGGCCTCGTGCGTCGCCGGGTCCTGACCGATGACCAGGACGCGCGCCGAGCCGTCCAGGCGGCCCCGGTGGAAGATCGGGCCCCACTCGACCCGGAAGGAGTCGAGCGGATAGACCGACTCGTCGGGATAGCTGCTCGACCAGCGGCCGGTACGGTCCGCTGTAGCCCGGGTCGAACTCGCGCGCCATCGCGACCCTCCTCACCCCGTCCCATGATGGCGCTCGGGGTCGGCCACGCACCAGGGGCGGTCTCAGCCCGGTTCGGCCGCCAAGGGGATGCGCCGGAGGCTGCGGAACCGCCGGTCGCTGCCGTCCACCGGGTCCGTGAACGCGAGCTCCGCCCGCCAGCAGCTGCAGCGGGCGGCTGAAGTCGTCGAGGTCGACCTCGCGCACCACGGGGTACAGCGGGTCGTCGACGATCGGGATACCGAGCCCGTACAGGTGCACCCGCAGCTGATGGGTCCGGCCGGTTCGGGGCGTCAGCCGGTAGACACCCTTGTCACCTACCGTCGACTCGCCTCGATCCGCGTCTCGGCGTTGACCGGCGCGTCCGGCACCACCTCGGCCTGCCACGAGCCGCGCTCCTTGCGCAGGTGGTTGCGGACCACCACCGGGAACGTGATCTCGTCGCGAAGCGGTGCCAGCGCCCAGTACGTCTTGTCCACCGCGCGGTGCTCGAACAGGGTCTGGTACGGCCCGCGCCACCGGGGCTCGGTGGCCAGCATCAGCAGACCCGACGTCACCCGGTCCAGGCGGTGCAGCGGGGAGAAGCTCCGGGAGGTCCAGCTCGGCGCGCAGCCGCACGACGACGCTCTGCATCACGTGCCGGCCGCGCGGGATCGAGGACAGGAACGCCGGCTTGTCGACGACCACCAGGCGCTCGTCGCGATGGACGACGTGGATCGGTGCGGTCACCTCCGGCTCGTCGCGCAGCTCCCGGTGGAACCACACGAACCGGTGCGGGGCGAACGGGTCCTGCGCGTGCACCGGGCGACCGTCCTCGTCGACGAACGCCCTCCGCTCCAGCATCTCGGCCACGTCGACGAACTCGGGCAGGCGACTCCGCAGCCAGTCCCCCATCGTCGCCCACCCGTCCGCCCGCGACCGGTCCCGATCCGGGGTTCGCAGCCACGCGGCGCTCAGCCCGTGCCGGGCCGGCAACGGCGATCTGGGAGGCACCCGCCGATGCTACGGCCCGCCGCGACCTGCCCCTCGCCCCCGCCCTCCCTCCCGGCTCGAGCTCGTGACTCGACGACGAATTAGTCGGCTGCAGCCCACGATCTCGTCGGTTGGTCACGAGTTCGGCGGTGGGGAGGAGGGGATCGGTCCGGACCGCCGTCCGCTACTCGTCCTCGCGGCGGCCCGCGCGCCAGTAGCCCATGAACGCGACGGCCTTGCGGTCCACGCCGCAGTCGCGGACGAGATGCCGGCGCAGGGTCGTGATGACCCCCGACTCGCCGGCCAGCCACGCGTAGAGACCGACGGACGACGAGAGCGGCAGGCCGGCCGCGTCGACCGGGACCTCCCAGATCAGGTCATCGCCGTCCTCCGGGTCCTCGTGCGCGTCCGCGCACGGCACCAGTCGCGCGCACGCCTCCCGCACGGCCGGCACGAGCAACGAGCCGTGGGCGGCACCGTCACGGCCGAGAAAGCGGACCGACATCCCCGCAGGAGCATCCAGGCGCAGCACGTCGGCCGACAGCGGCATCTCCACCAGCACCTCGCCGACCGAGGACGACGGCAGGCGCTCGAGGATGCCCGCGATCGCGGGCAGGGCGGTCTCGTCGCCGGCCAGCAGCAGCCGGTCGACGTGCGCGGGCGGGACGAAGTCGACGCCTCCGTGCGGGGCGTCCCACAGGGCGTTCGGACCGAGGACGACGAGCTCGTCGCCGGGCGTCGCGAGCGACGCCCACCGGGAGGCCGGGCCGAGGTCACCGTGCAGGACCACGTCCACGTCGAGCTCGGCGCACGCCGGGTCGGACACCGCGCGCCGTGTAGGTGCGCATCGGGTGCCGACGAGCATCGGGCAGCGCGCGGTACGCACCGAACCAGTCCTCGCACCGACCGACCTCGAGCAGCTCGTCGTACGAGACGCCCGCACGAGGCAGGAAGAACTTGATCCGCTGGTCGAAGCCGTTGTCCGCGAACTCGTCCACGTCGCCGCCGGTGAACGTCACGCGCAGCACGCTCGGGCTCAAGTAGGTCGTGCGCGCGACGCGGACCGCGAACATCCGCTACGGCAGGACGTCGACGACGGTGGTCGTGCGGTGCTGCTCCTCCGGGGGCGTAACGACGGCCTGCTCCGACTCAGGGTTGCCAGACCGTACGTCGACCGGGCGGTCGCACACCGGGTCAGACGACGTGGCCGAAGGCCAGACCCAGCACATAGGTCGCCGCCGCCGCGCCGAAGCCGATGCCCAGCTGCCTCAGGGCGCGCTTGCCGGGTGACGCGCCGGACAGGACGCCGACCGCGGCACCCGTGCCCAGCAGCGCCAGACCGACCAGCCCGGCGGACCACGCCACGGCGTCCCAGCCGTCGGCGCCCAGCAGGTAGGGCAGCACGGGGATGGCGGCCCCGGACGCGAAGAAGCAAAGCTCGCCAGCGCCGCGCCCATGGCGGACCCGACCGACTCGTGCTCGTCGACCACCTCCTCGGGCACCACGAGGGTCGGTCGCGAGGAGCCCAGCACGTCATCGGCACGGGTCTTCGCGTCCTGTGCGGACATCCCGCGTGCGCGGTAGACGAGCGCCGGCTCGTTCGCGTCGACATCGAGGTACGGCAGCGCCTCCACGGCCGCCTCGCCGGGCCGCGACGCCTCCAGCAGCTCGCGCTGCGAGCGCACCGAGACGTACTCCCCCGCCCCCATCGAGAGCGCACCGGCGAGCAGCCCGGCAAGGCCGGCCAGCAGCACGGCCTGCTGCGAGGCACCGGACGCGCCGATGCCCAGGATCAGGGCGAGGTTGCTGACCAGGCCGTCGTTGGCGCCGAACACGGCCGCGCGGAACGTGCCCGACATCTTGTTGCGGCCGCGTGTGGCCAGGCCGCGGACGACCTCCTCGTGGATGGCCTCGTCGGCGGCCATCGCCGGGGTGGCGTCGTCGTCGGCGTTGTAGACCGAACGCGCCTCGGCGCGCTGCGCCAGGGCCAGCACGAACACCGACCCGAACCGGCGGGCGAGGAAGCCGAGCACGCGCGTGCGGAAGTCCCCACGGCGGGGGTGACCCACCTCGTCGCCCAGGAAGCTCGATCCAGTGCTGCTCGTGGCGACCCTCCGCCTCGGCGAGCGCCAGCAGGATCTCGCGCTCCTCGCCGGAACGGCGCGAGGCGATGTCTCGGTAGACGGCGGCCTCGGCCCGTTCGTCGGCAAGGTACTGCCGCCAGCGGCGGATCTGGCTGCGGGAAGGCTGGGTCACCGGGCAATCGTCTCAGCCCGGATCACCCGAAAACGGCTCGAGAGCCGAGTTCGAGTTGCCGAATCAACAGATGTGAACAACCGTGGTGCGGACCGACGGGAGCCCGTCGACGCCGGAGACGGGGGAGACTGCCGATGTTCGCAGAGACGGCAGTCGCGCCCGCGCTCTCGGCGATCGCGCCCGCGAGGCACTGGGCACGCGACCGGCTGACCGAGGCCGGCGTGCGCAACGGCTCCCTGGACACGGCGATCCTGCTGGTCAGCGAGCTGGTGACCAACGCCGTCGCCCATGCCCGGCCGCCCGTGACGCTGCGGGTGCACGTGGACGAGGAGCGCACCCGCGTCGAGGTCGTCGACGGCGCCCAGCAGCGGATGCCCATCGTGCTCGACCCGCCCCCGACAGCGCTCGGCGGACGCGGTGTGATGTTCGTCGACCGGCTGGCCACCCGGTGGGGCACGAGCCGACAGAGCGGGTCGAAAGCTGTGTGGTTCGAGCTGCCGGCACGACCAGTCGACCACGGACTGAGTTGGTCTCTGTTCGATCTCGGCATCACCTGCCGACGTTCGGACCCGATCGCTCGACAGGCCGCGCGCACCTCAGGCGATCAGGTCCAGGGCTGCGTGCCGACGTGCACCGGCTCCCCGGAACGAGCCGCCTCCTCGATGGCCAGGCCGAGCAGGTGGTCGTGGCACCCGTCGGCCAGCGGGTACGGCGGGCCCTGCTCCCCGCGCAGCCAGGCGCCCGTGGCGTCGAGCAGGCCGGCGACGGCCAGGTCCTCGTCGGACAGGCGCGCGCCGTTGTACACGTTCCGGTAGAGCACGCGCCCGTCGAGGCTGAGGTGCTCGAGGTCGAAGCCGTCCAGGTTCTGCTCGATGCCGGCGACGCGGCGCTCGATGGTCGAGCTCAGCACCGTGCGGTCGCCGGCCCAGCGCGTGAACGTCTGGTCGACCAGCTCGCCGTGCGAGCCGCGGATCACCAGCCGGTTGGTGCGCAGCGGGTTGTGCCACTGGTTGTCGGTGAAGTCGTACAGCGCGCTGCGGCCGTCGCCCAGGTCGAGGGTCGCCAGGGTGGTCGCGGCCGGCGCGGGCTCGGTGGCACCGGTCCAGCCGTCGCGGGTCAGCGGGTCGAGCAGCGGCGCGACGAACGACGACGCCCGCACGGTGACCGGGCCGCGGCCGACGTCGAGGAACCGGCGCACGAGCGCGACGGCGTGGTAGAGGTGCGTGGAGGAGATCTCCACGCTGGTCGGCGTGCCGATCAGGTCGAGCGCGGCCAACCGGGCGGCGTGCATCGGCAGGAACGGGCTGTGCTCGGCCACCTGCACCAGGCCGGTGCTGCCGACGTCGGCCCACAGCTCGTGCAGGTCGTCGGCGTCCGGCGCGGGCGGGGTCTCGGCCAGCACGGGCACCCCCAGGGCCACGACGTCGCGGACGGCCACCGGCGTGACGGGCCACGGGACCGACACGACGACGAACTCGGGGCGGTCGGGCGACACGCCGGCACCCGCGACCGCGCCGGTGACCAGCTCCTCGATCGTGCGGACCGTCGGCACGCCCCATGCCTTCTCGACGAAGGCGCCGCTCTCGGCCGACCGCGTCACCACGCCCACGCACTCGAACCGGTCCGGCAGCAGCCGGGCGACGCGGACGAAGAACTCCGAGCGCCAGCCGCTGCCGACGACGCCGAACCGCGTCGTCATGCCACCACCTCGTACCGCAGCTCGACGACGCCGTTGCCGAACTCGCGCGTCCCGACCAGGCGCAGGTCGACCGGGACCTCGAACGCCGACCGGCCGGTACCGATCGCGACGGGATGCACCAGCATCCACACCTCGTCGACGAGTCCGAGCCGGAAGAACTCCGCCGCGAGGTCGGGGCCACCGACCAGCATGTCGGCGCCGGGCTGGTCCTTGAGCGCCAGCACCTCCTCGCGCGACACCGAGCGCCTCACGGTCACGTTCCAGTCGGTCGAGACCTCACCGTCCCGCGACCAGACGTACTTCTGCTTGTCGCGCCAGATCCCGGCGTACTCACCCGTCGGCCCGTCATGGTCCTCGTCTGCGGTCGGCCAGAACTCGGCCATGGCTCGTGCGTCACGCGCCCGTTCAGGTACGCGCTCATGGGCCGGAACGTGTCGTTGAGGAACTGATGGAGCTCGTCGTCCACGCGGCTCCAGGAGATGTCGTGGTCGGGGCCCTCGAAGAACCCGTCGAGCGACACGGACAGCGAGAAGACGATCTTGCGCACGGGGCGAACCCTTCAGTCGGCGGTGACCTCGGCAGCTCTCGCGCCGAACGACCGGCGGCGCGTGAGAAGGCCAGTCTTCAGCACGCGCCCGCCGACGTCACCCTCCGCATGCTTGCACTTACAGGTCGGTAAGTGTTTAGGTTGCGCCATTGGTCGAATCGATACGACCACCCCGCATCGATCCTGCCGGCGCTGTCGCCGGAGCCGAGGAAGAGTCCATGGACACCGCCGTGATCGCCAACCCCTACCTGGACCCCACCCTCGGTGTGGCCGCGCGCGTCGCGGACCTGCTCTCGCGGATGACGCGGGAGGAGAAGGTCGGGCAGATGCTGCAGCTCGACGCCCGCCCCGGGGTCGAGCACCTGATCGCGGACCAGCACGTCGGGTCGATCCTGCACGCGTCGCCGCAGCGGGTCCTCGAGGCCCACGACGCGACGGAGCGGACGCGTCTGCGGATCCCCCTCCTGGTGGCCGAGGACTGCATCCACGGCCACTCGTTCTGGGAGGGCGCGACGATCTTCCCGACGCAGCTCGGCATGGCGTCCTCGTGGAACGCCGACCTGGTCGAGCAGGCCGCGCGCGTCACGGCGGTCGAGGTCGCCGCGACGGGCATCCACTGGACGTTCTCCCCGGTGCTCTGCATCGCACGAGACCTGCGCTGGGGCCGCGTGGACGAGACGTTCGGTGAGGACCCGCTGCTCATCGGCGAGCTCGCGTCCGCGATGGTCCGCGGCTACCAGGGCGACGGCCTGTCCGACCCCACGGCGATCCTCGCGACCGCCAAGCACTTCGCGGGGTACTCCGAGACGCAGGGTGGCCGCGACGCGTCCGAGGCGGACATCTCCCGCCGCAAGCTGCGCTCGTGGTTCCTGCCGCCCTTCGAGCGTGTCGCCCGCGAGGGCTGCCGGACCTTCATGCTCGGCTACCAGACGACCGACGGCGTGCCGATCACCATCAACGACTGGCTGCTCTCGGACGTCCTGCGCGGCGAGTGGGGCTACACGGGCACCCTCATCACCGACTGGGACAACGTCGGGCGCATGGTCTGGGAGCAGAAGGTCATGCCCGACTACGCGCACGCCGCCGCGGCCGCGATCAAGGCCGGCAACGACATGGTCATGACGACCCCCGGGTTCTTCGACGGCGCCCTGCACGCGATCGAGCAGGGGCTCCTGACCGAGCAGGACCTCGACGCCGCCGTGACGCGCATCCTCACGCTGAAGTTCGAAGCTCGGCCTGTTCGAGGACCCCCGCCGTCCCGACGTGGCCCGCATCGCCTCCGTCGTCGGCACCGACGCGCATGAGCAGGTCAACCTGCAGCTCGCCCGCCGGTCGCTGGTCCTCCTGCGCAACGACGGCACCCTGCCGCTGGCTGGCGGGACCCCGTCCGGGATGCCCGTCGCAGGCGCCTCACGGACCGTCGCTGTCGTCGGGCCTCTCGCCGACGACGCGCAGACACAGCTCGGCGACTGGGCCGGCAAGCTCCGGCCAGGCCGACTGGCTGCCGAACGGCCACCCGCGGACCATGATCGCGACCGTGCTCGACGGCCTGCGCGACCACGCACCCGAGGACTGGACGGTCACGCACGCGCGCGGCGCCGACATCCTGACGCTCGGCATCGACCCCGCGGGCGAGTTCTTCCCCGACGGTCAGCCCCGCCCCGCGTTCGTCGTCCCGTGCGAGCCGGACGCCGCGACGATCGCCGAGGCCGTCTCCGTGGCCCGCGACGCCGACTACGTGGTCGCGGTCGTCGGCGACCGGATCGAAGCTCGTGGGCGAGGGCCGCTCGACCGCCACGCTCGAGCTGATCGGCGGCCAGGTCGCCCTGCTCGACGCGCTCGCCGAGACCGGCACCCCGATGGTCGTCGTGCTCATGGCGTCCAAGCCGCTCGTGCTGCCGCAGTCCGCCCTGGACGCGGCCGCGGTCCTCTGGGTGGCCAACCCCGGCATGCAGGGCGGGCGCGCGATCGCCGAGGTGCTGCTCGGCCTCATCGAGCCGGCCGGTCGCCTGCCCATCTCCTTCGCGCGGCACGTCGGCCAGCAGCCCACCTACTACAACCAGCTGCGCGGCCAGCACGGCGACCGCTACGCCGACCTGACGCAGGAGCCCGCGTACGTCTTCGGGCAGGGCCTGTCCTACACGACCGTCTCGTACGGCTCGCTCGAGCTCGTTCGCGACCAGCTCCGCGCCGACGAGGTGCTCACCGCGCACGTCACCGTCACCAACACCGGCGACCGACCCGCGACGGAGACCGTCCAGGCCTACGTCAGCGACGCGTTCACCTCGGCCAGCTGGGCGGACAAGGAGCTCAAGGGGTTCGCGCAGGTGGACGTCGCGCCCGGCGAGTCCCGGGTGGTGACGATCGAGATCCCCGTCGCCGACCTCACGATCGTCGACGCCGTCGGCCGACGCGTGGTCGAGCCGGGCGACTTCGAGCTCCTGGTCGGTCGGTCCTCGCGCACCGAGGACCTGCTCACGGCGACGTTCGCGGTGGTCATCTAGCGCGTCAGCTGCCGCCCAAGGCCAACCGACCTGGGCCGGCTCGCTCAGCCGTCAGTCGGCTGCCTCGAAGGCCATCTCCCAGTTGAGCACCCAGGTCGAGCCGTCGTCCCAGGAGAACGACTGCTGCCAGCGCGGCGCGCGGGGATCCTCGGTGGACCACTCGAAGCGGACCAGCACGTCGGCGTCGCCGAACCGCTCGACGGCCTGGAAGACGCCGCGCCCGCAGACAAAACCTCCCACCACGGGATCGTCGAGCACACCCGGCGCCCGGTCCGCTTCACCAGATGCGCCAGACGCCCTCGTCGGGCTCGTAGAGCCGAAGGGTCAGGCCCTCGAAGGGCCCGAGTGGCGACTCCGTGACGAACAGCCGCTCGACGTTCCCGCCGGCCAGGACGGGGAAGCACTCGCTCCGCCCGTCGAAGGTGACCCAGAAGGTGTCCTCGGGGTCGGTGACGTCCCGCACGCGCCGGTGGTGCACGACCCATCGGCCGTGCAGGAAGTCGAAGTCGTCGCCGCCGCTCATGGCCGCCACGCTACGACCGACTCCCCACACAGTCAGTCGGCGGTGACCTCGGTGACCTGGCCGTCCTCGACGTGCCAGCGGCGCGTGAGGCGGACGGTCTCCAGCATGCGCCGGTCGTGCGTCACCAGCAGGATCGTGCCCTCGAACGCGTCGAGCGCGGCCTCCAGCTGCTCGATCGCCGGCAGATCCAGGTGGTTGGTCGGCTCGTCGAGGACCAGCAGGTTGACGCCGCGCGCCTGGAGCAGGGCCAGCGCGGCGCGCGTCCGCTCGCCGGGCGACTGGGAGGCGGCCGGTCGGTCGACGTGGTGGGTGCCCAGGCCGAACTTGGCCAGCAGGGTGCGGACGTCGGCCGTGGTCCAGGACGGGACCTCGCGCGCGAACGCCGTGACCAGCGACTCGGGGCCCTCGAACAGGGCCCGCGCCTGGTCGACCTCGCCGACCAGGACGCCCGATCCGCGGTCGACCGCGCCGCCCGTGGGTTCGAGCCGTCCGAGCAGCAGCGCGAGCAGCGTGGACTTGCCCGACCCGTTCGGCCCGGTCACCGCCACACGGTCCAGCCAGTCGAGCTGCAGCGTGACAGGCCCGAGCGTGAAGTCGCCGCGCGTCACGGTCGCCTGGCGCAGCGACGCGACCACCGCGCCCGACCGGCCGGCCGACGCGATCGTCATCTGCAGCTGCCACTCCTTGCGCGGCTCCTCGACGACCTCGAGGCGCGCGATCATCTTGTCGGTCTGCCGGGCCTTGGCGGCCTGCTTCTCGGACGTCTCGCCCCGGAAGTGCTTGACGTGCTTGTCGTTGTCGGTGGCCTTGCGGCGCGCGTTGCGGACGCCCTTCTCCATCCACGCGCGCTGCATCCGCGCCCGCTGGTTGAGCGCGTCACGGCGGGCCGCGTAGCCCTCGTACGCCTCGCGCGCCTGCCGCCGAGCGACCGAGCGCTCCTCCAGGTAGGCGTCGTAGGACCCGCCGTAGACGCTGACCTTCTGCAGGCTGCGGTCGATCTCGACGACGGCCGTGACCGTCCTGCTGAGGAACTCACGATCGTGGCTCACGACGACGATCGGCGCCTCGGACCGGTCGACGAACTCCTCCAGCAGGTCGAGCCCCTCGGCGTCGAGGTCGTTGGTCGGCTCGTCGAGCAGGTAGAGGTCGTAGCGCGAGAGCAGCAGCGCGGCGAGGCCCACCCGGGCAGCCTGGCCGCCCGACAGCGACGCCATCGTCTGGTCGAGGTCGACCGTCAGGCCGAGGTCGTCGGCCACCGTGCCCAGGCGGGCGTCGAGGTCGGCGCCGCCGAGCGCCAGCCAGGCCTCCAACGCGTCGGAGTAGAGGTCGTCGGCACCGTCCGTCCCGGCGCCGAGGGCGTCCGCCGCGGCGTCCATCGCGGCCTGGGCCGGCCCGACCCCGGTCCGGCGCTCCAGGTGCGCGCGGACGGACTCCCCCGGCAGCCGCTCGATCTCCTGCGCCAGGTACCCGAGGTGCGCGTGCGGCGGGGAGACAGCGACGGAGCCCTGGTTCGGGGCGCGCCGACCGCCCAGGATCTGCAGCAGCGTGGACTTGCCGGCGCCGTTGGGCCCGACGAGACCGAGGACGTCTCCGGGTGCCACGACGAGATCGACCCCGTGGAACAGCTCGCGATCCCCGAACCCGGCACCCACGCCCTTCGCCTGCACCGTCGCACTCATGGCGGTCATCCTCCCCCGGCGCGCGCGACCCGCCCAACCCGATTCCTGCGGCGCCGCCGGGGTGTGGTCTCAGGCCGCGGCGGGTGTGAGAGCGCGCAGGCCGTCGAGCAGCGGTGTGGTCGGGCGGCCGCTCAGGTCGCGCAGGTCGCTGGTCGCGTCGCCGAGGATACCCGCCCGCACGTCGGCGTCGATGCTGGTGACGAACCAGATGGTGCCCGCGTCCAGACCTGCTCCGGTGAGGATCGCCTTCTGTTCCTCGGTGGTGACGTTCTGCACCACGACCGCCCGGCCGAGCACCTCGGCGGCGGCGGCAGCGAACTCGTCGGACGTCCACGCGACGTCGCCGGTCAGCTCGTAGGTACGACCGTCGTGCCCGTCGGTGGTGAGCACCGCGGCCGCGGCGGCGGCGTAGTCGGCGCGCGCAGCGGAGGCCACGCGACCCTCGCCGGCGCTGGTCAGCAGGACCCCGGTCTGGGCGACCTGCGCCAGCGTCGGGCCGTAGTTCTCGTGGTACCAGTTGTTGCGCAGGATGGTCCACGCCAGGCCGGACGCCCGCAGGACGTCCTCGGTGGCCTTGTGGTCGGGCGACAGGGTCCACGCGTCGCCGGACACCTTGGGCGCGCTGGTGTACACCACGCGGCGGACCCCGGCGGCCTGGGCGGCCTCGATCGCCCGCGTGTGCTGCGCCGCCCGGTTGCCGGCCTCGCTGGCGGACACCAGCAGGACGGTGTCGGCACCGGCGAACGCGGACTCGAGCGTCGTCGGCTCGTCGAAGTCGGCGAGGGCGACGGCCACCCCGAGATCGGCCAGACGGTCGATGCGACGGCCGGTGGCGGTGATGTCGGCGGCCGGGACGCCCGAGGCGAGCAGGCTCTCGACGACGAGGCGGCCGAGCTTGCCGGTGGCGCCGGTGATGACGACGGACATGGTAGTTCCTCCCGAGGGCGACATGCGGTTCGTCAGCGTCAACCGCGCGGGCGTCGACCACGTTCCCACAGGGGGGTACCCACTTTGGCGTAGGGTACGCACGTGACAGTTAGTGAGCAGGTCAGCGTGCTTGACCGTATGCGAGACGAGGGCGCGTTCACGGGCGCGTGCTCCACCCGCACGGTGCTGGACCACGTGACGAGCCGGTGGGGCGTCGTCCTGCTCGTCTTCCTGTCCGACGGCACGATGCGCTGGGGCGAGCTGCGTCGTGCGGCCGACGGCATCAGCGAGAAGATGCTGGCGCAGACGCTGCGCACCCTCGAGGCCGACGGTCTGGTGCTCCGCGAGGTCACCGCCTCGGTGCCGCCACGCGTCGACTACTCCCTCACGCCGCTCGGCGCGGACCTCGTGAATCGACTCATGCCGCTCATGCAGTGGATCGTGGACAACGCGGACGAGATCGTCGGTTCGTGATGTTTCCGCGGGTGCTGCCACCCACTTTCGTGACAGAGCAGACACCGATCGGACTGAACTCGCGGCTCTGACGTGCCGAAGCATCTGTAGACGCATACCACGGCGTCCCCGGATTCCGACGGACGAGGGCCCTTGTGACGACACAGAGTGACGCGCTGTACGCGGCACTCTGTGCGCGCGCACCGCAGACCACCCGCGAGCTGACGCGCGGTCTGGCCCGCCTGGGCCAGCGGCTGCTGCTCTCTTCCGACGTCGAACGGCTCCTCGACGCAGACCCCCGCATCCGCAGGGACGGCGGCCGGCCCACGCGCTGGCGAGCGCTGCCCATCGGGCAGGCGCCACCCCTGTCCGGGCCACCGACCCCCAAGAAGTCCCCGCCCGCGGTCCTGCCGCGGCGCAAGGAGTCCGTCGCGCGCACCCTGCAGGTGCTGGACGAGAGCCTGCTCGCCGCCCGCATCTCGCCGGTCGCCGCGTTCTGGGGGCAGCCCGTGTCCGCGGCGCCGGTGCCGGTCACCGCCGAGCCCGTCCTGGCCTCCGACGTACCCGTGGTCCGCCGGAAGCCGCTGCCGCCGGGCAGCACCCCCCGATATGTCGGACCGCGCCTGCGCCCGTGGCAGGGGGACGTCCTCGACGGCTGGCTCGCGCACAAGCGACACGGCATCGTCCAGTCCGTCGCGGCGACCGGCCGCACCGGCGTCGGGGTGCTGGCGGCGTGGGACGGCGTGTCGCGTGGTGAGAAGGTGCTCGTGCTCGTGCCGAGCGTCGACCTGCAGGAGCAGTGGCTGCGCACGCTCGAGCTCCAGCTGCCCGGGCTCTCCCTCGGTCGGCGGAGCGAGCCGTCCGGCGACGGGTCCGGCGACACCTTCGACGACTGCGACGTGCTCGTCTCGCTCGCGTCGGCCGCCACGGACGAACTCCTTCCCGAGGGCACGCACGGCCTGCTGATCGCCGACGAGGTGCACCGGTTCGGCTCCAGCGCGCTCGCGCCGACGCTCGCCGGCAGGTTTCGCGCCCGGCTCGGGCTCTCGGTGTCGCTCGAGGGTGCCGACGAGGCCCTGCTGCCGTACTTCGACGCGGTCTTCGACGGCTGCGACCTGCGCCGCGGCCGTGCCGACGCCGAGATCGCCCGGTACCGCGTCGGCCTGCTGCCGGTCGAGCTCCTTCCCGACGAACGGACCGGGTACCGCGGGCTCAGCCTGCAGATCGACCAGCGCGCCGCGCGCCTCGTCGCGACCCACGGGTGCCACCCCGAGACCTTCCTCGACGACGTCGCGCGTCTGCAGGCGGCCTGGTCCGACCGCCCCGACGCAGCCGCCGATGCGAGCGCCTACCTGCGCGCGGTCAGCGCGCGCCGGCTCGTCGCCGCGGGATCGCTGGCCAAGCTCGAGGCCGTCCCACGACTCGCACCCACCCTCGGCCGGCACGCCCGCAGCCTGCTGTTCACCCACTCCGCGATCGACGCCGAGGTGGCCGCGACCGTGCTGCAGGACAACGGGGTGGACGCCGAACGGTTCCCGCACGGCCGGCCCGCGGACGCCCGACTGGCGACGATCCGCGACCTGCGCTCCGGCGAGGTGCGGGCGCTGACCGCCCACCGCCCGCTCTCGGCCGGCGCCGACCTGCCGCCCGTCACCGCCGTCGCGCTCCTGGCAGGCACGCGCACCGGGCGCCAGCTGGTCGAGCGTGCCGACCCGGCCCTGCGACCCAACCCGTCGGACACGATCGTCACGATCCTCGTCGTGTATGCCCGTTTCACGGTCGAGGACCCCGGCCAGGGTCAGCTCACCGACCTGATCGACGCCGCCACCGAGGTCCGGACGTTCGGGATCGATGCCGAGGAGGCGACGATCGCCGCCTGGTCGGTCGGTCTCTAGCCCGGTCCTGCCGGACGATCAGCCCAGCGCCGACAGCCACGCCATGAGGTAGCTGCGCGAGTTGCCGTCGTCGATGCGGTCGTCGGGCAGCGTTGCTGCCTCCTGGTACGCCCGCTTGGCGTCGTCGGGACCGGCGAGCCCCGAGTACATGAGCAGGTAGTCGCCGAACGTCACGTCGTACCCGTCGGGGGCCGCCTCTGCGACGTTGGCCCTGATGCGCCCCGGGTCTCCGGCCAGGTAGGTCCCGACCGGGGAGAGCGGCAGCAGCTGGATGCCGAGCATCGCGCTCGGCTCGGCGCTGAACCAGGTGGACCAGTCGCGCTTGCCGCCCCAGTTGAGCGACACGACCTGGTGGTCGAAACCCTGGTAGACCGGATCGTCGAGGTCGGGGTTGGTCCAGTAGGCCTTGGCCGACGCCGCCTCGGCGGACAGCATCCACGTCCCCTGGGTGGTGAGCGCGTCCTGGCCGGACGCCTCGCCCCAGAGCGCGAGCCCGTTCCACGCGTTGACGGCCTCGGAGCTGGACTCCTGGTTGTTGCCGTCCGCGAACGGGGACGTGCCGGACGCCCACCCGTGACCCTGGTACGGGTCGAAGGTACGCAGGACGGGGAACTCGTCGCTGCCCTTCGCCGCGGCGACGTCCTGCGCCAGCAGGTTCATCACGGGCGCGAAGGTCGTCGCCAGCCGCTTGTCGGTCGCGGCGAGGATGCCCGCGGCCCCGAGGAAGTACCCGTAGTGGAAGTGGTGGTCGTTGAACTCCTCCGACCCGAACGACGGGGTGCGTCCGACGACGCCGCGCGCGGACTCGTCGTACTCGAAGCATCGCGTGTCCCGTGTCGCGCAGCCCTTCGGCTGCGTCCACTCGGTGAGGGCGGCGACGACCTTCGCCTTCAGCGGCTTCACGACGTCGTCCGCGTCGAGCTGGTGCCCGAGCTGGACGAGGGTCGCGGCCCGGTAGAGGGCCTTGCCACCGAAGTAGGTGTCCGAGGGGAACGGCTTGGTCCCCGCGACGTCCTTGGCCAGCTGGGCGACGATCGCGTCGCGCCGGGTGGCATCCAGGTGGCTCAGGTCGAGCGCACCGGACGGCTCGACGGTCGGCGCCCACGTGGTCAGTGCCTTTCCCGCGCACAGCTGGAGGGTGCCGTAGACGCTCGGGTAGGAGCCGAGGCCGCAGGTGCGGTCCGGCTGGTCGCCCGCACGCTGGTGGGGCATCGTCGTGTAGGCACCGGTGCTGCCGTCCGACTCGTACGTGATGGTCGTGCGCGCGACGGCCTGGTCGATGCCGTACGCGACCGTCGTCCCGGTCAGCGGGTGGGCCGCGGCGTCCGTGAGCGCCTTCAGAGTGCCGTCCGTTGCGTGGTCGGGCAGCGGGAACCAGGTCGCCGTCTGGCCCTTGCTGAGGTCCACCGCGCCGGACGCGAGCGCGCCGTCGGGGGCCTCGAGGCCGTAGTCCCGGTCGCCGACCGTCGCGCGGGCCGAGCCGTCGCCGTCGGCCGTGAAGGGCACGTCGACGTGCAGCGTGGCGTCCCGCGCGGCGGTGAAGCTGACGAAGGGGGAACCCTCCGCCAGCACGACCGAGCCGAGGACGTCGTGACCGTCCAGCAGCTCGATCGTCACCGAGACGGCGTCGTACGCGCTGACCCGGGCCGAGGTCGCCCCCGCCGCGACCGTGACGGCCGGCGTGAACGGCCCCACGATCGACGACGCCGTCGTGGTGACCGGTGGCAGGCCGAGCTGGAACCCGTCCGTCGTGAGACCGAACGAGAGCGGCAGCGGGAAGACCGGCTGCGGCTGCGCGCCGAAGACCATCCCGCTGAACCACTTGTTGGTCGGCGGGGCCAGGCCGTCGGCGAGCCGCACCGGGTCGAGCTTCGCCACGTCACCCTTGTCGACGGCCTTCACGAGGGCTGCGGCGTCGACGTCGGGGGTGGCCGCGGTCGCGGGTCCGTCGGGCGTGGCGTCGGGCCCACAGCCGGCGAGCCCGACGGCCACGACCAGCAACGTGACGGCGGCGCGGAACCTCCTCGAGGCGGCCGTCATCAGAAGTGCTCCCGGAAGAAGCCCTGGACCTTGTCCGCGACCGTGCTCACCACCCCGTCGTTCCGGAGATGGAGCTGAGCGGTCACCGGGGTCCCGGAGGCGACCAGACCGTTCTCGGCACCGTCCGTGAGCTGCTTGCTCACGACGGTGACGACGGCCTCGGCGCTGCCGTCGTTGGTCTGGACGTCCATGCTGTCGACGGTGCCGGAGAGCGCCTGCTGGTTGGGCAGGACGATCGTCACCGGTGCGTTGTCCGCCACGCGGGCGTACTCCCGCGGCGACAGCGTGAAGTCGGCCTTGACCTTGAGGGTCTGGGCGCGGTCGATCTTGGCCATGATCGCCGACCCTTGCACGAAGGTGCCGGTCTCGGCGTCGATCTCGGTCACCTTGCCGGCCGACGTCGCGGTCACGGCGAGCGTGCCGTCGGCGCTGACCACGGATGCCGCCGTCGAGGTGGGCGCGAGGCCGAGCGACAGCTCGTTGCGGAGCGCGGCACTGTCGATGACGAAGAGCTTCTGGCCTGCGGTGACGGTGTCACCGTCCTTCACCAGCTGGTCGGTGACCAAGCCGGCGTAAGGGGTGCCGACGTCGTAGTTCTCCGCCGTGATCGAGCCGGACGGCTCGTGGCGAGCCCCCGCTGCTGGTTGAGGTGGAACGTGAGCAGTGCGGCCACGACCAGGACGGCGAGCAGCCCTGCGACGAGGCGGAAGCGGTTGGACCAGGTCATGCGTGACCTCCCGTGGTGGCGGTGGCTCCGGAGCCGGCTCGCTTGAGTCGACGCGCCTCACGGGCGGCGACCACGACGAACGCTCCGAGGATGAGGGCGTTGGTGGTGTTCCAGGCCAGGGCCAGGCTGAACGTCCCGTTGCTCGAGTCCTTCCAGGCACCGGCCACGGACGTGAGGGTGAGGAAGGCGAAGAACAGGACCTGCGGGATCATGAAGTTGAACGGTGAGGCGGCCTTCGCCTTGCTGCCGGTCACGTGCCACTTCTGCTCCCGCTTGAGCACGGCGTTCACCAGGGCCCGGCAGTAGATGGGGAAGGACACGGTGGCGAGCAGGAGCGTCTCCGGGCGGAACGAGCCGAGCGTGTAGAACGCGACGGCGACCTGCATGAGGTAGAAGCCCGCGTAGAACAGCACCCAGGTCGCCGGGGACACCTGCATGTCCATCGGCGAGAGGTTGAGGAAGATCGACATCGGCGGGACGAGCAGGAGCAGCAGCGGAGCGATGCCGGTGAGGTAGTGCGTCGCCGTCACGAGGTACTGCACGCGCTGGTCGAGCGTGAGCCGGTGCTTGGGCGACAGCGGGTTGTGCGTGAGCATGATCTCGAAGCCGCCGGTCGCCCAGCGCAGCTGCTGCTTGGTGTACGCCTCGATCGTCTCCGGGGTGTCCCCGACCGCGAGCTCGGTCGGGATGTACACGGAGCGCCAGCCGTTCTCGTGGAGCTTGAGCGACGTCCAGACGTCCTCCGACTTCGAGTCGGCGTACATGCCGCCGATGTCCTCGATCGCGGCCCGCCGGAACACCACGTTGGTGCCCACCGAGAACGCGGCGTTGAAGCGGTTCCGGCCCGGCTGGATGAACCGGTAGAACACGGCCTGCATGTAGCCGGCACCGCGCGAGATGAGGTTGTTGAGGTTGCCGTACGCCTGCGGCGTCTGGACGAAGGCGACGTCCTCGTTGGCGAAGAACGGCACCGTCTCGTACAGGAAGTTCGGCTTCGGCACGAAGTCCGCGTCGAAGATGACGAAGAACGTGCCGCCGGTGATCGACAGCGCGTAGTTGATGTTCCCGGCCTTGGCGCCGTTGTTGCCGATGCGCCGCACGTAGCGCACGCCGAGCTCGGCCGCGAGGTCGCGCACCTCGTCCGACTTGCCGTCGTCGAGGATGTAGGTGAGGTGCTCGCCGTGCAGCGCGAGCGCGGCGGTGGCGGTCGTGCGGATGGTGTCGAGGTCTTCGCCGTACGTGGTGATGAAGACGTCGACCGTGGCCGAGCGCCCGTCGACGCGCATGGGCCAGCGCTGCGGCATCGCCCGGGTGCCCGCGCCGCGGACCGCCTCGAGGTCGTACAGGTTCTCCTGCGCACTGTGGAACGCGAAGTTGCGCGGGTTGTGGCCGCTCGACAGGACGGTCCACATCGAGAGGATCGCCTGGGCCACAAGGACCGTCTCGGCGGCGATGACCATCGTCCACGGGAGCCAGTCGCCGCGGTTGGCCGGGTTGAGCAGGAAGATCGCGTAGAGGAGCACACCCGCGGTGGCGAGCATGACGAGGAGCATGAGCGTCGGTGACTCCGACGCGGAGTTGTCTGCGGCGCGGGGCGGGGCCCCGGTCACCCTGTCGGTCTGCTGAGTCGTGGTGAGCAGTTGATGCATGGTCTGAGCCATGAGTCCCCCTGGGACCTGGTTCCGGTCATGGCCGGGAGGGGGGAAAAGACGGGGCGCGGGACGTGTCCGGCACCCCCGAACCTCCCGGGGCTGCGACGTCTCTGCCGTCGTGGGGCGTCTCAGGAACGGAGATTCTCCGGTCCGTACGGACGCAACACATCGAACGTAACAGGCTCTCCGCGGATGGAGAACCCTCAGGGCGACGTGCGCTGGGTCACACGGGCCCCTGCTGCGCCCCGGACGTTTGCGCAGGTCAGAGCGCTGGCACTGAGTCGGGCTGCAGGTCAGAGCGCATGAGCCGTGTCGCCCGGAGCCGGGTCGATCTCGCTGGCCGGGCGTCCTGGCGCGCGCTCCCCGGGCGCCTCCGGTAGAACCGAGCGCGTGAGGATTCACGACACCGGCGACCTGTGGTGGAAGAACGCCGTCATCTACTGCCTCGACGTCGAGACGTACATGGACTGGGACGACGACGGCACCGGCGACCTGCCCGGCCTCGTCCAGCGCATAGACCACCTGGCCGACCTCGGCGTGACCTGCCTGTGGCTCATGCCCTTCTACCCGACGCAGGACTACGACGACGGGTACGACATCTCCGACTTCCTCGGGGTCGACCCGCGGCTCGGCGACGTCAGCGACCTGGTCGAGGTCGTCCGGACGGCGCGCGACCGCGGCATCCGGGTCATCGCGGACCTCGTCGTGAACCACACGTCCTGGAAGCACCCGTGGTTCCAGGAGGCGCGCAAGAGCACGGACAACCCGTACCGCGACTTCTACGTGTGGCGTTCGGACAAGCCGCCGTCCACGAGGGACAAGGTCGTCTTCCCGGACAAGGAGACCGGCATCTGGACCAAGGACGACGCGACCGGCGAGTGGTACCGGCACACGTTCTACCACCAGCAGCCCGACCTCAACTCGGCGAACCCGCAGGTCAGGGACGCGATAGCGAAGGTGATCGGCTACTGGGCGGAGCTGGGCCTGAGCGGCTTCCGCGTCGATGCCGTGCCGTTCATGCTCGCCGACGCGGCCAAGACGCCCGGTGACGACGTCGCCCACAAGCACGACTTCCTCGAGGAGCTGCGCTCGTTCCTCACGCGGCGGGTCGGCGACGCGATCCTGATGGGCGAGGTCAACCTGCCGTATGCGCAGCAGCGCGAGTACTTCGGCGGCGAGACCGCGGACAGCGACGAGCTCACGTTGCAGTTCGACTTCATCGGCATGCAGAACCTGTACCTGGCCCTCGCCCGACGCGACGCGGCGCCCATCGCGGACGCACTGTCGCGACGCCCGCCCATCCCGCACGACGCGCAGTGGGCGACGTTCGTGCGCAACCACGACGAGCTGACCCTGGACAAGCTGTCCGACGCCGAGCGGCAGGAGGTGTTCGACGCCTTCGGGCCCGACCCGGACATGCAGTTCTCTACGGGCGCGGTCTGCGCCGCCGGCTGCCGCCGATGCTCGGGGGCGATCCGCGCCGGATCCGCATGGTCTACTCGCTGCTCTTCTCGCTGCCGGGGACGCCCGTGCTGTTCTACGGCGAGGAGATCGGCATGGGCGAGAACCTGGCCGCCGAGGGACGCATGGCCGTGCGGACCCCGATGCAGTGGACCGCGGGCCGCAACGGCGGCTTCTCCCGAGCGACCCCGGGTCGGCTGCCGGGCCCCGTGACCACCGGCGGGTTCGCGCCCGAGCACGTCAACGTCGCGGACCAGCGACGCGACCCGGACTCGCTGCTCAACTTCGTGCAGCTGCTCATCCGGCGCTACCGGGAGAGCCCCGAGCTGGGCTGGGCGTCGCAGCCCGAGATCCTCGAGCAGCCGCACGCGTCCGTCCTCGCGCACCGCAGCACGTGGGGGGACGGATCGACGATCTCCCTGCACAACCTCGGCGACGAGGCGGTCGTCGTGCCGCTGCGCTTCGCCGACTGCGACGACACCGTCAGCCTGGTCGACCTCCTGCAGGACGGGTCCTGCTCGATCGACGCCCGGGGCCGGACCGAGGTCGAGCTCGGCGCGTACGGATACCGCTGGCTACGGGTCGTGCGGGTGGACGACCGGCGCCTGCTCTGAACGCCCCTCGTGACGCTGCCGAGCTCGCCTGCGTGGTCGACACCCTCGCGGCGGGCTGACGGCGTCAGGGCTCGTCGCGTCCCGCCGCCGTCGCTAGGGTGGCCGGTAACAGGCCCGACCGGGAGACGCCGATGGCAACGACGCCGAGGATCCGCACGGTGGCGCTGCTGGGCGCCGCCGGATCCGGCAAGACCACCCTCACCGAAGCCCTCCTGCACCGCGCGGGTGTCCTGACCCGCGTCGGGCGCGTCGAGGAGGGCTCGACGGTGACCGACCACGAGCCCGAGGAGATCGCGCGCGGGCAGTCCCTGGCCCTCGGCGTCGCGCCCTTCGCGTGGACCACGGGCCACGGCGAGTACGACGTCACGCTGCTCGACGCCCCGGGCTCCGCGGACTTCGTCGGGGCGTCGGACGCGGCCGTGTCCGCGGCGGACCTGGCACTGATCGTGGTCAGCGCGGTCGACGGGGTCCAGGCCGGCACCCACACCGCCTGGCGGGCCGCGGCCGACGCCGGCCTGCCCCGGATCGTCGTCGTGACCAAGGAGGACAAGGCGCGCGCCGACTTCCGCCGCGTGCTCGCGGACCTGCGCGCAGCATTTGGCGAGGGTCTGGTGCCGCTCGAGCTCCCCCTGGGCGAGGAGACGGCGTTCACCGGCGTCGCGGACGTGCTCTCCGACGAGGGGCTCGCCTACGACGCCGACGGGCACCATCACAGCGAGCCGCTGGCCGGGTCGATCGCCGACGAGGAGCACCGCCTGCACGACGAGGTCACCGAGGAGATCGTCACGCACGACGACGCCCAGCTCGAGCGGTACCTCGCGGGCGACGTGCCGTCCGCCGACGAGCAGCTGACGACGCTCGCGCAGGAGGTGACGGCCATGGAGGCGTTCCCCGTCCTCGTGGTCTCGGGCGTCACGGGCGTCGGCGTCGACCGGCTGGCGGACCTGCTGTGCGACCTCGGCCCGGACCCCAGCGACCGGTCCGTGCTCATCGGCGCACGCGAGGTCTCCGTGAAGCCCGACCCCACCGGCCCCGCGCTCGTGCACTGCTTCCGCACGCTCGCCGACCCGTTCGTCGGCCAGGTCACCCTGTTCCGCGTGCTCAGCGGCACGGTCCGCCCGGGCGATCGCCTGGTGAACACCACCACCCGCACCGAGGAGCGCGTCCCCGGGCTGTTCCGGCTGCGCGGCAAGGAGCACCTGCCGCTCGACTCGGTGCCCGCCGGACGGATCGGTGCGGTCGCGAAGCTGACCGGCACGCCGTCCGGTTCGCTGCTGGCCGACCGCTCCGGACCGGGCGCGTCCGCGACGATCCCGCAGCACCACCGCGAACCCGTCTTCGGCCTGTCCCTGGAACCCGTGAGCCAGTCCGACGACGACCGCCTCTCCGCCGCACTGGCCCGCCTCACCGCCGAGGACCCCACCCTGAGCGTAACCCGGGAGGGCGACCGCACGGTGCTGCGCGGGCTCGGCGACACGCACCTGGCCGTCGCGCTCGACCGGCTCGCGCGCGTGTTCGGGGTGCACGTCAGCACGTCGCCGGTGCCCGTCGGCTACCGCGAGACCATCCGTCGGCCGGTCGAGGCGGAGGGCAAGGTGAAGAAGCAGTCGGGCGGCCATGGTCAGTACGCCGTGGTCCAGCTGCGGGTCTCGCCGTTGCCGCACGGGTCCGGGTTCGAGTTCGTCGACGCCGTGGTCGGGGGCGCCATCCCGCGCACGTACATCCAGGCCGTCCACAAGGGCGTCGCCGAGGCGATGGCCTCCGGCGGCCCGCACGGCTACCCCGTGGTCGACCTGCGGGTCGAGGTCTACGACGGGAAGTCGCACTCGGTGGACTCCTCCGAGATGGCGTTCCGGACGGCAGCGGCGTCGGGGGTCCGCGAGGCGCTGCAGGCGGCCGGCACCACGGTCCTCGAACCCATCAGCCACGTCTCGGTGACCGTCCCGTCGACCGCGCAGGGCGATGTGATGAGCGACCTGTCGGCGCGCCGGGGGCACATCAGCGCGACCACGTCGCTGGACGACGGCACGGTGCTCATCGAGGCGTCGGTGCCGCAGGCGGAGCTCGCCCGCTACGTGCTCGATCTGCGCTCGTTGACGGGCGGCCGCGGCGAGCTCGCGATCGAGCCGGACCGGTTCGAGGTGTGTCCGGACCACCTGGTTCCCGCGTAGATCCGGTGAAGTTCCGGTCCACCGACCGGTCGTCCTCAGCGCGCTCCCAGTCTCGTCGCGTACCGTGCCAGCCGTTGCGCCGTCCTGGGCGTTGACCCGAACTGACGGAGGATCTCCCGTGCGCCGACACCGCACCTCGCGCCGTGGCCTCGCCGCCGCGGCCCTCGCCCTGACCGTGGGCCTCGCGCTCGCCGCCTGCTCCGGCAGCTCCGGCGACTCGTCCAGCCCGTCGGCGTCCGCGAGCGCATCCGACAACTCCGCCGCCACCGCGGCCGACCAGGCGGCCCTGGCCGGCGTCAAGGTCGTGTGGACCGACTCCGCTACGGCGCCGACCGTGACGCTGCCCGGCACGCCCTTCACGGTGACCACTCCCGTGATCGACGTCCGCGAGCCCGGCACCGGCGACGAGATCAAGCAGGGTCAGGCCATGGAGATCCAGCTCGTGGCCGTGTCCGGCAAGGACAAGCTGCAGCTGCAGGAGACGTACTCGACCAAGCCAGAGAGCGTGAACCTGACGGCCGACTTCATCTTCCACGACCAGCTGGCCGGCCAGAAGGTGGGCACGCGCTTCGTGTTCGCCGTGCCGGAGCAGTCCGCGGGTGCCGGCTCGGCCGTCATCGCGGGCGAGGTCGTCGGCGTCCGCGACGTCCCGACTCGCGCGTCGGGCGCGGCTGTCACGCCGCCGGCCGGCCTGCCGACCGTCACGGTCGACCCCGCCACCGGCAAGCCGACCGTCACGCCCGTCGGCGGCACGCCGCCCACCACCCTGATCGCGCAGCCGCTCATCAAGGGCACCGGCGCGACGGTCGCCGCCACCGACACCCTGACCGTCCAGTACAGCCTGTACCTCTGGGACGGCACCGCGGTCGAGTCCTCCTGGGACACCGGCACGCCCGCCACGTTCGCGCTCAGCGGCGTGATCCCGGGCTGGACCACGGGTCTCACCGGTCAGACCGTCGGCAGCCAGGTTCTCCTGGTGGTCCCGCCGGACCAGGCCTACGGCGACAAGGCGTCGGACAAGATCCCCGCAAACTCGACGCTGATCTTCGTCGTGGACATCCTGGACGCCCAGCCGGCCGCCTGATCGGTCGTCGTCCCACGAACCCCCGGGTGCCTCGCGCGCCCGGGGGTTCGCGCGTTCCCCGTCGCCGGACGCCGTCCTTCGTGGCCGAGCGCTGCGGCCTGGGCGCCGCGCTCGCCGACGAACCACCGTGCTCGCCGTGCTCGCCGTGCTCGCCGTGCCAGGCTGGACGCCGTGACGGAGGAACGAGAGATCGCCGAGCTGCAGCGTCTGGTCCGGGACTTCAGCACCGAACGTGACTGGCAGCAGTTCCACGACCCGAAGTCGGTGATCCTGGCCCTCGTCGGCGAGGTCGGTGAGCTGGCCGAGCTGTTCCAGTGGGTGCCGTCCGACGAGGCCGTGGCCCGCTTCGCAGACCCGGCGAGGCACGGACGCGTCGCCGAGGAGATGGCCGACATCCTGGTCTACCTGGTCTGCCTGGCCGACGTGCTGGGCGTGGACCTCGGCGCCGCGGCGCGCGCGAAGCTGGCCGACTCGCACCGCCGGTTCGCGGCCGACGAGGTCCGGGGCGTCGCGCCCGAGAAGGCGTGACCGGCCGCCGCTACTAGGCTCGATCCCATGGCGCGCTACTTCGACGTCCACCCCGAGAACCCCCAGCCGCGCGCGATCGCGCAGGTGGTGGAGCTGCTGCAGGGAGACGCGCTGATCGCCTACCCCACCGACTCCTGCTACGCGCTGGGCTCGCGGATGGACAACCACGACGGCGCGGACCGCATCCGCCGCATCCGGCACCTCGACGACCGGCACCACTTCACGCTCGTCTGCGCCGACTTCGCCCAGCTCGGGCAGCTGGTCCAGCTGGACAACAGCGCCTTCCGCGCGATCAAGGCGGCGACGCCGGGCCCCTACACGTTCATCCTGCCCGCCACGCCGGAGGTGCCCAAGCGGCTGGCGCACGCGAAGAAGCGGTCCATCGGCGTGCGGATCCCGGACCACCCCGTCGCCATGGCGATCGTGCGCGAGCTCGGCGAGCCCCTGCTCTCCAGCACCCTGCTGATGCCCGGCGCCGAGTGGCCGATGCTCGAGGGCTGGCAGATCAAGGAGGAGCTGGACCTGGTGCTCGACGCCGTCGTCGATGCGGGCGACTGCGGCACCGAGCCGACGACGGTGGTCGACTTCACCGACGGCGCCCCCGAGGTGGTCCGGGTGGGCGCCGGCGACCCCTCCAGGTTCGAGTAGCCGAGCCAGCGCATGCGCGGTCGAGACCGGCAGTTCGGTGCGAGAACGGCAGTTCAGAGTGCCGTTCTCGCACCGGAGTGCCGGTCTCGAGGGCGGCGGTGACCGTGGCGTACGTGGGGGTGGTCGGGCCGTCGGACGCGTCTGGCGACGAGGAGCGGGCCGCAGAGGCCTTGGGTCGCGCGATCGCCGAGCGCGGGCACGTCCTGGTGTGCGGCGGACTGGGCGGTGTGATGGCGGCGGCGTCGCGCGGAGCAGCGGGTGGTGGCGGCGTCGTCGTCGGGATCCTGCCGGGGGCCGACCCCGCCGACGCGAACCCACACGTCACGGTCGCCTTCCCGACCGGCCTGGGCGAGCTGCGCAACGGCCTGCTCGTGCGCACCAGCGAGGTGGTGGTCAGCATCGGCGGCTCGTGGGGCACCCTCAGCGAGGTCGCGCTGGCCGTGCGCACGGGGGTGCCGGTGCTGTCGCTGGGCGGCTGGGACCTGCCGCCCGGTCCGGAACCCGTCGCGTCTGTCGCCGAGGCGCTCGACCGCCTCGACGCCCTGCTGGCCGCCGGTGACGAGTCGAGGTGAGGCTCGACGACGCGGACGACGTGGTCCGGGCGGCCGCGGGCGCGGGGGACCTCGCGGCGCTCGACGACGTCGTCCCACAGTGCCGCGCCTGCCCGCGCCTGGTCGCGTGGCGCGAGCTCGTCGGCGTCGAGAAGCGTGCGGCGTTCCGCGACCAGACCTACTGGGCGCGACCCGTGCCGGGCTTCGGCGACCCCCGAGCGCGGGTCCTGGTGGTCGGCCTCGCCCCCGCCGCGCACGGCGCCAACCGCACCGGCCGCATGTTCACCGGCGACCGCTCGGGCGACTTCTTGTTCGCGGCGATGCACCGCACGGGGTTCGCGTCCCAGGCCACCTCGACGTCCCACGACGACGGCCTCACGCTGACCGACCTGCGCGTCACCGCACCGGTCCGCTGCGCACCCCCGGCCAACGACCCCACCCCCGACGAGCGCCGCACCTGCGGCCCGTTCCTCGCACGGGAGCTGGCCCTCCTGCGGCCGGCCGTGGCCGTCGTGCTCGGGGCATTCGGCTGGCAGGCGCTGCTGAGCACCCTCGCTGAGCAGGGCTGGGCTGTGCCGCGGCCCCGGCCGCGGTTCGCGCACGGGGCCGAGCTCGTGCTGGAGCACGCCGAGATCGGGTCGCTGACCGTCCTGGGCTGCTTTCACGTCAGCCAGCAGAACACCTTCACCGGGCGCCTGACCCCGGCCATGCTCGACGCGGTCCTCGTCCGCGCACGCGCGCTGCTGCCTCCGCCGGCCTGAGCTCCCGCGGCGGCGTCGCCCGCAGGCCCGAGACAGAGATAGCCGGTGCTGCCCTGGGTGAGCCGCGTGAGGACGGTTGTGGACGGCGGACAGTCGGCGCCCTGCGGGTCGCTCGTCTCCCCCGTGGCCTCGTAGGTGTGCGGTGCCGAGCACAGGACCTGGCCGAACGTGTTGTTCCCGTACGCGTTCCAGCACGAACCGGCGACCGGGGGACCCGGTGTGCCGCCCGTCCACGCCATGACGGTGCCGACGGCGGAGACCAGCAACGCGGCCCCTGCCACGAGGCTGATCGTGAGGCGCAGTGCGGGCGTCCAGGGCTCTCCACCCAGCTGCACCATCGCCCGGTAGGCCCGGGTCGCCCGGACGAACGAGACGATGCCGACCGTGATGCCGCCGGTCGTCAGGAACGGGACGTGCGCCGTCGAGCCCCCCGAGCGCAGCGCGTGGACGTGCAGGAAGGCGAGCACGGCCCCGCCGACCAGCCAGACCAGCCCCCAGGTCACGTCGCGCACGATCCGACGGCGCGCACGGCGGATCGCTGCCTCGTCGTAGAACGGAGCCTGGCCGACGAAGCCACCGCCGTAGCTCGGCCCGTAGGCGGGCGCCTGTCCGAAGCCGGGGCCAGGCGGCTGCCCGATGCCGTAGCCAGACACCTGCCCGAAGCCGGGCGCTGACGCCTGTCCGAAGCCGACCGGCTGACCGTACGCGCCCGAGCCTGCCTCCACCGCGAACCGCGGGTCCGGGGCCTGGGGTACCACCGCGAAGCGTGCGTCCTGGGTCACGACCGCCGCTGCGGCGTCGAGCGTGCGCGGGTACCCCGGTGCTGCCGCCACGGGCCGGGTCTGCTCGGTCCATCCCGCGCCGTCGAACCAGCGCACCACGCCTGTCGTGCTGCCGTCGTCGTACCAGCCGGGCGCGGGGTTGGATGCTCCAGTCATCTGTTGTGCGTCGGCCGTCGGCGGCCCGATCTTGAACACGTGATGTGTCACATCTCAGCGACGATCGCGGGCGCACGCCCCGCGGCGGCGTCGGTGCGGCTGTCGGACCTGCTCAGTACGGTCGGTCCCATGGAGATCTCGTTCGTCGCCGGGTTCGGTCCGATCACGCGCGACGCGGGAGCGGCCCGTGCGTTCTGGGGGGACAGCCTGGGCATCCCGCTGGAGGAGCCGGTGCCCGGCTACCTGACCAACGACTCGCTCGACGGCGTCAAGGCGTTCGCGCTCTGGCCCTTGGCCCAGGCGGCGCAGTCGACGTTCGGCAGCACCGAATGGCCCACCGACCTGCCGACGCCCCAGGCGTGGCTCGAGCTCGACGTCGCCTCGGTGGACGCGGTCGGCGCGAGCGTCGCGGAGCTCACGGCCCAGGGCCACCGGCTGCTGCGGGACACCACGCTGGAGCCGTGGGGCCAGACGACGGCACGGCTGCTGAGCCCCGAGGGCCTGCTCGTGGGCGTCACCTACACGCCGTGGCTGCACGGCGTGTAGGTGGCGGGGCGGTGCCCACCGGGATGGCCGGCCCCGGCGGGCTCAGACCTCACCGCGCGAGCAGGTCCAGGTGCGTGGGGACGTGCGGTTCGTACCGCAGACGCATGCCCGCCTCCTGCGGGGTGCGGTCCCGCTTGCGGTGGTTGCAGTCGAGGCACGCGGCCACGGTGTTCAGCCAGGAGGCTCGCGCCGCCGCGGCTGCGGGGCAGCACATGGTCCACGGTGCTGGCGCCGACCGTGCCGCAGTAGGCGCACAGGTGGGCGTCGCGCTCGAGCATGCCGCTGCGCGACCAGGTGGGGATGCCCCGGCGGTTGCGCCAGCGCATCTGCACGTAGCGGACCAGTCGCAGCACGCGCGGCAGCGGGTAGGGCCCGAAGGTGCGGCCGTCCACCGCCTCCTCGACGACCGCGACCTGCCGGTGCAGCATCCGGACCGCGTGCGCGAGGCTGACGCGTTGGAGGGGCTCGTACCCCGCGTTCAGGACCAGGACTCCCGTCATGGTCGTTCCCTTCGAGTTGGTGCCTCGCGCTGGAGTTGAACCAGCGGCTTCCGGCGTCGTCGGCCGGTGCTCTGTCCTGTTGAGCTAGCGAGGCGGGTGGGTGAGGGTCCGGAGACGGCAATGGGCCGCCCCCGGTGTCGGAGACGGCCCATCGATCGCACGAGCGAGTGCTCAGGCAAGGTCGGGTAGCTTCCGAGGTCGAGGTCGCGACATCCGCAGGTCGAGCGTCATGGGCGCTGTCTCCCCTCGGGCTGGTCGCGTAGGTCGGTACGGCACGGTCGGGTTCAGGGTGCCGGACGTCTGCCCATTTCACCAGCGTTTTGGCGCGACTCGCGGGCGAACAGTGGGCGAATGTCCTCCGTCCGGCGGCCGGTCACGCCAGGTCGACGTGCAGCCCGACGCCCGCGGCGGCCGTGCCGATCGTGACGTCGAACAGGCGCGGGAAGTCGCCCGCGACACGGTGCAGGTGCCCGAACAGCTCGACGGAGATCGCCCCGACGAGCGACGTGAACAGGGTGGCCGACCGTGCGGCGACGCGCGCGACGTCGTCCGGGACGTCGGCGGGGTCGTCGAAGCCGACGAACGCGTACACCTCCGGTGCGACCCGGCCGCGGGGGTCGAAGTCGGGGCCGGCCGGCGTCAGGGAGCCCTCGGCCTGCGCCCGCAGGAGAAGGCCGACGATGACGCCCCACAGCCGGACCGCGGGCACGACCGTGTCCTCGGGGGCGCGGTAGCCCCGGACGGGCGTGCCGTAGATGAGCTCGAACGAGTGCGGCTGCTCGAGGGCCCAGCCGCGCACGGCCCGGGCCACCGCGAGCCACGCGGTCGCAGGGTCCTGGTCGGGGCGGCCCGCGGCCTGCTCGGCGACCTGCCCCACCGCGTCGTACGCCTCGATGATGAGCAGCGTCAGCAGCGCGTCGCGGGACTCGACGTAGCGGTAGACGGCCGACGACGCCATCCCCAGGTCGCGTGCCACCGCGCGCAGCGACAGCTCGGCGGCACCCTCGGTGACCAGTCGGTCCCGGGCAGCGGTCAGCAGCTCGGACATGACCTCGGCGCGGGCGCGCTCGCGGGCGGTGGTGGGTGCCATGGGCTCATAGTGCCTGCTTTCCGACAGCCACGAGAGCACCGATCACGTACAAGAGCACTGCTCTTGCCGTCGCGTCGCCGATGTGCGAGCATCGCTCACAGACGAGAGCGGTGCTCTCGTAAGCGCCGAGGACGGATGCCCGGCGTGGCGGTCGAGGCAAGGAGCGCACGTCATGGATCAGCACGTCATCGTCGGCAAGGGAGCCGTCGGCTCCACGCTCGCCCAGGAGCTCGTCGCCCGCGGTCATCGGGTCCGCGTCGTCAGCCGCTCGGGGGGCGTCGACTCCGCCGGGATCGAGCACGTGGCCGTCGACGCAACCGACATCGAGGCGCTCACCGCCGCCGTCCGAGGCGCCGACGTCCTCTACAACTGCGCCAGCCCGCAGTACTGGCGCTGGACCACCGACTGGCCCCCGCTGTCGGCGGCGCTGCTCGACGCGGCCGCGCGCGCGGGCGCCGTGCTGGTCACCGCGGGCAACCTCTACGGCTACGGTGCGCACGGCGCGGTCATGTTCGAGGACACCCCGCTGCGGGCGACCGACGCGAAGGGCGCGGTCCGCGCCCGGATGTGGCTCGACGCGGCCGCCCGCACCGACCTGCGCACCACCGAGGTCCGGGCGGCGGACTACCTCGGCCCGCTCGCCGACTCGCAGGCCATGGCGGGACCGCGGTTCGTGCGCCCGATCGTCGCGGGCCGCACCACCCGTCCGGTCGTCGCGGTCGACCAGCCGCACAGCTGGACCTACCTGCCGGACTTCGCGCGGGCGCTGGTCGCGGCAGGCGCGACACCGCAGGCCTGGGGCCGGGCGTGGCACGTCCCGACGGCCGAGCCGCTGACGTTCCGGGAGCTGGGCGCCCGGTTCGCCGTCGCGGCCGGCGCTCGTCCGCCGCGCATCCGACCGGTCGGAAACGGAGTCGTCCGCGCACTGGGCCTCGTCTCACCGCTGATGCGGGAGATCGCGGATGTCGCGGACCACTTCACCCAGCCGTTCGTGATGGACACGACCGCCTCGGAGCGGATGCTCGGCATCACCGCGACCCCGTGGGAGCACGCGGTCAAGGAGACCCTCTAGGAGTAGTCGCAGCCCGGGCCCTCGAGTACGGACCGCTGCGCGAGCCGCACCGCACCCTCGACCGCGGGGACGTCGAGCATGCGGACGTCGGCGTCGGGCAGCTCGTCGAGGATCGAGCGCCGGATGCCGGCGAACAGCCGGGGCGCCTCGGGCGCCACGTCCCCGCCGACGACCGCGTGCAGCACGTCGACGCCGCGCTGCGCGAGCTGCACGACGAGCCTCGCGACCGCCTGCGCGTTGGCGGCGACGAGCGCCTGCGCGTCGCTCGACCCCTCGTCGGCGGCCTGGAACACGGCCGGCGCGTGGACGCCCCACGGGAGCGAGCGGGAGTTCCAGCGCAGCACCTGCGCCAGCTCGTCGACGGATCGGAGCTGCATGGAGTCCATGAGCAGGTGGCGCAGAGTGTCGGGCTCGTCGCCACGCGCGTCGCCGGCCAGCACGGTCAGGGCGGCCTCGCGGACCAGCGCCGACGCGCTGCCGACGTCGGAGACCGCCCAGCTCGACGCACCCGTGAGCACCCCCGGGCCGGTGGCCACGGCGATCGCGGAGCCGCCGACGAGGACGCCGACCCCGCGTTCCAGCCCCGCGGCCGGGATGAGCAGCTCGGCGTCGTTGACGACGGTCGTCGGCACCCGCAGCGCGACGCAGACCGTGGTGCCCAGGGCGTCGCAGAGCGCGCGAACCTCGCACCCGGTGGCGCCGACGGCGACCGCGGCCAGCTCGACGTCGGCGCAGTCGTCGAGCGCGCCGCGCACGGCGTCGACGATCCAGCCGGTCGCGTAGCGCAGCGGGGTCGCGGACCAGCTGGCAGACGCCGACACGTGGTCGAGGACGATGGCCCCGGAGGTCTCGTCGACCACACGGACCTGCGCGGTGACGGAACCGATGTCCAGGCCGATCACGACCCGGCGGCGCGCCATGGTGCGCTGCTGCGGAAGGTGCTCGCTCATGGCTCGTCCTCGGGGTCCTCGACAGGTCGGCCACCGGGGGGTACCTCAGGCCGAGACACGGGCGACCCGGGATGGTGGGTGTGGTCCGTGATCCCGACGCTAGGTCGACCGATTCTCCGTCAGCCCGGACCTAAGTCCTGGGTCGGGGCGAGCGGCCGTAGAGATGTGGTGAAGACGGCGAGACGAGGACGACCACCCACCGAGGACCCGGCCCGCCGATCTCTCAGGACGTGCACACTGAACCCATAGAGGCGAAGGAGCACTCATGCTGGAATGCCCGGTCTGCAAGTCGGACGAGCTGGAGTCGTCGAGCGACTGCCGGACGATCGCCGAATCATCCGTTGTTCGTCCTGCCACCACACCTGGACCCGCGGCGAGGCCAAGCGCGTGACGGACACCCCCGCGTCGTACTCGGGGCTACGCGACCGGTTCCCCGACCGCGACTCCGTCGAACCCGAGCGCATGGCCCGCGTCGAGGCGCTCAAGGCCGTCTTCCTCGAGGACCACCAGACCCCGGACCCCGAGGTGCTGGCCTACTGGGCCCGCTACCAGAAGGTGTTCAGCGCGGACAACATCGCCGACGCCGACCCGGAGGACCTGCGCGAGTTCGCCAACAGCACCGTCGGCGCGGCCCCCGGCAACATGTCGGTGTTCAACCGCGCGTGGAAGTCCATGGGCGACTACGAGGCCACGGCCCGCACCCGCAACACCATCCGGTACCTCCTGTACGGACCCCCGAGCGTGCCGATGGCCGACCGGTTCACGCGGCTGGTGCACGAGCAGGGCGGGCTCGGCATGACGGGGTTCAAGGAGTCGCTGCTCACGCGCGTGCTCTGCGTGGTCGAGCCCGAGCGGTACCTGCCGATCCTCACCTACAGCACCCCGGCCGGCGGCAAGCGCGAGATCGCCCAGGCCGTCTACGGGCTCGAGCCCGGAGGCCGCTCGCGTCCAGTGGACCATCGGGAGGCTGATGATGTGGAGCAACGACCTGCTGGTCGATCTTGCCGGCGACGGCTTCTCCACGTTGCAGCAGGTGTCGCAGTTCTTCGGGGAGACCAAGAGCCGCGAGCTCGAACTCGGCGTAGGCGCGTCACGCGGGGAAGGCTCGCTCGCCCGTCACCGACCAGACCCGCGCGATCTGCCCGTCGACCAGTCGGCACAGATCGATGCCGCTGCGCCGGGTCGTCCCGGGAAGCTCCACGGACCAGGTGAACGCCACGCCGTCGCCCTCGTCGACGAGCTGGGCAGCCTGGAGTGCGAACGTGAGGTCACCCCGGCGGGCACGCCAGGTGCCGACGAACGCCGCCATCCCCGCCGGGTCGGTGATCAGTGCCGGGTCGGGGTCGGCGACGACGGCGCCGAACTCGATCCGGAAGTCGGGAGCGAGGATCTCGTCGACCAGCGCGAGATCGCCGTTCCACATCGCCGTCCACTTCTCGGCCAGCGCGAGCCCGGCCTCTCGGGAGATCGTCACGCCCCGACGATGCACCCGACCACCGACACTCACTCCGTCGGCGGCGAAGCCGTGACCCGAGTCGACCTTCTTGGGCAGGACGAACACCAGCAGGAACGAGACCACCGCGAGGATGGCGCTCACGAGCATCGCGGCGGCCGCAGCGTCGGTGAACGCCTGGGGGAGCGACTGCGGGCTCGTGGGGTGAAGGTGCCCGAACAGGACGCTGCCGATCACCGCGATGCCGATGGCGCTGCCGACGCGCTGCATCACGCTGATCACGCCGCTGGCCGCGCCCGCCTCGGACCGATCCACCGTGGCGACGATGAACTGCACGTTCGGCGCGATGAACAGGCCGCTGCCGATGCCGCCGAGGAGCAGCGGGAGCAGCAGGTCCCAGTTGGTGAGGTCGGCGGCCGAGACGGTGCTCAGGACGATCCAGACCCATGCCAGGCCGACGGCGACCAGCGCTGTACCGACCACCAGGACCGTGCGGCCGAGGCGCTGCGCCAGCCGGTTGCTCTGCGAGGCTCCGATGATCGAGCCGATCGCGAACGGCACACCGACGAAGCCCGACTCCAGCGCCGTGTGCCCCAGACCGGCCTGCCAGAGAAGGGAGATGGTGAAGAAGATGCTGGTGAACGCCGCGAAGTAGATCATCGCGAGGACCGTGCCGCCCGTGAACGCGGGGTGGCTGAACAGGTGCGGCGGCACCATCGGGTTCTTGTCCTTGATGCGTAGCTCCCAGAGCGCGAACGCGACGATCAGCAGCACGCCGGCCGCGAGGGTGATGAACGTCCACGCGGGCCAGCCCTTGTCCTGACCCTCGATCAAGGGCACGAGGATTGCGACCAGCCCGGCCGTCAGCAGGACCAGGCCAACCAGGTCGACCCCCGCCTTGGACGTCGTCCCGAGCTTGCCCGCCGGCAGCAGCTTGGCGGCAGCGATCAGGGTCACGATGCCGATCGGGATGTTCACCAGGAACACCGTCCGCCAGCCGTTGGTGTCGCCGAACGCCTCGATGAGCAGACCACCGAGGATCGGTCCGATGGCGGTCGAGACGCCGATGACCGAGCCCATGATCGCGAACGCCTTGCCGCGCACCGGCCCCGGGAACAGAAAGCTGGATGAAGGCGGTGACGCCCGGCACGAACATGCCGCCCGCGAGCCCCTGGACGACGCGGAAGATGATGAGCTGGATGCTGCTCTGCGCGAAACCGCAGGCGAGGCTGGCCAGCGTGAACAGAGCCAACCCCGTGAAGAACACCCACTTGTGCCCGAGCCGGTCGCCCATGCGCCCCGACGGGATCAGTGCGATGCCGAACGCCAGCGCGTAGCCCGAGATGATCCAGCTCAGGGTCGCCTCGGACGCGTCGAGGCTGTCCCGGATGGTCGGCAGAGCGACGTTGACGATCGTCGTGTCGATCAGCGCCATGCACATGCCGGCCATGAGCACGATGAGCGCGTTCCACGAGCTCCTGGGCACCTTGGGCGGCGTCCAGGCCTGTGCGGTGGCCTCAGTCATGGTCCCGGGTCCTCTCGTCGGCGATGATCGTCGGCAGCTCTGCCTGCAGTTCTCTGTGCCATACCAGCTCAGCCCTGAGCCGGTCGGCCTTGTGCCGCATCACGAACCGTTCGCTGGCCGTGAGGTACTGCTGCGCGATCTCCCCATGCGTCTCGGACTCGCTGAGCATCGCGCTCAGCGTCTGTACCCGCGCATCGATCATGGCGGGAAGTGCGTCCAGCCGCTTCTTGTCCAGCCGCGTCATCGCCAGGTCGAACGGATCGGGCTTCACGACGACCGCGCGGAGGGCGTCGTGCTGGATGATGCTCAGCGTCGTGCGACCCGCGTCGGTGATCGCCCAGACCTGCCGCTCCGGGTACGCGCCCTCCCGCTCGGTGCGCTCCTCCGCGATCAGTCCTTCGGCGCCCAGGCGCTTGATCGCGCCGTACAGCGCGCCCACGGTGATGTCCGTCCAGAGCGTGACGTGCTCCTGCTCGGCGAGCAGCCGCAGCTGGTGCCCGTGCATGGGCCCCCGCTCAGCGAGTGACCCGAGGATGAACAACCGAATCGACGACACGGGAGTACTCTTGCACGAGTAGTCTCTGGAGACAACCTTTCCGCCCTGGCCGACCCGCCCTCAACGCTCCTGCACCGCTCCGAGCACCGGCTTGATGTCCAGGACCGGCGTGCCGTCCAGCGCCTCCAGGTTGCTGACCAGCAGCCGTGTCCCGTGGATCTCGCGGACCGTGACGCGGTGCAGACCGATCGGGTTCGGGCGGTCGGGTGAGCGGGTGCTGAACACGCCGAGCGCGGTGCGCGTGACGTCGCCGCGCGGGTGCACCACGTGGACGTCGCGCGCCGCGCGGTCGAACCACGTCAGCAGCAGCACGTCCTCGCCGACGGCGACGTCGGCCACCGCGTCGGCGTACTCGTCGGCGACCACCACCCACGCGTCGGGCGACCCCTCGTCACCCTGTCGCGGCGCCTGGTCCCGGTCGTACAACGGAGACTCGACCCGACCGACCTGCGTGACCTCGTAGCGCATGCACCCACGATGGCGGCCGGGACGACGCCCGACAAGGGCCCGCTGCGTCGTCGCGAAACCCGCCCGTAACCCTGCGGTCGTACCGTCCGCAGGACGAGGCACTGACGCACGCGCGGGAGGAGCAACCGCATGTTCGAGCGAGTCGACCCGTTCATCGGCACGGAGGCCACGAGCCTGCCCGCGCAGCACGGGCTCGCGACGACGTGGTGGTGGCCCAAGCCGCAGGTCGGGAACACGCACCCGGGCGCCACGTACCCGCTCGGCATGGTCAGCGCGTGCTCGTACTCGGGCGGCTACCCGACGGGCTACGGCCGCTACGACCTGGGCACCGAGGGCCTCCCGAGCCCGATCCACGCGAACCCCGTCGCCAGCGGCTTCACGCACTTCCAGCAGTCCGGCACCGGCGCCATCCGCAAGTACTACAACTACTTCCGCGTCACCCCGATGCTGCAGCCGCTGGACGACCTGGGTCAGCTCTGGGACATCGTCGAGGAGGACGCCGAGCCCGGCTACTACTCGGCGACGCTCGAGTCGGGCATCCGCGCGGAGATCACCGTCGGCCCCAAGAGCGCGGTCCACCGGTACACGTTCCCCGCGCACCGCGACGCGCGCCTGGTCATCGACTTCTCGCTCGGCGGCCTGACCATCCCGCACGGGCGGACCGTGCCGCTGCGGGCGCACCTGGAGTCGATCGCGCCCGGGGTGGCGCAGGGCGAGATCGTCGTCGAGGGCACGCCGCTGGCCGTGCACGTCGAGTGCGACGACCCGCACTGGCGGCAGATGCTCTGGTACGACCGGCGCCTGATGCCCGGTGGCACGCGCCTCGACTTCGACCGCATCCGGCCGACCACGCTGCGGCCGTTCGGGCTCATGTGGGCCGGTCCGTCGGAACCGGGTCAGGTGGTCGAGCTGCGGTTCGGGTTCTCGCTGCGCGGGGTCGACCAGGCCCGCGCGAACCTCGAGAAGGAGTGCGGCCCGGGTCCGTCGAGCTTCGCGACGAGGCGCGCGGACACCGCCGCGGACTGGCAGCGGACGCTGGGCAAGATCCGCATCGACACCCCGTCGACGGAGAAGCAGACCGTCTTCTCGACGGCCCTGTACCACTCGCTCATCAAGCCGTGCCTGGCGCCCGACGAGAGCCCGTTCTGGCCGACTGACGGGCCGTTCGCGTACGACATCGCGACCATGTGGGACATCTACCGGACGCAGCTCCCGCTGCTCACCACCCTGCTGCCGGACCGCGCCGTCGAGCGCGCAGGCACTCCTCTCGATCGCCGAGGAGGAGGGCAACCTCCCGATCGGGTACCGGATGGCCCGCGGAGCCGACCAGTTCAGCCGGCAGGCCTCGGCCCTCGCCCACACCTTCCTGTCGGACCTGTGCCAGCTCGGGCTGCCCGGCATGGACTGGGACTGGGCGCTCGTGCACATGCACAACGACCTTCGTCGGACGTACGGCGAGGAGTTCCTGCTGCGCGGCATCGCGCACCCCATCAGCCACACGCTCGACCTCGCGTTCGGCTACTGGTGCACGTCGCAGATCGCTGCGCACGTGGGCGACGAGGACCTCGTCGACCAGTTCGCGCCGCTCGCCGAGCAGTGGGTCAACGCCTACGACACCGCGACCGGCCTCCTGCAGGACTCCACCTACTACGAGGGTGGTCGCTGGAACTACTCCTTCCGGCTCATGCACGACATGGCGGCGCGGATCAAGCTCTCGGGCGGCGACGACGCCTTCGTCGCGCAGCTCGACCAGTTCTTCGGGTACGGGGCTCCCGCCGTCGTCCAGCCGGGTCTGCGGCCGAGCGTCGAGGAGATGGCGATCGGCTACGCGCTCAACAGGTTCGAGGGTCTGAACAACGAGCCGGACATGGAAGCCCCCTGGGCCTACCAGTACGCCGGCCGGCCCGACCGCACCGCGGAGGTCGTCCAGGCGATCGTGCAGAACCAGTTCGCCGTCGGTCGGGGTGGGATGCCCGGCAACGACGACTCGGGTGGGCTGTCGTCCTGGTACGTCTGGGCGTCGCTGGGCCTGTTCCCCGTCGCCGGGCAGAGCCTCTTCCTCATCAACGCGCCGGCCTGGCGAGATTCGAGCATCGCCGTCGGTGATCGCACCCTGAACGTCGAGACCCAAGGGTTCATCGAACCGACACCCGCCGGCCCCACGCAATATGTACAGTCCGTGCACCTCGATGGTGAGGCGCTCGAGCGCACCTGGCTCACCGGTGCCGAGCTGCACCGCGGGGGACGGCTCCTGATCTCGCTCGGCCCGACCCCGTCGGACTGGGGCACCACCGTCCGGCCGCCGTCCGTGAGCACCTGATCCCCGAGGGAGCGCCATGACCAGTCCCCGACGCCGGCTCGTCATCGTCGTGCGCGCCGATCCAGTCATCTGCGGCCACTCGGGCGAGGCCCGCAACCTGGCGGAAGCCGCGCTGGACAGGGGTTTCGACGACGTCCGCATCGTCACGTGGACCATCGAGCGGCTGCAGGCCACCGGGCTGCCGCTCAAGCCGCTCGACGGTGTGCTCCCGTACAGCCCCGGGATCACGGTCGAGCGTCCGGAACCCGTCGGCGACTACAAGGTGCCCGACGGACGCTGGCTCGCGGGCATCACCGGGCGACTGGTCGAGCTGTTCACCGACGGTGTACCAACGGTCGCCATGTCGTTGTACTTGTCGCCGCACTCGCTCGCGATCGCCGACGCCGTCCGCGTCGCCCGCAGCACCGGACTGCCCGTGAACGTGGTGACCGTCGCCGAGGCCGTCGGGTCGGACGTCACCAACGTGGTGCGCGCCTGCGTCGAGAACGACCAGTTCGGCGCAGCCGCCCACGTGCTGTCCAGCTACCTCGAGCACGACGTCTGCCTGGCCGTCTCGGACTACACGCGCGAGCTGATCATCAGCGAGGCCGCCGCCATCGACGCCAAGCACGGCACCACGTTCGCCGCCCAGTGCCGCGAGCGCGTCACCGTGTCCTACCCGGCGGTCGACGTCGGCTCCTACCTGAACCTGCCGCCCTCGTCCGTGCTGGCCTCCCGCGGCCTCACGCCCGACGGGTACGTCCTGTTCCTGTCCCGCCTCGCGCACGCCAAGGGAGTCGACGACCTCATCGAGGGCTTCGCGTCGAGCTCGCTGGCCGCCGGCCTGACCCTCGTGATCGCCGGGAACGGGCCCGACGCGAGCAGGCTGCGCGCCCTGGCGGCGGCGTCGCCCGCGGCCGACCGGATCACGTTCCTCGACGACGTCGACGACTCCGAGAAGGCCCACCTCATGGCCGGCTCCGCCGCCTACGTGCTGCCCAGCAAGCCCCGCCCGGAGTTCGTCGAGACGTTCGGCATCGCCCTCGTCGAGAAGATGCTCGCCGGCGGCGGCCCCGTCATCACCACCGACACCGGCGGTATCGGCGAGGCGGTCGGCGACTGTGCCCTGATCGTGCCCGTCGAGTCCCCGCCGGCGATCGCCGGCGCCCTGGACCGCGTGCTCGCAATGTCCGCCGACGAGCGCGCCTCCTGGGAGCGGCGCGCCCGCGCCCACGCCCTGCAGTTCGACCGCGTCGCCGTCCTCGACGGCATCCTCGCGCGCGTCTCCGAGACGCAGGTCCCCTGGGTCCCGACGCCCGTCGGGTGACCCCGTCCTCCACAGATCCCCCCGGCCGGACTGCGACAAGAGCTGATCCCACCACGCGCCGGCAGTGCGACTCGATGCGACGATGAGGAGCGGAGAGGAGCCCAGGCCATGGCATTCGACACGCCGAACGGCACCCGGGGTGCGCGCCAGCCCGGAACGAGCCCGCTGGAGCGCTTCGGCAACCGGATGATGGCGCGGCGCGCACGTGGCAAGGGGTCGTTCGAGGGCGCCTCGACGATCGCGCTCGTGACCATCGGCAGCAAGTCCGGGGAGGAGCGCATCACCCCCGTGGCGTGGTTCCCGGCCGGCGGCAATTCGGGCTACATCACGGCGACAGCGGGCGGGGCGGCACGCAATCCGGCCTGGTACTACAACCTCGCCGCGCACCCCGACCGGGTCGGCGTCGAGGTGGGAGGCGAGCGCGTCGCGGTCACCGCGTCGCAGCTGCACGGCGACGAACGCGACGAGGCGTGGCGGCTGATCACGGCCCGGTCGAACGGGTTCGCCAAGTACGAGAAGGCCACGGATCGCGTGATTCCCGTCATCCGCCTGACGCGCCGGTGACCCGACCCGATCGACCGCCCCGGACGCCCGAACCCTGGGACGGACCGCTTCCGCGGCGAGGTCCTCGACGTCGGGGTCGTACCCTGCGCGCGTGAGCCCCCGACTCGAGCCAGCTTCCTGACGTTCGTCCCCTACGACGACCCTTCCCACGCCGCGCAGTCCCTCAAGGACGCGATCGACCTGTTCCAGTACGCGGAGGAGCTGGGCTACGACACAGGTTGGGTGCGCGTGCGGCACCTCGAGCAGTTCCTGTCGTCACCTTTCCCGCTGTTCGGGGCGATCGCGCAGGCGACCGAGCGGATCCGGTTCGGCACGGCCGTGCTGCCCATGCGCTACGCGGACCCGATCGCGGTCGCGGAGGACGCGGCGACGGTCGACCTGCTCTCCGGCGGCCGCCTGGAGCCGGAGTCGCCGGTGGGATCAAGCCGTCGGCAGGCATCCTCGACGGCGTCTACGGCACGGCCGAGCGGTCGTTCGACGACGAGTCTCAGCACCGCATCGACCGGCTGCGTGCCGCGATCGCGGGGAAGCCGGTGGCCGTCGCGCCGGACACGGGATTCCCGATCGCGCCTCCGGGCACCGAGCTGATCGTCCGCCCGCACAGCCCCGGGCTCTCGGACCGCATCTGGTACGGGCCAGGTTCCACCGCCACGGCAGTCCGGACGGCCGAACAGGGGCTGGACCTGCTGGTCTCGACGCTCAACAGCGAGGACGACGGCCGGTCGTTCGAGGAGACGCAGCGCGACCAGATCCGCGCGTACAAGGCGGCGTTCGACGTCCCGGGCCGCACCCCGCGGGCGGTCGCCGGGCGGATCGTGCTCCCCAGCGTGACGCCCGCGGACGACGAGCTGTTCGCCGACTACATCGCCTGGTACGCCGGCCGGTTCGACGCCACCGGCCGGGCCCCGGGCGGTTTCGGCGTGTTCAGCCCGACCCACCACGGCAGTCCGGAGCAGGTGGTCGCCAGCCTCACCGCAGACGTCGCCCTCGCCGAGGCAACGGGCCTCGACATCGTGCTACCCGCCAACGCGAGCCACGCGATGAGCCGCCGGATCCTGGAGAACGTCGCCACGTCGGTCGCCCCGGCGCTCGGATGGTCCCCGGCCTAGCGCACGGCACGCGCGTCGGCGAGCTGTGATCGAACCGGTGGGACTACCGGCCGGTCACGTGGGCCTTGCCCGTGGCCAGGTCGAGGAGCCTCGGCAGGATCTCGTCGCCGGCCATCCGCAGGCCGTCGTGCAGGTATTCGTTGGTGATCCAGACCCGCGCGTTCCCCAGGTCGGTGGCCAGCGCGAGGTCGAGGTCCACGTACGGGTCGTCGTAGTACTGGACTGCCGCGACGGGCACCTCGTTCGAGGCCAGCCGGTCCAGGTCGTAGAGCCGCGGCCAGTCGCGCGGGCCGAGCAGCTCATCGACCGCCGGCCGGAACGGCTTCAGTGCCCGGACCTGGTCGAACATCCACGGCAGGATCACCTCGCCGGTCAGCTCGCAGGGGGCGCGCCGACGTGGCATAGGCGGGCCGGCTCGCCTGCTCGGCCGCCGCCGCCCAGCCACCGGGCACCGGGCCCTGGTGGTAGATCGCCTCGTGCAGCGCCGCGTAGAGCGGGTCGCCGTCGAACGCGGTCTGGTGGCCGACGACCGACAGGAAGCCCGCCGACAGCCCGCCGTCCGCGTCGAGGGCCGTGTCCAGCTGCCAGTGCAGCTGGTCCAAGCCGGTGCTCATCCCGAACGGCATGCCGAGCATCTGCAGCCGCTGCGGCGTGAACGGGTCCCCGTCGGGGAGCACCACGGACTGTGCGGCGAGCAGGTCCGCGATCGATCCGAGCGTCGCGACGTCGTCGGGAAACTGACGGGCGAACTCGCGGTTGCGGGCGTCCTGCCGGCGATAGGTGTGCGCGTAGATCTCGGCGGCGGTGGCCGTCGCCGGCGGCAGGCCGCCCGTGACCAGGCACATCGTCAGCGCCTCGGGGTGCCGCGACAGGTACGTGAGCGTGAGGAACCCGCCGTACGACTGCCCGAGCGTGGCCCACGGCCGACCGCCGTAGACCGTGGTTCGCACGTGCTCGGCATCCGCCACGATCGCGTCGCCTCGGAAGCAGGCGAGGTAGTCGGCGGCCGTCGCCGGATCCTCGAACTGCGCCATCGTGCGACCGTCCACGCGCGACGACCTCCCGGTTCCGCGCTGGTCGAGCAGGACGACGCGGAACTTCTCCAGCAGCGTGCCCACCCAGCCACCGGCCAGCGGCCGGGGTCCCTGCTGCCCGGGACCACCCTGCAGGTAGACGATCAGCGGCAGGTCGTCCGACGCCTTCGTCGGGTCCACCAGCTCGCGGGCGAACACCTCGATCGAGCCGAACCGGTCCGGCGCCGACCAGTCGACGGGCACCCGGACCCGGTGGTCACGCACGCGGAATCCGTTCATCGGGTATTCGCTGGGCATGCGACCGACACTAGGGGGACGTCCACCAGTCGGTCGCCCGGAATGCGCGGCAGCCCGTCGCGTTGAGGTGGAACGACGACGAGGGAGAACCACCCTGACCAGCACCGCCACCACCTCCGGCGTCGGCTTCCGCTCGGACCGCGGACCGATCCTCATCGCGATCATGGTCACCACCGGCCTGGTCGCCATCGACGCGACCATCCTGGCGACGGCGGTCCCGACGATCGTCGGCGAGCTTCGGCGGGTTCAGCAGCTTCCCGTGGCTGTTCTCGATCTACCTGCTCACGCAGGCAGTCAGCGTGCCCATCTACTCCAAGCTCGCGGACACGGTCGGCCGCAAACCCGTCGTGCTGCTCGGGATCGCGCTGTTCCTCACCGGCTCGGTGCTGTGCGGGTTCGCCTGGAGCATGCCGATGCTCATCGCGTTCCGGGCGGTCCAGGGACTCGGCGCGGGCGCCGTGCAGCCGATGGCCATCACGATCGCCGGCGACATCTACACCGTCGCCGAACGGGCCAAGGCGCAGGCGTACATCGCGAGCGTCTGGGCCGTCTCGTCCGTGGTCGGTCCGACGCTCGGCGGCATCTTCTCGGAGTTCGTCAGCTGGCGATGGATCTTCTTCGTCAACATCCCGCTCTGCTTCGCCGCCGCGTGGCTGCTCATCCGGTTCCTGCACGAGACGGTCGAGCGCAAGCCGCACCGCATCGACTGGGCCGGGGGCGGCCTGCTCACGGTGTCCATGAGCCTGCTGATCCTCGGGCTCCTCGACGGCGGCAACGCCTGGGCGTGGGACGCGCCGCAGAGCATCGGTGCGTTCGTCGTCGGGACCCTGCTGTTCCTCGCCTTCATCCGCGTCGAGCAGACGGCCGCCGAGCCGGTGCTGCCGCTGTGGGTGTTCACCCGGCGGCTGCTGCTGGCCGCGTCGATGATCGCCGTCGCCGTCGGCGTGATCCTCATCGGGCTCACGTCGTACGTCCCGTCGTTCCTCGAGGCGCTCCTGCACGTGTCGCCGCTGACCTCGGGCCTCGCGCTCGCGGCCCTGACGATCGGCTGGCCGATCACCGCCTCGCAGTCGGGCCGCCTCTATCTCCGCTACGGGTTCCGCTTCACCGCCCTCGTCGGCTCGGTCGTCGCCGTCGTCGGCGTCGCGGCGCTCGTCTGGGTCTCCACCGATCCCAGCGTCATCGGCGTCGCACTGTCCTGCCTGGTCGTCGGCGGCGGCCTGGGACTGACGTCCTCGCCCACCCTCATCGCCGCCCAGTCCAGCGTCGGCTGGGGCGACCGGGCCGTCGTCACGGGCGCCAACCTGTTCTCGCGGTCCATGGGCAGCGCGGTGGGCGTCGCCGTGCTCGGCGCGGTGATCAACGGCCGGATGGATGGGCAGACCGCCGTGCAGGCTCCCTCCCAGTTCGGGGACGCCGTGACCGTGGCGTTCGTCGTGGTCCTCGGCGTCGCGCTCGCGATGGTCGTCGCCGCGGCGGCCATGCCCCGCACCACGACGGAGCACGTACACGTGGGCTCGACCGGCGGCAAGGACGAAGCCACGTCTCAGGTGGTCGGCGACACCGTCGTCGACGAGGCGAAGGACTTCCTGGACCAGCAGAAGTAGGGCCGTGCGGCGTCGGGAATCGGATGCGGCGGGGCGTCGTTCGGGTGGGCATGCCTCTCTCCGGTGAGTACGCCCCGAGCACGTCCGGCTGGGCCCGCGCGCAGGCCGAGCTCTACGAAGCCACCGCCGGTCGGGAAGGGAACCTCATGCGGGGCAAGCCGGTGATCGTGCTGACCTCCGTCGGTGCGAGCAGCGGAAAGCTCCGCAAGACGGCCCTCATGCGCGTCGAGCACGAGGGTCGGTACGCCGTGGTCGCGTCCAAGGGCGGCGCGCCCGAGCACCCCGCGTGGTACCGCAACCTGGTCGAGCACCCCCACGTCGAGCTGCAGGACGGGGCCGTCACGAAGGACTACGTCGCGCACGAGACGGCCGGCGCCGAGCGCGACGAGTGGTGGGCCCGCGCGCTCGACGCGTGGCCGGCGTACGCGACCTACCAGACGAAGACGGACCGGCTCATCCCGCTGTTCGTCCTGACGCCGACGGACTGACGTCGGTCGTTCTTCGCCGCCTCGTCCCGCGGTCACGCAGCCGGGCGATCGCCAGGTCCAGTCCGGCCGCCAGGGCGACCCCGACCGCGTACGCGAGCAGGTCCGGCGCGTGGAACGTCGTCCCCAGCACGTAGCGCGCCGACGGCCGGGTGGCGACGATCGTCGCGGGCAGCCCGGTCAGCTGGAACAGCTCGACCGCCACGCAGATCCCGAGAGCCACCGGCGCGGCCCGCGTGACACGCACCCTCGGGACCACCCCGACGACCAGGACGTAGACGAGCACCGCATACAACGCGTCGCCCACCGCGCCGCTCCCCGCGACAAGACCCGCGGCGACCACCAGGATCGCGGCACCCGCGACGACCCGGCGATCGCGCCTCAGAACGACCTCGCCGCGTCGTCGAAAAGGAGCCCGTCGCCGGCGCCGTCGACGCCCGGGCCGACCTTCGCCGCGTACAGGTCGATCTTGAACTCGATCGCGTCGAGGTGCGCCGCCACCTGCCGCAGCTCCTCACGCACGCGATCCCGGTGCGCGCAGAGCAGCTCGAGCCGCTCGGCCTCGTTCCCGTCCCCCTCGCGCACCAGGTCCGCGTACTGCCGGACCTCCCGGATGGGCATGCCTGTGGATCGCAGCCGGGTCACCATGCGAATCCAGCTGAGGTCCTGGTCGGTGTACCGGCGGTGGCCCGACGACGCCCGGTCCACCGACCCGAGCAGCAGTCCGTCGCGCTCGTAGTAGCGCAGCGTGTGGGTGGTCAGGCCGGTGGCCTCGGCCGCCTCGGCGATGCTCCAGTGTTCGGCGAGCAGGCTCATGGCTCGATCATGCCTCAGCGGTTGACGGACGACATGTCCGCGTACCGGTCGCCCTTCGCGGCGCCGAGGTCGCTCAGCGCGGTGATCTCCTCGTCGGTCAGCGCGATCTGCGTCGCCGCGGCGTTCTCCTCGATCCGGGCCACCCGACGCGTTCCCGGGATCGGGACCACGTCCGCGCCCTGCGCCAGCACCCAGGCGAGGGCCAGCTGCGCCGCCGTGACGTGCTTGACCCAGTCGCTGCAGGCTGCCGTCCACCGCGGCACGCACGTGCTCCGGCCGGCCGTCGACACCGCGCACGCTCGGGTCGTCCGGATCGCGCACGATGCCAAACTTGGTCGCGATCACGACCTCGTCGCGACGACCCTCGATCGCCCGGCCGACCAGCCGCTCGTTGGCTTGCGGGCCGTACATGTCGACGGTGTCCAGGAAGGTCACGCCGAGATCGAGCGCCGGCGGATGGTCGCGACGGACTCCTGCTCGTCCGCGGTCCCCTCGAGGGACCGGGCACCGTAGAAGTCGGACATGCCCATGCAGCCGAGCCCGAGGGCAGAAACGGTGAGGGCGGCCGGGCCGCTGCCGATGGTGCGCGTGGAGATCGTCATGGCTCCCACCGTCCGCCTTCGAGTGCGCTCTCAGTCAAGAGGAGCCGACCACAGCCCACGGGAGACAACGGTGCACGACGAGGTCGACCATCCACGACGTTCGCATGCAACCGTCGCCGGATGACACGAGCCTGGCCATGGGTCGCCGTCCTGGCGCTCTGCGTGGCGATCGGCGCCGGCCTGCCGGCGTGGTCGCAGGTGCGGGTGGCGGCGAGGTATCCGGTGACCGCGGCCGATCTGGCCGGCGGCAGAGCCGACCTCGCGAGCCTGGCCGTGCGCGGGCGCGCGCCGAGCACGGGGTACTCGCGGGAGCAGTTCGGTCAGCCGTGGGCGGACGTCGACCACAACGGCTGCGACACGCGCAACGACGTGCTCGCCCGCGACCTCGTCGACAAGCGCACGAGGGGCGACCACTGCACCGTCCTGACGGGCACGCTCGACGAGCCCTACACCGGGGAACAGGAGGAGTTCGTGCGCGGACCGAGCTCGGCCACGGTCCAGATCGACCACGTCGTGGCGCTCGCCGACGCCTGGGAGACGGGAGCCCAGCAGTGGTCGGCGCACAAGCGGCTGGCCTTCGCCAACGACCCCGCCAACCTGCTCGCCGTCGACGGGCCGGCCAACCAGGACAAGGGCGCCGGCGACGCCGCGACCTGGCTCCCGCCGAACAAGGGCTACCGGTGCGTCTACGTCCTGCGGCAGATCCGCGTGAAGGCCGCGTACGGCCTGTGGGCGACGGCGGCCGAGCACGACGCGTTCGCTCGCGTGCTCGGGCGGTGCGTCGTCGCCAAGCAGGCGAGATCGCCGTGACGACCCGGGGTCGTCGCGGGGAACGGCGCTACCTTCTAGGGCATGATCCACGTCCCGACGAGGGTGATCGGCCCGACGACCAAGGGCTTCTGGCAGCCGACCCCCGTGAGCGTCGACGAGTTCAAGGCCGCAGGTCACACGTTGACGGACGGCTCCCTGACCTTCCCGCTGCTCACGCTCGACGCCGACGCGCTCGCGCACAACATCACGGAGATGGCCGACTGGACGCGGGATCGCGGGCTGGCGTTCGCGCCGCACGGCAAGACCACCATGTCGGCGGAGATCTTCGCGGTGCAGCTCGATGCGGGTGCGTGGGGGATGACGGTCGCCACCGGGAACCAGCTCCTGGCCGCGTACTCGTTCGGCGTCCGACGCATCCTCGTGGCCAACGAGATCGTGGACCCGACCGTGCTGCGCTGGATCGCCGCCTGCGAGGACGCGGAGATCCTGTTCTACGTCGACTCCGTCGAGGGCGTGGAACGAGCGGCGGCCGCGGGCGGACCCGTGAGCGTGCTGCTCGAGGTGGGCTACGACCGCACCGGAGTTCGATCCCGGGGGGAGGCGATCACCCTGGCGAAGGCGATCGCGGCCACCGGCACAGTGCACCTCAAGGGCGTCAGCGCGTACGAGGGCGGCTGCGCCACGATCAACGAGGCTCGCGCCTTCCTCGCCGAGGTGCGGCTGATCGCGGCCGAGCTTCAGCCGTACATCGACGGTGACGTGGTCCTCTCGGCGGGCGGGTCGGCGTTCTTCGACGCGGTCTCCGACGAGCTGCGCCCGCTGCCCGGCGGTCGGACGATCCTGCGGTCCGGCTCCTACGTCACGCACGACCACGGCACGTACGTCTCGTCGACACCGTTCACGCGGATCGCCGGCAGCCTGCACCCGGCGCTGCGGGTCTGGGCGCACGTGCTGTCGACCCCGGAGCCGGGGATGGCGCTGGTCGGGGCGGGCAAGCGCGACGTGCCCTACGACGCCGGCCTGCCCGTGGTCCTCAACAAGGCCGGCTGGACGGTGACACGCACCAACGACCAGCACGCGTTCCTCGATGCGGACGACGAGGCGGACGCCCTGGCACCGGGCGACCTGCTCGAAGCTCGGCATCTCGCACCCGTGCACGGCCTTCGACAAGTGGCGTGTGATCCCGATCCTGGACGCCAACAAGCGCGTGGTCGACGTCGCGACGACGTGGTTCTGAGCATCGCGACGACGCGTTCCGTCACACCCGCCCGGCGACCACGTCGATCTCGACCTTGATCCCGGCGAGCACCGACCCGACGGTCGTCCGAGCCGGCTTGGGGTCCCCGAAGAACTCCCCGTAGGCGGCGTTGAACTCCGCGAAGTCGGCCAGGTCCGCGAGATGCACGGTCGTCTTGACCACGTCGTCGAGCGTGAGGCCCGCCGCCTCGAGCGTGGCCGCCACGTTGCGCAGCACCTGCCGCGTCTGGTCCGCGACGGACGGTGCGATCTCACCGGTCGCAGGGTCCTGGGGGCCGAACCCGGCGGTCCACACCAGGTTGCCCAGGCGGATGCCCTGGGAGTAGTTGCCGGCCGGCTGCGGGGCGTCGGGGGTGCTGATCTTCTCGCGGGTCATGCCGTCATTGTCACCCGGGGCGCCGGCGACGAGGCGATCACCGAGGACGCCCGGGCAGCGCCCCCGTCAGACCGCCGTCTCGGAGCACCGGCACGCCGTTCACCAGCACCGCCTGCACACCCGTCGCCAGCGTGCGCGGCTCGTCGTACGTGGCCCGGTCGATCACGTTCGCCGGGTCGAGGAGCACGAGGTCCCCCCGGCCGCCCAGCCGCACGGTCCCGCGGTCGGTGAACCCGAACCGCCGCGCGGCGGTCGTCGACAGGTGCGCGGGCGCCTCCGACCAGGACCAGTCGGCCAGCTCGCGCGTGTGCTCGCCGAGGTAGCGCGCGAACGTGCCCCAGCCGCGGGGGTGCGGACGGGCTCCGAGGTAGAGCCCGTCGGAACCGGCGCAGTGCGCCGGGTGCTGGGCGAGCTGACGCATCGAGTGCTCGGTGGCGCCCGGCGGGAACCCGAACACGCACCCGACCTGCAGCTTCGTCTCGACGAGCAGGTGCAGGGCGGCCTCCGTCGGGCTCATGGCCAGCCGTGCGGCGACCCCCAGCAGGGGAAGGCCCTCGGCCCACTCGAAGCCGGGCGCCCACGACACGGTCACCCGCGGCCACTCGTCGTCACGTGGAGGCAGCATCGCCCGGACGGCCGGGTCCTGGAGCATCGCGAGCGTCCGGTCGGCATCGGCCAGCGGCAGCCAAGCCGGGAGGGCCACGAGCGCGAGGATCGACGAGCCCTTGAGGTACGGGTAGGAGTCGAACGTGACGTCGAGTCCCTCGTCGAGCGCGGCGTCGACCATCGGGCCGAGCACCTCGGAAGGCCCGTGGAAGTGCGAGACGTGCGTGCCCACGCCCGTCGCCCGTGCTAGGTCGAGCATCTCCTCGAGCGCGCCCGGCGCCCGGTCCTCGTAGCCGCGCATGTGCGAGACGTGCGGCCGGCCCCTCGACGACAGCACTTGGCACAGGGCCACGAGCTCGTCACGGTCGGCCGAGAGCGCGGGGGCGTACTCCAGACCCGTCGACATCCCGCACGCGCCCTCGTCGAGACCCTGCTCGAGCAGCCGCACCATGGCGGCGACCTCGTCGGGGGAGGCCGAACGGTCGTCGCTACCCATGACCGCGTACCGCACCGTCCCGTGCGGGACCAGGTAGGCCGTGTTGAGCGTCGTCGTGCCGTCGTAGGTGGCCAGCAACTCGCCGACGCCGCCCCCGCGGAACGTCGGGTGGGTGCCGTTGATCGCGGCGAAGTAGCGCTCGGCGTACTCGGTGGCACCCGAGCCCGGAGGCGACGGCGCGAACGACACCCCGTCCTGGCCGAGCACCGCCGTCGTGATCCCCTGGTGGGTCATGGCCGCCTGCGCGTCGGGGTCCAACACCAGCGCGTCGACGTGCACGTGCGTGTCGATGAAGCCGGGCATCACCAGCTGGCCGCCGGCGTCGATCACGTCGGCGCCCTGGATCTGCAGGTCCGGGCCGATCTCGACGACACGGTCGCCGGCCACGCGCACGTCAGCCCGCAGGAGGTCGCCGCCGACGCCGTCGGCCAGCAGGCCACCACGGATCAGCACCGGTCGCGTCAGCTCACCGCTCATCGCCGTCCTCCCTCGAACCCGGGCACGATCATGCCCGCACGCGTGCCCGAGCGCGGGGAGGCGACGTGGGACGACGTGGAACGCATCGGGATTGACGATGGATCCGGCCGGCGGGAGCGTGGGCGCATGACGGGTGCCGAGCAGTTCGCGAGGGAGTTCGAGGACGCCTTCCAGCAGGCGTACCTGCGCTTCCACCGCAGGGACGGCAAGCGTGCGCAGATGTCCGGGGCGTCGCGGGCCGTGCTCCTGCACCTCGCGCACGCGGGCCCGTTGACCGTCGGCGAGGCCGCGCAGCACCTGGACCGGGCACAGTCGGTGGTCAGTGACATCGTGACGCAGCTCGAGTCCAAAGCCCTGCTGGAACGGGAGCCCGACCCGGAGGACCGTCGGCGCACCCTCGTCTGGCTGACGCCGCAGGGGTTCGACGCCCTGGACCGCGAACGCCAGGTCCTGTCCACCGAGCTGCTCGCCCGCGCGGGCTCCCAGATGACCGCCGACGAGCGCGCCGCCCTCGTCGGCGGACTCACAGCCCTGATCCACGCCAACGAGAGGGAGGAACCATGACCGACCACCACTGCGAGAAGCTGCGGGATGCCCGTCGAGACGGGCCGCTACTGCGTGCACTGCACGGATGCCGACGGCAACCTGCAGGCATTCGAGGAGCGGTTCGAGCGGATGGTCAGCTGGCAGGCACGCCGCGAACCCGCCGCGAGCCGCGACCAGCTGGAGGCCGAGACCCTGGACCACATGGCCACGCTGCCGGCGTGGAAGGACCACCCGCGGGTGGTCAGCCGATCTGCAGGTTGACCAGCCACGCCGCGCCGAGCGCCAGCGCGGCCGCGCAGCAGACGAACAGGATGCCGACCCACAGGCCACCGGGCGTGTGGGTCAGGCGTCCGAGCAGGCCGGCGTCCGAGGTGTCGGCCGCTCCACGGCGTCGTCGACGCTGGGCCTGCATCTCGATCACCGCGCGGGGTGCGCCTAGCAGCAGGAACCACGTGACCAGGTAGGCGAACACGAGCTGCACCTGCGACGAACCCCAGAACGTCACGACGACCACCAGCGCACCCGTGACCAGCACGGACCACAGCCCGTACCAGTTGCGGATCTGCACGAGCACCAGCACGAGCACCACGAGCAGCAGCCACAGCAGGGCGACCGCGTACCCACGCGACAGCAGGAACGCCGCCCCGAGCCCGAGGATCGCGGGACCGGTGTACCCCGCGGCGGCCGTCGCGACCATGCCGGGCCCGCGAGGCTTGCCCGACGAGACCGTCAGACCCGAGGTGTCCGAGTGGACCTTGATCCCCGAGAGGCGTCTGCCGACGAGCACCGCGACCCCCGCGTGGAACGCCTCGTGGACGATCGTCAGGCCGTGCCGCGCGAGGTGCCAGGCCACCGGCACGACGAGGACCGCGAGCACGGCGACCGCGGTTCCGACGACCACGGCCGTCGACGGCACGGGTTGCGGCGTGGTCGCGTTGGACCACGCGTCGCCGATCCAGGAGCTCACGGGGCCTGCGTGGGGATGGCGACGTCCGTACCCGTGGCCGTGATGCGGACGCCGTCGTCGACCACCTCGGCGGCCGACAGGGTGATGCCCTCGGGCAGACCGGCCTTGACCGGGATCTCGATGTTGTCGAAGCTTGCTGGCGAGTGCCTTCGGGAGCGAGTCGACGCTCACCGACACCCCACCGATCGCGATGTCGTGCACGTCGACCAGCAGCTTGCCGTCCTGGACGCTCGGCACCAGGCCCGCCGACAACGTCACGCCGAGCACCTTGCCGGTCGCCTTGAGCGTGTCGCCGTCGACGCTCGTGGTGATGTCGAGCTTCGTCTGGTCGGCGATGATCTTGTCGATCGAGGCCGTCGGCAGCGTCGCCTTGATGGTGGCCGAGCCGGCCGTGTAGGGCTCCGACGTGGTGACGTCCTTGGCATCGATCGTCACGTCCGTCGCGGGGATGCCCTCGATGCTGACACCGTCGACCTGCCCGGACACGTCGTCGAGACTGCCTCTGATCACCTGCGTGAGGAACGGGAAGCCACCGATGTCGACGGTCGGCGTGCCGACGACGCCGTCGAGGTTGAGCTCGATCGCCTGGACAGCGCGCTTCTCGACCGTCGACGCCACGACGCGGTCCGCGACGAACGCCCCGCCGACCGCCAGCACCACCGCGCCGATCACGATGCCCGCGATCACCGGTCCCTTGCTCATGCCTGCCGTCCACGCGTAGTCACGGGTTCACCGTAGGGGGTGCGACCCCGGCAGGCACGCGCCGGTCTACTCGCAGCCGATGCCGTCGCCGTCCCCGTCAAGACGCGGTGCGTACCCCGGGTCACCCCGGTGCACGGGTGCGGCCCCGGCGGCCCGGGCCGCGTCGCAGTTCTTGTAATAGACGTCGGGCGCCGGGGTGGCGGGAGCCGGTGCGGCAGGTGCTGGGTCCGGCGCTGCAGGCACGGGCTCCACGACGACGGGCGGCGGGACCGTCGATGCCGTCGGCAGCGGCTCGTTCGGGCACGTCGACAAGACACGCACCATCGCGTCGCGCTCCGCGGCGGTGACCCAGAGGCCGTACGAGTACTTCACGCCGACCTGCCGGGCGACATAGGCGCACCGGAACGCCTTGTTCGGCGGCAACCACGTCGCGGCGTCGCCGTCGCCCTTCTGCGTGTTCAGCGGGCCGTCGACGGCCAGCAGGTTCAGCGGGTCGTTGCCGAAGGTCTCGCGGCGGGTCAGGTCCCACGCCTGCGCGCCCTTCTGCCAGGCGTCGGACAAGGCCACGACGTGATCGATCTGGACGGCAGACGAGGTCTCCTCACCCCGCACGAAGGCGATCGCCCGGCCCGAGTACGGGTCCTGCAGGGTCCCGGTCGCGACGACGCAGTCCTGGGTGCCGGGCTTGAGCACGATCGCGGTCAGGTCGCGCCGCAGGATGTCGTTGCGGGTGTCGCACCCGTTGCGGTCCACGTCCTTCCACGCCGGGCCGAACTGGTCGCGGTCGTAGCCCGTCTTCGGCGCGCGGCCCTTGACCTCGAGCAGCGCCACCGCGGCGAGAGCTGTCTGCGGGGTGGCCGACGCCTGCACCGACGCGACGTCGGCGGTCGGCGTCGGCTCCGGGACTGCGTCGGCGGTCGACGCAACCGTCGGTCCCACCGCCGCGGTGGTCGGTACAGCCTTCGGGGTCGAGGCCGCCGCCGAACCGACGACGAGCCCCACCAACCCGCACGCAAGCAGGAGCACCGCGCCGCGGCGCCGCATCGGGCCGAGCCACGACCGCTTTCGGACCAGCGCCCACAGGGCCGTCGCGGCCAGGTAGAGCGACGCCCCGAGCACCGCCCCGCCCCAGCCGTCGGCAAACCCGCTCAGCGCGAAGAGACCGAACCCGGCCGCACCGGCGATGCGCCACGGTCCCCAGCCGGCCCGCGTGGGATCCGTGGGCTCGGTGGGCCGAGCGCCCGATTCGTGATTTGTCACCTACCAGTATCGGCATCCCGCGACCCGGCATGACCCGGAGGGCGCAGATCACAGTCCGTCCCGAGGCGTGGACACCTCGGGAAGAGGGCCGCGACCCGCGGCGGTTGCAGCCCACATGGCCCGGATCCCCGCGGCGCGCGTGAGCGCCGGCTTCGTCCTCCTGCTCTCGGCGCTGACCGCCGTCGGCCCGCTGACCTTCGACACCTACCTCGCCGCGTTCCCGCAGATCGCCGCGGACCTGAACGCCCCGGCCGCGGCCGTGCAGCTGACCATCGCGGCGTCGCTGGCCGGGCTCGCGCTGGGCCAGCTGACCATCGGGTCGATCTCCGACGCCTTCGGACGGCGTCGACCGTTGCTAGCCGGGCTGGGTGTCTACGTCGTGGTCTCGGTCGCCTTGTCGGTCACCGACAACATCACCATGTTCACGGGTCTGCGGTTCGTGCAGGGGTTCAGCGCGGCCGCCGGCATGGTCCTGTCGATGGCGATCGTCCGCGACCGGTACGAGGGACTGGCGGTCTCGAAGGTGATGGCCCGGCTCATGCTCGTGGTCGGTGTCGCGCCGATTCTCGCCCCGACCATCGGCGCCCAGCTGCTGCGATTCGGCTCGTGGCGGCTCATCTTCGTGTTCCTGGCGGTCGTCGGCGCGACCCTGCTCGTCGTCGCGACCTTCGCGCTCAAGGAGAGCCTGCCGACCGAGCTGCGCCGAACCGGCGGCACGCGCGCCGCGCTGCGCACGTACCGCGACCTGCTCACCGACCTCCCCTTCCTCGGCCTGGCGCTGATGTCCGCGTTCTACCTGGGCGCGATGTTCACCTACGTCGCGTCGTCGACGTTCGTGTTCCAGGACGGCTTCGGCATGAGCGCCCAGCAGTTCGGCTGGGTGTTCGCCGGCGGCGCCGTCGCCATCACCGTCGGCTCGCAGATCAACGGCGCACTGGTCGGCCGGTTCACGCCCGAGCAGGTGCTCAGCGGCATCGTCCTGGTCGGGCTGGTGCTCTCGATGTCGCTCTTCGCGACGACCCTCGCCGACGGACCGCTCTGGCTCGTCGTGACCCTGCTGATCCTGACACTCGGCACCGCGGGCTTCGTCCTGCCGTCCGCACCGGCCATCGCCCTGGCCACCAACCCCCACCGCGCCGGTTCCGCGGCCGCGCTCCTCGGCGCCCTGCAGTTCGGGCTCGGCGCCCTGATCGCCCCGCTCACCAGCATCGGCGGCACACCCACCGCAGAGACGATGGCCGGCGTCATGGCCGGCACGATCCTGGTCTCCGCGGTGCTCCTGCTCGGCGTCCGTCGCTCTTGGCGGCGGGTCCCGAACGCCGTGTCCGTCGAGGCCGACCACGCCGTCAGCCCGGCCCAGACGGACGCCCGGATCCCCGTCGCGGCGTCGGTCACGGTCTCCGCGCGACGGTCAACGGCGAGCGCCTCCGGCCTCGGGCGGAGGCGTGCCGATGGCAGTGCACGCACCGACGAGCCGGACGCGGTGCCGTGCCCAGGGTGATCCTTCAACTCGAATGGCAAATGGTGTGGCGCAGGTCACAGTCGGCGACATAACCTGAGCCCAAGTGCACGATGAAGGACGCTCCATGACGCTGGCGATCTTGGTCTTCCTCTTCTTCGTCCCGGCCCTCGTCTTCCGGCTGGCCTGGGGCTTCGTCGCCACGCCCGAGCAGGTGCCGCGGTGGCAGCGGGCGCTGGCGGGCTGGCTGGAGCGGATCGCGGCGCACCTGCGTCGGCAGCACCCCCCGGTGTACGACCCGTTCACGACGCTGCACGTGCAGTCGCGGCTCGGCAAGGTCGCCGACCACATGCGCGAGCTCGAGGCAGACCCACACACGTACGCCCGCGCCGAACGGCTCATCGCCTCCGGGCTCGCCTACGACCAGCTGCTGGCCGAGGCGTGCAAGCTTGCCGGCGTCGAGGTGGAGCCGCACCCGAAGGGCGACGGCGCCGAACGCTTCCGCGAAGAGACGGGCTGGCCTCCCGCGGCTGGGCCTGGTAGCTCAACGGGCCGCCAGGTCCGGGTGTTGCCCATCGGCACCGACTGGGCGCGTCTCCCCGGCTCAGCCTGCCCGGACCGTGAGCGTGCTCGGACCCTCCGCCGTCGGACGGATCTCGATGCGGTCGGCGATCGACTGCTTGAGCGTCTCGACGTGGGACACCACCCCGACCACCCGTCCGCCCGCGCGCAGCCGGCCCAGCTCGGCCAGCACCTGGTCGAGGGTGTGCGCGTCGAGCGACCCGAACCCTTCATCGACGAACAGGGTCCCGAGGTCGATCCCACCCGCCTCGGCGGTCACCACGTCCGCCATGCCGAGCGCCAGGCACAACGACACGTAGAACGTCTCGCCCCCGGACAGCTGCCGCGGGTCCTGCGGACGCCCGGTCCGGTGGTCGAGGACCCGCATCGCCAGGCCCGTGTTCCGTGCGCGGACGTCCTCCTTCTCGTCGCTGCGCTCGAAGCTCGAACCGTCCGTCCGACACCAGGAGCAGCCGGTCGTTCGCGGCCGCGACCACGTCCTCGAACCGGCGCATGAGCACGAAGGTGGCGAGCGAGAGACTGCGCACGTTGTCGCTCCCGCCGCCCGCGGCAAGGTCGGCCAGCCGCGAGACGGGTCCCGCCTGCTCGATCCGTTCGGCGAGCACCCCGGCCGCAGCCACGACACCCTCGCCCGCGGCGGCGGCGGCGCCGGCTCGCTCGGCGGAAACCCGGGCGGCGCCGGAGGCCTCCTCGGTCTCGCGTCGCGCCACCGACTCGGCAGATCGGGCCGTCTCGACGTCGACCACCAGGTCGTCAGGCAGGGCGACGATCGACGGCTCGGCCAGCCCCGCCGTGACCCGGTCCAGCTCGGACGCGTAGGCGGTGACGACCCGTTCCAGCTCGGCCAGCACGGCAGGCTCGGCAAGGGCCTCCCGGGCCGCCGGTGCCGACTCGAACCCGTGCTCGGACAGCGCGTCGGCCAGCTCGACCTCACGCCGGCGCACCTCGTCCCGCACGGTCGACCGCTCGCCGAGCGCCTCCAGCACGGCTTCTGCGGCCGCGGCCCGTTCCACCATCTCGGCGTGCCGCGCGGCGACCGTGGGATGTCCATCGCGGGCCGTCACGACTTCGGCCTCCGCTCTGCCCAGGTCGTGCAGCGTGACGTCGAAGGTGGCCGTGTCGCCGGCCTGCTGGGCGACCGCGGCCGCGCGACGAGACTCACGCGCACGCGTCTGTTCGTCGAACCCGTCGAGCAGCGGCGCGAGCCGCACGACCTCGACCTCGGCCGCCTCCGCCTCGGTCGCGGCGGTACGGGCCTGCGCCAGAGCCGCGTCGGCACCGGCACGATCGACGTCCCCGACGCGTGCGCGGACCGTGTCCACCCGTTCCTGCAAGGCACCGACCTTCGCGCCGGCGGCGACCAGCACGGCCTCCGCACGCGCGCGCTCGCCCTCGGCCACGTCGACCTGCGCGGCCGAGACATGGTCGGCACCCAGCGGTGCGCGGTCGGGGTGCTCACCCGACCCGCAGACCGGGCACGGGTCGCCGTCCACCAGTCCCGCGGCGATCTCCCCGGCGAGGCCGGCGATCCGCGCCCGCCGCAGAGCGCTCTCGTGCTCGTGCGCCGACATCGCCAAGGTCGCGGCCGCGGCGTGCGTCTCGACGGCGACCGCGAGCATGTCCTGCGACGAATCCAGCTCGGTGTGCGCAGCAACCAGCTCCGAGGCGGCCCGGACCGCCGCCGACCGGTCTCCCCGCAGCCCGGCAAGAGCGCGCGCAGACTCGAGCGCGTCATGCAAGGTCGCTCGAGCGGCGGGCCGGGCCGTCAGCCAGACGTCGTCGACTGCGATCGCGTCACCGAGATCGTCCAGGGCCGCACGCGCCGCCCGGACCGCCCGGCGACGCTGCTCCAGACCGGCCTCGACGTCGACCAGCCGTGCCAGGGTTGCTGCCGTCGCCTCCGCGAGCCTTCCTGCCGCCCGAACGTGGGTACGGAGCGACGCGCCCGGGGCGTCCGCGATGTCCGACGGCGCCGCGTCCAGCGCCGCGAGCACCCCCTTCTCCGCGGCGTCGAGCGCGGTCAGCGCCCGGTCGAGCCCGACCAGCAACGGCCGGACGGCCTGCGCGGCCCGCGCCCGGTCGAGCTTGGTCACGGCCTCCTGGTGCAGGTCCGCGGACGCCTCGAAGCTCGGCCCGGCGTCCGCGCAGCCGGTCGCGCGTGGCCAGCAGCTCCGCCACCCGACGAGCGTCGTCGAGCAGTCGGCGGGTCTCGCCCCAGGCCGCCTCGGCATGTCCCGCCGCCGTCCGCGCCGAATCGGCGAGCAGCGAGAGGCGTGCGGTCGTCACGCTCACCACGTCGGAGACGGACTGCACGAGAGCCGCCGACGCGATGGCGTCGTCGACTGCGACGCGCACGGACGCGCCCTCCTCGGGCGTCAACCGCGCCGCGCCGACCAGCTGCGCGGCGCCCGAGCGCACCTGGACCCGCGCCTCGTCGGTGCCGCGGTCGCTCTCGCGCCGCATCTCCGCCAGCCGCTTCTGCAGTCGCTCGTAGACCTCCGTGCCGAAGATCTTCTGCAGCAGGTCCTTGCGGTCCTCGGGCTTGGCGCGCAGGAAGTGGGCGAACTCGCCCTGAGGCAGGACGATCGTCTGCACGAACTGCGTCCGGTCGAGCCCGACCACCCGCTGGAGCTCGGCGCCGATCTCGTCGAGCCGTGAACCGAGCGGCACGCCGATCCCGTCGAGGGCGTCCAGGTCCGCGTCCGCGGGGAGCCGCCACGCCTTGACCGACGCCTGCGCCGGCGTCGTCCCCGGGCCCCGGCGCTTGGCGCGCTGGTAGGCGGGTGTGCGGCGCACGCGGTACAGCCCCGACGGCACCTCGAACACGAGGTCGACGACGCTCTCCACGTCGTCGGCCGCGTAGGCGGAGCGGAGCCGGTCCTCGCTCGCCTCGGCCGACGCGACCTTGCCGTACAGCGCGAACACGATCGCGTCGATCACGGTCGACTTGCCGGACCCCGTGGGGCCCTCGAGCAGGAACAGCCCACCCTGCGCCAGCGCGCCGAAGTCGATCGTGTGCCGGCCCGCGAACGGCCCGATCGCCTGCAGCGTCAAGGAGCGCAGATGCATCAGGCGCTCTTCTCCACGTCGACGTCCGCGACGTCCTCGTACGCGCGGCGCAGCACGGCCACCTCGGCGGGCGTCGGCCCGCGGCCGGTGACGTGCGCGAGGAAGTCGGCCGCGACGTCGAGCGGGTCGTGCGCCGCGGTCACGACCGACGGCCGCGGCCGCCCAGCCACCGCAGCGGGTACGTGCTGGACCACGAGCGCGTGCCGGAAGCGCGCGCGGACCCGGCGGAACAGGTCCTGCGGGCGGTGCGCGTCGGTCACCGTCACGCGGACCCAGTCGTCGGCGTGCCGCTCGTCGGCGAGCAGCTGCTCCAGCGTCCCCGACACGTCCGCCAGCCGGCGCGGAACGGGTGCCGCGATCAGCTCGGTGGACACCGACGGACCGGACAGGTCCACCAGGACGGTCGACTTGGCGTGGTGCTGCTCCGAGAACGAGTAGGCGAGCGGCGAACCGCTGTACCGCAGCACCGTGCCCGCCGGCCCGGTGATCTTCTGCGGCCCGTGCAGGTGCCCGAGCGCCACGTAGTCCGCGCCCGCGAACACCCCCGCCGGCACGTGGTCCACGCCCCCGACGCGGATGTCCCGCTCGGACTCGGTCGGCTCGCCGCCCAGGACGAACGCGTGCGCGGCGACCACCACGCGCGCCGGACCCCGGGACGCCGAGTCCGCCCGGATGCGCCGCATCGCCGCCGCCGTCACCGCCTCGTGCGAGCGCGGCAGCAGCCGGTCCGGCGACTCGGCCAGGTCGACCCGCGCGAAGTCAGGGTCGAGGTACGGGATCCCGTACACCAGGACCTGGTCGGACAGCACGACCGGCGAGGCCAGGCCGGCGACACGCGTGCGGAGCCGCACGGACTCCTTCATCAGGCCCGCACCGAAGCCCAGCCGGGTGGCCGAGTCGTGGTTGCCCGACGTGACGATGACGGTGGCGTGCTCGGCGAGCTGCGCGAGGGTCTCCGAGAGCAGCGTCACGGCCTCGACCGGGGGGATCGCACGGTCGTACACGTCCCCGGCGACGACCACCGCGTCGACGTCCTGCGAGCGCACGACGTCGACCAGGTGCGCGAGGTACGCCGCCTGGTGGTCGAGCAGATCGACCCCGTGCAGCATCCGGCCCAGGTGCCAGTCCGACGTGTGCAGCAACCGCATGCGGCGAACGTAGACCCGCCCACCGACATCGCCCGCGGGACGTGCCGGTGGCGCCTCAGACCGGCAGCTCGCCGCCCAGCCCGATGAGCTCGAGCACATCCGTCAGCACCCGGTGCGGGTCGCGCAGGGAGACGGCGATGCCCGCCTCGGCCGCTGCCCGGGACAGCTGGAGCACGAACGCGAGCCCCGTGGAGTCGATGAACGTCGCGAGCGTCGTGTCGATGACCACGGGCGACCCGGTGACCAGCGCCTGACCCATCGAGGCGCTGGCGTCGTCGCGCAGAGCACCGTCGATCTCGCCCACCAGGACGATCACCGTGCCGCAGTCCTGCGCCTCGACGCGGATCGCGCCGGCCGCGGCGGAGTGCTCGATCAGCTCCATCGCCTGTTGAGCTCCCTTGAAGGTTGTTGGTGGATCGTTGACCTTACCTGGGGAACGCAAGGCACGCGCGCGAGGTTCCCGTGTGCGGGTTAGCGTCGGAGCATGGCCATCACCGAGCTGCCCGCCAGCCACGCCGACCTCCTCGAACGCCCCACCTTCGCGCACCTGGCGACCGTCGCGCCGGACGGGTCGCCGCACAGCAGCGTCATGTGGTTCGTCTGGGACGGCGAGGTCCTGCGCTTCACGCACACGACCAGCCGCCAGAAGTTCAAGAACATCGCCCACGAACCCCGGGTCGCGATCTCGATCGCCGACCCCGACGACCCGTACCGCTCGCTGGAGGTCCGTGGGATCGTCGAGAAGACCGAGCCGGACGACGAGGTCGCGACTTCTACCAGTCGCTGCAGAAGCGGTACGGCGAGGCCACGAGATCAAGGACGCCCACAAGCGCGTGATCCTGACGGTCCGCCCGACGACGTACGTCACGAAGTAGGCCGGCCGACGAGGGTCCGTCACTGGTTGAACGCGGGTGGCTCGACGTAGATCTCGCGCGTGTAGTCCTCGAACGAGGTGGGCGGGAAGATCTCGACGAACGCGACCTGACCGTTCTCCTCGGACCAGGCGATGCCGTCCTCGGCGACGACGTGCAGACGGGCCGTCTTGCCCTGCCGGGACCGCAGGTGGTCGCCGTCCGGCCCGACCGCGGCGACGAGGTCTGCGTGGTCCAGACCGGCGGGCAGCGCTGCCCCGCCGACGTAGATGAGCGCGAGGGTGTCCCCGCGCACGAACAGGCGGCTGCCGTCGGGCCCGTCGATGACGTCGAGGTCCCTCAGGCCCTGGTAGCCAGTGACCTTCTCGCGCCGGTCGGCGTCCGCGTGGAGGGCGGACGCGGCGGTGGACAGGTCTGCGCCCCGGAGCAGGAGCACGTCGCCGAGAGTTCTCACTTCACCGCCCCGGTCAGTTCCTTGACGCCGGTCGGTGCGGGTTCGGAACCCGTTCCGGACGCGGCGGTGTCGACGACCTTCGTCGTGACCTCGGGAGTCCACTTCGCCATCGCCGCGGCGAGGATGGCCTCGCGCTTCGGGCACGCCGCCTTGAGCTTCGCCGGTTGACGAAGTAGAGCGCCACGGACTCTGCCAGGTCCTCCGCCGCATTCGTGTGGGCGTAGGCGGTCGGCGGGTCCTCCGCGGACACCTTCCCGCTCGCCGAGGTCTTGTCGGTCCAGTACTCGAGGCCCGTGACCCAGTCGTCGATCAGGAGTGGTTCGACGACGGCGTGGGACATCTCGTGGATCGCGTTGGCCTCGAGGGTCGTCTTGTTGTCGGCCGCCGTCGCACCCTCCTTGACGTACCGGTCGTCCGTCATGTCGGTGACCGTGTCGGTGAGTGCGACGTTGCTGTGCGCCGGGAAGTACTCACCCATCGTCTGGTCCACCGGCTGGCCCGGGGTGATCGACGACTTCACGCGCCCGATCGTGGTCACACCCTGCGCCTTGGCGCCCAGCGCCGGGTTCTTCGCTCGCTGCTCGCCGAGGAGTGGGCCCAGGTGCACAGCTGCCGCATGCAGGGCGCGCAGCTCCTTGAGCTGCCAGGTCGAGGTCGAGACCTGCGCGAGCACCTCAGCGGTCACCCAGGGCGTGTACAGCGCCCTGATCGCGGTGGCCGCCGTCGGGGAGGACAGGTCGATGCCGTACCTGGTGGCGAGCTCCTCGAGGATCTTGCGCGCCTCCGCCTCTTCGACGTCGTCCTTGACGTCGACGGACTCGGTGCCGCCCTTGCCCATCTTCACGATCTTGCGACGCAGCACGGCACTGCCGGTGCCGAGCGCGGCATGCCGCCGGAGCGGATCGAGGCCCCTGCCACGCACGGGCGCGACCTCGGGGCCGGCCTCGGACGCATGGAGCCGAAGTCGCGCCAACGTGGTGTCCGCGATCGCGTCCGCCTGCGCTTCGGCCGGATCGGCAGCGAGCCCGATCACCGGGCCCTGTCCGGAGACGGAACGCTGAACCCCGGTCTCCTGCTGCGCGACGTGGGCGAGCTCGTGCGCCAGCAGGTGCTGCCCGCCCGACGTGCCCGGGGAGTACGCGCCCTGCGTGAAGTAGACGTCGTTGCCGTGGGTGAACGCGGTGGCCTGGAGCGACCTCGAGATCTGGTCGGCCTCCGGGTCCGTGTGGATGCGCACCGCGCTGAGATCCGCACCCATCGCGTCGCCGAACGAGGTGGCGACCTGCCCCGCCAGCGGTGACCCGCCCCCCGACCGGCGCGCCAAAGCCTCGGCCGTGTCGGTCGGGGCCTCGGTCCCGCCCAGCACGTCGGTGCCGGCGCCGGCCCGTCGGAGCGTCAGCCCGGAGACGCCGGCAGCCGCCGCCCCCGCTGTGGCCGCCGGTGCGACCGCCACCTGAGCGGCGGGTGCGGGGCTCGGGGCCACGGCCGGGACGTGTGTCGAGCCGCCGTCACTCACGCCTTCCCCCTGACTACCGCCGCGCCGTCCTCGCAGGGCGAGAACCGATCATTGGCGGGTCAATCGATCATGGCGGCCCCCGACGCACCGCACAAGGCTCCTCATCCGGTCGCGCGCTACTCCGGTTCGGTCACGTCCGAGACCGTCGCGTTGAGTGCCTTGACCAGCTCGGCGCCGTCCACGTTTGCCGCGACGCCGTGCGCGCCGCCGCCGATCGACACGCTGCGTAGCGGGACGCGGGAGTCGGCGACCACGGGCCACTCGACCAGCGACCCGAAGGGCGTGATCGTCCCGCGCACGTAACCCGTCACCTCGCGCGCGGTGTCGGCGTCCGGCATCGACAGCCGCGTCACGCCGAGCAGCGCCCGAAAGCTGGGCCACGAGATCGTGCGGTCGCCCGGCACGAGGACGAACAGGAAGTCGTCGTCGCCGCGTCGCACCACGATCGTCTTGATGATGCCCGCGGGGTCGATCCCGCGGGCCTCGGCGGCCTCCTGGAGCGACGACACCGGCCCGTGCCGCGTGATCTCGAACGGGATCTCGGACGCCTCGAGGGCGGCGACCGCCCGGCGCTCGCCCTCGCTGGCGTCGTTGTCGGTCATGCCTGTCACTGTAGAGCGCAGGTGTCGCCGGACCTGGGAGGTCGTCCGCCCTCGGAGAATCCCCGCGCGGTCGACGGTCCACGCCTGAGATGATCGACAGTCGTGAGCACGCCGTCCCCCGCCCCCGCTGGCCCGTCCGGGTCCGGGCGGCGGCGACCCCCGAGGCGGCGCAGGCCACAGAACCCGAACCAGAACCAGAGCGCGCGTGCCGACGAGGGCCGCGCCGCCGCCCGGCGACTGCGCGCCGTCGAGGTCCGGCGGGCCGTCGTCGTCCCGCCCATCACGTTCCCCGAGCAGCTGCCCGTCAGTGCTCGTCGCGACGAGATCGCCGCCGCCATCCGCGACCACCAGGTGGTCGTCGTCGCGGGTGAGACCGGGTCCGGCAAGACGACGCAGATCCCGAAGATCGCCCTGACGCTGGGCCGCGGGCGCGACGGCCAGATCGGGCACACGCAGCCCCGGCGGATCGCGGCGCGCAGCGTTGCGGAGCGGATCAACGAGGAGATCGCGGGCGACGCGCCCCTGGGCGGGATCGTCGGCTACCAGGTGCGGTTCACGGACACGTCGTCCGAGGAGACCTTGGTCAAGGTCATGACCGACGGCATCCTGCTCGCGCAGATCCAGCGCGACCCGATGCTGCGGGCCTACGACACCCTGATCATCGACGAGGCCCACGAGCGGTCGCTGAACATCGACTTCATCCTCGGCTACCTCACGCGGCTGCTGCCGCAGCGGCCGGACCTCAAGGTCGTCATCACGTCCGCGACGATCGACTCGGACCGGTTCGCGCGGCACTTCGCCGGCCCCGACGGGACGCCCGCGCCCGTCGTCGAGGTCACCGGGCGCACGTTCCCCGTCGAGATCCGGTATCGGCCGCTCACGCCGGAGCTCGTCGAGGGGCAGCGCAAGAAGGAGGACCGCGACCCGATGACGGCGATCGCGGAGGCCGTCGACGAGCTCATGCTCGAGGGGCCGGGCGACATCCTGGTGTTCCTGTCGGGCGAGCGGGAGATCCGCGACGCGGAGGACACGCTGCGGGGCTCACTGGTCACCGACCTACGGCTCCCGGGAGCGGTCGAGCTGCTCCCGCTCTACAGCCGGCTCTCCGCGGCCGAGCAGCACCGCGTGTTCGAACGGCACCAGACCCGGCGCGTCGTCCTGTCCACCAACGTGGCCGAGACGTCCCTGACCGTGCCGGGCATCCGCTACGTGATCGACCCGGGTACCGCCCGCATCTCGCGGTTCTCCAAGGCCACCAAGGTGCAGCGGCTGCCCATCGAGCCGATCTCCCAGGCGTCGGCCAACCAACGCTCGGGCCGGTGCGGGCGCGTCGCGGACGGCATCGCGATCCGGCTCTACTCGGAGGAGGACTTCGAGTCGCGCCCGGAGTACACCGAGCCCGAGATCCTGCGCACGTCGCTCGCGTCCGTGATCCTGCAGATGATCGCCGTCGGCGTGGCGGCGACGCCCGAGGAGATCGGCGAGTTCCCGTTCGTCGACCCGCCCGACACGCGCGCCGTCCGCGACGGCGTCCAGCTGCTGACCGAGCTCGGGGCGCTCGACGGCGCACGCCTCACGGAGACCGGCCGCGCACTGGCTCAGCCCCGATGGACCCACGACTGGCACGGATGATCGTCGAGGGCGGCCGGCGCAACGTCGCGCGCGAGGTCATGATCATCGCGGCCGCGCTGTCCATCCAGGACCCCCGCGAACGCCCGGCAGAGGAGCGCGAGAAGGCCGACCTGTCGCACAGCCGGTTCGCCGACCCGACGAGCGACCTGCTCACCTACCTGAACCTGTGGCAGTACCTGAAGGACCAGCAGCGCGACCTGTCCGGCTCGGCGTTCCGCCGTCAGGTGCGCTCGGAGTACCTCAACTACCTGCGCATCCGCGAGTGGCAGGACGTGGTCACGCAGCTGCGCGAGCTGGCCAAGCCGCTGGGGATCGTCGTCAATGCTCCCGGGAAGCAGATGGAGGAGGACGGGCTCAGGCTCACCTGGGACGGCGACCGCATCCACGTCGCGATCCTGGCGGGCCTGCTGAGCCAGATCGGCATGCAGGAGGCGACGGAGGTCGCGGCGCCGGGCGCAGGGCGGCGACCGCCGAACAAGCGCCCGCGCAACGAGTACCTCGGCGCCCGCGGCGCACGGTTCGCGATCTTCCCCGGGTCGGGCCTTGCCCGGAAGCCCCCGGCCTGGGTCATGGCCGCCGAGCTCGTCGAGACGAGCCGCCTGTGGGGTCGCGACGTCGCACGCATCCAGCCCGAGTGGGCCGAGGAGATCGGCGCGCACCTGGTCAAACGGACCTACTCCGAGCCCGCCTGGTCGACCAAGCAGGGCGCCGCGACCGCGTTCGAGCGCGTCCTGCTCTACGGCGTCCCGATCGTCACCAACCGGCGCGTCCTGTACGCGAAGGTCGACCCCGAGCACGCCCGCGAGCTGTTCGTCCGGCACGCGCTGGTGCAGGGCGAGTGGACCACGCACCACCAGTTCTTCCACGAGAACCGACGGCTCCTCGCCGAGGCGGAAGGCCTGGAGGCCCGGGCCCGACGACGAGACCTCGTGGTCGACGACGACACGCTCTTCGCGTTCTACGACGAACGCATCCCGGCCGACGTCGTCTCCGCCCGCCACTTCGACCAGTGGTGGAAGACCACGCGCCGCGTCGACCCCGACCTCCTGCTTCACGCGCGAGCTGCTGGTCGGTTCCGCCGACGTCATCGACGAGTCCGCGTTCCCGTCGCGCTGGCCGCAGGGCGACCTGAGCCTGCCGCTGACCTACCAGTTCGAGCCTGGTACAGAAGCGGACGGCGTGACTGTACACATCCCACTGACCACGCTCGCCCGGCTGACCCCCGACGGCTTCGGCTGGATGGTCCCGGGCCTGCGCGAGGAGCTGATCACCGCGACCATCCGGTCGCTGCCCAAGCCCGTGCGCGTCCAGCTGGTCCCGGCGCCCGACGTCGCGCGGTCGGTGCACGAGTGGATGACCGCGAACACGGCCGACTGGGAGGACACCGTCCGAGCGGGCGACGCGGCCCCGTCGTTCCGAGCGGTGTTCCGACGAGCGGTCCACGCCCTGCGCGACGTCGACGTGCCCGACGACGCGTTCGACGACGACCGCCTGCCGGCGCACCTGCGCGTGACGTTCCGGGTGGTCGGCGATCGTGGGGGAGTGGTCGACGAGGGCAAGGACCTGCAGGTGCTGCAACGGCGGCTCGCGAAGCAGACGCAGACCGCCGTCGACGACGCGGTGCGCACCGCCGTCCGCGCAGCGATGGACGAGGCGCGGGCGTCCGGAACGGCACCGGCTCCCACGCCCACCGCCGTTGCCGGAACCCCCGCGACCGTCGTCGCCAAGCCCCTGGTCTCCCTCGACCGCACCGGCCTTCGCACCTGGCCCGCCGACCTGCCCGAGCTGCCCGGGGTCCTCGAGGCGGGACCGGTCCGTGCCTACCCGACGCTCGTCGAGGAGGCGGGCGGCGCGGTCGCGGTCCGTTCGCTGGCCGACGAGTCCCAGCGCCCGGCCACGGCTCATCGTGGGCTCCGACGGCTCCTCCTGCTGGACGTCGGCCTCGCGACCGCCCGCATCACGAGCCGCTGGACCGGCACGCAGGCGCTGACGCTGGCGTCGAGCCCGTACCGGACGACGGACGCACTGGTCGCCGACGTCCAGCTCGCCGCGATCGACCGGCTGATCGGGGCGACGCGCGAGGTCCGCGACGCCCCGACCTACGCGTCGGTCCGCACGACGGTCCGCGACGGGCTCGAGGACACGGTCCACGCGATCGTCGGCGACCTGGTGGCCGTCCTGACCGCGGACCGCGAGCTCGACGCCGAGATCCGCGCGCGGTCCAGCCTCGCGCTGCTGGCGACCGCGCAGGACATCCGCTCCCAGGCCCAGCGGCTCGTGCACGAGGGGTTCGTGAGCGAGGTCGGCGCCGACCGGCTGCCCCATCTCGTGCGCTACCTGCGGGCCGCGAAGCACCGGCTGGTCAAGGCCGCGGAGAACCCTCAGCGCGACGCCGACCTGGCCTGGCAGGTGCAGGACGTCGAGGCGGACTTCGACGACGCCGCCGACAAGGGCCAACCGGTCGACGACCTCCGCTGGCAGCTCGGGAACTCCGCGTCAGCCTGTTCGCCCAGCAGCTCGGCACGCCCGCACCGGTCTCTGCGACGCGGATCAAGAAGGCGCTGGGCGCCCGGACGACGTGAGGGACGACGCGGTCGGGTCGGCGATCACTGCGGCTCGACGGGTCCGTCCGCCGGGTCACCCGCGACCAGGTCCCCGCAGGTCACCTTCTGCGCCGTGGTGACCACCGGGTCCGTCGACGCCGCACCCGTCGCCACCTGCGCGGGCGACCCGTTCGTCGCGTGGCGCGCGTCCGCGTCGAGCGTCACGAACGTGCGCGTGACCGTATACGTGCCGTCGGCAGCGGTCACCGCGTTCAACCCGGCCAGGTCCAGGTCCGTCCCCGAGCAGCCGACGCCCGTACCGACGCCCGCGAACCCCCGGTCGAACGTGTATGGCTGGCCCTGCGCGTTGGCGACCGTCTGCACCTGGCACTGCGCGAGCGAGTAGACGAACGCCTCCCGGCCCAGGTCCACGAGAGCGATCGGCAGCTTGTCGGTCTGCACCAGGTTGACCACGGCCGAGGCCGGAACCGGGCTGGCCGAGACGATGGCGATCGAGAACGTCGCGCCCGACGCCGTGGTGATGCCGAACCGGCGGTCGGCCCCGGGGCTGATCCACGCCGTGTCCGACCTGCCGTCGCCGTCGATGTCGACCACCTCGACCTCGTGGGCGCCGGTGGGGACGGCCACCCCGTTGGGGGCACAACCGGCGACGGCGGACGGGCTCGAGCTCTGGGTGGTCGTCGTGGGCTCGGGCGCCGGCGACGCGGAGGGGGTGTGGGACGGGCTCGCGACGGGCTCGTCGGTAGACCCGTCGCCCCGCACGACCAGCACGACGATGACGACGATCGCGATCGCGATCGCGAGCAGCACCGCCAGCGTGACGATCAGGCCGCGGCGCGGCGCGCGCTCCGGCGAGGGAACCTCCGGCGGCGTCGTCATGCGTCGTGTCTAGCGAACATCCACCCACGGCGCAGCCGGACGGTCCGGCGATCCGCCCGGACCGCCGGACCTCGTCGCAAAAGCTCTACCGCGACCGGCGGAACAGCAGCCCCGCCGAGACGCGACCGACCAGGAGGATGCCGAGGCACCAGAGCACGGCGGACGGCCACGACGACCCGACCGGCTGGCCCAGGAGCAGCCCGCGCAGGGTGTCCGAGAGCGGCGTGATCGGGTTGTAGGTCGCGATGTCCTGCAGCACCGACGGCATGGTGTCCGGTGGCACGAACGCGGAGGACACGTACGGGATGAACAAGATCAGGAACGTGAACCCGCTGGCCGCCTCGGGCCCGGACGCGACTGTGCCGATGGCCACCGCGACCCAGGTCAGCGCCAGCACGTACAGGGCGATGAGCGCCAGCGCCGCCACCCAGTCGACGGCCGACGCCGACGGGGAGAAGCCGACGACGAACGCGATGCCGATGACCAGGGCGGTCGAGACCGCGTTGCGGACCATGGACGCCACCACGTGACCGGTCAGCACGCCGGTGGGCCGGATGGGCAGGGACCGGAACCGGTCGATGATGCCGCCGGTCATGTCCGTGGCGACGTCCACCGCCGTGTTGGCGGACCCGTACCCCGCGGTGAGCAGGATGATCCCGGGCACGACGAAGTCCACGTAGTCCATGCCGGCGTCCAGGGCCCCACCGAACACGTAGACGAACATCAGCAGGAGCATCACGGGCAGCAGGACCGCGAGCAGGATCGTGTCGAGCTGCCGCAGGGACCGGCGGACCGATCGCCAGATCAGGCTCGTCGTGTCGTGGACGCCCCAGCCGAGGGCGGGGGGTGGCGTGACGGTGGTCATCAGGACTCCTGGGTGGCGAGGGCGAGTCTTCAGTGGGGTGGCCCGTGAGGGTCAGGAAGACGTCGTCGAGGGTGGGGGAGCGGACCTCCCAGCTGTCGACCGCGATTCCGCGGCTCTCGACGTCCGAGAGGATGCGCCGGACGTCCGGCACGGACCCGTCGGTGGCGATCCGCTCGTGCACCCCGTCGCGCAGGACCAGGGACACGTGCGCGGACCCGACCGCCCGCTTGAGCTCGGGTGCCGTGCCGTTCGCGATGACCGCCCCGCGGTCGATGACGGTGATCCGGTCCGCCAGCTGGTCGGCCTCCTCGAGGTACTGCGTGGTCAGCAGCACGGTGGTCCCCGTCGCGACGACGTCCCGGATGACGTCCCACAGCCCGTTCCGGCTGCGCGGGTCGAGCCCCGTGGTGGGTTCGTCGAGGAACACGACCTGCGGACGAGCGAGCAGACCGACCGCCAGGTCGAGCCGTCGGCGCATGCCCCCGGAGTAGGTCTTGACCACCCGGCGGCCGGCGTCGGTGAGGTCGAACAGCGGGAACTCGTCGCTCCGGGTGCGGACCTCCCGCTTGCCCAGGTGCGCCAGGCGGGCCATCAGCCGCAGGTTCTCGACCCCTGTCAGCAGCTCGTCGACGGCCGCGAACTGCCCGGTGAGGCTGATCGCCCCGCGGACCTCCGCGGCCTGGGTGACCACGTTCTTGCGGGCGACGTAGGCGGTGCCCGCGTCGGGTTTGAGCAGCGTGGCCAGGATGCGGACGGTCGTGGTCTTGCCGGCCCCGTTGGGACCGAGCAGGGCGAGCACCTCGCCGGGGGCGACGTCGAGGTCGACGCCGTCCAGCACGGTGAGGTCGCCGTAGGACTTGCGCAGCCCCCGGGCGACGACGACGGGTGCGTTCATCGGATTCCCCTGTTCTGTGTATGACGTAAACTGTGTGTGTACTTCATACACACTTGTAGGATCGGCGGTCAAGGAGGTGTCGTGGACGACGACGAGGTTGCGCAGGACCCGCCGCAGGACCCGCAGGCGGCGCGCGAGGCGGAGGACGCCCGGCGCGAGGGCGAGGCGTTGCGTCGCGACCGCGAGAGGGCCGAGCGCGCCGAGGCCAGGGAGGCGGACCGCGCCCGGCGCGACCTGGCGAAGTCGGACCGTGACACGGCGAAGGCGCTGGAGCGTCGGCAGCGCGAGGCCGACAAGCGCGTCCGCGACCGGGAGAAGGCCGAACGCGAGGACCAGGAGCGCCGCGAGCGAGAGGCCCGCGACGCCGCGCGTGCGGCCGCCGACCGGCTGCGTGAGGCCGAACGTGCGGAGCGCACGGCGTCGCTGGCGCAGCAGCGCGCCGCCCGGGACGCCGAGAAGGCGCGTCGGCAGGCTGTCCGGGTCGCACTGTCGACCGCCCCGCCGGACGAGCCACCGCTCGATCTCCCGCCCGGGATCGCCGTGCTGTGGCGCGCGCCCGCGGTCGGCCGGCCCGGCCCGCGGCCCGCGTTGTCGCTCGAGCAGATCGCCGATGCCGGCATCACCCTGGCCGACGCCGAGGGCCTGGATGCCGTCTCGATGGCCAGGCTGGCGGAGTCGCTCGGCTTCACGACCATGTCGCTCTACCGGTACGTGTCGTCCAAGGACGAGGTGCTCAGCCTCATGTCCGACCGAGCCTCGGGCCGGCCGCCGGCCATCGGTCCCGACCTGGGCGGGTGGCGCGAGCGCCTCGAAGCCATCATGTCGATCCAGCAGCCGATCCTGCGCGCACACCCCTGGCTCGCCCGGACGACGACCGTCCTGCACGCGATCGGTCCCGGGCGGCTCGCCTGGATGGAGGCGATGCTTGACGCGCTCTCCGAGACGCCCCTGACGGAGCCGCAGAAGGTGGGTGCGATCGGCGTGCTGGCCACCCACGCGCTCGACCAGCTCCGCGTCAGCGAGCAGATGACGGCACAGGCCCGCGCGTCCGCCCTCGGCGGGGCCGACGGCGACGCCCCCGACCTCGGCGCGCTGATCGGCCTGCTCGCCACGTCCGCGTCGCACCCCGCGCTCGTGCGGGCGGCGTCGTCCGGCGCCTTCTCGTGGACCGGTTTCGTCGAGGGCACCGGCCTCGACTTCGGCACCGTCCTGATCCTGGACGGCATCGCCCAGCTGATCTCGGCGACGGGCGACCCGAGCCGACCACAGCCCCCGGTCACCGGGTCGGTCGACGACACACCGCCCCCGGTGTCGGAGGCAGGCGACAGACTCGGGGCATGACGACCTCCGACGCGCCGCCTCTGACCCTCACCGGCCGCTGCTTCGGCGACGGCAACCCCCTGTACGAGCAGTACCACGACGAGGAGTGGGGCCGGCCCGTCCACGAGGAGCACGCGCTGTTCGAACGGTTCGCGCTCGAGGGGTTCCAGTCGGGTCTCGCCTGGATCACCGTGCTGCGCAAGAGGCCGGCGTTCCGGGCGGCGTTCGCAGACTTCGACCCCGAGGTGGTCGCCGGGTTCGGCGACGACGACGTCGCGCGGCTCATGGCCGACGCCGGCATCGTGCGCAACCTCGCCAAGATCGAGGCCACGATCGCGAACGGTCGCGCCCTGCGCGCCCTGCACGCGACCGGCGGCTCGCTCGACGCGGTCCTGTGGTCGCACGCACCCGACCGCACGCACTGGGTCAGGCCGGCCACCTGGTCCGGGGTCCCCGCGATCACCGTCGAGTCCACGGCGCTGGCCAAGGAAGCTGAAGTCGCTCGGGTTCCGGTTCGTCGGGCCCACCACCGCGTACGCGGCGATGCAGGCGTGTGGCGTCGTGGACGACCACCTGGCCACCTGCCCCTCGGTCCGCGGCCGCAATTGACGCTCGCAGGCGGTGGATCACGGTCGGTCGGAGGCGATTTGGACGCCTGACCAGCGGCAACGCACTGGTACGCCCGAGTGAAGGACTGGACGAGGGGTGCGTGGACGTGCAGAGGCCCGGGTGAGATCCCTACTCCTGCCGGGTGACGCGTCCGACCCCATCTCGGCAGGTGAGAAGAACGCGACTATCGTGCGGCGAATGGCTGACGTTCTCGAACCCGACAGGCGGCACGACGACGTGCTCGCCGCGGCCGAGGCGTTGTCGGAGACCGCCGCTCCGGACGTCGAGGTCCTCGCCGCGGTCCAGGACGGGCTGCGGCTCGTGCCGGCCGGTTCTGCCACGTCGTGGTTCGGCGTCCCGTCGCAGCGACACGGGCGTGACGACAACACGCTGGGCGGCCGCCGAGAGGGCTGAGCATCCCTCGGACGCTCTCGTCTCATCCAGCGGTCACGGTTGCCCACCATGTGGTCGGCGGTTTACGATCGCCCCTACCATCCAGAGCGGCCGAGAGACCTGGCTCCACGACGCCGCAGCAACCCCCCTCCGACGAGGGTGTGGGTGCTTCCGCCAGGGACGATGGAGAGAGCTCAGATGTCCTCGAACGATCGGCGTGCACGACGAACCGCCCCGAAGGCCTCGCAGTGAGTGCCGCGACCGTGGAACCCCGCACGCCCGGGCTGCACACGGCCCCCGCCACCCGACCCCAGGCCGCGAACGACCGCCCGACCATCTCGTTCGAGCTCTTCCCGCCGCGCAACCCGGACGCGGCCCCACGCCTGTGGGCCACGGTCCAGGCCCTCGAGGCGGTGCACCCCGACTTCGTCTCGGTCACCTACGGCGCCTCGGGAAAGACGCGCGTCACCACGCGCCAGCTGGTCAGCCGGCTGCTGCGGGAGACCACGCTCAACCCGATCGCCCACCTGACCTGCGTCGGCACCTCGCGCGAGGAGATCACGACGATCGTCGAGGAGTTCCTCGACGAGGGCGTGCGCTCCTTCCTCGCGCTGCGTGGCGACCCGCCCGTGGACCAGACGGACTGGGTTGCGCACCCGGAGGGTCTGCAGACCGCCGGCGAGCTGGTGGCTGCTGCGCCAGATCGAGGCGCAGCGCTGTGCAGACAGCCCGTCGCAGGCCGTGCGTGCGCGGGTGCGTCCGCTGTCGGTCGCCGTCGCGGCCTTCCCGCGGGGCAACGCAGCGACCGGCGGGACGCGGGCCCAGGACGTGGCGTCGCTGCTGTCCAAGCAGGAGGCCGGCGCCGACTTCGCGATCACGCAGGTGTTCTTCGACGCCGACGACTACCTGGGGATCGTCGCGGAGGCGCGCGACGCCGGCGTGACCATCCCGATCATCCCGGGCATCATCCCGACCACCGACCCGGACCGGCTGCGGCGCGTGCAGGAGCTCACCGGGGTCCCGGTGCCTGAGAGACTGTTCGACCTGCTCGGCTCTGCCGACGACGAGCTCGACCGCCACCGCCGGGGGATCCGCGCGAGCGTCGACCTGGTCAACGGCGTCCTGGACGGCGGGGCCCCCGGCGTCCACCTGTACACGTTCAACAAGCACCATGCCGTACTTGACCTGCTCGAGGGTGCACACCTCGACGGCGGAGCTCGGACAGCTCCCGACCTGGCCAGCGGGCCGCAGGTCACGGCAACCGCCCGACCCTCGAGGGACTGAATCACCATGACGGATACTCCGAAGTTCCCCGCCGGCTCCGTGCTCGGCTACCCGCGCATCGGACCGCGCCGCGAGCTCAAGAAGGCCATCGAGTCCTTCTGGGCCGGTCGCTCGACCGCCGACGAGGTCGAGGCCGTCGCCGCCGACCTCCGTCGCCGCACACGCACCCGCCTGGCCGAGCTGGGCCTGGCCACCGACGTCCCGGCGATCCCGAGCGCGTTCTCCTTCTACGACCACGTGCTCGATGCGACGGCCGTGGTCGGCGCCGTGCCGGCCCGCTTCGCGGACGTCGTCGCCGAGGACGGCTCCCTCGACCTGGCCGGGTACTCGACCGTGGCCCGCGGCCGCGGCGACGACCTGCCGCTCGAGATGACCAAGTGGTTCGACACCAACTACCACTACCTGGTGCCGGAGATCGGCCCGGAGACCACGTTCCGCTACGCGAGCGACCGGCCCGTGCGGGAGTTCAAGGAAGCCCTCGCAGACGGCATCCTCACGCGTCCGGTCATCGTCGGCCCGGTCACCTACCTCGCGCTGGCCAAGGCCACCGAGGGCGCGCCGGACGACTTCGCGCCGATCGACCGCCTCGAGGACCTGCTCCCGGTCTACGCCGCGCTGCTGCAGGACCTCGCCGCGGCCGGTGCCACCTGGGTCCAGCTGGAGGAGCCCGCGCTCGTCTCCGACTCGATCGAGGTGCCCGCCGAGCAGCTGCTCGCTGCCGTCATCGAGGCGTACCGCGCGCTGGCCACGGACCTGACGGACCGCCCGGCCATCCTCGTCGCCGCCCCGTACGGCGACCTGGGTGCCGCACTGCCGGTGCTGGCCGCCACGGACGTCGAGGCCATCGGCATCGACCTGGTCCGCGGCAACGTGCCCACCGAGACGGTCGCGGGTCTGGAGACCAAGACGCTGGTCGCCGGCGTGATCGACGGCCACAACATCTGGCGTGCCGACCTGGACGCCAAGCTGGCGATCCTGGAGCAGCTGGAGGGTCTCGGGGCCGCCGCGGTGACCGTCGGAACCTCGACGTCGCTGTTCCACGTGCCGCACACGACCGCCGACGAGCCCGCGCTCGACGACACGCTGAAGAGCTGGCTCGCCTTCTCGGACGAGAAGGTCGTCGAGGTCGTCACGCTGGCCGAGGGCCTGACGGAGGGTCGCGAGGCGATCCACGAGCAGCTGCTCGCAGCCACCGACGCGGTCAGCTCGCGCCGGACGGCGCCCGGCGTCGTCGTCCCCGCGGTCCGCGAGCGCGCAGCCGCACTGACCGAGGACGAGTTCAACCGCGGCCCGTTCGCCGAGCGCAAGGTCGCCCAGGCCGCGCGTCTCAACCTCCCGCCGCTGCCGACCACCACCATCGGCTCGTTCCCGCAGACCGGCGAGATCCGCAAGGCGCGCGCCGCGTTCGGCAAGGGCGAGCTGACGGAGGCGCAGTACGACGACGAGATGAAGGCGGAGATCCGCCGCGTCGTCGAGCTGCAGGAGCAGATCGGCTTCGACGTGCTGGTGCACGGCGAGCCCGAGCGCAACGACATGGTCCAGTACTTCGCCGAGAACCTCGACGGGTTCGCCGTGACGCAGAACGGCTGGGTCCAGTCCTACGGCTCGCGCTGCACGCGTCCGTCGATCCTCTGGGGCGACGTGTCCCGTCCCAAGCCGATCACGGTCGACTGGACGTCCTACACGCAGTCGCTGACCACCAAGCCGGTCAAGGGCATGCTCACCGGACCGGTGACGATCCTCGCGTGGTCGTTCGTGCGCGACGACCAGCCGCTCGGTGACACCGCCAACCAGGTCGGCCTCGCCCTGCGCGACGAGATCGCCGACCTCGAGGCCGCCGGCATCGCAGTGATCCAGGTGGACGAGCCCGCCTTGCGCGAGCTGCTGCCCCTGCGCGTCGAGGACCACGCCGCCTACCTCAACTGGTCGGTGCGCTCGTTCCGCCTGTCCACCGCGGGTGTCCGCGCCGACACGCAGATCCACACGCACCTCTGCTATTCCGAGTTCGGCCAGATCATGGGCGCGATCGACGGCCTCGACGCCGACGTCACCTCCATCGAGGCAGCCCGCTCGAAGATGGAGATCCTGGCGGACATCGCCGGGGCCGGCTACCCGCGTGCCGTGGGCCCGGGCGTCTACGACATCCACTCGCCGCGCGTCCCCAGCGAGGGCGAGGTCGAGGAGCTGCTCACCGAGGCCGTCAAGGCGATCGCGGTGGACCAGCTCTGGGTCAACCCGGACTGCGGTCTGAAGACCCGTCGCTACGAGGAGGTCGCCCCGTCGCTGGAGCACATCATCGAGGCGACCAAGAAGGTCCGCGCCACGCTCTGACGCCGCACCCCTTCGACAGCCCCGGCCGCCCCCGCGACCGGGGCTGTCGTGCGCCCACGGCGGCCGGTCTTCTTGGGACGGCGGAGGTGCTCTGCGTCTACGGTCGGGGCGTGACGACGATCTTCGACACGCTGACCATCGAACAGCTGCGCACGCGTACCAGCGAGAAGTGGCGGCACTATCCGTCGGACGTGCTGCCGCTGTTCGTCGCCGAGATGGACGTGCCGCAGGCCGAGCCGGTGGTTCGGGCGGTCCACGACGCCATGGTGCGCGGCGATACCGGCTACCCGGCGGGGCACGGGTACGCGTCGGCGTTCGCGGCGTTCGCGTCGGACCGGTGGGGGTGGGACGTCGACGTCGCGCGCACCCGGATGACGGCCGACGTGATGGTCGGGGTCACCGAGGTGGTGCGCCTGCTGACCGACCCCGGCGACGCCGTCGTCATCAACCCGCCCGTGTACCCGCCGTTCACCACGTTCCTGCGGCACGCGGACCGGCACGTCATCCACGCACCGCTCGCGGACGGGCGCCTCGACCTCGCCGCGCTCGACTACGCGTTCGGCCGCGCGAAGGCCCACGGCCGTCGGGCCGTCTACCTGCTCTGCAACCCGCACAACCCCACGGGCACCCTGCACACCGCCGAGGAGCTGACGGCGATCGGCGCGCTGAGCGCTGCGCACGGGGTCCGGGTGGTGGCCGACGAGATCCACGCCCCGCTCGTCCCGGGACCGGGAGCCCTCTTCGTCCCGACCACCACGGTGATTCCCGACGCCATCGCGCTGCACTCGGCCTCGAAAGCGTTCAACCTGGCGGCCCTGCGCGCCGCGGTCGCCGTGCCGGGCCCCGAGGCGACGGAGCTGTCGAACCTGCCGGAGCCGGTGGCCGACGGCGTCATGCACCTGGGCGTCCTGGCCCAGACCGCCGCCTACGCGGAGGGTGGCGCGTTCCTCGACACCGTCCTGGCGGGCCTGCACCACAACGGGAGCCTGCTGCACGGGCTCCTGGCGCCGCTGGTGGCCTGGCAGCCGCCGGACGCCACCTACTTCGCCTGGCTGGACCTCCGGGGGCTCTCAGAGGACCCTGCGCGCGCGCTCCTGACGACCGGCCGGCTGGCGGTCAACCCGGGGCCCACGTTCGGCGTGGAGGGGGCTGGGCACGTCCGGCTCAACTTCGCCACGTCGTCGGCCGTGCTCACCGAGGCGGTGACCCGACTGCGGGCGACGTTCAGCGCAGCCGAGCCCGGCTGAGGTGCGCGTGCAGGGCATCCACGATCCGGAGGTCCGCGTCCAGCCACGGCACCTCGTGCCACTGGCTGACGGGCAGCCATCGAAGCTCGTCGTGCTCGTCCAGCGGCTCGGGTGTTCCCTCGACCACCTCCGCGAGCCAGAGGCGCATCACGTACTCGTCGGACAGGCGCCAGAGGCCGTCGTCCGGGCCGACGAGCTCCTCGCCCAGCCCGATCCGGGCCCCGAGCTCCTCACGGATCTCGCGGTGCAGCGCGTCCTCGGGTTCCTCGTCGGCGTCCACCTTGCCGCCCGGGAACTCCCATCGGCCGGCCAGGCGAGCCGGCACGGCGCGCCGCGCGGCCAGCAGCTCACGCGGGTCGTCTAGGTCGTCAACGATCGCAGCGGCGACCACGAGCACGGTTGAGGTCATGCGGTGAGTCTGCCAGGCCCCTAGGTCCGGGGCGTGGCTTTGGTGCTACGGCCTCGTGCTCAGCGAACGCCGTGCGCCACGGCCCAGGCGACAGCCTCGGCACGGGTGGAGACGCCGATCTTGCGGTAGACGCTGCGGACCTGCGACTTCACAGTGTTGCGCGTCACGAAGAGCCGCGTCGCGATCTCCTCGAGGGTCACGTCCTCGGCCAGCTCGGCCAGCACGACCCGCTCACGGCGCGTCAATGCGTCGTTCGAGACTCCGACGGTCCTGCTCGTCTCCACCATGCTCATGATGTCCTCCGGTGTGCTGCGTGGCCCGGGACGTCCGGGTCGCGCTCTTGGCTGCGTACCGGATGAGAGAGAGCAGTTCGTGAGCCATGACGCCACTTCTGCCAACTCTTCATGTACGGGTTCCCCCCCGCCATGCCGATCTCGCTAACCACTCACAATGAACGTCGTATCGGCACCTTGATACGCCGTACGCGTGACCGGTCGCCATGATTCACCCGATCGGGCGAGTGCAATGTCCGCCAGACGGGACTAAACGGCTTCCGGCCGGTGTGTCGTCCGAGTCAGCCCGCGCTCTGCGCGGCGTACTCGTCGGACGTCAGGAGCGGTCCGGTCGACGTGACGTCGACCTTCAGGAGCCAGCCCGCGCCATAGGGGTCGGAGTTGACGACGGAGGGGTCGTCGACAGCCGACTGGTTGATCTCCCGGACGGTCCCGGAGACCGGGGAGTACAGCTCGGACACTGACTTCGTCGATTCGATCTCGCCCACCACAGCGCCCGCCACGACCTCGCCGACGGCCGGCAGCTCGAGGTAGACGATGTCGCCCAGGGCGTCGGCGGCGACCGCCGTGATGCCGATGGTCGACGGGGAACCGTCCTGCAGCCACTCGTGCTCGACGGTGTAGTGCAGGTCGGTGGGCAGATCCGTGCTCATAGGTTCTCCTGTCGGGGGGGACGGACCCTAGTGCTTGGTTTACCGGGCCCGGCGGTAGAAGGGAAGAGGGACGACCCTCACAGGTTCGAGGCGTCCGCGCACGTCAACGGCAAGTTCGGTGCCCGGGGCACTCTCGGCGGGGGTCACGTACGCCATCGCGACCGGGTGGCCGAGCGTGGGCGACGGAGCACCGGAGGTGACGACGCCGATCGCCGAGCCGTCCGGGCGCGTCACGGGGTAGCCGTGCCGAGCCGCGCGTCGGCCCAGCCCCTCCAGCCCGACGAGCGTCCTGGTGGGCGTCTCGGCCTCACGGGCCTCGAGGGCGGCACGGCCCACGAAGGCCAGCGGCGCCCCGTCGGCGGTGGCCTTGTCGAGCTTCACGACGCGGCCCAGACCGGCGTCGTGCGGCGTCGTCGTGCGGTCCAGCCGTTGCCGTACAGCGGCATGCCGGCCTCGAGGCGGAGGCTGTCGCGCGCAGACAGGCCGGCCGGGACGAGCCCGTGGTCCTGGCCCGCAGCGAGGAACGCCCGCCAGAGCGCCGGGGCCGAAGCGGCGTCGAGGAAGAACTCGAACCCGTCCTCGCCCGTGTAGCCGGTGCGCGCGACGAGGACCGGCTCGCCGGCGAACGTGGCGGGCAGGCACGCGTAGTACTTGGAGGCCCCGACGTCGCCGCCGGTCTCGTCCAGACCCTGCGTCGCGCGCACGATGTCGAGCGCGTGAGGGCCCTGCACGGCGATGAGCGCCGTCTGCGGCGAGCGGTCCTCGACCGAGGCGTCGAAACCGTCCGTCCGCTCCCGCAGGGCGTCCAGGACGACCTCGTGGTTCGAGGCGTTCGCGACGACCAGGAAGGCGTCCGGGAGGTCGCGGTAGACGATCAGGTCGTCGATCACGCCTCCGTCGGGCGCGCAGATCATGGTGTAGCGCGCCCCCTGGAAGCGCAGGGCGCTCAGGTTGCCGACGAGGGCGTAGTCGAGGAATGCGGCGGCGTCGGGACCGCTGATCCGGATCTCGCCCATGTGCGAGAGGTCGAACAGCCCGGCGGCCGTCCGCACCGCGTTGTGCTCGGCGATGTCGGACGTGTACCGCAGGGGCATCTGCCAGCCGGCGAACGACGTCAGCGCCGCCCCAAGCGCCACGTGCTCGTCGTTGAGCGGGCTCAGTGTGTCCATGGGTTCGTCCTTCACTCGGCATACGCCTCGATAGGCGGGCAGCTGCACACCAGGTTGCGGTCCCCGTGCGCACCGTCGATCCGGCGGACCGGCGGCCAGTACTTGCCCTCGCGCAGCGCAGCCACGGGGAACGCGGCGAGCTCGCGGGGGTAGTCGTGGGTCCACTCGTCGGCCGTCAGGCTGGCCGCCGTGTGGGGTGCGTTGCGCAGGGGCGAGTCGGCGAGCGTCCAGCGGCCGGCGGCGACCGCGTCGATCTCGCCGCGGATGGCGACCATCGCCTCGACGAACCGGTCGATCTCGGCCAGGTCCTCCGACTCGGTCGGCTCGACCATGAGCGTGCCGGCCACCGGGAAGCTCAGGGTCGGCGCGTGGAACCCGTAGTCCATGAGCCGCTTGGCCACGTCCTCGGCGGTCACGCCGGTCTCCTTGGTGATGTCGCGCAGGTCCAGGATGCACTCGTGCGCGACCAGCCCGTTCGGGCCGGTGTAGAGCACGGGGTAGTGCCCGGACAGGCGCGTGGCCAGGTAGTTCGCGGCGAGCACGGCCGTCTCGGTGGCCTGGGTCAGGCCGTCGGGACCCATCAGCGCGACGTAGGCCCAGCTGATCGGGAGGATGCCGGCGGAGCCCCACGGCGCGGCGCTGACGGGGGCGGTCCCGTCGTTGACGGCCGACGGCGTCGGGTCGCCCGGCAGGTACGGGGCCAGGTGCGCCGCGACCGCCACCGGGCCGACACCGGGGCCGCCGCCGCCGTGCGGGATGCAGAACGTCTTGTGCAGGTTGAGGTGGGAGACGTCGCCGCCCAGCTCGCCCGGGCGGGCGAGGCCGACGAGCGCGTTGAGGTTGGCGCCGTCGATGTACACCTGGCCACCGACCTCATGGACGAGCTCGCAGACGGTGCGGACACCCTCCTCGTAGACGCCGTGCGTCGAGGGGTAGGTGATCATGATCGCGGCCACCTGCGGGCCGTGCTGGTCCAGCTTGGCGCGCAGGTCGTCGAGGTCGATCGAGCCGTCCCCTGCCGTGGCCACCACGACCACGCGCATGCCCGCGAGCGCCGCCGACGCCGCGTTGGTGCCGTGCGCGCTCGCCGGGATCAGGCAGACGTCGCGCTTGTCGCCGCGTGCCGCGTGGTACCCGTGGATGGCCAGCAGGCCGGCGAGCTCGCCCTGCGAGCCGGCGTTCGGCTGCACTGACACCGCCGCGTAGCCCGTGATCTCCGCCAGCCAGTCCTGCAGCTGCGTCACCAGCTCGGCGTAACCGAGGGTCTGGTCCAGGGGCGCGTACGGGTGGATGGTCGCGAACTCCGGCCAGCTGATCGGCTCCATCTCCGCCGTGGCGTTCAGCTTCATGGTGCACGAGCCCAGGGGGATCATCGTGCGGTCCAGCGCCAGGTCCTTGTCCGAGAGCCGGCGCAGGTAGCGCAGCATCGCCGTCTCGGAGCGGTGCAGGTGGAAGACGGGGTGCGTGAGGTAGCCATCGGTGCGGCGCGTCGCGGCGGGCAGCGCGGCCGTGTCCGCCACGCGACCGGCGGGGGCGCGGACACCGACGAAGCCGAACGCGTAGGTGCCGTCCTCGTCGGGCTCGAGCGTCGTGGCGCCCGCAGCGGCGAAGGCCATGACGATCCGCAGCAGGTGGTCGCTGTTCGTGCGCTCGTCGCAGGCGATCTGCACGTGGTCGTCGTCGGACGCCCACAGGTTCACGCCGGCGCCCGCCGCGTGGGCGACCACCGCACGGGCGGCGCCCGGGACGAACGTTCGGATCGTGTCGAAGAACGTGTCGTGCTCGACCTCGACGCCGACGCCGGTGAGCAGCTCGGCGAGGCCGGCCGCGTGCGCGTGCACGCCCTCGGCGATCGCGCGCAGGCCGTCGGGGCCGTGGTAGACCGCGTACATCGACGCGACGATGGCCAGCAGCGCCTGGGCGGTGCAGATGTTGCTCGTCGCCTTCTCGCGGCGGATGTGCTGCTCACGGGTCTGCAGGGCGAGGCGGTAGGCGCGGGCGCCGTCGGCGTCGATGGAGACCCCGACCAGCCGGCCGGGCAGCGACCGCTCGAGGCCGTTGCGCACGGCCATGAACGCCGCGTGCGGGCCGCCGCCGAACAGCGGGACGCCGAAGCGCTGTGCGGAACCGACGGAGATGTCCGCGCCGAGGGTCCCCGGGCTCACCAGGAGCGTCAGGGCGAGCAGGTCGGCGGCGATGGTGACCAGCCCACCGCGCTCCTTCGTCCGTGCGATCACGGTGCTCAGGTCCCGGACCTGGCCGGACGCGCCGACCTGCTGGAGGACAACGCCGATCAGCGCACCCTCGATGTCGGGCAGGCCGTCGGACAGGTCCGCGACGACGACCGGCAGGCCGATCGCCTCGGCGCGCCCGAGCGTGACGGCCAGCGACTGGCTGAACAGGTCGGCGTCCAGCACGACCGTGCCCGACTTGCCCTTGGCGCCGCGCCACATGAGCGCGACCGCCTCGGCGACCGCCGTGGCCTCGTCGAGGAGCGAGGCGTTCGCGATGTCCAGGCCGGTGAGGTCGGTGACCATCGTCTGGAAGTTCAGCAGCGCCTCGAGCCGGCCCTGCGCGATCTCCGGCTGGTACGGCGTGTAGGCCGTGTACCAGGCGGGCGACTCGAGCACGTTGCGGCGGATGACGGCCGGCGTGATCGTGTCCGAGTAGCCCTGGCCGATCATCTGCGTCATCACGCGGTTGCGGCCCGCGATCGTGCGCAGCCCGGCCAGCACCTCCTCCTCGGAGCGTGCGGCGGGCAGGTCGAGCGGCCGGTCCGTGCGGATGCTGGCCGGGACCGCGGCATCGATCAGTGCGTCGATCGACTCGTACCCGACGACCGAGAGCATGTGCGCCGTCTCGGTGCCGCGCGGGCCGATGTGCCGGTCGGCGAAGTTCTCGGCGGCGGGCGTGTGCTCCACGCGCGTCGCGGCGACGATCTCGCCGGACGTGTCGAGGTGGAGGACAGGGCCGGTGGTGATGGCGGCGTGGAGGTCGGTCACGGGCTGCTCCGCAAGGGTCGTCCGGTAGGGGCACCGGGACGGTGGGTGGGCTCCCCGCTCTGTCACCGCGCATGCGCGCGACCTGAGAGTTTTGCCGGTCCGCCTGTCGGGGCGCGCCGGCTTGCACCGTCGGTGGGACCTTTTCGATCCGCTTTCCAGAGTTGCCTCGCCGTGGCGGTACAGGGGCCTGAGAGATTCCCGGGGAGGATTGCTCCTTCGGCGCCCCGCCGTAGTTCGCGGGATCTCTCCCGCCGCGGTTCGAGCAGCGTGTGAAGTTGTGGGGACAGCGTACCCGCCAGATGTCTCGGCCGGCCTACCGCGCAAGCGCGCCGACCCGCAGGGCGTCGAGCCGTGCGACAAGGGCCCGCAAGCTCCGGGACGCGCGCCACCCGTCCACCGTTCGTCCGCGTACGCGGGACGAAGACGAGCCGCTGGCCGATCGCCGTGACCAGCATGAACGCGGGCCGCGTCCCGTCGTTGGTGATCGAGCCGCGGGTCTCGTCGATCGCGGCGACCGCCGACCACGGCACCGCGACCAGAGCGGCGACGGTCGAGCCGCGGCCCGTCCACAGCTCGAGGCCCTCGGTCGAGAGAACCATCGAGAGGGACGTCGCTCCGCCCCGGCGCATCTTCGGCGTCGCGACGCCGGCCGCCTTGAGCGCACCCTGCAGACCGCGTGCGCCCCAGACCTCGATCACGTCGAGGCCGGGCCTGGCCGCGACGACGGCGTCGGGCCGCTGGCCCGTGAAGCGGCGCGAGAACATGGCGCCCACCCAGGACAAGGCGATCACGACGAGGACGATCGCCACGCCACCGCCCACGCCCGCAAGTCCCTCGCCGGCCGTGCGCAGGAGGATGAACACCGGCAGGACGATCGCGAGCACCCACCGGATGAGCAGCGCCTGCTTGGCCGCGGACCGGTGCATCGCGTCCAGCTCGGCCTCACGGAACGCGCGCACCGGCGCAACGCCGTACGGCTCGGGCTGCGGTGGGGGCGCCTGCGGGTTCGGCGTCGCGGGCTGGTACGGGTTCCCCCAGTTGGACATGCGCGCTCCTCGACCCCGCCCTGCCCGTCGGCTCGAGGCCGGCGGGCGCGGACGTCGCCCGCGCGAAGCAGGCTAAGGCACAGCCGTCGCTCGCCCGGGCGGGTTTCGTCGAATTCACCAGCACGGCCGCGGGCCTGCACGGCCGCTGGTTACGCTGACGCCGTGCAGCCTACCCTCGACCGGCCCCGTGCGCGCGGCCGTCGTCGTGGCCTCCGACCGGTCCGCGGCCGGTGAGCGTGCCGATCGATCGGGGCCGCTCGCGGTCGAGCGGCTGAGCGACGCCGGGTTCGAGGTCGGGCCGGCGGTCGTCGTCCCGGACGGCGCAGCCTCGGTCGAGAGGGCCCTGCGCGCGGTCCTGGCCGACGGCGCACGCCTGGTGATCACCTCCGGGGGCACCGGCGTCGGACCGCACGACCGCACGCCCGAGGGCACGCGGCCCCTGCTCGAGCGCGAGCTGCCCGGCATCCCCGAGCTGTTGCGACGCTACGGTTCCGTGCCGACCGCCGTCCTGTCCCGCGGCCTGGCCGGCGTCACCGGCTCCGGGGCCGTCGTCGTGAACCTGCCCGGCTCGACTGGTGGGGTGTCGGACGGGCTCGACGCGCTGCTGCCGTTGCTGCCGCACCTGCTCTCCCAGGTCCAGGGCGGTGATCACCCGTGATCGCCCGGGTTGTCGACGAGCCGCTCGACCTGCTGTTTCACGTGGAACACGTCAGCGACCCGCGGGCGGGGGCGGTGGCGACCTTCGTCGGGCTGGTGCGAGACAACGACCCGTCCGTCGACGGACGGGTGGTCGCGCTCGACTACTCGGCCCACCCCGATGCGGGCGCCGTCATCGAACGGATCGCGTCGGGGTTTGCCGACGCCGTTCTCGGTCTCGCGGTGAGCCACCGGATCGGGCACCTGGCGGTCGGGGAGGCGGCGATCGTGGCGGCCGTCGCGACGGCGCACCGGGCCGAGGCGTTCGACGTCTGCCGGGCGCTCGTCGAGCAGGTGAAGGCCGAGCTGCCAGTCTGGAAGCGTGAGGTGCTCGAGGACGGGTCGCACGTATGGGTGGGGATGACATGACCTTGGTCGACCGGTTCGGACGCGAGCACCGCGACCTGCGGATCTCGCTGACCGACCGCTGCTCGCTGCGCTGCACCTACTGCATGCCTGCCGACGGCGTCCCGTGGCTGGCGCGTTCGACCATGCTCAGCACCGACGAGATCGTGCACGTCGCGCGCGTAGGCGTGTCGCTGGGGATCACGGAGATCCGGCTCACCGGCGGCGAGCCGCTGCTGCGGGTCGACATCGTCGACGTCGTCCGTCGGCTCACCGCCCTTCCCGGCAGCCCCGAGGTCTCGCTCACCACGAACGCGCTGCGCCTGCCCGGGCTCGCATCCGAGCTCAAGGACGCCGGGCTGACGCGCGTGAACATCAGCCTGGACACCCTGGACCGCCAGAAGTTCCTCCAGCTGACCCGACGCGACAAGCTCGTCGAGACCCTGGCCGGGATCGCCGCGGCCGACGCCGCTGGACTGAATCCGGTGAAGATCAACGCCGTCGCCATGCGGGGCGTGAACGACGACGAGGTGGTGGAGCTGACGCGGTTCGCCGTGAGCCGCGGGTACCAGATGCGCTTCATCGAGCAGATGCCGCTCGACGCCGGACACACATGGGACCGCGCCGAGATGGTGACGCAGGCGGAGATCCTCGCGCGTCTGACCAGCGCCTTCACCCTGACGGAGGTGCCCGGACGCGGTGCTGCTCCGGCCGAGCTCGGTACGTCGACGGCGGACCCGAGACCGTCGGCGTGATCGCGTCGGTGACCGCACCGTTCTGCGGCGCGTGCGACCGGCTGCGGTTGACCGCCGACGGGCAGCTGCGCGCCTGCTTGTTCAGTCAGACCGAGACCGACACGCGGACGATCCTGCGGGGGTCGGTCGAGCCGCCCGCGCAGCTCGGCGTCGGGCCCGCCCAGGCGCTGAGCATCGGCTCGTCCGCCCGACCTCGACCCGCCCCCGCCCCCTCCGACGTCGACGAGGCCCTGGCGGACGCGTTCCGGCGATGCCTGGCGGGAAAGAAGGCCGGGCACGACATCGACGACCCGTCGTTCCTGCAGCCCGACCGCCCGATGAGCGCGATCGGCGGCTGAGGGGGCTACCCGCCGGCGAACGGGGGCAGGACGTCGAGCGTCGCGCCTGCGCGGACCTCGTCGGAACCCTCGACGCGGACCCCGTCAGCCAGCAGCGCGCAGCGACCGAGCACGGCCGCGAGCGCGGGGTGGGCGCCGACCATCACGGAGCGGACCGACTCGGCCGTCCCGGCGTCGAGCCGTTCGCTGTCGACGCCCGCCGCCTCCGCCGCCGCCGCGAAGTAGCGGACCGTGATCACGTCCACTGCTGCGCGCGCTCCTCGATCGCCGCGAGCAGGGGCCCGATCTGCGCCGGTTCGAGGCGCGCGGCCGCGAGGCCGGCGACGAACATGCTCACGGGGACCGCCGGGCGGGCGACCTGGTGCGCGACCGTGCTGGACAGGTCGAGGACGCGGTCGATGTCGACCAGCGACCGGTCCACGTCGAGGGCCGCGCAGAGGTCGTCGATCCACCGGGGCAGGTCGGCGCCGGGGGCGCGGCGCGGGTCGTCGGTCATGACGTCGATCCTCTCAGCAGTGCGTCCAGCCGCTCGACGTCCGACCAGGTGTCGGCGTCGGCCGCTGCGTCGTCCGTGTCGGGCACGTCGACCAGCGTCAGCCCCGTGAGCAGGGCGCGCATGGACGCGCCGTGCACGGTGGCCATCCGCGCGAACGCCGCAGCCAGCACCGACGCGCGATACACCGCGACGAGGTGCTGGGGATGTCCGTCGAGGCTGACCAGGCGGGCGCCGTCGACCTCCGGCGTGGTCGCTGCGAGCAGCGCCGAGAGCGCGGACCCCGCGCGAGGGACGTCGCAGGCCAGGACCACGACGAGCTCGCTCGGCGACGAGATCGCCGCCAACCCGGCCGCCAGGCCCGCGACCGGGCCCCCGTCAGGCGGGTCTTCGAGCACGGTCGGGATGCCGGGGCGCCCGACGCTCGACGGACCGACGACGACGACCTGACGAGCGCCCGCGACGGCCGCGAGCGCGTGGTCCAGCAGCGCGCGACCACCGACGACGACCTCCGGCTTCGACGGTGCGCCCAGCCGAGAGCCCCGGCCGCCCGCCAGCACGACGGCGTCGAAGGCCGGACGGCTCTCAGGCATCGGCCGGCCGTACCCAGTCGCCCGACCTGCCGCCCGACTTCGCCTCGAGCCGCACGTCGGCGATCCGCGCCGACTTGTCGATGCCCTTGACCATGTCCACGATCGCCAGCGCGGCGACGGACACGGCGGTCAGCGCCTCCATCTCGACGCCCGTGCGGTCGGCGGTGCGGACGGTGGCGGTGATGTCGACGCCGTCGTCGGCGATGGTCAGGTCCACCACCACGCCGTGCACGCCGATCACGTGGGCCAGCGGGAGCAGCTCCGCGGTCCGCTTGGCGGCGGAGATGCCGGCGATCCGGGCGACCGCGAGCACGTCGCCCTTGGGCACGCCGCCGGAGCGCAGGGCCTCGACGGTCTCCGGTCCGCAGACCACGCGACCGGACGCGGTGGCCGAGCGGACCGTCGGCTGCTTGGCGGTGACGTCGACCATGCGGGCGTGCCCGGCGCTGTCGAGGTGCGTGAACGGCTGGTCGGACTCGTCTTTCATGCGCCCACCCTCAGGACTGCGATGCGGTCGCCGACGGCGACGGAGTCGACCTCGGCAGGGATCACGGCGAGTCCCTCGACCAGCGCGAGCCGGGCGACCAGGTGCGACCCCGACCCGCCCGCCGTCGCGCGCACGACGTGCGGGTGGCCACCGTCGGAGACGTACCGCACGGGCATGACCTGAGCGCGCTCGGGCGGCGTGGTCCAGGCGTCGTCGCTGATCGCGGTCACCGTGGGCCGCTCGACGTCGGTGTGCCCGGCCATCCGCCGCAGCGCGGGCCGCACGAACATCTCGAAGGATGCGAACGAGCTCACCGGGTTGCCGGGCAGGGTGACGATCGGGGTGCCGCCGGGCAGCCGACCGAGCCCCTGCGGCTTGCCCGGCTGGACCGCGACCTGCACGAACTCGACGCCGGGCTCGTCGGCCAGCGCCGCCTTGACCACGTCGTACGCACCCATGCTCACGCCGCCCGAGGTGACGATCAGGTCGACGTCCTGGATCCCGAGCAGCAGCGCGTGCAGCGCCTCCGGGTCGTCCGCGACCGGACCGATGCGGATCGCCACACCGCCGGCCTCCCGCACCGCGGCCGCGAGCAGCCACGAGTTCGAGTCGGGCAGCTGACCGCGCCGAAGCCGAGTGCCGGGTGCGACCAGCTCGTCGCCGGTGGACACGACCGCCACCCGCGGCCGACGGTGGACCAGCGCCGACGCGCGGCCCACGGACGCGATCGCGGCGATGTGCGCCGGCCCGAGCGCCGTGCCCGCGGCCACCACCAGGTCCCCGGGAACCGCGTCCTCGCCGGCGCGGCGGATGTGCGCACCCGCGGCCGGGACGACCCGGATGGTCACCGACTCCGTGCCGCCGTCGGTGTCCTCCACGGGCACGACGGCGTCGGCGCCCTCCGGCACCGGCGCGCCGGTCATGATGCGCGCGGCGGTCCCGGCGGCGACGACGGGTTCGTCAGCAGCGCCGGCGGCGAGCTCCGCCACGACGCGGAGCGTGACCCCCGGCGACACGTCCGCGGCCCGCACGGCGTAGCCGTCCATGGCGGAGTTGTCCCAGCGCGGCAGGTACTCCTCGCTGCGCACGTCCTCCGCCAGCACCATCCCGTCGAGCGCGTCGAGCCCACGCGCCTCCGGGGCGAGCGGCTCGGCCAGCGCGAGGGAGGCGGCGCGGTGCTCGTCGAGTGGCCGCACGGTCAGCTGGCTGCGTACCAGGCGACGATGCCGCCGTCGAGGTTGCTCGCATCGAACCCGAGCCCCCGCAGCACCCGTGCGGCGGTCAATGACCGGCCGCCCACCTGGCACTGCACGACGATCTCGCGGTCACGCGGCAGGCCGTCCAGCGCGGACCCGTCCAGCACCGTGCCCAGCGGCACCAGCACCGCACCCGGGATCGCGCCGGCAGCGAACTCCTCCGGCTCGCGCACGTCGATGAGCAGGAAGTCGTCCCTACCCGCCTCCCGCGCGGCCACGCGGCCGATCAGCTCGGGTGCGGTGGTGATCGGGACGTCGTCGGGCATGGGGGGCTCCTTGCGAGGGGGGACGCTCCGGGAGCGGCCGATGAGCGGGACCTCGGACCAGCGGCCGCGCAGCGCGTCGATCACGAGCACCCGGCCGAGCAGCGATTCTCCCGTCCCGGTGACCACCTTGACCACCTCGGTCGCCATGATCGACCCCACCTGCCCGCACAGCGCACCCAGCACGCCGGCTTCCGCGCACGACGGCACCTCGTCGGCCGCGGGCGGCTCGGGGAACAGGTCGCGCAGCTGCACGCCGTGCCGCCCCCAGAACACCGTCGTCTGCGCGTCGAACCGGAGCACCGACCCCCAGACCTCCGGCAGCCCCAGCCGCACGCACGCGTCGTTGACCAGGTAGCGGGTGGGGAAGTTGTCGGTCCCGTCGACGACGACGTCGTAGCCATCCAGGATCGTGTCGACGTTCTCGCTGGTCAGCCGCTCGCAGTGCGTCGTCACGACGATGTCCGGGTCGAGCGCCCGGATCGAGTCGGCCGCACTGTCGACCTTCGCCCGTCCGACGTCCGCCGTCCCGTGGATGACCTGGCGCTGCAAGTTGGTCACGTCCACCACGTCGTCGTCGACGATCCCGATCGTCCCGACCCCCGCCGCCGCCAGGTACTGCAGCACCGGCGCCCCGAGCCCGCCGGCCCCGACCACGCACACCCTCGCGTTCCGCAGCCGCTGCTGCCCGACCACCCCGAGCTCGGCGAGCAGCAGGTGTCGCGACCCGCGCGCGAGCTGCGCCGGCGTCAGCGGCGGTCCCGGTGGAACCAGAGAGGGAAGGGGCACGATGACCAACCTACGTCGGTCAGGCCGAAGAGCGGCACGACGACCGGTTGACGTCGCCATGCCGCTCACCCTCAGTGCGTCGACGCAACCGTCACGTGCAGTGCCTCCGCCAGGTCGCCGCGCTGCAGTGCGGCCTCCGGACGGAAGACTGGTCGTCCGAACCCGTTCGTCCCCCCGCTCGTCACCCCGAGCGAGCCGAGCCAGACGATCGCCGTCTGCTCGGCGGTGCAGGGGCTGACGTCTGCGAAGACCGAGTGGCGTGGTGGCGTCAAGCCCGGCGACCCGGCATACCGGTAGAGCGCACCCGCCGCCTCCGCCCGCGAGGCGACGGACGCTGGGTGGAACACCTTCTTGCCGTGCTCGGTCTTACCCGTCAGGTATCCGTTCGTGGAGGCCCACACGATCGCCGCGTACTGCGGGTCCGTGGTCGGGACGTCCGCAAAGGTCGCCCCCTTCGCCGTCTTCTGAGCCGGTGAGCCGGCGGCCCGGAAGAGCACCCCGGCCAGCTCGGCTCGCGTCACGGTCGCGGTCGGGCCGAACGTCGACGAACCGTCCGGCGCCTCGACCCCGGGCAGGATCCCGTTCGCGGCGATCCAGTCGATGTCCGCGGCGAACGGCGTAGTCGGCTGGACGTCGGTGAACGTCGTGCCGATCGTGATGTCGATCTTCTTGGTCGTCTGCGTGCCGTTCACCGTCACGTTCGGCCTGCCGTGTGCAAGGCCCGTCCCGTAGAAGGTGTCTGACAGGTTCGGTCCGGAGTTCGCTGCCGCGACAAGGTACGTGCCGGCGGCGAGTCCCTGGATCGAGTACCGGCCGTCGGGGCCCGTGGTGGTCGAGCGCGTGGCCAGACTGCCGTTCTCGACGAACGCCACCACCATGCGGTTGGCGTAGGGCGTGCCGTCCGCATTGCGGATGACACCCGTGATGTGGCCACCCGTCTTCAGTCGGGCGACGATCTCGGTCGTCTGTCCTGCGGCGAGCGACACCTTCGAGCCGTCGGACGCCTTCAGCGTCGTCCCGTGGGGCGCCTTGTAGTACTGCTCGACGTAGGGCGTGTCACCGCTCGATCGGGCAAACGCGATCTTGGTCTTGCCGGGCTCGAGCGCATGGATCTCGGCGGTTCCGTCGTCCTGCGTGAAGCCCCCGACGGAGGTGTCGGAGAGCGCTTGGACGAGGACACCCGTCGCCGGCGCGCCCTGACGGCCCGTGAGGGTGGCGCGCAACGTCGCGCCGGCTGCGACGGTGATGTCGATGCCTGAGGCCGTCCCCGCCTCGGCCACCGTAAAGAATGTCGCACCGGCGAGGGTTTCGGCCGCCGGGTAGTAGGCGCTCCTAAGGTCGCTGTTGTAGAGGTCCGCCCGCACCGTGTACGTCCCCGGGCCGAGGTCGCGGCTCACCGTGTAGGTGCCGTCGGGCTGGATGTTGGCGTAGCCGACCTGTGCCCCGCCGTGGTCGAGGACAGTCAGGTCGCCGCCGTCGGGGTTGGGGTTGCCCGCCGCGTCAGCGACCCGCCCCGTGATCGTCGCGCTGCGGATCAAGGCCTGGTCGGCGACCGTCGTGCCGCCGCCGGTCACCACGATGGCCCCCGCCTGGGCCTCGGTCAGCGCCGGACCCGGGTAGTACGTGCTCACCAGGTTGCCGTCCCACGGCGCGTCGAAGCGCAGCGCGTAGCTGCCCGGCCGAACGCCGTTGATCGTGTACCCGCCCGTCGCGTCGGTCGTGGCGTAGATGGCGGTGGCCACCTCGGTCGACCCCGGGGCTCACCGAAGACGTTCAGCCCCGCGATCGGGCCGTCCGGTCCGGTCACCACGCCCGAGATCGTCCCGCCGACCGCGTAGGAGAGGTCGAGCCCCGTGAGCGCGACACCGGCCGTGACGGCCACCGGGGTGGCGTTCGCTGCCGTCACGCCGCCGGGGTAGTAGCCGCCGACCAGCGAAGAGTTCCACGGGGACGTGGCCTCGACCGTGTAGGTGCCGGCCGGGACACCGGAGATCGTGTAGGTGCCGGTCCACGAGTCGATGTAGCCGTAGTAGCTGTCAAAACCGACCGTGCTGTGCGCGACGACGGATGCCTGGGGAAGTTCGGAGCCGGGCGGGACGGTCACCGCGCCCGAGATCGAGCCACCGAGCGGGAGGGTCACGTCGATCCCCGTGGTCGGGGTGCCCGGCACCACGGCAACGGGATGGGCGTCCGAGTAGGACCCGGACGGGTAGTACTGGGCGATGAGCAGCGATCCCCGCGGCGGTGTCACCGAGATCGTGAACGTGCCCGGGGTCAGGTCGATGATCGTGTAGGTGCCGTCAGCAGCCGTGATGGCACCCTTCGACATGCCCCACGGCTGGGGGTTGGCGTTGACACTCGCGTCCGCGACGCCCTGGCCGTCAGGTCCGGTGACGCGGCCGCTGATGCTGACCTGCTGCTCGGACGGGGTGAAGGAGATGTTGATGCCACCGACCGGAACCCAGGCCGTCATGGTCACCGCGAGAGCACCGCTGGCCGTCGCCGAGGCGGGGTAGTAGATGGTCTGCGAGCCGACCGTCGCGCTCACGACGTAGGCGCCGGGTGCTCCGACGACCGCGTAGTTCCCGTCGACGTCGGTGGTCGCCGTCAGGGTCCCGCCGGGTCCGACCGCGGTCACGGCGACGCCGTCGATGCCGAGCCCGCCCGCGCCGGTCACCTGACCGTAGAGGGTGCCCGTCAGTTGCTGCGGGGCCTGGAAAGCGATGTCGGTACCCCACGCCTGCGCGCCCGCGGGCACAGTCACAGGGGTCGCCGCAGCGGCTGTCGCGGCGGCGGGGTGATAGCCGACGAGGTCCCCGTACGTCGCGCCCACCACGTACGTGCCGGGCACGACGTCGGTCAGGAAGTAGGAGCCGAAGGAGGTGGTCGTCGCCGTGAACGTCCCACCAGGGCCGGTCGCCGTGACAGTCGCGCCCGAGACCGTCGACCCGTCGGTGCCCGTCACCGTGCCGGTGATCGAGCCCGTCTGCACGACGCCCGGGGCCCGAGCGACGTCGATGCCCGTGGTCGTCGCTCCGGCGGTCACCGTCACTGTCGTCGCGCCGGCACGCGTCGGCGAGCTGGGGTACCAGACGGTCGCGAGGTTCTCGACATCCGAGCCCTCGACGCGGACCTCGTAGAGCCCGATCGGGACACCGTGCAGCGTGTACGTCCCGTCGCTCGCCGAGTGGGCGACGTTGACGGCATCGGTGACGTCGCCGCTGTGGGACGCGAAGACGGTGGCGTCCTGACCGGGCGCGCCGTCCCCGTTGGTGACGACGCCACTGATCGAACCACCCTGCGGGAAGCCACGCGTCGAGACCGGTCAGGGCCTGCGCGGCGGCCAGGGTGACGGTCGTCGAGTCGTTCCACTGCTCCACGCCCGGGTAGAACTGGGGCACCAGGTCCGACTCGTCAGTCGGCAGGAAGCGGATGCCGTAGCCCCTGCGGGCACGTCTGCCAGGGCCCACGTCCCGTCCGGACCGCTGACGGTCTGGACGTGCACGCCCGGCACACCTGCGCCGTCGACGTAGACGGCCACGCCCGCGACAGGCACGCCGCCCGCACTCGTGACAGTCCCGGACAACGACCCGCCCGTGCCGCTGTCGGCGGACGCGGGCGAGACGCCGATGCCGAGCAGGACGATGAAAGCGGCGAGCGCCGCGACGAGTGCGGCCGATCGTGGTCGGGCGACGTGCATGCGAGCTCCCCCTGATAGGAGCCGGCCACGACGACGGTCAGGCTGGCTCTGTGTCAAACCAGGGCAAGCATGGCGGAAAGCCGAGTCGCGCGAGGCCCCCGTTCGGGTGACGTGTGGTTCACTGCGGCCGTGCCCGCGCGCGACATCCTCGGCCGCGTCGCCTGCGTCCTCGCCGCGGTCGCTCCCCTCGCGCTGGTCCCGGATGGGCTGTCGCGATTCGTGCTGGCCAAGCTGGCGGTCGTCGCGCTCGCGATCGGCTGCGCGGCGCGCGCTGACGGCCGCGGTGGTCTACCGCGTCCCGTCGCCTGGCTGCTCGCGGCATCCGGCGGGTGGCTCGTCGTGTCGGCGCTCGCCGGTGCAGCGCCGCTCGCTCAGCTCGTCGGCCGGTGGCCCCGCTACGAAGGATTGGTGGCGCTGCCGGTCTACGCCGGAGCGCTCTGGGCCGGCGCTCGGCTGCTCGGACCGGGCACGACGACGGCGCGCATCGACGCGTTGCGTGGCGGGCTGTCGGTGGCGGGGATCGTCGCCGCCGTCTTCGCGACCCTCGAGCCCGTGGGGCTGCGACCCCTCGGCGGCGACGCGACGCGCCCGGGTTCTGTCCTGGGGAACGCGAGCCAGCAGGGCGCGTTCGGCGCCACGGTCGTCGCGGTCCTGCTGCCCGCGGTCGTCCGCACCCGCAGGCCGCTCCCGGTCGCCGGACTGGTAGCGGGCGCCGTGCTCACGGCGACCTCGGGGTCGCGCGCCGCACTGCTCGGCGCCGTGGCGGCGGTCGTGCTCGTGGTGGTCGCCGACCGGCGCGCGTGGCTGGTACCCGCGCTGGCCGGCGTCGGCCTGACCGTGCTCGCGGTAGCGCTGCCCACCACGCGCGATCGGCTCAGCGGGGTCGACGAGCTGGCCGCGGCGACGGTCGGCGGCCGCACGATCCTGTGGCGGGACAGCCTGCACCTGCTGACCGGCCGCCCGCTGACCGGCGTCGGGCCGAGCGGGTTCGTCGACGCCTGGTGGCCCGGCGCCTCCCACCGTTGGCACCTGCAGGTCGGCGACGCCAACCCGCCGGACTCCCCGCACGACGCCGTCCTGCAGGTGCTCAGCGCGGGCGGGTTCGTCCTCCTGGCCCTCATGATCGCGCTGGTCGTGCTCACCGCCGTGCTGGGCGTCCGGTCCTTCCGGGCGGCCGACGACGAACGTCGCCGGCTGCTGCTCGGTGCGGGCGCGGCCCTGGTCGCGGGGTTGGTCACGCTCTCCGCGGGCTTCACGCACGCCGCGACGACCCCGCTGCTGTGCCTGCTCGCGGGCGAACTGGTCGCAACGACCCCCGTCGGGCGCCGTTGGGTTGCACGTACGGTGGCGGTGGGCGCGGCCGTCTGGTTCCTCGTCCTCGCGGTCGCCTGCGTGGGGGACGTCCGCACCGAGCAGGCCGTCACGCTGGCCGCGGCCGGTCGCACCGACGCCGCCGACCAGGCGTTCCGGCAGGCACACGCGCTGCGCCCATGGGACCCGGACCTCTCGCTGCTCGCGACGCAGACGTTCGGTGCAGGCGCGGCGGCCGGCGACGAGGCCTCGGCCGAGCGGACGCTCGACTGGTCGGCCCGCGCACTGGCCAGCACCCCCGACTCGCTCGAGGCCGCCCGCCACCGGGCCATCGCACTGGGCGCCCTCGGGCGGTATGCCGAGGGCCGAGCCCTGCTCGATGCCCTGCTGAGCCAGGACCCGATGGACGTCGACCTGCTGGTCGCGTCCGGCACTCTCGCCGCCCAGGACGGCGACCTGGACACCGGCCTGCGTCACCTCCGGCGCGCCACGGAGATCGACCCGGCAACGAGCTGGCCTGGACGAATCTCGAGGCCGTCGCCCGTGCGGCCGGCGACCAGGCCGAGCTCGACCGGATAAGCTCGAGGCTAAGCGTCGCCTGCCAGGCGACGATGCGATCGACCGCGTCGCGCACCACGTCGACCGACGACGCGAACGACAGCCGCACCCAGCGGTGCCCGTCCACGGGGTCGAAGTCGGTGCCGGGGGTGAGCGCCACGCCGGCCTCGTCGAGAAGCCGGGCGCACCAGGTGACCGAGTCCAGACCGCTGCCGGAGACGTCGGCGTAGAGGTAGAAGGCGCCGTCGGCAGGGGCGACGCGCGTCCAGCCCAACGCCGGCAGCCGCTCCAGCAGCAACGACCGCGACTCGGCGTACCGGGACACGTTCGACCGCGCCGCGGCGTAGCCGGCCGGGCTGAACGCGGCGACGCCGGCGTGCTGGGCCAGCGCCGGCGGGCAGAGGGCGACGTTGCCGGCGAGCGCGTCGACCGCCGTCACCAGGTCGTCGGGGAGCACGAGCCAGCCGAGCCGCCAGCCGGTCATCGCCCAGTACTTGGAGAACGAGTTGACGACGACCGCGCCCCGGTCGAGGTAGGACGCGGCCGTCGGGGGTGTCGAGTCGTCGTAGGTGATGCCGTGGTAGATCTCGTCGCTGACCAGCCGGACGCCGTGCGCGCCGCACCAGTCGGCGAGCGCGGCGAGCTCGGCCGGGTCGATCATCGTGCCGGTCGGGTTGGCCGGCGACGCGACGACGAGACCGTCGAGAGGCTCGGTCAGTGCCTCCAGCTGCGCCACCGTGGGCTGGTACCGGGTCGACGGCCCGCACGGCAGGCTCACCACCTCGCACCCGAGCGCCGCCAGGATGTTCGCGTACGCCGGGTAGCCGGGCACACCGAGGGCCACGCGGTCGCCCACGTCGAAGGCCGCCAGGAACGCGAGCACGAACCCGCCGGACGACCCGGTGGTCACGGCGATCCGGCCGGGGTCGACGTCGACGTCGTACCAGTCGCGGTAGTGCTGGGCGATCGCCGCCCTCAGCCCAGGCGCGCCCAGGGCCTCCGTGTAGCCGAGGTCGCCCGCGGTCAGCAGATCGATGGCGCGCTGCCGGACCACGTCCGACGCACCCGTCGACGGCTCGCCCGCGCACAGGTTGAGGATGTTCTCACCGGCAGCCCTGCGGGCGTTCGCGGCGGCGAGGATCTCCATGACGGCGAACGGCGGCACGTGCGCCCGAGCGGCAACCTTCATGGGCTCATCGTGGCGCACGCGACGACGGAGCCGACGGAGCCCTCAGCTGTTGTCGACGACGTCGGCCCCCACCGCATCCGACTTGATGCGGTCGATCGCCCCCTTGGCCGACGCCTTCGCCGCATAGCCCTCGCTGCTCGCCAGGACGTTGCCGTTCGTCGCGACGATCCGGAACCGGAACTCACCGGCCTTGTCCTTCCAGATCTCGAAGTGCACGTCAGCCTCCCCGGGGTGTCGACAGTGACGATCCAGTCTGGCGCGGGTCCCTGCGACGCGCGCGGGGACCCCTAGCCTCAGACCCGTGATCGTGGACTGCGCGCTGTACGCCGGGGGCCGACGCCTGCACCGCCTCGACGACCTGCAGGTCGCGATGCGCGAGGCGGAGAAGGAGGACGGCTTCGTCTGGATCGGGCTGCACGACCCGACGCAGGAGGAGTTCGACGCCCTCACGGTCGCCTTCGAGCTGCCCGAGCTGGCCATCGAGGACGCCGTCGCGTCCCACCAGCGCCCCAAGCTGGACCGGTACGGAGACCTGACGTTCGCCGTGGTCAAGCCGGTGTTCTACGTCGACCACGTCGAGGTGGTGGAGGTCAGCGAGCTTCGCGATCTTCGTCGGCGCACGCTTCGTCATCGTGGTGCGGCACGGGGTCACGACCATCCCCGCGCAGGTCCGTGAGGCGCTCGAGGGCGACCCCGAGATGCTCCAGCACGGTCCCGCCGCGGTGCTGCACGGCATCCTGGACAAGGCCGTCGACCAGTACCTCGACGTCACAGCCGCGATCGAGGTCGATCTCGACGAGATCGAGGACCAGGTGTTCGGCGACGACCCAGGCAGCGACCACGCCGAGCGCATCTACAAGCTCAAGCGCGAGGTGCAGCAGTTCCGCCGGGCCGTCGTGCCCCTCGTCGGCCCCCTGACCCGGCTCGCCGACGAGACCGTGCCGAACATCCCGGCGTACGCGCGGCCGTACTTCCGCGACGTCCAGGACCACGCGCTGCACGCCGCTGAGCTCGTCGAGGCCGCCGACACCCTGCTGACCAACGTCATGCAGGCCGACCTGGCGCAGGTGAGCATGGAGCAGAACCGGGTGGGCATCCAGCAGAACTCCGACATGCGCAAGATCTCGTCGTGGGCAGCCATCGCGATCGTGCCGACGGCCATCGCCGGGATCTACGGCATGAACTTCGACGCGATCCCCTGGATGCACGCCCCGCACGGGTTCTCCGTCGTGCTCGGCGTGATCGTCGTGGTCTGCGTGGGGCTGTGGACCGCGTTCCGTCGCAACAAGTGGCTCTAGAGCACCCCGCGCACGAAGGCGACGATCCCGTCGGCGGCCGCCTCGACCTGCGCGAGGCACGCCTCGAAGTCGGCCGGTCCGCCGTACCAGGGGTCGTCGACGTCCAAGGCGTGCTCGGCCCGACCGACCGGCGCACCGGGGTCGAACGAGCGGTACATGCGGACGTCGCCGTCCCCGAGCCCGCGCAGCGCCCGCGCGTGCGCCGACGTCATCGCCAGGACCAGGTCGCGTTCTCGCAGGTCGGAGGCTCGAACCCGGCGTGCGCGGTGGTCGTCGGCGGGCTCGTACCCGTGCTCGAGCAGCACGGCGCGGGCGCGAGGGTCGATCGGGCGGCCGTGCTCCTCGTCGCTGATCCCCGCGGAGTCGACGACGACGCCGAGGCCGGCCGCCGCGAACCGGTCTCGCAGCACCACCTCGGCCATGGGTGAGCGGCAGATGTTTCCCGTGCAGACGACCATCACGGCGTAGGGCTGGGGCACGCTCGATCGTCGCACGCTGGTCGCTCGGGTCCGATCACATCGAGATCCCGAGTTCTGGGGGTTGAGACGCGACACAGACGCGATATACTCTGAGTCGAGCATTCGAGTTCGAGCGATACGCGTCGGGAGGTGAAACGCATGGCCGCACGGTCGCGGAGCAACCCGCTGGCGCTCGCCGTCCTCGCGCTCCTGTGGGAGCGGCCCATGCACCCGTACGAGATGTCGATGACGCTGCGGGAGCGGCGCAAGGACGAGTCGGTGAAGCTCAACTTCGGCTCGCTGTACTCGGTCGTCGACTCGCTGGTGAAGCACGGTCTGATCGAGGCGGCGTCCACGGAGCGCGACGGCAACCGGCCCACGCGCACCGTCTACCGGCTTATCGACGCGGGCGCCACCGAGGCCATCGACTGGCTCACCGACCTGGTCCGCACACCCACCAAGGAGTTCCCGCAGTTCGAGGCCGCGCTGTCGTTCCTCCCGCTGCTGGGTCCCGACGACGTGGTCCGGTTGCTGCGACTGCGTCAGGCGACCCTCGAACGCACCCTGGCCGGTCTGCGGGCCGGGATGGACGAGTCCGCCGCGATGGGCCTGCCGGCCATCTTCACGCTCGAGAGCGCCTACGAGATCGCCGTGCTGAACGCCGAGGTCGAGTTCGTGGTGGGACTGGCGACGAGCATCGCCGACGGCTCGTTCGAGGGCGTGCCGTTGTGGCGCGAGCTGCACGAGCGCGCCATGGCGGGCGGGCGCCTCACCCCGGACGAGCTGGCGGAGGCCTTGGCGTCCTACGCACAGCCGCCGCCCTAGAAGCTTCGCGCAACCGCGCGAAAAAGGTCGGCCCAGGTGCTGGAACACCCGGGCCGACCACCACGAACCGACCGAGACCCGCGAGGGCACCTGTGCGATCCGCTGCACGCATCAGCATAGGTGGCTCCTCGGTCGACCATCCCGCCGTCGTCAGACGGCCCGACCGGAGGCAGTGCCATGCCCACCCTTGATTACTACGCGGTCGACGCGACCGACCTGGTCAAGACCTACCCCGGCGGCCGCGGCCGACCGGACGTGCGGGCCCTCGACGGCCTGACGCTCACCATCCCCGCCGGCACCGTGCACGGGCTGCTGGGCCCGAACGGCGCCGGCAAGTCCACCACCACCAAGGTGCTCACCACGCTCGCGAAGGCGACGTCGGGCACGGCTCGCGTGGCCGGCCACGACGTGGTGGGTGAGGCCGCCGCCGTCCGGCGCGCGATCGGCTACGTGTCCCAGGGGACCGGCGCCGACCCGCTCCTGACGCCGCGCGAGAACCTCGCGATGGCCGCCCGGCTCCGGGGTCTGTCGCGGTCCGCGTCCGCCGACCGGGCCACCGCGCTGGTGGACCGGTTCGGGCTCGCGGAGGCGGCCGACCGCGGCGCCGGCAAGCTGTCCGGCGGCACGCGCCGCAAGCTCGACGTGGCCCTGGGTCTCGTCGGGACCCCGTCGGTGCTGTTCCTCGACGAGCCGACCACCGGTCTGGACCCCGAGGCCCGCTCGGCGATGTGGGCCGAGATCCGACGCCTCGCCGGCGAGGACGAGCTGACCGTCGTGCTCACCACGCACTACCTCGAGGAGGCCGACCGGCTCGCCGACGGCCTGACCATCGTCGACCGCGGTCGGGTGGTGGCCGCGGGGTCGCCGGAGTCGCTCAAGGCGACGCTCGAAGGGGACACCCTGTCGGTCGAGCTGGTCGAGCCGGACGCCGAGCTCGTGGCGTCGACCGCGTCGACGGTCCGCCTGCTGCGCGACGTCTCCGTGCACGTCGAGGGGCCCACCGGCCGCCTCGTCGCGCGCACGTCCGACGGACCCGCCGCCGTGGGTGCCGTCATCTCCGCCCTGCAGGCCGCGGGCATCCGGCACGGCGCCGTCGGCGTCTCCCGGCCCACCCTCGACGACGTCTACCTGGCCCACGCGGGCCGGTCGTGGACGTCGTCCGAGAGCAGGGGAGCTCGTCCGATGAGCACTCTGTCCGCATCCTGGGCGGGACAGACCTCCCAGGTCACCCGCCGCTGGACCATCGATGGCATCCGGCAGCCCTGGGGGCTCGGCGTCGCGATCATGCAGCCGGTGGTCTGGCTGCTGCTGTTCGGCAACGTGTTCTCGTCCGTCGCCACGGTGCCAGGCTTCGGTGCCGACGACTACATGACGTTCCTGGTCCCGGGCATCCTCATGATGACCGTCCTGTACTCGGGCGCCTGGGCGGGCACCGGCTTCATCGACGACATCACCAGCGGCGTCATGGACCGCATGCTCACCTCGCCCGTGCACCGCTCGTCGCTGGTGGCCGGACAAGCTGGTCCAGCAAGCTCGGCATCTGCTTCGTGCAGGGGCTCTGCGTGATCGGGATCGGGGCGCTGGCCGGCGCGTCCTACGCCGGCGGCATCCTCGGCATGCTCGTGGCGCTCGGCGCGTCGCTGCTGCTGGCGGCCGCGTTCTGCTCGCTGTCCGCGGCGGTCGCCCTGCTCGCCCGTGACCAGACGGCACTCATCGGCATCTCGACCATGATCGTCCTGCCGGCGACGTTCCTGTCGACCGCCCTCATGCCGGCGTCGCTGCTGCCGTCCTGGGTGCAGACCGTGGCGGACTACAACCCGCTGACGTGGGCGGTCGAGATCGCCCGTACCGCGATGTCGACGGACGTGGACTGGACCCTCGTCGGAACCCGCGCCCTGTGGCTGGCCCTGCTGGCGGCCGTGGTCGCGTGGTGGTCGGTGCGCGCCATGCGCACCTACCAGCGTTCGCTCTAGCAGACGGCCGGCCGGTCGAGAACACCATGAGCAGCGCCACCGAGCCGCTCGCGCGGCTCGTGGTGTTCTCGACCCCACTCGTGGGAAGTCGTCCGACCGAAGTGGAAGCGGGCCGTGGCCGGGCTGCTGGGCCACCGGCTGGTGACCACCTTGTTACGCGTGTAGAACCGGACCGCCTCGGGGCCGTAGATGTGGCTCTCGCCGAACAGCGAGTCCTTCCAGCCACCGAACGAGTGCCAACCGACGGGCACGGGGATAGGCACGTTGATGCCGATCATGCCGACGTGCACGGCGCGCTGGAACGTGCGGGCGGCGTCGCCGGACGAGGTGAACAGCGCGGTGCCGTTGCCGTAGGGGTTGGCGTTGACCAGGGCGATCGCCTCGGACAGGTCGGCCACGCGCATCACGACGAGAACCGGCCCGAAGATCTCCTCGGCGTACGCCCGCATGTCGGCGGTGACCCGGTCGAGCACCGTGGGTCCGACGAAGAACCCGCCCTCGAACCCGTCGACCGTGTGCCCGCGACCGTCGACGAGCGCGCGGGCACCCGACGAGACCGCGTCGGTGACGATCTCCTCGATCCGCAGCTGCGCAGCCTTGGTGATGACGGGGCCCATGTCGCTGTCCGGGTCGTTGCCGGGCGCCACCCGCACCTTCTGTGCGGCCGCCTTGAGCCGCTCGAGCAGCGCGTCGGCCACCTCGTCCACCACCAGGGCCACCGAGATGGCCATGCACCGCTCCCCGGCCGCGCCGAACGCGGCGCCGGTCAGGTGCGTCGCGGCGAGGTCGAGGTCGGCGTCGGCCAGCACCACCGCGTGGTTCTTCGCGCCGCCGAGCGCCTGCACGCGCTTCCTGTGAGCCGTTGCTGTCGCATAGACGTGCTGCGCGATCGGGGTGGACCCCACGAACGACACCGCCGAGACGTCGGGGTGCGTGAGCAGCCCGTCGACGGCCACGCGATCGCCCTGCAGCACGGAGAAGACCCCGTCGGGGAGCCCGGCGTCCTTCCACAGGCGGGCGAGCAGGAGCGACGACGAGGGGTCGCGCTCCGAGGGCTTGAGCACGAACGCGTTGCCGGTGGCGATCGCCATCGGCGCCATCCACAGCGGGACCATCGCGGGGAAGTTGAACGGCGTGATGCCGGCGACGACGCCCAGCGGCTCGCGGAACGAGAAGACGTCGACCCCGGTGGCAGCCTGGTCCGTGTACTCACCCTTGAGCAGCTGCGGGATGCCGCAGGCGTACTCGACGACCTCGAGCCCGCGGCCGACCTCGCCGAGGGAGTCGGCGATGACCTTGCCGTGCTCGGCGGTGATCGTCGCGGCGAGCTCGTCGGTGTGGGCGACCAGCTGCTCACGGAACGCGAACAGCACGCCCGCCCGCTTCCCGATCGGCTCCTGGGCCCAGCTCGCCGCGGCCTCGAGGGCCCCAGCGACGACCGCATCGACCTCGGCCTGGTCGGCGAGCAGCACGCGACCCGTCACCTCGCCCGTCGCCGGGTTGCGGACGTCTTGCGTCCGGGACCCGTCGGGCGTCGTCACCTGCCCCCCGACGACGTGACCGATCAGGGGTGCGGTTTCGACGAGCGCGGACATCAGAGCCTCTTTCGGCCGGTGGCGACGGAGTACGCCGGACCGATCAAATCTATCCCCGCACCGCAAACGGTCAGTCGCGGGCGGTGAGGACCAGGGGGCCGTCCGGGGTGATGGCGATCGTGTGCTCGGCGTGGGCTGCCACCGAGCCGTCGGCCGTGCGGATGGTCCAGCCGTCCGGGTCGATGGTGTAGTCGTCGCCACCGGCCATGAACCACGGCTCGATGGCGATCACCAGGCCGTTCTTGAGCTTGAGCCCCGTCCCTGGGCGGCCAAGGTTGGCCACGTGCGGGTCCTCGTGCATGGTGCGACCCACGCCGTGCCCGCCGAAGTCCGCGTTGATCCCGTACCCGCCGGCGCGTCCGATCGCGCCGATCGCGGCAGAGATGTCCCCCATCCGCGCACCGTTGCGCGCCGCGGCGATGCCGGCCGCGAGCGCGCGGTCCGTCGTGTCGATCAGCGCGGTCACCGCGGGGTCCTCCGTGCCGATCTGGAACGTCAGCGCCGAGTCCGCCACCCACCCCTGCACCTCGGCGGCGAAGTCGATGGACAGCACGTCCCCGTCGACGAGGACATGGTCGGACGGCAGGCCGTGCAGCGCCGCGTCGTTGACGGAGGTGCACAGGACGCCGGGGTACGGCATCGCGCCGAAGGACGGGTGGTAGCCCAGGTAGACGGAGCGCGCTCCCGCGGCGTCGATCATCTGGTGCGCGTGGGTGTCCAGCTGCTTGAGGGTCATGCCCTCACGGGTCACATCCCGCAGGGAGGACAGGACACCGGCGACGAACCGGCCGGCGGGACGCATGGCGTCGATCTGAGCGGGATTCTTGAGGGCCACACCCCCACCCTGCCACGGGCAGGCAACAGCCCGTGGGCTGAACCTCCGAGACGGAGGTCCGGCCGCGAAGGACGAGGTCGCGGCTCCCACGGGCTGCGGTGACTGCCTTGGATTCGCTCGCCGGCCGGGTGGCCTGCGGGCGGATGCAATCCGTCCGAAAAACCTGCCGGGCGACTAGCCGGCAGTCACCTCACGCGTCCAAGAAGAAATCATGTTCTGGACCACCTCCTCTCCCATGTGCCTTGAACGTACGTCCGGTTCGCACACCTGCCAAGCGTTTTCTCCGCTGGCGAACCGGCGGCACCGCGAGAAGGCTGGACCGATGAGCACTCCACCGTCCGCACCTTGGAACGACCACGCGGGTCGCCGGTTCTCGCTCTCGGCGACCGTCCTGGAGTCGCAGGACGCCCATGCGCTCGCAGACTTCTACCACCGGCTCCTCGGCTGGCCCGTGATCGCCGACGACGGCGGCTGGGCCCAGCGCGCCCGCCCGGCGGAGGCAGCGGCCTGTCGTTCAGCTCGGACCCGCTCTACCGGGCGCCCGTCTGGCCCGCGACGACCGACCAGAACCAGATGCAGCTGCATCTGGACATCCGCGTCGACGACCTGGGCGCGGCGACCGAGCACGCCCTGGGTGCCGGGGCGCGGCTCGCCGAGTTCCAGCCGCAGGACCACGTCCGCGTCCTGCTCGACCCGGCGGGCCACCCGTTCTGCTTCTTCGAGAACTAGGTACCCGCGCACCCGTACGTGCGGCATGCGGGCCGCATCGAACCAGGACGACGACCCCCGGGCAGGTTCCTCGGGGGTCGTCGATGCCCTGCCTAGGCGACGACCGCCGCGCGGCCGAGACCGGTGAACGTCCAGCCGGCCTGGCGCCACGCTGCGGCGTCGAGCTTGCCGCGGGCGTCGATGACGTGGGCGTTGGCGGTCAGGGCGGCCAGGTGGGTGGGGTCGGCGCGCAGGAACTCGTCCCACTCGGTCAGGACCAGGACGACGTCGGCGCCCTCGACGGCCTCCTCGACGCTGGTGGCGTACGCCAGGGTCGGGAACGAGGAGCGTGCCGTGTCACCGGCCTCCGGGTCGTAGACGGTGACCTGGGCGCCGCGCAGGTGCAGGGCGGCCGCGACGTTCAACGCGGGCGAGTCGCGCACATCGTCGGTGTGCGGCTTGAACGCGGCCCCGAGCACCCCGACCCGCCGGTTCAGCACCGACCCCCCGCACGCCGCGATCGCCAGGTCGACGACCCGTTCACGCTGACCCATGTTGATCTCGTCGACCTGCTGCAACAACGCGGACGCCCGCCCGGCGCCGAGCTCGTTGGCCCGGAACATGAGCGCCCGGATGTCCTTGGGCAGGCAGCCTCCCCGAACCCCAGCCCCGCGTCCAAGAACTGGCGCCCGATGCGCACGTCGTGCCCCAACGCGTCGGCCAGCACCGTGACGTCCGCACCCGCGGCCTCGCACACCGACGCGATCGCGTTGATGAACGAGATCTTCGTCGCCAAGAACGCGTTCGCGCTGACCTTGACCAGCTCCGCGGTCGGCAGGTCGCAGACCACCACCGGTGAACCCTCGGCGATCGGGGCCGCGTACACGCGTCGCAGCAACGCCTCCGACGGGCCCGTCGTGCCGCCCAGCACGATGCGGTCCGGGTGCAGCGTGTCCTGGACCGCCTTGCCCTCACGCAAGAACTCCGGGTTCCACACCAGCCCCGCGCGCACCCCGTCCGGCACCTGCGCGGCGACCAGAGCACGCAGCTGCGCACCCGTGCCCACCGGGACCGTCGACTTGCCCACGATCAGGCCGTCGTGGGTCAGGTGCTTCGCGATCGCCGCCGTCGCGGCCTCGACGTAGCGCAGGTCGGCGGCGTGGCTCGTCTTGGACTGCGGGGTCCCCACGCACACGAAGTGCACGTCCGCCCAGCCGACCGCCTCGGCCACATCCGTGGTGAACCGCAGCCGGCCGGTCGCCAACATCTCGGTGAGCAGCTCGGGCAGACCGGGCTCGTAGAACGGGACCTTGCCGGCCGAGAGCATCTCCACCTTGTGCGGGTCCGTGTCTACACCCACGACCTCCATGCCGAGCTGGGCCATCGCGACCGCGTGCGTCGCACCGAGGTACCCGGTACCCAGGACCGCGACCCGCGGCATCGGAGCATCGGGGTCGAACGGGCTGCGGACGGACGTGTCGCTTGCGGCGATCTCGCCACGGGTCGTCGTCATCACGGCTCCTGGGTGGGGGTTGTGGGGGTCGGCGCGGCAACGTATCCCGCCGCCGGGTTGTGGATGCCGTCGACGAATGCTTGCGTCGCGGCGCCGGTCGACGTGATGCGCCAGTCATTGGTCACGGGTGTGCCGGTGCTCGTGGTGACCGTGTTGTGGAACCAGGCGAACCCGATGATGTCCGCGTTCTCGGGCCGGGCGAGCCCGGCGAACAGGTCGGTCACCCAGGCTGCCTTCTGACCACCCACCTCCGAGGCCCCGATCTCGGCGAGCAGGATCGGTTTCGACGTGATCGAACGGAGGAGCTGCTTCAGCGAGCTTGTCGAAGGTGTAGGAGAAGGTCGGAACCTGCGACGCTGCGTACGGCGGCCGGTAGTAGCCGGACAGGCCTACCCAGTCCACGTACTCGTCACCGGGGTAGAGGCTCTTCATGTAGGCGTTCGTGTTCCTGGCCCAGCTCGACAACCTGTTGATGATGTTCGGCGCCCACACCCAGACGACGTACTGGTTGGCTCCCTCGGCCTGGAAGATGTCGTGCACGTGGCGCCACATCTTCACGTAGTCGCCCGCGCCGTTGCCGTTGAGCGAGGAGCCGGCATAGGTGCGCTCGCCCCACGGGTACCAGTCGCCGTTCATCTCGTGATCGAGCCGGATCGCGAGCGGCAGGCCGAGGCTGACGATGTCCCTCGCGTACTGGTGCAGGTAGTCGTCGTAGGTGCCACCGATGATCCTGGGCAGCGAATAGTCCGGGTTGGTCGTCGTGTTGTTCGAGGCCTTGAGCGGTTGGGACTCCCAGGTGAGCAGCGGGAGCGTGCCGTGCTGCCAGGCGCGCGTGACGGCGTCGGCGCGGAACGGACCGTCCCAGCCCTGGAAGTATCCGGCGATCGTGGGCTTCACGCCCACCGTCGCGGCCACGCTGTCGAACTCAGCCCAGTTGAACGGTGACTGCGGCGTGTACAGCCCGAACTGCCGGGTGCTGGGCGCGAGCAGCTCGGACAACGGCGGCGCCTTCGGCGCGGCCGGGGGTGCAGCAGCGGGCTTCGTCGCCGTCGCGGCGGCGGCCGCAGCCGCCGCAGCAGCCTGGCGCTTCGCCAACGCCTGCTCGGCGGCGGTGGCGCGTGCCTTGGTTGCCGCTGCCTCGCCGACGGCTGCGGCCGCCTTCCGCTCGGCGTCCCCCTTCGCCTTGCCACGAGCGGCCGCCGCCGCCCGCTCCTGCTCGGCCTTCTGTCGGGCCTTGGCGTCCGCAGCAGCGCGCTGCGCGGCCGACTTCTGCTCGCCGCTCGCCGCCGCCAGCGCGCGCTCGGCTGCCGCCTTCTGCTCGCCGGTGACCACGCCCGCGGCACGCTCGGCGTCCGCCTTGGCCTGCGACCGGGTGAGGTTGTCGAGCTTCTCGGTCTGGCCGGCCAGCGCTGCCGTGAGGTCGGCGTTCTCCTGCCTGAGAGCCACCTCCTGCGCGCTCGGGGCGCCTTGCGCGCTCGCGTCAGCCGTGGACGGGGACAGCCAGACGACGGCGGAGACCGCCAGCAGGGCGAGGGTGACCACAACGGCCGCGAGACGGGCGCGGGGCGTGGTGTTGAGGATGTTCCTAGACATAAGCGAGCGCCTCCAGGGCAAGTAGGGCGAGCGCGATGCCGTAGGGCACGGCGGCCAGCGGGTTCAGGCGGCGCCGTGCCGGAGCCGGCTTCGCGGTGCGTTCGGTCGCGCGGCGCCGCTGGACCTTCGTCTGGACGGCGTGACCGTCGGCCGGCACCCGGTCGACGAGGTCGATGGGCGCCAGGTGCTCGGTGGCTTCGAGCTCGGCCATCAGGTCGTCGTTCTCGGGACCGCCGACGTAGGCGCCCGACCGGGTGCCCCAGCCGGCGACGTGGGCCATGCGCAGGAACCCGAAGATCCGGATCGGCATGAGGAAGAACGTGGACACGATGATGAACACGGGCAGTCGCCAGAAGTCCGAGGGCTTCTCCTGCAGGTGGCGGATCTGCCGGATCGTCATCGACAGCACCGACGAGACGATCATCAGCGCGACCACCCAGAACCACCCCGTCAGGCCCGTGTACGTGGACAGCGCGGCCTCGTACAGGTTCGTGCCGGTGTTCGTGACCGACCGGTAGATCCAGCCCAGGATCGTGCCGAGGAGCAGGAACGGCAGCAAGATGTCGGTGGCGAAGAAGATGCCCAGCACCGGGGCGTGCCCGGCCATCCACGGCAGCATCCGCAGGGTGTTGTACTGGCTTCCCCGCGCCCAGCGCAGCTGCTGCTTTGCCAGCTTCTTCACCTGCAGCGGGGCGTCGGTGTAGACCAGGCTCGAGTACTGGTAGACCGTCTTGTACCCGGCCTTGAGGGTGAGGTTGGTCAGCGTCCGGTCGTCGGAGACCTCCAGGAACACCCCGAGGAACTTCTCCGTCATGAACGCGTCCATCACCTGCATGAGGATCCGTCGCCGGAACGCGATCGTGCGCCCCGGCAGGCATCCGATCTGCCCCAGGGAGGACTGCGCGGGCATCGAGTACAACGCCCGGGTGTTCTCCAGCCAGTCGGCCCACCGGGTGATCCACGACCGAGTCGGATCCAAGATCCGCTGCCTGGTGGTCACGCCACCGACCGCCGGGTTCGCGAACGGCTTGACCAGCTCGGGCAGCGTCCCCTCGGTCCAGATCGTGTCCGAGTCGACGAGCACCGTGACCTCACCCACGGACATCCCGGTGCCGATCATCACCGCGTTGCGCTTGCCCGGGATCGGGGTGTGCACCCAGCGGACCAGGGGCGCGAAATCATCGGACACCCGCTCGAGCCCAGGATTCGCGGCACCGTTGATCACCACGATCACCTCATCGGGACGCTGCGCGACGATCCGCTCCAAGACCTCCCGGAACAGGTCCAACGGCTCATCCACCACCGGCACGACCACACTCGTCGTGACCTCGTACGGCTCGGTGACCGGACGATACCGACGACTCAGCACCACCTTGAGCAACCACAACGCCCACACCAACGACGAGAACACAGCAAAGAGATAGATCTGAAAGTGCCCGGAGAACATCTCTCGGATCTGCAGGATGAAGACGAACATTCAGACACTCCACGCGGTCGTTGGGCCACGCGGGGCCGACACGAAGCTGCTAGCCCTCCGATCGGTCGGAGGCGGCACTACCATGCGCGGATTTCTAATCCAGTGCAAGCCTCAGACGCCACGCCAGTTATGACCAATGTCACTCTTGTCAGAGGCATCTGGACAATTGGGACTGCGAATGCGACAAATGGGTCCTTGCTGGCGGACAGGACAGATCGTCGTGGCTCGCCATGGCCGGCCGTGCGCCGGCTCGCCATCCGCCGCAACCAGCGATTCTCGTGGCAGTGACGACGTCAGCACAAGCACTGCCGACGCCCATCGCGTCACAGCTCGCCCGCCGGGCGTCCGATCCTGAGGCCCGGAAACACGCGGCGTTGAAATGGCGCCGCCGTCAGACATCCATTTCCCGCTCGATATTAATTAATGCATTTGCCCGACGGTGACGGGCAGGTCGACCGGGTGTCGTCGCCTAGCCGTGCTGTCCCCGCATCGCTCGGCAAACGTCACGCGACCCGTCGCGTGCTCCGGGCTGGAGGGCCCCCGGGCCCCCGGGCGCTCAGCGTTCGAGCGGGCGTCGGCGGGGATCGGCCAGATCCGCCCGTGACGTGCTGGGGCGGCGAGGAACGTCCGCATCAGCTCGTCGACCGTCAGCACCTGCGGTCCGCGGGCGGCGCTCATACCGGGCGGGCGGTCCGGATACTCTCCGCGAGTGCGGGCACCTGCGGCGCCTTGACCAGCACGGCGACGTCCTGGGCCGGGCCTTTGGCGAGCGTGATCCGCAGGCCCGTGACGGTCCGCTTCTGCCACGTCCGGACGTCGTCGGTCGAGGTCACACCCGTGACCTCGGACCAGGGGGACGCGAACACCTTGGTCCCCGACGTCTTGCCGGCCCAGATCTCGATGCCGCCCGGGCCGTAGGCGAGCGTCGCGGCGACGCCGTTGGTGGTCCGCTCGCCGGCCGCCTTGAGCAGCGGCTCCTGGGTCGGGCCGGTCACGCAGGCGACGAACGACCAGCCAGGGTGCGTCGCGGTGAGCGCCCGCGCCCGCTTGCGGTTGGCGCGCTCGATGCCCTGGCTCGTCATGACGAGGACGGCCGGCCCGACGACGAACGCCACGATCAGCAGCCCCGCCGCGGTGTAGTTGCCGTTCGGGATGGTCAGGGCGAGCCCGACCACGAGGAGGACGAGAAGGATCGCGATCAGGACGATCCAGCGGCTCTTGGTCACAGGCGGGACGGTACCCGAGTCGGTCGACTCCTAGGTTTCGGGATGCCGCGCCCGCCTCCTCGACGGCGCGGAGATCCCGCCGTCCGAACGCGCTACACCGTCTTGGCGGCCACCGTCGGGTTCCCGCAGGCGCCGCAGAACGGGTCGTCCTGAGCCAGCCGGTACCGAGCGCACTCCGGGTTCGTGCACGTGCGGGTCCCGACGCCCGCGGGTCGGGCGACCGGCCGGGTCTTGTGCTTCAGGGGCATGGGCGTGGTGTAGATCGGACCGATCGGCCCGGGTTGCCCTTTCGGCGGGACGCGCAGCACGGACCAGGACGTCGGCTTGCCGCAGACCGCGCAGGTCCGGGTCGTCTGGACCTTCCCCTCCGCGGCGCAGGCCGGGTCTGTGCACCGCAGGGCCACGTTGGCCATGACGTTCCTCTCACGAGTCGGTTGGCGACGATCAGCGTACCGATCAGGGCTCGGTCGGCGGCTCCTGCCGGCGCGCGCGGACGATCAGCGGGATCCCGACGCCGAGGCCGACGACGACCAGGCCGAGCAGCCACCAGACCCACGCGGGCGTGCCGCTCGGGTCCGCCTCGGTGGTGTCGTCCGCGGTCGCGGACGGGGAGGGCGCCGGCGTGGCGGTCGGTGTAGGGGTTGGTGTTGGTGTCGGTGTCGGTGTCGGTGTCGGTTCCGGCGCAGGGACGACGGCCGTCTCGGTGGGCACCGGCACGGGCGCCTCGGTCGGCTGCGGCTCGGGCGCCTGCGTGGGCACCGGCTCCTGGGTGGGGACCGGCGCCGGCAGCTGGGTCGGGGTCGGGAGTGCCGGCACGGTCGGCGTCGGCGTCGGGCGGGCCGGGATCGTGAACGTGGGGCTCGGCAGCGTCCGCGTCGGGCTCGGCCGGTCCAGCCCGTCACCACCGGTGCACGACGCCAGAAGGAGCACGGTCAGCGCCGCAACGACCGTTGCGGACAGTCGGCGTACGACGACCTTCTGCGGTGCAGCCACGCCTCGCCCCTCTCGGCGACTCGTCCGCGGACGACACGCGCCGCCGCGGCTGCCGGCGCGGGGAGCCCCGAACGGCGTGGGCCGACCGTACCGAGGTGCGGGGGGCGCTGAAAAGGGGTCAGCACCTGCGGTTTTGTCGGACGGAGGGGGTCCTCGCAGCGGGTGCGACCCGGCGAACTCCCACTGACCGATCAGGCGCGCAGGTCCTTGCGGAGGATCTTTCCCGACGACGACTTCGGGATGGCGTCGACGAACGCCACCTGCCGGATCTTCTTGTGCGGCGCCACCCTGTGCGCCACCCACGCCATGAGGTCGTCCGGGTCGAGCTCGCCGGCCTTCACGACGAACGCCTTGGGCGTCTCCTGCCCGTCGGCGTCGGCCACGCCGATCACGGCGGCATCCTGCACGGCCGGATGGGTGAGAAGCAGCGCCTCGAGCTCGGCCGGCGGGACCTGGTAGCCGTGGTACTTAATCAGTCTCCTTGAGCCGGTCGACCACGTAGAAGCCGCCGGACGCATCGATGGTCACGATGTCGCCGGTGTGCAGGAAGCCCTCGTCGTCGAGCGTCGCCGCGGTCGCGGCCTCGTCGCCCAGGTACCCGACCATCACGTTCGGGCCCTGGCACCACAGAGCCACCCGGCTCGCTCATGCCCTCCGCCGGCACCGCGATGTCGTGCCCGTCGGCGGGGTCGATCAACCGGGCGACCATGTTGGGCACGAGCACGCCGATCGATCCGCGCGGCAGGTCGTCGCGGTCGGCCGGGACCGCGTGCGAGACGGGGCTCATCTCGGTCATCCCGTAGCCCTGCACCACCCGGCAGCCGAGCCGGTCGTGCACGGCGTCCGCCAGGGCGCCGTCCAAGGGAGCCGCCCCCGACAGGATCGTGTGCACGCTCGACAGGTCGTGCTCGGCGACCATGGGGTGCCGCGCGAGCGCCAGCGCGATCGGCGGCGCGATGAAGAGGTAGGTGCAGCGCCGGCTCTGGATCGTGCCGAGGAACTGCGCCAGGTCGAACCGCGGCAGCGTCACCAGCCGCGCGCGCTGGCGCAGCGACAGGTTGAGCAGCACGGTCATCCCGTAGATGTGGAAGAACGGCAGGACGGCGGCGACGACGTCGTCGGGCGTCAGGACGATCAGCCGCCGCGACTGCGCGACGTTGGCGACGAGGTTGCGGTGCGTGAGCATCACGCCCTTGGCCCTGCCGGTCGTCCCCGAGGAGTACGGCAGGACCGCGAGGTGCGTCGCCGGGTCGAGGTGCACGTCCGGCGCACTGTGCCGCTCGGCGAGCAGGTCCGCGAACGACGTGAACCCGTCGGCGCCGTCGGCCACCACGATCCTGCCGTCGGCGATGCCCGCGGCCCGGGCCGCGGCGAGCATCGGCTCCCGGAGCACCGACGCGGTCACGACGAACACCGCACCCGAGTCGGCCAGCTGCCGCGCGATGTCGTCGGCCGTGTACAGGGAGTTCACCGTGGTGACGGTGGCGCCGGCCCGCAGGATGCCGTGGAACAGAGCGACGAACGCCGCGGAGTTTGGCGCGTGCAGCGCGACGACGTCACCCGGGATCACGCCCCGGGCCGCGAGGGCGCCCGCCACGCCCAGCACCTGCCCGACCAGCTCGCCGTAGGTGACCATGCGCTCCCCGTCGAGCACCGCGACCGTCGCCAGCTCGTCCGGGGTGAGCGACCCGAGCACGTAGTCGAAGACCGACTCGTCGGGGATGTCGATGTCGGGGTACGGACTCTGGACGACCACGAGCAGCTCCTCGCGCACCGGGCGCGCACGCCGGTGTGCGCAGCCGCCCTCGCACGGTACCCGCGAGCCGCGCCGGTCACGAGCCCGAGATCGGACTGGCTCCTCAAGAAGGCGCCCGTACATGCCGAGGTCGTCACACATCGGCGGCGTCGCGACGAAGGAGCCTGCATGGCCATGCCCGGCTGGTACCCGGACCCGCACGACTCGAGGAGGCGGCGCTGGTTCGACGGGACGGGCTGGACCGGGCACAGCACCCCGGTGGAGACCGTCGCTGGTCCCCAGCCGTACGCCGGGTACCCGATGGCGTTCGGGTCGCCCCCCGCCGCCGCCCCGAACACCACGGCCACGGCCGGTCTGACCTTCGGGATCCTGTCGGTCTTCCTGGCGCCGCTCATGGGCGTCATGGGCATCATCGGGATCGCCCTCTCTGCATTCGGCCTGGCGCACGCCAGGTCGCTCCAGGCCAGGGGACTGCCGCCCGACGGCCGCGCGAAGGCACAGTGGGGGCTCGGGACGTCCATCGTCGGGACGGTCCTCGGCCTCGTGGTCCTTGCCGCCGTCCTCGGCAGCAGCGGGTCCGATCATCGGCGCTACGACAGCGCGGCCGTGGAGCAGAACATCACCGCCGGCCTGGAGTCGACGGCTCCCGGTGTGACCGTCGAGTGCCCGTCGTCGACGTCGACCGCCGCCGGGAGCGTCATCAGCTGCGTCGCGCGTCTCCCCGGAGGGTCCGAGCGCGACGTCGTGGTGACGTTCGGCGAGCGCGGCTCGTGGACCTGGGTGATGCACTGAGCCAGGCCCCGTCGAAGCGTGCCGATCGACGGAGGCACATGACGAGGGCCACCGTCCCTTCGGGGATCCGTGCACGGAGGGCGTCGCCCACACGGTCGCTGCTCAACTTCGCGGGCGCGCGCGCCGATGGATCGGGCATGGGGGTCAGGCGTGTTGTGCTCGCGGTCGCGTTGACGGCCGGTCTGGTGTGGGTGAGCGGGTGCGCACCGCAGCCGGCGCCCGTTGCGGGTCCACCGATGCCGGGGATGACCCCGGTCGCGGTCCCGAACCCGGTCGCGCTGACGAAGTCCGACGACGACTGTGGGTGCGCGGGCGACCCGAGCACAGCTCTTGAGAGGGCCGTGGGGTACGCCCAGTCGTACAAGGCCGAGGCGATGAATGCGGCACCCGGTGTGTACTCGGACATCCAGGTCCACGCGTTGCCGCCGGACACGATGGAGTACGAGTTCATATTCGCGCAGGAGGCGTCCGCGACTGCCGCACCGGCGTACCTCGACACGCAGCTGGTGAAGTTCCAGGCCATCTGCGACTCGAAGGACTTCCCGTCGATGAAGCGGATCGGCATCGCGCACCCGAAGATCCACTTCCTGTTCGTGAACGCGGACGGCACGACGCTGTGGGAGCACACGTTCGAGCCCTCGTGACCCGGGTCGTGACGTCGTCGCCGTGCCGCCAGGAGACGTGGCGCTCAGGACGACCGACGGCTCGCCCACCGCCGGGATCCGACCAGCACACCAGAGTGACGCGACCGTCGAGCCGCGTGGCTTCCGTGCGCGGTGGCGTCGACCCCCGAGGACCCCGCTGATCGGCGGGGGCGTCGGCTGCTCCGTATCCTGCGACGCATGGCACTGAGCGCACTCTTCATCGGCGGGACCGGCATCATCAGCACCGAGGCGGCCCGGCGGGCGGTCGCGGAGGGGGTCGAGCTCACCCTGCTCAACCGCGGGCAGTCCGCGACACGCCCGGTGCCCGACGGTGCCCGCGTGCTGCACGCCGACGTGCGCGACCCGGAGTCCGTGCGCTCCGCGGTGGGTGACCTCGAGTTCGACGCGGTCGTGGAGTTCATGGCGTTCACGCCCGAGCACGTGCAGACGGACCTCGACCTGTTCACCGGCCGCACCGGTCAGTACGTGTTCATCAGCTCCGCGTCTGCCTACCAGACGCCGCCGACCCATCTCCCCGTCGTCGAGTCGACGCCGCTGCGCAACCCGTTCTGGGAGTACTCGCGGAACAAGATCGCCTGCGAGGACCTCCTCGTCCGCGCGTACCGCGACACCGGTCTGCCGATGACGATCGTGCGCCCTTCGCACACCTACGACGCCACACTCATCCCGATGGATGGCGGCTGGACGGTGATCGACCGGATGCGCCGCGGCCTCGAGGTCGTCGTCCCGGGCGACGGAACCTCACGATGGACCATCACCCACAGCGCGGACGTCGCCGTCGGGATCGTGGGGCTGCTGGGCCGCGAGGAGGCGATCGGCGAGGCGTTCCACATCACCGGTGACGAGGCGCCGACGTGGGACCAGATCTACCTCGCGATGGCTCGGGCCGCCGGCGTGGACGAGCCGCGGCTCGTACACGTCGCGTCCGACGCGGTCGCCGCCGCCGACCCTGCAGCTCGGCGCAGGGATCATCGGCGACAAGGCGCACACGATGATCTTCGACAACACGAAGATCCGGCGGTTGGTCCCTCAGTTCTCGCCCCGCATCCCCTTTGCGCAGGGCGCCCGCGAGATCGTCGCCTGGCACGATGCCGACCCCGCCCGCCGGACGATCGACCCCCAGTTCGAGGCCCTCACCGAGCGCCTCCTGGAGGCTTACCGGCCCCGCCCGCTCTGACCGCTCAGCCGGTTCCGGACGCAGAAACTCCCGGCAGGATCAGATCCTGCCGGGAGTTGACCGGACTGCTGGGCCTTGGTCGTCCCGAGACCCCACTGTGCGCGAGGGGGGATTTGAACCCCCACGCCCTTTCGGACACTGGCACCTGAAGCCAGCGCGTCTGCCGTTCCGCCACTCGCGCGCGCCGGAGAACATTAGCACGGTGACGCAGGCCTCCCGAACACCGCCGAGAGCGCACGAACGACCGTGGAGGACGGTGCGCCACGCTCCGAGGGCGTGGTGCAGGCGTCCTCGGCGCGGGCGGCCCGCTGCACCCGATCGGGTGTACCGCCCAGGCGCCGCGCGGGACTCGCCGACATCCGGGTCCGGACGCTCGCGGCCCGGATACCATCGACTGACCAGCACGGCACAGCCGTGCGCAGGTCAGCGGCAACGAGTCGAGAAGGAGGTGGGCGTGGGCATCCTCGACAGGTTCGAGAACGGCGTGGAGCGGGTGGTCAACAACGCGTTCGCCAAGGCCTTCAAGAGCGAGCTCAAGCCGCTCGACCTCTCCAGCGCGCTGCGCCGCGAGGTGGACGACCGGGCCGCCGTCGTCGGCCGCGACCGCACCGTCGTGCCGAACGAGTTCACGCTGGAGCTCGCCACCGCGGACTACGACCAGGTCGAGTCGTGGGGCGCCGAGGCGCTCGCCGACGAGTTCGCGGCGAACGTCACGGACTACGCGGCCAGTCAGCGGTTCGCGTTCGTCGGGCCGGTCACGGTGCGGTTCAGCGAGGACACCGAACTGGAGGCCGGCCGCTTCCGGGTGATCAGCGCGACGGTGCGCGGAGCGGTGGCACCCGCCGCGGCGACCGCGACGCCGAGCGCACGCCACCCGCTGGTGGACATCGACGGTCAGCGCTACATCCTCACCGGGCCGGTCACGGTCATCGGGCGCGGGTCGGAGGCGGACATCATCGTCGACGACCCCGGCGTCTCCCGGCGCCACCTCGAGATCAAGGTGACGCCGGACGGCGTCATCGCGAGCGACATGGGCTCCACCAACGGGCTCTTCGTCGAGGGCCACCAGGTACCGGCTGCGACGCTGCTGGACGGCAACACGCTGACCATCGGGCGCACCCGGATCCTGTTCTGGACAGGCGGCGAGCCGGACCCGGACGAGTGACGTCGGCGCATGAGTGAGCTGACGATCACCCTGCTACGGCTGGGTTACCTGGCCCTGCTCTGGGTTCTCGTGCTCACCTCGATCGCCGTGCTGCGACGCGACCTGTACGGCACGCGCATCACGGACCGTCGGCGCAAGAACAAGGCGCCGCAGCTCGCCGGGGCGGCCGTCGCCCATCCGACCCCAGCCCCACCGCGACAGACCAGGTCGGCCGGACCCAGCCGCCTCGTCGTCACCGAGGGTCCCCTTCGTGGCACGATCATCCCGCTCGGGTCGTCGGCGGTCCTGCTCGGTCGCGCTCCCAGCTGCACGCTCGTCCTCGACGACGACTACTCGTCGTCGCGGCACGCACGGATCTATCCGCAGGGTGGCCAGTGGTTCGTCGAGGACCTCGGATCGACGAACGGGACATTCGTGGCGGACCAACGCGTCGAGGCCCCCACCCCGCTGCCGACCGGTACACCGGTCCGCGTGGGACAGAGCGTGCTCGAGCTGCAGAGGTAACCGGTGACCGTCGCACTCAGGTATGCGGCACGGTCCGATGTCGGGCTCGTGCGCTCCAACAACCAGGACTCGGCCTACGCCGGGCCGCACCTGCTCATGGTCGCCGACGGGATGGGCGGGCACGCGGGCGGCGACGTCGCGTCCTCGGTGGCGGTCGCCGCGTTCGCGCCGCTGGACGGCGAGTCCCACGGGTCCGACGACGCCCTCGACCAGCTCGAGGCGGCGCTGGCCGACGCGCGCGAGGAGATCATCCACCGCAGCGAGGCCGACCCGGAGCTGACGGGCATGGGCACGACGGTGCTGGCCATCCTGCGGGCAGGCAACAAGTCGCGATGGTGCACCTGGGCGACTCGCGCGGCTACCTGATGCGCGACAAGGTCCTCACGCAGGTCACCACGGACCACACGTTCGTGCAGCACCTGGTGGACATCGGCCGGATCACACGGGAGGAGGCCGAGGTCCACCCCCAGCGTTCGGTGGTCATGCGGGTGCTCGGCGACTTCGATCCCGACGTCGCCCCCGACCTGTCGGTGCGCGAGGCGCGCCCGGGCGACCGCTGGCTGCTGTGCTCGGACGGCCTGTCGGGGTTCGTCAGCGCGGAGACCATCGAAGAGACCATGGCGACGATCGACGACGTCGACTCCTGCGCCGACCGGCTGGTCCAGCTGGCGCTGCGCGCCGGCGGCGGCGACAACATCACCGTGGTGCTGGCCGACGTCCTCGAGCTCGACGACGTCGCGGACGGCGAGGGCCCGACGACGCACGCCTCGGTGGTCGGCGCCGCAGCCCTGACACGCAACGACCCCACGGCCGCCGACGACGGGCCGGCAGCGCGTGCCGCCAGCCTGACCAAGCCGGAGGAGCCGGGAGAGGTCGACGAGGAGGACGACGAGCCGGAGCCTCGTCGGCGGTGGCGCGTCCTGGTGGCCTGGATCGCGGGCGCCGTCCTCGTCCTGGGAGCCATCGGGCTGACCGTCGCGTGGCTCAACACGCAGTACTACGTGGGCGTCGACGACGGCCAGATCACCATCTTCCGGGGCGTGCCGCAGAGCCTCGGCCCGATCGACCTGTCGTCGCCCATCGAGCACTCGGGCACGGGTGTGGACGACCTGCGCTCGGCCTACCTGCGCGAACGCGTGGTCCAGACGATCCAGGCGGACTCGCTGGAGGACGCCCGGGCGCAGGTGGTCATGCTCCAGGACGACGCGGGCTCGTGAGCTGATGGCCACCGTCCAACCGCACCGCGTGCGGCCGGGTCGCGGCGTCGAGCTCGGGCTGCTGGTGCTCGCGCTGGCGATCGGCCTGGCCTCGTACGTGCTGGTCGGCATCGGGACCACCGACAAGGTGCCGCCCGACGTGCTCGAGTACGGCATCGGCATGGCGGTGCTCGGCGTCGGCATCCACCTGGTGCTGCGGTGGCGGGCGCCGTTCGCGGACCCGGTGATCCTGCCCATCACGGTGGCGCTCAACGGCATCGGACTGGCCATGATCTACCGCATCGACTACGCGTACGAGGCGCGCGGGCGCGAGCACGGGTTCGCCGACCGTCAGCTCGTCTGGACCGCGATCTCCGTGGTTCTGGCGGCCGCGGTGCTCATCCTGCTGCGCGACCACCGGACCCTGCGCCGCTACACCTACACCGCGGGCGTCGCCGGTCTCGCGCTGATCCTGCTCCCGCTGGTCCCCGGTGTGGGCGTGCTGATCAACGGTGCCCGGATCTGGGTGCGCGTCGGGGGCGTCGGGTTCCAGCCCGCCGAGTTCGCCAAGATCGCGTTCGCCATCTTCTTCGCGGGCTACCTGGTCACCCACCGCGACGCGCTCGCGCTGGCCGGTCCGAAGGTGCTCGGGCTGCAGCTGCCGCGTCCACGTGACCTCGGACCCATCCTCATCGTCTGGGGCGCCTCGGTCGCGGTCCTCGTCCTGGAGCGCGACCTCGGCACCTCGTTGCTGTTCTTCGGCCTGTTCGTCGCGATGCTGTACCTCGCCACCGAACGGCTCTCCTGGGTGGTCATCGGCCTGCTCCTGTTCGTCGTCGGCGCATGGCTCGCTGCGAGCGCGTTCTCGCACGTCGGAGCACGTTTCGACGCGTGGCTCCACGCCTTCGACCCTGCCGTGTTCGACAAGACGTACGGCGGGTCCGGCCAGCTGGTCCGCGGCCTGTTCGGCATGGCCAGCGGTGGACTGTTCGGCACCGGCTGGGGCACGGGACGCCCGGACCTGGTGCCCTTCGCGGAGTCGGACTTCATCGTCGCGTCGCTCGGTGAGGAGCTGGGCCTCACGGGCCTCATCGCGATCCTGATGTGCTACCTGATCCTCGCGCAGCGCGGCTTCCGCACAGCGATCGGCGTCCGCGACGGCTTCGGCAAGCTGCTCGCCGGCGGCCTGGCGTTCATCGTGGCGCTGCAGACGTTCGTCGTCGTCGGCGGCGTCACGCGCCTCATCCCCGTGACCGGCCTGGTGACGCCGTTCGTCGCGTACGGCGGCTCGTCGCTCGTCGCCAACTGGGTGATCGTCGCGCTCCTGCTCCGGATCTCCGACGAGGCCCGGCGGCCGGCGCCGGACGTGCGGGTCCCCACGCCGATCGCGGGCGTGCCCACGGTCGGCGGCGACCAGCCGACCGAGGTCATCGGCAGGCAGCGATGAACACTCCGCTGCGCCGGCTCGCCACCGTGGTCATGGCCATGTTCCTCGTCCTCATCGGCAGCGCGACGTGGGTCCAGTACGTCCAGGCCGACAAGCTGAACAACGACCCACGCAACGTGCGCGGCCTCTACCGCGAGTACGGGAACGCGCGCGGGCCGATCGTCGTGGGCGGCAAGGCGATCGCGTTCTCGACGCCCGTCAGCGACCCGTACGGGTACCAGCGCCAGTACACGGACGGGTCCATCTACTCGACGATGACCGGGTTCTACTCGATCGTGAACGGCAAGACCGAGCTGGAGAACGCCGCGAACGCCGAGCTGACCGGCAAGGGCGACCAGCTGTTCTTCACGCGCATCCGGGACCTGATCACGGGTCGCAAGCCGGAGGGCGCGGCGGTCGAGACCACGATCAACCCCGCCGCGCAGGCCGCCGCGGTGGCGGGTCTGGGCGACCAGCAGGGCGCGGTCGTCGCGATCGAACCGTCCACCGGAAAGATCCTCGCGCTGGTCAGCACGCCCGGGTTCGACCCGAACACGCTGGCGACGCACGACACCGCCGCCGCGAGCGCCTCCTACCAGGCCCTCTCCGCCGCACCGGGCAACCCGCTGCGCAGCAACGCCACCAAGGAGCGGTACGCCCCGGGCTCGACATTCAAGCTGGTCACCGCGGCGGCGGCGCTGGAGAGCGGCCAGTACACGCCCGCCTCGACGCTCCCCGCGCCGCACCAGCTCGACCTCCCGCAGACCAGTGCGACCATCGGCAACTTCGGCGGCGGCGGGTGCGGCAGCGACCCGATCACGCTGGCCGACGCCCTGCGCGTCTCGTGCAACACCGCCTTCGCGCAGCTCGGCCTCAACCTCGGCGCCGACGCCCTGCAGGCCCAGGCGGAGCGGTTCGGGTTCAACGACCCGAACCTGACCATCCCGATGAGCGTCGTGCAGAGCGTGTTCCCCGCCAACCTGAACGCACCGGAGACCGCCCAGTCGGCGATCGGGCAGCGCGACGTGCAGGCCACGCCGATGCAGATGGCGATGGTGGCCGCGGGGATCGCCAACGGTGGACGCCTCATGACCCCCTACGTCGTGCAGACGGTCCGCTCCGCCGATCTGACCACGGTCCACGTGACCAAGCCGACGCTCTACTCGACGGCCGTCTCGCCCGGCACCGCCGCGGCGTTGACGCAGATGATGATCGGCGTCGTGCAGTCCGGGTCCGGCACGGCGGCGCAGATCCCGGGCGTCCAGGTGGCCGGCAAGACCGGTACCGCGCAGACCACCGCAGACCAGCCCCCGCACGCCTGGTTCACGGCGTTCGCGCCGGCCGACAACCCGCGGGTCGCGGTCGCGGTGCTGGTCGAGCACGGCGGCAGCCTCGGCAACGAGGCCACCGGCGGACGCGTCGCCGCACCGATCGCCAAGGCGGTCATGGAGGCGGTGCTGGGCTCATGAAGACGGCGGCGGGCGTGGCCTTGGGTGAGCGGTACCGGCTGGTCCGGCAGATCGCGGTCGGCGGCATGGGTGAGGTGTGGGAGGCGCACGACGACGCGCTCGCCCGCCCGGTCGCCGTCAAGGTGCTGCGCTCGGAGTTCGCCGGCGACCGCGGGTTCCTCGAGCGCTTCCGCACGGAGGCGCGCAACTCGGCGTCCCTGTCGCACCCCAACATCGCCCAGCTGTTCGACTACGGCGAGCAGGACGGCTCCGGCTTCCTCGTCATGGAGCTGGTGGTCGGCGAGCCGCTGTCCGACCTGCTCGAGCGCGAGCCCGTGCTGCCCACCCGGCGGCTGCTGCCGATCCTCGCGCAGACGGCCCGCGGGCTGCACGCAGCCCACATCGCCGGGGTCGTGCATCGTGACGTGAAGCCCGGCAACATCCTGCTGGGGCGGGGCGGGCGCGTGAAGATCACCGACTTCGGCGTCTCGCTGGCCCGCAACCAGGTCACCATGACCGCCACGGGCATGGTGATGGGGACGGCGCAGTACCTCTCGCCGGAGCAGGCCGTGGGACATCCCGCGACACCGCTGTCGGACCTGTACTCCCTCGGGATCATCGCGTACGAGGCGCTGGTCGGGCACCGGCCGTTCACCGGCCCGACGGCCGTCGACATCGCCGTCGCGCACGTCAACAACCCCGTGCCCCCGTTGCCCCCGAGCGTCGACAAGCCGCTCGCAGACCTCGTCGTCCGCCTGCTGTCCAAGGAACCGAGCCAGCGCCCGCAGTCCGGCGAGGAGCTGGCGGCCATGCTGGACCGGCTCGTGCCGCGCACCCCACCGACCGGTGTGCCCATGCTGGTGGAGCAGCAGCCCACGCGACCGCCGGACACGTTCGCGACCGCCGCGACGCCCATCGCGCCCGCGGCACCGCCCCCGTCGTACCCGCCGCGCCGCGCCCGGCGCCTCGAGGAGCCGGCGGCACCGAGGCGATCGCACGCCGCACCACCGACCGGCCAGGCCTCCCGCCGCATGGCCTGGCCGTTGCTCGTCCTGATCCTCGTGCTCGTCGCACTGCTCGGCGCCTTCGCCGCGAAGGCGATGCTGAACGCCGACGGACCCGCCGCAGGGACGAGCACCGGGACGACGCTGCTGGTCGCAGGCGCACCGCCCGGCCAGCACGACCCGCGGCCGGTCGCCGCCGGATACGCTTCTGGCGGGGATGGGGATGCGATGATCGGCCCGTACGGCACTGCCGTGGACTACAAGGCCGTGCCTGCACCATCCGGCACAGCATCAACGGAAGCAGAGGACGCCTAGTGGTGGACGACGGATCCCGGATCCTCGCCGGACGGTACGAGGTCGGCGAGCTCATCGGGCGTGGTGGCATGGCCGAGGTGCACATCGGCCACGACACCCGGCTCGGTCGCACGGTCGCCATCAAGATCCTGCGCTCCGACCTGGCCCGCGACCCGAGAGCTTCCAGAACCGGTTCCGCCGCGAGGCGCAGTCGGCGGCGGCCCTGAACCACCCCGCGATCGTGTCGGTCTACGACACCGGTGAGGACGTCTTCACCGAGCCCACCGGCGTCGTCGCCCACGTGCCGTTCATCGTCATGGAGTACGTGGAGGGCCACACGGTCCGCGACATCCTGCGCGACGGCCACGCGGTGCCCATCGAGGAGGCCGTCGACATCACGGCCGGCGTGCTCTCCGCCCTCGAGTACTCCCACCACGCGGGCATCGTGCACCGCGACATCAAGCCCGCCAACGTCATGCTCACGCCGACGGGTGCGGTCAAGGTCATGGACTTCGGCATCGCTCGCGCGGTGGCCGACTCGGCCGCGACCATGACGCAGACGCAGGCCGTCATCGGCACCGCGCAGTACCTGTCGCCCGAGCAGGCCCGTGGCGAGACCGTCGACGCGCGCTCCGACCTGTACTCCACCGGCTGCCTGCTGTTCGAGCTGCTCACCGGCCGCCCGCCGTTCATCGGCGACTCCCCGGTGGCCGTGGCGTACCAGCACGTCCGCGAGGCGGCGCCGGTCCCCAGCTCGTTCGCCTCCGACGTGCCCGACACGCTCGACCGCATCACGCTCAAGGCCCTCGCCAAGGAGCGCGACGCGCGCTACTCGTCGGCCGCCGAGTTCCGGGCGGACCTCGAGGCGGCCGTGCGGGGAGGCGTGGTCACCGCGCCTGCCGTCGGCGCGGCGGCCGCTGCGGCCCTCGTCGCCGCCTCGGCCGCCGAGACCACGCAGCGATGGCCCCCCCGGTCGCGACGACCCAGACCATCCCTCCGGCCACGGCTTGGCAGTCGACCGGCACGCTGACGACGACGCCCGACGACGACCTCGAGGAGTCGCGCAGCAGCAAGGTCTGGCTGTGGGTCCTCATCGTCGTCGCGCTCCTGGCGGTCGGCGGGATCCTCTACCTGCTGCTGAGGGGCACCAGCGGACCCGAGCAGGTGACGGTGCCCGACGTGACCGGGCAGCAGGAGGCCGCCGCACAGGCCCTGGTCAAGGACCAAGGGTTCCTCTGGGGCGCGCCCATCCAGGCGACGAGCGACACCGTGGCCCAGGGCGCCGTCATCAGCACCAGCCCGAAGGGCGGCACCTCAGCCGACAAGGGCTCGACCGTCACGGCGACGATCTCCTCCGGCAAGGGCGACGTCACCGTGCCGAACGTGCTCGGCAAGTCCGAGCAGGACGCCGTCACGGCGCTGATGGCGGCCGGGCTCTCGGTGAATCCGACCAGGACGCAGGACGACAACGCAGCATTCCCGCAGGGTCAGGTGACCAAGACCGATCCCGCGGCGGACACCAGCGTCGCCGCCGGCACCGCCGTGACCCTGTCGGTCTCCACCGGCAACGTCGCGGTCCCGGACGTGACCAACATGCCCAAGCAGCAGGCGCTCGACACCCTGAACGCCCAGAAGCTGTCCGGCAACACGCAGGAGGTCCCCTCCGACAAGACCCCCGGTACGGTCATCGCGCAGGACCAGGCGCCCGGCACGCTGGTCAAGCAGGGCCGCACCATCAACCTGCAGATCGCCGTCGCGCCGACCACCACGACCGTGCCGAGCGGGCTCGCCGGAATGACCTACGACCAGGCCGTCGCCGCGCTGAACAACGCTGGCCTGACCAACGTCAACCGGATCGACGACGTCTCGGACCAGCCGAAGGACCAGGTGCTCCGCACCGACCCGACCGCCGGCACCGAGGTACCGTTCGACCAGCAGATCGACGTACACGTCTCGAAGGGTCCGACGATCCCCGCACCCGGCAAGACGCCGTAGCAACGCGACGAAGGGCCGTCCCGTCGGGACGGCCCTTCGTCGTGACAGGGTCTACAGACGGACGAGCGGGTGCAGACCCGCCGAGCGGGCGACGGCCTGGTCGTCGCCACAGATCTCGAGCCAGTTGGCCAGCAGCCGGTGGCCACCCTCGGTGAGCACCGACTCGGGGTGGAACTGCACGCCGTAGAGCGGGAGCGACCGGTGCTGCAACCCCATGATGATGCTGCGGCTCTCCGAGGCAACGACCGCGGTGACCTCCAGCTCGTCGGACACCGTGTCGTTCACGACCGCCAGCGAGTGGTACCGGGTCGCGGTGAACGGATCGGGCAGGCCGGCCAGCACTCCCTCGCCCTTGTGCTCGATCTGGCTGGTCTTGCCGTGCATCAGCTCGGGTGCGTGCGTGACGACCCCCCCGAACACCTCCCCGAGCGCCTGGTGGCCCAGGCACACGCCGAGCATCGGGATGCCGGCCGCGGCGCAGTCGCGGATCACCTGCATGCTCTGGCCTGCCTCGGAGGGCGTGCCCGGTCCGGGCGAGACGAGCACGCCGTCGAACGCCGTCCGCTCGGACGGTGCGGGCACGGCGTCGTTGCGGACGACGACGGTCTCGGCGCCCAGCTGGTTGAGGTACCCGACGATCGTGTAGACGAACGAGTCGTAGTTGTCGATCACGAGGATGCGCGTCATCTCAGGTCCCTACGGTCGTCTCGTTGAAGGGCATGTGCGGCGAGAGCGCGGGGAACACCCACGCGAAGCAGACCGCCAGGACGACGAACGCGGCGACCGCGAGGATCAGCACGCGCACGACCACGGGTCCCGGCAGGTGTCGCCAGAGCCATCCGTACATCAGCGCCCTCCGCTCATGATGCGCCATCCAGCAGCTCGACGGGAGTCCCGTCCGAGGTCGGTGCCCAGTAGTCCAGCACACCGTGGACGATGTACCGCTGCCGCGCCGAGAACATCGGGTGGCACGTGGTCAGCGTGATCATCCGCTCGGTGGGGGTCGCGCCGGGCTGGCCGGGGACCGGCGCGATGACGTCGACGTCGGTCGGCGCGACGATCTCCGTCGACGTCACGCGGTAGACGTACCAGATGTTGTCGGTCGTCCGGACGACGATCGGGTCGCCCACCTGCAGCTCGGTGATCCGGTTGAACGGCTTGGCAAAGGTGGTGCGGTGCCCCGCGATCGCGAAGTTGCCGACGCCGCCGGGCATCGCGGTGCCGTCGTAGTGCCCGACCCCCAGCACGTCGAGCACGGTGGCCCGGTCGGTCCCCTGGCTGATCGGGCGGACCGGCTCACCGTTCCAGCGGGGCACCTGCATCGTCGCGAACGTGGTCGCGTGCGGCGGCTGGACCATCACCGGGGGGTCGTCGTGCCGCGGGGTCGCGACGACGGGCGCGCTCGAGGTCCCCGACGGCGTCGGGGTCGGCAGCGGCCGGAACGGCAGCTCGGCCACGATCTGTGCCTGCGCCCGGTTGCCGACGACGTCCGTCCACCAGATGCCCCAGACGAGGAACGCGAACAGGAGCACCCCGAGGGTGATGAGTACCTCGCCGATCACGCCGATCGTGCCGTACACCGCATCGCGCGTACGGCTCACGGCAGCTCCTGCGCGGACCTGGCGCGCGCCCGGCTCGACTGGTCCCGCTCGCGCGCCTCGGCCTCGGCGAGACCCGGCAGCACCTCGGTGCCGGCCGGGACCTGGGCCGACTGCAGGTCGGTCGGTCCGGAGTAGGCAGGCAGCTTCAACGGCGACGACGCGCTCGAGTCGGACAGCGACCAGCCGAGGCCCACACGCTGCGAGTCACGGACGTACAGCTGCACGGGCGTCGACGCGGACAGCGCGCGGCGCAGCTGGGCGGGGTCACCGATCGCGCGGATGTCGTAGGGCGGCGAGTAGATCCGGCCGTGCAGCCGCAAGACGTTCCCGGCGCAGTGGATGGCACTGGTCGAGATGATCCGTTGGTCCATGATCTCCATGGCCTCGGCGCCCCCGGCCCACAGCGCGTTCATCACGGCCTGGATGTCCTGCTGGTGGACCACGAGCACGTCCGGGCTCGTGTCGTCGCGACGGGGCGAGTCGGCGGGTGCGTCGTCGAGACGGACCGTGAGCCCGGAACCCTGCACCGGGACCAGCCCACCCTCGACCAGGTAGCCCAGGCTCGGTTCACCGATCTCGGTGCCGGTCGCGGCGTTCTCCTCGGTGGTCAGCCCGACGACGTCCGCGTGCAGGTCGTCGACCTCGGTGGACAGTCGTTCGACGCGCGACTCCTCGGCCTTCGCGAGCTCAGCCAGGTCCTGCGGGTGGCGATCGCTCGACCCCTGCGCGAACTTGGCGTTCGCCGCGAAGAGGGCCCCGGACAAGGCGAGCACGAGCGCGACCGACAGGGTCCCGCGCGTGAGGAAGCGACGGGCCCGGTGAGGGTGGTCGGTCACGGTCGGCTCCTGCTGGGGACGCGTTCGGGACGGAGGGAGAACAAGCACGTCCTTGCGCCCACTACGCTAGGTCACGATGTGGCCGCTCCGTGACGATGCGGGGTCCGACGCACCAATGATCGCCCGCCCGCCGACCGAGCCCGTACCGCCCGGTCCCCCCGTGGCCTGAACGCCACGCACCGTTGGACAGGAGTACCGACGTGCCCGAGTCGAGCTCGCGCAAGAAGGCGGCGTACATCCCGCCGCCCGCCAAGTCGTCCGGACCCAAGGTGAACCCGCCGTGGTTCCTCCCGGTCATGCTCGGGCTGCTGCTCCTCGGGCTCGCCTGGATCGTCGTCACGTACCTGACGCAGTCCAAGTACCCGATCCCCGGCATCCACCAGTGGAACCTGCTCATCGGGTTCGTGTTCATCATCGCCGGGTTCGGCATGACCACCCGCTGGCGCTGACGTTCCCTGCCGTCCGAAGGCGCCGTCCACCCAGGTGGGCGGCGCCTTCGTCGTCCCCAGGGGTGCACAACTCTGTGGATAACTACAGCTGTGTAACTTGAGCCGACCGGTCAGAAGAAGACGCCGAACGAGCGGTACTTCGCCAGGGCCGCGACGAACAGGACCGCCGCCAGGACCACGGGCGCGGCGAACGCCACGAGGGTGCGGCGCTCCCGCGGGGCGTAGGCGTAGGCCGCAGCGAGCGCGGCGCCGGTGACCAGTCCGCCGAGGTGGGCCTGCCAGGCGATGCCCGCGGCCACAAACCCGATCACGAAGTTGACGACGATCAGGCTGATGATCCCCCGGTAGTCGCCACCGAGCTTCCTGGTCACCACCAGGGCCGCACCGAACAGGCCGAACACCGCTCCCGACGCGCCGACGCTCAGCTGCGCCATCGCCGGCAGGTTCATGGCGAGCAGCACCGAGCCGACAGAGCCGCCGACCGCACTGAGCAGGTACAGCGTCAGGTACCGGGCACGTCCCAGCGTCTGCTCGAGCATCGGCCCGACGAACCACAACGCCACCATGTTGAACACGATGTGCAGGTAGTTGCTGGGCGAGTGCAGGAACGCGACCGTCAGGAACCGCCACGGCTCGTGGTAGCCGATCGCCGGGGAGAAGATCCACCGGTTGGTCCAGTCGGGTACGACCAGCTGCAGGATGAAGCTGGCGACGCAGAGCGCGATCAGGGTGATCGTGATGACGGGCGGCCCGGGGCGGACCACCCCACCGAGCGCGGTCCGCTGCGCCGGCAGCGCACGGGCCGCCTCGGCGACGCAGTCGACGCACTGGACCCCGACCGCCGCCTGCCGCTGGCAGTCGGGGCACGTCGGCCGACCGCACCGCTGGCACCGCACGTACGACACCCGGTCGGGGTGACGCGGGCAGACCGGCGGCGCGGTCGGCGCGCCGTAGGGGGAGGTCTCGCTGATGGCGGTCTCAGTCCTCGATGTCGACGGACTCGATGACGACGTCCTCGACCGGACGGTCACCCGGTCGCACCCTCGTGGTCGCGATCTTGTCGACGACGGCACGGCTCGCGTCGTCGGCCACCTTGCCGAAGATCGTGTGCTTGCCGTTGAGCCACTCCGTGGCGCCGACCGAGATGAAGAACTGCGAGCCGTTGGTGCCACCGACCTTGCCGGTGACCGGGTCGAGGCGCTTGCCGGCGTTGGCCATGGCGAGCAGGTAGGGCTCGTTGAAGGTCAGCTCGGGGTGGATCTCGTCGTCGAAGTTGTAGCCCGGGCCACCGCGGCCGGTGCCCAACGGGTCGCCGCCCTGGATCATGAAGCCCTCGATCACGCGGTGGAACACGACGCCCGCGTACAACGGGTCCGTGCGCTGCTCACCGGTGGTCGGGTCCGTCCAGGACTGGGTCCCCGTGGACAGTCCCACGAAGTTGGCCACGGTCTTCGGAGCGTGGTTGGGGTAGAGCTCGATCCGGATGTCGCCGGCGGTCGTGTGCAAGGTCGCAAACATGCGCCCAGTCTGGCACGCGACACCCACGGCGTCGGCTGTGAACCACAGATGCGCAGGCCAGCGGTCCTGCGCCGGGCCCCGCACGGTGGCAGAGTGTGAGGTCAGTGCAGCCGACGAGCCGGGAGCAGGACATGCCTTTCACCAAGAGCCGCCCGAACATCGACGTCGATACCGAGAAGATCAAGGACCAGGCAGCCGAGCTCGGTGCCGCCATCGCCGAGGCCGCCAGCCACGCCAAGGGGACCGCGAGCGTCGCGGCCGGCAAGGCGGGCGAGGCGGCGGTGCAGGCCAAGGACTGGACGGCGCCGCGGATCGAGGCGTTCATCGAGTGGCTCAGGCCGCGGCTCGAGCAGGCGTACAGAGACTCGGTGAAGGCCGCCGCTCCCAAGGTCGAGGCCGCGGCAGACGCCGCCGGTCCGGCCATCGACAACGCGCACGACCGGCTGGTCGCCGAGGTGCTGCCCAAGGTCGTCGAGGCGCTCCACCAGGCCGCGTCGAAGGCGGGCGAGCTCGCCGAGAAGGCCGCCGACATGGCGGCGGACAGGGCCACCGTCGCGAGTGCCGTCGTCGCCGCCGCGGCGGCGGAGCGGACGAAGAAGAGGCACACGGGCGCCAAGGTCTTCTGGCTCGTGACGGCGCTGGTCGCGATCGGCGCCGGCGTGCTTGCCTGGAGCCGGTCGCGCTCGACCGTCGACCCGTGGGCAGAGCCCTGGGAGCCCGTCGAGAGCGACGTGCACGGCCGCGTGGCCGACGCCGCGGACGCCGTCGGCGAGGCCGCAGGCTCCGCGGTTGCTGGTGCCCGCAAGGCCGCCAGCAAGGTGAGTGACGCCGCCGGAACGCTCACCGAGAAGGTCTCGGACGCCACCGAGGACCTCACGGAGAAGGTCGCCGACGCGACCAAGAAGGTCACGCGCAGGACGACGAAGCCCGCGGTGGAGGAGTCCACCGGGGAGTCCACCGAGGCCTGAGAACGCTTGGGGCCTCAGAACGTGCAACGACCCCCGGGGACCCGTCGGCCCGGGGGTCGTTCGCTGTCAAGGACGGCCCGGTGACCGTCAGGCGCTGTGGACCGGCCGGACGCGCTCGCCCAGCTCGCCGAGCTGCGCCTTCATCTCCTCGACCGTGAGGTTGTGCTCGACTCTCGGCGAGTAGAGCATCGAGCTCACGATGGCGCCGGTGGCACCGATCGAGAACGCGTCGCTCACGTGGCTGATCCGGCCCGCGCCCCCGGACGCGATGACCGGCAGGGACACGGCGTCGGTGATCATGCCGGTGATCTCCAGGTCGTAGCCCTCGCCCGTGCCGTCGCGGTCGATGCTGTTCACCACGATCTCGCCGGCGCCGAGGTCCTGCCCGCGACGGGCCCACTCGACCGCATCCATGCCGGTGAAGGTGCGCGCGCCGTCGATCGCGATCTCGTAGCCGCTGGGGATGGACGCCGTCTTCTCGACGCGCTTGACCTGCATGCTCAGCACGATGCACTGCCGGCCGAACTCCTTGGAGCCCTGCGTGATGATCTCGGGCTTACGGACGGCCATCGAGTCGATGCTGATCTTCTCGGCGCCGGCCCGGAGCACGAGGTGCATGTCCTCGAGCGAGCGGATGCCACCGCCGACCGTCAGCGGCACGAACGTGCGGTGCGCGATCCGGCGGACCATGTCGAGGTCGATCTGCCGCTTCTGCGCGCTGGCCATGATGTCGTAGGTGACGATCTCGTCGACGTCGTCCCGGTAGAGCCGGTCGGCCAGCTCGGCGGGGTCTCCGACGTCGATGTTGTCCTGGAACTGCTGCGCCTTGGTGACGCGGCCGTCCTTGACGTCGAAGCAGGCGATCAGGCGGTTAGCGAGCAACGGACACCCCCAGGTCGCAGAAGGCCTTGAGCACCTGCAGGCCGGCGCGCGCGCTCTTCTCCGTGTGGAACTGCGTCGCCATGATGTTGCCCTGCGCGACCGCGGCCGCGAACGGCCGCCCGTAGGTGGTCACGCCGACGAGCGCCGAGGGGTCGGCGGGGACCGCGTAGTACGAGTTGACGAAGTAGTAGTAGCCGCCGGGCGTGAACGACTTCGCGAACGGGTGGTCGCCGCGCACGTCGACCGTGTTCCAGCCCATGTGCGGGACCCGGACCTCGGTGTTGTCGAACTGGTGCACGGTGCCCTTGATCCAGCCCAGGCACTCCTGGTCGTCCTCGGCGCTGTGCTCGAACAGGACCTGCAGGCCCACGCAGACGCCGAGGAACCCGACACCCGCGCCGACCACCTGCTCGGTCAGGTGCGCCACCCAGCCCTCCTCGGCCAGCGACTCCATGGTCACGCCCGCGGATCCGACGCCCGGCAGGACGTACTTGTCGACGTCGTCGCACTCCGACGGCTTGGCGACGAGCTTGTGCGGGACGCCGAGATGACCGAGCGCGTAGGAGACGCTCTGGGAGTTCCCGGTGCGGTAGTCGATGATCCCGATCACTGCTCGATCCTAACGGCGCAGGTCCCGGCCGGGCCGGGCCGTCCATCAGCCGAGGAACAGGGTGCGGAGCCGCCTCGTCGTGAAGGTCAGACCCAGCGCGATCATGACGACGAAGTACGTGACGTGCTGCAGCATCTGCGCGTCCAGCACCCCGAGCGTCAGGCCGCGCACCAGCTCGACCGCCTGGTACAGCGGGAGCGCCTTGATGATCCCCTGCAGCCAGCCCGGGTACACGGTCACCGGGTAGAACGTGGCCGAGAACAGGAACATCGGCAGCATGACGAACCCGACCCAGTCCAGCTGCTGGATCGTCTTCATGAAGCTGGTGACCGCCATCCCGAGGCTGGCGAACCCGAATGCCACGAGCAGGACCGCGGGCACGGCCAGCACCGCGGACCACGCCAGGTTCAGACCCATCACCTGCATGACCGTGAGGAAGCCGACGGCGTAGACCCCGCCGCGCAGGAGGGCGGTGAGGATCTCGCCGAACGCGACGTCCAGCGGACCCAGCGACGTGGTGAGCATGGCGTCGTAGAGCTTGCCGAAGTGCATCCGGAAGAACACGTTGTTGGTGGAGTCGTAGACGGCACCGTTCATCGCGCTCACGGCCAGCAGAGCGGGGGCGATGTACGCCGCGTAGGACACCGACCCGCCCGACGGCAGGGTGACGTCGCCGATGTAGGTGCCGAGCCCGACCCCCATGGCGAACAGGAAGAACACCGGCTCGAAGAAGCCCGAGAGGATGACCGGCCAGTTGGTGCTCCGGGTCGCCTTCAGCCCTCGTGCCACCACCGACCGCGCGTTGCGGGCGTAGAGCGCCCCGACGCTGCCCGCACGGCGACGGGCCGCCACCTCGACGGCCATCAGCGCAGCCTCCGACCGAACGACCGGTGCGCCAGCACCCACCCGACGACGACGTAGGCGACGAGCACCGCGTAGTGCCAGACCACCGGCCACGACCCCGGCGGCAACCCGTAGGACATCGAGCGGCCGATCTCGCTGGCGTTCCACAGCGGCGAGACCCACCCGATCCACTGCAGCCACACGGGCAGCGCGGTCAGCGGGAAGAACGTGCCGGAGAACAGGAACATGGGCGTGAAGATGAACCGGTTGACCAGCGCGAACTGGCCCTTGTCCTGGGTGAGCGTCGCCGAGAACGCCATGAGCGGCAGCCCGAACGCCATGCCGCCCAGCACGCCGACGAGCGGCATCAGCGCGGCACCCCACGGGTCCCCGACGGCGCCGAACGCCACCATGAGCAGGTAGTACGCGGTCGTCGTGAAGATCATCCGGAGGAGGACCGACACGATCAGGCCCGACGCGATCTGTCCCGGCGAGACCGGCGAGGCATTCATGCCCCAGAACGTCCGGCGCCAGCGGAAGCCCGCCATGACCGCGAACGTGAACTCGCCGGACGCGACCGTGACGCCCGACGCTGCCAGCAGCGCGGGCGCGACGAACAGCAGGTAGCTGACCGGGCCATCGGCGCCGTCGGCGATCGGCTGGTCCAGGAACGTGGCCAGGCCGAGCCCGAGGCCGAGCAGGTACAGCACCGGGCTGCCGATCCCGGTCATCACGATCGTCCAGCCGTACGCCCGCATGGCACGCAGGTGGTGCTCGGCCACGTACCAGGTGCCGAACCGGCGCGGCCGCACTCCCGCCTCGGGCTCGATCGAGGTCATTCGATCAGGCTCCGTCCCGTGAGCCGCAGGAACACGTCCTCGAGGCTGGAACGGTGGACGAGGCTGGTGGTCGGCCGCAGCCCCAGGTGGGTGACGTGTTCGAGCACCGACTCTCCGTCGTCCGTGTAGAGGAGCACCCGGTCCGGGAGCAGCTCCAGCCGCTCGACCAGGCCGGCCATCCGCTCCGCGGCGGACGCGTTGTGGTCCGACCCGAACCGCAGCTCGACCACCTCGCGCGTCGAGTAGTCGCGGATGAGCTGCGCGGGGCTGCCCTCGGCCATGATCCGGCCCTTGTCGACGACGACGAGGCGGTCGCAGAGCTGTTCGGCCTCGTCCATGTAGTGCGTGGTGAGGACGAGGGTGGTGCCGCGCTCCTTCAACCGGAACAGCCGGTCCCAGAGCACGTGCCGCGCCTGCGGGTCGAGGCCCGTGGTCGGCTCGTCGAGCATGAGGATGCGCGGTTCGTTGATGAGGGCCCGGGCGATGGTCAGGCGCCGCTTCATGCCGCCCGAGAGGTCGTCGACCTTGGCGTCACGCTTGTCCTCCAGCTGCGCGAACGTCAGCAGCTCGTCGGCGCGCGCCCGGCACGTCGCGCGCGGGATGCCGAAGTACCGGCCGTAGACGATGAGGTTGTCGCGGACCTTCAGCTCGGTGTCGAGGTTGTCCTCCTGCGGCACCACGCCGAGCAGCGAGCGGATCTCGGGGCCGTGCGTGTCCGGGTCGCGGCCCAGCACCCGCAGGTCGCCCGACGTCCGCGCCGAGACCGCGCCGATCATCCTCATGGTGGTGGACTTGCCGGCCCCGTTCGGTCCGAGCAGGCCGAATGCCTCGCCGGCCGGCACCTCGAAGTCGATCCCGGCGACCGCCGTGAAGTCCCCGAACCGCTTGGTCAGCCCGGAGGCGGAGATGACGGGAGCGCTCACAGCGCACCAACCTAGACGCGACGGGTGACACCCGCAGATGGGAATTCGTGTCCCGCGGTTTTCCCTTGCGGTGCCGCGGTCCCGCCCGGGACCCTGCTGCGATGACCTCCCTGCCCGACGTCTGGCCCATGGCGGCGCTGCGCGTCACGTGCGGTGATCTCACCCTGCAGTTCCTCGACGACGACCTCGTCCTCGCGCTCGCGGTCCTCGGCGGGCAAGGCATCCACGACCCGTCGTACCTGCCGTTCAACAGCGCGTGGTCGAAGGGCAGCCCGATCGAGGTCACGCGGCGGGTGCTCGCCTACCAGTGGGCGGCGCGCGGCAAGGTCGCCCCGGAGGACTGGCAGATCGAGCTGGCGCTCGTGCGCGACGGTGAGGTGCTCGGAGTCCAAGGCGCCTTCGCCAGGGCGTTCCCCGTCACACGCACGGCGGAGACAGGTTCGTGGCTCGGGCAGCGCCACCAAGGGCAGGGCCTGGGCACCACGATGCGACTGATGATGCTGCACCTTCTGTTCGAGGGCTTCGACGCGCAGATCGCGACGACCGCCGCCTACGCCGACAACCCGGCGTCCCAGGCGGTCACCGCCCGGATCGGCTACCTGCCGAACGGCGTCGACGTCGTCGCGCGCGAGGGCGTCGCCGTCGAGAGCCGGCGCTTCCTGCTCAGCCGGGCGGACTGGTCCGTGCAGCCCCGCCCCGAGGTCACCCTCGAGGGCGTCGAACCGGTCCGCGAGCTGCTGGGCCTGTAGCGGCTCAGGCTCGCAGAGCGCGGGCGTAGCGGCGTCGGTAGAACCGCTGCGCGACGAGGACCAGCGGAAAGGCGGGCCGCCACCAGCCCGGCCAGGTGCGGTCAGCGAGCGGAGGTCCAGCCACACGGCACCGCTCGCGTCGCGCCGCACGATGAACGCCTCCTCTCCGGAGATCGGGTGCCCGTCGAGCGTGCCGTACGCGAGTCCGCGCCGATCGGGACGGTCGACGACCGCGATCACCTTGATCGGCTCGCGCACGCTGAACGGTCCGACGCGGGCGACCAACCAGCAGCGGTCGGCACCCGTCGCGACGCCCGGGGGCTCGACCGTGAACCCGCTGCGGGTCTTGACCGCCCACGCCAGCACATCGGCGGACGCGTCGTCCCAGCATGCCTGTCCGTGGCCGAGCAGCACCGTGCGCTCGTGGGCGCGAAAGCCGGCGGGGTGGTCCGCCCAGATCCACTGGCCCGGACGCGTCGCTCCGACGGCGTCGTACGTCAGGCCTCGCTCAGCGAGCGGCCTCATGCGGTGGTGGAGCCAAGGGGACTCGAACCCCTAACCCCCTGTTGTCGGGTCGTCATTCGCGCAGTCTGGTACTGACTCGCGTGAGCGCAGGTAGCAGGCTATTTCTGCTCGCTCCTCCGACCTGTGGTCTCGCACGGGTTCGGGCCCTCTGGCGCTCGTTCCGGTGGGTAAGCGGTGAGTGGGTCATGCCCGCGACGGCAATGCGACAGTCGCTGATTCACCCGGTGCGCAGCCGCGCTGGGGCAGGACGGTTGCCGCCGATCGCTTCACGGATCGCGCGACGTTCAAGCGCGAGCACCGCGATGCCGATCGATGCCTCGTGAGCGTTGAGAACACCGTTGCGATCTCTGCCTATGCCGAACGCCACGAGAAGGGCCGTGCGACAGGCGTATATCTGCGCGCTGGGGCCCTGGCGGCGCTCGTGCTTTCGCTGACAATCCGCGACGATCCGCTCTGGGTGCGTGTTGCCATCGTTGCCGGATTCCTCATCATCGTGGTGCCCTCGCTGAAATCGATGCTCGTCGTCCGTGGACCGCGCGACTTGACCGTTCTGAGTACCCGGTCTGGTACGTGGAGAGCGTCAGCGCCGCTCCTCTCCATCGGCGGCGCGGTGGCGAGACCCGGCCGCGCCAAACCCGAAGCGGAGCTACTCGGCAAAGTGACCTTCGCTCCGTCCACCGTTACGTGGGAGCCGAACCACGCCAGTACCAAGAGCTTCGGCGCCAGTACTGTGGTGTGGGACTCCAGTTGGACGGCTTCGGCGCGACGGATGCCAGGTCGCGGCCGGGTGCACCTGTGCTTGACCCGCCCTGGCAACGCCCCGATCGACCTCTGGCTTTACTCCGCCGCCGCTATGCCCATTCCGTAGTCCACGCGGTGCCCGGGCGGTGAGGGAGCCCGCGAGCGTCGTGACACCCCGCCAGGCAACCCTCGTCGGCAAGCCGAGTACATCTAGCCCGGAACGCCCAACTGTGAGCCTTCCGGGCGCGGTACGTTCCGGCACATGCACAGCCCCGTACCCGACTGGCTCCAGATCACCCAGGCCGCCGGAGAGACCGTCGCTGGGATCGGCGCCGTTGCCGCCGTGCTCATCTCACTGCTCGTCGTCCGCAACGAGTCGGCGGCCCGCCGTGAGGAGGTGAAGGACCGGAAGGAACAGGCTGCGCGCCTCGTGAGCGTGGTCGAAGCATCGGGCAGCGGATCCATCCACACAGGCGGTGACGCCAACGTCTGGCGGAAGGTCGCGGTGCATAACCGTGGCGCAGAGCCGATCCGGGATGTCGTGCTGAACTGTTCAATCAGGCCAGTGGGTGCGGTCCCTGCGTACGAGGAGACCTGGTCGGCGGTACGGATCTGGTCATGGCAGGTGATCCCCGGCCTCGACGTCGCGGACTTCAACGCTGACTGGCGGTGGCCGAACCCGACGGCCGTCGGGTATGCCGCGTTCACCGCGTCGGTCGAGTTCACCGACGTGCAGGGTCACCGCTGGTCGAAGGGGCTGGACGGCCAACTGACGCAGGTGCGGTAGCGGGACGGGCACTAGAGACGCGCCGGCCGCTCGAACTCTCGGCGCAACTGCTTGTGATCGTCACTCGTGACGTCGAACGCGCCACGGCGACGGAGCGGACCGGGGTCGCCGTCGACGAGCAACTTGGGGTTGTTGCGGAGGCCGGAGCGGGGGCCCGGGCCACGGTGCCCGTCGTCGGGGAACAGTTCCGCGACGCGAACCGCACGCTCCCCGTAGATCGCTGTGAGGATGCGCAGGCCTCGACGGCGCCTGATGCGCCCGAACTCATCCACCGGAGCGCGGAACTTGCGGCACTCGTGGTCGAGCACCGATACCTCCGTGATCCTTATCCCGTCCGGATCGGCGACGCCCTCCGTCCATCGTTCGAACGTCACGATTCTGTCGTTGGCGAGCCCGTGCAACAGGCGGCGAGCGATACGCCGGTCGCGCCGGGCCTCGTCGTCCCGAGAGGCGAGAACGAGCGCTACGACGACAGCCCCGGTTGAGGCGATCGCTCCCGCCCATTCGCCCGCCGCGCCTGCGTCCACGGCAGCGACGCAATCTGTCGGACGGTGCACGTACGCTCGGTTTCGCGATGTTGACCGCGCGCCGCTCCCGGGTGGCAGACGCCCCGTGACGCCCCCGGGCTGGGGTCGCGGGGCGTCGTCCGGGGTGAGGCTCGCGGACGGGACGGTCACAGCCGGGCGGCTCCCCGGATCTCGTCGGCCCGGGCCTGGTCCTCTTCGTGCGCGGCGAGCCGGGCGGCAATCTCGCGATGCAGCACCGTCAGCCGGTCGACGCGCTCCTCGTCCGTCATGCCCGCAGCTGCGGCCGCGTACGGGTTGCCGTTGGCGTCGAACCCGGCCGCGGCGGCGCTGGTCCCGGACCCGGTGTGCCGGTCGGGTAGGTTCCGGGCGAGGCGCTCGACCCGGACTCCCTCGGCGAAGATCTGGACGGCCTCGCGGGGGCTGAGGTCCGCCGGGTCGAGGTTGCGGGCGGCGTCGACGCCCAGGTCGATGAACACGCGGGCTCCCTCGGCCTGACGCCGAACCCGGGCGCGGGTCTCCTCGACGAACGCGGCGTCCTCGACGGCCCGGACGTGCTCGTCCCACCGCCCGGCCCGGGCAACCCATGCCCAGCGGCGCGACCACTCCCCAATCCGCGATCGTGACCCACTTCTGGTCCACTCTCGGGCCACCGCGTCCAGGCTCCGCGTGGGCCCGGCGTCCCGGTACAGGGTGAACGCGGCGAACGCGCGCACACCTTCACCGGGACGCCGCTCCCACGCTGTCGTCATCTGCGGTGACCCCGCAGACCGGGCCACCGGGGAATGGTCGTCGGTGCCATCGACGGGATGCCGTCCGGGGCTGCGACGGTGCCAGCCGGGTTGGGGCCGATGAAGTTCCGTCCGGGCGCCTGGGGTCGCTCGGCGTCGGTTGCGCGGAGCCGGTCGAGGCGCTGCCGGGTGGTCTCCTGCTCCTCGCGGATCCGACGCAGCGCGACCTCGGTCGCGTGGTCCTGCTCGTCGAGGTCCAGGAGGTGCCGCTCGTGTTCGGTGAGGTCGTCGGCCAGGATCCGGGCCCCGTGCTCGGCCCACGTTGCGGCGACCCGTGCGACGACGGTGTCCCGTTCGAGCGCGAACACGCTCGTCGCGTCGGAGGGCGTCCAGAGTGGTTCGGCGGGCACGGCCTGGCCGTCGAGGATCGCGGCGCGGCGTTCGGCCTCCCATCGGGCGTGGTCGCGTAGGTGGGTGCGGTGCCGGTCTGCCTCGGCGGCGCTCTGCTGCTGCTCGACGGCGTCGAGGTGCTCGAGGTCGCGGCGGTGCTCGTCGAACACGACGTTGGTGAACAGGTCGCCCAGGCCGGGCGGGAACACGTAGGTGATGTTCTGGCGGGTGCGTGCGTCCACGGTTGGTCTCCTAGTGGGTCGAGTTGCGGCGCGCCAGGGATGCCCGGGCGGCGGCGGTGAACCTGGTCCGGGTGTTCCGGCCGGGGTCGAGGGCGGCCCGGACGGTGTCGCGGTCGGCCTCGTCGATCCACCCGCGGTCAAGGTGGATCGACCAGGTCTGGTGCGCGGCGCGGTCGAGCGGGGTCGTGCCGGCCGCAGCTGCGGCCAGGTGGTCGCGTTCGGGGTCGGTCAGGGGTCGGGGCATCGGGTGTCCTTTCAGGGGTGGGTCAGGTGGGGTCGGTGGTCGGCCTCGAAGGCGCGGCGGAGGTGCTCGATCAGGGCCTCGGCGACGCGGAGTCCGTCGTCGGCGGCGAGTGCGTAGGTCGCTTCTCGGCCGTCGGTTGATCGGGCGGTCAGGTAGACGGTGCCTCGGTGGTGGCTGACGTCGGCGTGCCCGGACGCGGTCGTGGGGTGGTCGTCGCCGCGGAGGCGGACGCGGGTGGTCCAGTCGGGGTCGGGGGCGGTCATCGGTGGGGCTCCTCGGGTGCGTGGCGGGGTGCGGGCGGGACTGGCGTGGTCGTCGCGGTGTCTCGGGGGCTCCGGGCGGCTGCGAGGGCCGCACGGACGTCGTCTGCGCCGCGGGTCGCGACGTCGGGGCCGGGGTCGGGCTGGTGGTCGCACGGGAAGTGCCAGCCGACGCGGATCCCGTGGTCGTCGCACCGGCGGCAGGCGGCGATGGCTGCGAGCCGGTCAGCGGTTGCCGGGTTGACGCGGTCACGGCTCACGGGGACGCCGCGGTCGGTCGGGTCGTCGTCCTCGACGAGCGGGACGCCGGTCGGGCTGACTCGCGGGCTCACGACGCGACTCCGGAGAGTGCGTCCTGGTGGATCGTGCCGACGGGCCACCCGTCGCCCGCCACGTACTCGGATCGGCAGGAGCCGCACGTCTGCCCGTTGCGGGTGCCGTGGATCGGGCATCGGGCGTCGGCGCGTGCAGCGCGCTCGTCACGTTCGCGCTCGGCGCGCGTCCGCGCGATGGCCTCGACGTTGAGTCGGGCGTCCCGGCACGCGCCACACCGCGGGGGCTGGTCGTCCTGCTGGTGGTCGCTGCATCGGTCGGGACGGCGGCGGGGGGTCCCTCCCTCTGGTTCAGCCTGGTTCCTTACGGAAGGGCCACCAATCTCGGCCGCCTTCGCGACCGATCCTGTCCGCCTTCGCGACCGATTCTGTCCGCCTTCGCCGGAGGAAGCGGGCAACTCTCGTCCGCCTTCGTCTCCTTCGAAGGGGACCAACTCCGTCCGCCTTCCGGGGGCGAGGACCGGGAGCCTGTACGTCGTCGCCTTGCCGTGGTGAGCGAACACCGGACGGCCGGTCCGGTCCTCCGAGATCGAGACGCGCGGGTCGATCCCGTAGGCGGCGAGGACACGCAGGGCGTGCCGGACGCCACGCTCTGCCAAGCCGGTTCGGCGGGTGAGCGTTGCCATCCCGGGCCAGCACGTCCGGGTGTCGTCGGTGGCGCTCTCCGCCAGGACGACGAGGAGCAGACGGGCGTTCGACGGCAGGCCGGGTGGCGCGTAGTCGAGGACCTCCTCGACGAGACGCCAGGACATCAGCTGTCGACGCTGCTCGCGCGGGGCGCGGCCTCGGTCTGCTCCGCCTCCCACGCCCGGACGTCGTCGAGCGTGTAGCGCAGCGATCGACCGATGAACACGCCGCGGGGACCCTGTCCACGGGCGCGCATGTCATAGATAGCCTGCGGGGTCTTCTGCCAGCGGTCGGCGACGTCGTGGACGGTCAGGAGCCGGTCGGGTGCAGTGGCGGTGTCACTCATCGGTGCGCCTCTCGGGGATGACGGACGCACACGAGGTCGGCCCTCGCCATGCGTCCACGGGTCATCCACGCCCGGAGGCGAGCGGCGCGCGTGGTCCCGCCGCTCGTACGTACGTTCGCATAGAATCGGTGTCATGTCCACGCGGCGCGCTACGCTCGCGGACCATCGGCGCCACCTGGCGCCCGTCGAGGAGGTCCAGGGATGGCGCGTTCACCACTCGCGGTCGGCACCGCCGGGAAGGTCAGCCGCTCGGAGGTCACCCCCGGTCGATGGCGAGCACGCGCCCGGTTCCGGGACTACGACGGTGCAACCCGCGTCGTCGAAGCGTGGGGGGCGTCCGGTGAGGCTGCGCAACGAGCGCTCTCCACGGCCCTCCGGGACCGGTCCGCGCCCTCAGCTGCGGAGATCCGACCAGACACGACGCTCGCCGAACTCGCGGACGCGTGGCTCGCGGAGGTCGTCGAGTCTGGCCGGTTGACCCGGCAGACGGTCGACGAGTACCGGGCGACGGTCCTCGGCGTAGTCGTGCCGGGCGTGGGTCGCCTGCGGGTCCGTGAGGCGACGACCGGTCTCTCGACCGGTTCCTCCGCACGGTCGCGGAGCGTCGCCCAGCGCGGGCTCGCATGGCCCGCGTGTGTCTCTCCGGGATGCTCGGGCTCGCGGTGCGCCACGACGCCGCACGCTCGAATCCGATCCGGGACGTGGCACCGATCCGGCGCCCAGTGCGGGACGTGCGTGCGCTCACCCTCGAGGAGTTGGACGCACTACGCCGTGGCGTGCGGCTCTGGCAGGACGATCCGTCGCAGCGCGGCCCCAAGCGCGCCCCGGACCTTCTCGACGTCGTGGACGTCTTGCTCGCTACGGGTGCACGGGTGGGTGAGGTCTGCGCGCTGCGGTGGTCGGATGTCGACCTCGGGGCGGTCGCACCGGCCTTGACGGTGACGGGGACCGTGGTCCGCCTCGCGGGTGAGGGTCTGATCCGTCAGGAGCACCCGAAGACGGCCAGCGGTCGCCGGACTGTGCTGCTGCCTCGGTTCGCGGTCGAGACGCTTCTCCGGTGTCAGGTCAACGCGACGCCGAACGCGTGGGACCTGGTCTTCCCGTCCTCGAGAGGGACGCTGCGCGACCCGCACAACCTGCGGCGGTCGTGGCGGGACGCTCGCGCTGCCGCGGGGTTCGAGTGGGTCACGCCGCACACGTTCCGGCGCACCGTCGCGACGCTCGTCGACCGGGAGCGCACGACGGCGGACGCAGCGGCTCAACTCGGGCACTCGGGGACCGCGGTCACGTCACGGCACTACGTGGAGCGGACGTCGCTCGCGCCGGACCTGCGGGACGTCCTGGACGCGCTCGGAGGGCGTCGGCTCGACGCGTGAGCGGGTCAATCCGGTGGGTTTCCGGTGGGTCCGCGTGCTCACGGTGCACCCGTGGCGAACCGTCCAGGGTGTCGGTGCAGGTCAGAGACCCGCGATCGTGGAGCCAAGGGGACTCGAACCCCTAACCCCCTGCTTGCAAAGCAGGTGCGCTACCAATTGCGCCATGGCCCCGTGTCGCCCGGGGGCGATACCCCGGCGCGACGCGGTCACTCGAACGTGTCGGTGACCTCGGCCCACAGGTCGCGCTCGTCGCGATCCTGGGTGTACTTCTGCCAGACGACGAACGCGGCGGCGGCGACCGCCACGAGGAGCAGGAGCTTCTTCATCGGGTTCCCCCACGGGTCGGGAGTGGGCCTAACAGGACTTGAACCTGTGACCTCTTCCTTATCAGGGAAGCGCTCTAACCGTCTGAGCTATAGGCCCGTGCAATGCCGGATGAGACTACCCCAGGCGCAGGGCAGCACCCAAACCGGCGGATCCAGCAGCCAGTCGTCGGTCATGGTCACGTGCACGCCGCCCACCAGCGCGGCGACGATGTTGTACAGGAACGCGCCGATCGTAGCGAGGGCCGTGAGCAGGAAGACGTCCACGACCGCGATGAGCATCGAGCCCGAGACCACGCGGCGGAACTCGACGTACTGCTTGACGTTGATCGTGCTCTCCTGGCCGGTGATCTGGGTGACCAGGTCGTCGATCTGGGCGAACACGTGCATCTTGTCGAGGGTCAACCACACCACGATGACCGCGACCACGAGCATGATGCCGACGGCCACCGACAGCAGCAGCGACAGCTTCATGACCGACCACGGGTCGATCCGGGAGATCGCGAGCCGGACCCGACGCGGACCACCGTGCGGCGAGACGGTCGGGATGCGACCGCTCGTCGGGCGGGGGTTCTGGGCCTGCGGAGCCGACCGCGGCGTGGCGGGCATCGGGGCGGCGGTGGCCGGGGTCGCTGTCATGGTCGGTTCCTCGGAGCGGGGGCGGGTCAGGGACGAGAAGGCTGCCGTGGTGGCCACTCCCGCCTTCTTGAACCATGCCGTGGTGGCGTCCACTGCGACCATCATCGGGGACGGAACGTCCTCTTCGGACTCCTCAGCGGGTGATGTCGCCTGATCGGGTTCCTTCTCCGGCGGCACCGTGGTCCCGTCGCCCAGCCGGATGGACGTCTTGGTGGTCCCCGTCGAGGCGGCGGTCCGGCCCGCGCTCCCCGTTCCGGCCGAGGTTCGGCCGGCCGAGGTCGGCGTGCGCGACGGCGGTGGCGCCACCGTGGGCGGCGGGACCGTCGCCGCTGCGGTCGACCCGGCGCTCATGGTCGGCGCCTGGGCAGACGAGTCGTCCGGACCGTTCCACGCAGCGTTCGTCCCGGTGCGCACGGGTGACGACGTGGTCTGCCGGCCCGCGGGGGTCGGTGAGGTCGGTCGGGAGCGCGGGGGGATCGAGGGCGGTGTGGAATCGGTCATTCGTCCTCCGGTGACGAGTCGGTCTCGGTCTGGCCGGGGTCGGTCGACGGGTCCGTGTCGCCGGCTTCGTCCGAAACCTGGGCATTCTCGCCGCCCACGGTACCTGCATCGTCTGTGAGGTGTCGCTCCGTGTTGCGCGCGACGGCGATGATCCGGTCACCGTTGTCGGGCTTCGCGAAGATGACACCCTGCGTGGTGCGCCCTGTCGCGTTCACCTCGGCTGTGGCGGATCTCACGATCTTTCCGCGCTCCATGATGACCAGAACCTCGTCCTCGGCGTCCGCGACGATGGCCCCGACGAGGTCACCGTTGGCCTCGGGCAGGTTGGCCACCTTGATGCCCAGACCGCCTCGACCCTGCTGCCGGTAGTTCTCGACGGTCAGCGCGGTGCGCTTGGCGATCCCACCCTCGGTCACCGTGAACAGGAACGCGTCCTCGCGCACCACGTCCATGGCGAGGAGCTCGTCGTCGTCGCGGAACTTCATGCCCGTCACGCCGGAGGTGGCCCGGCCCATGGGGCGCAGGGACTCGTCGGACGCGGTGAACCGGACCGACTGACCCTTGCGCGACACCAGGATCAGGTCCTGGTCGGAGTCGACGAGACGCGCCGAGACGAGCGTCGGGTCGGCCCTCCTCGTCCTCGCGCAGGTTGATCGCGATCACGCCGCCGGACCGGTTGGAGTCGTACTCCGTGAGCCGCGTCTTCTTGACCAGACCCCGCTGGGTGGCGAGCACGAGGTATTCGACGTTGGTGTAGTCGCGGATGTCGAGCACCTGCGCGATCTTCTCGCCGGGCTGGAACGCCAGCAGGTTGGCCACGTGCTGGCCCTTGGCGTCGCGGCCGCCCTCCGGGAACTCGTACGCCTTGGCGCGATAGACGCGGCCGAGGTTGGTGAAGAACAGCAGCCAGTGGTGCGTCGTCGTGACGAAGAAGTGGTCGACCAGGTCGTCCTCGCGCAGCTGGGCGCCACGCACGCCCTTGCCGCCGCGGCGCTGGGCCCGGTAGTTGTCCGACCGGGTCCGCTTGGCGTACCCGCCGCGGGTGATGGTGACCACCATCTCCTCCTCGGCGATGAGGTCCTCGACGCTGACCTCGCCGTCGAAGGGCAGGATCGTGGTGCGTCGCTCGTCGCCGTACTTCGTGACGATCTCGCCCAGCTCCTCGCTGACGATGTCGCGCTGACGCTGCTCGGACGCGAGGATCGCCTGGTACTCGAGGATCTGGGCCTCGAGCACGGCGTACCGCTCGAGGATCTCCTGGCGCTGCAGCGCCGCGAGCCGGCGCAGCTGCAGGTTGAGGATCGCGTTGGCCTGGAGGATTCGTCGATGTCGAGGAATCCCATGAGCCCGGCGCGGGCCTCGTCCGCGTCGGGGGAGCGGCGGATCAGCGCGATCACGGCATCCAGCGCGTCCAGCGCCTTGAGGTAGCCGCGGTAGATGTGGATGTCGGCCTCGGCCTCGCGCAGCCTGTACGCGGTCCGGCGAACGACGACCTCGAGCTGGTGCGAGACCCAGTGCCGGACGAACGCGTCGATGCTCAGCGTGCGCGGGACCTCGTCGACGAGGGCGAGCATGTTGGCGCCGAACGTGTCCTGCAGCTGGGTGTGCTTGTACAGGTTGTTGAGCACGACCTTCGCGACGGCGTCACGCTTCAGCACGATCACGAGGCGCTGGCCGGCGCGGCCGCTGGTCTCGTCGCGGATGTCCGCGATCCCGGTGACCTTGTTCTCGCGCACCAGGTCCGCGATCTTCTTGGCGAGCGTGTCGGGGTTCACCTGGTAGGGCAGCTCGGTGACGACGAGGCAGATCCGGTTCTGGATCTCCTCGACGACGACCACCGCGCGCATCGTGATGGATCCACGGCCCGTCCGGTACGCCTCCTCGATGCCCTTGTGGCCCAGGATCGTCGCGCCGGTCGGGAAGTCCGGGCCCTTGATCCGCTGCAGGAGGGCCGCGAGCAGCTCCTCCGTGGACGCGTCCGGGTGCTCCAGGTACCACTGGACGCCGTCGGCCACCTCGCGCAGGTTGTGCGGCGGGATGTTCGTGGCCATGCCGACCGCGATGCCGGCCGAGCCGTTGACCAGCAGGTTCGGGAACCGCGCGGGCAGGACGGCGGGCTCCTGCGTGCGACCGTCGTAGTTGTCCTGGAAGTCGACGGTGTCCTTGTCGATGTCGCGGACCATCTCCATGGACAGCGGCGCCATCTTGCACTCGGTGTACCGGGGCGCGGCCGCCGGGTCATCGCCCGGGGAGCCGAAGTTGCCCTGACCCGAGACCAGCGGGTAGCGCAGCGACCAGTCCTGGACCAGGCGGACGAGGGCGTCGTAGATCGCGGTGTCACCGTGCGGGTGGTACTTGCCCATGACGTCGCCGACGACGCGCGAGCACTTGGAGAACTGGCGGTCCGGGCGGTAGCCGCCGTCGTACATCGCGTAGAGCACGCGGCGGTGCACCGGCTTGAGTCCGTCGCGGACGTCCGGCAGGGCACGGCCGACGATGACGGACATGGCGTAGTCGAGGTACGAGCGCTGCATCTCGAGCTGCAGGTCGATCTGCTCGATGCGGCCGTGCTCGATGCCGTCGCTGGTGGTCTCGCTCAACGTGTTTCCTTAGTTCGGTGCGGACTTGTGGACGGGCTCTTCCCTAGATGTCGAGGAAGCGGACGTCCTTCGCGTTGCGCTGGATGAACGATCGGCGGGACTCCACGTCCTCGCCCATGAGGACCGAGAAGATCTCGTCGGCCGCGGCCGCCTCGTCGAGCGTGACCTGCAGGAGCGTGCGGTGCTCGGGCGACATCGTGGTCTCCCACAGCCCCGAGTAGTCCATCTCGCCCAGACCCTTGTACCGCTGGATCGAGTTCTCCTTGGGCAGCCGCTTGCCGGCGGCCTGACCGTCGGCCACCACGGCGTCCCGCTCACGGTCCGTGTAGACGTAGTCGTGGTCGGCGTTCGTCCACTTGATCCGGTACAGCGGCGGCTGCGCGATGTAGACGTGCCCGTGCGTGATGAGCTCGGGCATGTAGCGGAACAGCAGCGTGAGCAGCAGGGTCCGGATGTGCTGGCCGTCGACGTCGGCATCGGCCATCAGCACGATCTTGTGATACCTCAGCTTGGAGATGTCGAAGTCCTCGCCGATGCCCGTCCCGAAGGCCGTGATCAGCGCCTGCACCTCCTGGTTGCCCAGGGCGCGGTCCAGACGGGCTCGCTCGACGTTGAGGATCTTTCCGCGGATCGGCAGGATCGCCTGCGTGCGCGGGTTGCGGCCGCGTACCGCGGAACCGCCGGCCGAGTCGCCCTCGACGATGAAGACCTCGCACTCGTCCGGGCTGTTGGACTGGCAGTCGCGCAGCTTGCCGGGCATGCCGCCCGACTCCAGCAGGCCCTTGCGGCGGGTCGCCTCGCGCGCCTTGCGAGCGGCCATGCGGGCGGCCGACGCCTGGATCGACTTGCGGATCACGTCGCGCGCCTCGACCGGGTGCGAGTCGAGCCAGTCGCCCAGCTGGTCGTTGACGACCCGCTGCACGAAGGTCTTGGCCTCGGTGTTGCCCAGCTTCGTCTTCGTCTGACCCTCGAACTGCGGCTCGCCGAGCTTGATCGAGATGACGGCCGTGAGGCCCTCGCGGATGTCGTCGCCCGTGAGGTTCTCGTCCTTCTCCTTGAGGATGCCCTTGTCCCGCGCGTAGCGGTTGATGAGCGAGGTCATCGCCGCACGGAAGCCCTCCTCGTGCGTGCCGCCCTCGGTCGTGGAGATCGTGTTGGCGTAGGTGTGCACCGACTCGGAGTAGGCGTTGGTCCACTGCAGCGCGATCTCGAGCGAGAGCCGACGCTCGGTGTCCTCGGACTCGAAGTCGATGATCTCCGGGTGGACCAGCTCGACCTTCTTCGCGCTGTTGAGGTGCCGCACGTAGTCGACGAGGCCGCCGTCGTACTTGTACGTGACGTTCCGGAACTTCGCCGGCTCGCCCTCGGCCAGCTCGTCGTCCGAACCTGCAACCTCGTCGCCCGTGTCGAGGTGCGCCGGGCGCTCGTCCGTGAGCGAGATCTGCAGACCCTTGTTCAGGAACGCCATCTGCTGGAAGCGGGACCGCAAGGTCTCGAAGTCGTAGTCGACCGTCTCGAAGATGCTCGGATCGGCCCAGAACGTCTGCTGGGTGCCGGTCTCCTCGGTGGCCTCGCGCTGCTGCAGCTCGCCCAGCGGCTTGCCGCCGTCGGAGAAGTCCTGCTGCCACACGAACCCGTCGCGCATGACCACCGTCTCCACGCGCGTGGACAGCGCGTTCACCACGGAGATGCCCACGCCGTGCAGACCGCCGGAGACCGCGTAGCCGGCGCCGCCGAACTTGCCTCCCGCGTGCAGGATCGTCATGACGACCTCGACGGTCGGCCGGCCCTCGGTCGGGTGGATCGCCACCGGGATGCCACGGCCGTTGTCGACGGTGCGCACGCCGCCGTCGGCCAGCAGCGTCACCTCGATGTGGTCGCAGTACCCCGCGAGCGCCTCGTCGACGGAGTTGTCGACGACCTCGTACACCAGGTGGTGCAGCCCTCGCTCACCGGTCGAGCCGATGTACATGCCGGGCCGCTTGCGGACCGCCTCGAGACCCTCGAGCACCGTGATCGCGGAGGCGTCGTACCCGCCGTTGCCCGACTTGGTGCGGTTCTCGCCGCCAGTGCTTGCTGTGCCGGACGGGGGCGTGCTCTGCTCGGCCACGGGCGGTAGTACTCCTCAAGCTCTCACACGCGACGGAGGACGCCCGCCGCGGTTGTTCGGGGCGGATCACTCCATGACGCTGGAGTTCCGGGCACAGGCGCGCCAGGAATGACCTTCACAGTCTACCTGGTGGACGGGCTCAGACCCTCTTTTACACACCCCTCACGACCCTGCGGTTTCACCCGTCAGCGGAACGTGTCCCGCTCGCCACGGCCGGGCACCCGCTTGGGACCCGTCCGGAACCGCGGGCCGCCCGGGTTGAGCACGGTGATCTCGACGACGACGCCGTCACCCAGGTCGGCCGCGAAGCGACCCAGCATCGACGGCGCGAGGAACCTCAGCTGCGTCGCCCAGGACGTCGAGCTCGCGCGCATCGTCAGCGCGCCGCCCGAGAACGACACGTACTCGCAGTGCTCCGCCACCTCCGGTCCGACGAGGTCGGCCCAGGAGTGCTTGAGCACGCCGGCCACCTGGTCCGAGGTCCCGCCCAGCTGGTCGAGCAGGCCGCCGACGGTCGAACCGATCAGCTGCGGGTCGCGGGCCCCCGGCCCGGCGGACCCCGTGGTGTCGGCGAGCGGCCTGCGCCTGGCCGGGTCGCCCGGTCGATATCCACGCTGCGCGGCCGCCTTCTTGGCGCGCGCGAGCGCGCCGGCCGCCACCTGGCGCGCCGGTGTCAGCTCGACGAGGTCACGCAGGGGCCTGTCCCACTCAGAGGACACGGGCCACCTCGCCGGCCATGACGTCCACGCGCGCCCCGGCCAGCAGCTCCGGCACGTCGCCCGCGACCGCCGCCGTGATGAGCACCTGGCGAGCGGGTGCCACCAGCTCCGCCAGCCGCTCACGTCGACGCGCGTCCAGCTCGGCGAACACGTCGTCGAGGATCAGCACCGGCTCGCCGTCGGGTCCCCAGTCGCCCGCGTCGTCGAAGCCGTTGGTCAGCAGCTCGTACGACGCCAGGCGCAGACCGAGCGCGAAGGACCAGGACTCGCCGTGGCTCGCGTACCCCTTGGCCGGCAGGCCGCCGAGCGTGAGCACGAGGTCGTCCCGGTGCGGACCGACGAGACACACGCCGCGCTCGATCTCCTTGCTCCGCAGGCGGCCGACCGCCTCGAGCAGCTGGGCCTCGACGAGGTCGACGCCGGCGACCTCGTCCACCTGCGAGTCCAGCGCCGCTTCGAGCGACGCCTTGTAGGTGACGACCGCATCGCCCTGGCCTGCGCTGACCTGCGCATACGCCTTCTCGACGTGCGGGGCCAGTGCCCGGACCAGCGCGCGGCGCGCCACGATGATCTGCGCCCCCGCCTGCGCGAGCTTGGCGTCCCACACGTCCAGGGTCCGCAGGTCGGCGCCGCCCCGACCGTTGCGTGTCGCGGCACCCGCGGACTTGAGCAGCGCCGACCGCTGCCGGAGCACCCGGTCGTAGTCCGCGAGCACCCCGGCCGTCCGCGGGGTGACCTGGACGAGCAGGTCGTCCAGGAACCGTCGACGCCCGTCCGGGTCGCCCTTGACCAGCGCCAGGTCCTCCGGTGCGAAGAGCACCGTCCGCAGGATCCCGAGGATGTCGCGCGCCCGCGTCGGCGAGCCGCCGTTGACCCGGGCCCGGTTCGCCTTGCCCGGCGTGACCTCGACCTCGACGAGCGTCGGTCGCGGCTGTCCGGCGTCACGCTCACGGATCACCCGCGCCCGCACGACCGCACGGGACGCACCCGCCCTGACGAGCGCCGCGTCGGTCGGCACGCGATGGCTGCCCAACGTGGCCACGTAGCCGAGCGCCTCGACCAGGTTGGTCTTGCCCTGCCCGTTCGGCCCGACGAGCGCGGTGATGCCGGCGTCGAGCGGGAGCTCGACCTGCGCGTAGGAGCGGAAGTCGGTCAGGGACAGGTGCGCGACGTACATGCGTCTCCGGTCAGGAGCCCGCGGGCTTCACCGCGTGACCGCCGAACTGCTGACGCAGGGCCGCGACAGCCTTCATCGCGGGCGACTCGCCCTGACGGCTGGCGAACCGCGCGAACAACGCCGCGGAGATCACCGGCGCCGGGACGGCCAGGTCGATCGCCTCGTCGACCGTCCAGCGTCCCTCGCCCGAGTCCTCGACCCAGTCGTCGATCGCGGCGAGGTCCGGGTCCTGCTCGAGAGCCTGGACAAGCAGATCCAGCAGCCAGGACCGCACGACCGTGCCGCGCTTCCAGGCCTTCATCGTGCCGTGCACGTCCGTGACCAGGTCTTTCGCAGCGAGCAGCTCGTACCCCTCGGCGTAGGCCTGCATCAGCCCGTACTCGATGCCGTTGTGCACCATCTTCGAGAAGTGACCGGCACCGACCGTACCGGCGTGCACGAACCCCTCTTCGCGCGGACCCTCGGGGCGCAGCGCGTCGAAGACCGGCATGACCTTGGAGACGGCGTCGTCGTCACCGCCGACCATGAGCCCGTAGCCGTTGGTCAGGCCCCAGATGCCACCGGACACGCCCGCGTCGATGAACCCGATGCCGCGCGACGCGAGCAGCGTCGCGTGCGGGATGTCGTCCTGGTAGTACGAGTTGCCGCCGTCGATGACCACGTCGCCCGGCGACATCTGCTGGGACAGCGCCGTGATGACGGAGTCGGTGATCTCGCCCGAGGGCACCATCACCCAGACCACGCGCTCACCCTGGGGCAGCGCCGCGACGAGTGCATCGAGCGACGGGACGTCCGTGACGTCCGGGTTGCGGTCGTACCCCGTGACCTCGATCCCCGCGGCACGGATGCGCTGCCGCATGTTCGCGCCCATCTTGCCCAGACCCACCAGACCGATGTGCATTGCGCCTCTTTCGGTTCGCGGCACGTCGAGCCCGGCGCGCCTTGTGACCTCGTCAGCCCTCACCCTGCCGCAGCTCGGGGCTGCGTGCGGTGTCAGCTGGCGAAACGGATGGGGACGAGGAGGTACCGGTACTCCTGGTTGTCCTCGCCGTCGGCCGTCTGCTGGCCCGTGAACTCCACCGGCTTGTTCGGGTGCGTGAACGACAGGCGCACGAACGGTGTGCTCAGCGCGCCCAGGCCGTCGAGCAGGAACTGCGGGTTGAACGCCACCGAGATGTCGTCACCGACGAGGGTGGACTCGATGGCCTCCGAGGCCTGCGCGTCGTCACCCTGACCAGCGTCGAGCACCACCTGGCCCTCGCTGAACGACAGGCGGATCGGCGTGTTGCGCTCGGCGACGAGGCTCACGCGCTTCGCGGCGTCGGCAAGAGCGTGCGTTCCGACGACGGCGTGGATCGGGGTCTCGTCCGGGAACAGCCGGCGCACGGCGGGGTAGTCGCCGTCCACGAGCAGGCTGGTGGTCTGGCGGCCGGCGGCCTCGAAACCGATCATGTCGACGCCGGTTCCCGTGGCCAGCGCGACGGTGACCGAGCCGGCGCTCCCCAGGGACTTCGCGGCGTCGAGCAGGGTGCGGGCCCGGACGAGCGCGACGGTCGAGATGTCCGGCGACGACGGCTTCCAGGTCAGCTCGCGCAGCGCGAGCCGGTAGCGGTCGGTGGCCAGGAGCGTGACCTTCTCGCCCTCGATCTCGACGCGCACACCCGTGAGCAGCGGCAACGTGTCGTCGCGGCTCGCCGCCACCGAGACCTGCGCGACCGCGTGCGTGAGCTCGTCACCGTCGACGGTGCCCGTGGTCGGCGGCATGACGGGAAGATTCGGGTAGTCCTCGACCGGCATCGTCAGGAGCGTGAACCGGCTGGCCCCGCAGGTGACGATCACCTTGGTGCCTTCGAGGACCACGTCGACCGGCTTGTCGGGGAGCGCCCGCGAGATCTCGGCGAGCAGGCGGCCGCTCACGAGCACGGATCCGGCTTCGCTGACGTCCGCCGGGATCTGCGACCGGGCCGAGACCTCGTAGTCGAAGCTGAGGAAGCTGCACGGTGCCGGTCGTGTCCGCCTCGAGCCGGACGCCCGCAAGCACGGGGACCGGCGGTCGGGTGGGCAGGCTGCGCGCCGTCCACGTGACGGCGTCCGCGAGAACATCACGGTCGACCCGGAACCTCATGCCTCAACCTCTCGTCGTGCGGGCCCGGCTGTACGTCCGCAAGGAGCTCCTGACGAATGACAAGGGATTCGTGGAGGCGGGGCAGACAGGCGTCAGGCGAACACTACGCGTTAGGTCCGACGCTCGGTGCGGACTCCGACACGGTTGTGGTTCGGGTGTCGTCCGCCGGCCGCTCGGGACGTTCTGGCGGTGTGTGGATCCATCACAGAGAGAGTTGTCGTCATCGTCATCGGGGCTGTGCATCGTGTGGACGACGCTCGTCGGTGCAGGTCAGACCTCGAATGCCATGTGTACGCGGCTTGTGCGTCGAATCGGACACGCGGTGGACAGCCGTGCGTCGCTGCGGACGGCGCGTATGGCGTCCACCGGCAGGGCACCCGTGGTCCACATCGGCCGGGGGGTCGTCCACCGTTGTCCACAGGTGTACCCACAGGTGTGGAGATTCGTCCCATGGTTCTTTCAGGAACGGGATGAAGGTTGGTGTCACGAGGGTCGAATCGCTCCGATGACGAGGGCTGCGTCACCAACTTCACCCGGAATTGGGGTGATTTCGACCGGTACGCAGCGCCAGTTCTGCGGGACTCCTGGTGTCTCTGCAGGTCAGCGCCTTGTTCGGGACCGAAGCCTCGGGTTCGTCCGAACGGGTGAATCTCGTCACAAGGATCCCCAGGTGCCTGTGGATACCTGTGGATAACCGTGTGGAGAGAGGCAGACATTTCGGGCTAGAGCGGACACCGACGGGGGTGACGCAACGCTCGGTCAGCCGCGGCTCTGCTGCTTGATGCGGTTCGTGAGCTCGGTGACCTGGTTGTAGATCGAGCGTCGCTCGGCCATCAGCTCGCGGATCTTGCGGTTCGCGTGCATGACGGTGGTGTGGTCGCGGCCGCCGAACGCCTGGCCGATCTTGGGCAGCGACAGGTCCGTGAGCTCACGGCACAGGTACATCGCGATCTGCCGGGCGGTGACCAGGACGCGAGAGCGGCTCGAGCCGCAGAGGTCGTCGATGCTCAGGCCGAAGTACGCCGCCGTCTGGCCGATGACCTGGGTCGCGGTGATCTCGGTCGTCTGGTCGTCGGTTATGAGGTCCTTCAGCACGATCTCCGCCAGCGACAGGTCGACCTGCTGCCGGTTGAGGTTGGCGAACGCCGTGACACGGATGAGCGCACCCTCGAGCTTCACGGATGTTGGTCGAGATCTTGCTCGCGATGTACTCGAGCACGTCCGGCGGAGCCTGGAGGCGTTCGCTTCCCGCCTTCTTGCGCAGGATGGCGATGCGCGTCTCGAGGTCCGGCGGCTGCACGTCGGTGATGAGGCCCCACTCGAACCGCGACCGCATGCGGTCCTCGAAGCCGTTCAGCTGCTTGGGCGGCAGGTCGGAGGTGATGACGACCTGCTTGTTCGCGTTGTGCAGCGTGTTGAACGTGTGGAAGAACTCCTCCATCGTCTGTTCCTTGCCCTGCAGGAACTGGATGTCGTCGATGAGGAGCACGTCGACCTCGCGGTAGCGCCGCTGGAACGCGCCGGCCTTGCCCTCCGAGATGGAGTTGATGAAGTCGTTGGTGAACTCCTCGGAGTTCACGTAGCGCACACGCACGCTCGGGTAGAGGTTCTGCGCGTAGTGGCCGATCGCGTGGAGCAGGTGAGTCTTGCCCAGACCCGAGTCGCCGTAGATGAACAGCGGGTTGTACGCCTTCGCAGGCGCCTCGGCGACCGCGACCGCCGCTGCGTGCGCGAACCGGTTGGAGCTGCCGATGACGAAGGTCTCGAAGAGGTACTTCGGGTTGAGCCGGGCCGGCTCGGCGGGCTGCTTGCGGTTGGACTGCCGGTCGTCGTTCGGGAACGGGCGTTCGTTGCGCTGCGTGTCGCGACGAGAGGGCGGGGCGGTGCCGCTGTCGTCCTGCACGAGCGACAGGTCGGCACGTGAGTCCCGGCGCTGCTCGTCGGCGTCACGCTCGTAGTCGTTGCGCGGCTCACCCCGGGCCTCGGTGCGCTGCTCGTCGTAACGCGGTTCGCTGCTCAC